>NZ_CP026514.1:0-2400000 GCF_002953935.1 Arthrobacter sp. PGP41 | reverse complement strand
GCCGGCGCAATGTCCGTCTGCACACTGCCGACGGGGACATCGTCGTATTGCAGCCGGAGGGCCATGTCGTAGGCGCGGGATCCCGTCAGCTGGTCCACCCCGCCTTCCCGCAGGGAATCGAACTCAACGTCCCACAACCAGGACATATCCCGGCCGTCCGCATAGTTGTCATTGATGGCGATCATGGTGGCGTAGCCGCCTGCCGGGAAGGACTTCAGGCCGAGCCGGAAGCCGCTCGGGTTCTTGACCAGGACCAGGTCCAAGGGCTGGCCGTCCACGGTGAGGCTTTCCCCGCGTCCGAACGCCGGTGCCACGTGGGACAGCGCCTCCAGCAAGGTTTCGTGGTTGGCCGTGGCGGCGCCGCTGCCGCAGATGCTCCGCGCGAGCGTCAGCGCCGCGGCCGCGTTAAAGATGTTGTAGACGCCCCGAAGCTTCATGCCTGTGGTGACCGTAACGCCGTCGTACTCGAATTCAGCCGTGTCTGCGCCCACCTTGCGAAGTACGACGTCGGCAGCGGGCTTCTCCGGCAGGCCCGCCGGGGCGGGACTTCCGGGAGCGGCCCGCATGTCGTCGTCGTTGGGGAAGGTGCTGAGCAGGGAATCGTCCAAGCCAAAGTATCTGACGTCCTGGCCGGTCAGCGTTTCGGCGATCCGGGCAACCCTGGGATCCTCGCGGTTGAGCACCACGGTTCCGGTGGTCTTGGCCGCGATGTGCTGAAGCAGCTGGGCAGTCTTGTCGATCTCGCCAAACCGGTCCAGCTGGTCCCGGAGGACGTTCAGCAGCAGGCAGTAGCGGGGCGGCACGCTGTTCACGAAGTGCACGGCGTGGGCTTCATCAAGTTCCAGGACCGCGACGTCGGCGTCGAGCCGGCCGCGCCAGTCCACCTCGCCCAGGAGTGCTGCAGCCACGCCGCGGGTGAAGTTGCTGCCGGTGCGGTTGGTGAAGACCTTCAGGCCCTGGCTTTCCAGCAGCTCCACCACCATTTTGGTGGTGGTTGTCTTGCCGTTGGTGCCGCTGACAACGGCGACGCCGTGGGGGAGCGTGGTGAGCGTCCGCCGCATGAAGCCGGGGTCGATTTTTTCAACCACCAGCCCGGGCAGGGCGGACCCGCCGCCCCGGAGCCGGGACACCCTGCGGACCAGCTTGCCGAGCGGAACACTGAAGTAGAGCATGTTTTGAATATATCCCAGCAACGGCATGCAACCTCCGCCCGGGCCTGCTGTGCGCCAGGCGGCATGGCGCGGGCGCTTATGCTGGATGGATGGCAAATTCCCTTTCAGCTGATTCTGCGCGCCCGGGCGCCGGCCTTCGGATCGGTGTGCTGGCGCTCCAGGGCGACTTCCGCGAGCACCTCCGCGCGATCGAACTGACGGGTGCCCAGGCTGTGGGCGTCCGCCGTCCAATGGAACTGGACGGGTTGGACGGGCTGGTGATTCCGGGCGGCGAGTCCACTGCCATTGACAAGCTGGCGCGCGCCTTCGACCTTGCCGGGCCGCTGCGCGAACGCATCCGCGAAGGCCTGCCTGTCTACGGCTCCTGTGCCGGCATGATCCTGCTGGCCTCTGACATTGCCGATCCCGCGACGGACCTGGCCGGGGCTCCCCAGCAGACCTTTGGTGGCCTGGACATCACGGTCCGCCGCAACGCCTTCGGACGGCAGCGCGAGTCCTTCGAGACGGACCTGGATTTCAAGGGCCTTGAGTTCAGCGCAACGGAAGACGGCGTCCCGCCCGTTCACGCCGTGTTCATCCGGGGGCCCTGGGTGGAGAGGGTGGGCGCCGGCGTCGAAATCCTTGCCCAGGTTGAGCCGGCCGACCCGGAGCACGCGTCCCACGCGGTCCCGCTGCCCGGGACGGCTAGAATTGTTGCAGTGCGTTCCGGCCACCTGCTGGCCACCTCCTTCCACCCGGAAGTGACTGGGGAGAAACGCGTACACGAACTTTTTATCCGCATGATCAGAGGAGAAGCGTAAAGCATGTCAGGCCACTCCAAATGGGCAACGACCAAGCACAAGAAGGCCATCCTCGATAGCCGGCGCGCCAAGTCCTTTGCCAAGCTGATCAAGAACATTGAGGTTGCTGCCCGCATGGGCGGGCCCGACCTCTCCGGCAACCCCGGCCTGGAACTCGCCGTCACCAAAGCCAAGAAGACCTCTGTTCCGGCCGACAACATCGACCGCGCCATCAAGCGCGGCGCCGGGCTCACCGGTGAAGTGGTCGATTACACCGAGATCATGTACGAATGCCGCGGCCCGCAGGGTTCCGCCCTGCTGATCGAGTGCCTCACGGACAACAAGAACCGCGCCGCTTCCGAGGTTCGCCTTGCCATCTCCCGCAACGGCGGCACCATTGCCGATCCGGGCTCGGTCAGCTACCTCTTCAGCCGCAAGGGCGTGGTCACCCTGCCAAAGAAGGACCTCACCGAGGACGACGTCCTCATGGCGGTCCTTGATGCCGGTGCCGAGGAAGTCAAGGACAACGGCGAGACCTTCGAGATCCACTCGGACCCCAAGGACCTCCAGGCCGTCCGCGACGCCCTCAAGGACGCCGGCATCGAGTACGACACCGATGAGGCCGAGTTCGTTCCGTCCATGGAAGTCCCGCTGGACCTGGAAGCAGCCAAAAAGTTCATGAAGCTCGTTGACGCACTGGAAGACCTCGACGACGTCCAGAACGTCTACAGCAACGCCGACCTCAGCGACGACGTCCAGGCCGCCCTGGAATCAGAGTGACGCCGCTCCCGCCAGCCGCGCCCGCCCGCCCGTGACGCTCCGCGTCCTCGGGGTGGACCCGGGCCTGACCCGATGCGGGATCGGCGTGGTGGACGTGGAACGGAACCGGCGGGCCACCATGGTTGCGGTGGGTGTCGTGGGCACCTCGCCCGACGAAACCCTCGACCAGCGGCTCCTGGTCATCGCCTCCTCGATCGACGAGTGGCTGGACCGGTACGAACCGCAGGTGCTCGCCGTCGAGCGCGTCTTCTCCCAGCTGAACGTCAGCACTGTGATGGGCGTGGCCCAGGCGTCCGGGGTGGTCATCGCGGCCGCCGCCCGGCGGGGGATTCCGGTGGCCCTGCATACGCCGTCGGAGGTCAAGGCAGCCGTTACCGGCAGTGGTTCCTCCAACAAGGATGCGGTGACCAAGCTCGTCACCAAAATCCTCCGCCTCGACGCACCGCCGCGGCCTGCGGATGCTGCCGACGCCTTGGCACTGGCCATCACCCATGCCTGGCGGGCGGGCAGCGGCGCGGCCGTTGCCACAACCGGTCCCGGCAGTTCATCCCTGACTCCCGCCCAGCGGGCATGGGCCGAGGCGGAAGCAAAGGCGCGCCGCGCACGCTGATTGTCCTGGCGGCTTGCTAGGGTATTCGTAGATATGTTCGGATAGCCGGTCCTGCTCCCTGGAGCCCGGCAATACACCAGGAGCCCGGCCTTGATCAGTTTCCTACGCGGGACGGTAGCGCACGTGGGTCTTTCCACGGCTGTCATTGACCTCAACGGTGCGGGCATGAGCGTCAACGCCACCCCGCAAACCCTAAGCCGGCTGCGCACCGGGGAAGAGGGCCGGCTCTTCACCTCGCTGATTGTGCGGGAGGATTCGCTCACCCTCTTCGGTTTCGCGTCCGACGACGAGCGTGAGGTCTTCGATGTCCTCCTCAGCGTGAGCGGGGTTGGCCCCCGGCTGGCGCTGGCTGTCCTGGCCGTGCACGAACCCGAGGCCATCCGGGTGGCCGCACACACGGGGGACAGCAAGACCTTCACCAAGGTGCCCGGCATCGGTCCCAAGGTGGCCGGCCGGATCGTGCTGGAGCTGGCCGGAAAACTGGTGCCGCACGGCACCGCGGGTACCGCCGCGGGATCCACGGCAGCCGAGGCCGCCTGGAAACCGCAGGTGGTAGCGGCGATGACAAGCCTGGGATGGTCCGAAAAGGACGCGTCGGCAAGCATCGACAAAGCCCTGGCTGACGAGCCCGAGGTCTCCTTCCGCGGCAACGTGCCGGAGATCCTGCGCACTACCCTCCGGTGGCTGGGCCAGGACGGTGCGCGCGCCGGCAACCGGGTAGGCAGCCGTGGCTGAACCGTCCCTCGTGGCCGCGGGCGAGGAACCCGAGGAGCGGGCCATTGAGGCAGCGCTCAGGCCCAAGAACCTCGATGATTTCGTGGGCCAGCACCGGGTACGGAAACAGCTCTCCCTGGTGCTGCAGGCCTCACGGATGCGTGGCCGCAGCGCGGACCACGTGCTGTTTTCCGGCCCGCCGGGCCTGGGCAAAACGACCCTCGCCATGATTGTTGCTTCCGAAATGAACGCCCCGCTGCGGATCAGCAGCGGTCCCGCCATCCAGCACGCTGGAGACCTCGCCGCCATTCTGTCCTCCCTCTCCGAGGGCGAGGTCCTGTTCCTGGACGAGATCCACCGCATGTCCCGGCCGGCGGAAGAGATGCTGTACATGGCCATGGAGGATTTCCGGGTGGACATCGTGGTGGGCAAGGGGGCGGGCGCAACCGCGATTCCGCTTGAACTGCCGCCCTTCACCCTGGTGGGTGCCACCACCCGCGCCGGCCTGCTGCCCGGGCCCCTGCGCGACCGGTTCGGGTTCACCGGCCACCTGGAGTTCTACTCCGTCCCGGAACTCGAACTCGTGCTGCGCCGCTCTGCCGGCCTGCTGGACCTCAAAGTCAATTCCGCCGGTTTCAGCGAAATTGCAGGACGCTCCCGCGGCACCCCCCGCATTGCCAACAGGCTGCTGCGGCGGGTGCGCGACTGGGCCCTGGTCCACGGCATTGAGCAGATCGACGCGCGGTCCGCGTCCGCTGCCCTGGACATGTACGAGGTGGACAAGAAGGGCCTGGACCGGCTTGACCGCGCCGTCCTTGAAGCACTCATCACCAAGTTCGGCGGCGGGCCGGTTGGGCTGTCCACGCTGGCGATCGCCGTCGGTGAAGAGACCGAAACCGTCGAAACGGTGGCAGAGCCCTTCCTGGTACGGGAAGGACTCCTGGGCCGGACCCCCCGCGGCAGGATAGCCATGGCTCCTGCCTGGACGCACCTCGGCTATGCCGTTCCGTCAGGAGTCTTCGCGCAGGAGCAGCTGGACCTGTTCGAACCGGCCGGGGACGCCGAACCCGCGGGCGGTTGGGCCCCGGAAGCCTAATAGGCAGGCTGCGTTCAGCTTTTCCCTTTAGACTGGGATGACGCCCGGCACGTTCGGGTCTTTGTTTCGTGGGCGGCCGCCGGCCTCCTGCGCCGCCGGGGAAGGGAACCCGACAGGCTTTTGCCTGCCTTACTGTCCTGCCCCGGCCGGAGCGAAGCCGACGTTGCTGGAAAATCAGCTATGTAAATAAAGGACGGAATTCCCCTTGGATCCAATGTCAATTCTCCTGTTCGTCATGCTCGGCGTCTTCATCTTCATGATGTTCCGCCGCAACAAGAAGACGCAGCAGCAGCAGGCGGAGCTCCAGTCGAAATTCGGCCCGGGCGTGGACGTCATGACCAGCTTCGGCCTGTTCGGCCGCATCGTGGCCATCGATGACGAGGACAACAAGGTCACCCTGGAACTGTCGCCGGGCAACCTCGCCACCGTGCACCGCCAGGCCGTCACCAAGATCGTGGAACCCGCAGTGGCAGCCGAGCCCGAGGTTGCTTCCCCGGCCGTGCCGGACGATGCCTCCTCCCTGACGGCGTCCGAGGGCGGCAGCACCGCTGCGACGGCGGAAACACTCGACGAAACCCCGAAACGCCTCAACGATGAGGGCAAGAAGGACAGCTAGTCCCCGCCGCTTCCTTACAACCTCTACCGCTGCGGACCACCGCCGGTGCAAGCATGGCAGGCACCGGCGGTTCCTCCGTGAATAAGAGAAAGATCGACAATGGCACGAACCGGCCCCAAGAAACCAGGCCTCCGGGTCCTGGTCTGGCTTGGTGTAATCCTCGCCGCCCTCACTGCCATCCTGGCTGGAGGCACCCTTGCCGGACAGGCAAGCTGGGCACCCAAACTGGCCTTGGACCTCGAAGGCGGTACCCAGATGATCCTGGCGCCGAAGGTCGAGGGCGGCTCGGACATCAACGAGGAACAGCTCAACCAGGCCGTGGCGATCATCCGCCAGCGCGTTGACGGTTCAGGTGTTGCCGAGGCTGAGATCAGCACCCAGTCCGGGCGCAACGTGGTGGTCAGCCTTCCCGGCACCCCCTCAAGCCAGACCCGTGACCTGATCCAGGCCTCCGCGGACATGAACTTCCGCCCGGTCCTGCTCGCCGGTGCAGGTGCGCCGGTCCCGGAGGAGCAGAGGGCGCCTGAGGACCAGTTGCCAAAGCCGACGGCGGAACCTGCCAACAGCAGTGACACCAACTGGATCACCCCCGAGGTCTACCGCCAGTTCGAGACGCTGGACTGCGACAACCCTGCCCAGGACAAGCAGGAACGCTCGGACCCGGCCAAGCCGCTGGTGACGTGCGAGCCTGCCACCGACGCCACCCCTGCCATCAAGTACATCCTCGGCCCGGTGGAGGTTAAGGGCAGCAACATCGTCACGTCCTCCTTCCAGCTCCAGCAGGGTGCGCAGGGTGCCGTCACGAACGACTGGGCAGTCAACATCCAGTTCGACGACGAGGGAACAGCCAAGTTCAAAGAGGTCACCGAACGCCTGAACCAGTTCTACGTGGCCGCCGGTGGTGATGCCGGCAACGATCCCAAAGCCCAGTTCGCCATTGTGCTCGATGACCAGGTCATTTCCGCGCCCCGGTCCCTTGCTGTCATCACCGACGGACGCCCCCAGATCACCGGCGGGTTCACCGAACAAAGCGCCAAGGCCCTGTCCGACCAACTCCGGTTCGGCGCCCTGCCCATCAGTTTCGAAATCCAAAGCGAGCAGCAGATTTCCGCCACCCTGGGCGGGGAACAGTTGCGGATGGGCCTCCTCGCGGGCATTATCGGCCTTCTGCTCGTGGTGGTCTATTCCCTGTTCCAGTACCGGGCGCTGGGCTTCGTGACCATCGCGTCACTGGTGGTGGCCGGCGTCCTGACGTACCTCGCCATCGCCATCCTGGGCTGGACGGAGAACTACCGACTGTCCCTGGCGGGCGTGGCGGGCATCATCGTGGCCATCGGCCAAACGGCTGACTCGTTCATCGTCTACTTCGAGCGGATCAGGGATGAGCTCCGTGAAGGCCGCGGCCTGGTTTCCGCCGTCGAAAACGGCTGGAAGCGGGCCAAGCGGACAGTCTTGGCCTCCAAGGCGGTCAACCTGCTGGCGGCCCTGGTCCTGTACTTCGTGGCCGTGGGCAACGTGCGCGGGTTCGCGTTCACCCTCGGACTGACGGCCATCGCCGACCTCATCGTGGTGTTCATGTTCACCCACCCCACGCTGCAGCTCCTGGCCCGCACCAGGTTCTTCGGCGAGGGCCACCCGCTGTCCGGCCTCGATCCCAAGCGCCTTGGTGCCGTCCCGCTCTACCGCGGTGCCGGACGCGTCCGTACGCCGGACGACAAGCCCGCCGTGGTCCGCGCCAAGAACGCGGGCGCGGCAGCGGAAGCCGAACGCAGGATGACCATTGCGGAACGCCGACTGGCGGAGAAGCAGGAGCAGCTCGCGGGCTCCTCGAAGTCCGCAGCGAAGGAGAACAAGTAATGTCAGGCTTCGCCAACTTCGGCAACGAGCTGTACACCGGGAAACGCTCCTACAACTTCGTCGGCGCCAAGAAACTCTGGTTCATTATTGCGGCGGTGGCTGTTGCCCTGTCCATCATCATTCCGGTGGCGAAGGGCGGCTTCAACCTTGGCATCGAGTTCCGCGGCGGATCGGAGTTCACGGTCTCCAACGTGCAGACCACGGATGCGGCCGTAGGGGAGAAGGCCGTCACCGATGTGGTGCCCGGCAGCGTCCCCCGCGTGGCGAACGTGGCCGGCACCACCATGCGGATCCAGACGGACAAACTCACCGATGATGAGACGCTTCGCATCAAGGAAGGACTTACCAGCGCGTACGGTGTCACCGAGAACGAGGTGACGTCCACGTTCGTCGGTCCCACCTGGGGCGCCGATGTCACCAAGCAGGCGCTGATCGGCCTTGTGATCTTTGTGCTCCTTGCGGCCGTGCTGATGGCCCTGTACTTCCGCACGTGGAAGATGTCGCTCTCGGCGATTGCCGGCATGGCGGTGACGATGTTCATCACCGCCGGCGTCTACGCCCTCAGCGACTTCGAGGTTACGCCTTCGGCCATCATCGGTTTCCTGACCGTCCTCAGCTACTCCCTCTACGACACGGTGGTGGTGTTCGACAAGATCCGCGAGAACACCGCGGACCTGGACGCCTCGACCCGCCGGACGTTCGCCGAGGAGGTCAACCTTGCCGTCAACCAGACCCTGGTCCGCTCAATCAACACCATGATGGTGGCAATCCTCCCCGTGGGGGCCATTCTCTTCATCGGTGCGGGACTGTTGGGCGCCGGTACCCTGCGCGACCTTTCCCTCGCGCTGTTCGTCGGAATCCTCATCGGCACGGCGGCCACGATCTTCGTGGCGGCCCCCATGTACGCCTGGCTGCGCCAAAATGAGCCTGAGCTCGTCAGGCAGGCAAAGCGCGTTGAGCAGAGGCGTGCCGCCGCAGGGCGGAGCGCCACTGCGGAGCCCGCCCAGGCCTGACTATTTACCGGGGGCCGGACCGCGCCAGGAACCTGGCGTTGTCCGGCCCGTCGGCGTTTAAGGGGCCGGTTATAAAAGTCACCGCCGCGGGGAATAGACTGAAGTAATTAAAACGGTGGTGAGGGGTACTTCATTGGAAGAACGTTCGGCGTCGGCGCCAACGGCACAAGGAGACAAAAGTCCTGCCCCCGGCATGCAGACCGGGGTGGCCGCCTCCGCGCGCCCCGGGCCGCTCGTTCCGGTCGACAACTCCGGGTCCCGTCCCACATTCCCCGGCCGCAGGGAGCGCACCCGCTCCAGGCTCGCCCGGCTGACGGGACGCAGCACGGCCACGTACTCACCCATTCTTGAACCGCTGTTGAGGACCGTCCGGGCCAACAACCCCAAAGAGGACTTCGATCTCATCCAGCGGGCCTTCGACGTCGCTGAGCAGAGCCACCGCGGGCAGAAGCGCAAGAGCGGCGATCCTTACATCACGCATCCGGTGGCCGTGGCCACCATCCTCGCCGAACTGGGCCTGGGCGGCACAACGCTTGCCGCCGCCCTGCTGCATGACACGGTGGAGGACACGCCCTATACCCTCGCCGACCTCAAGCGGGACTTCGGGCCGGAGGTGGCCATGCTGGTGGACGGCGTGACCAAGCTGGACAAAGTCAGCTTCGGTGAGGCAGCGCAGTCTGAAACCGTCCGCAAGATGGTTGTGGCGATGGCCAAGGACATCCGCGTGCTGATGATCAAACTCGCCGACCGGCTGCACAACGCGCGGACCTGGCGCTTCGTGTCGGCCGAATCCTCAGCCCGCAAGGCCCGCGAAACCCTCGAGATCTTTGCCCCGCTGGCGCACCGGCTGGGCATGAACACCATCAAGTGGGAACTGGAGGATCTTTCCTTCGCGGCGCTGTATCCCAAGGTGTACGAAGAAATTGTCCGCATGGTGGGGGACCGGACCCCCGAGCGTGAGAAGAGCCTGAGCGTCATCCGGGACCAGATCACCGAAGACCTGCGCGCCGCGAAGATCAAGGCGACCATTACGGGACGTCCGAAGCACTACTACTCCATCTACCAGAAGATGATCGTCCGCGATAAGGACTTCGACGACATCAACGACCTCATGGGTGTCCGGGTGCTGGTGGACTCGGTCAGGGACTGTTACGCCGCGCTGGGCACCATGCATTCGCGCTGGAACCCGCTGCCCGGCAGGTTCAAGGACTACATCGCGATGCCCAAGTTCAACATGTACCAGTCACTGCACACCACGGTGATCGGGCCCGGCGGCAAACCGGTGGAAATCCAGATCCGCACCCACGAAATGCACCGCCGGGCTGAATACGGCGTTGCTGCGCACTGGAAGTACAAGGACCAGCCCAACCGCACGGCCGTTGGCCCGGGCAGCCCCCGCGACGGGGACATGGGTTGGCTGCGTTCCCTGGTTGACTGGCAGCAGGAAACGTCCGATCCCGGCGAGTTCCTTGACTCGCTTCGCTTCGAAATCAACGCCCGGGAGGTCTTTGTCTTCACGCCCAAGGGCGAGGTCATGGCCTTGCCTGCGGGATCCACTCCCGTGGACTTTGCCTACGCCGTGCACACTGAGGTGGGCCACCGGACCATCGGTGCCAGGGTCAACGGCAAGCTGGTTCCGCTCAACAGTGAACTGAACCACGGTGACTGGGTTGAGATCTTCACCTCGAAGGCTGAGGGGGCAGGGCCGAGCCAGGACTGGCAGCATTTCGTCAAGAGCGCCAGGGCCCGGAACAAGATCCGGCAGTGGTTCAGCAAGGAACGCCGCGAAGAAGCCATTGATCGCGGCAAGGAACTGCTCACCCGTGCAATGCGTAAGCAGAACCTTCCCCTGCAGCGGCTGATGACCCACGAGGCCCTCGCAGCGGTGGCGGAGGAATTCAAGTACGTTGACATCTCCGGCCTTTACGCCGGCGTCGGTGACGGCCACACGTCCGCGCAGTCGGTCATGGAGAAGCTGGTCGAGAGCCTCGGCGGCAATGAAAGCACCGACGACGACATCGCCGAAGTCAGCATTCCCACCCAGGTCACCAAGGCCCGCTTCTCCGACTCGGGCGTGGTGGTCCGTGGCGTAGGCGACGTCTGGGTGAAGCTGGCCCGCTGCTGCACGCCGGTCCCGCCGGATCCCATTCTCGGTTTCGTGACCCGGGGCTCGGGAGTCTCTGTACACAGGACCGACTGCACTAACATCTCCGACCTGAAGGACCAGCCGGACAGGATTGTGGACGTGGACTGGGCCCCGACGCAGTCCAGCGTGTTCCTGGTGGAGATCCAGGTGGAGGCACTGGACCGTAAATCCCTGCTGTCCGATGTCACGCGTGTCCTGTCCGAGAACCACGTGAACATCCTGGCAGCCAGTGTGCACACCTCCACGGACAGGGTGGCCATCTCAAAGTTTGCCTTCGAGATGGGGGACCCCAAGTACCTGAGCCACGTCCTCAGTGCAGTCCGCAGGATCGACGGGGTGTTTGACGTTTACCGGACCACCGGGAACAAGCGCCGGAGCTAGTGCAGCGAGTTTTTCCAAGGCAGCCTTTTTGTGCGGCACCCGCGGCGTGGCTTCTATTGCAAGGACCAGCAGGCGCAGGCGGACGTCGTTCTGGGGACGCGCCAGCAGTCTTTCCAGGGTGGGGACGGCGCGTTCGGCGTCCACGTGCAGGGCAACGTCCAGGGCGGTCCGCAACGGGCTTGAGACCATCAGGCCACCGAGGCTGACAACATCAAAGGGCCCGAGCCTCACCTCATGCAGGGTGCACCCCCTTGTGGTCCGGAGGCTGGAGACCCTCCGCTTTGCATCCACAAGGAGGGCCAGCCTGTCCGGCTCACTGGCGCAGCCGTAGATCCAGGCGGCCGTCATGCGGCCCGCAACCACCCTCTGGCGGACCGAGGCGGGTACTGCCCCGGCCGCCGCCCGTGCACGCAGCTGCGGAGACGCCGGGAGCCCTGGAAGGGTATAGCCGCGGTGGTGGATCCTGCTCAGGAGGCCGTCCGCCGCGAGGGACTGCAGCTCGGGCCAGGCGAAGGGCATGTCCGGGCAATAGAGTTCCGGAAAACGGGGCGCCGCAGCGTCCGCCGCAGCTGCATGTTCGGGGCCCGGAGGAGCCGGTGGAATCACCATTCGTCCATCCTGCACGGGGAGCCGTTAACCGGCACAGGCCCGGTTCCGGCTATGTGGATAACCGGAACCGGGCCTGCTGGCCTAGGGCAGATGCATCAGGAAAGCTCGCTGGCCGAGCGCTGGATCTGGTCCAGCCATGCCTGGCGTGCTTCGAGGGCTTCCCGGGCCGTCTTGATCTTGCGCTGGTCGCCGGTCTTCTCCGCCTTGGCGAGATCGTCCTGCAGGCCGGCGATGGCGGATTCCAGCTGGGAGAGGGCGCTGTTGGTCCGCGCCTTACGCTCCGGGTTGGAGCGCTGCCATTGTTCGTCCTCGGCGTTGCGGACGGCGTCTTCAACCTTGCGCAGGCCAGCCTCGATGCGACCCATATCGGCCCGCGGAACCTTGCCCGCTTCTTCCCACCGGTCACGGACGGACTGGAGTGCCTTCTTCGCCGCGGCGAGGTCCTTCACCGGAAGGATGGCATTGGCCTCTGCCAGGAGCGCTTCCTTGACGGTGAGGTTGGCGGCGTATTCCTGGTCGATTTCGTCATTGGCAGCCTGGCGGTTCGTGAAGAACACATCCTGCGCCGCACGGAACCGGGCCCACAGCGCGTCATCGTCCTTGCGGCTGGCGCGCGGTGACGCCTTCCACTGATCCATCAGCCTGCGGTACTCGCCGGCGGCGAAACCCCAGTCGGTGGAGCTGGACAGCGCTTCAGCTTCAGCGATCAGCTTTTCCTTCGCCGACTTGGCAGCGGAATTGTTGCTGTCCAGCTGGGAGAAGTAGGCGCGGCGGTGCCGGTCGAAAACCGTGCGGGCGGCGCGGAACCTCTTCCACAGGGCATCCTCGTTGCTGCGGCCCAGGCGTACACCGCTCTTCTGGGCCGCTTTC
Organism: Arthrobacter sp. PGP41; assembly: GCF_002953935.1. Classification (NCBI taxonomy): domain Bacteria; kingdom Bacillati; phylum Actinomycetota; class Actinomycetes; order Micrococcales; family Micrococcaceae; genus Arthrobacter; species Arthrobacter sp. PGP41. The sequence continues at coordinate 2,387,357 of NZ_CP026514.1, read as the reverse complement.
CAGCTCTCAAAGAGTTCGTTCATCCTGGCGCTGGAGGTCTTCCACTGTGTCTGTGCCGGGTCCTGGCCGGAGATCTGCTCGGCCTCCGCAACGATAGCCTCGCGGGCCGCCAGCTCAGAAGCGCGGACGGCGTCGTGCTCTGCCTTCTCGGCCTTCTCCAGCTCCACTATCTGTTCGGAGAGCTTGTCCAGCCGGGCTTCCGCGGAACGCAGGTCGCCCACCATGTTTCGCTCCGCGAGCTGCTCCCGCAGGTGCGTCACGGTCTTCTGCATGTCAGTGCTGGGGGCCTTGGAGCTGACGCGCTGTTCCAGCAGCACGATCTGGGCCACGACGTCGTCGTATTTCCGCGCGAAATAGGCGAGGGCTTCGTCGTCGCTCACGCCCGGGTACTGCCCAACGGCGTGCTCGCTGCCGTCAATCGTCAGGAAGACGTGCCCGTCGCCTTCAACCCGACCCCACTTTGAGGCTTCCGCCAGGGAGGTGGCCGGTACCGCCGGTACCGCTGCTGCGGCCGGTGCCGCGGCAGCAGGCTTGGGACGGGAAGCGAACGCGGCCGGAGACGGCGCTACTGACCTCGGCGAAGGCGCAGGTGCGGGGGCGGAAGCAGCTTCAGCCGCCGGAGCCTCGGCTGCTGGTTCTTCTGCAGCGGCAGCGGTTTCGGTTGCCTCCGCAGAGGGGGTGCCGGCTGCTTCAGTGGCCTCACCGTCAGCCGCGGGGGCCGCCGCTTCGGTCAGGTCTGTTGCTGTTTCGTCGGATTTCTGACTGTCTGTCACCGCTAAAAGTCTTTCGCTTGGAGGGAAATACTCACGTACTGCACCGCGGCCGCGCCGGCCGGGCTTCCTACTTCAGAGAAAACGAGTCTATCGTGACTGGTTCAACGGGTGCGCCGTCTGTGACGCTGGCGCCCGGGGTGATCCCCGCAGCAGCCACCCTGGACACAACGTCCAGTCCCGATGTCACTTTTCCGACCACCGTGTAACCCCCTGCACTGTCTGCCGGGATCACGGTGTCCTTGTAGACAATGAAGAACTGGGTTCCGTTTCCGTAGGCGTTGTTGCCAGTCCGTGCCACGGCGATGGTTCCTGCCGGATAGCTGTTGTCCGCCGGCGTGTTTTCGAGCGGCCCCCATGTGTAACTCGGGTCTCCCTGCCCGTCCCCCGTGGACGAGCCGCATTGCAGGACGCCGAATGCCTCACCGGTGGTCAGCCGGTGGCAGTTCTTTCCGTTGTAGTAGCCCTCGTCGCTGAGGGACTTGAAAACGGCGGCGGCCTGCGGCGCGTTGGTTCCATCCAGTTCCACGCCGAGCGGGCTTCCGTTGAGCACGAGTTCGCCGGTGAAGGTCTTGCCTGCGGCTGTGCCGGCAGCGGGGATGTTTGGACCATTTGTCGCCTGGGCCGATGCGCTTGCGGTGGCCGGCGGGTTGGTGAGTTCCGCCTGCGCGGCGGCAAATTCATCTTCGGTCGGGTTGCCGGCGAAGGCAGTGAGTTGGAGTACGACGGCGAGGACCACTGCGGCTGCTGCGGCACCGGCGGCGATCACGTTGTCACGCTTGCGCCGGCCCTCCTGGTCCCGCCGCAGGGCACGCTTGGCTTCCATCTGCTGAATGCGCCGTTTGGTTTCGCGGGCACTGCGTGAATTGGCCGCCAAGGGTCCTCCTTTTAGTCGGGCTGCTGCAGGCGCGGCTTTGGGGCCGCGTCAGCAGTTGTAGGGCGGCCAGGCACTGCCGCTCCGCTGCATTAGAGATGCCGGCGGATGACGCATAAACTGACTGCCGCACATAGTTTATGCATGACTGGCTGGACTGCCGCCGTCGCAAGCCCGTTTCGGGCCGATTGCCGCGCAGGTCCCGGCAACCGTTCACCAAGAGGAGAAACTCCACCATGGCACGCACCGCCTCCCTGTCCGGATTCCCCGAGTGGCTTCCCGAGGAGCGGCTGGTGGAGCTCCATGTGCTGGATACGCTGCGCCGGGTTTTTGAACTGCACGGGTTTTCATCCATTGAGACCAGGGCTGTGGAGACGGTGGGCCAGTTGCTGCGCAAGGGGGAAATCGACAAGGAAGTCTACGGGCTCAGCCGGCTCCAGGATGATGAGAGCGCCAGCCCCGTTAAGGAGGGCAAGGCCGATCCGCACGCCCTTGCCCTGCACTTCGACCTCACCGTTCCGTTTGCCCGTTACGTCGTCGAAAACGCCGGCTACCTTGCCTTCCCCTTCCGCCGGTACCAGATCCAGAAGGTGTGGCGCGGCGAGCGCCCCCAGGAGGGTCGCGCCCGCGAATTCACCCAGGCGGACATTGACGTGGTGGGCGACGGCGACCTGCCGTTCCGCTACGACGTCGAGATCGCGCTGGTGATCGCCGAGGCGCTCAGCGCCCTCCCCATCCCTGACTTCCGGCTCCGCATCAACAACAGGAAGCTCGCCGAGGGCTTTTACCGTGGAATCGGCCTGGATGACACCGCAGGGGTGCTGCGGAGCATCGACAAACTCGAAAAGATCGGCGCCGCGAAGGTTGCCGAACTGCTGAAGACTGAACTGGGCGCCACCGACGACCAGGCGCAGAAGGCCCTGCAGTTGGCTGGGATCCGCACCGAGGACACCTCGTTCGTGGCGCAGGTCCAGGCGCTGGGAGTCAGCAACGAACTCCTCACCGAAGGGCTGAGTGAGCTCGAACAGGTGATCGAGGCGGCTGTCCAGCGTGCCCCCGGCAAGGTGGTGGCTGACCTCAGCATCGCCCGCGGCCTGGACTACTACACGGGCACGGTTGTGGAGACCGTCCTGGTGGGCCATGAACAGCTCGGCTCCATTTGCTCCGGTGGCCGCTATGACGCCCTGGCCTCGAAGGGGAACCGGAAGTTCCCGGGCGTGGGACTCTCGATCGGAGTCACCCGCCTGGTGTCCCGCATCTTGAGCCAGGACCTGGCGAGGGCGTCACGTTCGGTTCCCACCGCGGTGCTGGTGGCCCTCACCCACGATGACAGCTGGGATGCCGCCCAGGACGTGGCCGCCCAGCTGCGCAGCCGGGGCATTCCAACCGAAGTGGCAGCCAAAGCGGAAAAGTTCGGCAAGCAGATCAAGTTCGCGGACCGCCGCGGCATCCCCTTTGTCTGGTTCACGGACGACGACGGCACGCACCAGGTCAAGGACATCCGCACCGGCGAACAGGTGGTGGCCGCCCCGGAGACCTGGACGCCGCCGTCGGAAGACCTGGCAGTACAGGTGCTGACGGCGGCAGAGGCCGCCGCGGCAGTTTAGCGGCGCAGCCGAAGCACCAGCCAACGCCCGGCCACGCCAAGCGCCAGTACCCCGGCCATGGTCAGTACCGGGACCGGCGGCAGGGTAAAGGCCAGCAACAGGCAGGCAAGGAAGCCGACAGCGTTCAGCCACTTCGGCGCATATGCCGGGTGCGCCGGCAATGTGTACGCCGATGCGTTCGCCACAGCGTAGTAGATCAGTACGCCAAAGCTGGAGAAGCCCACCACCGTCATAACGTCCGTGGTGACAAGCAGCAGGATGACGACGGCGGCGACGGCGAGTTCTGCGGCGTACGGCACGGTGTGCTTTCCCCCCACCCGAGCAAGAAGCACCGGCAGGTCGCGTTCCCTGGCCATGGCCAGCGTGGTGCGCCCGACGCCGGTAATGAGTGCCAGGAGCGCGCCCAGGCAGGCCGCCGCGGCTCCTGCCTGGACGGCGGGAGCCCCCGCCGCCAGCCCGGACTGCAGCACGGCGTCGAGCAGCGGCGTCGTGGTGGCAGCGAGCTGCCCGCCGGGAAGGTGGTTCAGCAGGAGCAGGGACAGGGTGAGGTAGATGGCGAAGGCACCCGCGAGGGCCGCGAGGATGGCACGCGGTATGGCGCGGGCGGGATCCTTGACCTCCTCGCCGAGGGTGGCAATCCGGGCGTAGCCCGCAAAGGCGAAAAACATCAGGCCCGCCGCGGGCAGCACCCCTGCCGGGGAGGCCAGGTCCGCGGACCCGGCCGGTCCCGCATCGGGGTGCGGCCCGACGGCTGCTGCTACAGCCACGAAGCTGAGGGTGGCCAAAACCACGCACAGCAGGATCCTGGTGAGCAGCGCCGTCCTTGTGATGCCCAGCAGGTTCACGCCGGTCAGGGCAACAACGGCGGCCACGGCCACCGGCACGGCGTACTGCGGTGAGATGTAGCTGCCGAAGGTCAGGGCCATGGCGGCGCAGGACGCAGTCTTGCCGGTCACAAAGCCCCAGCCGGCCAGGAATCCCGGCCACTCACCCAGCTGCTTGCGCCCATAGACATACGTCCCGCCGCTGGTGGGGTGCTTGGCGGCGAGGGCGGCTGACGCCACGGCGTTGCAGTACGCAACGGCCCCGGCGATGACCACCGACAAGGCCAGCAGCTGGCCGGCCAGCGCCGCCGCCGGCGCGAAGACCACGAACACTCCGGCGCCCAGCATCGAGCCGAGCCCGATGGCAGTTGCGTCGAATGTGCCGAGCCTGCGTTGAAGTTGCTGGTGTGCGCTCATGCGGTGACAGTCCCTTGGCAGCGGGTAAACTCGAACGGAATCGTTCCTGCAACGATCCTATTGAACTTCCCGATCGACTTCCCGCTGTAACCCCGCAGAAAGGCGTGCTGTGCTGCGCACACATGACCTCGGATCCCTTCGTTCCGAGCACATTGGACAAACCGTAACCCTGGCCGGCTGGGTGGGCCGCCGTCGTGATCACGGTGGTGTGGCCTTCGTGGACCTGCGCGATGCTTCCGGCGTGGCCCAGGTCGTGGTCCGCGAGGAAGAAGTCTTCCACGGCCTGCGCAACGAGTATGTCCTGCAGGTCACCGGCACCGTCTCCAAGCGCCCCGAGGGCAACGAGAACCCCGCCCTGGCCACCGGCGAGATCGAGGTCATGGCGGACAAGGTGGTTATCCTCAACACCTCCGAGCCGCTGCCGTTCCAGATCGATGAGCACGTTGAAGTGGGCGAGGAAGCGCGCCTGAAGCACCGCTACCTGGACCTGCGCCGGCCCGGTCCCGCCCGAAACCTCCGGCTGCGTTCCGAGGCGAACCGGGTGGCCCGCGACTTGCTGCACAAGGACGGCTTCGTGGAGGTTGAAACCCCCACCCTCACCCGGTCAACCCCCGAGGGCGCCCGCGACTTCGTGGTCCCGGCGCGCCTGGCACCGGGTTCCTGGTACGCCCTTCCGCAGTCCCCGCAGCTGTTCAAGCAGCTCCTGCAGGTGGGCGGCTTTGAGAAGTACTACCAGATTGCCCGCTGCTACCGCGATGAGGACTTCCGCGCCGACCGGCAGCCGGAGTTCACCCAGCTGGACATCGAAGCGAGCTTCGTGGACCAGGACGACATCATTGCCCTCGGCGAAAACATCCTCAAGGCGCTCTGGAAGCTGATCGACGTCGAGATCCCCACTCCGATCCAGCGGATCACCTACGCGGACGCCATGGCCCGGTACGGCTCGGATAAGCCCGACCTCCGCTTCGGGGTGGAGCTCACCGAGCTCACGGAATTCTTCAAGGACACCAACTTTGGTGTGTTCAAGGCGCCTTACGTTGGTGCCGTCGTGATGCCCGGCGGCGCCTCCCAGCCGCGCCGGACCTTGGACGGCTGGCAGGAATTCGCCAAGCAGCGCGGCCACAAGGGCCTTGCCTATGTCCTGTTCAAGGAAGACGGTGAACTCGCCGGTCCGGTGGCCAAGAACCTGACCGACACCGAGCGCGCCGGCCTGGCGGATGCAGTAGGCGCCAAGCCCGGCGACTGCATCTTCTTCGCCGCCGGCGAGAAGCCTGCGGCACGGGCACTGCTCGGCGCAGCACGCGTGGAAATCGGACACCGTACCGGCCTGATCGACCCCAGCGCCTGGGCCTTCTGCTGGGTGGTTGACGCACCCATGTTCGAACCCGCAGCAGCGGCCGTGGCTTCCGGTGACGTGGCCGTCGGCGCCGGCAAGTGGACTGCCGTCCACCACGCCTTCACATCGCCCAAGCCCGAGTTCCTGGAAACCTTTGACAAGGACCCGGAATCAGCGCTGTCCTACGCCTACGACATCGTCTGCAACGGCCACGAAATCGGCGGCGGATCCATCCGTATCCACGAGCGCGACGTCCAGGAACGGGTATTCGAGCTGATGGGCCTCGACAGGGAAGATGCCCAGACCAAGTTTGGCTTCCTCCTGGAAGGCTTCAAGTACGGTGCCCCTCCGCACGGCGGCATCGCGTTTGGCTGGGACCGCGTGGTTGCACTGCTGGCAGGGGTTGAGTCCATCCGCGACGTTATTGCCTTCCCCAAGACCGGCAACGGTTACGATCCCCTGACCGCGGCCCCCGCCCCGATCACGCCCCAGCAGCGCAAGGAAGCCGGTGTGGACTTCAAGCCGGAGTCCAAGCCGGCAGGGGGCAAGTAAGTCTTTTAGCCCGTTTGACCTGAAGGCTCTCCCGGACGGGAGGGCCTTCAGGCTTATCCGAAAAGGAATCCCAGTGGTGCACAGCCTCCCCGGTCAGCAGGCCGGCGCTTTCGAAATGCTCATGGATGCTGCCTGGCCTGCCGTTGATCGCCGGGACACGGGGGAGTGGGTGCTCCGTGCTGCGGCCGGCGTCATCCAGCGGGCGAACTCGGTGTGGCCCAGGAACACTGCCGTGGAGCCCTTGGCGGCTTTGCGCGAGGCGGCGCAGTGGTACCGGGAGCGGCGGTTGCCGCTCATTTTCCAGATGACGGACACCCCCGCCAGCGCCCGGCTGCACCACGTCCTGGACGCCGAAGGGTTCACCCGGCAGTCGGAAACCCTGATCATGTCCCGGAATTCCGGGAACGGCCTCCAAATTTCCGGGACCGCTCCGGTAGAGGTTTCGGACGGTCCGGACGAGGAGTGGCTGCACCTCTGGTGGAGCGTGGACGGCCGCGGCGGGGCGGCCGAGCGGGAGACGGCGCGCACCATCCTCACAGGCTGCCTGTCGCTGTATGCCCTCGTGAGGGACGACGACGGCGTCCCCGCCGCCGTCGGCCGCCTCGCCATGGTGCACGGCACCGGAGGAATCTATTGCATGGCCACCTCCCCATCGGCACGCCGCCGCGGCTATGCGACGATGGTGCTCCGGGCGCTTCTTGCCGAAGGAACTGCCCGCAACCTGGAAAACTTCTGGTTGCTGGTCACGGCGGCCAACTCCGCCGCCCGCCAGCTCTACCAGCAGGCCGGATTCGAGGAAACCGGCCGCTATCTTTACCGCCAGCAGCGGCCACGGCGCGCACTTACGGGCTGCTGACTCAGGAAGGGTCTGTCACCTGGATCCGGACCGCGCACGCGTCCGCCGCCGCCTTCTGAAGCACCGCAGCCTTGGGATCCGGAACATCAAGGGCGGCCAGCCGCGGCAACTTTGCATAGTCCTTCAGGGCAGGGTGCTCAAGGACGAGGCCCGCCAACGCCCTGTCGCCCCCGGGAACCACGTATTCAAAGGACGCGCTGCTGAACACCCGTCCGGCATGCTCGGCCACAACACCCACCAGTGCGTCCGCCTGGTTGCCCCGCCGGCGTGCGAACCGCTGCTGCGACTGGCCGCCCGCGGCGGTCCGGGACTGCACATAGGTGCTGCCCACTTTGGAGGCCAGGACCACGCCCTCACCCACCACCGCTACGCCGTATCCTCCACGGCGGACCAGCAGGAGGCCAAGCCTGCGCGGCTGTGACGCGAGGGAGGCGAGCCGCTCAAGGGCATCCGTCCCACGGCCGGGCCGGCCGTCAACCGGCCACGGCGGCTGCAGTAATGCTTCGGCGCCGTCCGCGGCAATCAGCCGCAACCCGTCGTCGTCATCGCTCAGCACATATCCGCCGTGCGCCGCACCGAACCGCCCTGCCCATCCGGCCAGCCGGTCGCCGGGGACAAAAGCGGTCCGCACGGACGGCGGCGTGGCTGCGCCGGTGGAGTGCACGGACATGGGCAACCCTTCGCTAGCTGGCGTAACTTCCGGCGAAACCGGGAGGTGAACTGGAAGTAGCCTATCTATGTGGAAGATCTCTTCGGGCATGGGCCCGGCAATGATGACGACGACGGCGGCAGTGCTGCTCCTGCCGCCGGGCGGGCTGCCGGGGGAGGAGGCGCTTCCCCGCGCGGCCCGCTTGCCGTCCGGATGCGTCCCCGCACCCTTGATGAGGTGGTGGGCCAGCAACACCTGCTGGGTCAGGGGTCACCCCTGCGCCAGCTCGCTGCCGGTGCGGGAGCCGATACAGCCGGCCCGGCAGGACCCACGTCGCTCATTCTCTGGGGCCCTCCCGGAACCGGCAAGACCACCCTTGCCCATGTGATTGCCAGGGGACCGGGCCGGAAGTTCGTTGAACTTTCCGCCATCACCGCAGGCGTCAAGGACGTGCGGCGGGTGATGGACGATGCCCTCACCGCCCGGGACCTGTACAAGACCACCACCGTGCTCTTCCTCGACGAGATCCACCGCTTCAACAAAGCCCAGCAGGATGCCCTGCTACCCGGGGTGGAAAACCGCTGGGTGGTCCTGGTGGCGGCCACCACCGAGAACCCCTCGTTTTCGGTGGTTTCGCCGCTCTTGTCCCGTTCCCTGCTGCTGACCCTGAAGCCACTCACCGACGCGGACATCGAAGGACTGATCCAGCGCGCCGTTGCAGATCCTCGCGGCCTGAACGGGAAAGTGGACCTCACTGAGGAAGCACTGGACCACCTCGTAAGGCTGTCCGGGGGTGATGCCCGCCGTGCCTTGACGGCACTGGAAGCGGCAGCCGGCGTTGCGTTCGGGGATGCGGACGATGCGGGGGAGGGGCCTGCCGCCGTCGAACTCAAACATACCGAGCGTGCCCTGGACGTTGCCGCCGTCCGGTATGACCGTGCCGGCGACCAGCACTACGACGTCATCAGCGCCTTCATCAAGTCCATCCGCGGTTCTGACGTGGACGCCGCCCTCCACTACCTGGCACGCATGCTGGAGGCGGGGGAGGACCCGCGCTTCATTGCCCGGAGGATCGTGATTTCCGCGGCCGAGGATGTGGGAATGGCCGATCCCACTGCCCTGCAGACAGCCGTGGCAGCGGCCCAGGCCGTGCAGCTGATCGGAATGCCGGAGGGCCGCATCATCCTTGCCGAGGCCGTGGTGCACCTGGCAACCGCCCCCAAGTCCAATGCCGCCTACATGGGCGTCAACAAGGCCATCGCCGACGTCCGGGCAGGCCTGGGAAACGGCATCCCCGCGCACCTGCGGGACGCGCACTACCCGGGTTCCAAGCAGCTTGGCCATGGCCTGGGGTACAAGTACGCCCACGACGCCCCGCACGGAGTAGCCACCCAGCAGTATCCCCCGGACGACCTCGTGGGGAGGGACTACTACCAGCCCACGGCCAACGGAGCGGAGCGGGACATTGCGGTGCGCCTGGAGCGGCTGCGGAAGATCGTCCGGGGCAAGTAACCGCCGTGGTAGGATAGATGTTTGTCTGGCAAGGCACGGACGCACAATCCCCCCGAATTACTTCGAGTTGGTTATGCCCTGTGCCCAGTAGCAAAAGGCAGCGGTTGGCCGATGCTCTCCATCGTGGAGGCCAGTAACACTGACACACCGCAGATATTGGAAGGACACAAGTGGCTAACAACACTCGTGCTCGCCGTCAGGCCCGCCTCTCGCGGTCCCTCGGCATCGCTCTGACCCCCAAGGCCGCCAAGTACATGGAGCGCCGCCCGTACGGCCCCGGTGAGCATGGCCGTGCCCGCAAGAAGCAGGACTCCGACTACGCCGTACGCCTCCGCGAAAAGCAGCGCCTGCGCGCCCAGTACGGCATCCGCGAAGCACAGATGACCCGTGCCTTCGAAGAAGCCCGCCGCACCAAGGGCCTGACCGGTGAAAACCTCATCGAACTGCTCGAAATGCGCCTTGACGCCCTGGTCCTGCGTGCCGGTTTCGCCCGCACCATCGCCCAGGCCCGCCAGCTTGTTGTGCACCGCCACATCATGGTTGACGGCGTCCGCGTTGACCGCCCGTCGTTCCGCGTCGGCGAGGGCCAGCTGGTCCACGTCCACACCCGCAGCGAAACCATGGTTCCGCTCCAGGTTGCAGCAGCCGGTGCCCACCGCGACGTCCTGCCCGCCGTCCCGGCCTACCTGGACGTCAAGCTGGAGGCCCTGCAGGCCCGCCTGGTCCGCCGCCCCAAGCGCTCCGAGGTCCCCGTGACCTGCGAAGAGCAGCTCGTCGTCGAATTCTACGCACGCTAAATCCCAGCAGCGTATCCAAAGAAGCCCGTGGCAAGCGCCGCGGGCTTCTTTGTATGTAAGGTACTTGGGGGACATCCGCGGAAACACGTTTTGCTGACGCATCCGCTGATGACATGAACCACGGAATTTCGAGGAGATGAAACGTCTATGTCTGGTGGCGATATTGCCGGCCTGATCGCTGCCGGGGTGTTTGCGCTCCTGGTGCTGCTGCTCGCGGTGCCCATCGTGAAGCTGGGCAAAGTACTTGACGAAGTGCGCACGGCCATCCGGTCCCTGAGCGACGGCGCCACGCCCCTGATGGACGAAGTCACGGCCACCGTGTCCACCACCAACCAGCAGCTGAAGAAAGTGGACGGCATCTCGTCCAACGTTTCGGACGCCTCCGCCAACCTGTCGGCGCTGTCCTCGCTTGTGGCCGCCACCGTCGGATCCCCGCTCATCAAGGTGGCAGCTTTCAGCTACGGTGTCCGCACCGCGTTCGCCAACCGCAAGAAACCCGCTGCCGGCCGCCGCAGCCGCTGAATTCCGGAGAACTAAAAATGAAACGACTTGTCTGGATGGGAATTGGCGTAGCCATCGGAGTGATCGCCTTCCGCAAGGTGACCGAAGTGCAGGCCAGCATGCAGTCCACGCTTGGCCCGGAGGGCCTCAACCGCGCGGTAAACCGGCTCGCAGACGGCGTCTACGACTTCGCCGACGCCGTCCGCGCCGGGATGCGTGAGCGCGAGACCGACCTCCGGGCCGCGCTCGGCGTCGAATCGGAAGACCTGGTCCGCCGCTGACCACACCTGGCGGGCCTGCACCACGCTGGCCTGCTGCCTGCCGACCGCACGATGCGGCGGCGCCAAACGTTATAACAACACCGGCGGGAACCGTATACCTACGGGAACCGCCACGCGAAAGAACCTCCGCGCCGGACAGCGCGCGGAGCAAGAAGGGTACGTAACAGCTCATGAAGTCGCAGGAGATCACAAAGCGCTGGGTGGACTTTTTTGTCAGCAAGGGCCACACCGCGGTTCCCTCCGCATCGTTGGTTTCGAGCGACCCCTCGCTGCTGTTCACGGTTGCCGGCATGGTGCCGTTCATTCCCTACCTGACGGCCAGGGAGGAAGCACCCTACTCACGCGCCGTCAGCGTGCAGAAGTGCATCCGCACCGGTGATATCGAGGAAGTGGGCAAGACTGCCCGCCACGGAACCTTCTTCCAGATGTGCGGCAACTTCTCCTTCGGGGATTACTTCAAGGAAGACGCCATCAAGTTCGCCTGGGAACTGCTCACCAAGAGCGTTGACGACGGCGGCTATGGCCTGGCGCCTGAGCGCCTGTGGGTGACGGTCTACGAGGAGGACGACGAAGCCAAGGAACTATGGCTGAAGAACACCGGCGTCCCCGCCGAGCGCATCCAGAAAATGGGCAAGGCGGACAACTACTGGCACACCGGCCAGCCCGGCCCTGCCGGCCCCTGCTCCGAAATCTACTACGACCGCGGCCCCGCATACGGCGTCGAGGGCGGGCCACTGGCGGACGAAACCCGCTACATCGAGATCTGGAACCTCGTGTTCATGCAGTACCAGATCGAAAATGTGCGTTCGAAGGAAGACTTCGACGTCGTGGGCGAGCTGCCCAAGCGCAATATCGACACCGGCCTGGGCATGGAGCGCCTGGCCATGATCCTGCAGGGCGTCGAGAACATGTACGAGACGGACCAGGTCCGCCCCGTGATCGACAAGGCCGCCGAACTCTCCGGCAGGGAGTACACGTCCGCCGAGTCCGACGACGACCCGCACCACACGGACGACGTGCGCATGCGCGTGGTCGCAGACCACATCCGCTCGGCGCTGATGCTCATCTCCGACGGCGTGACCCCCTCCAACGAGGGCCGCGGCTACGTCCTGCGCCGGCTCATCCGCCGTGCCGTCCGATCCATGCGCCTCCTCGGCGTGGAACAGGCCTGCCTGCCCGAACTGCTGCCCGCCTCCCGCGACGCCATGAAGGGCGTCTACCCCGTGGTTGAGACCGACTTCGCCAGGATCAGCCGCATCGCCTACGCGGAGGAGAAGGCCTTCCTGCGCACCATCGCTTCCGGCACTGCCCGGCTCGAGGATGCAGTGAAGGTGTCCAAGGCCGCCGACAAGCCGCTGTCCGGCGAGGACGCCTTCACCCTGCACGACACCTACGGGTTCCCTATCGACCTGACCCTGGAAATGGCAGAAGAAGCCGGGCTCAAAGTGGATGAGGCGGCGTTCCGCAGCCTCATGCAGGAACAGCGCAAGCGCGCCCAGGCGGATGCCAAGGGCAAGAAGGGCGGCCACGCAGACCTCAGCGCGTTCCAGGACATCCTGGCCCAGGGTGAGACGGTCTTCACCGGCTACACGGAGCTCGACGGCGAATCCCGGGTCCGCGGCATCCTCACGGGAGGCCGCCCGGTCCAGCAGGCCTCCACGGGTGACGAAATCGAGCTGGTGCTCTCCGAGACCCCGTTCTACGCGGAAGCAGGCGGCCAGGCCGCAGACACCGGCCTCATCACCGGTGACGGCTTCGTCGTCGAGGTCCTCGACGTCCAGCGGCCCCTTAAAGGCCTGAGCGTGCACAAGGCGATCGTCCGCGAGGGCGAAATCGGGTCGGACTCGCTGGTCCGCGCCGCCGTCGACCGTGAACGCCGGCACGCCGCCGAACAGGCCCACACCGGCACGCACATCGTGCACGCCGCACTCCACCAGATCCTCGGCCCTGAAGCCACGCAGCGCGGTTCCTTCAACAAGGCCGGCTACCTGCGCTTCGACTTCGCCTGGGGCGAGGGGCTGAGCACGGCAACCCGGTCCGAGATCGAGGAAGTCTCCAACCTGGCCATCCGGAACAACTTCCGGGTGGAGACCAAGGTGATGGGCCTGGCGGAGGCCAAGGCCCTCGGCGCCATGGCGCTGTTCGGTGAAAACTATGGCAGCGAAGTGCGCGTGGTGGAGATCGACGGCGCATGGTCCCGCGAGCTGTGCGGCGGCACCCACGTGCCCAACACCTCCCTGATCGGAAGCCTTTCGCTGCTGGGTGAGCAGTCCGTGGGGTCCGGAAACCGCCGCGTGGAGGCCTTCGTGGGTATGGACGCCTTCCGGCACCTTGCCGCCGAACGCGCGCTGGTGACCGAGCTGACCGAGCTCCTCAAAGTGCCCTCTGGCCAGCTGGCCGACCGGATTTCCGCCACCCTGGCCAAGCTCAAGGCCACGGAGAAGGAGCTGGACCGCCTCCGCAAGGAGCAGTTGGCCGCCTCGGCTGCACAGCTGGCCGGCAGCGCCAAGGACGCGGCAGGCGTGAGCGTCATCGCCCATGACGCCGGCCAGGTCAGTGGGGCCGACGATCTTCGCGGCCTGGCGCTGGACCTGCGCAACCGTCTCGGCTCGGCGCCGGCAACCGTGGCAGTTGCCGGCGTTGCCAACGACCGTCCCATGATCCTGGTGGCCACCAATGAGGCCGCCAGGGAGGCCGGGGTCAAGGCCGGTGCGCTGGTCCGCCTTGCCGCAGGTGTCCTCGGCGGCGGCGGCGGCGGCAAGGACGACGTCGCCCAGGGCGGCGGCACCGACGCCGGCAAGGTCGGCCAGGCCCTGGCCGCGGTTGTTGACGCCATTACGCGGCGCTAACACTCCAATGACCAGTCCTGCAGCTGCCGGCGCCTACCCCCAGGGCATCAAACTGGGGGTAGACGTCGGCACGGTCCGGGTGGGGGTTGCCATCTGCGACCGCGACTCGATCCTGGCCACGCCCTTCAAGACATTGGACCGCAACACCAGGAAAAACTCCGACGTCAGGGTCATCGCGAACCTGGTGGAGGAACTCGGCGCCGTCCAGGTGATCGTCGGTCTGCCCCGCACCCTGAAGGGTGAGGAACGGGCATCAGCCAAGATGGCCGTGGACTATGCCCAACTGCTGGCCGGCGAGCTTGCAGCCCGTGCTGTGGCGGTGCCGGTGAACCTCGTGGACGAACGTTTGAGCAGCGTGACTGCGCACCGCAACCTCCATGAAGCTGGCATGAGCAGCAGGAATCACCGTAAAGTAGTTGATCAGGTCGCGGCGGCAGGTATCCTTCAGCACGCCATCGACATGCAGAAAGCCAGGGGAGCGGACGTCGGCTCACGCGTGACTCCGCCACCCCCTTCCGTGGACCTGGGAGGCAGCGGGCAGGATGACACTGTGCCCACCACCCCCGGCGATACGGCCCGATCTTCAGATAATGGAAGGCAACAGTGAGCCCTGCCAACATTGACGACGCTTCCAGCCCCCTGGACGTCGGAGCAGCAAGACCGCTCACCCGCAAGGAACTCCGGGCACGGGAAAAGACCTTTAACACCGGAGGCCAGGACGCGGTTCCTGAGCAGGCGTACGAGACCGGTCACGACATTCCGCCGCAGCCATCGGAACCTCCCATGGCCCAGGACCCTCCCGTGGCCCCGGAACCACACCCCCTGCGTCAGGACGAGGCATTGCGCGAAGAAACTGCACCGCGGGAGACACCGGAGGAACACCCCGTTCCGGCTGCCCCCCTCACTCCGCCGTCGATCCAGGACACACACCAGGAAGATGTGCAGCCTCAGGTGCACCGTCACGGGGATGCCTACCCCACAGAATCCGGCCAGCCCGATGGGCTGCATGCCTACGATACGCCCGCCTACTCGGGAGTTTCGGGTGCCGGAGCGCACCAGCACACAGCGGGAACATATTACGACGAGCCCCACTACGCGGATGGGGCCGACTACCGTGCAGCGTCCCACGGAGAGCACTATGCCGATGGCCACTACGACCACGAGCACTACGCTGAAGCACCCTATGCGGAGGGGCACGACGACGGTGCGCGCCATCACGAATTCCTTCCCGCCCCGTCGGCGGCAACCGTAGTGGCCAAACCGTCCAAGAAGGTGCGCCGCCGCCGGCGGCTGCTGGCGCTGTTCCTGACCCTTGCAGTTTTCGTCACGGCCGTGGCAGTGGGCGCACAGTTCCTGAAGCCGCTGCTTGGCAACGACAAGCCCGCGGACTATCCCGGTCCGGGGACGGGCGAAGTCGTAGTGACAGTCGAGAACGGGGAAGGCACGCGCTCCGTTGCCTCAAAGCTGGAAAGCGAACGGGTGGTTGCGAACGCCGACACGTTCCTCCAGAGCTTCAGCGCATCCGGGGGAACACTTTCCCCAGGGGAGTATACGTTCAAGACCGAGATGAAGAACTCGGATGCCGTGAACGTCCTGCTGGGCAAGGACCAAACCAAGGTCATCTACTTCGCCCTCAGTGCAGGCCTGCGCGTGGGGGAGTCCCTGCAGGCGATCTCGCAAGGCTCTGGAATATCCATCCAGGACCTGCAGGCGCTCAGCAACCAGCCGGCCCAGTTCGGGCTGCCGGCCACCGCAAAAAACCTTGAGGGTTACCTGGCTCCGGGTGAACACCGTTTCCCCCTTGGTACACCGGCAAAGGACATCCTCAAGGCCCTGGTCAAGATCACAACCGACGAACTTGTGTCGCAGGGCATCACGGACCCGGCCAAGCAGTACGAGGCCGTGATCGTGGCCAGCATCGTGCAGGCTGAAGGCGGCCAGGCGGAGTATGGCGACGTCGCCGGGGCCATCTACAACCGGCTCAAGCCCAATGACCAGACCAACGGTTTCCTCCAGGTGGACTCGGCGGTGACCTACGGCCTGGGCACCAAGAGCTACAACTTCACGGACGAACAGCGCCAGGACAAGTCCAACCCGTATAACACCTACGCGAATCCCGGACTTCCCCCGGGACCCATCGGTTCTCCGGGAAAGACAGCCATTGATGCTGCGGCCAGGCCCAAGACCAACGACTACCTGTATTGGGTCACCATCAACCTGGACACCAAAGAGACCAAGTTCTCCAAGACGCTGGCCGAGCACAACGGATACGTCGAGCAGTACAACGCCTGGTGCGCGGCGAACGCCGGACGCTGCACATGAGCCTTCGGGCAGCCGTCCTGGGCCACCCGATCAGCCACTCGAAGTCGCCGGCACTGCATCTCGCTGCCTACGGCCGGCTGGGCGTCGGCATCAGCTACACGGCGATTGACGTCACTGAGCAGTTGCTGCCGCCGCTGATGCGGCAGATCCGCGACCAGCCGGGCTGGCGCGGCCTGTCCGTCACGATGCCCTTGAAGACGGCGATGCTCGGACAGGTGGACGAGGTCCGCGGCGTCGCCGGGATCCTGGGGGTAGTGAACACCGTTTCCTTCGAGGAACACGGCAGCAGTATCCGCGCCATCGGCTCCAATACGGATGTGGCCGGGATCGTGAACGCGCTGCGGCACGCAGGCACGGGAACCGCGCCGTCGGCTGTTGTGCTGGGCGGCGGGGGGACTGCAGCGTCAGCCGTCGCCGCGCTCAAGGAGCTGGGAGCCAACCGGGCCGAGGTCTTCGTCCGGGACACGTCCCGGACTGCAGAGGTTTGCGCCGCAGCTGAGAGCCTGGACGTTGCCCTGGTGATCCGGAGCCTTGCCGGGGCTGCCCGCCCGGCAGCGGAGGCCGACGTCGTAATTTCCACCCTCCCGCCGCGTGCGGCGGACGGAATCGCAGCGGAAATGGCCGCCCTGAAGACGGCCATGCCCGGCGTCTTGCTGGACGTCGCGTACGATCCTTGGCCCAGCCTGATCGCTTCGGTGTGGCAGGCAGGCGGCGGAACCGTGGTGCCCGGCCTGGAAATGCTCCTGTACCAGGCAGTCGAACAGGTGCGCCTGTTCAGCCGCCTGGATAAGGAAGTTAACGCATCTGTCATAGATGTGATGTGTGACGCAGTCGGCCTTCCCCGACGGGCGTTGTGACCGCCATACGTGGCAGGATGGAATATATGTTGCGTTGGTTGACTGCCGGTGAATCCCATGGTCCGGCCCTGATGGGAATTATTGAGGGCGTCCCCGCCGGTGTGGAGATCACCAGCGGGCACATCGCTGATTCACTGGCCCGCCGCCGCCTGGGCTACGGCCGCGGCGCACGCATGAAGTTCGAGCAGGACGTAGTGACCATCCTTGGCGGTGTCCGCCATGGCCTCACGCAGGGCGGCCCGGTGGCCGTCCAGGTGGGCAACACTGAGTGGCCCAAGTGGGAACAGATCATGTCGGCGGATCCCGTGGACCCGGAACTGCTCGCTGACCAGGCACGCAACGCGCCGCTGACCCGCCCCCGTCCCGGCCATGCGGATTTCACCGGAATGCAGAAGTACGGCTTCGCCGAGGCACGCCCCGTCCTGGAACGGGCCAGCGCGCGCGAGACCGCAACCCGCGTTGCCATGGGCACCGTTGCGGCACAGTTCCTCAAGCACCTCGGCATCGAGCTGGTCAGCCACACAGTCAGCATCGCCACTGTCGCAGTCCCGGAGGGGCGTCCCCTTCCGGTGCCCGCAGACGTCATTGCGCTCGACGCCGACCCGCTCCGCTGCTTCGACCGCGAAACCTCGGATGCGATGGTCGCCGAGGTGGACGCCGCCCACAAGGAGGGCGAAACCCTTGGCGGCGTGGTGGAAGTCCTCGCCTACGGCCTCCCGCCAGGACTGGGCAGCTACGTGCACTGGGACCGGCGCCTCGATTCCCGCCTTGCCGCCGCCCTGATGGGTATCCAGGCCATCAAGGGCGTGGAGGTCGGCGACGGCTTCCAGACAGCGGCGCGCCGCGGCTCCGCCGCCCATGACGAAATCGTGCGGGACGCTGACGGCCGCATTGTCCGCGCCAGCAACCGTGCCGGGGGCATCGAAGGCGGCATGAGCATCGGAGACGTCCTGCGCGTCCGGGCCGCCATGAAGCCCATTGCCACGGTGCCGCGCGCCCTCAAGACCATCGACGTCAGCACGGGGGAGCCTGCAAAGGCACACCACCAGCGTTCGGACGTCTGCGCGGTTCCGGCTGCCGGCGTGGTGGCAGAGGCAATGGTGGCCCTGGTCCTCGCCGAGGCCGTCACCGAAAAGTTCGGCGGCGACTCCGTCGCGGAGACCGCACGCAACATCAAGGGGTACCTGGACAGCATTCCGGCGTCCCTGGACTCGATCGGCCAATAAGTGCCCCACCGCAGCAAAACCGGACCTTCAGGCCGGCCCATTGTCCTGATCGGACCCATGGCGGTCGGCAAGTCGGCCATCGGGCAGCAGCTTGCCCATCAGCTCGGCGTCCCTTTCGTGGACACCGACGCCGTGATCGTGGCCGGCCATGGATCCATTTCGGATATATTTGCCGGGCGCGGTGAACATGCGTTCCGTGAGATCGAAGCACGGACGGTAGCCGACGTCGTGGAAGCGGCGGACGGAACCGTCGCAGTGATCTCCCTCGGCGGCGGCGCGGTGCTGGACTCCGGCACTCAGCAGCTGATCAGCCGCTGCACCGTGGTGTACCTCGAATGCGACGCGCAAACGGTGGCCGGCCGCATCGCCCGGAACTCCGGGCGCCCGCTGCTTGCCGGGGACGCCATGGGCCGCTGGACCGCAATGTTCGCCACCCGCAGGCCAGTCTATGAGCGGCTGGCTGACATCACCCTGGACGTGCGCCACGGCTCGGTTTCCGAGCTGGGCGCGCGGCTCGAAGCAGCACTGCGGGACTACGCAGCTGCCAAACAGGAAGTTGAAAAGTGAACACCGAATCAACAGTCATCAGTGTCACAGGCAGTTCCGCCGCCGAGAATTACGACGTTGTCGTGGGGCGGGGGCTGCTGGGTGACCTTCCGGGCCTGCTGGGGGAGCGGGTGCGGCGTGTGCTGGTCATCCATCCGCGTGCCTTGCGGCTCACCGGTGACACGGTCCGCGACGAGCTGGCCGCGGCAGGTTTCACCTCCCTGACCGCGGAAATCCCGGACGCCGAAGAGGGCAAGCACATCCAGGTGGCTGCCTTCTGCTGGCAGGTCCTGGGGCAGAACGACTTCACCCGGTCCGACGCCATCGTCGCCGTCGGCGGAGGCGCAGTCACGGATGTCGCCGGATTCGTTGCCGCCACCTGGCTGCGCGGCGTCAAGGTCATCCACATGCCTACCAGCCTGCTCGCCATGGTGGACGCCTCGGTGGGCGGGAAGACCGGCATCAACACGGCCGAAGGCAAGAACCTCGTGGGCGCCTTTCATCCTCCGGCGGGCGTGCTGGCGGATCTGGACACCCTCAACACGCTGCCCCGCAACGAGATGGTTTCCGGGATGGCGGAAGTCATCAAGTGCGGTTTCATCGCCGATCCCGCCATCCTCGACCTCGTGGAAAAGGACCCGGCCGCTGTGGTGGATCCGCAGTCGGAGGTCCTCCGGGAGCTGATCGAACGGGCCATCGCCGTCAAGGCCAGGGTGGTTTCCGAGGACCTCAAGGAATCCGGTTTGCGGGAAATCCTGAACTACGGGCACACCCTCGGGCATGCCATCGAGCTCGTCGAACGCTACTCGTGGCGTCACGGCGCCGCTGTTTCCGTTGGCATGATGTTTGCCGCCGAGCTGGCCCGCAGCGTGGGCCGCCTCAGCGATGCCGACGCCGACCGGCACCGGAACGTCCTTGAGAGCCTGGGGCTTCCGGTTACTTACCGGCGGGACCGGTGGCAAGCCCTCCTTGACGGGATGCGGCGCGACAAGAAGTCCCGCGGCGACCTGCTGCGCTTTGTTGTTTTGGACGGCGTGGCAAAACCAGGAATCCTCGATGTTCCCGACACCTCCCTGCTGTTCGCCGCGTACCAGGAAATTGCTTCCTGATGCAGGGGGACATGCAAGGAACAGCAGACTGGCCCGAGGCCGGTTTCCCGGGTATCCGGATCAACCCGGAATCGCTGCTGCCGGAGATTGTGAACGAGGACGCCTGCCGGGAGGCGCTGACGGTATCCACCGATCCGGCAGACCACATTTTCGTCCTCCTGGTGGAAGGACACGCCTCCGAGGCCGCCGAACTGCTGGCCGAAGCCCGGTTCAAGGACCCCGAATCCTTCCGGCTGCGCACCTTCGAGGCTGAGGTGCTGCGGGTTTCAAACCGCCTGGACCGTGCCGTGGAGCTCTTCCGCCAGCTCCTGGCCGAAGTACAGGGGTCGCCGCGGGAGGCCCTCGTGTGGCAGTTCCTGGGAAAGACCCAGTACAGTGCCGGCCAGATGTCCGCAGCTGTTGAATCGTTCGCTCGCGCACTCGACCTGCGGGTGGCGCAGTCCGCCGACGCGGCCCAGATCTACTCGTCCACCGTGGCGTTGCAGCGTGCCCGGGATGTCCTGGACCTGGCCTGCTGACACCGGCACGCTTCCTGTGTTGTTGCCCTCCAGCAGCTGCCCGAAGCCCCGGCCGGAAAGCGCCATCGATTTACCCGGTAGAATGGTTCTTGAATTTTTAACCACCCGATTTTTGACAAACACGCGCCGGCAGTCCGTTGAGGCTGCCTGCCCGGCATACAACGTCTGACAACGCGACCAGACAGAGAAACCAGAGGAAACAGTGGCAACCACTAACGACATCAAGAACGGAACGGTCCTGAAGCTTGAGGGCCAGCTCTGGAACATTATCGAATTCCAGCACGTCAAGCCGGGCAAGGGCGGTGCGTTCGTTCGCACCAAGATGCGCAACGTGATGTCCGGCAAGGTCGTGGACAAGACGTTCAACGCCGGGCTCAAGATCGAGACCGCAACGGTTGACCGCCGTGACTACCAGTACCTGTACCAGGACGGCGCCGATTTCGTGTTCATGGACACCTCGGACTACGACCAGATCACTGTCTCCGGCGCCACGGTGGGCGACGCCACCAACTTCATGCTCGAGAACCAGATGGTCAACATCGCCATCCACGAGGGCACCCCGCTGTACATCGAACTGCCGCCGAGCGTCGTGCTGGAAATCACCTACACCGAGCCGGGCCTGCAGGGTGACCGCTCCTCCGCAGGCACCAAGCCCGCAACCCTGGAAACCGGGTACGAGATCCAGGTTCCGCTGTTCATCGAAAACAACACCAAGGTCAAGGTGGACACCCGCGATGGCAGCTACCTGGGCCGGGTCACTGAGTAGTGAGCGCACGCGGTAAAGCCCGTAACAGGGCACTGGACGTTCTTTTTGAAGCTGAGCAGCGCTCGGTTTCCGCTTTTGACGTGATCCGCTCCCGGCGGGAAAAGACTGACCAGGTAATCAACCCGTACACCATCGAAATCGTTGAGGGTGTGCTGTCCCAGAAAACCGCCATCGACGAGTTCCTGGAGACGTACTCCCAGGGCTGGAGCCTCGAGCGGATGCCCTCGGTGGACCGCATCATCTTGCGCATCGGCACCTGGGAACTCCTGTACAACGACGATATTCCGGACGGGGTGGCGGTGAGCGAAGCGGTGGCGCTGGCCAAGACGCTTTCCACTGACGAGTCGCCCCAGTTCATCAACGGACTCCTGGGCCGCCTTCAGCAGCTGAAGCCTTCCCTGCTCGCATAACCAAACTGACAAGCCCCGTCCCGGCAAGCCTGGACGGGGCTTTTCGGTGCCCGCCTGCCCGCGGGGCCGCGCTCGGGTGGCAGGTCCCGGATCGTTGGAACCTATAGGATCTGAACATGCAGAAAGCCCCCAAGGACAACGGGCCCCGGCCGGAGGACATGGCGACGGCCCGCCGGCCGGGCCGCGCTGTCAACCGCCAGGTGCTCGCCGACCACGTCTACGCGGAACTCCTGGCGTCCCTTATGGACGGCCGCCTGGCGCCGGGAGCCGTGGTCAGCATTGACGGCACCGCCCGGGACCTGGACGTTTCGCCCACGCCTGTCCGCGAGGCGTTGGCGAGGCTGGAGCACACGGGCATGGTCCGGAGGGTGGCCCTCAAGGGGTACCGGGTGGCTCCGGTCTTCACAAGGGAGGACTTCGCCGAGCTCATGGAGGCGCGGCTGGCTATCGAACCCGTGAACGCCAAGCTGGCCTGTGAACGGATCGGCCGGAAGGGCCTGGCCGAACTGGAAACGGCGGTGGAGGACCTGAAGGCCGCTCCACGGGGCCCGTCCTTCGCCGAGTTCAAGGACTACCTGGAAGCGGACGAGCGTTTTCACCAGCTCATCGCCCAGCACACCGGAAACCAGTTCATGGAAGCCGCCTATGCGTCCCTCGGCGGCCAGATCCAGCGGTTCAGGCTCTTCGGGGGAGTGGGAATTACCGACGCCGACAGCGCAATAGCCGAACACCAGGCGGTGCTGAAGGCCCTGTTATCGGGCGATCCCGGCAAGGCCGAGGCTGCAATGGCCGCGCACATCAGGCAGGTCCGTGCGCGGGCCATGGCTGACGCCCCGGCAGGCTGAACCAGCCCCCCGACCCAACTGGGTAGCGCCAAGTGTCGTTTTGAACCCCCAAAACGACACTTGGCGCTACTTAGTTGGGTTGCCCCCGCGTCGGTGTGACCTTGACAACACCGCTGCAATAATAAATCCTATAGGAAAGAGGATCTAGCAAGGGAGCTACACCATGGCGTACACAGCCGACAACTGGCCCATCACCGCGGCACTGCTGCAATTTCCGGGAACGGACACCGAGGGTGTCCACGTGAACGACGCCGAGGCCTCCGTCTGGGCCGACGTCCTGTCCGAGGTAAAGGAGGCCGGCTTCGCCAACGCGGACCTCACGGACAGCTGGGTTCGCCCGGGCGATCTGAGCCAGGGGCGCCTGGCCGAGTTTAAGCAGACCGCGGACACGGTGGGGATCGGCGTGCCGGTGATCTCGGCCATCCGCCGCAGCGTCATCGAAGAAGGCAAGTGGGAAGAAAACCTGGCCTACAGCCACCGCACCATTGACGCCGCAGCAGAGCTGGGCTGCGAGGTTGTCTCCTTCGGCCTCCACCAGGCCATCACGGCGGAGCAGCAGAAGCACCTGTGGTTCTGGACGGTGGAAGGCTACAAGGACCCTGAAGGCAACAAGGAAGCGTGGAACAACGCGGTGACCCGCCTCCGTGAACTGGGCCGCCACGCCGCCGAGGTGGGCGTGCTGCTGTCCCTGGAAATGTACGAGGACACATACCTGGGCACCGCCGACTCCTCCGTGAAGCTGGTCCAGGACATCGGCCTCGACAACGTTGGCCTCAACCCTGACCTCGGCAACCTTATCCGGTTGCACCGGCCCATCGAGGACTGGCGCGAGATGGTGGCCAAGACCCTGCCGTACTCCAACTACTGGCACATGAAGAACTACATCCGGGACGAAGACGAGGCCCGCGACATGTACGTCACCATGCCGGCACCCATGGAGAGCGGTCTCATCAACTACCGCGAGGCGTTCAAGGTCGCCCTGTCCGTGGGCTTCCAGGGCATCCTTTGCACCGAGCACTACGGCGGCGACGGACTGAGCGTAACCGCCAGCAACCAGGCTTACCTTCGCCGCCACGTCCTCCCCAAGACCCACGGATACGCGCTGGGCACGAGCCAGGTGGCCCAAGGACGCCAGCAGCCGTCCGCAGTGGCGCTCACCAGCGCCTGATCGCATCCGGCTTTCATGCCCACGGCAACACTCTCCTACGGATTTCAATGAGGAAACCATGACCCAGATCTTCGACAACCCCGCAGACTTCGCGGATGAGGCACTGGACGGCTTTGCCGCAGCCAACCGCGCGTACGTGGCCCGGGTGGACGGCGGTGTGGTCCGTTCCACCGAGATGCCCGCCGGCCAGGTCGCCCTGGTGGTAGGTGGCGGCTCCGGCCACTACCCGGCCTTCGCCGGACTGGTGGGACCGGGCCTCGCCGCCGGCGCCGCGTGCGGCAACATGTTCGCGTCTCCTGCCGCGGGACAGGTTTACCGGGTGGCCAAGGCTGCCAGCGCCGGCGGCGGAGTCCTGCTGAGCTACGGCAACTACGCGGGGGACGTGCTCCACTTCGGGCAGGCCCAGCTCCGCCTTAACGCCGAGGGCATCGAGACCCGCACCGTCCTCGTCACCGACGACATCGCCAGTGCGCCGCTGGACCAGATCGGCAAACGCCGCGGCATAGCCGGCGACCTCACGGTCTTCAAGATCGCCGGCGCCGCAGCCGAAGCGGGCCTGGACCTTGACGCCGTCGAACGGCTTGCCCTCCGGACCAACCACCGCACCCGGTCCCTCGGCGTGGCCTTTGAGGGCTGCACGCTTCCGGGCGCAGGAGAGCCGCTGTTCCACGTTCCCCCGGGCCAGATGTCGCTGGGCCTGGGGATCCACGGCGAACCGGGCATCTCTGAGCACCCCATGCCCACGGCGTCCGAGCTCGCGGAACTCCTTGTCTCCAGGCTGCTCGTCGACAGACCCGACGACGCGGGAAACCGCGTAGTTGCCATCGTCAACGGCCTGGGCACCGTGAAATACGAGGAACTGTTCCTGCTCTACGGCAAGATCGAGAAACTCCTCACTGCCGCCGGCCTCACCGTTGTGGAGCCCGAGTGCGGCGAACTGGTCACGAGCCTGGACATGTCCGGGCTCTCCCTCACCCTGCTCTGGCTGGACGACGAGCTGGAGCGGTACTGGGCCGCGCCTGCCGACACCCCCGCTTTCCGGAAGGGAAACCTCGCACCGCGTGCCCGCCGGCACTTCGCCGGAGCCGAGGATGAGGCAGCCGGCGACGTGGAAGAGGCGACGGCCGCTGCGGCGGCCGTGGGCCGGCTGGCAGCCGACCTGCTCGCCCAAGTGCAGGCCGTCGTCGTCGAACATGAAGAGGAACTTGGCAGGCTGGACGCCATTGCCGGCGACGGCGACCACGGCATCGGCATGCGCCGCGGCGTGGACGCGGCAGCGGCGGCTGCCACTGAATCAGCGGCCGCCGGAGCTTCCGTCGAGCGCGTGCTGGCGGCGGCGGGGGAGGCCTGGAGTGAACGCGCCGGCGGCACCTCCGGTGCGTTGTGGGGGTCGGCCGTGATTGCTGCCGGGCTGGCGCTAGGCAACAAGGATTCGTACGGCGGTGACGACGCCGCCGCCGCCGTGACCGCGTTCGTCGATGCCGTCACCGAACTGGGCAGGGCTGAACCGGGGGACAAGACCATGGTGGACGCGCTGCTTCCCTACGAGGAGGCTTTCCGGGCAGCGTTCGACGGCGGCACGCAGGTGAAGGGGGCGCTTGCAGCGGCGGCTGCTGCTGCACAGGAGGCGGCGGACGCCACTGCTTCCCTCCGGCCGCTCAAGGGCCGTGCCCGGCCCCTTGCGGAGAAGAGCCTGGGGCATCCCGATCCGGGCGCCGTTTCCTTCGGGCTCATCGCAGCCCGGATCTCACGCTATGCCGAATCCGGCACGGCCGATAGCACGCTGACTGATTCCCTGGCCGCTTCCGCGGCCGGAAATGGAGCAAAAGAATGAGCGCAGGACAGAACACAGGACCGAATCCAGGACAGGGCGCGGCAGCAGGATGGCGCATTGTCGTTGGCAACGATGAAGCCGGCGTCGAATACAAGAATGCCCTGAAGGCGCTGCTCGAGGCAGACAGCCGAGTGGCGTCCGTCGTCGACATTGGCGTAGGCGCGAATGACTCGACCGCGTACCCGCACGTTGCCGTGGACGCCGCCCGGAAAGTGGCAGAGGGTGAGGCAGACCGCGCCCTGCTGATCTGCGGTACCGGCCTGGGGGTGGCCATCGCGGCCAACAAAGTCCCGGGCATACGTGCGGTTACGGCCCACGACGGCTATTCGGTGGAACGCTCGGTCCTGAGCAACAACGCCCAGGTCCTCACCATGGGCCAGCGCGTCATCGGCCTCGAACTGGCCAAGAAGCTGGTGGGCGAATGGCTCGACTACCGCTTCGATGAGACTTCAGCCTCCGCCGCCAAGGTGGACGCCATCTGCTCCTACGAGCCCGACTACACGAAGGCAATCTGACCATGACCGAACCAGCAAGCACCCCAACTGCAACTAATGCCAGCAGCGCACGGAAGATCGCCGTCGTCGGCTCCGGCTACATGGGCGGCGGCATCGCCCAGGTCCTGGCGCTGGGAGGAGCGCGTGTTGCACTGGCGGACGTGTCCGCCGAAGTGGCGCAGGGCAACTACGACCGCCTGCTGGCCGAATCGGACCAGTTCGTGGCCGATGGCCTTTTCCCCGCCGGCAGCACCGAGATCCTAAAGCAGAACCTCTGGGCCGCGAAGGACATCGAGGAAGCCGTAGCGGGCGCTGACTTCATCGAAGAGGCCGTCCCCGAGGTCATCGCCATCAAGCACCAGACGCTGGCACGCATCAGCGCAGCGGCAAGGCCGGACGCCATCATCGGTTCCAACACCTCCACGATTTCCATCGCCGAACTGTCCGGGCCGGTCATCAACCCGGAACGCTTCCTCGGCGTGCACTTCTCCAACCCGTCGCCGTTCATCCCCGGTGTGGAAATCATTCCCCATGCAGGCACCGCCGCCTCCACCGTTGGTGCTGCACGCGACCTGGTCCACGCCGCCGGCAAGCAGACAGCCGTGGTCAAGGACGTCACCGGCTTCGTGCTCAACCGCCTGCAGTATGCGCTGTTCCACGAGGCTGCCCAGCTGGTCGAGCAGGGGATTGCGACGGCGGACGACGTTGACACACTGGTCCGCACCACCTTTGGTTTCCGGCTGCCGTTCTTTGGGCCCTTCGCCATTGCGGACATGGCCGGGCTGGATGTCTACAACTTCTGCTACAAGTCCCTGCAGACCGACTTCCCGGAGAGGTTTGCCACGCCGAAAATCCTTAGTGACCTGGTGGAGGCCGGGAAGCTCGGCACCAAGACCGGCGCCGGCTTCCTCAATGTCCCTGCCGAGCGCACGCCCGAACTCATCGCATACCGCAACAAAGCGTACGTGGCCATGCAGAAACTGCTTGATGAGCTCGGCCCGGCACCCATCAGCTGACCATCCCTTCCTACTCACAGGAGCAAGCATGGGTACTTTTCCCTCACAACGCACGGCCATCGTCACCGGGGCCGTCTCCGAGCGCGGCATCGGCCGGGCCACCGCCAACTACCTTGCGGCCCAGGGCTGGAACATCGGCATCATTGACCTCGACGACGCGCTATGCAAGGCGACGGCCAAGGAATTAGCGTCCCGGTACGGCGTGCAGGCCCACGGCGCCGGTGCCAACGTGGCTGACGAAGGCTCCGTCCGCGCCGCCATAGACTCGATCGAAGCCGAGCTGCCGCAGGTGGTGGCCCTGGCCAACATTGCCGGCGTCAGCTCCCCGGTACCGTACCTGGACCTTGACGCGGCCGAGTGGGACCGCGTGCTGAACATCAACCTGAACGGCGTCCACTACGCCACCCGCCGCGTGGCGGAGTCCATGGCCAAGAACCGGATCGGGCGGATCGTCAACATCTCTTCGGTGTCCGCCCAGCGGGGCGGCGGAACGTTCTCCAAAACGCCCTACTCGGTGGCCAAGGCCGGTGTGATCGGCCTGACCCGCTCCACCGCCCGCGAACTGGGGGAGTACGACATCACCGTCAACGCCGTCTCCCCGGGCCCGATCGACACCGACATCATGGGCGGCACCCTCAGCGAGGAACGCAAGGAAGAACTCACCCGCGACCTGGTGGTCAACCGGGTGGGATCCACCCGCGACGTCGCGGCCGCCATCGCCTTCCTCATCAGCGAGGACGCCGGGTACATCTCCGGCCAGACGCTGAATGTGGACGGCGGGCTCTACATGCACTAGGAAAGGACCCCCATGGGCGCCTGGACCAAGGAACGACGGATCTATCTGGCAATCGGCGTGCTCGCCTGCCTGGTGGGCGTGGTTCTCATCGCCTTCCCGCTGTAACCCGAGCATCACAGCGCACCGATTTCTTACATACTCAAACAGGAGTTTTCGATGTCCCTAACAGCAGCATCCACCAAGGAGCTCCTGGATTCGCCGGTCCTTAAATCGGCGATCTCCAAGGCCTCCTTCCGGCTCATGCCGATGCTCGTCATCCTGTACATTGTTGCGTTCCTCGACCGGACCAACGTGGGCTTCGCCGAGGCAGCGCTCGGGGTGGACCGCGGGGTCACCGCAGGTGCCTACGCCCTTGGCGCCGGTATCTTCTTTATCGGCTACGCTCTGTTCGAAATTCCCAGCAACCTGCTCCTGACAAAGTTCGGCGCAAAGGTATGGCTGGCCCGCATCGCCATCACCTGGGGCATCGTGTCCGCCTGCTTCGCCTTCGTTCAGGGCGAGACATCCTTCATCATCCTGCGCTTCCTGCTGGGTGTGACCGAAGCGGGCCTGTTCCCGGGCGTCATCATGTTCCTCGCGGCCTGGTTCCCCAACAAGGTGCGCGTGAAGATGTTCGCCATCTTCTACCTGGCGCAGCCGTTTTCGCAGATGATGGGTGCCCCGCTGTCCGGCTGGCTGATCAACATCGGCGACCAGGTTCCCGGCGTTGCCGGCTGGCAGGTCATGTTCTTCGTGGAAGGCATGCTCGCCGTTGTGGCCGGCATCGCCGCCTACTTCTTCCTGATCAACAGCCCGCAGGACGCCAAATTCCTGAACCCAGGCGAAAAGCAGGCCCTGCTGGATGTCATGGCGCTGGAGGACACCGTCAAGGAAGAAACCGGCCCCCGCGGCGTTGTCGCCGCCATGAAGAACCGCAAGGTCTGGTACTTTACGGCCATCTACTTCTGCCTCCAGGTGGCTGTGTATGGCGTGACGTTCTACCTGCCGCAGCAGGTGTCCCAGCTGACCGGCCAGAAGGTCGGCCTGATGGTGGGCCTGCTGGCAGCGATCCCCTGGTTCTTCGGCATCTTCGCGTGCTACCTCATCGGCAGAGCCGCCAACACCATAGTCCGCCGCCGGGTCTGGGGCACCGGCCTGTTCCTCTCCACCGGCCTGTGCATCTTCGGCTCTGCCTGGGCAGGCGCCAACCATGTTCCGGCCCTGGGCATCATTTTCATCACCCTGGCAGTGTGCAGCTTCCTGTCCATCGGCCCCATCGCCTGGTCCTACCCCACGGCCTTCCTCACCGGAACGGCAGCCGCGGCGGGCATCGGCCTGATCAACTCGCTGGGAAACCTGGGCGGCTTTGTGGCCCCGATCCTGCGCACCACGGTCAACCAGGTCACGGCATCGGAAACCGGCACCATGGGGGTCTACGCCCTGGGCGTCCTGCCGTTCGTTGCCGCCGTCATGATGTACGCCACCAAGCGGTTCCGCAACAAGGCGGACGATCTGCTCGACCACAAGTGATTGCCGCCCATGCCTGACTGCAGCACAAATGACCGCCAGGACACTGAACCGGTGTACGTCGGCGTCAGCACCAAAATGTACCTGGGGTACGCCGACTCCCTTGAGTGGCTCGCCGGCATCCGGCATGAAGTGGACATCCGTCCGGCCCTGGCGGCCGGACGGGTGGTCCCGTTTGTGGTCCCCACCTTCCCGGTACTGCCCGCCGCCAACCGGATCCTTGAAGGATCGCCGGTCCGCCTCGGCGCGCAGAACTGCGGCTGGGAGGACGGGCCCTGGACGGGGGAAGTGGCTCCGTCCCTGTTGGGGGAGCTGGGGGTCGGCCTGGTGGAAATCGGGCACGCCGAACGGCGGCGCCATTTCGGCGAGGACAACGCGATGATCGCACGCAAGGTCCGGGCGGCAGACGACGCCGGCATCACACCCCTGCTGTGCGTGGGGGAGGAAGCACAGGACGGGACAACCGGGCCAACGGCTGCCGCCACCTTTGTCCACCGACAGATCCACGATGCCGTGGGCGGAGACTGGGCCCTGGCCTCGCGGCTCATCGTCGCTTACGAACCTGTCTGGGCCATCGGGGCGGCAGAACCGGCCGGGGCAGGATACATCTCCGCAGTTCTGCGTTCATTGCGCATGCTGCTGGAAGGGGAAGCCTCCGGACAGGGCGGGACGCCGGGAAGCGTGCCAATCATCTATGGCGGCTCGGCGAAGCCGGGACTCCTTCCCCTGCTCCACGGGGCATCGGGACTCTTCCTGGGCCGCTTTGCCCACGATCCCGGCAACTTCGGGAAGGTACTGGACGAGGCGCTGGCACTGATACCGAAGGCGTCCGCGTACCCGGTCAGGTGAGCGGGCGGGGCGTCAGCCGGCGACGGCGGCCCGCAGGGCCAGGATGCGCTGCAGCTGCTGCCGCTCCTCAGCCTGGTGCAGCTGGACATCGCGGCCGCTCAGGATGCGCTGCCGGGTGTTTGCCAGATGCGTGGCGGCCTTCAGGAACTCCTTCATCTGCCGTTTCCTGCCATAGCTGCCGGCCCAGTTCAATGCCGTCCGCCGTCCGCCCGCGGTGGCCAGGAGCTCCACCTCGGCCGGAGTAAACCAGCCTGCCGCTGAGTACTCGAGCAGCCGCTGCCGGGTCAGCCTTTTCTCCGCGACGCGCAGCAGGATGATGCCGCCCAGGGCAAGGAAGAAGATGGGCACCTGGACCAGGACGTAGTCCACCAGGAAGCCCTGGCCCATGCTGTTCCAGCGGTTGTGCAGGAACATGGCAGGCAGCAGCCCCACCAGGAAAGCGGCCACCGAGGCGCCGGTATGCCAGCGCCGGGCGGCGAACCCCATGACCAGCCCGGTGGTGCCCGTGAAGATCGCGTGCGCAAAGGGCGACATGACCCCGCGGAGGAAGAAGACCTGGGCGAACTCGCCCGCGGGATCGGCCGACTCCGCGATGGCCCTGCCGAAGTACAGGATGTTCTCCGTGAAGGCGAAACCTCCGGCGATGGTGAACGCGAAGACCACGCCGTCCACCGGCCCGTCAAAGTGTTTCCTCGCCAGCAGGAGCAGCATCAGCAGCCCCAGGGATTTAGCGAACTCCTCCACAATCGGAGCCTGCACGGTGGCCATGTAGGTCCGGAGGTCCGCCGCGTCCGAAAACTCGTACGTCAGGACAAAGAACGGCTGGATGAGCAGCGTTACGGCAATGGATACCGCGGCGCCCCACGTGAAGGCGAAGTACAGCAGCCGCTTTGGCTCGGGCTCCCACTTGTCGATGATGTGCACGGCCAGGAGCACCACGGACAAGGGGATCAATGATGCCAGGAACCCCACCACGAACCCGGCCGGCCCCGTGCTGGACAGCAGGAACGGCACCACCAGGAAAAGACTCAGGAGGGCCAGGGCACTGACGCCCACGGTCAGACCCAGCAGTCCGCTGCGGGACCTGCCCGCCTTCACCATGGTTCCCTGGACCTGCGGCGGCACCACAGTTCCAACCGGCGCCCCCTGGTGCCCGGGCGCCGGACGGTAGTTCCCCGGCTGCACGTGCCCCATCCAGCTGGGGTTGGCCTCGGCGGGCAGCGGCGCGGTTCCCCGTTCCCATGGATCTTCGGGCCGGCCGGACGCAGGGGTGCTCGGATGCATCGACATACCGAAAAGCCTAGGTGCGAGTCGCCGGGACACCTAAGATCAAGGCGGGCCGGCCGCAATAGGCAGCCTAAGTGTGACCATCACCGCGTCCTCCCGACGCACGTCCAGGGAGGCCGCTGTGGTAATTTTGAGGCGCACATGATCCTTTTTTAATTCCGTCCCGTGAGGCGGGGAAAGGGGAGACGAGCGTTGACTTACGTCACCAGCGCACCGGTTCCAGCCAGGGTTGTCCTCAGCCAGGCGGACATTGACCGGGCCCTCACTCGTATCGCCCATGAGATCCTTGAGGCCAACAAGGGATCCCAGGACCTCGTCCTGCTGGGCATCCCGCGCCGCGGTTACCCGCTCGCTGTCCGGCTCGCCGGGAAAATCGCCGCCGCGGATCCCACCGTGGACGCAGCGGCCATCGTCGGCCAGCTGGACGTCACCATGTTCCGTGACGACCTCTCCCACCAGGGCACCCGGCCGCCGTACCCCACCAAGCTGCCGCGCACCGGCATCGACAACAAGGTGGTGGTCCTGATCGACGACGTCCTCTACTCCGGCCGCACCATCCGCGCCGCCCTGGACGCCCTCGTGGACCTCGGCCGCCCCCGCATCGTCCGGCTCGCCGTCCTGATCGACCGGGGCCACCGGGAGCTTCCCATCCGGGCGGACCACGTCGGCAAGAACCTGCCCACGTCATCTGCGGAAAAGGTCAGGGTCCGGCTTGAGGAAACCGACACCGCCCCCGGCGGCGCGCCCGTCAACGAAGTAGTTATCGAGGGCCGCTCATGAAGCACCTGCTCTCCACCGGGGACCTCAGCCTCGCCAATGCCATCCGTATCCTCGATACCGCCGAGGAAATGGCTGCCGTGGGCGACCGCGAGGTCAAAAAGCTCCCGGCCCTTCGCGGCCGTACCGTAGTGAACCTCTTCTTCGAAGATTCCACCCGCACCAGGATCTCCTTCGAGGCCGCCGCCAAGCGGCTCTCGGCGGACGTCATCAACTTCGCCGCCAAAGGATCCTCGGTGTCAAAGGGGGAGTCCCTGAAGGACACCGCCCAGACGCTCTCCGCCATGGGCGCGGACGCCGTCGTGATCCGCCACTGGGCCTCCGGTGCGCCGCACCGCCTGGCCGCAACTGACTGGATCGACGCCGCCGTCATCAACGCCGGGGACGGCACCCACGAACACCCCACCCAGGCACTGCTGGATGCTTTCACCATGCGCCGGCACTGGGCCCGCCTGGCCGGCACCGGCTCCGAAGGGGCTGACCTCAAGGGCATGAGGGTGGCCATCGCCGGCGACGTCCTGCACTCGCGGGTGGCGCGCTCCAACGTCTGGCTCCTGCGCACCCTCGGTGCCGACGTCACCCTCGTGGCGCCGCCCACCCTGCTGCCCATCGGCGTCGAAAAGTGGCCCTGCAAAGTCAGCTACAACCTGGACGAAACCCTCGAACAGGGCGTTGACGCCGTCATGATGCTCCGCGTCCAGGGTGAACGCATGAACGCATCCTTCTTCCCCAGCACCCGCGAGTACTCCCGCCGCTGGGGTTTTGATGACAACCGCCTGCGGGCGCTGGACACCCTGGGCATGAAGGACACCATCATCATGCACCCCGGCCCCATGAACCGGGGCCTGGAAATTTCGGCGGCAGCCGCTGATTCACCGCGTTCCACCGTGCTGGCCCAGGTCCGCAACGGCGTCTCGGTGCGCATGGCCGCACTCTACCTGCTGCTCTCCGGGGACACCCGCGGACCAGCCGCCACCCCCGCCCTGGCGTATGCCGGCACCCATTCCACCAAGGAGAGCAACTGATGGCAGCCAACACCGGAACCTACCTGATCCGCGGCGCCTCGATCCTGGGCGGCGAAGCGACGGACCTGCTGATCCGCGACGGGCTCATCGCCGAAACCGGCACCGGCCTTGCCGCCGATGACCGGGCCACGGGCGCCACGGTGATCGACGCCGCCGGCCTGGTGGCCCTGCCCGGCATGGTGGACGTCCACACCCACCTCCGCGAACCCGGCCGCGAGGACGCCGAAACCGTGGAGACCGGAACCCGGGCCGCCGCGCTGGGCGGCTACACCGCGGTCCATGCGATGGCTAACAGTACTCCCGTGGCAGATACTGCCGGCGTGGTGGAACAGGTCTACACCCTCGGCCAAACGGCCGGCTGGGTGGACGTCCGGCCCGTCGGCGCCGTCACCGTGGGCCTGGCCGGGGAACAGCTTGCCGAGCTGGGCGCCATGGCCGATTCCCGCGCCAGGGTCCGGATGTTCTCCGACGACGGCATCTGCGTCCACGATCCCGTCCTCATGCGCCGTGCGCTGGAATACGTCAAGGCGTTCGACGGCGTGGTGGCCCAGCACGCGCAGGAACCCCGCCTGACCGCCGGCGCCCAGATGAACGAGGGCGAAGTGTCCGCCGTGCTGGGGCTGGCAGGCTGGCCCGCGGTGGCGGAGGAGAGCATCATTGCCCGCGACGTCCTGCTGGCCCGGCACGTTGGGTCCCGGCTCCACGTGTGCCACGTCTCCACCGCCGGTTCGGTGGAAATCATCCGCTGGGCCAAAGAACGCGGCATCAACGTCACTGCCGAGGTCACCCCACACCACCTGCTCCTGACCGACGACCTGGTCCGCAGCTACGACCCCGTCTACAAGGTGAACCCGCCGCTGCGGACCGACGCCGACGTCCAGGCCCTGCGCGCCGGCCTCGCCGACGGCACCATCGACGTCGTCGGCACGGACCACGCGCCCCACCCCAGTGAGCACAAGGAATGCGAGTGGGCGCAGGCGGCCATGGGAATGACCGGACTGGAAACTGCCCTGTCCGTGGTCCAGCACACCATGATCGAAACCGGCCTGATCACCTGGGCGGATTTCGCCAGGGTGACCTCCACGGCGGCTGCGGCGATCGGTCGCCTCGAGGATCAGGGCCGGCCGCTGGAAGCAGGGGAGCCCGCCAACATCACGCTGGTGGACCCGGCCGCGCGCTGGACCGTGGAGCCTGCCAAGATGGCCACCATGGGACGGAACTCACCGTTCAAGGGCATGGAACTGCCCGGCAAGGTGGTGGCGACGTTCTTCAAGGGCCACCCCACCGTCCTCAATGGCGAGCTCAACACGCCATACCCGTACGGGTCGGCCACAACAGCAGGCGCAGCCTGATGGACACCAAGCTACTGTCGCTGCTCATTACGCTGGGCCTGATCGCCATAGCATTCGCCCTCATCTGGATGGGCTGGCGGAACCGCCTCCGACGCCAGTCCGACGTCGAACAGTTGCCTGTGGTGCCGGAGGCGCCGGGGGAGCCGTTCGCCGCCGCCGAGGGCCAGTACGTAGCGTCCACCACCGCCGGTGACTGGCTGGACCGGATCGCAGTGCATGCGCTGGGCATCCGCACCAATGCCACGCTGGAGGTCTACAGGCACGGCGTCCTCTTTGACCGTTCCGGCGCTCCGGCGCTCTACATCCCGGCGGCGTCCCTGGCCGGCGTCCGGCTGGACAGCGGGATGGCCGGAAAGTTCGTGGAGAAGGACGGCCTCCTGGTCCTTGCATGGGAGCACGGCAGCCACGTGCTGGACACCGGCTTCCGGACCAGGCGCGCAGAGGACAGGATCGTGCTCATCGCAGCACTTCAGGAATTGATCTCTTCGGCCCCCGCGGCTGATGCCAATAGTGGAAAGTAAGACAGTGACAACAAACACCGCAGTAACCGCCCCAGTTTCCGCTCCCGTATCAGCTCCCGCTGCGCTGGTGCTCGAAGACGGCCGCATCTTCCGCGGAAGCAGCTACGGCGCCACCGGAACCGCGCTGGGCGAAGCAGTCTTCGCCACCGGCATGACCGGCTACCAGGAGACCATTACGGACCCCTCCTACGCCCGCCAGCTCGTGGTGCAGACCGCACCGCACATCGGCAACACCGGCGTGAACAATGAGGACGCCGAGTCCCGCCGCATCTGGGTGGCCGGCTATGTCGTCCGGGATGCCGCCCGCCGTCCCTCCAACTGGCGCTCCGAGCGTTCGCTGGACGAGGAGCTGGTGGCGCAGGGCATCGTCGGCATCCAGGGCGTGGACACCCGCGCCATCACCCGCCACCTGCGCGAACACAAGACCATGCGCGCCGGCATCTTCTCCGGCGAGGCCGCCGAGGCCACGGACAAGGAACTGCTCGACGCCGTACTGGCCAGCGCCCCGATGGAAGGCGCCCGGCTGGCCGAGGAAGTCAGTATCGACGAAGCCTACGTGGTGGAACCCAGGGACCACGGCTGGGACGGCGAACCCCGCTTCAGCATCGCCGCCATCGACCTTGGCATCAAGGCCATGACCCCGGTCCGGTTCGCCGAGCGCGGCGTCCGCGTGCACGTGCTTCCGGCCACCGCCACCCTGGCAGACGTCAAGGCCGTCAACCCCGACGGTTTCTTTATGTCCAACGGCCCCGGCGACCCCGCCACGGCCGACGCCCAGGTCAAGCTCCTCCGCTCCGTCCTGGACGAAAAGCTGCCCTACTTCGGCATCTGCTTCGGGAACCAGATCCTGGGCCGCGCGCTCGGCTTCGGCACCTACAAGCTCAAGTACGGCCACCGCGGTATCAACCAGCCCGTCCTGGACCGCCGCACCGGCAAGGTGGAGATCACCTCCCAGAACCACGGCTTTGCCGTTGATGCACCGCTCGACGGCGCCACGCAGGCGCCGGAGGCACGTTACGGCCGCGTTGAGGTCAGCCACGTCAGCCTGAACGACGATGTGGTGGAAGGCCTCGCCTGCCTGGACATCCCCGCCTTCTCCGTCCAGTACCACCCGGAAGCAGCCGCTGGACCCCACGACGCCGCCTACCTCTTTGACCGCTTCATTGAACTGATGGAGGGCACCCGGGACGGCAGGACCGCCAACCTGTCGAAGGAACCGGTGGACTCCGCCCACCCCGCTGCCGGTACCGGCCACAACGACGACAACAAGACTGAGGACAAGAAGTAATGCCGAAACGTACAGATCTCAAGAGCGTCCTCGTCATTGGTTCCGGCCCGATCGTCATCGGCCAGGCCGCCGAGTTCGACTACTCCGGCACGCAGGCGCTGCGCGTCCTGAAGGAGGAAGGCCTGCGGGTCATCCTGGTCAACTCCAACCCGGCCACCATCATGACGGACCCCGAGTTCGCCGATGCCACCTACATCGAGCCCATCACCCCCGAGGTGGTGGAGAAGATCATCGCCAAGGAACGCCCCGACGCCGTGCTGCCCACGCTCGGCGGGCAGACCGCGCTGAACACCGCCATCGCGCTGGACAAGAACGGTGTGCTGGAGAAGTACAACGTGGAACTGATCGGCGCGAACATCGCCGCCATCGAGCTTGGCGAGGACCGCGAGAAGTTCAAGGGCGTCGTGGAGCGCTGCGGCGCCGAGTCCGCCCGCAGCCACATCATCCACAGCATGGATGAGGCCCTGAAGGCCGCGGACGACCTCGGTTACCCGATGGTGGTCCGACCGTCCTTCACCATGGGCGGCCTGGGCTCGGGCCTTGCCTACAACGAGGAAGACCTCCGCCGCATCGTGGGCCAGGGCCTGCAGTACAGCCCCACCAGCGAGGTGCTGCTCGAAGAGAGCATCCTCGGCTGGAAGGAATACGAGCTCGAGATGATGCGCGACAAGAACGACAACGTCGTGGTGGTCTGCTCCATTGAAAACTTCGACCCCGTAGGAGTCCACACCGGCGACTCCATCACGGTGGCGCCGGCCCTCACCCTCACGGACCGTGAATACCAGCGGCTGCGCGACATCTCCATCGCCGTCATCCGCGAAGTGGGCGTGGACACAGGCGGCTGCAACATCCAGTTCGCCATCGACCCCGCCACCGGCCGCGTGGTGGTCATCGAGATGAACCCCCGGGTGTCCCGGTCCTCGGCGCTGGCGTCCAAGGCCACGGGGTTTGCGATTGCCAAGATCGCCACCAAGCTTTCCCTGGGCTACACGCTGGATGAGATCCCCAACGACATCACCCAGAAGACCCCGGCGTCCTTCGAGCCCACGCTCGACTACGTAGTGGTCAAGGTCCCGCGGTTCGCGTTCGAGAAGTTCCCGGCGGCGGACAACACCCTCACCACCACCATGAAGTCCGTGGGCGAGGCCATGGCCATGGGCCGCAACTTCACCGAAGCCCTGCAGAAGGCGCTCCGCTCCCTGGAGCAGAAGGGCTCGCAGCTGGACTTCAGCTCGGTCCCGGAATGGGAAGTCGCCGAGCTCATCGAAAAGGCAAAGCGCCCGACGACGGAGCGGCTGCACCAGGTGCAGCGCGCCCTCCTGGGCGGTGCCACCGTGGAGCAGCTCTTCGAGGCCACCAAGATCGACCCCTGGTTCCTCGACCAGCTCCAGCTCCTCAACGAGATCTCCCGCGAGATCGGCCAGGCCGGTGCGCTGACGGCTGACATGCTCAAGCGGGCTAAGCGCCACGGCTTCTCCGACGAGCAGATCGGCTCCCTCACCCACAATTCGGAGGCCGTGGTCCGCGGAGTGCGCCAGGCCCTGGGTATCCGCCCCGTCTACAAGACCGTGGACACCTGCGCCGCCGAGTTCGCCGCATACACGCCCTACCACTACTCTGCCTACGACGAGGAGGACGAGGTTGCGCTGCACTCCAAGCCGTCCATCCTGATCCTCGGCTCCGGGCCCAACCGCATCGGCCAGGGCATCGAGTTCGACTACTCCTGCGTCCACGCCTCCATGGCGCTGCGCAAGGCCGGCTACGAGACCGTCATGGTCAACTGCAACCCGGAAACCGTCTCCACCGACTACGACATCTCCACCCGCCTGTACTTCGAGCCGCTCACGCTCGAGGACGTGCTGGAGGTCATCGCTGCCGAGGAACGTACCGGCGGCGTGATGGGCGTCTTCGTCCAGCTCGGGGGCCAGACCCCCCTCAAGCTGGCGCAGCAGCTGGCCGACGCCGGCGTCCCCATCCTTGGCACCTCCCCGGAGGCCATCGACCTCGCCGAGCACCGCGGCGCCTTCTCCCGGGTCCTGGACAAGGCGGGCCTGATTTCCCCGAAGAACGGCACGGCCGTCTCCTTCGAGGACGCCAAGAAGATCGCCGATGAGATCGGCTACCCGGTCCTGGTCCGCCCGTCCTACGTGCTGGGCGGCCGGGGCATGGAGATCGTCTACGACGAAGCCAACCTGTCCCGCTACATCGCCAACGCCACCGAAATCACCCCGGACCACCCGGTGCTGATCGACCGCTTCCTGGAGGACGCCGTCGAAATCGACGTCGACGCACTCTTCGACGGCACGGACATCTATGTGGGCGGCATCATGGAGCACATCGAGGAAGCCGGTATCCACTCCGGCGACTCCGCGTGCGTCCTGCCGCCCATCACCCTGGGCACCAATGTCCTTGAACGGGTCCGCACGGCAACCCGCGCCATCGCCGAAGGCGTAGGCGTCCGCGGCCTGATCAACATCCAGTTCGCCCTCGCCTCGGATGTCCTGTACGTCCTGGAAGCCAACCCTCGTGCTTCCCGCACCGTGCCGTTCGTCTCCAAGGCCACCGGAGTGCAGATGGCCAAGGCCGCCGCCCTGATAGGCACCGGCGTGACCATCAACCAGCTCCGCAGCGCCTATAAGATGCTGCCCGAGACCGGTGACGGATCCACCCTGCCCCTGGATGCCCCCGTCTCCGTCAAGGAGGCAGTCCTGCCGTTCAGCCGCTTCCGTACGCTGGAAGGCAAGGTTGTGGACTCGCTGCTCGGCCCGGAAATGCGCTCCACCGGCGAGGTGATGGGCATCGACAAGCACTTTGACACCGCCTTCGCGAAGAGCCAGGCCGCCGCCAACAACGCGCTGCCCACCGAAGGCAAGATCTTTGTCTCCGTGGCCAACCGGGACAAGCGCTCGGTGATCATGGGCGTCAAGCGGCTTTCCGACCTCGGTTTCGAGATCGTCTCCACTGGCGGCACTGCCGACGTCCTGCGCCGCAACGGCATCCAGGCCACGCCGGTCCGCAAGGTCGCAGAAGGCAGCAGCGCCGAGGGCGAAGGCACCATCGCCGACCTCGTGATCGCGGGTGAGATCGACATGGTCTTCAACACACCGTCCGGCGGCGAGGCCCGCAGCGACGGCTACGAACTCCGTGCGGCGGCCACATCCATCGGCATCCCCTGCATCACCACGGTGGCCGAATTCAACGCCGCGGTGCAGGCCATCGAGGCCATGCGGACCTACGAATGGTCCGTCACCAGCCTGCAGGAGCACGCTGCTGCCCTGGCGGAGTCCCAGAAGGCGGCGCTTCAGCGTGCCTGAGCAGGCACCAGCGTCCGCTGAAGTGCAGGGCCGGGAGCCCTTCGGCTCCCGGCTTGGCGCAGCCATGGCCGCCCGGGGTCCGCTCTGCGTCGGCATCGATCCGCACCCAGTGCTCTTGAAGGCCTGGGGGCTGGACGACGACGCCGACGGGCTGAGGCGGTTTTCGCTGACGGTTTTGGAGGCCGTGGGTTCGCTCGCTGCCGCCATCAAGCCGCAGGTGGCGCTGTACGAGCGCCACGGCTCCGCCGGGATGGCCGTGCTGGAGGAACTCCTTGCCGAAGCGCGCGATGAGTCGGTGCTCACCATCGCGGATGCCAAGCGCGGAGACATCGGTTCCACCATGGCGGCCTATGCCGACGCCTGGCTCCGGGACGGATCCCCGCTGGCGGCTGATTCTGTGACACTGAGCCCGTACCTCGGCTTTGAGTCGCTGCGGCCAGCCCTGGACCTAGCTGCAGAGACCGGCCGCGGCGTCTTTGTCCTTGCACTGACGTCCAACCCCGAAGGCCCCTCCGTTCAGCATGTCGGGGGAGCGGATTCGGTAGCACGCCGGATTGTGGAAGCTGCCGCGGCGGAAAACCGGCGCTACCCCGGGAGCCTGGGTTCTGTGGGCCTGGTGGTGGGTGCAACCGTGGGCTCGGCTCTCGCCGAACTGGAGCTGGACCTGGCTGCGGTTCGAGGCCCGCTCTTGGCGCCGGGCCTCGGGGCGCAGGGAGCCACGCCTGCCGACCTCCGCGCCACCTTCGGTACCGCCTATCCGCAGGTCCTCGGAACATCGAGCCGGGACATCCTGTCCGCCGGGCCGGACCTGGGCAGCCTGCGGGACGCCGCGCAGCGGACACTGGACGGCCTACGCAGCGAATAGCGGCGTGTTTTCACCGGATGCATTGATTCGGGCAGCACCAAAGGGTAGTTTCAGGACAGGTCCAAGGGCGGCCGCCCTTGGACACAGTCCGCCGAATCCGGGGGTGCCCACATGGTCCTGCGACCGTTATCCGCGTCGGAACGGGCTGACGCCCTGAACAAGGCAGCAGCAGCCAGGGCCACCCGCGCGGCGGCCAAGGAAAGCCTGAAGAACGGCAAGAGGTCCTGCGCGGACATCATCGACTCCGCGCAGCAGGACGATGCACTGGCGCGGATGAGGGTTTCCGAACTGCTGGAGGCACTTCCGGGCATCGGAAAGGTCCGCGCCGCGGCGATCATGGGCCAGTTGGGAATCGCCGCTTCCCGCAGGGTCCGTGGCCTGGGCGTTCACCAGCGCCGGGCGCTGGTAGATTTTATAGACGAGAATTAGGGCGGGCCGTAAGCCCGCTTTACCCCAAACCCCGGCAAAGGAATACGTGAGCAAGAAACCCGGACTGACAGTCCTCGCTGGTCCGACGGCTGTTGGCAAAGGCACCGTGTCCACCTATATCCGGGACAACTATCCCGAGGTCTGGCTGTCGGTATCCGCCACCACCCGTGCACCCCGCCCCGGCGAGCAGGACGGGGTCCACTACTTTTTCAAGTCCAAGGAAGAGTTCGAAAAACTCATCGTCGAGGGCGAACTCCTGGAATGGGCAGTGGTCCACGGCCAAAACACCTATGGGACCCTGAAGAGCACGGTGAACCAGGCCATCGCCGAGGGCCGGTCCGTGCTCCTGGAAATCGACCTGCAGGGTGCGCGGCAGGTGAAGGCCGCTGTCCCGGACGCCCAGTTCGTGTTCCTTGCCCCGCCCAGCTGGGACGAAATGGTCCGCCGCCTGGTGGGCCGGGGCACCGAAACCCCCGAGGAACAGCAGCGGCGCCTGGAAACCGCTAAACTGGAACTTGCTGCTGAACCGGAGTTCGACCATACCGTCATCAATGACGACGTTCGCCGGGCAGCGGACGAGCTAGTTTCACTCATGGGGCTGACCCCGCATCCGCACGGTTTGCCGGAACCGTCAACCCGCTAGAACTTTGGAGAATTCGTGTCCACGAACCTTGAAGGCATCATCAACCCGCCGATCGACTCGCTGCTCGAAGCGGCAGATTCCAAGTACGGCCTGGTGATCTTCGGTGCCAAGCGTGCTCGTCAGATCAACGCTTACTACGCCCAGCTGCACGAGGGCCTTTTCGAGTACGTCGGCCCGCTGGTTGACACCAAGCTGAACGAGAAGTCCCTCTCGATCGCGCTCCGCGAGATCAACGAAGGCAAGCTGGTCTCCACGCCGATCCAGCCTGCAGACTAAAACTGCCGCCTGACGTGCTGTTGACGGAGGTCACGTGCGCATAGTCCTCGGAGTCGGGGGAGGGATTGCCGCCTACAAGGTGGCGTCGCTCCTCCGGCTTTTTACTGAAGCCGGGCACAACGTGACCGTGATTCCCACGGAGGCATCCACACGGTTTGTGGGCACCGCCACCTGGGAGGCACTGTCCGGGAATCCGGTCAGCAACAGCGTCTTCGACGACGTCCACCAGGTCAACCACGTGCGCCTCGGCCACGAGGCGGACCTCGTGGTCGTCGCTCCGGCCACGGCAGACCTCCTGGCGAAGGCTGCCACCGGACAGGCCGGAGACCTCCTGACCAACACACTGCTGATGGCTCACGGACCGGTGCTGTTCGCCCCCGCAATGCACACCGAAATGTGGCAGCACGCGGCAACCCGCGCCAACGTCGAAACCCTCCGCGGGCGCGGGGCCGCGGTCCTGGAGCCGGCCACCGGACGGCTCACGGGCGCAGATTCAGGGCCCGGCCGGCTCCCCGAGCCGGAAGCCATTTTTGCCGCAGCCATGGCCCTGGTGGAGGGGCAGCAGGACTTCCAGCTCCCGCTGGCCGGCCGCACCGTCACCATCAGCGCGGGCGGCACCCGCGAGCCGCTGGACCCGGTGCGGTTCCTCGGCAACAGGTCCTCGGGCAAGCAGGGCGTCGCCCTGGCCGTAGCCGCCCGGAATGCAGGAGCAACCGTCCGGCTGCTCGCAGCCCATATGGAAGTCCCGCCGCCGGCAGGCGTCGAGGTTGTCCAGGTGGAGACCGCCCTGCAATTGCGGGAGGCGGCGCTGGCAGCGGCAGCTGTTTCCGACGTCGTTATCATGTCCGCGGCAGTGGCGGACTTCCGCCCCGCGGAGGTCTCGGACACCAAGATCAAGAAGCGTGACGGCCATGCCGATCCGGTCATCGCGCTGGTCCGCAACCCGGACATCCTGCAGGAGCTCGTGGAACTGCGCAACAGCACCGCCCGGGGGGAGGGACACCAGCTGATTGTCGGCTTCGCCGCGGAAACCGGAGACAGCGACGGCGATGTCCTGGCGCACGCCGAAGCGAAGCTGCAGCGCAAGGGCTGCGACCTGCTGGTGGTCAACCATGTGGGGACGGACAAAGTGTTTGGCCAGGACACCAATTCGGTTGTCATCCTGGCCCGCTCCGGCTCCGAACCACAGGAGGCGTCCGGAACCAAGACCGAGGTATCGGCGGCCATCATCAGCCGGATAGCCTTTGAACTGAATGCCGTTTCGCCCCGCGCCTGAGTGTTTCAGCCCACGTTCGCTTAGCACGGAGACATCTCCCGGCGTCTCCTGCGGGGCGGGCGTATTCCAACCAGTAAGGTAGTTGAGTGACTTTACCGCTGCACCTTCCCCAGACTTCCGGGGCCATGCCTCCCGCGCTCAGGCTCTTCACTTCCGAGTCGGTTACCGAGGGACACCCGGACAAGATCTGCGACCAGATCAGTGACGCCATCCTGGACGCACTGCTGGCCGCCGACCCCGAATCCCGGGTGGCGGTGGAGACGATGGCCACCACAGGCCTGGTCCACGTTGCTGGCGAAGTCACCACCGATGCCTACGTGGAGATTCCCCAGATCGTGCGTGAAACCATCCTGGGCATCGGCTATGACTCCTCGGCCAACGGATTCGACGGCGCCCGCTGCGGCGTGTCCGTGTCCATCGGCCAGCAGTCCAACGACATCGCCGGCGGCGTGTTCAACTCGCTGGAGGCCCGTGAAGGGCGCCAGGAAGACGATTACGACCTTCAGGGCGCCGGCGACCAGGGCCTCATGTTCGGCTACGCCAGCGACGAAACCCCCTCCTACATGCCCCTGCCCATCTGGCTGGCACACCGGTTGTCCGAGCGCCTCACCGAAGTGCGCAAGTCGGGCCAGTTGGCCTACCTGCGTCCGGACGGCAAGACCCAGGTGACTGTCGGATACGACAAAGACGTTCCGGTCTCGGTGGAAACCGTGGTTATCTCAAGCCAGCACGCCGAAGGTGCAAGCCTGAACCAGCTCCGGGCCGACCTCGCGTCGATCGTCATCGAACCGGTCCTCGCAGGCGCCAACCTGGACCTGTCCCGGGTGCGAAATATCCTCAACCCGGCCGGTGAGTTCGTCATTGGCGGACCCGTGGGCGACGCCGGCCTCACCGGCCGCAAGATCATCGTTGACACGTATGGCGGCATGGCCCGGCACGGCGGCGGCGCCTTCTCCGGCAAGGACCCGTCCAAGGTGGACCGTTCGGCTGCTTACGCCATGCGGTGGGTTGCCAAGAACGTGGTGGCGGCAGGACTCGCCAAACGCGCCGAGATCCAGATTGCGTACGCCATTGGCCAGGCCCGTCCGGTTGGCACCTACGTGGAAACCTTCGGTACCGAAACCGTTGATCCTGCCCGGATCAGTGCCGCCATCGCGGAGATTTTCGACCTGCGCCCCCGCGCCATCATCGATGCGCTGGACCTGAAGCGCCCCATCTATGCCAAGACGGCGGCACACGGCCATTTTGGCCGCGATGAGCCGGACTTTACTTGGGAGCGGCTGGACCGAGTTGATGATTTGAAGGCGTTTTTCAACGCCTAAGCCCCGGTGGGCCGCCCCGGGCCTTTTGCCTGGGCACCATGCCTTCGGCGGAATGTCGCTGCCGTGTGGTTGGCTGGTCATGTCCACCCGGGAGCTGAACGGAGGTAACTGCCATCGCTACTGACAGGACCCTCAAGCCTTTCCTGGACGTCCCGGGTGGCGTTCAGCCTA
Source organism: Arthrobacter sp. PGP41 (assembly GCF_002953935.1). Lineage (NCBI taxonomy): Bacteria > Bacillati > Actinomycetota > Actinomycetes > Micrococcales > Micrococcaceae > Arthrobacter > Arthrobacter sp. PGP41. The sequence continues at coordinate 2,342,724 of NZ_CP026514.1, read as the reverse complement.
CCCTCCTGCAGGGGTTTCCTTCCGCGCCCCGGCCGTCAGGACCGCAGCTGTCAAAGAACATGCCCGTGGCCAAGGTGCTGGTGGAATCCTCCCTTCCGCACCTGGACAGGCTTTTCGACTATGGGGTTCCGGAGGCCCTCGACGAATCCGCCAAGCCGGGGGTCCGGGTCAAGGTCAAATTCAACGGCCAGGACCTTAACGGGTTCATCATGGAGCGCGTGGCGGAGTCCGACGCCGGACACACCCTGGTGCCGCTGGCGAAAATCGTCTCCCCGGTGCCTGTCCTCACGCCCGCTGTCAGGGAACTCGCCACATCAGTGGCGGCGCGCTACGCGGGAACAGTCAGCGACGTTCTTCGCGTCGCTGTCCCGCCCCGCGTGGCCCGGCTGGAAAAGGAGTTTGCTGCCACCGAGCAAAATGGTGCCGCGGACCCGGTTGATGCTGCGCAGCCGGTTGATACCGCAGGAGCTGCCCCGGGTTCGGATCAGCCTTCCGGGTCCGGGACGGACCGGTTTGCGGCGAGTGCCTGGGCCTCCTACCGCAACGGACTGCCGTTCCTGCGCCACCTTGCCGGCGGCGGCTCCCCCCGTGCGGTGCTGAACCCGCTTAAGGGATTTGGTGCAGGGGGGTGGCCGGACCTGCTGGCGGAGGCGGTCGCCGCTGCCTACGCCGCGGGCCGGGGCGCTGTGGTGGTGGTCCCGGACTACCGCGACCTCGACCGGCTTGAGGATGCCTTACGGACCCTGGTGCCGGAGAACGCGGTAGCACGGTTGACGGCCGACGACGGTCCCACCCCGCGGTACCGGAGCTTCCTGAATCTTTTGGCCGGGACCGCGCGGGTGGCCATCGGTACCAGGTCAGCAGCCTTTGCGCCCGTCAAGGACCTGGGCCTGGTGGCCTGTTGGGACGACGGCGACGACCTCCACATCGAGCAACGCGCCCCTTACGCGCACGCCCGCGAGGTCCTGCTCCTGCGCGCTGAGCAGGAAGGCACCGCCTGCCTCCTTGCAGGGCATGCCCGCAGCACCGAAAGCCAGCGGCTGGTGGAAGCAGGCTGGGCGCTGGCCGTAGAGGCGGACCGCCCCGAGGTTCGGCGGACGGTTCCGCGGGTGGTGAATACGGCGGACAGCTTTGAACAGGAGCGGGACCCGCTTGCGAGGATCGCCCGCCTTCCGGGCGCTGCCTGGCGTGCAGCCAAGGAAGGGCTGGAACGCGGACCGGTCCTTGTCCAGGTTGCCCGGGCGGGTTATGCGCCGTCGTTGGCCTGTGAAACCTGCCGTGAGCCGGCGCGCTGCGGCACCTGCCAGGGACCGTTGGCGGTTGCGGGCGCCAGCGGTACTTCAGCCATGCCCCAGTGCCGGTGGTGCTCCACGCCAGCGCCGGACTGGCATTGCGGGCACTGCGGAGGCCGGCGGCTGCGCAAGGGAGCCACCGGGGCCATCAGGACCGCCGAGGAACTCGGCCGCGCCTTCCCGGGGAAAACCGTCATTACATCTTCCGGCGACCATGTAAAAGCGGCAGTCGGTCCGGGCAAGGCACTGGTGGTCGCGACTGTGGGAGCCGAACCGGTGGCCCCGGGCGGATACGCTGCTGCGTTGCTGCTGGACGGCGATTCCTTGCTGCGGCGCGAAACTTTGCGGGCCGGCGAGGACACTGTCCGGCGGTGGTTCAACGCCGCTGTACTGGTCCGACCTGCCCAGGACGGCGGCGTGGTGGTGGTCACGGCCGCGGACACGGCTGCAGTCGGCGCCCTGCTTCGCTGGGATCCTGCCGGATATGCGCACAGGGAACTCTCCCTGCGGTCGGAGCTGCAGCTTCCCCCGGCGGTCCGCATCGCGTCGGCTACAGGGCCGAGGGCCGCTGTCGAGCAGTACACAGCCGCCGTGGCGGCGGAGCTTGGCTCCGCGGGAATCGCCCTTCGGACCGCCGGGCCGGCACCCGTGGTGCTCCACGGGCCGCCCTCCTCCCGCCGCTCGGTGGAGGATGTGCGCACCCTGCTCTTTTTCCCGTATGGCCAGGCAGCCACCGTGACCCGCGTGCTGCGGGTCGCCCGGGCGGCTGCAGCGGCGAAGCGATCCGCTGAACCTTTCCAGCTCCGGCTGGACGGCGTTGACGTGCTCTAGCAGGCAGTTCGCTAGCGCCGGCGCCGCACCATGATTTCGTGTGCGACATCCACCAGTTGGCGCGCCGATTCATCCCAGCTGAACTCACGGGCACGGCTTGCGGAACGCCGTGATATGTCCTGCCAGCGGACGTTGTCCTGGAGGGTGTGCACCGCGGCGGCAAACTGCTCCGGGGATGCAGGATCAACATACAGTGCGGCGTCTCCGCCAACTTCCCGGAAAATAGGGATGTCGCTGGCAATCACGGGGGTGCCCAGGGACATCGCCTCCACCAGGGGGAGCCCGTAGCCTTCAGCCCTGGACAGGCTTACCAGCGCCGAGGCGGTGCGAAGGAGCGCGTGGTATTCCTCGTCGCTGACGCCGTTGTGGAACACCACCCGGGCTCCGGGCGGGACGAGCTTCTCCAGTTCGGCGCGGCGCTCGGGGGTAATCCGGCTGAGCAGGTGAAGCGTGTAGCCGGGAAGTGAGGCCATCCCCGCCACCATGGTTTCCACATTCTTGTAGGGCATGAAGGACCCCATGTAGACGAGTGAGCGTTCGGCCCCGGCCTCAGCGCGCGGGGGCATGTGATCCTGGCCCGGCTGGGGGGCGTTGCTGATGATCCGCACCGGACGGCGCGTCAGCCGGTACTTTGCGATCAGCGCTGCAGTGGTTTTGCTGATGGTGGCCACGGTATCGGCGCGGTTGAGGAGAAGCCGCTGCGGCCAGAATGCCTTGTGGTACAGCCGCCACAGCAGCCGCACCGGCGCGGGGAGGAAGCCTGGCGGGGCCGGGTGTTCATAGTAGATGAGGTCATGGAGGGTCAGGACCAGTCCGTACTTGCGGCCCCACGTTCCCATCGTCTGCATGGGGCACACCACCACGTCGGCGCCGAGCTTGTTGATGGTTCGCGCAACAAACAGTTCCGACGGCGAGAGCGGGCTGCCGATGAGGGTGTAGGGAACGTCGGGGAGAAGGGCTAGTTGCCGGACGTCGGAGACCAGCATGGATACGTCGGCGATTTTGGCCGTGGCGGCGATCAGGCTGGCGCCGTAGCGGCTGATGCCGTCGTGGTGGTCTGTCCGGGTATATCGTGCGTCAATGACAATCTTCACGCGGGATGGTCCTTAAGGAAGCTGCGGATGAAAGTGGCTGCCGGTCCAGGTGTTTCATAGTGGATCAAATGCCCGACGCCGGGAATCACCTGGAGCTCTCCGTCCGGCAGCAGCGCAGCCAGGCGGTGTTGGTCGGCCAGGACGGCGATCTCGTCCTTTTCCCCCGCGATCAGCAGCACTGGCAGGGTCAGCCGGCCGGCTACTTCCGCCACATGGCTGCTGACTGATGCCGTGAACGATTCGAGGAGGCTCTCCCGGCTGGCGAAAGCGCTGAAGTAGGCGTGGTGCTGGCCGTGGATGAAACGGCGGAGGTCCTTATCGCCGGTCTTGGCCATGGTTTCACTCATCACCCGGACAATCAGCGGATTCCGCAGCAGGGCCAGTCCCGCCGGCCGGGGGAGGCGGGCCGAAAGGCGGTAGTACAGGACGGCCAGCCTGGTCATCACACCCTTTGGCCCCGCCAGCGCCGGTGCCGCGATGGGGTTGATCAGGATCAGCGGGTCCACGGCTCCGGGGTGATCGGCCACGAAGTGCGCCGCAATGATGGAGCCGAACGAGTGGCCCAGCAGGACCGTGTCCGGGCCCAGGCCCAGTGCTGCCATGAATTCCGTAATGAACAGGCCGTAGCGCTCCACGGAATGCCCGCCGGACCGGAACGCCGCGGAATCACCAAATGCGGGCAGGTCCGGCATGATGATCCGCATCTCGGGAAGCTGGTCTGCCACCCGCAGCAGTCCGTGATGGTCTCCGCGGAAGCCATGGATGACCAGGATGGTGCGTGTTTCCGGGCCGGCCAGCAGCGGTTCGTAGGTCCAATAGGCAACCTTGCCGCCGTCGAGCTCCAGGGTGGAGGCGGACGTGCGTGCGGCCAGGTCGGCGCTGAAGTAGGCGGGCGCAGCGGACCCGGGCTGGGCTGTAGTCATGTCTCCTGCCTCAGTTAACGGTGTCCGGGTGGGAACCGGTGCGGTAACCCCGGTCCAGCCCGGCGAGCGCCGCCATGTCCCGGGCGGAGAGCTCGAAGTCGAAGATGTCCAGGTTTTCCCGGATCCGCCCCTCCGAGCTTGCCTTGGGGATGGCAATATTTCCCAGCTGGATATGCCAACGGAGGATCACCTGGGCGGGGGTTTTGCCATGTTCGGAGGCGCAGGCGTGGACAACGGGGTCGGCGAGGACCTGGCCGCGCCCCAGGGGGCTCCACGCTTCGGTCCGGATACCCAGTCCATCATGCAGTGTCCGGAGTTCTTCCTGCTGCAGCCACGGATGCAGTTCTATCTGGTTGACGGCAGGGATCACTTCCGCTGTCTGCAGCAGCCGGTCAAGGTGGGCGGGCTGGAAATTGCTGACGCCGATGGCACGGACCTTTCCTTCCCGGTACAGCGTTTCCAGTGCACGGTACGTGTCCGGAAACAGGCCGCGGGCGGCACAAGGCCAGTGGATGAGGTACATGTCCACGTAGTCAAGCCCGAGATTGACCATGGACTCATCAAAGGCTCGCAGCGTGGCGTCGTAGCCGTGGTCGCTGTTCCACACCTTCGTGGTGACGAAAATGTCTTGCCGGGACAGAGCCGGGAACAGCTCGCCCGAGCCGCCGCTGCCCGCGTCACCGCCCAGTTGGGAGCTGATGCCCCGGGCCACTCCGGTTTCGTTCCCGTACATCGCCGCCGTGTCGAAGTGGCGGTATCCGGCTGCGAGCGCAGTGGCGACGAGGCCTTCCGCGTCGGCGGCCGGGACCTTGTAGAGTCCGTATCCGAGTTGGTGGATCAGCACGCCGTTGTTCAGGCTGAGCCGCGGTGAAGTTCTCATAGCCACGACTCTACCCACCAGCGGCGGCGAGGCCTTCAAAATCCACCAGGCGGCGCGCGGTGGCCTCGTCGAGGATCAGGTCCGTGGCCAGGCCCGCCGCCAGGGCACCGCGGAGCCCGTTGATCTTGGAAGCGCCGGACACTACACAGATCCTCCGTCGGACTTGCCGCAACTGCGAGAGTGCGGGTCCGGTGGACCGTTCGTTGAGGACGATCCCGTCGGAGGAGCCGTCGCTACGGAAGAAAACGGTCGCTACGTCTCCCACAACATCCGAAGTTGCCAAGGTGTTGAGGTCCGCCTCGTCCAGGTATCCGCCGGCATAGACGTGGCTGGGATAGTCGGCGTCCACGGAGCCCACGCCGAAAATCGCGATGCTCATCTTCGCCTGGAGTTCGAGGATCCGTTGCACGCTGCGTTCATTCCACATGGCAATTTTGGTGGCTGCGTGGTCAAAGAAGGCCGGCACCGGAAACTGTTCAACCCTGGCCCCGTAGGCGCTTCCGAACCGCCGCATGATGTCGCTGGCATACGTGATGCCCGTGGTGTGCATGTTGCCGGCGCCGTTCAATTGCACGATGACGCTGTCATGGGTGATCTTGCGCGTGAGGTGGCGGCTGACGGCGCTCAGGGTGGATCCCCAGGCCACTCCGATGATCGCATTTGAATCCACCAGCGGTCCGATGGTTCGTGCTGCCTGCATTGCCACCCGGTCCAGTGTTTCCGCCTCGTTGAGTATCTCCAGGACCGGAACCACGTGGACATCCACGCCGTACCGGCGGCGGATCCTACCCTCCAGTTCTGGGCCCGTATCCAGGGGATTGCGGATCTGGATCTGCACCAGGCCGGATTCGCGGGCCGAGGACAAGAGGCGGGAGACCGTGGAGCGCGACGTCCCCAGCTCCCGGGCTATGGCGTCCATGGTGAGGTCCTGCAGGTAATACATTTGTGCAGCCCGCAGTGCGTCAGAGTGGCGCGAGGTGGCCATCAGTACTCCCATCTGCACGTTTGTGCATAGTGCTTGACTCCATTTTCCATTACTTCAAAGAATAGTCATGAAACGGCGGCTCAAACATGCGATGCCGCGCCACACAAAGCCCCAAGGGAGTTGTTTTGGGACCCAAGGATTTTAACGTCCTACCTATTGCTTCAGCGCCGAAGCCAGGAGTTGAGCGCACTTCAGTGCACCACCTCAGGCGCCGTCCACACGCCAAGGTCCTGGTGGTGGGGGGCGGCATCAACGGCGTGGGAACTTTCCGCGACCTCGCGCTGCAGGGCGTGGACGTCGCCCTCGTGGAACGCGGCGACTACTGCCAGGGGGCCAGCGGCGCCTCCTCCCACATGATCCATGGCGGCATCCGCTACCTGGAAAACGGCGAGTTCCGCCTGGTCCGGGAATCGGTGGTGGAACGCAACCGGTTGCTTCGCATCGCCCCGCATTACGTTAAACCGCTGCAGACCACCATCCCAATCTTTAGCACCTTCTCCGGTGTCCTGGCGGCACCGCTTCGCTTCCTGACGCACAAGCAGCACGGCAAACCGAAGGAGCGGGGTGCCTTCCTCATCAAGCTCGGCCTGAGCCTGTACGACTCCTTTTCCCGGGATGGCGGCGCCGTCCCGCGGCACCAGTTCCGCAGCGGCCAGCGAGCCCTTGCCGAGCTGCCGAGCCTCCGGCCCGACGTGAAATACACGGCGACGTACTTCGACGCTTCCGTGCACAACCCGGAGCGGCTCACGCTTGACGTACTCCAGGACGGGGAGAAGGCCGGGCGGGCGGCAACAGGTGAAGGCAACGGGCAAGGCAGCACCGCCCGTGCCAGCAACTACGTCTCGCTGCAGTCCGTCACCGGACAGCCCAATCCGGGCACCGGCCGGGGGAGCACCGTGCGGCTGCGGGACGAACTGACGGGGGAGGAGTTCGACTTCACTGCAGACGTCATTGTGAACACCACGGGCGCCTGGGTGGACCTCACCAACGCGGCAATGGGCGCTGCATCCACGTTCATGGGCGGCACCAAGGGCTCCCACATCGTCCTGGACCACCCTGCGCTCCTTGAAGCCTGCCGCGGCAGGGAAATCTTCTTCGAGCACACGGACGGGCGGATCGTCCTGATCTACCCCATGGGTGACCGCGTCCTGGTGGGTACCACGGATGTGGATGCGGACATGTCGGAGGACGCCATCTGCACAGACGAAGAAATCGAGTATTTCTTCGACCTGATAGGCCACGTGTTCCCGGACATCGCCGTCACCCGTGAGCAGATCGTCTACACCTTCTCCGGAGTGCGGCCGCTGCCACGCCACGATGCCACCCAGCCCGGCTTCGTTTCGCGCGACTACCGCATCGAGCGCCGCGAAACGGGACAGGACGGGAATGGAAAGGGCGCCGTGGTTTTGAGCCTGGTAGGCGGCAAATGGACAACCTTCCGTGCCCTCGCCGAACACATGACCAACGACGTCCTGGGCGAGATCGGGATGGAACGTAAAGTCTCCACCGCGCAGTTGGCTATCGGCGGCGGCGCCGGGTTCCCTGCCGATGAGGCAGGGGTCCAGAAATGGATCAAGGCGCATATGGCCGCCGGCCGTGACGCCGACCGTACGGCGCTGCTCCTGACCAGGTACGGGACCCGTGCTGGAGCTGTGATGGAGTACCTCGACGCCGGACCTGACAGGCTTCTGCGCTCCACCCGCGAACTGAGCGTCCGTGAACTTGAGTTCATGGCGGCACACGAGCAGGTGGGACACCTGGTGGACGTCCTCATTCGCCGGACCTCGCTGGCGTTCCGGGGCCTGGTGACGGGCGAGCTGCTCAACGAGGTGGCAGAGGTGCTGTCGGCGCCACTGGGGTGGAATGCCGCAGCCCGTGCGGCAGAGATCAAGCACGCCCAAGACATTCTGGAGCGGTCTCACCGCGTAGAAACCCACAGCCTGGTCGCCTAGGACCCGGCTGCCGGCCGGGGCGGCAACCCGCCCCGGCCCCACGGTCCCTCAACCCGCGAGGGACCTTCATTAGAAAATAAGGAGTCAAAGATGTCTCTTGGAATAGTTTTCCTTTCCGAAGTATTCGGAACGGCGATGCTGACCCTGCTGGGTTGCGGCGTCGTCGCCAACGTCGCCCTGAGGGGGACAAAGGGCAACAGCGGAGGGTTCCTGATGGTCACCTGGGGATGGGGCGTCGCTGTCTTCGCGGGTGTCTACGTGGCCGCAAAGTCCGGGGCGCACCTGAATCCTGCCGTGACCTTGGGCCTGCTCATCAATGGAAAGGCTGAATACGCGCCGGACGTACCGGTGGATTTCGCCTCCACCCTGACGTACTTCGGCGGCGAAATGCTCGGCGCCTTCCTCGGAGCCGTCGTCTGCTGGCTCGCCTACAAGCAGCACTTTGACGCCGAAGAAGAGGTCGCCAGCAAGCTCGCCGTCTTCTCCACCGGTCCGGCCATCCGCTCCACTTCCTGGAACCTGGTGACCGAGATCATCGGCACCTTCGTGCTGGTGTTCGTCATCCTGACCTTCGGCGGGACTCCCTCCGGCCTGGGCCCGCTGGCCGTCGCGCTCCTCGTCGTCGGCATCGGCGTCTCCCTGGGCGGCCCCACCGGTTACGCCATCAACCCTGCCCGCGACCTCGGTCCACGCATTGCCCATGCCCTGCTTCCCATCAAAGGCAAGGGCTCGAGTGACTGGGGCTATTCCTGGATTCCGGTGGTAGGCCCGCTGGTTGGCGGCGCCCTGGGCGGCATCGTCGCCAGGATTGCCCCCATCATCGTCACCGCCGCCTCCTGACCCGCTATCCGACCACAGCTCAACTCCATTACAGACAAGGACGTCAACCATGAACCAGTACGTAATCGCCATCGACCAGGGAACCACCAGCACCCGTGCCATTGTCTTCGACCACAGCGGGAGCATCGTATCCTCCGGGCAGATGGAACACGAACAGATTTTCCCGCAGGCCGGCTGGGTAGAGCACAACCCCGCCGAGATCTGGAACAACACCAGGGAGGTCATCGCCTCCGCGCTGTCGAAGGCGAACCTGACGCGGCACGATATCGCCGCCGTCGGCATCACCAACCAGCGTGAAACTGCGGTGGTGTGGGACAAGACAACCGGCGAGGCCGTGTACAACGCCATCGTCTGGCAGGATACCCGCACCCAGGACATCGTGGACGCGCTGGCCAAGGATGGGGGGCCTGACCGCTTCAAGCAAAAAGTGGGGCTCCCGCTGGCCACGTACTTCTCCGGAACAAAGATCAAGTGGATCCTGGACAACGTTGACGGCGCAAGGGCAAGGGCTGAAGCCGGCCACCTGGTCTTTGGCAACACCGACTCGTGGGTCCTGTGGAACCTGACCGGCGGAGTGGACGGCGGGGTCCACGTCACTGACGTCACCAACGCCTCCCGCACGCTGTTCATGGACCTGGAAACCCTGCAGTGGGATGAGGAGATCCTCAGCATCTTCGGTGTTCCCCGGACCATGATGCCGGAGATCAAGTCGTCCTCGGAGGTGTACGGCACCGTGCACACCTCCCAGCTCCTGCGGGAGGTTCCCGTCGCCGGAATCCTCGGTGACCAGCAGGCCGCCACGTTCGGCCAGGCGGCCTTCGAGGCAGGCGAGGCCAAGAACACGTACGGCACGGGCTGCTTCCTGATCTTCAACACCGGCGAGGAGATTGTCCACTCCAAGAACGGGCTGCTGACCACGGTCGGCTACAAACTCGGTGACGCTGCGCCGCACTACGCCCTGGAGGGTTCGATCGCCGTCACCGGCTCGCTCATCCAGTGGCTGCGTGACAACCTGGGCATGATCAGCAGCGCACCCGAGGTGGAAACCCTGGCAGCGTCCGTGAAGGACAACGGCGGCGTGTATATCGTCCCGGCCTTCTCCGGCCTCTTCGCACCGTACTGGCGGTCCGATGCCCGCGGCGCCATCGTGGGACTGACCAGGTTCGTCAACAGGAACCACATCGCCCGGGCCGCGCTGGAGGCCACCGCCTTCCAGACGCGGGAGGTCCTGGACGCAGTGAACGCGGACTCCGGGGTTCCGTTGACCGAGTTGAAGGTCGACGGCGGCATGGTGGCCAACGATGCGCTGATGCAGTTCCAGGCGGACATCCTGGGCGTCCCCGTCATCCGGCCAAAGGTAGTGGAGACAACCGCGCTGGGTGCCGCCTACGCGGCCGGCCTTGCCGTCGGCTTCTGGAAGGACCTGGGGGAGTGCTCCGCCAACTGGTCCGAGGACAAGCGCTGGGAACCGCAGCTGGACCAGGCCGAGCAGGACCGCCAGCTGCGCCTGTGGAAGAAGGCCGTTACCAAATCCATGGACTGGGTGGACGAGGACGTGCGATAGGGCGCCCCTGCCCGGGACCGGACAACGTAGAAGGAGGGCGGCACGGGTGCCGCCCTCCTTCCTTGTGCCGGGCTTCAGGCACCGGCCGGGAACTTGCGGTGCCTCAGTCGTCGAGTTCAGCGCGAGGCGTCTTGGCATAGACGCTCCGGCTGACCGTATAGCCCCGTTCGTCCAGTTCCAGCGCCTGCGCGTTGACGCCCGCGAACTGCTCGGCGTTCAGCTTCCGCACTTTCACCAGATCCATGAATTCCTGGTCCGGGCCTCCAACGGCAGTAACCTTAATCAGCCCGGTTCCGGCTGAGTAGAACTTCCGCTGGTGTCCGGCCTCAGGCGGTTCCAGGGGGTTGTATTCGTCGATCACCAGGACGTCGTCGTAGCACCCGGTGGGGACGCAGACTTTCTGGTTTTTCTTGAACACTGTCCCGCAGTCGAGGAAATCAACCTTGGGTGCGTATGCCTGGACGTAAGAGGCCGTGCCGGTCTTCGGCTTAGCCTGCATGGCGATGCCGGCCTGAGCCTTGGCCAATCCGCTGATGAAGGTGCTTGGGGCACCTACGAACTCCCCGTTCTCGTACTCCTCCGGGTATTCGCCAAACAGCCACACATCCCCGCCGCGGGTCTGGGCGAAGAAGGCCAGTTCGGATTCGACCAGTTCGCCGTCAGAGTAGTCGCGGTCCCACAGCACGCGCGTTGTGACGCCGTCGATCACCTTCGTCAGTCCGGTGACCGTGTGGACCACCTTGTGTTCGTGGACGCCGTCGGCCGAGGTCACGGTGCCCACCGTGGTGAACTGCATGCCCGGCTTCAGCGGGAACCACTTGTTGTCGATCCGTGGATATTCCGGGAAAGCGGACCGGTCGAAATTGATCGCGGAACCGGGGCCGCAGAGTTCCTCGGACGCCGGCGCGGCCGCCGTCGGTGCCGACATAGCCGTCAGCGATCCGAAGGCCAGCAGCAGCACAGACCCGCATGCCGCGAGGCGGCGTGCTAAGAGCGTCATCTCAGTGCCTTTCATGCTCGTTGAAAAAGGACTACGCCGCAGGGGCCGGCTGCAGTTCGGGGGTGCTGCGCCGGCCGCGGCCGCCCTTGGCGAAACGCAGGTACAGCGAGGGGACGATGAACAGGTTGACCAACGTCGACGTGACCAGCCCGCCCAGGATCACCACTGCCATGGGATGCTCGATCTCGTGGCCAGGGATGTTGCCCATCACCACAAGCGGCACCAGGGCCAGCGCGGTGGCCAGCGTCGTCATCAGGATCGGCGACAGCCTCTCGGCAGCCCCCCGAAGCACCAGTTCCGGGCCGAAGGGGACGCCCTCGAACTGTTCGAGGTGCTGGCAGTGGTTGATGAGCAGGATGCCGTTGCGGGCCGCGATCCCCATGAGCGTGAGGAAGCCAACCAGGGAACCCAGGGACAGGATTCCACCGCTAAGATGGGCTGCGATAATTCCGCCCACGAGCGCCACCGGCAGGGTCAGGATGGCCAGGGTTGCCAGCCGCCAGCTCTTGAAGGCTGCTTGCAGGAGAAGGTAGACAACGATGACAGCGCCAAACGAGTAGAAGAGCAACCGTTGGGATGCTGCCTGCCGCTCGGCATACTCGCCAAGGACAACCGCGCTGTAGCCGACAGGGAACTGAACCGAACCCATCTCAGACTGGAGCTTCTCCACTACCTTCGCCAGGTCTCCTTCCTTGACGTTGGCACTGACGTCGATGCGCCTGGACCCTTCTGAGCGCTCGATGACGTTGGGCGTGGGCTTCACCGAAACTGCGGCCACGTCGGCCAGCCGGATCTTTTGCCCGGAGGGCGTATCGAGTATGAGGTTCTCTATGCTCGTAACGCTCGTCCGGACCTCCGGGGGGCTCCACACCTGGACGTCGTAGGCCTTGCCGTCCCGGTAGATGTCGCCGACTTCTTCGCCGGCCACCATGGTGGCAGCCGCACGGCGCACGTCGCCCGGCTTCAGCCCGTGGCGGTTCGCCGCTTCCAGGTTCACTTCCACATCGATCTGCGGGATGTTGGCCTGCAGGGCAACCTTCGCGCCGATGGCGCCATCGATGCCCCCCAGTATTTCCTTGATCTTGTCAGCTTCCTGGCGGAGGGTAGCAAGGTCGTCGCCGTAGACGCGGACCACCACAGCGTAACCAGTACCAGTCAAAACCTCGCGGATGCGTTCCTTCAGGTAGGTCTGGACATCCCGGACGATTCCGGGGTAGCCGTCCACGACTTCCTGAACCTTTGCAAGGGTCTTGTCATAATCCACCCCGGGGTCAACGCTGATCCAGTTCTCACCGAAGTAGACGCCCACCACCTCATCAGCGTTGAACGCCTGCCCCGTGTGGGCCCCGCAGTTGTTCACGCCTTGGATGGTCATGAGTTCCCTGCAGGCCAGTTCGCTGACACGGACCTCCTCCGCGTTGGACGTGCCGGGCTGCGTGAGCCAGTGCATCAGGAAATCACGTTCCTTAAAGGAGGGGAGCAACGACTGGCCCAGCAGCGGTGCCGCCACGATACCGACCACACCCAGGACGCCAAGGGAGACATACCCTGGAACGGGGCGTCGGACGATGGGACGCAGCGCATTGGCATACCAGCGCTTCAGGACCCTGACAACAGGCGGATCCTTGTCCTCCAGCTTGGCGTTTCGGAGGAAGATGTATGCCATCGCCGGCGTCACTGTGAGCGCCACGACCATGGACGCCATGACCGCGAGGGTGTAGGAGGTGGCCAGCGGCCGGAAGAACGCGCCCGTCAGCCCGTCCAGGAAGAAAATCGGGACCGTGGCCGCCACAATGATCAGCGTGGCGTAGACAATAGGTCCGCGGACTTCCAGGGATGCATTGACCACCACCCTCGCGGTGCTTTCGGTGCCGCCGGTTGCCCGGTGGTGCCGCAGGCGCCTGACGATATTCTCGACGTCGATGATGGCGTCGTCCACCACCACACCGACGGCGATCACCAACCCCGCCAACACCATTGTGTTGATTGTTCCGCCGGTCCAATACAACACGAGGGCTGCAGCCATCAATGACAAGGGGATGGCCAGCACGCTGACCAAAGCCGTCCGCCACTGGAACAGGAAGACACTCAGCACGAGAATGACCAACAGGCATCCGAGAAGGAGGGCTACGCCGAGATTGCCGAGCGATTCCTCGATAAATGTCGCCGGCCTGAAGATGGCCGTGTCCACAGCGATTCCCGTCAGTCCGGGTTCGAGCTGCTTCATTGCCTCTTCCACCCCTCGCGTGACTTCGAGGGTGTTGCCCCACGGCAGCTTCTCCACGATCAGCATCAACCCCGGGCCGCCGTTGATGACGGCGTCCCCAATCAACTGTTGATGGTCCTCCACCACGTTTGCCACGTCACTCAGCCGGAGCGGGGGCAGTCCCTCCCGATCTTCGAGTGTCACTTGCGCAAGCTCCGCGGGTGACGTGATGGGCTGTGTATGGGTGATTCCGATTGACTGATTGGGTGTGTCGAACGATCCGCCGGTGCCGATCACGGCGCCTGGGGAATATTGCAGCAGGCCGGCGTCGAGGGCGTTGGCCGTGGTGGTCATGACGGATTCAAGGCTGACCTTGTGTGCTGCCAACCTGGCCGGATCAGCCTGGACCTGGAGCATCTGGAGGCGTTCACCCCAGATTGCCACATTCGCCACTCCCGGGACGCGGAGCAGATGGGCCCGGATGTTCCAGTAGGAGATCATCGACATCTCGATCAGGGACCGGGTGTCGGAGGACAACCCGATCTTCATCACCCGGCTGGTGGAAGACAGCGGCTGCAGCATCACCGGCGGCGCTGCCCACGTAGGCAGGGTCGGAATAACTGTCGCCATCCGCTCGGACACCAGCTGGCGGGCGGTGAGCAGATCCATGTCGTTCTTGAACTCCATCACAATGGATGAGAGTTGGGGTACCGACTTGGACCGCATGTGATCGAGGCCGTCAATGCCGTTGAACGCCTCTTCCAGGGGAACTGACACCAGCTCCTCCACCTCAGCGGCTGTCAGTCCCAGGCAGGCTGTCTGGACCTCGACTTTGGGCGGCGCGAATTCGGGGAATACGTCCACCGATGCGCTGCTGAGCTGCGCCCCGCCAACCATCATCAGAGCCGCCGCCAACGCTATGACGATCGATCTAAACCTCAGGCTGGCCGCTACGATCCGGCGCATGTCATTTGCCTGTGTTGAACTCGGCGCCGAACAACTCAGCGGCAGCCACGGTCACCACCGGAGTCCCGACCGCGGGACCCGCGCTGGCCGTGACCACACCGGCCTCCACTTTGGAGACGGTGACAGCCTGGCGCTCAAACACCCTCGGCTCGGGGTTCGCGTAAACCCACGTCTTCCCGTGGGCGTCGTAAAGCAGGGCAGCGTAGGGAAGGACAATGCCTCCCCCCTCCGGGGCAGGCTTGACGGTATCCGTGAGCAGTTCAAGCCGATCAATGGCCCGCTGGCTGAGTGTTATCCGTGCGATGCCAGTGGTGGCATTCTTCTCCACTTTCGCCGGCGCTTCGGATGAAGACTCCGCCTGCGCTGTGGTTTGGGCACAGGCGGGCAGTGAGGACAACAGTGCGGCGCAGACAGCAGCTGCGACTGGCAGGCGCCGAAGGAGGCTTTTGCTGGTCATGATACTTTCACCTTTTCCGGCATCGACATGACTGGATGTTCTGATTCGTAGACTTCCGACCACTCTTCGGGCTCGGTGCGTGGACCGAACCAGAGGGCGAGCGACGGGAGGATGAAGAGCCCCACGAGCGTTGTGGTCACCAGGCCGCCGCCAATAATCAGCAGCATCGGAGCAATCAAGGCCTGGCCAACTGTGCCGCCCAGGATGGCGGGCGGCATCATCACGAGGAGCGTGATGACCGCCGACTTCAGGACCGGCGATACCCGATCCCGGGCTGCCTGCATGACCACGTCCGTGCGCTGCGCTCCGGCAGTCCCGCGCCAGATCTCGTCGACGCGTGCGGACAGCATTGCCGCATTGCGTGCGGCGATGGCCAGAACAGCTGCAAACGCTGTCAGCGACAGCCAGGACAGCGACGCCGATCCGAACCAGGCCGCCACCGCCGCTCCGGACATCGCGGCGGGAAGTGCCAGGAATGTGGCGACAGCCAGTTTCCAGCTCCTCACCGCTGTCTGGAGCAGGAGCAGCACAGCCAGGGCCGCAGCAGCTCCGAGTCCGTGCACCAAGGTATCCGCGGCCTGGAGCTCACCATATTTTGTGGGGATCTCGGCGTGGTACTCGACAGGGAACTGAATCTGCTGGATGGCCGCCTCGATATCCCGCTGGATGTCTGCAAGCGGTCGTCCGCTAACATCGGCCACCACGTCGATTCGCCTGGAAGTGGCATCATGTTGGATGACAACCTCGTTGGGAACCATGCGCACATCGGCAATCTGGCCGAGTTGGACGTGGCCGCCGCTAGGCGTATCCAAGAGCAGTTCCCGGATGCTGGTCAGGTCGTCCCGGACGCCCACAGCTCCGCGGACGACCACTTCGAACACCTTCTGCTGTTCGAAGAGGTTTCCTACAACGATGCCCTGCATAAGCGTCGCGGCGGCGCGCCTTGCGTCACCCGGCTTTACACCGTGCTTTTCCGCAGCCGCAAGATCGACCTTTACCTCGACAATCGGGGTCATGTCGGCGGTGACAACGGTGGGGTTGTTCACGCCGGCAACCTTCCGAATGGCCTGGCGGACCTCCTCCGCCTTTTCGCGCAGCACCGGCATTTCCGTTCCATAAACCCGGACCGCGAAACCCGGCTCCATGCTGGTTCGCACATCGCCCATCGACTGCTGCGAGTAGTTCATCACGTTATGCGCAATGCCGGGGTAGCCCTGGACCACGTCCCGTACGGCACGCTCCGTCTCGGCGAAGTTTGCCTCCCGATCAATGGAGATCCAGAGTTCAGCGGAGCTGTTGCCCACCACCTGATCGGAGGAGATCGCTCTGCCCACATGCCCGCCAACCCCGGAAACTCCCGGGAGGGCCCGCAGTTCGTCGGAAGCCCGGGCCGCGATGCGGCGGACTTCGTCATTCGATGTTCCGGCTGCACTGTCCCACTGGACCAGGAGGGTCCGGTCTGGCAGCGTGGGAACGAGTTGCCTGTTGAGCGTCAGCTGGGAACCGGCTGCGATCCCAAGCATTCCCACGACCACCATCGCCGCGACGGCTAGGCCTCTCCGAGGACCGATCCCGTCCAGCGTGCGGCCGTAGTATGCCTTCGCGCGTCCGACAGCGGGAAGTTCCCTGGCCGGAGCAGTCTTCGCCGGAAGCAGGAAATGAGCCAATACAGGTGTCACGGACAGTCCGACGAGCAGTGCGGCCCCAAGGGTAAGGGCCAGTGACCAGAAAAGCGGCGTGAAGAACGCGCCGGCCACGCTGGTGAGGAAGAGCGTTGGAGCGAGGACAACAACCATGATCAATGAGGCATGGAACAGCGGGGTGCGCACACCCCTGACGACGCGGTTTGCCAGCGACCTGGCAGGCTGCCCCTCGAGGGCACCCCGGTCCGTCGACGTTCGCCGGTGGGCCTGGAGCTCTTCTACGATGTCACCCACAATGACGGACGTGCCGAGCAGTACGCCCACCAGGATGGCAACGTTGAGTGTGGCGTCTCGGGCGATCAGCACAACCGCCGCCGTTGTGACCGTTGTTACGATGGCCACAAGCGCTATCACGGCGACCCGCCAGGAGCGGAAGAACAGCCAGAAAAGGGCGACCGCGACCAGCAGGCTGATCAGCAACGCGAGAGCTAGACTGTTGACCGAGTCTTGGACATCGGTTGCGGGACGGAAGACGGACGTATCAAGTTGGACTCCCGTGAGGCCGGGCTCCATGTCTTTCAAAGCCGCTTCGACATTTCGGGTGACCTCTACGGTGCTGGTGTTGGGGAACTTTTCGATCACCAGCATCAGGCCCGCATCAGCTCCCACAACGGCATCGCCGATCAGTGGTTGATGGTCTTCCTTCACCTGGGCGATGTCGCCCAGCAGCAACGGCGGGTCCGCTTCCTCCACGCTGACCTTGGCCAGGTCTGCCGGGGTGCGGATGGGGAGGACGTGCTGGATGCCGAGTCGCTGGTTCGGTGATTCCACGAAGCCGCCGGTTCCCGGCGTTGAAGCCTCAAGGAAGCTCAGCGGCGAAACCCACACTGCGTTACCCGTGGTCTTGACCAGCTGCTCAAGGGTGATGCCTTTGTCCCGCAGCTGCGCAGGATTGACTTCGACCTGCAGCTGCTGTTCGCGCTGGCCCCAGATGGAGACGTTCGCGACGCCGGGGATACCGATCAGCCGGGGCTTGATCTTCCACCGGGCCAGGACAGACATGTCGATGCCCGAGAGCTCCTTGGAGTTCATCTTGACCATCATGACGCGGCTGGTGGAGGACATAGGCTGCATGATCAGGGGCGGGGAAGAGACGTTGGGCAGCGCGTGCGCCTGGGTCATGCGTTCCGCGACCAGCTGGCGCGCACGCAGGAGGTCGGTTCCGGGCTCGAAGATGAGCTCGATGGAAGACAGGCCGGCAACGGATTTCGAACGGATCTCGTCCAGCCAGGCGACACCGTTGAGGAGGTCGGCCTCCATGGGTGCGGTGATGAGCTGTTCGACCTCAACGGCGGAAAGCCCAAGGGCTTCGGTTTGGATCTCGACGTGTGCTGGGGCGAACTCCGGCATGGTGTCCACAGCCATGTGTGGAACATTCACTACGCCAAAAGTAATGAGGCCCGCTGCGATGGCGAGAACCAGGATCCGAAACTGCATGCTGAACCGGGTAACCCAGCCAAACATGGTATGTCACCTGCTGGTTTCTCGGCTGGGGTAAAACGAAAGGTGCAGCCCGCGGCTACGTTGCTGCGGGTGTAAATGGCAAGAATACATTTCAGGCTCCTACGCCGGAGACCAGTCAGTTTCCCCACAGACTTGGTCATTACAATGCACCTGCGCTGCCGTTGTTGGCAAGAGGGAAAGGCACGCAAGTTCGCGCCTGTAGGGGGTTAGGGAGTGCACGTGGTTTCGCGGGTGGCGGCAGTAGGGGGACACGTAATCCTGCGGGCCGTTGCAGTAGGGGGACTCGTACCCTGTGGGTCCTGGCGGGGGCCGTCATTTCCGGCAGGCACCCGGCAGCGTTGCTGCCCGGGTGCGCTAAAGTGGTTTCATGCGTGCGATCCTTCTGCTTAGCCAGCCGCCCGGTATCCGGACCAACGGATAGCGTGCGGCAGCCCCTCCATGGTGAGGGGCTTTTGTGTGTCCGGGAGCATTCCGGTGGCAGCAGCAGGATCAGGCCGTTATGGCAGCACAGATGCCGTAACAGAACAGAAGAGGGCAGCAGTGGGCGTTCAGCCGGAGACAGAGACCGGAACAACAGCAACAGAGTCGGCGGAGGCGCCCGTGGAGGGCACCTATAGCTTCACGGCGATGGAGGCCAAGTGGCCGCAGGTATGGGAAGACCTTAAGGTCTTCACGCCTGTCGACGACGGGTCGCGGGAGCGGCGCTACGTCCTGGACATGTTCCCGTACCCTTCGGGCGACCTCCACATGGGCCATGCGGAAGCGTTCGCCATGGGTGACGTGGTGGCCCGCTACCTGCGCCAGAAGGGCTACGACGTCCTGCACCCGATCGGCTGGGATTCATTCGGCCTGCCTGCGGAAAACGCTGCAATCAAGCGCAACGCCCACCCCAGCGAGTGGACCTACGCCAATATCGACACCCAGGCCGCATCCTTCAAGCGGTACGCCATCTCGGCCGACTGGTCGCGCCGGCTGCATACCTCGGATCCCGAGTACTACCGCTGGACCCAGTGGCTGTTCAAGCGCTTCTACGAGCGCGGGCTGGCATACCGCAAGGACTCCCCGGTCAACTGGTGCCCCACGGACCAAACGGTGCTGGCCAACGAACAGGTCGTCAACGGTGCCTGCGAGCGCTGCGGCACCACCGTCACCAAAAAGTCCCTCAACCAGTGGTACTTCAAGATCACCGAATACGCCGACCGGCTGCTCGACGACATGGAGCAGCTCCGCGGCCACTGGCCCGAGCGCGTCCTGGCCATGCAGAAGAACTGGATCGGGCGCTCCGAGGGTGCCCACGTCACCTTCGTGATCGAGGCCGACGGCGGCAAGCCCGCCAAGGACGTGACGGTCTTCACCACCCGCCCCGACACCCTTTACGGGGCAACCTTCTTTGTGGTGGCCGCGGACGCACCACTCGCCGTCGAACTCGTCACCGGGGAACACGCCGCTGCCTTGGACGAATACCGCGAGCAAGTCAAGGCCCTCTCCGAGATTGAACGCCAGTCCACTGAGCGGGAGAAGACCGGCGTCTTCACCGGCCGCTACGCCGTCAACCCGCTGAACGGGGAGAAGCTGCCCGTCTGGGCCGCTGACTACGTCCTGGCCGACTACGGCACCGGCGCGATCATGGCCGTGCCGGCCCACGACCAGCGCGACCTTGACTTCGCCCGTACCTTCAACCTGCCCGTCCGGGCAGTCCTGGACACGGGCGAGGAAGACCCTGCCGTTTCCGGCACGGCTACCGCGGGCGAGGGCACCCTGATCAACTCCGGGGAGCTGGACGGCCTGCCCAAGGCCGAGGCCATCCCCGCCGCGATCGCTATCCTGGAGCGCCAGGGCACCGGCGAGAAGTTCGTGAACTTCCGCCTGCGGGACTGGCTGCTCAGCCGCCAGCGGTTCTGGGGCACACCCATCCCGATCATCCACTGCCCGTCCTGCGGCGAGGTCCCGGTTCCCGATGAGCAGCTGCCTGTCACGCTGCCCTCCGACCTGCGCGGCGAGGACCTGTCGCCGAAGGGCACCTCTCCGCTGGCTGCCGCCGAAGCGTGGGTCAACGTCGACTGCCCGTCCTGCCATGGCCCGGCCAAGCGGGATACCGACACTATGGACACCTTCGTGGACTCGTCGTGGTACTTCCTGCGTTTCGTCTCCCCGCACTATACGGAGGGACCCTTCGACCCGGAGAAAATCAACGACTGGATGCCGGTGGGCCAGTACGTCGGCGGCGTTGAGCACGCCATCCTGCACCTGCTGTACGCCCGGTTCTTCACCAAGGTCATCCACGACCTCGGAATGATCGACGCCGACGAGCCGTTCAGCGCCCTGCTCAACCAGGGCCAGGTGCTTAACGGCGGCAAAGCCATGAGCAAGTCGCTTGGCAATGGTGTTGACCTCGGCGAGCAGCTGGACAAATACGGTGTGGACGCCGTCCGCCTCACCATGATCTTCGCCTCCCCGCCCGAGGACGACGTGGACTGGGCTGACGTTTCACCCTCCGGTTCCGCCAAGTTCCTCGCGCGGGCGTGGCGCCTGGCCCAGGATGTGGCGAGCGAAACCGGCGTCGACGTCACCACCGGCGACCGCGCACTGCGCTCCGTCACGCACCGGACCATCGCCGACGCCGCCGCGCTGCTGGACGCCAACAAGTTCAACGTGGTGGTGGCCAAGTTGATGGAGCTGGTCAACGCCACCCGCAAGACCATAGATGCAGCCTCCGGAGCCGGCGGCGCCGACCCGGCCGTGCGCGAGGCCGCTGAGGCCGTCGCGGTGATCCTGAGCCTTTTCGCGCCGTATACGGCTGAGGACATGTGGAACGTCCTGGGCCACCCGGCCTCCGTCGCGAATGCGGGATGGCCGGCCCATGACCAATCCCTGCTGGTCCAGGACACCGTCACGGCGGTGGTGCAGGTCCAGGGCAAGGTCCGGGACAGGCTGGAAGTCTCGCCAAACGTCTCCGAGGACCAGCTGCGCGAACTGGCGCTTGCGTCGGAGAATGTCCAGCGGGCATTGGACGGCCGCGCCATCCGTACTGTGATTGTCCGCGCACCTAAACTGGTCAACATCGTCCCGGCCTAGCCGGGCCAGGCCGCCGGAGCAGCCCCGGCGGCCTGCCGTGACCCCAGGAGGCCCCTTTGCCCGACCGCGACGCCGCAGCCTGGCCATGGATCCGCGCACGCCTGGCGGGAATGCGCGCCAGGCGTGACGGTGCTGGAACCCGGCCTAACGCCGTCGTGCGTACTGCCGTGGTCACGGATTCCGCCGCTGCCTTGCCGCCGGAGTGGGTGTCGGAGCTCAAAGGCACTGGAGTCCTGACCGTCATTGCCATGCCCGTGATGGTGGGGGAAGAGATCTATGGCGAGGGCGAAGACGAGATCTCCGAAAAAATTGCCCTGGCGTTGGCCAGCGGGACCTCCGTCAAGACCTCCCGGCCCTCGCCCGGCCAGTTCGAGCAGGCCTACCGTGCTGCCCGGCACAAGGGCTTCGAGGCGGTGGTCTCTGTCCATATCTCCGGCGACCTGTCCGGGACGGCGGATGCGGCCAGGCTGGCTGCGGCCAGAGTGGACATCCCGGTGGAGGTTGTGGACTCCCGGACCGTCGGCATGGCTCTGGGCATGTCCGTCCAGGCGGCAGTGGCAGCGGCGGCCGACGGCGGTGACGCTTCGGCCGTTGCCGCTGCCGCGACTGGCCAGGCGGGGCGGACGAAGGTGTATTTCTATGTTCCGAGCCTGGAGCAGCTGCGCCGCGGGGGCCGGATTGGTGCAGCCGCTTCTCTGTTGGGGACCATGCTGGCCATCAAGCCGATCCTGGCGGTTGATGGCGGCAGGATTGTGCCGCTTGAGAAGGTGCGGTCTGCTGCCAGGGCTGTTGCGCGGCTCGAGGAGATCGTTGTTGCCGATGCTTCCGGCCGTCCGGCTTCGGCCGTCAGCCTCGCCGTTCACCACTTTGGGAACGCCGACGAAGCGAAAAACCTGGCCGCGCGCCTGGCCTTGGCCTTGCCGGGCTGCCCGCCGGCCCAGACCAGCCCGCTTCCCGCTGTCCTCGCAGCCCACGCCGGCCTGGGGGTCCTGGCCGTGATCGTGGGGGAAGCGCGGACGGAAACGGACAGCCGTTCGGCAGGCCTTTCCACATAACGCATGCCTGACCTGTTGCCGCGCCCGGACGTTTCCCTAGCGTGGAGCTATGTCACGCCGGGACGCTGGAGAAGCAGGTGGTTCGGCGCGCCATGCCAGTAAACGCCTGCGGGCCGCCCTCGGGCAGCCACCCGCCGGCCTGCTCCTGAACGGTCACGGGCCCGAGCCCTTTGAGTACCGGGGACCGGCCGGGGACCCGCCGGGCGCCTCCCCGCATTCCCCGCCCGCCGGTTCCCGGCAGGACTTGGATCCTGCCGCCACCACTGCGGTGGGGCCGGCGCTCCGGTGGCGGCTGGGGCCGCGCCTCGCTCTGCTGCTGGGCATCCTTTCTGTTGCGGCGGGGGCATGGTTCTGGTGGCAGACGGGATCAGGCCGTCCGGAGACCCTGCCCCTCAGCGGCATCAGCCCTGGCAGCCCGGTGGCGGAAGGCGCCCCTGCAGGGGACCGGGAGAGCGGAGGTGGTCCTGAAGCTGCCACGGACGCCACCGGCGATGAATCCTCCGGATCGGTGGTGGTCCATGTAGCCGGGGCGGTGGCAAGGCCGGGCGTGGTTCAACTGCCTGCCGGAAGCCGGGTGCACGAGGCCGTCGCAGCTGCAGGAGGTGGGGCGCCGGGCGCTGACCTGAACCGCCTTAACCTTGCCCTCGCCGTGGAGGACGGCCAGAAGATCCATGTTCCGCGGGAAGGGGAGGCGGTCCCTGCGGCCGGGCGGGATGGCGCAGGCCAGGATGGCGGCAGCAGTGCAACGGCGGCCGAAGGAAAAATCAACCTCAACACGGCGGGGGTGGAGGAGTTGGATGCCCTGCCGAAAGTGGGCCCCGTCCTTGCCCGGCGGATCGTGGACTGGCGCAAGGAGCATGGGGCTTTCAAGAACGTCGAGGAGTTGGATGCCGTGGACGGCGTGGGACCCAAGATGCTTGAAGCATTGCTGCCGCTGGTGACGGTATGAGAAGGCCCGGTTGAGCCGTGATCCCGATGGGTAGTGGCAGGAAGACCTCCCAAACGAGTCCCTGGAGCCGTTACGTGGAGTCCGCTGTGCAAGGCCCGTCTACTTCACCCGGCACTGCGGGCGTCCGTCACGCAGGCGCCCGCCTTCCCGGGACCCGTGAAAATCCGGCGGTCCGCTCCGGCGGTGCTCCTTGCCGGCCCCCGTCGCCGGGGGCTGCAATGCCCTTCCGGCACCGTGTCCTGGAGCATTGGAGCCGGATCCTGGAGGGCGCCTGGCAGCGGGCAGTGAAGGGCGGTGCAGCGACGACCCCCCGCACTCCCGCTGAGGCCCCGCGCCGCCGCACCGACGTTCGCCTCACCCTGCCGGCAGCCACGGTGTGGGCTGCGTCCGTCGCTGGGCTGTGGCTGGCGCCCGCAGCCCTGGCAGTGGTGTGTTGCGGAGCGGTGGCCCTGGGGCTGCTCCTGCTGTTCCGCGCCGCCCGGCCCTGCGACCGACGGGCACCGGGAGTCGCGCCTACTCCCGTTCGGCGCAGCTTCCTGGCCACCAGCGCGGTAGCACTCTTCCTGGCTGCCGCCGCGGCAGCGCACTCGGCCGTCGCTTCCAGCCAGAGGTCTGAAGGTCCGCTCGCGGGGGCGGTTGCGTCCGGAAAATCGGTGGTAGCCGTGGTCGAAGTGGCAGGCGCCCCGCGCGCACTGGCGGTACGCGGCCAGGCCGGACCGACCGAGCGTTGGTCGGTGCCCGTCTGGACGCGGGACATCAGCACCGGCGGCGTCCTTCTCAGGACGCGTGCCCACCTTATTGTTATGGGCGGCCGGGACTGGGGAACCCTTGTGCCGGGCCAGCTGGTCCGCACCGCGGGAAAGCTTCGCCCTCCTGACCCGGGCAGGGAGGAAGCAGGCATCCTCACTGCTTCATCCCCGCCCGGGCGGCCCACCGAATCGCCGCTACTGCAGGGATCCGCCAAAGAACTGCGGGAACGGTTTGTTGCCGCAGCCTCTTTCCTCGCCCCCGATCCAGCGGGCCTGCTTCCCGGCATGGTCACGGGAGACACGAGCGTGCTGGATGAGGGCCTGGACAGCGCCATGAAACGAGTAGGCATGACGCACCTGACAGCTGTCAGCGGGGCCAACTGCAGCCTCGTCCTCGGTGCATTGCTGCTGGCCTGCCGGAGCTTCCGCCTGCGACGCGTGCCGGCTGCTGTGCTGGCCGGGACCGGACTGGGCCTGTTCGTGGTGCTCGTGGGCCCCGATGCCAGCGTGCTGCGGGCGGCGCTGATGGGGGCTGTTGGACTGATCTCGCTGGCAGGCGGGCGGTCCGGCCGCGGGCTGAGCTTCCTGTGCGTGGCCGTAATCGCGCTGCTGCTGATCGACCCGGGGCTGGGGTCGAGCTTCGGGTTCCTGCTGTCCGTCCTGGCCACCCTGGGGATCATTATCCTTGGGCGCCGCATCATCGACTGGACGCCGGTGTCCATTCCGCGTTGGGCGGCCGCCGGGGTCGCAGTCCCATTGTCGGCGCAATTAATGTGCGGGCCAGTGACAGTGCTGCTGCAACCGCAGTTCGCAACGTACTCGCTGCTGGCAAATGTCATTGCTTCACCCCTGGTGGCTCCGGTGATACTTCTGGGGACGGCAGCCGTGCCCCTGGTAATTCCGGCGCCCTGGCCCGCCACAGCCCTGATCGCCGTGGCTGGCACCTTTAGCGCCGGCATTGCAGCTACGGCAAGGTTCACCTCACAGCTCCCGGGTGCATCACTTCCTTGGCCGGAGGGCGTCGCCGGCCTGCTCACCATGCTCTTCCTGTCAGCCGTCACGTTTGGAACGCTGTGGGCGGCGTCCCGTCCCCGCCGGGTCGCCGAATGCGTCCTGGCGTCCCATCGGCGCGTTGTAGCCCTGATCGAAGCCCTTGAATCGGGACAAGGCAGTGCAGTGTGCCGCCCTGGCCTCAGGTCAGTGCCCGGTTCCAGCCGGCCCATGGTGCCACTGTCGCCAGCCGGCTTGGACCGGGCGGCCGGACGTGGCAGGCTGGAATACTCCACAAGACTTTCCGGAAGGAACCCACGATGGCCGCTGCGCAGAAGCGAGCAACCCGTTCCCCGGCATCGAATGCAGCCGCCTGGCGGGATGTGACGCCCGCTGCCGTGGTGCTGGTCAGCGGCCCGGAGGAGTACCTGGGCATCAGGGCAATGGACCGCATCCGTGCCCAGGTCCGGGCGGCGGCTCCGGACGTGGAGGTCAGCCGCATCAATGCGGCTGCCTATGAGCCGGGCACCCTGCTGATGCAGGTCAGCCCGTCGCTCTTCGGTGAAAGTAAGCTCATCGAGGTCGAAGCCGTCGAAGCCATGAATGACGCCTTCCTTGCTGACGCGCTTCGGTATGTAGAACACACGGAACCCGACGCTGTCCTGGTCCTCCGGCACGGCGGGGGAGTCCGGGGGAAGAAACTCCTGGACGCCGTCAAGAAGGGCGGCTGGCCCGTAGTTGACTGCCAGCCCCTCAAGAAGGACGCAGACAAAGTGGCTTTCGTGACGGCCGAGTTCAAGGCCGGCGGCCGCCGTATTGAGCAGGAGGCGGTGCAGGCCCTGGTCAACGCTGTCGGCGCAAACCTTTCGGAACTTGCGGCGGCGTGCAGCCAGCTGATCGCCGATGCCGGGACCACCGTGACGTCAGACATCGTGGACCGCTACTACGGTGGGCGCATCGAAGCGACGGCCTTCAAGGTGGCGGACGCGGCAATGGCCGGCAACGCTCCTTTGGCCCTGTCCACCCTCCGCCATGCCCTCGCCACCGGAGCGGACCCCGTTCCGCTTGTTGCCGCGCTGGCCGCAAAACTCCGGACCGTGGCGCGCGTTGCCGGGGCGTCGGGTTCCTCTGCCCAGATCGCCGCGGAACTGGGCATGCAGCCCTGGCTGGTGGAGCAGGCGCAGCGCGACGTCCGCCGGTGGACCCCGGACGGTCTGGTCCGGTCCATCCAGGCCACGGCCGAGGCGGATGCGCAGGTCAAGGGCCTTTCCCGGGATCCCGTGTATGCAGTGGAGCATGCGGTCACGGTGATCGCCATGTCCGTCCAGGGCCGCTGACTGTTCCTGCCTTGTCTTGGGGTCCATCCACCGGCCCCGGGGCCGTATGTCTGCGGCTTAAAGATGTGTGGCCGGTCCCCGAGCGGGACCGGCCACAACCATCAGTTCGGTTGAACTGGAAACCTTACAGTGCGTTGACCTTCTTGGAGATCGCCGACTTGCGGTTCGCTGCGTTGTTCTTGTGCAGAACACCCTTGCTGACAGCCTTGTCCAGCTTGCGGCTGGCAGTAACCAGGGCAGCAGCAGCTGCATCCTTGTCCGTGGACTCAACGGCGGTGTTGACGGCGCGGATGGCCGTCTTCAGCTCCGACTTGACTGCGTTGTTGCGCAGGCGTGCCTTCTCGTTGGTGAGGATGCGCTTCTTCTGGGACTTGATATTCGCCACGTGTGAACTCTCTTTTTAATGCGGAAATGGTCTAGAGGGCTTTCAGATTGGCCATTGACTGAGCGGCGTGGGGATACCTATGGCGGCCAACCATCAGTGGCCGTCGACCTGCACGGACACACAGCTACAAAGAATAGCAGGTCAGCGGCAGGGCTGGCCATTTCCGGGTTTACGTCCAGCCGTGTCGCCTGCGCAGTCCGGCCGCCACGGTATCGAAGCGCGCACGGTCCAGGACAGCACCCTCCCGCCGGATGCCGTCCGGCCGAAGCTGCACGATCCGGTCCAGCCGGGCTTCGCTGGCCCTGCCCTGCCGGTCCCAGGCGCCGGCGCCCAGGTCGACATAGTCCTGTGAGGTGGCAGCTTCGGGGACGCGGTCCCTGCTGGTGAGCATTACCCCCAGCAGGTAGCTGCCGCTGCGTCCAACTAGAAGCACTGGGCGGTCTTTGCCCCGGCTGTGGTCCTCTTCGTAGGGCACCCACGCCCATACCACCTCACCCGGATCCGGTTCACCATCGGGCCTCGGTGCGTAGCGGACGCTGAACCGGCCCTGGAAGTCCCCTGGATAGACGTCGCCAGCCGCGGGCGCCGCGCGGCCGCGGGAGGAGCCGGGGCCAGGCGCAGCGGAAGTCCTGGCGGCGTCACGCAGTGCCCGGAGGCCTGTCCTGACGGCATCCTGCAGTGAGCGGAGATTGAGAACCATTCAGCAAGCCTATAGCCGCGCCCGGCGCAGGAGGGTGAAGGCAGGAGCTCCGCTCAGGATGCGGCGGCGCGGTCCCTGACGTGGGACACTGGAGGTTGAAAATGTGCGGTCGGGCCGCAGCGTGCCCTCGGCGCGCCCTGCCTGGTTGCGCAAAGCCGTCAGTGAATGCCAACAGTAAGGACCCTGCGTGTCTCCCATGGCCCGCACCGCCCCGGTGCCCGCCGCGACAGATCCGGCCATTATTCGGAATTTCTGCATCATCGCGCACATTGACCACGGTAAATCCACCCTGGCCGACCGGATGCTGCAGTTCACCGGAGTGGTCCAGTCCCGCGACATGAAGGCCCAGTACCTGGACCGGATGGACATCGAACGCGAGCGTGGCATCACCATCAAGTCCCAGGCCGTCCGCATGCCCTGGGAGCTGGATGGCGTCAGCTACGCGCTGAACATGATCGACACCCCCGGACACGTTGACTTCACCTACGAGGTCTCCCGTTCCCTGGCGGCCTGCGAGGGAGCAATCCTCCTGGTGGATGCGGCACAGGGCATCGAGGCGCAGACCCTTGCCAACCTTTACCTGGCGATGGAAAACAACCTGACCATCATCCCGGTCCTGAACAAGATCGACCTTCCGGCGGCGCAGCCTGAGAAGTACGCGGCTGAACTTGCCAGCCTGATCGGCGGCGAACCGGAGGACGTGCTGCGGGTATCGGGAAAGACCGGCATGGGCGTGGAAGCGCTGCTGGACAAAATCGTCCGCGACCTGCCGGCTCCCCAAGGTGATGCCAATGCCCCGGCCCGCGCAATGATTTTCGACTCCGTCTACGACACCTACCGCGGCGTGGTCACGTATGTCCGCGTGGTGGATGGCATGCTGCACCCCCGCGAACGCATCCAGATGATGTCAACGCGTGCCACGCACGAACTCCTTGAGATTGGCGTGAGCTCCCCGGAGCCGACGCCCTCGAAGGGCCTCGGCGTCGGCGAGGTGGGATATCTCATCACCGGGGTAAAGGATGTCCGGCTGTCCAAGGTCGGCGATACCGTCACCAACCTCGCCAAGCCGGCTGCTGAATCCCTGCCCGGCTACGCCGATGCCAAGCCGATGGTCTTCTCCGGCCTGTACCCGCTGGACGGGACGGACTACCCGGTGCTGCGCGATGCACTGGAAAAGCTGATGCTCAACGATGCCGCCCTGGTTTACGAGCCGGAGACCTCCGCTGCGCTGGGTTTCGGGTTCCGGGTGGGCTTCCTGGGCCTGCTCCACCTGGAAATCACCCGCGAGCGGCTCGAACGCGAATACAACCTGGACCTGATTTCCACGGCCCCCAATGTGGAATACGAGGTGACGCTGGAGGACAAGAAGGTGGTCCACGTGACCAACCCCAGCGAATACCCGTCCGGCAAGATCTCCGAGGTCCGCGAGCCGATGGTGGCGGCCACCATCCTGGCGCCGAACGAATTCGTCGGTGCCATCATGGAGCTGTGCCAGAGCCGCCGCGGCGTCATGGGAGGAATGGATTACCTGTCCGAGGACAGGGTGGAAATCCGGTACCGCCTGCCGCTCGCCGAGATTGTGTTCGACTTCTTCGACATCCTCAAGTCCAAGACCCGCGGCTACGGCTCGCTCGACTGGAAGGCAGACGGCGACCAGGTGGCGGACCTCGTCAAGGTGGACATCATGCTCCAGGGCGAACAGGTGGATGCCTTCTCCGCCATCACGCACCGCGACAAGGCCTACGCCTACGGCGTGATGATGACCACCAAGCTGCGCGAACTCATTCCGCGCCAGCAGTTCGAGGTGCCCATCCAGGCGGCCATCGGCTCCAGGATCATCGCCCGGGAAAGCATCCGCGCCATCCGCAAGGACGTCCTGGCCAAGTGCTACGGCGGTGACATCTCCCGTAAGCGCAAACTGCTCGAGAAGCAGAAGGAAGGCAAGAAGCGCATGAAGATGGTGGGACGCGTTGAGGTCCCCCAGGAAGCCTTTATCGCCGCGCTCACCACGGATGAGTCCAAGGACAAGGCCAAGAAGTAGTGGTCACAGCGGCCGGCGCCACCGGAGGCCCCTGCAATGCCTAGCACTCTTCCCCTCGGCGACCCGGCGCCGTCGGACGGTCTCCTGCCTTCGCAGGCAGCCGACGGTGCTGCGGGCCGGGCGTTCGGACTTTACGTCCACATTCCGTTCTGCGCCGTCCGCTGCGGCTATTGCGACTTCAACACCTATACCGCCACGGAGCTCGGCGGCGGCGCCTCGCAGGACGCCTATGCCGCAACCGCCGCCTCCGAAGTGTCCCTGGCAGCCAAGGTTCTGGCGGAATCAGGGCTTCCTGCGCGCCCGCTCAGCACGGTGTTTTTTGGCGGCGGCACACCAACCCTGCTTCCCGCCGGGGACCTCGCCCTGATCCTGCGGCGCGCCATAGGAGAGTGGGGAATCGAGGACGGCGCCGAGGTCACCACGGAGGCGAACCCGGACTCCGTCACACCTGAATCACTTGCCATCCTGAAGGAAGCCGGCTTCACCCGAGTCTCCTTCGGCATGCAGTCTGCAGTGCCGCACGTCCTCAAAGTGCTTGACCGGACCCACACCCCCAGCCGTGTCCCGCAGGTTGTGCAGTGGGCCCGGGACGCCGGACTGGCTGTGAGCCTGGACCTCATCTACGGCACGCCGGGGGAGTCCCTGGACGACTGGCGGTACTCCCTGGAGACGGCGCTGTCGTATCAGCCGGACCACATCAGCGCCTACGCGCTGATCATCGAGGAGGGCACCAAGCTCGCCGCCCAGATCCGCCGTGGCGAAGTTCCAGGGATCGACGACGACGACCACGCCGACAAGTACGAGCTCGCCGACGACCTCATCACCAAAGCAGGCCTGGGCTGGTACGAGGTCAGCAACTGGGCCCGCACGCCGGAGCAGGCGTGCCGCCACAACCTCGCTTACTGGCGCGGTGACGACTGGTGGGGGATCGGGCCCGGCGCCCACTCGCATGTGGGCGGCGTGCGGTGGTGGAACGTCAAACACCCCACGGCCTACGCCGGACGCCTCGCGCAGGGTGTGTCACCGGCGGCCGGCAGGGAAACCCTGGACCAGGAGACCCGGGGCGTCGAGCGTGTGATGCTCGAGGCCCGCCTCCAGTCCGGCCTCGAAGTGTCGTCGCTGGGCCCGGAAGGACGGCATGAGGTTGCCGGGCTGATCGCGGACGGCCTGGTGGATCCTGCTGCCGCTTTCAGGGGCAGGCTGGTCCTCACCCTCAAAGGCAGGCTGCTGGCAGACGCGGTGGTCCGCCGGGTCCTGCCGGCCTGACCGCACCAAGCAACGCGGGGCCACTTCCCGCCCGATATCCTTGCCGGATTGGGACGGAAGTGACCCCGTGTTGTTCGTGACGGTTACTTGATCCAGCGCAGGTTGTACTGATAGCGGTGCGGCTGGCCACGGTTGACATGGATGCCGGCCGCCACCGAAAAGCAGGTGAGCGCAATCCAGATGAGGGTGGCAATAACGGCGAAGACGTTGCCGATCACGGGGACGAAGACCACCAGGATGTTCGCCACCAGGGCAGCAATGGTGGGCGGGAGGCTGAAGTTCAGGGCTTCCTTGGATTCCTGCGCCGTGAAGGGGCCGCGGTCCCGGAAGATCAGGTAGATCAGCAGCGACGGAACGCAGCCCAGGATGCCCCCGAAGTGCGCCATGGTGGCCCATTGCCGGTCTTCGCTGGCCGTCAGGGGCAGCGCATTCGCGGGAACGCCGTGGTACTCCGAACGGCCCTGGCCGCCCGGGCTGTCCCTGTGATCGCGTGCGTTTTCTGCCACAGTCTGTTCCTTCTGAAGTGCAATGGTGCCGGCTAAGAAAGCTTATTGGGTGTGCCGGGCCTGCAATGTTGCAGGATCCGCAATACCAAGAATACTTGGTACCGGCCCCATATCCGGCCCGGAATGCTTACGCCGGGGCAGAGCCGTCCTTCAGGGCACGGTGAGGAAGTCGATGACTTCCTCGACCCTGCCCAGCAGGGAAGCTTCCAGGTCCGCGTACGAGCGGACGGCGCCGAGCAGTTTCTGCCAGCCAAGCCCGATGTCTTCCTTTGTGGCATGGGGCCAGCCGAACGCTGCGAGGATCCCGGTCTTCCAGTCCTGCCCGCGCGGCACTACCGGCCACTGCTCAATGCCCAGGACGGCGGGCCGGATGGCCTGCCACACGTCCACGTAAGGGTGGCCCACAATCAGGACGTTCCCCGCAGCACCCGGCGAGGCCATGACGGCGTCCGCAATGCGGGATTCCTTGGAATCCGGCACCAGGTGGTCCACCAGGACGCCCAGGCGCCTGCCCGGTCCCGGCCTGAACTCTGCAACTGCCGCCGCCAGGTCATCAATGCCGTGCAGGGGTTCGACGACGATGCCTTCCACGCGCAGGTCGTCTCCCCAGACCTTTTCCACCAGTTCGGCGTCGTGCTTTCCTTCCACCCAGATGCGGCTGGCCTTGGCCACCTGTGCCCGGTGGCCGGCCACCCGGACGGACCCGGAGGCGGTCCGGCCGGGTCCGGCAACGGCACCGGCGGCCTGCCGCGGGGCCGGGGGCAGGAGCTTAATGGCCTGGCCTTCGAGGAGGAACCCGAAACCAAGCCGGAAGGACCGGGACTTTCCGCGCCTGTCCTCCAGGGCGACCACGTGCATGCCGCCGGATTTTTCCACCCGGGTCACGGCGCCCACCCAGCCGGACTGGACATCCTCAAGCACCATTCCCCGTTCAACGGGAACCTCGGGCAGTTCAGTTTTTGCGGGAGCGGACAAGTCGCGTGGGCCCCAGTTCTGGTACTGCATGGTTTCACTCCGCCTAGCGTTCGGTCACAGGTCCGGATTTTCGCCCGGAGCGGTACCAATGCTAGCAACGGCGGGAGTCATAATAGACTGTTAGCACTGAGGCATGTCGAGTGCTAACCCTTGAGGTGGCACAGCGCGGGCGGCGCGTCCGCCCGAACCCTGGATGGAGGTGGAGTATGAGCGAGCCACGCAAACTTGAAGTGCTGCGTGCAATCGTGGAGGACTACGTCCATTCCCGGGAACCCGTGGGTTCCAAGGCCCTGGTGGAGCGGCACCATCTCGGTGTGTCCAGCGCAACGATCAGGAACGATATGGCCGCCCTGGAGGAAGAGGGCCTGATCACCGCTCCGCACACCAGCGCCGGGCGTATCCCCACTGACAAGGGTTACCGGCTCTTCGTGGACCAGATCTCGGCCGTCAAACCCCTGTCCCAGGCTGAGCGCAGGGCCATCCAGTCGCTGCTGGAAGGGTCTGACGACCTGGACGACGTCCTTGACCGCACGGTCCGCCTGTTGTCGCAGCTGACCAACCAGGTTGCCGTGGTCCAGTATCCGCACCTGAGCCGGGCACTGGTCCGCCATATCGAGTTCGTCCTCCTCGCACCGCGTAAGGTGCTGGTGGTGCTGATCGCGAACAGCGGCAAAGTGGAACAGCGCGTTATCGACGTCGGCCAGGACCTGGGGGACGACGCCCTCGCCACCCTGAGGGCACGGTTCCTTGGCTCCCTTGCCGGCACTCCGCTGAGCCAGCTCGCGCAGTCCCTGCCGGCAGTGGTGGCCACCGCCGGCCCGGGGCAAGGGCAGGCGGCCCAGGCCCTCGCCGTCGGCCTCGAGGGCCTGGCCCAGAGCAGCCGGGAGGACCGCATGGTCATGGCGGGCACCGCCAACCTTGCGCGGTCCAACGTGGACTTTCCGCTCAGCATCGGACCGGTCCTGGAAGCGCTTGAGGAACAGGTGGTCATGCTGCGCCTGCTAAGCGAAATGGCGCAGGACCATCGCGGGGTGGCCGTCAGCATCGGCCGCGAGAATCCCTACGACGGCCTGGCCGAGGCCTCCGTCGTTGCCACAGGGTACGGACCGGACCACGTTGCGAAAATTGGTGTCCTGGGACCAACCAGGATGGATTATCCCACCACCATGGCCGCAGTCAGGGCCGTTGCCCGCTACCTTTCGCGGATCCTGGGACCCTGACGTTTTCCCGTCCCCGGGCATGCAGAGCATTTTCCGCAGTCCAACTGCAGGCAGTACAACAAGGAAGAGATACAAACTTTGAGCAGCCACTACGACGTCCTTGGAGTCTCACCGGAGGCCACGGGAGAAGAGATCAAGAAGGCCTACCGCAAACTGGCGCGCACCCTTCACCCGGACGTCAACCCCGGTGAAGACGCGTCGGACCGCTTCAAGGCCGTGACCCACGCCTACGAGGTTCTGTCGGACCCGCAGAAGCGCCGTGTCTACGACACCACCGGCAACGAGAACGGCACGGACAACGGCTTCGGCGGAGGCGGCTACGCGGGCCAGGGATTCGCGTTCCAGGACATTTTCGACACGTTCTTCGGCGCCGGCGGAACAACCGGCCCGGCTTCCCGCGTCAGGCGCGGCCAGGACGCGCTCATCAGTGTCCGCATCGAACTCCGCGACGCTGTCTTCGGCGTCAACAAGAAACTCGAAGTGGACACGGCCGTCACGTGCCCCACCTGCGAAGGTTCCTGCTGCCGGCCGGGAACCCATCCGGAACGCTGCGACATCTGCGGCGGCAGCGGCCAGGTCCAGCGGGCCGTGCGCTCCATCCTGGGACAGGTCATGACCGCCGCCCCGTGCGGTACCTGCGAGGGCTTCGGCACCGTCATCAAGGACCCCTGCAATGAATGCAGCGGCCAGGGACGCGTCCGCAGCCGCCGTTCGCTGACCATCAAGGTTCCCGCCGGCGTAGCCACCGGAACCCGCATCCAGCTCTCCGGCCAGGGCGAAGCAGGTCCGGCCGGCGGCCCTGCCGGCGACCTCTACGTCGAGATCCGCGTGAACAACGACGCCACCTATGTCCGTGATAACGACGACCTCCACGCAACCCTGCACATTCCCATGACCGCTGCCGCACTGGGCACCGAGGTGAGCCTGGAAACGTTCGACGGACCGCAGGAAATCGACGTCAAGCCCGGCACCCAGTCCGGCGAGATCATCACACTTCGCGGACTTGGCGTGACCCACCTTCGCGGGTACGGGCGCGGCGACCTGAAAGTGCACCTCCAAGTCGAGACTCCAGCCAAGCTCGACGCCGCGCAGGAGGACCTCCTGCGTCAGCTTGCCAAGATGCGCGGCGAGCAGATCACTGAGGGCAAGCTTGCAGCCAGCGGGGGCATGTTCGCCAAGCTCCGGGACCGGCTCGGTAACCTGTAGCGGTGAGCAATCCGGTCTTTTTCACCCCTCCCGGTTCCCTTGACCAACTGGTGGCGGGAGACGTCTTTGTCCTGGATGGGCCGGAGGCGCGGCACGCCGTCACAGTGAAGCGGCTTGCCCCCGGCGAGTCCGTTGACATCGTGGACGGCGCCGGGACCCGTATGAGCGGAAAGGTGGTTGCGGCCTCCTCCTCCGGGCTGGGTGTTGAGTGTGCTTCCCTTGCTGTTGAGCCGCAACCGGGGACCAGGCTGGTGCTGGTACAGGCACTGGCGAAGGGCGACCGCGACGAACTTGCCATCGAGACGGCAACTGAACTCGGGATTGACGCCGTCATACCCTGGCAGTCCGAACGGTCCATCGTCCGGTGGAAAGGCGACCGGGCCGCGAAAGCCCACGCCAAATGGCAGTCCGTGGTCACGGCAGCAGCGAAGCAGGCGCGCCGCGCGTGGGTTCCCGAGGTGCGGCCCGCCGTCGACACCGCCGCGCTGGCCGCCCTCGTGGAGGCTGCAGGGCTTGCCGTGATCCTGCATGAAGACGCGGTTCGCCCCTTGCGGACCGTGCTGGAAGCATGGCAGCGCGGCGGAACCTCAACGGAGCCCCGCGAAGTCCTCCTGATCGTTGGGCCGGAAGGCGGAATCAGTCCTCGGGAAGTAACCCGGCTGTGCGGCAAAGGTGCCGTCACGGCCCTGCTGGGGCACCATGTGCTGCGCTCATCCACCGCCGGCCCCGCCGCCGTCGTGCTTGCCAGCGACGTCCTGGGCCGCTGGGCGGCGCATAGTGCCGAACCTGCGGGTTGAGCAGGGCGCTAACGCTGCAGGGTGCAGGCTAGCGGACTTTGAAAGCCCGCGAGTCCTCGTTCTGGTCCGGCTGCCCGTCCGCGCCGGCCTGGGCCACGCGCAACTCGTAGTCGCCGGCAGGCAGCGTGAGGGCCAGCGTAAAGACCCCTCCCTGACCGGGCTGGGCGGACGCTGTTGTTTCACCGGTGAGGAACGGTGCCTTGCTGCCATCCTGCTCCGCCCGCTGGATCTGCCAGCGCAGCTTGCTGCCGGCCAGGGTGCTGCGGCCAGTGATCTTCACGCTTCCGTCGGCAATTTCCACATTTTCCTGCGGATCGATGATCCAGACGGGCGCCACCATGCCCGCGCCCCTCGTCATAAGGTCACCCAGCTGGACGTGGTCGAAAGCAACGTAGTCCGTGTGCCCATCCACCAGGATCCGCACCCGGATCTGCTGCCCGGAATCGATGAGTCCGGAGCTGGCCGCAGCGGCCGTGGCCGTATAGACAAGCTGCTGGACGGCACGGGCCGCCATGTCGGCGTCGAGGTTGCTGTTGAACGCGTCCTCGGACACGTCCACCGTAATAACGTCTTTGCCGGAAATCGAGGTGGCCAGCTTGCTGGGATTCTGCCAGGGGGTGAAGAAGTCCGGGTCAAGCGGCTTATCCTTCATCATCGCCCGGAGGGCACGCGTCACGGGGTTTTCCTGCTCCGGCACGTCCCGGAACTCCCGGTAGAGGAATACGTTGCTGCCGGTGCGGCCAATCCAGTACACCGGCGCCTTGTTGGAGGACTGCGTGGTTTCAAGCGGGGCGCTGGTGGATGGCGCGGTGCCGGTGGCGGCAGGTCCGGAGTTCAGGAGGCCGGTGGGTGCAGGATTCGGCTCGGCCAGGCACCCAGCCAGGAGCGGGCCCACTGCCAGGACCACCGCGAGGACCGCAGGGCGCGCACGGCCCCGGCGTCGTCCTGCCCTCAGGGGCGCAGCAGATTCCGGCACGTTCGGTTGCCTGTCCTTTCGCGAATGGGCCGCTTCCGGGCGGCGGTATTCCAGCAATGAAGCTTGATTTCCAGCATGGCACAGGGCTGGGGGCAGAACGGCCCTGCCGTGGTCCCCGGGGCCAACTGCAACGGGAACGATATGAGGCCGATATGAAGTTGATACCTAATGACGCACCCTCCCGCGCCAAAGGATCACCTTGGGCCGGTCCGTGGCTGCTTGCCCCATCCGGTGTTGCCGCCGTACTGGCGTAAGATGGAGGGACCGCTTGGGCAAGGCGCGCCGGATGCGGTGGCCGGCCCTGCGGTGGACATTATTTCGGACTTTGAGGGGAACACGGGCCTGCGGGCCGTCACCATGACTGAATCAGCGAATGGAAAGCGCCGGCTCAACACAGGCGAAGGCGCTGCGGGGGAATTTCCCCATTCCCTGCCCGGCAGCCGTACCGAGGTTGTCCTTTTCGACAACTCCGACCAAATGGTCCAGTCCCTGGGCAGCCACGATGAGGCGCTGCGCTTCATCGAGGAACAGTTCCCGCACGTCAATTTCCATGTCCGCGGAAATGAACTCTCCATCACTGGTCCTGCCAGCGACGTGCCCCGCATCATGCGGCTCCTCGACGAGGTCCGCGGCCTGGTGGCCCGCGGCACGGTCATCAGTCCGGCTGTCCTTCAGCAGCTCGTGGCGCTCCTGCGGACCCAGTCACTGCAGAACCCCGTGGATGTTCTGACCCACGACATCCTTTCCAGCCGGGGGAGGACAATCCGCCCCAAGACGCTGAACCAGAAGACCTACGTCGACGCCATTGACGACAACACCGTGATCTTCGGCATCGGTCCGGCCGGAACAGGGAAAACTTACCTGGCCATGGCAAAGGCAGTGCAGGCGCTTCAGCAGAAAGAGGTCAGCCGGATCATCCTGACGCGCCCTGCAGTTGAAGCAGGGGAGCGGCTGGGATTCCTGCCTGGAACCCTGAGCGACAAGATCGATCCCTACCTGCGCCCGCTCTACGACGCCCTGCACGACATGATGGACCCGGAGTCCATCCCCCGGCTGATGGCAGCGGGCACCATCGAAGTGGCTCCGCTGGCCTACATGCGCGGACGCACGCTCAATGACGCCTTCATCATCCTTGACGAGGCGCAGAACACCACGCCCGAGCAGATGAAGATGTTCCTGACCCGGCTGGGCTTCGGCTCCAAGATGGTTGTCACCGGCGACGTCACCCAGGTTGACCTGCCCTTCGGCACCCGCTCCGGGCTCCGCATCGTCGAGGAGATCCTGCAAGGCATCGAAGGCGTCAGCTTCTCGGTGCTGGACGCCGCGGACGTCGTGCGGCACCGCCTGGTGGGGGATATTGTCAATGCCTACAGCATCTGGGATGAGGCGCAGCGCAGCCGGGTGAAGCATTCGGCCGGCGCCGGCAAGCGGGGAGAACGCTCATGAGCATCGAGGTCAACAACGAGTCCGGTGTCCAGGTGGACGAAGCTGAACTCGTGGCGTTGTCCCGATATATCTTCGAACAGCTCTACATCCATCCGCAGGCTGAACTGTCCATCCTCCTGGTGGACGAGCCGGCTATGGAGAAGCTTCACATTGAGCTGATGGACGAGCCAGGTTCCACGGATGTTTTGTCCGTGCCCATGGACGAGCTGACCCCGGGTACGCCCGGCCGGCCCACGCCCCAGGGAATGCTGGGCGACATTGCCATCTGCCCGCAGGTGGCCCGGGTGCAGGCCAAAAACGCCGGCCACCCCCTCCAGGACGAGATGTTGCTGCTGACCACCCACGGCATCCTGCATCTGCTGGGATACGACCACGCCGAACCCGAGGAAAAAGCCGAGATGTTCGGGCTCCAGCGTGAGCTGCTGTCCGGCTTCACGGGCAAAGAAGCGCCTGCCGAGACCACCCAGTGACGCCCCTGCTCCTCGCGGCAATGGCCCTGGTTTTCCTGGCCGTTGCGGCGGTGCTGACCGCGGCGGAGGCCGCGTTCAACTTCATCCCGCGCCATGACGCCGAAGAAGCCCTGGTCAAGAGCCGCGGCACCGCCCTGCGTCGCATCCTCGGCCAGCCGGTGGCGCACATCCGCGCCCTGCGGTTCTGGCGCATCTGGTTCGAAATGGCATCCGCCGTCGCCGTGTCCGTCCTGCTCTACAGCCTGCTCAGCAACGTATGGCTTGCGGGCGTCGCGGCCACCGGGATTATGGCGCTGCTGGGCTTCGTCATTGTTGGTGTCTCCCCGCGGCAGCTCGGCCGGCTCCACGCAGCCGCTGTTGTCCGCTTCACCGCTCCAATGATCCGTTTCCTCACCTGGGTGCTGGGGCCCATCCCTGGCTGGCTGGTGAGGCTTGGAAGCACGGCGGCGCCCGGAGCCCCAGGTGGTGACGAGGCGTTCTTCAGCGAGCAGGAATTCCGTGAGCTCGTGGAGCGCGCCAGCGAATCGGACATGATCGAGGACACGGAGGCTGAGATGATCCAGTCCGTCTTCGACTTCGGTGACACCCTTGTCCGCGCCGTCATGGTGCCCCGGACCGACATCCTCACCATCGAGGCGGGGTCGAGCCTGCGCCAGGCCATGTCCCTTTTCCTTCGCTCCGGCTATTCCAGGATTCCGGTCATCGGCGACAGTACCGACCAAATCCTGGGCATCATCTACCTAAAGGATGTCGCCGCCGTCATCCATGAGCTGGCGCCCAATGAGGAACCGCCGCTGGTGGAGTCGCTCGCCCGCGACGTTCGGTACGTACCGGAGTCGAAACCCGTCAGCGACCTGCTCCGTGAGCTGCAGAAAGAGTCCACGCACGTGGCCATCGTGATCGACGAATACGGCGGAACGGCAGGCCTGGTCACCCTCGAGGACCTTATCGAGGAAATCGTGGGCGAAATCGTGGACGAGTACGACACCGAAAGCGCGGAGGCCGTGGAGCTGGGTGACGGTTCATACCGGGTCAGCGCGCGCATGGGCATCGACGACCTTGGCGAGCTCTTCGGCATTGAGCTTGACGATGACGAAGTGGACACCGTCGGCGGCCTGCTCGCCAAGGCCCTGGGCCGCGTTCCCATTGTGGGGAGCTCCGTGAAAGTACACGGGGTGTCCCTGCGGGCCGACCGGCTTGAAGGCCGCCGAAACCGCGTCAGCCACATTATTGCGGCACCGTTGGCAAAAGAAGACACTGACCTTGAAGATCTCTTCGACGAGGCGGAAGCAACCCAGCAGGGAGTTTCACGTGAGCAAGAAAAATAAGGCCGAGGGCCAGGACGATTTCGGCGGTTTCCGCGCAGGATTTTCGATCCTGGTGGGGCGGCCCAACGCAGGCAAGTCCACGTTGACGAACGCGCTGGTGGGCAAGAAAGTGGCCATTACGTCCGCCAAACCGCAGACTACCCGCCACACCATCCGCGGCATCGTTCACCGCGAGGATGCCCAACTCATCCTCGTGGATACGCCAGGACTCCACCGACCCCGCACGCTCCTTGGCAAGCGCCTCAACGATCTCGTGGCGGACACCCTCGCCGAAGTTGATGCGATTGGGTTCTGCCTGCCCGCCAACGAAAAGATCGGTCCCGGGGACAAGTTCATTGCCGCCCAGCTCGCCGCGGTTGGCCGCAAGCCCGTGATCGCCATCGTTACCAAAGCCGACCTCGTGGACCGCCAGGCCCTGACGGAACAGCTCCTGGCTGTCGCAGCCCTTGGCAGGGAAGTGATGGGGGAGGATGGCTGGAAGGACATGGTTCCCGTATCTGCCACCGACGGCTTCCAGGTGGGCACCGTGGCTGACGTCCTGATCAGCCACATGCCGCCATCGCCCCCGCTTTACCCTGACGGTGAACTGACGGACGAGCCCGAGGCGGTCATGGTCGCGGAACTGATCCGGGAGGCGGCGCTGGAAGGTGTCCGTGATGAACTGCCCCACTCGCTCGCTGTGGTGGTGGAGGAAATCGTGCCCCGCGAAGACCGGCCCGAAGACAGCCCGTTGCTGGACGTGCGGGTCAATCTGTACGTTGAGCGTCCCTCGCAGAAGGCGATCATCATCGGCAAGGGCGGCAGCCGGCTGCGTGAAGTGGGCACTAATGCCCGCAAGGGCATCGAGGCGCTCCTGGGCACGCGGGTCTATCTCGACCTTCACGTGAAGGTGGCGAAGGACTGGCAGCGGGACCCGAAACAGCTGGTGAAGCTGGGCTTCTGAGCCGCTTCAGCTGCGCCGGCGGAGGCCGCCGGGCGTTTTCCCAGTCTTGGCCACTAAAATGGACCGGATTTGGTTTTTAGAGGAAGGTTCACCACGTGGGGCTAGGCCGCGACAGACGCGACAATGGATTTGACGGTCCCGCCGGGACTGTACCCGTATCCCGCCATGCGGACGATGGTATCGTCGGCGCAGCCCGCCATCTGGGGCCGACAAGCGGGATGCCGGTCTGGCTGAAGGTGGTCACGGCCCTCCTGTCAGTGGCTATTGTGGGCGGACTCGCCTTCGCCGGTTTCTGGTTCCTGCGCCTGCAGGGCAATATTTCCAAGGCGCCCTTGAATGCAGGCGGCGGCAGCACCGAATCCGTGAGCGATGCCACCGGACGAATGCAGATACTCATTCTCGGTTCGGACACCCGTGACGGTAAGAACTCCGAGTACGGCACCGCCGATGACTCCAACGGATACGGCAAGTCGGATGTCATGATGCTGATGGACATCTCCGAGGACAACAAGCGCGTCAGCGTCATCAGCTTCCCGCGGGACCTGCTGGTTGACATCCCGGAGTGCAAGGACCCGAAAACCAACAAGGTCTATCCGGCCCGCAGCGGTGTGATGATCAATGAAGCCATGGCCGAAGCAGGCATTGGCTGCGCCGTGGACACGGTCAACAAGCTCACTGGCCTCGAGGTGGACCACTTCATGATGGCTGACTTCAATGCGGTGAAGGAACTGTCGAATGCGGTTGGGGGCGTGGAGGTGTGCATCAGCGACGCCGTATACGATCCTGACTCACGCCTGCGGCTGCCGGCCGGCACCTCGGCTGTCCAGGGTGAAATGGCCCTCGCGTTCCTGCGCACCCGGCATGCCTTTGCCGACGGCGGCGACCTCGGCCGGATCAAGGCCCAGCAAGGGTTCCTGTCGTCCCTGACCCGCAAGATCAAGGACGATGGTACGCTCGCGGATCCCGGGAAGATGCTGAAGATCGCCGACGTGGTAACCCAGAACCTGACCGTCGATGAAGGACTGGCCTCGGTGCCCAGCCTGCTCACCATAGGGTCCCGGCTCAAGGACATCGATGTCAGCAAGGTGGCGTTCGTGGCTGTGCCCACCGCTCCCGCGGTGCTGGATCCGAACAGGCTCCAGATTGCCGAGCCTGCTGGTTCCCAGCTCTTCTCCGCAATGCGGCAGGACGTCGACCTTACCGATCCAACCGCTCCGTCGCCCGCGCCAACGGAGACGTCAGCACCCCCGTCCCCGGCCCCCACGGAAACCGCACCTGCGCTCCCGCCCTACGACAAAGCCCTGCAGCCTGTCACGGTGGCCAACGGCAGCGGCGTCCCGGGCCGTGCCCAGGAAATAGTGCAGGCCCTGGTTTCCGGCGGATTCGCGCAGGCCGGTCAGTTCGAGGCGACGGCGGTGGCGCAGTCAGTGGTCTACTACGGCCTGGACTTCGCGGATGTGGCAGCGGACGTTGCAGCAATGCTGGGTATTCCCGCCGAACAAATGATCCCTGCCCCGAACATCGCAGGGGTCCAGGTGTACCTCGGTACCGACTTCACCTCCGGCACCACCTACGGGGCTGCGGTATTGCCCGAAGACATCGTAAATCAGACGGCCAAGGATGCATCCTGCCAGCAGGCCAATCCGATGCTCATCGTCGAGCGCTAGCCGACCCGACCAGCCAGTGCAGCGGACCAGTCACTGACAAGGAACAGCGGGGCCCGCCGGAAGGCGTGCCCCGCTGTTCCCTCTCCATTACCAGA
Organism: Arthrobacter sp. PGP41; assembly: GCF_002953935.1. Lineage (NCBI taxonomy): Bacteria > Bacillati > Actinomycetota > Actinomycetes > Micrococcales > Micrococcaceae > Arthrobacter > Arthrobacter sp. PGP41. The sequence goes on along the minus strand of NZ_CP026514.1, from coordinate 2,300,391 downwards.
TACTGACGCGTTCCGCGGGAGGCATCCACATGCCGTCCTGTTCGGAAACCTCGAATGACTCGTGGAAAGCGTCGAGGTTCCTGGCAATGGCATTGGTGCGGAACTCGTTGGGGGAGTGCGGGTCCGTCGCGAGGCGGCGGATGGCCTCCTCCTGCCGAATGACCTGCCGCCAGCCGGCGGCCCACGAGGCGAAGAAGCGCTGGTCCCCGGTCAGGCCGTCAAGGACATCCGGTTCCTTGCCGTCAAGGCCGATCCGGTAGGCCTTGTACGCGATCGCCAGTCCTGCCAGGTCGCCAATGTTTTCGCCAAGCGTGAGCCGGCCGTTGACGTTGTGTCCTGGCGCCGCGGAGGGTGACAGGGCATCGAATTGGGCCACGAGTTTGGCGGTGAGCTTTTCGAAAGCCTGCCGGTCCTCGTCCGTCCACCAGTTCCGCAGCGCCCCGCCGCCGTCGAACTGGGAACCCTGGTCATCAAAACCATGGCCGATCTCGTGCCCGATGACAGCCCCGATGCCGCCGTAGTTCACCGCGTCGTCAGCATCGGCTGTGAAGAACGGGGGCTGCAGGATCGCTGCCGGAAACACTATTTCGTTCATCATCGGGTGGTAGTACGCGTTGACCGTTTGCGGGGTCATGAGCCACTTGTTGCGGTCCACCGGCTTGCCCACCTCATCAAGGTGCCGGTCGACGTCGGCATTATGTGCACGTTCCACATTGCCCAGCAGGTCAGCCGGGTCGATCTCCACGGCGGAGTAATCAATCCATTCCTCCGGGTAGCCTATTTTCGCCCGGAACCCCTCCAGTTTCCGCAGCGCTTCCGCCTTCGTGGCCTCTCCCATCCAGCCCACGGCCGTGATGCTCTGCCGGTAGGCCTCAATCAGGTTGGCAACGAGCGCCTGCATGCGGGCCTTGTGGGTCTCCGGGAAGTGCCGGGCCACGTAGATCTGTCCCACAGCTTCGCCAAGCGCCGCTTCGACGACGGCGACACCGCGCTTCCAGCGGTTCTTGTTCCGCGGGGTGCCGCTGAGCGTGGTTCCGTAGAAGGCGAAATTGGCATCGACGAACGACGACGAAAGGTAGGGGGCCGCGGCACTTACCACCCGCAGGGCGAGCCATTCCTGCCAGTGGGCCAGCGGCTCGGACTCGAGGAGCGCCGCGGCGCCATCGAAGAACGGCGGGGTGCTCATCACAACTTCCTGGCGTTTGGCCTCGTCGATGCCGGCGGCTTCAAACCATGTGGTGAGCAGCGGGAACAGCGCGGACGCTTCATCCGCGGTCTTCAGGTTGTATGTCTTTTGCGGGTCCCTCAGCGTGACATTGTCCCAGTGGTGGGACGCGAGCTTGGTCTCCAGCTCCACCACCCGCCCGGCGGCGGCACCGGCGTCCGCAACCCCGGCCAGCTCAAGCATGGTCTTCACATGGGCTGTGTACGCCGTAACCATCGGTGCGAACTTTTCTTCCCGGTAGTACGACTCGTCGGGGAGGCCGAGTCCGCCCTGCCCGGTGTACAGCAGAATCCGGTCGGGGTTGCCCGCGTCAGGGGCCGGGTAGATATAGAAGAGCCCGCCAACATCGGCCCGGAAGAGCCGCCCTGCCAGGGACACGAGCTCAGCCACGGAGGTTGTGGCGAACACGGCCGCCAACCTCTGCCGGATAGGTTCGATGCCCTTCGCTTCAACAACGGCCTCGTCCATGAAGCTGTTGTAGAGGTCCCCGATCTTCCGCTCGATTCCGCTGGCGGCTTCACCCTTGGCCGCTGCCTCTTCAATGATTTCCCGGACAGCGATCTCTGAACCGTCCCGGAGCGCCGTGAAGGCTCCTTCAAGCGGACGGTCGTCAGGGATTTCCGCGGCCTTCAGCCAGGCACCGTTGACGTGCTGGTACAGGTCATCCTGCGGCCGGACGGTGTGGTCGATGGTGGACAGGTCGATCCCCGATATGGGCACTGAAACTCCTTTGATGAAGGGCCACGCCCGGTCGATAACCCGGCGGCGTCTGCATGGTGGACTTTACGGACGGTAGTGCCCTTTCATCTTACGCACGCGTGTTACCCTCAAAAGGTGCGTGCAGAGCTCCTTCTTCTTAGCTGCCGCGGCGAGGCCTCAGACGCGATCTAGCGCAAGGCCCACCCTCGCTGCGGAGTTTGTGTTGCCCGGCCACCCTTTCAACGAAGAACCACAGAAAAGGCCCCGATAGTAATGCGAAACGCACAGAAGCCCTCAGGAATGCCCGCCCACCGCTACACGCCGTTCCAGGACCAGATCAAGGTGGAGCTGCCGGACCGCACGTGGCCGGACAAGATCATCACCAAAGCTCCCCGCTGGTGTGCGGTGGACCTGCGTGACGGCAACCAGGCCCTGATTGATCCGATGAGCCCTGCCCGCAAAATGAAGATGTTCGATCTGCTGGTGCGGATGGGCTACAAGGAGATCGAGGTAGGTTTCCCCTCTGCTTCCCAGACGGATTTCGACTTTGTCCGCCAGCTCATTGAAGGCAACCACATCCCGGACGACGTCACCATCCAGGTCCTCACCCAGGCCCGCGAGCACCTGATCGAGCGGACCTACGAATCCCTGGTGGGCGCCAAGCAGGCCATCGTCCATCTATACAACTCCACCTCGGTCCTGCAGCGCCGGGTGGTCTTCAACCAGGATGAGGACGGCATCCTGGACATCGCACTCCAGGGCGCCCGCCTGTGCAAGAAGTACGAGGAAACCCTCGCGGACACGCACGTGACCTACGAGTACTCCCCGGAGTCCTTTACCGGCACGGAGCTGGAATACGCTGTGCGGGTCTGCAACGCCGTCGCCGATGTTTTCGAAGCCTCCGCGGACCGCCAGGTCATCATCAACCTGCCCGCCACTGTGGAAATGGCCACCCCCAACGTTTACGCCGACTCCATCGAGTGGATGAGCCGCCACCTGCATCCCCGCGAAGGCATCATCCTCTCCCTGCACCCCCACAACGACCGCGGCACCGGCGTAGCGGCCGCGGAACTGGGTTACATGGCGGGCGCCGACCGGATCGAGGGCTGCCTTTTCGGCAACGGCGAACGGACCGGCAACGTTGACCTGGTAACCCTCGGACTGAACCTGTTTGTCCAGGGCATCGACCCCATGATCGACTTCTCCAACATCGACGACGTCCGCCGGACCGTGGAGTACTGCAACCAGCTCCCCGTCCCCGAGCGCTCACCCTATGGCGGCGACCTCGTTTTTACGGCGTTCTCCGGCTCCCACCAGGACGCCATCAAGAAGGGATTCGAGGCGTTGGAACGGGACGCCGCGGCCGCCGGCAAGGCAGTGGAAGACTTCACGTGGCAGGTGCCGTACCTGCCCGTGGACCCCAAGGACCTGGGCCGCAGCTACGAGGCCGTTATCAGGGTCAACTCGCAGTCCGGCAAGGGCGGTGTGGCCTACCTGCTCAAGAACGAGCACAGCCTGGACCTGCCGCGCCGCGCCCAGATCGAGTTCTCCGGCGTGATCCAAAAGCGCACGGACACCGTTGGCGGGGAAGTAAGCGGCGCCCAGCTGTGGCAGGTCTTCCAGGATGAGTACCTGCCCTCCGGGAAGGCAGACGGGCAGTGGGGACGCTACTCCCTGGGTGCAGTCAAAACAGAAACGGATGACGACGGCGGCATGACGCTTCACGCTTCCCTCACCGTGGACGGCGTGCAGGTCCAGCGAACCGGGACCGGCAACGGGCCCATTGCGGCCCTGCTGAGCATCCTGCGCGAAGACGGCGTGGATGTCCGGGTCCTCGACTACAGCGAACACGCCCTTTCGGAGGGCGGCAATGCCATGGCTGCCGCCTACGTCGAATGCGCCGTGGGGGAACGGGTCCTGTGGGGCGTGGGCATTGACGCCAACACCAGCATGTCGTCGCTGAAGGCCGTCATTTCTGCCGTGAACCGCGCCATCCGGGACGCCCGGGCCTGAGACCGCACCGTTGTGCCGCCGGGTGCCGCCGGCCGCACAACGGAGCCCCGCCCGGTGACGGCCGGCGGAATGGTGCCTGCAAAGGATGGGAAGATAAAGGCGTGGCCCAACACTCTTTCGCCTCCCGCGCATACCGGGACGACGCCGTCGTACTGCGCACCCATAAGCTGGGCGAGGCGGACCGGATCATCACCCTCCTGACCAAGCACCACGGCCAGGTGCGGGCTGTTGCCAAGGGGGTCCGGCGCACCAGCAGCCGGTTCGGAGCCCGCCTTGAGCCCTTTATGGTGGCGGACCTGCAGCTTGTTTCCGGCAAGACGCTGGACATCGTCACCCAGGCGGTGGCCAAGGGCGCTTACGGCGGCAGCATTGCCGCCGATTACGGCCGGTACACGGTGGCGGCGGCGATGACCGAGACGGCGGAGAAACTGACCGACGTCGACGGGGAGGCAGGAACTGCCCAGTACAACCTGCTTGTGGGTGCGCTGGGCGCCCTGAGCAGGGATGAACACGCCGCCGGCCTGATCCTCGACTCCTATCTGCTGCGGGCGTTGGCCACCGGCGGCTGGGCCCCAAGCTTTACGGACTGCGCCCGCTGCGGGGTCCCCGGCCCCCATAACGCTTTCTCGGCGCCACTGGGAGGTATGGTCTGCAGCGGATGCAGGCCCCCAGGATCGCCGGCGCCGGCGCCGGAAACCGTGGTCCTCCTGGCGGCACTGCTGACCGGCGACTGGACCACGGCGGACGGCTCCCTTCCGCCACACCGGAAAGAGGCCGCGGGCCTGGTGGCGGCGTACCTGCAATGGCATCTTGAACGAGTCCTGAAGTCCCTCAAACATGTGGAGCGAAGCTGACAGTGGCCCTCGGCAAAAAGAACCCCTCGTCCAGAAAGCGCACCCACCCGGTGGTTGCCCCGTACCCGCATCCGTCCGGAGCCGTGGCGCCCTCCATCCCCGCAGAGTTCATTCCACGCCATGTGGCGATCGTGATGGACGGGAACGGGCGCTGGGCCAACCAGCGCGGACTGCCGCGGATAGAAGGGCACAAGGCAGGGGAGCCGGCGCTGCTGGACGTCATGGCGGGGGCGATAGAACTCGGCATCGAGTATGTCAGCGTGTACGCCTTTTCCACGGAAAACTGGCGCCGGTCTCCGGAGGAAGTGCGCTTCCTGATGGGATTTAACAAGGATGTGCTGCGCCGGCAAAGAAACCAGCTCGATGAATGGGGCGTGCGCGTCCGCTGGTCCGGACGCCGGCCGCGGCTGTGGGGCTCGGTCATCCGGGAGCTGGAAGAGGCCGAGGAGTTCACGGCAGGCAACACCACCTGCACGTTGACCATGTGTGTTAATTACGGCGGCCGGGCTGAAATTACCGACGCTGTCTCGGCCATCGCCACCGAGGTTGCCGCAGGCAGGTTGAAACCTGGTGCCATCACCGAGCGGACAATCCAGAAGTACCTCGACGAGCCGGACCTGCCGGACGTTGACCTGTTCCTCCGCAGTTCGGGCGAGCAGCGGCTGTCCAATTTCATGCTTTGGCAGTCGGCCTATGCCGAGTTCGTTTTCATGGACACGCTGTGGCCCGACGTCGACCGCCGGACGCTGTGGACGGCAGTGGAGGAGTACGCCCAGCGGGACCGCCGGTACGGCGGGGCGGTGGATGCCGCAACACCCGCGGGCTCCTAGGGTCCACGCCCGGCCGGCGGCGCACCCGGGTCCGGCAGGCGGCGGCCTTCAGGCGGGGTAGCCCCTGAGCCCGTGTGTCCTTCGCTCATCCGCTCTTCGAACTCTCGGATGGCTCCGGGTCATCGTCCCCGTATGCCCTGAGCCAGCGTGCTAACCGGGCGTAGGCGTCGGCCCGCACTGCAGCAGGGGAGAGGAACACGTCATGAAGGGCGCCGTCTATCCGTTCCACCGTCACCGTGCGGCCAAGCGTCAGGGCACGCGCGGCAATGATGTTGACGTCAAGTACGGCATCCGTCCGCCGCATCTCCTCAGACCAGAAGAGGCCGTTGGCGCTGCCGCCGGACAACAGGACAAGGATGGGAACGTTTATGTTGAGGCCCCGCGCCACCTTGGAGTGCCCGGACAGCACGGCATTGAGCCAGCCGGCCCGCACGGGAAATGCCATCGGGGGACGGTACCGGTCATCCAGGGTCCACTCACCTTCGGCCGAGCTGCTGATGGTCCGCCAGTAGAACCCGCGCTCCGGAAGCCGGAGCACGGCTTCGGGCCGGAACCGCGCAACAGGTGCCACCATCCTGGACGCCGCACGCCGCACCAGTGAGCTGCCGTGCATTTCCAGCCACGGGCTGTTCAGGACAAGCCGGGAGACCCTGCCGGGATGCCGGCTGGCCCACAGCGCCGCCACCAGCCCTCCAGTCGAATGGCCCATAAGGGTGAGCAAGGGGTCCGCGCCGTCCTGGCAGATCAGCTGGAACGCAGCTTCTATTTCGGCATCGTAATCCATGAGGTCGGCGACGTATCCGCCCGGGAGATCCGGACGCAGGCTCCGGCCGTGGTTGTGCATGTCCAGTGCGTAAAAGTCGTAACCCGCCGTGGACCAGAAGCGGGCAAGGTCCGCGTTGAAGAAATAGTCGCTCCAGCCATGCAGGAACAGGACGGCCCTGCGCCGGCCCGGGAATGGAGGCAACTTCTCCAGTGCGGGGCGGAACCGGACCAGGGTGGCCGCGCGCTCCACCCCGTCCGGCCCCGTGGCGCGGAAGGCATGAGACTCAAAGTCAGCGCCCAGGATGTCCTGCTGCCATTCCATGCGCTTATGCTAATCCGGTGCAGGTTTGCCCCGCTCATTTTGGTCTGGGCCCTCATAGACGGAAAACTAGAGGCATGCGCGTTTATCCCACATTCTTCAGGCTGGCCTTTTCATGGATGGACGCGGAGCGCGCCCACAAGATCGGATTCAAGGGCATCAGGCTGGCGCATCGCTCCGGCGCCGGGAAGCTGCTGGCGAAGCTGACGGCTCCCGCACCGTCACTCCAGACCACGGCTTTTGGAATAACCTTTCCGTCGCCCTTCGGGCTTGCCGCCGGCTTCGACAAGGAAGGCCATGGGATCGAGGCCCTGACGGAGCTTGGCTTCGGCCACGTGGAGGTGGGTACCATCACCGGGCAGGCCCAGCCGGGCAACGAGAAACCGCGGCTCTTCCGCCTGGTGGAGGACCGGGCGGTCATCAACCGCATGGGATTCAATAACGACGGCGCAACCGCCGTGGCCCCGCGGCTCAAGGCCGCGCGAGCCGCCCTACAGCGCCGGCACCGGCGCGTTCGCCCCGTTATCGGCGTCAATATCGGCAAGACCAAAACAGTGGAGCTTACCGATGCCGTGGAGGATTACCTCGTCAGTGCCCGCAGCCTTGCACCTGCTGCGGACTACCTGGTGGTTAACGTAAGCTCGCCCAATACTCCCGGCCTGCGGCTGCTGCAGGACGTGGAGTCGCTCCGGCCGCTGCTGACGGCTGTGGGCCAGGAAGCGGACAGGTCGGCAGGCCGCCACGTCCCCCTGCTTGTGAAGATCGCCCCGGACCTCAGCGACGAGGATATCGACGACGTCGCGCGCCTGGCCCTGGACCTCAAGCTGGACGGCATTATCGCCACCAACACCACCATCGCCAGGGACGGCCTGTCCACACCAGCGGAAGAGGTGGAAAGATGCGGCGCCGGAGGGCTCTCGGGCGCGCCGCTGAAGCAGCGCTCCCTCGACGTACTTCGCCGGCTGAAGCAGGTCACCGGTGACGCCCTCACCTTGGTGGCCGTGGGCGGCGTTGAAACGGCACAGGACGTCCGGGACAGGCTCGACGCCGGGGCTACCCTGGTCCAGGGCTATACGGCCTTCCTCTATGAAGGACCGTTCTGGGCTGCCCGGATCAACCGCGAACTGGCGAAGAGCCGCCGGACCTAGGCCGCGAACGGTGCAACACAAAACCCCGGCGGAAAATCCGCCGGGGTTTTGTTGATTGTTGAAGGGAGCCGCGGGGTCAGGCCGGGTACTGGCCGCGCTTGACCTGGGGCTTGGGGAGACGGAGCTTGCGGAACTGCAGGGAACGCATGGAGCCGTACCACACGGTTCCGCGCTCCACCTCGCCGAACTTCGCGGTCAGCCGCTTGCGAAGCTGGCGGGACAGGATGAACACGTCCACGAAGACGGCCAGGAACATCACCCAGAAACCGCCAAGGACGTAGATCATCAAGTCACTGGACGCCGGAACCACCAGCGACACCAGGACGAACACGAGGGCGCCGAACATCAAGTACTCACCGAGGCTGAAACGCGCGTCAACATAATCGCGGGCAAACCGTTTCTGGGGACCCTTGTCACGCAGCGGCAGGAACCTTTCGTCACCGGTGTCCAGGGCCTGGCGCATCTTAAGCCGCTGGTCCTGGATTGCCTGGCGCTCGGCAGCCTTGGAGGCTTTACGGTCCTCCGGGACCAGTGGCCGCCGGCGGGCCGCCTCCTGTGCCTTACGCGTGGGAGTTGGGGCCCCCTTGCCGCCCAATCCCTCTGGCCGCCCCGGCTCTGCAGCCTGTTGGTCTACTGTTTGCTGCGCCGAGGGCGCTTCCTTTTTACGTCCGAACACCAGAACAGAATACCTTGCGGCGGGAAACTGAAGTCATGCCGAAGCCAACCGTGGCCCCAAGCAGTCAATATGACGCGGGTAATGTTTTGCCATGACTTCATCGCCGACGGGCACGCCGCAAAACCACAATGGCCTTCCATCCCCGGGCCTTGACCGAAACAGCTGGACGGAAGACCTTCGTTCGTCCATTGACCAGTCCTTCAACCAGACCTTGGCCCGGCTCAAGGAGCTGGTCGCCATCCCCGGCATCGCCTGGCCAAGCTTTGACCGGGCCCCGCTGGAACGCAGCGCCGAAGTTGTAGCGGAACTGCTCCGCGGCGTGGGACTCGGAAACGTCCAGATCCTTGGCTGCGACAAGCCTGACGGCACCCCGGGAGGGCCCGCCGTCGTCGCCCAACGGCCTGCCGCCGACGGCAAGCCGACGATCCTGCTCTATGCCCACCACGATGTCCAGCCCGCGGGTGATCAGAGTCTGTGGGAGACGGAACCGTTCACCGCCGTCGAGAAGGACGGACGCCTGTACGGCCGCGGCGCGGCGGACGATAAAGCCGGCATCATGGCGCACCTGGCGGCGTACGCAGCAGTTACGGAGGTGCTCGGGAACTCGCTGGGGCTCGGCGTCACGTTCTTCTTTGAGGGCGAGGAAGAAGCCGGCTCGCCCACGTTCCGCTCATTCCTGGAGGCAAACCGGGAACTGCTCCGGGCCGACGTCATTGTCGTCGCTGATTCCAGCAACTGGAAGGTGGGGGTCCCGGCGCTGACCACCAGCCTGCGGGGACTGGTGGACGGAACCATTGAAGTCCAGGTCCTCGACCACGCTGTGCACTCCGGCATGTACGGGGGACCGGTGCTGGATGCGCCCACCCTCCTGTCGCGCCTCATCGCCACCCTGCATGACGAGGAAGGAAATGTCGCCATCGAGGGACTGGTGGCAAGGGATACAGCCACGGTTGACCTTTCCGAGGAAGACTACCGGGCAGATGCTTCAGTGCTCGACGGCGTACGGCTGGCAGGGTCGGGCAGCATCGCCTCGCGGTTGTGGACCAAACCGGCCCTGTCCATCATCGGATTCGACGCACCCTCAGTGGACGCGGCATCGAACACCCTGTTGCCCCGCGCCCGGGCGAAGTTCAGCCTGCGCCTTGCCCCCGGCCAGGTCCCGGACGAAGCCATGGAGGCTGTGCGCCGGCATGTCGAGGCCAACGCGCCCTTCGGCGCGAAGGTGACCTTCACGCCTGGGGAAAGCGGCAACCCCTTCCTGACTGACACGTCGTCGCCGGCAGCATCACTGGCCATGTGGGCCCTGGGTGAGGCCTGGGGGGTCAAGGCCGTGGAAACAGGGATCGGCGGATCCATTCCCTTTATCGCCGACCTCACGGAACTGTATCCGGACGTGCAGATCCTGGTGACCGGTGTGGAGGATCCGGACTCCCGGGCGCACAGTGCGAACGAATCCCTGCACCTTGGCGACTTCCGCAAGGCCATCCTCGCCGAGGCCCTGCTCCTGGCCCGGATTAATGACCAGGGACTGCAGGACCGCTTCCATGGCGGCCCCAGGGCCTGATCGGAACACCGTACAGGCCGTTCCCGGGAACAACGGGGTGCCTTCCATGGTTACGTTCAGGAGTTAGAGCTACACCTCCGCCCCGCGTAGCATGTAGCTATAGCCCATACCGAAACCGTAGGGGCAGGCACCGCCAGCGCGGCGCCGCCAGACCGTCCTAAGAAGGTAGGCCAAATGAGCACCGCAACCAATGAGAACAGCACAGGTACCACCAGCACGGCCAGTGACGAACTGCCCGTCCACGAGGTCAAGCTGACCGACGTCGCAGCGGGCAAGGTACGCAGTCTTCTCGAGCAGGAAGGCCGTACGGATCTGCGCCTCCGGGTTGCAGTGCAGCCCGGCGGCTGCTCCGGACTGATTTACCAGCTCTACTTCGATGAGCGGCTCCTGGACGGTGACGCAGTCCGGGACTATGACGGCGTCGAGGTTGTCGTGGACAAGATGAGCGTTCCGTACCTCAGCGGTGCCAGCATCGACTTCGAGGACACCATCTCCAAGCAGGGCTTCACCATCGACAACCCGAACGCGGGCGGCTCTTGCGCGTGTGGGGATTCGTTCCACTAAGCCGGTTGTTTCGCCCGATGCCGGCGCCGGGTCTCCTGCCGAAAATATCGGTCTGGGGGCACGGCGCCGACATGTGGGCGAAACGCCCGGGGGAGCGGTAAGCTCTACACCGAGTAGTAAAACTTTTAGTGTGCCCGGGGCGGCCAAGGCTGCCCGGTCAACAGCAACAAGTAGGAAGGGCCGTCTGTGAGTTCGCAGAACCGAACCGGCAGCCGACGCAAAACGATCACAACGATCACAAGCTTGGCAATTGCCGGCGCGTTGGTTTTGACCGGATGTTCGCCAGAGGTAGAGAAAGGGTGGCTGCCCACTGAACGTGGCACCACCAGCAACACCGACCGCATCATGGACCTCTGGGTCAACTCATGGATTGCCGCCCTGGTTGTGGGCATCATTACCTGGGGCCTGATCGTCTGGTGCCTTGTTGCTTACCGCCGCCGCAAGGGCACGGTGGGGTTTCCGCGGCAGACCAGCTTCAACCTGCCCCTCGAAGTCTTTTACCTGACCATCCCCCTGTTCATGGTTGTGGTGTTCTTCTACTTCACCGACCGCGACCAGCAGGCGATTGACAACCGCTCCCAGCCTGCCGACGTCGTTGTTGACGTCCGTGGCAAGCAGTGGGCGTGGGACTTCAACTACAAGGCCGGCGACGTCATCCAGGAGGATGTCCACGAGGCCGGGGTGCAGGCGCACCTTACGGGCAACACCATCGATAAGGAAAAGCTGCCCACGCTGTACCTGCCGGTCAACAAGTCTGTTGACCTTGAGCTCAACGCACGCGACGTCATCCACTCCTTCTGGGTACCCGCCTTCCTCCAGAAGCGCGACATGATCCCGGGCAAGACCAACTACATCAGGTTCACCCCCACCAAAGAGGGCACCTACGACGGCAAGTGTGCCGAACTTTGCGGCGAGTACCACTCCGAAATGCTGTTCCGCGTCAAGGTGGTGTCGGAATCCGAATTCCAGGCCCACATGAACGAGCTGCGCGAAGCAGGCAACACGGGTCTCCTCGGCGTCGAGTACGACCGCAACCCGAACGTGAACGAAATTAAGTAAGGGGAGCGACGTGGCTACGTACACTCAATCCGCACCCACCGGAGTCCTTGCAGCTCCCGTGGTTCCGAAGTCCAAGGGACGCGTCGTCGTCAACTGGATCACCTCCACCGACCACAAGACCATCGGGTACATGTACCTGATTGCGTCCTTCGTATTCTTCTGCCTGGGCGGCGTGATGGCGCTGCTGATCCGCGCCGAACTGTTCGAGCCCGGCATGCAGATCCTGCAGACCAAGGAACAGTACAACCAGCTGTTCACCATGCACGGCACCGTGATGCTGCTGATGTTCGCAACGCCGCTCTTCGCGGGGTTCGCGAACGTGATCATGCCGCTGCAGATCGGCGCGCCGGACGTCGCGTTCCCGCGGCTGAACGCGCTGGCCTTCTGGTTCTTCCTCTTCGGTTCCACCATTGCGGTGTCCGGCTTCATCACCCCGCAGGGCGCGGCGTCGTTCGGCTGGTTCGCCTACGCGCCGCTGTCCAACACCACCTTCAGTCCGGGCGTCGGCGGTGACCTGTGGGTGTTCGGCCTGGCGCTGTCCGGCTTCGGCACCATCCTGGGTGCGGTCAACTTCATCACCACCATCATCTGCATGCGCGCCCCCGGCATGACGATGTGGCGGATGCCGATCTTCACCTGGAACACCCTGGTGACGGCCATCCTGGTCCTGATGGCGTTCCCGCCGCTGGCAGCAGCACTCTTCGCCCTCGGCGCGGACCGCCGCTTCGGAGCCCACATCTTCGATCCCGAAAACGGCGGTGCCGTCCTCTGGCAGCACCTGTTCTGGTTCTTTGGCCACCCCGAGGTGTACATCATCGCGCTGCCGTTCTTCGGCATCGTCTCGGAGATCTTCCCGGTCTTCAGCCGCAAACCGATCTTCGGCTACAAGGGCCTGGTCTACGCCACCATTGCCATCGCCGCCCTGTCCGTAACGGTGTGGGCACACCACATGTACGTCACCGGATCCGTGCTGCTGCCGTTCTTCGCCTTCATGACCATGCTGATCGCGGTCCCCACCGGCGTGAAGTTCTTCAACTGGATCGGCACCATGTGGCGCGGTTCGCTGACGTTCGAAACCCCGATGCTCTGGAGCATCGGCTTCCTGGTCACCTTCCTGTTCGGTGGCCTGACCGGCATCATCCTGGCGTCCCCGCCGCTGGACTTCCACGTCTCGGACTCCTACTTCGTGGTGGCGCACTTCCACTACGTGGTGTTCGGCACCGTGGTGTTCGCGATGTTCGCCGGGTTCTACTTCTGGTGGCCCAAGTTCACCGGGAAGATGCTGAACGAGCGCCTGGGCAAGATCCACTTCTGGCTGCTGTTCCTAGGCTTCCATGGCACGTTCCTCATCCAGCACTGGCTGGGCGTTGAAGGCATGCCCCGCCGTTACGCGGACTACCTGGTGGAGGACAACTTCACCTGGATGAACCAGTTCTCCACCGTGGCTTCGTTCGTGCTGGGCGCCTCCCTGATTCCGTTCTTCTGGAACGTCTACATCACGTGGCGCAGCGGTGAAAAGGTCCAGGTGGACGATCCCTGGGGCTTCGGCGCCTCACTGGAATGGGCCACGTCCTGCCCGCCGCCGCGGCACAACTTCACTTCGCTGCCCCGGATCCGTTCCGAGCGGCCCGCCCTGGACCTGCACCACCCGGAACTCCGCCAGGTCCACACCGTTGAGTCGCCGGCGCCGGCCGCCCAGGTACTCGGAAATGCCGACCAGAGGGACAACTGACAATGAAAATTGAATCTTGGATTTTTGGTGCCGGAGTCTTCTTCTTCGTTCCGGTGTCCCTGGTATACGGCTTCCTGACCAACTGGGGCGAGTGGGTGGGCATCCTTGGCATCCTGCTGGTGGGCGGCCTCGCCGGCATGATCGGCGGCTACCTTGGATTCACCGGCAAGCGCGTCGGCATGCGCCCCGAGGACCGCAGCGATGCTGAGATCCACGAAGGCGCGGGCGAGCAGGGACACTTCAGCCCTTGGAGCTGGTGGCCGCTGGTCCTGGGCATCGCGTGCGCAACAGGTTTCCTGGGCCTTGCGGTCGGTTTCTGGATTGTGTTCATCGCGGCCGGCCTGGCAGTCGTGGCACTCATCGGCTGGGTGTACGAATACAGCCGCGGAGACCACGCGCACTAGCGCTTCTTCACCAACTACGACGTCGGGCCCCACCATTTGGTGGGGCCCGACGTCGTTCGTATTGCTCGCGGCACGTCCTAGGCGGCGCCCTGCGACTCCAGCAGTTCACCCAGCGCCCGCAACGCGTCCTCGGCCTCCTGGCGCCCCAACGGGCCGCTGAGGGCCGCGTCGCTGATACCCAGCTCCACCATGCATCCCTGGTGGAAATCCGCCGCCATCACCTGCAGCAAAGAGCGCGCATCAACGCTCGAGCTGCCCTCCTTCGAGATGGTCACCGGCAGGCCGGTCTGCGTAGCGGCCCGTACGAAGACGGCGGCAGCCCGGGCGTGCAGCCCCACCGAGGCTTTGACCACGGCGTTATGTGTTGGCAAAGGGACTCCTTCATAATGACGGCCCCCCTCCGTCGAAATCGCGTTTTCATGACAAATATAGGGCCTGTCAGGTTGCGCCGCTAAACGGCGGGACAAGGTGGACGAAGCTGGTCTAGACCTGACCTAAAATTGGAGGGTGAACTTTAACGCAGGGGAAGCAACCCATGCCGGCTAGTGCGGCAGCCATCACCGGCAAAATCGACCGGTCCAGTGGCACAGCCATCTACGTACAGCTGCGCGAGATTCTGCGTACCTACATTGCGGACTCCTGCCCGCCCGGCTCGGCCCTGCCCTCCGAACGGGATCTCGCCGAGCGGTTCGGCCTTGCCCGCATGACCGTCCGCCAGGCGATTGATGCGTTGGTAGGCGAAGAAGTCATCGAAAGAGTGGTGGGCCTGGGGACATTCGTCCGCCGGCCAAAGGTCGATCTCCAAGTCAAGCTGACGTCCTACAGCGAGGAGATGCAGCGACGGGGGATGGTCCCTGCGGCGAAGGTCCTGAGCTTTGAGCAGATTGCCGCCAGTGCGTTCCTTGCGCGTGAACTGCAGTTGGATGAGGGAACGCCGTTGGTCCGTTTCCGGCGCCTGCTCCTGGCTGACGGTGAACCCATGAGCGTTGACGAGAACTTCATTCCTGCGCACCGGGTGCCGGGACTGCTGGACGGGGAACCGCCCACGTCGCTGTACAACGTCCTCAGTGAGCAATTTGGGCTGGTGATGGAATGGGGCGAGGACATGATCGAGGCCACCGCGGCTTCGCCGTCCACCGCCCGGTTGCTGAACGTGGAGGTGGGAGCGCCGCTCCTGAAAATCCAGCGGCACGCCTTCGTAGCCAGGGCTATGGTGGACTATTCCGTCTCCTACTACCGCGCAGACAGGTACAAGCTGTGGGTGCCGCTGCAGCGCCCGGGGGCACGCCGGGCACGTAACCACTGAGCCGCCCGTTGGCGGGCTGTCCGCAGCACACGGAGTGCAGACCGTGTGCTGCGGACATACGGAAAGGCAAACAGGAAGGCCCGGTCCAAATGGACCGGGCCTTCCATGTTTCCCGTGTAAACCCTAGTGGGACAGGCTCTTTGCTTCCTCGGGTGCTTCCACCGCAGCGTGGCCGTGGCCGTGCGCAGCTTCAAGCTCAGCAGGAGTCGCAGGTGCTACCCGGTCCTCGAAGAACCACTTGGAGAGGAACGCGCGTCGCTTTTCCTTGCGGGTTACGACGCCGTGTTCATTCGGTACGGCGGGGAGAACCTCTGGCGATTCGAAGCCCACCAGCTTGTAGCGCTTGTACTCGTCCAGGGGCGCGTGAACCTCGATGAACTCGCCGTGCGGGAGGCGGACAATGCGGCCCGTCTCGCGTCCATGCAGGGCGATCTCGCGGTCCTTGCGCTGGAGGGCCAAGGCCACGCGCTTGGTGACGATGAAGGCGATGACCGGGCCAATAAAGAACAGGGCCCGCAGCCAGTACGTGACGTCGTTCAGGGAGACGCTGAAGTGGGTGGCGATGAGGTCGGACCCTGCAGCTGCCCACATCACGCAGTACCAGACGAAGCCGGCCATACCGATGGCCGTACGGGTGGGAGCGTTACGGGGACGGTCCAAAACGTGGTGCTCACGTTCGTCCTTGGTGACCCAGCGCTCGATCCACGGGTACATGAACATGACCGTGAACAGGATGCCTGCCGGGACCAGCGCCGGGAGCAGGACATTCAGCGTGAGGGTGTAACCGAAGATGACGTACTCGAAGTGGAAGTCGCCAATCACACCCGGCATCAAACGCAGGGCGCCGTCGACGAACCCGATGTACCAGTCGGGTTGGGTACCGGCGGACACGGGGGAGGGGTCATACGGGCCGTAGTTCCAGATCGGGTTGATCGTGAAGAAGCCTGCCATGAGGGCCAGGACACCGAAGACGATAAAGAAGAATCCACCGGCCTTGGCTGCGTAGACAGGACCCAACGGGTAGCCGACAACGTTGTTGTCGTTGCGGCCGGGGCCCGGGTACTGGGTGTGCTTGTGAATGACCACCATGAAGAGGTGAAGGACGATCATCAGCAGGATGAGTGCCGGCACCAGCAGGATGTGCAGCATGTACAGGCGCCCAATGATTGCGGTGCCCGGGAATTCTCCACCAAAGAGGAAGAAGGAGATGTAGGTACCGATGACAGGGATGGACTTGATCACACCGTCGATGATGCGCAGGCCGTTTCCGGAAAGCAGGTCATCAGGCAGCGAATAGCCGGTGAACCCGGCGGCCATGGCCAGGATGAGCAGGACGCCGCCCACTACCCAGTTCATTTCGCGGGGCTTGCGGAAGGCGCCGGTGAAGAAGACCCTCAGCATGTGCACTGCGATGGAAGCCACGAACAGCAGTGCTGCCCAGTGGTGGACCTGGCGCATGAACAGGCCGCCGCGGATGTCAAACGAGATGTCCAGCGACGAGCTGTACGCCACGGACATCTCGACGCCCTTCAGGGGAACGTACGAGCCGTCGTAGTGCGTCTCGGCCATGGACGGATCAAAAAAGAATGTCAGGAACGTGCCCGAAAGCAGGAGGATGACAAACGAGTAGAGGGCCACTTCGCCGAACATGAAGGACCAGTGGTCCGGGAAGACCTTGCGGCCGAATTCGCGGAGGATTCCGGAACCGCCCACACGGGCATCGACGAAGTCGGTAATCCGGCCCGTCTTGGTTTTGGCGACGAAAGCCGGCTCAGCTGGTGATGCTGCGCTCATGCATATCACGCTCCCAATAACTTGGTCCTACAGGTTCTTTGAAGTCGCTGGTAGCGACCAAGTAGCCCTCGTCGTCAACTGCGATGGGCAGCTGGGGGAGAGGACGGCTGGCGGGGCCGAAGATCACCTTGCACTCTTGGGTGAGGTCGAAGGTGGACTGGTGGCACGGGCACAGCAGGTGGTGCGTCTGCTGCTCGTAGAGGGCAACAGGGCAACCGACGTGGGTGCAGATCTTGGAGTAGGCGACAATGCCGTTGTAGCCCCAGTCCTCACGGCCCTGGGAGGGGTTAAGCGATGCCGGGTCCAAGCGCATGAGCAGCACAACGGCCTTGGCCTTTTCGTTGAGCTTGCCCTCGTGGAGGTCGTTGAGCCCTTCCGGAATGACGTGGAAGGCGGAGCCGATGGTGACGTCCGAGGCCTTGATGGGCGTTCCGTCAGGGTCCCGGGCAAGCCGCTTGAGCTTGCCTTCCTGGGGTGCCCACATGGTGTGGGCCAGTTTGTCGTCCGGGCGAGGTCCGAGGTCACCGAAGATGGCGACGGCGGGCAGCGGCGCAAGGGCGACGGCACCGAGGAGGGTGTTCCGGATCAGCGGACGGCGCTTGATGCCCGTCTCTTCGACGATGTCATCGACGATGCGGACTGCCGCCTGGCGGTCCTCCTCGTAACGGATCGCGTGGCGTTCCTCGGAAACTTCGTGGTCCGGCATGAGGGCCTTGGCCCAGTGCACAATGCCGGTACCGATGCCGAGCATGGCAAACGCCGTGCCAAGGCCCAGCAGCATGTTCTGAAGCCGGATGGTGCCGATGCTCGATTCTTCGCCTCCCAGGTCAATGGCGAAGTACGCCACCAGGAAGATCAGGGTTCCAACAACAGAGATGCCAAATAGTAAGGCGACCTGCCGTTCTGCCCGCTTTGCGGCCTTCGGGTCCGTGTCAGCCAGGCGCAAACGGTGCGGAGGGATTCCAGGATCCTGGAATTTCTCCACCTCATTCTGACCAGCCGTAGCTACGGTGCCCGAGTGGTTCGGACTGCCGTCACTATGGTTGCCCATAATTCGCCTCATCCTTCTCTCGTCCCGGCGGGTGCCGGGTTAGTTTCTAATATCAAGCTGCTGACGGATCAGCAGAAGTGTGTGGTGGTTCCCAGGGGTCAGGACGTCCGGGAAGTCAGCCAGATCGTGAAGGCGATGATGACACCGAGGCCTGCAACCCAAACAAACAGGCCTTCCGCCACCGGGCCCAGGGACCCGAGGTCTGCTCCGCCCGGCGAGCCGCTGGTTTCGATCTGCTTCAGGAAGGTGATGATGTCCCGCTTACCTTCGGGGGTGATGTTCGAATCACTGAACACCGGCATGTTCTGGGGGCCGGTGGCCATGGCTTCGTAGATGTGCTTGCCGGACACGTCCGCGAGTGCAGGGGCGAACTTGCCGCGGGTCAGGGCGCCGCCGGCTGCTGCCGCGTTGTGGCACATGGCGCAGTTGGTGCGGAACAGCTCGCCGCCTGCTGCTGCGTCGCCGCCTTCGTCAAGCAGGCTTTCTTCAGGAACCGCCGGGCCGGCACCCAGGGAAGCGACATAGGCTGAAAGCTGCCGCGTCTGCTCATCGTTGAACTGGACGGGCTTCTTCATGGCCTGCGGACCGTTCATCTGCATCGGCATGCGGCCGGTACCCACCTGGAAATCGACAGCTGCTGCGCCAACGCCAACCAGTGAAGGCCCGTCCTGGCTTCCGCTGGCACCCATGCCGTGGCATGTGGCGCAGTTGGCCGCAAACAGCTTGCCGCCCTCTTCCACGTCATTGGCGCTGTAGGAAGTGCTGGAGGCCTTGGCCTCGTTGACGGTGGTAGCCGCGGCGTACAGCCCACCCGTGATGAGGAGCCCCATCAGGAGCAGCGCTAGTGCTGCTAGTGGGTGACGCCGCTTTTGTGAGAGTGCCTTCACGTGGTGGTTCCTTTATTCGATCCTGCGCCGGCTCCGGGAGCCGCTACCTGAAATTCTGCCTCTTGTAGAAAAAGAATCAAAGCTGGCTACTTGAGTACGTAGATGACCAGGAAGAGGCCGATCCACACGACGTCCACGAAGTGCCAGTAGTAAGAGGTGACAATCGCTGACGTCGCTTCAAAATGCCCGAACTTCTTCGCGGCGAAGGACCGGCCCATGATGAGCAGGAAGGCGATGAGGCCGCCGATGACGTGGAGGCCGTGGAAGCCGGTGGTCATATAGAAAGCGGAGCCGTAGGCGTTGGAGGACAGCGAGACGTGCTCAGAGACCAGCATGGCGTATTCCATGGTCTGTCCGGCTACGAAGAACGCGCCCATCAGGAACGTCAGGGTGAACCATTCGTTCATTCCCCAGCGGGCGAACTGGAAAGCGCCCCCGGTCCGGCGCGGCTGAAGCCGTTCAGCCGCAAAGACGCCCATCTGGCAAGTAAAGGAACTGGCCACGAGGACGATGGTGTTGACGAGCGCAAAGGGGAAGTTGAGCTTGGCTGTCTCATCGGCCCACATCTGCGCACTCGTGGAGCGCAGCGTGAAGTACATGGCGAAGAGACCGGCGAAGAACATCAACTCGCTGGACAGCCACACAACGGTTCCAACGGAAACCATATTGGGGCGGTTCAGCGTGGGGTGCGCCGGGGTACTGGGGGCATGGGTCGCAGATGTCACATAGACATTATGTCTGTAAAAGTCCGTGCTGCCCAACGCAAACCGCCTTTTCGGGGGACTTTTTCTACAAAGACGCGAAATCGCCCGGAAAAGTTCCCGGAGGGGTTCACATTGGTCACGCCCCGGCACGCTCGATAGCATCAGGAGGTGACTTCACAGGCTTCCGCACCGTCCGGCAATTCTTGGCCCCGCCTGATCTCCGCCTTAATTGGCGGTACTGACCTGACAGCGGACGACACCTCCTGGGCGATGGACACCATCATGTCGGGAGAGGCCACGCCCGCCCAGATTGCCGGATTCCTGGTGGCGCTCAGCTCCAAAGGCGAGACGGTTGAGGAGCTCTCGGGCCTGGTGGCTGCAATGCTTGCCCATGCGAGGCCTGTGACCATCTCCGGCGAGAAGCTGGACATCGTCGGCACCGGGGGAGACCAGTTAAACACCGTGAACATCTCCACGATGGCAGCCCTGGTCGCCGCAGGGGCCGGCGCCAAAGTGGTCAAGCACGGCAACCGGGCCGCGTCGTCGTCGTCCGGCTCCGCCGACGTACTTGAAGCCTTGGGTGTGCGGCTCGACCTGACCGTCGACGAAGTGGCCCGCAACGCCGAAGAGGCCGGAATCACGTTCTGCTTTGCGCAGGTGTTCCATCCCTCGTTCCGCCACACCGCCGTTCCCCGGCGGGAGCTGGCTATCCCCACCGCTTTCAACTTCCTCGGCCCCCTCACTAACCCTGCCAACGTGCAGGCCTCAGCGGTCGGCGTCGCAAACGCCAGGATGGCGCCGCTGGTAGCTGGCGTGCTGGCGCAACGGGGGAGCAGGGGCCTGGTTTTCCGCGGCAACGACGGCCTGGACGAGCTCACCACCACGGGGCCGTCCACAGTGTGGGAGATCCGTGATGGCCGGGTGACAGAGCTGACGTTCTCTCCGCAGGACCTGGGCATCCGCCTTGCCACCGTGGAACAGCTGCGTGGTGGAAACGCAGAGGTGAACGCGGCCGTTGTCCGGCAGGTCCTCGCCGGCAAGGAAGGACCCGCCCGGGACGCCGTCCTGGTCAACGCAGCGGCCGGACTGGTGGCCTTCGACCAATCGGCCGAGGGCCCGTTCCTCGACCGGATGCGGACGGCTTTTGCCCGCGCCGCCGAATCCATTGATACCGGGGCCGCCGCAGCCGTCCTTGGGAAGTGGGTCGCGCTCACCGCCCGGTGAGCACGGCCAGTTGCCTACTGCTCAAAGCCCAGCGAGAACGCTGCGTCCAGGTCATGCTGGGAGTAGGCGCGGAAGGCAATATGGGTTGTGGTGTGGACCACGGCAGGGACCTTGGAGAGCCTGTCGGCGATGACGTCGGCCAGGTCCTCGTGCCGGTGGACCCGTGCCACGGCAATGAGATCCCATTCTCCGGTGACGGAATAAACCTCGCTGATTCCCTCGATCGCGGAGATTTCCTCGGCTGTTTCAGGAATGCGGGCAGCGTCGGTCTTGATCAGAACGAATGCAGTGATCACGTTGAACCCTTCCGGATCTGTTGCGCCGTAGCAGTGCCCGGCAAGTTTCTGCTGCCAGCCTATTACATTGGCAGGAGCCTGCGGCCGGGCACCCCTGGCCTGTTCAGGCGCCGCGGCGGCGCCGGAACATCGCCAGCAGCAGGCGGTAGCCAAGCAGCAGGAGCCCCAGGCTAAGCAAGGCCACCATGACAAACGGGAGCACCACGGTCTGGCCTGTCAGGGCGCGCAACACCATCCCTCCTGCCACGCTGCCGAGCCAAACGGCAATGCCGGCGGACCGTACCGAGAGGGGATCCCGCCATGCCCTTGCGATGATCCACCCCATCGCAGCACCCGCCAGGAACGGCCAGGCGGTCAGCATCACGCCGGTCACCACGTCGCCGCGCTGGTGGGCGTCGCGTCCGACGGCGGCGAACACCAGGATCATGACGGCGTCGGCTCCCGCCGCTGCCAGGGGCAGGCGGACGGCATGCGGTTTCACATTGCGGGAAGTCATGGATCCGAGCTTAACGCCAGCCGTTGTGTGCCGTGGACCGCGGCATTAGGCTCAAGCCGGAAGGGAGCCACCATGCCTCGAAAAATCGGGACCTGCCTCTGGTTCGACAACCAGGCGGAAGAAGCGGCACAGTTCTACACTTCGGTTTTCGACGATTCAAGAATCCTCAACATTTCGCGCTTTGGTGATGGCGGACCCGGCGCGGCGGGCGAAGCGATCGCCGTCGACTTTGAACTCGAAGGGCGGGGCTTCACCGCCCTGAACGGTGCCCGGGGATCCGCCTTCACTGAAGCTGTCTCGTTCGTGGTGGACTGCGAGGACCAGTCCTCGGTGGACCGGTACTGGGCAGCTCTGACAGACGGCGGCTCAGAGAGCCAGTGCGGTTGGCTGAAGGACCGTTTCGGCTTGTCCTGGCAGATCGTCCCCTCAGTCCTCCCGTCCTTGATCGCAGGCCCCGACCCCCACGGATCGCAGCGTGCCATGCAGGCCATGTTGGGGATGCGCAAGCTGGACATCGCCGAACTGCAGAAAGCGTATGACGGCTGACCCTGCCGGGAAACCCGCTGCAGTCTCCGGTGGACCCGTGTTGCCGAAGTATCTGCTGTTGGAGGCCGGGTGAACAAGCCACTGTGGATCTGTTGCCTCGTTGGCGCCGCTGTTGGAATTACCCTTGGGCTCGCGGTCTTTGACAGTCCGTTCCTTGGTTTTGCACTGGGACTTGGGATTGGGGCCGTGGTTGGCGCCGGGATCGGGTCCACGCGTTAGATTCCGTACGGGGTGGCCTCCGCTTCGGATAGGGACCTCTCCCTTAGGAAGTATGGGGATGGCCCCATTGACAGGACCCACCGTCCTGAGGATGCTCATTCGTACCATCCACCACATGTTTTGTTGAACCGAAATCAGGTTCCCATGGGCGCCGACGGCTATGGAGAGTTGAAACTGGAACTGCTCGGGTCCTGGCGTCTCTGCCGGGACGGCGTGGTTGTGCATGTTGCTGCGCGCCAGCAGCGGCTGATCGCGGCGCTGGCCATCAAGGGTCCGCTTCTCCGAACCTATCTCGTCGGCTTGTTGTGGCCCGAGTATCCGGATTCCAAGGCGTTGGAGAGTCTGCGCGTCAGTGTCCACTTGGTTTCACGCCAAGTGCCCGGGCTGATCGTCAACGAGGGCCGGATGCTGTACCTCAGCGACAACGTGGACGTTGACCTGAGGCGGGTCCGGCTGCAGGCCAGGACGCTGGGCGGTGCAGGGCTGAAGGGAGACCCTGCATCCTTGCTGGACGGGCTAAGTGATGCCCAACTGCTTCCCGGCTGGTACGAGGACTGGATGATCGTTGAACAGAGCCGGCTGCAGCAGGACCGCTTACGGGCTTACGTAGCCATCGCTTCGTATTCACTTGCCGTGGGTGACACCGGGACGGCAGAGGCAGCCGCCGAGGCCGCGGTGGAGATCGAGCCACTCTATGAGACTGCCGTGAAGCTCCTTATTGAGGCTGAATTGCAGCACGGCAATCCCGCCGCCGCGCTCAGGGCTTACGAAGGCTACCGGAAGCAGCTTGGGGAAGAAATGGGTTTGCTGCCTTCGGACTCGGTGAGCGCGCTTCTTGCCGGGGCCCTTGAGCGGCGGCCGGGTTTGGGGACGGAACAGTCAGTTCCTCCCCGTCACCCCTGGCTGAGCGGCCAGCCAGCGCTTGACCACGCTTAGGACCTCCGCGGGGTCGGCTGTGGCCACGGTCCTTTGAGTGCTGCTGGGAGTCTGTCCGAAGGTTATCCTCGCCCGAAAACCCTGTGGGTGGCCGGGCTCGTGCCAGGTTCGGATGACCATGAAGCCGGCGGAGGGGGGCTCCTGCCCTGGTCGTTGGTCGCCCGCTGGCTCGGACCAATGCTGCTCTTGCATCATCCCGGTCACCCCGCCCCGTCCTGGCTCAAACGCTTGTGGGAAGGTACAGGCTTCCGCCGCGCCGATCCCCTGGCTGCCAGAAGTGCCCTCCGTTGAAGTGGAGGGCTTACCCTTCGTCCCTTTGATCTTGGTGGAGGAAAATCAGGAGTTGGCTCGCGTTTCCGAAATATTGACGCAAGATTGGCGGCGGGGCTCCCATCCAGTGCACGTGGTGCCGTTACCGGTGCCGTGAGCCGCAAGCCCGCTCACGTTCTGAAAGTGACCGTTCCGGGTGAGGGGGAGCGGCGCAGTTCCACCGCGAGCGTGTGTGGTCCGAGTTGGGTGAGTCCGGAGCGGACAGTTTTTGGAAGCGGGAACTGCACATATCGCTCCGAGTCCTATGCGGGCGCTGCAGTTCCCGCTTAGCTGTCGGTTTCCCGTTCGTTCCTTGCTGCAGTCGGCTATTAGAAATACATACCGAATATGGACGCCACGTAAGCAAGGAGCAGGACGTATCCCAGTGCGAAGGCCGTTTGGTAGGGCCATCGAGTGCGGCGAAGTTCCCGTTCACCTACTGAGTGCTGAGCGGCCGTCCCGGGGCGGACCGCCCGAATTGGAGGCAGCTGGACTCGAAAGATGCTCACAGCGAAAACTTGGAGGATTGCGGCCGCGTAGGCCAGCAAGGGCTGGCCGAGGAAACCGGTGACGGCGGGAAGCAGGAGTTCCACTCCGATGGCTACCACGTTCCCTGCCAACTGGAGCCGTTCGAAGAAGTGATCCGCTCGGGATCCTTCCTTGATGGGGAATCGATAGCGTCCGGCTACGCAGACTGCCACTGAAGCAAGGACTATGGCCAGCAGTATCAGAAACCGTTCCATCTGGGTCACCTCCTGCTAGCCGTCGGGGCACTGCGATCATGGATACGGGGATCGCAGTGCACTCCAATGAGGTCCCCGCGCACTAGCAGCCACGTCCCCAGGGAGAAGCCTCGCAGATCATCCGTCACGAGACCGACCTTAGTTGTTCGCGGACCGACCGTGCTGCAGCGAGGTCAGGCGCGTCAGGATCCCAGAGGAGTCAAACGCGCACCACCTGCGTAGCCGGCCATTGGGACACCGGCGTCAGCGGCGTGTTTGTGAATGACTTGGTAGCTGTAGCCCAGGGCATTTGCGACCAGGGTGGGTGGCAGTTCTTGGACGAGGCCGCGCAGAGCGGTGTTCCGGGCTCCGCCGGTGTGGATGCCCAAGGCACGTAGTTGGCCCATCATCGCGTCGGCGTGGATGTGCTGGCCCGGCAAGGTGCCGGGGAAGAGCCACTGGCTCCCGCCGTTGCCGGTCTGCTGGTTGGGCCGGTCGTGCAAATAGTCCCAGAACATAGGGGCAATCTGCGCAGGAACCAGGACGGGGACATTGCCCAAGCCCAGGTGCAGCCCTTCGGGCAGGGCCTTATCCCAAAACGGGGAAGCGGGTATCACCAGGTCCTATTCTGCATATTCTGCAATTGGATCACTTCTACTTGACATAATGTAGATTATCGGCGTTTCTGGGAGGGTCGGGACCACTGGTCCACCAGCGCAGTATTACCGCCCGGGACCGGTAACTCCGCAGGTCAACGCCCAGGCCTACCGTTGCCTTAATCCAAGGGCTCGCTAAGAATGAACCAATGACGGTCTACGTGCGTTCACTTGAAACTGCAGTTCCGAAAACGAAGCTGATCCAGTCGGAAGCCCGGGATGTCTTTGCGGCGCAGCCTGGCCTGTCCAGGCTGGGTGCCCGGCTGGTGAACACGTGCTTCGATTCGGCCGCCATTGACACACGCTTTACTGCCGTCGAGGAACTGACCAACGACTTCCGCTCGGATGATCCGCAATTCTATGACCCTGCCACCGGCCTGCTCCTGAACCCCGGCACCAAGGCGCGGAATGAGATCTTCGGCCGCGAAGCCACCAAGCTCTTCGTCGAAGCTGCCCGCTCCGCCGTCAACGCCTGCCCGGAACTCAATTTACTTGACATAACTCACCTGGTGACCGTCTCCTGCACGGGATTCTTCAACCCGGGGCCCGACTACAAGATTGTGCGCGAGCTTGGCCTGGACCCGGCCGTCCAGCGCTACCACCTCGGCTTCATGGGCTGCTACGCGGCCTTTCCCGCGCTGCGCGCAGCAAAGCTGTTCTGTGAAGCGGACCCCAACGCCGTAGTCCTGGTGGTCTGCGCGGAACTGTGCTCGCTGCACGTCCGTACCTCCAACGACCCCGACACCATCATGGGGTCAGCCCTTTTCGCCGATGGAGCGGCAGCCGCCGTCGTCACCGCCCGGCACGGCGCCGAAGACCATGCCCTGATGCAGCTGGACCATTTCGAAACAGTCCTCACCCCCGTCGGCGAGGATTCCATGGCCTGGAACATTGGTGACCACGGCTTCGAGATGGTCCTGGGCAACTACGTCCCGCACATCATCGACGACCACATCGTCGGGGCGCTGGCGCCCCTCCTGGCGCGGGAACCGGAACTGGCAGCACTCCCCTACTCCTCCATCCGCCACTGGGCCATCCACCCGGGCGGCCGCAGCATCCTTGACAAGGTCGAGTCCAGGCTCGGCCTGACGCAGGAACAGCTGGTGCCGGCCCGCGAGGTCCTCCGCAATTACGGCAACATGAGCAGCGCAACCGTCCTGTTCGTCATCAAGCACATCCTGGAACAGGACCCGGAGCCGGGTGACGAAAGGATTTGCTCCATGGCCTTCGGCCCCGGGCTCACCGTGGAAACGGCGGTCTTCACCAAACTGCGGCAAGCGCCGCGTACAACGCGGCCGGGGCACAATTCCCCCGAGGAACAGGCTCAGGAGCGGCTGCCGGCGGAAGCGCCAGTGGCCTGATCCCCGTGGATCTCCTGCTGCGGCGGCGCGCCGCCTGGGCGGTGGAAATCATGGACCTGCCCGACTGCGACCCGCAGGCCCTGGACAACACGTACCGACAGTTCGCTGTCATTAACCGGATGCTCTCCGGCTGGCGTCGGCTCTACGTGCGGGAGCTGCGTCCTTTCCTGGCGGGCAGCCCCCGGCCCGGGACGCTCCTGGACATTGGCTCGGGCGGAGGCGATCTCGCCACCCTGCTGTCGCGCTGGGCCGCGCGCGACCACCTGGCCCTGCACATCACGGGCATCGATCCCGATCCCCGGGCCGCCGCCTTCGCCGAGCGGCGCCCTGAAGTTCCGGGACTCACTTTCCGGCAGGCCCACAGCGCCGACCTGGTCAGCGAGGGACGGCAGTACGACTTCGTGATTTCCAACCATGTCCTGCACCACCTTGATGAGGCGCAACTGCGGGAACTGCTGGCGCATTCGCAAGTGCTGGCCGGAAAGGCCGCGCTGCACAACGATCTCCGCCGCAGCCCGGTTGCCTATGCCCTTTTCAGTGCCGCTGCCCTGCCTTTCCGCCATTCCTTTATCCGCGCGGACGGGCTCACGTCCATCCGGCGCAGTTACACGCGCCCGGAACTGGCGGCCATCGCTCCCCCCGGCTGGGTGGTCAGGCCAGGCAGTCCTTTCCACCAGGTCCTCGCTTATTCGAGGGACTGACGTGGCAACAGACGTGGTCATCGTCGGCGGCGGCCCGGTGGGCCTTTACCTGGCGGCTTCCCTGCTCCAGGAGGGCGTCTCCGTACGCCTCCTCGAGCAGCGGACAGAACGCAATATCCACACGCGTGCCATCGGAATCCATCCTCCTGCCCTCAAGGCGCTGGACGGCATCCACCTGGCCGATGCCATGGTGCGGGAGGGCATGCCGATAACTGCGGGTTTGGCCCTCAGCGGCGGGAGGACCGTGGGCACCATGTCGTTCGCAGGTGTTTCGGAGGCCTTTCCGTTCGTGCTGGCCCTCCCCCAGTACCGGACGGAACAACTCCTCGAGGAACGCGTCCATGCCCTCGACAGCGGGGCCATCGTCAGGGGCGTGCGCGTCACAGGAGTGAACGACGACGGCGCTGCGGCCGCCGTCGCCGTCGAACCTTCCAGCGATGCAACGGCAGGCGATGGCAGCTTTGAAGCGTCATTCGTGGTCGCCGCCGACGGCGCAAGGTCATTGCTGCGCGATGCCCTCGGTATGCCCGTCCGCACCAAGGCCTATCCGGACCACTACCTGATGGGCGACTTCGCCGACTCCGGACGCCATGGGCAGATGGCTGTCCTTTTCCTCGAGCCGGAAGGGATTGTAGAGTCCTTTCCGCTCCCGGGCGGCCTGCGGCGGTGGGTGGTACGGCTCGGCCAGCCCGCGGGAGGAGCCGACGCCGGCCGGCTGGCACGCCTGGTCCTGCGGCGGACGGGAATACTGCCGGACGTTCGGACCAACACCATGCTGAGTGCCTTCAGCGTCCGCTCCACGATGGCCCGGCGGACCGTGGCCGGGCGGGTAGTGCTGGTGGGCGACGCCGCCCACGAAATCAGCCCGATCGGCGGCCAGGGCATGAACCTTGGCTGGCTGGACGCCCAAGCCCTTGCTCCCGTGCTCCGGGAGGCCGTGGCGGGAAAGCCGGTGGACGGGCGGCTGAAGGAATTCGCCGCCGCCCGGCGGCGTGCCGCTGCGGTTGCCAGGCGCCAGTCCGAAGTGAACATGCTGTTGGGACGCCCGCTGCCGCCGCCGCTCCTTAGGCTCCGTAACCTTGCCATCGGCGGTGCCGCTTCAATCCCGGCCATGAACAGGTGGACAGCCCGGCGCTTCACCATGCAGTA
Source organism: Arthrobacter sp. PGP41 (assembly GCF_002953935.1). Classification (NCBI taxonomy): domain Bacteria; kingdom Bacillati; phylum Actinomycetota; class Actinomycetes; order Micrococcales; family Micrococcaceae; genus Arthrobacter; species Arthrobacter sp. PGP41. The sequence goes on along the minus strand of NZ_CP026514.1, from coordinate 2,272,182 downwards.
GGGCCGGTAAAGCGCGGACATGGTGCCCGGCGGGAGTCAGCGGAAGTAGCAGTCGTAGCTGTCCTGGCTCACGATTTTTCCGTCAGCAACCTCAAAAACCGACGACGTCCGGGCCCGGATGGTCTCCCCCCGGTCCCAGTAGCGGAGGTCCATCCGGACTGTCGCGGACCAGTCTGCCTCCACGGCCACCCTTCCGCCCTCACAGGTTGTGCGCCTGATGTGGAACTTCTGGTCCGACACCACCTCGGAGCTTTGGTCCGCGCCGGCAAGGACCGAAGCGAGCGTGCGGGTGGAGCCTTCCGGAGCCAGGAGGTGCGGGGCTTCCACCAGCACGAAGGTGTCCGCCAGGAAAGGCCTGATCTCGGCGGCCCCTCCGCCTGCTTCCAGGGCCCGGATGAATCCGAGGACCCGCTCCAACGGAGAGATGCTCAGGGGAGGGTGTTCAGCCATGGAAACGACACTAACCCACTGTGGCCGGCAGGACGACGGAGGCCAGTAGGCTTTCCCCATGAGCCCCATCCCGCCGGAGACCACCGTCAGCGATGAACAAATCCGGGAAGCCGTGGAGCGGATCCTTTCGGCCGAAACCATCCCGCCCATCGTGCAGGCCGGCCACCCCGCCCTCCGACAGCGCGCCGCCGCTTTTGACGGTCAACTGTCCTCCGACCAGCTGGAGCGCCTCATCGCGCTCATGCGGCAGGTGATGCACGAGGCCCCCGGCGTGGGACTGGCGGCACCGCAGCTCGGCATCCCCCTCCAAATCGCGGTCGTCGAGGACCGGTTCGACGTCGATCCGGAGGCCGCTGCGTTGCGCAAGCGCAGTCCGTTGGAGTTCATCGCACTCCTAAACCCCCGATACACCCCGCTGGGCACGGAGTATGCGTCCTTTTACGAGGGCTGCCTTTCCCTGAACGGGCTTCAGGCAGTGGTGGCCCGTCCCGAGAACGTCCTGCTGGACTTCCAGGCGCCGGATGGCTCGCCGGCCCGGCGGGAGTTCGCAGGCTGGCAGGCCCGGATTGTGCAGCACGAAACCGACCACCTGAACGGTGTCCTGTATGTGGACCGGGCCCAGCTGCGGTCGCTCAGCAGCAACGCGGAGTACGCCGCCCACTGGGCGGAGCCCGGGATCAGCAAAGCCCGGGCAGGGCTTGGATTCGACACCGGCCCGGTCAGCGTCGCAGGCTCCTAGCTGGACCCGTCCGGGTCGCCGCCTGCCCGCGGCCGCCACCGGCCCTGGCGGGCAGCCACGCGGAGAGTCAGGCCTGCCGCCTAAGATGGTGGCTATGCCCGCTCCCAACCTTCCCTTGCTGTGCCCGGTGTGCTTCCAGCCTCTGGAGCCGGCGGGACCGCATCCCGGCGGCCAAGGCCGCCTTGTTTGCGGCTCTTCCCACAGCTTTGACGCTGCCAGGCAGGGGTATTTCAACCTGCTGGTGGGAAAAGGCACCGCGTTCGAGGCGGACACGGCAGAGATGGTGGAGGCCCGCTTCAACTTCATGGGGAAAGGGCACTACCTGCCGCTGGCGGAGGCGGTGGCAGCCGCCGTCGTCCCTTCCCTGCCCAGGGATCCCGCTGTCGTCCTGGACTCAGGTACCGGCACCGGGCACTACCTGCGCGTTCTGCTTGACGCGGCGGAGGCCGATGGCCTTGATGTGGCTGCCCTTGGCCTGGACATCTCGAAGTTCGCCCTGCGGCGCGCCGCGCGGCTCAACCCGGAGGCGGTGAACCTCGCCTGGGACGTATGGCAGCCGTTGCCGGTACGGGACAACTCTGTGGACGCGGTCACGGTCATTTTCGCGCCCCGGAACGCAGCGGAGTTCGCACGCGTGCTGCGGCCGACGGGCCTGCTGGCTGTGGTGACACCCCGGCCCGGTCACCTCGCTTCCATTGCGGAATCGGCTGGCATGCTGAGGATCGAAGAAGGCAAGGAGCACCGTTTGGCCGGGGCAATGCAGCCGCACTTCAGGATCGAGAGCGCCCGGGACGTCGACTTCCCCCTTGCGCTCACCCGCCGGGAGGCAGCGGACCTTGCGCTCATGGGCCCGGCGGGGCATCACAGCGACCGCACCGCCATCGCCGCCAGGCTGGAGGGCCAGCCGGAGCCTGTTGCGGCCGAGGCCCGGTTCCGCCTCACAGTCTTCCGCCCCGCCTGGCCCCGGAAGCAGTAACGACTTGGCCACTATCCCCGGCAACTCCCGGCGGCCCGCCCACAGGAAGGCTACCCGCATTAGGATGGAAGAACAGTTACTGGAGGGTCCGCGGTAGCGGCTCCCCGTAGCGAAGGGGGAGCACGTTGTTCGAATGGTTGGGCGAAAACTGGTGGGCACTGTGGCTCACCGCTTTCCTCGCTTTTGCAGTGATCGAGATGATCACCCTTGACCTGTTTTTCATCATGCTCGGCGGAGGAACCCTCGCCGCCCTGGTGGCTGATTTCGCCGGCGCCGACCTCTGGCTGCAGATAGTGGTTTTCTGCGTCGTCTCCCTGCTCATGATCGCCTTTGTCCGTCCGGTGGCCCTGTCCCACTTGAAGAAGGGGCCATCCGAGCAGCGCACCAACGTTGACCGCCTGATCGGTGAGCAAGCCGTCGTCATGGAATCTGTCTCCTCAGCCGGCGGCCTGGTGAAAATCGGCGGCGACATCTGGAGCGCCCGCTCAGCGGCAGGAGTCCTTCCCGCCGGCCAAAAAGTTGTGGTGGCCGCCATAGACGGTGCCACCGCCGTGGTTTCGGCAGCATTGGAACCCGACGCCAAGTCCTGACACAGCCTGATCAATTGGGGAAGAAGGAAATGTATGGATAACGCAGGAGGAGCCGCACTCGCCATCGTGCTGGTGGTCCTGATCGTGTTTGTGATTATTGTCCTGGTCCGGGCGGTCCGGATCATCCCACAGGCACGGGCGGGCGTTGTTGAAAGGCTGGGCAAATACCAGCGGACGCTCAATCCGGGACTGACCATCCTTATTCCCTTCGTTGACCGGCTCCTGCCGCTGCTGGACCTGCGCGAGCAGGTGGTCTCCTTCCCGCCGCAGCCTGTCATCACCGAGGACAACCTGGTGGTCTCCATCGACACCGTGGTGTACTTCCAGGTCACCGACCCGCGCGCCGCCACGTATGAGATCGCCAACTACATCCAGGCCGTGGAGCAGTTGACCACCACAACTCTGCGCAACGTGGTGGGCGGGCTGAACCTCGAGGAGGCACTCACGTCCCGGGACCAGATCAACGGACAGCTGCGCGGCGTCCTGGACGAGGCTACGGGGCGCTGGGGCATCCGTGTGTCCCGCGTGGAACTGAAGGCCATTGATCCGCCCCACTCCATCCAGGACTCGATGGAGAAGCAGATGCGCGCAGAAAGGGACCGCCGGGCCGCGATCCTGACGGCCGAAGGAACCAAGCAGTCAGCCATCCTGACCGCCGAGGGCCAGCGGCAGGCCGCCATTCTCAAGGCGGAGGGTGATGCGAAGGCCGCCATCCTCCGCGCCGACGGTGAAGCGCAGGCCATCCAGAAGGTCTTTGACGCCATCCATCGCGGCAATCCGGACCAGAAGCTGCTGGCGTACCAGTACCTGCAGACACTGCCCAAGCTGGCGGAGGGCTCCTCCAACAAGCTCTGGATCATCCCCAGCGAAGTAGGCGAGGCACTCAAGGGGATCGGCAACGCCCTGGGCGGAACCAGCCTGGAGTCCACCGGAGGGCTATTCGACGAAGCGGGAGCCAAACCGTCGGAGCCCTAAGGCCCAACAGCGGAAGGACCGGCTGACAGTCCTTGCCGGTTTCGATGAGGGGTTCGCGCGGCCGCGGGCCCCTCTTTTGGCTGTTCATGCTTAACGCCGGTATAATTGTGTATTTGTCCGGCTGGAGCAGATCCGCTGGAACAACAAAGCTTCGCGATGCGTTGAATCTAAAGATGCAGCACAGAGCACACAGTAGTCCGACGGTACGTGTTTACCGCCGGCCGGCGCGGTGTTGTCCACCGCGCACCGACCAAAGGGAGAAATCATGAGCGATCGCAGCCTGCGGGGCATGCGCCTTGGCGCGCAGAGCATGGAGACCGAGTCCGGAGTCGAGCCGGCTCCGCGCCAGCGCGTCGAGTACCGGTGCGAAGACGGTGAGCAGGTCTTCGTTACGTTCTCCTCAGAAGCGGAAATTCCCCCGGTGTGGGTTTCCAAGACCGGCAAGGAAGCCCTCCTGGTTGATGGCGAACGCCCCGACACCAGCAACGACAAAGCGGTGCGTACCCACTGGGACATGCTCCTGGAGCGCCGCTCACTCCCCGAACTGGAGCAGATCCTCGAAGACCGGCTGACCATCCTGCGCGAACGCCGCGGAGAACGGCGCTCCGCCTAGGGGAACCAAGCCCGAGGCTTTTAACAGGAAGGGGGCTGTCCCTGCACTTGGTGCAGGACAGCCCCCTTCCTTGTTTAATCCGGCTTCTACGCGCGGCGTTGCACCGGTTAGGGCTGCTGCGCCGGTGCCTTCTTGCCGGTCAGGGTGTGCCAGCGGGCCTGCAGGCCCCACTTGGTGACATTGACCATGGCCTCGAGCACGATGTTGCCGCTCATCTTGGAGGCTCCGAGCTCCCGCTCGACGAAAGTGATGGGCCGTTCCTCGATGCGGAGCCCCATGCGGGCCACGCGGAACGCGAGGTCCACCTGGAAGCCGTAGCCAACCGAGTCCACCTGGTCCAGGTTGAGCTTTTCCAGCGTTGTCCTGCGGAACGCGCGGTAGCCGCCCGTGACGTCCTTGATCTTCAACCCCAGCATGAGGCGGGCATAGGTGCTGCCTACCCTGGAAATCGCCTGCCGGTAGAGGGGCCAGTTGACGACGCTGCCGCCGGGTACCCACCGGGAGCCCATGGCAAGGTCCGCGCCCTGCTCAACGGCTTCCAGCAGCTGGGGAAGCTGCTCGGGCTGATGGGAACCGTCAGCGTCCATTTCAACCAGGACGTCATATCCGGCGTCCAGGCCCCACCGGAAGCCGGCAATGTACGCGGCGCCCAAGCCTTCCTTGCCCTTTCGGTGCAGGACGTGCACCTGGGAGTCCTCGGCAGCGAAACGGTCCGCGAGCTGGCCGGTGCCGTCCGGGCTGTTGTCATCCACCACCAACACGTCCGACGCAGGGACCGCCGCGCGAAGCCGCTGCAGGGTCTTGGGCAGCGATTCCAGCTCGTTGTAGGTGGGAATGATCGTGAGGACGCGCACAAAGGGCCTTTCCTGGGGGAAACGGTCAGAGCGCCCGGCCGCGAACAGGGCCGCGGCAGGCGCAACTACCAATTATAGGGTGGTGGCCGCCCGGTCAGGACCGGAGCGCAGGACTTGCGAAAAGTTCGACGCCGTTCCGGACCGTCTGCAGGCACACGGGGTCGCTGCCGGTGTCCAGGGCAGGCAGCAGCGGTGTCCGCGCCCTCGGGTCGGTGCTCCAGGACTGGACCCGGCCGTCGGCCACCTGGACCATGAGTTCCTCGACCTCCCAAACGGCGAAACTCGCAGGAGCTCCCGGCACAAGCTGTCCTGCCATGGGGTCGGAATATTTGGCCGCCCGCCAGCCTGCACGGGTGTGGCCCAGGAACGCTGCGCGGGCTGAGATCCGCTCATCCTGGTTGTGGTGCTCCAGGCAGGCGCGGACGCTGGACCATGGCCGCAGGGCCGTCACGGGGCTGTCGCTGCCGAAGCACACGGGAACCCCGGCGGCGTAGAGCCTGGCAAAGGGGTTCATGGACCGGCTCCGCTCCCCCAGCCTCTGTTCGTACAGCCCTCCGGGGCCGCCCCAGGCAGCGTCGAACGCTGGCTGGGCGCTGACCGTTACCGCGTACCGGGCCAAGGTTCCGACGGCGGCGGCATCCACCATCTCCACGTGTTCGAAGCGGTGGCCGGCGGCGCGCACCCGCTGCTCACCCACCTCACGGGCTGCCAGCTCGAGGGCGGCCAAGGCAGTGTCCAGCCCGGCGTCCCCAATGACATGGAACCCGCCCTGGACCCCTGCAAGCGAGCACGCAGCGAGGTGGGCTGCAGCTTCACCAACACTCAGGTACAGGTTCCCGTGCTCGCCCGGCGCGTCCGCGTACCCGGACCTTAGTGCCGCCGTCCGTGACCCGATGGAGCCGTCGATGTTGAGGTCGCCGGCCAGCCCCCGCACGCCAAAGCCAAACTGGTCCAGGAGCCTGCGGGCATGTTCTTCGGAGGACGCCAGTTCCCCCCAGTAGGGAAGGACTTCAGGAACTCCGGCACTTTCCGGGCCACCATTGTTCCATCCGGCGGCAAGCCGGAGGTCCTCCACTCCGCCGATGTGCGGTGCGCCCATTTCCGCGACTGCCACGTAACCGTTTGCCGCCGCTTCGGCCAATGCACGGCCCTGATGGCGCCGCAACTCGTCGTGCGGCAGCCGGCGGGTAGCCTGGCGGGCGGCCGTGTGCGCTGCCCGGCGGACCCTCGCCCCGCCGTCGAACCCATCCAGCTCCCGGACGCCCGCCGCGTGGGCCAGGGACTCGGATACCAGCGCGGAATGCACGTCCACCCGGGAGAGGTACACGTGGCGCCCCGCGGACGCCCGTTCCAGTTCATCGGCGGTGGGCAGGGTGTCATCCGTCCAGGTGGTCTCATCCCAGCCGTGGCCCAGGACAGGTCCTTTGCCGGGTACGCAGGCTACGGCGTCCAGCAGTTCCTTGGCTGAACGGATTCCGCCCAGCTGCAGTGAGTCCAGCGCGATGCCGGTCTCGGTCAGGTGGAGGTGCGAGTCCACGAAACCCGGCGCCACCAGGGCACCCCGAAGATCGATGATCTCCATTGAACTGTCAGCGATGGACGAGGCCGCCTGTTCGGATCCCACCCAGGCAACCGTGCCGCCGTCAACCACCATGGCCGTGGCAAAAGGGTCTGCCGCGCTGTAGACGGACCCGTTCCGGTAGAGGACAGTCTTGGCTCGGGCAGCGGGCAGCGGTTCAGGCTGGGACATGCGGGGCAGTGCTCCTGGGGTTGGTGTGGGCCGGAGGGTGGCCGGCGAAGCTTGTCAGAGTACGGAAGAGTAGGCCACGACGCCACGGCGGATCAACGAGATTGCTTCGGCGCAGAGCCGGGCAAGGCGGGGTTCCAGGCCGGGAATCTTGGCGAGCTGGTCGAGGAGGTCGACAACCTGCTTCACCCACCGGACAAAGTCGCCCGCTGCCAGGTCCGTGCCGCTCAGGACGTCCTGCAGGTGGCGGCCGCGGGCCCACTTGTAGATCGGCCAGACGAGCCCCAGTTCGGGTTCGCCGGTCAGCGGAAGCTTGTTCTCCTCTTCCACGTCCTCCAGGGCAGACCATTCGCGGATGACGATATCAACCGACGTCTCCAGGGAAATACTGGGCATCCGCGGCCGGAGTCCCCGGTCTTCCCGCTTTGCCTGGTACACCAGCACGCTGGCCAGGGCGGCAACTTCCACGGCATCCAAGTCATCGAACGCGCCCAGCCGCAGGGACTGGGAAATGAGGAGGTCCTTCTCCCCGTAGATCCGCCGCAGCCGCTGGCCATCGGGGCTGATGCCCAGCCGGCCGTCGGCAGCCGGCTCCAGATACCCGTAGGCGGTCAGGACGTCGCACACACGGTCGAAGGTCTTGGCGATTGTGTTGGTCCGGCCCTGGATCTGGCGCACCAGCCCGTCGGTTTCCCGCCGCAGCTTCCACCAGCGTTCGGACCAGCGGGCGTGGTCCTCCCGTTCGCTGCAGCCGTGGCACGGGTGGGCCCGGAGGGCGCGGCGGAGGTCGGCGATGCGTTTTTCCTGGTTGGGCAGGGCCGTTGCAAGGCCGAAATCATGGTTGCGGTTGGTGCCCGGGGCGGGCGAACGGTTTTCCCGCAGCGCGTTCCGGGCCGAGGACGCGAGATCACGGCGGGATTTGGGCACTTTGGCGTTGAAGGACTTGGGAATGCGAATGCGCGTCACCGGCGCAATGGGGCCTTCCAAGTCATCGGTGCCGATTCTCCTCAGTTGATTGTCCAGCGTCAGGACCGCAGGCCGGGGCTCGCGGCTGGTGTGGTCCGAACTGAGCACAATTGCCGGGCCGGGCGCCCTGCCCCCGGGAACATTCACCACATCGCCCGGCAGCAGGCGGGCCAGGGAATCGTCACTCAGCGATTTCCTGACGCGGGACTTGGTGCGCGAACCGGCGTTTTCGGCGTCGGAGAGTTCCCTCCGCAGCCGGGCATACTCGGTAAAATCGCCCAGGTGGCAGGTCATCGACTTGGCATAACCCGCCAGCGACTCCTCCCGGCTGCGCACCTGCTTGGCAAGCCCCACCACGGAACGGTCAGCCTGGAACTGGGCAAAGGAAGACTCAAGGATTTCGCGGGCCCTGGCGCGGCCGAACTGGGCCAGGAGGTTGATGCTCATGTTGTATGTGGGCCGGAAGCTTGAGTTCAAGGGGTACGTGCGCCGGGACGCCAGGCCGGCGACCGCCGTCGGATCCGTTCCTGGCTGCCACAGCACCACGGCATGGCCTTCGACGTCGATGCCTCGGCGGCCTGCACGGCCGGTCAGCTGGGTGTACTCACCGGCGGTGATGTCCACATGGGCTTCACCGTTGAACTTGTCCAGTTTTTCCAGCACCACGGACCGGGCAGGCATGTTGACGCCCAGGGCCAGGGTCTCCGTGGCGAAAACGGCTTTGACCAGGCCGTCCGCGAAAAGCTTCTCCACCACCTCCTTGAAAGTGGGCAGCATGCCCGCATGGTGGGCGGCGAAGCCCCGGATCAGTCCGTCACGCCAAGTCCAGAAGCCCAGGATGTCGAGGTCGTCCGGCGGGATGTCCTGGCCGGCTTCGTCAACGCGCTGGGCGATGATCCGCTGTTCCTTCTCGGTGGTAAGCCACAGCCCGGAGCCGACGCACTGTGCTACGGCGGCGTCACAGCCGGCCCTTGAGAAAATGAAGGTAATGGCAGGGAGCAGGTCCATCCGGTCCAGGCTTGCGATGACCTGGGGACGGCTGGCGGGACGCACTCCACGCTCGTCCCCGCCCCGGCCAGGACGGTCGTTGCCGCGCCGCCCGCGCTGGCCGCGTCCGCCGGGTCCCCCCTGGCGGCTGCGGAAACCCTGCTGGATCTCGCTGCGCGCTACCTTGAGGAGGTCGGGATTGACGTCGAAGCCGCGGCCCTTCGCGCTGTCCTTCGACGAAACCGGCTGCGTCTCCCCCTCGTCCACCGGCGGAGCGATTTCGTCGAAAGTGGTTTCGCCGGCGAACAAGTCCATGATCTGGCGGCCAACCATCACGTGCTGCCAGAGAGGTACCGGCCGGTGCTCGGAGACGATGATGTCGGTATCACCGCGGACGGTGTCCAGCCACGCTCCGAACTCCTCGGCGTTCGAGACCGTGGCGCTGAGTGAGACCACCTGCACCTCGCTGGGGAGGTGGATGATCACTTCCTCCCAGACCGCGCCCCGGAACCTGTCGGCCAGGTAATGCACCTCGTCCATCACCACGTAGCCGAGGTCGTCCAGCGTTGCCGAATCCGCGTACAGCATGTTCCGCAGGACTTCCGTGGTCATGACGACGACGGGGGCATCACCGTTGATGCTGGTGTCGCCGGTGAGCAGGCCAACATTCGCAGCCCCGTATTTCTCAGAGAGTTCTGTGAACTTCTGGTTGCTCAAAGCTTTGATGGGGGTTGTGTAAAAAGCCTTCAGGCCGCGCTGAAGCGCCAGGTAGATGGCGAATTCACCGACGATGGTCTTGCCGGCGCCTGTGGGTGCCGCCACCAGCACTCCCCTGCCCTCCTGGAGGGAGCGGCATGACTGCCGCTGGAAGTCGTCCAGTTCGAAGTCGAGGGTCCGGACGAAGGCTCCGAGGTACGTTGCCGCTTCGGCCCTGCGCTCGGCGCTGGCACGGTACCGCTCGGCAGGAGAGAGCTCTTCAGTGTCGGTGGGCCCGGCAGGAAACGGTCCAATGGAAGAAGGCCCGGTGTTGGAGGACATACCCCAAGCCTAACGGGGCTCAGAGGTTCTTGAGCTCACTGCCGGGGGTGGCGATATCCGCTGTGGCCTCGGTTTCAGCTGCCCGCTTGGCTGTCCTGCGTTCGCGGCGCTTGTCGTTCATCAGGCAGATGCCGATCGCGGCAAAGAAAAGCACCAGCAGCGGACCTGCAAGCATGAACATCGAGATGGCATCTGCTCCGGGAGCGGCGATGGCAGCGAGGACGAACACGAGGAACACTGTGATGCGCCAGGCCTTGAGGATAGTACCGCCGGAGATGATGCCCGCCATGTTGATGCCCACCAGCACCACGGGAACCAGGAAAGCCAGGCCCAGGACCAGGACCATGCGGGTCACGAACTCGATGTAGGTGCGGGCATCGATAACGCTGGAGGACCCCTCCGGGGTGAACTGCGTCAGGGCGTGCACCACCTGCGGCACAACCAGCCAGCCGGCCCAGATGCCGGCCAGGAACAACGGAACGGCCGCCGCCATGTACCCCAGCGTGTACCGGCGCTCCTTGGAGGTCAGGCCGGGCGTGATAAAGGCCCAGAGCTGGTAGATCCAGATGGGGCTGGAAATGACCACGCCGATGAGGAGTGACATTTGCAGCTTGAAATCGAACGGAGACGCAATGCTTCCGAAGTTAATGGCCGAGAGCCCGCCGGTCTGCTCGGAGATGCGGTTGACCGGCTCGGCAAGGGCCTTCAGCAGCGGATCGTAAAGTATCCAGCCCCCGATGCCGCCAATGACGACGCCGATCGCCGACTTTATCAGCCGGTTTTTAAGCTCTTTGAGGTGGTCCCAAAGAGCCATCCGCCCCTCGGGGTTGGCTTTACGGGCCCGCGACAGTGCCACTGGGGGTCAGGCGCGGTTCGACGGCGGAACGTCAGTGCCGTCTGTCGGCTCACCGGGCTTCGCCTTGGGGTGGTTGACGATGGTGCCTTCCACCGGGCCTGAAGCGTCAGTGGAATCGGTCTTGCCGTCGTTCTTCATTTCCTTGACTTCGGACTTGATGATCCGCATGGACTGGCCAAGGCTGCGGGCCATGGCCGGAAGTTTGGGCGCGGCAAAAAGGAGCAAAGCAACAACGATGATAATTACGATGGGCCAAGGGCCATCAAAGAGTCTTCCCACGGGAAATCCTTTCGTCTCAATACAATTTTACTTCGGGGTGAAGTCCAGATCGCCGAGTGCCTGCGGCTGGCCCCGGTCTATCTTGCGCTGCACCCGCCGAAGGCGGCGTTCTTCCTGTCGGGACGACTTGGATGCCTCGTAATCATGTCTCATGACAGTCGGCGAGGCAAAAACCGCGGACCCCGGGCGGGGCGTCACCGGCGCTGTGGAGGCGCCGGACGTTTCAAGGGGGCCCAACTGCCCCAGCTTTTCACCGGCCGCCCCCAGGTCCTTGACGGTTGCCATGAACTGGCGGAACAGCCGGATGCCCAAAAGGACATAGAAGAGCAGCGAGAGCGCTATGAGCGCCACCCATATCAGGATCCAGGACCACCAAGGCATGCTTCGAAGTCTAGCCGCCGTACATGGCCAGGGATGCCGCCAGCCAGCTGCGGGCCGCCTCCGCCAGCTCCGCAGGAGCAAGAATCCGGGCAGAACCGCCGTGCTGTGCCACGAACATAGGCAGCCATGCGGTGTTGCCGAAGCGGATGTCCGCCACCAGCCCGCCGTCGGGCAGTTCCGCCGTACGTTCCGCGTAATAGTCGTCTGCCAGTCCCCTCCCCTGCCGGGTGAGCTGGACGGTTACGGTGGTGTCGTCGTCGTTGGCGGTGAAAAGCTTTGCAGGCACCCCTTCCGCCGGCGTGATGCCGGCGGGAATGGGAGCACCGTTCGGGTACAGCTCCTGGACCCTGTCCAGGCGAAAATTCCGCAGCCCGCCGACTGCGTGGCAGTAGGCCTCGAAGTACCAGGTGTTGTCCAGGGAATAGAGCCGGAGCGGGTCGACATCGCGTTCGGATACGGCGTCGCGCTGGGGCGACAGGTACGCCAGCCGCAGCTGGGAGCGGGACTCGATCGCCTGCCGCACTGCGGCGTGAGTGGCGGCATCTGCCGGTGCGACCTCGGGCCCGGCAAGGGAAGCCGCCCTGAGCCCTTCTTCACCGGCTGCCGCCAGGAGTTTTAGCGTCACCGATTCCAGGGCGCCGCCCTCGGCTACTTCCGGCAGCCCGTTCAGTGTCTCCAATCCGGTCAGGAGGGCGCAGGCCTCCTCCACAGTGAAACGGACCGGTTTCGTCAGGTCCAGGTCCTGGGTGATGTACACGTGGTCGTCGTCCCACTGGATGTCCAGAAGATCATCGGGGTATCCCTCGGGAAGCCCGGAGCAGATCAGAATCTGCAGGTCGTCCTCCAGCTCCTTCCTGCTGACGCCGAAGTGATCGGCGACGTCCTGGATGTGCAGGCCCTGGTTGTGCACCAGGAAGGGCACCAGTTGGAGCATGCGCTTAAGCTGGTCCTCGGAAGTGCGTTTACGGACACTTCTGGCGCGAGCCTCGCTGAAGCGGTAGGAGGGCGCAGGTGCCGCGCTAAAATCCGCGGCGGCGCGCAGCCTCCGGCGGACGGCTTTGGCGAGCCCGGCGGGTGACACTGCCCGCGCATCCGGGCCGTAGGAGGCGAGTTCCTCGGCCAGGCTCTCGGGGTCCCTGAATTGCAGGGCTAACCGCTCATAGCCCGCCACGGGCGCGCCGTCGGCGTTGCCTGCCTCAGAGCTCCTCCGGCGCAGTGCCAGCAGGCGTCCTTCCCTGACGTCCACGATCGCGGTGCGCAGCGGAAGTTCCGGGAGGCGGGCCAGTTCCTGCCGCACATTGAAGTCCGCGGGCGGAGTGTAGAGCTCTTTGTCCAGGGTTGTCACCGCACTGGTAATGCGGGAGAGCCGGAAGTGCCGGGTGGCATTCCGCGCCCGGTCGTGGCCCATCAGGTACCACTGGCCAAACCGGCTGCCCAGGCCCCACGGTTCCACCGTCCGCAGTTCCTCCTTGCCGGTGGTACCCGCAAGGTATGCGAATGTGACGGGGTGCCGGGAGTGCATCGCGGCGACCAGGTCATCGAAGGCCTGACCGGCAGGTTTGATCCGTGGCTGGACGCCGGCGGGCAGGCCGACGTCGGCCATTCGGCCGGAGGCCTTGAGCTTCCGGAGGGCGCTTTGGGCAGAGGTGCCCAGGGCGGCGCGTTCCCACAGCTGGGAGGCAAGGAGGAGCACCGTCCATTCCTCGGGACCCAGCTGGACATCAGGAAGGCGGTTTGATTCCTTGCCGATCCGGTAGCGGGTGGTGGCAGGATCGTCCTCGCTCCATCCCATGTCCGTCAGTGTCTCCACCTCGAAGCCGAATTGGCGGAGGTCGTTCTTGTCCCGTTCGAACATGCGCCCGAAGGCAACGTCGTTTCCTGACTGGTCGTGGTAGACCTTTTCGCGCAGCTCACTGCGGCGCAGGCCGTACCGGGTGTTCAGGAGCGCGATGAGCAGGTTGAGGAGACGTTCAGTACGGGATACGGACACTCTGGTTACGTTACTAAAGTCCGGGCCGGAACGCAGAAAGCGCGGCAGGCCCGGGTGTCTAAGGTCTTGGGCCTGCCGCGCTTTCCGGCGGTGATGGATACCGTTGAGGGCTGATCCCCGTCAGCGCACCCCAACGAGGTCCACTACGAAGATCAGGGCTTCATTCGGAGCGATGGCTCCGCCGGCGCCGCGTGAGCCGTACGCCAGCTCGGAGGGGATCTCCAGGCGACGGCGGCCGCCCACCTTCATGCCAAGCAGGCCCTGGTCCCAGCCCTGGATGACCTGGCCGACGCCTACGCGGAAGTCGAGCGGTGCGCCGCGGCCCCAGGATGCGTCGAACTCTTCACCTGTTGACCAGGCAACGCCCACGTAGTGGGTGGATACGGTGTCGCCCGCCTTGGCTTCCCGCCCGTCGCCCTCAATGAGGTCGGTGATGACCAGTTCCGTTGGGACATCGCCTTCGGGAAAGTCGATCTCGGGCTTCTGGCGGTCGAAATCACGCTGGCCAAATGACATGGTTACTCCTTAGGTCTGTTAGATCTGTGCTGTTTGTGTCTTGCTGCTCGCGTCTGGGGCTGCTGTCCGGTGCCGCGGCGAGGCAGCGGCCCGACTGTAAGTGTTGCTACTTCGCCCCGAGGATGTCCACTACGAAGACGAGATCCCCCTTGGCCTCGCCCTGTCCGGCGTCGCCGTAGGCAAGGTCCTTCGGGATGACCAGGAGGACGCGGGAACCAACCGTTTTGCCGGCAAGGCCCTGGGTCCAGCCCTTGATGACGCCGGTGAGCGGGAAGCTTGCGGGTTCGCCGCGTTCGAAACTCGAATCGAACTTGGTGCCGCCAACGAGGGTCACGCCTACGTAGTTGACGGTGAGGGTGTCCGATTCCTTGACGGTGGCGCCCTTGCCCTTGATGAGGTCCTGGGAGACCAGGGCCGTGGGGGCGGCTACGCCTTCGACGTTGATTTCGGGGATGCCGTCTTTTTCGGTAACTGTGGGCAGTCCTGCCGGTGGGGTCACGGTCTCGCCCTCGGGCTTTTCCAGGACGGGTGCAACATCCTCAGCGGACAGGACCTTGATGACCAGCAGCTGGGTGGGCTGGGCTTCGGCTCCGGCTGACGCGGCCTGGCCGGGCACGGCCAGTGCCAGGCTGGAGCCTACTTTCGACCCGACGAACGCGTTGTAGATGACCTCGCTGCCGGTCTTCAGCTCCTCGTTCAGCTCAAGCGGTTCCGGTTCACCCGGGAATGTGTCCTCGAGCGTAGTGCCGTCGGTGCCGTTCAGGGCGAGGATGGAGATGTTGGCAACCTGGTTGGCCTTAACCGTTTCGCCGCTGCCCTCGGTGACCACCTTGATGGTGGGCTCTGCCACTTCCAACGGCTTGGTGAATTCAACACCGGGGGCTTTCTTGTCCCCGTTGTCGGTCAGTTTGAGGGAGTCGAACTTGGCAGTCTCACCGGCGGAAACGCTGGTGGGTTCCGGCTCTGCGGTTGAACCGCCGCAGGCGGTCAGCAACAGCAGGCCGGGAAGAAGGATTGCTAGTAGTCGGCGCACGTAGAAAACTTTCGTCGGGGCAGGATGGATGCGATGTTCCGCATGGCAACGGCCGGCATCGCGCAGGGCCCCTTATAAAGGGCCCTATCCAGAATAGCCCCTGAAGCTGGGTGTCAGCCCATAGAGTCAAGGAGCGCATCCACACGCTCGTCGACGCTGCGGAAGGGATCCTTGCACAGGATGGTCTGGTGCGCCCGGTCGTTCAGCTTAAGGTGCACCCAGTCAACGGTGTAGTCCCTGCCCAGTTCCTGGGCGCGGCGGACGAAGTCGCCGCGCAGCTTTGCGCGGGTTGTTTGGGGCGGGACGTCAACGGCGTCTTTGACCACGGTATCGTCCACAATACGGCGGACTGCACCCCGGGACTGAAGCAGGTAGTAGAGGCCGCGGCTGCGCGAGATGTCATGGTAAGTAAGGTCCAGTTGGGCGATCCGCGGAGCGTCCAGGCCCAGCCCATGGCGTTCACGGTAGTTGTCCATGAGCTTCTTCTTGATGGCCCAGTCGATTTCGGTGTCGATGCCGCGGAAGTCGCCGCTTTCGATGGCCTTGAGCGTGCGCTCCCAAAGGTCCAGGATCAGCGGGACGTGGGGGTTGTGCGCGCCGTGCTCTTTCACGAAAGCGGTGACCTTCGTCAGATACTCCTGCTGGATTTCGAGTGCCGTCAGCTGGCGTCCGTTCGCCAGGCGGACCAGTGCGCGGCCACTGAGGTCGTGGGAGATCTCACGGATGCTGCGGATCGGGTTTTCCATCCGCATATCCCGCATGATCACCCCGGCCTCGATCATGCGCAGCACGAGGTCCACGGTGCCGATCTTCATCATGGCCGTGGCTTCAGACATGTTTGAATCGCCCACGATGACATGCAGGCGCCGATAAAATTCCGCATCCGCGTGCGGCTCGTCGCGGGTGTTAATGATGGGTCGGGACCTGGTGGTGGCGGAGGACACGCCCTCCCAAATATGGTCGGCCCGCTGGGAAAAGGCGTACGTTGCCCCGTGCGGTGTCTTGAGGATCTTGCCGGCGCCGGCGATCAGCTGGCGGGTGACCAGGAACGGGATCAGGATTTCTGCCAGCCGCGAGAATTCGCCGCGCCGGGGAATGAGGTAGTTTTCGTGGCTGCCGTAGGAGTTTCCGGCGGAGTCAGTGTTGTTTTTGAACAGGTAGACCGTTCCGTTGAACCCTTCGGCCGCAAGGCGGGCCTGTGCCTCGTCCACGAGGTCGTCAAGGATCAGTTCCCCTGCCCTGTCATGGGCAATGAGCTGCGCAAGGTCATCGCATTCGGCGGTGGCGTATTCCGGGTGGGACCCCACGTCAAGGTAGAGCCGGGAGCCATTGGTCAGGAAGACGTTGGAGGACCGCCCCCAGCTGACAACTTTGCGGAACAGGTACCGGGCCACCTCCTCGGGAGCAAGGGGCCTCGAGTCCGGGCTCGAATACGAGATGCCGAATTCGGTTTCGATGCCGAAGATTCTCTTGTCCATCTGTCCAGTCCTCCTAGGCCAGCATTGCAGTGATCTCTGCGTCAGTAAGCCGGCGGAAGGCACGCCTCGATCCGCGGCTGCTTTCTGACTGCCGGTCCAAGACCGCCACCTCCAGCGCTCCAGCCGGCAGTGCCTTAGCTGGTTCTTCCCCCTCGACCGGCGGAACCAGCCCCGCCATTGCCAGCCGCACAGCGTCCGCAAAGCTCAGCGAGCTGCGCCAGCCCTGGCCAATCACGGATGAGACTTTGTCTGCCTGGCCGCCCATCACAACAAAGGAGTGTTCGTCGGCTATGGAACCATCAAAGGTTAGCCGGTAGAGGTGGTCCTCCGCCTGGGTGGGGCCAACCTCTGCCACGGCGAGCT
Source organism: Arthrobacter sp. PGP41 (assembly GCF_002953935.1). Lineage (NCBI taxonomy): Bacteria > Bacillati > Actinomycetota > Actinomycetes > Micrococcales > Micrococcaceae > Arthrobacter > Arthrobacter sp. PGP41. The sequence goes on along the minus strand of NZ_CP026514.1, from coordinate 2,255,351 downwards.
CCACCTCGAAGGGCTTCTGTTCGGCAGTGAACACCGCACCAAGGCTCTGTGCGTAGACGCTGGCCAGGCCCCTGGCCGTCACATCCTCCCGGTCATACGAGTACCCGCGCACGTCGGCGTAGCGGACCCCGGCCTGGCGGAGGCTTTCGAATTCGTTGTACTTGCCGACGGCGGCGAACGCGATTTTGTCGTAGATCTCACCGACTTTGTGGAGCGAGGGTGAGGGGTTTTCCGCAACGAGCGCAATGCCGTCCTGGCAGCTGACGACGACGACGGACCTGCCGCGTGCGATGCCCTTCCGTGCAAAGTCGGCACGGTCCTTCATTAGCTGCTCGGGCGATACGTAGAACTGCTGCGTCATCTCAGGCCTCCCGTCCAGCGATGGTGCGGGCCTCGATGACGTTCCTGGAAGCAGATGCCAGTTCGCTGTCCGGAATCCGCCGCACGCCCGTGCTGTCCACCGTGTAGATGACGGGCCAGAGTTGCCTCACTGTGTCCGGACCGCCGGTGGCTGAGTCGTCGTCGGCGGCATCGTAGAGGGCTTCGACCGCGACGGCGGTAGCTTCTGCAGGGGTAAGGTTTGGCCGCCAGAGCTTCTTCAGGGCGCCGCGTGCGAAGACGGATCCGGATCCCACCGTATGGTGCTCACGTTCCTCGTACCGGCCACCGGTGACATCGTAGGAGAACAGCCTGCCGACACCGGCGCTGGTGTCGAACCCGGCAAAGAGCGGCACTACTGCGAGTCCCTGCAGTGCCAGGGGCAGGTTTCCCCTGATCATGGCGCCAAGCCGGTTTGCCTTGCCTTCAAGGCTGAGGAGCGTGCCCTCAATCTTCTCGTAGTGCTCGAGTTCCACCTGGAACAACCTGGTGAGGTCAATCGCGATGCCGGCAGTCCCCGCAATTCCCAGGACGGAGTAGCGGTCGGCCGGAAAGACTTTTTCGATGTGCCGGCTCGCTATGACGTTGCCCATGGTGGCCCGCCGGTCCCCCGCCATCAGCACGCCGCCATCGTAGCTCATCGCAACAATCGTGGTGGCGTGCGGAACCTGTAACGGGGCGGCGGGCACAACTCCCTGGAGGGACCGGTTGTAGGGCAGAAGCTCGGGCCGGTCCCGCTGCAGGTGTTCGGTGAACGATGAGGTGGCGTTGGCGGCTACCTGGTTGGCGGTTGATTCCTGCACTCATGCACTCCTTGAACGTGGTACTTCAACGTCGGTACAGATTAGGGCCGTCCGCGGCTTCCGCCAGCTCCGGGGTCCGGGGTTACTGACCGCCCTTTTGGACGAATGCCCGGACGAATTCCTCGGCGTTGGATTCGAGGACGCCATCGATTTCGTCGAGGAGGTCGTCCACGCCTTCCGTTGATGCCGATGCCTGCGCCTCAGGCGGCGCGGGCGGCGACTCGGGAATGTCCTCTTCGACCTGGCTGTCGCGTGACTGCGGCTGCTGTTGCTCCTGGCCTGCCATTGCTACCCCTCCTTATATCTGTCTTCGGATCCGGCGGATCCTCCGATATGCCCATCCTGCCACGGTGTGGGCCAACCGGGGCGGTTTACGCCGCAGGCGGAGCGTTATGTCCCAGAAGCTCCGCGAGGAACGGGCCCGCGTCCCGGTAGCGTTGGAACAACGCTCCGGTCAGGGCTTTGGTTCCCCGAAGCGGTTCCCTGGTGGGCACGCGCTGCAGCCGGCCGTACCCCGGAACATCGAAGATGACGGAGTCCCAACTGGCACCTACGACGTCCTTGCCGAAGCTGCTGATGCACTTGCCCCGGAAGTATGCGCGGGTATCGGCCGGCGGTTCAGTGACGGCCGCGGCGATGGCATCGTCTTCAAGGATTCTTTGCATCCGGTCCCTGGCGAGGAACCGGTAATAAAGCCCCTTTTCGGGCCTGATATCAGCCCACTGCAGGTCGACGAGGCCAAGCCTGGCGTCGTTCCACTCGAGTCCGTCGCGTTCACGGTATCCGTTGAGCAGCGACAGCTTGGCGAGCCACTCCACCGAGGAAGCTGCGGCGGCCCGGTCATTGTCGAGCTGGGTCAGGACTGTGGCCCAACGCTCGAGGACGTCGTGCGTGTGGCCGTCGCCGTCCACGGCGTCTCCAACCCCCGTATCCTGAGCCAGCTTGGCTGCGGCCTCGTGGTATATCCACTGGAGGTCAAGGGCGGTGACCCGCCTGCCGTCCAGCAGCCGCAGCTTTGCGGTGAGCGAAGTGTCGTGGCTGACCGCCTGGAGTGCAGACACCGGCTCGTATACTTCGATCTTGGGCGCCAGCCCCGCCTCAATGAGGCTGAGGACCATGGACGTGGTTCCGAATTTCAGGTAATTGGAGACCTGGCTGAGGTTTGCGTCACCGATGATGACGTGCAGGCGCCGGTACTTGTCCGCCGTTGCGTGCGGTTCGTCGCGGGTGTTGATGATGGGCCGGCGGATAGTGGTCTCCAATCCCACTTCCGCTTCGAAGAAGTCGGCCCGCTGGCTGATCTGGTAACCCGGGGTGGAGGCGTCCTGGCCGATGCCCACGCGGCCGGATCCGCACAGGACCTGGCGGCTGACGAAGAAGGGCGTCAGGCCCCGCACGATGTCGCCGAAGGGGACGGAACGCGGCATGAGGTAGTTTTCATGCGAGCCGTAGGACACCGACTTATTGTCCGTGTTGTTTTTGTACAGGTTGACGGGCGGAAGGTCCGGATCTGCTGCCAGCCGGCGCACGGTGGCCAACGCAACGAGGTCTCCAGCGGCGTCCCACTTCACCGCGTCCCGCGGGTTGGTCACCTCCGGGCTGGAGTACTCGGGATGGGCATGGTCGACGTACAGCCGTGCGCCATTGCCGAGGACCATGTTCATCAGCAGCGTTCCGGACTCGTCCTGCCCGTCAAGCTCCAGTTCCTCCCGCCCGTACGCCAGTGCCACCGTTTCCGCGTCAAGCACCGGGGGCTGGTCGGTGAGCTGGCTCGGATGGGCTGAGCCTCGGTCCAATGTCCAGCCGCGGGCGTCATGCAGCGGCTCCTCATCCGTATAGTCCCAGCGTGTTTCCGCTCCGCCGGCGGCACGCTGCCGGGTTACCTGCGCATAGGCCTGGACCACCCTGGCACTCATCATGGTGGCGTTGGCGGTAGGGGCGGAGGGGGCATGGATGCCATACTCCGTTTCCGCCCCCATCACCCGCATGGCCCCGCCGACCGGCAGAGCTCCCCCGGCCGCGGGTTCCCGTGCACCGGTCATAGATACTGCCCTGTGGTCGGCATGGTTTCGATCGACTTGCCGGGCTCCTGCCCTGCCTTGCCTTGGACGATGGTCCGGATGTACGTGATCCGTTCGCCCTTCTTACCCGAGATGCGTGCCCAGTCATCCGGATTGGTGGTGTTGGGCATGTCCTCGTGCTCGCGGAATTCGTCCACCACGGCGCGCAGCAGGTGCTCGATCCTAAGACCCTTCTGGTGCGTGGTGAGAAGGTCCTTGATGGCATACTTCTTGGCCCGGTCCACAACGTTTTGCACCACGGCACCAGAGTTGAAGTCCTTGAAGTAGAGCATTTCCGTGTCGCCGTTGGCGTAGGTGACCTCCAGGAACTCATTGGACTTGTCAGTGGAGTACATGGCCTCGACAGTGCGCTGGACCATCGCATCCACTGTCGCCTGGACATCGCCGTCGTGCTCAGCGAGGTCAGATTCATGGAATGGCAGGTCCGGGGTGATGTACTTGTTGAAAATGTCCGCGGCAGCCTCCGCATCCGGTCGGTTGATCTTGACCTTGACGTCAAGCCGGCCCGGCCGGAGGATTGCCGGATCGATCATGTCCTCACGGTTGGACGCGCCAATGACGATCACGTTGTCCAGCCGCTCCACTCCGTCAATCTCGCTGAGCAGCTGCGGCACGATGGTTGTTTCGACGTCGGACGAAATCCCGGTGCCGCGCGTGCGGAAGAGAGAGTCCATCTCGTCGAAAAACACCACGACCGGGCTGCCATCGGAGGCCTTTTCGCGTGCCCTGGAGAAGATCAGCCGGATGTGGCGCTCGGTCTCACCGACGTATTTGTCCAGGAGTTCGGGCCCCTTGATGTTCAGGAAATAGCTTTTCAGGTCCACGTTGCCAGAACGCTCTGCGGCGCGGGCGGCAAGGGAATTGGCCACGGCCTTGGCGATGAGGGTCTTGCCGCAGCCGGGAGGGCCGTACAGCAGGATGCCCTTGGGAGCCTTCAGGCCGTGTTCCCGGTAGAGGTCAGGGTGGAGGAACGGCAGTTCGACGGCGTCGCGGATCTGTTCGATTTGGGGCCCAAGGCCGCCAATGTCCTCGTAGGTGATGTCAGGGACTTCCTCCAGCACAAGGTTTTCCACCTCGGAGCGGGGCACCTTTTCGAGGGCGTATCCGGTCCTTGAGTCAACCGACAGTGCATCGCCCACCCGCAGCTTTTCGGCGAGGAGCGCTCCGGAAAGCCGCACAACCCGCTCTTCATCGGCCCGCCCCACCACCAGGGCGCGGTCGGCACCGAGCATTTCCTTGAGCGTGGCGAGCTCGCCGGCCCGCTCGTATCCCAGTCCGGCGACCACAAGGAGTGCCTCGTTGAGCAGGACCTCCTGGCCAACGGCCAGCTGGTTGATGTTCACCAGGGGGCTGATGCCCACGCGCATCTTCCGTCCGGCGTTGAAGATGTCCACCGATTCCTCGGTTGCAGCCTGTCCACTGTTGCCGGGCGAGGGCTGCCGCTTGGGATTCAACTGCAGGATGGTACCGAAGCTGTAGGGCGGTTGCCCCTCCTGGTCCAACGCGTTTTTCAGCCGAAGGATCTCGGCCTTCGCGGTTTCAAGCATGCTGACCAGCTTGGTGTTGTTTTGCGTCGCCGCAGCCAGCTGGCGGTCAATGTGCCTCAGCTTGTCCCGGAGGATGTTGACCTGGCGGTCGGCAACCGAGAGGTCATTGGCGGCAGACTGCTCTGCCGGTGTACGTCCGGAGTCCTGGTCTGGAGTCTCCATGATGTATCAGCCCCTTCCTGCGCTTCTATTAAGACATTAGCCCCAACACGGCAGGTAGGGATGGCGACTCCCGAAATGTGGACTACTTCGTGACCTCGGGCTCGTCCTTGACATTCGTTCCGGCGATGGCGTCCCGCGCTGCGCGCCGGAGCTTCTTGTCGGAGACCTGCCGTTCCCCGACCGCGCCCGGGGTCCAGGCGTTGACGTCCTCTTCATTGAAGTCGGTTTTGGAGGGGCGGCGCTTTACCGAGATGCCGGTAACGCCGTCGGCCAGGCGCCGGGTGACCAGCAGGAAGCCGGTATGCGCCACCATCCTGTGGTCCGGCCGGACGGCCAGTCCTTCAAGGTGCCAGCCCCGGACCAGGGATTCCCAGGCATCCGGTTCAGTAAAGCGGCCGTCCGCCCGAATGGCTTCGGCAGTGCGGGAAAGCTGGGTTACGGTGGCCACGTAATTGATCCAGACGCCGCCGGGCGCCAGGACGGTGGCCACGGCATCCAGGCATTCCCACGGGGCCAGCATGTCCAGGACCACGCGGTCCACGGAACCAGGCGCTTCGCTCCGGACCACCTCGTCCTGGAAATCGCCCAGGGAGATCTGCCAGGCCGGGTGGGGGCCGCCGAAGATCGTCTCGACATTGCCGCGGGCGATGTCCGCGAACTCCTCGCGACGCTCAAAAGAGTGGAGGTAGCCTTGGTCCCCTACTGCCCGGAGCAGGGAAATCGACAGGGCTCCGGAGCCCACGCCCGCTTCCACGACGCGCGCGCCGGGGAAGATATCAGCCATCGTCACGATCTGCCCGGCGTCCTTGGGATACACCACTGCGGCTCCGCGGGGCATGGACAGGACGAAGTCGGAGAGCAGCGGGCGCAGGGTCTGGTACTGCTGGCCAACGTTGTTGACAACCACCGAGCCGTCAACCTTGCCAATGATGTCATCGTGGTTTAGGAAGCCCCTGTGCGTGTGGAATGCCCCGCCGCTCTCAAGGGTGATGGTATTCATGCGGCCGCGCTCGTCGGTCAACTGGACACGCTCGCCTTCGCGGAAGGGACCGCGCCGGCGGGCAGCGCCCACGGGTTGCGGGCCGGCTGCAGAAGCACTGGCTTGACCGGAAGCTGCTGCGGCCTCGTTGACGGCGGTTTCGCTGCTCATGAATTTCCTCGCTCCTGTACAACATGGCGCCGGAATGTCTGTTGCAGACAATCGGGCTTTTGCGGCGGCAATGCACCGGCCGGCAGGTAACTCTACCGGTTTTGGCGCTGCCGGCGTGTATCGGGCCGCCGCGGTTTTCCAGTAATGGCGGCCAGGACCGCGTCCTGGGAAAGAAGTCCGGTCACCTTGCCATTGTGGTCCACCACGGCATAGTGCCGCCCTTCGAGCTGGGACAGGAACTGGAGCAGCTCCTGTCCTTTCGACCATTCGGGAACATAAGCCCCCGGTGCAAGGGCGAAGGAAACAGCCGTGATGGGGGTTGACGCGGCGGCGTGCGCTGGGACGGATGACAGGGCGGTGGCATCCACCACTCCCTCCGGTCGACCGTCCGGCCCGCAGACCACCAGGGACAACGCACGTGCGCCATCGTGCCGCAGGGCTTCCGCAACCGTTGCCGTGGCGGGCAACCCGGTGGCCGGCGTCGAAAGCGCTGCGGCGCTGACCAGATGGAGCCGTCCCCGGAGGGTTCCCTGCTGGATGGAAGCCGAGGCACCCATCCAGAGGAAGCTGGCCACCAGGACCGTGATCATCAGCAGGCTGAAGTCCGGCGACTTTCCGGCCAGCAACGGCCGGGCAACGAACCAATAGCAGATGGCGACGACGATGATCCGGCCGCCCCACCCGGCGGCCACAGTGCCTTTTGCCTGGCTTCCGGTCACCTTCCATACGGCGGATTCCACCAGCCGTCCGCCATCGAGGGGAAGCCCCGGGAGCACGTTGAAGACGGCAATCAGGAAGTTCGCCCACATAAAGATGTTGATGAGGATTTCGGCAACGCTGCCCATGGCCGCTGTGCCGAGCACCAGCCAGGCGCCTGCAGCCAGCACGAAATTCGCGGCGGGTCCGGCGAGTGCCACCAGGACTGACCGGCCCGGCGTCGCGGTAAAACTCTCGAACTGGGTATGCCCGCCCCAGAGGTTGAGCACGATCTTCTGCGTCGGCCAGCCGTAAATTCTCGCTGTCAGGGCGTGGGCGAGCTCGTGGACCAATACCGAAATAAGGAGCAGGACGGCGTAGGCGAACGCCACAATGTAGGCGCTGGCGCCAAGGGCGGGGTTCTCTTCGCCCAGGACCGGGCCATACACGATCACGGTGAAGGCGGCGATGACGAACCATGAATACGCGAGCACCACTGGCACTCCGGCGATCCTCCCCAGCGGGATGCCCTCGCGCCGCACCGGCACACTGGTTTCAGCCACCGGAGACCTCCGGCGAGCGGGCAGGCGCAGATGAGGACGCCAGGAGCTCAGGGCCGGCCAGGACCAGGGATTCAAGGTCCGTCACGGAGCGGCCGGACAGTGAATCCCAGAGCGTGTACCGATGATCCTCGGGAAGGGGCACAATGTGCGGAATAGCTACGGTTGCCACGCCGGACGCGACAGCCGCCGCCACACCCGGCGCTGAGTCCTCCAGCGCGACGCAGTGGTGGATGGCCAGGTCCGGGTCAGAGTCCTGCAGCCATTCGACGGCGGTGAGGTACGCCTCCGGATGCGGCTTGCCCTGCGCCACAATGTCCCCCGTGACCAGGACTTCGAAGTACGGCCGCGGAAGGCTGGCAACCACCTGGCGGGCCAGCGGCCCCTCGGACATGGTGACCAAGGCGCAGCGCACCCCCGCGAGGTGAAGCTCCTCAAGGAGTTCGCGCGCACCGGGCCGCCACGGCACCTGCCGTTGCACGCTGCTGACAACCGCCCCGGTCAGGGTGTCGATGATCTCGCGTATTCCAAGGTCCACGCCGGCCTCCTGCAGGATGCCGGCGGAAAAGGTCAGGGACTGGCCAACCAGCTGCATGGCCTGTTCATGGGACCAGGTTCCGCCGTGGGCTTCCACCAGTGCGTGTTCGGCGGCAATCCAGTAGGGCTCCGTGTCGACAATTGTCCCGTCCATGTCCCACAGGACGGCTTTGAGCGGGGAACTGTCGGCTGGCAATCGCATGCCTTCAGTCTACGGGGACAGCCTGGGCACGGGCTGACGGCTACGCCTTCGGCGAATATCAGGCTCCTTCGCGCCGCCCACCCTGCTTGCGGCGGATTTTGCGGCGCTTCATTCCATGCACAGCCGCGGTCCTTGGACGTAGGGTGAAGAAATGAATAGCTTCGAGGGAGACACCGCCGAACCGGGTGCCGGACCCGAGCGGGAGCGGTTCCTGCAGCCGGTCGCTGACGGACAGCGCGTGACAGTGATGCTTGCCGCCTTTGAAGGCTGGAACGACGCCGGAGAAGCGGCAAGCGATTCGTTGCGCTACCTGAACAAACTGTGGGGCGGCAAGAAGGTGGCGTCCATCGACGCGGACGAGTATTACGACTTCCAGTTCACGCGGCCCACCGTGCGCCGGAATGCTGCCGGTGAACGCAAGATCAAGTGGCCCTCCACGAGGATCTACAAGGCCAGCGCGCCGGATTCGAATGTGGACGTCATTTTTGTCCAGGGGACTGAACCGTCATACAAGTGGCGTGCCTACACGGCCGAACTCCTGGTGCACGCTGAAGCGCTGAACGTTGACTACGTCGTCCTGGTCGGGGCGCTCCTGGCGGATGTTCCGCACAGCAGGCCTATTCCCGTCAGCACTTCTTCTGACGACGCCCCGCTGCGGGAGCGCATGAACCTGGAAGCTTCGCAGTACGAAGGCCCGGTGGGAATCGTTGGCGTGCTCTCGGAGGTGGCCCTGCTGGCAGGAATCCCCACCGTCTCGCTTTGGGCCGCAGTCCCCCACTACGTTGCCCAGGCGCCGTCTCCGAAGGCGCAGCTGGCGCTCCTGCACCGCATCGAGGAGCTGCTCCAGGTGCCGCTGGACACGCATGAGCTGGCCGAGGAAGCAGACGCCTGGGAACGGGGTGTGGATGAGCTCGCCACGGAAGATCCCGAAATCGCCGCCTATGTCCGGCAGCTTGAGGAGGCAAAGGACACGGCCGACCTGCCCGAAGCCACCGGGGAGTCGATTGCCCGCGAGTTTGAGCGCTATCTCAAGCGGCGCGGCCAGGACCGGCCCTGAACGGGCGGCCTAGAGAACCACGCCAAGCAGGGCGTCCACCGCGTCCTTGACCATGGCCTGGTCCGGGGGACTTGCCGGGCCGGCGTCGTTGTTTGCCTGCTCCGCCCAGCGGGATACGGCCGCGACGGCAGCCGGGGCATTCAGGTCGGCAGCCAGCGCTGCCCGCATCTCGGCAACGAGCGGGACCGCGGATCCCTTCGGAGCGTGGCCCAGCGCCCGGCGCCACGCGGCCAGGGCGGCCTTGGCGTCCAGGAATCCTTCATCCGTCCAGGACCAGTCGGAGCGGTAGTGGTGGACAAGGATGCCCAGGCGGATGGCGGCAGGGTCCTCCCCCGCTGCCCGGAGTTTCGACACGAGCACCAGGTTCCCTTTGGACTTGCTCATCTTCTCGCCGTCCAGGCCAACCATGCCCGCGTGGGCGTAGTGCCTGGCAAGCGGAACACCGGCAAGTGAATACGCGTGGCCGGCACCCATTTCGTGGTGCGGGAAGATCAGGTCCGAGCCGCCGCCCTGAACCGTGAAGGGCGAGGGCAGGTACTTTTGCGCGATCACGGTGCACTCAATGTGCCAGCCGGGCCTGCCCGCTCCCAGGCTGCCGCCCGGCCAGCTTGGCTCTCCTTCGCGGGCCACCCGCCACAGCAGTGGATCAAGGGCCTGCCGCTTTCCTGCCCGCCCGGGATCGCCGCCGCGTTCCGCGAACAGCTCAAGCATCTCGCTCTCCGTCAACCCTGAGATGCATCCCAGCGTCCACGCGTCCGGTGCCACGGACTGCTTTCCGGCCGCTTCGACGTCGTAATAGACGTCTCCGTCAGGCTCGCCGTGGGCGCCGTGCACTTTGTAGGCCAGTCCCAGGCTCATCAGCCGTTCCACCTCCGGGACTATCAGGCCGATGGATTCCACAGCACCCACATAGCGGTCCGGAGCGAGCACGTTGAGTGCTTCCATGTCCGTCTGGAAGAGCTCAATCTGGCTGGCGGCGAGCTCCTGCCAGTCAACGCCCGTGGCCGCGGCGCGCTCCAGGAGCGGATCGTCCACGTCCGTGACGTTCTGTACGTAGTCAACCCCGTGGCCGGCGTCCCGCCAGGCCCTGTTCAGGAGGTCAAAGGCCACGTAGCTGGCGGCGTGGCCCATGTGGGTGGCGTCGTACGGCGTGATGCCGCAGACGTACATCGAGGGGCGTCCCTCGTTCTCCAGGGCAACTTCACGGCCTGCTGCGGTGTCGAACAGCCGGAGAGCGGGCATGCTTCCGGGCACGTCGGGAACGGGACGGGATTTCCAGGATTTCACACGCCAAGCCTAGTGCTAGGCGCTGATGACATTGAAACCGAGCAGGAGGTACAGGGCCAGGCCCAGGAAGATCCGGTACCAGACGAACAGACGGTAGCTGCGGGTGGAAACGAACTTCAGGAACCAGCCGATGATGATGTAGCCCACCACCAGGGCGATGACGGTGGCAAGCGCGGTTTCCGGCAGGCCGTAGGGGCCGGTGATGCCCTCCTTGGACACCGTCTTGTACAGCTGGAAGAGACCGCTGCCAAAAACCGCCGGAATGGCCAGCAGGAAGGAGTACCGCGCGGCCGCTTCCCGGGTGTACCCCATCAGGAGGCCCGCAGTGATGGTGCCGCCGGAACGGGACACGCCGGGGATTAGCGCCATGGCCTGGGCGAAGCCGTAGAGGATGCCGTGCTTGTACGTCAGGCGGCTCAGGTCGCGTTCCTGCCTGCCCACTGCGTCTGCGACCGCCAGGATCAAGCCGAAGACAATCAGCATGGTGGCGACGATCCACATGCTGCGGAGCACCGATTCGATCTGGTCCTGGAACAGCAGCCCCAGGATAACGATGGGGAGGCTACCCAGGATGACAAGCCAGCCCATCCGGGCATCGGGGTCCTGCCGCGAGACTTTTCCGGTGAGTGAACCGGCCCACGCCTTGACGATCCGGACGATGTCCCGCCAGAAATAGATGAGTACCGCCGTCTCGGTCCCCAGCTGGGTGATGGCGGTGAAAGCAGCGCCGGGATCCTCGGCATTGGGCAGGAACTGTCCCACAATCCGCAGATGCGCGCTCGATGAAATCGGAAGGAATTCGGTCAGTCCCTGCACAAGGCCCAGCAGGGCCGCCTCAAACCAGTTCACGCTAAGACCCTACGTCATGGGCAGCGCCGATTCTGCCCGTAAGCTAGCTGCTATGCAGCAGCGTTACGTCGGCAACAGTGGATTGCGAGTTTCCGCCCTTTCCCTCGGCACCATGTCCTGGGCCGGCGAAACGGACGAACAGGACGCCTCGGAACTGCTGCGCACCTTCCTTAATGCCGGCGGCCGGCACGTCGATACTGCCGCCTCGTACGCGGACGGGCGGTCGGAGGCGATGATCGGCTCCATGCTGGGCGACGTCGTGGCCCGGACGGAGGTTTCCATCTCCACCAAAGCGGGAATGACGACGCCGGATGGCCGGCGCGGTGTGGACACGTCGCGTAATGCGATGCTCACCGGACTGGAAGCAAGCCTCGCCAGGCTGGGCACTGACTACGTGGACATCTGGTTCGCGCAGGCCTGGGACCGCAATGTGCCGCTGGACGAGACACTGTCCGCTTTGGAATTTGCTGTCCGCACCGGCCGCGCGCGGTATGTGGGTGTGTCCAACTTCAACGGCTGGCAGGCGGCGAAGGCCGCGGCAATCGCCGGCTTCCCCCTCGTCGCCGCGCAGGCGGAGTATTCGTTCCTTCAGCGCAGGCCGGAAGCCGAACTGATCCCTGCCGTCGAGGACGCCGGCATGGGACTCATGGCCTGGGCGCCGCTTGGCCGCGGCGTGCTCACGGGCAAGTACCGCGGCAGCATCCCGTCCGGATCACGGGCTGCCTCCGCAACCGAAGCCGGGTACGTCGAGCCGTACCTGGAGGAGCAGCCGTCCCGGACCGTGGAAGCTGTCTGCATGGCCGCCAAAGGCCTTGGCCGGACACCGCAGGACGTTGCCCTCAGCTGGCTCCTGTCCCAGCACGGCGTAGCCACCGCAATTGTGGGCCCGCGGACGCCGGCCCAGCTGAAGGAGCTGGTGGATGCCCAGCTCTCGCCGCTGCCGCCGGAGATTGCCCGGGCCCTGGAGGACGTGTCAGCGCCGGAGTAGGTCCGCGGTCCTACTCCTGGACGATTTCCAGGTCTTCGTCGTCGTCCACGTCGCTTTCGTCGTCCTCTTCGTCCTCGTCATCAAAGACCTGGAGCGGCGTGACCTCGTTATAGGCCTCATAGAGTGCGTCTTCGTAAACTTCGAAGGCGTCTGCAACTGCAAAGAATGCCGCCTCCACGGAGGGGTCACCGTCTCCGCGGCGGTTGGATGCTGCTATAAGGTGTTCTTCCAAAGCGGTGGTCAAGGACTGAAGCGCGACACGCGGATCGATGCTCATGACTTCACGTTAGCCGGAAAAGGACGAAAATGGAGAGCAAATGAAGGAACAATTTCTCACCAGCTCGGTCCAGCGCCAACGGGACTATTTGAGGCAGTACGAGTACCTCGTACTGACGGTCAGCCCTGACGATTCCCTGCATGAGGCACGGCGCCGCCTGGTGGAACACTCCGAGTACGGCAAGTGGGAGCTGGAGCGCAGCAAGCTGTACGTGGGCGGAGGACGGCGCTTTTGGCTCCGCCGCCGGGTGCTGCAGGTCCAAAGGACCGTCTAGGTCAATCCTCCAGCGGACCCAGCCAGGCGTTGGCCACCGTGTTGTGGGCAGATTCGTCATCGGACGGATGGAACATGCCGGCCAGCACGTCCCGGTAGAGCCGCTCCAGTTCCGATCCCCGGAAATAGCTGGATCCCCCGCTGACGCGGATGGCCAGGTCCACTACGCGCCGCGCCGTTTCTGTAGCGTTGACTTTCAACCCCACCAGCTTGGGGAACCACTGCGGTCCATGGTCCACCAGGGAATCCACGTCGGCTGCGACGGCCCGCAGCTGCGGGTACAGGTTATCCATGGCCATTGCGGCCTCGGCAACCTTCCAGCGGATGTCCGGGTCCTGCGCGTAGCTGCGTCCGCCATTCTTGAACGAGGTGCGGCGCTGGACGTTCTCCACCCCCAGGGCAAGGGCCCGCTCCCCCAGTCCGGTGTAGACGGCGGCGAGCAGCGTCTCGAAGCATGCAAAGATCGCGAAAATCAGGGGGTCCCTGCTGGGACCGACGGGGATCCTGCGGAAGACGCGCTCCGGCGGAACGCTGGCGCCGTCCAGGACGGTGGTGCAGGACCGGCTGGCCCGCATCCCGAGCGTGTCCCAGTCGTCGAGGATGCGGTAGCCGGGCGTTTCACGCGTGATGAAGCCGTGGACCAGTTCCCCCTCGCCGTCCCGGCCGGAAGGGTCCTTCCCGAAGATTCCCAGCCTCGTCCACGCGGGTGAGAGGCTGGTGAAGATCTTGGCCCCCGTGAAGGAGTAGCCGCCGTCCGGCAGCGGCGCGGCCGTGGTCCGGGAGTCGAACAGGACGGAGTCGTTGCCGGCTTCCGAGTTGCCGAACGCGAAGACCTCGCCGTTGGCCGCTTCCTTGAGCACAAAGTCCAGGGATCCGTCGCCGCGGGCGCCTAGGACATTCGCGACGCCGGTCCACACCAGGTGCATGTTGACGGCCAGCGCGGTGGCCGGGGCGGCCGTTGCCAGCCTCCGCTGGCACTGCGCCGCCGCCTCAAGGCCAAGCCCCGCTCCGCCGTCGGACCCTGGAACGAACAGCTTCAGGTAACCGGCCGCCGCGAGGTCGCTGAGGTCCTCGTGAAAGAAGGCGTTGTCCCTGTCGTAGCCGGCGGCGCGGCCGCGGATCTGCTCCAGCAACCCGTCCGGCAGGATCTCTTCCGGCGTCATGGCGGTGTGGCTTAGTAGTTGGTGAGGAGGGTGTTGAGCACCCTGGCGCCGAATTTGAGTGAGTCTGCGGGTACGCGCTCGTCCACGCCGTGGAACATGCCGGTGAAGTCCAGGTCGTCCGGCAGCATCAAGGGTGCAAAGCCGTACCCTGTGATGCCGAGCCTGCTCAGCGACTTGTTGTCCGTGCCGCCCGAGAGGGTGTAGGGCAGGACCTTGGCACCCGGGTCTTCCGAGTGCAGGGCATCGATCATGGAGTCCACCAGGTTCCCGGCGAAGGGGACCTCAAGGGAAACGTCCTTGTGCACGTAACTGACGTCGACGCCGGCGCCCGCGAGGTCGCGAACGATCTCCAGGACGTGGTCCTGCTGGCCCGGAAGTGTCCGGCAGTCGATCAGGGCCTCGGCGGATTCGGGAATGACGTTGTGCTTGTAGCCGCCCTTGAGCAGGGTGGGGTTGGTGGTGTTCTGCAGGGTTGCTCCCACGAACCTGGCCACCGTCCCCAGCTGGCTCAGCAGGATGTCCGGGTTGTCGGCGTCGAACTCAACACCGGTGAGTTCGGTCACGCCGTCCAGGAACTGCCGGGTGGTGGGGGTGAGTTCGATGGGCCACTTGTACTCGCCGATGCGCGTCACGGCTGCCGCGAGCCGCGTTACGGCGTTGTCGGTGCTGATCTGGGAGCCGTGGCCCGCCCTGCCGTGGGCCACGAGGCGGAGCCAGGAGATGCCCTTCTCCGCTGTCTGCAGCAGGTACGTGCGCTGCCCGCCGATGGTGGCCGAGAAACCGCCCACCTCCGAAATGGCCTCCGTGGCGCCCTCGAACAGTTCCGGTCGCTTGTCCACGGCGTAGCGGGCTCCGTAGGCGCCGCCGGCTTCCTCATCCGCGAAGAAGGCGAAAATAATGTCGCGTTTCGGCTTCTTGCCGGACCTGGCGAAGCTGCGCAGGACGGAGAGGATCATGGCGTCCATGTCCTTCATGTCCACGGCGCCGCGGCCCCAGATCAGCCCGTCCTTCAGTTCGGCTCCGAACGGGTCCACGGACCACTGGTCCCGCAGCGCGGGCACGACGTCCAGATGGCCGTGCACCACCAGGGCACTGGCGGAGGGATCCTCACCTGCCATGCGCGTGACCACATTGGCGCGGCCCGGTGCGGACTCGAAGATTTCCGCCGCAAGGCCCACTTCCTCAATCAGCCCCGCGGCGTACTCAGCCGCAGCCCGCTCGCCCGGCCCCGAACCGTCACCGTAGTTTGACGTGTCTATCCGGATGAGCTCCTGGCAGATCCGGACAACTTCATCCTCGGGCAGGACGTCAGGCATGGAAAGCTCCTCACTTGGATTGGTGCGTTGGAACGGTGCTGAAATCGCTGCCCTCAGCCTACCCACTGGGGCCGATTCCATGTTTCCCGAAAGTTCGTGTTAGAGTTTTTCTCGCTGCTTCGGAGAAACGCGAAACGCTGAAAGGCGGAAACGTTCCCCGAATACCACCTGCGCGGGTGGCGGAATGGCAGACGCGCTAGCTTGAGGTGCTAGTCCTCGAAAGGGGGTGGGGGTTCAAGTCCCCCTCCGCGCACACAGGGAAAACCCCGGATTCCAGACCAGGAATCCGGGGTTTTTTGTGCCTCCCGCCATGCCTTCACGACGAACCGATTTCCGTCGTTCATGATTGGCGGCATGGGGAAGGGATCTTCCGGCCGGGCCACATTCTTAGGCGCGCTCATCGGAGTGGCGGGAGTCACTGGCGGGGTCTGGGTACTCTGGGCCAACTTCTGCCTGTGGACCTGCACCATCGCCCAGGGCACCGCCTTCGACTGGGGCCTTGCGCTGACGGGGCTCTCCTTTTTGCTGCTGGTGGCTTCCCAGGTTTTCGCCGTAGGAGCGATCCGCCGACGCGACGGGAAGCCCTGGGCGGTCGCGGCCAAGGAAGTAACTCTGGCGCCTCCCCGTCCCCTTCAACCCGCCCCGAGGCTCAGGTTTGGCTCAGTGCCGGCTCAATGCCGGCAGCCGGTCAGGATGCCGGCCAGGGCGTCGTGCTCGGCCTGGGTGACCCACAGCTGATACTTGGCCTTGACGGCGGTCTGGCGCACCACGTACTCGCAGCGGAAGGCCTTGTTTTGCGGCAGCCACGAGGCAGCATCCTTGTCTCCCTTTGCACCGTTGGCGCCGCCATCCGACGCCATCAGGTTCAGGGGGTCGTTGGCGAACTGCTTCCGCTGTTCCGTGCCGAGCTGCTGGGCCCCCTTTTGCCAGGCGTCGCTCAGCGGAACGAGGTGGTCGATCTGGACGGCGGAGCTCGTCCCGTCGCCACGGACGAAGTTTATGGTGGTTCCGGTGTACTTATCGGCCAGAACGCCTGAGGTGACCACGCAGTCGTGCGTTCCGGGTTTGAACGTCTCAGCTTCAAGGTCGCGGGTGAGGATGTCGTTCCGGGTGTCGCAGCCGTTTCGGTCGACGTCGGCCCACGCCGGACCGAACTCTTCCCGGGTGTATCCCGTCCTCGGTGCGCGGCCCTTCACCGGAATCTTTTCCAGCTGCGAGAGGGCAGCTGCGGCTGCATCCCCCTCGTAAGCCGGCCCGGCCTGAGGGCCCGGTTCAACAGCGCCCCCCGGACCTCCTGCCAGGACTTCGGCAATGTCGCTTCCTGCCCGTGCTGCCGTCTCACAGCCGGCGAGCGCGCCTGCCAGCAAGAGGCCGGTGAGGACGGCAAATGTGGTGGTGGTCCTGTTGATCGTTGTCGTCCTTCAAGTAGGCGGGGTCCCCTCCACGCTACCCGGGCCGGTATCCGGCCCACGGCAGGCGTGGGCATTGTGCCGGTCACACCGCCTTACCCGTGGCAGGCCCGGCGGTAACGGTGCAGTATGAGCGTATGGAGGAACGTCCGACGTCGGCCGCCGGCCATGGCCACATCGTCCTGCTGGGTGATTCCATCTTTGACAACGGCGCCTATGTCGGGGGCGGGCCTGCTGTCATCGCGCAGCTGAGGCAGGAACTCCCGGGATGGATGTGCACGTTGCTGGCGGTCGACGGCGACGTGGTCCCCGGCGTCTCCAGGCAACTCGCTTCGCTGCCGTCCGACGCAACCCATCTGGTGATAAGTGCGGGCGGCAACGACGCCCTTGCCAACGCGCCATTGCTGCAGGAGCGTGCCCCCTCCGTCGGCGATGCGCTCGCATTGCTTGGTAAAGCCCGGGAAAGATTTGCAGCGGACTATGAGGAAATGGTGGACAGGGTCGAAGCGGCAGGCCTGCCGTATGCGGTATGTACTGTCTATGACACTCCCCCGTCAGCGCCCGGAAGGAATGTCATCGAGGCAGCACTGTGCCTCTTCAACGATGCCATCGCCAGGGCTGCCTTCTCCCGCGGTGCTGCCCTCATCGACCTTCGGCTTATTTGCAGCGAAGACGCGGACTACGCAAATGCGATCGAACCGTCAGCACAAGGCGGACGGAAGATCGCCCGGGCCATCGCATCCTTCACGGCGGCAGCGAATCGGGAGGCAGGCTCAATCGTGATTGTGCGCTGAGAGCGGCAGCCGCCCTGCCCTGCGCCTGGATGTCGGCTGTCAGTGCACGCGTAGCCTGCGGGGCCTGT
This sequence comes from Arthrobacter sp. PGP41, assembly GCF_002953935.1. Taxonomy (NCBI): domain Bacteria; kingdom Bacillati; phylum Actinomycetota; class Actinomycetes; order Micrococcales; family Micrococcaceae; genus Arthrobacter; species Arthrobacter sp. PGP41. The sequence goes on along the minus strand of NZ_CP026514.1, from coordinate 2,237,754 downwards.
GGCGCCTGGCCTGTTCCTCCGGCCGGGAATCGTGCGCCGCCGGGCGGTACCTGACCCGTCGTTTCCCTGGCCGGCTGGCTCTGCGCTCCTGACGCCGGGCTTTCCGTTCAGGGCGGTCTATTCTGGACAGGATCGCGAACGTTCCCGCCATCCAGAGGAACGCCACTGCAAATACCAACGCAATCCCAATGTCAGCGCCCATAACCCATCTTAGGCCCTGCCGCCCGGCGGAGAGCCCCCAGGACGGACGGTTCACCTGCCCGGCAGCGCTACAGCACACCCAGCTCGCGGATGGCGGCCAGGACGTCCGGCGCTGTGACTGCCAGAAGCGCAGGGTCGGGCTGGTCAGCGAAGGTGTCTCCCCGCCGCAGTTCGGCCCGGGTCAGGACAACGTGTGGTCCTGGCGGGGGTCCCCAGATCTCGGGTGGGGCTGGTCCAAAAAGCACCACCGACGGCGTGCCATATGCCGATGCGAGATGCGCAGCCCCGGTGTCAGCTGAGATCACCAGGCGTGCGGCAGCGATGGTTGCAGCGAACTCCCCCAGTCCAAGCCGCCCGGCAAGCACCGCTCCATCCGGGAGGCCCGCACGTCGACAGACATCAACCGCCCTGTCCCGTTCACCGCTTCCCCCCGTGAAGACAACGTTATGTCCTGCCTTATCCAGGGCTGCGGCCACGGCAGCGAACCGATCAGCCGGCCAGAGCCGGCTGCCATAGGCGGCGCCGACATGAAGGACCGTCGCACGGGGAACCGGGCTGGGTACGTGTGGTGTGTTCAAACCCACGTCCAGCGGGTCGGCGTCGATCCCGTGCCATTCCAGGAGCCGTACCCACCGTTCCCGCTCATGCAGTTCTTCACGCCACGGCGGCCCGTCACCGTGTCCGCTGCGGTGGCCGATGGTCTGCCGCGCCTTCAGGGCTTCGATGCGCCCTTGGCTTTCCGGGCCGCAGCCGTGCAGGTTCACTGCTACGTCAACGACGCCCGCTTCCAGCGCCAGCGGCTCGTCCAGGCCGTGGGTGGGCAGCAGCTCATAGCCGCCCACCAGCCCCAGGGCCTCCGAGAGCCACCCTTGGGCCGCGTACCGCAGCCGGTGTTCAGGGAACGTGCGGCGAAGGCCCTTCAGGGCAGGCACCGCAACCAGCAGGTCCCCGAGCTTCAAGGCACGCAGGACAAGAAGCTCCGGCTTCCCGTCCGGGCGGTTGTCCGGACCCGTTTCCGTGGAAATGTACGTGCCGCTCATGCGTCCACTTTCAACTCGGTAGCTGCCAGGCTGCGTACGTCCTCGTGCACATCCCGCACGGCAACGCCGGCCACCGCCGAGTCATCGTGCGGGCACCGCGGCGCCGTCCAGCCAACCTGGGTGATGTCTATCCCGCAAGTGGGGCAAGCGGTCAGCCAGGAGGCGTGGATGCGGTGGAGGCTCCTGCCCAGCGCTCCGGCATTTATGACATTGCCCGCCCAGAAGATACCCACCGTCGGAACTCCAAGTGCCTGGGCGAGGTGCCGCGGTCCGCTGTCATTCCCCACCACTACCGCTGCGCGGACCAGGAGCGCCACAAGCCTGCCCATGTCCAGGTCCCCGGCGAAGGAATGGATACGGGCGGAGGCTGCCTGCACCACTACCTGTTCGGCAAGGGCGCGTTCGCCCGCATCTCCGATGACCGCAACACGGAAGCCATCCGCGGCGCACGCTGCCGCAAGTTCAGCGAACCGGCTGACGGGCCAGCGGCGGCGGGGATCAGTGGCGCCGGGATGCAGCACCACCCATGGGCCGGCGCCGTCGTCGGGCATTACGACGGCGGAGGATGCGCCGCTGAACGCCGGCGCAAGGCGGGCCTCCAGGTCAACAGGGAAAGCGCCGGCCAAGCCAGCCACCTCCAGCGCCCGCAGGGGCTCATGCTGGTAATAGATATATGGGACCGTCCGCTCAAGGCTGGCAGCATCCGACGTCCGGGTGCCTACCGTGTGCCGGGCCCCCAGCCGGAGCAGGAACGGATTTGAGTACCGGCCGCCGCCATGGAGCTGGACGGCCAGGTCGAACCGGCGTCGGCGCATGTCATCAAAGAACGCGTCCATCTCCGCCGGGTCCTCCTCTCCCGGGCGGACGCCTTCAGCGTATGGCAGCACGCACACCTCATCCACCGGGCTCTTGGTTGCGGCAAGCAGCGTTTGGTGCACGGGAGTGCCCAGCAGGGTAAGGGTTGCGGCAGGGTAGGCTGCCTTGAGCGCGGTCATGGCAGGGATGGCGAAGATCAGGTCGCCAAGGCCTCCGCCGCGCAACACGGCGATCCTGGATACGGACTCGAATTTCTCCAGGACGGGACCAACTCCGGTACCAACCCGCGCTGAACCACCAAACTCCGCAGTGAGCTGCTCCACATGCACCCCTTACCAGTAGTGCGGACCGCGCATTTGCCGCGCCGTCCGCTGCCCACGCAGCCCCATTGCGGCGGTAAACCGCATGCTGCCTCCTGTGAACCATTACCCAGGGGACGGTCAATATACTCCGGCTATTGGGGAATAGCCGCATGATGCTGTACGTTTCATACGCGACAGGCGAACCAAAGAAAAGAGAAGCACCTAAAGTGGCAACCGATTACGATGAACTGCGCTCCGACGTCAAGGAGTCGCAGGACAACTCACTCGAGCAGCTCCAGTCAGCAAATGCTCCCGACGCACGCAGCGTTGTGCTGGAGCTGGATGAGGCTGACGGGCTCGACGGCGCCGGCGTGCCCGGAGGCGAGTTCGTGGCCGAAGAGCTCGTGGTACAGGTCATCCCGCAGGCTGAAGACGAATTCACCTGCTACTCCTGCTTCCTGGTCCGTCACCGGTCCCAGATTGCGCGCCAGAAGGATGGCCACAGCTACTGCACTGAGTGTGAAGGCTAGTTAAGACAGCCAACGTGGGGCTGCGGGAGCGTCCGCAGTCCCACCGATCCTGAGGCACGCCCGGCAGCTGGCGTGCCTTTCGGCTTTAAGCCTGCACCCAGCCAGCGCGGGTACCGTAGCGGCTATGGCTCACCATGATCCCGCCGGCGAGAGGCCCTGATGACGACGCCCGGAGAACCCTGGGATAGATTGCTGGCAGCATTCAGCCGTGCTGACCCTCCCAGCGTGACACTGGCCGAACTGGCACTGGCGGTGCTGATAGCTGCCGCCTTGTCGGTGCCCCGCCGCTCCTGGCGATACTTCGGCCTGCTGGCCACGGCCACGCACGAGATGGGGCACGCTGTTGCTGCGGTGCTGAGCGGCCAGCGTCTGGCCGGGATCCGGCTCCTCCTTGACCATTCCGGCACCACCACCACGTACAGCCGCAGCAGGCTTGCCACCGCATGGTCCTGCTTTTGGGGGTATCCCGTACCGGCAATGGTGGGCGCGGCGTTTGTCTGGTGCGGCTTCAGCGGGTGGGGACCGGCCGCCGTCGCAGGCGGCGCCGTGGCCCTGGCTGCCTCGCTGGTGTTCCTCAGGAACCTCGCCGGCGTCCTTATCACTTCCGCCGCAATTGCCATCACCCTGCTTCTGCTCCTCTTTGTGCCGGCTGCCTTCGTTGGCCATGTGTCTGTCATCCTCGGCCTGGCTCTGCTGGTGGCCGCCGTGCGTGACCTCGTCAAGCTCACCCATGTGCACCTGCGCCGCCGGGACCGGCTGGCCAGTTCCGACGCTTACCTCCTCTGGCGAGCCACGTCCGTACCCTCCGGCGTCTGGATCCTTCTGTTCGCGGCCCTGGTGGCAGGTTCGTGGCTATGGGCCTGGCAGCCGATCTCCACTGTCCTGCCCGCGGGAGCATAGGGTGGTCCCATGAGCCAGGAAACCGACACCACCCATCAGGCGGCAAAGGCACAGGCCCCGGGAAAAACTGCAGAACACAGCACCCGCGGCGCCTACGTCACCGGTGGAGCGGAGTTCAACCGCGACACCAACTACATTGAGGACCGGATCACGAGGGACGCAACCCCGGGTCCGAACGGCGAACCAGGCTGGCCGGTGGAAGCTGGACGCTACCGGCTGATTGCGGCACGTGCCTGCCCCTGGGCCAACAGGACCGTCATCGTCAGGCGCCTGCTTGGCCTCGAAGACGCCATTTCACTGGGACAGCCGGGGCCCACCCATGATGCCCGGTCGTGGACGTTTGACCTCGATCCGGGCGGGCTGGACCCCGTCCTCGGTATCGAGCGGATCCAGGACGCCTACTTCAAGAGGTTCCCGGACTATCCCCGCGGCATCACGGTCCCCGCGATAGTGGACGTTGCCAGCGGCGCCGTGGTGACCAACAACTTTCCGCAGATCACCCTGGACTTTTCCACCGAGTGGTCCGCGTTCCACCGGGCAGGGGCGCCGGACCTGTACCCGGACCATCTTCGCGAAGAAATCGACCAGGTCAATAAGCGCGTCTTCACCGAGGTCAACAACGGTGTTTACCGCTGCGGTTTCGCCGGATCCCAGGAAGCGTACGACGCCGCCTACGCCCGGCTGTGGACAGCCCTGGACTGGCTCGAGGACCGGCTCTCGCGGCAGCGCTACCTGGTGGGTGACACCATCACTGAGGCCGACGTGAGGCTGTTCACCACGCTCGCCCGGTTCGATCCTGTCTACCACGGCCATTTCAAGTGCAACCGGCAAAAGCTCAGCGAGATGCCCGCCCTGTGGGGCTACGCACGCGACCTGTTCCAGACTCCCGGTTTCGGCGACACCATCGATTTCGTCCAGATCAAGCAGCACTATTACATCGTCCATGAGGACATTAACCCCACGGGCATAGTCCCCGCAGGACCGGATCTAACGGGCTGGCTGGAACCCCATGGCCGGGAATCGCTGGGAGGCCGCCCCTTCGGGGACGGGACACCGCCCGGGCCCGTCAGGGAAGGGGAAGAAGTCATGCCCGGGCACGGGGCTCAAACCGACTGGCAGTAAGCGCTTTCTGGATACGCTGGTTGCCATGCAGACACCTCACGGCTTCGTAGCGCCCGGTTTCAACAACGTCCTGGACCTGTTCGATTCTCTACTGCGCGAGGATCCGCAGTACAGTGCACAGCTGGCCGCTTACAAGGACGGGGTCCCGGTCGTGGACCTGACGGGCGGGCCGGACATGGCGCCCGGCACCTTGACGGGGGCGTACTCCTGTTCGAAGGGAGTGGCTGCCATGGTCATTGCGCTACTGGTCCAGGACGGTCTGCTCGACCTCGACCAGACCGTAGCGCATTACTGGCCGGAATTCGGCGCGCATGGCAAAGACCGCCTCCTGGTGCGGGAGGCCTTGTCGCACCAGGCCGGGCTCATGGGCATCGAAGGCGGCTTCGGACTGGACGAGTTCACCACCCCTGGAGCCGCGGCCCGGCTCGCGGGGGCTCCTCCAACCTGGCAGCCTGGCCGGCAGTTCGGTTACCACGCACTCACCATCGGGATCATCATGGAAGAGCTGTGCCGGCGTACAGCAGGGGAAACCCTGCAAGAGCTCTATGAAGGTCGGATCAGGAGCCCGTACGGTATCGACTTTTTCCTTGGACTCCCTGTGGAACAGGAGTCCCGTTATCGCGACGTCCTCTATGAGCCCGGGCCGGCGGAGCCCTGGCTCGATCCGCTCAGCCTCGAGGGCCTGAACAGCAACGCCCCGGTCAGCACCATCATGGAGCTCCCCAACATCCGCATCGTCCGGGCGGCGGGGATGTCCGCGGCCGGCGGCGTGGGAACAGCCGCGGGCCTGGCGCGCCTCTACGCGGCAGCCACCACCGGAATCCAGGACGGCAACCCGTTCCTGGAAGCCGCCACCATTGAGCAGATGTCGCAGGAACAGGTGTGGGGCCTTGACCGTTCCTCCGGCCTGGACAACGCGTTCGCCATCGTGTTCATGAAGCCGCACCCGACGCGAAACTTCGGCAGCCATCGCGCGTTCGGGCATGAGGGCGCCAACGCGGCGCTGGGTTTTGCGGATCCGGCCTACGGCTTGGGCTTCGGCTACATTCCGCGGCGACGGGAGGATGGAAGAACGCCGGGCCGTGCCCACCGGCTGGCGGCAGAGGTGCGCCGTTCAGCGGCAGAACTGTCCTGAACCCACACCCCGGGAACACTGTGCCTCCCTGACCAGCACCTTTGTAGGCAGCCGCACGGGCGCCGTAGGGTGGTACGAATGCGCCAGTCTCAAGCACGCCCGGACACTAGGTGGGCCAAGGGGACCCTTTTCCTCAAACACGCGGCGTCCGGCCTGTCGTCGGCCTTTGCCGCGCAGCGGCTGCAACTGGCGGCCAAGGCGGCTTTTGCGGCCGGCCTGGCTTTTGCCATCGCCCCGCATCTGCCCGGAGCTGCTGCGAACTATCCCTACTACGCCCCCCTGGGTGCGCTGGTGGCGATGTACCACAATGTTGCCGGCTCAGTACGGCAGGGCCTCGAGGCCCTTGCCGGACTCGCAGTGGGCATCGGCCTGGCGTACGTGTTGGTTACCGTCACGGATCCGTCGCCGCTCGCCGTCGCGCTCATTATGGGAATCGGCGTACTGCTTGGCGGCCTGCCGGGGATCGGCTCTGGCAGTGACTGGATTCCGACGGCGGCGCTGCTGGTTCTGCTCGTGGGCGGCAGTAATCCGGACGACTTTTCGTTCGGTTACCTCCTGCAGATGGGTTTTGGAGTTGCCGTTGGGATCGGCGTCAACTTCCTGATATTTCCACCCCTGCACCTGAATGCCGCCGCGGCCAGCCTGGACGAGCTCCGCCTTGCCCTCGGCCGCCAACTCACCGACATGGGGGCGGCCCTAAAGGAAGAGTGGCCGCCCAAACACGAGGACTGGTCAAGCCGTTCAGACGAACTGGCCGCTGCGGCCCGCTCGGTCCGGCACCTGGTCAAGGAGGCTGACGCAAGCCGGCGGGCCAATCCCAGGCGGAAACTGCACCCCCGCGACGTCGATCTTGATTACCGTAACCTGCGCGAACTGGAGAGGGTGACCTTCCACATCCAGGACATCACTGATGTGCTTTCGGACGTGATTTGGGAGAGCAAGGCACCGTACAGCGTTCCCCTGCAGGACACCGGTCCGCTGGCTGATGCGTTGTCAGCAACCGGCAACCTTCTCCGCTCGTTCAGCGAGGACGACACGTCGGCCCAGGACGGGCATTTCGAAGCGGCAAGGGAGGCGGTGGAAACCTGTATGGCTGCCACCGCCGGAAGGCAGGCGGAGCAGGCAATGGTCCCCGCGTCCGAATCGGTCCTGCTGAGCCTCCACCGCATCCTGCGGTCTGTCCGGACATCCGGCTAGAGGGCGCTGACCGAGCCGCTGAAGTGGCGGCGGCCCGACCTGGGATTCCATGCCACGAAGTCGGAGCGCGTCCGCGCGCCGGCACCACCTTCTCCGGTATTGATCTCCAAGGCAACCAGGCCGGGAAGGAACACCGGGGAGTCGAAATCCACATCCCAGGTGAAGGAATCACCACGGGACGGGCCGACGTCGGCGAGCGCCCTGGCCGCCAGGTACATGCCGTGGGCAATGGACCGCCGCATCCCCAAAGCCTTGGCGGAAAGCACGCTCAGGTGAATGGGATTGAAGTCACCCGATACCGCCGCATAAGCACGGCCGGTGTCAACACCAAGCTGCCAAAGTGCCGTTGGGTTGGGCGCCTTGAATTCCGCCCGGGCGGAGGCCGGCGACGGTTTGTCGATTCCGGGGAGGAAGACCCCCTTGGCCAGGTACGTGGATACCCCCAGCCAGGAGGCCTCACGGGCCCCTGCCAACCGCACGTCCGCCACGACGTCCACCTGCGTCCCTGTACGGTGCCCGCGAAGGTTTTCAACCCTCGCGGAGACGTCCAGGCTGTCGGAGAAAAGTATCGGGGAGCGCTGCTGCACGCTGTTGCGAAGGTGGATCATGCCGAGCAGGGGCAACGGGAAGTCATCCCTGTTCAGCACGCTCATGGCCAGCGGAAAGGCGAGTGCGTGGATGAACCCGGCAGGCAGCACGTCGCTGGCGGTCTCACCGATCAGGTGCTGGTACGCGGTCAGCGTGGCAACGTCCACGCTGACCCCCCGTACTTCATGGCTTTCGGTTGGCAGGACGGATCCGTCGTGGGTGCCCAGCAGCCTGCGGCGCGCGGCCTGGGCGGCGGCGTTGACGTAGAGCTTGGACAGCGAGGGCATCTCCCCCAGGATGACCGGCTGGGCGGGCATCATGCCCCCACCATGTTCTGTCCGCAGACCCGCAGCACCTCGCCGTTGATGCCGGCCGCTGCGTCACTGGCAAGGAAGGACACGGCTTCGGCAACGTCCGATGGCAGGCCGCCCTGCTGCAGCGAGTTCAGCCGCCGGCCGATCTCGCGGAGGGCGAACGGGATTCGGGCGGTCATCTCGGTTTCTATGAACCCCGGGGCCACAGCGTTGATGCTGCCGCCGAGCGCGGCCAAGTGCGGAGCGGTGGCCCTGACCATTCCCATGACACCGGCCTTGGATGCCGCATAGTTGGTTTGCCCCCGGTTGCCGGCGATGCCGCTGGTTGAGGCAACCGACACGATGCGCGGGGATTCCCGGAAGTGACCTGAGGAGAAAAGCGCCTCGTTGATCCGGAGCTGCGAGGCAATGTTGATGCTGATGACCGAGTGCCAGCGGGGCTGGTCCATGTTGGCCAGCAGTTTGTCCCGGGTGATGCCGGCGTTGTGGACCATGATGTCCAGGCGTCCGTGACGCTGCGCGGCGTGCTCAACAATCCTTTGTCCGGCATTCTCCCTGCTGATGTCCAGCTGGAGCGCCGTCCCCCTGACCTCGTTCGCAACTGCCGCCAGCTGGTCGCCGGCCGCGGGGACATCCACGAGGACGAGCGTTGCACCGTCGCGGTGCAGGGTGCGGGCGATGGCAGCCCCGATGCCGCGTGCCGCTCCGGTCACCACCGCGACCTTGCCGGCCAGCGGTTTTTCCGGGTCCCCGGCGAGCTTTCCCGACGTGCTGGACACCGTCACGAACTGCCCGTCCACGAATGCCGAACGTCCGGAGAGGAAGAACTGGAGGGCTGCCAGGGCGCTGGGGCTGGTTGCCTGGACCCCGTCGCGCAGGATGATGCCGTTGCCCGTGGCACCGGCCCGAAGTTCCTTGGCCAGCGACCGGAGGAACCCGTCAACCCCCTGCCTGGCAGCGGCAACTGCAGGCGAACCGGCCTCCGACGCCGGCCGGGAGACGGTGACAACGCGTCCCCCGGGGGCAAGGTCCCGCAGCGAAGCCGCTGCCGGGAGAATCGGCTTTTCGAGGTCGTCGGGGTGTGCCACTTCATCCAACACCAGGATGATGGCACCCAGTTTTTCGCGCGGTACGGCGTGCCGCCTGACATCAAGGTCCCAGGAAAGCAGTTCCGCGGAGAGGGCATCTGCACCGTCCGTGCTTCCCTGGACCAGGATGGGGCCGCTGATCAAGGGCTGCCCGGGCTCGTAACGGCGAAGGACAGCGGGCTGGGGCAGGCCCAGCTTCCTGGCCACATTCCTGCCCAGGCCCTGGTTTACCAGTTGTGCGTATTTGTCGGTCACCTGATCCCCCTACAGTGATTCGAGGACAGCGACGACGCCCATGCCGCCGGCCGCGCAGACAGAGACCAGTCCGCGCGCGGGCCGGCCGGCGGTGCTGCCCGTGGCGTGCAGCTGCTTGGCCAATGAAGCCACAATCCGGCCGCCGGTGGCGGCGAAGGGATGGCCGGCGGCCAGCGACGACCCGTTCACGTTCAGGCGCGACCGGTCAATGCTGCCGAAGGCGCCCTGCAAGCCAAGGCGTGTGCGGCCGAAGTCTTCGTCCTCCCAGGCGGCCAGGGTGCTGAGGACCGTGGCTGCGAACGCCTCATGGATCTCGAAGTAGTCAATGTCTTCCAGCGTGAGGCCCTGGCGGGCCAGCAGCCGGGGCACGGCGAACACGGGGGCCATCAGCAGGCCGTCCTTGCCATGGACAAAGTCCACGGCCGCGGCTTCCGCATCCACCACGGCAGCGAGCTTGGGCAGGTCGCGGGCATCTGCCCAGGCCTCGGAAGCCAGCAGGACCGTGGACGCCCCGTCGGTGAGGGGGGTGGAGTTGCCGGCAGTCATGGTGGCCGCAGCACCGAGGTTCCTGCCGAAGACCGGCTTCAGGGTAGAGAGCTTTTCGAGCGAGGTGTCTGCACGGAGGTTGCCGTCCCGCACCAGTCCCCGGTAGGGCGTGACAAGGTCATCGAAGAACCCTGACTCGTAGGCGGCGGCGAGGTTCCTGTGGCTGTTGTAGGCCAGTTCGTCCTGGGACTCGCGGGCGATCTTCCACTGCGCCGTGGTCAGGGCCTGGTGCTCGCCCATCGAAAGTCCGGTCCGGGGCTCGGCAGTGCCGGGGGCCAGCGGGGCGAGATCCTTCGGCCGCAGCCGCCCGAGTACCTGCAGGCGCTGCGTAAGGGTCTTGGCCCGGTTCAGGTCCAGGATCACCTCGCGGAGGCCCTCGCTGACCACGATCGGAGCATCGGACGCCGAATCAACCCCGCCGGCGATGGCGGAATCGATCTGGCCCAGCTTGATCTTGTTGGCCAGGCCCACCACGGCCTCCAAGCCGGTGGCGCACGCCTGCTGCAGGTCATAGGCAGGGGTCTCGGCGGAGAGGGCGGAACCCAGGACGGCTTCGCGGGTGAGGTTGAAGTCCCGGGAGTGCTTGAGGACGGCGCCCGCGGCCACTTCGCCGATGCGCTCGTCCTGCAGGCCGAAGCGGGCGATGAGGCCGTCCAAGGCTGCGGTCAGCATGTCCAGATTGGAGGATTTTGCGTAGGATCCGCCCGCGCGGGCAAACGGGATCCGGTTCCCGCCGACGATCACGGCCCGGCGCGTGGCAGGGGTGCCTGCGTTGCGGTTGCCTGGTTCTTCGAGTCCGGTGCTGGACTGTCCGTCAATGGACATGGGTGTCTCCTCGGGTCACATTCGGTTACCGATACCCAGCGTACCTGATACGCTGGGTATCGTGAACATCACCCAAGCGGACTCCCAGGGGGCCCCTGCGCCAGGCAGCCCCGACGGGCGCTCCTCGCGCTGGCAGAGCCACCGGGAGGAGCGCCGGAGGGAGCTGATCAAATCGGCACGGCGGGCGGTGCACCTGCTGGGAAGTGACGCCTCCATGGAGGAGATTGCCGCTGCTGCAGGAACCTCAAAGTCCGTGTTCTACCGCTACTTTGGCGATAAGGCCGGGCTCCAGCAGGCAGTGGGTGAAGTGGTCTTAAGCCAGATGCAGCGCAGGATCAAGGAAGCCGCGCAGAGCGCCCATACCCCCCGCGAAGGGCTCCTGGCCATGGTCTCGGCCTATCTGCAAATGGCGGAGACCAGCCCCAACGTCTATACGTTTGTCACCCGGCATGGCAGCGGCGACCCGGAGGGTTCATCGGGAGCTGTCTCCGGGGCGCTGGGGCACTTCTTCGATGCCATCGCGGAGATGATCGCCACGCCCATGAGGTCCCACCTGGGGGACGGCAAGCACGCCGTGATCGGCTACTGGCCGAAGGCCGCGATTGGACTGGTACGGAATGCCGGCGAGCAATGGCTCAGCACGCCGGACTCCCCCGCCAAACCTGACCAGGAAGCAATGGCACGCCAGATCACGGCCTGGCTCTGCGTCGGCATAGCTCCCGAGCTCACCCCGGCCGCGCGGGAATGACCTAACTCCAATGCAAACCACCAAACACTGTCAGCACCAACGAAGGACATCGACATGACTGAAGTAGTGGACCGTCCCGCCGGCAAGGGGAAGCGCCCGGAAGCACCGCAAAAAGCGGTCCCCGGCACCGCCGCCCGGCCCCAGCCCGCCGTCGACGTCGAAACGCTGGGCAGGCAGCTGCTCGGCAAGTGGGCGGCCGTCCGGCTCCAGGCCCGGGACCTTGCCGCACGCCCCGAGCTTCACAAGATTGAAGGCCTGACCCACACCGAGCACCGGACCAGGGTGTTCGGACAGCTGAGGTACCTTGTGGACAATGGGGCGGTGCACCGCGCCTTCCCGGCAGCCTTGGGCGGCGCCGACGACCACGGCGGAAACATCGCCGGCTTCGAGGAACTTGTGGTGGCCGATCCCTCGCTGCAGATCAAGGCCGGCGTGCAGTGGGGCCTGTTCGGCTCCGCCGTCATGCACCTGGGCACCGCCGAACACCATGCGAAATGGCTTCCCGGCATCATGAACCTGGATATCCCGGGCTGCTTCGCCATGACCGAGACGGGACACGGCTCCGACGTGGCCAGCATCGCGACCACGGCCACGTACGATCCGTCCACTGAAGAATTCGAGGTGCACACGCCGTTCCGCGCCGCCTGGAAGGACTACATCGGGAACGCGGCCAACGACGGACTGGGCGCCGTGGTGTTCGCCCAGCTTGTCACCCGCGGCGTCAACCACGGCGTACATGCCTTCTACGTGGACCTGCGGGACCCGGAAACCAAGGAGTTCCTGCCCGGCATCGGCGGCGAGGACGACGGCATCAAGGGCGGACTCAACGGCATCGACAACGGGCGGCTGCACTTCAGCAACGTCCGGATCCCCCGGATGAACCTCCTGAACCGCTACGGCGACGTAGCCCCGGACGGCACATACACCTCCCCCATCGCCAGCCCGGGCCGGCGGTTCTTCACCATGCTGGGAACCCTTGTCCAGGGCCGGGTGTCGCTGGACGGCGCCGCCGTGGCTGCGTCCAGGGTGGCCCTGACGGCGGCCATCCGGTACGCAACCGAGCGCCGCCAGTTCAACGCCTCCTCCCATACGGACGAGGAAGTCCTGCTTGACTACCAGCGCCACCAGCGCCGGCTGTTCACCCGGCTCGCCACTACCTACGCAGCGGGGTTCGCCCATGAGCAGCTCCTGGCGAAGTTCGACGACGTCTTTTCCGGCGCCCACGACACCGACGCGGACCGCCAGGACCTGGAAACGCTCGCCGCCGCGCTAAAGGCCCTAAGCACGTGGCATGCCCTGGACACGCTGCAGGAGTGCCGCGAAGCGTGCGGCGGTGCCGGTTTCCTGATCGAGAACCGCTTTGCGTCGCTGCGGGCCGACCTGGACGTGTACGCCACGTTCGAGGGCGACAACACCGTGCTGCTGCAGTTGGTGGCCAAGCGCCTCCTGGCTGACTACGCCAAGGAGTTCCGGAACGTGGACTTTGGAGTGCTGGCCCGCTACGTGGTGGGCCAGGCAACCGGTGCTGCCATCCACCGGACGGGGCTGCGGCAGGTTGCCCAGTTCATGGCGGACACCGGCTCGGTGCAGAAAGCCGCCATCGCGCTCCGGGACGAGGAGGGACAGCGTGCCCTCCTCACGGACAGGGTGCAGACCATGGTTGCGGAAGCGGCAGCAGCCCTTAAAGGGAGCAACCGGCTCTCCCAGGAAAAGGGCGCGGCACTGTTCAACCGCCACCAGAACGAACTCATCGATGCCGCCCAGGCGCACGCCGAACTGCTGCAATGGGAGGCCTTCACTGACGCGCTTCGGGAAGTGGAGGACCCGGGCACCAAGACAGTGCTGACGTGGCTGCGTGACCTCTTCGGCCTGTCGCTGATCGAAAAGAACCTGTCCTGGTACCTCATGAACGGCCGCCTTTCCATGCAGCGGGCCAGGACTGTGGGTGAATACATCAACAGGCTGCTGGTGAAGATCCGCCCGCACGCGCTGGACCTCGTGGACGCCTTTGGCTACAGCGGCGACCATGTGCGCGCCGCGATCGCCACCGGCGCCGAAAAGGAGCGGCAGGACGGGGCACGGGCCTACTTCCGCAGCCAGCGGGCCAGCGGCCGGTCCCCGGTTGACGAGAAAGTGCTGCTGGCCAGGACCGCCGCGGCGAAACGGAACTGACGGCTGGCGGCATAAAGAGCGACGGCGCCGCTCCCCTGTGAGGGGAGCGGCGCCGTCGTTCTTTATAGCGAGGAATCGTTAGCCGTGGGACGGCAGCACCGAGCGGTACACCTCAAGGGTGGTCCCGGTGATGGACTCCCAGGAGAAGTGCTTCTCGGCTCGCACCCGCCCGGCCTGGCCCATGGCGCGTGCCCGCTCCGGATCGGAGACAACCTCGGTGAGGGCTGCCGCGAACTCGGTGACGAACTTTTCCGGATCGAGGGGCGTCCCGGTGCCGTCGGTGACCTGCTCAAGGTCCACGAGGAGGCCCGTCCGGCCGTGCTCCACCACCTCCGGGATGCCGCCGGTGGCGCTGGCCACTACTGCCGCGCCGCACGCCATTGCTTCCAGGTTCACGATGCCGAGGGGCTCATAGATAGAGGGGCAGGCAAAGGCGGTGGCGTGGCTGAGGACCTGGATAAGTTCGTGCCGGGGCAGCATGCGCTCGATGAGCACCACGCCGGTTCGCTGGCTCTGCAGGTCCTCGATCAGGCGGGCCGTCTCGGCGGCGAGTTCCGGGGTGTCCGCCGCCCCCAGGCACAGGACCAGCTGGACGTCGGCAGGCAGCTTCGCCGCGGCCCGCAGCAGGTACGGAACGCCTTTCTGGCGAGTGTTCCTGCCCACAAAAACCACGCTGGGCTTGGCCGGATCAATGCCAAGGGCGCGGACGGCGTCGTCATTCTCGTCGCGTTGCCACAGCTCGACGTCGATGCCGTTGTGGACCACCTTGACCTTCGCGGGATCCACGTCCGGGTAGCTGCGCAGGATGTCCTGGCGCATGCCCTCGGAAACAGCGATGATGGCTGCCGCAGCCTCATAAGCCGTCTTTTCCACCCAGGAAGAGAGCGCGTACCCGCCGCCGAGCTGCTCCGCCTTCCAGGGGCGCAGCGGCTCCAGGCTGTGGGCGCTAAGGACGTGCGGGATGCCGTGCAGCAGGGATGCGAGGTGTCCTGCCATGTTGGCGTACCAGGTGTGCGAATGGACCAGGTCCGCGCCTTCCACGTCCGGGACGATCCGGAGGTCCACGCCAAGGGTCTGCACTGCGGCGTTGGCCCCGGCAAGGTCCTCAGGCACCTGGTAGGACGTCACGGCGGAGCCATGGTAGTCGGTATCGCGGGGAGCGCCAAAAGCACGAACCTGCAGGTCAACATGCTTACTAAGCACCCTGCTCAATTCGGCTACGTGGACTCCGGCGCCACCGTAGATCTCCGGCGGGAACTCTTTAGTCACAATGTCTATTCGCACAAGACCCAAGGTAGTCCTTCAGGCCTTAACTGTTCTAGTGTGAAGGAGTCCGGGCATGCCGGACTGTCTTGGGGAGTTACGAAGGCGTACAGGAGCGACCATTATGCCGTTGAACAAAAGAGTCCTGGCCATTGTCCTAGCAGGCGGCGAGGGAAACAGACTGATGCCGCTGACGGCGGACCGGGCGAAACCCGCGGTCCCCTTTGCCGGGAGTTACCGCCTGATCGACTTCGCGCTGTCCAACCTGGTGAATTCCCGCTACCTGCAGATCGTTGTGCTCACCCAGTACAAGTCGCACAGCCTGGACCGCCACATCTCCGAGACCTGGCGCATGTCCACCCAGTTGGGTAACTACGTAGCCTCGGTTCCGGCCCAGCAGCGCGTGGGAAAGAGCTGGTTCCTGGGCAGCGCCAACGCCATCTATCAGTCCCTGAACCTCATCCACGACGCCAACCCGGACATTGTTGTGGTGGTCGGCGCCGACCACGTTTACCGCATGGACTTCGCCCAGATGGTGGCGCAGCACGTCCACAGCGGCGCCAAGGCAACAGTGGCCGCTGTCCGGCAGCCACTGCATATGGCCAACCAGTTCGGCGTGATCGAAGTGGACCGGAATGATCCCCAAAAAATTGCCGCCTTCGTGGAAAAGCCTGCCACCACCCCTGGATTGGCCGCGGACCCGTCGCAGTTCCTGGCCTCCATGGGCAACTACGTCTTCGACGCCGACGCCCTGGTTGCAGCGCTGCACGTGGACGCCGAGCGGCTGGACACCAAGCACGACATGGGCGGGGACATCATCCCCTACTTCGTGAACCAGGGCGAGGCCGGCGTGTACGACTTCACCCTCAACGACATCCCGGGCTCCACCGAACGTGACCGGACATACTGGCGCGACGTCGGCACTATCGACTCCTTCTACGACGCCCACATGGACCTGATCTCCCCGCTCCCGGTCTTCAACCTCTACAACTCGGAATGGCCCATCTACACGCGGCAGAGCATCTCGCCGCCGGCCAAGTTCGTCCGCGGCCAGAACAATACGGTGGGCACGGCCCTGGACTCGATCGTCTCCAGCGGCGTTGTGATCTCCGGCGGCATCGTGGAGGGCTCTGTCCTGTCCAACGACGTCTACGTGGCCACCGGCAGCCGGGTCATCGACTCAGTCCTGATGGACAAGGTGCAGGTGGGCGAGGGTGCAGTGATCAACCGGGCCATCATCGACAAGAACGTCAAGGTTCCGGCAGGCGCGGCAATTGGCCTGGACGCGGACCTGGACCGCGCCCGCGGCTTCAAGGTCACCGACTCGGGCATCACGGTGCTCGCCAAGGGACAGGACGTTCCCGAGCCCGGCGAGGAGGAACGGAAGCTCGCTGCCAGGAACCTCCCGCTCGTCCCGAACGCAGTGAAGGCGGCTGCAGACCTCCACCCCGAAGTGCGGGAGTCCGTGGACAGGGTTGCCCAAACCCACGCAGCTGCTGCTGCCGACGCTGTGCAGGGGGCGCGGATTTCCTGACGTCGTTCAATGGGCCGGCCCATCCCGAAGGGGGTGCGGCCGGCTGGATCCCAGGCTGTAAAATCGATATGGTGAGCTCCCCCGATCTGACCCCTGAGGAAATCCAGGCCTGCCTCAAGGTCCTGAATACCATCCATGCCTATGACGAGGAGCACCCGGACTATGTTTCGGTGCGGCGCGCCACCGGGAAAATGTTCAAAGCCGTCAAACGGCACCGCAGGGTAGCCAAGCGCGACCTGATCTCCGAGGCGGACCGGGCAGTGATCGCCCGGACGGCAACCGCCGCGCCGGACCGGATCGACGACGAGACCCGCGGGAACAAGCTCGCCACCTCAGCCACCGGCAAGGTTGCCGGGCACCTGATCCGCTCCCGCCCGTGCTACATCTGCAAGCAGCATTACACCCAGGTTGACGCCTTCTACCATCAGCTATGCCCGGAGTGCGCTGCCTTCAGCCACACCAAGCGGGATGCCCGGACCGACCTGACCGGCCGCCGCGCGCTCCTGACCGGAGGGCGGGCCAAAATCGGTATGTATATCGCGCTTCGACTGCTCCGCGACGGCGCCCACACCACCATCACCACCCGCTTCCCCAAGGATGCCGCCCGCAGGTTCGCCGCCATGGAGGACAGCGGCGAATGGCTGCACCGGCTCCGGATCGTGGGCATCGACCTCCGCGACCCCGCCCAGGTCATGGCCCTCACGGACTCGCTCAATGAGGCAGGCCCGCTGGACATCATCATCAACAACGCGGCGCAGACGGTCCGCCGTTCCGGCAATGCCTACAAACCGTTGGTGGACGCCGAGGACGAACCGCTTCCGGCGGCGCTGGAGCAGGCCAACGGCGGTCCGGAACTGGTGACGTTCGGCCACGCCCATGACAAGCACCCCCTGGCGCTGGCCAGCAGCGTGACGGAACACCCGGTCCTCGCCGGGGACGCCATCACGTCGCTGGCGCTGTCCACGGGATCGGCCTCGCTGGAGCGCATCGCGTCAGGAACTGCCATCGACGCCGGCGGGCTGGTACCGGACCTGGCCACCATCAACAGCTGGACCCAGGTGGTGGACGAGGTGGATCCGCTGGAGATGCTCGAGGTGCAGCTCTGCAACGTAACCGCGCCCTTCCTGCTGGTGAGCCGGCTGCGGGGAGCCATGAAGCGATCCACCGCCCGCCGCAAATACATCGTCAACGTGTCCGCCATGGAAGGCCAGTTCTCCCGCGCCTACAAGGGTCCGGGCCACCCGCATACCAACATGGCCAAGGCGGCATTGAACATGATGACGCGCACCAGCGCCCAGGAGATGCTGGACAGCGACG
Organism: Arthrobacter sp. PGP41; assembly: GCF_002953935.1. Taxonomy (NCBI): domain Bacteria; kingdom Bacillati; phylum Actinomycetota; class Actinomycetes; order Micrococcales; family Micrococcaceae; genus Arthrobacter; species Arthrobacter sp. PGP41. The sequence continues at coordinate 2,219,861 of NZ_CP026514.1, read as the reverse complement.
GCATCCTGATGACCGCCGTGGACACCGGCTGGATTACCGACGAGCGTCCCCACTTCACCAAGGTCAGGCTCATGGAAGAAGGCTTCCACGCGCCCCTGGACCTGGTGGATGGTGCCGCCCGCGTCTACGATCCGATCGTCATGGGGGAGAACGGGGAGGACCAGTACGGCGTGTTCCTCAAGGACTACAAACCCAGCCCCTGGTGAGGGTAAGCTCGCGGCATGAGTGCCGAACCCGTATCTGACGTCCAGGATCTTGAACACCATGAGTGCTGGGCCGCGCTCCGGACAGTGTCTGTCGGCCGGCTGGCGGTGCTGGTGGCGGGACGCCCGGACATCTTCCCCGTCAACTACACGGTTGACCGGGGCACCCTGGTGTTCCGGACCAGCGAAGGCACCAAGCTTTCCGGCGCGTCGGAGGACGCACCGGTGGCGCTGGAGGCGGACGGCGTGGATCCCAATACGGGGCTGGCGTGGAGCGTGGTGGTGAAGGGCACGGCCGCCGTCGTCACCGGCACGGAGCAGGTTTTGGAAACCACCCAGCTCTTCCTCTTCCCCTGGCAGGCAGGCAAAAAGGACATCTTCGTCCGGATCACGCCGGACTCCATCACCGGCCGCCGCTTCAAGGTGACGGAGCCCGTGACCTGGTGGACCCAGCTCAGCGGCGCTGTGAGGACCGCCCAGGAGTAAAGGCCCCGGCCGGTCAGGCGAGCTGGGTGATCTCCACGCTGACGCTCAGGGCCGAACCGCCCCCGCCGGAGAGAATGCCCTTCAGCGGCGGCACATCGCGGTAGTCCCTGCCCCGGGCTACCGTCACGTGGAAGTCGCCGGCCGGCTTGTGGTTGGTGGGGTCCCAGCTGCGCCAGTCGCCGTCCCACCACTCCAGCCACGCATGGGATTGCCCGGCCACGGTCTCGCCGATGCCGGCGCTTGAGCGGGGGTGCAGGTAACCGGAGACGTACCGCGCAGGGATGCCGCAGCTGCGCAGCGCACCGATGGCCAGGTGGGCCAGGTCCTGGCACACGCCCTGCCGCTGGCCCCAGGCCTCTTCCGCATTGGTGGTGACCGCGGTGGAACCGGACATATAGGTCATTTCGCCGCGCATCCACTCGAACACTGCCATGGCGGCCTCGTGCGGGTTCTTCCCGGCCACGACTCCCGGGATGATGCCCAGGACTTCGTCTCCGGGCCCGCTCAGCCTGGACTGGGGAAGCCAGTCACTGAAGGTGTTGAGCGTCTCGGGTGAGGCCAGGACATCCCAGCCGGCAATGTCCGACTCCGAGGGGATCTTTTCGGCCCGGTGGACCTCCACCGTGATGTTGGAAACCACTTCAAGGTGCTCGTGCGGCATCTGCATGTCGAAGGCAGTAACCCTGGTGCCCCAGTAGTCCCGGTAGGTGCTCACGGCAGCCTGCGACGGCGAAACCTTGACCACGGACTCCAGCACCACCTGCTGGGAATCCGTCAGCGGCGTCATGCGGGCCTCGTTGTAGGACAGAGTGACCCGCTTGTTGTACTTGTAGGCCGTCTTGTGGACGATGCTCAGCCGGGTCATGAAACTTCTCCCACCCAGGCCAGTTCATCCGCCTGATTGAAGTACTTACGGGAAATGGCGTCCGAGGCCTGGGACACGGCTTTCTGCACGCGCTCCATGTGCTCGGGCAGCTCGGACATGAGGTCATCCGTCCGGTGGAACTCGAGGAACGTCCGCGCCTGCCCCACAATGCGCCGCGCGTCATTGATGAACCCCACCCGCTGGGCGGAAGGATCGAGTTTTGCCAGGCACTCGTCGGCGTCCCGCAGGGCATACACGATGGACCGCGGGAAGAGGCGGTCCAGCAGCAGGAACTCGGCAGCGTGCTGGTCCCCGAAAGCGGCCCGGCGGGTCCGCAGGAAGGACTCGTACGCCCCGGCGCACCGGAGCATGTTGACCCATGACATGCCGGCGGACAGCACGTCCCGGGTGGAGAGCATGCGGGCCGTCATGTCCGCCCGTTCCAGGGAGCGGCCCAGCACAAGGAAGAGCCAGCTTTCGTCGTGGCTGACGGTGGTGTCCGCCAGGCCGCTGACCATGGCAGTCCGTTCCAGGGTCCAGTTGCAGAACCGGTAGGTTCCCACAACGTCCTTGCGGTGCTGGCTCAGCCCGTAATACGTGGTGTTCAGGCTCTCCCAGAGCCCTGAGGAGACAGTCTCCCTGGCGCGCCGGGCGTTCTCCCGTGCCGCCCCGAGGGAACCGGCGATGGAGGTGGCGCTGGTTTTGTCATAGGCAAGTGCGTGGAGCAGTTCGGGCAGCCCGAAGTCCTCGCTCTGCGGCCTGGCTCCCATAACAGCCAGGAGTTCCTGTGCCACACTCTTGCGTTCCTCCATGGGGAGGTGGTTGAGGCGCTCCAGGTGGACGTCAAGGATCCGGGCGGTGCCGTCCGCCCGCTCCACATAGCGGCCGATCCAGAAAAGGGACTCGGCAATACGGCTAAGCATTCGCGGCTACCTCCTGCGTGCCCGAAACTGGAAAAGGAACTGCCCGGGCTGCGGCCCGGCTCACTGCTGCTGCTCCGACTGGCGGTCCCGCCAGTTGCTCTCCACAGGCCACACGGATACGCGCTCCCGGACGGAGATGGACGGCCGCGGCACTGTTTCCACCGGCACCTGGGGGGAATCGGCCAGGACCCAGGTGTCCTTGGACCCGCCGCCCTGGCTGGAATTCACAATCAGGGAGCCCTCCTTGAGAGCCACGCGGGTCAGGCCGCCCGGGAGCACCCAGACGTTGTCGCCGTCGTTGACGGCAAACGGCCGAAGGTCCACGTGGCGGGGGCCGAACTTGTCACCGCTCAAGGTGGGAACCGTGGAAAGCTGCAGCACCGGCTGGGCGATCCAGCCGCGGGGATCAGCGAGGATCCGCTGGCGGAGCGCGTCCAGTTCGTCCTTGGAGGCATCCGGGCCGATGACCAGCCCCTTGCCGCCGGAACCGTCCACGGGCTTGACCACCAGTTCGGCCAGGTTGTCCAGGGTGTACTCCCGGGATTCCTTCTCCTCCAGGCGGTATGTGTCCACGTTGGCGATGACGGGTTCCTCGCTGAGGTAGTAACGGATGAGGTCAGGGACGTAACTGTAGACCAGTTTGTCGTCCGCGACGCCGTTGCCCACGGCGTTGGCAATGGTGACCCCGCCGGCCCTGGCTGCGTTGACCAGGCCGGGGCAGCCGAGCATGGAGTCGGCCCGGAACTGCAGGGGGTCAAGGAAATCGTCGTCGATCCGCTTGTAGATGACATCCACTCGCTGCTCGCCCGCCGTGGTGCGCATGTATACGCGGTTGCCGCGGCAGATGAGGTCTCGCCCCTCCACCAGCTCAACGCCCATCAGGCCGGCAAGCAGGGTGTGCTCAAAGTAGGCGCTGTTGAACACGCCGGGGGTCAGGACGACGACGGTGGGATCGTCCACGCCGGACGGAGCGGTCTTCCGCAGGGCAGAGAGCAGGCGCCGCGGGTACTCCTCGACAGGCCGGATGAGCTGCTGGCCGAAAGCCTCCGGCAAGCCCTTCGCCATGGCCCGGCGGTTCTCCAGGACGTAGCTTACGCCGGAGGGAACGCGGACGTTGTCCTCCAGCACGCGGAAGGTTCCGGCGGCATCACGGACAACGTCGATGCCCGAGATGTGGACCCGGACGCCGCCGGCCGGTTCGAAGCCATGGACCTGCCGGTGGAAGTGCGCGCTGGTGGTGACCAGCTGCCGCGGGATCACCCCGTCAGCCACGACGGTCATCTTGTCGTACACGTCGTTGAGGAACGCCTCCAGGGCGCGTACGCGCTGGGCTACCCCGCGCTCCAGCACATCCCACTCCCCGGCAGGAATGACCCGAGGAACGATGTCCAGCGGGAACGGGCGCTCCTCCCCCGCGAAGTCAAATGTCACGCCGCGGTCCAGGAAGGTGCGCGCCATCGAGTCGGCGCGCGCGCTGACATCGGCCAGGGAGAGCTTGCGAAGGGCGTCCGCCACCTGCCCGTACGAGTCACGGGCCTGTTGCCCGGGGGCGAACATCTCGTCGTAGGCCCCGGACCGGCCGGCGGCCACGGAGTAATCCTGGAATAGGTCTGACATGTCCAATAGCCAACCATCTTTTTGTTTCGAATTCATTACTGCCATCCATTGTGGCGTGTTGGCGCAGGTCCCCCTATTCGTGCATTCCGCCCCTCTTCCGGCACAGTAGGTGAGTGCCCGTCCGTAGATCCTTCCGCAACCCGGGGCCGGGACTGCCCGGCCGGCCGGAGAGGCTGCTCCCCGGCCTGGCTACAGCGGCAGTCGCGCTGGCCGCCGCGTTCCTGGTCCATTGGCTGGTGCCCGTGCTGCCGGCCATGACGCTGGCAGTGGCCCTGGGCGTCCTCACCGCGAACCTGCCGGCGGCCGGAGCCTGGACAGCCGGCAGGGCCCGGCCCGGACTGGACTTCGCCGGGAAACATCTTATGCGCGGCGGAATCGTCCTGCTGGGCCTAAAGGTCAGCATCACCGACGTGCTGGGACTGGGCTGGCTGTCCCTGGTCCTGATCGTCGGCGTCGTGGCGGCGAGCTTCGGCGGGACATATGCCATCTCCCGGCTCTTCCGGCTACCGCCGGTGACCTCACTCCTGGTGGCCACCGGGTTCTCGATCTGCGGTGCTTCGGCCATCGGCGCCATCGCCGCCGTCCGCCGGATCCGGCACGTGGACACCGTCCTGCCGGTGGCCCTCGTGACGCTCTGCGGAACCCTTGCCATCGGCGTCCTTCCCCTGCTGGTTCATCCCCTTCGGCTCAGCGCGCCCGTCTTCGGCGCCTGGACAGGCGCATCGGTGCACGACGTCGGCCAGGTGGTGGCCACGGCGCAAACGGCCGGGACGGCGGCACTCGGCATCGCCGTCGTGGTTAAGCTCACCCGGGTGCTCCTGCTGGCGCCGGTCTCAGCAATAGCCGGCGCGCACCACCGTTTTGCGCCCCGGCCGGCTGCTCCCGGGGACGGCGGGAACGCCAAACTGCCGCCGGTGGTGCCGCTTTTCGTCCTGGGTTTCATGGGCATGGTGGGGCTCCGTTCCACCGGCTGGCTGGCGCCGGGATGGCTGGAGGCAGCGGGCGCTCTGCAGGACATCCTGCTCGGCGCCGCGCTGTTCGGGCTGGGGTCCGCTGTCCGGATGCGGACCCTCCTGCACACCGGCGGGCGGGCACTTCTGGCGGCCCTCGCCTCATGGTTCCTGATTGCCGTCCTGGGACTGGCGGCAGCCCTGCTGATCGCCTCCTGATTCTGGTCACTCATCCCGTGATTAGATAGCTGGGTGTCACATGAGAATCTGCAGCGCGACGAAGCCGCCGAACGCTCAGTCCTGATCAGCACTACCAGCTACGACGTTTCGCTGGACGTGCGGCAGGCTGCGGATCCGGACGCCGCCGGCTATCCAACCCGCAGCATCATCACCTTCACCGCCGCCGAGTCCGGGGCAGCAACGTTCCTGGACTTCATCGGGGAGGTCCACAGCGTTGTCCTGAACGGCAGGGAACTCGCCGTTGAGGACGTGGCGGACGGCGCCAGGATCAGGCTGGACAACCTGCAGCCCCGCAACCAGGTGGCAGTGACCGGGACTGCCCTGTACAGCCGCTCCGGTGAAGGCATGCACCGGTTCGTTGATCCCGCCGACGGGCAGTGCTACCTCTACACCCAGTACGAGCCCGCAGACGCACGCCGGGTCTTCGCCAACTTCGAGCAGCCCGACCTCAAAGCCACCTACACCTTCCACGTGACGGCCCCCGCCGGCTGGCACGTCGCATCCAACGGCGCCGAGGTTGACCGGACCATCCTTCCCGACGACCCCGCCTCGGCGCGCTGGGACTTCGCGGCCACAGAGCCGATGTCCACGTACGTCACCACCGTGCTGGCCGGCCCCTACTTCAAGGCGCAGGACCGCTGGCAGGGAACCCTCGACGACGGGACCTCCCTGGATGTGCCGCTCGCCCTCTACTGCCGCGCCTCCATGGCGCACTCCTTCGACACCGACGAACTCTTCAGGCTCACCAGGAACGGCCTGGACTTCTTCAACCGGCTCTTCGACTACCCCTACCCGTGGGGCAAGTACGACCAGGCCTTCGTGCCGGAGTACAACCTCGGCGCCATGGAGAACCCGGGCCTGGTCACGTTCACCGAAAGCTACGTCTTCACCTCGCGCGCCACCGATGCCCAGTACCAGGGGCGGGCCAACACGCTGATGCACGAGATGGCGCACATGTGGTTCGGCGACCTGGTGACCATGCAGTGGTGGGATGACCTGTGGCTCAAGGAATCCTTTGCCGACTACATGGGAACCCTGGGCGTGGACCAGGCCACGGACTGGGACACCGCCTGGGTGAACTTCGCCAACAAGCGCAAGGCGTGGGCCTACCTCCAGGACCAGCTGCCCACCACGCACCCGATCGTGGCGGACATCCCGGACCTCGAGGCCGCCAAGCAGAACTTCGACGGCATCACCTACGCCAAGGGCGCCTCGGTGCTGAAGCAGCTGGTGGCCTACGTCGGGTTCGAGGCGTTCATCAGGGGTTCCCGCGGGTACTTCCGCGAACACGCCTACGGCAACACAACGCTTGACGACCTGCTGGCCGCACTTAGCGCCTCCTCCGGACGGGATCTGGCCGGCTGGGCGCAGCAGTGGCTGCAGACTTCGGGCATCTCCACGCTGTCGCTGGAGATTGTCCCGGCGGCGGACGACGACGGTGTGCTGGACAGGGCGGCCATCGTCCAGGCAGCCACGGACCCGGTCACGGGACGGGAGGAGCTGCGGCCGCACCGGCTCCGCGTCGGCTCCTACAACTTCGACGCCGACGGGGCCCTGGTGCGGACCGGGATGTTCGAGACGGACGTGACCGGCGGGCGGACCGAACTTCCCCAGCTGGCCGGCAAGCCCCGGCCTGCGCTCCTGCTCGTTAATGACGAGGACCTCACGTACGCCAAGGTCCGGCTTGATCGGTCGTCCGAAGCCACGGTCCTTTCCGCCCTGGACCGGCTCGCCGACCCGATGGCCCGGGCGCTGTGCTGGACGGCGCTCTGGAATTCAGCCCGCGACGGCGAAAGCCCGGCATCACGTTACGTCGAGGCGGTCGCCGCGTTCGCACCTGCCGAAACCGGCATCGGCGTACTGCTGAATGTCCTCGAGAACGCCTGCACCGCCGTCGAACGCTACACGCCGGCACCCGTCCGGAACGCCGTACGGTCATCCTTCCTGGCGGCCGCAGTTTCCGAACTGGATGCAGCCCGGCCCGGCTCGGACCATCAGCTGGCCTGGGCGAGGACGGTGGCCACCCTCAGCCGGCACGATGACGCCATGGCGTCCCGGCTGCGCGCCCTCCTGGACGGCACCGCCGAGGTGGCCGGACTGGCAGTGGACGCCGAACTGCGCTGGCACTTCTGGCACGCCCTGGCAGCACACGGCCGGGCAACGGTGGAAGAACTTGACGCCGAACTCGCCCGGGACACCACGGCCTCCGGACGCGCCGGGCATGCCACAGCGATCGCCGCCCGTCCTGGCAAGGACGTGAAGGCAGCGGCCTGGACGGCGGCGGTGCACGGGCATGAGCTTTCCAACCAGCTCCTGAGCGCCACCATCAGCGGGTTCATCACGTCGCCCGCGGGGCTGCTGGAGGCTTACGTCGAGCCGTATTTCGAGTGCCTGCGCGGCGTGTGGGAGAGCCGCAGCATAGAGATCGCCGGCCGGATCGTCCGGGGGCTGTATCCCCTGGCACAGGACCTGGCGGAGGGTTCGGCGCCGGCGGAGCATCCGGTCATCCTGCGCACTGACAAGTGGCTGGCGGACAACGGAGACGCTCCCCGCGCCCTGCGGCGCATCATCGTGGAGCAGCGCAGCCACCTGCTGCGGGCGCTCAACGCACAGGCCGCCGTCGTGAATTCACCATCGGCTGCTCCCCACCCGTGCCCTCGCCTCGCAAGCTCGGCCAGGGAACCCCATGGGTGTGGGCCCACGTAACTGTCGTTTCGCCGGTGAAAACGGCAGGTACGGAGCAATGGATGGGCTCACGGGACGCGGTGCAGCCAGTCTGCCGTGCCGAACTTGCTGCCTACGCGTTCCCGGGCCGTGCCAAGTTCGGCCTCGGTCAGCTCTGAAGGCGTTGCGCCGTACCGGTCCGCGAAAACGTCCGCCATGGCGGCGATGATGGCGGTACGGGCCAGGCCGGTCTGGCGCCGGAGCGGGTCCACCCGCTTCTTGGCGCTGCGGGTGCCCTTGTCCGAGAGCTTCTCCTTGCCGATCCGCAGCACGTCGACCATCTTGTCGGCGTCGATGTCGTAGCTCATGGTCACGTGGTGCAGCATGCCGCCGTTGGCGAGGCGTTTCTGCGCGGCCCCGCCGATCTTTCCCTGGTCCGTGGCGATGTCGTTCAGCGGTACATAGAAAGCGTTGATGCCGAGTTTTTCCAGTGCCGCCATGACCCACGCATCCAGGAACGGATAGGAGTCGGCAAAGCTGATGCCGTCAACCAGGGTCTGCGGCAGGTAGAGGGAGTAGGTGATGCAGTTGCCTGCCTCCATAAACATTGCTCCCCCGCCGCTGATGCGCCGGACCACTGTGATGCCGTGTTTCTCCACGCCGGCGGGGTCCACCTCGTTGCGGACCGACTGGAAGCTGCCGATGACCACTGACGGCTCCTGCCAGTCCCAGAAACGGAGCGTGGGGTTGCGGCGGCCCGCGCCGACCTCCTCCGTGAGGACCTCGTCGAGGGCAACATTGATTTGCGTGGGCAGGACGGTGGGTGCGATGACGTTCCACTGGTGGTCCGCCCACGAGGTCGCCTTGGCCAGGGCGCGGCGGACGGTGACGGCGACGGCGTCCGCGGAGAAGCCGAACAGGGCTGCCCCGGCCGGCAGCGAAGATGAGACGACGGCGGCAAGCTCGGCCGCCGTCGTCGTGTCAGGCAGTCCGGTCAACCCGCGGTTGATGTCGAGGAGTGCCTCGTCCGGCTCAAGGAAGAAATCGCCGCTGACGCTCACATTGGCCAGCCTGCCGCCAATGACGTCCAGGTCAACCACCACGAGCTTGCCGCCGGGCACCTTATATTCACCATGCAGGCGGGCGGCGGAAGGATGCTCTGGAACAGGTGTGCCGGTCATGCTTCCATCCTGCCGCAGAAGCGGCGCACCAAGTAATACGGTGCCGGAACGCAGAAAGTCCGCACCGGTTGCCGGTGCGGACTTTCCCAAAGAACCTTGCGGAAGTATGTTACTTCTTGCCGCCGAAGCCCTTGAAGCGGGCGTTGAAGCGCTCGACGCGGCCTGCGGAGTCCATGATGCGCTGCTTGCCCGTGTAGAACGGGTGGGACTCGGAGGAGATTTCGACGTCGATGACCGGGTAGGTGTTGCCGTCTTCCCACTCGATGGTCTTCGAGGAAGAAACGGTGGACTTGGTCAGGAACTTCGTGCCGGAAGCCAGGTCGTTGAAAACAACAGCTTCGTACTTCGGGTGGATATCAGACTTCATAATGGGACCTTTGTTCGCACAACTGGATTTTGCCAGCTGCCAGGTATGAATGGGATGGCCGTGTCCTGTGCCGTGAAGCTCAGGGCAGCCAGCTATCAATCATAGCGGATAACCATGGTGCCCGCGAACGGCGGGCACGGCCTGGTGCCGGGGGCGCAGCTCCCAGAACGCCACCGCCGATGCGGCCGCAACATTCAGGGAATCCACGCCGTTGCGCATGGGTATCTTGACGGCGAGGTCGACGGCGGCGAGCGTCCCGGCGCTCATTCCGGCACCTTCGGTGCCAAGCACCAGGGCGAGCTTTTCCGGATTCCGGGCAGCCACCGCGTCCACGTCCTCCGCGTCCCTGGTGAGCTCCAGCGCCGCAACCGTGAAGCCGTGTTCCTTGAGCAGGTACAGGTCCTGCGGCCAGCTGGTGAGCCGGGCCCACGGAACCTGGAAGACAGTGCCCATGCTCACCCGGACGCTGCGGCGGTAGAGCGGATCACCGCAGCGCGGCGAAACCAGGACGGCGTCGATGTCCAAGGCGGCTGCCGACCGGAAGATGGCGCCCACGTTGGTGTGGTCCACAATGTCCTCAAGGACGGCCACCCTCCGCGCTCCGGCCAGCAGCTCCGGCAGCGGCACCGGCTCCGGGCGCTGCATCGCCGCCATGGCACCGCGGTGAAGGTGAAAACCGGTGATCTCCTCCAGTAGGGCGGCGCTGCCGATGAAGGCGGGGACCTGCGGATGCGCGGCCAGGACGTCCTGGAGGTCGTCCAGCCACTTCTCCGCAAGGAAAAAGGACCGCGGCTGGTGTCCGGCTGCCAGCGCCCGGCGCAGCACGCGGGAGGACTCGGCAATGTACATGCCTTCAGCCGGTTCCCTGAGCTTGCGCAGGTGCACGTCCGTGAGCTGCGTGTAGTCGGAGACACGGGGGTCCGCGGCGGATTCGAGATAGTGGATTGTCACCGGGTGATTATTTCAGCAGATTCGCGATCATGAATCCCAGTGCCACCAGGCCCAGGACCAGGATCACGGCCCGCAGCACGGCGGGCGGGAGCCGGCGGCCCACCTTGGCCCCGATAAGACCGCCGATGCTGGAGCTCAGGGCAATCAGCAGCACCACAAGCCAGTTGATCCGGTCGAACGCCAAGAGCACGTAGGACACCGCGGCCACCAGGTTCACGCCCAAAACCAGGATGTTCTTCATAGCGTTGGCGTTCTGGATGGTGCCCGTCAGGAAGACCCCCAGGATGCCCACCAGCAGGATCCCCTGCGCCGCGACGAAGTAGCCGCCGTATACGCCGGCGAGGTAGACCAGCACCACCAGGAGGATGCCATGCCCTTTGTCCCGCACCGCGTGTTCCGGGTTCTCCTCCCGGGTGCGCACCCAGACTTGCAGGCGGGGCTGGAAGACCACCATCAGGAGGGCCAGGACGATGAGGACGGGCGCAACGTAGTGGAACACCTCTTCGGGGAGGTGAAGGAGCAGCCAGGCGCCGGAGATGCCGCCAAGGAGCGACGCCGGCAGGAGCCTCATCAACTGCCGGCCGCGGCCCTTCAGTTCCCTGCGGTAGCCGAAGGCTCCGGCAGCACCGCCGGCCACCAGTCCCATGGCATTGCTCATCGAGGCCACCACGGGAGTGATTCCCAGTGCAATGAGCACGGGGAACGTCACAAGGGTGCCGGAACCCACCACGGCGTTGATGGTGCCGGCCCAGAGGCCGGCGATGGACACAAAGATGCTGCTGAGGAGATCCAAGGTGCTGCAGTGCCGCCTTAGCGGCGGGCGATGGCGGTGTACCGGCCGGCGTTGACGCTCACGTCCAGGTCCAGCCCGAAGGTCTTGCTGAGGTTTTCGGCCGTCAGGACGTCGGTGATCGCACCCGCGGCTACCACGCCGCCGTCGCGCAACAGCATGGCGTGCGTGAAGCCCGGCGGGACTTCCTCAAGGTGGTGCGTCACCAGGACCATGGCCGGCGCGGCCTCGTCCTGTGCGAGTTCCCCAAGCTTGTGGACGAGTTCCTCGCGGCCACCAAGGTCCAGGCCGGCCGCCGGTTCATCAAGTAGCAACAGCTCGGGGTCGGTCATAAGGGCACGGGCGATCTGGACACGCTTGCGCTCCCCCTCGGACAGGGTGGCGAAGGTCCTGTTGAGGAGCGGGCCCATCCCCCAGTCGTTGAGCAGCCGGAAAGCACGCCGCTCGTCATCGCGCTCGTAGCCCTCGCGCCAGCGGCCGGTGACGCCGTAAGCGGCGGTGACCACGACGTTGAGGACGTTCTCCTGTTCAGGAATCTGGGTAGCCAGCGCGGCGGAGGAAAGTCCGATTCGGGGGCGGAGCTCGAAGACGTCCGTGCGCCCGAGGATTTCGTCAAGGATGCCGGCTTTCCCGCTGCTGGGGTGGAGCCGGGCTGCAGCGATCTGCAGGAGCGTCGTCTTGCCGGCGCCGTTGGGGCCGAGGATCACCCAGCGCTCGCCCTCATTGACCTCCCAGTCGACTTTGTCCAGCAGGGTTTTTTTGCCTCGGACAACGCTGACGGAAGCCAATTCCAGAACATCACTCATAGGAGTAGACACTAGGACAAAAAAGAGGCCGACTGATAACCGGCGCAAGTAACAGCGAAACCCTGGCTGAGCAGCTTCCCCGTAGGCCCGTCAGGCCAGTTGGGTGAGAACCGGAGCCATGGTTCTGCCACCAACAGGGCCGCCCGCCTGCCACCTTTCAGCAGCCGTGAAATGAATTCAAGGGACCCCTCGCCCGCTGGCTAAGATTGCAGGCATGACTTCGAACGTGACTGCGGTCAGCTACGGCCTGAATGTAACCCCAACCGGGCTGGAGCAGCTCCGTTCCATCTTCACCGCGCACGGCGCCGCCGTGCTGTCCGAGGCAAGCCTTGGCGATGAGCGGTACCAGGTCCACGTCGCGGACCTTGCGCTCCCGGATGCGACGGCCGCCGGACTTGCCGCCCTTCGCCATGCCGTGGCCGGGGCCTCCATCGGCGGGTTGGACACCGCCCTGGTCCCTGCCGGCCTGCGGTCAGCCGAACGCAAACTCCTGATCATGGACGTGGACTCCACCCTGATCCAGCAGGAGGTCATCGAACTCCTGGCCGCCTACGCCGGGAAACGCGAAGAAGTGGCCGCTGTCACCGAAGCCGCGATGCGCGGGGAACTGGATTTCGCCCAAAGCCTCCACGCACGGGTGGCAGTCCTCGCGGGACTTCCCGCCGACGTCGTCCATGCCGTCCGCCAGGAAGTGAAGCTGAGCCCGGGAGCCGGGGAACTGGTTTCCGCGTTCAAGGCTGCGGGCCACGTGGTGGCAGTGGTGTCGGGCGGCTTCAACCAGATCCTGGGGCCGATCGCCGGTGAGCTGGGCCTGGACTACTGGCAGGCGAACGAGCTGGAGATTGTCGACGGCGCGCTGACGGGCAAAGTCCTCGGCGCCGTGGTGGACCGGGCAGCCAAGGAAAAGTACCTGCGTGAATGGGCAGCAGCCGAGGGCATCGCGCTGGAGTACACCGTGGCCGTAGGCGACGGCGCCAACGACCTGGACATGCTCGGCGCGGCAGGCATTGGCATCGCCTTCAACGCCAAACCCGCCGTGCGCGCCGTCGCTGATGCCGCCGTCAACATGCCATACCTCGACGCCGTCCGGTACGTCGCCGGCGTCTGACCACTTCTTAAGTGCGAAATGGCAGTTCGCGGCAGTGTCCGGAAGAAGGAGCACTGCCGCGAACTGCCATTTCGTGTCGGGGGTCGGGAACCTAGCTTGTGGCCTGGCCGGTGCCCTTGCCGAAGTAGTCTGCCCCGCCGGCGTATTCGGTGTGGCCGGATTCGACGTCGGCTGTGACCATGCCGGCCACCACCTCGGCAAACTCCTCCACGGAGTACAGCTTTCCGGCTTCAGCGCGGCGGGCCTCGATGGCACCAGGCGTGGAGCGGTCCAGGAGCGTTGCGGTGACCGTGCCCTCGATCATGTCGCCGGACACAACCACCAGGGTGATGCCCTTCTCGGCAAGGCTGGGAATGAGTTCACGCAGGGCGTCCTCCCCGGCGCGCTTGCTGCGGGCGACGGGCTCGTAGGCTTCCATCGTGGGCACAGTGTTGATGAAGTGGGCCTGGTGGCTGGTCACGAACACCACCCGGGAGCCTTCCTGCATCAGGGGCACGGCGGCGTTCAGCATGTTGATCTGGGCGTCGCGGTTCAGCTTGAGCGCGTAGTCCTCGCCCATGCCGGTCTCCATGCCGCCCGAAGCGTTCAGCACCAGGATGTCCAGGGACCCGAAGTTCTCCATGGCGGCGCTGGCCAGGGCCTGCACGCCCTCCTGGCTGGTGAGGTCGGCACCCACCGCCACGGCACGGCCGCCTTCGGCCTCGATGCCCTGGACCACCTTGTTGGCGCGCGGAGCCTTCTGGCGGTAGTTGACCACGACGGCGGCGCCCTCCTTGGCCAGGTTCTTCGCCACTTCCGCGCCGATGCCGCGGGAGGATCCGGTCACGATGGCAGTCTTGTTATCCAGCAGTCCCATGCGGGCTCCTTTTGTCTGAAACGTCTAAATTGCTGATGGCCTGCAGTCCATCATGCCAGCGGCCCCGGCCAATTCCCTTGTGTGACCTACACAAAGAAGCGCCGCGCTGCTAGTTTGTCTGCGCCGGTCAGTGCCCCATGCCCAGGCCGCCGTCCACGGGGATGACGGCTCCGGAGATGTATGCTGCCTCGTCGCTGGCAATCCAGCGGACCACGTTGGCTACTTCGGCGGCCTCGGCAAAGCGGCCGGCCGGGATGCTGGAAAGGTAGTCCTTCTGGGTGGCTTCGGGGAGTTCGGCAGTCATGTCCGTGTTGATGAAGCCCGGGGCCACGACGTTGGCCGTGATCCCCCGCGATCCAAGCTCACGCGTCAGGGAACGGGCGACGCCCACAAGGCCTGCCTTCGACGCCGAGTAGTTGATCTGGCCGGGAGCCCCGTACAGGCCGGACACGGAGGAGATCAGGACAACCCGGCCCTTGCGCAGCCGGATCATGCCCTTGGAGGCGCGTTTGATGACGCGGAAGGCACCGGTGAGGTTGGTGTCGATGACGGACGTAAAGTCGTCCTCGCTCATGCGCAGCAGCAGGGTGTCCTTGGTGATGCCAGCATTGGCCACCAGGACCTCCACTGGACCGTGCGCCGCTTCCACTTCCTTGAAGGCGGCGTCCACGGAGGCTTCGTCCGTGACGTCGGCCTTGACCCCAAGGATCCCCTCCGGGAGTTTCGATTCGCTGCGGTAGGTGACGGCAACCTTGTCACCGTTGGCCAGGAACGCCTCGGCGATGGCAAGTCCGATGCCGCGGTTGCCGCCGGTTATCAGGACGCTGCGGGGGGCGGTGGCTGCTTCAGTCATGGAGGGGCTCCGGTATTCTGCGGCGCGCAGGGGCCGCGGTAGGTAGGGGCAATTTGGCTGACTTCGATCTTAGCGTCCGGCCCGGCCCGGGTTTGGGTGCCACTGCCGATGGTGAGAGAATTGAGCTAAGCCTTTGGAGCGTGATCAATCACCGTGACCCTTGAAAACCATGCGGGACAATCCGCGACTGGAGAACCCGGCCGGTTCTCCGGCGATGCGGAAGTCCATAGCATCACGGATGCTGCGGCGGCCCATTCCGAGGATATGCGCCAGCGCATGATCAAGTACGCGCTGGCCATGGGTATCCGCATGGTGTGCCTGATCCTGATCTTCGTGGTGGACGGCTGGTTCAAGATTATCGCGGTGGCCGGAGCCGTGTTCCTGCCGTGGATTGCGGTGGTCATAGCGAACGGCAGCGACAAGGCGGAGGGGCACAGTGACCTGCTGCTGGACTCCGCCCCGCTGGCGGAACTCGAGAGTCCCCCGGCACCATCCGCCGATGACGAACACGGCACCGAGGTCCTGCAGGGCGAACTCATCAATGATGACGACGAAACAACAACAACCGGGCAGGAGCGGAGGGCATCATGAGTATTTTCGACTTCGCGGCGGGAACCGATCCCGCGCTCACCGAATCCGCTGCCATCTGCTCCCGCAAGGCCTGCCGCTCCGAGGCCTCCTGGCAGCTCCTGTGGAACAACCCTAAAATCCACACCCCCGAGCGCCGCAAGACCTGGCTCGCCTGTGGGGACCACCGGGAATGGCTGGAAGACTACCTCCAGACGAGGGGGCTGTGGAAGGAAACCCTGCCGCTTGAGGGTTACTTTGGTGCGCCGGAGCAGGACAGCTGAATGTACCGCTTCCTCTTTTCCAGCAAATGGCTGGGTTATCTCCTGCTGGCCGCAATCTTCGCCACCGCCTGTGTGTTCCTGGGCCGTTGGCAGATGGACCGCCGCGCCGAGACCCTCGCTGAGATCAACCGGGTGGTGGCCAATTACTCTGCGGCGCCCATTCCGTTCAAGGACGCCAAGGAACAATTCAGCCGGCTGGATCCTGCCATGGAGTGGACGCAGGTGGAGCTGCGGGGCACCTATCTTGTTGACGGCCAGCGCGTGGTCCGGAACCGTCCGCTCAATGGCCAGCCTGGCTACGAAGTGGTGGTCCCGTTCCGGCTGGCCACGGGTGAAACCGTCGTGATCGACCGTGGGTGGCTGCCCATCGGCAACAGGAATCCCGGCAGCCCCGACTCCGTACCGGCGCCCCCTCCAGGTGAGGTGACCGCCGTCGTCCGCTTGAAGCATCCCGAGCCTGAACTCAAGCGCGGCGCCCCCGACGGCCAGCTGGCGTCCATCGACCTTCCCGCCTACTCCGCCCAGCTTGGGTACCCGCTGCTGACCGGAGCCTACGGGCAGCTCGCCTCCGAGACTCCCCCGGCCGCCGAGATGCCCATGGCGTTCCCCAAGCCTTCCACAGAGGAAGGCACACACCTTTCCTACTCGCTGCAGTGGTTCGCGTTCGGCGTCCTGATGTTTGTCGGTTTCGGTTACGCGGCCCGCCAGCAGGCGCGCAACGCTGCCATTGACGCCGAGGACGACGACGCGTTTGCGGACGGCGCGCCCCGCGCGGCGGCCGGGGCACCACGCCGTCGTCCGTCACCTCCCAGGAAGCGGAAGAAGGCGACATCCGAGGAAGAGGAAGACGCACTCCTCGACGCCCAGGGGTACTGACGGATGACGGAGCACGACGGCGGCCCGGTGGTCCTGGTGCGCGCGGCCCTGGTGGCTGCCGGAGTTGGGGACACCGTGCGGACTTTTCCGGCGGGCGTTCCGACGGCGTCCGCGGCAGCTGAGGCGCTCGGCTGCGACCTCGCGGCGATCACGAACAGCCTGATCTTCGAGCTCAATGAGGAGCCCCTGCTGATCCTTGCCAGCGGGGCCGCACGGGTGGACACAAGGCTGGTGGCCGGGCAGCTGGGTGAAGGCAGAATCCGCCGCGCCTCCCCCGAGTTCGTTCTGCAGCATACCGGCCAGGCGGTAGGCGGAGTGGCCCCGGTGGGCCACCCGGAAAAGATCAGGGCCCTCCTGGACAGCTCCCTCAAGAAACAGGAACTCCTCTGGGCCGGAGCAGGAGACCACAACTCAATGTTCAGCATCACCTACGGGCAGTTGCAGAGAATTACCGGAGCCTTGGAGCTTAACGTCCGCTGACCCAAGGTGACAGGCCCACAAGCGCAGCGGCGTCGGTGATTTATGTAGCGTGCGTCAAAGGCGACGAAGGAGCCAGCACGCGGGAAATCACCGGCGTCGCGCAGCGAACGCAAACAAAACCGACAGCCTAAGCCAGCGTAATCAGGTCCAAATAGTCTTCGTTCCAGTGATCCTCGATACCGTCCGGCAGCAGGACGACGCGCTCTGGGTTGAGGGCCTCGACAGCCCCCTCGTCGTGGCTGACCAGGACCACGGCTCCGCTGTAGTTCTTGAGGGCGCCGAGGATTTCGGCGCGGCTGGCGGGGTCCAGGTTGTTGGTCGGCTCGTCGAGGAGTAGCACGTTGGCGCTGGAGGCCACGATGGTGGCCAGGGCGAGGCGCGTCTTTTCGCCGCCGGAGAGGACGCCGGCGGGCTTGTCGACATCGTCGCCGGAGAACAGGAACGAGCCCAGGATGCCGCGCACCTCTGCGTCCTTCATGTCAGGTGCAGCGGAACGCATGTTTTCCAGGACGGTGCGCTCGACGTCGAGGGTTTCATGCTCCTGCGCGTAGTAGCCCACCTTCAGTCCGTGCCCGGCAATCACGTCACCGGTATCGGGCTTGTCCACACCGGCGAGCATCCGCAGCAGCGTGGTTTTACCGGCGCCGTTGAGGCCCAGGATGACCACCTTGGAGCCGCGGTCGATGGCCAGGTCCACGTCAGTGAAGATCTCCAGCGAACCGTAGGACTTGCTGAGTCCCTCGGCGGTAAGCGGGGTCCGGCCGCACGGTGAGGGATCCGGGAAGCGCAGGGCTGCCACCCGGTCCTGCTCGCGGACAGCCTCCAGGCCGCTCAACAGGCGTTCGGCGCGCTTGGCCATGTTCTGGGCCGCGACAGCCTTGGTGGCCTTCGCCCTCATCTTGTTGGCCTGGTCGAACAGGACCTGGGCCTTCTTCTCAGCATTGGCCCGCTCGCGCTTGCGGGCACGTTCGTCGGTTTCGCGCTGCGTCAGGTAGCGCTTCCAGTCCATGTTGTAGAAGTCGATCTGCGCACGGTTGGCATCCAGCAGGAACACCTTATTAACGGTGGCTTCAAGGAGTTCGGTGTCGTGGCTGATCACTATGAGCCCACCCTGGTGGTTTTTCAGGAAGTCACGGAGCCATGCGATGGAGTCCGCATCGAGGTGGTTCGTGGGCTCGTCGAGGAGCATGGTCTCAGCGTCCGAGTACAGGATGCGCGCCAGTTCCACGCGGCGCCGCTGGCCACCGGAAAGCGTCTTAAGAGGCTGGTTCAGCAGCCGGTCCGGCAGGGCGAGGTTGGAGCAGATCGCTGCAGCCTCGGCTTCGGCGGCGTAACCGCCGGCGGCCAGGAACTCGGACTCGAGCCGGTCGTAGCGATTCATTGCCTTGCGCTGCACGGCAGCGTCCTCGCTGGCCATCTCTTCGTGGGCTACGCGGAGCTTGCCGACGGCGATGTCCAGGCCCCGGACGGACAGGATCCGGTCCCGGGCGAGCTGCTCCATGTCCGGCGTGCGCGGATCCTGGGGAAGGTAGCCGATTTCGCCGGTACGGGTAACTTTGCCCGCTGCGGGAAGGCCTTCACCCGCGAGCACCCGGGTGAGCGTCGTCTTCCCGGCGCCGTTTCGGCCCACCAGCCCGATTTTGTCTCCCTTGTCGATGCGGAAGCTCACCTGATCCATGAGGAGCCGGGCGCCGGCACGCAGTTCGAGGTCCTGGACAGTAATCACAGCAGGTAGAGCCTTTCACAGCAGGGATAAGCCGCAGCCCCGGGTATCTGTGATGGGCGTGGGCGGCAAGGGCCGGAGAACGGCCCACCCAAGTCTACCGTTCAACGCGCTGAGGACGGTTACTTCGAGACGGGTCTCACGCAACTGGAATAACCGGACCTTGGTTGCCACTTTCGAAGGCACGACGGGGACCGGTATGTCCAGCCGGGAATTGTTCGGCGTTGCTTACGCTTGGATGTTCACCCTGCCGCGTACACGCGGACCCAATCCACCCGCATCTCGCCGGCTCCGTTGGCACTGCTGTCAGGGAACCAATCCAGTTGTAGTGTCTGGTGCATCGGTCCGGGAGGCTGATGGGCGGGGTCGGTGTCTTCGAACCACTTTAAGCCATCGATATAGCCGACGATCCCGCGCGGCGACCAGTCGACCGCGTAGTTGTGAAACTGCGTTACGTCCAGTGGCTTGGACGCCGTGGTCTGTGAGTTCGAGCACCCGTAGTGGTGGAAGAACTGGATGACGTTCCAGTCGCCGGTGGTCTCCGCATAGTCAATCTCGCCGTCACACGGCCAATTTTCACTGTCGGGCCACAGGATGGACACCAAATGGTATTCGTTATCACCGGACCCGGCCGCCCGGACTTCCCACCGGCCGTACTTTTGGTTTGCAAACTTGGCGCCCATACCGGCAGTCGTGCCATCCGGAGTTCCAGTCATGACCATTGCGGACCCGTTCACGGTCACCTGCTGAGGGCTCCGGATACCGTTGCCCGCGTGGCCGGCACTGTTGTAGACATTCCACTTCGCGGCATCGGGCGCGCCGGAATAATTGAACTCGTCCCCGGCCACACTCGCGCCCCATCCGTGTACTACGGCCGCCTCGGTGGAAGTCACCGTGTCAGGCGCGGTTGTCACCACAAGTCTTGGCCGCAGGGCAGAGTTCGACGATTCCCTTGACTTGAATCCAATCCACTTGCGTGCGTTGCTTTCCAGCTTGAAGTTTTGCTCGCCGCCTTTCGGATTGACGCTCTTCGTCACGTCCCATTCAACCCAGGAGCCGCTCGCGAATCCGCCGGTTTTCCCGAGCCATGTCCCTCGGGCCGGTGCGTTATTCCACGTGACGCCTCTCTCGGTCCAGCCGCCAGACGTAGTAAAGACATCCACGAATTCAGTGGAAGTTGTGGATGTCTCGGAATACGCCCGAAGTTTTGCTGAAACAACGTGCTCGCCAGCGGGAACCTGCACTGAGAAACGTAGGAGCGAGTTCCGCCAGATATACGCACGGCCGTCTGTGGATAAACGGGTGCTGGTCCCAAAATTCGAAGTCGCTCTGTCCGCCCGCACGTAAGAGTCCATGACCAACGTGGTTGTCGCTGCGGCGCCTGCGGTTGTCGGAGTGATAATTGCGAACATAATCAGAATGGACGATGCAACCGCTGCGCATTTACGCCGGAACTCAATGCCACGTCGGTTCCGCTGAGTTTGCACCGCTTGAACGCTCGTAGCCTTCATGGTCATCGCTGTTTCTACTAGGGATTTTGATGTACCGGCTGCCCGCGCCAGTGTCGGCCCAGAAACAACGACGGCTAAATGCGAGCTAGCTCAAAGCGTAAGCCTGGAGCAATAAGCGGGCAATCGATCCCCTATACCCAAGTTTTGGCGGCCGGCGAATAACCTATACCTAATGAGTGAATGGATGATCGGCGGCAAAAATTAGGTAGTTCCAGCCGACGTTCGGGTACCTGACTTTATTCTGGGCTGGTTTGGCCGCGGTTAGGATTCCTCTACGACGCTGAATGTTGCTGGGGCCTGGGGCGTCCGTGTCGGAGATCCGGTCGGTGCATTTGTGCAGCGCACCGGCCAACGGATAGGAATTCCATGGCTCACTCGGTTGCTGCTCGACGCACGCTGGCCGCTGGCGGATCCTTGCGCCACGCTCCCACGCTGCTCCGGATCCTGCTTGTCGCGGTTTTAGCTGCCGCCCTCGCAGGCCTCAACATACTCAACGCCCCGCAAGCGCAAGCGGCGGACGTCCTCGTGACTCCGTCGGCAGAGACAACACCCGTTCCAAGCTCCAGTGACGCGGCAGACGACACCGCGATCTGGATACACCCCACGGATCCGTCGCAGAGCGTGGTGATCGGTACAGACAAATTAAGTACCGGAGGAGTGGGGGTCTACGACCTGTCCGGGCGCCAGCTGCATTTCTACCTGCACGGCAGTATGAACAACGTTGATCTCCGGTACAACTTTCCGCTGGGCAGCGAGCGCATCGCCCTCGTCGGTGTGACGGAGAGGAATGTGGAGTCGACCGGCGTTCGCTTCTACAGGGTGAACGTCGCTGATCGGTCCCTGGCAGAGGTGGGGCGCATCAGCACCCCAGGCAGGCCCCGCGGCTTCGGAATGTATCACTCCCCGGTGTCGGGGAAGTATTACGCCTTTGTGCATGATTTCAATACGAATGTGATTACCCAGTTCGAGTTGGACGGTTCCAACGGCTCGGTTCGCGGGACAGCCGTGCGTTCTTTCGACAACGGCGACAGCTCCGAGGGCATTTCGGCGGATGATGAGCTGCAACGTCTATATGTGTCCGAGGAGAAAGTCGGCCTGTGGCGGTACGGAGCTGAGCCGGGAGACGGTTCAACCCGGTCACTCGTGGACCGCACCGTGGCAACCGGTGGACGAATAGTGGAGAACGTCAAGAACTCCGCCATTTACTATGGGCGCCAGGGGACCGGTTACCTGATTGTGTCGAGCCAGGGTGGATCCAACTTCGTCATCTACAACCGGGGAGACAACGCCTTCGTTGGCTCCTTCAAGATCACCGATGGCGGCGGCGTCGACGGTGTGAATGGTCAAGACGGGATTGATGTCAACAATTTCCCCCTCGGACCTTCCTATCCCGCCGGCCTTTTCACCAGCCAAGACCACAACAACACCAATGCAGGCAACGGCAACAGCGGTAACCAGAATCACAAGCTTGTTTCCTGGCAGCGCATTGCCGATGCTTTCAGCCCCCGGCTGCTAGTGGACACCACTTTTGACCCGCGTCAAATAGGAGCAGAGGGCGGAGGGGGAGACCCCGGACCCGACACCACGCCGCCAGATACCTCGATTACAGATGGTCCATCAGGGACCAGCGCCAGCACCTCGGCCGAGTTCACCTTCACTGCCACGGAGCCCGGGACTTTCGAGTGTGCCTTGGATGGGGGTGCCTTCGAAGGATGTGCCTCGCCGAAGAGGTACGCTGATCTCGCAGCTGGCTCGCACGTCTTCACGGTGCGGGCCACCGACGCGGCCGGCAACGCGGACCCGACTCCCGCGGAGCGTACTTGGCTGATCGACACCTCGGCGCCGCAAACGCAGATCTTGACCACCACAGCGGACGCTTATGTTTCCAGCGGGGGGTCGACGACGACTTACGGCACGGCGGCGAAGCTCGCGGTGGACAACAGCCCGGTGGAGAATGCCTACCTGAAGTTCGATTTGTCGGCACTCGCAGGAAAGACGATCGTGAGCGCGAAGCTCCAGCTGCGGGCGACGACCAGCGGCTCAGTGGGTACGCAGAACGTCAGGCTGGTTACGGACGACACCTGGACTGAGAGCGGCCTCACGTACAGCACACGGCCGGCCCTGGGCACCAGCGTCCTGGGCAGCCTCGGACCCGTCTCGTCGAACACCAGTTATGAAGTGCCACTGACTCCGTCAGCTCTGCAGGGCGAACTTGGCGGCATCCTCTCGCTTGGCATCAACACCACCAGCAACGACGGGGCCGACTTCGGCTCAAGGGAGACAACCACCCCGCCAAAGCTGGTCCTCCAGCTGGGATCGGGCACGGGGACGCCGCCCGAAGATACCACCGCACCCACGGTGACCTCGGTGACTCCTGCAGAAAATGCAGCAGACGCAGCGGTCACCGGAAATGTCACGGCTACGTTTTCGGAGGCCATGGACTCGACGACCGTAAACAACACGACGTTCACGCTGGCCGAGGGAACTTCAAGCACTCCCGTGGATGCGGTGGTCAACCTCAGCAACAACACCGCCACGTTGGATCCCAGCGCCAATCTCAAACCTGGTGCGCAGTACACCGCGAGGGTCACCGGAGCGAAAGATTCCGCCGGCAACAGCGTGGTGGCTAAGACGTGGACCTTCACAACGGCCGCGGCCAGTACTCCCCCGGAGACGGTCACGTTAACAGCAACAGCGGACGCTTATGTTTCCAGCGGGGCGGCGACGACGACTTACGGCACGGCCGCGAAGCTCGCGGTGGACAACAGCCCGGTGGAGAATGCGTACCTGAAGTTCGATTTGTCGGCACTCGCAGGAAAGACGATCGTGAGCGCGAAGCTCCAGCTGCGGGCGACGACCAGCGGCTCAGTGGGTACGCAGAACGTCAGGCTGGTTGCGGACGACACCTGGACTGAGAGCGGCCTCACGTACAGCACACGGCCGGCCCTGGGCACCAGCGTCCTGGGCAGCCTCGGACCCGTCTCGTCGAACACCAGTTATGAAGTGCCACTGACTGCGTCTGCTCTGCAGGGCGAGCTCGGCGGCATCCTCTCGCTTGGCATGAATGCCACCAGCAGCGACGGGGCCGATTTCGGCTCAAGGGAGACAACCACCCCGCCAAAGCTGGTGCTTCAGCTGCAATAACCATAGGAGCTCACAGCTCGCAGAAGCCATCGCGGCCGCCAGGAGCCAGGACCGTTACTGGCATGAAGCGTCGGCCAGTTGTGCCCAGCCCTCATCCGCCGGGCCCTGCTTTAGTAGGGCCCCTACAAAATACCCCCTGCCCTGCCCCGGTAACGTCGGGACTACACCAGATCCCGCTTGTACTACCCCGACAGGACCACCATGAGCAACACCGACACTGCCGTCAGCAATACCGTCAAGACCAAGCGCCACCGCTGGAACGCCACCGACCTGGGCCTGATCGCCGTCTTCGCCGCCCTCGTCGCCGTCGCGGCCCTGGTCCCCGGGCTGGCCGTGAACGGCTTCGGCGTCCCCATCACCTTCCAGACCCTTGCCGTGATGCTCACCGGCCTGATACTCGGCCCCGGCAGGGGCTTCGCCGCCGTCGGCCTGTACGCCCTGCTGGGCCTTGCCGGCCTTCCGATCTTCAGCCAGGGCCGCAGCGGACTGGGGATCCTCGCCGGTCCTTCCGCCGGCTACATCATCGCCTTCCCCATCGCAGCCCTGGTGGTGGGCTGGCTCGCCACCTTGGTGATCCGCCGTACCGCCAAGGTCCGTGCCCTCTGGCTCTTCCTGGCCGCCATGGCCACCAGCGTGGTGGTGGTGCACTCGCTCGGCGTCGCAGGCATCGCCCTCAACACCAAAGCAACCCTGGCGCAGGCATTCGTGAGCGACCTGGTCTTCTATCCCGGAGACATCATCAAGAACATCCTCGCCGCCATCATCGCCGTCGCCCTCCACCGCGCATTCCCGGACATCCTGGTCCGCCGCGTCCGCCGCGGCACCGTCCAGACCACCAAAGCCTAGGAACAACCGCCATGCCTTCCGTGACCTTTGACAAGGCAACAGTCGCCGTCGAAACGGACCACTCCCCCGAGCCCAAGGTCCTCCTTGACGACGTCACCCTCGAACTCACGGAGGGGCGCGTGGGCGTCATCGGTGCCAACGGCTCCGGGAAGTCCACGCTGCTGAGGCTGGTCAACGGCCTCATCCAGCCAACAGCGGGCAGCGTTGCGGTCGACGGCGACGACACAGTACGTGCCGTCCGGAAAGTCCGGCGGAACGTCGGCTTTGTCTTCACCGATCCCCTCTCCCAGCTGGTGATGCCCACCGGCCGGGAGGACGTGGAGCTTTCGCTGCGCCGCTCGGTGAAGAACGGCACCGAGCGGCGCAGCCAGGCCGAAGCGGCCCTCGAGCGGATGGGACTGCTGCACCTGGCGGACCAGAGCATCTATGAACTCTCCGGCGGCGAGCGGCAGCTGATGGCCCTTGCTGCCGTCCTGGCGGTGAACCCCCAAGTCCTTGTGCTCGACGAACCCTCCACCCTCCTGGACCTTCGCAACCGGGAGCTTCTCCGCAGGACCCTGGCGGGGCTGGACCAGCAGGTCATCATGTCCACCCACGACCTTGACCTTGCACTGGAGATGGACCGCGTGCTGGTCATCGAACAGGGAAAGGTTGAGTTTGACGGTGCCCCGGGGGAAGCGGTGGCAGCGTACCGCGCCCTGTGCATGGAAGGCCTCCGTGCCACGGAGCCGGGCGTCCGATGAGGGGGCACGGCTTCCTCCTGGCCAACTACGTGCCTGGAAATTCACTGCTCCACCGGTCACCGCTTGCGCTGAAGTTCCTCCTGGTGTTCGGCTGCGGCCTGGCCTCGTTCATCATCCAGGACTGGCTCATCTCGGCGGCGGTACTGGGCGGACTCTGCGGCCTCTTCCTGCTCACCGGCGCGGGCCTGAAACGGCTCTGGGGAGCCATCCGCCCGCTCGCCGCCGTCCTGCTGGTCATCGGGCTGTTCCAGTGGTGGCAGCTGGGAGCCCCGGCCGCGGCCCGGATCGTCCTGAACATCGTCATTTGCGTCGTAGCGGCCTCGCTGCTCACGGCCACCACCCCGGTGCAGCAGCTCCTGGATGGAGTAGTCAGGGCAGCCACGCCCTTCAGGAGGTTTGGTGCCGATCCGGAGCGGTTCGCCCTCACCATCGGCATCATGCTGCGCAGCATCCCCTACATCGCCGGCACCTTTGCCGACGTCCGGGATTCCGCCCGCGCCCGGGGCCTGGAACGAAATCCGAGGGCCCTGATCCTGCCCGTCTTCATCACCTCGGTGGCTTTTGCCCGCCAGACGGGCGAGGCGCTTGCCGCCCGCGGCCTGGGCGAAGCGGAAGACTGAAGCCCGGGAACTTCCTAGAGGCGCTCGTACTGCAGCAACGCTGCCGTACCCATGCCTCCGGCGCTGCTGATCATGGCCAGTGCCAGGCTTCCCGGCGCCGCGTTCCTGCGCGCCTGGGCGAGAAGCCGCGTCACCAGGACAGCCCCGGACGCGCCGTACGCGTGGCCCAAGGCCAGCGCCCCGCCGTCGAGGTTTACCCGCTCACTGTCAATCCCCAGCAGGTCCAGGCAGGCAAGCGTCTGTGAGGCGAAGGCTTCGTTGAACTCCACCAGGTCCAGCTCCCCGGCGCCCACCTGCGCGGCACCGAGCACGTTCTTCGCCGCGGCGGCAGCACCGACGCCCAGCACCTCGGGGTCCACTCCTGCCGTCCCCGCGCCCAGCACCAGCAGCGCGTCCGCCGCGCCCAGTTCCCGCGCCCGCTGAAGGGATGTCATGACGACGGCGGAGGCCGCGTCCGCATCGAAGCAGGAGTTCCCCGCAGTGACAGTTCCGCCGTCCACGAACGCAGCCGGGAACCGGGACATCACCGCGGCGTTCAGCCCCCGGCGTGGACCGTCGTCAGCAGCAACAGCCCCGGCCTCGGTGTCCAGCGGAACCAGCTCGCCGTCGAAATATCCGGCGTCAGAAGCGCCACGCGCCAGCCGGTGGCTCCGCAGGGCGAAGGCATCCTGCCGCTCCCGGCTGATGCCAAACTTCTGCGCCACGGTCTCCGCGGCTACGCCCATGTCCGGGTCCCCGAAGGCCGCCGGCACAAACTGGGCCCGCCGGTAAAACTCCGGGCCGCCGTCGTCTTTCCTATACGCGCGCAATGGCGCCGTACTGGTGCTTTCCACTCCTCCGGCAAGGAACAACGGGCCACCGCCTGCGGCCACCAGCCGTGACGCGAGGACGATCGCGTCCAGCCCCGAACCGCATTGGCGGTCCACCGTGATGCCGGGAACACTGACCGGCAGTCCGGCCTCAAGCAGGGAAAGGCGCGCCACATTTCCGCCGCCGCCCACGGCGTTGCCGATCACCACGTCGGCGACGGCACCGGGCTGAACCCCGGCGTCGGCCAGAAGACCGCGCAGGACCGGCGCCAGCAGCCCGTGCGCGCGCATTTTCCGGAGGGCACCGCTGGTGCGGCAAACCGGCGTCCGCCGTGCCGCGATGATGACGGGCTGCCGGTCCGGAGGGAGCTGGTCAGCCGCCAAGGCCGCGTACCCTCGGGTCCCGGGACTTTATCCAGTCCAGCAGCAGGCTCCTGCTGACCTTGCCGCGGTCCGTGACCGGTAATTCGGCCAGCAGGTAGTACTGGAGCGGCCGCTTGTCCCGTGCCAGCAGCTCTTCGAGTCCCGCCCGGAGCTGCGTTGCCGTGACTGCGCCATGGGAGGGGACGACGCCGGCCACCACCCTTTGGCCGCGCAGGTCGTCCGGCATCCCGGCAGCCACGGCGGCGGAGACCCCGGGCACCGCTGACAGTGCCAGTTCAACCTCGTGCGGGTAGACATTCCTGCCGGCCGTGAGGATCATGTCCGCGCGGCGGCCCAGGATGTGCAGTTCCCCGTCGGCGAGGTACCCCTGGTCCCCCACCGTGTACCAGCCGGCAATGGACTTCAGGGCCTGGCCGTCGTCGCCCCAGAGGTAGCCGTTGCTGACCATAGGGCTCCGGACACAGATGT
This sequence comes from Arthrobacter sp. PGP41, assembly GCF_002953935.1. Taxonomy (NCBI): domain Bacteria; kingdom Bacillati; phylum Actinomycetota; class Actinomycetes; order Micrococcales; family Micrococcaceae; genus Arthrobacter; species Arthrobacter sp. PGP41. The sequence goes on along the minus strand of NZ_CP026514.1, from coordinate 2,192,546 downwards.
TCCCGGCGGCACCGTCCGGGAGGGGCAGGCCTGCGTCGTCGAGGATCCGGACGTCCACTCCCGGGAAGGGCCGGCCGATGCCGGTGCCGCCGTGCACGGCAAGCTGGCGGGCGGGAAGCCCGGCCCCGGACACAAAGCTCAGCTCCGAGGCGCCGTAGTACTCGAAGATGGTGGCGTTCGGGGCCCAGCGGCGTGCGGCCTCCAGCGTCCGCGCGTCCAGCTTCGAGCCGGCACAGATGATGGTGCGGACCCCGGAAGCGTCCACGCATCCGGTCAGGCCGCGCTCGCTGAGCATCCTCAGCATGGTGGGCACCAGCACCAGCCTGGTGACGCGGTCGTGCGTGATGGCGGCATGGACGTCCCCGACGTCGAAGGATTCGAGGGTCTGGAATTCGGACCCGGCGTAAAGGCACTCTGCCAGGGCGTAGAGGTTGAGGCTTGCGGCGAGCGGCCCCGGCGCCAGCGTGACGTCGTCCTGGCGAAGCCCAAAGAACCCGATCGAGGCGTCGAAGGATGACTGCCAGGATCGCCGGGACCGCGTGAAGGCTTTGGGAACCGACGTGGTGCCGGACGTCAGCCCGATAAGGAAGGTGCCCTCCGGCACACCGTCCGCCAGCTCATCGTCCGGGGACACCGCCGCCGGCAGCGCCGACGCTTCGACGCGCCGCCTGATGTCCTCCTGCAGCTGGGCGGGCCACGCCGGGTCGAGGACGGCGCACTGGCGCCCGCCCGCCACCGCCGCGGCGAATTTGCTGGCGAAGTCAACCGAATTGGCCTCACAGAGGGCCGTGACGGATTTGGCGTGGGCTACCAGCGCGGCGGCGGAATCCCGGAACTCCAACCAGGAAAGGCGCCGTCCCGCAATCACGACTGCGGTGTCGTGCGGCCGTTCATCGGCCCAGCGCTGGATTCGGTTGAGGAAAGGCATCGCATCAACTTTACCGGCCGGCACGGATTGAGCCGCGGGCCCGCGGGTATTGTGACTTTATGAGTTTCAATGACAATGTGCAGCTGGACCCCTCGCAGGTCCAGGACCGGCGCGGCATGGGCCGCGGAGTCAAAGTGGGCGGCGGCATCGGCGGCGGGCTCATCCTGCTCATTGCCGCGCTGCTGGGCGTCAATCCCCAGCTGTTGGAGGGCCTGGCCGGTGCGGGCCAGGCGCCGCAGAGCCAGGGCACGGCTCCTGCCTGCCAGACCGGGGCGGATGCGGACGCCCGCGTGGACTGCCGCATCACCGGCACGGTCAACAGCCTGAACGCTTTCTGGCCTGCCTACCTGCGGCAGTACAACGTGCAGTACCCGCAGCCGGAGACCGTGATCTTCGACCAGGCGGTCAGCACCGGCTGCGGCACGGCCTCCAGCGCGGTGGGACCGTTCTATTGCCCCACCGATACCACCGCCTACTTTGATCCCGGCTTCTTCCAGGAACTCGTGGACCGCTTCGGTTCTTCCGGCGGCCCGCTGGCGCAGGAGTATGTGGTGGCCCATGAGTTCGGGCACCACATCCAGAACGTCCTGGGCAACCTCGACCAGGCCCAGCAGGATCCGCAGGGGCCGGAGTCCGGTGCGGTCCGGGTTGAACTGCAGGCTGACTGCTACGCAGGCCTCTGGGCCAAACACGCATCCACCCAGCCGGGCCCGGACGGCCAGCCCTTCCTGGAGGCACTCACCCAGCAGGACCTGAATGACGCACTGTCCGCCGCATCTGCGGTTGGCGACGACCGGATCCAGGAGGCGGCCACCGGCCGCGTCACTCCCGAGGCCTGGACCCACGGATCCAGCGAGCAGCGCCAGCGCTGGTTCTACCGCGGCTACGAGACCGGGGACATCAACCAGTGCGACACCTTCAGCGCCGCCACCCTATAACCCCATCGATTGCTCCGCACCTGTCGTTTTGAGGTCTGAAAACGACAAGTATGGAGCAATGGATGTGGGAGGTGGAGGAACGACGGCGGGTCACCTTTCCCGGGAAAGATGACCCGCCGTCGTCGTACTTGTGAGGCGCTCAGATGTTGAAGCCGAGGGCCCGCATCTGGTCCTTGCCGTCGTCAGTGATCCGCTCGGGACCCCATGGCGGCATCCAAACCCAGTTCAAGCGCCACTCATCGACAACGCCGTCCAGGGCCTTGCCCACCTGCTCCTCCAGAACATCGGTGAGCGGGCAGGCCGCCGTGGTCAGGGTCATGTCGATCAGCAGTGCGCCGTCGTCATCGGAGTACTTCAAGCCGTACAGCAGGCCCAGGTCAACGATGTTGACGCCGAGTTCGGGGTCGATGACGTCCTTGAGGGCCTCCTCGACGTCCTCAAGGCTCGTGCGTGCCGTGTTGATTTCGGTCATGGCAGGTGTCCTTTACTAGGCCTGTGCTGCGGCGGAGGCCGCGATGGTGGCTGCGCCGGCGCCCTTGGCGTAGCGGTCGTAGCCTTCTTCTTCCAGGCGGTCGGCCAGCTCCGGGCCGCCTTCCTCGACAACCTGGCCGTCCACGAACACGTGCACGAAGTCAGGCTTGATGTAGCGCAGGATGCGCGTGTAGTGCGTGATGAGCAGCGTGCCCATCTTGCCCTCGGCGTGGGCGCGGTTGACGCCCTCGGAAACGACCTTCAGCGCGTCGACGTCCAGGCCGGAGTCGGTCTCGTCCAGGACGGCGAACTTCGGCTTGAAGAGTTCCAGCTGCAGGATTTCCACGCGCTTCTTCTCACCGCCGGAGAAGCCCTCGTTCACGTTGCGCTGGGCGAAGTCGGCGTCGATCCGCAGCTTCTCCATGGCAGCCTTGACGTCCTTGGTCCAGGTGCGGAGCTTGGGCGCTTCGCCGTCGATGGCGGTCTTTGCGGTGCGCAGGAAGTTGGTCATGCTGACACCGGGGACCTCCACCGGGTACTGCATGGCAAGGAAGACGCCTGCACGGGCGCGCTCGTCGACACTCATCGCCAGGACGTCTTCGCCGTCAAGGGTGATGGAGCCGCTGGTGACGTTGTAGCGCGGGTGGCCCGCGATGGTGGACGCCAGCGTGGACTTGCCGGAGCCGTTGGGGCCCATGATGGCGTGGGTCTCGCCGGTCCGGATGGTCAGGCTGACGCCCTTCAGGATTTCCTTGGTTCCCTGCTCCGTCTCAATGCTGACGTGCAGGTCCTTGATCTCAAGAGTAGACATGTGTCTTGTTCTCCTCTGCACCGTGCCTGCCGGCCGCGGTGCGTTCTCTGTCTGGAAGTTGGTTCGTAATTCTGTGGTGCTAGCTGAAGTTCGGAGCTTCGGCGCCGTTGAGGACATTGCTGACGTCCACGTAGACCTCGTCCCCGTGGATGTCGACGGCGAACACCGGGACGGGATCGTAGGCCGGCAGCTGCAGCGGCTGGCCGCTGCGCAGATCGAACTGGGACCCGTGGCCCCAGCACTCGATGGCGCAGCCCTCCACCTCGCCCTCGGACAGCGAAATGTCCGCGTGCGAGCAGGTGTCGCCGATGGCGTGGATCTCCCCCATGGAGTCCTTGACGATGGCCACAGGGTAGTCGTCGATCAGGATCCGCAGCGCCTGCTTCAGCTGGATTTCATCCACCTTGCAGACAAGCTCGCCCTTTGGCTGGTCAGTCATCTGTAAACCGTGCTCCGTGCTTCCTAGTTGTCCGTGAGGGCGAGCTCGTGCTCAACAGCCTCGGTCAGCCGCTCCTCGATGGAGGGGACCTTGATCTGCTGGATGATCTCGTTCAGGAAGCCGCGGACCACCAGTCGGCGGGCAACGTCCTCGGGGATGCCGCGTGCCATCAGGTAGAACAGGTGCTCGTCATCCATGCGGCCGGTGGCGCTGGCGTGGCCGGCACCCTCGATCAGGCCGGTCTCGATTTCGAGGTTGGGCACGGAGTCGGCGCGGGCACCGTCCGTCAGCAGCAGGTTGCGGTTGGCCTCGTAGGTATCGGTGCCTTCTGCTTCCTTGCGGATCAGGACGTCGCCAACCCAGACTGCGTGGGCGTTCCGGCCCTGCAGCGCGCCCTTGTACAGCACGTTGGACTTGCAGTTGGCCACGGCGTGGTCAACGAAGAGGCGTTGCTCCAGGTGCTGGCCGGCGTCGGCGAAGTACAGGCCGAACATCTCGGCTTCGCCGCCGGGGGCGGTGAAGCGGGCCGACGGCGTAACACGCACGAGGTCGCCGCCGAGGCTCACCATGACGTGCTTGAGCTTGGCGTCGCGGCCGATCTTCGCCTGCTGGGAGGAGGCGTGGACGGCGTCGTCGTTCCATTCCTGAAGCGTGATAACGGTCAGGTCGGCGCCGTCTTCAACGATGATCTCGACGTTTTCCGAAACAACGGCGGAGCCCCTGTGGTTCAGGACCACCACTGCCTTGGAGAACTTCTCCGCAACGATCACGAGGTGCTGGGCGGCGGCTTCGAGGGACGTGCCCTCGATGTCTACGTTGATCTCCGACGTGGCTTCGAACTCGGACGGGATGGTTACCACGGTGGCGCCGGCGAAGTTCTCCCAGGCGTTGGCGGACACGCGGTCCTCGGGGATGCCGGCCGTACCGATGCGCTGGTCGTCGCGGCCGACGCTCTCAACGGTGACCTGCTCAGGACCGTTGACAACCACGGCGGGCGCCGCGCCGGAAAGGACCTCGGAGTGGAGCCCGCGGAGGCGCTTGAGCGGGGTGAAGCGCCAGTCTTCCTCCATGCCGGTCAGCGGCTTGAAGTCGGCAAGCCTGTAGGACGTCAGGCGGCCGGCGCGTGAGCTGTCCGGGACACCGACGCCGCCGCCGTGGGAGTGGCGCTTGGCCGGAGCACCGGCAAGCGGCGCCTTGTTGCCCGCATTGATGGGAGAAAGGCTCTCGCCTTCCTCCGTGAAGCCGTCAATGAACGGCTGGGCTGAGGGCGCGCCGATGCGCGCCTTTTCAGTAGTGATTTCAGTCATCGTTATCCGACGGACCCTTCCATCTGCAGTTCAATCAGGCGGTTCAGCTCAAGTGCGTACTCCATGGGGAGCTCGCGGGCAATCGGCTCGATGAAGCCGCGGACGATCATCGCCATGGCTTCGTCCTCGCGCATGCCGCGGGACATGAGGTAGAAGAGCTGCTCTTCGCTGACCCGGGAAACAGTTGCCTCGTGGCCCATCACAACATCGTCTTCGCGGATGTCGATGTAGGGGTAGGTGTCCGAACGGCTGATGGTGTCCACCAGCAGCGCATCGCAGCGGACGGTATTGGCTGAGTGCTTGGCGCCTTCGCGGACCTGGACCAGGCCGCGGTAGGCTGCACGTCCGCCGCCGCGGGCCACGGACTTGGAGATGATGGAGCTCTTGGTGTTCGGCGCGATGTGGACCATCTTGGAGCCGGTGTCCTGGTGCTGGCCTTCGCCGGCGAACGCGATGGACAGGGTCTCGCCCTTGGCATGCTCGCCCACGAGGTAAACGGCCGGGTACTTCATGGTGACCTTGGAGCCGATGTTGCCGTCGACCCATTCCATGGTGGCGCCCTCTTCGCAGATGGCACGCTTGGTCACCAGGTTGTACACGTTGTTGGACCAGTTCTGGATGGTGGTGTACCGGACGCGGGCGCCCTTCTTCACGATGATCTCCACGACGGCCGAGTGTAGCGAGTCCGAGGTGTAGATGGGCGCTGTGCAGCCTTCGATGTAGTGGACGTAGGAGTCCTCGTCGGCAATGATCAGGGTGCGCTCGAACTGGCCCATGTTTTCCGTGTTGATGCGGAAGTATGCCTGCAGCGGGATGTCCACGTGGACGCCCTTGGGCACATAGACGAAGGAACCGCCTGACCACACTGAGGTGTTCAGCGACGCGAACTTGTTGTCGCCCACGGGGATGACCGTGCCGAAGTACTCCTGGAAGATCTCCGGGTGTTCCTTGAGGGCGGTGTCGGTGTCCAGGAAGATGACGCCCTGGGCTTCGAGGTCCTCCCGGATCTGGTGGTAGACAACCTCCGACTCGTACTGTGCGGCCACGCCGGAGACGAGGCGGCTGCGCTCGGCTTCCGGGATGCCCAGCTTCTCGTAGGTGTTGCGGATGTCCTCGGGCAGGTCTTCCCAGGTGGCAGCCTGCTTCTCCGTGGAGCGGACGAAGTACTTGATGTTGTCAAAGTCGATGCCGGAGAGGTCCGCACCCCACGTGGGCATGGGCTTCCGGTCGAAGTACTTCAGGCCCTTGAGGCGAAGGTCGAGCATCCATTCCGGCTCGCTCTTCTTGGCCGAAATGTCCCGGACTACCTCTTCATCCAGCCCACGGCGGGCGTTGGCGCCGACGTCGTTCTTGTCAGCCCAGCCGTACTCGTAGTTGCCGATGCCGTGAAGCTCGGGATTCTTCTCAAGAATCTCCGAGATCACAGTGTTTTCGGCGACTGCTTTCTCTGATAGTTGGTCCGTCATCACGGCCTTTCTTGCTGATGGTTGGTTACTTCATTCAGGCGGGCGGGGGCTGCCGGGAGCGGTTTAGGGCCTCCGGCAGACAGCCTTCCTGTGGGAATGTGGGTGGTGCAGACGTGGCCGCCGCGGGCAAGTGTGGAGAGCCGGCGCACGTCTACGCCCACCAGCCTTGCGAACACTTCGGTCTCCACATCGCAAAACACGGGGAAGCGGGCGGCGAGCTGCTGGATGGGGCAATGCCCCTGGCACAGCTGGACACTGGAAAGGGCGGCCGGCAACGGAGCCTTGGCCTCGATGGAGGCTGCCGAGGCCACGAAGTTGTCCCGGCTCAGGGCGTCCGCAAGCGCTTTGGCGCGGTCGGTGATGTCCGGGCCGGCCTTCTCGATCTCGGGCGCGTACCGGCGCTCCATGTCGGCAAAACGCTCGACGGCGAAGGCGCGCACCGCGTCCGGCCCTGCCATTTCCTGGAGCTGCTGGAGGGCGAGGGCGGCAATATCAAGGTAGTCGTTGCCAAGGCTCGATTGACCCTGGGAGCTAAGGACATAACGCCGGGCGGGGCGGCCTGCCCCCGCACCCGACTTAGCCACCCGCTTGACTTCGATGACGCCTGCACGGGACAAATGGTCCAGGTGCCGGCGGACTGCCGCAGGTGTGAATCCCAGCAGGTCGCCCAGCTCGGCGGCACTGACTGGTCCGTGTTCCAGGACGGCAGCAAGGACGCGGTCGCGGGTACGCTCATCGGCGTCAGCCACCGGTCCTGCAGGCATGACGCCGCCTTCCGCGGAAACAGCGGAAGCTCCGTGCCGGACAACAGGCACAGCAGTAGCGTTGGTCATGGAATACACAACACAATAGTGTCGTAATTTAGTCCCGGGTTCCAGTAAGGCGAGGCTGACCTCACCCGCTGAAGCGGACTGCCGGCAATACTACTTCCCGTAGAATACTGTGGTGCGATCGCCCCAATCCCCTGTCCTGTCCATTAATGGGCTCATTAAGGATGTAGGTCCGCTTTCCAGCCTGGACGGGAAAATGCTCCGGGTGGTGGGCGGCATCTCACTCGTCGCCGAGCGCGGGCAGGTCACGGCACTGCTGGGCGCCAACGGTGCAGGCAAAACCACCACCCTCGAATGCGCCCAGGGCCTGCAGAAGCGCAGCGGCGGCAGCATCACCCTGCTGGGCCAGGACCCGGCGTCGGCAGGGGCTGACCTGCGTTCCCGCGTAGGTGTCATGCTCCAGGACGGCGGCCTCCCGCCGTCGGCCAGGCCCCTGCCGCTGCTGCGGCACATTGCCGGACTTTACGCGCACCCCTGGCCCGTGGAGGACCTGGTTGAGCGGCTGGGGATCGACGCGTTCGGCCGGACCACTGTCCGGCGGCTCTCAGGCGGCCAGAAACAGCGCCTTGCCCTTGCGGCAGCATTGATCGGCCGGCCGGAAGTCCTGTTCCTCGACGAGCCGAGCGCCGGGCTGGATCCCCAGTCCCGCCAGCTGGTGTTCGAGCTGATCGGCGAACTGCGGGATTCAGGCATGGGGATCATCCTCACGACGCACCTGATGGACGACGCCCAGCGGCTGGCCGACTATGTCTACATCATCGACGGCGGCCGGAACGTCGCCGAAGGGACAGTCCAGGAACTCCTCCAGCGCGGACCCGCCGTGGAGGCGGGCGGGGACCACGTGCGGACCCTCACCTTCGAGGCAAGGCCGGGACTGGACCTGTCCGGGGTGCTGCCCGCCGACGTCGTCATCTCCGAGGAACGGGCCGGCAGCTACACCGCCACCGGCACGCTGACGCCCCGCCACCTTGCGGCCCTGGCGGAGTGGTGGGCCGTCCACGACATCATGCCCGCTTTCATGACCCTGCAGGCGCGTAGCCTTGAAGACGTCTTTCTGGACATTTCGGGAAAGGACCTCCGATGAACGGGACTCCCGCGGGCGCCGCAGGCACCGCTCCCGGCACCGGCGCCGGAGCCCCCGCACGCCAGTCGCCCGCACCCCTGCTGCGCCGCATACTGCTGCAGGGCAGGTACGAAGCGCTGGCAATGCTGCGCAATGGCGAGCAGCTGATCCTTGCCGTGGTGCTGCCGCTGCTGGCGCTGGTTGGCCTGACGGTGACACCCTTCCTGGACGGGCTCGGATCCACCCGCATCGATGCGGCGGTTCCCGGCATCCTTGCCCTCTGTGCCATGTCCACGGCCTTTACCGGGCAGGGCATCGCCACCGGATTCGACCGGCGTTACGGCGTGCTCCGCTTCCTCTCCACCACCCCGCTGGGCCGGGGCGGGCTCATCGCGGGCAAGGTTCTTTCGGTCCTGGTGGTGCTGTGCCTGCAGGTTGCCGTGGTGGCGGGTGCCGGGCTGTCGCTGGGATGGCAGCCGACGGCGGCCGGCTGGATCCCCGGGCTCCTGCTCCTTGCGCTGGGGGCGGCGGCTTTTACTGCCCTGGGCCTCCTGGTGGCCGGAACCGTCCGTCCGGAAGCCACCCTGGCCATCACCAACCTGCTGTGGATCCTCCTGGGGGCCCTCGGCGGAATCGTGATTCCGGCGGAAAGGCTCCCCGCCGGGGCCCAGCAGATCGTTGGGTACCTGCCCTCGGGCGCACTCGGCGAGGCCTTGCGGGACGCCTTCCTGCACGGTGCGGTGAATGGCGCTGCCGCCCTCATACTGGTGCTCTGGACAGTCATTGCCGGCGCAGCAGCAATCCGTTGGTTCAAGTGGAATTGAGATATTCGTGAGTACCGCCTTCCGCCTCCCCGAGTTTGCCGGCCGCCTGGCGTCACGGCTGCCCCGCACGGTGGACACCAGCGTCCGCCGCCTGGCTGTAGCTTCCCTGATCGGGCAGACCCTGCTGGTGGTCACCGGTGGCGCCGTACGGCTGACTTCGTCCGGCCTGGGCTGTCCCACCTGGCCCCGCTGCACGGACAACTCCCTGGTGAACACCCCCGAGATGGGCATCCACGGCTTCATCGAATTCGGCAACCGCCTCCTCACTTTCGCCCTGGCCGCCGTCGCCGCTTTGATGCTGGTGTATCTGTGGAACCTCCGCAAGGAGCGGCGCGACCTCTTCCTGCTTGCACTGGGCCTCCTGGCCAGCATCCCCGCCCAGGCCGTAATCGGCGGCATCACCGTCCTCACCAACCTAAACCCCTGGGTAGTCGGACTTCACTTCCTGGTATCCATGGCACTGGTGGTGTTCGCCACGCTGCTCGTGAACCGCGCCTACGGGCGCACCGGGCGGTTCCTGGCCGTACGCCACCCCGCCCTGCCGGGAGCCCTGCGCCCCGTGACGGCCGCCGTCGCGCTTTTTTCTGCCCTCGCCGTCATGCTGGGCGTCGTGGTAACCGGAGCCGGTCCGCACGCAGGTGATGCCGACGCTCCCCGCAACGGCCTCGACTGGGATCTGTTCTCCCACATCCATGCCATCCCTGCGTACATGATCACCGCCGGGACCCTAGTGGCCCTCGCCGTGGTGCTGATGCGCCGGATCCGGGGACCGTTCCGGACTGCCGTGCTGGCGCTCCTGGGCGTCACGGTGCTGCAGGCGGTCATCGGTTTCACCCAGTACTACAACGGCATCCCGGTACTGCTGGTGGCCGCCCACATGCTGGGGGCCGCGCTGCTCATGGGGGCTGCCACCAATGCCTGGGACGTGGCCAGGTCGAGCCCGGTGGAGTAGGTCCACACTGCCAGACGCGGAGCGCCCCGGTTCGTTACGATCCGGGGCGCTCGTGCGTTCACGACGCTCTCTCACTTCCCGCAGGAAAGTGGCACATGCTCTCTCACATGCGGCAGTCTTTTTGCCCAAGCCCTCCTGCAGTCGATGGGGAGGAAAAACAAGCCCTTTCTCACCTCACGAGCTGGTCATGAGGTCAGGAAGGGCTTGGCAGGTGAGAGATGGTGATCCGGAATACCCGGGAACTGATAGGGCGTGGGAGCAGAACCAGCAGTAAGTGATAGAGCGTCGTGGGTCAGCCGGCCACGATGGCGGGCCCGATGAACGGGTCGACTGCCAGGGCGATGAAGAGCAGGGTGAGGTAGCTGATGGAGCCGTGGAAGACCTTCATGGCCCGCTTGTCGGAGATGTCCTCACGCTGTGCCCTGCTGTACAGGGCGTGTGACTCGTAAAGGAACCAGGCGCCGGCCAGGACGGCGGTGACGGTGTAGACCCAGCCGGCACCGCCGGCGGGAACCATCAGGAGCGAGCACGCCACCATGGCCCAGGCGTAGAGGACCACCTGCACGGAGACCACTTTGGCGCCGGCGATGGCGCCCAGCATGGGGACTTTGGCGTTGCGGTAGTCCTCGCCGTAGCGCATGGACAGCGGCCAGTAGTGCGGCGGCGTCCAGAGGAAGATCACCATGAAGAGGATGACGGCGGGCCAGTCCACCGAGTTGGTGACCGCGGCCCAGGCAATCAGCACCGGGAAGCAGCCCGCCGCTCCGCCCCACACGATGTTCTGCGCGGTGCGGCGCTTGAGGATCATCGTGTAGACCACCACGTAGAAGAAGATCGCCCCAAGGCCAAGCCACGCGGACAGCGGGTTGGCGCCGAACCAGAGGATGGCGATGGCCGCGGCGCCGAGGAGCCAGGAGAAGACCAGTGCCTCGCGCGGCGTGACCTCGCCGGTGACCAGCGGCCGGTTCTCTGTCCGGTGCATGAGCTTGTCGATGTCGCGGTCGATGTAGCAGTTGAAGGCTCCGGCGCTGCCGGCAGCAAAGGCCCCGCCGACCAGCGTGGCAAGGATGAGCCCGATGGCCGGAAAGCCGCGTTCCGCATAAATCATGGTGGGCAACGTGCTGACCAGGAGCAGTTCAATGACGCGGGGCTTGGTGAGGGCGAGATACGCCTTTGCCTTACGGGCGATCCCGGCCCGTGAGGCCCGGGATGCGTTCAGCGGCGTATCTGTTGTGCTCACGGTGGCGGTCACCCGTTCTGTTGGCAGTTCTGTCTGGCTGTCCAGCTAGTCATGCGGCCCGGTCCAACCGGGCGCCCGCGGAACAGTGATCCACGCAACAGCCGGGAGTGCGGGCGGCTGGAATTATTCCCCGACCCGGCGCTGGCCTCCGAATATCATACCGCGCCGGCCCGCTCCCAACGGCCCTCCATTTGGTGCTGGTGATTGCTCGCGCACCGATTCGAGCAGATTAACTCAACCTCACTTCAGACGCATTCATATAAGCGGAAATTGCGTCCACAACGTGAGATTTACGCCGCCCAAAGGGTGGAATAGAGCTAAGCTGTCACAAGATCAGCACGCAGCGAGGAAGCAGTGGAAAACGCATTCCCCGACTGGCCAGTGGCTGAGTGAAAAGATCAACGTTTCGATGGTGAACGGCTGGTACACACCGAGCGGGCGCCACACAGCGTGCCTTTGTACGGATCCCGTGTGCCGCCTGCCATCAGCACAGAGAGGGGCCCGGTTTTCGTGCCACATTTGGAAGAGCAAGAACTGTCTTGGACCAGCCTGGACCAGCGCGCGGTGGACACCATCCGCGTGCTGGCCGCCGACGCGGTGGAGAAGGTGGGCAACGGCCACCCCGGAACGGCCATGAGCCTCGCGCCGGCCGCATACCTTCTTTTCCAGAAGCTGATGCGCCATGATCCCCGCAACCCTGACTGGCTGGGCCGTGACCGCTTCATCCTCTCCCCCGGCCACACCTCGCTCACCCTCTACATCCAGTTGTTCCTTTCCGGCTACGGCCTGGAACTGAAGGACCTGCAGGCACTGCGCACCTGGGGCTCACTGACCCCCGGCCACCCTGAGTACAAGCACACCGCAGGCGTCGAGATCACCACCGGCCCGCTGGGCCAGGGCCTGGCGTCCTCCGTCGGGTTCGCCTACTCCCAGCGCCGCCAGCGCGGACTGTTCGACGCCGACGCTCCCGCCGGCGAGAGCCCGTTCGACCACACCATCTGGGTCATCGCCTCCGACGGCGACCTGCAGGAAGGCGTCACGGCCGAGGCTTCCTCGCTGGCCGGCCACCAGGAGCTCGGCAACCTCGTTGTTGTCTACGATGAGAACCACATCTCCATCGAGGACGATACCGACATCGCCTTCACCGAGGATGTCCTGAAGCGCTACGAGGCCTACGGCTGGCATGTCCAGCGCGTGGACTGGACCAAGACCGGCGAATACAAGGAGGACGTGCAGGAGCTGTACTCCGCACTCCTCGCTGCCAAGGCCGAGACGTCCAAGCCCTCGATCGTCTCCCTGCGCACCATCATCGGCTACCCCGCACCCAAGAAGCAGAACACCGGAAAGATCCACGGTTCCGCCCTGGGGTCCGAAGAAGTCGCGGCCCTGAAGGAAGTCCTGGGCTTTGACCCGGCCAAGTCCTTCGACGTCGACCAGGACGTCCTTGCCCACGCCCGCGCCGTCGTCGACCGCGGCGCCGCTGCCCGCAAGGAGTGGGAGGAGTCCTTCAACGCCTGGCAGGCCGCCAACCCCGAAGGCGCCGCCCTGCTGCAGCGCATCGAAGCCAAGGAACTTCCCGAAGGCCTTGACTCAGCGCTTCCGGTGTTCCCTGCCGGCAAGGACGTCTCCACCCGCGCCGCCTCGGGCAAGGTCCTGAATGCCCTGGGCCCGGTCCTGCCGGAACTGTGGGGCGGCTCGGCCGACCTCGCGGAGTCGAACAACACCACCATTGAGGGCTCGCCGTCGTTCGTTCCCGCCTCCAAGCAGACTGACGCGTGGTCCGGCAACCCGTACGGCCGGGTCCTGCACTTCGGCATCCGCGAGCACGCCGCCGCATCGATCGTGAACGGCATCAGCCTGCACGGCCGCACGCGTGCGTTCTCCGGAACGTTCCTGATCTTCAGCGACTACCAGCGTCCGGCCATCCGCCTCGGCGCACTGATGGGTGTCCCGTCCCTGTACGTCTGGACGCACGACTCCATCGGACTGGGCGAAGACGGACCCACGCACCAGCCGGTGGAGCAGCTGGCCTCGCTGCGCGCCATCGTTGGGCTGGATGTTGTCCGTCCCGGTGACGCCAATGAAGTCGCGGTTGCGTGGAAGACCATGCTGGAGAACCACAGCAACCCTGCCGGCATCGTGTTGACCCGCCAGAACATCCCCACCTGGGAGCGCGGCGAGGCCGAGGCCGACGGCGACACGTTCGGTTCCGTTGCGGGGGTCGCGAAGGGCGGTTACGTCCTGGCCGAGGCTGCCAAGGACGGCGTAACCGTTCCGGCCGACGTCATCCTCATCGCCACCGGCTCCGAGGTCCAGCTGGCCGTACAGGCCCGCGAAGCCCTGCAGGCCGAGGGCATCGCCGCGCGCGTCGTCTCCATGCCCTGCGTTGAATGGTTCAACAAACAGGACGCCGCCTACCGCGAATCCGTCCTGCCCGCCGCCGTGAAGGCACGCGTGTCCGTTGAAGCAGGACTGGCCCTGGGCTGGAAAGAATTCGTCGGCGACGCCGGCCGTTCCATCAGCCTCGAGCACTACGGCGCTTCCGCAGACTACAAGCGCCTCTTCCAGGAGTTCGGCATCACCGCGGCAGCAGTTGCCGCGGCCGCCAAGGACTCCCTCGCCAGCCTCCAGGCATAACCCCAATTTTCGAGGAGATAAACACCATGACCACTCCCACCCAGCAGCTCTCCGACGCCGGAGTCTCCATCTGGCTTGACGACCTTTCCCGCGGGCGCCTGGAAACCGGCACCCTGGCCAAGCTCATCGAAGAGAAGAACGTGGTTGGCGTAACCACCAACCCGTCAATCTTCCACGCAGCCATCACCGCCGGCACGGACTACGACGCCACCATCGCGAAGCAGGCAGCAGCCGGCGCCAGCGTCGAGGACACCATTTTCGAGATCACCACCACCGACGTCGCCGACGCCTGCGACCTGTTCGCACCGGTCGCGGCAGCCACCAAGGGAGTCGACGGACGGGTGTCCATCGAGGTTGACCCGCGGCTGGCCTGGGACACGGCAGGCACCATCGCGGAAGCCAAGCACCTGTACAAGCGCGTTAACAAGGACAACGTCCTCATCAAGATCCCGGCCACCCTCGAGGGCCTGGAAGCGATCACCGCCACCCTGGCCGAGGGCATCAGCGTCAACGTGACCCTGATCTTCTCGCTCGAGCGCTACCGCGCAGTCATCAACGCCTTCCAGTCCGGCCTGGAGCAGGCAAAGGAAAACGGCCACGACCTCTCCAAGATCCACTCCGTCGCTTCGTTCTTCGTTTCCCGCGTGGACTCCGAGATCGACAAGCGCCTCGACGCCCTGGGCACCGACGAAGCCAAAGCGCTCAAGGGCAAGGCCGGCCTGGCCAACGCCCGCCTGGCCTACCAGGTCTACGAGGAACTCTTCGCCACCGAACGCTGGGCCCTGCTGGCCGAAGCCGGCGCACTCCCCCAGCGCCCCCTGTGGGCCTCCACCGGCGTCAAGGATCCGGCCTACCCGGACACCCTGTACGTCACCGAACTCGTGGCCCCGGGCGTCGTGAACACCATGCCCGAGAAGACGCTGGACGCCACTTTCGACCACGGTGTGGTCACCGGGGACACCGTGACCGGCACCTACGGCGAGGCTAACGCCACCCTCGATGCCCTCGAAAAGCTCGGCATCTCCTACAACGACGTCGTCGCAATCCTTGAATCCGAAGGCCTGGACAAGTTCGTGGCCAGCTGGAAGGAACTGCTCGGCGACGTCGAGGGCGCCCTCGCCTCTGCACGGAAGGCTTCCTAACCCACCATGAGCACACTCAGCTACGAAGCCAGCGGTGCCGCGCAGCAGGCACTCGAACAGCACCTTCCCGCCCTCGTGGAGGACCGGATCGCCACCCGGATCTTCGCGAAGGACCACACACTGTGGGGTCCCGACGCCGAGGCAGAGTCCGCCATCCGCCTCGGCTGGGTGGAGGCGGCCACCGTCTCGCAGCCGCTGGTCAAGGAGATCCTCGAACTCCGGGACGCCCTCCGGGCCGAGGGCGTGACCCGCATCGTGCTTTGCGGCATGGGCGGATCCTCGCTGGCTCCGGAGGTCATCGCCGGTACCGCCGGCGTCGGGCTGACTGTGCTGGACAGCACGGACCCGGACCAGGTCCGTGCTGCCCTGGCGGACCGGCTGGCGGAAACCGCCATTGTGGTTTCCTCCAAGTCCGGCTCGACCGTTGAAACCGACTCCCAGCGGAGGGTCTTCGAAAAGGCGTTTAACGACGCCGGCATCGATGCCGCCAGCCGGATCATCATCGTCACGGACCCGGGCTCGCCGCTGGACAAGGCATCCCGCGAAGCCGGGTACCGCGCCGTCTTCAACGCCGACCCCAATGTCGGCGGCCGTTTCTCCGCCCTGACCGCCTTCGGACTGGTGCCTTCGGGCCTGGCCGGAGTGGACATCCAGGCGTTCCTGGACGAGGCCGAGGAAGCAGCGGAAATCCTGAACGAGGATGCTCCTGAGAACATCGGGCTGGCTCTCGGAACCGCGCTGGGCGGAACCAGCCCGCTGCGCAACAAGGTTGTCATCGCCGAGGACGGCTCCGGGATTGTTGGCTTCGCGGACTGGGCCGAGCAGCTCATCGCCGAGTCCACAGGCAAGCTCGGCACAGGCGTCCTGCCGGTAGTGGCCGGCCCTGACTCGCCCGAGGTGACCTCCGGCGCCGACGACGTTCTGGTGGTACGGCTGGTGGCCGCCGATGCCGATGTCGAACTCGGGGAGAATGAAGTGGCCATCGCCGGCGGACTTCCCACCCAGATGATGGTGTGGGAGTTCGCCACTGCCGTGGCCGGCCGCCTGCTGGGCATCAACCCGTTCGACCAGCCTGACGTCGAGGCCGCCAAGGTGGCAGCGCGCGGCCTGCTGGACGCACAGCCCGAGCCCACGCCGGCGGCTTTCGTTGACGGCGCCATCGAGGTCCGCGGCGGAGACTGGCTCGGCAGCGCGGCAACGGCCGAAGAGGCAGTGCGCGCACTGCTGGATACCCTCCGGCCGGACAGCTACCTCAGCGTCCAGGCCTACTTCGACCGCCTTGCGTTCTCGCAGCTCGAAGGTGTCCGCGACGAGCTTGCAGCCGTCACCGGCCGGCCCGTGACATTCGGCTGGGGACCGCGCTTCCTGCACTCCACCGGGCAGTTCCACAAGGGCGGACCGGCCATCGGGGTGTTCCTCCAGGTCACAGCTGCTTCGGCGGAAGACGTCGCCATCCCGGAGCGCCCCTTCACCTTCGGGGAACTCATCGCCGCCCAGGCCGCGGGCGACGCGCAGGTCCTCGAAGGGCACGGCCGGCCCGTGCTGCGCCTGCACCTGACCGACCGTGCCGCCGGTGTGGCACAGTTGCAGGACATCATTGCTGCGCTGTCCGCCAGGTCAGCCTCCGTTACCGAAAGCTAAGGCACAGAAGCAACATGCCAGAAACTGAATACGGCAGGACGCCGGGGACGCGTTCCGGGAGAACGCTGCGGAACCCGCTCCGCGACCCGCGTGACCGCCGCCTGAACCGGATCGCCGGTCCGTCATCACTGGTGCTCTTCGGAGTGACCGGTGACCTCGCCCGCAAAAAGCTCATGCCGGCCGTGTACGACCTCGCCAACCGCGGGCTGTTGCCGCCCAGCTTCGCGTTGGTGGGTTTCGGACGCCGGGAATGGACTGATGAGGATTTCGCCGGTCAGGTCAAGGCTTCCGTGCAGTCTTATGCGCGCACCCCCTTCGACGAGGCCGTCTGGAACCAGCTTTCCGAGGGCATCCGCTTTGTCCAGGGAGAGTTCGACGACGACGACGCCTTCGAGCGGCTGGGTGAAGTCATCGATGAGCTTGATGAGCTGCGCGGTACCCGCGGCAACCACGCTTTCTACCTCTCGATCCCGCCCAAGGCCTTCGAGCAGGTATGCCGGCAGCTGTCCAAGCACGGCCTGGCGCAGGCTGACGGTGACAAGTGGCGCCGTGTGGTGATTGAGAAGCCGTTCGGGCACGACCTCGAGTCGGCCCGGCAGCTGAACGACATCGTGGAATCGGTGTTCCCGCCGGACGCGGTGTTCCGGATCGACCACTACCTGGGCAAGGAGACGGTCCAGAACATCCTGGCGCTTCGCTTCGCGAACCAGCTGTTTGAGCCGTTGTGGAACGCGAACTATGTGGACCACGTCCAGATCACCATGGCCGAGGACATCGGCACCGGGGGCCGGGCGGGATATTACGACGGCGTGGGCGCGGCCCGCGATGTGATCCAGAACCACCTGCTGCAGCTGCTGGCGCTGACCGCGATGGAGGAGCCCATCTCCTTCAACGCCGATGACCTGCGCGCCGAGAAGGAAAAGGTCCTCGCCGCCGTCAAGCTCCCGGAGGACCTGTCCACGCATTCAGCGCGCGGCCAGTTCACCGGCGGCTGGCAGGGCGGCGAACAAGTCCAGGGCTACCTGGAGGAAGAGGGCATCCCCGCGGACTCCACCACGGAGACCTTCGCCGCGATCCGGGTGGACATCCACACCCGCCGGTGGTCCGGCGTCCCGTTCTACCTCCGCGCCGGAAAGCGCCTTGGCCGCCGCGTCACCGAAATCGCCGTTGTGTTCAAGCGTGCGCCCAACCTGCTGTTCCGCGACCACGCCGAGGACGACTTCGGCCAGAACGCCGTGGTGATCCGCGTCCAGCCCGACGAAGGCGTGACCATCCGGTTCGGCTCCAAGGTCCCCGGCACCCAGATGGAAGTCCGGGACGTGACCATGGACTTCGGCTACGGCCACTCCTTCACCGAATCCAGCCCGGAGGCCTACGAGCGGCTGATCCTGGACGTGCTCCTGGGCGAGCCGCCGCTCTTCCCGCGGCATGAGGAAGTGGAGCTGTCCTGGAAGATCCTCGACCCGTTCGAGGAATACTGGGCCACCCTGGACGAACAGCCCCAACCCTACGCCCCGGGCAGCTGGGGCCCCGCCTCAGCTGACGAGCTGCTGGCCCGCGACGGACGAACCTGGAGAAGGCCATGATCGTAGACCTGCCGGACACCACAACCTCCGCTGTGTCCAAGAAGATCATGTCCCTGCGCGAGCAGGGCGGCGTGATTGCCCTTGGCCGGGTGCTCACCCTCGTGGTGGTCACCAAGTCCGGGCTTGAGGAAGAAGCAATCGAGGCCGCCAACGAGGCCAGCCGCGAGCACCCTTGCCGGATCATCGTCCTGGCCGACGCCGGTGCTTCGGCACCGGACCGCCTGGACGCCCAGATCCGGGTCGGCGGTGACGCCGGCGCATCCGAGGTGATCGTGCTGCGCGGCTACGGCGAGCTCGCGCACGAAAGCGAATCCCTGGTAGCCGCGCTGCTGCTCCCGGACGCACCGATCGTGGCCTGGTGGCCGCACGGCGCGCCGAAAAACGCGTGCGAAACCTCCATCGGGAGAATCGCCCACCGCCGGATCACCGACTCCGCGAATGAGCCGGATCCACAGCGTGCGCTGGAGAACATCCGGTCCACCTACAAGGCAGGAGATACGGACCTCGCCTGGACGCGCCTGACCAACTGGCGGATCCAGCTCGCGGCCGTCCTGGACCAGGTGGACTCCTCCCCTGTCACGGCCGTCGCGGTCGAAGGGGCCTCGGACTCCCCGAGCACCATCCTGCTGGCAGCCTGGCTGACCCTTACCCTGGACGCGCCCGTGACCATCGTCGCTGACCCGGCAGGTACGGGCATCCGCCGGGTCCGGCTCTCCCGGCCCGGTGGTGACATCCAGCTCTTCCGGCCTGGCCTGTCCGTCGCCGAACTGACGCAGCCCGGCCAGCCCGCCCAGCGCATTTCGCTGCCCCGGCGCAGCCTGCGGGACTGCCTTGCCGAGGAACTGCGGCGTTTGGACCCGGACGAGGTGTTTGGGGAAGTGATTACTATGGGACTGCCACGTACCAATCTAAGGAGCGTCCGACCCAGTGAGCGTTGACCCAAGAGTAAGCATCCATCCTGATTCGTCCGTCCTGATGGCCGCCATCGCGGCCCGCCTGATCACCAAGCTTGTTGATGTGCAGGACAAGTTCGGCGAGGCCACCGTGGTGCTGACCGGGGGAACCGTGGGTATCGGCACGCTAAAGGCAGTTGCGGACTCCCCGGCCGCGCCGGCGGTCGATTGGTCAAAGGTGAATTTCTGGTGGGGCGACGAGCGGTTCCTCCCCGCCGGGGACCCGGACCGGAATACGAAGCAGGCGTCCGAGGCCCTGCTGTCGCACATCCCCGTGGACCCTGAACGGATCCACGAACCGGGTTCCGCGGATGACTTCGGCACTCCGGAAGAAGCCGCCGAGGATTATGCCCGGCGGTTACGGGAAGCAGCAGCCGCCGAGCACGCTGCCGACATGTCCGACGACCGGCCGGAGGAGCCGTCCGCGCTGCCGCGCCTGGACGTCGTCCTGCTGGGAGTCGGACCGGATGCGCACGTCGCGTCGCTGTTCCCGGAGCAAGCCGGCATCCGTGAGAAGGAACGCACTGTGGTGGGGGTCAGGAACTCGCCAAAACCGCCGCCCCTGCGGGTATCCCTGACGCTGCCGGCCATCAATACCGCCTCCGAGGTGTGGATGGTGGTGGCAGGCGAGGACAAGGCCGGCGCTGTGGGTCTGGCACTGGCAGGCGCCAATCCCGTCCAGGTCCCGGCCGCAGGACCACGGGGCACGTCCCGGACCCTGTGGCTTATCGACGAAAACGCGGCCTCACGTGTCCCCCAGCAGCTGGTCCGGAAGGACGCCGCGGGCGCGTAGTCTTTCCAGCGCTCCGGCCAGGACATCTTCGGCGTCCTGGTCGGAGCGCCGCTCTTTAACGTACTCAAGGTGGCTTTTATAGCCGTCGTCCAAGGCGTCGGCGGCTGCTGCCTGGCCATCCCGCGATGCCGGGCCGCCGCACGTCCGGCAATCCCAGGCCAGCGGGATCTGGTCCTCGGGGAGTTTAAGGAATACCGGGGTAGTTTCGTGGCCCTTCGCGCACCAGTATGAGACCCGGACGCGCGGCAGCGGCTTCCCATGGTCCTCTGACTCGAAGCTGAAACCCGTTCCTTCCGTGACGCCCGCGCGGGTGCCTCGGAAGCCTGACGACGGATGAATCATCGGGACTCCTGCCTGTTAAACAGAACTGTGGCTGTCGGGAACCGACAGCCACAGTTTAGTTGGCAGACCTGTGCGGCGGCAGTCTCCGCCACGGCACTTTCCGCGAATCAGGTAATCAGGAGTCTCCGCCGCCGCTGAACCGCATGATCAGTCCCAGCGCGATGATGACGATGCCCCACGTCACCCCAAGCACCACCGTGAACCTGTTCAGGTTGCGTTCGGCGACACCCGACGAGCTGAGGCCTGAGCTCATGCCGCCTCCGAACATGTCCGACATCCCGCCGCCCCTGCCCTTGTGGAGGAGGATGAGCAGCGTCAGCAGGAGGCTGGTGATGCCCAGGAGGATCTGCAGAATGACATGAAGAACGTCCACGACGGCCTTTCGGGAAGTTGGGGATTGCGGGAGTTGAGCGGACGGACTAGTCCGTCACCAAGTGACTCTCGAACCTGACAATATTAGCAAACTCGGCAGGATCCAAGCTTGCCCCGCCGACCAGCAGGCCGTCCACGTCGCGTTCCTTGAGGATTGCGGCGGCATTGTTGGCCTTCACCGAACCGCCGTAAAGGAGCCGTGTCCTGGCTGCAACATCGGCGCCGAACAGCGTCTCGAGCTCAGCGCGGATGGCGGCGCACATCTCCTGCGCGTCTTCAGGTCCGGCTACTTCGCCGGTACCGATAGCCCACACAGGTTCGTAGGCGACGACCAGTTCGGCCGCCTGTTCGCCGCTAAGTCCGTCCACGCCGGCCCGAAGCTGCGCCAGGGTGTGGCTGACGTGGGTACCGGCCTGGCGGATCTCGAGGCCTTCACCGACGCAGAGCACGGGCGTGATGGCGTGCTTGAAGGCTGCCTTGACCTTGGCGTTGAGGACGTCGTCGGATTCGTTGTGGATGGTGCGGCGCTCACTGTGGCCCACCAGGACGTACTTGCAGCCCAGCTTGTTGAGGAACTGGCCCGAGATGTCACCGGTGTACGCTCCCGAGTCGAACTGGGAGAGGTCCTGTCCGCCGTAGGCAATGTCCAGGTCGTCGCCCTGGACTAGGGTCTGGACGCCACGGAGATCCGTGAAGGGGGGAAAAACAGCAACTTCAACCCGGCTGTAGTCGTGCTTGGCGTCCGAGAGGGTCCATGCGAGCTTCTGCAGGAGGGTGATGCCCTGCACGTGGTCCATATTCATTTTCCAGTTGCCCGCGATGAAGGGCTTGCGGTCGAAAGCGCCGTTCGTTGACGTAGTCACGTATTCTCCAAAAAAGTTCTTGATATGTGTACGGCCGGCAGGTTGCCGCGGGGCAACCTGCCGGCCGGAGGGACTTGAAGGGTCAGGTACTGCTGCCGGAAAGGCGTTAGCGGTCGAGGACGCTGAGTCCCGGGAGTTCCTTGCCTTCGAGGTATTCCAGGCTTGCGCCTCCACCAGTGGAGATGTGTCCGAACTGGTCGTCAGCGAAGCCAAGCGTGCGTACGGCCGCAGCAGAGTCCCCGCCGCCCACCACGGTGAACGCTTCGGTCTCGGTCAGGGCCTGTGCGATGGCGCGTGTCCCGGCGGAGAAGGCTTCGAATTCAAAGACCCCCATCGGACCGTTCCAGAAGACCGTCTTTGCACCCTTGATCCGCTCGGCGAATGCTGCCGCGGACTCCGGCCCGATGTCCAGGCCGATGCCCTGGGCCCCGAAGCTGCTGCCTTCGATGTTGTCCGCAGGGACGGTCTCGTGTGCGGCATCGGCAGCGAACTTCTCCGCCACCACGACGTCCGTGGGCACCACGAATTCAGTGCCGGCACCGGCAGCGCGCTTGAGGTAGTCCTGGACCACCGGGATCTGGTCTTCCTCGAGCAGGCTGGAGGCGACCTTGTGCCCGGCCGCGGCGAGGAAGGTGAACAGCATCCCGCCGCCCACCAGGATGGTGTCGGCCTTGCCCAGCAGGTTGTCGATGACTGCCAGCTTGTCGGAGACCTTGGAGCCGCCGAGGACCACCACATAGGGGCGCTGGGTGTCCGCCGTCAGCTTGCGCAGGACCTCCACCTCGGTGTGCACGAGGTCGCCAAGGTAGGACGGAAGGCGGGTGGCGACGTCGTAAACACTGGCGTGCTTGCGGTGGACCGCTCCGAAGGCATCGTCCACGTAGGCGCCGTTGCCGCCCGTCAGGGCGACCAGTTCATCCGCGAAGGCGCCGCGCTCGGCGTCGTCCTTGCTGGTTTCGCGGGCATCGAAGCGCACGTTCTCCAGGACGAGCACTTCGCCGTCCTGCAGGGATGCTGCTGCTTCCTTGGCGGCACTGCCGACAATGTCGGCGGCAAGGGTGGCCTTGAACCCGGCCAGCTCAGCCAGGCGGGCTACTGCGGGCCGAAGGGAGTACTTTTCCTCAGGTGCGCCCTTGGGGCGTCCGAGGTGGGCTGTTACCAGCACGCGGGCACCGGCGTCCGTGAGCTTTGACAGCACTGGCAGGGAGGCCTTGATGCGGCCGTCGTCAGTGACTGTAGAGCCGTCGAGCGGCACATTCAGGTCACTTCGAACCAGAATGTACCGCCCGCGGACACCTTCAGCGAGAAGTTCGTTGAGGGTGTGAGATGTCATGTGTCTAACCCTAGCCCAGCTTGGCTGCCACAAGCTCCGTGAGGTCTACGAGGCGGTTTGAGTAGCCCCATTCGTTGTCATACCAGGAAACAACCTTGACCTGGTTGCCAATTACCTTGGTCAGGCCGGAGTCGAAGATGGAGGAGGCGGGGTCGCCAACGATGTCGGAAGAAACGATCGGCTCATCCGTGTAGGTGAGGAAGCCCTGCAGTTCCTCGGACTCGGCGGCCCGCTTGAGGGCGGCGTTGACTTCCTCCACGGTGGTCTCGCGGGAGACCGTGACCGTGAGGTCGGTGGCTGAACCGGTGGGGACCGGGACGCGGATGGCGTAGCCGTCCAGCTTGCCCTTGAGCTCGGGCAGCACCAGGCCGATGGCCTTGGCTGCACCGGTGGACGTCGGCACCATGTTGATGGCCGCGGCGCGCGCACGGCGCAGGTCGCTGTGCGGGCCGTCCTGGAGGTTCTGGTCCGCGGTGTAGGCGTGCACGGTGGTCATGAGGCCGCGCTCGATGCCGAACTCGTCGTTGATGACCTTCGCCAGCGGGCCGAGGCAGTTGGTGGTGCATGAAGCGTTGGAGATGATGTGGTGCGTCGCATTGTCGTACAGGCCGTGGTTTACGCCCATCACAATGGTGATGTCCTCGTCGGACGCCGGGGCGGAGATCAGGACCTTCTTGGCGCCTGCATCAATGTGCTTCTGTGCAGCGGCGGCCTTGGTGAAGAAGCCGGTGGACTCGATGACGATGTCAACGCCCAGTTCCCCCCACGGGAGGTTAGCGGGATCGCGCTCGGCGAGGACCTTGACGACGTTGCCGTTGACGACGATGTTGCCGTCCTTGACCTCGATGGTTTCCTTCAGGCGGCCGCCGACGGAGTCGTACTTGAAGAGGTGTGCGAGTGCCTCGGGGCTGGTGAGGTCGTTGACTGCAACGATCTCCAGGTCTGCGCCCTGCGCAAGTGCTGCACGGAAGTAGTTGCGGCCAATACGGCCAAAGCCGTTGATACCAATACGGGTCGTCACTTTTTCAGTCTCCTTGGTGCTTTCAGAAGCACAACTAGTTGAGCGGGCTATCAAGCCAACTAACAGATCCCGCACGCCATTGGGCAGAGATGATTTACATACGGAGGGCGACCAGCCTCATTGCTGAAGGCTAACCGCCTTCCGTGACCTATCTTACGTTTAACTGGGTCCGCCCCCGCAACTGCGGGGGCGGACCGTCCACATCCCGGCCGTTATATGTCCGAAATGTGAACTTTGTTACACCGTGGTGCATGAACGCTCTACGGGACGGTGATGAGTCCCGTGGCGCTGGTGCGCGCTGCCTCGAACCGCTTGGCGACGTCGGCCCAGTTCACGATGTTCCAGAACGCCTTGACGTAGTCGGCCTTCACGTTGACGTAGTCCAGGTAGAAGGCGTGCTCCCACATGTCCAGCATCAGCAGCGGGGTGGTGCCGAGCGCAACGTTGCCCTGCTGGTCGTACAGCTGCTCGATGACCAGGTTCCCGCCGATGGGCTCGTAGGCGAGGAAACCCCAGCCGGACCCCTGCAGTCCCAGTGCCGCCGCGGAGAACTGGGCGCGGAACGCGTCGAACGAGCCGAACGCGTCATCGATGGCCGCCGCGAGTTCACCTTCGGGCTTGTCGCCGCCGTCCGGGGAGAGGTTGTTCCAGAACACCGAGTGGTTGATGTGGCCGCCGGTGTGGAAGGCGAGGTCCTTGGAGAGCCGGTTGATGTTGGCGAAGTCGCCCTTCTCCCGTGCTTCGGCCAGCTGGGCCAGTGCGTTGTTGGCGCCGGCCACGTAGGCCGCATGGTGCTTGCTGTGGTGCAGCTCCATGATCCGCGCGGAAATGTGCGGCTCCAGGGCGGCGTAGTCGTAGCTGAGTTCGGGCAATACGTACTCGGTCACAAAATCCTCCAAAATCGTGGACATTCGGTCCGGTTGGTAACTCTCGGATTGTGCATCCGGGCGGCGCGCGCCCGGAATCATTTTTGATTCTATGGGGCTGTCACTCGTCCAGCATTTCAGGCGTCACATTGGCGTCCGTCCCCGGGATGCCCAGGTCCAGCGCACGTTTGTCCGCCATAGCCAGCAATCGGCGGATCCTCCCGGCAATCGCGTCCTTGGTCATTACCGGGTCCGCGAGGCGGCCGAGCTCGTCCAGGCTGGCCTGTTTGTGCGCCACCCGCAGTTCCCCGGCGTACTTCAGGTGCTCCGGCACGTCGTCGCCGAGGATTTCCAGGGCCCGGTCCACGCGCGCCCCTGCTGCTACGGCTGCCTGGGCAGAGCGCCGGAGGTTAGCGTCGTCGAAGTTGGCCAGCCGGTTGGCGGTGGCACGCACCTCCTTGCGCATCCGCCGTTCCTCCCAGACCATCAGGGCGTCGTGGGCGCCCATGCGGGTCAGCAGCGCCGCAATGGTGTCACCGTCCCGGATGACCACCCGGTCCACGCCGCGGACTTCGCGGGCTTTCGCCTGGATGTCCAGCCGGCGCGCCGCGCCCACGAGGGCCAGCGCCGATTCCGGGCCGGGGCACGTAACCTCAAGCGACGATGAGCGCCCCGGCTCGGTCAGCGAGCCGTGCGCCAGGAAAGCCCCTCGCCACACCGCTTCGGCGTCGGCGGCTGAGCCGTTGACGACGGCGGACGGCAGCCCGCGCACGGGGCGGCCGCGGCCATCGAGGAGGCCTGTCTGGCGGGCCAGCGCCTCGCCGTCGCGCACCACCCGGACCACGTAGCGGCTGGCGCGCCGCAGTCCCCCGGCAGAAACGACGATGATCTCGCTCTGGTGGCCATAGACTTCGGCGATTGCTGCCCGGAGGCGCCGCGCGGTGGACGCGAGATCCACCTCGGCCTCGATGACGATCCGGCCGGAGATGATATGCAGCCCGCCCGCGAAGCGGAGCATGGCGGATACCTCGGCCTTGCGTACTGATGACTTCTTGATGTCCAGACGGGACAGTTCTTCTTTGACCGATGCTGTCAGTGCCATGGCACCTTCCTAACTGTTCCCAAAAACGTCGTGGTACGCCGTCGCCAGACGCAGGGGGTCGTGGACGGGACGGCGGCCCGACGCCCTTACTTTACCCAAGACCACCTCGGCGCCGATCATCCCGGCGGCTTTCTCGAACTCCTGCCGGTCAGGGACGGATGCGGGATCTGCCAGGACAACGTCCACGCTGAACCCGGGGGCGTATCTTCGCAGCACGTCAAGGTGGTCCGCGGCGGTCATGCCGGAGGTTTCCTTGGTGTCCGTGGCCAGGTTCATGGTGAGGCAGCGCTTCGCCGGCGTCCGGCACAGTGCATCCCGCATCTCGGGCAGGAGGAGGTGCGGCAGCACGGAGGTGTACCAGGAGCCCGGGCCCAGGATGACCCAGTCCGCGAGCTCGATCGCAGTAAGTGCTTCAACGCAGGCGGGGGCGGCTTCGGGCTGGAGCCGCACCTCTTCCAGGGAACCCGCTACCGCGCAGCGCGCCTGGCCCCGGATGGTGCGCAGGGCGGAACCGCCGTCAGGGGCGGTGATCCGGACGTCACCTTCGATAGTGAGCGGCACGGTGGACATGGGCAGGACCTGGCCGCGTGCTCCAAGGAGCGCGCCTGCCCACTTGAGCCCGGCGACGGCGTCGCCCAGCAGTTCCCAGAGGGTCACGATCAGCAGGTTGCCCATGGCATGTTCGTCCAGGGAACCGCCCGGGCCCTTGCCGGGACGGAACCGGTGCTGCATGACGTCCCGCCAGGTGCGTCCCCAGTCGGTGTCGTCACACAGCGCGGCCAACGCCATGCGCAGGTCGCCCGGCGGCAGGACCCCGTACTCCTCGCGCAGGCGCCCGGAGGAGCCGCCGTCGTCCGCTACCGTCACCACCGCCGTCAGGTCAGAGGTGAGGAGGCGCAGGGCGGACAGCGACGCCGACAGGCCGTGGCCGCCGCCCAGGGCAACTACCTTGGGGCCTTTGTTCTGCTGGCCGCCCGCTGCCCCGGCGGGCGGAACCAGCGGCAGGGCCCCGGTGAAAAGCGACATTACTCCCGGCCCAGATCCCGGTGCGTGGTGGTCACCGTGACTCTGGGGAACTGTGCCAGTTTCTTGGAAAGCTCGACGGCGACGGCCACCGAGCGGTGCTTTCCGCCCGTGCAGCCCACGGCGATGGTGGCGTAGTGCTTGTTCTCGCGGCGGTAACCGTCCAGGACGGGCTCCAAGGCCATGACATAGCGGTCCACGAAGTTCTTGACTCCTTCCGCCTCCAGCACGTAGTCGCTGACATCCTTGTCCAGCCCGGTGTGCGGGCGCAGCTGGGGCACCCAGTGCGGGTTGGGGATGAACCGGACGTCCGCAACGTAGTTGGCGTCCACGGGCAGGCCGTACTTGAAGCCGAAGCTCATGATGTTCAGCCGCAGGGCCACCGGCCCCGTTTCACTGAAGAGTTCGGTAATGGCGGTGGCAAGGCCGTGGACGTTATAGCCGGAGGTGTCCAGGACGACGTCGGAGCTGTCGCGCAGTTCCTGGAGCAGCTCCCGTTCGGCGGCGATGCCGTCGAGGATGCGGCCGCCGGCCTGCAGCGGGTGCGGCCGGCGCCCTTGTTCGAACCGCCGGACCAGGACGTTGTCGCTGGCGTCCAGGAAGAGCACCCGGAAAGCCACCCCGCTGGAGGCCAATGCTCCCAGCGCGGCCCGGATATCGGCGAACAGTCCCTTGCTGCGGACGTCGATGACCACCGCCAGCCGGGGAATGGACTGCGGTGCATGGGACACAAGGTCGGCCAACGTTCCGAGCATCTGCGGCGGAAGGTTTTCCACGACGTACCAGCCATGGTCCTCCAGCGCGTCGGCGGCTGTGCTCCGCCCGGCTCCGGACATTCCGGTGACCACCAGCAGCTCCGCTTCGAGGGGCTTGACGGGCTGCAGCCCGCCCTCCCCGGCCCCGGATTCCGCCGTCGTCTCTGCCATTAAGTCCGCCCCGTTCCTGTTGTTGTCCAGCAGGCTGCCGCGTTGGCGGAAACCCCGTTCATTACCCTAGCCAAGTTTCAGGGGACTCCGCTAAGTTTCGATGATTTCGCCGGTGGTCATGTTGATGGCAGGGACCGCTGCAGCTTCCGGTCCGTCCGGCGCGAAGTGGTTCACGATGGCAACGGCAAGGGCAGGGCCGATACCCTTCGCCTGGGACAGCTCGGCGGCCGAGGCGGCCTTGACGCCCTTCACGGAACCAAAGTGGGCCAGCAGGGCTTTCCGCTTGGAGGCACCCAGCCCCGGCACACCGTCCAGGGCGGAGACGGTCATGGCCTTCCCCCGCTTTTGCCGGTGGAACGAAATGGCGAAGCGGTGGGCTTCGTCACGGATCCGCTGCAGCAGGTACAGCCCCTGGGATGTCCTGGGAAGGATGACCGGGAAGTCGCTGTCCGGCAGCCACACTTCCTCGAGCCGCTTGGCCAGGCCCACCACATAGACATCGTCAATGCCGAGATCGGCGAGGGCACGCGCTGCGGCGTTGACCTGGGGCTTGCCGCCGTCCACCACCACCAGGTTGGGCGGGTAGGCGAACTTGGCCCGCGGTGCAGGCGTGGTGGTATCCAGCAGGCCGGCCTGCGCTTCCTGTTCCTGTTCAGGCCCCTCTTCGAGCCCCACTGGGGCGCCGGCCAGGGCAGCCTCACCCACCTGCGCAGACTTGTCCTGCAGGTAGTGGCGGAACCGGCGGGTGAGGACGTCATGCATCGCGGCGGTGTCGTCCGCCGCTGCCGGTCCGGTGACGGAAAACTTCCGGTAATCCGATTTCTTGGGCAGCCCGTCCTCCACCACCACCATGGAGGCCACCACGTTGGTGCCTTGGACGTGCGAGACGTCGAAGCACTCGATCCGCAGCAGCGGCACGGGCAGGTCCAGCGCCTCCTGGAGTTCCTGCAATGCCTGCGACCTGACGGTGAGGTCCCCGGCGCGCCGGGTCTTGTGCAGCTTCAGGGCGTGCTCGGCATTCTCGCGCACCGTGGACATCAACGCGGCCTTGTCCCCGCGCTGCGGGACCCGGATATCAACCTTTGCCCCCCGCAGCCCGCCCAGCCACAGCGCCAATTCCTCGGTATTGCTGGGGGCCACGGGGACCAGGACCTCCCGCGGCAGCCTGCCATGGCTGTCGCCGTCCTCGCCGTACACCTGCTGCAGGAGATGCTCCACGAGGTCCGGGGTGGTGGAATCCTCCACCTTTTCAACCACCCAGCCACGCTGGCCGCGGATGCGCCCGCCGCGGACATGGAACACCTGGACCGCGGCTTCCAGTTCGTCTTCGTGCAGGGCGAAGATATCGGCGTCGGTGTCCTCCGCGAGGACCACGGCGTTGCGCTCAAACACTTTCCGCAGGGCGGTGATGTCATCGCGGACCCGGGCAGCGCGCTCGTAGTCAAGCTCGGCTACTGCTTCCGCCATCTGCTTTTCCAGCTTCGCGATGAAGCGCTTGGCCTCGCCTCCCATGAAGGCGCAGAAGTCCTCTGCCAGTGCCTGGTGGTCTTCCGGGGAGATCCTTCCCACGCATGGGGCGGAGCATTTATCGATATAGCCCAGGAGGCAGGGCCGGCCGCTGGCCTCGGCGCGCTTGAACACTCCGGCGCTGCAGCTGCGTACCGGAAAGACGCGCAGCAGGGTATCCATGGTCTCCCGGATGGCGCCTGCCGTGTAGGGGCCGAAGTAGCGGGTGCCTTTCCTCTTGTCGCCGCGCATCACTTGGACTCGGGGATACTTCTCGCCTATCGTGACGGCCAGGTAGGGGTAGGTCTTATCGTCACGGAACACCACGTTGAACCGCGGCTTGAATTCCTTGATCCAGGTGTATTCCAGCTGCAGCGACTCCAGTTCGCTGCCCACCACCGTCCACTCAACGCTGCTGGCCGCGTGGACCATGGCATAGGTCTTGGGCAGCAGGCCGGCAGGGTTGGCAAAGTAGGAGTTCAGCCGGGAACGGAGGCTCTTCGCCTTGCCTACATAGATGACGCGGCCGTGCGCATCACGGAAGCGGTACACCCCCGGGTTGGTGGGAATCTCTCCCGTCTTGGGCCGGTAACTTGCTGGATTTGCCACCTATCCAGTCTACTGAGGTGCGCCGGGTGCCTTTGCCACCCGGGGCACCTGCAGCCCTTAAATCCCGCTGGAATCCGACG
The DNA here is from genome assembly GCF_002953935.1 of Arthrobacter sp. PGP41. Taxonomy (NCBI): domain Bacteria; kingdom Bacillati; phylum Actinomycetota; class Actinomycetes; order Micrococcales; family Micrococcaceae; genus Arthrobacter; species Arthrobacter sp. PGP41. Next base: position 2,162,482 of record NZ_CP026514.1, on the reverse strand, counting down.
TTATTCCGTGGCCTTGCTCTGGTTGTAGCTGGTGGAGCGTTCCTGGCCGCTGAGCTCGGCAATGGCGTCCATGATGCGGTCAGTCACTGCCCGCCGGGCCGGCAGCGAATGGTCCGGCCCCGTCTTGTCGAAGTACAGCGGCTCCCCCACTTTCATGGTGAAATGCTGCGGGCGTACCCCGCTCTCACCGGCGCGCTGGAGGTTTTCCGTGCCGATAAGTCCAACCGGAATCACCGGGGCCCCGGTGGTCAGCGCCAGCCATCCCACCCCGGTGCGTCCCCGGTAGAGGATGCCGTCACGGGAGCGGGTGCCTTCCGGGTAGATGCCGATTCCCTTGCCGGATTCCAGGATGTCCAGCAGGGTCTTGAGTGCCTGGACACTGGCGGCCTGCTCGCCCCGTTCCACGGGAATGGAACCCACGGATTCGAAAAAGGCCTTCATGACCTTGCCCTTGACGCCCCCGGTTGTGAAGTATTCGGCCTTCGCGAAAAAGGCAACGGGGCGGGGCATCAGGGCCTGCACAATCACGCTGTCGAAGAATGACAGATGGTTCGGGGCCACAATGAACGGCCCGTCGGCAGGAACGTTTTCAAGGCCGACGACGGTGGGCCGGCAGGTGCCCGAGATCAGGCTGCGGGTGGTCCAGCGGACAGCATCAAACATTGCCATCGTTGGTCACCTCCCCCATCGCCGCGGAGTGGATGGCCTGCATCCGCCGGATAAGCTCCGCCAGGCCCTCGGCGGTTTCCACGACGGCCACCGCACCGGCCTCTTCGAGTTCGCCGTCGGGGGCAAAGCCCCAGGCCACGCCGATGCAGTCCAGGCCGTTGGCGGTGGCACCCGAAACATCCTGCGCCCGGTCCCCCACCATCACCGCATGCCGTGTGTTCAGGTCCTTCAAGGCAGCGGCGATGATCTCTGTCTTGCCGAGCGGAACCCCCTGCACCGCGCTTTCGTCATCCGCGGAGCCATGGATGCCGTGGAACAGAACGTCGATTCCATGGTGTGCCAGCACCGTGCGGGCAAGGCCCTGCGGTTTCTGGGTGGCAACAGCCACCGGGAGCCCGGCTTCCGCATAGGACTCCAGGACTTCACGGACGCCCGGGTAGATCCGGCTTTGCGCGATCCCGGTGGCCACGTAGTACTCGCGGTACAGGCGGATGACCTCGTCCAGCAGGTCCGCCGGCACATTTGCCACATTCAGCAGGGAATCGCTGAGTTTCGGGCCGATCATCGCGTGGAGCAGGTCCTGGCCGGGAACGGGAAGCCCCACGGCGTTCAGGGCAAAAGAGATTCCGTCTGTTATTCCACCGGCCGGATCGACAAGAGTGCCGTCCAGGTCAAAGATCACGGGCACTGTTGTTTGAGTCACCGGGTTAGTTTCTCACGACACCACTCGTGCCTGAAACTCGCATACGCGCAACGGCATACGTTTTGAATACTTCCGAAAAAATCGCCCTGCTCCTACAGGATTTCCGCGAGGAACGCGGCTGTGTGGCTGGCAGTGGACTTGGCCAGCTCCTCCGGCGTTCCTGACGCCACAATCTGGCCGCCGCCGGAGCCGCCGTCCGGCCCGAGGTCCACGATCCAGTCCGCACTCTTAATGACGTCCAGGTTGTGTTCGATGGTTATCACGGTGTTGCCCTTGTCCACCAGCCCCTGGAGGACCATCAGCAGCTTGCGGATGTCCTCGAAGTGCAGTCCGGTGGTGGGCTCGTCCAGCACGTAGACGCTGCGCCCGTTGGACCGCTTCTGGAGTTCAGCGGCGAGTTTCACGCGCTGGGCCTCACCGCCGGACAGCGTGGTGGCGGGCTGGCCCAGGCGGACGTAGCCCAGGCCGACGTCCACGAGGGTGTTGAGGTGCCGGGCGATGGGCGAGAAGGCAGCGAAAAACTCGGCGCCTTCCTCGATGGGCATGTTCAGGACGTCCGCGATGGTCTTGCCCTTGTAATGCACTTCGAGTGTCTCCCGGTTGTACCGCGCACCATGGCACACCTCGCAGGGGACGTAGACGTCGGGCAGGAAGTTCATCTCGATCTTCAGCGTGCCGTCACCCGAGCAGGCTTCGCAGCGGCCTCCCTTGACGTTGAACGAGAACCGGCCGGGCAGGTACCCGCGTACTTTCGCTTCGGTGGTTTCCGCGAACAGCTTGCGGATGTTGTCGAACACGCCCGTGTAGGTGGCGGGGTTGGAGCGGGGGGTGCGCCCGATGGGGCTTTGGTCCACGTGGACCACCTTGTCGAGGTGTTCCAGGCCCTGGACGGTCTTGTGCCGGCCCGCTACCTGTTTGGCGCCGTTGAGCTTGTTGGCCAGCACCTTGTAGAGGATCTCATTGACCAACGTGGACTTACCGGAGCCGCTCACCCCCGTGACCGCGGTGAAAAGCCCCAGCGGGAACGCGGCGTCGACGTTGAGGAGGTTGTTCTCCCTCGCGCCCACCACCTTCAGCTCACGCTTTTTGTCGTACTTGCGGCGTTTCTTCGGGACCTCGATCTTCTTGCGCCCGGACAGGTAGTCGCCGGTGAGGGAGGCGGTGTTGGCCAGCAGGTCCTTGTAGGAGCCGGAATGGACCACCTGGCCACCGTGCTCGCCAGCGCCGGGTCCGATGTCCACGATCCAGTCGGCCACGTGGATGGTGTCTTCGTCGTGCTCAACCACGATGAGCGTATTTCCCATGTCGCGGAGCCTGGTAAGGGTGTCGATCAGCCGCCGGTTGTCCCGCTGGTGCAGCCCGATCGATGGTTCGTCCAGCACATACAGGACGCCTACCAGGCCGGAGCCGATCTGGGTGGCAAGGCGGATGCGCTGGGCCTCGCCACCGGAAAGGGTGGCGGACGGACGCTCGAGGTTCAGGTATTCCAGCCCGACGTCGAGCAGGAAGGTCAGCCGGGCCTGGATCTCCTTCAGGACCTGGTGGGCAATCTGTGCTTCCCGGCCCGTCAGGACCAGGTTGTTCAGGAACTCTGCGCAGTCGCGCATGGGCAGGGCGGCGACGTCTGCAATGGACTTGCCGTTGATCAGCACCGACAGGGAGGCCGGGTTGAGGCGCGCCCCGTTGCAGGCCGGGCAGGGGATCTGCCGCATGTACTCTTCGTAGCGGTCGCGGGCCCAGTCGGAGTCCGTTTCGCCGTGCTTGCGGTGGACGTACTGGATGGCGCCTTCGAATCCGGTACTGTACTTCCGCTCCCGGCCGAAGCGGTTGCGGTACTGCACCACAACCTTGTGGTCCTTGCCGTGCAGGACGGTCTGGCGCACGTCCTTGCCAAGCTTCTCCCACGGCGTGTCCATGGAGAAACCGAGTTCCTTCGCGAGGCCTTCCAGGAGCCTGTTCCAGTATTCAGTGGTGGCTGTGCCAAGCGACCACGGAGCGATGGCTCCCTCGGCCAGTGAGAGTTCCGGGTTGGGGACGATGAGTTCCTCGTCCACCTCCAGCTTGGTGCCGATGCCGCTGCAGGCCGCGCAGGCGCCGAAGGGGTTGTTGAACGAAAAGGACCTGGGCTCGATCTCGTCGATGGCAAGGGGGTGCTCGTTGGGGCAGGCCAGGTTTTCGGAGAAGGCCCGCAGCCGGCTGGGATCGTCCGCTTCGAGGTCCACGAACTCTGCAAGGACGCGGCCCTCGGCCAGGCCAAGCGCGGTCTCAATGGAGTCGGTGAGCCGCTGGCTGATGCCTTCCTTGACCACCAGCCTGTCCACCACCACCTCGATGGTGTGCTTGAACTGCTTGCCCAGCTTGGGCGGGTCGCTTAGCTGGACCAGGTTCCCGTCAACGCGTGCACGGGAGTAGCCCTTTGCGGTCAGTTCCTTGAAGAGGTCAACGAATTCGCCCTTGCGGCCACGCACCACCGGGGCCAGGACCTGGAAACGGGTACCCTGGTCAAGCTCCAGCAGCTGGTCAACGATCTGCTGGGGCGTCTGTTTGGCCACAGGCTCGCCGCACACTGGGCAGTGGGGCCGGCCCACACGGGCCCAGAGCAGGCGCATGTAGTCGTAGATTTCGGTGATGGTGCCCACCGTGGAACGCGGGTTCTTGCTGGTGGACTTCTGGTCGATGGAGACCGCCGGCGACAGGCCCTCAATGAAGTCGACGTCCGGCTTGTCCACCTGGCCCAGGAACTGGCGCGCATAGGCGGACAGCGATTCGACGTAGCGCCGTTGGCCCTCTGCGAAAATGGTGTCGAAAGCCAGGGAGGACTTCCCGGATCCTGACAGCCCGGTAAAGACGATCATCGCGTCCCGGGGCAGGTCGAGGTCCACGTTCCGCAGGTTATGCTCCCGCGCCCCTTTGACGACGAGGCGGGAGAGGTCCGGGCGGCGTGGTGCGGCGGCGGGTGCTGCTGCGACGGAAACGGGGTGGACGGCTGTTTCTTCGGCTACGGCTTTAGGCACCCCCCTATGCTAATCGAAAACTTCTTCGAACATCCACGCAGGGCGGTCAGCCGGCGTCGTATGCGGCGGCCAGCAGCTTCACCGCCTCGGCGAACGTGGCGCCCTGCGCTTTGGCCGCGGCGGCGTAGGCTGCCGCGGCGGCTGAGAGCCCGCCGAGACGTTCGTCACGTGCGCACACCGTTGTACCGTTCCTGCCGTGGGTGGCAACGATTCCGGCGGCTTCGAGCTCCTTGTAGGCACGGGCCACCGTGTGCGGAGCCACATCCAAGCGCTCGGCCAGGGCCCTGACGGCGGGCAGCCGGGTCCCTGGCGGGAGGGCTCCGTTGTCTACCAGGTGGATGACCTGGAGCCGCAGCTGTTCAAACAGCGCCACCGAGCTGGCGGTGTTGGGTTTCCATGTTCCGGGGAAGCCGGATGCGGGCATCAAAGGCCGGCCTCAAGTGCGTCGGCACGTCCGGGCCGGGCGGAGAATTGTGCGTTGTGAAGCCGGGCGTAGTAGCTGTTGGCGGGTAGAAGGCTTTGGTGCGTGCCCTGCTCGACTATGCGGCCGTGATCCATGACCAAGATTAGATCAGCGTTACGGCCTGTGGACAAACGGTGGGCTATCACACAGCTCGTCCGTCCTCCCTGATGGTTCCGGCGAAGAGCCACCCGTCCTGGTGCACCACCCCGAACTGCTCCCCGAGGCGGTCCCGGGGAATCGCCGGACCTATCCTCATTGCTGCGACTGGAGTGTGAAGATCGTCCAGCCGTTCGATTCGTCACTGGTTCTTGCACCCCACGGCAAAGATCCTTCGAAACGGAAAGACGGTTCCATGCTCCGTTTGTGGATAGGCTTCCCGCAGCGCGGCTGCGTACTCCGCCTCGAATTCCGCGCCCTCCGCCGGGGAAAGGGCGGCAAGGACGGGGCGGAGCGCCGTGCCGCGGACCCACTCCAGGACGGCATCCCTGCCGGGCAGCACCTGAAGGTAGGTTGTCTCCCAGGCATCAGCCGAGAACCCGGCGTCGAGCATGAGACGGAGGTACTCCGCAGGCTCGCCCACCGACTCGCCGCCCCGCAGCACCCCGCCGAGCTTCGGCGCCCACCGTTGTGCGCCCGCCAGCCCGCGCAACAACGCATGGGACGGGGCGTTGAAGTTCCCCGGGACCTGGAGCGCGAACCAGGCACCGGGGCGCAGGGCATCCAGCCACGTCCGCATCATGTCCTGGTGGCCCGGCAGCCACTGCAGGGCAGCATTGCTGACCACCACATCGGTCTGCCCCGAGGGCTTCCACTCCGAAATGTCCGCCAGCTCGAAGCGCAGGGACGGGTTTTCTTCCGACTGCCCGGCGGCTTTGGCGAGCATCTCCTCCGATGAATCAAGGCCAACCACGTCGGAACCGGGCCAGCGGTCCGCGAGCGTGGCCGTCAGGTTCCCTGGCCCGCAGCCCAGGTCCACCACCTGGACGGGCCGGTCCGCCCGGACCCTGCCGGTCAGGTCGAAAAAGGGCCGGTCCCGGTAGTCCCCGAACTGGACATATTTCGCCGGATCCCACTTCATATCCATCTCCGCATTCTGGTGCCGTCTTCTGTACCGCGAAGCTTAACCGGGGCGGGGCGGAATCCCGGGCACGGCAGGGCACTAAGCTGGCAATCAATGAAACTCGTTGACCAGCTGCCCCATCTGCCCGCCTCCGTCCGTACTGTGGGCGTGGATCCCGACGACCTCTACACGCGGTTCGTTGAGTGGACGGAAAGCCGGGGATTGGCCCTTTATCCCGCACAGGACGAAGCCATTATGGAGCTGGCCACGGGGTCCAACGTCATCCTGGCCACCCCCACCGGGTCCGGAAAATCCCTCGTGGCCATCGCCGCCCACTTCCAGGCCATGGCCCAGGGCCAGCGGAGCTACTACACCGCGCCGATCAAGGCACTGGTCTCCGAAAAGTTCTTTGCCCTGTGCGATATTTTCGGCGCCGAGAACGTGGGAATGATCACGGGCGACTCCGGCGTCAACCAGGATGCGCCGATCATCTGCTGCACGGCCGAGATCCTGGCCAACACCGCCCTCCGTGAAGGCGCAGCCGCGGAACTCGGCACGGTGATCATGGACGAGTTCCATTTCTATTCGGACCCGCAGCGCGGCTGGGCGTGGCAGGTTCCCCTGCTGGAGCTCCCCCGGGCGCAATTCCTCCTGATGTCCGCCACGCTGGGCGACGTCAGCCGGTTCGAGGAAGGCCTGTCAACGCTGACGGGCCGCGCCACCACCACGGTGAGCTCCGCGGAACGGCCCATTCCGCTGCATTACTACTACCACGAGACCCCCGTGCACGAGACGCTGGAGGAGCTGCTCTCCACCAGACAGGTGCCGGTCTACGTGGTGCATTTCAGCCAGATTGAGGCAATCGACCGCGCCCAGACCCTGATGAGCATCAACGTCTGCACCCGCGAGGAGAAGGACAAGATCGCAGAGCTGATCGCCAACTTCCGGTTCGCCGCAGGTTTCGGCAAGACCCTGAACCGGCTGGTCCGCCACGGCATAGGCGTGCACCATGCGGGCATGCTGCCGAAGTACCGCCGGCTCGTGGAGCAGCTGGCCCAGGCGGGGCTGCTGAAGGTCATCTGCGGCACCGACACCCTGGGCGTGGGAATCAACGTGCCCATCCGCACTGTCCTGCTCACGGCACTGAGCAAGTACGACGGCGTCCGCACCCGGCTGCTTAACTCCCGTGAGTTCCACCAGATTGCGGGCCGAGCCGGCCGGGCAGGTTACGACACCGCCGGGACAGTGGTGGTCCAGGCGCCCGAACACGTGACGGAGAACGTCAAGGCAATGGCCAAGGCCGTGGCCAAATTCGGCGATGACCAGAAGAAGCTGCGGCAGGTGGTGAAGAAGAAGCCGCCGGAGGGGTTCGTGAGCTGGGGCGAGCCTACGTTCAAGCGGCTCGTCGAGTCGGTGCCGGACCCGCTGACCTCCAGCTTCACGGTTACGCACGCGATGCTGATGAACCTGATGGAGCGGCCGGGGGACCCGTTTACGGCCGCCCGCCGCCTCCTGACGGAAAACCACGAGACCCGGTCCTCCCAGCTGCAGCTCATGAAGAAGGCACTGGGCATCTACCGCGAGCTGCTCGCGGCCGAGGTAGTGGAGCGGATTCCTGCACAAGAGCAGGGACCCGACGGCCGTACTGTCCGGCTGACTGTCCACCTTCAGCCGAACTTCGCACTCAACCAACCGCTGTCCCCCTTCGCACTGGCCGCACTTGAACTCCTGGACCCGGACTCGCCGTCGTACGCCCTGGACGTGGTGTCCGTGATCGAGGCGACCCTGGAGAAGCCGCGGCAGATTCTTTCAGCCCAGCAGAAGAAGGCCCGCGGCGAGGCGGTGGCCGCCATGAAGGCCGACGGCATCGAGTACGACCAGCGGATGGCCATGCTCGAGGAAGTGTCTTATCCCCAGCCATTGGCGGAGATTCTCGGGGAAGCCTTCGAGGTGTACCGGAAGGCCGCACCCTGGGTGGGCGACTTCGAGCTCGCCCCCAAGTCCGTGGTCCGGGACATGTACGAGCGTGCCATGAACTTTGGCGAGTTCGTGCAGTTCTACGGACTGGCCCGATCCGAGGGGATAGTCCTGCGCTACCTCGCCGATGCCTTCAAGGCCCTGCGGCAGACTGTTCCCCAGGACATGCTGCGCGACGATTTGGAGGACCTGGTTGCCTGGCTGGGCGAGTTGGTCCGACAGGTGGACTCCAGCCTCCTGGACGAATGGGAGGAACTGGCCTCGGGCGCCGCCCCCACCCCGCACGACGCGCCTCCGCCGCCCCCGCCCTCGCTCACGTCCAACATCCGGGCCTTCCGGGTAATGGTGCGCAACGAGCTGTTCCGCCGTGTGGAGCTGTTCGCCGACGAGGATGCGGCCGCGCTGGGGGAACTCGACGGCGCAGCCGGCTGGGGCGCCGAGCGCTGGGAAGACGCCCTTGACGACTACTTTGACGAACACGACGACATCGGGACCGGGCCGGACGCCCGGGGACCGGCCCTGCTCATCATCACGGAGGAAAAGGACCGGTGGAAGGTCCGGCAGATCTTCGACGATCCCGCCGGGAACCATGACTGGGGGATTTCCGCCGAGGTGGACCTGGCTGCCTCGGACGAAACCGGAACGGCCGTGATCAGGGTGACTGAGGTCAACCGGCTCTGAACGCTGCCAGCGCCTGCCGGGTGCCGACGGTAAGCTCGAACAATGAGTGTAATCCGCCCCGCAACCCCGCAAGACGTACCCGCAATCCTCAGGATGATCCGCGAATTGGCGAACTACGAAAAGGAACCTGACGCCGTCCGGAACACTCCCGCGATGCTGCAGCAGGTGCTGTTCGGAGAGAACCCGCGCGTGTTCGCTGCCATGGCAGAGAACGGGGCCGGCGAAGTCGAGGGGTTCGCTTTGTGGTTCCTGAACTATTCCACCTGGGAAGGCGTGCACGGCATCTACCTGGAGGACCTTTACGTTAGCCCGGAGGCCCGCGGCGAAGGACACGGAAAGGCCCTGCTCCAGCACCTCGCCGCCATCGCCGTGGAGAACGGCTACGCCAGGGTGGAGTGGAGCGTCCTTGACTGGAATGAGCCGTCCATCAACTTCTACCGGCGCCTCGGCGCGAAGCCAATGGACGGGTGGTCCACCTTCCGGCTTACCGGCCAGGCCCTCGAACAGTTCGGCAATGCCGTCCCCGCCGCCGCCAATGGCTAGTGCAGGGATGCCACCGCCGGCAGGCCCGGCGGTCGGGGCAAGGCACGAGGTAAGGGCGAAGCACCAGTTCCGCGGGATGCGGACCACGGAGCACGTCTTCACAGTGCCGCTGGACCACGCTTCGCCCTCGGGCGAAACAATTTCCGTTTTTGCCCGGGAGTACGTTTCGGCCGCACACAGCGAGGACCAGGCCGCGGATCTCCCTTGGCTCCTGTTCCTCCAGGGCGGTCCCGGCGGGCGCGGCAACAGGTTTGGCTCGCTGGGCGGCTGGAGCAAAGCGGCCGCCAAGGACTTCCGGATCCTGATGCTGGACCAGCGCGGAACGGGGCTGTCCACGCCCGCGGACCGGAACACCCTGCCGCTGCGGGGATCCGCCGCGGACCAGGCCGCGTACCTGGAGCATTTCCGTGCCGATTCCATCGTGGCCGACGCCGAGCTGATCCGGGATGCCTTGGGGGCCGGCCCGTGGACGGTGTACGGCCAGAGCTACGGAGGATTCTGCGCACTGACGTACCTGTCCTTTGCTCCGGAGGGCCTGAGGGAGGTCCTGGTGACTGGCGGCCTTGCGCCGCTGGCCGGCCCGGCCGACGCCGTGTATCGGGCCACGTTCCAGCGCGTAGCGGCCCGCAACGCCGAGTACTTCGGCTGGTACCCGGAGGACCGGGACATCGTAGACCGGATAGCCCGCCACCTCCGGAGCACTCCGGAATTCCTGCCCGACGGCGGCCCGCTCACCGTGGAGCGCTTCCAGATGGTGGGTTCCTTCCTCGGCGGGAATACGCGCGTGGACAGCCTGCATCACCTGCTGGAGGACGCCTTCACCGAAACAGCGGAAGGCGCCCGGCTCTCGGATGCCTTCCTGGACCAGGTGCAGGCCATCGTCTCGCGCCGGTCGAATCCCCTCTACGCCCTGATGCACGAATCCATCTACGGCCAGGGGCAGGCGACCGGCTGGGCCGCCTGGCGGGTCCTGGCGGACTATCCGGAATTCCGGCCGGATGCCGAGCCGCTGCTGTTGACGGGGGAAATGGTTTATCCGTGGTACTTCGAACAGGACCCTGCGCTTGAGCCCCTCCGGGACGTGGCGGACCTGCTTGCAGCCAAAGCGGACTGGAAGCCGCTCTACGATGTTGCCCAGCTGGGGGCGAACACCGTTCCGGTGGCTGCCGCCGTCTACTCGGACGACATCTATGTGGACCGGAAACTCTCCCTTGAAACGGCGTCCGCGGTGCGCGGGCTGCAGGTCTGGGAGACCGGAGACTTCCACCACGATGGCATCGCCGACGACGGCGAGGCGATCTTCGCCAGGCTGCTGGGTATGGCACGGTCAGGCGGGCGCTGACCCGCGCCGGCCGGCCGCCACGGTCACGAACGCCGCGGCCAGGACGGCTGCGCCCACCACGCCGCCCAGCAGGTTCAGGCCCAGGTAGCCGATCCAGCTGAGGACCAGGCCGGACACCGCCCCGCCCACGGCCCCGGCTGCACCCATGAGCATGTCCGAAACCCCCTGCACCACTACCCGGGCGTCCTGGCCGACGCTCTCTGCGAGCAGGGTGGAGCCGGACACCGTGGCGGCGGACCAGCCCAGGCCCAGCAAAACCAGTCCTGCCGCCACCGCCCCCGTGGATGCCTGGCCGAATCCGGCAACAGCCACGGCAGTAATCAGCAGGGTGAAGCCAATCATGATGGTCTGCGCCCTGCCGGCCCTGTCCGTCAGCCAGCCCATCACCGGAGACAATGCGAACATCCCGGCTATGTGCAGCGAAATGGTGAAACCGATGATCACCAGGACGTCACCGGACGCTGCGTGGCCGGCGTGGCTCGCTCCCGGCCCTTCCACCAGTTCCTGCAGGTGAAGCGGGGTCATGGACATCACGCCCACCATCACGGCGTGGGCGCCGACGACGGCGGCCACTGCCAGGAGAGCGGTCCGGGAGCCGCGTATGGCCCGCAGTCCGCGGACCAGCGAGCCGCCGACGCGATTTGCCTGCCCGTTGGTGCGCGCCCCCGTGCCGCCGCCCCCCGATGCTGCCGGCGTTTGCTGTGGTGTGGCGGCGGCTCCGGTGCCCGCCTGCTGCAGGGCAAGTTCCCGGGCCAGCAGCAGCGGATCCGGCCGCAGCCCGGCAAAAAGCAGGACGTTCGCCAGGAGGAGGCCCGCGGCCGCAATCACGAAGGGCCCTGCAACGGGTGGAAGGCCCAGCGCCTGTCCCACCACGGTGCCGGGCTGGATGAGGTTGGGCCCGGCGACGGCGCCAACGGTGACGGCCCAGACCACGGCGGACAGGGCCCTGCCGCGGTGTTCCGGATCCGCAAGGTCGACGGCGGCGAACCGTGCCTGCAGGCTCGCGGCGGTACCCACTCCGATGCCGGCAGCGCCGAGCACCAGCAGGATGAAAAGGCCTGACACCACCGCGAGCACCATCAGGACTGTGCCTGCGAGGGCCACGGACAGCCCGGCCACCTGGCCGATCCGGCGTCCCCGGCGGTCCGCCAGCGAGGCAAGCGGCAGGGCCGCCAGCGCGGCGCCGAGGGTCATGACTGTGGCGACTGCGCCGGCCCAGGCGCTCGACCCGGACAGTTCGACAGCGAGGATGGACCCGATGGAAACCGTGGCACCGGTGCCGATTCCGCCAAAAATCTGGGCCGCGCTCAGCAGCACCACCGTGCGCCGCTGCACGAGGCGCACCCGTTGGTCCGATATCAGGGTGGGGGCCATGGTCCGAGCATAGTCCTCCCCTTGGCGCTTCCTACAGAGGGGATTTAAGGCGACAATCCCGGCCGCGGACACGGCCGGGATTGTCCGGTTCAGGAGGACCAGGGACGCCTACTCGGCGTCGCTGTGGCTCCTCCGGGCATCTTCCTCGAGCCGGGGGTCCAGGTGCGCTTCCTTGGCCTTGGAGCTGACAAGGCTGGCGATCACCGCAATGACGATAGTGCCAACGATGACGCCCAGGGAAACGAACGTGGGGATTTCGGGAGCCCATTCAATGTGCTGCCCGCCGTTGATGAACGGTAGCTCGTTGACGTGCATGGCGTGCAGGACCAGCTTGACGCCGATGAACGCGAGGATGAAGGATAGCGCGTGCTTCAGGTAGATCAGCCGGTTCATGAGGCCGCCGAGGAGGAAGTACAGCTGGCGCAGGCCCATCAGGGCGAACAGGTTGGCCGTAAATACGATGAAGGGGCTCTGGGTGAGGCCGAAGATGGCGGGAATGGAGTCGACGGCGAAGAGCAGGTCCGTGAGGCCGATGGTGATGAACACGATCAGCATGGGGGTGAAGACCTTCTTGCCGTTCACTGTGGTGCGCAGCTTGCCGCCGTCGAACTTCTCCGCCATGGGGATGACCTTGCGGATCTTGGCGATCAGCGGGTTCTCCCGGTCTTCTTCGTCTTCGCCTTCATCCTGGGCCTGCTTCCAGGCGGTCCACAGCAGGAACGCACCGAAGATGTAGAACACCCAGCTGAACTGCTCGATCACGATGGCGCCGAGCAGGATGAAGATCCCGCGCAGGATCAGGGCGATGATGATGCCCACCATCAGGACTTCCTGCTGGTACTTCCGGGGCACCGAGAAGCGGGCCATGATGATGATGAAGACAAACAGGTTGTCGATGCTGAGGCTGTACTCGGTGACCCAGCCGGCAACGAACTGGCCGCCGTATTCAGGGCCGGTGAAAGCAAACATGGCGCCGGCGAACACGAGGGCGAGGCTGACGTAGAACGCCACCCACAGGCCGGCTTCCTTCATGGAAGGTTCATGGGGCCGGCGGACCACCAGGAGAAGGTCGATCAGGAGAATCAGGCCGAGGGCGACAAGAGAGCCGACCTCGAACCAGACGGGCAATTCGAGCACAGGGTAGCCTTTCGCAGGGTACAGAGATGCGGTGTAAGTCTCTCCGGCCTGCCTGCGCACTTGGTGCTGAAACGGCGGCCCGCTACGCCCGGCGGGGCAACCATGCCCTGCGTGTTGACGATCGTAGCGCTCGGGATACTCCCCTACGTGACGTTAACTCTACCCTAGGCGGGCCGTCCGCCTGTCCCCCATTGATGTTTGTGTCAGGCGTGCCCGGCAGCCTGCATCTGGCGCAGTTCCTTCTTCAGCTCGCTGACCTCGTCCCTGATCCTGGCCGCCACTTCGAACTGCAGTTCGGCGGCAGCGCCGTGCATCTGCTCCGTCAGCTGTTCGATCAGGCCCACCAGGTCCTCGGCCGGCGCCGCGGCCAGGCCGTCTTTGCGGACCTGGGCGGCACCCTTCGCCGCCGACTTCCGCTTCCCGCCCTTGGCCAGCCGGTTGTTGTTCAGCAGCTCCTGGGTGTCGGCGTCTTCCTTGGCCAGCTGGTCCGTGATGTCGGCGATCTTCTTCCGCAGCGGCTGCGGATCCACGCCATGTTCGGTGTTGTAGGCAACCTGGATGGCGCGGCGCCGGTTTGTCTCGTCGATGGCCTGCGCCATGGAGTCCGTGATGCGGTCGGCGTACATGTGCACCTGGCCGGAGACGTTGCGGGCAGCGCGGCCGATCGTCTGGATCAGGGACGTGGACGACCGCAGGAAGCCTTCCTTGTCGGCGTCGAGGATGCTGACAAGGGACACCTCGGGAAGGTCCAGGCCCTCCCTGAGCAGGTTGATGCCCACCAGGACGTCGAACCGGCCCATCCGGAGTTCGCGCAGCAGCTCCACGCGCCGCAGGGTGTCAACGTCGGAGTGCAGGTACTCCACCTTGATGCCATGCCCGAGGAGGTAGTCCGTGAGGTCCTCGGCCATCCGCTTGGTCAGGGTAGTGACCAGGATGCGCTCGTTCTTGTCCGTACGGGCCTTGATCTCCCCCAGCAGGTCGTCGATCTGGCCCTTGGTGGGCTTGACCACCACCTCGGGATCGATGAGGCCCGTGGGGCGGATGATCTGCTGCACGAAGCCGTCGGCCTTGCCTAGTTCATACTTGCCCGGAGTGGCGGAGAGGTAGACAGTCTGGCCAACGCGTTGCAGGAATTCGTCCCATTTCAGCGGCCTGTTGTCCATTGCCGAGGGCAGGCGGAAGCCGAAGTCCACCAGGTTCCGTTTGCGGGACATGTCGCCTTCGTACATGGCGCCGATCTGCGGGATAGTCACGTGGGACTCGTCCACCACCAAGAGGAAGTCGTCCGGGAAGTAGTCCAGGAGGCAGTGCGGAGCAGTTCCCGGAGCGCGGCCGTCGATGTGCGCCGAGTAGTTCTCGATGCCATTGCAGAAGCCCATCTGCTGCATCATTTCGAGGTCGTACATGGTCCGCATCCGGAGCCGCTGCGCTTCCACCAGCTTGTTCTGGCTTTCCAGTACCTTCAGCCGATCGGCAAGCTCATCCTCGATCCGCTTGATGGCCCGGGACATCCGCTCGGGCCCGGCCACGTAGTGCGAGGCGGGGAAGACGTACATTTCCTCTTCGTCGCGGATCACTTCACCGGTCAGGGGGTGGAGCGTCTGGATATTCTCAATTTCATCCCCGAAGAACTCAATCCGGATGGCCAGTTCCTCGTACATCGGGATGATCTCCACAGTGTCCCCGCGGACGCGGAAAGTACCCCGATGAAAGTCCATGTCGTTGCGGGCGTACTGCATGGACACGAATTTCCGGAGGAGGTCGTCACGGTTCATCTCCGCCCCCTTGCGGAGCGTGACCATTCCTGCGATGTATTCCTCGGGAGTGCCCAGGCCGTAGATGCAGGACACAGTGGCGACGACGATCACGTCCCGGCGGGTCAGCAGGGCGTTGGTGGCGGAGTGGCGGAGCCTCTCCACTTCCTCGTTGATGGAGGAGTCCTTCTCGATGAAGGTGTCAGTCTGGGCGACATAGGCCTCGGGCTGGTAGTAGTCGTAGTAGGAAACGAAGTACTCCACCGCGTTGTTGGGCAGCAGCTCGCGGAATTCGTTGGCCAGCTGCGCCGCCAGGGTCTTGTTCTGGACCATCACCAGGGTGGGCCGCTGCACTTGCTCGATCAGCCAGGCGGTGGTGGCGCTCTTGCCGGTACCCGTGGCACCTAGCAGTACCACGTCCTTTTCACCGTTCTTGATGCGCTCCGTCAGTTCGGCGATGGCGGCGGGCTGGTCGCCCGCGGGCTTGAATTCGCTGATGACCTCGAAAGGCGCCACAACACGGTTGATATCCTGCGCAAGGCTCATGGATCTAATCTACAACCGGGCACCGACACTAAGAGGGCCGTCCATTACGGGCGAACAGCGCGGGGCCCGCGGACGGCATCAGGGCGCGTACGACGGCGGCGCCCACCCGGTTTCCTCGGCCCACGCGGACATGAGGGGCCAGGCAACGTCCGTGAACCACGGCTCCTTGGCCTCGGCGTACGCCCTGGTGCCCGCCGAGCCGGCAAAGCGTCCCGCAAGATCCGCCTTATGCCGTGCGTACAGCGTGCGTGCGGACGGGTTATCCATCAGCCAGTCCCGGAACATCAGCGCATAGCGCCATCCGGGCGAGCCGGCGACGCGGACGTGGATGTTCACCGGACGCCCCGGGTCCGCGTTGGCATGGAACCGTTTCTGCCACTGCCCGGGATCCGGCGCCGTCGGCTTGGGCGTATCGGACCCGGCACCGGGCACCAAGGGGAACCCGGCTGCCGCCAGCAGGGGTGCAGCACTGTCTGCAGCGGCCAGGCCGGGTACCGCAACCTGCAGGTCTATGACGTCCTTGGCAGCGAGCCCGGGGACGGACGTGGAGCCGATGTGGTCCACCGCCAGGATGAGCCCGGGGGCCGCGGTCTTCAGCCTCGCGGAGATCCTGGCTGCCTCCTTGGCCCATTCCTCCCGATACGGCTCCAGGACAGGACCGCAGTTCCTCGGCGCACGCTTGCCCGCGGCGAGGTTGCGGGCGAAGGGCACCAGCCGGCCGTCCCAGAGCCGGTCCACCTGGTCCAGCAGGTGCTGCACGCTGCCGGAATTGTCCAGGACGACGTCAGCCGCGGCCAGCCGTTCGTCCCGTGTTGCCTGCGCAGCCATCCGCGACAGTGCATCCTCTCGCGTCATCCCGCGGTGCTCCAGCATCCGCTGCAGCCGTACGTCATCCGGCGCGTCCACCACCAACACCAGGTGGAAATCGGTCCCCTGCCCGGTTTCCACCAGCAGAGGGATGTCCTGCACCACCACGGCATCTCCTGCCGCCGCTTCCGCGATAGCCGCCGCCCGCGACCGGACCAGGGGGTGGACGATTCGGTTCAGCACTGAGAGCCGTGCCGGATCTCCAAAGACAAGGGCGCCGAGCTTGGGACGGTCAAGCCGGCCGTCGGCGCCAAGGACATCCCGGCCAAACTCTGCCACGACGCGGTTCAGGCCTTCGGTGCCCGGCTCCACCACTTCACGGGCCAGTGCATCAGCATCCACGAGCACCGCCCCGCGTTCTTTCAGGCGCAAGGCAACCACTGACTTTCCGGAGGCGATGCCGCCCGTCAACCCGATCTTGAGCATCACACCACCCTAATCCCCCGGCCCCGGTCCAGGTCCACGGTGCGTCTCCTGAAGCGCCATGCACTGGACCCGGCCGGCAATCATCCGGACAACCGCACCCGGGGCCTAAAAAGTCGCCGAGCTGCTGCAGAGTGCGGATTTCCTCTTCACTGGTAAGGCGCGGCTATCGAATGTGCCTGCACATCCGTCCCGCCCTCCGCCGTCGTCGAAGAAGCATTTGCCGGCGCGGCCATCACTCCTGAGAAACCAGCTGCGGCAACAGCTGCGGTGGAAAGGAACAGCTTCCTCTTTTTGGCTCCATCAGACTGCTTGCTTTCCACCGGCGCAGTCCGGCCACGTGGGCAGAAATCCGGTGATTTCCTTTGTATACCTGTTTGATGCGTGCTGCGGTTTGACGCTTCGACCCGCTTCATGGCCGCGCTCCCTTTGCTGTTCGGAATACTATTGCTGGTCCCGTGTCTTGGTGTTCCAAGATTCCCGCCGGCGCCTTAATCGATCCTTAATCGCAGAGCCCAAACCTCTACTCCAGCCCTTGCCCGGCCAGGGGAACTTGGGCCTAGACTGGGCCGGGTGCAAGAGGAAGACAGCAGGGCCACGGGGTACACCACCTTGGCGGCCGGACCCGATTTCCGCCACGAGCTCGAGATCAAGCGCTCCCGATTCATCACCGTCCTGCGCCGCGCCGGCACCGAAGAATCGGCACGGGACCTGGTGGCAGGCCTCCGCCGCGAGTTCCACGACGCCCGGCATCACTGCTCGGCGTTCATCATTGGCCCGGACCGGGACATCCAGCGTTCCAATGACGACGGCGAGCCCTCTGGCACGGCAGGCCTTCCGATGCTTGAGGCCCTGGCCAAAAGGGAGACACTCCCCGGGGTGGCCGACCTCAGCGACGTCAGTGCCGTCGTCGTGCGTTACTTCGGTGGCGTCCTGCTGGGCGCCGGCGGCCTGGTGCGGGCCTACTCGGAGTCCGTCTCCTCGGCGCTGGCCCTGGCGCCGATGGTGCGCCGCAGCCGGCTGCGGATCTGTTCGGCGGAAGTCGCGCATACGGCGGCAGGCAGGCTGGAGAACGACCTGCGCGCCGCGGGCTTCGTGATGGCTGGAACCAGCTACGGTCCCGGGCACACGGTTCTTCGCATTGCCGTGCCGGACGAGGCCGCCGCCATCACAGCTGCTGCCGAACGCCTCCAGGTCCTGACCGCCGGCGGCACTGTCCTGGTGCCGGAAGGAACGGAGTGGGTGGATGTCCCGCTTACCTGAGGTGTCCCTGGTGGATGTCGACGAAAGGGTGCTGGAACAGCTCCTGGACCTCGCCAAGCGGGACGCCTCGCCGGATGAGGTCGCTCCCCCGGTCGGCGGACCGGGCTGGAACCTGGAACGTACAGCCTGGTTCTTCAGTTACCACCGTGCCGCCGCGGAAGGCCTGGATGGGAAGGCGGGAGAGAAGTCCTGGGGGATCCTTGCCGGTGGCGCCCTTGCCGGCTCCATCCGGCTCAAGCGCGTCCACGTCGGCAATGGACCGGACACCGCAGAGACGGGGATCTGGCTCGGCAGGAGCTTTCGGGGCTGCGGCATCGGAAGCGCGGCGCTTCGCCTGCTCCTGGCGGAGGCCCGCACCGCCGGAATCGCTGCGGTGACCGCCCGCACCCTGGCCGGAAACCCCGCCGCCCAGCGAATCCTCGCCGGCGCCGGGGCCATCCTTACGCCCGACGACGACGGAACGGTGCGCGCCGTCGTCGCACTCCCAACTGACTAGCAGCAAACGCACCGAAAATCGGGTATGGCAGCGTTAAGTGCCAGACAGTCGCTGCTTTTAACGCCAACGGGCCCCCGCGTTTGCGGGGGCCCGTTGTGTCAGCCCGGAAAAGTCCGGGCCAGTGGCAATTAGTTGCCGGTCAGCTTCTCGCGCAGGGCGGCGAGAGCCTCGTCGGATGCAAGCGTGCCTGCACCGGCGTTGGACTCAGCAGCCGGCTCCGAGGAGTAGCTGGTGGTGCCGGAGTCGCTCTCACCGGACGTTGCAGCTGCAGCGTCATCGGCAGCGTGCTGGGCAACCTGCTTCTTGTGTGCTTCCCAGCGGGTCTGGGCGTCAGCGTACTGCTGCTCCCAGGCGGCGCGCTGGGTCTCGTAGCCTTCAAGCCACTCGTTGGACTCGGGATCGAAGCCCTCCGGGTACTTGTAGTTGCCCTCTTCGTCGTACTCTGCGGCCATGCCGTACAGAGCCGGATCGAATTCGGTGCTGTCGGCGTCAACGCCCTCGTTGGCCTGCTTGAGGGACAGCGAGATGCGGCGGCGTTCCAGGTCGATGTCGATGACCTTGACGAACAGCTCGTCCCCAACGGAAACAACCTGCTCGGCCAGCTCCACGTGGCGCACGGCCAGCTCGGAGATGTGGACCAGGCCTTCGATGCCGTCTTCGACGCGGACGAACGCACCGAACGGAACCAGCTTGGTGACCTTACCCGGAACAACCTGGCCGAGGGCGTGGGTGCGGGCGAAGGTCTGCCACGGGTCTTCCTGCGTAGCCTTGAGCGACAGGGAAACGCGCTCGCGGTCCAGGTCCACCTCGAGAACCTCGACGGTGACTTCCTGGCCAACCTCGACAACCTCGGACGGGTGGTCGATGTGCTTCCAGGACAGCTCGGAAACGTGAACCAGGCCGTCTACGCCGCCCAGGTCCACGAAGGCACCGAAGTTGACGATGGAGGAAACGACGCCGGGACGGACCTGGCCCTTTTCCAGCTTGTTGAGGAACGTGGAGCGGACCTCGGACTGGGTCTGCTCGAGCCATGCACGGCGGGACAGCACAACGTTGTTGCGGTTCTTGTCCAGCTCGATGATCTTGGCTTCGATCTGCTGGCCGATGTACGGAGCCAGGTCGCGCACACGGCGCATCTCGACGAGGGATGCGGGCAGGAAGCCGCGCAGGCCGATGTCGAGGATAAGACCACCCTTGACGACCTCGATGACGGTACCGGTGACAACACCGTCTTCTTCCTTGACCTTCTCGATGTCGCCCCAGGCACGCTCGTACTGAGCGCGCTTCTTGGAGAGGATCAGGCGGCCTTCTTTGTCTTCCTTGGTGAGCACCAGGGCTTCGACCTGATCGCCAACGGAGACAACGTCTCCGGGATCAACGTCGTGCTTGATGGACAGCTCGCGGGAGGGGATGACACCTTCGGTCTTGTAACCGATGTCGAGCAGGACTTCATCGCGGTCGACCTTGACGACGGTACCTTCGACGAGGTCTCCGTCGTTGAAGTACTTGATGGTCGCGTCGACTGCTGCGAGGAAGTCCTCAGCGGTACCGATGTCGTTAATGGCGACTACGGGGGTACCGGGCTTCTCGGTGGAGGTGATGGTCATGTAGTAGGGGCTCCGTTGTGGATAGTTAGTCGGTCAGGCAAACCACCGCGCCCGCGTTATGGAACGCAGGCGCGATTTGCGGTGAATCCGACGGATCCTCCGGGTCATCCTGATTTTGTGGATTGCTGAGAATATTGAACTGCAAATACGTGCACGTAGTACACGCCCGTTTATTCTAGTCGCTGCCCGCAACACGGGTCAAAAGCGCCGAGGCAGGGCACTCCCGTGGCGCGTTCGCCCGGACACGACCTCGTGCCGGCAGTGACCTTAGAAGTGGGTAAGGCAATGCGTAGCCCGCTCGACGGCGAACATCTGCCCGGCCTTCAGCGCGGAGCCTGCCGTATGCTCCCGGACTTTGCCCGCTGCTGCCAGTGTGACCGGACTGACCCCGCCGACGTAGATGGAGGACAGGGCGGAGACGTCCAGGGTCAGGTCCGCCTCCGCGGTCTCCGGCATGCGCTCGACGGCGGCCTGGCCGCCATCGGCGTAAAGAGCGTAGGTACCGGCCGTGAGGCCGAGCGGGTCCAGGACTTTCAGCGCCAGGCGGCCTTCTGTTGGGTAGTGCCGCCCGGCCAGCGCCTTGGGGACATCGAGGATGCGCAGCCAGAGCATGTCCCGGCTGTCCGAGGACTCGATGCAGCGGGGATCGTCCAGGGCCCAGGCCAGGGGGTCGTCCAACGGGGCTTCCGTCCAGGACACGCGTTCCACCAGATCAATGGCGCCGAGGAACTGCCAGAGTTCCAGGTACGCATCGTTGCTGCCGGCCACCAGGTCCACCACTTCCACGGTGTAGGGCTCGCTGTCCCAGCCGAGGAACTTGTAGGAGACGTAGCCGTCGACGGTCCCGGCGGGCCCGTAATGGAGCGCCACCTTGATGGCGGGGTCCTCCTTGCCGTCGCGGCCGAGCGAGCCCGACGCAAGCTGCCGGTACCAGTCCTGCCGCCCTACGGACCCCGGGGTCAGCCGGTGCACCCGGTCGAAGACTTCCGGAGCCAGCTGCAGCAATGCCTTGGGATCGGCGACCTCCACGGTGCCGGTTGCCTCATGCCGGAGGCTGAACCGCGCCGTGGTGTCCACCTTGGCTTTGCGTTCAAAGCTGGCCACACCGTAGCCGAACCGGCCATAAATGGTTCCCTCTGACGCGGTAAGCGCCGCCACCGCCACCCCGGCGTCCTTCGCGAGCTGCAGGTCCTCGCTCATCATCCGCCGCAGCAGCCCGCGCCGCCGGTGCGAGGTGCGGACGGTGACAGCGGTGACCAGGTGGGCTTCCACCAGGCGTCCGAAGCCCACATTGAGGGTATTGCGCATGGTTCCGAAGGTGGCCACCGGCACGTCCGCGGGCAACGACGACGGCGCTACCGGGCCCGTTTGGTAGGCGCCGGTGAGCACCCGCCGGTCGGCCTCATACGTTTCCAGCGTTCTGGCGACGTGTTCCGGCGTCCGGGTCGATTCGTGGAAGCCGAACGATACGGCGCGGCTCCAGGTTTCCGCCTCGGCGTAACCGTCCTTGCCCTTGGACACAGCATCAAAGCGCCGGATTTCATAGTTTCCACTCAGATCAGCCACGCACCTGAGCCTAGCCAAGGTCCCCGGCGCCTGGCCAGCATCGACACAAGCTAGTGGCCGGCGTCGTACCAGCTGGGGCCGACGCCGATCTGGACCTCCAGCGGTACGCTCAGGTCCGCGGCGGCAGCCATCTGCTCGGTAACCAGCTTCTCCACGGCCCCGCGCTCACCGGCTGCCACTTCCAGGACCAGTTCGTCATGGACCTGGAGCAGCATCCGCGATTTCAGCCCTTGGGCTTTCAGCTCGGCATGAACTCCCAGCATGGCGCGCTTGATGATGTCCGCGGCCGAGCCCTGGATGGGACTGTTCAGGGCGATGCGTTCGGCGTTCTCCCGGAGTTGCCTGTCCGTGCTGGTGAGGTCCGGCAGGTAGCGCCGGCGTCCCTCGATGGTTGCCGTGTAGCCGTCAACGCGGGCCTGGTCCACCACGCCGCGGAGGTAGTCACGGACAGCGCCGAACCGGTCGAAATAGTCTTTCATGAGGGTCCGGGCCTCATCGACGGAGATTTCCAGCTGCTTGGACAGCCCGAACGACGTGAGGCCATAGGCCAGGCCGTAGGACATCGCCTTAACCTTGGAGCGCATGGCGCTGGTGACCTCTTCGGTGGGCACATGGAAGATGTTCGAGCCGACGAACCGGTGCAGGTCCTCGCCGTCCCTGTAGGCCTGGATCAGGCCCTGGTCACCGGACAGGTGGGCCATGATACGCATTTCGATCTGCGAGTAATCGGCGGACAACAAGCACTCGTAGCCCTCCCCCACCACGAAGATCCCGCGGACCCGCCGGCCTTCCTCGCTGCGGATGGGGATGTTCTGCAGGTTCGGGTTGTTGGAGGAGATCCGGCCCGTGGCTGCCACATTCTGTGCGTACGTGGTGTGGATGCGGCCGTCCTCGGCCACGGACTTCTTCAGGGATTCAAGCATCTGGCTCAGCTTGGCGGCCTCCCGGTGCGCCATCAGCTGCACCAGGAACTCGTGCCCCGTCTTTTCCAGCAGGTTCTTCAAAGATGCGGCGTCCGTCGTGTAGCCCGACTTGATCTTCTTGGTCTTGGGCAGCTGGAGTTCGTCGAACAGGACAGCCTGGAGCTGCTTGGGAGAGCCCAGGTTGACCTCGTGCCCGATCGCCGCGAAAGCTTGCTCCTGCGCCTGGTCGATTACCCGGGCCAGATCGGCGATCTGGTCATCCATGCGCGCCATATCAATGGCAATGCCGGCCAGTTCCATGTCCGCCAGGACCCGGCTGACCGGCAGCTCCAGCGTGGACAGGAGCTGCTCGGCCCGGCGTTCCTTCAGTTCAGACTCGAAGTAGCTGCTGAGGGCAAGGACGACGGCGGCCGCCTGGACCAGTGCGTCGGCTGCGGCGTCGTCCTCGCCGTCGAAGGAGAGCTCCAGCTGGCCTGCCTTGGCCGTCGCGGCAGGGATCCCCACGTTGAGGTGGTGCTGGGCAAGCTCCGCGAGTTCGTAGGTGCGCCGGTCCGGCTGGATGAGGTAGCCGGAGATGGAGGTGTCATCCACCACGCCTTCCAGCTCCAGTCCACGGGACGTCAGGGCCTTCAGCGCGGCCTTGAAGCCGTGCAGGACCTTCGGCGATTCCGGATCGCGCAGCCAGCCGGCCAGGACGTTCTCCGACTCCGCGTCCTGGTTTGCGAGGTCGATATAGGCGGCAGCGCCTTCCCGGACAACGGCCAGCGCCGCGGCGTCCTCACCGATGCGGCCGGGGACAAGGTCGACGGCGACGGCGGAGCGCTGCCCGGCGCCGGCGTCCAGGAACGCTGACAGCTCGGCGGCATTTGCCGGCACGACGTACTCCGGCGTGTCGATGCTTTCCCGTTCCGCAGCAGGCTTGTCCTCGTCGCCGTAGAGCGCAAAGAGACGGCTGCGGATGGTCTTGAACTCAAGCTTGTCGAACAGGTCCTCCAGGGCTGCCTGGTCGGGCCGCGGCTGGTACAGGTCGTCCAGCGTGACGGGAAGCTCGAGGTCCGTGTGCAGCTGGTTCAGGCGGCGGTTCCGCTTGACGGCGTCGACGTTTTCCCGCAGCGCATCGCCCACCTTCCCGCCAATCGCATCGAGGTGCTCCAGGACGCCGTCGAGCCCGCCGTAAAGGTTGATCCATTTCGCGGCTGTCTTGGGCCCGACGCCGGGCACGCCCGGGAGGTTGTCCGCTGTTTCGCCTACCAGCGCAGCCAGATCCGAATACCGGCCGGGGCTGACGAAGTACTTCGCCTCGATGGCGGCGGCATCCATCCGCGGAATGTCGCTGACGCCTTTCCTGGGGTACAGCACAAAAACGTTATCGGTGATGAGCTGGAACGCGTCGCGGTCCCCCGAGACCAGCAGCACTTCGTACCCTGCTTTTTCTCCCATGGCGGCGAGGGTGGCAAGAATGTCATCTGCCTCGTAGCCGGGCATTGTGATGGTCTTGATGCCCCAGGCCTTCATGACCTGCGCGATGAGGTCGATCTGGTTGTTCATCTCCCGCGGGGTCTCGTTCCGGCCACCCTTGTATTCGCTGTACTCCATCTTGCGGTGGGTGGATTCGTCCGACACGTCGAACGCCACGGCTATGTGGGTGGGCTGCTGCTCCTTGATGAGGTTGATCAGCATGGAGGTGAATCCGTGAATCGCGTTGGTGTGCTGCCCGTTCGTCGTTGAGAACTTGTCCGCAGGCAGCGCAAAAAACGCGCGGAAGGCCATGGAGTGTCCATCCAGCACCAAAAGGCGCGGCTGTCCCGTCATGGCCACCACCGGGGCTGCCGTCGCTGAAACAGAGCCACCGGCCTGTGCCCGGGCCTTGTCCAGGCCTGTGCCTTCCCCACCTGCTGCGTCCTCAAGGGAGGTGGAACCCTGCGGCGCTTTGTCCTCCTGCAGGGTTTGGGACGGGAAAGGGGCCGGTTTGGTTGTTTCACTCACAGGTGCCAGCCTAGTTGCCATGATGGACAATTTCACGCCCGGCCCTTTCGCCGGGGAGCTTGCCGCCGCCGGAATCCCTGAGCACCTGCACGGTTGGCTGGGCCGGTTCGGGATCGGCGCCCTGGTGGTGAAAATGGGTATTCACTTCCTGGAAATGACTCCCGAGCGGAGCGTTGCCACCATGCCCGTGGAAGGCAACACCCAGGTTGCGGGCATCCTGCATGGCGGCGCCCACGTGGTGCTGGCGGAAACCCTTGGTTCGTTCGCCGCGGGGATGCACGCGGGACCGGAACGCCACGCCGTCGGCATCGAGGTGAATGCCACGCATCACCGCTCCATCGCGGCGGGTACCGTAACTGGAACGTGCACCGCCATCCATCTGGGCAGGACCCTGGCTACCCACGAAATTGTGATTACGGACGGGCAGGGCCGCCGGCTGTCCACCGCCCGCATCACGAACATGATCCGGGACAACGCCCCGGCCCGGCCGGCGTAGCGCGGGTCCCTTCCTTACCCCGGTACTCAACTGGTGCTCATACCCCGCGCTCTAGCCCGCGGTTAAATGTCACACCCTCCCGCGATGCTATTGGTATGGGGAAAGCGGCGGTGGTGAAGGCGTTTGAGGACATCACTGCCGCTCTTGCCGTGCTCAATGCGGAGGCGGATGGGTGCGGTTCCGAACCGTTCTCGGCTGCTGATCCCTTGGCCGGGCTGGCCGATGGCTGCTTGGACATCCTTGCCGGGGCCGCCAGCGTCCAGGCCCGAATCGCTGGATTGGTGGCCAACGCTGCAGGGACATACGCCAATACTGGACGGGCGGCCGCTCCTCCGGGCATGCCCGCCCAGGCGCTCGAAATGTCTATCGCCGCGGAGATCAGCTGTGTCATGGCCATCGGTTCCCGGGCTGCGGGTTCATTCCTGGCGGCAGCCCACGCCCTGACCAAGGAGTTGCCGCTGACACTCTCGGCGCTGCAGGCCGGGACGATCTCGTGGCAGCACGCCACAGTCATGGTGGACGAGGCCGCCACCCTTGACCCCGCCGGGGCAGCCGCCCTGGAAGCCCACTTCCTGGACCCGGACACACCAAGACCAGCCACGGCCGCCCCGATCGGCGAGATGCCCGCCTACCGGTTCAAGGCCAGGGCACGGACCTGGCGGGAACGCCACCACGCCGACTCCATCGAAAAACGCCACGCCAGGGGTATGGCTGACCGGCGGGTCGAATACCGGCCCGACCAGGACGGCATGGCCTGGCTCGCCGCCTACCTGCCCGCGGACCAGGCGTCCGCGGTCTGGAACCGGCTCACCGCCATCTCCCGGGGGATGCAGGGACCGGACGAGGCCCGCACCCTCACCCAGCTCCGGGCCGACACCTTCACCGAAGCGGTCCTCAACGCAGGGCTCCTCACCAGCGGCAACACCAGCGGAGGCAGCGGGACCGCCTCGCCCCGGGCCGAGGTCCTGGTCACCGTGCCCGTGTTCTCCCTGCTGGGCCTCACCGGGGAACCGGCCATGCTGGACGGGTACGGGCCCATCCCGGCGTCCATGGCCCGGGACCTCGTCGCCGGCGGTGCGAACTCCTTCTACCGGGTGCTGGTGGACCCGCGGGACGGGGCGCCGCTGGAAATCGGCCGTACCAGCTACCGGGTGAGCAAGGCGATGCGGAACTGGCTCAGGCTAAGGGACGGCAAATGCCCCTTCCCGGGCTGCAGCAACAACTCCCTCGACAACGAGGCCGACCACCTCCTCGCCTGGCACAACGGCGGCACCACCGGGGTATCGAACCTCGGCCAGCCCTGCCCGAAACACCACAAACTCCGGCACACCAGCGGCTGGAAACCCACCCCGGCAACGAAAACCGAACCACCCGGCTGGACCTCACCCACCGGCCGGCACTACAAAAGCGAACACCAGGACTGGGAACCACCACGCTGGCCCCAACAATCAGGGTCCGTGACTAGCGAATCAGAAGCCGTGACCGGCAGACCGCCGGACTATGCCTACGCAGGGCTGTCCCCCGGAGAAGAAGCCATGGAGCGGTTCCTGCACGCCCGCGGGGGATAAACGTTGGTTGGGCTTCCGCTCAGGAGCCGGCACTTCCGTTCAGCCGGTAGCGCAGCTCCACGATTCCCCTGCCCATGGTGCGGGAGGCCACCAACTTGAGCGGCGGCGTCGGGCCCGCCAGCGGAAGCAGCCGCTTGCCGTCACCCAGCACCACCGGAATGACGGAGAGGATAAGTTCGTCGAGCAATCCGGCCGAGGCGAACTGGGCGGCGAGGTTCCCGCCGCCCACCACCCAGATGTTCTTGCCGCCTGCGGCCCGTTCGAAGTCCGCGAGGAACTCGGTGACTTCGCCGCGGACGAAGGTGATGTTGGACCCTGCCGGAGCTGAGTACTCATGCCGGGTGAAGACATAAGAGGGTGTGTCCGGGTAAGGCCACTTCCCCGGCTCGTGCTCCAGGAGCCAGGCGTAGGTTGCGCCGCCCATGACGACGCAGCCAACATCCGCCATGAACGTCTCGTAGCTTTCCTTGCCGCCCTCAAAACCGTCGAACTGCAGGAGCCAGCCAAGGTCATCAGTGGGCGTGGCAATAAAACCGTCCAGGGACGCGGCAACGAAGTACTGGAAGCGTGGCATGGAGCAAGCCTAGCCAACGGCATCAGCGCCTGCCAGAGGCGGGGTCAGCCGGAAAAGTACGGAATGATGAGGTACAGCCCGAAGAGCACTGCCAGGCCGCACAGGCCGAAGCAGACGTACGCGAAGGCCCGCTTGGTGCCCGGTGACACCTGCTGCGGGTCACCGGCGATGGCCGTCAGCCTGACGCCCAGGGAATAGAGGACCACCACAGTCACAGCAGCCGCCAGCGTGGCACCGGCTACGGTCAGCAGTTCCAACCACTTCATCGTTGGGCATCCTTCGTGTCGACGGCTTCGGCTTCCGCCTGGGTGCCGGCTTGGGCTTCGTTATCGGGCTGGGCGGTTGGCCTGGTCTGGATGTTCGCCATGGGCTGGGTGTTTGCCTTGGCCCTGGCGCGCGCGTGGGCACGTGCCAGGGCCTTCTTCTTGGCAAAACGCACGGCCTGTCCGGCCTCTTCCACCTCGATGGCATTGTGATGGCCGACGGCGGATTTGCGTGAGTAGAAGAACATCAGCAGCACGGCTGCGGTGCCGGCAACGGCGGCGATCAAAACGCCAACCACGCCCGTCTTGACGAGCAGGGCGGTCAACGCCCCCACAATACCGGCGGCGGGGAGGGTGAAGAGCCAGCCCAGTGCGATCTTACCCACCATGCTCCAGCGCACGCTGGTTCCCTTGCGGCCCATGCCGGAGCCGATGACGGAACCGGACGCAACCTGGGTGGTGGAGAGCGCAAAGCCGAGGTGTGAGGACGCAAGGATGGCGGACGCCGTGCTGGTCTCGGCTGCGAAGCCCTGGGCGGGCTTAACCTCGGTGAGACCGGCCCCCATAGTGCGGATGATGCGCCACCCGCCAGCGTACGTGCCGACGGCGATGGCCAGGGCGCAGGCCGCGATGACCCAGAACTGGGGGCCTGAACCGGCGTCCTGGGTTCCGGCGGCAATCAGGACCAGCGTGATGATGCCCATGGTCTTTTGGGCGTCGTTGGTGCCGTGGGCCAGTGCAACCAGGCTGGACGTGAAGATCTGGCCGGTCCGGAAGCCGCCGCGCTTCTGGGTGAGCTTGCTCCCGGTTTCGGGGTCGTGGCGCGAGGTCAGCGCGTAGGCGAGGCGCGTGCAGATGTAGGCAACGACGCCGGCAATAAGCGGTGCGAAGATCGCCGGGAGGATGACCTTCTGGAGGAGGCCTTCAAGGTTGATGGAGTTAAAGCCGATGCCGGCAATGGCGGCACCGATGAGCCCGCCGAACAAGGCATGTGAAGAACTCGAGGGAAGGCCCTTGAGCCAGGTGATCATGTTCCAAAGGATTGCACCCATCAGGCCGGCAAAGATGATGTCCGGCGTGATCTGGACGCCGTCCGATCCCTCACGGATGATTCCGCCGGAGACCGTTTTGGCCACCTCCGTGGAAAGGAATGCACCCACGAGGTTCAGGATGGCTGCGAGCGTCACCGCGGTTTTTGGCTTGATGGCGCCGGTTGCGATGGGCGTGGCCATGGCATTCGCGGTGTCGTGGAAGCCGTTAGTGAAATCGAAAAATAGTGCCAGTGCGATGACCAGCGCCACCATGAAGGTGATATCCACCTGTTGCCCAATCTGCAGAGTCGACGTCCAGCAGTTTCTTTTCCCCGGCTGCGTTACCCAGGTTATTCACCAGCTGTTCGCTTGGAATGACTTGCGGCGTTAACCAGGCCGGCGTGAAACCTTATCGATCGTACGCGTACCCAACATCAGGTCAAAAACAACGGCTGTCCGAGGAACGACCGTATCCGCTCAAGTTCTGGGGGCGAGATGCCGCGTCTCGGGTCGGGGGAAACGGCCAGGATGCGCCGGCCGAGGAGCCTGATCCAGGACTGGGCATCCGCCTCGAAGGCCAGCTGGTCATCGATCCAAGCGACGCCCCCAGGGCTGGCGGCTTCCACGTCATCCTGGATTGCACGAAGCTTCCACCAGCCTTTCCCCGAGCCTGTCCCGGCTGAAGTCAGGTAGGGCCACCGTGCCCCGTCCAGGCCGATGGCCGGGCAGAGGTACTGCGGGGCAAGTTCTTCCCAGCTGGTGAGCCAGACGCAGCGCACCCCCGGCATCGCGGCAATGCCGTTCAGCCCGTCCACGAGTTCCGGCGCATAGGCCACGGGCAGGAGGCCCGCATCGGCGTACTTCCAGCCGGATCGCCAAGAGCTGGCTCCGTCTGGCCCGAACGGACAGACGACGCCGTCGACGTCGAGATAGAGCGTGCGGGTCATGCCGGGCCGAACCGCGAACCTAGCGCTGCCGGAAGCCCGGTTGCGGGGCGGTGGCGAGCCGCCCATGGTCCGGGCCGCTGAATCTGACGACTGACTGCACGCCTACATCCTCGCACCGGCCTCCGTTGTCCTCAAGGAGCCCGCGCTCCCTGATGGCATTCCCGGCCACGCGGCAGCGCCAGGTAAGGAAGAGCCGCCTAGTGTGCTCCCGCTGCACCCGCGGGGTTGTTGACGTTGACCAGCCAGGCCACGCCGAACCGGTCGGTGCACATCCCGAAGATGTCACCCCAGGGCGCCTGCTCCATTGGAACGGTCACCGTTCCGCCGTCGCCGCTGAGCTTCTCGTAGTAGCCGCGCAGTTCCGCTTCATCGTCACCGCTGAGGGAGATCGAGATGGATGCTCCCGGCGTGTACCCCATGCTGTTCGGTGTGTCCGCCCCCATCAGCACCATCCCCTGGGTTGTGGTCAGCATGCCGTGCATGATCTTGTCCGATTCGGCCGGATCGTCGCTGGCCTGGAATTCCCCGAAAGTGCTGAGGGACAGCTCACCGCCGAAGACGGCCTGGTAGAAGGTCATCGCCTCGCGCGCGTTGTCGCGGAAGCTGATGTAGGGGTTGAGGGTGGTCGGCATGGCGGATCTCCTTGAGTGGGGACGGAACATGGTGGAACCAGACAACATCCTGCCTCAAACGAAGGGCGGGTGGTAGGGGATGCCGGACGGTGGTGCGCAAGGCCGTGCCGGGCCGTAGGCTCAGGGGCATGGCCAGATACTTTGACGTGCACCCCCAGGACCCCCAGCCCCGCGCCATCACCCAGGCAGTCAAGATAGTGCTCGACGGCGGGCTGATCGCCTATCCCACGGACTCCTGCTACGCGCTGGGCGCGCAGATAGGCAACAGGGACGCCCTGGACCGGATTAAGAGCATCCGCCGGCTGGACGACAAGCACCACTTCACGCTGGTCTGCCGTGACTTCGCCCAGTTGGGCCAGTTCGTGCACATCGGCAACGATGTCTTCCGCAGCATCAAGGCCGTCACCCCGGGCGGCTACACCTTCATCCTGCCGGCCACCAAGGAGGTTCCGAAGCGCCTGCTGCATCCGAAGAAGAAGACGGTTGGCGTCAGGATTCCGGACAACCGGGTGGTACAGGCACTGCTCGCGGAGCTCGGTGAGCCGTTGCTTTCGAGCACCCTGCTGCTCCCCGACGAGGAGGATCCACTGACTCAGGGGTGGGAGATCAAGGAGCGCCTGGACCACCAGGTGGACGCCGTGATCGACGCGGGCGACTGCGGATCGGAACCCACCACGGTGGTGGACTTTTCCAGCGGCGTGGCAGAGGTTGTCCGGCGCGGCACCGGGGATCCGTCCCGCTTCGAATAGCTGCTGCGAAAGCGCGCTTGGGTAAGGACGTGGGCGACGACGGGTGTCGCCTTCCCCTTCCGGCTACTCCTGCTTGCGCGCCCGGCTTGGCTGCACCCTGGGCGGCTCGCCCGGCATCTTGGGGTAGTCGGGCGGGAAGGGAAGCTCGCCCAGGCCGGCCTTGAGGTCACGCTCCCACCACTCGAGGAGCCTGTCGATGGTTCCGGGGTTCCTGCCCATGTCCGCCCAGGGGTCGCCGAGCGTCTTGAGCCGGTCCGGGACTGTGAGGATGGTGAAGTTCTTCGGATCCACGCTTTCCAGTTCGTCCCAAGTGATCGGGCAGGACACCGGGGCGTGGGGCAGCGGCCGTGGGCTGTAGGCGCCGGCGATGGTGCGGTCCCGGTTGGCTTGGTTGAAGTCCACGAATACCCGCTCGCCGCGTTCTTCCTTCCACCAGGCGGTGGTGACCTTTTCCGGCATCCGGCGCTCGAGTTCCCGCGCCGCGGCGATGACTCCATGCCGGACGTCCAGGAATTCCCTGGTGGGCTCAACGGGCGCATAAACATGCAGCCCGCGGTTCCCTGAGGTCTTGATGAAGCAGTCAAGGCCCGCCTCAGCCAGGACCTCCTTCAACGCCAGCGCGGCAGGGATGGCGTCGTCGAAATCGGTTCCCGGCTGCGGGTCGAGGTCGATGCGCAGCTGGTCGGGATTGTCCGTGTTTTCCGCGCGGGAGGGCCAGGGGTGGAAAACGATGGTGTTCATCTGCACCGCCCATACAGCTGCTGCTGGTTCGTCGAGGATCAGCATGGGATGGGAGCGCGCGCTCGGAAAAACCACGTTGGTGGACCGGACGAACGCCGGTGCGCCCTTCGGCGGGTTCTTGGAGAAGAACATCTCGCCCTCGATGTTGCCCGAGAACCTTTGCAGGGCCACGGGCCTGCCGCCGTTGGCAGCGATGAACGCATCCCCAACGTCGCAGATGTACTGCGCGAGGTCGAGTTTGGTGATTCCAGGCTCAGGCCAGATGACCCTGCCGGGGCTGGAAATGCGCATCTCCCGCTCGCCGTTCGGACCCTGGACTGTGAGGGTGGTCTGTTCGCTCGCCATGGGGACAACGTACACCCCGGCAACAGGAGCCCGGCAGATTTGGGCGGCCGGTCCGGCATGATGGACACATGCCAGCTTCTGAAACCACCCTCAGCATCCCGGTGGGTGACGTCACGGTCTCCGGCGCCTACGCGCGCCCTGACAGCCCGTCCGCGACCGTGGTGGTGGCGCACGGTGCCGGTGCGGGCATGGAGCATCCCTTCCTGTGCGGGTTCACCGACGCCCTGAACGCCCTTGGCCTCGCCACCCTACGTTTCAACTTCCCCTACCGGGAGGCCGGCAGGAAGTTCCCGGACCGCCCGCCCACGGCGATCGCAGCCTGGCGGGCAGCCATGGCGGCAGCGGCAGGCCAGGCGGCGGAACACGGCGGCGCCGGCCCGATGTGGGCGGCAGGCAAGTCCTTCGGCGGACGGATGGCCTCGATGGCCGTGGCGGACGGGATGGAGGCTGCAGGACTGGTCTACCTGGGATATCCCCTGCATCCGCCGGGAAAGCCCGAGAAAGTCCGGGATGAACACCTCTACGGCATCACTTCACCCATGCTGTTCCTGCAGGGCAGCCGGGACACGTTCGCCACTCCCGGCATCCTCGAGGACGTGGTGCGCCGGATAGGACCCTCAGCTGTCCTGCAGTGGGTGGAAGGCGGCGACCATTCGTTTGCGGTGGCCGGCGTGAAGCGGTCAGCCACGGAAGTGGGCGCGTCCCTTGCGGAGCAGGTGGCTGGCTTCATCCGCGCGCCCGGCTGATCGGAAGCGCCGTTTTGATCGGGGCCGCTGCACGGAACCAGGCGGCCAGGGTGTCCGGCTGTCAGGCGGCTTCCTCGTGCCACCAGCCTTCCCAGGCTGCAGAACTGAGCTGGCCTTCAGGGAATTCGGTTTGTCCGCTGCCGCCGCCGTGTGACCGGCTGTCATCACTGCGCCGGCCGTCGAGCAAGAGGTTGAGGCTGTTGAAGAGAAACATCTTTACGTCCTTCCGTTTCCTGTTGAGGACAACACTGTCCAAGTGGAAACGAGCCTATGCGGTGCATGTTTCAGGGCGTCGACTGTAAGTAACAGGCGTGTATCGGAGATCTCACGCGGGGCCGTGCGCCCGGGTAGGCGAACGCGGCAGCCTGCTATTTCCGCTGCTTGGTCCGTGCGGTGGCCGGTGCGGTCCAGGGATCTTCCGGCCAGGGATGCCTGGGATAGCGCCCCCTCATCTCGGCGCGGACCTGTGCGTAGGGTCCGGACCAGAAAGATGTCAGGTCGTCGGTGACGGCGAGTGGCCGCCGGGCCGGTGACAACAGATGGAACAGGACCGGTACCCGGCCATGGACCAGGCGGGGCGTCGCCGCCAGCCCGAAGCACTCCTGGAGTTTGACGGCAACCACGGGCCGTTCCGTCCCCGCTGTGGATTCCGGATACTCAATCCGCACCCTGGAGCCGCTGGGGACTTCCAGCCATTCCGGGGCGAGCTCGTCCATCCCGGCCGCCTCCGGCCAGGGAAGCAGCCGCCGGAGCGGCCCGGCGAGGTCTATGGTGCTGGCGTCCGCGCCCCCTGCAAGCGCCTCGAGCTCGGATCCCAGCCAGTCCTGCAGCCGGGCAAGGAGCCCCGCCTCCGACACGTCCGGCCACGGGCCGCCCAGCTCGCGGTGCAGGAAGGCGAGCCTGCTGCGCAAGGATACTGCCGGCGTCGACCATTTGAGGGCGGAAAGCCCTTCCTTCTCCAGCACTGCTGCTACCGCGGCCCTGCCCTCCGCGGGCGAGGGACGCACCGGAGTGGAGGCGAGCCCAATAGCGCCCAATCGCCGGACCCTCCGGGCGGTAACCCGGCCCTGCGTGAAGGCGGCCTCAACGATTTCAGCCAGAAGGTGTGACGCAGCAGCCTCGGCAAGGCTGGCCGAGAGCGGAGCCGCGGCGCGGATCACGGCTCCGGTGCCGGCGGAGTCCCTGCCTTCGGCGCGGGACACCTCAGCAACGGCCAGCCATTCGTGCCCTGCCAGGCTGCTTCCGGCCGGCAACCCGGCCCGGCTCCCGGATGACAGCAGGTAGCGCTCCGGCCCGCCGCCAGGGACCCTGCGTGCCACACGGTCGGGAAAAGCAAGGGCGACGACGGCGCCCACCACCTCAGCACCGCCAGCGAGGGCAGGAAGCGCGGGAGCTTCGGACAGCGGGCCCGCCTGGCCGGCCAGCGCCTCGAGGCGGCGGCTCTCCTCCGCCCAACGCCGCCCGGCCGGCCCGCCGTCACTGCGCAGCCGGGACATGAGCCGCACCAGGTCAGCGCCCGGAGCGCGGCCATCACCCGCCACGGCGGCCACCACCTCCGCCGCCGCCTTGGGGCCGGCGGCAGCCGCGCCGTCGAGCAGGGCACGGCCCAGCCGCGGATCGGCGGGAATGCCGGCAAGTATCCTGCCCGCGCCCGTGGCCTGGCCGCTGCCGGACACTGCCCCGAGCTCCGCCAGGACTTCCATCGCATCATCCATGGCCTGCTGCGGCGGCACGTCAGGCAGCGGAAGGCCCTTCCCCCGGGGGGACCCCCAGCACGCCAGCAACAGGGCGGCGCCCGTCAGGTCCGCCACGTTGATTTCGGGGGTCACATGGGCCGGTGCGGCGCCAAAGGCTTGCTGGCTGTAGCAGCGGACAACGGTCCCCGGCCCCTGGCGGGCAGCCCGCCCGGCACGCTGTTCCGCAGAGGCTCGGGAGCAGGACACCGTGACCAGTCCGTTCATCCCCCGCCCGGCGTCACGCCGCGGCTCACGGGCAAGCCCTGAATCAACAACCAGCCGGACGCCGGGGACGGTCAGCGAAGACTCGGCTAGGTCTGTCGAGACGATGATCCTGGCGGTGTCGCCCGGCCCGCGGCCGGAGACTGCGCGGTCCTGCTCGGCGGCCCCTGCCTGGCCGTGGAGTTCCAGCACGTCGATCCCTGGGCCAACCAGGCCGCGGAGCCTCGCCGCCACCTGGGAAACCTCCCTCGCCCCGGGCAGGAAGACCAGTGCGTCGGTGCCGCCGTCTTGTGCCAGCACACGCCGGTGGGCTTCCGCGGCCGTCCCTGCCACGAATTCCAGGAACGCGGGCGCCACTCCCCTCCCGTCCAGCCTGGCGGCAGGGGCCGGCCGCCACTCTAGGTCCAAGGGATGGAGCACGGAGGGGCAGTCGACGACGGGAGCCGGCCCGCCGCCGTCGTGATCACCCAGCAGGGCGGCAAAACGGGGTGCGTCGAGGGTGGCGGACATTGCGACGACGGCCAGGTCGCCGCGCAGCTGGCGGACCTCAGCGAGCATGCCGACGAGCAGATCCGTTTCCAGCCCGCGTTCGTGGACCTCGTCCAGGACCACCGCGCCCGCCGTGGGGAGGTCCGGAGCGGCCAGCAGGCGGCGCAGCAGGATGCCGGGCGTGACGAACTCGATGAGGGTTTCGGGTCCTGCCTGGCGTTCGCCCCGGACGGTGTACCCGATGCGGGTTCCCAACCGGCTGCCGTCCAGGGCTGAAAGCCTGCGGGCGGCGGCACGGGCGGCGACGCGGCGCGGCTGGGTGACCACCACCCGGCCCGGCTGGCTGGTGGCGGCTGCAAGTAGGTTGGCGAGGAGCGGCGGCACCAGTGTGGTCTTGCCTGTTCCCGGCGGTGCCTGCACTACTGCTGCTCCTCCGGCACCCGCTCTTCCTCCGGCAACGCCGTCGCCCAGGGCTTCAGCCAAGGCCGCAAGCGAGTCAGCAAAGGGTAGACCGGCGCCGATGGCCGCCAGGTCGAAGGCTTTGCCGGCTGGCGGCGCCTTCCGGCCTCTCGGAGAAGTCATCACTCCATTTTGCCCGGAATTTCGCTACTGCCGGGACGGAAGCGTGGCCGGACACCGGGATTAAGGCTTTCCCGTCCCCTTTGCCTTGCCCTTGGAATCCTTGGCGGCATCAGGCAGTTCCGGTCCCTGGGGTGCCGATTCGGGCGCAGGGGCGGCGGCGGGCTCTTCCGGTTGGGGCGGGACGGGCTGTGACTGCGCACCGGAGGCGTCCGCCGTGGGGGGCTCGGCTGCCACTGCAGCCGCCTTGGCTGTGGAAGCCGCGGCGGCCTGGGCTTCAATGTGGCGGCTGATCTCGGCCCGGACCGCCGTCAGCGCAGCTTCGATATCGCGGTACCTGGACGCTGACACCAAGCCCCCTCCGGCGGCAGATTCCAGGTCCTTTTCGAGCGCATCCAACGCAGCAAGGGCGCCGTCCAGCCTGTTCTCTGCGGCGGCCTGGCTCACGTTGAGCACGCGGATCTGCAAGCCCTGAAGGGTCGCCTCCTCCGAGCCGGACCCGCGAAGACCAGAGGAAACAAAGAATGCTCCGGCCGCCAGGGCGGCGGCTGCAATAGTTGCGGCGAGTGCGCCCCAAACCCTCCGCCATCGGGGCACCGGGATAGCCCCGCCCGTGTGTCGGGGCCCTGGAACCTCAGGCGGCATGCCTGCCCCGCAGCGGCACGACGGCGGCCGGCCTGGGACGCAGGACCGTCACGGCAGTGGTTTCGATGTTTGCTGCAGGGACAGCCGCTTTTACTGGCCGGGCCGCGGCAGGTGCCTCTCCCGGAACCGCTGCCACGAATACCGGCGTTGTCCGCGGGGCCTTCAGGAGAACCCGGCGCGCGGCCGCGCGAAGCAGCGCGGCGAGCAACTGGCCCAGTCCCAGGCCCAGGAGCAGATGACCTGCGAGGTGCTGGCCGCCATGGCCTGCAGCACCGAAAGGCGCGCTGGCGGCCAGCGCCGCTCCGGCAGCGGCCACCAGGGACCAGATGGCACCACCAATAACTGCACTCATGTTTTCGACCTGCTCCCGCTTCTCCGACTAATCAGCAAGCTTACTAGTATTGGTCAGCAAGCTTACTACCTGTTTTGGACTACGCAAGCGGGACGCAAGGGGCAGTGTGCGGTTTGGTGCGTTGAGGGAGCGCCGGAAAAGGAACTGCAGGGAAGGCTGCCGCTTCGCCACAACGCGCTGTCGCAGCCTTCCTTTGCTGCAGTCCCTACTGCCGCAGGTCGAGGGCCGCCAAAAGCCGCCGGACCGAGCCGCCCAGGTTCCACTCGGTGGCAAGGCGTTCCAGTTCGGTGCGCGGCTCCCCCGAAACGGGGCTTAGCTTGGCGCCAGCCTGTTCGGGGCTCGGCAGGTCCAGGTCCCGCACGAGCCTGACGACAGCGGGGGCAACCGAGAGGTAGCCCGCGGCGGCGGCCAACCTGGCCCGCACCGGGGCGGACAGTCCGCTGCCGGAATGTCCGGCCGCTTCCAGCAGCCCCTCCAGGGTGCCGTGCTTGAGCAGCAGCGACGCTGCCGTCTTTTCGCCGATACCTGCGACGCCCGGCAACCCGTCCGAGGCGTCGCCGCGCAATGTGGCGTAGTCGGCATACTGCTGGGGCAGCACACGGTACTTGGCCACCACCACTTCTTCGGTGATGACTTCGAGGTTCTTCATGCCGCGGGCAGTGTAGATCACCCGGACCTGCCGTTCGTCGTCGCAGACCTGGAAGAGGTCGCGGTCTCCGGTCACCACATCCACTGGCAGGTCCGCGTGGCTCGCGTAGGTGCCCACGACGTCGTCGGCCTCGTGGTCAGGCGCGCCTACAATGGCGATGCCGGCAAGCTCAAGCACCCGGCGGATCATCGGAAGCTGTGCCTCAAGCGCATCCGGAACCACCTCGACGTCCGGTGCGCCGGCGACGGCCTCCGCCACCCGGTGGGCCTTGTACGTGGGGAGAAGGTCTACCCTCCATTGCGGGCGCCAGTCATCGTCCCAGCAGGCGATCAGGTGCGTTGCCTGATAATCAGTGGTCAGCCGCGCAATCATGTCCAGCAGTCCCCGGACGGCGTTGACTGGCGTGCCGTCCCCCCGCCGGATCGTATCCGGCATTCCGTAGAAGGCGCGGAAGTACAGCGAGGCAGTGTCCAGCAGCATCAGGCGGTCAGGCATACCCCGATCCTCACATGGATCAGCCCTGCGGGGCCATCAACTCCGGCCCATGATTCCGCGGTTCTCCATGTCCGGCGTCCAGGACCGGGCACCCGCCGCGTCCCGCTAGGAAGCCCAGTCGGAGTCGCCGAACGCGCGCCCCCGGAAGTGCGCACGCAGGTACTCCCCCACCACCGCGGCTCCAAGGTCCCCGGCCTCCGGTGCCACCACGCGGCCGTCCACCCGGCGCACCAGGCGCTGCACGAACCGTTCCAGGCTGGGGTCGTTGCCCAACCTGAAAAACGTGGCCTGGGTGCCGGCGCGGCCCAGCCGGTCCAGTTCCGCCACCGTCACCCGGATGGTTTCCGGGTCCGGCGGCCAGCAAAACCACGGCTCGCCTTCCGCAAGCAGGTGGGCGGTGGGCTCGCCGTCGGTCACCACCAGGAGGACGGGCTGCATGGAGGGGTGCTTGCGGAAGAATCGGCCGGCCAGCAGCAGTCCGTGGTGCAGGTTTGTTCCTTGTTCACGCCGGGGCGGCATGGCGGTGAGCTCGCCGATGTCCATTGCCTGGGCATGGCGGCCGAACGTGATCAGCTCCAGCCTGTCCCCGCGGAAGCGCGTAGACACGAGGTGGTGCAGCGCCAGGGCAGCACGCTTCATGGGCACCCACCGCCCCTCGGCGGCCATTGAGAATGAAACGTCCACAAGGAGGACGACGGCGGCCTGGGTGCGGGCCTCTGTCTCGCTCACCTCGATGTCCGCGGGGGTGAGGCGGAGTCCGGCGCCCGGGGTTCCGCCGTCGGCCGCGGTTCGGCTGATCGCGTTGGTCAGCGTTCGCGTGACATCCCAGGGCTCGGCGTCCCCGAACTCCCATTGGCGGCTGGAGCCGGTCTGCTCGCCTGCAGCTCCCGCCATGCGGGTGTCCCTGCGCCCCTGCCTGCCGGACAGCTGTTTCGCGGTGTCCCGCAGGAGGGACTTCCCGAGCCGTCGCATGGCCTGCGGCGAAAGCCGGAGGTCCCCGTCCGCGCCCCGCCGCAGGTATCCGCCGTCCTGCATGGCCCGCTCGATCGCCGCCAGGGTACGGGCGGTAACGGCGGCATTGTGCCCAAGCTGGCGGGCCAGGGCATCCAGGTCCAGGTCGCCGAGGGTTGATCCGTTATAGGACTGTGAAAGCTGCTCGGCAAGTTCGTCCAGTTCCGCGATGTCCTGCAGGACCCCGGTGCCGTCGCCGAGGCCCAGCCCCTCCTGCCCGTCAAACCGCTCCGACCCGGTCCAGTCCTCTCCGGGACGCAGTGCCCGCAGGGTGTCGTCGAGCTGGTCGAGCTGGGCCCTCAGTTCCGGCGATCCGAAAGCCTGCGCGGACAGGCGCATCAGCTCCTCCCGCTGCTCGGGCGACATGGACTGCAAAAGACGCTGGGCCGCCGCTGCACGCTTGGCCAGTGCGTCAATCAGTTCCTCGACGGACTGCGGGTTTTCCGGGAAGTGGTGGCCGTGCTGCGCCATGAACTGCTGGAAGTCATCCTCCGTGTCCTGCCCGCGGCGGTGCTTGTCCAGCAGTTCGTTCAGGTCCCGGAGCATGCCGCTGACGGCTGCCCGGTCCTCTTCCGTGGCGTTCTCAAGCGCCTGCTTCATGCCCGCGAAGCGCTGGTCCAGCACCTCCCGGCCCAGCAGGTCCTTGATGCGCTCGTAGGCTTCCCTGGCGGCGCCGGACTGCCAGTCATAGGAAGCGAGCTCGTTGACCGCCGCTGCGGTGGATTGGGGCAGGTTCCGGAGCTGCATCTCCCGGAAGACGCGGTCCGTGTTGTCCATCATCGCGTCGCGGGCGAGCTGCTTGCGTTCCTCCAGTACGGCGCTATCCAGGAGCTTCCTGACCTCGCTGAGGGTTCCGTCCAGCCGGTGCCGGCCGAGCAGTTCACTGCGGCGTTGCTGGACGCGCCGGCCGAGGTCGTCCAGGCCTTCCCGGCTCCGGCCGCCGCGCCTGAGGAACTCCTGCAGGGCGTGGCGGGGTGAGTAGCCTGCCATCACGTCTTCGGCGACGGCGTCCAGCGCCTCCGCAAGGTCAACGGGCGGAGCAAGCGGGTCGGGCCCGCCGGTGTACCGGCCGTACCGGGCGGAGTGGTGATGGATGTCCATGGTGCCCTAGCCGTAGACCGTTTCCTCGTCGTCCGACTCCTTGGAGATCCGGCGGGCAAGGTAGAGGCCTTCCAGGGCGAGTTCAATCGCTGCGGCGCGCTCGCCCTTTGTCTTTGCGCCGAGGCGGGTGCCGATTTCGTCGTAAAGGCCTGATCCATTCAGGGACGGCAGGTTCCCGAGGAACTCCTGCGCGGTGACGTGCTCTCCGGTGGTGACGGTAGTGTGCCCGTCGAGCGCTGCCACGAGCGGGCCGAGATCGAGGCCCTGGAAGTGGGCGCGCACCGCCTCGGCAGTGGCTGTGCGCAGGAGGTGGTCAAGGACGGCTTGCTCGCGGCCTTCCTCCCCCGATTCGAACTCGATCTTGCCGGTAAGGACTTCCACCGCTGTCCCCAGATCCACTATCCGGGCCACGGCCTCGGCCTCGCCCCGGACACTGGCCCGGCGGAGCGCTGCAGCAGCCACTGTTTCGGCGCCCGCGATGGCGAACCGCGCCGAAACCCCTGAAGTCTGGTTGATCGCCGGGGACTGCCGCAAGGCGCGGGTGTAGCGGGCCAGGATCTCCAGGATGACCGGCGGGACGTTGGCCACCAGCTGCCCCTCCTGCCGGATGACGGCCACCTCGTCGTCGAGCTCTATCGGGTAGTGCGTCCGGATCTCGGCGCCGAAGCGGTCCTTCAGCGGCGTGATGATCCGGCCCCGGTTGGTGTAGTCCTCCGGATTGGCGGACGCCACCACCAGCACGTCCAGCGGCAGGCGGAGCACGTAGCCCCGGATCTGGATGTCGCGCTCCTCCATCACGTTCAGCATGGACACCTGGATCCGCTCCGCAAGGTCCGGCAGTTCGTTAATGGCGATGATGCCCCGGTTGGAACGCGGAACCAGGCCGTAATGGATGGTCTCCGGATCCCCCAGGCGGCGGCCCTCGGCCACGCGCATCGGGTCCACGTCGCCGATCAGGTCAGCGACGGACGTGTCCGGCGTGGCCAGCTTCTCCACATACCGCTCGGAGCGGTGGCGCCACGCCACCCGCAGCCGGTCACCCTCGGTGAGGGCGAGGGCGCGGTAGTGCTCGGTGATGGGCTCGAAGGGGTGTTCGTTCAGTTCCGAGCCCTCGATGACTGGCGACCATTCATCCAGCAGCCCGGCCAAGGTGCGGAGGAGGCGGGTCTTGCCCTGCCCGCGCTCGCCGAGCAGCACCACGTCATGCCCGGCAATCAGGGCGCGCTCCAGCTGGGGAATGACGGTCCGGCTGAACCCGTACAAACCCGGCCAGGGATCCCTCCCGGCGGCGAGCGCGGCGAGGAGGTTGTCTCGGATTTCCTGGCGGAGGTCCTTGCGGGCGTGGCCGGCGGCACG
Source organism: Arthrobacter sp. PGP41 (assembly GCF_002953935.1). Lineage (NCBI taxonomy): Bacteria > Bacillati > Actinomycetota > Actinomycetes > Micrococcales > Micrococcaceae > Arthrobacter > Arthrobacter sp. PGP41. The sequence continues at coordinate 2,121,361 of NZ_CP026514.1, read as the reverse complement.
CAGCTCGCCAACTGTGAAGATATCGGGACGATCAGTCACCCCTCCACGGTAGCCCCCTCCCGTGCCGTGAATCGAGGACTTTCGCCAAACACCCGTTCCACGGCGGCTGCCCTGTCCGAGCGGGGCGTGGCGCGGGCCCGCCTGGTGTCGGAACGCCCTGCGGAGCCCTTTGGAGCCAGGGAGACGGCGGAACCCACCGCATCACGCCCGGGCCTTTCCGTGATCCACGAGGACGGGCTGGTCGAGTGCGATTTCGGCGAGTGGACCGGCGCGGCGCTCCCGTGGCCGCTGGTTTGGGCCCCGCGTTTTACCCGGGCACGCAGGTACTGTCCCACAAGCGGAGCGCGCGGAGGCACCGCAGGGTGGTCGTGCGGCTGGTGCCTGTCCTCCTTGGCTGGCAGTTCCACCCGCCGTCGGGAAGGTGTTCCCGGAGCAGCCAGGACAGTGCCGCTTCCAGCCTACGACGGCGGCGGTAAGTGCGGCGGTTCAGCCGGCGTCGGTGGGGGCGGCACGGTGATCCACCGCAGCCGTGAGCTGGTCGATACGTTCGAGCGCCGAGGTAAGCTGTTCCACTGCCGACCACAGCGCCGGGTGCTGTTCCCTGACCTGGTCCAGCGTGGCACCGGCAGACCTCAGTGTGGCGAGGTCGAAACTGACGTTCGTACGTGCCCCCGCAACCGCTGCCCTTAAAGCGCCGAATCCGACGACGACATCGGCGATGAGCGCCGGGTTCCCGTTGGAGGCCAGCCAGCCAAGGTCATCGATGGCAGCAACGGCCCTTTCGCCCAGCACGGCCGAGGCCTTGGCGGCGTCCACGGAGGCCCGGTGTATCGCCCGGTCCCGTTCCGGGCCCCTTTCGAGCCGGAAGGCGGCGCCGAACGCTTCGGAGGCGGCAGCATCGTCGTCGGCCAACTTGAGGGCATCCGCCCGAAGGGCGCCGGCCCGCTCGTGGAGGGCGGCGAGTTCCGCCCCCTGGTGCTCTTTGGGTTCCGTATAGCCGGCGACCATTGACGCCAGCGACGCTGCAATGGCCAGCATCACTCCCGTCCCTGCCCCTCCGCCGGGCGAGCCTTTAGACTCCGCCAGGGCGCGCGTCCACTGTTCAACGGTTGAATGCCGGGTGGTCACAGCAGCCGAATCAGTCATGCCATCAAGTGTGCCCCGTCCCAGGCAGGTACGTCGCCGCCGCCGTCGTAATCTACTGCGGCGGCCCCTCCAGGACGGTGGGAACGTACTCGAGCAGCTGCAGCCTTCCGTCAAACGTCCGGCTGTCCACCAGCTCCAGTGCGATGTCGGGATAGCCGTCGTAGATCCGCTCCCGGCCGGTCCGCCCTGTAATCACCGGGAAAACCACCAGCCGGAACCTGTCCACCAGGCCCGCAGCCAGCAGCGACCGGCAGAGGCGCAGGCTGCCGAGCGTGCTCAGGGGCCGGGTACTGGTCCGTTTCATGTCCGCCACTGCCGCAACGGCGTCAGCGTTGACCAACTCCGAGTTCGGCCAGCCCAGCGGCCCCTGGAGCGTGGAGGAGAAGACAACCTTCGGCACTGCGGCGAGTCCGGTGAGGCTGGCCCCCTCTTCCTCCGAGAACGCTGAGCCGCCGGCTGCGGCCTCGGACATGCCGGACATGAGCCGGTAGGTATTGGCGCCGAGGAGGTACGTACGGTCTTTCGTTCCTTCCTGGTCCAGCCAGGCCAGGTATTCCGGCCCCTCCAGTCCCCACCACCCGGGCCATCCCTCAGCAGAGGCATACCCATCCAGGGAAATGATGAAGTCAACCATCAGCTCTGCTGATGGCGCCTTCGGGGTTGCCTCGCCCATGGCCTTCTCCTTTGCCGGCAGGTGCGGGCCATGCTATCCCTGCTGCGGCCGGGCCTTCAAGGGTCTGCCCGGGGCAGGTGACCAGGGCGGTTTGCCGGCCACCCCCTTCCGGGCGGACTCCCCCTCCGCCGGCTGGCGTGAGATCATGTGCGGATGGAACGCATTCAGCGGATCCGTCCCGAAGGGCTCATCCCGAGCCCGGCCTTCAGCCACGTCGCCGTCGTCCCGCCGGGCGCCACCACCATCTACATTGGCGGCCAGAACGCCGTCGACGCCGGCGGGACGTTGATTGGCGAGGGCGATGTGGCACTGCAGTCTTCCCGCGCCGTGGACAACGCGAAGATTGCCCTCGCAGCCGCCGGAGCGACGGTCAACGACGTCGTGCAGTGGACAGTGCTCTTCGTGGACGGCGTCGATCTTGCGGCGGCCTATGGCGCGATCGCGCCGGCGCTGGCGTCCGATGAACCGGCCTTGGTGACCGGCGCCCGCGTGGCCGGGCTGGGCGTGCCCGGCGCGTTGATCGAAATCAGTGCAGTTGCCGCCATCATGCGCTAACCCCGCCCGCCCCAAGTGCCCTTAAGGAAACCATGAGCAGCGTCACGTGCGATCTGACCGTATCCCTCGACGGATTCCTCGCCGGCCCCAACCAGACCCCGGACAACCCGTTGGGCGAGGGTGGCGAGGACCTGCACCGGTGGCAGTTCGAAGAAGCCGAGGCCAACGCCGAAGCGCTGAAGGGCATCCTCTCCGCGGGTGCCTACATCATGGGCCGCAACATGTTCGCCGGTCCCGGAGCGGGGCCGTGGGATAAGGACTGGCGCGGCTGGTGGGGCGAGGAGCCGCCCTACCATGCTCCCGTCTTTGTCCTCACGCACCACCCGCGCGCACCCTTGGAGATGGAGGGTGGCACCACCTTCAATTTCGTCAGTGACGGCATCGAATCGGCGCTGGCGCAGGCGCGCGAGGCTGCGGGCGGCAAGGACGTCGCCGTTGCCGGCGGCGCAGAGACTGCCCGCCAATACCTTTCAGCCGGCCTGATCGACGAGTTGCGGCTGCACATCGCCCCGCTGACCCTCGGCGCGGGCGAGCGGCTCCTGGACGGCGTCGGGAACCTGCGGCTGGAACCGACGGAAGTGCTGGGAACGCGCCTGGTCACGCATGTGCGTTACCGCATGATCCGCTAGGCGCTACCTTCCCCCTTCAATCCTGCGGCTCCGCTGCTCCTGCGCCAGGGGGCCGTAGGGATAGACGCCGGCCTGTGGTTCGCTGGCCTGGGTAAGCCGGCTGGTTTCGTCAGGGGTGAGCTGCACGTCGGCGGCAGCAAGGTTGTCCGCGAGCTGTTCGGTTGTCCTCGCCCCCAGGATCACCGACGTGACCGCCGGCCTGTCCGCCAGCCAGGCCAGCGCCACCTGGGAAGGGCTGATGCCGCGGGCGGCGGCGATGCCTTCCACGGCATCGATGACTGCCCAGGTACGGGGATTGTCATTGCGCGCCTTCCAGGCCTCCATGCCGCGTTCGGGGTTCTCGCCAAGGCGCGTGGCACCTTGGGGGGCCTGGTCCCTCTTGTACTTGCCGGACAACCACCCGCCGCCGAGCGGAGACCACGGCAGCAGGCCAATCCCCGCGTCGAGCGCAGCCGGAACTATCTCGGATTCGATCTCACGGACCAGGAGGCTGTACTGGGGCTGCAGGGTCACCGGCAGGTTCCAGCCGTGGGCGCTGGCAACGTGGACGGCCTTGGTCAGCTGCCACCCCAGGAAGTTGGAGAAACCGTAGTAGGCAATCTTGCCGCGGCTGACAGAGTCTTCCAGGAAGCGCAGCGTCTCCTCCAGCGGTGTGATCGGGTCCCAGGCGTGCAGCTGGTACAGGTCGATCTGGTCCACGCCCAGGCGGCGGAGGGAATCGTCCAGGGCGCGGGTCAGACGCCGGCGGGACGTTCCGACGTCGTTCGGTGACGTGCCCATTGGAAAGCGGCCCTTTGTGGCCACCACCGCGCTGTCCCTCTCCTCGGGCCGGTTGGCAAGCCAGCGGCCGATGATCTCCTCGGAAACGCCTTTGCTGTAGACATCGGCGGTGTCGATGAAATTGCCGCCCGCAGCGAAGTAGCTGTCGAGGATTGCGTGTGACGACTCCTCGGTGGCCTCGGCACCGAATGTCATGGTTCCCAGCGCGTAGGTGGAAACGACGGTGCCGCTGCGGCCCAGGGTTCTGTATTGCATGGTTTTCCTCGTGTTCAGTTGGCGGTGGGATCAAACGTGAAGGCAGCCGCATCCCGGGTGGTGGTGCGGATCCGGTAGAGGCTTGTGGTCGCGGTGATGTAAAGGTCCCGGCCGTCCGGGCCTCCGAAGCATAGGTTTGATACCGTCTCGGGCACGGAAATGGTCCCCAGGAGTTCGAAGCCCGGCGAATAGACCCGGACTGCGGGTCCGGCGGAGGTCCAGATCCTCCCGTGGACGTCAACGCGCAGGCCGTCAGCCGCGTGGCCGTCTTCAAGCTCGACGGCGGTCTTCCGGCGCCTGCATACGCTGCCGCTCACGTCATAGGCGACGATCCTCAGCGGCACTCCATGGCGTGGCCCTGCGGTGTCGGCAACGTAGAGGACCGACTCGTCCGGCGAGAAGGCCAGGCCGTTCGGGTATACGAGGTCCGTGACCACGGCAGTGAGGGTGCCGGCAACAGGCTCGAAGCGGAACACGTGGCAGCCACCGTACTCCTGCTCGCCCTCGTGCCCCTCCGTGGTGCCCGGAAGAATTCCGTAGGGCGGGTCGGTGAACCAGATGCTGGAGTCACGCGAAACCACGACGTCGTTGGGTGAGTTCAGTCGACGGCCGCGAAAGGAATCCACTAGTCCAGTCACGGTGCCCTCCCGGTCCCGCTCGACACGGCGGCGGCCATGGCTGCACTGTACAACGCTGCCGTCGGCATCAAGCGTCCGTCCGTTGGTGAACTCGACCCCCACCGCGTACTCACTGGTGGTTCCCGTGGCTGCGTTGAATTCGAGGATGCGGTTGTTGGGGATATCGCTCCAGCGCACAGTGCGTGAGCCGGGCACCCATACCGGCCCCTCGGCCCACACCGAGCCGGTAAACAGGCATTCCAACTGGCCTAGTGTCAGTCCCTCAACCATCCAAGCCCCTTCGCATTCCAGCATTCACACTTCCGCGTCCGCGGCACCCGGCCTGCGGGCCGTCAGGCATTACCGGAAACGATAGCGCGGCGCGTCCCAGGCTGAGGGGAGCATCCACCCCGTGCCTCCACATCGTTGTCCTGAACGTGGCCGTTGTGACGCCGGCGATGCCTGTCCCCGTGTAGTCGACTACCGGCTCAGCGGCCGCAGGATGTACCGCAAGCAATACGCGGCCCTCCGCAGGGGCGGCTCGAATTCCGTGACCTCGACCTTCCAGTCGAATTGCCGGCCCATGAAGCGGGTTCCCCAGCCTCGGGTTCCCACCCCCGGGGCCGTGCCGCTAGTCGTGCACAGGCTCCGCAAGGTTCCCGGCCCGGGCAACGGACCGGCGGATTCCGACGATCCTGACCGCGACTCCCGTCAGGACCAGGCCGATCCCCAGCGCCATCACGATCCAGACAGTCGCTGAAGCCGTATCGATGCTCCGGTAGCATTCTGTCGCCAGCCCGGCAGTCTGTCCCTGCGCGTCGGAGATTTCAGCCGCACGGCTATTCGGGAGCAGCGGGCTCCCGCACAGCGGCCCCACTGCCTTCAGTCCGATCACAATACTCAGCAGCTGCAGCGCGAACCCCACGGCAATGGTCAGAATCCACCCCCGCCGTTGACTGAGTTCCTCATTGATGTTCCTGGTTGTACTTTCCGGATCTCGAACCGCCATGTTCAGAGCATAGTGTGACCCCACACCCCGCTAAAGTATCGTCGTTCCGGATTGCCTCGTACAGGCCGGCACGCTTCATTGTTTCTCCTTGACCGGGGCCGCTGTGGTTTCGCGCTGGGTGGCGTCAGCTGGCCAGGACTTTGAGGGCGTCGTCGGAAGGGGTGTTGGGGTTTTGCGGCCGGTGCGGTGGTACTTGACGTCGTGCCGGGCCCAGCGGGTGCGGAACTCCTCGCTGCGGGTGGAGAGTTCACCAAGCAGGTCGGACAGGTCTTGGTCGTACGGGTTCTTCCCGGCCGTGGATCGCAACACGGCAACAATGTCGTCCGCCGCGCGTTCCCAGTCTGCAAAGAACTCCCGCGCCCTCGGGCTCAGGAACGTGAACCGTGCGCTGTTGGGCGGGGTGCCGCCGTCGGTCATCATCTCCAGGTAAAGGGCCCGGCCCGGCTCATTGGCGGCCAGGACATCGCCGCGGTCGTTGCGGACCCAGGCGGGCGCCGTCGTAATCGATTCAATGACGCGCTGCACACCGACGCACTGTCTGCGGGCTGCTTTTGCGGCGCACCCTGGGGGCGGCTGTGGCGGCGAGGTCGAACAGGTGGGCCAACTCGGCGTCGTCCAATTGCAGGATCATGAAACCTGCGTCCGCACCCACCGCCCACCCTGTGGCGCCTGCCGGCCCCGCGGCGGTCTGGGTGGCGAATTCGCATGCAACGAACGTCGCCCGCCTCAGGGGCACCGAGCGTCCCTGGGCTCAGCGGCTGATAGGGGAACCGGTCAGTTCGCCCAAGGAGAGGAGGGCCCTGGTCCGGGTGGTGGCCCACTCTTCCGTAAGCAACGACAGCACGACAATGTCCCGCCAGGATCCATCAATCCTTTGCGAGGAACGCCTGCGGGTGCCCTCGACAGTGAATCCGAACCTCCTGAGGGACGAAATGGACCTGTGGTTTCGAGGATCCACATCGCATTCGACTCGCCCTGCGCCGTGGGAAAACACCCAGTCGAGCAGCGCGAGCTTCACCTCAAGGTTGGCTTTCATACCCCAGAAAGCCGGGCTGATGATTGTCCTGCCGATCTTCACCCGTTCCGTCGGGGCATGGGTTTCGGTAACGCCGGTGGTGCCGATAAAGAGCGGGCCGCCGGGCAGGCCCATGTAATGCACCGCAAAGATCCGAAGCCCCTCATGGCGCCGGCTGATGAAGCGGACCGTCTCGTCGTGCGAGAGCGGACGGCGGTGCCCGTCGCCGAACCCCGTGGCCCAGATATCGTCATTGGCGAGGATATGGGCCAGGGCCTGAATGTCGCCGGCGCCGAACGGGGACAGAACGAAGCGGCCCGTGACAGTGCGTAACGTCGGCAGGGCGCGGGGCAGGCGAAGCGTCATTGTGGCCTTTCCATGAGGGATCGTCGGGACAGCATCCGGGGCGGGGGCGAACGCCGGATGAACGCGGGGCGATCTTTCGGTGAGCAAGTCCGGGAACCGCGCCGGCCCCTCCACTGGCCCGCCGCTTCGCAGCTCTTAGGCAGCCATCACCCGGCGGCCCAGGCCGGTTGCCCTGAACTCGTCGAAATCGCGCACCACCAGCGTGGCCCCTGCCTCGACAAGCCGCCCTTCCGGGCAGTACCCGCTGAGCACGCCCACCGGGACGCAGCCGGCCTCCGCGGCGCACCGCATGTCATACTCCGTGTCGCCGAAGTACAGGGCTTCGCCGCCGTCCCGGAGCTCCGCCAGCACCTGGGCTTTGTCCGCGGCCTCGGCGACAACCACGCCGAACCGGTCCTCGAGGGCAAACGAACGCAGTTCGGCCAGCAGGTATCCGGGTCCCGCCGCCGAGATGACGGCACACATCCCGGCGGCAGCATTAAGTTCGGCCAGGAAGCCTGCCGCCCCGGTCCGGAGCGGCGCCGGCTGCGAAGCCATGGCCGCATTCCACTCCGCAATGGCCGCCGGCACGTCGCCGGCGCCAACGCCCAGCTTCAGGAACATCTCGTCCATCGGCAGCATGAACTTGCTGTCGAACTGATCCGGGATGATCTCCCGGGCTCCCACCAGCCTCAACGCGGCATTGGTCGCGGCGCAGGCACGGGCCGCGTCATCGGCAATCGTGCCGTTCCAGTCGAACAGGAATTTCATACGGCGGCCGACAATGCAGCGGCCGTGAGCCCCAGGCCGGAGGCCATGCCGGCCCGAAGGCCGGCAGGGCCGTGGAAAACGTGGATCTTCTCCGGATCGGACCAGACAGCAACCCGGGAATTCAGGGCGGGACGTTCTGCGGAGCGGCAGGACAGCAGCAGCACCGAACCGCCGAGATCCACGTGGACGGTCCTGAGCGGACCGTTGGGCTCCACGAGGATCACCTCGCCTTCGGTCGTCCAGGCATTGCTGTGCCCAGGGCGTCCGAGGCGGACGTCCTCGGGCCGGACTCCGAGGACGACGTCGCCGGTCAGGCCCACGCTGCTGGCAGCCGTGGAAACCAGTCCGTAGGCTGTCTCCAGCTCCCCCCGTTCCCGTTGAACTGAGGACAGGAGGTTCATCGGCGGCGCACCGATGAACCCGGCCACGAAAGCCGAGACCGGCGAGTCGTAGAGCTCGTCCGGAGTTCCCAGCTGGACGATGCGCCCCTTATCCATCACGGCGATCCGGTCGGCCATGGACATGGCGTCCTGCTGGTCATGGGTCACGGTCACGCCGGTGGCGCCCTCCTGGCTGATGAGCTGGTGGATCTCGGCGCGCAGCGAGATGTGGAGCTGGGCATCGAGTCCGGACATGGGCTCGTCGAGGAGCACGACGCCGGCATGCCGGGCCAGTGCCCGCGCCAGGGCGATGCGCTGGCGCTGGCCGCCGGACATCGCTTTCGGGCGCCGGTCCAGCAGTTCCTCCACCCGCATCCGGGCGGCAACCTCCCGTGCCCGCTTCTCCGCCTCCTGCCTGGACAGGCCAAGGCCGTGGCGCAGCCCCAGCGTGATGTTGCCCAGCGATGTCAGGTGCGGATACAGCGCGAAGTTCTGGAAGACGATCGAGACATCGCGCTGGTGGGCGGGTACTCCTGCCTGGTCCTTCCCGCCCAGCTCCACGGTGCCGGCGTCCGGTGCCTCAAGCCCGGCGATGATCCGCAGCAGGGAAGACTTGCCGGATCCCGAGGGCCCCAGGATGGAGAGGTTCTCGCCGTCCCGGATGGAGAGGGTGACGCCGTCGAGCGCCGTTACGTCGGCGAAGCGCTTGGTGATATTGGTCAGTTCGATGGCTGCCATGCTTACTTCCCCAGCATGGCGTTGATGGACTTCGCGGTGGCGGGTACAACCTCGTCGGCCGGCTTGCCGGTGGCAAGCTGTTCCATCATGGTGCGCACAGTGTTGATGATCTGGGCTGTCTGGGCGCCTTCGAAACCGCCCCATACCGTCAGCGGCTTGTCATAGGTCCAGGCGTACCGCATCTGGGGCGCGATGTTTTCTCCCTTGAGCAGTTCCTCGGTGGCGAGCTTGTTGACCGGGATGTAGCTGTAGTCCTTGCCGCTGCTCAGCAGTGATGCTTCCTTGGTGAGCATTTCGGTGACCATTGCCTGTGAGAAGGCGGCCTTGCAGGAGTCCTCGGAGATGACCACCCAGCCGTTGCCGCCCGCGGGCAGGTCACCCTCTGCTCCGTTGAGTCCGGGAAGGTCGATGGGGGTCCAATCGAGGTCCTTCGGCGCTTCCTTGGCGACCTTGACAATGCGGGACGTCGTGGCCATGTGGAAGGCCAGGTTCCCGGCGACAAACTGTGCCTGGCCGTCATCCATCCGCACGTTCAGGGACACTTTGTCCTGCGCCAGGCGGGAGAGGATCCCGATAGCCTCGCGGCCCTTGGCCGTATCGAAACCGAACGACCCGTCGTCTGCCACGTACTTTTCGCCGGAGGACTGGACCAGTGCCTGCGAGAACCAGTCCGGCAGGTCATCCGAGGAGATGTTGATGCTGGGCTTGCCGGTCTTCTCGGTGACCTTGCGGGCCGCGTCCTCCAGCGCTGCGAAGTCCTTGATGGATGCCGGGTCGGTGATGCCGGCTTCGGCCAGCAGCTTCTTGTTAACCAGCATGGTGGGGGTGGAGATCTGGAACGGTGCCAGGTACGTGGTGCCGTTGACTTCACCTGCGGTGAGGAACTGCTTCTGGTAACCCTCTGGAAGCGTGGCGGGGTCAAGCGGCGCAGGGTTGTAACTGTCGGTCCAGAACCGGAGTTGGCCCAGTCCCGTCATGATCAGGTCCGGCCGCTTCCCCACCGCTGAGTCCGCGACGATCTGCTTGGTGAGGTCCGAGTAGTTGCCGCTTTGGGCAGCTACTGCGTCGATCTTGAGGCCCGGGAACTTTTGTTCCATGACCTTCTTTGCGTGCTCGACGGCGGGAGTCCCCTGGGGAGCAAACGCCATTTTGATGGTGCTTTCTTCCGGCTTGCACTGGTCAATGGCGGCAGCAGTGGCGACAGCACCGCCGGAGCCGGATTGCGCACCTCCGCAGGCGGAGAGGCTGAGGGCTGTCACAGTGGCAAGGACTGCCGTGGCAAGAACTTTGCGGCGCATTGGGGATACCTTCATGTAGTGGGGAGTGCTGGTGGGGTTGGAAAGTGGAGGGGAGTCAGCCGGCGACTTCGGTACCGGCCATGCCGCGGACAAAGTGGCGCTGGGCGAGGAGGAAGAGAATGATCACGGGCGCGGTCACGATCGCAGCGGCCGCCGCGAGGGCGGGATAGTCGAAGCCGGTATCGGCATTCTGGAAGATCGCGAGGCTGAGCGGGGGTGTCATGATATCCGGGCTGCGCGCCACCAGGAGCGGCCATAGGTAGTCGTTCCAGTGGGTGAAGATGGACAGCATTGAGAACGCGGCAATGGACGGGGCGGAGATGGGCACGACGACCGAAACAAGGGTCCGGAGCGGGCCCAGACCGTCGGTCTTGGCCGCCTCCATGATGGCGTCCGGCACGGCCATCATCTGCTGGCGCAGCATGAAGATGCCGATGGCGCTGGTGACGAACGGCAGCACCAGTCCCAGCCGCGTGTCGCCGAGGCCGAGCAGGTTCAGCCCGACGAAGGTGGGGATCATCGTGGCCTGGTGCGGGATAAGAAGGCAGGCCAGTACCAGGCCAAGGATGAAGCCTGCGCCCCGGAACCGGAACTTGGACAACGCGTAGGCGGCCGGAATGCACGTCAGCAGTTGCAGGACCAGAATGCCGAGCGTCACGGCGATGCCGTTGAGCATGGCCTGGCCCAGGTTCGCCTTTTCCCACGCCCGTCCGAGGTTGGAAAAGTCGAATTCGACCGGGATGAGGCTCAGTCCGGTGGCGGTCAGCCCTTCGGCAGGGGCCACAGCCGTGCGGAGCATCCAGTAGAAGGGAAACAGCGCCAGGGCAGCCGCCAGGATGCCGAGGACTGTTGCCAGCGCGGCGTTGACTTTGTTCAGTTTGGTCATGATGATTCCTTGGTACGCCGCTGGCGTCCGATGATGCCGACGACAAGCAGCAGGGCGATCAGGATGAAGGAGATGGCGGATGCTTCGCCGATCCGGAAGTACTCGAAGCCCACCTTGTGGGCCGCGGTCATCGCGGTTTCCGAGCTTCCCAGCGGGCCGCCCTTGGTCATGACGTTGACGATTTCGAAGACCTGGACGGCGCCGGTGATGGACAGGACGGTGACGAACACCACCGTGGGCCGAAGCATCGGCAGAATGATGGTCCGGAGCTTGGTGAGGCCCCTGATGCCTTCGACGGCCGCAGCCTCGTGGATGGAGGAGGGAATGGTGGTCAGTCCCGCCATGAAAAGCAGCATGCACAGGGACGTTGCGCGCCACAGGCCAAGCAGGATCACGGTGAACAATGACGTATCGGCTTCGTCCAGCCAGTTGACGGGGGCGAGGCCGGCGATCCCAAGGATCTGGTTGGCAAAACCGCCCTGGAAGGCAAAGATCCATTTGAATACCACGGCCATGGCCACCATGTTTGCGGTCATGGGCAGGATCAGGGCGGTCTTGGCGAGCCAGCTTCCGCGGCCCATCTTTTCCATGAGCAAGGCCAGCAGCAGCCCCAGCACGATGGAGGGGATGATCGTGGCCAGGGAATACACCAGCGTGTTCCACGCGGCCTGATGGATCAGCGGATCGGCAAAAACCTTGAGGTAGTTGTTGAAGCCGGCATACTTCCAGGACCCTCCGGACAGCGGGATGACAAAGAAGCTGCCGATCAGCGACAACAGGGCGGGCCCGTAGACGAACAGGAGCAGGGCAGTGAGTGCGGGGAGCAGCAACAAGTACGGCGTTAGGGATGGCCGCGGATTCTTCGCCGTGGAGGTCTGCCCTGCAGGCCTGTCTGCCGGAGCAGGCGGGGAGGCGGCGGTCTTCCCCTGACGCGTAAGCAGGCTCATGAGCCGGCTCCCAGGTCAAGGGCGAGCAGGCCGCCGTCGACTCCCACCGTGAGGTAGCTGCCCCCGGCGGCCACTAGCGGCGCTGCGAGGGGGACCCCGACGTCGTACGTCCCTTCCGGTGCACCGTCGAGGTCAAACCGGCGGATGACGCCGTCGAGCCCTGGCAGCAGCAGCGTTTCGGTGGATTCTTCAAAGACAGGCGCGGCCATGACAGGGTTTGCCTTCATCCGGTACGCGGTCATGGGGAAAGGAGCAAGCCCGTCGACCGTTGCGTCCCACAGCTGCCCGCCGGTGTCCTTGGCCAGCATGCGCAGGCCATGGCCGGTCACGGTGACGACGTAACCGGCCGGGGTGATGACCGGGGTGGAAGGGCTGTAGCCGCCTTCATGCTGCACCGTCCATTGCACCGAGCCGGTCTTCCGGTCCAGCTTGGCGGTGCTGCTGATCGCCGGGACCAGGAAACTGTCCTGGCCATCGTCGTAGGCCGCGGTCCCGGTGACCCGGAGGTTCCGGGCGGTGTCCCACGGATCATCCTGCAGTTCCGGCATGGGCCAGATGGACTCGCCGGTGTGAAGGTCGACGGCGATGGGCGAGTTCGGCGTTGGCCAGAACCCCACCATGACCATGGAGCCGACGATGGCGGGGCTGGAGTGCGTGACGATGTTGTGGTGGGGGGACAGGTCGGTGCGCCGCCACAGAACCTTCCCGGTGGCGGCGTCCAGGGCACGAAGGTCGCTTTGGTCGCCGAGCACCACGATGCCTTCCGATTCCACCGGCGACTGCCAGGCGAAGCGCCGGTACGGATCCGTGGAGGGCGTGGTCCACAGCCGCTCACCGGTAGCGGCAGCCAGCCCGGCGACCGCGCCGCTTACTTCGGCCACCACCACGATGCCGCCCGCCAGGACCGGGCGCGTCTTGACGGCGGACCCGGTGGCCGCCGACCACAGCAGCCGTCCGCTTTCGGCGTCGAGCGCTTCCACCGTGCCGGCAGGGCGGTCCTCAATCTGGGAGCCGGCAAAGATCCGGTCCCCCGCCAGGGTGAGCCCGGCGCGGTGGCCCGCACCGGCCAGCTGGTGGCGCCAGCGGACCAGGGAGCTGCGCGATTTGGCGTCGTAACCGGCGACGGTGGCCTTATCGACGTCGAAAGCGTGATCCGGATTGTGCAGGTAGTGCGCCGGCATGGTGCGGGAGTTCAGCTGCAGGCCGGTGCCGTCCCAGGTCACTTCACGGAACATCGGCGGTGAGTAGTCCAGGCCGGCGAAAAATGGGGTGGGGCTGTTGACGTGCAGGACGCCGTCGATGTCCACGACCCGGGACGTGTGCCAGTGGCCGGAGAACGTGGCCAGCGGCTTCCGCGGCAGCCGGTCCATGACCGGGTGCCCTGGCTGGTCGTGCATGCACAGGATGTAGGGCGTGTCGTCGCCGGCTGCCGCGAGGTCATTGCGCAGCCATTGCTCCTGGACTGTGTGGTCCAGCCCGAGCTCGTGGGTGTGCCAGTCCATCACCACGACGTGCAGGCCCGCAATGTCGTAGGAGAACCACCGCGGGCCCACGAGCTCCTCGTAAAGCTCCGGGTTGCCGTCGTTGACGATGTAGTTGTTGCGGGAAATGCGGCCCGACCGCCCCAGATGCATGTGGTCGTGGTTCCCGGGCACCAGGTTCACGGGAACGGGGGCATCAGCCACGGCGTCCAGCAAGCCGGCGAACTCCTCCGGTGATCCATTGTCCACCAGGTCGCCGGTGACGATCACGGAGCGGCTTGCAGGCGAGAGTTGTGGAAGGTCCAGGAGGAATTCCTTCAGCTGGTCCGGTGTGGTCAGGCGTCCCTTGTCGAAAGCCCACCGGTCCGGCGCCGCCATGTCGATGTGCGTGTCAGTGATGTGCATGAACTGGTACGGGAGGCTCTGCTCGGTGGCGTGCAGTTCGAAGGTTATCTCCGTGCTGTCGCCGGCACCGGCGGGAAGCCGTGTGAACCAGTGGTCCGTGTGCCAGCCCGTTGGCCGGGTCACGGCGATGAAGGGACCGAAGGGTTCGACGCTGAAACTGCCGTCTCCGCCGGTGGCCACGACGTCCCGGCCATTGGTGACGGCGATGCCGGGAACGGGAATTCCTTCTGCCGTGATGACACGGCCGGTGACGATTTTGGGCATGAAGTCTCCAGGATTGAGCGGAATATTGGGGGAAGTGGGCTAACTGCGGTGAAGTTGGGAGAGAATGTCGTTGCTGGCGGACAGGGCAGCCATACGCTGGTGGGATCCGTGAGTCAGCAAGACCACAATGGCGTCCAGAACGGCCAGATGCACCACCCGGCTGGTCATGGCATCAACCCGGTAGGCCGTTTCCTGGCTGCCAGCCACCACTGACAGATCCACCAGGTCAGTCAGCGGTGTTCCGGTAAAACTGGTGACTGCTACAGTCGCTGCCCCTGTTTCCTTCGCTGCCCGTGATGCTGCCAGTGTTTCCGTTGTGGAACCCGTATGGCTGACGATAAGGCAGGCGTCCTCCCGGGTCAGGCGGCTGGCCATGATGTTCTGGACATGGGCATCGGCGGCAAACACAGCATCGACTCCCACCAAGGCCAGGCGATAGGCCACATCCGCGGCCAACGGAGCCGACGTCCCGATGCCCAAAACCAGGGTTCTGCGTGCCCTGCCGATACGTGCCGCAACTTCAGCCACGCTGCCGTGGTCGATGTTCCCCGCCGCAGACTGTAAGGCCTCGGCCGAACTGAGAACTACCTTCCGGCTGACGGTCCGTTCATCGTCATCGGCCTCGATATCGGCAAGCTGCACATTATCGGACGGCGACTCACGGGTCAGGACCAGTTTTAGGGCCTGGAACCCGGCCAGTCCCATGCTTTGGCAGAACCGTACTACGGACGCGGACGAAACTCCTGCCTCAGCCGCGAACTGGCCGATCGACCGATCGATGATGTCCTGCGGATCTCCCAGGATCGCACGGGCGATGCGCAGTTCCACCGCGGAGAAAGAGGCCAGGCTTTCCCGGACGGATTCAAGGAATCCGGCTTGGTGCCTGGCGGGGGCTTTGAGTTGTTGCGTGCTCACAAGTTCAAGCTAGGTGTGTGAGTGAACGGACGGGAACACCGGAGGTAAACGAAGAAAAAACTTTTCACAAAGTGGGCGGCTGTGAAATTCGCGTTCACGCGGGGGCGGAGGCTTCGACGGGCCAGCGCCGAGGAAGGCCCACGCACCCGGTGCCCTGAGTCAGGGATCGGATTTCGTCCGCAGTGCGGGTCGTGGTCCGCCGCCAGCACTAAACATTCACGGTCCATATCTTGCGCCCCGAGCCATTAAGAGGATGCCGGGCACTCCCTCTCGAATCACAGCCTTTCAGCCTCGCCGGACGTGCCCAGCCATTGTGGAGCACCCCTGCCGAACGTGCTGCCCGGCCCAAAGAAAGAAACCACCATGATCAAGCGCCACTCAGACCTCGTCCTGGAAATCACCGCGTACGACGCGCACATGGTTGAAAGCGACCTCAATGCCGCAGTGGAGACCGTCCGCCAGCACGCCATGCAGGAGGGCCGCCACGGCATCCTGGTCACCCAGCACGGCTATACCCGCTACACGGTCGCCGTCAGCCCCGACGTGCCCTTCGGCCAAACACACGAACGCCGAGAACTCGGACAGAGAGAGACCTGACACGGGCGTGCGCGTGCTACGCCCACGGGACCGATTCAACGGAGTCAACTGCATAAGGTTTGGCCGCCGAGCGCTGCAGGGGACGACGAAGGCGGACCTGGTACAAACCATCGCGGAACGTGGCGCGCGGATCCAACTGGACAACCAGGAGGGGCTCCTCGCGGGCGGCGTCCACCCGCAACACCATCCCCTCCCGCCGGCCGTCGACGAGCAGCGGGGTGGCCGGCTCTACCGCGGTCTCCCTCAAGCGGTTCTGAAATTCCGCCTCAGCCGCCAGGAAGAGGATGCCATGGGCGGCCCCAACGACGCGCAGCGGGATCACCATGTCACGCGGCGGGCGTGCGGGAGAGGGCGGAGCCTGCACCTGGTCGTGCCGGGCAGACGACGTTCTGGCTGCCGTCAGGACCCGGTCGCATTCCAGGCAACGGCTCCGCATCCCGACGTCGGCCACCATGGTCACCAGCAGGCCTCTGGGTGCGTGGGCCCACTTGTCGGCCACAATGTGGCACCACGCCGTGTGGTACTCGTTCCCGTACTTCATCACGTAGACCTGACCATCGCCGAGGAGGGGCATCCCCTCCTGTCGTGCGGCCGGCTCGATCGGCTTGAGCATGCCGAGGTCACTGGCTTTCGCATCGGCGGGGCGGCCAGCGTTGAGGTATTTGCGCAACAACGGACTGCGTTGCCGTTTTGGTTTTGGAATTCCAGGTCCTTCCTCTGCAACGGGGGTGCCTACAGGCACACCCCTTATGACCCCCTACTCAGCTTGCGTCCATTTCGCGCAAGTTGCCAGCCGGGACCGCATCAGTCTGTCCGGACCGGGGCGCCAAGTTCCACCAGGATGCTAGACATGCCGGAAAGCCTACCGGTGACTCCCGCCACAGAATCCTCGTGGCCTGGTACCCGCCGCCATCCCCGAGGTCATGCTGCCTGATCTCAGTACCCCGATGAGTGAGATCCGGGGTTAGGTGGCCTGAGTCATGGCTGCGCAGTTATCGGGGCCGGCACTGATAGAAACGTGTAAACCGTGAGCCATGCGGTTCAGCCGTTTCTAACCGCTTTGCGCGGAGCCCACCAGGACTTCGTGATAGTGCTGGGGCAGGCGCACTATTTCAAACTCCGACACATCCAGGAGACGTCGTCCTCCAGTGACGATGTCAAGGATCCAGAACAAACCATGCTCGGGGGCGGTATCCGTGACCGGGCCGCGGTGCACCAGCGTGTTCTTACAGAACGCTTCGATGGCGTCGCCCGCCATGAGTTCCTGACAGGAGCTGACCTTTGTGCGCTCATTGCTTGCCATGATTGGTCCTTTCGACTGCGAGACCTCCCCGACTCAATATCTTTCGGGCTGAAGGTTGCCTCCAGGTGTCTGCCGGATGTCTTGTCGCTGACGCTTTCCGGAGCGCTTTGTCGGCAAGCCGGAGGCGAGCAGGAAGCCCTGCAGGAAATGGCCGCCCGCCGCGTCGACGGCGTCGTCCACGTCCCCGCCGTAGTCAGCGACGGCTACAACGGCGCCAAAGAACTTACACGGCTGCCCCTGAGCAGCCGACTCGTCATGGGCGTCCTAAAGACAGCACGGGAAGTTGGCATCAGCATTCCCGGCGACTTGGCTTTGGCCGGATACGGCGACCACTGGCCGACGTGGGAGCCCAAGCAGCCGAACCCCTGCTTGGCCTCATCAACGGCGAACATCCCTCACCCGCAGTCCACCGGATACCCGGAGCTCTGCGGATACGTGGATCCCTGCGTGAGGGGACTTCTGCACACCATTCCGATTAACCTCCCGGAAAACGCCGATTGGGCTCGGGCTTGCCCTTGACGTGCGTCCTTGTGACCGTCGCTACAGAGAACATGGAACTGCTCCCCGATGCCGCTGACGGTGCCATCCAGGACGCAGCAGCTCAGGTCCGCATCATGAGCTCCGGCAGCACAGCCAAGGGCAGCGATTGGTTTGCGGTTAGGCCGTCGGTGATTCCAAAAGCCTGCTACTTACGCGGTCTCCTGATGCACGCGGCCATCAGAATTGCTGAGGACATCCAAACGGATCCGCCAGGTCCTGCCGGTGCTACGAGCAGCCCGGCTGCCAGGGGCAGGGTGACTTGGCCGAGTCTGTTGCCGAGCAGCCGGAGCGCCAGAGCGGCACCCCGGGCGGCTGGTGGAACAGCCTGGCTGATCAGTGTCATGGTCAAGGGCTGTCCCAATCCCAGAAAGAACCCGGCGATGGCGAGCAGGACGCCGGCCAGGATCGGGGTCTCAAATACCGAAGGGAGGAGTGCCAGCGGGATGGCTGCACCGGCGAGGCTGGAGGTTACGAGCGCTGGCCTGCTCCAACGGGAGAGCAGAACGGGGAGCAGGAGGCGCGATGAGATGGAGGCTCCGGCACGGACGGCCAAGAGCACCCCGACCATCAGAGGGGGCACCCCACTTTCCTCGCCAAGCAACGGGAGGAAGGCGACGAGGATGTCGGTGGTTGCGAGCAACGCCAGGCTTGCCGCCATGTTCGCTTTTACGGTCGGAGTGGCCAGGAGGGACGCCACTGAAGCCGGGGCCGCGTCCGGGGACGTCGCTTTTGCCGTAGGTTTCTTCTTTGGCTGCTTTACGGACGTTGCGAAGGCGGCGGGAACGCCGAGTATGCAGATTGCACCTGCGAACATGAGCGCCGTGTTGGCGTCGGCGAGCCGGACGGCGGCCGGCACTCCTTGCGCCGCCCCCATCAGCAGGCCTGCCAGGAGCGGCCCCACGAGTTGGCCTAAGGCGAAGGCTGCGGTGAACCAGCCGAAGGCGGCGTCCATTTGGTTGTAGGGAAGGAATCTGGCGATAGCGGACTGTCCTGCGATGGTGAAGCACAGGTGGCCAAGGCCCAGAACAGCGCTGGCCACAGCTATCAAAAGCAGGGATGGGGCGCCGGACAGCAGGAAAGGTCCGGCTGCAAGCAGAGCCGTTCCTGCGACGATGATGCCTCGCAGCGATGGGCTTTTGTCCGACATTCTTCCAAGCCAAAGCGCGATCACGACAGGAAGCAGGGCATAGGCAGCTGCTATGAGGCCGACAGTTGCGGCGTCTCCCCCTAGGGCCAGCACCTTGTAGGAAATCAGCGGCCGGGCCAGATTCAAGGCAATCTGGCAGAGGACTGCGGATGCGATCAGCATCCATAACCATCTGCGGGACTCTTGCCTGCTGATCATCAACGTATCCTCTCCCCCATTCCGGCCGTCATCAGCACCGGGCATCTGCTACTGGCGGGCTGGGGTCGCAACGTATCGTTGCGGCAACTTGCAGTGGCGAGGCCAGGCCACCCCCGGGGTCGAACGACTCTCACCTAAAATCGGCCGTTGCGTCCTTGGCGACCTCCAGCAGTGTGGATTGGAAGGCTATTTCCGCGGGAGCGCGCACTCTGTCGTGCCGGTGGGCCAGCAGTATCCGGCGCGAGGGCGCGCTCGTTCCCAGCGAAATGATGCTGACCCCGGGGTGCTTGTTGACTACCGCGGTCCGGGGCGCAAGGGCTATTCCCAGTCCGACGCTGACCATGGCTTGGGCTTCCTGGTAATCGTTGGCGTAGAAGGATATCCGCGGGGTGAACCCGGCGGCCCGGGAACTCCTTTGGAGGACTTCGACGACGGGGTGTTCCTCGCCCCGGACAATCCATTCCTCGTTGGCCAGATCGGTCATGTCCACTTGTTTCCGACGTGCCAGCCGATGGTCCTTGCCTACGATGAGCGCGGTGGCGTCTTCGAAGACGGTGGTCAGCGCGAAGTCTTCAGGACTGATCCGGTTCCACTCGTAGTCCCATAAGAGGGACACTCCCACCTGCCCGTTTTCGAGCATTTCAAGCAGCTCTTCAAACCGTGTGCTGCGGACGTGGAGTTCAATCGCGGGGTATTGCTTCTTGAAGCGGCTGATGACCAGGGGAAGGAACGACCCACCCAGCGTAGGGAAGGTGCCCATGGTCAGGCTGCCGCGATTAAGCCCTGCGATCTCCGCCAGGTCGGCCTCTGCCGCAGCCATCTGGCGAAGAATGCGGCGGGTGTGCGACGCCAGAACGTGCCCGGCGTCCGTTGGTACCATTCCCCGGGTTTGGCGCTGCAGCAGCGGCTGGCCAATTTCGGCTTCCAGACGTCGGAGCTGCTGGGAAACACCGGACGGTGAGTAGACGTGCTTTTCCGCGGCAGCTGTTATGGAACCAAGTTCCACGACGTCCAGCAGCAACTCCAGTCTCCTGACGTTCAACACACTGGCCTCCTTTGAAGTAATCCTTCAACCCCTCTCACAATCCCATACTACCGCTTCATCTTTGACGCTCGATCAAGGGTGGTCCAAGCCTGCGCCACCAGCCTTCGGCGCTGGGACTGCAATCCAAACAGGAATAGAGGGCCAGTGATTGAAGTAAAACTGCCTGGATCTGCAAAATCTGTTGATTGTAATTCATCTACGGTACGCCTCACACTGAGGTAGGCCAGTGAGGCGTGGAAGGGTCGAGAAGAGCCCCGAGGAAGGTGCGAGACGACGATGTATAAGATCCCAGCGACGTGGATGCGAGGCGGTACCAGCAAGTGCTGGGTGTTCGAATGGGACAACCTGCAGGTTCCGGGTAAAAGCGTGGATGAGGTGCTCCTGCGTCTGTTCGGCAGCCCCGACAACCGCCAGATCGATGGCGTCGGCGGCGGAACCTCCACCACGAGCAAGGCAGTGATCCTCTCCCGGTCGCTTAGCGATGAAGCGGACGTGGATTACACTTTCGCCCAGGTAGGCATCGACGAGCAGAAGGTCGACTGGGGCAGCAACTGCGGCAACTGCTCAGCCGTTGTCGCCCCGTACGCCATTGAACGGGGCTGGGTGTCCGCCGGTGCTGAAAGCACGTCCGTCCGGGCCCTGAATACGAACACCAACCAGCTCATCCTGCAGAAGGTTCCCACACCCGGGGGCAGGCTGCAGCAGGCCGGCACACAGGACATTCCCGGTGTCCCGTTCCCCGGGTTGCCCGTGGGAATGGGATTCCTTGATCCGGCCGGCAGAACCACCGGGAAGCTGTTCCCAACCGGGAACCCGCTGGACAAAGTGACCTTCGACGGACGGCAGGTGGAAGCCACGCTCATCGACGCCGGCGCTCCCCTGATCATCCTCGAGGCCGAGTCCGTCGGCTTGACCGGAACCGAAACCGCTGCTGACATCGACGCCCGGGCCGGACTGCTCATGCACCTGGACGATGTCCGCAGGGACGCCGCTGTCCGCATGGGACTCGCATCCGCCCCCGCTGAGGCCCGGCGGGCCATACCCAAGCTGGCGCTCGTGGCCAAGGCAACAGCGGGCGAAGAGGCTGACCTCGTCGTGATGATGCTCTCCATGGGCCGGCTTCATCCCGCACTGGCCGTCACCGGAAGCGTCGCGCTGACTATGGCGGCCCAGCACGAAGGCACTGTGGTCTGGGGCCTGATCTCCCAGGACGCCACATCCGGCCTCACCATGCGAACCCCCGCCGGCATCGTCCAGACATGGGCCGAAAGCCGCCTGGGCACCCCCGTCGTCGGCACCCTCCGAAGCGCCCGCCGCATCGCCGACGCCGAACTTCTGCTGCCAGAAACCTGGTAAGCGCACCAAACCACACCCGCCCCCCTCAACCAGTGCCCACGTGGTGTTGCATTGAGGTAGGCACCAACAAAAGGACCCTCAATGACGAGCAATAAGTCATCCTTGGAGCCACCAGGACTTCTCCCGGAGGACACCCCCATCGTGCAGACCGAACAGACCGAGCAGGCCGATCCGCCCAAGCATTCCCGGCGCACTATCCTCGCAGCCGTGGGCGCATTCGCACTGCTGGGAACGGCAACCACCGTCCTGGGTGGAAGCCTGCTCAACCCGCCGTCCAGCACCGAAGACGGCGATTTCAGCGGCGAAACCCTCGAATTCCTGATTCCCTTGGCTTCAGGCGGTGGAACAGATACTTGGGCCCGGTTCATCGGAACCGAGCTGACCAACTACGTTCCGGGCCGCCCTGGTTTTGCACCGGTAAACGAAGCCGGCGGCGAAGGCATTCTGGGCACCAACCGGTTCGCCCGCTCCGCCAAGACTGACGGCACCGAGATCCTGGTCGGCACAGCCTCTACCGTGGTGCCCTGGGTCTTGGGACGCTCGGCCGTGAAGTACTCCTTTGAAGACCTCAAGCCCGTCGTCGTCAACGGCACCGGCGGGGTTATCTACGCCCGCGCAGAAGCCGGCGTCGCCGGCCTGCAGGATCTGGTCAACCGGGACACCCCGCTGGAATTCGGCGGGATCAGCGCCACAGGCCTGGACATCACCACCCTGGTGGCCTTCGACCTGCTCGAAGCGGATGTCACCAGCACCTTCGGGTTCGAAGGCCGAGGCCCGGTCAACCTTGCCCTACAGCGCGGCGAAATCGACCTGGACTACCAGACGACCTCAGCCTACGGCTCAGCCGTCGCCGGCATCGCCAAGGAAGGCAAAGCGGTCGTCCTGATGTCTTTCGGCCAGCTGAACGAGGCCGGAGACGTCATCCGCGACCCCAACTTCCCGGACGTGCCCACGGTTGCTGAAGCCTACGAAACGCTCCACGGAAAGAAGCCGTCAGGTGAAAAGTACGAGGCCTACAAGACCCTGCTCGGGCTGACCTATACCTACCAAAAGGGACTCTGGGTTCCCCAGGAGACCCCGGAAAACGCCTACGAGCTGCTGCGCCAGTCCAGCGAGAAGCTCGGCACCGACCCAGGTTTCCAAGAAAAGGCAGCCAAGGTACTCGGCGGTTACCCCCTCGTCGCGGACCCCGGAGTAGCCGACCGCGTCCGGGACGCCTACAAAGTCAGCAGTTCCGTCCGGTCCTATGTCACAGGGCTGCTCGCGGACAAATACAACATCCACGTTGAATAAGGACCATCATGCTTGACTCCGCAATGGCAGCGCTGGCATCCCTCGCTGATCCCTCCCTGCTCATCATGCTCCTGATCGGCACCGTCGCCGGCCTGATCATGGGCCTCATCCCGGGACTTGGCGGCACCGGCGCCGTCGCAATCCTGCTGCCCATCACCTTCGGCATGGAACCGCCCCAGGCTCTGGCGCTCCTCATCGGCGCCCTCGCCGTCGTCCACACCTCAGACACCGTCTCTGCGGTACTGCTCGGCGCCCCAGGCTCAGCATCCGCCAGCGTCACCATGCTCGACGGCTACTCCATGGCCAAAAAAGGGCAGGCAGCACGCGCCCTGACCCTTGCGTTCCTCTCCTCCATGGCCGGAGGCATCATCGGCGCAGTCGGCCTGACCCTGGCGATCCCGCTGGCCAGGCCCCTCGTCCTGTCCTTCGCCAGCCCCGAGCTCTTCATGCTGACCGTCCTCGGCGTATCTTTAGCGGCAGTCTTGTCACGGGGAAACATCATCAAGGGCATCTCGGCCGGCCTCCTCGGCCTGATCCTGGGCATGGTTGGAACCTCACCGACCACAGCAGAAGAACGCTTCACCTTCGGCAGCCTCTTCCTCGGGGACGGCCTTTCCCTCGTCGCTGTTGCCCTGGGCATCTTCGGTCTGGCCGAAATCGCATCCCGCGCCAGCCAGCGTCGCGGCGAAAAGCAAACCATCAGCCTCGGCGGCGGATGGGGCCAGGGCATCCGGGAATGGCTCACTCACTGGACGCAGGTCATCCGCGGAGCGCTCATCGGTATCTGGGCAGGCGTCCTGCCCGGCGTCGGCGCCACCGCCGGAACCTGGATGGCCTACGGCCAGGCCGTCGCAACCGCCAAAGACAAGCGCCAGTTCGGCAAGGGAGACCCCCGCGGCATCGTCGGCCCCGAAAGCGCCAACAACTCCGTGGAAGCCGGCGACCTGATCCCCACCCTCCTCTTCGGCATCCCCGGCGGCGTGCCCTCAGCGATGCTCCTGGGCATGCTCCTCACATACGGCATCCAGCCCGGCCCCTCGATCATCACAGAACACCTCGACCTGATGTACCTGATCGTCTGGTCCTTCGCGATTGCCTCGATCCTTGGCGCGCTGCTCTGCTTCCTCAGCGTCAAACAGCTCGCAAAACTGACCAAGGTCCCCTTCGCCGTCCTGGCAGCAGGCCTTGTAGCCATCATGCTCCTGGGCTCCTTCCAGGAAGGCGGCCAGCTCGGCGACCTCTGGATCATGATCATCCTTGGCGTCTTCGGCTGGCTGCTGAAATCGACAGGATTCCCCAGGGCACCATTCCTGATAGGTTTCGTCCTGGCCATCCCGCTGGAACGCTACTACTTCCTCACCGACAGCCTCTACGAAGGATTCGACTGGATGGCCCGCCCCGGCGTCATGGTCTTCCTGGCGATCCTGATCCTGCCGATGATCTGGGCCTTCATCAAATTCATCCGCGCCCGCCGACACACCAACCTTGACGATGGTCACCGGGACGAACAGCCCGAGGACGACGAAGCACCGCTGAAGAATTCAACCTGGTCCCTCGCAGCATCAGGCATCTTCTTCGTCGCCTTCGCCGCCGCCCTAATCTCGTCCGCTTCATTCTCACCGGAGGCCAGGCTGGTCCCCCAGCTGGTGAGCACCGGAGGCCTGATCTTCTCCGGCATCCTGCTCTTCGTTGAGATCCGGAGAAGGCTTCGCGGCAGAACCCCGAAGGCAGATGAGATCCTGGCCGAGGAGATAGAGGGCATCCGTGAAACACAGCCCGCGAAGGCAGGCTGGACTCTTGACGCAAAGTTCGCGTTGAAGACCTTCCTGTGGATGACGGGCTTCCTGGCTCTCACGGCCGCGTTCGGATACCTGATTGCAGTCACGATCTTCATCCCGGCCTTCCTCCTGATAGTCGCAAGGGCCCGGCTTAAGGTGACCATCATCTACACCGGCGTCCTGTACATCGTTCTAGTGGCTCTGCCCTCGCTGCTGCCTATTGACCTCCCGCAGGGCTGGCTTAACAGCCTCGTCTAGCACCGGAACACCCCGACAGCCATTGGAGAAATGAATAAATGACGGTACTCGTAGCCTACGCATCCGCCCCCGAAGGCAGGGAGGCGCTAACTGAGGGGATCAACGAAGCCCACCGGCGGAAGTCAAACCTGCTCATCGTGAACATCGGCCGGGGCCACCACGACCTGGACGAGCAGGAACTGCAGGCATTGGAGAGCCAACTGACCGAATCCGGTCTCGGCTTGATCATCGAATCCTCAATCCTGGCCGATCCAGGGGACGCGGTCATCCAGATCGCACAGGACCGCAACGTCGAAGTGATCGTCGTTGGACTGAGACACCGGTCCATGGTGGGCAAACTCATCCTGGGAAGCACCGTCCAACGTATCCTGCTCGACGCGACCTGCCCGGTACTCGCAGTTCGGGCCGACAAACTCTGACCCGGCGCTACTTGACTGCCGGAACACATTGTCCGGCAAGCATGCTGCCGTTCCCGCACTCCATCGCAACAGGTAGCCCGACGGACGGGCGCGAGGACAGGGCGGCATGCAAACGGAGGCAGGGTGACCAAATGGTTGCCCTGCCTCCTCCCATATCCGCCTCGGAACAACGAACCGCCCGCCTAGAGATCAAGGACAACCGAGATGAACGCCAGCTCCCGCACGCTCAAACCCCACACCGGCTTCCTGACGCCCGGACCCATTGCCAATTGGTCAACACTTGCGCGGACCGACGAAGTAGAGATCCACAATCACGGACGAGTCATAGCGACAGGACGCATAGACATGCTCGCCATCGACGGCAGCATGCTCTGGCTTCAGCAGGACGGCGGACAGGGCCGGGCACTGTTCCTGCACAACGACGGACTGCGTGTGTACCGGCGACCAGTCAAGCAAGGCTGAACTGACGACAGCCGGGGTACAACCCAACCGGACGTCAGGAAACCACGCGAACGCCGTCGGAATAGGGTCCAGCACTCCGTGCCTGCACAAGTATGCACAGACCGACTCAGATTCCTGGAAGCTATGTGATGCGGGTCCAAGGGGCCCGGCGGGCTGGACTGAAACCGGCGCGCGGTCTTGGTTTGGCGTTCAGATGAAGGTCGGTTACTGGAATGCGCCCGAACCTGGTGGCGTGAACAGCTGAGAGATCATTTGTCTCTGACGGCGCCTGCCTTGTGTCCGCCGTAGAGAGGTCACTGACTAATCCCATGCCTGCATACTCCCGAACGGCGGCGATACCGGCAACGGCGGCGCTCTTGTTATCAAAGGCCTTGGACACGGCCATGACAGTGCCATCCGGTGCTGTTAAACGAAATCTGAACGAGGCCTCTGAATCAATAAATAGTTCAAACATTCCGGCCAAAGCGCTCCTCCCGGTCTGCGGGATCCTCGGCGAGGCGTCGTTGCCCCTGCTGACACGGGGACGCACCATTGCGTCCCCTCCCACTGATTTGTCTTTGCGATCAGAAATGACTCAATACATCACCGCCTCATGAGTTTCACCCAGAAGAGATCAGTTCCGCAAGGCCTGCAAAGGAGTTCCTGCCTCCGCCGCTATGAGACACTGCGGCGCTTCACGCCTTGATTTCAAGTCATCACTTTCTGGTACTGGCCAGTACGCGGCCAGCCCAACTGAAGCCAGCAGAAGCTCTGGGGAACCTTGATGGGGATGCTTTGTCCCTCCGATAAAGCAGACATAAGTGTGGACACCGTCCACACCCACTTGGCAGGGAAAGGGCAAATGCGTCTTTCGAGAACGTCCGGCATGAAGACCTTCATGAACCGTTCCGGGAATCATGCCGCGACCAGCACGGGCTAGAACCGGCTGACTAGGGTTGGTTCCAAAAAATTGGCACGTGCTAGTGTCAAGATTAAGTTGCTGCCGGGAACGGCAACGCCCGGGCCTGCCCTCGACGGAGCTCCAGCAGCCCTTGATGGCGTTTTTGCAGTTTTTTGAGTTTGCTCG
This sequence comes from Arthrobacter sp. PGP41, assembly GCF_002953935.1. NCBI lineage: Bacteria > Bacillati > Actinomycetota > Actinomycetes > Micrococcales > Micrococcaceae > Arthrobacter > Arthrobacter sp. PGP41. The sequence continues at coordinate 2,094,790 of NZ_CP026514.1, read as the reverse complement.
GCACGGGCGCCGGTGGCGTGGGCGGAGGCAGCGCAGCAGATGGGATCGCCGGGGACACCAATACCGGAATCGGGGGCGTGATTTTCACTAAGGTAGTCGGAGCGGGAAGCAATCGATCGAGTCACGGAGTGAAAGTGAACGTCCAGACAGAGCAACCTGAGGGTACCTCCAGGGCGCGGAACGCCGGGGTCGTTGAGCGGCCCACAATGAAGACCCTCGCCGAGCATGTAGGGGTATCCCGGCAGCTGGTCTCACTCGTCCTTCGTGACCTTCCGGGGGCAAGTGAAGAGACCCGCGCGAAAGTTCTCGCTGCCGCGAAGGAGATCGGCTATTATCCCGATGCCTCCGCCCGGGCTCTGCGCGGTCGGCGGACTTTCCGCTTAGGCGTACTCTTCACCATGCACCAGCCGTTCGAGGTTGATTTGGTTGAAGCTCTCTTTGGGTCGGCGGAGAAGCACGGTTTCTCGCTTATTTTGGGTCCCTTGTCGAAGGAACGGAGCGCGTCGAAAGTCGTTGCCGAGCTGCTGGGTCAACGAATCGAGGCACTTTTTGTCCTGGCAGCCGAAGGAGGTGGCAGCCATGTGTCGGATCTTCCGGCGAACATTCCGGTCATCATGGTTGGTGGTCCCCGGAGCGTGGAATCCCATGACGATCTGCGGGTTGATGATGCCGCAGGTACGAGGATGCTGGTGGAGCACCTCATCGGGCTGGGGCACACCAGGATTGCTTACGTGAGCGGAGGTGAGGGGCCGGGGAGCGCCGTTCGCCGCAGCGCCTATGAGCAAGCGATGGCTGGTGCCGGCCTTGGACATCACATGGATGTGGTTGGAGGCGACTACTCGGAGGAGGGCGGCTCCAGGGCGGCGGTTGAAATACTCAACCGAAAACCTCTCCCGACGGCGATTATGGCCGCAAATGACCGCAGTGCCATGGGAGTCCTGGGAACCCTTGTGCGACGCGGGCTCCGGGTTCCGGAGGACATCTCGGTGGTTGGCTTTGATGACAGCACCCTCTCAAGCCTGCCGTACGTGCAGCTCACCACGGTTGGATTCAAACCTCGTGACCTCACCGACCGTGCCACAGCGGCTATGGTTCGGCGGCTCGAAGACCCCTCGGCCCCTTGGCTGGAACACAAAGAAACGCCACACCTTGTTGTGCGTACCAGCAGTGGCCCTCCCCGTGGGAGGGCCCTTTAGACCCAAATCCGACCGGGGGTCGAAAGAGCGGGGGCTTCGAAACTGGTCCCTGCGGGAACTTTTCCGGCTCATTGGAAGGGCCCTGACAGAGTGGACCTGCTGCCCGCAGCTGTTGCGTACACGGGGCCGGCGGCTTTGGCTGCACCTTGCCGAAAACGTCATCTATCGACGGAGTGCCAGGTTGGAGCAGGAGATGATGTGCTTCCGGGTTCGCTCGGCAATGGGCAGGGGTGTTTCCAGCGAGGGCAGCGGGTACATGTCCTGCTCGACCACGGCAAAGATGTCCCTGCCCAGCTCCGCGGCAGCTTCAAGGACCGGCCCGAAGTCCGGAATGCCGTTTGGAGGCTCGGTCATGATTCCCTGCGGGACGGCGTCGGCGAAGGTAGTTCCGTTCTTCAGCACGTCGAAGATCAGGTTTTGGTCCACCTGCTTTAGGTGCAGGTATCCGATCCGTTCAGGGTGGTTTCGGATCAGCCGAACGCTGTCGCCGCCGTAGTAGGCATAGTGGCCGGTGTCCAGGCAGATGCCCACGAATTCGGGATCGGTTTCTGCGATGAACCGCTCCAGCTCGCGGGTGGTGCCGATCTGGCTCTCGGCGTGCGAGTGGAACTGCTGGCTGAGCCCGAATTCCTCGCGGAGGGCACGTCCCAGCTGGTTGTGAAGTTCGCGAAGGTGGTCCCATTGTTCTACTCCTGGCGTCCGGAGAACGGGGTTCTGGAACTCGGGTTCACCCCACATCTCTGGCAGCACCACTACATGTTCTGCCCCCAGCGCCGAGATGAGCTTGCCGATCTGCTGGGCCTCTTCCCACGCCGTCTTCCAGGCTTCCCCGGTGCCACGGTGGAAGGATGTGAACATCGTTCCGGCAGACAGATGGAGCCCCCTGGAACCAAGTTCGTCGGCAAGCTGGTTCGGATCGGTGGGCAAATAGCCGTAGGGACCGAGTTCAATCCACTCGTAGCCGGCATCGCGTGCTTCGTTGAGGAATCTTTCCCATGGAGGCTGCTGCGGGTCGTTTGGGTACCAGACGCCCCAGGAATCGGGAGCTGTTCCGATGTGTACGGTGCTTTTGGTGTCGCTCATGGGAGCCTCCTGATGTCTTGATGCTTGCGTGTCAACGTGCGTTCTTGGCGTCGACTTTGTAGATTGCGCCGGTCATAACGTCTTCTTCGAGCTTCTCGAGGCTGCGGCCACGGGTCTCAGGTACCTGCCTGTACACGAACACGAGGGCGACCGCGTTGAGGGCTGCAAAAAAGTAGAAGGAACCGGAGATGCCTATGGCGCCGATAATCGTCGGGAAGTACAGGCCCAGGAATGCGTTTGTGATCCAGAGCATGAACACAGATGCGCCCATCCCGAAGGCGCGCATCCGCAGCGGGAAGATCTCAGACAGAGTCACCCACGTGGCGACGTTCAGGAACAGCGACATCGAGCCCACGAAGGCGACGATCAGGAAGAGGAGGACGAACGGACGGGCAGGGTTACCTGCGGGCAGCAGCAGGGAGGCGGTGCCGATGAGGACGTGGCAGAGTGCCGTGAGGGCATAGCCAAGGATGAACGTCTTGCGGCGGCTGAAACGGTCGATCATGCGAAGGGCAATGACTGCGGTGACCACTGCGATTACGCCCGGGGCGACGTTCGCGACAAGGGCTGCGTTCGCCGAGAACCCGGCGTCGATGAGTACGGTCTGCCCGTAGTACAGGATGGAATTGATGCCCGTCAGCTGTTGGAATACGCCCAGGCCGATGCCGATGAGCAGAATCCGAAGGAGCCATTTGTTGGACAGGATGCCACGCCAGTTGAACTGAAACTGCTCGCTTTCCTTTTTGGCAAGGAATTCAATTTCTGCGATTTCAGCTTCGGCACGGCCGGCGGGACGCAGCGCCTGGAGGACCTTAAGTGCTTCCCGGTTGCGCCCCTTTTCCACCAGCCAGCGCGGTGACTCGGGCACGCGCAGCATGCCAATAAACAGCGCCGTGGCGGGAATGACTTCGATGGACAACATGACGCGCCAGATACCGGGGACCTCTCCCCAGGTATTGCCGATGATGGCGTTGATGATGAAGGCGGCAAGCTGGGCGGTTACGATCATCAGCTCGTTGCGTCCGGCAAGTGAGCCGCGGATCTCGTAGGGTGCGAGTTCGGCCAGGTAGACGGGCACGACGGTCGACGCGCCGCCCACGGCCAAGCCCAGGATGGCGCGGCCGATCACCATGACCGTGAAGTCCGGTGCAAAGACACAGACCAGGCCGCCGACGAAGAACAGGGATGAAAGCAGCAGGATCGCCCTGCGCCGGCCCCAGGCATCGGAAAGCCGACCGCCGCTGACGGCTCCGGCCGCGGCGGCGAACAACAGTGAACTCGTTACGACTCCCTCAGTGAAGGCGTTGAGGTTGAGCTCAATGCTCATCGGGTGGAGGGCCCCGTTGAGTACGCTCGTGTCGTAACCGAAGAGCAAGCCCCCGAACGTCGCGATAAGGGCTACTAGGCCCAGCCGCTTACGGTACGGGCCGGGCGTGAGGGGCGGGAGCGCCGAGCGCAATCCGCTGGTTGTCGAGGTGTGGTCGATAGTGGGCACAACAGACTCCTTTGTCCTGACAATGAGTTTTGCACCACACTAGCACGTGACAATTAGCACGTGCTAGTGTTTGTTGACGAGGCAGGTCCGCGGTCAAAAAATGACCTCTGGCGGCCGGTAGCAATGGAGGTATCGCATGAGCGTGGCGCTCAACCCCAACGGGATCACGCTGGCCGCTTCGGCGGAAATGTTGTTCACTGATCTGCCCTTCCTGGAAAGGGTACGGAAGATCGACTCCCTGGGTTTCCAAGTGGAAATCTGGGACTGGACCGCGAAGGACCTGAAAGCGTTAGCCGCCTCTGGTGCGACTTTTTCGTCGATGACCGGTTACATCAGCGGCGACCTTGTCGACAAAGAGGGGGCCGATGAGTTGGTCCGGACGGCAGAGCAGTCGCTGCAGGCGGCGGAGGTCCTGGACAGTCCCCGTCTAAATCTGCACGGTACCGGACTCGACGGCAAAGGCCTTCCCGTTAAGCCGGTCGAATCGACCAGCGGACCGGACTGGATCCGCGCAGCCGATACGCTCAAGCGGATCGCGGAGCTCGGCGAAAAGCAAAACCGCGTTTTCACCCTCGAAAACCTGAACACGGCCGTGGATCACCCTGGAACGCCGTTTGCCAAGGCAGCGGAAACCATTGCGCTTGTCGAAGCCGTGAATAGCCCCTACCTGCGGTTGAATCTGGACCTGTATCACGCCCAGATCGGTGAAGGTAACCTGATCGACCTCGTTACCCGCGCACTGCCTCTGATAGGAGAGATTCAAGTCGCGGATGTGCCCGGCCGTTTCGAGCCAGGCACGGGCGAGATCGCCTACCCGGCAATTTCCCGTGCGCTCGGAGCCCTCGGCTACACCGGAGTCGTCGCGCTGGAGGGCTGGGCGAAAGCTGACTCCCTCGTCGCCCTGGAAGCCTTCCGTCAGGCCTTTGCCGGCTCCGGCGTGGAACTCTCCCTCTGACCACGCGGGCGGCTGCTCATCGGCCGCCTTCCGTGCCTACTCCGCCTTCCGTGCCTACTCCGTTGGGCGCCCGGCACTGCCCCTGGCACCACAGACCAGAAAAGGCTGGATCAACCAGCCAACACTCTTGAAAGGACACCCCAATGACCTACTTCACTGTCGAATCAGCGCGGCCACGGCCGGTCCAGGTTGGCCTCATCGGCGCCGGCTGGATGGGCGCCTACCATGCCCGCAGCTTGGCCGAGAAGATCCCCGGAGCAGCCTTGGCGGCGATCGCGGACCCCGCGGTTGAACCCGCTACAAAACTCGCCGCCGAGCTCGGCGTTTCCAACGTGACCACGGACCCAGCCGACCTGCTGGCAGATCCCGACATCGACGCCGTCGTCATCGCGGGACCGGCGCGCTTCCACGCCCAGCTGTCAATCGACGCTGCCCGCGCCGGCAAGCACGTTTTCTGCGAAAAGCCCGGAGCGCTCACCCTAGAGGAACTGGCCCAGGTAGAGGAAGCCGTCGCCGCAGCGGGCGTCCACTGGCAAATCGGCTTCAACCGCCGCTACGCCGCCGACTTCCTGGCTAGCCGCCGTGACATCGAAGCCGGGACCGTGGGTATCCCGCAGTTGCTGCGCTCGGTCACCCGTGACCCCGGCAACGGAAGCATCCCGCACGCGGCACGGATCCCCCAGTGGACCATCTTCCTCGAAACCCTGATCCACGACTTTGATGCGCTCAACTGGTACAACCCCACAGCAGAGCCCGTGAGCGTCCATGTCACCGCAGACGCTCTCGTCGAACCCTCCTTCAAAGACGCAGGGTTCCTCGACACGGCTGTCGTCACGATCCGTTACAGCAACGGCGCGATCGCTGTCGCCGAGGCGAACTTCTCCGCTCTCTACGGCTACGACGTACGCGGCGAGGTTTACGGCTCCCTCGGAATGGTCCAAGCCGGCCGCGCCACCGAAACGGCCGCCGTGCGCTACGGAGCGGACGGCCTCTCCGCTCAGACCCCCCGTCTGAACATCGAACTGTTCGCTGACGCTTACCGTGACGAATTGGCTGACTTCGCAGAGCACGTCCGCAGCCGCCGTGACGGCGAAGCCGCCCCGGACTCCGGCATTCCGCTCACGCCAGGGCTCCCGGACGCCCGCCGCGCCCTTGCCATCGCACTTGCATGCATCGAGTCCGCCCAAAGCGGCTCAACGGTGGCCGTCGCGGGCGCAACAACTCAGGCAGCACTCCACGCCTGACATTCAGCCGGGAGTCCCAAAGGGCTAAACGGGCTCAGTAACACCGGCCCTGCCTGGCGGCACGGCACCACGTGACCGTGCCGCCAGGGCCCCTGGGTTTAAGGACGCGTGGTGCCTACAGCGATCCGCGACGGCGAGACAGACGCCGCGGGGCCACCCGGCCCCACGGGCCCGAAGGCCAAGCTGAGTCCGCAAGGTATGGAACGGGTTTCCCGATGTTCCTGCCGCGGAGGTGTGAAGCTCGCAGGGCCGACGATCGAGGCCCGGGGCCGCAAAGAGTATGGCATAACGGGACTGAGCGTTGTCCCAGGCACGCTCATGCGCGTTCGCTCCCCTGCCTTGCTATGTGCCGAGCAGGAGTGTCGGAGCTGGTGGGGAGTTTCAGTTGGTTGTCGTCGTTTTCAGTGGTGTGCAGCACATGTGTCTGAACCCGGAGGGATAACCGTTCCCTGTCCGAACGCGCGGTTTTCCTCGCTTCCGGCCCGAACAGACCGCCTCCAAGGCAGGGCATCGCCTCTAACGCCAGGCCATCACGCTGGGCCCCCAGGCGGCGCCCGTCATCCTCGACCACTTCCCAGCCGGCGGCTGGCAGGACTGCCCGATAGTGCTGCAACACAACGGCGTCTGCCGAGAGGACAAACCAGCGGGTACAGCCGCCGCCACCCCTGAAATTACACCTGCTGGGACTCACGATCTGCGCTGGCCATGGGCTCGACCGTGCCCTCGATCATCCACTGCGGAGTCGACTGGAATTGCGCCTGAGGCCGCTGCCCCAGAGCCAGCACAGCGAGCAGCGCCAGTCCTGCCCCAACGACGACCAGCACCGCGGCTGAGACTGCTCGTCCGATCGCGGGTATCGCTAATTGTCGCCCCGCTTGAGCATGCGGCCAATGTGCTTTCGAATGGTGCACCCCCAAATCCAGATGCTGACCAAGACCTGACCGCCGGGCTGTATATAAAAAGGTGAACACGCTGAATACGTATGAGAAAGGAACGGGTAAGGAACTCGATTCGTGATCGTCATGCACCGTGGTTGAGAATTTCCATTAGTGGCAGGCCGCCCAATTTCTCGTGCGCAATAAACAGGTAGCTCCAACGCAAAAGACAGGTACCGGCTAATGGTGACGGCAGGTTCACCGGGTCGATAAGCTCCGGCTTGAGCCGTTGTTTCGGCGAGTCGTTATGAGGGGGCCTGCCGGCACCCGTTGTTCTTGGCGCAGTGCTGCGCCGAGACGATTTCCGTCCGTCAACGACGGCAGGTGATCTTCCGAAGGCCGCAAAAAACGCGCCACAACAGAATTCGCTTTCCATTCGTAGGGGGAACCAGAATGCAGCTATCAAATACATTGTCCCGGCCATACCTGGATCGGCCTTCGTCCCAAGCCAACAAAACACAGCACTCCGGAAAACGCCTTTCCGCGCGGCGATCGTGCGCTGCCCGCCTTCGCGGCCGGCGTGCGGCCATGATCGGCACCTTCCTGGCGGCCCTCATGCTGGCGGATGTCCCGGCAATTGCTGCCGCCACGGCGACCTCCACGATCCAGGTCGGCCCAAACCCCAGTAACGTTGCGTTTACCCCGGACGGGTCCATAGCGTACGTCACCAACACCGATTCCGACACAGTGTCCGTCATTGATGTCGCCTCGGGAACGATAACCTCTTCAATCGCGGTAGGGCCGTTCCCCATCGATGTTGCGTTCACCCCGGACGGGTCAACGGCATACGTCACCAGCACCGGGTCCGACACGGTGTCCGTCATTGATGTGGCGTCAGGGACAATGACGTCCAGCATCCCTGTCGGGTCCCTGCCGCTCACCCTTGCATTCGCCCCGGATGGATCGATCACTTATGTCACCAGCGGCGACACCAACACGGTGTCGGTCATTGATGTGGCGTCGGGCACGATGACGACCGCAATCGCGGCAGGGCCGTATCCAGGCGCCGTTGCGTTCACCCCGGACGGGTCGACGGCCTACGTCACCAACGGGCAGGACTACAACACGGTATCGGTCATTGATGTCGTCTCGGGAACGATGACCGACACGATCAACGTGGGGCCGTCTCCGGCCGGTATTGCGTTCACCCCGGATGGGTCCACAGCCTACGTCAGCAACAACGAGAGCTCCACGGTGTCGGTCATCGACGTGGCATCCGGTGCGGAGACCTCCACGATCCAGGTTGGGTTGAGCCCGGTCGGTGTTGCGGTCACCCCGGACGGGTCGGCTGTCTACGTCGCCAACTCTGATGAGACGGTGTCAGTCATCGACGTGGCATCCGGCACGGTGACCTCCACGGTGCCGGTCGAGCGGGGCTCGGGCAGTGCTGCAGTCGCCCCGGACGGGTCGAGAGTTTATGTCGTCAACACCTTCTCCAACACGGTGTCCGTCATCACCGTGAACGCAGCACCACCGGTGTTCACCGCCGCCACGCCACCGACCAAGGCGAACACGCGGACCGCCTACAGCTACACGTTCGCCGCTACGGGTACCCCGGCCCCAACCTTCCAGGTTTCCGGTGCACTGCCTGCAGGCCTAACCCTGAACCCCACCACCGGAGTCCTGTCCGGAACCCCAACCAAGGCCGGCAAGTTCACGTTCAGGGTGACCGCCACCAACGGTGTCAGCCCCGACGCCGTCACGGACGCCATCACGATCACCGTGACTAAGGCGAAGGTCCGCTGAGCAGTTGACCTCCAGCTGTGTTTTCCTGACGTGCATCAGAACTTGCTACTGCATGGGGCTATGAGGTTCCAGCCCTCTTGCAGAAGTGTGTCGAGGTTTCGCCAAGGTTCCGGTCGATGACTGCATCCGGGGCGGGTGGCCTCAGTTGAGGAAGGCCCATCGGTCCCCCACCGGAGGGCCTTCTTCATCCTGCGGTTACCTCAACGGCGCCAGCAGCGATGTAGTCCCGTTTCGCTCATAGAAGACGACCAAGACATCCGGAACCTGCTCCTGCGTGTCTGCCCATGGGCAGGTACCGCCGTTCATCTGGCCGAGGACGGATTGTCGGGCATCACGTCCGTGGGCGAGTATCATCCCGACGTGATCATTTTGGATTACGAACTGCCGGATATTGACGGACTGGAAGGAGCCCGGCGTATCAAGGAAACCAGCACCGCCCACATTTTCATGCTCACCGCCCAACCCCAGATAGTCATAGACCAATACCGTACCGCCGGGATAGACGACCTGCTCGGCAAGCCCTGCAGCGTCCGGAATCTGACCCAGCGCATGAACGATGTGCTGGCCACGAAAGCACTCGCCCACGAATAGGCCCAGGATGGGATCCTGGCGAGCGCACGTGCTGCGCGACTGCGCGTAAATGGGTGCCGCCAGTGCTGCATCGTTCTCCTGTGTGTTCGGGTGACGTGCGTGCGGTGGTCAGTGGCGCACCCTGGCCGTTTACCCCCTCCTGCTTTCCCGCGGGCGGGCATACACTGCACCGGGTAAGTCCCCGCCATTTGGATGGTCAGGACGGGCCATGAAACTTGGGCCCACCAGGCTCACGCCCTGTTCCCCGGCCTGCGCGAGCAACCGTTCCGCAAGCTCCTTCTGATCGATGATCTCTCCCGTCACAGGATCGATCATCGCCCCTGTCATCTCGGTCGTGGACTCTGGCACGGCCGTCTCCTTTCGGAACAGACCGGACCCCACCCGCCGTTATTCAGAAAGTCCCGGCAGGGGCCCACACCGGCCATCAGAAAGTCCGAGGGCTGATGAGCGCATTGCGAGAGGGAAAGGGCGGGAGAGGCTCCCGCCCCGTCCCTCTCGTTACTGGTTGAGCTTATGTCCTTCGGCGTCGAGGTAGTCACGCCAGGATCGCTTCGGCGTCCAGCCCAGCATCCGTTGGGCTTTGGCGCTTGAGATCCCCGAAGCATCGGTACGGCGTAGTTCGCGCAGTTCGATGGTGTCACCGTAGTACTTGTTCAGGACCTCAGCGAAGTCGTGCCCGCCTACATTCTCGGGGGAAGCGATGTAGAAGACCTCATGTCCGGGCAGGTCTGACTCGGCGGCCAGGACGATGGCATCGGCGAGGTCGTAGGCGTCGACGTAGCTCCATAGGTTGGGGCTGAGGACCGATGCATCACGGATCTGCGGTCCGAGGTTATTCTCGTAGTTGCCTTCGAACTGGACCCAGCTGGGCCTGATGGAGATGCACTGGATGTCGGACCGGGCGATTGCGGCGTCCATCAGCTGCTCGCCGAAGTGCTTGGAGAGCGCGTAGGGGTCCTGCGGGCGGATCGGGTGCTCCTCGTCCACGGGTGCGTAGTCAGGGAGGAATCCGCGCTCGGGAAAGAAGAACCCCGGGACCGTCTCACTGGAGATGAAAACGAAGCGTTTCACGCCAAATTGTATGGCCGCCTCAAGGACATTAAAGGTCGCCATGAGATTGGTCTGGAATACGACGTGAGGCGGGTTACCCGTCGGTTCGGGGATTGCAGCGACGTGTACGACGGCATCCGCTCCGCGGACGACGGCGTAGGCTTCCCCTGCATCGGTGAGGTCGGCCATCGTGTACTTCGGGGTGCCTTCAGGCTTACGCTCGAAGCCGGGACGAGTGAGATCGGTGGTGAGTACTTCGTGTCCGGCGACGATCATCGCCCGAGTAGCGGCACGACCGACCTTTCCATGAGCGCCAGTGATGAGGACCTTCATGATGTCTCCTAGATGGGGGGGTACGGGGTCGGCACATGGATGAGTATTTCTCCGGCACCCTCAGCTGGATTGTCCTCGCCGGCCTCGCTGATGGGTTTCAGGACGCCTCGAGCTCCGGGTGTCGTTCTCGCCGCCCACCGATACGGCACTGGCACCCGCGAGGCCGTCTGGCCGATAACCTTCTGCAACGCCCTACCAGCTTTAGTTTATGGCCTGAACTATATAAGCTGAATGCATCGAGGTCAACGCCCGCTGCTGCCGCGAGTGCCGCCGTTGTTCCCCTCGACCTTCCGCTGCTCTAACTCGGGGCGGGTGGCAGATGCAGCTTCACCGTGTCCGGTTGGCACCGGCTCGCATGATGGGGATGCTCGTACAACTTGACGCGAATAGACTGCCGTTCTGGCGCCCCAGCAAGGAGACATGCAATGTTAAGAATCGGAATTTTGGGCGCATCGGGTATAGCGCCTGCGGCGGTCATCCGGCCAGCCAGGCGGCGAACTGACGTAGAGGTCGTCGCTGTAGCCTCCCGCCGTGCAGAGTCTGCACACCAGTTTGCAAACCACCACCGGATTGACCGTTTTTACGGCGATTACTCCTCTTTGATGTCCGACCCCGGCATTGATTTGGTCTATAACGCGCTGCCACCCTCCGAGCACGCCAAGTGGTCGATCGCCGCCTTGGAGGCAGGAAAGCACGTGCTCTGCGAGTAGCCCTTCGCAATGAATGCGGATGAGGCTGCAAAAATGCTGGAGGCTGCGCAATCGACAGGTTGCCGCCTCATCGAAGCCTTTCATGACCGCTACCACCCCCTCAGCGCGGAACTCGATGCCGTCAAGGCCTCCGGCGGGCTCGGCGAGGTTTTGACACTGAGCGCAGACTTTTCCAGCTCGAATCCTTTCGATCCCGCGTCGCTGCGACACGACCCGAGACTGGGAGGCGGATCGCTGATGGACCTCGGCTGCTACCCGGTTCACTGGGTGCGGGCATTTATGGGCGAAGAACCAAAGGTAGTCCGAGCCAGCGGGACGCTCAATCCCCTTGGCGCGGACCTGAGCGTAACGGCCGACCTCCAGTTTCCCTCAGGAGCAAAAGCGCTCATCACATCAGCAATGCTGGAAGAGCCCGGCCACCTGAACTCATCCCTCGAAGTGGTCGGTACAGAAGGGAAACTCGTCGTCAAGAATCTGGTCTTTCCTTCCAAAGGACACTCCGTCACCCTGAGCCATAACGGGCTGGACCGTACGTGGACTGTACGTGGTCTTGAGACCTACGACCATCAACTGGAGGCCGTAGTCCATGGTCTTGAGTCGGGCCAGGAGCTGCTCCCTGAGGGCTCCGACAACCTTTCCAACATGAAGGTCATCGACGGAATCTACGCTGCCGCAGGTTTCGGCATTGTGCAATAAACATGCAGCTTTCCCGGCAGCGGCATCCTGGAGTGAACCGCCAGAGAGGCCGAACTTCCCCTCCCTGTTGCCCACCGAGGGAAATGCCGGAGATTAGGGGTTGGCGTGTACTGACAGACCCCGCCGGGCATCACCCCCAGCCCGTCCTCGCGGTCAGAGATGAGACTGATCCGTCAGGGTGAAGCAGTTATCGCGTCGGGCCCGTGGGCCGGCGAAGCGCGGGACGACAAGCGCTGACCACTCCAATCAGCGCCCTAGTTGGGCTGCAATTATGCAGCACAGAAGGTTTCGGACGTCATCGAAGGTTGTTCGACGCGGTCGAAAGACTGCGGTTCGGAGGCGCCAAGGTATCTATGAGGCTCGCCATCCATGAGCACGTTCAGGAAGTCACAGCCAACCAGGGCTCGTCTTGGTTGGTAGCGCCCCCCGGAGATTTCTTCACCCGCTGCCCCTGGCAGACCTAAACAAGTAGCACCAGTTTTGGTAATGATAATCAATCGCAACTAGAATGACGCATGGGAACTAACACTTGGTAACTAAAAAGGAGCAGACCCATGCTTGGGCGCAGGATAAGAATGGCCGGGGCGTCAGCTGCCACCGTATTGATGATGGCCGGATGCGCCGGGGAAAACCCGGCAAAGAACCAGGCTGCTCAGCAGCCGCTGAAGGTAGTTGGGCAGTTTGAGCTTCACAGCCTTGACCCCTCCACCAGCGGAGGATTCTTCACCCGCCTGCAGGTGGCTGAGACCCTGGTGGATGCAGACAATCATGGGGCGCTGCAGCCTGGGCTGGCCACGGCTTGGGAGGCCTCTCCGGATAATCTTTCCTGGCGATTCACGCTACGCGAGGGTGCCACTTTCCATGACGGGACCGCGGTCACGGCTGATTCCGTTGTCGGCGCGTTGGAGACCGCGCGGACCAAGGCGGCAAGCCCCCTTGCAACGGTTCCGGTCAAGTCCATCACGGCCGAGGACGGGGCAGTCCGGGTAGACCTGATGGAGCCGTACGCCCCGCTGCCCGCCGTCTTTGGCCACACCAGCACACAGATTCTTGCCCCCAGCTCGTACGCTGCCGACCGGTCAGTCACCGAGGTAGTGGGCTCCGGTCCCTACAAGGTGACGCGGCTGGAGCAGCCGGCCACCATCGAACTGGCTGCCTCTGAGCAGTGGCAGGACGAAAAGTCGGAGATTGCGGAGGTCCACTACCAGGCGGTGGGAAGGGCCGAGAGCCGTGCGCTGCTAGCCGAAAGCGGACAGGCCGACGTCACGTTCGGGATGGACCCGACCAGCCTGCAGCGGATCAAGCAGGCCGGCAAACTGGATATCGCGGCGGTAACTCTTCCCAGGACCATCCTGATGAAGGTAAACGCCGCACACGAATTCCTGGGTGATTCCCGCGTGCGTCAAGCCCTGAGCCTGGCCCTGGACCGCGAAGCGATGGCAACTGCGCTGCTTCGAGACCCTGAAATGGCCGCCAGCCAGCTGTTCCCGCCCTCGCTGCCGGAGTGGCACCAGGATGATGTCACGCCGCTGGCCCATGACGCCGACGAAGCGAAGAAGCTGCTGGCCGAGGCCGGCTGGGCCCCCGGAGCCGACGGAATCCTTGAGCGCGAGGGGAAAAAGTTCTCGGTCAGCCTGCGCACCTTCCCTGACCGCCCGGAACTGCCGCTGCTTGCAACCGCCATCCAGGCGAAGCTGAAAGAGGTGGGAATCACCCTGGACGTTAAGGTCGGGAATTCGAGCGACATTCCCGCCGGACACAAGGACGGTTCGCTGGAACTGGCACTGTACTCGCGCAATTACGCACTTGTGCCCGACGCGCTGGTGACCCTCACCGAGGACTTCAGGCCCGGCGGCGCCGACTACGGCGCCATGGGCTGGAACAATGCAGATCTGACCTCGACACTGAACGCCATGTCCACCGGCACCGATGCCGGCAGCAGCGAGGAAAACCGGCGCACGGTCACCGACATCCTGCACAACGAATTGCCCGTGATCCCTGTGGCCTGGTACCGGCAGAGCGCCGTGGTGAGCGACAGGGTCGAGGGCCTCGTCCTGGATCCTCTCGAGCGTTCCTGGCGGCTGAGCGACCTCGCCTGGTCCAAGTAGAGACGGGGGAAAACGTCCATGGAACCACCCACCGCGGGGCTGCGTATTCCTTCCGGCCCTGCCGCCCGCATCCTTCGCCGGCGCACAGTACAAGCGGTCGCCGTTGTACTGATGGTCTCCACCGCGTGCTTCGTCATTGTGCAGAACCTGCCTGGAGACATCGCTTTCCGCATCGCCGCTGGCCGCTACGGTTACGACCAGGTCACCGCAGTCTCGGCGGACAGCGTCCGCGCTGAACTGGGACTGGACCGGCCACTCTGGCAGCAGCTCTTCGACTGGCTGACAGACCTATTCACCTTCAACCTCGGCACCTCCCTGGTAACGGGAGGAGATGTCGCGGGCGAGCTGGCGTTCTATCTTTCCAGCAGCATCCAGCTCGCCGTAGTGGCCCTGGCCATCGCCTTCGTGACAGGCGCAACTGCCGGAGCCCTGGCCGCCGGCAGACCCGGCGGAGCCTTGGACCGGATCACCAACCTCTGGGTCACCGGCGCACGCGCACTGCCCCCGTTCCTCCTCGGGCTGGTCCTGATCCTGCTCTTCTCCGTCCACCTCGGGGTGCTGCCGGCTGCGGGCCACGGCGAAGCGACCAACATCGTGCTTCCGGCTGTGACCCTTGCGGTGGGGCTTTCCGGGCTCTTTGCCCGGGTCACCCGCGACACCGTCGTTCAGGTAAGAGAATCCGGATACGTCCACTTCGCCCAGACCAAAGGCCTCAGCGGACGTGTGGTCTTCTTCCGGCACATCCTGCGCAATACGGGAGTGACTCTGATCGCCTACGTCGGTGTCCAGGTGCTGATCCTCATCGAAGGGGTCGTCATTGTTGAAAGCCTCTTTGCCTGGCCGGGCCTGGGACACGCGCTCGTGCACGCCATTTTTTGGCGGGACATTCCCATGATCCAGGCCACCGCCGTGGCGTTGGCCCTCCTCGTCGTTGTACTGAACACGGCCGTTGACCTGGGCTCTGCCGCCATCGACCCCCGTCCCCGCCGCCGGGAGGTGGTCCTGTGACAGCCCCCATCGCCAACCAGTTCAGCACGGACAGGAATCAGGAGCGGCAAGAGGTGCTGACACCTGCTCCGAGGGGCTGGTTTCCGTCCCTGACCTGGGCACAGCGCGCCTCGGCGGTGCTGCTGGCCGCGCTGGTGCTCTTTGCACTGGCCGGCCCGTTGGCCTGGCCCGATCACGCAGCCCAGGACCTGTCCCGGTTCTTGGAGGCTCCCAGCCTCCAAGAACCCCTGGGCAGGGACCACCTGGGCCGCAGCGTCATCGCCCGACTGGCCCACGCCACCCAGCTGTCCCTGCTGATGGCCCTGCTGTGCGTCGGAACCGCGCTGCTGCTCGGAACACTCGCGGGCATCACCGCCGCTTGGCGGGGAGGATGGACAGACACTATCCTCCACGGGCTCTCCGAAGCTTTCATCGCACTTCCGGCGCTCCTGGTGGTCCTGATCTTCTCAGCGCTTGCCAACGGTGAACTGTGGTCACTGTATGTTGGGCTCGCCCTTGCCCAATGGGTGGAATACTTCCGGATGATCCGCTCGCGCAGCGGACTGTTACTTGCCGGTCCTGCCGTCGAGGCAGCCGGGCTACTCAAACTCGGATCCGTGCACATCGTGCGCCGGCACCTCTGGCCCGAACTGCGGCCCCTGCTGGCCACCATGGCAACATTCGGGCTCGGCTCCTCAATCCTGGCCCTGTCCACCCTCGGCTTTGTTGGTGTCGGCGTCCGGCCACCCACACCGGAACTGGGGCAGATGGTCACCGAAGCCTTCCCCTACTACCATGAGGCGCCCTGGATGTCCCTCGCACCCGTCCTGGTCCTCGTCACCATCCTCACCGGGCTCCTGGGCCTGCGAAACAAGGAGTCCCGCCCGTGACACTTCGCCTGAAAAACCTCGTGGTAACCCACGGCCAAACGACGCTGGTGGAAGCCGCCGACCTGGACTTTGTGCCGGGGCACCCCGTCACAATCGTGGGTGAGAGCGGCTCGGGTAAATCGCTGCTCGCCCACGCGATCATGGGTACGCTCCCGCCAAACCTCGCAGCACGGGGAAACCTCACCCTGGACGGCCACACCTACGACCTGGCCGACCCCAGGAACAGGCGCAGGCTCTGGGGCCCGGTCATGTCCCTGCTGCCACAGGAACCCATGCTCGCACTTGACCCGACAATGCGGGCCGGAGAACAGGTCGCCGAAGCGGCCACCGGTTTCAGGACAGATAAAAGAAGCGGCCGCGCCGCCGCCGGAAAACTGCTGGGCGCTTTGGGCCTGGCCCGAGCGGCCAGCGCCTTCCCGCACACACTCTCCGGCGGGATGGCCCAGCGGGTGGCCTTCGCTGCCGCCACCATCGGCGGGGCTCAACTCCTGATAGCGGATGAGCCCTCCAAAGGGCTGGACGAGGGTGCGCGGAATGAGCTGGCGGCGCTGCTACAGCGGCACGTCAGCGGCGGCGGGATCCTGCTGACCATTACCCACGATCTGGAACTCGCCCGCAAACTTGGCGGGGATGTCCTGGTCATGCAGAACGCCCTCGTCATAGAACAGGGACCGGCCCGGGAAGTCCTCAATGATCCTTCCCACCCCTACACCCGGCGGCTGCTCGCGGCTGAACCCTCCAACTGGCGCCACTCCTGGGTCGCAGCACCAGCACCCGAGGGATCAACAAGTCCGGCTCTTATCCGCGGCGATGGGCTGTCAAAAGCCTTCGGAAAACAGCAGCTCTTCTCCGGACTGGACGTGAGCGTCCACGCACGGGAAAGAGTATCGCTGAGCGGACCGAGCGGCAGCGGCAAAACAACGTTGGGCAACGTGCTGCTACGCCTGCTGCCCCCGGATGCCGGAAAGATCCAGCACTCCGACGTACTGCAAGGCGGCCGGCTGCAAAAGCTATACCAGGACCCCGCCCTGGCCTTCCCAGCCAGGGTGTCCCTCAAAAATTCCTTTGGCGACCTGATCCGACGCCACCGCCTGGACCCGGAACGCCTGGAAGAACTCATGGCCTCATTGCGCCTTGCACCGGCGCTGCTGACCCGCGCACCCGGGCAGGTCTCCGGCGGGGAACTCCAACGCCTGGCCATTATCCGCGCAATGCTTTTGGAACCGGCCCTGGTCTTCGCCGACGAACCCACCTCACGCCTTGACCTCATCACCCAGTGTGAAACCATGACCTGCCTCATGGAACAAGTGGAACGCCAGGACTGCGCGCTGGTCCTCGTCACTCACGACAGCGGCCTCGCCAGGGCTGTGACCCACCGCAGCATTCCGCTGGGCACAAATAAAAAAGACGCCGAAAGGCTCAAAGCCTTCGCCTAAGCCTAAAAAGCACACCGCAGGTCAACGCCTGCATCCTGCCTACCGGGAAGATTCTGAAGCAGCAGAAAAACGGACAGCGTACCGTAGGCGATTCCGGTTGGACGCGCTACTGTGAGGCGCAGGAGCGCGTCCTTCCTAGGCCTTGGGCGGGGGCGGGCAGCAGCTGTCCGCGCAGGAGCTGGTCTTTGCAGAAGACCCCTGGCGTTCCAGGCTGATCTTCACTTTGGCTTTCTTGCGGACTTTGCTCTTAGGCAAGGTGCTGACTCCTCATTCTTAACAGGCGGTGGCCCCGCACCAAACGATACAGCGCTTTTTGAATACAGTGCTTGATGTATTGCCGCCGAAGCGGAGCACTCTGCTGTGGGCATTGTCCTTGCGGCCGCGAGCCTGGCGGTGATACCGTTCCTGTCGCTGGCGCAGCGCCGGGCGGGCCGGGAGCTGGGCTGCCGGTCAGCTGTTGCCGATTCGCGCCAGACCCCGTTGTGCACCTACCTATCAGGGGTCCTGCTGCTCGGGCTGGTCCTGAACAGCACGCTGGGCTGGTCCGGTGGCTGCGCTCATCATTGCCGCGGCAGCACCCAAGGAGGGCCGGGACGCATGGAAAGGCGAAAGCTGCTGCCCGCCCGCCCTGGTGGCGTGTGAGCCCCTCCCCCAGGCAAGTGGCAGGGAAGAAGCTGCAGCACTCCGGCCGGCGGCGTCGAAGGGCAGTCCCCGGCCCGGACCAACCGCGCCGGTCAGCAGCATTCGTGCTGACCATGACGGCAACGCCCATGGCTGCCGGCGACTAAGGCCTGCGGGGATGTAAGGCGCTGCCTCAGTGCCGGAACAGGCACCAGGTACAGGGCCACACTCTGTCAGCAGCCTCTGCCCTTCGTGAGCACGCGCCAGGATTAGCCCTGGCGGGCTTTCATTCGGGGGTTTTTCTTGTTGATGACGAAGGTCCGCCCGCGGCGGCGGACGATCTGTGCGCCCGGTATTTTCTTCAGGGCCCGCAGCGAGTTCCGTACTTTCATGAGTTGCTCCTTTGTGAGGTGTCGGTTGTTTCGTTGAGGTGAAAAGGGTCGGGAAATGAGTCAGCGGCGGCCACCATCTCCGCCTCGGACAGTTCGCAGGCACCAAGCAGCTCGGCGATCTCGGCGGCATCGATGTCATCGCCGGTGAAGGCCAGGACCGTGCCGCGGTCTCCGTACTCAGGGTGCCATTCGCCCATGTCCTGACCGGTCAATTGGGAGACAAAGGGCAGCGATTTCCGTTCGGCCTGCCAGGGACCTGTGTTTTCCAGCCAGACCCGGGGACCGATGCCCTGCACGGTGATCCTGCAGCCTGGCGCTGATGCCACCCACAGCCTTCCGCGGAGCCAGCAGCAGGCCTGGGCCAGGGTCGCCAGGGCATGGCGGAACCGCTCCGGGTGCAGGGGACGTTCAATCCGCTGGACAACGGTGGTGAACGGCCCCGAGGATTCCCCTGCTGTCCACACCACACCGGGCACGGTCCGTGCCGTAGCGTCGGCCAGACCGTGACTGCCGGTGCGGACATCGCCCACGCTGTCGGTGAGCACCGCATGCGGAGCCAATTCACGGATTAGCTGGGCCCCTCGAAAACGTGCAGCCGGATCCACCGGCACCAGCACGGGGTCCGCCAGCAGGACCGTGTCAGCGAAGCACAATTCCCGTATCAGGAATTCACCGGCCGTCCGATCATCTGCCGGTACCGGCGTGAAGCCGGACTCGAACAGGGTGTGGTGGTCCCAGATCTGGTCCTCGACCGCGTCCGGCGCGCAAGCGAACACAACTGAATCGATCGTCACCCCGTCCCCCAAGCCCCGCAGCAGGGCATGCACAGCCGTCTCCGATGCCGCTGCCGGAGGCAGCGCCACAATAATGCGGGAACCGGATGGCAGCAGCCGCCGCACCGCGGGTACAACGTCGAGGCGGACCGTGCAGCTCAGGCAAGGGTGTTCCAGCGTCGCTTCCCCGTGCTCAACCCGCCGTCCCTCCTGAAAAACGCGTCGGACCACCAGCCCGTCCTCGAGCAGGTCATGAAAAACGACAAGAGCACCCGGGGACTCGGCAGCCAATGCGGCGCACGCCGCTTGGCGGCTGAAGACATCCAGGGAACTGACAAGGGTCACAGACATGCCCGGAAGACTATCTGCGAATGGTTCTCATTTGCAAATTGAGGCCACGGTAGCGAGGGGGCGGAGGCCTTTATCCCCGCGTCGTATCAACGTATATTTATGTATTGATGATGACTGATGAGCAGACGCTGATCCGGACAGCGGAGTTGTTCAAGGCGCTTTCCACGCCCTCTCGCCTGCGCATTCTCTGTCTCCTCTCGAACCGGCCGTCATCGGTCAGCACCCTGGTGGAGGCGACGCGCCTTTCCCAGCCGCTGGTTTCCCAGCACCTGAAAACGCTGCGGGGAAACAATCTCGTCACCGTCACGAGGACAGGCAGAGAAGCCCTCTATGCCCTGGCCGATGACCATGTGGCCCACGTCATTCGTGACACCATCGCCCACAGCCGGGAACCACACCACGGCAGCCAGAGCGACTGACTGCCGCTTCAAAGGAGTCATCATGACCGAGGAAGTCAAAGCAGAACACACCCTCACCGAGCATACGCACGGCGGAAGCGACTGCACCCACCAAACAGTGCAGCACGGGGACCATGTGGACTATCTTCACGACGGCCACCGCCACGCGGCCCACGACGACCACTATGACGAACACGACGATCCCGCCGAACACACCCTCCAGGACCACCGCCACGGCGGCGATGACTGCACGCACGAAACAGTCCAGCACGGGGACCATACGGACTACGTCCACGACGGCCACCGCCACGCCGAACACGGCGACCACTATGACGAACACTGAGGCCTCTCGTTAGTTCACACTCCCAGCAAAATTGACACTGATTCCCATTAAGATGGGAATCAGTGTCATGAAACCCCGCACCCGTCTTGCTCTTGCCATGCCCCTTTTGCCTGTGCGGCATCACCATCCGCCGGCTGGATGACTTCCCTTGTTTCGGCATGGTGGCCTCTGCCGACCACAACAGAACAGTGATCGAAGACCCTCCTGGAGTTGGTGGGCAAACTGCATTGCCGGGCCGTTCCAGTCCGGCGCCCCCCAGGATGAGGCGCGCAGAAGGAGGCACGCCATTCTCCTTTTCTCCTTGCTGAGCACGCTTGTCATCAAATTGCTGCTTTACGGGAAGGGAAGGCTACCCTAAGTAGTCCCATTCTTTCGTTCCTGCCCCAAAGGCAGTCCTGCAAGGCGGTTTTTGTGCGTTCGTTCCTCCGTGCCCGCGTCCTCGCGGCTGTTGCGGCTGCTGCACTGTACCTTACCGGGTGCGGTTTCAGCGGCACCCAAACCCAGGCCTCCCAGCCCGCGGCCCCGTCCGATTCCAGCCAGCGGATCGTCGTCGACAACTTCCGGGCGCCCGTGGCCAACTGGGCCGTCGAATCCGACGCCGCGTACATCCTTTCCCTCTCCGGCTGCCTCGAAACCCTCACCAGGTACGACCAGGCCGAGGGCAAGGTTGTGCCCTTCCTGGCCGCTGAGTGGAAGCAGGCCTCCCCGCTGGAGTGGGACTTCAGCCTTCGGCAGGGCGTCAAATTCCAGGACGGCACCGCCCTTACGGCCGAGTCCGTGGTGGCGGCGCTCAACCACGTCCTGGACGCAAAGGTCCCCGCCCGGGCCTTCAACCGCACCATGATCAGCAGTGTCACCGCCGTGGACGCGCAGACCGTCCGGGTCAGCACACCGACAGAGAACCCGCTGGTTCCGTACCGGCTGGCCAGCGTCAACACCGGCATCCTGGCGCCCGCAGCTTATAAGCCTGAGGGCCTGGACCCGTTCGGCCACTGCACCGGGCCGTTCACTCCCGTCTCGGAGAAGGCAAAGCAGTCCCTCACCCTGGACCGCAACGAGGACTACTGGGGCGGCTACGTGCAGCTCGCCGGCGCCGAGATCCGCTTCATCACGAACGGCGCCACCCGCGCCGCACAGGTGCAGACCGGCGAAGCAGACATCTCCCTGTCCATCCCCGTCGCCAGCCTCGCGGCTTTGAAGGCGGACGACGGCGTTACCGTGCTGGGTGCCGATTCCCCCCGCACTGCCACGCTCTACATGAACAACAGCCGCGCGCCGCTCGACAACGTTGATGTCCGCAAGGCGGTCCGGGAAGCCCTTGACCTCGACGCCCTCGCTGCCAGCGTCTACGAAGGCGCCGCCCTGCCCGCCACCGGACCGTTCGCGCCCTCCGAGCCCTGGGCGGGTGAAAAGCACGAAAAGCAGCAGCAGAACCTTGAGGAAGCCCGCAGGCTGCTCGCCAGCGCCGGCTACACTGCTGACCGCCCCTTGGAAATCATCGCCATCGTGGAGCGCGCCGAATTCGCCGACGTTGCCGCCGTCGTGCAGGAAAACCTCAAGAAGATCGGCATCCCCGTCACCATCCAGTCCAAGGAATACGCGTCGGCGGAACCGGACGTCCTGGCCGGGAACTACGACATGCTGCTTAGCCAGCGGAACCGGCTGATCGACATCGCCGACCCAATCGGGTTCCTCACTGCCGACTACACCTGCAAAGGCACCTACAACCTCAGCCACTTCTGCGACCCGGAGTACGACCGGATCATCGCCGACGCCGCCACAACGGTTGACACGAACAAGCGCTACAAGCTGTATGCCGAGGCCGGCCAGATCCTGCAGGACAAGGCGGTCAACGCCTGGCTCGTGAACGAACAGGCAACCGACGCGATCCGCACCAACGTCCTCTCCTACGTCCAGGACCCGCTGTCCCGCTACGTCCTGACCGCGAAGACGGGCAAGGCCGCGTCCTAGTCCAGCTCCCAGAAACCCGCCGCAAATGCTGCAGTTCATCATCAAACGGACGACCACCCTGGTGGCCGCCGTTGTTGTGTCCTCTTTTGCGATCTTCCTGATCCCGTACTTCACCCCGGGTGACCCGGTGCGGAAGATCATCCGGTCACGGGTGGCGGGGGACGCCGTCGACGAGTCCGCGGTGCAGGGCCTCAGCGAAAGCCTCGGCCTGAACGATCCCCTGGGCGTCCAGTACTTCCGGTGGCTCACGGACTTCTTCAGCGGAGACATGGGCCTGTCCTTCGTCAGCCGCACGCCTGTCGCTGAGCAGGTGCTCCCCGCGCTGTCCGTCACGCTCAGCCTGGTCGCCATGGCGCTGGTCCTGGCGGCCGCGGTGTCGCTCCCCCTGGGAATCATTTCCGGACTCCGGCCCGGAAGCACCGCCGACAAGGCCATCACCGCCGTGACCCAGGCCCTGATTGCCATGCCGGAATACTGGGTGGCTCCCGTGCTGGTGCTGGTCTTCGCACTGAAGCTTTCCGTACTGCCCACGGCGGGCTGGAACGATCTCTCCTCCGCCGTCCTGCCGGCCCTGACCCTGGCCCTGCGGCCCATCAGCTTCTTCACCTCGGCCGTCCGGGCCGGGATCATTGACGCCGCGGCTGCGGAGCACGTGCCGGCGGCCCGGGCGAGGGGGCTGAGCCAGGGCCAGGCCATCCTCCGGCACGTGGTGCCGAACGGCCTGGTGCCGCTGTCCACCCTGTTCGCCGTGTGGTTCGCGGGCCTGCTGGGCGGATCCGTCATTGTGGAGGTGATCTTCGCCGTCCCCGGCATGGGCAGGCTCCTCTTCGATGCCGTCGTCAACAGCGACATCCCGCTCGCGCAGGGCGGAGTGGTGGTTGTGGTGGCACTCGCCGTCGGCGTGACCACCCTGGCGGACTTCGTCCACCGTTTCCTCAGCAGGACAATGGGAGGAAACCTTGCGTAACCGCTTCACAGTGACCGCCCTGGCCGCGGTTGTCCTTGCCCTGATTGTCCTGGCGCTGCTTCTGGCGCCCTGGATCTCGCCGCACCCGCCCGCGGAGCAGAACCTGGCCGAACGCCTGGCACCGCCCTCCGCCGAACATTGGCTGGGAACAGACAACCTGGGCCGGGACACCCTCAGCCGGATCCTCGAAGGCGGCCAGTTCTCCATGTCCGTGGCCGCGCTGGCCACCCTGCTGACGTGCCTTCTCGGTGTGGCCATCGGCATCCTCAGTGCCAGGCGGCGCGGATGGGTGGACGAATTCCTGACCCGCACCAATGACGTCCTGCTGGCGCTGCCGGAAATGGTGGTGGCACTGTTCATAGTGGCGGCGCTGGGCACCGGCTTCGGCCCGTTGCTGCTCGCGCTCGTGGTCACCGGCTGGACGCCCTTTGCCCGGCTTGCCCGCACGCTGGCGTACGACGTATCAGCCCGGGGTTTTGTGGACGCTGCCCGCGTGGTGGGCTGCACGCCGTCGTTTGTTGTCTTCCGGCACGTCCTGCCCCACCTCGCCGCTCCCATCCTCGGACAGGCGACGCTGCGGTTCGGGCACCTGCTCATCAGCGTGGGTGCCCTCTCCTACCTCGGCCTGGGCGTCCAGCCTCCGCAGTCGGACTGGGGCTCCATGCTGGCTGCCGCCCAGCCCTTCGCGGACCGCGCCCCGATGGGTATCCTCGCCCCCGGCCTGGTCATCTTCACCGTAGCCCTCTGCGTGACCCTGATCGGCCAGCGGGCAGCCCACATGGCCGCGGCACCGCTGCTCATGCCGCAGGCGGCGGAAAAATGACCGCTGTGGCCACAGGCCTGGTCCTGGACGGCCTGAAGGTGGGCCATAAGGCCGACAGCGGGACGCACGGCAGGCCCCTGCTGTCCGGCGTCTCACTGTCCGTGGATCGGGGTGAGTTCGTGGCGCTGGTGGGCAGTTCGGGCTCCGGCAAGACCCTGACCGCAATGTCCTGCCTGCGGCTGTTGCCTCCACAGCTGGAGATCACCGGCGGTTCCATCCGTCTCGGGGACCTGGACCTGACCCGCGCGTCCGAACAGGAACTCAACTCCGTGCGCGGCGGCCGGCTGGGGATGCTGTTCCAGCAGCCCCAGCGCATGTTCAACCCGAACCGGACCATAGGGCAGCACCTCAAGGAGCCGCTGCGCCTCCATGCCGGCCTTCGGGGCTCAAAGGCGGGCATTAAAGCGCTGAACCTGCTCAAGGAAGTGGGCTTTGCCGATCCTGCCAAGGGGATCAGGGCTTATCCTCACCAGCTCTCCGGCGGCATGGCACAGCGCGCCATGACGGCCCTGGCGCTGGCCGGGCAGCCGGAGATGCTGCTGGCCGACGAGCCCACCTCGGCCCTGGATAAGGTCCTGGAACGCCAGGTGCTGCAGCTGCTGGACCGTGAACGCCGGGAACGCGGGCTGGGCATCCTGTACATCACCCATAACCTCGCCTCCGTTGCCGCGTATGCCACCCGGGTCCTGGTCATGAATGCCGGCCGTATCGTGGAGGCAGGTCCTGCCCACGAGCTGCTCACCCTGCCGAAAACGGAGTACGCCCGGGAGCTGCTGGCAGCCGCACGCCTTGCGCCGGAGTCCAGCCGCCGTCCGCCCTCCAAGGAGCGCGAAGTCCTGGTGCTGGACGGTGTGGGCAAGCACTTCGGAGCTCGGCGGAAACTGGGCCATGCGGCGTTGCAGGATGTCTCGCTGACCCTCAAGCGAGGGGAAATCCTTGGAATACTGGGCCAATCTGGCTCGGGCAAGAGCACGCTGGCCAAGGCCATCGTGGGCCTGGAAACGGCCAGTACGGGCACTATTACCCGGCAGCTGGACGGCGCTGGAGCCCACCAGCCGACGGCCGTGCAGCTGGTGTTCCAGGAACCGCACGGCGCCTTTGACCCGCGGATGACGCTCCGGGCCAGTCTGCACGCTCCGCTCCGGCCGGACCGCGGGCTGACACAACGCCAGCGGGACGAGCACATAGTGGGCGCCATGCATGAGGTTGAGCTGGATGCAGCGTTGCTGGACAAGCGCCCCGGCCAGTGCTCCGGGGGCCAGCTGCAGCGTGCCACCATCGCCCGCGCCCTGCTGCTGGAACCGCAGGTCCTGATCTGCGACGAAGCCACCTCGGCACTGGACGCCCTCACCCAGCGCACCATCCTGAATCTCCTGCTGCGGCTGCAGCGTGAACGCAACCTGTCCCTGATCGTCATCTCGCACGATATGGATGTAGTGCGGTACATGTGCGACCGTGTGGCCGTCCTGCTGGAGGGACGCGTGATCGAGGTGGCGGAAACCAAGGACTTCTTCGCGGCGCCACGGCACCAACACAGCCGGGCACTGGTTGAGGCCTCGATCCCCTGCCGGGCAAAAGGACTGTGGACTGTGCTGGACACTGGAGACCTGGCGCAACCTACGAGCGGCCGGTCTCCAGCACCGATGCCAAGAAACTGATTGGCATTTTCGCTGCGACGGCTGCCGGAGCTCCCTGGTTCAAGACATTGTTCGCCGTGACCCGCTGTGGGAATCGGAGATTGACATGCTGGTGGATCCATCACTGGCCTTGGGCACGCTGCAAACACCTACAACGACCGGATTGGCGAGCATGCGCAGCTTGTTCCTCAGTCAAAACCGATGGTTGAGCTGATGGAATCCAGCTCACCGTCATGGCCTTGCGGGTTTGCCATGTGCTCCGGTCGCAGAATCTCGTCGAGTTCGAAGTCGGTCAGCAGCCCCCGTTCGAGAACGAGGGAGGTGACGCTGCGGCCGGTTGCAAGCGCCTGCCTGGCGATCGACGTCGCCGTTTCATAGCCTATGAGCGGGTTGAGGATGGTCACGACTCCGATACTCGCTTCAACCTGGGACCGCAGGAACTCCTTGTTGGCAGTGATGCCACCAATACAATGATCGGCCAGCGTCGTGCACGCTGCCGTGAGATGGGCCAGGCTGGCGAACAGGGAACGGGCGATAATCGGTTCGAAGGCGTTCAGCTGCAGTTGACCGGCCTCGGCCGCCAGGGTCACGGTCAGATCGTTGCCGATGACTTCGAAGGCAATCTGATTGACTACTTCGGGAATCACGGGATTGACCTTCCCGGGCATGATGCTGGATCCTGCCTGCCGTGGGGGAAGGTTGATTTCAGCGAAGCCGGCACGGGGGCCGGAGGACAGCAGCCGTAGGTCGTTACAGATCTTGGACAACTTCACCGCGACTCGTTTCAGCGTCCCTGAGAACAGCACGAAGGCGCCGCAATCCTGGGTCGCTTCCACCAGGTTGCCTGCAGTCACGAGTGGCAGGCCAGAAATTCGCCGCAGGTGCCCGCGTGCCTGGGCGGCATAGTGAGGATGGGTGTTGATGCCTGTCCCGATGGCAGTCGCGCCAAGGTTGATCTCATGCAAGTGGACCATGGCTTCCCGGATCCGCTGTTCATCCTCGTCAACCATCACCGCGTAGGTGCTGAACTCCTGGCCCAAGGTCATGGGGACTGCATCCTGAAGCTGGGTCCGGCCGACCTTGACAACGTCATCGAACGCCACCGCCTTGCGTTCGAATGCTTGGCGGAGATGCGCCATTGCAGTCAACAGTTCATGGGCACCTAGAATGCAAGCGATCTTGAGCGCCGTGGGATATACGTCATTGGTTGATTGTCCCAGGTTCACGTCGCCGTTGGGGTGAATCATCGAGTATTCGCCCTTGGCGAGGTTCAGGTGTTCGAGCGCGCGGTTGGCGATGACCTCGTTGGCATTCATATTCGTCGAGGTGCCGGCCCCGCCCTGAATCACATCCACCACGAACTGCTCCAGTAACCCGCCCTGTTCGATGTCCTCACAGGCACGGACAATGGCATCCTTCTTCACCCCGTCGATCAGGCCGAGGTCGAAGTTCGCCAGCACTGCTGCATGCTTGACTTGGGCCAGCGCCTTCACGAGTGCTGGATACGCCGAAATCGGGGTCCCCGTGATTGGGAAGTTCTCCGCCGCCCGCAGGGTATGGATCCCCCAATAGGCGTCTGCAGGGATCACTCGGGTCCCCATGAAGTCAGTCTCTGACCTGTTGTTTTCCATTGCTCTCAGTTCGGTTAGGCCCGTCCGGTCGTTGAACGCGGCCAGACATGGGCACAAGGGGGTCTCTTAAGGATGGAAATCAGGAACTGAGACGAACCCAAGGGTCTTGTCCACAACGTTTTGGAGTGGTTGGCCCTCGATGAACAGACGAAGGTTGTCCACGAACAGCTTGCCCAGGTCGTCAAGATACTCTTCGGTGTCACCGCTCATGTGAGGCGTGACTATCACCTTATCCATGTTCCAGAGCGCGTGCCCTTCTGGCAGTGGCTCCGGGTGCACAACATCGAGGGCAGCGCCGGCGATGGAGCCGGAGGCCAATGCTTCGGTCAAGGCATCTGTGGACACAAGCTCCCCGCGCCCCACATTGATCAGGCGGGCTGACGGTTTCATCGCCGAAAGGACGTCCGCGTTCACCAGGCCCTGGGTCGCGGCCGTCAATGGAGCCGCGAGCACAAGATAGTCGAAGTCCTGCACCACTTTGACCAGGTTCGCGGAGGAATAGACCACATCAAAGTCCTCGTCGCGAGATCGACCTGTGCGACCGGCCCCGCTCACCTCCATACCCACGGCTCGGAACAGACGCGCGGTCTCCCGTCCAACGGAGCCTGTGCCCACCACGAGTGCCCGTTGGCCCTGGATCTTACGCGTGACCCGGTGTTGCCAGCGCTGTTGTTGCTGTAACCGGAACGATCCCTGCGTGTCCTTGGCCATATCCAGGACAAAGCCGAGTGCAAATTCTGCAATGGCACGGCTGAGCACCCCGCGCGAGTTCGTGTAGACGATCTCGCTCTCGATCAGCTCATCGAAAAGCAACTGGCTCACACCCGCCGCCGAGACATGCACCCACTGCAGGGAAGATGCGGCAGCCCAGTTTTCCCTCAAGGCAGATGAGAACGAATGCCACTGGTAGAGCACGTCGGCGCCATCCATCGCCGCCGCCAGTCCGTCAGCTTTGGCCAGGCGTACTTCGGCCAGCTGTTCGATCTCTTCCAGCCGGGGTGGCAGCGCCTCCCGATAGAGGACTGCAACGACGTGCCGCTTGCGTTCAGGGACAGTCATAACGACGCCGATGCTGCCGCCGGCCTGCTTGCCGTGCTTGCGCCAATCTCGTCGATGACGTCGATCGCGGCCAGGACTGCGGCAGTGAATTCGGACGTCGATGAAGTGCCTCCGACGTCGCGGGTGCCGAGGCCCTCCCGGAGGGCCGACTCGAAAGCCACCTTGAGGTGCGCGGCGGCTTCGGGGTGGCCGAGGTGCTCCAGCATCATTGCACCGGACCAGATCTGGCCCACAGGATTTGCCAACCCCTTGCCCGCGATGTCCGGGGCCGATCCGTGGACCGGCTCAAAGAGGGACGGGAAGTCCCCTTCCGGGTTCAGGTTGGCACTGGGCGCCAGGCCGATGGAGCCGGTAACGGAGCTTCCCAGGTCCGAGAGGATGTCGCCGAACAGGTTGGAGGCGACAATGACGTCCAGGGTCCAGGGCTTCAGGACAAGGTGCGCAGCCAACGCGTCAACGAGCTCGCTCGTCAGGGTGACTCCCGGATATTCACGCACCGTCTCCTCGACAATCTCGTCCCAGAACGGCATCGTGTGGATGATGCCGTTGCTCTTGGTTGCCGAGGTCAGCAGGCCGCGGCGGGACGAGGCGAGCGCTGCCGCAAAATGGGCTGCCCGTGACACGCCCTGGCGGGTGAAAATCGTTTCCTGCACAGCGGTCTCGTGCGGCTGCCCGCGGTAGGCGCGGCCGCCCACCTCGGAGTACTCGCCCTCGTTGTTTTCCCGCACGATGAGGATGTCAATCGGTTCCCTGGACGCCAGCGGCGACCTCACGCCGTCGAGCGTTTTGACCGGGCGGAGGTTGATGTACTGCTGGAACTCCCGGCGGATGGGGATCAGCAGCCCCCACAGCGACTCGGTGTCCGGAACCTCCGGGGAACCCACGGCGCCCAGGAAAATCGCGTCATGCCGTGCCAGCTGTTCCAGCCCGTCCGCGGGCATCATGCGTCCGTGCCGGAGGTAGTAGTCACATCCCCAGTCGAAGTACGTGAACTCCAAGTCCAGGAAATGCAGTTCGGCGATCCGTTCCAGGCAATCAATGGCAGCGGGGACAACTTCCTTGCCGATGCCGTCGCCCGCGATCACCGCAATGCTGTGTGCTGTCATGATGAAGCGCTCCGTTCTGGGGTGGCCGCCAGATGCGGCCGCGGCATGGCTGGCCCGCCGAGGTTGATGATGGTGTTCTTCGGTTCGGTCATTTCCCGCACGG
The DNA here is from genome assembly GCF_002953935.1 of Arthrobacter sp. PGP41. Classification (NCBI taxonomy): domain Bacteria; kingdom Bacillati; phylum Actinomycetota; class Actinomycetes; order Micrococcales; family Micrococcaceae; genus Arthrobacter; species Arthrobacter sp. PGP41. The sequence continues at coordinate 2,065,160 of NZ_CP026514.1, read as the reverse complement.
CGTGCCGGACACCCTCCCGGCCGACACCGGATTTCTTGAAGCCACCGAACGGCATGGAATCGATCCGTACGTCACTCGTTTCATTGATGACCACCGAACCCACGTGCAACTTCTCGGCGATCTGCAGCGCAAGATCGATCGACGGGGTGAAGACGCCAGCCTGCAGCCCGTATTCCGTTGCGTTCGCGGCGAACACCGCGTCCTGCACTTCAATGAACGGCAGGATGGACACCACGGGGCCGAAAACTTCGTCCCGGATCACCCGGCATGCGGACGGTACGTCCGCCAGCACCGTGGGTTCGTAATACGGTCCGCGCCGCTGCCCGCCTGCATGGACAGTGGCGCCGGCCGCCTTGGCTTCCTCGACCCATTCCTCAACGCGCCGGGCCTCTGTTTCGGAAATCAGCGGCCCAACGTCTGTGCGGCGGTCCAGCTTCGGACCGGTCTTCAGGGCACGGGTGCGCGCCGTGACGAGCTCCAGCACGGCATCGAACAGTGACGTGTGCACGTACACCCGCTGCACCGACAGGCAGTTCTGGCCTGCCACTCCGAAGGCACCGGCCACAATCGCCTCAGCCGCAGCCTCGGCATCCGCCCCGGCGCACACGATCGTGGCGTTGTTTCCACCCAGCTCGGAAAGGATCTTCTTCCCGCCCGCTGCTGCCGCAATCCGCTCCGCCGTCGCGGGACCTCCGGTGAACGAAACCAGGTCCACCCGGGGATCCGTCACCAGCGCCTCGGAGACGCCGGGGCCGGATACGATCGCGGCAATCCGCCCTGACGGGACGCCTGCCTCCAGCAGCAGCTTGACCAGGGCAAGGCCAGTGAGCGGGGTCCGGCGCGAGGGCTTGAGTACGACGCCGTTGCCCCCTATCAGGGCAGGGCCCAGCTTGTGTGCCACCAGGTTCAGCGGATCGTTGAAGGGCGTGATGGCCGCGACGATGCCCACCGGTTTCCGGCTGTACCAGCCGATCTTGCCTGCACCGGCCATACTGTCCTCGAAGCCGAGGGTCTCCCCCAGCAGTTCCCCGGAGGCGGCGGCGGAGAGCCGCAGGGTCTCGGCGCAACGGCGCACCTCACGCTCGGCCTCGGTGATGGTCTTGCTGCTTTCCGCCGCGATGATGTTGGCGAACCGCTCCGCATGCTCCCCCAGGAGCGCGACAGCCTTCTCCAGCGCCTCCCGCCGGGCCCGCAACGGCCACTCCTCCGTGTGGAGATGCCGGTGGATATGGACGATGGCACGCTCTACATCCTGCGACGTGGAGCTGCACACCCGCCCAAGCAGGACACCGTCCTCGGGGTCCCGCACTTCCAGGCTCATGTCGGTACTGTGCCACTTCGCCTCGAAGAAGGCGCCACCCGGAAGGTTGGCGAACTGGGCGCGTTTGAAGGCGGTTTCCTCGGTGGTTTTTGGGCGCGCTTCAGCGACCGGTGTTGTTGGCATGGGAACCCTTTAGGTTGGCGGACTGGTGGATGTTGGTCTATTTGACCCGGTCGATGACCTTGGCCGCGGCGCCAATGAACGGCAGGAACCACGGCGGGCCGAAGTGGCCGGGCACTGGCGGATTCTTCAGGTCCTCCCACACGTTGGCACTCTTGTCGCCGGCCATGTAGTGGGCCATCCTCTTGCCCATGTGGGCTGCCATCTGGACCCCGTGTCCGCTGTAGCACAGCGAATAGTAGAGGCCGTCGTGGACTCCGGCGTGGACCATCTGGTCCATGGACAGGTCCACCAGGCCGCCCCAGATATAGTCCACCTTGGCGTTGGAGAGGTAGGGGAACAGGTCGAGCATGGCCTTGCGGAGGATGCCAGCGCTCTTGACGTCCGAGTCGGGGCTGGACAGAGCGAAGCGGGCCCGGCCTCCGAAGAGAAGCCGGTTGTCCGGGGTGATCCGGAAGTAGTAGGTGAGCATCTTGCTGTCAGAGGCCTGGCGCCGGTTCGGCAGGATCCGGTTGACCACGTCTTCGGGAAGCGGCTCGGTGCAGATGATGAAACTGCCCACCGGAATCACGCGGCGCTGCATCCACGGGGTGATGTTGCCGGTGTATCCGCTGGTGGCCACCAGGACCTGCTTGGCCCGGGTGATACCGCGGGTGGTGTGCACGTCGTGGACGGTACCGGAGACTTTCTTCAGCTCGGTGACGCCGGCGTTTTCACAAATGTTAGCGCCGGCGGCAACGGCAACCCCGGCCAAGCCATGGACGAACTTGCCCACGTGCAGGCCGGCGCCCTTCGGGTCCAGCATCGCACCCTGGTAGAAGGCGGTGCCGATTTCGCTGTGGATCTCGGACTTGGGGATGACCGTGACGTGGTGGTCGGCGAGCTTTGCCAGCAGCTCCTGGGACTTCAGGAACCCGTCGTAGTGGGACTTGTGGAAGGCGAGAGAAAGCTTCCCGAACCGCCTGTAGTCGCAGTCGATCGCGTTATCCTGCACCAGCTTCTCAATGCTGTCGATTGCGTCGTTGTACTCGTTGAACATCTCAACGGCGCGGGCTCCCCCGTAGCGCTTGACCGCGGTGCTGAAACCGATGGCCAGGCCGGTAGTGGCCATTCCCCCATTACGGCCGGAGGCGCCCCACCCCACAGTGTGGCGTTCAAGGACAGCAACGCTCGCGCCCTGCTTTGCCAATTCCAGGGCCGCGGAGAGGCCGGTGAAGCCGGCGCCGATGATGGCGACATCAACGTTTTCCGGTACGGGCGTGCGCCGGTAGTCTCCGGACGCCTCGGCGGTGTCCAGCCAGTAAGGAATGAGTTTCACGGGTGACCTTTCGTCTCGTCGTCGGTTTAGAGACCGAGGTGCTTGTTCAGCTCGTCCAGGGACTTCACGGTGTTGAGGTCGTAGCCCGGGCCAATGGGATCATAGCCACGGTCCAGCATCCAGAGGTTGCGGAAGCCCATGTCGTGCATGGGATGCATGTCGTACCGGGTGTGCGAGGAGATGTGCAGGAAGTCCTCCGGCTTGGCGTTCAGGGTATCGAGCATGTACTCGAAGGCCTGGTATCGCGGCTTGTAGGCCTGGGCCTGCTCAGCGGTGTACACGGCATGGAAGTCAGCACCGAGCTTGGGGATGCTGATATCCAGGAAGCTGGTGTCCGCATTGGACAGAGCAACCAGCTTGTAGTTGTCGCCCATGAGCTTAAGCGGAGCCGGCACATCCTCGTGCGCAACCCAGCCGCGTACAGCCTCGGCGAACTCTGCGCCGGCACCAGGGGTCGGCCCAATGCCCCACCGCCTGCACACCCGGTCAAAGGAATTCTGGAGGATCTGCTCGTAGGGCTTGTAATCGCCGAGGACCTCGTCGAACCGGTATCCGCGGAACTGCTTCTTGAAGGCAGGCCACTGCTCTTCGGAGATGCGGCCGTCCAGCAGGCGCCGGGTGGTGGGATCAATATCGAAGTTGATAAGCGTGCCGTAGACATCAAACGAGATGTACTTCGGCCGGAAGTTGGTCTCTGGCATGTTCTGTTCCGTTCTTGATCAGGAGGTTGGAGCGGGCACCCCTTACGAGGGGGAAGTTTGACGTTCACGCGGCCGGGAAAGCACTGGCGCAAGCCGGAAGATCTCCTGCCCGATACATCGACTGTAGGGTCCCAAATTGTCAATTGTCAACAACTTTTCCACCCTGCCGCGCTCGCATCGGTCGGTGGGCCTGGTTGGAAAAATGGTCCTGTGAATTGTTGACAATCTACCGCTGAGGGGGTTGCATTGCTGTAGAGGCCGAAGAGATACGGATCACAAAACGGCCTGAACGATACGAAAGACGCCGCTCCCCAGCCCCCTTGAAGGTCCCGCACCAGGCGCTAATTCAACTTCCACATTCCCGTGCGACACCGCAGTCCCCGGCTCAATCCCCAAAGGAAGACATCCCATGAAAACCATTAACAAACTCCAGACCGCAGCCGTAGGGCTCGCCGCCGTACTGGCCCTGAGCGCCTGTGGTGGCGCAGCCGGAGTCAGCTCCACCACCGAAGAGACGAAGTCGCTGACCAACAACACCACCGATATCTCGGAAGGCGTCCAGCCCGATGCGGCCGCCGTGGCTCTGCTGCCGCAGTCCTACAAGGACAAAGGTGAGCTGACGGTTGCCATGGACCTGCACTACCCGCCCACCACCTTCCTTGCCGAGGACAACCAGACCCCGATCGGCCTGAACCCGGACGTCGCCCGGCTGGTTGCGAAGAAGCTCGACCTGAAGCTGAAGTTCGTGGACACCAAATTCGACACGATCGTCCCGGGCCTTGACGGCGGCCGGTACGACTTCACCGCCACCACCATGTCCAAGACCGAAGAGCGTCTGAAGGTCCTGGACATGATCGACTACTTCCGGGCCGGCAATTCCGTGGCCGTGGCCGCCGGAAACCCGCTGAACCTCACCGTCGAGACCCTGTGCGGGAAGAATATCGCCGTCACCCAAGGCTCCACCGGACAGCTCAAGCGCCTCCCGGCCCTCGACGAACAGACATGCACCTCCAAGGGGCAGCCGTCCATCAACGCTGTGACCCTGCCCAACGTCCAGGAGGCACTGACCCAGCTGCACTCCAAGCGGATCGACGGCGTCCTCTATGACACCACCTCCCTCGGGTGGGCAGAGAAGCAGCAACCCAACTCCTTCACCATCATTGGCCGGGTCAACGTTGGCTCGAGCGACCTGACCGCCATCGGACTGAAGAAGGGCTCGCCGCTGACCCCGGCCATGCAGAAGGCCATCCAGTCCGTCCTCGAAACTCCGGAATACAAGAAGTCCCTGGAGACCTGGGGCCTGGAGTCCGGAGCCATCACCGACGCCAAGCTGAACTAGCGGGGCGCCCCAATGGCCGCAACTATCAATAAAGGAAGGGAAGCAACGATGGCTAGCACTGATGCAGCCCTGAAGCCACGTATCCGGCTTCGGACCCGCACCGAGTACGCAGGCTGGATCTTCAGCATCCTCGTCGGAATCGGGATCCTCTCCTCCGTCCTGACCAACCCCAACTTCAAATGGCACATCGTCGGGAAGTACTTCTTCGCGGAGTCGATCCTGCGCGGGCTGATGCTCACGATCTTCCTCACGGTCGCGAGCATGGCCCTGGGAACCCTGCTCGGTCTTGCCCTGGCCATCATGCGTTCCTCGCACGTGAAGCCGGTTTCCATCGCTGCCGGGCTCTACATCACCCTGTTCCGTGGCACCCCGGTGCTGGTGCAGCTGATCTTCTGGTTCAATATCTCCGCGCTGTACCCGGACCTGAGAATCGGGATCCCGTTCACCGACATCGGCACGGCCGTGGACACGAACGCGATCATGGGCCCGATCACCGCAGCCCTGGTGGGCTTGACGCTCAACGAGGCCGCCTACATGGCCGAGATCATCCGCGGCGGATTCTCCTCTGTCGGCAAGGGCCAGATCGAGGCCGCCGACTCTCTCGGGATGAGCGCCGGCATGAGGATGCGCAAGGTCATCATCCCCCAGGCGATGCCCTCGATCATCCCGGCCACCGGCAACCAGGTCATCGGCATGTTCAAGGGAACCTCCCTGGTCAGCGTCCTGGGTGTTGCCGAGCTGCTCCAAAGCGCCCAGCTGATCTACGCCCGCACCTACGAAACCATCCCGCTGCTGATCGTCGCCAGCCTCTGGTACCTGGTGATGACCCTGCTGCTCAGCTACCCGCAGTCCAAGCTCGAACAGAAATACTCCCGCTCAACCTCACGGCTTCCCCGCAAGGCCAAGCCAGTTGTGCTGACTGACCCGGAAGGTGCTGCCCGATGAGTAACGACGGCACGATTCTTGCCCAGAAAATCCGAAAGTCCTTTGGACCCAAGACGGTCCTGAAAGACATCAACCTGGAGATCGCCAGCGGTGAAATCTGCTGCATCATCGGCCCGTCCGGCTCCGGAAAGTCCACCATCCTGCGCTGCATCAACGGCCTGGAAACCGTCGACTCCGGCGTGCTGAAAGTCAACGGCGAGGACTTCGGCTACTACGAGACGGCCCACGCCTACCACGCCCTGCCGCCCAAGAAACTGGCCGAACAGCGCACCAGGGTTGGCATGGTGTTCCAGCAGTTCAACCTCTTCCCGAACATGACCGCCCTCGAGAACGTTATGTCCGGACCGGTCCTGGTCAAGCGCGCGGACAAGAAGGAGTCAGCCAAGAGGGCCCACGAACTGCTCGCCAGCGTCGGCCTTGCCGGGTTCGGGGACTACTACCCCGCCCAGCTCTCCGGCGGACAGCAGCAGCGCGTTGCGATCGCCCGCTCCCTGGCCATGGACCCGGAAATCATGCTCTTCGACGAGCCCACCTCCGCGCTGGACCCTGAAAAAGTCGGCGAAGTCCTCGCCGTCATGAAGGACCTCGCCAAAAAAGGCATGACCATGGTCGTGGTCACCCACGAAATGGGCTTTGCCCGTGAAGTGGCCGACTCCCTGATCTTCATGGACGACGGCTACATCATTGAACGCGGCGACGCCCGCGAAGTCCTCAGCAACCCCCAAGAGCCGCGCACCCGGTCCTTCCTGGAAAAGGTGCTGTAGCGCATGGACGGAAAACTCGCCGTCGTCGGCCTCGGCAGCATCGGCAGCATGGCCCTCTGGCAGGCCTCCCGCTTGACCGACTCCGTCACCGGATTCGAAGCCCACGCACCCGCCCACGGCCGCAGCGCCGTCGGCGGGGACACCCGCCTGTTCCGCATGATCTACCGCGGCAACCCCGGCTACTACCCCATCCTGAAACGTTCCCGCAGCCTCTGGTCCGAACTCGAAGCCGAAACCGGACAGGACATCCTTACCGGGTGCGGCGGACTGTCCATCGGGACCGCCGGCGGCTCTTACCTCACAGCCCTGCTCGAAACCACCCGGACCACCGGCGCAGACCACCAGATCCTCTCCCGCGAGGAGATGGCCGAACGCTACCCCCAGCACAACCTCCGCCCCGACGGCATCGCCCTCTACGATCCCCACGCCGGCGCCCTGCGCACCGACCGCGCCGTCACTGCCGCCGTCGCGGCCGCGCAAGCCAACGGCGCAACAATCCACACCAACACACCCATCGACAGCATCACCGAAACCACCGACGGCGTCATCCTCACCTCCGGCTCGAAGTCCTGGACGTTCGAAAACGTCATCGTCGCCTCCGGCGGCTGGTCCCAACGCCTCATGCCCGACCACCTGAAGGCAGCAACCCAGACCAAACGCGTCTTCCTGACCTGGTTCGTAGCCCGCGACCCGGCCCAGTTCACCCCGGAGAGGTTCCCTATCTTCATCCGGATCCACGAGGACCGGTCCATGTACGGCGCGCCCGCCGTGGACGGTGTTACGGTCAAAGCGACCCTGGACGGCCGCGGAACACCAACTCCGGCCGCCGACTCGGTCCCAAGGGAACTCACCCCGGCGGAGATCGCGGAAACCACCGAAACGGTCACCGAATTCCTTCCCGGCCTCTACCCCAACATCGTTCGTTCGGACGCCTACCCGGATCTCTTCACCAGCGACTCGCAGCCGCTCCTGGGCTTCCTGGGCCAGTCAAGCAGGATCTACGCCGCCACGGGATTCTCCGGCGGCGGGTTCAAGATGGCGTCGGGTTACGGCGAGATCGCAGCCGGTGAAGCCCTCGGCAAAACGTCCTACGGCGGCCTCGATTTCATCAGGCCGCAGCGGTTCCGCAGCCGCTAGGTGCGGCAGGAAGACTTGCGCCGCCACTCGGCGTCGCTTATTGTTGACAATCTACAGTTACTAGAAAGTACGAAGCAATGGCAACCCTCAGCCCCATCCTGAAGCAGGCGACGCCTGTGATCGTCGACCATGCGTCCGGAAGCTGGATCCACGCGACCGACGGCAAGAAGTACCTCGACTTCACCACAGGTATTGGTGTCACCAGCACCGGGCACTGCCACCCTGATGTTGTGGCCGCAGCCCGCGAGCAGGTGGGCAAGATTGTGCACGCCCAGTACACCACCGTGATGCACCAGCCGCTCCTGGAACTGACGCAGCTGCTGGGCGACGTCCTTCCCCCGGGCCTGGACAGCGTCTTTTATGCAACGTCGGGGTCTGAAGCGGTGGAGGCGTCCGTCCGGCTGGCCCGGATGGCAACCGGCCGGCCGAACATCATCTCCTTCCAGGGCGGTTTCCACGGGCGGACGGTGGCGGCAGCTTCGCTGACCACCGCCGGATCAAAATTCAGGTCAGGTTTCTCGCCCCTTATGAGCGGCGTGCACGTCGCACCCTTCCCGCACTGGTACCGCTACGGCTGGGACGAGGCAACGGCGGTGGAGTTCGCGCTGAAGGAACTCGACCACCTCCTCCTCACCGCCAGCAACCCGGCGGATACAGCCGCGTTCATCATTGAGCCCGTCCTGGGCGACGGCGGATACATCCCCACCCCCGTCGGATTCCTCCAGGGCCTCCGCGAACGGGCCGACCGCCACGGCATTGTGCTGATCCTCGACGAGGTCCAGGCCGGAGTCGGCCGCACCGGCAGGTTCTGGGGCCACGACTGGGCCGGCATCCTGCCCGACGTCGTCATCACGGCCAAGGGCCTTGCGAGCGGATTCCCCATATCGGCAATTGCCGCCTCGGCTGAACTGATGGGCAAGGCATGGCCCGGCTCCCAGGGCGGAACGTACGGCGGGAATGCTGTGGCAGCTGCGGCCGGCGTCGCCACCCTCGGCGTCATCCGGCGCGAGAACCTGGTGGAGAATGCCCTGCTTCGCGGCGACGAACTGCGCGCCGGGCTCGACAGGCTGCAGTCCGAATTTGCCGGCATCGGCAACGTCCGCGGACGGGGCCTGATGCAGGGCGTCGAGTTCACCGCCGACGGCAATACCCCGGACCCGGTGACGGCGCTGGCTGTCCAGCAGGCCGCCGTCAAGGAAGAACTGCTCCTCCTGACCTGCGGCCCCCACGGCAACGTCATCCGGCTTATCCCGGCCCTCAACGTCACCAGCGATGAAATCCAGACCGGCCTGGCGAAGTTCACCCAGGCCCTCAAGACAGCCACCTCCTAATCCCCCTTGATCAGAAAGATCATTATGAACACATCCTTTGATCCCAACAGCCTCCACACTGACCTGTTCATCGATGGCGCCTGGCAGCAGGCCGCGGACGGCGCCACCTTTGCCGTGGAAAACCCTGCCACCAATGAAGTCATCGCCCATGTGGCCGATGGCGGTCCCGACGACGCCGCGCGGGCCATCGAGGCTGCCGGCCGGGCCCAGGCAGCCTGGGGCAAGTCCACCCCGCGCCAGCGGGCCGATATCCTCCGGCGCGCCTTCGAAATGGTCATCGCCAATACCGACAGGCTCGCCGCCATCATGACCGCCGAGATGGGGAAGCCCCTTGCCGAAGCCAAGGGTGAGGTGGCCTACGGGGCTGAAATGCTCCGCTGGTTCTCCGAAGAAGCCGTGCGCATTGGCGGCGACAGCACCGTATCCGTGGACGGAACCACCCGCATCCAAATCACCAAGGAGCCTGTGGGGCCCTCAGTGCTGGTGACCCCCTGGAACTTCCCCCTTGCCATGGGCGCCCGGAAAATAGCACCGGCAGTCGCAGCAGGCTGCACCATGGTGTTCAAACCGGCCGAGCTGACACCGCTCACGTCGCTGGCACTGGTGGCCATCTTCAAGGAGGCAGGGCTTCCCGACGGCGTCCTGAACGTGGTCACCACGTCCTCAGCTTCCAGCGTGGTACGGACCTGGACTGACAGCGGAATTGCCCGAAAGATCAGCTTCACCGGCTCCACCGAGGTAGGCAAGGTCCTCCTCCGGCAGGCTGCCGACAACGTGATGCGGTCCTCCATGGAACTGGGCGGCAACGCACCCTTCATCGTCCTGGCCGACGCCGATATCGAGAAGGCCGTGGACGGTGCCATGAAGGCGAAGATGCGGAACATGGGCGAAGCGTGCACAGCCGCCAACCGCTTCTTCGTCCACCGGTCCGTGCTGGAGGAGTTCGGCGAGAAGTTCGCCAAGAAGATGTCAGAATTGAAGGTAGGCAACGGCGCTGTGGCCGGAACCGACGTCGGGCCCTTGATCGAACAGAAGGGGCTCGACAAGGTTGAAAGCCTCGTTGCTGATGCGACGGCGAAGGGTGCCCGGCTGCTGACCGGCGGAAACCGGCCGGAGGGTCCAGGGTACTTCTTCACTCCCACGGTCCTGACCGATGTTCCCACGGATGCGGCGCTGATGAGCACGGAGATCTTCGGCCCGGTTGCAGCCATCACACCCTTCGACAGCGAGGACGAGGTCCTTCGCCTGGCCAACGATACGGAATGGGGGCTGGTGGGCTACGTGTTCACCGAGAGCCTGGAAAAGGCCGCACGTTTCTCAGCCGGACTGGAAGTTGGAATGGTTGGGGTCAACACGGGCATCGTCTCCAACCCGGCCGCACCCTTCGGTGGCGTCAAGCAATCGGGCCTGGGCCGCGAGGGCGGGAAAGTTGGAATCGACGAATTCCTTGAGTACAAGTACACAGCAATAGCGTTCTAATAAAATGCAATCTGCCGAATCATGAAATGAGGGGATGTCAATGGCGGCACCGGAGGCAACATTCGAACTGGAGGGTCGCCCCACGGCGCAACTGATCGCAGACCAGTTGCGGGAGCTTATCGTCCAGGGGGCGTTCAAGCCTGGGCAGCAGGTCAACGAGTCTGCCCTGGCCAGCCAGCTCAATACATCCCGGGGCCCGCTGCGGGAAGCGCTGCAGCGGCTCTGCCAGGAGGGCATCCTGGTCAGCAAGCGCAACCGCGGGGTTTTCGTGCTGGAACTGACAGCCAATGACGTGAAGGAGATATACGCCGTCCGCGAGGCTGTGGAGCTCGCTGCCGCCAACACCCTCCTCAACGCGGGTACGGAGAAGGTCGCAGCCACCGCCCGGGAACTCAGGGGCATCATCAAGAACATGGCCAAGCAGGTGAAGGCCTCCGACTGGCAATCGCTCGCCCGGCTGGACATGCAGTTTCACACCACGTTTGTTTCCGGCACCGGCAACACTCGCCTGATCCGGATCTATGAGACGCTGGCCGCTGAATCCCGGATGTGTATCCTCGGGCTCGAGGTGGCATATCCGCGCATCGACGTGCTGGTGCAGGAACACCAGAAGATCCTCGACCACCTTGAGGCGGGTGACCGGGAGGGCCTCCAACGTGCCATCGAACGCCACATGCAGAAGGCGGTCGAAGACCTCACTTCGGACCCTGTTGCGGCTGGCATCAGCGCGTAGAAGGACATCCTGGTACTGCACCAGGGAAGGGCCCGGTTCACGCGAACCGGGCCCTTCGTTTATGCGCTAACCCTTGGGAGCGTCGGTGACTACCCACATCTTCCGGAGCGTCTCGTGGATGGTCCAGGTGCCCGTCCAGCCTGCCGGGGTGACGAATAGGGATCCCGGACCAATGTCGAAGCTGGCTCCGTCCGCTTCGGTGATGGTCGCAGTGCCACTCAGGATCTGGCAGATCTCGTCATATCCGGGCCTGGTGCTCGTGAAGGTACCCGGCGTCACCTCCCAGATTCCGGTCTTCAAACCTTCCCGGGCCCAAAGCCGGAGGGACACCTCCGTCTGCCCGGGGGTGGAGGAGGTCTCTTTGGGGATGTGCACCCCCGGGTACTCAGTGTTCGCGTTGCTCATGACAGTGGCCTTAACCATTGAAACTCCTTCCGGGGCTACGCCCCTCGACTGTGTGCCCGCCGTCGTTGGAAGACACACCACCACTCTAGCAATTGTCAACAATCGACGATAAACTTGTGGCTTACATTTACTTCCATGACCGCCCGCTGCCACTGGTGCCGGCTGCCGATCAGCAAGGAGCAAACATGAAAGACAACCGGCCAAACACCAGCATTGCCGGTTCCCGCGTTGCCCGCGGCGTCCGGGAATCCACGTGGAAATCCTTGGAGCCGGGGGACCTGGTGACACTGGGCCGGCAGGGACTTGAGCACTACAGCGGCAGGGTGGACGACCGGACCGACGACGGGCGGACAATCTGGGTCATAGACCGCATTGGGGACCGGCGGCTCTTCCACATCGACGATGACTACGATCTCTCCCTGGGCATCCAGTCCGACGCCGGCACGCGGCTCTGGCCTGCAAGGGGCGGCAAGAGTAGCCTCAGGCTTACCACTTAGCAGGACGGCCAGCCAGCGCCCCCACACCAGGACCGGCTGCCCGCCAGCCCAGTTTCCCAAGGGGGCCAACCAATGGCTGGATGGAATGCGGACACGGCGGCGGGCCCACTTGGCGCCGGCACAGTCACCCTGGTGGAAGGCACCTCCTTCTGCATCTCCCTGCCGAACGGTGACATCCATCCGGAACATCCGCACGGACTCTTCTTCCAGGACACCCGCATCCTGTCCAGGTGGAACCTGGCTATCAACGGGCAGGCCCTGGAGCCGCTGGCAGCCCAGACTAAGGAGCCATACCGGGCGGTATTCGCGGGCAGGGCTGCGAGATCGGACGGTTATGCCGACAGCCCACTGATCGTGGAGCGTATGCGCGAACTCGGCATCGGCATCGTTGAACACATCACCGTGCATAACCACTCCACGAAACCACTGGAATGCATGATCTCGGTTACGGTCGGCTCGGATTTCGCCGACGTCTTTGAGGTTAAGGAAGCCCGGCCCCCGCGCAAGTGGGAAGAGTCCCGCCAGTACGACGGAAAGACCCTGAGCATCAGCGGCCGCTGGCACGAGGTCCGGAAGTCCGTCGTCGTCACTTCCGATACCCTCTGGAACGCAAAGGGTGAGGACCTCATTTTCCGCATCGCCGTGCCGCCGCGCGGCCAGTGGAACACCGTCCTCAAAGTGGCCCCGGGCTCCGAGGCCCCCACGGCGCCCATTGTGCGACCGGCCGAAGGCGAACTTTCGAGCAGCGACCGCCGCCGGCAGGAGTGGGTGGCCAAGATTCCCAAGCTGCACATGGGCAACAGGTCCATCGAAAGGACCCTTCGCCGCAGTTACGACGATCTTGGTGCCCTCCGCATTGAAGACCCGAACCACCCGGAAAGGATTGTGGTGGCAGCCGGGGCCCCGTGGTTCATGACACTGTTTGGACGGGATTCACTGTGGGCCTCGGAGATGGCCATGCCCGTCGATCCGTCCTTGGCCCTGGGCACCCTGCAAACGCTGGCTGACCGGCAAGGCGCGATGGTGGATCCGGTGAGTGAGGAGGAACCCGGGAAGATCCTGCACGAGGTGAGGCTCGACGTCTCCAGCTCCCTGGCACTGGGAGGCAAATCCATCTACTACGGCAGCATCGACGCCACACCCCTGTTCGTGGTGATCCTGGGGTCCGTAAGCCGCTGGGGGTTCGCCCGGGACACCATCGCGGCGCTGCTTCCACACGCCGACCGGGCCCTGGACTGGATACGGGACTACGGCGACAAGGATGGCGACGGCTTCGTGGAGTACCAGCGCCTCAATGACCAAGGACTCATCAACCAGGGCTGGAAGGATTCCTGGGACGGCATCAACTTTGCCGACGGAACGCTCGCGGAGCCACCCATCGCCCTCTGCGAGGTGCAGGCGTACGTCTACGACGCGTATATGGCCCGCGCCTGGATTGCCTACGACATGGGCGACACGCCCCTGGCAGCCGAACTCGCGGAGCGCGCCGCCGAACTGAAAGCGCGGTTCAACGAAGAGTTCTGGATGCCTGACCGCGGCTACTATGCCATCGCGCTGGACGGCAAGAAGCGGCAGGTGGACGCGTGCGCTTCCAACATGGGCCATTGCCTTTGGGTGGGACTCGTTGATGAAGACAAGGCTCCCCTGGTTGCTGAACGGCTGATGTCACCGGAAATGTTCAGCGGCTGGGGCGTCCGGACCCTCGCCACTGACATGGGCGCCTACAATCCCGCCAGCTACCACAACGGATCCGTCTGGCCGCACGACAATGCCGTGATCGCGGCAGGCCTGATGCGCTACGGCTTCATTGAAGAGGCGCAGCGCATCTCAACCGCCCTGTTCGACGCAGCGGAATACTCCGAAGGCCGCTTGCCTGAGTTGTTCTGCGGATTCAGCAGGGAGCAGTATGGCGAGCCCGTGCCCTATCCGACCGCGTGCTCGCCGCAGGCGTGGGCGGCGACGTCACCAATCCAGCTGGTGACGAGCCTGATGAGATACGACGCCCACGTTTCCCGGGGCGGGTTCTGGATGGACCCCCACCTGCCGGCGTCATACGGTGACTTGCACATCAGCAACGCGCCCATGGCAGGAGGACGGGTCACCATCGAGATTGCCAATTCAGCGCCCACCGTGCGCGGACTCCCCGAGGGGATGGTGTTCCATCGGGGCCACCGGCCATGGCTGACCGAACTTGTGGCTGAAGCCAAGCTGCGCAAGGAAGGGTAAGGGCCCTCGGCACCGCCTACCGGGTGGAAGCGAGCACAGCCGCAGGCCGGAGGCTTCTGCTGCCGGCAGCCTTTCCCAACAACCACAGCACTGGTTCACCGCATGAAGCAGGCATGACCTCCCCCTTAGTGATGAAGCGTGCCGCTGCCGGATCACCCGCAGCCGACCACCAGCCGGTCTTGGGGCAATGATGACCGGTGCGGGACGTTTCATCGAGCTCAAAAGCAGGAGAATCGGCGCGGCGTTTCTTCACTCGTTGCTCCTTGGGGAAGTCCGGCACACAGGACGGACACACTTACTAACAGGAAATAGTTTAGCAATTGTCAACAATCTACGATAGGGGAAACGTGAAGAATTTGCCCGCTCGCAATCGTTGACAATCTCACATCTGCCGGCGTATCGTCGACAATCGACAACAAGAATCGTCGACAATCGACGGTTGGCCAATCACCAGTTCACAGGAGGATTCCGTGGTATTCACAACAAAGCCGAAATTCGTCACTTTCGACATGAACGGAACGCTGATCAAGTTCGCTATCAGTGACGCACTGCGTGAGGTATTGGGCGATCGGCTCCCGGCCGGGATTGCCGAGGACTACCTGCAGGCTTGCAAGTCGTACCGGATCGACGAGTGCATGGGCGACTACAAGCCGTTCCGCCAGATCGTCGCCAACTCCATGGAACGCGCCTCGCGCAGGCTGGGCATTGAGTACCGTGAGGCCGATGCCCAGGCTGTCTACGAGATGGTCCCCACGTGGGGCCCGTACCCGGGTGTCACCGAGGCACTGAACCGCCTGGCTGAAGAAGTCCCGCTGGTCATCATCACGAACAGCGACACCGCGGATGCTGCACGCCTTGCAGCGAGCCTGAGGGCCCCCTTCGATGTAGTGATCAGTGCAGAAGAAATGGGTGTCTACAAGCCGCGTCTTGGTGCGTTTGAGTACATGTTCGACAAGCTTGGCGTGACACCGGATGAGATCGTTCATGTCTCCGCAAGTCCGATGTACGACCACCGGCCTGCAGCCATCATGGGCATCAAGAACAAGGTCTACGTGGACCGCGGCTTCGAGCACGATGAGCACTGGCTCGGCTACGAGCGGATCACCGACATCGCCGAACTCCCGGTCCTCTTCGGCCTGCCTCGGCCCGCCGCCTCCTGACCGGGATCCTGAAATGAGTGCGGCCAAGACCGGCCCGGCTTTAGACCGGCTCCGGGCCTTGAACCTCGAACTGCCGGTCCTCGCCAGTAACGCGTACTACGTGGACCACCGGGCGGTGGGCTCGAGCATCCATATCTCGGGCCAGTTGCCTTTCCAGGACGGTGAGCTACTGGGGCAGGGGGTTGTCGGACGGGATGTGGATCTGGCGAGGGCAAAGGAACTCGCGCGCCACGCTGCGCTGAACTGCCTTGCAGCTGCTGTCCAGGCGGTGGGAGATCTGGACCGGGTCCGGATCGTGCAGATGCTGGTCTTCGTGGCCAGTACACCGGACTTCGGCTTGCAGTCACAGGTAGCCAACGCTGCCAGTGAGTTGCTCATCGAAGTGTTGGGTGAGAACGGGCGGCACGCCCGCACCGCGGTCGGTGTGGCCGGGTTGCCGCTCAACACCCCCGTGGAAATTCAGATGGTCTGCGCGGCCCTCTAAGGAGCACACCGTGAACCGCATTGAACGAGCACTCGACGCCTTGGCCGGACGTACTGATACCCCAGCACCGATCGTGCTGGCCGATGTGATGCAGGACAACATCGACCGCATGCAGCGCTTCGCGACCCAGCAGAACCTGGCCGTCAGGCCACACGTCAAGACCCACAAATGCGTGGAAATCGGGCGCCGCCAGGTCAACGCGGGAGCAGTCGGAATCACCGCAGGCAATGTCGGTGAGGCCGAAGTTTTCGCCGCGGCAGGCTTCGACGACATCTTCATCGCCTACCCGGTCTGGGCCGCCGGAACAAAAATGCCGCGGATCCGCAGGCTGGCCGAAACCACCCGGCTGCGGGTGGGCGTCGACAACGTCGCCGCGATCAACGCCCTCGCCGACGCGATGGGCGCAGAACCGGAGCGGCTGCAGGTTGTGATAGAGGTCGACTGCGGTGCGCGGCGTTCCGGGGCACCACCGGCGGTTGCTGGCGACCTCGCCCTCGCTGCCCGAAAGCGCGGCCTGGTTCCGGCGGGTGTCTTCACCTATCCGGGCCATGGCAGCGCCAGTCCGGAAGCCCGCAAACGTGCCGCGGAGGACCAGGAAGCCGCACTCACCACTGCGGTGCGCAGCCTCAGCGCATTCGGGATCACCCCGGAGGTGGTCAGCGCCGGTTCCACACCTACCGTCGAATTCGCCACCAGCAGCATAATTACCGAAATCCGACCCGGCGAGTACGTGTTCAACGATTTGAACAACGCCAGGCTGGGGGCCTGCACGGAGGATCAGATCGCGTTGTTCGTCGCCGGCACGGTGGTCAGCGATTGGGTTCCAGGCCAGGTCATCCTCGACATTGGCACCAAAGCCCTGGGCCGGGAAGGCAACCCCGGGATCGGCTACGGCCGAATCGCCGGCACCACGACAACCCTGTCCAAGCTCAACGAGTACCACGGGTTCCTCCCCGTGCCAGCCGGCGGATTCCGCCCCGCCGTCGGGACCGTGCTGCCCGTCATCCCCAACCATGTGTGCCCGGTGGTGGTCAATTTTGAGGAATACACCGTAACCGACAGTACGGGGGCGTCACTGGAACGTTGGGCAGTGGATGCCCGCGGGTTCCTCAACTGACCGCCCCATGGCAATTCCGCCGCACCACCACAATCTATTCACGATGGAGTGTCCGACATGAGACTTGATAAGACCACCGCCCTGGTAACCGGTGCCAGCAGCGGAATCGGGGAGGCAATAGCCTCCCACTTCCGGCGGGAAGGTGCGCGGTTGCTGCTCACCGGCCGCAGGGGGCAACTCAACAGCGCCGGCCCTGACGATAAATACGTCGCCGGGGACCTCAACGACGAGGCGTTTGTGGAGAACCTCGCCCGTCAGGCCGCCGAATCCTTCGGCACGGTCGACGTCGTTGTCCTCAACCACGGCCTGCAGGTCAGCGGCCCCCTCACCGAGATGGCGTATGAGGATGCAAGAAATGTGCTCCACAGCAACCTGCTCAGCACCTTCCTGGTGATGAAGCACTTCGCTCAGCTTATGCCTGCGTCCGGGGGCTCGTTCGTCCTGGTCAGTTCCCGGCTGGGCATGGTTGGCAAACCCGATGAAGTCCTGTACTCCGCCGCAAAGGGAGGCGTCATCATGCTTGCCAAGGGCGCCGCGATCGAGTGGGCCGAACGCAATATCCGGGTCAACGTCGTCGCGCCGGGCCTTACCGTGACCCCCGTCATCGAGGCATCATTTCAGCGCAGGCCAGACCCCGAGGCCTACCGCCGCGAGCGGGAGGACCAAATCCCGCTCAAACGTCTCGCCGCCCCCGAAGAGATCGCCGACGCCGTTCTCTTCCTCGCATCGAAGGAATCTTCCTACATCACCGGAGCAACGCTTCCCGTCGACGGCGGATACACCGCCTTTTAGAGAGGGACAAACAATGCAAACCCTGGCGGCAACACCAAAAAACGGTGAACTCGGCTTTTGGATGGCCGGACTCGCGGATAAAAAGCCAACGTACCCGCGGTTTACAGGCCAGCTCACGGTAGACCTGGCCATCGTCGGCGGTGGATACACGGGCCTGTGGGCAGCGTATTTCGCCAAAAAGCTCGAGCCGTCCCTCTCCGTCGCAGTCTTCGAGGCAGAACAGGTGGGCTACGGCGCGTCCGGGCGGAACGGCGGCTGGCTGTCGGCAATGATTCCCGGAAACCGTGCCACCTTTGCCCGTGCTTCCGGAGGCGGGATGGATGCCAGCAGGGCGCTGCAGCAGGAGTTCATCACCGGCGTCGATTCTGTCCTGGAAATACTCAAGGCCGAGGGCATTGACGCCGACCAGCACAAGGGCGGCGCGCTTGTGGCTGCACACACCAAAGCAGGGCTAAGCCGGCTGGGCAGCCGCCGCGACACTGACCTGAAGTATGGCCTGGCGGAAGACGAGGTCCAGTTCCTCGACCGGAACGAGTTCCAGGCCAGGATGAATATTTCCACCGTCCACGGCGGACTCTTGTACAAGCATTGCGCACGGCTCCAGCCGGCGAAACTTGTTTATGGTCTCGCTGCCAGGCTCACGGCAATGGGTGTGGACATCTACGAACGCAGCCGCGTGGACAGTGTGGATGCCGGAACGCTCGTCCTGGCCAACGGCCAGGTCAACGCCGCGAAGACCTTCATCTGCACCGAAGGCTACTCCGGCCAACTGCTTGGCAGCCGGACCCTGATTCCCGTTAACTCCTCGATGATCGTGACCAAGCCGCTGTCCGCCGAGGCGTGGCGGCAGATCGGCTGGAACGGGCTGCAGTGCCTGAGTGACTCCGCCCACACCTTCATCTATGCCCAACGCACGTCGGACGGCCGGATCGCGATCGGCGGCCGTGGCCGGCCCTACCGCTATGCGTCCGGAACCGGGGGCCGCGGTACAACTGCCCAGTCCACTATTGACCTGATATCAGAAAAGCTCGCCACTTTCTTCCCCGGGCTCCATTTCGAAGTGGAGCATGCATGGTCGGGGGTCCTGGGCGTCACACGGGACTGGAACGGCGGCGTGCACTGGAACCCGGCCCCGGGAATCGGATCTTCCACCGGCTACGCAGGACATGGCGTCACAGCGGCATACGTCGGCGGAAGGACCCTTGCAGAGTTGGCTTTCGAACGGGAAACGGAGCGGACCACGCTCCCCTGGGTGGGTTACCGCGCCCGGAAATGGGAACCGGAGCCCCTCCGCTGGCTGGGTGTCCACGGCATGTACCGGTTGTTCGGGCTCGCTGACCAGTGGGAAGAGCGCATGCATTCCGATAAGACCTCGCTCCTGGCCAGGTTCGGGAGCAGGCTTGCCGGACTTCACGAATAGCCCAAACATAGGAAAGGGCACTTCAATGGACGCAGAACTTGCCGTCATCGGCTTAGGCAGCATCGGCAGCATGGCGCTCTGGCAGGGTTCCCATATCTCCGACTCGGTGGTCGGGTTTGACGCCGCCTCCCCGGGCCACGGCCGCAGTGCCGTGGGCGGTGACACCCGCCTGTTCCGCATGATCTTCCGGGGGAACGCGGGACACTACCCCGTGTTGGAACGTTCGCGCGCGCTTTGGGCCGAACTCGAAGCAGAAACCGGCCAGGACATTCTCACCCGCTGCGGGGGCCTATCGATAGGCTCCGGCAATGGCTCGTACATCAAGTCCGTCCTGGAAACCACCCGGCTCACCGGAGCTGAGCACCGCATCCTCAGCCGCCAGGAGATGGCGGAGCGCTATCCCCAGCACAACCTCCACGCGGATGACATTGCCGTCCATGACCCGAATGCCGGTGTCCTGCGCACCGACCGTGCGGTCACCGCCGCCATCACAGGCGCAGACGCAAACGGCGCAACCGTGCACGCCAACACCCCTGTTGACAGCATCAGCGAAACAACGGAGGGCGTGCTGGTTACCACGGGCGACAAATCCTGGACTGTCCGGAACGTTATCGTCGCCTCCGGCGGCTGGTCCCAACGCCTCATGCCCGACTACCTGAAGGGTGCAACCCAAACCAAAAGGCTCTTCCTGACATGGTTCGTGGCGAAGGACAGTGCCCAGTTTTTGCCCGCGAAGTTCCCTGTCTTTAGCCGCATTTACCAGGACCGCGCCATGTACGGAGCACCGGCCGTGGACGGAGTCACGGTGAAAGCGACACTCGACGGACGAGGCCGGCCCACGCAGAACCCGGACACGGTCCCTAGGGACCTCACGCCCGGAGAAATTGAAGAAAGCAGGGAAACCGTCGCCGACTTCCTTCCGGGCCTCCACCCCAACATCGTCCGCACGGACGCCTTCCCGGAGCTGTTTACATCTGACGGGAACCCACTCCTCGGCCGGTTCAGCGAAGGCAGCAGGATCTATTGCGCCACAGGCTTTTCCGGTGGCGGCTTCAAGAACGCCACCGCCTTTGGCCAGATCGCCGCCCATGAAGCACTCGGCAAGCAGCTCTTCACCGGGCTGGACTTCATGCGTCCGGAACGGTTCAAGACGAACTAACCCACCCTGAGTAGACAGGCGAGCAGGTGTACGGCCATGCTTGGTCCGCGATTGCTCCCCCAACCGGTTTCGACTTTTGGTCTTGGCGCTGCGTGGAGGGTGGCGCGCTGAAGGACAGATGTCATCTGGTACAGGCTTTGACCCCGCTACGGGCCTTCGAGCATCGATTCACGGAGCCGGGACTGAGCCAGGGCCAGTCCGGCCTGCGCCGCTCCCCGGGCCACCGATAGTCCGATCACTTGGGGCACGACCCTGATCTCCGGGACGCTGGGAAGGCTTTGTGCCAGCCGCCTGCGCGCTGCAGGCCGTTACCCATGGGTTTGCCGATGGTCACGATGTCCGGGACGATTTCGTGGCGTTGGAAGCCCCACCACTCCTGACCGGTACGGCCGAAGCCCGGCTGGACTTCATCCGCGATGTACAGGCCGCCGGCGGCACGTACCTCTTCGATGATGGGGCGGAGGAAGCCGGCCGGGCCAGCGAAAATACCATCGGAGGAGAAGATGCTGTCGGCGATGAAGGCCGCCAGTCCTATACCGTGTCGGTGAAGATCAGCGATGGCTGCACGTACCTGGTTCCGCAGGTGATCCTCCAGAGAACCTTGCTCCGAGGAGTATCGCAGGGCGTCCGGGGCATCGATGACCCACGTTCGCGCCCAGGGGCACGCCGGCGCCCAGGGACGGGGAGAAGGGCTGAGGATGACCGGTTTTGATTCTCCATGAATCTAAATGCATGACTGCAGATTGTCAACAATTTCTTTGCTTCTCTCCCACGAAGGTCATATCACTGAGCTGCAAACCATTGCTCCTCCCCCGGCCCCGCACTTCCTGCTCTGCGACCTTCGAAGAGTCGGAACCGAAGTGTCCACCAGCTCCTGGTCACCGGCGACGACAACCCGGAGCCCTTAGGAAACGAAGCCCAGGTCACTCCCCTTACGTAGTCCTTCACCGCTACCGGCTGCACCCTATTGGTCTTGGTTCAACCCATCACGCCCGTCCCTCAATCAAGGAGCCAGGCTCAATTTGACGCCTCTAGGAGCATCGTCGACAAAGTGCACGCCCTCGTTGGCGACGCTGCCGCCAAGTGCACCCGCGCCCTGACTGGCGGCACAGTTTTGGAAGGGCCGGGCTACTTTTACCCCAACTGTCTTGACCGGCGTACCCGTCAACGCGGAGCTGATGAACGGAAAAATCCTCGGGCGCGTCGCATCCATCACTGCCTTCGACAGCGAAGACGAAGTCCTCCGCCTGGCCAACGATGGGTGGTGCTTAGCCGCACGGCGGCGAGGTGGGCATCGACGAATTCCTGGAGGCCAAGTACTCCGCCGTGGCTGTCTAAGGAACGCAGAAGGCCCCATACCTCCGGCCTGAACAGGTATGGGTTTATAATCGACAATCGACAAAAGAGAGGCGGCGCAATGGACGGCACGTTCGCGTGGCACGAGCAGCGCACCACCACGCCGGAAGGTGTCTACCGCGTCCTGCGCACCGCCATCCTTGACGGAACAGTGCGCCCGGGCGGACAGTTGCGCGAGACCAGGATCGCCACGGACCTTGGGATCAGCCGGTCACCGCTGCGGGAAGCGCTGACCCGGCTGGAGGAGGAAGGCCTGGTCGTCAAAATTCCTTTCCGGGGCTCGTTTGTGGTCGAGGTGAGTGACCGCGAGGTCGCAGAAATCGCGTCAATCCGCGTCCTTGTCGAGCCCTTCGCCGCCGAACTCTCAGCCGAGTCGCTGCGGGGTCCGGAGCGGCACCGGCTGATGCAAACCATCGAGGAACTGCACCGGGCCACGACAACGAACGATATTCCTGCCAGCATTGACGCGCACCTTCGCTTTCACCGGCTGTTTTATGACTTCTCCGGAAACGGCGCACTGAAGAGTATGTGGAATGCCTGGGAAACTAAGCTGCGCCTCTACCTTGCGGTTGACCATCGCACGTACAGCGACCTGCATGATGTTGCCGTTGAGCATGAAAAATTAGCCGCAATGGTGTTGGACGGCGATATGGACGGTTTCCGCCAGGAATTGCTCACCCAGTTCCAAAATGCATTACGGGCCGGGCTGTAACTAAGGCTGGACGCGATAGAAGCTCAGCGATGCGGAGGGAGGGCATCTTCTGGTCGGCGGCGGCCAGGATCGGTCCAGGTAGTCCACATGGGCAACGGTCCGGGGGTACCCGTCAAGTAAGAAGCCGTTCTCGACGTCGGACCCGCTGAGCCGGTCCTGCAGCATCCTGTTGGTGACGTGGTCCGGAACGAAGTCGCCGGCGTCCGTGTAGTTCCTGGCTGCGAGGCCAAGAGTGGTCTGGCCCTTCACATGGGCCCGGAAGTTTCGCTCCCTCAGTGGCTTCGACCCAGATGCCCAGGACGTGCTTGATGCCTTCCATGTCCATGCCCACCGCGATGTGCGCGGCACGGTTCTGGACCTGATGGCCGTCGCGGACCTTGATGATGATCGCGTCCAGATACAGGATCGGATACAGCGGCTCAAGCGGGCGTTTCTGCCATTCCAGCACCTCTTCGAGGACCTCGTCGGTGATCTTTGAAATGGTCTCGTGGGAAAGTTCCGTGCCCAACGTTGATTCCAGATGATGGGCGGTGTCGCGGATCGTCATCCCGCCGGCATACAGACTGACGATCATGTCGTCCAGGCCGGCGGCCCGGCGTGCGCCCTTGGGAACCAGACGCGGCGTGAACGACCCCTCGCGGCCCGCGGAACAGCCAGATCCACGTCACCGGCCGAAGTGCCCAGAGTCTTCGAATACGACCCGTTGCGTGAATCCGGCAGGAAACGACCGATCGGGTCATCCTTGTCATATCCCAGGTGCCCGGACAGCTCTGCCTGCAGTCCGCGTTCCAGCGACGCCTTGATCAGCTTGTGCCATGGCTGACTTCTTCGCTTCTCAGAGAGTCCTCACGGCCAGAGCCAAGTGCGAATCACCGCATATAGCCCTTCAACTTGAGGTCCGCTAATGGCGAAGGAGCTGCGCCGGCAGTTCCTATCGTCGACCGCGAGCAGGATTCCTCTTTGACAAATATCTGAGTGTAGTCATAATTGATGGTAGTCATCTTTCGACGCGACCAATCCGGGGAAGGCCGGTGCCGACCACTGTCCAGCACGCCAGGGCGGCTTCGAAATATCGCTGCACCACCACCACCACCACCACCACCACCACCACCACCAGAAGGAGCATCGCGCATGCGAGCGTTCGTAGTCACCAAGCACGGGGAGCCGCTGCGGGAGGCGGACGTCCCCGATCCAATCGTCGGGGACCGTGATGTGCTCGTGCAGGTGAAGGCGGCGGGCCTGAACCAGCTGGACGAGAAGATCCGAATGGGCGAGTTGAAGCAGATCCTGCCCTACGAACTCCAGCTGATCCTCGGCAACGACGTCGCCGGTACCGTGCTCCAGGTCGGGGCAGAGGTGAGCGGGTTTAACCCCGGCGATGAGGTTTACGGCCGCCCCGACAAGGACCGCATCGGCACCTTCGCCGAGCGCATCGCCGTAGCCGAGGAAGACCTTGCGCCGAAACCGGCATCGGCCAGCATGGAGGAAGCGGGCTCGCTGCCGCTTGTGGCGCTGACCGCATGGCAGGCCCTTGTCGAGCAGGGCAACGTGCGACCCGGGCACAAGGTTCTCATTCATGCCGGCGCCGGCGGGGTCGGCTCGATCGCCATCCAACTCGCCAAGCACCTCGGCGCGACCGTTGCAACTACCGCCAGCGGCTCCAACGCCGACTTCGTGCGCGACCTCGGAGCGGACATTGTGATCGACTACCGCACCCAGGACTTTGTGCAGCTCCTCAGCGGGTACGACCTCGTGCTCGACAGCCTAGGCGGGGAGAACCTCGAGAAGTCGCTGCGCATCCTCAAGCCCGGCGGTAAGGCCATCGGGATCTCTGGCCCGCCGGATCCTGCATTCGCACGCGGAGCCGGACTGAATCCTGTGCTACGGCTGGCAGTCGCCTTGCTCAGCGGCAAAATTCGGCGGCAGGCCAGGAAGCTCGGCGTCAGCTATGAATTCCTTTTCATGCGCGCCAGCGGGGACCAACTGCGCCAGATCAGCACTCTGGTCGACGACGGCGTGCTGCGCCCCATCGTAGGAAGAGTCTTCAGCTTCGACCAGACCCCAGAGGCACTGCAGTCCCTGGCCGCGGGCGGCATCCGCGGAAAAGCCGTGGTCACCCTGACTCGCTGAACCGCCCCCTTTCCACCTCACAAACCACCCAGGAGAAAAACCGAAATGGACAACACAGGCACCCCGCCCGAATCCCTCGCCAACCCATATGCCAAAGCACCTACCAAAGCCCTCACCACCGGTGACACCACCTACGCCTACCGCGAGCTGGGACCGAAGGGCGGCATTCCGGTCGTCTTTTTCGTGCATCTCGCCGCCACATTGGATAACTGGGATCCCCGCATCATCAACCCCATTGCTGAAAACCGCCACGTCATCACCTTCGACCAGCCAGGCGTCGGCGCCTCCACCGGGAAGGTTCCCCACAGCATCGAGGCAATGGCCGATGACGCCTACACCTTCATCAAGTCCCTCGGGTTCGACAAAATCGATGTCTTCTCCTTCTCCCTGGGCGGAATGATCGCTCAGGACCTGACCCTTAAGCATCCCGACCTTGTCCGCAAGCTCGTGCTCACCGGGACTGGCCCGCGGGGAGGAAAGGGCATCGACAAGGTCGTCGGCACTACCTACTGGGACATCCTCCGTGCAACCCTGAGAAGGTCCGACCCCAAGGAATTCCTCTTCTTCAATCGCAACACCACCGGCAATGCCGCCGCAAAGGCGTTCATTGACCGCCTCCAGGAGCGCACCGTCAACCGTGACAAGCCGATCAGCACCCGCGCATTCCAAACTCAGCTGAAGGCAATCCAGGCGTTCGGCCGCTCCGCCCCTTCGGACCTGTCCACGCTCACGCACCCCACTCTCATCGCCAACGGCGACAACGACCGCATGGTGCCATCCCTCCTCTCAACGGACTTGCACCGGCGCATCAAGGGGTCTGAACTGATCATCTACCCCGACTCGGGCCACGGCGGCATCTTCCAGTACCACGCCAAGTTCGCCCCGGCCGCCGTCGAATTCCTCGCCAGCTGATTCCGCTGGCTTCGGCAACACGCGCTCATGGCACAGACGTCGCGCTTCCCTACGTGAAGCACCTTCCAGCCTTCCCACTGCTAGACGTAGACAGGTTGGGTGCCTGGAATCTCCGGGGCCGTTATAGTCATAACTGAGTCTAGTCAGGTTACGTCCGGAGGAACCCTCATGCCCATCGCATCTCAGCCGCTCGGACGACGCGAACGGAATAAGCAGGAGAAACTGGACCGCATCACTGCCGCGGCTAGTGAACTGTTCGCCGAACTTGGGGTCGAGGATGTCACAACCCAGCAAATCGCCGACAAGGCCGATATCGGCACCGGAACCCTGTTCCTTTACGCAAAAACCAAGGGGGAACTCCTCCTGCTGGTGCAGAACGCGCACTACGCGAAAGCGCTGGAGCAGGGCCGTGCTAATGCTGAAACCATCCTGGATCCGCTGGATGCAGTGATGGCCCTCGTGCGGCCGATTGTGGAGTGCAACCGCGTCCAGGTCGACAATGGGCGCACCTACCTGCGCGAGATGGTCTTCGGAGACCCGACGGAGCCCCGCCGCAATGAAGCCCTTTCCATCGTCGCGCAGACCGAGGAAGCTATCGCCGCCGTCCTGGGCCGGGATGGACTTGTCAGTGCTGATGATGCCGCAACAACCGCACGCATCGCTTCGGCCATCATGTTCCTCAGCATGGCAGTGAGTGCGGATCCCGCTCTTCGCGTCGACGACGTTGTCCAGGACATCAGGACTCAAATCCGCCTGCTCCTGCCCCGCTGACGCACGCCGGTCAGCCGGACCTACATCTCAGCCTGATGGAATTCATGTCTTGACGTTTATCCGAGCCGGTTGGTGGGTTTCCGGGTTAGGTTCCCATTCCCAAGTGTGCTCCGCCTGCCACATCGAGGGATACGCCGGTGATGTAGCGGTTGTCCGGGTCGGCGAGGAAAAGGATGGCGCGGGCGACTTCGTCTGGTTCGGCGAACCGGCGCATGGGAAGCTGGGCGGCGCGCTTGGCCCGGTTGGCGGCTGCATCCGGGCCCGAGTCCTTCGCGAATTGTGCCCACATGGGAGTGTTTACCGGGCCCGGCGCGATGGCGTTGACCGAGATGCCGTTGGGGCCGAGCAGCTCGGCGAAGGACCACATGATGTGGAGCACCGCGAGTTTGCTTGCGTTGTACGGCAAATAGTTGAGTCGTGCCTCTTTGGCTGCAACGGAGGAGAGGATCACGATCGCACCGGCAGTTCCGGTCCCAATCATTGATTGCGCGGCTTCCCGGACCATGGAGAACGTGCCCGAACAATTGATCCGCATGATGGAGTCGAATTCTTCGGTCGTTGTTTTCATGATGTCCGCCGTGGCACCCAGGACTCCAGCTGCATGGACAAGCGCGTCGATGCGCCCGTACCTGGTTGTGACATCACGGACGACGGTGGCGCATTGTTCTTCGGAGGTGATGTCTAGCGTGAAGAAGCCGGCTAGTTCTTGGCCCTCCTTCGCGCCGCGATCGGCACCTATGACGATGGCCCCTTCGGCTGTGAGGGCGTCGACGACTGCGTCGCCGATTCCGCCGCTTGATCCGGTCACCAGAACGACTTGGTCTTTAAGGCTCATCTGATAACTCCGCTTGTCCGTTGCTGCCCAGCGACTGGCTGGTGGGCTGCTCGTTTCATCTTTCCAGCTCCTTAGTTGAGGTGTTTCAAAGGGTGTCCCAGCTCCGGGCGCGGCTGCTTCAGTGAGCGCCGCTCCGCGCCCTGACTTGCTGCCGCACCGTTGAAGCCCAGGTTCTCTGCCGACCCCGATCCAGAATGGCGCAGGTGCCCGTGCTGCCTAGCTGTCGCCGCTGGTGGCGTGGCTGGCCCATTCCCGGCCTGCTTGTTCTTCTGTGGGCAGTCCCGAGGCGGCGAGGACTTGGTCAAGCAGCCTCTGGGTATGGACAGCTTCCCGGCCGGAGGTCAGTGGCTGGGCCCTGTCGGCGACGCGGTCCAGGAAGTGATGGACGGCGGCGGAGAATCCGAGCGTGTCGGTGGCCGTTGCCCAGCCGTACGCCTCGGCGCTGAGCTCGCGTGATGTGGTGACTCCCTGGACAGTGGTCGAGACGGTTTCCGGGGCCCTGACTTCTACGGTCTTGCCGTCGCCGTAGGCATCGAGTTTTTCGCTCCAGGCACCGGCTGTCCGGGCTGCCATGAGCACTCCGGTGTTGCCGGTGCTGAAGCGGATCATGGCCGCGACGCCGTCTTCCTCCCACGGGTCGTCGCCCGCTGCGTGCGCCGCCACGTCAACAGGTTCGCCACCGCAGTACCAGCGGAGCAGATCGACCATGTGGATGGCGTTCTCGAAGGTTGCGCGGTATTCCGATCCGGGGCGGTTCTTCTGGGCCACGCAGAAGGCAGCGCCCTTCGTGCCAAACAGCTCCCGGCCGGCGGTGTAAACGGGGGCATAGCGGCGGTTGAAGTCGACCATCAGGATGCGGCCGCGCTCGTCGGCGAGGTCTGCCAGACGTTCTGCCTCCTCGGTTGCCGGGGCAAGAGGCTTTTCGCAGAACACGTCGACGTCGCGGTTCAGGCACAGTTGGACCGCGTGTGCGTGTTCGGACCGGGGTGTGAGGACGAACACTGCGTCCAGATCCTGTGAGTCCAGCATGTCCTCGACCGACTTGTAGGCGGAGCCGAAGCCCCAGCGTCGGACCAGGCTGCTCGGATCCTCACGGCGTGATACCAGGGCGGCAAGCTCAACGTCATGCCGCTGTACGAGTGTGGGCAATTGGGCAATGGTGGCGATGTTTCCGGCGCCGATGACGCCGACGCGGAGGCGGTTGGTGTTCATCGGGCGTTCCTTACATGGGCGGGATCGGAGAGCATGGCGCGCAGGACGTCGGCTGATTCCCTGAATCCGTCCTCGGGCTTGGGAAGGTCTTGCCGGTGCCAGCGGTATTCAAGTTCGATGCTGAGCACGTCGTTGTAGCCGTGCTGCACCAGCCCGGCGAGAATTTGGGGCCAGGGAACGACGCCGCTTCCTACGACGCGGGACCGTACGGCCCGCTCGGAAGCGTTGACACGCGCTGTTTCGGTTGCGCGGAATGCTGCGTTGGGATCGGTGAAGACAAGGTCCTTCACGTGCACGTGGCCGATCAAGTCGCCCTGGACGGCGAGGGCCTGTTCGAACTTTTCGTCGTGGGTGAACGTCAGGTTCGCCTGATCGTACAGAACGCGGATGGCCGGGTGCGCGACTTCGCGGACCAGGGCTGCGGTTTCGGCCGCGGACTGGGTCATTGTGCCGAAGTGGTTCTCAACGCACAGCCGTACGCCTGCCTGTTCAGCTTCAGGCGCAAGGGTCTGCAACGCATGCACGAGCTTTGCCCACCGCCGGGCATGGTCGGAGTCCCCGGCATGCCAGGACCCGGCGTAGACACGGACCCGATCGGCCCCGACCATATGCGCGGTTTCAATGGCACCCCGAAATTCATCGACCGCGCCGCGCCACTCCACGTCCTCAAGGGAGTTGATGGCTGTCGTGTAAGGCGTCAGGCCTACGATCGGCACGCCTTCACTGTCGGAAGCCTTCAACGCCTCCATCGCGGCGCGCCGATCTCCCAGAGGCAGCCCTGACAGGTAGTCGTCCTGGTAGATAACCTCCGCGGCGTCGAGGCCGGCGGCTTTGAAGAGCGCCAGTGCCTGGGGAACCGTGTGGTCCGGGGTTCCGAGTGTGTGACCTGCAAGCCGCATCATTGAGTGTCCTTTCTGGAAGTGTTTGGAGCCGCTGCCCAGTCCGCGGGACCGACCAGCCGCGGTGGGGCTGCGACGCGGGACCGGTCGACGATCTCCATCAGCAGGCCCCAGGGGGTAAGGAAGTAAGTCCAGCGGTTGCCGGCTACGCGCGGGCTATCGCCTGCGACTTCTTTGCGCTCACCGAGCACCCGTACCCCAGGTATTTCCCGGAGCACGGCGAGCGCTTCATCGACGTCGTCCACGACGAAGCACAGGTGGTGTCCGCCGGCATCACAATGCCGCGGCGGGGTTTCGCGCCGCTCAGCACTGCTCCATTCGAAGAGTTCAATATTGAGGTTCGGGGGCAGTCGCAGCATGGCCAGCGTGAGTTTCGCGTCTGCCGGGACGTCAAAGTTTGTGGGCATGAATTCTTCGTCGGGACCCCGCTCTGAGCGGTACAGTTCCTCGGCCCCGAGCACGTCGACGAAGAACCGGATACCTTCCTCAAGGTTGGGGACGGTCAGGCCGACGTGGTCCGTGTGCTGGAGCCCCGGCAGCCGCCGCAGTGTTTCTGCTGGGGCGCCATCCATTTGCGCGGTCATGCGCGCGGTCCCGAGGTGGAGCCACGGACCAGAAGCTCAGGCTCGAGGACGATGTGGTCCACGGAGCCGTCGATATTCTGCTTCTCAGCCAGTTCGATGGCGATGTGGCCCATGTCGGCGATCGGCTGCCGCACCGTTGTCAGAGGAGGGTTGAACCGGGCTCCAAGGGCCAGACCATCGAAACCGATGACCGACACGTCCTCCGGAACACGCACGCCGCTCTTGCCGAGGGCCGAGATGACCGCAAAGGCCACCATGTCATTGGCCGCGATGATCGCCGTCGGCGGGTTGTCCATTTCGAGGAAATGCTCTGCCCCACGCGTGCCAGCATCCAAGTCCGATCCACTGTCCAAAACGACGGGCGTGCTGCCGCTCTCCGCTGACAGCTCCAGGTACGCCTCTATCCGGTCCTGGGCGGTGTGTGTACCGGCGATACCGGAGACGTAGCCGATCGAGGTGTGCCCCAGTGAATGCAGATGGTCCAGGGCGAGCATGATTCCGCGGCGGCTGTCGACGGTGACCGTTGGGACCGCATCGTCGCCTTCCACCCGGTCGATCACGACCACCTTGTGTCCGAAGTCGAAGCGTTTCAAGGCCTCGGTATCGACCTTTGTGGAGGGCGCGACGATCCCGAACGGGGCATACATGGCCTGCATGGCGGTGAAGTATCCGTCAGTCTTGGCAGGGTCCCCATTAGTGACGCAGAGCAGCAGCTGGTAGCCGCGCTCGTCCGCGGCCTGCGTCATCGTCTTGGCAAGTTCTGCAAAGAACGGGTTGGTGATGTCAGGGACGATCAGCGGGACGAAAGTGCTGGTCTTTCGGCGGAGAGCCTGCGCGAGTGGACTCATTGTGTAGCCGAGGCCCTCGGCGACCCGGAGGATGTGCTCGCGGGTCTCACTTTTCACCGCTTCCGGCCGGGAGAATGCCCGGGAGACGGTGGACCGGTGGACACCGGCGGCTTTCGCGACAACGTCAATACTCAGGTCAGGCATGTTCTTTTCCTCCGTGCTGGTCGTCATAGGCCTGCCAAATGGGGCGCATAACGTTTTCGAGCTGGGCCAGCGTCGGCAGGCCCCGGAATCCATCTTCCAGTGTCTGGGCCACACGCCGTACGAACGGACCGTACAGCGGGTCGCTGTCCACGTCGATTTTGGCGGACTCCGTGGTCCCGTCCACGGCGGTGAAGGTAGCAGAGCCATCGGAGTCAACGGAGGCGAATCCTGCTTCACCGACCGAGGTGTAGCTGCAGTAGCGTTTAAGCGGGGAGCCGGGAAATGCGTAACCGACCTCCACGATGGCTTCCCGCCCCTCCGGCGTGGAGATTATGAGGCTGGCGTGGTCCTCAACAGCTCCGCCGTACAGAACCGACGAAAGCCGCGAGTCGACATGTGCCGCCGGTTCTGCGCAGCCCTGCAGGAACAGGTCGACAAAGTGGGGGCCCAGGTTCGCCAGGCATCCCCCGCCTGCGCTGACAGGATCGAGCATCCAGGGATTGGCGTTGTCGAGGTAGCGGGACGGCGGTCCGGCAATGAATGACGTTCGCTGGTACGTCGGCCGCCCTGCCTTAGCAAGCCATCGGTCGGTTGGACCGTCCCGCTGGACCAGCGGGACGGTGGCAGGGACGCCGGCTGCATCGGCGGCCTTGCGCACAGCAGAGAGTTCGGCAAGGGAAGTTCCCAGCGGCTTCTCCACCACGAAGGGAATACCGCGTTCGATCAGGGCGTGACACTTCTCCGCCATGTCGGAATGGGGGCCAAAAACGTAGGCGAGCCCAATGTCGGGAAGGTCAACCAGCTTCCGCCAGTCAGCTTCCACCGGTGCTCCCCAGCCATCGGCCAGGCCTTGGACGAGGGACACGTCGTCGTCACTGACGCCGACGACCTGATGCATTTCGGCAATCGCCTCTGCGTACAGCGGAACGTGCCAGTGGGAAGCACCAAGAATGATTGTTCGTTCGTGAGTCAACCGCGATACCCCCTCGTATGAGATCGGTTGCTGAGATCGGTTGCAATAACACTATGGATGGTGGGAGAGTTTGTCAACGACACCACAACAGCGGCCCAGGCGATAAGCAAAACCAAACCCGCTTGGGCCCAAGAAAGGCCACCATGTACAAGAAACTTCGCACCCTGCAGACAATCGATGCATCCGGCGCCGTCCTCATCGTCCGCCTTGAGAACGCAGACGTTGCCGAACGCGTTGCCGAAGCTGCCATCGCCGGAGGTTTCCGCGCCCTTGAAATCACACTTTCAATCCCCGGCGCCGTCGAGGTAATCCGCCGGCTCTCCGCCAGGCATGGGTCCAGTGGTGTAGCGGTGGGCGCCGGAACGGTGCTGGACGAACACTCGGCCTACGAGTGCATCCGCGCCGGCGCTGAATTCCTGGTTAGTCCCCAGCTGAACCCGGCCATGATCCGGACAGCGAACCGGTACCAGGTACCAACAATCAGCGGGGCCTACACACCAACTGAGCTTGTCAACTCCGCAGAGGCGGGCGCTGACATCCTCAAGCTCTTCCCCACCGAGGCTGGCGGCATCCCCTACGCCAAGTCCGTGCTCGCTCCGCTGGCACACCTGCCGATCATGCCGGCAGGCGGCGTAACGCTGGAGAACGTCAGCGAATGGTTTGCCGCGGGCGTTGCAGGTGTCGGCGTCGGCAGCTATGTGACCAAAGCTTGGCAGCCCGATGGCGACTTTGGCCGCGTCACCAAAGCCGCCGAAGAGTTCCTTTCCGCAGTGGCAGAGGCCCGCCGATGACAGTCCCCAGCGTCTTTATTGTCATCGGCCCGGCGGGCTCCGGGAAAACCACGATCGCGCAGAGAACAGCACAAGAAAACAACGCGGCATACCTGGACAAAGACCGGATATGCGGACGCTTCGTCGAGTTCGCGCTGAAGGCAACTGGACACGACCCCACCGACCGGGAATCCAACGACTACTATCGCGACAACCTGCTGCCCCTCGAGTACGAGACACTCATGGACGTGGCCGGAGCCAACCTGCGTCTGGGCCGGTCCGTCGTGCTCGATGCCCCTTTCGGAGCCTACTTTGACGATCCGGATTTTCTGACGCGCGCGGCAGAAAAGTTCCATTGGCCACCTTCTGAGACCACGGTGGTGCGGGTAAGGGTCCCCCAGGACCTTCTGCGGGACCGGCTGACCCGCCGCGGCCTGGAACGGGACCAGTGGAAACTTTCCCATTGGGATGAGTACTGGTCCGTCTACGGGAGTTTGGAATGCACGTGGTCAGGCGTGCAGTACCTGGACTTCAACAACGAGACACCCCTTCCGGCAGAGTAGTGATGGCTCAGCCGCCAGAGCCGCTCATTTCGGCCAGTTCCACGCGGGCCGCTCTTCCAGCCCGCGGCATAAATGGGCCACACCACCCCTAGTTCGACCGAGGCAGCACGTCTGCCTCCAGCGCACAACGCGGTTGCCCTCCCCTGGAGGCTTCAACGCCAGACCCTGCGACGTGGCTCACAAAAAACGTTGACAAGTCTCTTTTATCGACCTTACTGTTGTTGCAACCGATCTCTGCAACCGATCTCAGCAACCGATCTTATTTGTTCCGGTTAACAGCCGGAGGACCGATTGCTTCCGGTTCAGTCCCTAACCCCTCCTCAGCAAACGTGAAAGTATGGAGAGTTCAATGAAGACCTCAAAAGATGCGCTCGACAGCTCGGGCCCTTCTGAATTTCCGGAAGCGCCGGAGCCGCCCCGGCGCTCCGTCAACATGGTGGCAGGCACGATCGGCCACTTTGTGGAGTGGTACGACTGGTACATCTACGGGCTGCTGGCAGCGGTGTTCGCGGGACAGATATTCCCAAGCGAGAACCCCTTCGCGTCCCTTGTCGCAGCGCTGCTCACCTACGCCGTCGGTTTTGTCATACGCCCGCTCAGCGGAATCATCATCTCGCCGCTGGCCGACCGTTACGGCCGCCGGCTCATCCTGACGCTGTCCATCTCCGGAATGGCGCTCGGCTCTCTCATCATCGGCCTCACCCCCTCGTTCGCGACGATCGGCTACGCAGCACCTGTTCTCTTCCTGGTTGCACGCATCCTCCAGGGAATCTCGGCCGGCACCGAGCAGCAAAGCGCGATCGCGTTCATGGTCGAACACGCTCCCGCGAACCGGAGGGGCCTGTTCGGCTCGTTCTCCAACATGGCAAGCGGCCTCGCAACCCTCGCAGCGACCGGGTCCGCCGCAATCGTGACATCATCCTTTGCTCCCGCCGAACTCGCAGCCTGGGGTTGGCGAATCCCGTTCATCATCGGCGGCGTTCTCGGCGTCGCCGGTCTCATCCTGCGGGCCCGCTCGGATGAGACCCCTGAGTTTGAGGCAGCTGCCCTCGTCGATAAAAAGTCCGCCTGGGCGCGCCTGAAGGACCTGATCCGCGAACACCCGAAGGCTCTGCTCCAGGCAGCGGCACTCTCTGCCCCGGCAGTGGCCTACTACACCTGGGCCACCTTCCTCCCCACCTATGCCAAGCTGACCACCGGACGGGACCTGTCCTCCACCCTGGCCGGGAGCGTTATCGGGCTGGTATTGCTCGTGGTCATCGTGCCGGTCTGCGGATACCTTTCCGACCGCCTCGGCCGACGCAAGATCTTCCCCATCATCGGCGCCATCGGCATGATCGTGCTCTTCTACCCACTGCTTCTGCTGCTGAACCAGCCAGGCTTCTGGGTATACGTTCTGGTTTCGGCATCCGGGTGGGTAGTTCTCGGTATTTGGCAGGCCGTTTACCCGACAATCCAGGCCGAGCTGTTCCCGGCCTCAGTCCGGGTAGCAGGCATCGGTTTCGCACACCAGATCGTCATCGCCGTCTTCGGTGGCACCGCACCACTGATTGCGGCTGCATTCGTCGGCGCCGGACAGCCCATGTTCGTTGCGTACTACATGATCGCCATTGTCACCCTCTCCCTCATCGTCTACTTCACGCTCCCCGAGACCGGCAGTAAGGGCGGGCGTGCCACCGTCGCACCGGCAGACCCCGAAGTACTGGAAGGAGAGCACCTGCTCCTCGAGGCTCCACACGGCGGGATCCAGACGAAGGAATCCAAGGCGTAGACCTCAACACTGCACATGAGGAAAGCCCTCGACCGACTCCGGTCGAGGGCTTTCCCCTTCCCGGCTGGGGCCCGGCGCCAAGATGAGGCACACGCCAGCCTGACGTCAGGCTGGCGTGTGCCAGGTGTCAGAGTAGGGCACAACCTCCATTTTTGTGGCGATGGCCCAAGAAACTCGTAGACCCAAACCGGACACTTCTGACTCCGCTCAAACCGCCACGCCACTCAAAAGGACACGGCCAGGTCATTCGTCGGTTTCATGCCCGTCCGGACGTACTGCAGCCGGTCAATGGGCACATAGGAAGGCAAACAAATTCACACTGCCAGGGCTGCTGCGCCGCCAGCTAGTGCCCCAAGAACTCAGAGCGGCCAGGCCCCTCCCTGCACTTTTTGTACAACCAGATCCAGCGTCGCTGTCTGTCATTTCCAGCACCTGGATGGGGCCACTCCCCTGCGGAATCGAGGCGGTATGCTCGGCCGGCAATCTGGAGTCTGCTGCAACGCCCACAAGTCGGCCCCAGCGGCCCTTAAAGCAGAAGTAAGTGTTGACACTGTCCACACCCCCTTTGGCAGGAGAAAACAGCGGTCCCCCAGTTCCCGTGCCCAAAAAGCGGGGCCGTCCAAGGAAGTTTCGCACCGCAATCGGCGAAGTCATGTTGTGCCCGCTCCCCCGGTCCATGAACAGGTGTAGGCCACCCCCGGCCAACCCGACAGAACCGGAACGAGGAACCGCATAAATCCAGCCCACAGCAGGCGGAAGGCCCACCAGCCGGGGTCTTTAACCCGCCACCCCACACACCTGAACAGGCTCCGCGGCAGCCAGGCCCCAGCCCGCGAACCAGCCGTCAGAGCGACGCGACCACAAGCTTTGTACACACGTCAAAGCAAAATCGCCTCTGACGAGGGAAAACGTCGTGCCCGAGGTGGGACTCGAACCGGACTCCAGCCGTTGCAAACACTGGGAACCCGCGAAAACATACGAAATCCCGCCCAACCCGACGTCCTTAAGTCCCGATCCGAAGCGAAATGTGTGGACGCTGTCCACACTCGTTTTTTGGGGGTGCCAGGCCCGCTTGGTCATTCGTCAGCCCAGCAATCGGAAGTCAAAGGCCATTTGGCACCGGCCCCTGAGGTTGCTAATGCGGCAAAGGGATAACCTTGCGGCCGAAGGCCGGGCCATACATGGCTCGCTGCTTGATACCGGAAGCTTCCAGCCAGACGACCTCCCCGGAAGGGGTCGCTGATTCCACGTAGCCGACCCGCAGCACTTTGCCTCGATGCTGGATTTCGACCTTTTTGCCGAGGAGCGAAGAACCTCCGGAAAAAGTGCTCATTGGCGTGCTGGCTTGGACGAGTCGCATTTCTTTTTCCTTGGTAGTCGCCTTGGAGGTAACGAAGTGAACCCGGGTCTCACCCCGGCTAACGCTTATAAAGGGCAGCCTGCTTTAAGGCAATGAAACCCAGCCGCAGAGGGCCTACCGCACACGGGCGCATTTCGGTCTAACGAATTCGAAAGTGCTCAATCTGTTTCGGGGCCTTCACAGTAGTTGCATGCGTCTTCACAGTCCATGGTTGCAATGAGTGCTGCGGTGGCACTGCTGTTTCCTGCGTCTAGGTGTTCCATTGACATTCTTTCCGTCAGGTTCGGACCGAGGCTGGGGCCGGCAACCAGCCGCCCACTTCCGCCTGGGCAGGGTGTTCTTCTTCCCCGCGGTACATCAGCCAGGGATCCTCCACGAATGCTTCGGAGCTTCCCGGCCCTTTGGACGATGCCAGCAGAACGGGCGCGTTGTCGGTTAGCATGTGACGCGCCACGCCTGCCGCCTGACCAGGTGTCCAGCCGGAACGTCCGGAGACACGGAAACAGTGAAAGACCAGTAGTCGTGCTGGGTTACAAGCACGCCGCCTCTGCGGCTGCGGCATGCGGACGAAGCAAGTGCAACCGCTGCATCGAGCCCTGCCTGGATCACGAGGGCATCGTCGCCGTCGACTTCAAGCGTGGTTTCGGACCGCTGAAACATGGCCATGAAAATCACCTCTATGTGAATTACTGGGGCTGCGTCTTAGGCATTTTTGCGGTGCTCCAAGTCACACCCTGCGTGTAGGCAACTTGTATACGTCTTGTCTATAGGGCGCCGGCCTGAGTTGCCCTATTTGTGTTGACCGGCTTGTTTCGCGGATCGACTCCTCAGCCAGCCTGACGTTGAAGGCAAGGCCCGGGGTTAGGTCAGCGTTGGGGCGTCTATTCGTGCCGTTTTGTCTGCAACCACGTCGCCGTCGACCATCGTGAGGATGACCGGGGCCGCTGCAAATTCATCAGGAGTGGCATTTAGTGGATTCTGGGCGAAAACCGTCAGGTCAGCCCTGCCTCCCGGGCGCAGGATGCCGCCTTCTTCTCCCACGGATTGCCAGTACTGGCTGGTGTACCCTTCCAGTGCGGCACGGGCGGACAACGCCTGTTGGGGCTGTACCGGAGTGATGTCGGGCCTGCCTGCCGGTCTGCGGGTTTGTGCTGCAGCGATGACGCCGCGCGGGTCGAAGGGGGCAATAGGCCAGTCGGACCCGAGAGCGACGACGGCTCCGGCCTCGCGCAGATCACGTGTGCGCCAGGCGTGGTTGGCGCGTTCGGTCCCCAGGCGGCGTGACCAGTTGTCGGTGTGGTCGGCGCGGCTGTACAAGGTGCAGTGTGTCGGCTGCAGACTTGTTGTGGCGCCGGACTCGACGACCTGGTTCAGCACCTCGTCGGGAATGGATTCGATGTGTTCAATCCGGTGGATTGTCCCGTTCGGGGGAAGTGAGGCGACGGTCCGGGCGACGTGGGAGACGGCCCTGTCTCCGATGGCGTGGGTGGCGGTTGGAACGCTGTTGTCGTGAAAGAATCTCATGGCAGCCGAGAGCCCTTCAGGCTCGGGCCACAGCGGGTCCACTGATTCGCCGTGCGTATCAGGGGCAAAAAGCCATGCGGTTCCGTTGTCGATGGTGCCGTCCATCATGAGTTTTATTCCGCGGACGTGCCAGCGGCGCCCATGACGGCCCTGCATGGCCAGGAGTCTGTCCAAATCCTCCTGCGATACGCCGGGCATGACCCACGGGGAAATGCGTAGACGAATGGACAGGTCGCCCCGTTCCTCGAGAGCTTCCAAGACCTCCAGGGAGTCGGCCTGGCCGAAGTCAAGCATCTGGCCGCCCACCAGCCCGGCTTCGGCCATCGAGCGCAGCAGCCGGTCGAGTTCGTTTACTCTTTCGTCGAATGACAGTGGCGGGAGCTTGGGTTGCACCAGTTCCATGGCGGCCATCTCGTACAGCATGCCGTTGGGTTTACCGTCGGCGGTCGTGCCAATGAATCCTGAGCTGTCCAGCTTTTCCCGGCCTGTTACCCCTGCGAGGCTGAGGCCGGCGTCGGAGACCAGGGCGGCGTGGCCGTCAAAAAGGGTGATGTAGACGAGTTCTCCATCCAGGATGCCTTCGAAGATGTCGTTGCTGAACTCCGCTTCGCCGAAGATCACCGGGTCAAGGCCCCAGGCGAAGAGCCAGTCCCTGCCGATCCGGTGGGGTGTTTGGGCGGCATATTCGGCAAGTGCCAGCCGTACCTCGCTGAACTCTGTTATGCCGTTCAGGTCCAGGCCGCGGGCGATGCTGATTCCAAGTATCGGGTGGATGTGCGCGTCAATCAGCCCGGGGGTCACCGTGGCGTCCCCAACGTCAATGACGCGGGCAGCGCCTGGGGTCCATTGTTCTGCTTCCTCCGTTGGGCCTATGGCGACGATGTGGCCGTCGTTGATGGCGATGAAGCCGGCAGTTTCTTCAAGGTGTTCACCGTGAAGGATGCTGGAGGAAAGGATGAGGATGTCGGTGGGTGCGGGCGTGCTCAAGCTGTACTCCTGTGATGTTGCGGAACCACTGCCGGCACCCGGGACTATGTCAGGTGCCGCCGCTGATGGCTGCCTTAAGACCTACCGACAACACGTCGGCCAAGAAGGCGAAGCGGTCCATGTGGCTGGTTGTCACGGCCTGCTGGGCCGCGGAGAGGTGGGGGAAGTCCGCCCGGTGGGGCTCGGGAATATCCCAGGCGGATTCCATTGTGATGGCGTCGAGGCTGGCGCCAATGGCGGCGCTGTCGAGGGTTTCCAGGGTCGGAATGATGAGATGATCCGGTACTCCGACGCGCAGGAAGGCTTCTGCGAACTTGTCGTATAGGGCCAACGCTGCCGGATGCGAGACCGGTTGGGCGAGCAGCAGCGGCAGGAGGGCCGGCGCGAGGCTGTAGGCGGTTCGGAGCGCATCGAAGATCTGGCGAATAAGGACTTCGAGGTTTGCAGCAGTCAGGTCGGGAACATGGACCCGATCGGCCAGGGACCCGCGGGCGAGTTCGATGATGTCGTCGCGGCCTGTGACGTGCTTGTAGAAGGACGACTGTCGTACGCCGAGGCGCTCGGCGAGGCGTGGAATCGACAGTCCTGATTCCTCCTCGAACATCGCCAGCGCTTCCCGGCCGATTTGCTTGCGGGAGAGCCGCGGGGTTCGCGGCCGGCCAATCCGGCTGGTCTTTTCGGGCGTCTGCATCTTCCAAGGCTAATCTCAAAGTGTTAGACCGCATGGCCGATGCGTTGGTACGCAGCGGGGTTCACCCGTCGCAGGATCACGGCAAGGAGGGCGCCCGCGCCGAAGACCACCGGTGCGATGAGCAAGAGAGCGGTGTTGACGGGGTCATTGTCGGGCAGTCCAGTGAGCAGCCCGACGTTGTCCACCATCAGGTACGTCACAACGCACATAATCAAGGTCGAGGCGACAGCCGAGGGTATTACATACCACTTGAGCCGGTGCTCCCTGTGCCGGACGAAAAAGACCACGACGCCGACTCCGGTGAAGGCCTGCAGCAGCAGAATGCCGATCACGCCCGGACTGTTTGCCCAGATAAGGAACTGCGTGAAGGGGTCCAGTTGCAGCAAGGCGGCGCCAACGACCAAGGCCACGGAAAGCAGGGTTTGTTCTATGCCCGCCACTGACGGCGTGCCGTGCCGGGGGCTGATCCGGCCGGAATGCTTCGGAAAGATGCCTTCGCGGCTCAGCGAGAGCGTGTAGCGGTTGATGGTGTTGTGGAAGGCGAGCTGGGAGGCAAAGATGCTGGTAACGATGAGCACGCTCATCAGGTTCACGTACCAGTCCCCGGCGAAGGTTCCGGCCATGATGTATGCGGTATCTCCCGTGTCCAGGTGTCCGGCAGCGAATGCCTGCACCACTACGGGGCCGAAGGCCTGAACAATAACCCAGACTGCAAAGGCGTAGAAGGCGCCAATGAAGGCGATGGAGATGTAGGTCGCCCGGGGAACGCTCTTGTCCGGGTCCCGTGCTTCCTCACGGTAAAGTGCTCCGGATTCAAATCCCATGAATGCCGAGAAGCCCAGGGCGATCACAGCAGCAAACTGCGGGGTGAAGATCGCGTCAGGGCTAAAGGAATCAAATCCGATCCCCTCGGCACCGCCCTGGAGGAGCACTGCTGCTGCCACGACGGCGACGATTGCCGTTTCCAAGGTGAGAAGGACGGCCAACACCTTGGCGCCGACGTCGATCCCCCGCCAGCCCAGGTACCAAACTGCACCGATCGCCACCAGTGCGTAAAGCCACCAGGGCAGTTCCACTTCTGTCAACGACCTGACAGCGAGGTCGGCCTGGATGCCAAGGAGGCCGTACAGACCTATCTGAATGCCGTTGTAGCTCATCCATGCGGTAAGCCCGGAACCGAGCCCAACAACCCGGCCAAGAGACTTGGCGACGTAGCCGTAAAAGCCGCTGTAGGACTGGATGTGGCGGGTAAGGGCCATGAAACCGACGGCGAAAAGAGCAAGACCCAGGGCGCCGGCAATGTAAATGACCGGGGCACCAACGCCGCCCACGGCCAGGGCCAGCGGCGCGATCCCGACAACGATGGTCAACGGCGCGGCGGCTGAGACCAGCATAAAGACGATGTCCCGGGTGCCGATGGCATCCTTTTTCAGCTCGGTCCTAGGATCGGCCCCTGCGGGCGGCACCATCGCCGCCGCTTCATTAGTGAAAGTCATTCGCTTATTATTGACGTGGATCACAGGCTGCGTCAAGGGTCGTATTTTTTTAGTGGACAAGTTGTATACGAGTGATCTACAGTCGAGGCAGGGCATCGACGTGAATTAGATCACCGAGCCGGCGCCATCCCGGCGCCTTCCTTCTTCGCAACGGTGCGCAGAAGGCACCGTCCCTAAACCCCAACAAGGATTTTCATGAGCAATGTGTCCCACAAGGAGCGGGGCGTGCGTAAGCACACCTCCCTTCCCGCAGTTGCTGCATCCAGCCTCGCCGGCACCGCCGTCGAATGGTATGACTTCTTCCTGTACGGCACGGCAGCAGCCCTCGTCTTCAACAAACTGTTCTTCCCCAGTGCAGACCCCATGGTCGGCACCATGCTGGCCCTGGGAACCTTCGCCGCGGGATTCGTCGCCCGTCCGCTGGGCGCGATTGTTCTTGGCCATCTCGGCGACAAACACGGCCGTAAGTCAACGCTTGTGGCTAGCCTGCTCCTGATGGGCGTGGCTACCGCCCTCATCGCTTTGATCCCCCCTTACGCGTCAATCGGAATCATCGCCCCGCTGATCCTGTTGTTCCTACGGCTGGTCCAGGGCTTTGCCCTCGGCGGCGAATGGGGTGGGGCCGTCCTGCTGGTCTCCGAATACAGCGACAACAGCACCAAGCGGGCATTCTGGGCCTCGTGGCCGAACGTTGGTCCGCCCCTGGGCAACCTCATGGCCGCCGGTGTCCTTGCTGTGCTGTCCGCTGTGATGCCCCAGGACCAATTCCTTGCCTGGGGTTGGCGGATCGCCTTCGGCCTTTCCGCGTTGCTGGTCATTATCGGTTTGGTCCTGCGTCTCTACGTGCAGGAAACACCGCTGTTCCTGGCCTCACAGGCCAAGGCCGATGCCGAGCATGCCAAGCAGGCAAAGCTGCCCCTGGCCGAACTGTTCCGAGGCAACTGGAAAGAAATCCTGATCGCAGCAGGCAGCCGGATGGGCGAGAACGCCGGCTTCTACATCTACTCCCTGTTCCTCATCACCTACGTCACCGAGATCCTGAAGATGGATCGCCAGACTGGCCTGAACGCCGTCATGGTCGGCCAGGGCGTAGCTGTCGTTGCCATCCCCGTACTGGCGATCTTTGCCGACCGGATTGGCCGCAAACCGATGATGATCGGAGCCTCCGTCGCCACGGTGGTGTGGGGGTTTGCCTTCTTCGCCCTCCTGGACACCCGGCAACCGGGCATGATCATCCTCGCCGCTGTTGGCGGCCTGCTGATTTTCGCCGCCTACAGCTCCGTGATCGGCGCGTTCTTCTCCGAACTGTTTCCCACCAAGGTGCGCTACAGCGGAACATCGGTGGCCTACAACGTCGCGTCCCTGATCGCCGGCTCACTTTCCCCCATCATCGCCCTGGCCCTGTACCAGGCTTTCGGTTCGGGCCAGGCCATTGCCCTCTACCTCGTCCTCATGGGCGTCATCTCCATCGTCGCCGTGTCCTTCGCAAAGGAAACAAAGGACATGAAGCTCAGCGACCTCGACGAGAAGCCCACGCCCGTAGCGGCGCAGCAGCTCTGACGTGACCGCTGTCCGTGGCAGCGGGAACACGGCCGCCACGGACAGCGCACACCTCACCCGGAAGGACAGAACGGACCCATGACTATTTTCGAGAACCCCGCGCCGACGGCACCGGAAACGGCCTATCTGTGGCTGCGCCGGGAGATCTCACTGCTGCCATGGGACCAAGAAGCCTTCCTCACCGAAAACGCGATTGCCGAGGCCGCCGGAGTGTCCCGCACCCCTGTCCGGGACGCGCTCCTCCGTCTTGAGACCGCAGGTCTGGTCCGGCGGGTCCCACACAAGGGCGCCTACGTGCCCGCGCTGACGGCACAGGACATCGAGAACATGATGGAAGTCCGGCGGGTCATCGAAGAGTGGGCCGTTAGGAAAGTCAGCTCTACCGGCCGCCTGGGGAGCGAACTTGACCGGCTCCTCCAGGACCAACAGGACAGCCTCACCGACCCGGTCGCGTTCATCGACTTCGACATCAGCTTCCACAAGCACATCGTGCATGCCGCAGCCAACCGGGCATTGGAAGAGGTCTACGACTCCCAGCGCATCAAACAGCAACGCATGGGCGTCAAGGCCGTCCAGGACAGCCAATTTCGCGGTGACCACGTCTTGGACGAACACCGGGCAATCGTCGAAGCAATCCGGCAAAGGGATGCACCAACGGCGGCCGCTGCCGTCCTGAACCATCTCGAATCAACACTCACCGTCCTCAAAGCCATCCCTGCCCACTCAAACCGCGGCTAAGACCGACGGGGTTGCCGCCCCCACTTATGAAGGAGCACCAATGGACATCGCCCTCGTCCAGTTGTCCAGCCCGGACGATGAGAGCCAGACCCAACGCATCGAACGCAGCGAGAAGCTTTTGCGGGAGCAGGAGGGCGCAGACCTCATCGTCCTGCCCGAACTGTGGAGCGCAGGCTACTTCCATTTCGGCCAGTACCCCGAACTGTCCGAAACGCTGAACGGACCAACGGTTCGCATGTGCGCGTCCGTGGCGAAGAACCTCGGAACCTATGTACATGTCGGCAGCATCGTCGAACGCGTCGCCGGAGGGGCCCTGCGCAACACTTCTGTCCTGGTGGACCCCCGGGGAAATATCGCCCACCAATACTCGAAGCTGCACGTCTTTGGGTACAAATCACTTGAAGCCGACCTGCTTACCCGGGGTGACTCCCTTCAGGTGGCAGACACCCCTTACGGGAAAATGGCAGGCACCACCTGCTATGACCTCCGCTTCCCCGGCCTGTGGTCCGAGCTCAGCGTGCGTGGAGCGGAAATCGTCGTGGTTCCCGCTGCCTGGCCCGCCGCCCGCCGAGAGCATTGGCGGCTGCTCACCTCCGCACGCGCGGTCGAGCACCAGGTCTACGTCCTCGCCTGCAACGCCGCCGGTAGGCAGGAAGGCGTCGAGCTCGGCGGCACCAGCCGCATCGTCGACCCGGGTGGCCGCCTCCTCGCCGAAGCAGGAGACGGTGAGGAAGTCCTCCGCACCACCATCGACCCGGACCTGGTGCACACTACACGCCGCGAATTCCCGGTGATCGCTGACCGACTCACCGACTACTCAGCCCTGACCCGATGACCACGAAAGCAGACCCTATGAAAACCAGTACTGAAACGCTTACCTTTGCCGTTGCCGGCACAGATACAACGATCGAACTCACCGATTATTATGCTGTTGTGGCCGGATACACAGGCCGCGACGCCGCCGCAGTCCAGCACCACATCGATGAACTCGCCGCCATCGGTGTCGCACCGCCGCCATCCGTGCCGATGTTCTACCGGGTGGACAGCGAATCCGTCACCTCGTCCCCCGAACTCGGCGTCACCGGAGAACAGACCTCCGGTGAAATCGAACCTCTCTACATCAGGCACGATGGCCGCTACTACTTCGGCATCGCTTCAGACCACACCGACCGCCACTTGGAAACAGTGGACATCGGCGATTCAAAACGGGCCTGCCCCAAACCGGTAGCCGGCACCGTCATTCCTGTCCCCGACCTGCATGCCCTGTCACTGGACGACTGCCGGGCACGCAGCTGGGTTGACGGCCGGCTCTACCAGGACGGAACCCTCGACGGCTTGCGGACACCGGGCAACGTCGTCGAA
This sequence comes from Arthrobacter sp. PGP41, assembly GCF_002953935.1. Lineage (NCBI taxonomy): Bacteria > Bacillati > Actinomycetota > Actinomycetes > Micrococcales > Micrococcaceae > Arthrobacter > Arthrobacter sp. PGP41. The sequence goes on along the minus strand of NZ_CP026514.1, from coordinate 2,020,514 downwards.
CTGCTCCTTGAGCGCAACCCCATCGGGGACCGCGACTTCGTCTGCCTCGGCGGGACCCTGCCCGTCATCGGCGGCGACTTCATCTACGGCCGCGAGTGGAAGATCGAACTCACCTTCCCGGACGGCACCACCATCGACCACACCTACATCATCACGAAAGGACACCAGTCATGAGGACCGGAGACGAATACATTAAGACGCTCAACGACGGACGCACCGTCCTGATCGACGGGGAAGCCGTTGAGAACGTCGCCCAGCACCCTGCCTTCCGCAACGTCATTGGCACCATCGCCGAACTCTTCGACATCGCCGCGGAGCCGGCGAACGGGATGCAGTACCACAGCGAAGAAATCGACGGCCCCGCGAACCTCGTCTTCAGCATTCCCCGCACCCCGGAGGAGCTGAAGCTGCGCCGCCAGGCGGTCGAACGCTGGGCCAAGCACACCCACGGATGGGTCGGACGCAGCCCCGACCACGTCGGCACCTTCTTCGCCGCCTTCGGCGCCCACCCTGAAGTCTTTGAAGACACCGAACACGACTACGCAGGAAACATCACCCGCTACTACAAGCGCATTCTCGCCGAGAACCTGTACGTTTCCTACGCCATCATCCCCCCGCAGGTCTCCCGCGCCACAACAGCATCCGGATGGGAAGGCGACTTCCTACAGGTCGGCGTCGTCAAGGAAACCGACGAGGGCCTAATCGTCCGCGGCTCACAAATGCTCGCCACCGGCGGCGCCATCGCTGACGAAGTTTTCGTCACCTGCATCAAACCCCTCGGCCCGGACGACGTTGACTTCGCCATCAGCTTCGCGCTGCCCGCGGCCACCGAGGGCCTCAAGTTCCTCTGCCGCCGTCCCTTCGCACCGGCCGCGACCAGCGAATTCGACTACCCGCTGACCAGCCACTACGACGAGCCGGACGCCCTCGTGGTCTTCGAAGACGTCCTCGTCCCCTGGGACCGGGTCTTCATCAACCGCAACATCGACACCCTGCGCCGGCAGTTCTTCGAAACCGGCGCACACGCCCTAGGCAACTGGCAGGCACAGACCCGCTTCACCACAAAACTGCAGTTCATCGCCGCCGTCGCACGCAAGGTCACCCAGGTGAACGGCACCGACAAGATTCCCGGCGTTCAGGAAAAGCTCGGCGAACTCGCAGCCGTCGTCTCATCCGTGGAGTCCGCACTGATCGCTGCCGAATACACCGCCGAAGCAGACTCCTCCGGCATGCTGGTACCCGGCAAACGCTCCCTCTACGGCGCCATGGGCCTTCAGTCAGAGACCTACCCCCGCGTCATCGCGATCCTGCGGGACCTCGTGGGCGGCGGCGTCCTGCAGCTGCCCTCAGGCGTCGTGGACATGAAGAGCCCAGTCACCGCACCGGACATCGAACGCTACATCGCCTCCCCTGGCGTGCCCAGCGAAGAGCGTATCAAACTCTTCCGCCTCGCCTGGGACATCATCGGCTCGGAATTCGCCGGCCGACACCAGCAGTACGAGCTCTTCTACGCCGGCGCCCCGTTCGTCGTCAAGGGCGTCTACACCTACCGCAACTATGGCTACGAAGCGCAGGTCGCCGAACTCAACGAGTTCCTGGCAGGCTACGGCGTTGACGGCCGCAAGGAGGAAAACTAGCCATGCCAAAACCTGAAGTTGAATTCACGCCCACCTCGTCCGTCGAATTCACCCCCTGCAATCCACCCATTGAAGGGCTCTCCGAAGCCATCCTGGCCAGGAACACCGAAAACGACAGTGTTACCCGGATCCTCAAATTCGAGCCCGGAACAGACACCTCCCCCAACGGTGTGCTGACCCACGACTTCTGGGAAGAGGTCTTCATCTTCGAAGGCTCCTTTGTTGACCAGCGCCTTGGGAAAACCTTCAAGGCAGGTGACTGGGCAACCCGTCCCCCGGGAATGGAACACGGTCCCTGGATCTCGGAGAACGGCGCGAAAATGTTTGAGGTGCGCTACTACCAGAACGGAAACAACTGATGGGCGCTCCAACAGCCTTCGCAGTCCCCGACGGGCTGGCAATGCGCCGCACCATGGGCAGGTTCCTCACCGGTGTCGCCGTGGTCACCACGGAGAACGCCGGTGAACAGTACGGCATGACCATCAACTCGTTGACGTCCATCAGCCTGGACCCACCCATCCTGATGATCTCCCTGAACTTCAACACCCGCACCGGAGACGCCCTCCTCGCAAGCGGAAAGTTCGCGATCTCCATCCTCGGAGCCAAACAGGAAGCCGTGGCCCGGCAATTCGCCCAACGCGGCGGAGCCCGCTTCGACGCCGGCGAATTCGACACCACCGGAGGCGGCCTGTCCGTAGTCAGAGGCGCCCTGTCCCAGGCAGAGTGCACCGTGGTCCACCAGTACGACATAGGCGACCATCAGGTGTTCTTCGGACAGGTCACATCATGCCGTGATCGGGATGGCGACGGCCTGGCCTTCAACGCCGGAAAATTCGGCTCCTTCCACGACTTCAACCACGACGCCATGCCCTGGACGTTCTAACCTGGCATCCCTCGCAACCCAAAAGCCTCCCCTGACCCACCAAGGGCAGGGGAGGCCTTTTGCACCTAATCTCTGGGCGAACTTGGCACCAGCCGGGAACGCGCCGGACCAAACGTGACGCGTACTCCGGGCACGATGATCGCCGATTGTGATCGCCATTTAGCCGTGCAGCCCGATCCGCTCCCCTATGAAGAGTTAGTAGCCAACAATGGCTGCTCGAGTCGACTTCAAATGGGAATCAATCGCCTGATGCGTCGACTCAATGTTGCGTGCCCGAAGGGCATCAACGATCGACTGATGTTCGCCCAGCACCTGATCTGCCCGGCCGCGTCCCTTTGTGACGGCCAGTACCCCTATCCGAAGCTGGCGTTGCCGAAGGGAAGAATAGAAATCTGCGAGGATCGGATTACCTGCTGCCCTCACCATTAGGGTGTGGAACTCTGTATCAAGCTCAATGAAACGGGCAGGATCACCCTGAGCATCCCGTTGCTGATCAATCAGGCCCTGCAATGCATCGATCTGACCTTCGACCATGTCGTCCAAGCCCGACACGGCCCACTTCTCCACGACCGAACGTGCCTGCAGGATCGCTCGGACGTCTGCGTCAGATATCGGGGGGACGTAGGCTCCCTTATGAGGCACCCTCTTGATAAATCCCTCTGCCTCAAGCCGAAGGAGCGCTTCACGGACTGGAGTGCGCGATGTTCCCGTTTCTTTAGTTAAGACAGCTTCATTGAGGAACGTCTCCGCATCCCGCGGCAGCGATGCTATGTAGCTTCTTAACCAGTTATAGGCAGTCTCTGGCGCCGACTGGCTGGAGGGAGTCAACTGGGACACATCACGCCTTTCCTTGCAGATAGCCAGTATACGAGTTGTCTTCGACCTACAGCTTCTCACCCGTCCGTGGCGTTCTTTGCGCCTAGCTTCGACAGCTTCCGGCGCTAGGTACGTCAGGCTGAGATGCCGGGCCCTGGAGCAAACCTTGCTCAAGTACGCCCGATGACTTTGAAGTACAACTCAGCCTGAGTCGAACCCTTTGCTGGGAACGTGTTGCACCTATGAACTTCCAGGACCGGCCAGTGGCCTCAGCCAACTGCTGCGTGCAGCCCTTTGCCTTCCGCCGCTCTCCAAACGGAGGGCCGAGCGATCCAGCTGGCATGTCCATGTACAGCTTTACGACACTGTACGGTTACATCTGCTCCTCGACTCAGCTCAGCGCGGAGGACCGCAAAATCTGGGAGCAGCTGCTCGAACACGGTTCCGGCAATTGCAGAAAAGCAAATATAGGTGTGGACACTGTCCACACCCACTTTGGCAGGACAAACACCGGCGCCGGGCTCTCGCAAGGCGTCCCAATACAGCTTTTATATCTCGCGGGCAGCAATCCCGCAGTCATGTAGTCACCGCTCCCCCGGCACATGAATAGGTGTAGGCCACCCCGGGCCCACCAAACAGTACCGGAACGAGGAAGCACGCAACCCCACGACAGCAGGCGGAAGGCCCATTAGCCATGGACTTGAGCCCGCCACCCCACACACCTGAATAGGCTCCGCGGCAGCCAGGCCACAGCCCGCGCATCTAGCGTCAGAGGGACGCCACCACAAGCCATGTCAACACGTTAAAGCAAAAACCCCTCTGACGAAGGGTAATGCGTGCCCGAGGTGGGACTCGAACTGTCTTCCCGGCCTCGAAAACACTGGGAACGCACGGAAACATGCGGAATCCGAGGCAGTCCGACCGACCTACTACCCAGTCCGAAGCCCAAAGTGTGGACAATGTCCACACCCCCTTCCGGGGGCGCTGGAGGGACTATCGGGGCACCAGATGCCTGGAAATCTCGGCGGCAGCGTTCGGCAGGTCGATAGCGCCCGCGGCGACTCCGACGACGAGGTCGAAGCCTTCATCCGTGGTGAAGTCATGCCGGTGACCGTTGATCCACAGCAGCAGCACCATGAGCGTCCAAGCCGTCCGTTTGTTGCCGTCAATGAGTGGATGGAACCGGGCGACCGACTCCAACAAGGCTGCCGCCTTCACCGCGAGCTCCGGATAGGCTTCCGCGCCCAGGACAGTCGTAGCCGGCCTGACCAATGCTGAGGCCAACAACCCGACATCACGGATATGGAAGCCGTACCGATCAACTACCTGAAGGGCATCCTCAATGTCCAGGTACGCTGTCACGCGTCTTCAAGGCGCTTCAGCAGATCAGCGTCATGACTCATAACAAAATCAAGACCTGCGCTGATTTCACGCCGGCGCGCGTGGCGCTGCAGAACCAACTCTGCCCCCTGCAACAGAAGCGCGGACTTGGACGTATGTTCCTCAGCAGCCAACTTCTCCAGCCGCCGATCGAGGTCTTCAGGGACACGGAGATTCATAGCCATCCCCTTATGGTACCAAACCGGTACTGTCACCTTCAACGGTCTGCACGCGCCTTCGACTCGAGTCCTGAGCTTAAAGGCGGGGCGGACGCCGGCGGGTAGTAGGTCAGCACGGAATACCGCCGTGCTTCCAAAGCCGCGAAGGCGAGATTCTGGATCAGATCTACGCGGTGACGGGGTCCGCTGGTCACGGATCTTGCCGCCGACGGTGTTCCCGTGGCGGTGACCTGCAGGGTGTTGGGAAACAGCCAAGCAAGGCTAATACGGGTGGAGGGCCGGTCCGTTGACGGACCGGACCTGGCTGATGCGCACCTGGTCAACGCCTCCCGGGACATCCACGCCGACGGCCCTGCATTCGACAGGTCGGGTCCCGTAGTAGGCCTGCACCGCTTAGTCGTGGCAGTTATCCGCAAAACGCTCAGCTCCACAGTCGCCCACTCTTGCAAGGGCTCTGCGCAGGCAATCAGGTGTATGTGATTCCGTAGGTCAAATTCCTTCTATTGACGCTCCGTGTGACACACGCTAGAGTTACCGAAGTTATACGCATAACCCAACAAACTTACCGGCTCGAGGAGGCGCCCATGGCTGGAACGCGGCCGAAGTCCGGACCGACGATGCACGACGTGGCTGCCGCCGCAGGCGTGTCGCAGGCTACGGTTTCCTTGGTGCTGAACTCGGCCTCCGGGTCACGGTTCTCGGAGGAGACCCGCAAGAAGGTCCGGGATGCCGTGAACCGGTTGGGCTATCGGACCAACGCCCACGCCAAGACCCTCCGTGAAGGCGTGGCAGGCATGATCGGGTTCATCGGCGATACCGTTGCCACCACTCCTTTTGCCGGCGCCATTATCGAGGGTGCGCAGCAGCGGGCGTGGGAGGACGGGCTCCTTCTGCTGACCGTCAATACCGGCGGCGACAAGGAGCTTGAGGCCGCGTCCCTGGACGCAATGCTCTCCTACAAGGTTGCAGGAGTGGTTTACGCCGGCATGTATCACCGGCGCTTGGATGTTCCGGAGGCCCTGACGGATGTCCGATCCGTTGTGCTGAATTCCCAGGACCGGGCGGGACGGGTTGCCAGTGTCGCTCCCGACGAAGTCAAGGGCGGATACGCGGCCACTCGCCGGTTGCTTGCGGCGGGGCATTCCCGAATCGCGTTGATCAATATCGAGAGTCTTGAAAGCGGGCTCCCGGCCGCCGTCGGCCGTTACGACGGTTACCGGAAAGCTCTTGAGGAAGCAGGGCTGGAACTGGATCCGGACCTTGTCCGCTTCGGCGGAGGCGGCGAGGAAGACGGCTACAGGAACGCGATGGAGCTGTTGACCTCCGGCAAACCGCCCACCGCGATTTTCTGCGCGAACGACCGCGGTGCCTGGGGCGCCTACCAGGCGGTGTCCGACCTGCGCCTTTCGATTCCCGGGGACGTGTCCATTGTTGGCTTCGATAACCAGGCGACGTTGGCACCGTTCCTCCGGCCGGGCCTGACCACCTTTGAATTGCCGTTCGTCGCCATGGGCCGGCGCGCGGTCGAACTGATCCTCCAGGATGCGGAACCCGATGGCCGGGTCGAGCTCATGGACTGCCCCCTGATCGAACGGAACTCAGTGACCCATCCCAAGGAGATGCCATGAGCCGCACTATCCCGGCCCGACGCGGCGGTCCAGCTGCGGCACCGTTGCCGCAGCGGAAAAATTCTCTTTCGCTCCGCCTCAAGAGAATTTCCCGTGCCTGGCAGTTATACGTATTACTAGCCCCGGCTGTCATCTACATCCTGGTCTTTAAATACTGGCCGATGTACGGCGTGCAGATAGCGTTCAAAAACTACAACCCGGTGGACGGGTTCACGGACAGCCCCTGGGCGGGCCTGACCCACTTCGTCAGGTTCGTAAACTCCTACCAGTTCGGCCAGGTGGTCGGCAACACGCTGTGGATCGCCATCCTCGGACTGCTGGTGGCTTTCCCCATCCCGATCATCCTCGCGCTGCTGGTCAACCAACTGCAAAGCGAGAAGTTCAAGAAGTTCACCCAGACCGTGCTCTACTCGCCCGCGTTCATCTCGACAGTCGTGGTGGTGGGCATCATGTTCGTCCTCCTCTCCCCCCGGTCCGGCCTGGTGAACAACGCCATCCAGCTCGCCGGCGGGGAGCCCGTCTTCTTTATGGGCTCCCCTGAATGGTTCCGTCCCGTCTACGTGATCTCCGATGTCTGGCAGAACGCCGGCTTCTCGATGATCGTTTACCTTGCGGCCCTGGCAGCCATCGATCCTGCGCTGCATGACGCGGCCAAGGTGGATGGCGCGTCCAAACTCCAGCGCATCCGGCACATCGACCTTCCCGGCATCATGCCCGTGGTGACCATCCTGTTCATCCTGGCCATCGGCAACCTGCTCAACGTCGGGTTTGAGAAGGCGCTGCTGATGCAGACGCCGTTGAACATCTCATCCTCGGAGATCATCCAGACGTACGTCTACCACGCGGGCCTGCAGCAGGCGCAGTTCAGCTATTCGGCCGCCATCGGCCTGTTCAACTCCCTCCTCAACCTGGCGCTGCTGCTTGTCTTCAACACGATTGCGCGCCGGGCCAACCAAGCGACCCTGTGGTGATGCCGATATGTCTCTGACAACCAACCCCCGCCCTACCGACACCCCGGCCCGAACCGTCAACCGGGTCCGGCCTAAACGACCGCTGCGGGATCGATACGGTGACCGGGCCTTCAGCATCGCCGCCACCGTCGTCCTCCTGCTGTCCATCCTGGCGGTGGTATACCCCCTGTACTTCATCGTCATCGCCTCCATCAGCGACCCGAACGCCGTCTACGAAGGAAAAGTGTGGCTCCTGCCATCGGGCATCACCACCGAGGGGTACGAACGGATTTTCGCCGACAGCAGGATCTGGAACGGCCTGGCCAACACCCTTGTGTACACCGTGCTGGGCACCGCCGTCAGCGTCAGCACCATCCTCTGCGGCGCCTACGCCCTGTCCCGCAAAGACATGCCCGGCCGAAAAATCCTGATGCTCCTGTTCGTCATCACCATGTTCTTCGACGGCGGACTCATCACCAAGTACCTCGTGGTCCGGGACCTCGGCATGCTCGACACCGTCTGGGCAGTTGTTCTGCCAGGAGCCGTCGGCGTCTGGAACCTGATCATCGCCAGATCCTTCTTCGAACACACCATCCCCAACGAACTACGCGAAGCGGCCCAGATGGACGGAGCAACCGACTTCAAGTTCTTCTTCAAAATGGTGCTCCCCCTCTCCAAACCCCTGATCATGCTCATGATCATGATCCACGTCGTGGCGCACTGGAACTCGTTCTTTGACGCCCTGATCTTCCTCAATGACGACACCAAATACCCGCTGCAGCTCGTCCTGCGCAACATCCTTATCCAGTCAGACGTCTCATCCACCGGAACCACCGGCGGAGACATCGCATCCTATGCCGCAGCGCAACGGATCGCAGAGCTCACCAAGTACGCCATGATCGTCGTCTCAAGCCTGCCCCTCATGATCGCACTGCCATTCATGCAGAAGCACTTCACCAAAGGCGCCATGATCGGCGCCGTCAAATAGCCCCTCCCCAGCACCACCGCCCAGGCACCCGCCGCGGGCAGTCAGCACACAACCACCTCAGAAAAGGAATGACCATGGCATTCAGCCGCAAATACGCCGCCCTCGGCGCCATCCTGGCCGGAACATTGACGTTCACCGCCTGCTCCGGCGGCGGCTCCGGCACCACGGAGATCAAAGACGCCTCCGCTGACTTCGGTTTCCAGGAAACAGGCTTCCCGATCGTCAGCAAGCAACTGGACCTGACATTCTCCGGCACCAAAACCGCCCTGGCCCCGGACTACAACACCATGACTGTGGTGAAGGAATGGGAAAAAGCCACCAACATCCACGTCAACTGGGAAAACCTGCCCGAAACGGTCTTCCAGGAAAAGAAGAACCTCCTCCTCGCAAGCGGTGACCTGCCGGATGCGTTCTTCAACACAGGCCTCACCGACGCGGAAATCGCCACCTACTCCGCCAGCGGCACCCTCATTCCGCTCGAGTCCCTGATCGAAAAGAACGCCCCCAACCTCTCCAAGCTGCTCGCCGAACGGCCCGACATCAAGGCAGCCATCACCTCCTCGGACGGGCACATCTACTCCCTGCCCTCCGTCGAAGAACTTGGCCTGGTCCAGTTCCCCCACGCAATGGCCATCAACACCTCCTGGCTGAAAAAACTCAACATCCCGATGCCAAAAACTGTGGACGAGTTCCACGATGCTCTGTTGGCCTTCAAGAACCAGGACGCCTCCGGGACCGGCAAAACCATCCCGCTGAGCTTCATGCCAGGATCCTGGTGCGGGGACATCGTCGACCTGATCGCAGCCCTCGGCGGCGTCCCGGACAACATGGACCACCGCATCGTCCAGGACGACAAAGTCATCTTCACCGCCACCCAGGACGGCTACAAAAAGGCCATTCAGACCCTGCATGAGTGGTACCAGGAAGGCCTGATCGACCCCGAGTCCTTCTCCCAGGACGACAAGGCCTACCTGGCAAAAGGCAAGGCCGCGCAGGAGAACCTCGGCTCCTTCGTCTGGTGGGAAATCCCCGAAATGGTCGGCGCAGACCGCGCCAACAACTACGCCCTGGTCCCCGTGCTCGAAGGCGTGGACGGCAAGCGGACCGCCAGCCAGTCCAACAACCAGGAAATCGCCCGCGGCGCCTTCGCCATCACCCGGAACAACAAATACCCGGCCGCAACCATGCGCTGGGCCGACAACCTCTACGACCCCATCCAGTCCGCCCAGGCCAACTGGGGACCCATCGGCGAGACCCTGCAAAAAGATGCCAGCGGCCTGCTGACCCAGATCCCTGCTCCGGCCGGAACCAGCGAAGGCGAACGCCGCCAGAAGGTCGCTCCCGGCGGCCCGAAGGCCAACACTGCCGAGAACTTCAAAACCGTCGTCGCACCTGAACCGCGGGCAGCGGAACGGCAGAAAACCGTTGTGGAGATCTACAAGCCCTTCGCCGGCAACGACGGCTACCCCCCGGTGGCCCTCTCCAACGAGGAACTCCAGCAGATCAGCACCATCCAGACCGACGTTTCGTCTTTGGTCAAGCAGAACATGGCCAAGTGGATCGTCTCCGGAGGCATCGAGCAGGAATGGGACGGTTACGTCTCCCAGCTCAAGAACGTCGGCGTCGACAAAATGATCGAGGTCTACCAGCAGGCCTACGACCGCTACAAGAAGAACTCCTAGCTCCCGACAAACGGCTGGGGCCCGGCGCTGCCCGCGCCGGGCCCCACCCGCCCCACTCATCCACCTGCAGGCCTTCCCACAAAGGACCCGCAGAGAACCAGACCTGCCAAGAAATGAGACGCCACCTTCATGACTGCCGCGACCGCCACGACAGCCGAGACCTTCCGCCCCGCCCTGCACTACGCAGCCCGGAACACCTGGCTTAATGACCCCAACGGCCTGATTTTCCACGACGGCGTCTACCACCTCTATTACCAGAACAACCCGCTGGGAAACGTCTGGGGCAACATGTCCTGGGGACACGCAACCTCCACCGATTTGCTGACCTGGACCGAACACCCCGTGGCCATCGCCTGCGACGAATACGAAGACATCTTTTCCGGCAGCATCGTCTTTGACCGCGACAACACCACCGGCTTCGGCACCGAGACCGTCGCCCCCCTCGTGGCCATCTACACCAGCGCCTACAAACCCGGCTCCGTGCATGAGGGTATCCAGGCCCAATCCCTGGCCTACAGCATCGACGGCGGCTACACCTGGATAAAACACCCAGGCAACCCCGTACTTAGCCGCGCATCCGCCGAGTTCCGCGACCCCAAAGTCATCCGGTACGACGGCGGCGCGGACAGCTACTGGGTGATGGCCGCCGTCGAAGCCACAGACTTCCAGGTAGTCCTCTACAAATCCCGAGACCTGAAGAACTGGGAACTCCTGAGCACCTTCGGCCCCGCAAACGCCACCGGCGGCATCTGGGAATGCCCCGACCTTTTCCCGCTCCCGGTGGACGGCGACCCGGACAACCTCAAATGGGTCCTCACCGTCAACCTCAACCCCGGCGGACCCAACAACGGCTCAGCCGGCCAATACTTCATCGGCGACTTCGACGGCACCACCTTCACCTCCGCCACCACCGTCACCGAAGGCCCCCAGGACCCCGGCCGGCTGGGCGAATACCAGTGGCTGGACTGGGGCCGGGACTACTACGCCGCCGTCTCCTTCAGCGACGCCCCGGAGGACCGCCGCCTCATGATCGCCTGGATGAACAACTGGGAATACGCCAACCACATCCCCACCACGCCCTGGCGCAGCCCCATGAGCCTCGCCCGCGAAATCACCCTCCAGACCAACGACGGAAAGCTGTCACTGATCCAGCAACCCGCAGGCGATTGGACTGCCCTGGCTGACACGGAGCAGTTCCGCCTCGCCGACACCACCATTCACGACGGCGTGCAGGTCCTGGCGGACGCGGCCGGCACCATCCAGCGCATCGACGTCAGCTTCACCCCCGGAAGCGCAGAGGAATTCGGCCTCATCCTGCGCGGAGACGGCCTGAAGGGAACTCGCGTCGGCATCCGTCCCGTTGAAGGCAAGCTGTTCGTCGATCGGCGCGAATCAGGACAGACAGGATTCCACGCATCCTTCCCCTCCATCGACACCGCCCCCATCCAGACAACGGCGGCCTCCTACGACCTCACGATCTTCGTGGACCGCTGTTCCGTTGAAGTCTTCGCCCAGGACGGCCAGGTCACCATGACCGAACTGATCTTCCCGGCCGAGACAAGCACCGACCTCGCCGTCTACGCCGTCGGCGGCGCGGCAACCATCACCAGCCTCCAGGTCACGCAGCTCGCGTAAGGCAGCACCCAAAGCAAGGAACAAGACATGCACAACACCGGCAAGCCAAACCCTCCACAGCGGGTGCTGGACGTCGTCGTCATCGGCGAAGCCCTCACCGACGTCGTCACCACCCCCGAGGGGACCACTGAACACCCCGGCGGGTCACCGGGCAACGTCGCCTACGGCCTGGCCCGCCTGGGAGTCAGCACCGGACTGCTCACCTCAATCGGCGCGGACCGCCGCGGGCACGCACTCGAAACACACCTGGCCGGCGCCGGCGTGACGCTCCTGCCCGGCTCCCGCCCACTGGAGAGAACCTCGACGGCGACCGCCACCATCGCCCACGACGGCTCAGCCAGCTACGCCTTCGACATCACCTGGGATATCGAACCACAAGACTATGCGCTCACGCCGCCCAAGATCCTTCACACCGGGTCAATCGCAAGCTTCCTGTCACCGGGCGCCGGAAAGATCAAAACCCTTCTCCAGCAACTCCGCACCGAGTGCACCACCACCTACGACCCCAACATCCGGCCCGCCCTGCTCGGAACCCACACAGAAGCACGGCACACCTTCGAAGAACTCGTACACCTCACCAACGTCGTCAAACTCAGCGATGAAGACGCCCAATGGCTCTACCCGGGTAAAGACCCCGAAGAAACCGCCACACACCTCCTGAACCTGGGAGCGGAACTGGTGATCATCACCAGAGGCTCATCCGGCTCACTTCTCGCAACCCCTTCCGCTGCCCTCAGCATCCCGGCGGTCAAGTGCTCTGTCGTTGACACCATCGGCGCCGGCGACTCCTACATGTCCGCCCTGATCCTCGGGCTCCTCACCCACGGAACCAACAGCCCCGCCCCTTCCGCCCTCAACCAACTGGGACGCATGGCAGCCGCCGCGGCCGCAATCACCGTATCCCGGGCCGGCGCCAAGCCACCCACCGGAAACGAACTCCGCACCCAACTCGAAACGCAGTCCCAGCCGCACTCACCCGTAGGACACCCACTGAGCATGCCGTAAGCATTCAAACCAGGAGTTCTTCAAGTCCCGACACCTCGAACGGGCCCAAGGGTTTCGCAGATAGGGCACACCCCAACCTGACATCACGCGTCCGAGCGCGCCAGGTGTGTGAGCCGGGCAGGTACATGTTCCTTAAAGCAGACGTAGGTGTGGGCACTGTCCACACCCCCTTTGGCAGGACAAATGGAGCACCCCGAGCTCGCGGCGTGGCGCCAGCGAGCAGCCTTCCAAGAAAGCTTTGCGCCAGAATCGGCCCGGTCATGAGGTCCCCGCTCCCCCGGACCATGAACTGGTGTTGGCCACTCCCGACCAACCCGACAGAACCGGAACGAGGAACCGCAAAACCCCCATCAGCAGGCGGAAAACCCACCAGCCAAGGTCTTGAACCGTCACCCCACACACCTGCACAGGCCACCGCGGCGGCCAGGCCACAGCCCGCGAACGAGCCGTCAGAGGGACGCCACCACAAGCCATGTCAACACGTTAAAGCAAAATCGCCTCTGACGAGGAAAAACGTCGTGCCCGAGGTGGGACTCGAACTGCATCCTCCTTCCTGAAAACACTGGCAACCCGCGAAAACATACGGAATCCGGACCGATCGTGAGCCTGTGCCACCCAATCCGAACCGAAAAGCGTGGACAATGTCCGCATCCTCCTTCGACCCCTCCACGCAGCAGGGCACTTTCGCGCCAGCCCCCGGAACCTGCAACTTTCCTCGCTAGGTGGATCCCCCTGAGCAGCTAGCGAAGTTCTCAAGCCCAATGCCGTTCCCCCACGTTGCACTCCAGCCCTTCAAACCCACTGCCGGCCCTCCACAGGACGAAGCTCCAACGCAACTCGGAAGGGTCGATTCTTCACCACGCCTTGACAGACGTGGTGTGTATCACGCAGTATTTTTATCGATACAAACATAAGGCTAATGGTGCGGCGTCAGGGCGGACGGAGGTGAAGGATGAAAGAGCTGACATGCGATTTGCAAGGTTTTCATCCCAGAGCTCTGTCATCAGTTCGCGGCGGTCGATTCACGGGCTATGACACGGGCGGAGCTCACGAATTCAGCAGGCTCCCGGCTGGGCGCTTCGCCGGCAATTCTCCGCACCAGCAGTTTGACTGCCATTCGGGCCATCTCAGCGCTGTCCGGGTCAACGGTGGAGAGGGTGGGCATGCTGTACTGGCCCTCCACCAGATTGTCGAAGCCGATGACTTTGACGTCGTCAGGAACACGGAGTTTGGCCTCATGGAGGGCGCGGAGCGCACCAAGGGCTACGGTGTCGGTGGCGCAGAACAACCCGTCGAAACCGATCCCGGATTCGATGAGGCGGTCGACGGCTTCGTGCCCACCCTTCAAGGTGAACTCATTGATCGTGACGTGCAGCGACGGGTCGCCATTGATTCCTGCGGCCGCCAGCGCCTGCTGGTAACCGGTGTAGCGGAGCGAGGAGGCATCGGGGTCGGTACCCATGGGACCCATGACGGCTGCAATGCGGCGGCAGCCGCGTTCGGTCAAATGAGCGGTGGCGGCCTTCGCCCCTTCCACGTTGTCCATGGCGACGTGGTCGACCGGTCCGGAGAATATACGTTCGCCCAGGATTACGACCGGGTAGTCGACGCGCAGCATGTTGGCATCACCGGCGCTCAGGCCGACCGTGCTGAGGATCAGTCCGTCGTACATGCGGTTGCGGGACAGTGCCAGGGCATTGATTTCGTTTTCCCTGCTACGGCCGGTCTGCTCGACGAGGACGCGGAGGTTATAGGCCGCAGCCTCCTCAATAATCCGCGTCGCGAACTGCCCCCAGTAGGGGCGGTCAAATTCCGCGACTGCGAGTCCGATGGTGAAGGTCCGGCCGGCACGCAGATTCCGCGCGGCATGGTTTACGCGGTAGTCCAGCTCCTCCATCGCCTTGACTACCTTGGCTCGGGTACTGCTTTTCACGTGCGGGTGGTCGTTGAGGACATTCGAGACGGTCATAGGCGAAACTCCAGCAGCCTTTGCCACATCCTGAATGGTTGCCATCGTCATCCTTCTTCCCATCGCAATTCGACCTGTCTTCCGATCAGCGTACGCCAAAGACTTGTATCGATCCACAATACTTGTATCGATAAAAATTGTAAGGAGAATCCTTTGGACCACTTCGACGGCGACCCTGCCGTTCCCGCACTAATTGACGGCTACTACGCGGACCCGCACCTATGCGTCTTCGACGGCAAGTACTTTCTGTACCCCACCACCGACGGCAGCAATGAATGGGGAGCCACGTCCTTCCGGGCCTTTTCCTCCCCGGACCTGGTCGAGTGGACCGATCACGGGGTCGTTTTCTCGTTGCCTGACCACACACGTTGGGCGGAGGCACATGCGTGGGCTCCCGCCGTCGCCGAACGGGATGGCCGCTACTTCCTTTACTACACGGCGGAGCAGGAGAACATTGGTGTGGCTGTGGCCTCGTCGCCGACCGGACCGTTTGAGGACCTGGGAAGGCCGCTGATTGCAGAGGGCGATTTCCCCGGCCGGGCCATCGATCCGAACATTTTTATCGACGACGACGGCAGGGCCTACCTCTGCTGGGGCAACAGCGTCGCCCACACGGTGCCCCTGAAGGAGGACATGGTCTCCTTCAATCCCTCTGACGTGATCTCCTGGATTCCCACCGGCTTCCGCGAGGCGGTCAACATCCACCGGCGGGGGAATGTCTACTACCTCTCCTGGTCGGAAAACGACACCCGCGACGAAAACTACCGGGTCCGCTACGCCACTTCCACCAGCCCCTTCGGACCATGGACAGACCGAGGGGTGCTCCTGGAGAGGGCTCCCCGCCGGGGCATCCAGGCAACCGGACACCACTCCATCGTCAGGATCCCGCACAGCGACGAGTGGCTCATCGCCTACCACCGCTTTGCCATCCCCGGTGGGACCGGCTACCGCCGGGAACTGGCTATCGATCCGTTGGTCCACACCGTCGACGGCCTGCTCCAAAAGGTCATTCCCTCCCGCAAACCGCTCGTGAGGGACCTGGCCGCCTATCGCACAAAATCCGAAAACGCATCAAAATAGCACTAGAAAGGCACCTGCCATGCTTCACCACACAAACAGCCCGCAGCGCCGTCGGAAAACCTCACTGCGCCTGGCCGCCCTCGGCGCAGTAGTCGCAGCCGCGGCCGCACTGACGGGGTGCGGTTCCTCCGGGGGCTCCGGCTCGGACAACACGGTCAGCTTCTACTCCTGGGACAACGAAGCGGGCATGAAGCCGCTCCTGGAGGAGTTCAAGAAACAGAACCCCTCAATCGACCTCAAGGTCTCCTACGGCACCCCGGTCCAGGGATACATCTCCACCCTCCAGACCCGCATCAACAGCGGAACTGCGGCCGATGTTTTCATCATCACCGCCGAGAACAAGACTGAAATCATGGAAGGCGGGTTCGCCAAGGACCTCAGCGGCGAGCCCTGGATCAGCAACATCGCCGACGCTGCCAAAGCCACCTACACCAAAGACGGCAAAGTTTACGGGGCAGCAACGTCCTCCTGGGGCGGAGGGATCCTTTACAACAAAGACCTCCTGGCCAAGGTCGGGTTCACGACCCCGCCAAAGACCTGGGACGACTTCCTGGCACTGTGCAAGAAACTCAAGGACGCCGGCATCACCCCCTTTTATGAACCTGCTGACACCATTCCTGTGAGCCTGGCCGCCCTCGTCGGGCTCCAGAACCAGGCCAGCGGAGGAACCATGGACGCCGACATCTGGGCCGGAAAGACCTCCTTCGCCAAAACCTGGACCGAGCCATTGGAAGACTGGTCCAGGCTCTTCAGCCAGGGCTTGGTATCCCCCAGTGTCGCCGGACTGACAGGGGACCAGATCACTTCCGAGTTCCAGCGGGGCTCTGTGGCGATGATCAGCACCGGCTCGTGGGCACTGGGAAGCATCCAGAAGGCCGCGCCGGACATGAAGCTGGAGTTCATGCCGGTCCCCGGCGACTCCGCCACATACTGGGCTGGGGCCGTCTCACCCGGATACGCGATCAATGCCAAGGCTAAGAACCCGACCGGGGCCGAAAAGCTCGTGGAGTTCCTCCAGAGCAAGACCGCAGTAGAGATCTATCAGAAGCAGAATGCCGCCATCACGACGACCAAGGACTTCACTCCGCAGCTCGATCCTGCCTTGGATGCCATGGTCCCGGCAGTGCGCGAAGGCAATTTCTACCTTCCCCAGGTCACCTGGCCCACGAACTCTGCAGCCCTGAACAGTGAGACCGTCTCCCTGCTGCAGCAGCTCATCCAGGGCCAGACCACTCCTGAGAAGGTCGCATCGGCACTTGACGCGAAGCTGGCGGCGCTCCAAGGCAAGTAGCACTCCGAAGGGCCGGCGGCGACAGCAGCGCCGCCGGCCCCGCTCCCCCAGAAAGGCAGCTTCACCTTGGCACTCTCCACAACCCCCGAACTGCAGCCACTGCAGACGCAAAAGAGCAGCAATAAGACGCTGCCGAGGAAACGGCCGCACCGGCTCTCCGTCACATCCTGGGTCTTCATGGCCCCCATCGCCGTGGTATTCGTCGTGCTCTACGTCATCCCGATGTCCCAGTCGCTCTACTACAGCTTCACCGACTTCAACGGATACACCAGCAACCCCAAATTCATCGGCTTCGACAACTATGCGGAGCTCTTCAAGGACCCGTCGATGCTCTCGGCGCTCGGCTACACCATCTTCTACGCGGTCTCCACCACCATCCTGGTCACGGTGACCGCCATCCCCCTGGCGCTGACACTGAACCGGAAATTCTTCGGCCGCAACCTCGTCCGCTCGGCATTCTTCTTCCCGGCAGTTCCCAGCGTGGCCATCCTGGGCCTGGTGTGGGGCTTCATCCTCAACCCCCTCGGCTCCGGCGTCCTGAACAGCATCATCCACTCGCTCACCGGACTCGGTCCCATCCCGTGGCTCTCCGACAGCACGCTCGCCCAGCTCTCCACGGTGGCCGTCACCATCTGGGCGCTCACGGGCTGGCACGCGGTGCTGTACCTCGCCTACCTGCAGGCAATCCCCGCAGACTACTACGAAGTCTCCAAGATCGACGGCGCGAGCAGCTGGCAGAGCTTCCGCTACATCACCCTTCCCCTGCTGATCCCGGCCATGGCGGTCAGCCAGCTGCTGCTAATGACCAATGGCCTCAAAGTCTTCGACCTGCCGTTCACCCTCACCCGTGGCGGCCCCGGCTTCTCCACCAGAACCCTCACCCAGTCCCTCATCGAGGACGGCATCGCCCAGTCACGCGTCGGGGCTGCCTCAGCCCTCGCCGTCCTCTTCCTTATCGTCGTCGGCCTCGTCGTGCTGGGCCAGATGGCCCTCTCGAACGCACTTCAAAGGAAATACTCATGACCAAGACCCGGCACGCCCTGACGTCCGTCCTCATGATCATGCTCGCCGGCCTCATGAGCGTCCCCTTCTACTACATCGTCGTCAACACGTTCAAAACCCAGCAGGAAACCACCAACAGCCCGCTCGCGCTTCCCACAATCTGGGTCCTGGACAACTACATCAAGGTCTTCGAAGGCACCCAGATCCTCCAAAGCCTGATGAACACGGTGTATGTCACGGCCATCTCCATCTTCCTGATGCTCGCGATCGGGTCACTCGCCGCATTCGGCCAAATCACCGGCCGGAGCCGCGTCTCCCAAATCATCGGGGCAGTCCTCATCGCCGCGTTCATCATCCCTGGACAGGCCACCCTTGTCCCGCTGTACCGGATGCTCGTCGGGGTACGCCTGGTGGACTCCCTCGAAGGGCTGATCGTGATCTACACCTGCGGGTCCATTTTCTGCTACTACCTCATCCTCGGTTACATGCGGACCATCCCGGCAGAGGTCCTCGAGGCCGCCAGAATTGACGGGGCCGGGCCCTTCCGCATCTACTGGATGATTGTCCTGCCCCTCATCCGGCCCATCCTGGTCACCGTCGGGGTGTTCCAGACCATGTGGGTCTGGAATGACTTCATCACCCCGAACGTGTTCATCAGTTCGGAAGACAAACAAACCCTGGTCCTGCAGGTCTACTCCGCTGTGGGGCAGTTCACCACCGACTGGCCGTCCTTCATGACCCTGACCGTCATCGTCCTGATCCCAATGGTGGTGTTCTTTATCTTCATGCAGCGGCACATCGTCAGTGGACTCGTCAGCGGAAGCGTCAAGGGATGACCGAACACCCGGCCGGCTACCTCTTCGCCTACTTCACCTCCGCTACCGAGGCCGACGGGGAACAAGTACGTTTCGCACTGAGCACCGGCTCCAGCCCCCTCAACTGGACGATCCTCAATGACGGCAGCCCGATCCTCGACTCCACGGTCGGTGAGCAGGGCGCAAGGGACCCCTTCGTGCTCCGTGCGGCCGGCCTGCCAGGCGAGAGCGCCAGCTACTACCTCCTGGCCACCGACCTCTGTATCGCCAGGAGGGACCCGGCAACCGCCTGGGAGGACTCAGTCAGAACAGGAAGCCGCTCAATCGTGGTCTGGGAAAGCGACGACCTAATGTCATGGACTCACCCGCGTCTCGTAGAAGTCGCCCCGCCAAATGCCGGCAACGCCTGGGCCCCGGAAGCAATCTTCGACAAGGCAAGCGGGACTTACCTGGTCTACTGGGCCTCCACGCTCCACTCCCCCACGAATGATCCGACCCGCGTCCCCTACCACCGGATGCTCTGCGCCAACACCACCGACTTCAGGACATTCACCCCCGCACGCGTCTGGATCGATCGCGGATGGTCAGTCATCGACGCCACCGTCGTCGAAGCTCACGGATTCTTCTACCGATTCAGCAAGGACGAACTTTCCGCTGATTCGTCATCACCCGACGCCAAATTCATAACCGCCGAACGCTCCGACACCCTGGACAGCGAGCACTACACCGTCATCGCAACCGGCATCGGCAAGAACGAACTCGTGCACGGCGAGGGCCCCATCATCGTCCGGGGGCCAGGACCCGGCTCATGGTTCCTCTTCATCGACGAATTCGGCCACCGCCGATACACCGCCTTCACCAGCGACTCGCTCGCATCGAACACTTGGACCCCGATAACGGCCGCCATGCCGCAAGGAGCCAGCCACGGCTCAATCCTCGCCCTCACCGCCGAGGAATACACGCAACTCGAACACCTCGCAGACAACTAAAGGACAGCAACGTCTGGTTGGCCACCCGTGCTGGACATGCACAACCTCAGGGTCCCTGCACAAGCATCACGGTCAAGCCCTGAACAGCAATTCATCTTCATCTTCAGGCTGCGGTGACCCCGGACGTTATCGGGAGAAGCTTGCTGACGGCGGGGATAACAGCATGAGAAAATGAGCACATTAACTGTTCTGGCTGGCGAACCGAGGACCAGCACGCCCCACCGCACCCGGAGGCCACGATGAGTGATGATCCTCGCCTGGCTGCCCGCGCCTTCATCGAATCAGGCGGCCCAACCATTCCGCAAATCTGGCTTAAATACTGGGCACTGGGAGGGACGGCCGACGTCATGGAACTGGATGCATTCATCCACGGCATTCCCCTCCTCAGGGGCCTGGAAGTTGAACTTCTAACCCTCGCCCTAAAGGAACTATCGACCGAGTGAGGTTCCGAGGGCCGATCGAACCTTGGGCTGCCCGCCCCTACAGCCGCCTGCCCGCAAAGCCCTACCCCTGCCGGCGCCCAGCAACTGCCTGCCCCAAAACCGCCCCGCGGGAAACGCGGAGAAACATTCCACAGACGGGCCCATCGGCCCTGCCCGGACCTTGCCCGCTCTGGCAAACTTCCGCCCATGCGGTACTTCCTTGAATACGCAACCGACCAGGGAGTCGGCCGCTTCGCGGTTGAAGGCACAAATCTTTGTGACGCGCTCACAAAGGCCCGGGCAGCCCTGCAGGGTTTGGATTGCACTCGTGCCGCCCTGCGCCACACCGCACGCCCACGTCCAACCTCCGGTGAAGGGCAGGCCCTCGCCATTTACACGCGTACCGAAGGCTGGAAGATCCAAGGATCGCAGCCCGTGTCCGAGTAGCCGTTAGCGCTGCTTCCCTAAAACCTTTCTCTTCCTTCAAAATGTCCTCAAAGTGCCGCAGTCGGGCAGTGATCCCGTGCTTAGCGACCGCCGCCGTTTCCGAGGCGCCCGGCGCCTACGGCCACATGGCTTCGTGTCAGAATCCGCGGTTTACAAGGGCCTGGACTATTTGGTTGAGGGTCGGCAAGCCCGCAAACCCATCAGGAGTGGCGTATAACCTGCAGGCCAGATCGTCAGCTGGTGCGCCGGTCGGGAAAATGTCGGAGCCATCGACAGTGATGGTCGGGGAACCCGCGAATCCCGTGTCCGGGATGTCCGAGGCCGTGCTCAGCTGTCGCAGCCGCACGGCAATGTAACTGCGTCCCAGCACAGCCAAGGCGGACTCAAGACGTTCCAAAGCTCTAACGGTATTGGGGCACTGGTCGATGTGCAGCAGTTCTATCCTCATACATCCATTGTGAACCGTCACCACGACGTCCCCGGCTCCGGTCAGTTGAAGTGTGCTCCTCGACCGCGAGCTGCTGCGGCCGGGGGCTCAAAGTCTGCAGGAGCAAGGAGATTCGTTGCCACATGCAGCTCAGGAGCGCTCGGGTGCACCACCTACGAACCCAGCCCCCGTATAAAGCAGACATAAGTGTGGACACTGTCCACACCCCCTTTGGTAGGACAAACCGATCCACACCGAGACTCCATGAGGTCTCTGAGAAGCCCCTGATGAAGAATTTCATACCAAAGTCGGTCACGTCATGTTGTGCCAGCAGCCCTGGACCATGAACAGGTGTTGGCCACCCACGACCAACCCGAGACAACCAGGACGAGGTACCGCATAACCGCAGCCACAGCGGGCGGAAGGCCCACCAGCCAGGGCCTTGAACCCGCCACCCCACACACCTGAATAGGCCACCGCGGCAGCCAGGCCACAGCCCGCGAACCAGCCGTCAGAGCGACGCGACCACAAGCTTTGTACACACGTCAAAGCAAAATCGCCTCTGACGAGGGAAAACGTCGTGCCCGAGGTGGGACTCGAACTGTATTCCAGCCCCTGCAAACGCTGGGAACCCGCGAGAACATGCGGAATTGGAGGCGGTCCGCACCCTGTACCACCCGATCCGGGCCGGAAAGTGTGGACAATGTGCACACCCCAATTTCGGCCCCTCAAAGAGCTCAAACCCACGACCGCACACCTCAACGACAGTGGGCGGTTCTTGTTTGTCCTAACACATTCAGCGCTCACCCCGGGCGGCGTTCCTCTCCCTTACAATTGGAACGCCGGTCCGGAACCAAGACCGGCCACGGTCAGCGATCCATATACTCCACGATGCGCACGCCGAGCCGCTATCGCCCCAAGTACTCCGCAACCGCAGATCTTCCCCCCATGCTGTTGCATTCCATGTCGCCGATAGACAAGCAGAAGCATGAACTCTGCACGTCAATCTGGTATGTCTTCATGGTCGCTGGGCGGGTCCTCCGCGCAGCCAGGGCGCTGCCGCCGGCCCGGGAAACGAAAACTTTCCAGAACGAGGACCCAACTCTCCACACCGAAGTTCGCGCCCGGCGCCAGTCCCCAACCCTCAACCCCAGCAAATGGACCCTTGCTAGAACGATGCCCGCAACCAACAACCGAAAAATCACGACCCCCGAAATTTTCACCCACCGAGTGGGCACAGCTCCGCTTCCACGGCCATTCCCGCTCCAGCACACAACATTTAGGACCGGTCATGTGGTCGGGCAGGCTGCGACTTTGCCCAAAGGTCGGCGTCCGCGGCAGAAACCTTGAGTCGGCGGCAGCCGATCTCGGAACTCAACATGACCGTCGATGAACAAGCCACTGGCCAGCGATCGCAGGCCCCTCCGCGGCGTGCCGAATCAGGGACAGATTCACTCATCGGGGGCGTGTCTAGCCATTGAAAACAGTCATACTTCAGACACTAAGACGGCCCTGAGTGCTACCAGCCTTCGCGGTGAAAGGGTTTGAAACACTGTGTCTTCGGTTCGGATCGTCAACTGCAGGATGAGCTCGCTCAACTTGCTAAGGATCGCCTGTCTGGTTACCAGGTCCGTCGTCCCCTGCACCACCTTTAGGAGTTCGTTGTGGCAGTGGAAAGCTAAGCGGCGTTCGTCCGCCTCTGTTATCTCACCGTTTATCAAGGCGATGCGGATGAGCGCGGCCAGGAGGGCGGCGGCTTCGCCGGGAGTGGATGTCTCTGCTGATTGATTGATTACTGCAAGCTTCGACTGGGGGGGTTCTGATAAGCGAAAAGTCCCTTTGTTGATCCAGCCGGCACAATTCTGCGTAACGGTCCTGACGCGGCGTTTCATCTGAAGCGCTGTGTGGGAAGTGCCCATATCAGCAAATCGCATTTTCGTTCCATCCTTTGGCTGACTTGGAGCCTTGAAGGCCTCTCTCTTGCGCTCTCCCGGACCGGCTAGGGCGGCGATAAATCAGTCCACACCTGCGTGGACTTTTGGTTTTACCCCCACCCTTTTTGAGAGTCAAGACTTGGCTGGTGGCGCGTCTAAGGATTCGGGCTGACTGTGGGTACGCCGCACCGTTCTCGCGCCCAAGCGCAGGGAGTCCAAGCACGCCGCGGCAGGGTTTCGTTCCCGTGCATGCTTCGAAAATTGTGGTTCTCGGCCGGGCCATGCGGCGGAGGGTAACTGCCTGTTGCTCTTCGCCTAACGGCGGCCGGAGCATTCCATTCAGTAGGCGCCACCGAGGTCGACTACGCGTTCGGGCTCCAGGCAGCGTCCTTGCCAGCTAAGGTTCGACTGTTCAGGAAACTAGGAGAGCGGTAAGGGCCGCCATTCGGTGGGGAGAGAGGGTCTGAAAAGCGGTGTCTTCCGTTCGGACGGCCAGGTGAAAGCATAAAGTACGTAGCTTGCTCACAATGGCAGATCTGCTTTCCAAAGCTGTCGACGCGTCGACACTTCTCAGCTCCTCAAGGCACTGAAGAGCCAAATTGCGTTCGGGACCCTGGGTGATCTCTCCATTCATCAAGGCGGTATCTATCAGTGCCACCAGGAGCGCTGCTGCTTCTTCAGGTGTGGAAGTTTCTGCAATGTAAGTCATGTCAACTCACAGCCCTACTGAGCATAGTTTTGTTATGCGGAATGCTACTCCCGCGGACGCAGCATCGCGAGTCCGAAGGCCTGTAAACCTTGCGGTTTGCCTGCCCGCCCCATTTAGACCGGACAAGAGGCCTACGACGTGGAGAAGTCCAGCGGGGGCTTGCCGGGTACCCAAACAGGAAGACTAGGTCGGTGGGAGTTGCGAAAGCCCTTCCCACCGAGCCCCGCCTTTCGGCGTTCCGCCTGTCACAGAACGGGCAAGCCCTATTCGTCGTGGTTTGTCTCCAGGATCCGCACGAGTCCGTCAAGCGCTTCCCCTGCTCCATCGCCCTCAGCGCGCAGTACCACCACATCGCCGTGTGAGGCGCCAAGGCTCATGAGAGAAAGGATGCTGGCAGCATCCATTGCGTCGCTGGCCGGCTCCCCGTCACGCCCAATCGTTACGTCCAAGTCCAGTTCCGATACAGCTGCGGCGAAGATGGCAGCCGGTCGCGCGTGGAGGCCGACACGGCTGGCTATGGTGGCGGTTCGTTCAGTCATTGTTTCTTTCTCCTTCTGTTCTGGCCCGGGTAGGGGCCAAGTTGTTTGGGTTAGTAAAAAAGAGGGCATAGGGACCGGCCTGGCTGCGGCGAAGCAATTTTCTTCGCCCAATCGTTCTTCAGCCGTACAGGGGTGGCGGGCGCGAGTGCTTCGTAAGCGCAGTCCATCTCGAAGCAATCCGGAGGTCGGCAGACCACTAATTGAAGGCGCTACGGTCAAGAGGTGAGTCAGGGGTGGGCGTCCCAACGCGGCCCAATTCGGGTAGCAGCAGGAGTTCCTCCAGATCTTTGATCCTGTGATCCGGTTCGACTCCCCGGACCGGGCGACCTGGACCCGACGGGGCTTGCCTCAATATGCACAAGGCAAGACCAGCTCTGCGACCTGCGAGAATATCGCGATCTAACCGGTCCCCCACGAAGCATGCTTCGTGGGCCGGTGTCTGGACTGCGGCAAGCGCCTCTTCCAGGAGTTGGGGCCCGGGCTTCCTGTACCCAACTTCGTCAGAGAACAAGGTGGCGTCAAACAGCTCCAGCAGACCGTCATGGCGCAGCTGCACCCGTGCTGCTGCACCAGAAAGACAATTACTTGCCAACACAAGTTTCTTCCCGCCATGCCGGAGAGTCTTCAAGACTTGTGCCACGCCGGGGTTTGCGGGTCTGGAGATCACTTGCAGCTCAAGTTCCTGCGTGAGGCGAGCGGTATTGGCAAGGATCACGTCCCTTTCCACGTCCTGCCAGCCGTACGTGACGAGATCCCAGAATGTGTCTTGTGACATCTCCAACGGAATCCTCCGACGGTTTTGCAGGCGCTTCCATCCGTCGTACGCACCCCACGCACCTTCGATATCTTCGCTGATAATGGCGGGGCTCAACCGAGAGTGTGGAATAAGCCTATGAACGAAATGACCCATGGCCTCAAACCCGTGGGCAGGTTTCTGTACATCTGCCAGAACTCCTCCGTAATCAAAAATAACTGTCGCTATCGCCGTCATCCTGCCTCTCCCCACGGGCTCCTCCTGCCAGGGCTCTGCGTCCGTTCCTCAGCAGCGACCTCCAGGCATGGAGTACGACGCTTCTTGTGCACACCTTCTCGCCATTGAAGTTCCTTTGCCCCCACGTCCAGCTCGTAGTCAAGGAGCGGGGACTCCAACTCCCCTGGGATGTCCACCACGGATGCCGTTATTTCCCCGGAACTGACATCAATTAGGGAGAAGGCCCCGTGGTTCCAGCCGCGGATGTGTGAATTTTCAGCTAGGACATCCTGACTGTATGCGAGGGCAGGGCCGCACCAAACCAGCATTCCATGCCACATCGCCGAGCAGGGGTGGTGATAGTGACCTGTCACGATGCCCTTTACGTCGCTGCCTTTCAGAGCCGTTGATAGATCGGCGGAGTTACGAAGACCGGCGAAGCGCAGCTGCGGCATGGGCGAGGAAATCGGTGGATGATGCATGCTAAGCAATGTTCCTAATGGCGCTGGCTCTTGCGCCATTGCCTCAATCCATTCAAGCTGTTCATCGCTGAGCTCCCCGTAGGAACGTCCTGGGACGGAAGAATCGACTGCCAGGAGTCTGACACCCCCAACCATTCTCATATGGTCGTGGCTGTCCCCCGGGCGCCGAACAGCGTCTGAAGGGATGACTCCAAACAGTGCATCGAATTTTTCCCGGTTGTCATGATTACCCATCAGGGCGACTACGGGGCGGCGCAGTGCACCTTCAAGCAGCTCACTAAACTGCAAGACCTCGTCGTAGTCCCACCCGGAGGACCTGTCCACTAAATCTCCAGTCAGAAGAACGATGTCCGGCGCCGGGTCCACGGTCATCATCATGTCCATAACGGTCGCCAGACGGAGACTGATGTCTCCCGTCTTGTGCAGAAGCGCGCTTCGGTTCATCGTGTGAAGGTCGGTGATTTGAAGGAAACGGACCCTATCGCCCATGCAGCATCATCCCTCATCCGTCATACCGGGCATACACTGGAGCGGTTCCACGAACCTTTGGCGTATGCATATTTGTGCAAACCATGATCAAACACGTGTAAACTAATTGAAGCTGACGCCGACCACATACACAACCCCTTGGGATTGATATTGTGGCTGAAGTCAGGAAGTTCGCGAACAGAGGGAAACGATGGATCTGTCTACTGATCGCACGCCTGCTCCAGCACTCTTGGCCGCGGCGACGTCAAAGATGGACGCACGACTGCTTAGGATGCTCTAATGCCCTCTGCCCGCGAACCCGCCCTCCTTGCCCGCGCCGCACGCCTCTACTACGTCGAGGGCCGATCCCAGGCTGAAGTTGCGGCCGCCATCGGCGTTTCCCGCTCCAACGTTTCCCGCGTTCTTGCCGCCGCCCGCGAGCAGGGGATAGTAGAAATCCGCATTAACGACTCTTTCGAAAGGGATCTTCCTCTCGAACAGCAACTGCAGAGGGCCTATGGCCTAAGTGAATGCCGCGTCGCTTCACGGAACGACTTCCAGTCGCCGCTACTGCAAATCGGCGGCCTGGGTGCCGCCTGGGTGAAGGAGAACTTGCCCGACACGGGGGCCATTGCGGTGTCATGGGGATCTACGGTTCAGGCTGTTGTTGACGCCTTTGAGGCGGAGCCAATTCACACAGGCCTGCAAGTCCTGCCGCTGATTGGTGGCCTCTCAATAGTCAACGCCGCCGCTGACGGTAACGTCCTGGTACGTTCGCTCGCGCTGAAGCTTGGCGCCCGTGAAGCACGCCTGAACGCCCCCGCCGTTGTCGGCTCCCAGGAGAGCCGGGATACTTTTCTGCGGGAGCCCTCCATCAGCAGCGTCCTTGACGCCGCCGGAGCCGCCGAATTCGCCCTCGTGGGCATTGGTGGGGTGGGAAGCGGCGCGTCCGCGGCCATCATCGAAGCGATGCAATTTACCCCCGATGAACTACGGCAGTTCCAGCAATCAGGGGCTGTGGGCGACTGTTGCACGCGGTTTTTCGATGAAAGGGGCAGGCCCGTCGATTCTCCGGCCGATGGCCGGGTCGTCAGTATAGATCTGGATGCATTGCGCAGAATCAAGAAAGTTGTCGGCGTCGCAACCGGGGCGAACAAGGCCAAAGGGGTGCGGGGGGCATTGTTGGGAGGCTATATCGACGTGCTCATCACCGACACTGCCCTTGCAACGGCCCTCCTGTCGTCTGGGCAGGGGTCCCTCCCGGTCCCGTCAAGAGCTGAGTGACCGCGAGCAGCTAGCTGCAACAGCGAATTCTCATATCACCCCTGTCCCACACCCTGCACAAGCCGGCGGGTGGTAGGTCCTTCGTGCAGCTTCGGCCGCCACACGCCTCCGGCACGTTCGCTTAAGCCCGACATATTTGGGTGCCTAAATCGAACCCGCTTCTCGGCAATTGTTGTCCTAACTCGGCTCCGACTTTCCTCCGCGGCCAGCAGCGCTGATTGCGGCTCAGATTCTCGGCGATGGGTCAAATGTGAGCCATCACCTGTCCAGAAACAGTTAGCCGCTTTGTCGCTGGCTATTCTGCTGTAACGCCGCGCCTTGTCGAGAGCCGACGTGAATCGTGTTTGAGGCGGTTACTGTAGCGAGTGCGATGACCTTGGCGTCTGGACGAGACCCGCCGCTCCTTGCTGTGGCGACGACTCGAGCCCACCTTCCCGTCCTTGCACGTGGGGCAACTGCGGACCGCATGCGCCTCACTGTCAGGATCCTGACTAATTCGCTCCGTGAAATAAGCTGGCGTCTGCCCTCCCTACCAACTTTTTGCTGGAACCTCCTTCTGGGGGCCAAGCCGGGACTTCCACCAGGTCGCCCGCCCAACCACCCCAGCCCAAACACCCCAGTCCTCTCCTTCAGCAACTTGCCGAGTTGCTGGCTCGCGGTCTTCATCGAGGAGTCCCGTCCTGCGGCGCGTGCACGGCCGCGTCATCAGCCGTGCAAGTTCGCAACAAGGTGCCCGGAGACACCCAGCGCCGCCACCGCCTGTCCGAGATCGGATCACCCGCCGCGAAGTGCAACCGCGGAATAAGCACCCACAGCGGCCCGCTGGTCACACGGCATCGTGTCAGGATGGCGGCTCTATTTACAACCGTCACGCGGCTCATTCATCGACTGCCATCTACGCGGATCGCGACGGTCAGCCTCGAAATTGAGGGTGCGTCGGGCGGCACGCCCAATGGAAAAGATCGCCATGGTTACCGACCGGAGACGAATTCGCCCTTCGGGCACTCCGCGCGCAGGGCAACAGTGAGAACTGACGCTGAGTATCACTTGAAGGGAGGGACTTTTTGGTGTTATATGAATCACATGCAGATTTTGTGATTTCGGTTTTCACATTTGTGCAGACCGTCGGTGGGCGGATCTTGATGATCGACCCGCTGCCTGAACCTCCATCTGTAGACGAAGACGTCACTTACGAAAGGAACATTGTGGGGATTCAACTACTGGCGCTCCAATTAGCCAATGAGCCAACACCTCCGCCGCCGGCCTCAGACAGCCCTGTCGTTCAAGGACTTGAGTGGGCCGCTTCAGGCTTCATCGGATTCTTCGAGGAGGCCGGCAAGAACTTCAGCGGCCTCGTCACCGGAATTCTCCCGACACTGATCGTCCTCCTGACCGCCATGTACGCGATCACTACCTGGATCGGTGAAGAGCGCGTTACCCGTGCAGTCCAATGGTCCGGAAGATACGCGATTACCCGGTACACCCTCATGCCTGTGTTGGCAGTGATCATGCTGACCAATCCCATGTGTTATTCGTTTGGAAAGTTCCTCCCCGAGCGCCAAAAACCAGCCTTTTACGACTCCGCAGTATCGTTCGTGCACCCCGTCACCTCATTTTTTCCGCAAGCAAATGCGGGCGAACTCTTCGTCTGGATGGGTGTATCGGCAGGTGTTCTGAAAGCAGCTCCGGAGAAGTACGCGCTCTTGGCGCTCCTCTACTTCCTAGTCGGGATCGTCGTGATCTTCCTGCGCGGTATCACGACCGAATGGATCACGAACATCATGATCAAGCGCACCGGTCAGGACGCTGTCTTTAACGAGTACGACAGGGCGTTCAAGGAAGCCGGAACTCGCCGGCACAAGGCAGGCAAAGCTGTTGCAGGAGGTGTCGCATAACCATGAGCGAGAAACAATACAACGCCGTACGTGTCAGCGCAGGCAACGGAGGATGGGGCCCGGGCTTCGTGCTCACTCCTACTGAAGAGAAAAATGTCGTCCTCTCGGTGACGGGTGGCGGAATCCATCCTGTGGCTGCACGGATTGCAGAGCTTACAGGGGGAGAAGCGGTAGACGGATTCGTGAACCATATGGATGACAGCCGTGTTCTTGCGGCCGTTATCAACTGCGGCGGGACCGCCCGCATCGGAGTCTATCCGCGCAAGAAGATCAGTACTGTCGATGTTTTTCCAGGGGAGCCCGGGGGGCCGCTGGCGCAATTCATCACGGAAGACCTCTTCGTTTCTGCCGTGGGTGTGCGAAACATAGAACTTGTTGGTGAGGCAGCATCGGTGCAAGCCGGCTCCGCCGCTGCAGAAGGGGCGGCTGGAGCGACAACAACAGCGGGTGCCGCAGACACCCGCGAATCCCGGAATCAGGACAGGCCCCTGTCGGGGTCGAGCTCGGCTACTGCAGCGGAGGAGGGTGCTAACAAAGAGCGCCGGACGGGCATCCTCGGTGCATTCTCTAACTTCGTGGTCAAATTCGGGACCATCATCGGGCATCTGATATCTACCCTTTTGTCGTCCGGCCGCCAGGCCGTCAACCTGACCATCTCGACCATCCTGCCGTTCATGGCCTACGTCAGCCTCTTGGTTGGTTTCGTGACTTACACCGGCATCTCTGAGTGGATCGCAGCCGGTGTCCAGCCGCTTGCCTCAAACCCGCTCGGGCTGATCCTGCTGGGAGTCATCACGGGCATACCCGTCCTTTCGCCGATACTCGGGCCAGGGGCCGCAATCGCCCAGGTTGTAGGGGTGCTCATGGGAACCCAAATCGCTACCGGTGCCTTGCCCGTCCAGTACGCACTTCCCACGCTCTTCGCTATCGACGGTCAGGTGGGCTGCGACTTCATTCCCGTCGGGCTCTCGCTGGGAGAGGCAAAACCGGAAACGGTCGCCGTTGGAACTCCGGCGGTCCTCTTCTCGAGACTCATCACCTCGCCCTTGGCAGTGGTAATTGCCTGGTTGGCCAGCTTCCTCCTCGTTTGATCTGACAGAAAGAACTACAAAAGGTGACTTCAACGTTGAATACCCAGACCCAGTCCTATTTCCGCACTCAGGTCACTGCCGTGGCCGACGAAGCCAGGGACATGATTGAAGGTGGCGTGATGATCCTCTTCTCGCCCCCATGCCCCCCTGCGCTGGGGGACATCAGCGTTCTCCACGAACCCCTTCAACCACTTGAGCAGACGCCGCAGGTAGGCGACGTACTGAAGGTCGGGGCCGAATCGGCCGAACTCATCTCTGTTGGAGAAATCGCCGGCAACAATCTCAAAGAACTCGGTCACGTCGTTGTCTACTTCAATAAGGCTCCCGGCGACAAGATCCTGCCTGGCGCCCTCCATGTGGCAGCAGCTTTGACGGCCCCCGCCCCCGGCGACGTCATCGAACTACTCCGCGCCGCTGATGGCGGTTCACGGTGAACACCGAATTCGCACTCCTTCTCGGTGGAGCCTTGGTGCTGGGAGCGCTGTTGAGCTGGGCACAGCAACGCGCATATGCAAGGACAGTTCGTCGGATGGCTGACCAATACAGTGGACAGCCAGTTGCCCTCGTATCAGGCCGAGGCAAGGGCTTCGTTCGGGGCGCCATTGTTGTACTCGCCGTTGATGAACGATCCAGGCGCGTCGTGGCAGCCCAGGCCATGAAGGGTTCAACCGTCTTTGCCCGGTTCCGGCCTCACGCCGACCTTTTGGGCCCCCTCTCAAGCGCAACTGCCCGTGCCCACTCTGCCCTGATGAACAAGGCATTGCAGGAAGCGCAGAAGCAATACAAACAGCTCAGCTCAAAGCCCTTGTCACAAAAGACGGCTTAGGCGATACTTAAACACAAATGTGATTCATGTTTGCACCAAGGTGCATACCATTGGATCGAAGAAAATCATTGAAAGGTTGGTGTTCCAGATGGGATACGTCAAGAAACTGCAGGACCGCGAACTCACGGCAGGGCGGCCTGTTCGTGTCGGTTTGGTGGGTGCAGGACAAATGGGAACCGGCTTCGTGGCCCAGATCGCCCGTCAGAAGGGCGTCGATATCACCGTCATTGCTGACGTCCAGCTTGAGCGGGCCGTGAAGGCATTCAAGAATGCCGGCATCGAAGAGGTAAGCCAGGCAGACGACGTGGCCAAGCTTGCAGCTGTCATCAATTCCGGTGGGCGTGCAGCCGTGAACGACGCACTCATCCTGCCGAAATTGCCGATCGACCTGGTTATCGAATGTTCGGGTGTTCCGGAGGTCGCGGCAAAGGTCGCGTTGGCGTCGCTGCTCGGCGGAAAGGACGTGGCACTGATGACTGTTGAAGCGGACGTCACTGTCGGCCTGCTTCTCGCCAAAATCGCCGCCCAGACAGGTCGAATCTACACGGTCTGCCGCGGCGATGAGCCCGTCGAATGCCTCAAGCTTGTCGAATATGTCCAGGACATCGGACTGGAGGTAGTCTGCGCGGGCAAGGGCAAGAACAACCCCCTGAACCACGACGCCACCCCGGATACCCTGACCGAAGAGGCCGCATCCAAGGGAATGAACCCCCGCATGCTCTGCAGCTTTGTGGACGGGACAAAGACCATGATCGAGATGGCAGCATTGTCTAATGCCACCGGGTTGCCGCTGTCGCAGCGGTCCATGATCGGCGCGCCGAGCACGGTTCCTGAACTGCATGACACCTTCCGCCCCGAGTCTGCAGGTGGCGTTCTGCCCAAGGAAGGCGTCGTTGACTACGCGACCGGCCCTGTCGCCCCCGGCGTGTTCGTTGTTGGAAAGACCGACGACCCGGTTGTTAGGGAAGAACTCGAGTACCTCAAGTTCGGTGAAGGACCCTACTACTCCTTCTACCGCCCGTACCACCTGGCAAGCATCGAGGCTGTATTGTCCATCGGCGAGGCCGTGATCGACCGGACGCCCTCGCTGGCTCCCGTCTGTTGGGAGTCAGACGTCGTGGCAACGGCAAAGAAGGATCTGAAAGCCGGAGAAACCATCGATGGCATCGGCGGTTTCACGGTTTACGGCGATGCGGTGGCAGCTGATACAGCTGCCAAGAATGGCGAATTGCCTATCGGGCTGGCGTACGGGGCAGTGCTCCGCCGGGACGTTCCCAAGGGTGCGGCCCTGACCTACGAAGACGTTGTCCTGGACGAGCGCAAAACCATCGTCGCCCTGCGCCGCATGCAGGATGTCCTGCTCACAGAAGGAACCCTGGCCGGCGAGATCCTCGCAACCCTGTGATGACCACAGCCTGCCAACCCCAGCTAACCGTTTCACCAGATGAGGGAAAATGACTGAAATAGCGAGCGACCCCACCCAGGCGCGCGAGGTGCTCAGCACGATGTGGAAGATCCGCAAATTCGAGGAGGGCGTGGACGATCTTTTCGGCCGCGGACTGATGCACGGAACGATGCACCTGTCCATAGGCCAGGAGGCCGTGGCCACAGCAGCCTGCCTTGCCCTTAACCGTGACGACTACATCACCTCCACCCACCGGGGTCACGGCCACTGCATCGCCAAGGGTGCAGACCTGGAAAAGATGATGGCTGAGCTTTTGGCCAAGGAAACCGGATACTGCCGGGGACGTGGCGGATCAATGCATATCGCAGACACCACAACCGGCAACCTCGGGGCGAACGGCATCGTCGCCGGAGGCGTGCCCATCGCAGCAGGTGCAGCACTTTCAGCACAGATGCGGGGCACGTCCCAGGTGGCCGTCTGCTTCCACGGGGACGGCGCCATGGGCGAAGGCGCATGGCATGAAGGCGTCATTCTTGCCGCGATGTGGGATCTCCCCGTCATTTTCATCTGTGAAAACAACAAGTACGGCATGTCGATGAATTCAGAAGAGGCCTTCCGGCTCGAACAGCTCTCAGACCGGGCCAAGGGCTACGGCATCCCCGGCTACACCGTTGACGGCAACGACGTACAGGCCGTATTTGAAGTCGTGAACGAAGCTGTCACGAGGGCCCGCGCCGGGAACGGCCCCACGTTCATCGAAGCCAAGACCTACCGCTGGAAGGGTCACTCAAAAAGCGACAAAAACCTGTACCGCACACGGGAGGAAATCGCCGAATGGCGCGAACGGGACCCGATCCTGGCGTTCGAGCAGAAAGCTCTGGCAGCCGGCAGCCTAACCAGCCAGGACATAGAGCAGGTCCGCAACGAAGCCCGCGACGAACTCCGTGACGCCGTGCAAAAAGCAAACGCAGCACCGGACGCATCCGCCGACGAGCTCCTTTCCGCCGTATACGCGAGCTGACAGAAAGTATGGAATAGCAGTGGCTAATGAAGCAGTAGAACAACACAACCAACAAGTCCAGACGATGACCTACTCCGAAGCAATCCGCAGTGCGCTCGGACAGGCCATGGACGAAGACCCCACTGTCTTCATGATGGGTGAAGACATTGGAGTGTACGGCGGTGCGTTCGGTGTTACTGGAGAGCTCATCAAGAAAGTTGGCAAAGAGCGCCTGAGAGACACCACCATCAGCGAACTCGGCACTGTCGGCGCCGGTGTCGGTGCTGCCATGACCGGCATGAAACCAATCGTCGAAATCCAGTTTTCTGATTTCACGGCCCAGGCTATGGACCAGATTGCCAACCAGGCCGCCAAGATCCATTTCATGCTCGGCGGCGCGGTCAACGTACCCCTGGTTATCCGGGCACCGGGCGGATCGGGCACGGGGGCTGCGGCACAGCACTCACAGAGCCTTGAAGCGTGGTTTGCTCACATCCCAGGCCTGAAAGTCGTCATGCCGTCGACACCGGCTGAGGCGAAGGGCCTACTCCTGTCAGCCATTGACGACCCCAACCCGGTCATCGTAATCGAGCACAAACTGCTGTACCGCACCAGCGGCCCGGTGCCGGTAGCGGCCGAACGCACGCCCCTGGGCGTCGCCAAGGTACGCCGTCATGGGTCGGACATCACAATCCTCGCAACCGGCATCGAAGTATCACGCGCTCTTGAAGCAGCCGAAGAGCTGGCGGCCGCCGGCATCGAAGCAACCGTCATCGATCCCAGAACCCTGAAACCCCTGGATGAAGAGACCATTCTGAAGTCGGTGATGGAGACCGGACGTGTCCTCCTGGTTCAGGAAGCAGTACGGACGCTGGGTTTCATGTCCGAAGTCGCTGCCATCATCTCCGAGTCGGAAGCGTTCGTTCACCTGCGGGCGCCCATCAAGAGGCTCGCAGGACTGGACATCCCCATCCCTTACGCCCCTCAACTCGAGAAGGCGTCGGTGCCCCAAACCGACGACATCGTCAAGGCGGCGCTCCAGATGGTAAAGGAGTGGTGACATGGCCGAGATGCCACTGACCATGCCGAAGATGTCCATGACCATGGAAGAAGGCATCATGGTCGCTTGGTTCAAAGGTGCCGGAGATGCCGTCGCTGCCGGAGAGCCCGTATGCGAGGTCACCACGGACAAGGTGGAGATGGAGGTTGAAAGCCCGGTTGACGGAACCTTAAGCCGGATCGTCGCCTCCCCCGAAGATGTCATCAAAGTCGGCGACCCCATCGCTTTCATCAACACCGAGGCCGAAGACCTGTTTGGAGATCTCCTGGGCGGACAGCCAGAACCGACGGCGTCCCTTGAGGCAACCGACGGAGGGGCCGTTCCCGAGAACGCAGAGGCACCGGCCGCTCAACCCGCACAGGACAGCGCCCCGGCGTCCGTCTCCCGCCCAACTGCCGTCCCCCTCGCCCGCCGGCTGGCCGAGCAGGACCACCTCGATCTCGCAACTGTTAAAGGCACCGGTCCGTGGGGCGCGGTCCGCGTCCAGGACATCGAACAACTCTCTGCTAACTCCGTACATCCCAAGCAGGTCCAGCCCACCACGCCGGCGCGCCCAGCACAGGAGGTTGTTCCGGCATCCCAGACGGCGACGGTTACAGGAGTCGACCAAGGCTGGCTGAGGATGCGTACCCAGGTGGCGAAGGTCATGTCGGCGTCCGCGATCATCCCCCAGTTCACCGCATACGCGGATGTGGACCTCAGCAGACTGGCCAAGGTCCGCAAGACTCTCCTTGGAGGGGCAAGTTGGACGACCATTCTCATCAAGGCCCAGGCACTCGCCCTGCGCACGCACCATCATCTGAATGACTACTGGGAGGACTCGAACGTAGTTCGGAATCCCCATATCGGCATCGGGTTGGCCGTTGATTCGGAAAGGGGCCTTTTGGCGCCAGTGCTCCACAACCCGGACCTGGTCCCGCTCCTGGAGTTGAACGAGCAAGTACGTTCAACCGCCCAGGCAGTGCGCGAGGGAAAAACCAGCTTGGCAGCCCTGTCGGGAGGGACCGCGGTGTTTTCGAACCTCGGATCCTACGGCGTCGATTCTTTCAACGCCTTGCTGACCCCCCGTCAGTCCACGGCCATTTCGTGCGGAGCCGTCGGTCCGAAAGTCATGGCCACGGGCGAGGACACTTTTGGGGTGCGGACAGGCTGCACAGTCGGTCTGACCGTGGATCACCGGATCGCCGACGGGGCGGACGCCGCACGTTACCTCAACACCCTGAGGGAGATCCTTTCCGATCCAACCCGACTGGGCGCAATCAAGTA
Organism: Arthrobacter sp. PGP41; assembly: GCF_002953935.1. NCBI lineage: Bacteria > Bacillati > Actinomycetota > Actinomycetes > Micrococcales > Micrococcaceae > Arthrobacter > Arthrobacter sp. PGP41. Next base: position 1,984,360 of record NZ_CP026514.1, on the reverse strand, counting down.
GGGGCGAGCTTCAGGACCCCGATCCCCCGGGTAGCCCGTTCCACTCAGCTGTCTTCTGAGTGGCCGAGCCCCGCCACGACCTCCTGGCGGTCCCCCGAGGAAAGGAAGATGGTGTTCCGTGTCCAGGCGCGACAGGAACACCATCTTCCAAAACAAACACAACGAACTGCTCCGGCACCCCAGTGGGGGCATGCCGGGCTCAGACACGCAACCGGCAAGGGAACTCAGTGGGAAATATTTTGTGGTTTTCGGAAGTAGGCATGGACGACGTTCATCGCGTCGGAGGCAAGAATGCCTCGCTTGGCGAGATGATCCAGAACCTGACCGCCGCCGGCGTCAACATACCTCCCGGGTTTGCAACCTCGGCGGATGCCTTCCGGCATTTCCTTGCCTCCGCGGGTCTGACGGACCTGATCGAGCGAGAGCTCACGGATTTGGACGTTACTGACGTTGAGGCCTTGGCTGTAACTGGCGCCCGCATAAGGGCCGCGATCGTCGCAGCACCCTTCCCCGAATCCTTTGAAAAAGAAATCAGGGACGCGTATCAGACTCTTGTAGCTGCAGCTTCGGAGAACCAGGTCTCCTGGGCCGTACGCTCGAGCGCGACCGCCGAAGACCTTCCTGATGCCTCGTTCGCTGGGCAGCAAGAAACGTTTCTCAACGTTTCCGGTATCGACAACATCCTGGTTTCCGTCAAGGAAGTTTTTGCTTCCCTCTATAACGATCGCGCCATCGCCTACCGTGTCCACCACGGCTTCACACACGCGGATGTAGCCATTTCAGCTGGTGTGCAGCGCATGGTGCGCTCAGATCTCGCGGCATCGGGTGTCATGTTCACCATGGACACCGAGACGGGATTCCAGGAAGCCGTCTTCATCACCTCGTCGTATGGACTGGGCGAAGCAGTGGTTCAGGGTGCGGTGAATCCTGACGAGTTTTACATATACAAACCCGGCCTCCGGGAAGGCCGGCCCGCCATCCTGAAGCGAGGCCTCGGCGGGAAAGCTGTGCAGATGGTTTACGCCGAAGCGGAATCGGGGCGTAACGTCGAATTCAAGGACGTCCCAGCCGAACTCCGTGACCAGTTCAGCATCAGCGATGACGAAATCCATGAACTCGCCCGGCAAGCGCTCAAAATCGAACAGCACTACGGACGCCCCATGGACATCGAATGGGGCAAGGATGGATCCGATGGACGCCTTTACATCCTCCAGGCACGCCCTGAAACGGTCCAGTCCCGGCAACCGGCAGGACTGCTGACAAGGTACCGCCTGTTGGAACAGGGTGAAGTGCTCCTGGAAGGACGCGCGATCGGACAGCGCATCGGCGCCGGAACAGTCCGAGTCCTTGGCTCGCTGGAGAACATGTCCCAGTTTCAGCCAGGAGAGGTCCTTGTCGCCGACATGACCGACCCTGACTGGGAACCGATCATGAAGCGGGCGTCAGCCATCGTCACCAACAGGGGCGGGCGCACCTGCCATGCGGCAATCATCGCCCGTGAACTGGGCATCCCTGCAATCGTAGGCACCGGCAACGCCACCACTGCACTCTCCGAGGGCACGGAAGTGACAGTCTCCTGCGCCAGTGGAGAAACGGGACTCGTTTTTGAAGGAAAGCTCGACTTCGAGATCGAAGAAAATACCGCAGAAGAAACTGGCGAGCTGCCCACAAAGATCATGATGAACGTCGGCACCCCCGAGCAGGCATTCAGCTTCGCCCGGTTACCCCACGCCGGTGTAGGGCTGGCACGGCTGGAATTCATCATCAATCGCCAAATCGGCATCCATCCCAAGGTATTGCTTGCGATGGAAGAAAGCGGCCCGGGGCAACAGCCGGGCATTCCGGAAACCGCCATGGCCGAAATCCGACGCAGGATGGCAGCCTACGCTGGCCCACGCGACTACTACATTCAGCGCTTGGCCGAGGGCATCGCCACACTCGGGGCAGCATTCGCCCCACACCCGGTGATCATCCGGCTCTCAGATTTCAAGTCCAACGAATATGCGAACCTTCTGGGCGGGAATCAGTACGAGCCCGAAGAGGAAAACCCGATGATCGGATTCCGTGGAGCCGCGCGCTATGTCTCTTCCGACTTCCAGGCCGCCTTCGAGCTTGAATGCGAGGCAGTGAAGTACGTGCGCGACATCATGGGGCTAACCAACATCAAACTCATGGTCCCCTTCGTCCGCACGGTGCCTGAGGCGCGCGCCGTTGTTGACTTGCTTGCGGCCAACGGGCTGAACCGTGGGGCAAACGGCCTGGAAGTGATCATGATGTGCGAGCTCCCGGTCAACGCATTGATGGCCGACGAATTCCTCGAACACTTCGACGGATTCTCCATCGGATCCAACGACCTGACCCAGCTCACGCTTGGACTCGACCGGGATTCAGCGCTGGTTGCCGAAAGCTTCGACGAAAGAAACCAGGCCGTAAAACACTTGATCAGCCTTGCCATCCAAAGTTGCAAAGCCCAGGGCAAATACGTCGGGATATGCGGCCAAGGGCCCAGCGATCACCCCGACTTCGCTGAATGGCTCGTGGCCCAGGGGATAGATTCTCTCTCCCTGAACCCTGACAGCGTTGTGGAAACGAGGGCGCGGATTGCTGCCATCAAGATCAAACCACTCACAACTGTCTAGCTGATTGCCCGTCCGCTGAGTTGGGCTCCTCCTCCCCAAGGAAACCATGTGAACCATCCACTCGCACGACCAGTGTTCTTTCTCTCGGACAGTACGGGGATCACTGCGGAGACCCTCGGCAACACGCTTCTCACCCAATTCCCTCAGGAACGATTTGACAGGGACACCATTCCCTTCGTCACCTCACAGGAACAAGCAATTGAAGCGGTTGCCATGATTGACCGCCTGGCTGACACCGGGCCCCGCCCAATCATCTTCTCCACAGCCGTCAACAGCGAAATACGGGCAATCCTCAGCCGCAGCGGGGGGCTGCTTATCGATTTCTTCGGGACCCACATCGGAGGACTTGAAGCAACCCTAAACAGCCCCGCTAGCGGTGAACCCGGGCAAGCACATGGTCTTGGGAATGTCGCTAGATACCAATCCAGGATGGCTGCGGTCGAATATGCTCTCGAGCACGATGACGGTCAGTCGATCCGCGCGCTGGAGCACGCTGAATTAATTCTTCTCGCACCGTCCCGCTGCGGGAAAACTCCTACCACCATGTATCTCGCGCTGCAGCATGGCCTCCTCGCGGCCAACTTCCCGCTCGTAGAAGAAGACTTCGAAAGGGGCATGCTTCCACCCCTGTTGCTTCCACATCTCAGCAAGTGCTTTGGGCTAACTTCTGACCCGGTACGCCTGAGCCAAATCCGCAGCGAACGCCGCCGCGAATCAAAGTATGCCTCCTTGCGGCAGTGCCGATACGAAGTGCGCGAGGCGGAGGAAATGTATCTTGCGAAGAATATCCCCTACGTCAACTCAGCAAGCATGTCGGTGGAGGAAATTGCGGCCACCATCCTCCAGCGAATGCACCTTCATCATTGATCGCAATCTCCTGCACACGCTTGTCGGCGGCCAAGGTCCACTGGGGCGCAAAGCAAGGCAACACATTCCGTATGCATTACCCCTTTCAAGCCCCAGCATCACAGAGGCGGCACTAGCCACCTGACGTTCCCGAAGGAAGAAGACATGGATATCGACAGGCCGATGTCGCCGATAACAACACGGCGGTCCGGCGGTAGCTTTCATGAAAAGCAATCCGTCATGAATTGGGGAAGGATTCAAAGGGGAACGCAGATCGCTCTCATCCAGGATTGCCAACGAATAGCATCTGGCTGGGTTGATGACGTGATGCCGGACGGCAGCGGGCTCTGGCTGATCCAAAAGGATGACGGCGAACGCAGGTTCTTCCTCAAGGTGGACGGCATCACAGCGGTCCGGCTGCAAGGGAAGCCGTGTAGCGGCCTTCCGTTCCCTAAACCTTGACGACGAGTCGTCAGCGTAAGGGATGCGAGATCCAGCGGGCGCGGCCTGGCGGGCTTCCTGCTCACAACCCATTTCACATCCGCAGCCAACATCGGAAAGGTACCCAATGACCGCACTAAACGCCAATGACTGTCCTCCCCTGGCGGGCACAGTCCTGAAACAACTGCAAAACTGGCCCGGAGATCCTTCTCTGGCCGTAGTCGGAGAGAATGGGATTCTCGGTGGTCACGATTCCGGCCGAGTTTATCGGTTCGCGTCTGTCACGAAGCTACTAACTGCTCTGACCGTGCTCGACGCGGCAGAGAGCGGTGTCATCGCGCTCACTGATCCAGCCGGACCTAAAGGTTCCACTGTTCTGCATCTGTTGGCACACGCCTCAGGTGTGAACTTTGAAGACGGCAGGGTTAAAGCTCCCGCCGGATCCCGAAGAATCTACTCCAATGCAGGGATCGACATTGCCGCGGAGCACCTTACTGCCACGAGCGGCAAAGATTTCAAGGACGAAATGTGGGACCGAGTACTGGAGCCTTTGGGCATGCGGCACACCACACTGCGCGGCGCACCGTCCAAAGGCGCTGAAGGGACAATTGCTGATGTGGCGCTGCTGGCTCAGGAGCTGCTGCAGCCGATGTTGTTTCCTGGCTCTGTAGAGAGGCTCTCATCCCTCGCCTTCCCTGGCTTGTCCGGCTTCCTTCCAGGCTTTGGACACCATGCCGACAATGACTGGGGTGCAGGAGCTGAAATCCGAGGGACCAAGTCTCCCCACTGGACCAGCCCGGATAACTCGCCCACAGCCTTCGGACATTTCGGCGTCAGCGGCAGCTTCCTGTGGGTGGACCGCGATGCAGGACTGGCTTGCGCTGCACTCTCGACTGTGGATTTTGATACTTGGGCAGCCCGCTCATGGCCTGAGACCTCGACGGCCGTACTGCGCTCGTACGCCCTCCCGAAACGTAGGATTCCGGCAGCTGTATCTGCAGGCATGCCTCAGCCCACGACTTGATCGCCGCAATGACGGCCAGGCATAAACCAAAGAAGCAATAAGGAGTACGAACGTGAGTGTGGTGCCAGAAGGCCGGCGTTTGCTGCGCGTGGAAGCGCGCAACGCCGCTACACCTCTCGAACGCAAACCCGAGTGGATGAGAAGTAGGGTCAAGACCGGGCCGAGTTTCGTTGGACTAAAGAAACTGGTGCAGCGGGAAGGCCTCCACACGGTTTGCGAGGAGGCGGGGTGCCCCAACATTTTCGAGTGCTGGGAAGACAAAGAAGCAACGTTCCTGATCGGCGGCTCGCAATGCACGAGACGCTGCGACTTCTGCCAAATCGATACGGGAAAGCCGGACCCGCTTGATCTGACGGAACCGGTTAAAGTCGCGGAGTCCGTGCGGACCATGGGCCTAAAATACGCCACAGTCACTGGAGTCGCCCGGGACGATCAGGCCGACGAGGGAGCCTGGCTATACGCCGAAACCATCCGCCAGATCCATTCTCTAAACCCGGGAACCGGTGTGGAAATACTCATTCCTGACTTCACCGGGCACCGCCCGCTCATCCAACAGGTCATCGACGCCCGCCCCGAAGTTTTCGCTCACAACGTGGAGACAGTCCCACGGATTTTCAAGTCGATTCGTCCCGCCTTCCGCTATGAGCGATCCCTGGATGTCATCCGGCAAGGCCAAGAGAACAACATGGTCACAAAGTCCAACCTCATACTCGGCATGGGCGAGACGCGTCAGGAGATATCCGAGACGCTACAGGAACTGCATGAGGCGGGATGCGATCTGATCACCATAAATCAGTACCTCCGCCCAAGCCCCAGGCACCATCCTGTTGCCCGCTGGGTCAAACCCGAGGAATTCGTCGACCTTCGTAGAGAGGCAGAGGAAATCGGATTCCTAGGGGTCATGAGCGGACCCTTAGTTCGTTCCTCATACCGGGCCGGTCGGTTGTGGGCAGAAGCCTCGAGCAAAAAAGGCCACAAACTTCCTAACCAACCTGCAAATCTCCAGGGATAACACCGGCGCACCGACCGCTTGGTATTGTCGCCGCCTTCCGGAACAGAGTCGTCTCCCCCACGCCGAATGACTCCGGAGGGTCCCACGCCACCTTCATCCGAAATCAACCACAAAAAGGCACTTAGCAATGACGCAGACCACAGCGGACCAAACCGCGCTCACAACCCATGAACAGGCGCCGACCCTGAAATCGGCAGGGCACGTTATCGTGGACACGCTGGTCGCCCATGGAGTCAAACGTGCCCATGTGGTGCCCGGCGAAAGTTTCCTTGATGTCCTCGATGGGCTTTACGACTCTGAAATCGAGACGGTTGTTTGCCGTCACGAAGGCGGGGCAAGCTACATGGCGGAAGCCGACGGCAAGATGCACCAACTTCCGGGCATCGCTATGGTTACCCGTGGGCCGGGGGCAGCAAATGCACACGTGGGCTTGCATACGTCTTGGCAGGATTCCACCCCAATGGTGCTTTTCGTGGGTCTAATCCCATTCGCACACCGAGACCGCGAAGCCTTCCAAGAGTTCGACATCAAGGCGTGGTTCGATAGCGGCGCCAAGCGCGTCATGGTCCTTGACCACGCAGAACGTGCCTCTGAAATCGTCGCTGAAGCCATCTTCGCGGCCATGAGCGGTCGGCCAGGTCCAGTGGTGGTCGGTCTCCCCGAAGACGTCATCCGTGAGCAGATCTCCTCCGAACTGCACCCTCCCATTCCGGTAGCTGCTGGGGGGATGACAACAACGGACGCGGCTGCACTGTCTGACGCCCTTGCAGCGTCCAAAAAGCCGCTCTTCGTCACAGGCGGGAACGACTGGACCCAGGAATGCGCCGACCGCCTCACAGGGTGGCTGGAAAAGCACCACATTCCCGCGGCAGCTGAGTGGCGCACCGAGGGCACGGTCCCGTTCGACTCACCGTCCTACGTTGGGCCCATAGGTTACGGGCGGCCCCGCCCCACATATGACCTACTCGAAGAAACGGACTTGCTGGTTTTTGTGGGCACGGTCCCCGGGGACGTTATAACGGACGGCTTCGTCTGTCGGCAGGATTGGAACAAGAAGAACTTCCTCGTCACCATCGACCCCTCGCTCCGCGGCCGTTCCGGTCCAGTTTCCTACCAAATCGTCGCCAAACCGGAGGTCTTCATCCGGGACTTGGCCAAGATCAACCTTCCCGTCAGAGACGAATGGACGAAGTGGACGGCCAAAATGCGCGCTGAACAGGAATCCTTCGCAGCGCTGCCCCCGGCCACACCCTCTTCCGGCCAGGCACGGATGGATACATTAATGGCGAACCTTGTGCCCACGCTGCCTCGGGACGCCATGATCACGTTAGGGGCGGGCGAGCACACCAACTGGGCACACCGCTACTTTCCCACGCAGCGCTACGCGTCCATGATCAGCGCCCGGAACGGCTCCATGGGGTATTCCGTTCCCTCCGCGATCGCAGCCTCCCTGGAATACCCCGGCAGACGGGTCGTCACCATCGCTGGAGACGGCGAGTTCCTCATGAATGGACAAGAACTTGCCACAGCTGCCCAATATGGGGCAACACCGCTCGTGATTGTGATGGACAACCAAGAATACGGAACCATCCGCAGCCACCAGGAAAAGCACTACCCGCACCGGGTCTCAGGCACCCAGCTCAAAAACCCTGAATTTGCGCTCATGGCCCAGGCCTTCGGAGGTTTTGGCATAAAAGTCGAACATGATTCCGAGATTCCCGCTGCTATAGACGCTGCACTTCAGGCAATCGACCATGACAAAGTGTTCGCACTTGTCCACCTCGTGGTCGAGCAGAGGGTCAGAGCCTACTAGGCGCACCCCTCAAGTGCAGCGCCAGCGCCTAAACACCGCGGTTTACCCGCACGCCATGCAAGCAACTGACACCTCCGAAGGATTTTTCCATGACTGTCTCCGAGATCTCCGCTGCCATCACCCAGGCGCGTGAGGCGTCCCTGCTCGCCTCGGTGCCCACGGGCCTGCTCATCAACGGGGAGTGGCGGGACGCGTCCGACGGCGGCACGTTCGACGTGCACGACCCCGCCACCGGGCAGGTCCTCGCCACCCTCGCCTCAGCCACGAGCGAGGATGCGATCGCCGCGCTTGACGCCGCTGACGCCGCCCAAGCGTCCTGGGCCCGCACCGCACCCCGGACCCGTGCCGAAACCCTCCGCCGGGCCTTCGACCTCGTGACCGAACGGGCCGAGGACTTCGCGTTGCTGATGACCCTGGAAATGGGCAAGCCCCTGGCCGAAGCCCGCGGCGAAGTCACCTACGGCGCCGAGTTCCTGCGCTGGTTCTCCGAAGAAACCGTCCGCGACTACGGGCGCTACCTCACCACCCCCGAGGGCAAAAACAAGATCCTCGTCCAGCACAAACCAGTCGGCCCCTGCCTGCTCATCACCCCCTGGAACTTCCCCCTCGCGATGGCCACCCGCAAAGTCGCCCCCGCCATCGCCGCCGGCTGCACCATGGTCCTCAAACCCGCCAAACTCACCCCGCTGACCGCCCAGTACTTCGCCCAGACCATGCTCGACGCCGGCCTGCCCGCCGGCGTCCTCAACGTCGTCGCCTCCTCCTCCGCATCCGGGATCTCCGGCCCGCTGCTGAAGGACTCCCGCCTCCGGAAGGTGAGCTTCACCGGCTCCACCCCGGTCGGCAAACGACTCATGGCCGACGCCGCACAAAACGTGCTCCGGACTTCCATGGAGCTGGGCGGGAACGCGCCGTTCATCGTATTCGAGGACGCCGATCTCGACGCCGCCGTCGAAGGCGCGATGGCAGCGAAGATGCGGAACATGGGCGAAGCCTGCACCGCCGCCAACCGCTTCCTCGTTCACGAAACCATAGCCGCCGAGTTCACCGCCAAGTTCGCCAAAGCGATGGGCGCCCTTGCCACCGGCCGCGGCACCGACCCCACCACCAAAGTCGGCCCACTCATCGACGCCGGGGCACGCGACGACGTGCACGCCCTGGTCAGTGCCGCCGTCGACGCCGGAGCAGTAGCCGTAACCGGCGGCGCACCGTTGGACGGGCCCGGCTACTTCTACCAGCCCACCGTCCTCGCCAACGTGCCCAACAACGCAGCGATCCTGGGCCAGGAAATCTTCGGCCCCGTTGCCCCAGTCACTACCTTCAGCACCGAGGAAGAAGCCATCCGGCTGGCGAACGCATCCGAGTACGGACTCGCGTCCTACCTCTACAGCAAGGATTTCAACAAGCTGCTGCGGGTGGCCGAGCAGATAGAGTTCGGCATGGTCGGCTTTAACGCCGGCGTCATCTCCAACGCCGCAGCACCCTTCGGCGGGGTCAAACAATCCGGCCTGGGCCGCGAAGGCGGATCAGAAGGCATCGCCGAGTACACCACCACCCAATACATCGGCATCGCAGACCCCTACGGCGGCTAAGAATGCTTGCCTACTGCGGACATGTCTCCCGCCAGCTAGCGCCCGCGGCACCGAGATACAAGGCCAATAAAGGAGGCAGCCATGATTGATCGCCCCGGCGCTGCTCTGGATCTGTCATCCCTATTTCATGACCCACTGGCCGAAAAAACCTCCAACCAGAGTCGAACTGCAGTTCCTGCAGGTGCCAGCTCTTCCAATAACCGACGACGAACAAGCTTCGGCACTCGTGAAGGCAGAATTGAGTCCCGGCTCGCAGTCGAACTTGACCTTCAACGCCTGGGAGAGCAGACAAATCGCAAGATGTCAGGCCGCCTATAAGGCCAGCTGCTGATCGTGTCGCGGGCTTTTGTTGATGAAGCAGTTTTCACTTCTGCGATGAGTTTGGTTGGGCCACGCGCCAGTCTGACGTCAGGCTTTCGCTCAAATGCCGTCAGAGTAGAGTCCAGAAGGCGTTTCTGCACTTAGATCCCAACTAACAGATCGTCGCCCGGGCTGGCCCTTATGGGCGGGTTTGCCCGCAAGGTCAAGGCACATCGAATTCCATCGGGCTGCCAAGGCCCGGCTGGGCGTTAATTCTTTGCTCAACTATCCTGGAGTCACCGCTATGCCCTCCGCTCCCCCGTTTGCAAGCTGACCGGTCGCACGCCACACCAAGCGTTTGGTGTTCCAAGAATGTGACGCTCCAGTCTGGCCGACTGCCGGCTGGTCCTGTCTATGGAACTCCCCTCGCCCTGAGAACCCGCACCGCGGGGGTGGATCGGAATAAACGGCGGAAGGAGCCTGTCAAGCACCGGGTCCACAATGCGGTGGCCCACCTGCCCCTCCGCCGTGAGGCTGCCGCCGCCGTACGTCCCGCGCGCAGTTTCGACGAAACCAACGACAGCCACCGTGTTCCAACCAATCCCACACGTCGGGGCAGTAGCATTCACGGTCGCTGCCGCGGCAACATACGCCCGCAGCGCGCGTTCAGGAATTCCGGTCTGCCCTGCAGCCCGGATAACCCAATCGGAATCCGGGCACATGGAGACGTTCACGGCTGTGGTCATGGCGACTAGACAGCATTTCGAGCTCAGCCTCCGCTCGCGGCGGTGAAGAAAAGGCGCGCCGGGCATCGACGCCGGGTTGCCCAAGCGCCCAAGGAAGCAGTGGAGACACAAACCGCCAACAGGACAAAGACCACGAGGCGTCTGAGACTAAGGTCCTCATCAAGCGAGGTTGACAAACAAGCGCGTGGTCATGATTTTCAAGGCCGCTCATTACGGAACTTCACCGAGCACCGACTAATCAAACCACCCCAAAGCCCCACCGTTGACAGGGGCTGAGCCCGGCGCCGATTCCCCTCCTACGCCGTGAATCGCGGCACCGACTCCTTATGGCCGAGTAGCTCATCCCACCGCAGAAGTCATGCTGCCTGATCCCGATAACCCGATGAACAAGTAAAAGCTGTAACCGGTGCTTGTCATTCTGATATGACCCATGATCGCTGGGCAGGTCCTCCGCGCAACCAGGGCGCTACCGCGCCGACCCCGAAACGAAAACTTCTCCACGCACATCCTGGAAGCAGTCCCCGCGGATGAAGTTTTCGCCCCGGCGCCGGTCCCCCAAGTTGCACTCCGGCCCCTCAACCCAGCGGCTGGTCCCCTACCAGAACGACGCCCACAAGAAACAACCGCAGAAACCACGGCATCACAAAGGGTGAAGGGAACCAAACAGATCATGGAAAAACTCACGATCACAACACCATCGGATGTCCTCAGCTTCATCGGGCACACCCTGGGCTTCTGGCCGCAGGAAAGCCTGGTCTGCATCACTCTGAATGACAACAGCATCGGCGCTACCCTGCGCATCGACCTCCCCCGCGAACCCGGCCAGGAACTCCCCTATGCACGCACCGTCGCGCACTACCTGACCAGCGACACCACCGCCACGTCGATCCTCTTCGCCGTCTACACCACCGAAACAGCCCAGCACGGACAGGCCAGGCCGTATGCCGGCACGATCGCCGCGCTCACCGGGGTCCTCGCCGAACAGGGCATCACCATCCGCGACGGGCTCTTCGTCGGAGACAAAACCTTCTCCCCCTACGACGGCGAACCCGGCACCAGACTCGCCCTGCCCGTCAACTCCACCCAGACCAGCGCAATCAACGCCGAATTCATCTACCGCGGCAGCTACATCGAACCCACCAACCGCATCACCCTCCCACCCACCAGCCAGGAAGCAGCCAAAGCGGCCGCCGTCGAACACCACATGAACACCATCGCCTCTCAACCAACTGACACCGCGCTCCAGCAAGGCCGGAAACTCTGGGCCGACATGCTCGACTCCAAAACCTTCCCCAGCGACGACGACTGCCACGCCCTGGTCGCCAACCTGCAGTTCCCTGCGATCCGCGATCGGCTCATCGCAGACATTCCCGGCGTGGACGAACCGATGCAGCAGATCCTGTTCGCCCAAACCGACCAGGCCCCGAAGTGGTCACGCATCGAATGGGCACAACAACTGCTCCTGCACGCCTACACCCTCACCAGCGCAGAACACGCAGCACCGGTCCTTACGGCCATCGGCTACATCAACTGGTGGGAAGGCAGAGGCAGCAAAGCACACCAATTCCTCCAACTCGCCCTCGACAGCGACCCCGCCTACCGCCTCGCGCGCCTCAGCGACCAAATGATCGGCTCCGGCATCGTCGCCGGCTGGAACATGAACAAAGACACCGCCTACAAGGCACTGCCCTACGGCCTGCCGTGAAGCACATGTATCGAAGCCAGGAGGTGACGGAATATCCATTATCTGCTCTCTACCCGGCTAGCGGACGTGGGCGTGAGAGCTCTCGTTTCCACGATGTCCGGGCTTTCCCAGTCAGAGAGCTGGCGCGTAATGCCTCAAGGCTCCGCCAGGAAGGCGCCCTTGTTGCGACCAACGGCCTTGGCTCTGTTTACCGCGATAACTGACCAATAAATCCACGAAAGTGCCGAACGGTCATTGCCATTGCAGCTACCCCCCCGAGCACGTTTAGCCCGCCGTATACGCCCCGTCCACGACAACTTCGCTGCCGCTCATGTACGACGATTCGTCTGAGGCGAGGAACAGCACGGCTGAGGCAATCTCGTCAGGCCTGGCCCACCGGCCGAATGGAAAGCTCTCCGGCGGCAAGGAGGTGCCGGGTTCCGTGCTGTTGAGCAGCATGGGTGTCTCCGTCTCTCCGGGACAGACAGCATTTACGCGAATGCCGTCTGCGGCCAGCTCAAGGGCTGCGGCTTTTGTCATCCCTCGGACTGCCCACTTGGACGCCACGTAGGCAAAATTGTCTTCGAAGGCCACCAGGCCGGAGGTGGAACAGATATTCACTATTGACCCGCCTCCGGCGTATCGCATTGCTGCAATAACACTTTGCATGCCAAGGAACGAGCCGATTTGGTTCACATCGATAACGGACCGGTATGTTTGCTCCGTAACGCTTTCGACTCGCGTCGATCGGAAAACTCCTGCGTTATTCACCATGACTGTCGGCGCTCCGAAATTGATTTCGCAGTGCCGGACAACCTCTGCCCAATCGGACGCAGAGGTAACGCTGTGGTTGGGCAGGAAGTGGAAATTGTCGGAGCCCAGCTCGTTCACGAGCACACGCCCCTCCCCCTCAACAAGGTCAAAACCCACCACCTTTGCTCCCTCCCGTACCAGGGCGCGGACATGTTCCACGCCCATGCCGCTGGCTGCTCCGCTCACGATCGCGATCTTGCCCTTGACTCGGTCCAATGTTCTTCTCTTTCTGTTTGCTGGGTGCTACTGCGCGGTGAAGGCGCCGTCGATGACAAGTTCGCTTCCGCTCATGTATGACGAGTCGTCCGAGGCGAGGAAGGCGACGGCGGCGCTGATTTCTTCAGGTTGCGCCCACCTTTTGAATGGCAGGTCAGTAGCTGGCGGAAGCGCTCCTGAGGGGGTGTCAGCTATGGCGCGAATCATCGGGGTGTCCGTGTCTCCCGGACATACGGCATTAACCCTGATGCCAGCTCTCGCCAGTTCCAGTGCTGCCGCTTTTGTCATTCCGCGCACCGCCCACTTTGATGCGACGTAGGGGAATAAATCGGCAAACCCGACGAGCGCTGCGGTGGATGCGATGTTGATAATGGATCCGCCGCCTTCCTGCAGCGATGGAATCAAGGCCTGCATTCCCAGGAAGGTGCCAACCTGGTTGATATCGATCACGCGGCGGTAGTCTTCCTCGGATACCTTTTCCAGTGTTTGCAGTGGAGAGATACCTGCATTGTTGACCAGTACATTCGGCGTGCCAAAATGCTGCCGCCCTGCCGATACCACCCTGGCCCAGTCCTGGGCATCCCTAACGTCTCCTCGGAGGAAGATCAGTTTGTCTTCGCCAAATTCATGCACGAGTAGGGGTCCCGCGCCCTCATGCAGGTCGAAAGAGATGACCTTCGCCCCCTCCTGGATCATCCTGCGGGTGTGGCTGACGCCCATGCCGCTGGCTCCTCCGCTGATGACAGCGATCTTGCCGGTGAGACGTTGTGTCATGGTGGTGTCCTTCTTGGTAGTCATGTCCGTAAGCCGGTGACCGCCTACTGGCGGCCGATTTTTTGGTAGACAGCAGGCTTGGCCTTCTGCAACCAGCGGCAGTACACAATGCCGCCCACCCACACCAAGGGAATAAGGATGGTGAAGGCCAAGGAAGCGATGGGTCCCGCCCCGATTAGCGAATCAACGTTGAGGAAGCTGAGCACCAGCACGATGGCGAGGCTGCCCAAGGCCAAGGCCGGGGCAATCGTCGTCTTCCATACCCCGCGACCTGGCACCTTGTGCTGATGGAAGTAAACGAGGACTGCTCCGGAGACCAGGACCAGGAGCGCGACGACGACGATCGCACCCAGGCCGTTCAGGCGGATGTAGACCGTGAAGGCCTCCGTGCCGGCGGGGTCGAAGGCAGTGCCGGCGGCGATGGCTACAACTGCCGCGACTTCGAGCGCGGTGACAATAAGCGAGGCTACAAATGGGGAATGATGCCGGGCGTGTGCCACGCCCAGCGTCCGTGGTAGGACGCCGTCTTTGCCAAGAGAGTAGGCGTACCGGGCTACAGCGTTGTGTTGGGCCAGGAGGCAGGCAAACGTCGAGGAAACCACTAGGACGTTGATGATGCCAGGCACCACACTGCCCACGTAAGAAGCGGCGAGGTCGCCGAACATGGAGGCAACTGCTCCGCCCGCCCGGGCATCAGCCACCCCTTGCGGCCCCAAGGCAGTCAGCATTACCCAAGCCGCCACGAGGTAGAACAGCCCGATAAGGATGACGGCAATGTAGGTCGCCCTGGGAATTGTCTTGTTGGGGTCTTTAGCTTCCTCACGGTAGATCGCCGAGGACTCAAAACCCCCAAAGCACAGCATCGCGAACAACAGCACAAGACCAAAGTTGCCAGTGCTGGCACCGTCCCATGTCAAGGCACCCAGCGGTGGACCAGCAGGGCCTCCGTCGAAAAATACCCGCAGATTGAACACCAGGACGAGGACGACTTCCAGGATCAGGGCCACGCCAAGTGTCTTGGCCGAGAGCTCGATTTTGCGGTACGCAGCTACTCCCGCCAGGAGGGCGCCGAGCAACCCGTAGAGGTACCACGGCAGATCGGGCCCATGGAATGTATCCACTACCAGCGCGCGTCCGTACACGCCAAACGCGGCCCACGTGGAGAGAAGGAGGACCAGGTAGCCCGACATGGCGAGGAAGGCGCCACCCAGCCCGGTCTCTCTGCCCAAGCCGGCAGTGATGTAGGCGTAGAAAGCGCCTGGGCGTTCCACATATCTGGTGACAGCCGTATATCCCACGGAGAACAAGAGCAGGATGACTGTGGCGACCGCCAGTGCAGCGATAATCCCGTTGCCCCCGAAGGCAATCATGGACGGCATCAGTCCCACAACCACCAACAGCGGCGCGGCCCATGCTACGACGGAGAACAGGATGCTTCCAACGCCAAGATGGCCGCGAAGCTGGCTTGAAGGTTCAGTAGTATTGCGCAGGGCCGACTCGTCGCGTTCGGCACTGGTGAAATTACTCATAGTGGATCCCCTTGTCGAATTACTTCAGGTAATCGTGAGGTCGAGACTCCTGCAGGTACATCTTCGGACCTTGCGATGACTGTAGGCTAACGAGCGTTAGTTAGGCAAGAGATTTTCACAATATTTAGCGGCTCCAGCAGCCCCTCGCTGATTCCGGGGCACGCCAAAGCGGCGCTCCTGCACAGAGCGCAATTGTGTGGGCCTAACGGTTAGGTCAAGGCTTGGGTTCTGGTGCCAACTTCAAGAATGGAGCGGCTCAGGGCCACGGCGTGCTGCAGGAGGATTTCAAGTTCCGCGTCGCTGCCGCTCCATGCAGCCCAGCGTCCTGCACCGTCAAGGAGTGTAAAAATCACCCGGGTGGTCTGCCTGGAGAGCGGGAAGCCCATCTCACCGGCGGCAGCCGCATACATGTCCTCGTGCAGCGTCATCCAAGACGCCACTTCCTCGCACACCTCGTCGCTGAGGAAGCGGGCCACCCGGTCAGTTGCAACCAGGAGGTCCCAGAGATCCGCCTCGGGCCGTTGCAACTGCTGGGCGAGGTGGAAACGGACAAGGGCCGCCCAGTACTCCTCCGGCGTCGTGGTGGCTTCGACTGCTATCAGGAGGTCGCGGGCGAACCGGTGGGTAAACCAACGGAGCGACTCGGCAACAATTTCGTCCTTGCCGTGCGGGAAGCTTGAGTACAGGCTGGGCGCCTTCATATCGAGTTCCCGGCCCAACGTCCTCATGGTCACTGAATTGAAGCCATTGGCAGTAGCGAGGCGGAGGAACGCCCCAAGGATCCGTTGCCGGGCGGGTGTCTGAGATGACCAATCGCGGCTGGACAGGAAATCTCTGACAGCAGCGTTGGCCTGCTCGCGGGGCGAATTGTTCACTTCATCCTCACAGGGCTGGTTGATGCCTCCATCATAACTAACGATAGTTAGGTCGGCAGTACTCCCCCGGGCGCAGGCACACCTACTGCCCAATCGAAATCTCGGCGGGTGTTAAGAAGGCGCCGCTATGCGCGGCACAAGGAATCTTGACCAGAGAGGAATCCCCCGATGTCGGATCACTTTCAAATATCGCGCTATGGGTACTCCGCGAGCATCCGTCTCGGCGCTCAATCAATCGTTTCGGTTTTTGGCATGCCCACACGTCCTGCTTATGAGGCCGGCTCATCGTGAGCCGATGTTCATGACGAAGATAAAGAACCCGGACACGGCGATTAGAAAGGCTGCTGGGCCCGACGGCACAAAAAGGATGCCCCGGATGTTGGCCAAGTTTTGCGGTCGACGGGCGGGCCTGCTCAAGTGTGGGCCAATCAAGCCCAACCCGGCCGCTACCAAAATGAGGAAAATTCCGAAGTATTCCACCTACTGTCCCCCGCTGGCATTGTCAGGGTCCAATGCCACGGCGAGGTGCTGGCTCGAGCGCCCGGGGTCTATCTGCGAGACCTGCATGGCGCAACTGAAGCCGTCGGTGAGTACAAGGGCATCAGAGTCGCCTTTTGCGAGAGCCGAGATGACGGAGTGCTCGGCGACTTTCATGGACATGTCAAAGTGCTCCGCCTCGAAGCCAAAGTTGCCGGCGACGCCGCAGCAAGAGGAGGATTCCACGAGGTTCGGAACTCCCCAGGCTTTCAGGACGCGTTTTTGGGCACCTGAACCGAATACGGCGTGCTCGTGGCAGTGGGTTTGCAGCACAGCTGTCTCGGGGGCCAGCGCCGTGGGCTTCCACCCGTGTTCGACGGCTTCGTCAACAGCGACGGAGAACGAGCGGACTCTTGCCGCGACCCTGGCGGCGGCCGCGCCGCCTACCAGCTTTGGACCTTCATCACGGATGGTCGCGGCGCAGCTGGGCTCGAGGACAACGATATCCCGGTCCGTGCCGTCGTCGAATTTGCCTATCAGCCTGGTCAGCCGCTTTCGGGCGCCATCGCGTTGCCCGGTGGAGATCCACGTTAGCCCGCAGCAAGCATCGGGAGTACACCCAACGGAGTTGCCGACGTCGCGGAGCACCCGGGCTGCAGCCGGGACGACCTCGGGCCGGAAGGCGCGCGTAAAACTGTCGATGAACAGAAGGACGTCGGCGTTGGCCGTGAACCCGGCTTCCCGCACCTGTCGCCGGATTCTGCCGGTCGTTGCAAAAGCCGGAAGCCGCCGTCGCGCACTGATGCCCAACCATTCCCCCGCAAGCCGGAAGGGGCGAAATGCTGTCCCCGCGTTGGCCAGGGGTGCCACCCAGGTCAGCAGCGGGAGCCACTGCGGCAGCCAGCCGATGGAGTAGTGAGTGAAGGGCCGGATGCGCCCGCGGTAATGCTCATCGATCAGTTCCGACTTGGCCTCGGCGATGTCCACGCCGGTGGGGCAGTCGGCGGAACAGGCTTTGCAGGAAAGGCAGAGGTCAAGTGCTTCCCGAACTTCCGGGCTTGACCAGCCGTCCTGGCTGCTGCCTTGGGTCCGGGTCAGTTCCTGCAACACCCGGGCCCGGCCGCGGGTTGAATCCTTTTCATCCTTCGTGGCCCGGTAACTGGGACACATGAAGCCGCCAGTGGCGGACCGGCACCGTCCTACACCGATGCATGCGTGGGTGTTCCCGACGAACGGACTCGCCACCGGGAGGAGAGTACGGTCTCCGGAGGTGACAGTAGCGGCAGCCGGGGTTACGGTCAGCTGATCGTGGGTGGGGCCGGGTGCAACTACTCCTTCCAAGGCCAGCGAGGCGGAGAAAGGTTCCGGGTCGACGATGATTCCGGGGTTGAGGACCCCTGCCGGATCCCAGAGGCGTTTGAAGGCCTTGAAGATGCCCATCATTTCCTGGGAGTACATCACCTCAAGTAATTCGCTACGCGCGCGACCGTCACCGTGTTCCCCGGACAGCGAGCCGCCATGGGCCACAACCAGCTTGGCCGCTTCGCGGGTGAAGTCGTTGAATACCCTGCGCCCGGAGTCACTGCGCAGATCGTAATCCAACCGCATATGGACGCACCCTGCACCAAAGTGGCCGTACATAAAGGCCGTATAGCCGTACTTCTTTACCAGTGGGAGCAAGTCAGCCAAGTAGTCAGCAAGCCGCTCCGGTGCAACCGCAGAATCTTCCCAGCCGGGCCACGTTTGCACTCCATCGATCCGTCTCGACGAGAGCCCTGCGCCGTCTTCGCGCACCCTCCACAGCGCGGCCCGCTCCAGGGGTTCCGTGACGATCGAATGGTCAATCACCCGGCCGTCGACGCTGAGCTTATCAACCAGGTCTTCACAGGAGGCGGCCGCCTGTTGAAGGGTGTCATCCGAAAACTCGACCAGGAGAAAGGCCTTGCCGTCCGGCAATGACTCCACGCTGGCCGCTCCCCTGCGGTGCCGCATGATGTCCACGATCGATACGTCAAGGCCCTCGATCGCACTCGGCTTTGCGGCCAGGATGGTCATCACGTCACGCGCGGAATCGATAGTGTTCGCGTAGCCAAGGCACAGCAGCGCGGTGGCCAAGGGCGTTTGCACAAGGCCCAACTTGGCCCGCACAACGATGGCGCACGTACCTTCGCTGCCTGCCAGTGCACTGGCCACGTTGAAACCCTGTTCCGGCAGCAGGTGGCCCACATGGTACCCGGAGACCTGCCGGGGAATGGTTTGCAGCTCCTTCCGGAGGACCGCCAGATGTGCTTTCGCCAGCGCTTGGAGGCCTTCCAGCAGTTCCTTCGCCCGGGCAACAGAATGGACGTCGTTTTCGTCGACGGCGCGAAGGAAATCCCGCCCTGCCCTGAGATACGCGCCGTCGGCCGTGACCAGCTCCACCTCCTGCACGTGATGGGTCATGCGGCCATATGCTACTGAGTGGTTTCCGCAGGCGTCGTTACCGATGGAGCCCCCTACCGTGGCGCGCGTCAGAGAAGAAGGGTCCGGGGCAAATGTCAGCTTGCCTATGGTGGTCTTTTCAACCTGCGCGCGCAGCTCACCAAGGACAACCCCCGCGTCTGTCCAGACCGTCGCCTGGCTGGCATCGAGGGTTTCCACAGTGGTCATGTGGCGGGAAAGGTCGATCACCAAACCGTCGCCTACTGCGTTTCCCGCCATCGAGGTTCCCCCGCCACGAGCGGTGGTCGGTACACCTGCGGCCGAGCATGCCCGCAAAACGTTTCGCACGTCGTCGACGTTCTTTGGGAAGGCGACGGCGGCTGGCCGTACGCGGTAGTTCGATGCGTCATAGGAGTACTCAGAGCGCCTTCGGGAAGAGTCGTCCACTTCGATGCCGTGATCCTTCAACCTGGCGAGCAGCTGCCTCAGTTTCGTGTCACCGTCGTCGTTGGGCATGGTCGAATTCTCCATTCGTAGTGGTCCGCAGGAAGTGTAGGCAGGTGCGGCGTAATCGGGGGTGTGCCAAAACAGAACGGGCACAGCGGATGCATCCGCTGTGCCCGTTGGATTGATGGAACTGCCTACTTCAAGAACTCGGAAAGGTTGTCCTTGGAGATGAGCGTGAACGGCAGCGTGTATCGGTTCTCCACGTTTCCGCCATTAAGGAAGTCAGTGACAACCTCAACTGCCTTGGCACCCTGGCCAGCAGAGTCTTGGCGGACCGTTGCCGACATAGTTCCTGCCTTGATTTCCTGCAGTGCCGGTTCCGTGCCGTCGACACCAACTACCGCCTTGAACTCGGCAGTGCGGCCAGCGTCAGCAATGGCCGAGGCCGCGCCAATGGCCATCTCGTCGTTGTTGGCAACCACGGCATCGATTTGGCCGGCACCAAAGCGCTGAAGAGTATCCTCCATGTTCCGCTTGGCGTCGTCGCGGCTGCCCTTGGCCTGGAACTCCGCAACCACTTTGAAGTTGTCGTTGATCTTGCTGTCAAAGCCACTCTTGCGGCGATCCGTCCACGACGCACCGTAAATTCCGGCGGCGAACACAATGTTGCCGCCTTCAGGAAGCGTCTTGTTCAAGTACTCGGCCTGCATTTCACCGGCCACGGTGTCATCTACACCGATGTAGCTCTTGTATCCAACGTCCGCACCCTCTGCGAATTCTGTGGACAGGATGAACAGCGGGATGTCGGCGGCGAGGACCCGCTTTGCCGCATTTTGGCTGGCTTCGCCGTCCAGGGGCTGCATGATGATGGCGTCGACCTGGCGGGTGAGGAGGTCCTCTACCTGGTTTAGTTCACTTCCGACATCTTTCTTGGAGTCGGTGATGTTCAGCTTGACGCCCTTTCCGTCGGCCGTCTTCTTCATCGCGTCGGTCATGTGGGCCAGGTCCGGGTCCTGCAGGTCAAGCACTACAACGCCAATGTTGTAGGTCTTGTCCGTCCCGCTGCTGTTGCCTGCATTGCTGCTGCCGGCACATCCTGTCAGGGTGAGGGCACCTGCTGCCATCATGGCTAGCGCTGCGGCGATTTTACGTTCCATTCGCATGGTTGTTCCTTTCGGGGGTTTTGACTGTACGCAAGGAGTTTTTTCCTTGTTTTGGGGTGGTTCGGTCAGTCCGACTTCCACCGGTTCAGGAGGACTGCGAGCACCAAAATGATGCCCTGCACGCCTTGCTGGTAGTAGGAGGAGACGCCCAGCAGGTTCATGCCGTTCATCACGACGCCCAACAGGAGGACCCCGATGACGGTTCCACGGATGGTGCCGACGCCGCCGAAGAGGCTCGTCCCACCGATCACGACGGCGGCGATCACCTGAAGCTCGTAGCCGGTACCGGCCACCGGCGCTGCACCATCCAGACGGGCAGTCAGGACAAGGCCACCCAGTGCGGCGGTGACACCGCCGATGAGATAAACAGTGAAAAGTACTCGGCTGGTGGAGATTCCCACTTTCTTGGCCGACTCTTCGTTTCCCCCGACTGCATAGACGTGTGAACCGAACTTGGTACGGCTCAGAACAAACTCACAGATCATTGCGGCCAGCAGAAAGATGATCACCGGGACGGGAATGGGACCGACGAAGCCAGACCCCAGCCATTCCGCAGGGCCGCTCAGGCCGGAAACCACTTGACCATCCGTGATGACCAGGGCCGCTGTGCGGGCTATGGCCATCGTGGCAAGCGTTGCCAGGAAGGGCAAGATGGCGCCCCACACCACCATCGCCGCGCTCAGGAATCCCACGAGCAGGCCAACGCCCAGACCCGCTATCAACGGCAACCAGAACGCCCCACCGCTGGCGGGGGCGAGCAACGCAAACGTCATGCCCGCCAGGCCCACGATGGAGCCGACTGAGAGGTCGATGCCCGCGGTAATCATGATGAACGTCATTCCCAAGGCGATCAGTCCAATGATGGACGACTGCCTGACCACGTTGACCACGTTGTTCAGGGTGAGGAAGTTGGGAGCAGCAAAAGTCAGGAAGGCAATAATCAGTACGAAGAACACGAGGATGCCGTAGTCCCCGACGAAGCGCTTGACCTTGGTGGCGGTCGACCCGCTCTTCAGGTCCGCGGGCCCCAGCTTTGTCTTGAGGTTATCCAATGTCAGGGTCACGAGTCGCTCCCGTTGATCGTCGTTCCGGGTGCTGCCATTGCGTTGACAACGGGCAGGGATGAGGTGGAGCCAATCTTGCGTCGCTCCTCGGGTATGCCGCCACCGTCGTCAACGTAGTCGTCCAACGTGCCGTGGGAAATGAGGTGTGCCACCTGGGACTCGGTGACGTCTCCCACCCGGAAGCGGCCCACCACTTGCCCCTGGCGCATGACGGCGAACCGGTCGGCCACGGCAAAGGCTTCGTCCAGCCGGTGCGTGATGATGATGACGGCTATTCCCAGGTCTTTGAGGCGCTGGGTCACCTCGATGAGCTTGTCCACTTTCGCGACTGAAAGGTTGGCGGTGGGCTCATCCATGATGATCAGCCGGGCATCGAAGGCCAGTGCCCGCCCGATCGCGACCGCTTGTCGCTGGCCCCCGGAGAGCCGCTTGACCTTGAGCCGGGGGTTGATGGGGATGTCCAGGCGTTCAAGCACCCGTTTGGTCTCGACTTCCATTTTCTTGCGGTCGATGATCCGCAGGAAGGGACCGAGGATGTTCTTTTGCGGTTCCCGTCCCAAGAAGATGTTGGTACGGACATCCAGGTTGTCTGCCAAGGCAAAGTCTTGGTACACCATCTCGACCCCCTGGTCACGGGAAGCTGAGGGGGTGGGAAACTCCGTCTTTTTTCCGTCGAGCTCGATGGAACCCCGATCGGGTTGGTAAACGCCCGTGAGTACCTTCATAAGCGTTGATTTGCCGGCAGCGTTGTCGCCAAGCAACGCGAAAGTTTCGCCGGGCTGGACATCGATGCTGACGCCGCGCAAAGCGGACACCGCCCCGAATGTCTTATGTATGTCCTTAAGGGCGACCAGTGGAGGGGTCGCCGGTGGTGCGTCGGTCATCTCATCCTCGTTCGATTGGGCTATGCAAATGAACCGGTGAAACAACTTAAGCGGCGGCGGTCGATCAAATTGTCTTAGTTTGATCCTGCAGTTCAGGGGTAGTTGAAAAGAATCCCTTTATTGCGTGACCCCCACCACACTGTTTCACTTACTTGAACTTTGACGGATTCAAGAATGCGGCATGTGTGCCAATTTGGAACAGCGAAATGAAGCGCCGGAGAATCAGCGTGGATCGTTTCAATTCAGAGCGGTTTCAAGCAGCCACGCTGACCCGGGATTCGGCGGGGACGCCGGCACACTTCCTATTTCAGGCTGTAGCCGAGCTCGTGTGGAGGAGTCGACGCACACCCCCGGGACAATCCACATGACGTCCCTGGGACCTGTCCTCTACGTGTCCGACGAGCGGTACCCCGCCCGGCTTTCGCGAGCAGACCGCGGCCCTTGTCCCTGCCTTCTGACAACCGTATCGTCGACGTGCATTCAGCCGTAACGCCCAGGTCTCCAGAGCCGTGCCGACACCGGCTCACCGCCCCGCCGCTGATTCGGTTGGTTCTGGGTGATCAGCGGGGAAGAGCTTGCCCTGGGCCGGAGATGCTGTTGCGAAACACCGCGGCCCAGGGCAAGCGGCATTGTTGGCTCCTCTAGGTAAGGACCACTTCTATCGCGACCCCAGTCCGGGCGGATTTCTCTGCAGCGTCGGCCAGGATCAGCGCTGCGCGGCCGTCCTCGAAGCCGGGGCTCCGCGAAGGCAGACCGCGTACCGCCCGCAGGAATTCGGCCACCTCCAGGCGGTAGGCTTCCGCGTACCGCTCGAGAAAAAAGTTTTGGTAAGGGCCGATCGCTTCGACCGCTCTGGCTCCCCAGTGCCGAACGAGAGCGTCATTCTTATTGCCCACCTGGAGCAAGCCCGCTGGACCGAAGGCCTCAATGCGCTGATCGTAGCCGTAGGCTGCGTGGCGTGAGTTCACGATGGTCACGAGCTCTTCCTTAGACCCGCGTAGGGTAACCACTGCCGAGTCGAAGTCGCCAGCATTGCGAATGTCCTCGCTGAAGGCGTTCGCGCCGCGCGCCGACACCTCGACAATGTCGGGTATGAAGTACCGCGCCATGTCCAGGTCGTGGATGGTCATGTCCCGAAAAATGCCGCCCGACTGCCTGACATAGGCTGCCGGCGGTTCTCCCGGATCTCGGCTGGTGATGACAAGCTGTTCCAGCGCACCGATCTCGCCAGCTCCCACACGGCGCTTCAGTTCCACGAAGTGCCTGTCGAAGCGCTTGTTGAAACCCAAGGCAATGGGGACATCCGCGGCAGCAGCCTTAGCCCGGATCGCGTCAACGCGGGAAATTTCCAGGTCGATGGGTTTCTCGCACAACACGGGCACACCGGCATCAATGGCTCTCTCCACCAGGTCCACGTGGGTCGCTGTTGGTGAGGCAACAATGACGGCATCGACTTCTCCTGAGGCAAAGACTTCCTCCGGGTCATCGCTTACGCGACCACCGAATTCGGCGGCTGTCTTTTTGGCGCCCTCTACGAACGGGTCACAGACCCAGGCGAGTGTTGCTTCCTCCAAGCTGGCCAAACTCAGCGCGTGGACCTGACCGATGCGTCCGGTCCCGAACAAGCCAATTCTGAGCTGTTGCGTCATTGCAGATCTCCGAACGTGTGTATCTTGAAAGGGAATTTCAATCAGTCTTTTGGCGGCCCAGGCGGGCATAAATGTCCGGGCGCTTGGACCGCAGCAGGAATGCATAAACAATGCCGCCAAAGAACAGGGCAAAGGTGAATGTCATAAAGATCGCGGTCATGATGGCCGAGCCACCGATGAGCTCGGGATAATTGGTGATTGCCAGGTAGGTGATCAGGCCCAGGAACACCACGCTGATCATGGGAGCAACTATGGTCTTCCAGACCGGCTCTGGAGCGAAGCTGCGACGGCGGACGAAGTAGACGAGAACAGCAAAGCTCGTGATGAACATCAAGAGCAGCACTGCAAAGGTTCCACTGCCGCTGGCAATGGGATACAGCATCTCGGGAGCAACTCCCACCACGGTGAAAATCAGTGTAGCCGCGGCCCACAGGATGCCAACTGCCGCTGCCGAAACGTAGGGCGACTTATGGCGGGGGTGGACCCGGCCGAGCGCGGAGGGCAGCGCCCCATCGGCCGCCAGCGAGAAGCTGTACCGGGCGGCGATGTTCTGGATCGAAAGCATCGAAGCCAGGATCGAGGTGATGAGAAGGACCACTGCAATGTCCGCGAAGATCTTGCCCACGAGGACCGTGGCGCCGTCATTGAAGAGGTTCACGGTGTTGGCGGCAGCTTCACCCTGAACTTTCTCTGCCCCAATGAATGTGGTGTAGGCCCAGGCCGCCACGGCGTAGAACAGCCCGATTCCCACTACCGCAATGTAGGTGGCCCGGGGGATGGTGCGGTCCGGATTCTTGACTTCGTCCCGGTAGATCACTGTCGCTTCAAACCCGAAGAAGTTTCCGACGGCGAACAGCAGTGCCAGCCCCAACCCGGCATCCGTAATCCACGGCATAGAGAAGCCGATGCCCTGTACCACCTCTCCGGATCCTGCGGCGAAAGCGGCGACGTCGAAGATGACCACAACTGCCGATTCCAGCAGCATGACGACCGTGAGGACCTTCGCGGAGAGATCAATGCGGTGATAAGCCAGGAGTGTGGTGATACCGATGATGCCAAGCCCATACCAGTACCAAGGAATATCGGGCCCGTTCAACGTGTTCACCACGAAGCTTTGGAGAGTCAAAGCAAAAAGCGAGGGTGCAAAGAAACCAATGAAAACGTATCCGAAGAGGGCCAGCAGCGCACCTCCAAGACCTGCCGGCTTACCCAGACCGGCCGTGACAAACGAGTAGAAGCCGCCCGGCGCGTCAACGCTGCGGCTCATTTTCACGAAGCCCACAGAGAAGATCAGCAGCATGAGCGTCACTAGCAGGTAGATGCCCGGTGCCGTGTGCCCGCTGAAAAGAAGCATCACAGGCAAGGTGCCTGCAACTGTTGTCAGCGGAGAGGAAAAGGCGAGCACGTTCATCACGAGCTCACCCACGCCCATGTTGCCGCTGAGCTTGTGGTCCTGGGTCTGGGTCGGCGTTTTCGTCGTACCTCTTGTTGTGCTTGACATGTAATCCTCGTCACGAAATTTTGAGTGCTGAATCACACTACCGACGCGGATCGTGGGAGCACTGTACCAGCTTGGGACACGCGATCCCATGGGGCATTCCGGTCCTGTTTCCAGAACTTCGGAATACCCCATGGAATGCCTTCATTTAGGGCGCGTCAGACGCCAAAGCAGGAGTAGTCGGACCAAGTTTCTTCAGGTCCACCACGTCCTGCAGGGGCTCATGGGCCTTCCACAGTCTGAGATTACGTGCAAAACAATCCACTACTCTTCCGCGCCAGCCAATCAGGTCGCCGGAGGCATGCGGGGAGACGAGGATGTTCCGACGGCTCCACAGCGGATTCCCCGCATCCAAGGGCTCATGTTCAAACACATCCAGTGCCGCCCCGCCCAGGTGCTTGGCGTCAAGGGCGTCAAGGAGGTCCTGCTCCACCACCACCGCCCCGCGGCCTACGTTGACCAGGCGCGCCCCGGGCCGCATCTTGCGGAACCGCGACGAGTTGAACAGCCCACGGGTTTCTGATGTGAGCGGCAGGGTCAGCACTACATCATCGGCCTGACCAAGAAGCTGGTCAAGCTCATCAAAGCCGGAGATGGACCCCAGCTGCGGATCATTCCTGGCAGACCGTCCCACAACGCTAACGTCCATTCCTGCAGCTCGCAGGAGGAGGACGGTTTCGCGGCCAACCGGTCCCGGCCCCACCACCACGACTTTACGTCCCAGCAGAGGCTCGGTTTCGCGGTGCTGCCAGGTGCGCGCCTGCTGCAGCTCTATGGTGCGGCGCAGGTCTTTGGTGAACATCAGCAGGACGCCCAGGACCCACTCTGCGATGGGCCGCTCGCACACGCCGCGGGAGTTGCTGACAACGATGTTGCTGTTGATGATTTCATCGGTCATGAGGCTGTCAACGCCGATGCTTGACGTGTGGATCCACCGCAGCTCCCCCGGCCCCACCTCACGCAGGAGATTGGTCCTGAAGTCGTTCAGGAACAGGATCTCGGCGCCGGGCTGGGCGGCCCGGAACTCGTCCGCGGTGCGCACCACCACGACGTCTGCCTCGGCTTCCAACCGTTCAACAGGAGGGCGGGGGCGGCCCTCCTGGACAATTACCATCACTTTTGGTCTTGACACACTTTCCCCTTCCCGGGTCCGCGCCTAGGAGCAGCCCCTGCTTGTTCTTGTGTTTGCAGCCGTTTACCAGCCGCCCTGCCAACCGCTCATCAGGCCGTATGGCAAGCGTTGTGGCTCCTCGTCCGGCAGGCCCTTGAGGAAGTCGAAGTCGCAACCTTCGTCGGCCTGGTTCACGTGATCGATGAAGAGCCGTCCGTAGCCGCGCCGGTACTTCGGTTCCGGAAGCTTGAGTTCTGCCAGCCGGCTCTCGATCTCTTCTGCAGGGATGTCCAAGTCCAGCCGCTGGTTCTCAACATCGAGCACGATGGGGTCCCCGTCCCGAACAATCGCCAGCGGTCCCCCTACGGCGGCCTCCGGAGACACGTGCAGCACGGTGGTGCCAAAGGCGGTGCCGCTCATCCGGGCGTCGGATATGCGGACGATGTCGCGGATCCCGCGGCGCAGAAGCCTCTCGGGAATGGGAAGCATGCCCCATTCGGGCATGCCGGGAGCTCCTACAGGCCCGCTGTTGCGCAGGACCAAAACGGATTCTTCGGTAATGTCCAAGTCTGGATCGTCAATCCTGCGTCCCAGGTCGTAAATGTCCTCGAAGACCACGGCTGAGCCCTTGTGCTGCAGCAGATCCTTGGACGCAGCACTCCTTTTGATGACCGCTCCGTTGGGTGCCAGAGAGCCACGGACGACGGCGATGCCTCCGGAGGCATCGAAGGGGGCCTCGAGAGTACTGACCACGACTCCGTCAGGTTCGGGGGCCGAACTGTAGCCTTTCTCAAGGGACTCCCCGGTGACCGTGAGTGCGTCCCTGTTCAGCAGAGGCGCCAGTTCCTTGAGTACGGTGGAGATGCCGCCAACCTGGAACAGTTGCTGCACCAAGTACTCGCCGGACGGACGGACGTTAACAATGCGAGGGGTCCGCTGGGAGATTTCATGGAAGCGGTCCAATGGCAGCTCATAGCCGACGCGCCTTGCGAGTGCCAGAAGGTGCACCACGGCGTTGGTGGAACCACCCACAGCCATCAGGAGGGTGATTGCGTTATCGAAGGCCTCTTTTGTCAATATTTCGGTGGGCTTTGGCCCCTGTGACAGGGCCATTTCCACTGCCCGGCGGCCGGTGGCTTCCGCTGCTTGGGCGCGACGCGCATCTACCGCAGGGATCGACGCAGTGCCCGGCAAACACATGCCGAGCGCTTCGACGAGGGACGTCATGGTGGAGGCTGTGCCCATCTCGCTGCAGTGTCCGGCAGAAGGTTTCGCAGCCGATTCAAGCTCGTCGAAGTCCGCCTCGGTGATCTTCCCCGCGCGGAGCTCATCTGCGTATTTCCAGGTGTCCGTGCCGACGCCAAGTTGCTTCCCCCGGAAGTGTGCGGGCTCTTGGGGCCCGCCGGTCAGCATGATGGTTGGAACATCTGCACTGGCGGCCCCCATGAGCTGAGCCGGGACTGTCTTGTCGCAACCGCCCAGGAGGACGATGGCGTCCAGCGGGTAGGCGCGGATGGACTCTTCAACGTCCATGGCCATGAGGTTTCGGAACTGCATGGCCGACGGCTTCATGAGACTTTCACCCAAGGAAATGGTGGGGAACTCCAGCGGTAGACCACCGGCCATGAGAACGCCGCGCTTGACGGCGTCTGCCAGCAGCTTGAAATGGATGTTGCAGTTGACCAGCTCCGACCAGGAGTTGGCGATGCCGATGACGGGCTTGTCCTTGAGGGCAAAGCGCGAGAAGCCCTCTGCCTGGATCGCTGTTCGGTGAACGAATCCGGTGAGGTCGTGCGGTGCGAACCATCGCGCGCTCCGGAGGTCCTTGTAGTTCGACTCTTCCATGTCTTTTAAAACTCCTTGGGCTTGTTCGCTCTTGACAGGTAAATTGGGGCGTTCCTACGCAGCTGTTGTGCCGCCGTCGAACGCCATGCTGGTTCCGGTAGCAAAAGTTCCTTCCACAGCCAGGAAATAGATAGCCGCTGCCACCTCGTCCGGATCCGCGAGCCGGTTTAGCGGCACCGTGCTTTCTTTCAAGCTCCGGGCTTCCGTTGGGTTCGGCGCCGCTGCCAGGCCCTCACGCACCATGGGTGTATCAATCGGCCCTGGACAAACGGCGTTCACGCGGACAAGGGGTGCGAGTTCCAGCGCCAGGGCGCGAGTCAGTCCCACAACACCAGCTTTGGCCGCGCAGTAATGAACAAGCCCCGGCATGCCCATGGCAGCGAGGTCGGATGCCACGTTGACGATCGAGCCTCCTCCTGACCGCCGCATGTGGAGCGCGGCTTCCCGCGCAACGAAGAAAGTGCCGGACAAGTTTGTCTCCAGCACTTCGTGCCAGCGCTCGTCGTTGAGGTCTTCCAGAGCAACGTGCCCGGCCACACCCGCAGCATTGATCACGACGTCCAAGCCGCCCAACGCGTAGATCGCACCCCGGACGGCGTTCTTGACTGCGGCGGCATCGGAGACATCGGCAACGACGGTGTGTGCACCGAAGTCGATCTCCTCAGCCACGCGCTGCAGTTCCGTAGAACGCCGGCCCAGCAGCGCCACCCGGGCTCCCCGTTTCGCGAAAAGCTTTGCGGTCGCTTCCCCAACACCCGACGTGGCACCGGTGATGAGGACCCGAAGGGATTCCGTTCGAAGTTGTTGATCTCGGTCCATCGGCGACGGCTCCTCTTGCTTGGCAGTAGCGGACTAGTACGTTCCACTAAAACAGCGCTCCCCTGCCTCCGGGTGTCTCAGATTGAGACACAGCACACACCGCCAACGTTCCTAGGCTGATCATCAGATGCCGCCGTCAATCTGCGGCACAGCACCGCCGAGAGCGACAAACTAAGGAGTCCTTTTGGAACAGCAGAACCGCATTGGGGTTGGCCTGATTTCGGTCGGATGGATGGGTAGGTTGCATTCGCGCGCGTACCTGGCCACCAAACAGTTCTTTCCGGAACTGCCCCGGCATCCCGAGTTGGTGATCGCAGCGGACCCCGATGATGCGGGCCGCCATCATGCCGAGGACGCGCTTGGTTACAGGGAAACGGCCACGGATTACCGCAAGGTACTCGAGAACCCGGACGTGGACGTTGTGTCCATTTGCTCCCCGAACTTTCTCCACCATGAAATCGCACTGGCCACCATCGAGGCCGGCAAGCACTTCTGGATCGAGAAGCCCATGGGGCGCAGCGCGCAGGAATCCCGCGAGATAGCCCAGGGAGCTGAGGCGGCCGGCCTCATCACGTCCGTAGGCTTCAACTATCGGCATGCACCCGCCGTGGCGGAAGCCAGGCGCCTCATCCGGTCCGGCGCGCTGGGCCGCATCACCAACGTGCAGATCCGCCTCCTCACCGGCTACGCCTCGGATCCCACCCAGGTGTTCACCTGGCGGTACGAGCAGGCTCGTGCGGGATCCGGTGTGCTGGGCGATGTCCTCAGCCACGGATTCGACCTCGCCCAGTTCCTGGTGGGCCGCATAACGTCGCTGAATGCCGTCACCGAGACGTTCATCAAGGACCGGCCGCTGCCTGCCGGCAACTCCTCCAATTCCTTCGACATGGGCCAGGCCTCGGACGTCACCCGCGAGGTTGAGAACGAGGACTACACCGCCATGCTTGCCCGCTTCGATGGCGGCGCGATCGGCATGTTCGAATCCACCCGCGTCGCGATCGGTCCGCACGCCGAATACACCATCGAGGTGTACGGCACGGAAGGATCCCTGCGCTGGAATTTCGAACGGATGAACCAGTTGGAGCTGGCGACTGACCGCAGCGGCTACCGCACGATCATGACCCCGCCTTCCTTTGGAGAGTTTGGTCGCTTCCAGCCCGGCCCGGGCCCGGGAATCGGATTCAACGACCTGAAGACAATCGAGGCTGCACTGTTCCTGCGGTCGGTGGCCGAAGGCAAGCAACTCGGCCCCTCGCTAGCTGACGGCTGGTCAGCTTCCGAACTGGTGGATGCTTCCTTGCGCAGCGCCAGTTCCGGAAACTGGGTGGAAATTCCCGAAGTTTCAGGGCACACGACGTACGGGGCCTGAGTTTCCGGGCTCCTGATGGCTTCGGACGATGAAAGGAGGCCGGATCACCACGATCCGGCCTCCTTTTGTCGTGCTTGCACACTATGGGTGCTGCTCCGCATCCTGTCCTAGTCCAGGGCGCGTCCGATCCGAATGTAGGTGTCCGGCTTCCGGCTTCGGAGGGCCAGCGCCACGAAGACGCCGACCGCGATCGACACGTATGGAATTAGAAGCGAGACTGTCAGCAGGAGTGGATCTCCTGCCACCAGCAGCTCCATGTTGAAGGACGCTGTCAACAAAGCGAACCCAATCCCTACTAGGGCGACGATCGGAGCGATCAGCGTCCGCCAGAACGACATCGACGACCTGTTCCTGCGGAAATAAACAATGACGGCAACGGCAGTCAGGCAGAGCAGGAGCAGCATTCCATAAAAAGCAACGCCTGCGGCCGCCGCGTACAGGGAGTTCTCATCGCCGCCCGACAGTACCAGGACAAGCAGGACAAGCAGGAGAACGGCACCAACTGACACTGCGGCGCGGTGGGGAGAGCCATGTTTGGGGTGGACCGCCGCGATCGACTGCGGAAAAATGCCATCAACGGCGAGGGAATGAGTGTAGCGGGACAGGATGTTCTGCAGGGACAGACCTGAGGCAAAAAAGCTTGTGACCAGCAGGATGCCGATGACCTGGTTCGCGAAGGCTCCAAAGTAGCGCAGCAGCGCGTCAGGCATCATCGCCGTAGGGTCCGTCTGGGCTGCGGCCACTGCCTGTGATGTTCCCGTTGACAGGATCAGGGCAAACGCCGAGATGGCGTAGAAAATGCCCAGGAACGCAACCGCCAGGAAGGTGGCCCGGGGAATAGTGATGGCCGGTTCCTTGACCTCGTCCCTGTAGATGGCCGTCGCTTCAAATCCGTTGAACACTCCGATGCTGAACAACAGGAGGACACCGATGGTCGGGGTGAACAGGTTGGTCGGATCCCAAGGCTCGAAGGACGGACCCTCCGGGCCTCCGTTGGCGATGATGACCGCGTCAAAAATCGCTACCGAAAGGACCTCGACTGCCAGGATGACGGAGAGGACCTTGGCGGAGAGCTCCACGTTGAAGTAGCTCAGCACCCACGCAATGCCGAACATCACCATGCTCCATAACCACCAGGGTGTGGTCACAACATCCATGAAAGCGCCGAGCAGGTTGTTCACTGCGATGCCTGAAACGACAATGCAGGAGGTCACATTGAATCCGTAAGTAGCCAACGCAAGGAAGGATCCGCCCAGGCCGAGGGGACGGCCCAAACCCTCACGGATGTAGGTGTAGAACGCACCTGGCCGCGGTATGGCCTTGGTCATTCCCGTGAACCCCATGGCAAAGAGTGCCATCAGGACAGCAACCGCGACGAAAGCGACCGGCACCCCTATCCCGAAGGAGATATTAACTGAGACAAAGCCGAAGACGACGCCCAAGGGAGCCGTGAAGGCCAGCACCGTGAAGAGCAGCCCGGTGGTTCCCATCCGGCCCCTCAGTTGGTACATGGACGATCGGGTTTCATGGTCTTCTGAATTGTCCGCTGCTGCGCGTTGGACGGGGAGTTCTTGTTTCACGTGTGTTCTCCTCGGAGGAGTGGAGTCGTCGTTGACTCGCACTGTGTCGGGTGAAAGGCCAGCCGGCTGGTCCTGCTGTTGTGAACTGGCGGGTGGCGTCAAGCGGGTTCCCCGTCAGTTTCTAGATTCTGATCGACGAACTCCACCTGAACTGTGTCAGGATGATGCATCCTGGGCAGACAAAACCTCAGCCGAGCGCCAGATCGAACCCTTTGGCTTCGTATGCTTCGATCTTGCGGTAAAGCGTGGATCTGCCGATCCCCAGCAGCACAGCGGCCCGCACCCGGTTACCGGAAGCCTCAGCGAGTGCGGCCCTGATCTGCTGGAGTTCCGCCTCTTCCAAGCGGGTGAGCGGCACGGTGCCCAGTCCGCGCAGCTGAACCGCGTTGAGATCCGACAGGTGCAGTTCGCCGCGCAGGGAACGCGTGGCAGCAGATTCAACCAGGTCGCGGAGCTGCCGCACGTTGCCCGGCCAGTCCGCGGCTACCAGCGCATCCCGCAGCTTCGGTGACATCCGGACTTCCCTTCCCAGTGCCTTCCTGAGCAAGTGCGACGCCAGACCTACGACGTCCTCGCGCCTGTCACGAAGAGGTGGCATACCTACCTCAATGCCCCTAAGCGCAGAAAGTAACGGCAAGAGATCATCGCTGACGGCGCCGGCGGTCAAGATAAGTTGAGGTTGCTCCAGGACCTTGAGCAAGGCGGCCACGTCCTCCAGAACATGCAAGGGACACTTGTCCACGCGGTGGAGGATGACCGCCGCCCCCTGTTCCAAGGCCGAATCGACGTCGTCAATGGTGACCGCCCCGCGCTGCCGCTGAGCGAAGTCGAATAGGCGGGTCTCCCGTGACAGGCGCTTGGCCATGGCTTCCGCCAACGTGCGCTTGCCGCTGCCTTGCTCGCCGATTATGTAGGCAGGCATCCGCCGGCTCACGGCTGCGGCCGCGGCGCCAAGGGACCTCTTGAATGCACGGCTGGTTCCAATCATCCCGTCAAACTGTGCTTGGGGTTCACGTACAGCTGACGCCGCCCGCGTACTCGGGTTGGCGGAGGGCAGCTGGACACGCACTACGGACGCTCCGCCGGAACCTGGCTCGCGGAATTCCATGGGACGGATGTGAAGCTGCACCTCGCTGCCAGTGCTGACATTCAAGCGATGCTGTGATAGGCCGTTCCGCTGCTCTGCTTCCCGTGCCAGGGACGCGAGTACAGCGAAATCGCTTGGGTCCAGCATGCTTAGGGCACTCCTACTGGCGATCGTGGTGCGCTCGTCCATGGCTACCACCGCATCGGCCCCTCGCTTCCGGATCTCCTTGAGGTATTCGGACATCAGCGCCTGCTCCCGTGCCGCCAGCCTTTCTGCCAACCTCCTGGTGATGTCTGCGGCCGCTCCGTGGACGGTCAACAGAACGGAACCGGGATCCGTGCTGCGGGCCAGATTCTCGGGCAACATCAGGCCCAGGACACCCCGAACGGATCGACGTATCGGGTCACGGATTGGAGCGGACGTGCAGTAACTGTTCTGGAGCGCCTCATGGAAGTGTTCGGCGCCCCAGACCTGTACTGCTTCGCCCTCCTCAAGAGCAGTTCCGTCGGAGTTGGTTCCAACCAGGTCCTCCGCCATCCGCGCTCCCAGGCTCGGGAACAACCGCTCCGCTTTCCGACGTTCGGTGGCATCGCCGCGGAAGACAGCCAATGTGCCTTCGGCGTCAGTGAGCACTACCAGTCCCCCGGAGTCGCTGCACAGACGTTCGAGTTCGGTCAAGACGGGTTCCGCGGCAGCGAGCAGCTGCTCGTCAGCCTGGTGGGTCGCCGTCTGCAGAAAGGGTGAGGCGGCGGTCACATTGCAGGCCAGGCTCCGCTGCCATGATCGGGCAATAACGGGTCGCAGACTGCTCAGGTCCGTAGCCTCGGGCGCGGCCAGGAAGCGATCCCTGAGCGACTGGATCTCCGCATTGGAGCTCCAGCCCACGCGCAATGAAGAAGTCGCATGGAGCCATGAAACGTCTTTAGAAGCCATGCCAGTGCCTGCTTTCTCAATGGTGTACTGGACTGATGTCAGTGCCGCAGTAGGTGCTCCAGGTGCGCCGGAAGTTTCCGCGCTTGCTGGCGTCCGAACAGCTGGAAGTACCACTTCCCGAGGGTTTGTTTACCGGTCGTACCGCTCGCCTTCCATCCGCCAAAGGTCTGTGGTCCCGGCCACCACCCGGTGGTGGCGTGGCCAGGGACGTTCACGTCCACGCAGCCAGCCTCGATACGGTCAAGAAACTCCCTTGCTTCGCTCTCGTCCCCGGTATAGAGCCCGGCGGTCAGACCCATCTCTGTGTCATTAGCGGCAGTCAGGGCCGCTTCGAAAGTTGGCAGCTTGCTGATGGTCAGGAAGGGCAGAAAATGCTCCACAGTGGCTAACCGGTGTGTGGCCGGCACTCCGGAGACCACGGTGGCCGGAACAAAGTAGCCACCGTCGTGGGCCTTGCCGGTTTCTATATGGAACTCCTCTCTGCGGGCGGATGTCAGCAGTTCGTCATACCGTTCCACTGCTTCGGCAGAAACAACGGGACCCGCGAATACATCTGCGTCAATGGGGTCCCCGGCCTTCAGGTCCCTGACCCTCTCCGCGACGAGTTTCGCCAGCCTGTCGTGGGCGGCGGGCGTAACCAACACCCGGGACAATGCGCTGCACTTTTGTCCACTGAGGTCAAAGGCCGAGAAGACAATGCCGTCGGCTGCCTGTTCGAGATCAGCCGTATCAGTGACGATCACCGGATTCTTGCCGCCCATTTCAGCGATTACCGGGCGGGGATACGGCCCGGAAGCGAAATCGCCCAGGATGGACCTGCCCACAGCGACGGAACCAGTGAAGCAGATGCCATCGATGTCCGAGGCGACCAAAACCCGGCCTGGACCGTCGCCTCCGTGGACCACGTTCACCAGTCCCTCCGGAAGCCCCATTGCCTCGCAGAGTTCATAAACGGCATGCCCGGACCATGGACCATCATGCGATGTCTTGACGACCACTCCGTTGCCCGCGATGAGTGCGGCGATGGCAGGACCTGCGGCCTGGACAATCGGGTAGTTGAACGGTGTGATCACGCCGAAAACACCGTAGGGCCGAAGCACGGAATCATTCGATAGACCCGTCGGGTCGTCCGTTCGTTGATCCTCAAAAGCTCCTGGAGCCGACGCGTATTCGGTGTACTGGCGGACAATTTCAAGAACTTCCGCCCCTTCAGCCCGGGCACCGGCATAGGGTTTGCCTATCTCGAGGGCCACACGGACCGCCCACTCCTCGAGACGCTCCTCAATGAAGGGAATTGCCCGGCGCACCCGTTCAATGCGCTCCGAAGGTGGAAACCGGGACCAGTCACGCTGGGCCGCACGGCTCGCCTGGACGGCCCGCTCCACGAGTTCAGCGGGCGCGTCGTGACAGGCACTGACCACCGCACTGGGATTGCTGGGGTCTTCCCGTTGCAGGAGCGCGCCTTCGAAATATTCCTGGCCCGCGATGACGTGGGGAACAGTTGTATGGCGGGTGCGCCGTTGTTCCGCCACCCGGGCTGCGAAGGCCTGCTGTTCGTCAATGGTCATCGCCAAGTAACTCCTCTGTGAATTGTTTGCGCCGGAGGTGGCGCGATGGTTCTGTCGAGATTACGCAGCAGGGAAGGGGACTACTGTCCCAAGGTGGGACATCTGTTCAAACCGCCGTGTATCCCGCATCGACCATTACGGCGGAACCGGTCACCTTTCGTGATTCGTCCGAAACCAGGAACACCGCAACGTCAGCTACTTCCTCCGGGCTGATCAGGCCGAGCGGCTGGTATGCCCGCTGGGCTTGTTCATCCGTGAGAAACCCCTCATCGAAAAAGCCGGCCACCATCGGCGTAAGGACACCGCCTGGGCACAGGCAGTTGGCCCTGTTATTGTCCTTGGCATATTCGACGGCCACGGATTTGGTGAGCATCAGGACCGCTCCTTTTGAGGCGGAATAAGCCGCGATATCCGGTTCAGCCACCAACGAGTTGACCGAGCCCCAATTGACGATTGATCCGCCGCCGGCCCGCTGCAGGGCGGGGATGGCATATTTGCAGCCGTAAAACACGCCCTTCAGGTTGATATCGATGATCCGGTCGAGCACATCGTCATCGGTCTCAAGCACGGATGCCGCTCGCAAATATCCGGCGCAGTTCAGCAGGGCATGGAGGGCCCCGTAGGTCTGTTCGGCCGTGGCAACCAGCCGTTCCACCTCTGCTGCCTTGCTCACGTCACAGCGTCGTATCGTAATCTGCCCGCTCTCGGTTGAGAGCCGCTCCAGCGCGGCTTCATCAATGTCCGCCGCGATGACACTGGCCCCTTCCCCTACCAGCGCCCGTACGGTCGCTAAACCCTGCCCAGAAGCTGCACCGGTCACAACTGCCGTCTTGCCTTCGAGTCGCACACCCACTGTTGACCCCTAATCCGGCGTGGCAGGTGCCGCGCTCCTGACTAATGTTTGCCCCGACCATGAGTCGAAAAATGTCTCTTTCTGACACAAATCCCGTCAAGAGGCGGCAGTAGCGTCTTCCACAGCGTGAAGCACTTCACCCCATCCATCACGAAGGAGACACTCATGGGCCGTGTTCAAGGCAAAGTAACCATCATCACCGGCGGCGCTAGAGGGCAGGGCGAATCCCACGCGCGCCTTTTCGCGCAAGAGGGTGCATCGGTGCTTGTCACCGACATGTTGGATGAAACCGGCGAGGCAGTTGCCAGCGAACTCAGGGATTCCGGGCACGATGTGCACTACATGCATCTGAACGTTGCCTCCGAAGACGAATGGAAAACCGTCATCGCAGCGGCAGAAGAACGCTGGGGGCGCATCGACATCCTAGTCAACAACGCGGGAATCGTCGGCACAATGAAGCCCGTTGAAGAAGAGGGCCTTGAGGGTTGGTCCCTCACCACCGCCATCAACCAGCAAGGCGTCTTTCTTGGCCTCAAGCATGGTGCACCCGCGATCGAGCGAAGCGGCGGCGGCGCAATCGTCAACACGTGCTCCATCAACGGCACCGTCGGCAACCCCGGCGGCTTCTCCTACCAGGCTTCGAAAGGGGCCGTAAAGATGATGACGCGCGCCGCGGCGATGGAATATGCAGACCGTAGCGTGAGGGTCAACTCCGTTTCCCCGGGATTGGTCATGACTCCGATGGCAGTGGAAGAGGGCGAAAAGTCCAACCGCGAGTTCAGCAATGCAACGCCCATGAAACGCGCGGCCCAGCCCATCGAAGTGAGCTACGGCGTCCTGTACCTGGCCAGTGACGAAGCTAGCTACGTCACCGGCGCGGACCTCCTGATCGACGGCGGATACACCGCGCAATAAGGGTGGACAGCCAGCCGACTCAAGAACGAAGGAAACCACACACATGACACACACAAAGGAACCGGTGCACATGACTGATGTAGCCGTACCCCCGGCAGTGAAGCCGGATTCGATCGACACGTACGGATTGGTCGTGCATGAGTGGGCACGACGGTTGGCCAGGGCCCTGGCCTCCACGGACGCGGTCGCCGCTGCTGGCCTTTTCCGACCGGATGGCGTTGTCCGCGACCTTCTGGCGCTGTCTTGGGATTTCCGCAACGCGATCGGATACGAGGAGATCTTCGAGCTGTTCGCGATTCCGCCGGCGCACCGGCTCATGTCGATCGATGTAAAGCCCGGCAGTCAGTCCATCATCGTCGAAGACGGAACTCCCGGTACCGTCTCCGCTTTCCTTCAGTTCAGGAACAGCACGGGAAGGGGTCTTGGCCACGTCCGCTTAGTGCAGGAAGGCGACGGAACCTGGCTGGCAGAGAGCCTGGTCCTGGCCCTCGACGCCGTGGACAGCCACCCAGAGCGCCATCTCGACGGCCGCCCGAGTGGAAAGACCCACGGCCCGGTGCGGAACCGTCTTGGTTGGCAAGAGGGACTCGATCCCGAGTTCACGCAGCAGGAGCCGGACGTTGTCATCCTCGGTGCCGGACACAACGGACTCATGCTCGCTGCCCGCCTTCGTGCCCTGGGCATTCCTGCCCTTGTCCTAGAACGCAACGAGCGCGTTGGCGATAACTGGCGCAAGCGGTACAGTTCGCTGGCACTCCACACCCCACTTGCGTCCGATCACTTGCCTTATCTTCCGTTCCCATCAACGTGGCCTCGTTTCACTCCCAAGGACAAGTTGGGCGATTTCCTCGAGAGCTACGCGACACTCCTGGATCTGGCCGTATGGACCGGAACGACAGTAATTGCCGCGGACTTCGACCAACCGTCCCGACGGTGGACCGTCGATGTCAGCCGGCAGGGACAACATCGCAGGATCAACCCGAAACATCTGATCTTTGCCACCGGAATGAACGCTGCACCGAACATCCCGGATGTACCCGGACGGTCGGTCTTCCCAGGAACCGTCATGCATGCCGTGGATTACAAGGGCCACGCAGAATGGCGTGGTAAGCGTGCGGTGGTTGTGGGCTCCGGCGTCAGTGGGCACGACATTGCGCAGGACCTGGCCGAGCATGGCGTCGACGTCACGATGATCCAGCGGTCCGGAACGTTTGTCATGAACACCTCCACCTTCCATAAAGTGATGCACGCCAACCACGTCAGCGGGAGATACAGCATCGAGGAAGCCGACCTGGTCAACGCTTCAACTCCCTTTGGTGCACTTCCTGCCCACGGCCCGAAACATGTGGAGTTGGTCAAGGCGATGGACCGGGAACTGTTGGAAGGTTTGGTCGAGGCAGGTTTCGAGCTGAGCGACGGCCCGGATGGCCAAGGCGTTCTCGGGCTGATTTTTGGCCTCAACGGGACCGGCTATTACTACAATGCTGGTGCTTCCGAACTAATTATCGATGGAACCATCAAGCTGCTCCATGGCAGTGTGGAGGGCCTCAGCCCCAGCGGAGTCATGCTGGATGGGGCCCGCTCCCTGAATGCTGACCTCGTTGTATTCGCCACTGGCTACCAGGGTGCGCCGTCGGTGGTCCGTGAGGTCCTCGGTGATGACATCGCAGATCGAGTGGGTGAATTCGCCATGGTGGGGCCAGACCGTGAATACGGCCGCCTGTGGCGACGCACCGGAGTGGACCAGCTGTGGTTCATGGTTTCACTCGGCATCGGTGATGGCAGGTTTTACTCAAAACTGCTCGCGCTGCAGCTGGCCGCCATGGAGGCCGGCATAATGCCGGTCGCCGAGCCGAATGGCTGAGCCTGTCTCGTAGAAAACATAGGCAAAGGTAGGCCGGATCGCCCGGACCGGCCTACCTTCACAGCCATCGGCCTTCCATGGCAGGGCCGCCTCAGCGAGGCCCCTGTTGCAGGAGGTCGAACCACTCGGCGGCAGTTCCCACATCCTTGTCGCCCCTGCCGGACAGGTTTACTATCACCACTTTGTCGGCGGCATCACTCGTGGCGCCGGTTCCGGCGGACAGCCGATGGCCCACTTTTATGGCACCGGCAAGTGCATGTGCCGACTCGATAGCAGGAATAATGCCCTCAGTGCGGCATAGCAGCCGAAAGGCTTCCATGGCCTCGGTGTCGGTGATCGCTTCGTAGCTGACCCGCCCGATGTCAGCGAGGTGCGAGTGCTCCGGCCCGACACTGGGGTAATCCAGCCCTGCGGAAATTGAATGCGATTCGATGGTCTGTCCGTCGTCGTCCTGCATCAGGTAGGACCGGGCACCGTGCAGTACGCCCGGCAGGCCGAGCGTGATCGGCGCCGCGTGGCGCCCGCTCTCTATGCCGGCTCCGCCGGCCTCAAATCCGTAAATCTTCACGGAAGGGTCGTCCAGGAAGGCATGGAAGAGGCCGATGGCGTTTGACCCGCCGCCAATGCAGGCGCAAACCGCGTCGGGCAGGCGGCCGGTCCGCTCCAATATCTGTCTGCGGGCTTCGTCACCGATAACCTCGTGAAAATACCGGACCATAGCCGGAAACGGGTGGGCACCCGCTGCCGTGCCCAACACGTAATGAGTGTTATCTGTGTTGGCCACCCAATCCCGGAGGGCTTCGTTGATGGCGTCTTTAAGCGTCTGGGAACCCGTTGCGACCGGGACGACAGTCGCTCCCAGGAGTTCCATCCTGGCCACATTCAACGCCTGACGGCGGCAGTCCTCGGCACCCATATAGACGACGCATTCGAGGCCTAGCAGGGCCGCCGCCGTTGCACTCGCCACACCGTGTTGCCCTGCGCCAGTCTCAGCGATAACACGTGTCTTGCCCATGCGTTTGGCAAGAAGCGCCTGGCCCAGCACGTTATTGATCTTATGCGAGCCGGTGTGGTTGAGGTCCTCGCGTTTGAGGAACACCCGCACGCCCCCGGCGTGTACAGAAAACCGCTTGGCTTCGGTCAGCAGCGAGGGCCGGCCTGAATAGTTCTTGTTCAGGTTATCTATCTGGGCGCGGAACTCAGGATCGGCCTTGGCCTTTTCGAAGGTCGCCTCCAGCTCGTCAAGGGCGGGGATCAGCGCCTCAGGCATCCAGCGGCCACCGTAGGTGCCGAAGTAGGGTCCCGGGGCGTAGCGGAGCGAGCCTCCTTCATCCACCGAACCCTCGCCGGAGCCGGCTGCTGGTTCAGTCATAAGTCCTACCATCCTGATCCTTCCAGTTGATATCTGGCACGATCTGTCCGTGCGGCATCCGGCCATTCTGTGCCTAGCAAAAGGTCAAGGGGAGGTCCGTCCGACGGGACCTCCCCTTGCATAATGCGCGGGTGCGCTACTTTGCGAAGCGGAATAGCTTCTTGTTCGCGAACTCCAGCATTCCAACTTTGCCAAGTTCGCGTCCGTAGCCTGATTTCTTGACGCCGCCGAAGGGAACATCGGCACCGCTGAGGTCATAGGCGCCTATGAAGACCATGCCGACGTCGAGCTGGTTGCCGATGCGCTCAGCCCGCTCAAGGTCGTCGCAAATTACCACGGAACCAAGGCCGTAAGGCGAGGAGTTCGCAAGCTTGATTGCTTCTTCGTCGCTGCTGACCTTGTAAAGCTGCGCCACGGGGCCGAAGAGTTCCTCCCTGTAGACGTCCATGGAGGGAGAGATGTTTGTAATTACCGTTGGTGTGAACACGTTGCCCTGAGGCTGGTTGTTGCCCACCAGGATTTCGGCGCCCTGATCGAGGGCGCCCTGCACCTGCTCCTTCAGGAACTTGGTTGCGGAGGCTGAGGAGAGTGGACCGAAATCGCCCCTCTCGTAAGACTGCCCGGCAATGGCAGCTTTGAACTTCTTCGAAAACTCGTCGAAGTACTTGTCCAGCACGACGATCCTCTTGGAGCCGTTGCAGGACTGGCCGGTGTTGCCCATACGGCCCATCACAGCCTTCTTCACTGCGAGGTCAACGTCGTCGGTGTCGAGCACAATGAAGACATCGGCGCCGCCGAGTTCCAGCACACACTTCTTCAGGGCACGCCCGGCCTGTTCTGCCACAATCGCACCTACCTGCTCCGAACCTGTGAGTGATACTCCCTGAAGGCGGTCGTCGGCGATGATGTCCGAGATCTGCTGGTGCGTGGCAAAGAGGTTGACGTAGGCACCCTCGGGGAAACCGGCGTCGCGGAAGAGTTCCTCAAGGGCCAGGGCCGACTCAGGGCACTGGCTCGCATGGCGGACAATCACGGTGTTGCCCAGGATGATGTTGGGAATCGCGAAGCGTGCCACCTGGTAGTAGGGGTAGTTCCACGGCATGATGCCGAGGACCACGCCCAGGCCTTGGTAGCGGAAGAAGGTCCGCAAGCCGTCGGCAACGTCAAGTTCTTCATCTGCGAGCCACTCTTCCGCGTGTTCGGCAAATGCTGCGGCGATGGCGCCGGAGAACTCTGCTTCCCCCACCGCCTGCGGAAGGGGCTTGCCCATCTCCCGGTTGATGATGGCCGCGAGCTTGTCCTTGCGTTCTACGAACAGGTCGGCCAGCCGCTTTGCCAACGCTGCCCGCTCAGCCACGGTAGTGGTGCGTGACCAGTCCTGGTAGGTGCTCTGCGCTGCGCTGAGGCCTGCCTCGACCTCTGCGTCGGTAGCCGCAGGGTATTGCGCGTGGGTGGTTCCTGTGGCCGGATCTACAACAGCGAATGCACTCATGGTGGATGCTCCTTTGTCAGAAAATTGAAAGAACGGGGTTGCCCCGTAAAACGCCGGGCGGGACCGCGCTGCAGCGCGGTCCCGCCCGGCGCGTTTAACGGGCGTCAGGTGCGGTGGTGGCTGCGTAGAAGCGCTGGCGGGCACGGCCCTCCAAGTGCTTCGCAGTCCCTTCCTGGCTGCCCGGGCGCTCCGACGTCATGGGAACTCCGACATCCCAGAAAGCACCGTTGCCGGACAGGTAGCGCGCGCGCTCCACACGGGCCACAATCACTGCGGGGCCGTTCACTTCCCTGGCCTCGGTGAGCGCCGCCTCGAATTCCTCGATGGTGGTCGTGGACCAGGCTGCACAGCCCATGCTGGCAGCGTTGGCCGCAATGTCGAAGTCCAGGATTGCTCCGTCGAGGCGACCGGACTCATTGCTGCGTTCCCGGTACTGGGTACCAAACTCGCGGCCAGGGCCGCCCTTCGACACCTGAAGCGGCCAGATGCACTGGTGCCCGCGGTTGTCGATCACGATGGTGATGATCTTCTTGTGTTCCTGCACCGCAGTGACCAGCTCGGTGGGCTGCATGAAGTAGGTGCCGTCACCGATCAGCACGTACACCTCGCCGGGGGCGTCCCCGCGGGCGATCCGATAGCCCAGGCCTGCCGGGATTTCATGGCCCATGCAGGAGTTGGCGTACTCGAAGTGGATCTCGGTGCCGTTGGACGGATCCCAGGCCTTGTGGATGCCTTCAACCACCCCGCCGGATCCCAGGATCAGGGCGTCCTGGCTGGTGGCCGTGCGATTCAGCACGTCAATTACCTGGGCCTGGCTCATGTTCTCACCGGGGAATGCCTGGAGGTCGTGCTTGCGTACCTCGAAGGTGGCCTTCCGGGCGTCCGCGATGTCGCTGCGGAAGTCCTCGGATGTGCCGTACTGACGGGCTCCGAGGCGTTCACGCAGCGCGGCAAGGGACAGTTTGGCATCGCCAATGACGGGGAATGAGCCCATCTTGTGGGCGTCGAATGAGCCAACGTTGAGGTTCACGAACTTCACGTTGGGGTTCTGGAACAGTGAGTGTGATGCAGTGATGAAGTCCTGGAGGCGTGAGCCTACAGTAATGACAACATCCGCGGCGTCGGCGATTTCGTTTGCCCCCACAGTGCCGGTCACGCCGAGGGCGCCCAGATTAAGTTCACTGATGGGGCCGCTTCCCTTGCCGGCATACGTCTCGGCCACCGGAATGCCGAACTCGGCGCTGAAGCGTGCCAGTTCCTCCTGTGCCTTCGAGTAACGGACGCCACCACCTGCAATCAGCAGGGGGCGTTCGGCGTTCGCAATGATTGCAGCAGCATCGCGATACTCGTCCTCCACAGCAGGACGACGACGGATGTGCCACACACGCGGTGTGAAGAAGGATTCCGGGAAGTCGAATTCCGCGCCCTGAATGTCCTGGGGAAGGCAAACTACTACGGCGCCGGTTTCGACGGGATCGGTGAGGACCCGCATCGCTTCAGGGAGTGTGGACAGCAGCTGGGCCGGGTGGGTGATCCGGTCGAAGTAGCGGCTGACAGGGCGGAAGCAGTCGTTGGCGGATACATCCCGTTCTACCGGGTGCTCGATCTGCTGCAGCACGGGGTCACCAAAACGGTTATTGATGATGTCCGCGGGAAACAGAAGCACCGGAAGGCGGTTGGTAGTTGCCGTGGCGGCACCTGAGACCATGTTCGTCGATCCCGGGCCGGCGGAGGCGGTACAGGCGAGGGTCGCGGCGCGGTTTGAGGCTTTCGCGAA
Organism: Arthrobacter sp. PGP41; assembly: GCF_002953935.1. NCBI lineage: Bacteria > Bacillati > Actinomycetota > Actinomycetes > Micrococcales > Micrococcaceae > Arthrobacter > Arthrobacter sp. PGP41. Next base: position 1,939,868 of record NZ_CP026514.1, on the reverse strand, counting down.
GCCAATGGCGGCGTGGACCATCGATTGCTCGTTCTTGCCCTGGTAGTGCGGGAAGTCCACGCCATACTCGTCGATTCCCTGCGCCAGTCCAACGGAGTTGCCGTGTCCGAAGATGCCGTACATTCCGGCAACCAAGCGCCTCCGTTCACCGTCTAATTCGCTGTACTGGACCTGAAGGTATTCAACGATTGCTTGTGCGACAGTGCGGCGACGGACGGCCTTGACGTCGACCTCTGTGCCGATGTCAGCAGCGGCTGTGCTAGTCATGCGATCTCCTAAATTCGTAGGTGCGTCGGCATTTGCAACCGATTCGCCCGAACTTCAGGTTTTCACTGTGGGGAAGCAATGTTGTGTCCCAGTTTGATACGCACGCTTGCTATGGGGTACGAAAAACAGCAGCCGACGGCGGCACGCAAGTACCGCCGTCGGCTGCTGTTGTTGCCTACGTTCCCCTAGTCGAAACGGTAGGGCTCCTGCGGTCCCACCGAAGGCAGCGGTCGAGGCCGCTCGCAGGTGCTTTCAATCTCGATGTGACGGCCCTGCTCCGAGGATGCTTCAAAGGCGAGGAGGACCTCCAACACGTGGTAGGCAAAGTCGCCGCCGGTGCGGGGCTCCAGGCCCTTGCGGATGGCGAAGCCGAACTCGGCCAGGCCGATGCCCCGGTAGGCATCGTCGCGGTGTGTGATTGGAGTTTCCCGCCAGTCACCACCGCCTGGAGGGGTCATATCCAGCGCCAGGTCACCGGGCTCGCCTCGGCGCAGCACAGGTGCCCCGGAGAAGTGGTCAGGGTTTGGCGCCGCCAGCGAGCCACCTGTTCCGTAGATCTCCAAATGCGGCAGGTTGTGGTTCCAAATGTCCCAGCTGACGATCACCGTTGCTGACGCACCCGACTCGAAATCAATGGTGCCCGTGACGTGCGTCGGGGTCTTGATCTGAATGACTCCGCCCTCCTTGCCGGGACGGGGCCGGGTCTCCGATGAGCGTGGTGTTGTTGCAGAGACCCGCTTGACCGGGCCGAAGAAGTTCACAAGGTTGGTGATCAGGTACGGCCCGATGTCCAGCATGGGACCGGCTCCCGGACTGTAGAAGGGGTCGACGTTCGGGTGCCAGTGCTCATAGCCGCGGCAAGCGAAGGACGCGAAGGCGGCCACGGGTTCCCCGATCCAACCGTCATCGATGAGCTTTCGGCTGGTTTGCATGCCGGAGCCGAGGAAGGTGGTGGGTGCTGAGCCCACTTTCACCCCAGCCTCGCGGGCGGCGTCCAGGATCTGGCGTGCTTCATCCAGGGAAGTGGCAAACGGCTTTTCCGAAAGGACGTGCTTACCTGCGGCGATGGCTTGGAGGGTCACCGGCGCATGGAGCTTTGGCGGGGTGAGGTTGAGAACCAGCTCTACCTCGTTATCGGCCAGCAGCTCGTCCGGTGTGAGTGCTTTAGGGACCGAGTACTCCGCGGCCCGCGCTTTCACCGCTTCAGGGTTAACGTCGGCGAGCGCCACGATCTCTACATCCGGGTGGACGCCGATCTTGTCCAGGTATTGGTTGAGAACGTTTCCGACGCCGATGATGCCGACTCGAATGGGTTCCATGTGAATCTCCGTCATTAGTTGGTGAAACCTTCCGGGGCGAGGAAATATACCCCGCCCCGGAAGCAGTTGCGATAGCTGGCGCTAAATGGCCAGGCGGTCGTGGCGAGCCTTGGCCGTAGCCTGCTCGTCTACGGTGCCGTCGGCGATGATCACGCCATAGTGGGCAGCCGCCGCTTCCAGCGTGACCCGGGACTCGCGGTAGTCGTCGAGCACGGCAAGCACGTCGCGTTCCAGTGGATCGCCGTATCCGCCTCCTCCCGGGGTGATGGACACGACTTTCTCGCCCGCCTGCAGGTCGTATCGGCCCACCACGGGGATTTCGCGGCGTTCACCGGTGGTGAGGTCTTCTACCCAGGTGGAAGGCTCGGCGCCATCGTGACCGCCCCGGACACCCTTCGGCGGGTTGATCTTGCCCTCGATACCGTAGGTGAGGGTGACGCTCTCTGCCCGGGGTTCCATGGTGACGCGTGTGGCGAGTCCGCCGCGTTGGCGGCCTGCTCCGCCGGAGTCGGCGACCAGGGTACGTTCGTGGACCAGGATGGGATAGCGCTGCTCGTCCACTTCCACGCTGTCGTGGTAGAGGAGGGCGCCGCACACCGGACGCTGATAGGTGGGCCACCCATCAACATACGGGGTGGCAGGACCGCCGACGCCGCCCACCAGGATTTGGTTCACGTAGGCGTTGCCGTTGCGTTCGTCGATGCCGGAGATAACCGACTTGGCGGGCGCCTGCCCGGCTGCACCCTCAGCGGTTCCGTATCCGTCATCGATCTGCGAGAAAGCCGCCTGGACGATGTTCACCACGCGGTCGGCAAGGTTGGTGGTTCCCGACGAGCAGGAGTAAGGATGCTTCGGGACGCCAACAGCACAGCCGTCACGCAGCAGCACCTCCACCCTGCGGAAGGTTCCGGCGTTACTTGGCAGGTTCTCAGGGATACCGGAGAGGATGCCTGCCAGCGCGGCACCGGTGGCCGTGGCCTTCGTTAGGTTCAGGCCGTTGGGAAGGTTGTCCGGGTTGTCGCGCAGATCGATGACGATCTTGCCCTGCTTGGGCCTTACCTCGAGGGTTGCCTGCAGGTGCACTCCGTCCGGGCCCGTGCCGGGAAAAGGATCGTGGGTCGATGTGCCGAGGAGGACGTACTCCGGCAGCGTTTCAATGGCGCTGGCGGTAAGGCGCTCCGAGTAGTCGAACCAGGCGTCCACGAAGTCCACCAAGTCATCGACGCCGAATTTTTCAGCGAGTTCGTGGATGCGGCGTTCGGCGATGCGTGATGCACCGACGGATGCCAGGTAATCGCCGTACCACTGGTCAGGAACGCGGATGCGTGACCGGCACATGCGGATGATGTCGTCGATGTCCTTGTGGTCGCGCTGGACGCGGACACAAGGGAAGATCAGGGCGCCTTCCTCGTAAACGTCCCGCGCGGTAGCGAAGAATGTGGTCGGGAGCGAGTTGCCGCAGTCGGCCTGATGGGCCTTGGTGACCGCTGTGAAGAGGTGGCGGCCCTGGATGAAGATTGGCACCAGGATGACGTGGTCGGCTGCGTGGGAGTTACCCATGTAGGGGTCATTATGCAGGAACGCGTCGCCTTCACGGATGTCGTCGTGCAACTCCACCATGTCCTCGCCGAGCGGTCCTGCACCGAAGACGTGCACCGGGACACCTTCGGCTGCGGCGAGCAGTTGGTTGTCTGCCGTCAGTACCGCGCAGGAGAAGTCGCGGGCCGTATTGATGACGGATGAGCGTGCCGAGCGGAGCAGGCCGCTGGTCATTTCACGGACGATGCCGTCGAATGCATTGGCAAGCACCGAGAGCTTTACAGGATCGAATTCGCGCGTCACGGTCAGGCCTCCTTACGGGTGAGGTAGATGTTGAATCGTTCGTCGAGCGTGGCGTTCCATTCCGGCGGTACGACGATGGTGGTTGTGGGCTGGTCGATGACCGCGGGTCCCAGGATCTTGTCCCGGGGTGCAAGGGTGACACCGCGGTACCGTTGGGTGCTGAACCTTTCACCGCCGAAGATGATGTCATCGGTGCGGTGGACTTCGCTGATGCGGGTGACGTCAGACTCGTCCTTCGCATGCTCGGGCCGCGGGATTTCCACGCGGACACCCCAGGTGATGATCTCCACCCGGCTGTCCGGATCGTGTGTGCCGTTGCGGCGGTCGTGCTCTTCGTGAAAGGCCCGCTCAATGACTCCTGCGGCATCGCCGGCCGTGTCCGGCGCAGCTTCCAAATAAACACGCAGGTCCCACGCCTGGCCCGGGTAGCGGGCATCGACGAAGTAGGTGACGTTGGGCGAATCACCTACACCGTGGAAGCGCTCGGCGAAGGCGTTGGCCTTGGCCTTAAGGTCTTCCACCGCGCGGGTGGCGGACACAGAATTGAAGCTGCGGGTGTCGTTGTGCAGCGGAGAGAGGAATTCGGTGGCGATCGGAGCGCGATGTGCTCCGTAGGCGGCAAGGACGCCGGCGGTAGCGGGAATCAGGACGGTATCAGTCTCAAGGAGGACACCGATCGCGGCGGCCACCATGGCACCGGCTCCACCGCCGGCAACAATCAGTGCACCTCGGGGATCCACGCCCTGTTCCAGCGAAGCCTGGCGGATGGCCGTGGCCATGTGGTTGGCGGAGACGTCGAGGATGGCCTGTGCAGCCTGCCGGGTGTCCATGTTCAGTGGTCCAGCGATTCGGGTATCGATGGCCCGCACCGCGGCCTCGCGGTCCAGGGTGAATCCACCTTCGAAGCCATCAGCGTCAAGGTAGCCGAGCGCTACACAGGCGTCCGTAACAGTAGGTTCTTCGCCGCCGCGTCCGTAGGCAGCGGGGCCGGGTGTGCTGCGGGCACTTTGCGGACCAACGCGGAGCAAACCGCCGCCGTCGATCCAGGCGATGCTGCCGCCGCCAGCGCCAATGCTGGAGACTGCCACGGAGGACAGACCGGTAAGGTGCCCCACGAAGGGCTCACCCAGCCAGGCCTCCCTGGTGTGGCGGACGACGCCCTCTTCAACGAGGGACACGTCGAAAGTGGTGCCACCCATGTCGCAGACCACCACTGTGTCCCGCTCCGGCGCGGCCGCCGCGCCGACCAGCGGCGCCATGGACGGGCCCGAGTTGAGCAGCAGAACCGGGCGGTCCAGGACATCCACGACGTCGAGGACTGCACCTTCGGAGGTGACGACCAGCAAGTCACCGGCGAAGCCGTACTCCTGGAGGTCAGTGCGCAGCTTGCCCAGGTGATCAGCCATCAACGGCTTCAGGGATGCATCGATCGAGGCCGCGGAGGACCGGCGATATTCGCGGATGGTTGGATTGGCCTCGTTGGAGAGCGTGTAGGGAGTACCCGGCAGGATTTCCTGGATAAGTTCCGCGACGCGCTTCTCGTGAATGTCGTTGATAATCGACCAGAGGAAGGAGACAGCTACCGCTTCAATTCCCTGTTCCTTGAAAGAACGCAGGACTTTACGCACTTGCTCTTCGTCGAGCGGTACAAGGATGTCGCCTTCAGCGGAAATGCGTTCATTGATCTCGTAGGTCAGGTGGCGGGGGATGTAGGGCGGCGGGTACGCGGCTTTAGAGTCGAACGCGTCGCGGCGGCCTCCTTCCCGGAGCAGCAGGGTGTCGGCGAAGCCGTCAGTGGTCAGCAAGGCGGTCTTGGCCACCTTGCCCGTCAGTACCGCGTTGGTGGCGTGAGTGGTGCCGTAGACAATGACGTCCGCGTTGCGCAGGACGTCGTCGCCGCTCCACCCCACTGACTCGGCGGCACGGCGTACAGAGGCTTCGAAGCCTGTGAAGACGCGGTCATAGGTGGTCAGGGCTTTGCCCACTGCCATGTCACCGTTGCTGGAATCGACGACGACATCGGTGAACGTGCCGCCAGTGTCGACGGCGATGCGGAACCTAGCCTCACTTGATGGTGCTACTTTTTCACTCATAGTCTTCTTACTTTCGTAGAGCTTGCAGGGGTTAAAGCTGAGGCTTGCCAACGCGGTTGCGGAGCAGCCCTACTTTGTCGATTTCGATTTCCACCGTGTCGCCCGGCTCGAGCCAGACGGGGGGATTCCGCTTGGCACCGATGCCGTGCGGGGTACCCGTGGCTATGAGGTCCCCGGGTTCGAGCGTCAGGAAGCTCGACAGGTAGGAGACGATGCGGGCGATGGAGAAGATCTGATGCCGCGTGTTGGAACGCTGCACTTCGATGCCATTCACCCGGGTTACCAGGTCAAGCGTCTGCGGGTCTCCCACCTCATCGAGGGTGACCAGTGCCGGGCCCCACGGGGTTGAACCGTCAACGGCTTTACCGGCCAGCCACTGGGTACCGCGGTACTGGAGATCGCGTGCTGTGACATCGTTCAGTGCGGCAAGAGCCGCGACGTAGTTCAGCGCGTCCTCCTCGGAGACCTCGCTCGCCCGGCGGCCAATGACCACGGCAACTTCCCCCTCGAAATCGAGGTTATCGCTGACCCGGGCACCGCCGATTTCGTCCTCCGGGCCAACCATGGTGGACGCGAATTTTGCGAACACGTCCGGATATTCGGGAAAGGCCCGGCCGGTTTCCGCCACGTGGTCCTTGTAATTGAGACCGATGCAGAGCACCTTGGCCGGATCCGTGACCGGTGTGGTCAACCGAACCTCAGTCAATGCCCCGACCCGGGCCACCGGGTCCTGGGCGGCAAGGCTGGTCACCCCGGCCGAGATTGCAGGGATCCGGTCGCCGTAGAGCTTCAGGAACTCACGGACAGAGGTGGTTGCGCCATGAACGGCATCTGTGGAGCCTTGGAGGAGCAGTTCGAGATCATAGACCGCATCGTCAATCAGCACCCCGCCTCGGACGCCGGATTCGTGGTGGTAGGAAACAATCTTCATGGCTACTTTCCGTCTTCCGTTTTCGGGGTCCGGCCTGCAATTGCGAGCACGGCATCAGCCAGTCGTTCGGCGATGTCCCCCGCGACCTTCTCATCCATTGGGGTGGACAGGGACAGCAGGTTGGCGGGCGAACCGAGCAATCCCCGCTCGTAGGAGGCCCACCAGAGCCGGTGCTGGGTCTGTTCGTCGACCTTCTCTGCGCCGACAGGAACCGCGCGGAGCAGAGAACCCCGGCCGCGCACCTCCCATCCGGCGTCGGCGATCCTTAGGTTCACTGCGTCACGCGTGGTGTCACCGAGGTGGTTCAGTCTCTTTACTTCCTCTTCGGTGAAGAGGCGCAAGGCGACTGCTCCGGCAGCCATGCTGACCGGATTCCCGGAGAAGGTGCCGCCGTGTGGCAGGCTGCCCGGATGGGTCGGATCCACTTCTGCCATCAGTTCAGCCCGGCCGGCCACGGCGCCGACGGGGAAGCCGCCGCCGATCAATTTTCCAGTGGTGAGCAAGTCAGGGGAGACGCCGTACTCGCCACTGAAGCCATTGAATCCGAGGCGCAGACTGATGACCTCGTCAATGATCAGGACAATCCCGTACCGCGTTGCGAGCTCACGGGCAGCGTGTACGAAATCCTCGGAAATACGGAGAAGACCGGCCCTGTTGGGCAGCAGGTCCAAGATGATTGCGGCGTATGAGTCCGGTGCGGCTTCAACTTCCTGACGCAGGACGTCGACGTCATTGAGCGGCACCGCGGTGACGTCGTTGATTACCCCACGGGTCACTCCGCGCTGGTATGCCGGTCCGCCAGGAACCAGAGCCACATCGGACGTTCCGTGGTAACCGCCCTTTGTCACGATGACGCGTTCGCGCCCAGTGCTTGCGCGGGCGATGCGGATTGCGGACATCACTGCTTCGGTGCCCGAGTTAGCAAATCGTACTTGGTCAAGATCAGGCAGGCGGGACAGCAGGAGGTCTGCCAGTTCCCACTCATAGAGGTTCGGGATTCCCCAGCTGGCGCCGGCACTGAGTGCCTTCGTAGCGGCCTCGGTGATCTCGGGGTGTGCGTTGCCATGGATCAGCGAGGTGAAGTTGTTGTTTGCATCGATCAGTTCATGGCCACGGTCATCCCAGACGCGGTAGCCCTCGCCTCGGATGGCATACGGGCTTGGGGCTCCGGTGTAATACGTTGATCGGCCGTAGCCGCCCGGCAGCAAGGGGAAGCCGCGGGGGCCCCTGCGCAGGTGTGGATCTTCCGCGGGGTGACCCTCCGCGACCTTTTCCAGGTGGTTTTTGGTTCCCAATTGGTTTTTCTCCAGTCTTTCAGTTCACAAGGTCGATGAGCGGTTGCCCGGTCAGGGCCAGCCGGACCCGTTCCACGGCTCCGTCCTGCAGTGCGCCCGTCGAGCGGTTGGAACGCCATGCGATGTGGGGAGTCAGGATGGTGTTGGGTGCTGAGCGGAGCGGGTGCCCGTCACGCAGCGGCTCTTCAGCAAAGGTGTCGATACCGGCACCGGCAATGTGTCCCGAGGTCAGCGCTTCGGCGAGTGCTGCTTCATCGATGAGGCCGCCGCGAGAGACGTTGACTACTACCGCGCCCTTGCGCATCCGTGCCAGGACATCCTCGGAAAGGAGGTTTCCCGTCTCCGCGGTCAGCGGGAGGTGCAACGAGACGACGTCGGAGTTCTCCAGGATGTCATCCAGCCCGGTCAGCTCCACGAAGCTGTCCGTCACGAACGGATCGTAGGCCCGTACACGGGCGCCCACGGCCTGGTACATCCGGGCAACATGCTGGCCGATACGCCCCATTCCAAGCACACCGACCTCGAGGTCGGACAGAACCGGCGTGTCGTATCCGATGGTCCCGGCCCAGCCGAGATCTCGGATCGACGCATCGCCTGCAGGCAGCCTGCGTGCCAAGGCCAGGCCCATTGCGAAAGCGTGTGAAGCCACTTCCTCCGAAGCTGTCCCCGGGACGATCGAAACCGGAATGCCGGCCTCGGTGGCAGCAGCAACATCGATGTTGTCGTAGCCGATTCCGTACCTGATGACTGCCCGGCATTTGGACATCACAGGGAAGTCCGCAGCAGTGAGCTTGGCGTAGGGGGTGATCATGACAATGTCGGCTTCGGGAAGCCCTTCACGGAAGGCATCGGCGTCAGCCGCGGCGTTGAGTGCGTAACCGAACTCCACCGCGAGGGCATGCTCGCGGTCCAAATTTGGGAAATGGTGAGGGGCCACAAGAATGGTTCCCCGGGCATCGCGCGTCATAGTCTGTCGTCCTGTTCGTGTCGTACCCTCGTTCGCTGCCGAACACTCCATGGGACGAGTGCCGGTGTCGGGTGATTTCAAGTACAACGCGATATCAGAGCCTCTATCCGTGCCAGATCGAGACACAAGCGCGGGACACCTGTCCCGCGAGTCAGAGTTGTAGGCAGCACGCAGGACCCGGCCATCAAGGATGGCCGGGTCCGTTATTTCTGCCTGGTGGAATCAGAGGTCGATGCCCCGACTGCGGAAGTAGTCCATGCGCCTATACAGGGTGGAGCGGCCGATCTGCAGAGTTTCCGCTGCGAGGCTGCGGTTGCCTTTCGCCTCTTGCAGGGCGGTGCGCAATTCGCTGAGTTCGGCGTCTTCCAGCCGGGAAAGCCGCCCCTTGGTCAAGACGCGGTGGAAGCCCTGCGACAGGTCGTCGACCCTCACTTCGGCACCTTCTGACCGCTCCACCGCGTTGGAGACGACGGACCGGAGCTGGTCTATGTTCCGCGGCCAGTCGGCTTGTGTGAGCGTTGAGACTAGCCGACGGGAAAGCCTGCGCTCCCCCAGTTCCTCCGCAATGGCAGTGGCGAGTTGCGGGATGTCTTCCCGTCTGTTCCGCAGCGGCGCTACTGGGACCTCAAGGGCGTCAAAAGACTCGGAGAGCAGCAGGGTGGCATCTGTTGGCCGTGCAATGGTGAAGATCAATTTGGTGGCCGAATTCCCCCTGAGATTGCGGGCGATCTCGCTGGCTTCATTCTGGGAAAGCTCATCGGCGTGCTCAATAATGAGCGTCGCAGGCAGTTCTGTAGCCACCCTGTGGAGCACGTCCCTGAATTGAAGGTTCTTGAGAGCGCCACTGCGTGCATCAATCGCCATGTGCCCTCCGCGCAGCGATGCGATGGCACTGGCCAAGCGGTGTTTCCCGCTGCCAAGTTCACCGATCATCATCACGGACCTGCCCTCGTCCACCGCCTTGCGGGCCAGGTTAAGGGTGCGCTTGAACTCGGTGCTGGTCCCATCCAGGTGCTTCATCAGTCGCTCAGCGGTTCCCTGCGGTGAAGACTCCCGTTGCGGGGGTATGACTGCAGCAGTGACGGCCCGCTCATTGTTTGGAGCATGGGGCCGCACGACAACGATTGCGCCGACATTCGCAGCGGACAGGGTTACGGGGGAAACTTCCAGAGTGGATAGTCCAGGCCCTTGGAGCATCACCTCACAGTTCAGTCCGCGACCGGAAGACATTACCGCCGTGGCGTAGCCGGATATGATCGAGAAGTCGCTGTCTTGCAGAGAAGTCGTTGCAGTGGTGTTCTGGAGGGAGTTCTTCCCATCAAGTGCTATCACCGCGCGGTTGCCCCTTCGGCGCGAGATTTTCAAGTACTCATTCAGAAGCGCCCGCTCCCTGGAAGACGTCCGAACTTCTATATCGCGCTCGATCCGCGAGGCTACGCCCTCAAGCATCAGCAGCGTAGAGGAGGGTTCCAAGGTAGAGACGCGGTTGGCGGGGAGTGTCAGGCCAACGACTGCTCGCACGCGGTTGTGGAACGGGTCCCGAACCAGCGAAGCAAAGCACCAGTTCCCTCGCATGTCTTCGCGGAAATGTTCCTCCGGGGCCAGCCAGACGCCGCGGCCTTCCTCCAGCGCCAAGCCTTCACCGTTGCTGCCGCAACTTTCTTCCAGAAGCGAATATCCGGCCGGGAATCCATCGTCGCGAAGGAAATCGGCCTTGACGAGTACGCCGTTAGGTGCCGTCAGGTTGACATACCCACCCAAGTCGGCAGCCACTTCGTCCAGCTTCTGCAAATGTGGGCCGGCCGCTTGGATTGTATATTCGTCCACCCGGCCTTCGTCAAAGAAGCCTCGATCGGCTACGGCGTCGACTCCAGCGGCCCTGCTGCGGTACCAAGAGCGCGCCACGATCGGCCGGATTCCACGGAGATCCGTATGAGGCTGCATGAGGAAAAGTTCTCGAAGGCGATTTGTTTCGCGCAATGAGTTATGCGGCCAAGGGGACAGCATTTCAGCGGCCATGGAAGAACTGTCTTTCTGGAGAAAATGAGGCGGACTAGGAGGCAGCGGCAGTCCCGCGGCGGTGGGAGGCGGCACGCCTTGAAAACCAACTGCGGGACCGGGGACGGAAGGCCTGCTGCGCCTGCCAAGCATCGTCCTGTTGTGCGTTAGTTTCCAGAGCCTGGGCGCTGATATGCGCGGCAATCATGCCCGAAAGGCCGCTTCCAAAGAGGTTGCAGTGCTGGCTTGTCCCCCGGCTTGTTTTTTCGGTGACCATTTCCGCTCTTCCTGCTCAAAATAGCATCTTTGAAAACGCCAAAGCGGGTGCTTCTTCGCGCCACTTCAAGCATACCTAACTAATGATCGTTAGCCAAGGGTTTTTGTCCCGTTAATTGCTTGTTAGGGTCGAGCTATGAGTGGTAGATCGTATGTGGCTGCACGGGACGCTTTTTCAGACCGCCTGGAGGAGTGGGGCTGGGCTGGGCAGTCGGCTTCGCGGCGGCATATTCTGGAAGCTTTCCTTGAGCTGGCCATAGCAAACGGGTTCAACTCAGTCTCGATGCGGACCATCGCGAATGCCGTCAACATCAAACCCCCGAGCCTTTACTCACACTTTCCGAATGGCAGGGATGAGATCGTCGCAGAGTCGCTCAGGTGGCACTTCCATCGCTTCGGTGTCGCACTGCTGGAAGCGGTTGGGCAGGCCGCATCAGCTGAGGACTTCTGGGATGCCATGGTCAGGCTCCATTTCACCCGTCAGGTGCGACTCCCGGAGAGCAATCTGTGGGATCTGCTGGTTGCCACGGACAGAGCGGCACACATACTTCCAGCCGAACTCCGCACCCAGGTCGATGACTGGGTTCGGATGCACCAAAACATGTACGTCGCCGCCGCCACGGATATGGGGTATCCCGAGGCGGAAGATCGAGTCAAAGTTGTCATGACGTTGCTTGAAGGTGCGACGCGCTGGGCATCACCAGACTGCGACGACGAAGAGTTGGATAACCTGACCGACCGGGCGGTCCTGCTCTCGCGAGCCATTCTCAAGCTGGATCTCCATACTCCAGCGCGACCGCTATCAGCTGCGCGGTCGGACTATTGACTGGTCTTGTCCCTTGGAGCGGAACCTATGAGCTCCCGAGAGGCTGCTGTTGCCGTGTATGCGAGTAGGCTCCAACTGCGGGCAGGCAAGATGTGAATGTACTGGGATTCTCTTCTCCACAACTGTCAGAGTAGGCCCGCGAGACCAACATGTATGCAGAGGCGTCGGGTGGCAGTGGAACCCCTACCGATCCAGTTTCACGAGGTCGTAACCGTCGTGCGCATGAATGAGCCTCCGCTCGCCCAGGGGGTCCAGGAGCCATACGAAGTCCCCGTCGAGAGAAAATTCATCAACAATTCCCATCTGCACGAACTTCCCGTTGAAACTTACTTCCACCATGTCACGTTGCTCTACGATGTCCCAACGCGTCCTAAAAATTCTCGTCATAGATTTTGCACCATTCTTTTATGAAACTGCCTGATGGAATCATGTCGCCGTGTCTGAATAACTTGTGCACTGAGCGAGTCTTGTACCGATGGATCTGCGCTGTCATGTTCCGTGGTATCCAATGATTGTCCGGATTGCTTAGAGCATCGTCTGTGAATACACCAAGCGACCGTGTCAGCTTGAGACACGTTGTCGCACCGCAGAGTCAGCGCGGCCCATGGAGCTCAACGGAACTTGGGAGAACGCTCACACCGGAGCCTACTCAGGACCTCTGGAATAAAGGCGTCTAGCGTCGGGAGCCCGAGTCCCGGCCCTCGACCCGAGCTCGAACTTTCCAATGGGCTCGCTGCGCTGCGAGGTTCTGGATGCCTGGGCTGAGATCCTCAAAGTCACAGACGCGACACCGCGAACTGTGTTGCGGCAGAGCATCTTAGCGAGCTATCCACAATGGCAACAGCACCGGCGTCTTCGACGATGCCGGGCTATCGACGCTTGCAACGTTCATCATGACATCGTCCTCGAACATCTCAGCCCCCTGGCGAGTAACGCTGTCCTCCAGCCGTCGCGCGGTGGTGCGCATTATTCCGATCGCTGTCAATGCCTGTGGACAAGAACCCCGTCCGATTTGAGAAATGCTTGGTTTTCGGATTGGTCATTCACAATCCACAGCACTCCCCCACTCTCCGAGATTTCTTCTACTAGACCTTGGGCGACGATCCTCGCATTCCTCATGATGTTTACTCGTTCACCTTGTTGCAGTTCTCGCCAATCCGAAAGCACAGCGTGGTTTCTCTGTCTCCTGCAAGCTTCTCGAGCCTTCATTACTTTCACCTTGATCTGTAAATAGGAATTGTTTGTGCAGCAAGCTTGGCAGGATCAACGTCGTCAATAGCCTGAATCGCGAAAACGGCTAGTCGGACTTGCCCAGACGGCAAGAACTTGTGGCGGTACGCGCCGTCATCCCTACGCAGCCTGCTCATAAAATCTGAGTGTCAAGCTCAATAGCGGGTGAAGTAGCCATGCCCCCGCAGCATTACTTTGTTCCACGTCCTCGCTGCACCGTGTCAGGCCATCGTGGCCATGGTGTCAGGCCAAATGCCATCGATGGTATGACGGACAACTGAAACCAGTGAGTCGTTGGAAGCAGGTAGCCAATGCCCATTGGGCTCCATCGACTCCGAGCGCTGCTTACACTGTCCCGACTCGCCCTCGAAGGCCACCTGAGGGTTGCATTGCTCATTCACACGTAGCCCCCACTCGAGGTGCCGACCGTGTGCAAGCTTCCGGTTCATCATTCTGATCAACTCACCATGCTTTGAGAACTAAAGGGTCTCCTCCAGCATGGGACCGGGGGCAAGGAACAAAACGTGTCACTTTGAGACAGCTGCCGATACCCATACCTGCCGCCTACCTACGGCGACCTGCACATCACGAACGCCCCTATGGGGGCCGGCCGTACCATTATCGATATCTTCTGCTCAGCAGTATCAATTCAGGGACCGCCCGAGGGAATGGTGTTCCTTCGAGGATGCCTACCGTGGGTGGGTGACCTAATGGAACAGGCCGCATCGCAGTCAGAGAACTAATTGGCGCATAGGTTTCCACCTACATACCGAGGCGTGTGCTGCCAGAAGACAGCGGTAACCCGAGCGCCGCACATTCACGCATTCCGTGTCCCCATTTGGCACAAAGCGACTTGATCAGCGGCAAACATACTTAGTTGATGCTGCTGGTGCTTACTCCAGCGCGGGGCGAACCACTCGACGCTACGCAAACGGAATCAAGGAGGGAATAGTTGTTGGATAGCCATTACTCGCTCGCTTTTCTTCTCGCGGGTCGAGACGCTGACGGCGCTCGGAGCGCTCTTCCGGATGCGCCGATTATCTCGGATCAAGACGAGTCCCAAGTTCCGTGGGCAAGAAATCAGAGAGCGCGCATTGCTACTGCACTGCACCGGGCAGCATGGGCTTTTGAGTCGGCCGATGTCAAACATTGAAGTCACTCATCACTGAACCTCACCCAAGGCGGCGTGACAGTATCAGACGCATACGATCACGGTACGTCGGATAGAACGATCAAGGTCGGATACTTGCACGCCTGGTCGGGTGTTCCTCCTATTAGGGCACACCCAATTTTGACGAAACGGAACCATTGTGGGTCACCACTACGATGAAGCAGCTTGAGCCGAGGAAGTCCATGCCCCGCAGCTCAAAGAAGGGCGACGAGCTTCCATTCAGAGAGTGGGGAGAGCCGGAAGGCTGCTTCGTCACGGTTGGACCGGCGCAGGCCTGTCAGTCTGAAAGTGTAGTGGTTGTCCTTGGGGTGCTGTATCCAAATGTCATCCCACAGCCTGTCGCTGCTGGCACCCACCTTGATCTGGTACTTCTACCTCCCGGCTTGACCGCCGGCCGGCAGAGCATGGACGTTGTCTTTTACGACCCGCTGTCTTCTAGTTGGAACGGTGACGAGGTACCCCTCGCCGCGAAGTATCGAAGGAAGTCCATGGGCGATGGTTACGCAAATCGCACCCAGGCCCAGAACGCTGTTGCCCGCGATCTGACGTTGCTTCGCTTAGAAAAACGCGGGTAGTCGCTTGCTCTCGACTGCAAACATACCGGCAGCGTTTGACCCTCCCGCAGGACAAAGTTAGAACGGCGGACCATTACTCGCCGATGATCGACCCCGCCCAACCCTCAATCGACAGCCCCACACCTCTGGCGGGGCCTATGGGCAGCGCAGCTGCATGGTGAAGTGGGTCTGGTTACCGGGCGCTGCACTACGAGCAACTTCCGCCCAGCCAAATTCACAGTCAGGGGTCAGGTACCCTCTCGATAGCAATGGTGGCCGCGCTCACCCACGATTTTGCGACGACCAGAAGCCAAAGCCTGTTGCTAGTTGTCATTCTGAACTTCGTTGTCCGGACCGCTCCCCTGCGCCCTCAAAGCCGCTACAACCCGCCCGTGATCCGGGATTCCCTCCACACCTGCCAATAAAGCAGACCTAAGTGTGGACACTGTACACGCCCCCTTTGGCAGGACAAATGGAGCACCCCGAGCTCGCGTGACGCCAGCGAGCAGCCTTCCAAGAAAGCTTTGCGCCAGAATCGGCCGGGTCAGGTGGTCCCCGCTCCCCCGGACCATGAACTGGTGTTGGCCACTCCCGACCAACCCGACAGAACCGGAATGAGGACCGCATAAACCCAGCCACAGCAGACGGAAGGCCCACCAGCCAGGGACTTGAACCCGCCACGCCACACACCTGAATAAGCCACCGCGGAGGCTAGGCCACAGCCCGCGAACCAACCCGTCAGGGCCTGCGACCACAAGCTTTGTCAACACGCCAAAGCAAAATCGCCCCTGACGAGGGAATCTGTCGTGCCCGAGGTGGGACTCGAACTACATTCCAGCCCTTGCAAACACTGGGAGCCCGCGAAAACATGCGGAATTCGAAGCAGTCCGAGGACAGTATCACCCGATCCGAGGCCAAGACTGTGGACAATGTCCACACCCCATTTCGCGCCCGCCGAAGCGTTCAGCCGAAGACCGCAGCCCGCAACCCTCAACCCGCAACGACGGGATGCGGTTCTTCTTTGTCATGAGAGATTCGCCTCACACCTCAACAGACCTCAGCGCTACAAGAATCCGATAACGACCCACCTTTGTGGAGGCTCCGCATGCCCAGCCACAGTCACGGCGAGGGTTCTGAACCGTCCATATCTTGGTAGGTCATGCCGCTTGGTTACTCGGTATCGATAGACAGGCAGAAGTTCAATCGCTGCTTGTCATTCTGATATGTCCAATGATCGCTGGGCGGGTCCTCCGCGCAACCAGGGCGCTACCGCGCCGACCCCGAACCGAAAACTTCGTCATCGAACCGGTGGAGCGTTGGCTCCAGCTGAAGTTTTCGGCCCCGGCGCCGGTCCCCCAAGTTGCACTTCGGCCCCTCAGCCCAGCGGGTGGTCCCCTACCAGAACGACGCCCACAACCAACAACCGCAAAAGCACAGCAACACAAGGGTGAAGGGAAACAAAGGGATCATGGAAAAGCTAACGATCACAACACCATCAGATGTGCTCAGTTTCATCGGGCACACCTTGGGCTTCTGGCCACAGGAAAGCTTGGTCTGCATCACCTTGAACGAGAACAGCATCGGTGCGACACTGCGCATCGACCTCCCCCGAGAGACTGGTCAGGAAATCCCTTACGCACGCACCGTCGCTCATTACCTGACCAGCGACACCACCGCCACGTCCATCCTCTTTGCCGTCTACACCAGCGAAACCGCCCAGCACGGACAGGCCAAACCCCACGCCGGCACCATCGCCGCTCTCACCGGGGTCCTCGCCGAACAGGGCATCACCATCCGGGACGGACTCTTCGTCGGCGACGAAACCTTTTCCCCCTACGACGGCGAACCCGGCACCAGCCTCGCCCTGCCCGTCAACTCCACCCAGACCAGCGCGATCAACGCCGAATTCATCTATCGCGGCAGCTTCGTCGAACCTACCGACCGCGTCACCCTGCCAACCACCAGCCAGGCAGCAGCCAAAGCGATCGCCGTCGAACACCACATGGACACTATCGCATCCCAACCCACCGACACCGCGCTCCAACAGGGCCGGCAACTCTGGGCAGACATGCTCGACTCCAAGACCTTCCCGAGCGACGACGACTGCCACGCCCTGGTCGCGAACCTGCAGTTCCCGGCGATCCGCGACCGGCTAATCGCAGACATTCCAGGAGTGGACGAGCCAATGCAGCGGATCTTGTTCGCCCAAACCGACCAGGCCCCGAAGTGGTCACGCATCGAATGGGCACAACAACTGCTCTTGCACGCCTACACCCGAACCAGTGCAGAACACGCAGCGCCGGTCCTCACGACCATTGGCTACATCAACTGGTGGGAAGGTAGAGGCAGCAAAGCCCACCAATTCCTCCAACTCGCACTCGACACCGACCCCGCCTACCGCCTCGCCCGCCTCAGCGACCAAATGATCGGCTCCGGCATCGTCGCCGGCTGGAACATGAACAAAGACACCGCCTACAAAACACTGCCCTTCGAACTGCCATAACGCAGGATTGTTGTAGGAGTTGAGTAGAAGGCCGGAACATCGGCGGCGATCCAATTCGGCAAGTTCACAGATCTATAGCGCCAAGGATTCTAACCATGTGCGGAGGCCGCACCGGCCTCGGTAGGTGCCTCGAGGCCGGTGCTCTTGGTGCCGCCGACCGCGGGCATAGCGATAACGGCGACAACGGTGAGTATGGCACTGACCAGCACGGCCACGAAGACTGCAGTAGTCGCAGACACAATTGTCTGGGGGTCAGAATCACCGCCGGGGACGCCGGCATATATCGAGTTAGCTACTGCCCCGAAAACGGCGACGCCGATGGAGCTTCCAATCGAACGGGAGAAGAGATTAGTACCCGTGACTACGCCGCGCTCATTCCATTCGACACTTGACTGGGCGGCAATGAGGATCGGGGTGGCTACCAGCCCCAGTCCCAGTCCGACGACGAAACAACACGCCGCCACAACCGGAACGTTGGGGGAAGTGGCCGTGAGTGTTAGGACCGATGTACCGATGACAGCGACCATGACACCGATCAGTGCCGTCTTCCGGTATCCGATGCGAAAATAGAACCGGCCAGCCTGTGAAGCACTGATCGGCCAGCCGATAGTCAGTGCTGCCAGGGCGAGCCCGGCCAGAACCGGGGAGGTCGAGAGGGATCCTAAGAGGAACGTGGGCACGTAGGCAGTAAGGCCGAACATGATTGCACCAATACCGAAAGAGATCATCGACGTCGTGGCCAGCAGACGCCTGGACACTACCCACGGCGGTAGCACCGGCTCGGCTGCCCTCCTCTCGACGAGAACGAACACCGCGAACAGGAGCGCCCCGACTCCAAACACGGAGATGCTGGTGACGGAGTTCCACGCCCATGCCAGGCCGCCCTCGAGAGCCCCGAGGATCAGCAGGCTAAGGGAAAGAGTTAGCAGTATTGCCCCCAAATAGTCCACATGGTGTTTGCCGCGCTCGATGCGTTCGTGGAACGCTCGGATCAGCATCCACCCAGCCAGGAGGCAGAGTGGGATGTTCAGCAGGAAGATCCCGCGCCAGATGCCTAGCGACGCGAACAAGTCGCCTAAGGTTGGGCCCGCGACTGACGAAAGTGCCCAAACGCTGGCAAGGTAGCCTTGCACCTTAGCCCGTTCAGTCGGCGTGTAGATATCGCCGACGATGGTCATTGCCATCGGCAGGACTGCTCCCGCGCCCAGGCCCTGCAACACGCGGAACGCAATGAGGGCGGGCATGCTCCACGCAACTCCGCAGAGGATCGAACCGAGCAGGAAAAGACCGATACCGCAGAGGATGATCGGCTTGCGGCCGACAACGTCAGACAGCTTGGCGTAGACGGGCACGCAGACAGCCTGTGCCAACAAATAGGCCGAGAAAAGCCAGGGAAAGGAAGTGAAGCCGCCCACGTCATGCACGATTGAAGGTATGGCCGTCGCAACAATCGTCGAATCAATCGCCACCAAGCCAGACGCAACCATCAGGGCAATAAGGACGGGGCCCCGCCGGGACCGAAACCCGACTCCGTCGGCAGTCGCTGTCGTCACTACCAGCTCATTTTCTCCATGGTTGTGCCGTACGGTACTTTTTCACTCAGGCTGACGGTAAAGGTCTCAGGGCTGCTACGCGTCACCAGCATGCCCTGCTTCCGCAGTTTCGCATTCTTAAGCAGTTTGCCCACCGCAGTATCGAGGCGGTGCTCCAATTCTGCGCGTCGCTGGATCGTGAAAGTGATGGAATTATCCGAACTGTAATTCATTGCCGTCGAAAGACCTTCCGAAAGTGATGTTGCTCTTCAAACCGAGCATGGCGGGTTATGGCAGAGCGGACGAAAGTGGAGCACTGGATCATGGTCAATCCCACAACAAAGCCCGGCTTTAGTGGCAGTGCGATGGTTGTCCCGCTTAAGCCTCATTCTCATATAAGGCTAAAAGCGACCCGCACGGGCCGCTCATAGCCATCCACGCCAACAACGCCCGAATATGCGCCATTTTGTGGCCACCGATCCGCTCCTGGTCCAGGCTCTGCCCGCTGCCAGCGGGAGAGGGCAGAGCCGGTGACAGTTGACTGACGGTTATTGTGTGAGGTCTCGTCCATTGGTTTCCGTTAGGAAGAACACACAGGCGGCGGTGATGAGCCCGGCAATCACGAGATAGAGCGCGACCGAAAAGGAAGTCCGTGTTGCTGCGTAGAGGGCCGTTGCGATCAGGGGCGAGAATCCACCGCCCAGGGTCTGGCCGAGCTGGTAGCCCATCGATGCGCCGCTGTAACGAAATTTGGTGGCAAAGAGCTCACTGATCAGCGAGGCAAGCGGGCCGTAAATCATTCCGCATAGGATAAGTGCAACTGCCATCGCCAGCGTGATGAGTATGGAGTTCCTTGTGTCGATCAGCGAGAACATCGGAAATGACCAGACGGCAAAAGCAATTCCACCTGTGAGTATGACCGGCCGTCGACCTACCCGGTCAGAGATAGCTGAGCTCACCCAGTCGCTGAGGCCGTAGAAGACGAAAGCGATGGTTAGCGCAATGAGACCCACACCCGCGTCAAGCTTGAGGTTGTTGGTGATGTAGCTCAATAACCAGGTCACTACGCCATAGGTGAGCGTGCCGAATCCGAAACTGATTCCCGCCGCGAGGAGTAGCTCCTTTGGGTTGGCCTTTATCACTTCGAGGATGGGCTTACGGGTGATCTTTCCCTGCGTCTCGGCGTTCTTGTATACCGGGGTCTCTTTGAGCCGAAGCCGAATGATGAGGCCAGTCACGACGAGGATGATCGACGCAAGGAAAGGGACGCGCCAGCCCCACGCTTCGAACGTCTCCGCTGGCATGAAACTCAGAGCGAAGAGCACCCCTGTTGAAAGCAGCCCGCCTACCGCTGACGATGCCGGGATGAATCCGGTATAAAAGCCCCGCTTTTCCCGGGGAGCCGTCTCGCTGACCATCAGAATGGCGCCACCGTATTCTCCGCCAAACGAGAAGCCCTGCACGAACCGCAGGGTGACGAGAAATAACGGTGCCCAGATCCCAACAACAGCATAGGTCGGAAGAAGTCCCATGGCGGTCGTTGAAATCCCGGCGATGAGCAGCATGGCAACCAGGACGCCCTTACGACCGCGGAGGTCACCGACATGCCCCGCCACCAGGCTACCGAGCGGGCGGGCAATGAAACCGACGGAATAGGTCCCGAACGCGGCAAGCAGGGCGACAGTCGGATCGAAGGTCGGAAAAAACAGCTTGCCGAAGACCAGGGCGGCAACCGATCCGTAAAGCACAAAGTCGTATTGCTCGATGATGTTGCCGACGACGCTGCCGGCGACAGTGCGGTGCAGCAGCTTCTTCTGGTCTGGCCCGAACTCCTTGGATTCTGCGGGTTGGACGATGGGCACGTCCTGTTCCGCCTTTAATCCAGTAGTCAGCAGGGCCTGCGACTTCGTTGTCCGCATGTGTTCTCCTGGGTGTTTTCCGCCGGCACCAAAGGCGACCGGGTTACAGGTGGATCCCGCCAGACGCTCTTCTTCGTGCGGCCGGGTCGGTACGTCGAAGCTAGTTCGATTCAGACAGTGCGTCAAGAGAAACTTTCGTATAGCCTATCTACCTTTCATAATGCGATACTTCTGACCTTGTGGCCCTTTAAGCAATGCCACTAGTGATAGTGCCGGCGCAGTTCCCCAGCGAAGGAATGCCAGGCGTATCGGAGGACTGGCAAAGCGGTCAGGTGTTCCGGCACGCACGCTGCTGTACTACGAAGAGCAGGGCTTGGTGGCTGCATGAGCGCGCGCGGATGTCCCAGAAATCGATCTTCTGATCCACAACCGCGATGCGCTCACTCGCTACATTGAAGCCCTCGACACCGCAGCTGGCCGCTCGCAGAAACTCTGCGCGGGTTAGGACCAGCTGGCCTGCGCCGGGGATCGACCCGGTATTGCGAAGCGTCAGCTCCCTCTAGGGCATCCAGAGCCGCAGTGGGGATTGTGATTCGTACGCTTTTCCCTGCGGAAAAGACACGAGTTCGAATTGCATTCCCCACGGCGCCAAGAAGTAGACCCAACGCTGGCCCTTGCTGGCTCCTGAACTTGAGGTCGGTTCCCCGAGCACCTGGATCCCCTGGTTTCTGAGATAGTCGACAGCTACGTCGAGGTCCTCGACATAGAAGGCGAGGTGATGACCGCCAATGTCACTGTTGCGGGGCTGTTCCCGCCGTTGATCCGGGGAGGAGTAGTTGAAGACCTCAAAATTCGCTCCGTTGAAGCAGCGGTAGAAGCGTATCTCCGCCAGTGTCGCCTCCGGGTGGACGTTAAGATTTGTCCGCATCAACTCGGGGTCCTGAGGGTATGGCCCCAGCGAGTAGACATGCTGGCACCCTATGACGTTGACGAAGAATTCGTGGGCCTGCTCCATATCGGGCACTGTGAACCCGATATGGTCCGTTCCACGGATACCCGGCAGTCCGCGCCGTTCCTTGAGGGCAATGTCTTGCTGTTCGGCGTCCTGGTTCATGTGGTTCTCCAACAACTATTTCTAGCGATCGAATATTTCAGGGTGATCAAGCAGGGCCATGCGGGTTTTGCGGACATGCATGGCCAGCAATTCCTCCGCAGAGCGGGAGTCACGCCGGCGGATGGCCGCCACAAGGAGCCTGTGCTCCAAATGCGTGTCGTCCAGCCCCTCGGGACCGATCAACTGCACGTACGCGCGCCGGTAATGCTGGGTGGTGTTCCAGAGCCGCTCGACTATCTCCAGCAAGGTCGGCATGCCCGCATCCTGAAAGCTCAACAGGTGGAATTCACGGTCCAGTTCGACGAAGTCCTCCACCACCTGGCAGCTCTCCATCTCGCTGGCCAACTGAGTGAGCCGATCCAAGGTTTCAATGCTGACGCTGTCGATGGCCTGGCCCAGCGCGAGCGGCTCAAGCCGTTCTCTGATCAGATACGTCTCCTGGCACTCAGCGAGATTCATGGAACTGACCCAGGCCCCAGATGAGGCGACCAGCGTGACGAGTCCGTGCGATTCAAGAATTCGCAAGGCTTCACGGATCGGCAGCCTGCTGACGCCGAACTCTTCTGCGATCTGCTCCTGTCGGATCCTTGTACCAGGCGCGAGGTCCCCGTCGAGGATCCTCTGACTTAGTTCGTCTGCGATGCGCTGGCTAGCAGCGCCCGATTTCTTCAACAGAACAGATTGGGTGGACATACCTACAGCATACGGACTTAGGACGAATGGATCCATTCATGGATCTTTGGCGCAAGATTAGGGGCCCTGCTCCTTGCATTGGATCCATTCGTCCACCTATGGTTGGACGAACGCCTAACCCAAGCACGTACGCCCCATGGGAGCCAAAGATGTCAACCACCACGCCCTTGACCTACTCGACAGAGTGCACAGAGCTGCGCACGACGCGCGAAGACTGGGACGCAGCAGCTCCCGAATTGCTCGAATCCATGCTGGTTCAGATGCACACCATTCGCATTTTTGAGGAAGTTGTCCTGCAGCTGGCGGCAGAGGGCCTGGTACACGGCCCCGCCCACTCCAGCATTGGCCAGGAGGGAGCCGCCGTGGGATCCATTCTTGCGCTGCGGGGAGCCGACGGCGTCAACGGCACCCATCGTGGCCATCACCAGTTCCTGGCAAAAGGTCTTGCCTATCTGTTCCCGAACGGCATGTCCATCATCGACGGGATAAAGAACGACCAGGTCACGGAGTTCATCCGACGGACGATGTCCGAGATTTTGGGCCTCAAGGCTGGCTTCAGCGGTGGCCGGGGCGGCTCAATGCACCTGCAGTGGCTTGAGGCCGGAGCTTTGGGCACTAACGCGATCGTGGGTGGCGGAGTGCCGCTTGCTGCGGGCAATGCCTGGGCCCAGCGCCATGACGCAGAAATCCAGGACGACGGCGGGCAGGCAGATGGGATGGGGGTCACCGTAACCTATTTCGGTGACGGCGCCTCGAACATCGGGTCAACGCTTGAGACCATGAACTTGGCCGCTGCCTGGCGCCTGCCGCTGTGCTTCTACATCGAAAACAATCTGTACGCTGTCTCGACCCACGTTTCCGACGTAACCGGGGAATCTCGGCTGGCAGCTCGTGGCCCGGGCTTCGGAATCAGGTCCTGGCGTGTGGACGGCATGGATCCCCTCGCTGTCTACCTTGCCCAAAAGGCAGCAGTCGACCACATGCGCGCCGGCATGGGAGCAACCCTCATCGAGGCGGAAACCTACCGCTATTTCCACCAGAACGGTCCCTTCCCCGGCAGCGCTTTTGGATACCGAACTAAGGAGGAGGAGAAGCATTGGCGTGACCGCGACCCCTTGGCCAAGCTGGCTGCAGAGATGACCCGGCGCGGCCTCCTCACGGACGAACAACTGAGCGATCTCACCTCGCACATCACGGAGCAAATTACCCGAATAGTTGACGAAATCACGGAGAAGGACCCGGAAAGCGCTAAAGGCGCCCGCCGGATCCGCCCCATTCTTTGGCCGGATCCCGCGGCCGTGGATACCGATGTCAGGAGCGAACCGGCATTGACCGGCGCAGCATCCGGCGAACAAATCGAAGAGGGCACCGTGGAGCGCCGCTTCGTGGATGCAATTGCAGATGTACTCGGCCGCCGAATGGACCTGGACCCGGGCGTGCTGGTCCTCGGCGAAGATGTGCACCGGCTCAAAGGCGGGACCAACGGGGCTACCCGGGGCCTGAAAGATGCTTATCCCGACCGGGTCCTGGGCACTCCGATCAGCGAGAACGCATTCGCCGGTCTGGCAGGCGGCCTGTCCATGACCGGGCGCTATAAGCCGGTCGTCGAGTTCATGTATTCGGACTTCCTGTGGGTAGCCGCTGACCAGATTTTCAACCAGATTGGCAAGGCCCGGCACATGTTCGGCGGCCAGTCCTCCATGCCTGTGGTGCTTCGCTCCAAGGTGGCAATGGGAGCCGGCTATGGCTCCCAGCATTCCATGGACCCGGCAGGCATCTTTGCCAACAACCCGGGGTGGCGCATCGTAGCGCCGTCAACACCGCACGACTATATCGGGCTGATGAACACAGCTTTGGAACTCCAGGACCCGGTGCTCGTTCTTGAACACGTCGACCTCTACGGGACCAAAGGAAGCATTCCCGAAGGGAATCTTGATTACCAGTTGCCTGTCGGCAAAGCTGCCGTCCGGCGGGCAGGCGAAGGCGTCACCGTACTGAGCTACCTGAACATGGTGGACGTTTCGCTGCAGGCGGCTGAGCAACGCCCGGATCTTGACCCGGAAGTTATTGATCTGCGCTGGCTTGACCGGGCCTCCCTGGACTGGGACACCGTCGGCGCCTCAATCCAGAAAACCAACAACGTCCTGATCGTCGAGCAAGGTGCCCGCGGCACCTCATATGGCGGCTGGCTCTCGGACGAGATCCAGCGCAGATTCTTCGACTACCTCGACCAGCCCGTCCAGCGGGTTACGGGCAAGGAAGCGGCGCCGAGTATCTCGAAGGTCCTTGAGGCCGCTGCGAACGCTGATCTCAACGACGTCCTTGCCGGCTTCGACGAAGTAGCCCGCAACCTCGGCCGTTCCTGAACCCGATCCATCGAAGGACATTCATCATGGCAACCATCATCACCATGCCCGCCGTCGTCGCAGACGCCACCGAGGCAGCACTCCAGGACTGGCTCGTAAAAATAGGTGACACCATCGCCGCCGGACAGCCCATCGCCGAAATTGAGACTGAAAAGGCCACTGTTGAACTGCAGGCTGAGTTTCCCGGCACTATCGGAAGGCTGTTAATACAGCCGGGAACTTCCGTGGGTGTCGGTGAGCCCATTGCTGTGCTCGTAGAAGCGGGGGAAGACGAAGCGTCCGTAGACAAGCAAATCGCCTCCGCGGGCGGCGCCTCCCACAGCCTTGCCGAGCACCCCGTGCCCGAGGACACCGAAGCACCAACAACCCGGCGGGACACGCGGCCTGCGGCTCCGGACGCGACCCAGGAGCCGGCCCGCAATGCTCAGGGACGTGACTCGCGCGTATTCGGGTCACCCCTTGCTCGAAAGCTTGCAAAAGAACTGGGCGTCGACCTCTCAGCCTTGGCAGGCTCCGGACCCAACGGCAGGATCCTGCGAGGAGATGTTGAAGCTGCCCGCCGGCAGCAGGCAGCCACCCCCGAGTCAATTCCAAGGCCGGAAGAAACTGTCCTGCTGTCCCCAGCGGAAGCGCAGCAGGCGCCAGGGGTGCAAAACTACCAGGACGTACCGCTCTCGGGCATGCGGAAGGCCATCGCACGGCGGCTCACCGAGTCGAAGACAACCGTTCCCCATTTCTACGTCTCCATCGACGTCGAAATGGACGCACTCCTGGCTTTACGCAAGCAAATTAATCAGGACTCGCTCCCCGCGGGGCAAAAGGCAACCGTCAACGATCTTGTCCTCAAAGCCCTGGGAGGTGCGATTGTGGACGTGCCAGCCGCGAACGTGTCATGGCAAGGTGGCGCCATCCGCCACTATTCCACGGTGGATGTCTCCGTGGCCATCGCCACCGCGGACGGGCTGCTGACACCGGTGGTTCGCGGTCTGGAGAGCCTCTCCCTCAGCTCCTTGGGCAGAACCATGGGCGACTACAAAGCACGCGCGGGCGCCGGCCGGATCCGGCAACAGGAACTCGAGGGCGGGTCCTTTAGCTTAACGAACCTGGGGATGTACGGGACGCGGGAGTTCTCCGCGATTCTCAACCCGCCCCAAGCCGGGATCCTGGCCGTGGGGGCGGCCGAGCAACGCCCGGTGGTGCGCGACGGCCAGCTGGCAGTTGCCACAGTGATGAGTTGCACCCTCTCCGCAGACCACCGGGTCATCGACGGTGCGGTGGCAGCCCAATTGCTGTCCGCTTTCAAGACGCGCATAGAGAACCCGCTCAGCATTCTCCTGTAATCGCATCCACTAACTGAATCCTGTTGCGCAAAGACGCGGCATCCAGCGAAAAGGCCTGAATTTCATGACACAAGTAACGGCAGAGCAAGATGAATTGCCAGAGGAGCTGCTGCAGGCATCCCGTAAGTCCGCCGGGCACGTCATTGTTGATACGCTCGCCTCCCACGGCATCAAGCGGGCCCATGTGGTGCCGGGTGAGAGCTTCCTGGACGTTCTTGACGGACTCCACGACTCGTCCATCGAAACCATCGTGTGCCGTCATGAAGGTGGCGCAACCTACATGGCCGAGGCTGACGGCAAGATGAACCAGCTGCCGGGAATCGCGATGGTTACCCGCGGGCCCGGCGCCGCCAATGCCCACGTCGGCCTGCACACCGCGTGGCAGGACTCCACCCCCATGGTGCTGTTTGTGGGTCTGATCCCCTTCGCCCACCGGGACCGCGAGGCCTTTCAGGAATTCGACATCAAAGCCTGGTTCGACACCGGCGCCAAACGCGTGATGGTCCTCGATCACGCCGAACGTGCCTCCGAAATCGTCGCCGAAGCCCTCTTCGCGGCCATGAGCGGCAGGCCGGGCCCGGTTGTCATTGGCCTGCCCGAGGACGTCATCCGGCAGCAGATCCCGGCCGAACTCCATCCACCCATCCCGGTCGCGACCGGTGGCATGACCACCGTGGACGCGGCCGCGCTGGCTGACGCCCTCGCGGCGTCCAGCAAACCGCTGTTTGTCACCGGCGGAAACGACTGGACGCAGGAAGGCGCCGACCAGCTGACGCGCTGGCTGGAAAAGCACCACATTCCTGCCGCGGCCGAGTGGCGCACCGAGGGCACAATTCCGTTCGATTCGCCCTCCTACGTAGGCCCGATCGGCTACGGCCGGCCCCGCCCCACGTACGACTTGCTGGAAGAAACCGACCTGCTGGTCTTTGTGGGCACGGTCCCGGGGGATGTTATTACCGACGGATTCCTTTGCCGACAGGACTGGACAAAAAAGAACTTCCTCGTCACCATCGACCCCTCCCTCCGGGGGCGCTCCGGACCCGTCTCCTACCAGATCCTGGCCAAACCCGACGTGTTCGTAAGGGACCTGGCCAAGATCGAACTTCCGGTCAAGGACGAATGGGTGAACTGGACATCGAAGATGCGCAGGGAGCAGGAAGCCTTCGCCGCGCTTCCCCCGGCGACGTCGTCGGCCGGTCCGGCTCGGATGGACACCCTGATGGCCAACCTCGTCCCAACCCTCCCCCATGACGCCATGGTCACCCTCGGCGCCGGCGAACACACCAACTGGGCGCACCGATACTTCCCCACCCAGCGCTACGCCTCCATGATCAGCGCCCGCAATGGCTCCATGGGCTACTCCATACCGTCCGCTATCGCCGCATCACTGGAATACCCTGGCAGGCGCGTAGTGACGATCGCCGGAGACGGCGAATTCCTCATGAATGGGCAGGAACTGGCAACCGCGGCACAGTATGGCGCCACTCCCCTGGTCATCGTGATGGACAACCAGGAGTACGGGACTATCCGCACGCATCAAGAGCGCCATTACCCCGAACGTGTTTCGGGCACCCAATTGAAAAACCCGGAGTTCGCGCTCATGGCACAGGCCTTTGGGGGTTTCGGCATAAAGGTGGAACGCGACGCCGACATTCCAGGTGCAATCGCAGCAGCGCTTCACGCGATCGATGAAAATCGAATGTTTGCACTCATCCATTTAGTGGTTGAGCAGAGGGTCAAAGCCTACTGATTCTCCTCCACCAGCCCTCAGCCTGATGGTTGAGCCTGTCGAAACCGGCCAACGGCAGTTGAGCCTGCCGAAACCCCTACAACTCTTAAGGACTTCGTTTTATGACTGTTTCCGCAATATCCCCTGCCATTTCCCCCGAGCGCGAGGCATCCCTGCTCGCTTCCGTTCCGACCGGTCTGCTGATTGGGGGCCAGTGGCGGGAGGCGTCCGACGGCGGCACGTTTGACGTGCATGATCCTGCTACCGGGCAGGTGCTCGCCACCCTCGCCTCCGCCACGAGCGATGACGCGGTCGCCGCGCTGGACGCGGCCGACGCCGCCCAGTCGTCCTGGGCGCGGACCGCACCCCGGGTGCGGGCCGAGATCCTGCGCCGCGCCTTTGACCTGGTCACCGAACGCGCCGAGGACTTCGCCCTGCTGATGACCCTGGAAATGGGCAAACCCCTGGCCGAAGCCCGCGGCGAGGTCACCTACGGCGCGGAGTTCCTGCGCTGGTTCTCCGAGGAAACGGTCCGCGACTACGGCCGCTATCTCACCACCCCGGAGGGCAAGAACAAGATCCTGGTCCAGCACAAGCCTGTCGGACCGTGCCTGCTCATCACGCCCTGGAACTTCCCGCTGGCCATGGCCACCCGCAAGGTCGCCCCCGCCGTCGCCGCCGGCTGCACCATGGTCCTCAAGCCCGCCAAACTCACCCCTTTGACGGCGCAGTACTTCGCCCAGACCATGCTCGACGCCGGCCTGCCCGCCGGGGTCCTGAATGTCGTCGCCTCCTCGTCCGCGTCCGGGATCTCCGGGCCGCTGTTGAAGGACTCACGCCTCCGGAAGGTGAGCTTCACCGGCTCCACCCCCGTCGGCAAACGCCTCATGGCCGACGCCGCCCAGATCGTACTCCGCACCTCGATGGAGCTTGGCGGGAACGCACCGTTCATCGTGTTCGAAGACGCCGACCTCGACAAAGCTGTCGAAGGTGCCATGGCTGCCAAGATGCGGAACATGGGTGAAGCCTGCACCGCCGCCAACCGTTTCCTCGTCCACGAATCCGTCGCAACCGAATTCACGGCCAAGTTCGCCGCGGCGATGGGCGCGCTGGCCACCGGCCGCGGCACCGACCCCGCCACCCAGGTGGGCCCGCTGATCGACGCCGGCGCCAGGGACGACGTGCACGCACTGGTGAGTGCCGCCGTCGACGCCGGAGCAACAGCCGTCACCGGCGGCGCACCCGTGGATGGTCCCGGCTACTTCTACCAGCCCACGGTCCTCGGAGGCGTGCCCAACGATGCTGCGATCCTGGGCCAGGAAATCTTCGGACCCGTCGCCCCCGTCACCACCTTCACAACGGAAGAGGACGCCGTCCGGCTGGCCAACGCCAGCGAATACGGCCTCGCCTCCTACCTGTACAGCCGCGACTTCAACCGGCTCCTGCGCGTGGCAGAACAGATCGAATTCGGCATGGTCGGTTTCAACGCCGGCGTCATCTCCAACGCCGCCGCACCCTTCGGCGGCGTCAAGCAATCCGGCCTCGGCCGCGAAGGCGGATCAGAGGGCATCGCCGAATACACCACCACCCAATACATCGGCATCGCCGACCCCTACGCCAACTAAAACCGCAAACGCCAAAGCGCCTGCCGGCCCAGTAGAGGACCGGCAGGCGCTTTTAGGTGGTTCATGGAAAGCCAGCTGAGCAGGTGCAGGGCTACCGCGAGAATTCGGTCGGCGGGCTGTCGACCCAGTCCTTGTAGATCGGGTCCTCGGGATGCCAGGCTCCCCAGTGCGAGACGCGGGGGACGCCCACGATGTCCCAGTCCGAGTTGACGGGCCGGACGTCGATCCAGTCCCAGATGCAGGTGCGGTGAAGGATTTTCCACACGCCGTCGCGCTTTTCGCACAAGTCGCGGTAGCGGCCGGCCTGGAACATTGTCACCTCGGGGTCCTTGAACGGGACCACGCAGATGAACGTGCTTTCGCGCTTGGCCCGGTTGCCGTCGATCTCGGACAGGACGTTGGAGATGTGGTGGCTGCAGCTGTGGATCTTGTCGTGCCAGGTCATGGCTGCATCAGCCCACTCCTGGCCGTTTCCGACATAGCCGCCGTGATTATCGAATGAATCAGGCCAATATGTGGATTTCATCAGCTCGCGGTCGTGCCGGTCGGCGCCCCTCGCATACAACATGAGGTTGTCATGGAGGGCTTGTTTGTCATACAACTCAGTCAGTTGAGCATCTGTGAGGGACATGTATCCAGACTTTCTATTCCAAACGCCAGGCAGCTTCTTTGCGGCCCTCGTGAGAAACTACGCTAAAAGCAGGCGTTGCTGGACGGATAGCATCTTGGGCGCCATGCAGTTGGGAAACTGCGTCAGGCGCGCCCGCTACCGGGACGGCCTCCGTCGGCACCGTGTAAGAACGCGCATGCGCCGCTGACCTTAGTGCCGCCGTCAAAGGCGTGCCACTCAGGCCAGCAGGCGTGGAATGGTTCCTAGAAGGTGCGCGCGGCAACCCGAACCGGTTCGGCGCGCTTCAGTGCGTCACGCAGCCGTTCAGCGGGCACCGGCGCGGCGGGAGCTTCGAGCATGCGGTCGTCCGGGGTTGCGGGGTCCGCCAGGTAAAGCTTGGTGTAGGCACGGGCTTCCGGCTCGAAACGCCAGCTCTCAGCCAACGGACCGGCGTCCACTGCATCGAAGCCCAGTTGCTCGATAAGGCTCATGACCTTGGTCTTGGCGGAAGCGTCATCGCCAGCCACGGGCAGGGCGGTACGATCGGGGGCGCCAGAGGGGCGCGCCAGCTGGGGGATGTGGTGCGCGAGGATGTTGTTAAAGGCCTTCGTCAGGCCGGCTCCTTGAAAGTGCCGTAGCACGAGCTCGCTAGTAGTCACCCTTTCCTCGTCGAGCTCTGCAACCCTTCCGTCCCGGAACGGGTAGTAGTTTGTGGTGTCGAGCACCGCCTTGCCTTCAAGCAGGGACGCAGGAATAGCAGTGTGCGCGGTCAGCGGCACGGACAACACAACTATGTCTCCGGCCGCCGCCGACTGCTCGATGGTGCCTGCGGAAGCCAGGGGACCCAACTCTGAGACAAGGCTGGCAAGAGTCTCCGGGCCGCGGGAATTGGACAGCACTACGGGGATGCCGGCACTTACGGCGAGACGAGCGATGGCAGCACCGATGTTCCCGGTGCCAATGATTCCAAGGGTGGGCATTTTTTGTTTCCTCAGTCGAGAGTCGTGGATGGGGCGGGAACCTGAAAGCTACGGCCCGTTGATGGCACGCACTGGTGGGTGGGCCTGGCGTTAAACGTATCCTATGTTCGCGTCAGCGTAAACATAGGCGGTTTTGGCGATAGACTGGGCACATGGCCAGCCGAACTTCCACCCCCCTCACGCACCCTGACGTAAGTGAACTGGACCTGTTCCGCCTGATGGCTGCCGTGACTGACCCGGTGCGGCTGGGGATCGTCATCAAGCT
Source organism: Arthrobacter sp. PGP41 (assembly GCF_002953935.1). Lineage (NCBI taxonomy): Bacteria > Bacillati > Actinomycetota > Actinomycetes > Micrococcales > Micrococcaceae > Arthrobacter > Arthrobacter sp. PGP41. The sequence goes on along the minus strand of NZ_CP026514.1, from coordinate 1,908,483 downwards.
GGCTGGCAGCAACGAGGACATCCCGTGCACCGACTTTGCCCTGCCAGTGACAAAGTCTGCCGGGACCCGCCACTTTCGGGTGTTGCGTGAGGCTGGCGTGATCCATCAGCATGACGTAGGTGTCCGCCGCATGAGCCGGCTGCGCAGCGATGACCTGGAAGTGCGCTTCCCCGGCCTGCTGAAACTGATCCTCCAGGAGGCTGCCCACTTCAACCACGGGGATCGTCAGGCCTCCTGACCTGGAGCGGCACGCAGGATCCATCCCGGGGATGCCCCGGGTTCAGGTGCCGGAACGGTACGCGGGACATGACCGGTCGCATCGAGTACGTTGTCCAGCCAGTCCACGCGGTTAGTGAAACGCTTGGCCTTGTGCGGAGCGGTCCACCGGTAGGCATCGTTTTCCCAATTGATCTTCAGCCGCCGTCGGGACGTCAAGGCAGTGAAGGTATGGATGAGCCACGGATTGCCCAAGCCGTCAGCCACCACCAAGTCCGGTCCCGGCAGGAGTCCCAGGAGGTCTTTGGTTTGCAGACCGGCTTCTTCAAACAACTCTTCAAGGGTCTGCTGTTCAGGCGTGGCCCCGGCTTCCATAAATCCGGTAATGCAGTGCCAAAGGCCTCTGTCGTGGCCAAGATTTCCGCTTCTTCTGAACAGTGCAATCTTGTCCCGCCACTGGATGACGGCCGCTATCACGGTCCGGTCCGCTGGGATGTCATGCGCAGCGCGCGAGGGAAACCTCCCGCCGGACGCCGCATCAACGACGCTCATATTGTCATTCCAACGCACAGCAACCGCTCTGTCTGCTACACGACGTCGATCGACTGAGCGTTGACGAGCTCGCGGAACTTGGCGCCGTGCCAAATGAGCGGCTCGTTTTCGCCCACTCCGAGCTTCTTCACCTCAAGCAGCGCCATCCAGTGATCGCCGGCCTCTGAAACTTCGTGGACCGAGCACTCGAGCCACAACGCCGCATCTTCTATGAACACTGCCCCGTCCTCACCGACGTCGATAGCCACCTGCTCAAAACGTGCAGCACGGTCCTTGCCTGCGAGCTTGCGGGTCAGATGTCCCTGCCCCTTGCCAAAGATCGAAACCCCAAGTGAAGCCGCATCCTTGATCTGCTCCCATGTCTCCGACGACTTCTGCACAGCTACCGCGACGAGGCACGGTTCGAGCGACACGCCAACCATGAACGATGACGCGACGAGTGCATGCTTCTCGTCGCCGGATTCGACCGCGAGCACCGCCACTCCTGACGGAAACTGTGCGAACGTGCTTCTCACCAGCAAAGGGTCGTTGCCGAATGCGCTGACCTTCGGCCGGGTCATAAATTTTTGGGTCATGGGTTTTCTTCCTCTCGGTGCCCGTGTGGGAACTATCGCTCTTTGACCATTCCCGGGCCGAATACGTCTGGGCAGTTACGCGGCCGTCTGGCCGCCATCGATAGGCAGTGCGACGCCGGTGATGTACGAAGACTGCTCACTGGCGAGGAACAGGACGGCATTGGCTACTTCTTCTGCGGTTCCGACGCGACGTGCCGGAACCATATTGATGAGATAGTCGGCGGCGGCAGGGTTTTCCGCCAGAGCTTCTTCCATCATTGGAGTCCTTATGGGGCCAGGGCAGATGGAGTTTGCGCGGATATTCCGCTCCGCGTATTCGAGGGCGATGGTGCGGGTCAGCCCGAGGAGGCCGGTCTTGGCTGCGCTGTAACCGCCGTAGAGAGGCGTCCCCATCAAGGCTGCAGCCGAGGCCACGTTGACGATCGATCCCCCGCCCTGCTCGAGCATGGCGGGAATTGCATACTTCATTGTGAGGAAAGCGCCCCGGAGATTTACGTTAATCATCTTGTCGAAGTCCGACTCCAGCGCCTCATGGTGCTGCACCATGGGAGCATTTGCCCCTGCAATATTGCAAAGAATGTCGAGGCCACCGAACTCGCTAATTGCCAGATCAACCATTGCTTTCGCGTCTCCAGCTTTTGAAATGTCAGCTTGGATCGGCACCGTTCGGTCTCCGAGCTCCACAGCCGTTTTCTCCTGGGCCCCCGAGAAGTCCGCCAAGACGATGTTTGCGCCCTGCTGATGAAAAAGGCGGGCAGTTGCCAAACCCATGCCTGAGCCGGCACCGGTGATTATTGCGGTCTTGCCTTCGAGTACGTTGCTCATTGCTATTCCTTCACGTCCGGGGAAGCTCACGGGATCTCCTTTGATCTCAGTGCGTAGCCTTCTTGCTGACTTCGCCCACAATCAACGCTAAGTGCGGGTGGGGCTGCACCGGGATGGCCATCGGCGCCAACAAGGAATGAAACCGCGCCAAAAGTGTGTCCTCTCGCGGGGCCGGCAAAAGCCCTTGCGCCGCATGTCGGCAACCAGAGGGCGGGAATAAGAAGGCTCCCCGCAAGCCTGAACTGGATGACCAGTCCGGCTTCCGGGGAGCCCGATGGCTGTCTATCTACTTTGCCGTGAGGACCGCGTCAAGGCTTCGGTTTTCGTTCGTGCTTTGTCCTGAATTACCAGGTGCAAAAGCCTTTGTGAACACAAAGCCGCGGTAGTCGTCGGCGACAACTTCTTGAACCTTTTTGACGTACTTGTCGAAGCCACCCGCATACGGAATGAAATAGCGCGAGCCGTCGTACTTGTTGACATGGACCATGTAGTTGTCCACGGCACGGCGCAAGAGCGGCGCCGCAATCTCATTGCAGTGATCGCCCCACTCCCGCTCTGCCTCAAGGCTGGCCTCGATGCGGACTGCGCCCTTCTTTTCGGCCTGCGCAATGATGTCGGCCACCAAATCAACGTGTTGGTTGTTCCCCACGAAGAAGTTTGCGAGCACACTCGGGCTTTGCGCACCGGTAAGCATAAACAGGTTCGGGAATCCATGCGTCATCACCCCCAGATGGGTCTGCGGCTTATGCTTCCACCGGTCGCTCGGCTGCTGGCCGTGCTCGTTGCGGACGTTGGCCTGGTCGAGGGCGCCCGTAAAGGCCTCGAAGCCGAGGGCAAAGACGATCAGGTCAACCTCGTACCCATTGTTCCGGGTCTTAATCCCCGTCTTGGTGATGCGCTCGATCGGATCACTTCTCAAGTCCACGAGACTGACATTGCTTTGATTGAAGATCGGGTAATACCCGGTATCAATGCAGAGCCGACGGATGCCAATCGGGTAGGAGGTAGGCATGAGCTTCTCGGCGGTCTCGGGATCGTCGATCATGTCGCGGATCTTGCCGCGGACGAACTCTGCGACGACGTTGTTGACATCGATGTTCGTCCCCTGATCGGAGAAAGTTCCGAGCAGGGTCTGGCCCCCGAAGGCCCATCTGGACTCGAGAATCTGCTGCTGCTGTTCTTCCGAGAAGTCGGAAGCCTTGCCCGCAAAGCCCTGCATAACATAACCGACCGGGGAGTTATATGACTCGTCACGCAGTTGCAGAACCTTCTTGTTGAGGCGGGCCTTCTTCCTCCTGTCCGCCGGTCCATTGTGTGCGGGGATCGAGTAGTTCGGGGTCCGCTGCAGGACGTAGAGTTGCGCGGCTGTTTTGGCCATTTCCGTAGCAGCCTGCACACCCGAAGACCCCGTTCCAATGAGGGCCACGCGCTTGCCGGCAATCTCAACGGGGGTTTGAGGCCAATGTGCGGTTTGATACCACTCCCCCTCGAAATCGTCGAGTCCCGGGAAGTCCGGCTTCCGCGGCTTGGAGAGCTGTCCTGTCGCCATCACCAGATAGCGAGCCCAAACCGTTCGGCCGGTATTGGTCTTGATGAGGTACTTGTTCTCCTGGGGCTGCCAATCGGCGGACGTCACCCAGGTGCTTAGTGAGAGGTTGCGGCGCACATCGAGGCGGTCCGCCACGTAGTTCAAGTACCGCAGGATTTCGGGTTGTGCGGCATATCGCTCGCTCCAGTCCCATCCCGCGTACAACTCGGGATCAAACATGAAGGCGTAGCTGTGGCTCTCCAAGTCCACGCGGGCGCCCGGGTAGGCGTTGTGATACCAGACGCCCCCGACGCCGTCTGCTCCTTCGAAGCCGTGAACGTCGTGTCCCAGGTCGGCGAACCGGTGGAGGGCGTAGATGCCCCCCATGCCCGCGCCGATGACGACGACGGAATATTCCTCAGTCTCACCCGCGGGGTTCTGGAGGTGGTTGTTTGACATGGCTTCGCTCCCTGGACGCGCGTCTTCACTGGTCACTGGGCGTCACCACTCGTTGGATGGAACAACCCATCCTGGTTCTGTACTTTTGAAAAGCCCACCGGATCTCCTTTGATGTCAGTGCGTCGGCTACTTCGCCGATCTTTGTTCACAAATAACGCTAAGAGCCGCCGGGTCCTGACCGGCATGGCAATGGACGCCAATAAGGCGGGAAAATGCGTCAGCTATTCACGCTTCGACCGGACGTGGGTCAACTGCTCCGGGTCTCGGCCAGCGAGACGACCGCCACGGCACTCGTGGTCTCCACACCCAGTTGATTGATGGCCTTCATCGTGACCTCAGCGCACGCTCCGTGGGCCTCGTCCCGGAACACGCGGGTGACCTCGCCTCCGATCCACTGGGTGTCACCGAAGACACCGGGCTGTTTGATGCGCACCGAAAGCGATACGAGATCCGCGTCGTCCCCCATCCAGTTGGTCACGCAGTGTGCCATCCACGAGACGCGCTGATTGCCGTTGTCGTACGCTCCCGGCATGCCGATGGCGTGCGCCATGGCGGCGTCCTGGTGCCCCAGGCTTGGGAAGGGCTCGGAGAGGAAGTGCTCGGGACCGAGGTTCGTCGGCGCGCTTGGGTCCCCGTTCCTCACCCGCTCCTGTTGGCGCACGCGGGTCTCGACCCCGCGGTAGCCGGCGGTACCGATCGCTCCGGCATAGTACGCGGTCATGGTGATGAGGTCGAGTGGACCCTTGACGACCTGCGGTACAACATCGCCGACGGACACCGTCTCCGCGAAGCGCGTGCGCTGGCCGCGGATCTCCTCAGCCAGGATCGCGGCCCGGATCTGTTCCTTTTCCTCGTCCGTGTAGACATGGGGGTCGCGCGGTTCGTGCATGCGCTGGCCCTCGGAACTTCGAGCCACGCATACGATCGTATTGCGGACGATCCCGACAAGTTCCTCACCGACGAAGTAATCGGTGCGCCCCACCTGCTCCACCAGGCGACCGGAGCGGCGGCCCACGCGTTCACGGACGTTTTCGACGAAGGCGCGGGCGCGGACCCGCTCGCCCAGGCGTATCGGCCGGCGGAAGTCGAGGTCGGCATCAAGGTGGATAGCCTGGATGCCCTCCGACATCCCCATCGCGACTTCGGCGTCACACACGGAGTAGAGGAATGTGGGGGGTGCGATCCGGGTGCCGTGACGCGTTGTCTGCGCGTACGAATCCGACAGCCACAGCGGGTTCTCGTCACCGATCCCCCATGCGTAGTGGCGGATTGAGTCGGTGCTGGCCTCCTCGTTCCATTGCACAACGACGGCTGACTCACCAATGAAGCTCTTCATGTAGGCCACGTCTTCATCGGTGATCTGCTTTGCCGGCACGCCGGTAGTGGCGCTGGTCATGGTGTTGGTCCTGCCGAGGTGGTGTGGACCGACACAACGGCGTCGACGACAGTGACGGTTGCTGTTGCCGGGTCCGCGAGGATCGGATTGAACTCAAATTCGTGGATGTTCCCCTGCTGTTCCGCCCAGGCAAGAATGTCCATCACAGTAGTAGTGAGCGCGTCAAGGGTCTTCCCGCCGGCCTCCCCGCGCAGGCTGGTGGCCACCACTCGCGCGTCAGAGATGGCTTGGCGGACCTCGGGCCGGGACACCGGCAGCGGAAGGACACTGATATCGTCAATCGCCTCAGTCATACCGCCTCCCGCGCCGATGACGAGGACTGGACCGAACTCGGGATCGCGCCGGAGCCCTACGAGGACTTCGGTCTTCCCTGGCGCCATTGCCTGGACGGAGATCGTCGCGGCCTCCCCCTGGATGGATGTGAGATGGGAGGCTGCCGCGCGGGCGCTGTCGGAGTCATTGACGCCGATGAAGACGCCTCCGGCGTCGGCCTTGTGAAGGATCTCTGCATCATCGATTTTGATCGCTACAGGGAAGCCGATTTCCTCGGCAGCCCGGACGACGCCGTCGACATCACGGACGGCGCGGCTTGCCGGTACAGGAACACCGGACTTAGCCAGGGATCCGGCCACTTCGTGCCAGGTCAGGTTGCACATCCCGCCCGTTGTCACCGCCTTCAGCGCCGCCCCCACTAGTTCGCCGCGGTTGGCACGGGTGCTTTGGACCTGCGACCAGGAGGATGCGGCCGCGATGGCATCCAGTGCCCGTCCGGCTGTGGGCAGGGACAGAACTCCTGCATTGCGCAGGATGCCGGCCTGGGCCGCGGTGACCCGGTCGTCCTCGGACAGCGGGACTACCATGACACGAACTTCCGCCGGGATGGTCATCGCGGCGATGCCGGCCGCCAGCTCATCGAAGTCGTGCGCGAGCCGGGTCGCCGTCACGATGACCCATCCGCCGGACGTCGTGGCGAGAACCCGCTCAACGATGCGCAGGTAGTCAGCAGTTGTGGACTGTACTCCGACGTCGATGGGATTGCCGAGGTGATTGCTGCCCACCGCCTCGCCTATTGAGTGGAGCGCTTCCGGTTCAAGATCGCGGAACGCCAGGCCGCGGTCGTCGGCCAGGTCGTTCCAAAGCCCTACCTGGGCGCCGGAGGTGGTGACTACGGTCAACTCCTGGTCGCGGCCGGAGAGCCGCCCGTGGAAGACGTCGAAGGTCTCGGTCAGGTCAAGGAGCTGCTCCGGCGAGGTGCACACCATTCCGAAACGGTGGCGGAGGACGCTTAGAGCGACGCGGCCGCTGCCTGCGAGTTTGCCGGTATGGGACTGGGCGCTCATCGCGCCGCGGGTGGACCGGCCCAGCTTCAGGATGATGACCGGGATACCGCGATCCCCCGCAGCGGTTGCAGCGGCCTCGAGATCATCGTTTGCGCTGAAGCTCTCGACGATGCAGGTGAGGACATGCGTGTCCGGATCAGCGCCCAGCCACTGCGCCCAGTCGGTAAAGCCCGTCGAAATCTCGTTCCCGGAGCTGGCCCAGGCGCTCAATCCGCTGGCGCCGCGTGCGGCGAGGGACTGCATGAGCGCGTTTCCCAGTCCGCCGCTCTGGCTGAACATCGCCACGTGACCGGCCGGAATTGCACCACGTTGCAGGACAGATGAGAAGGTTGCGGTCAGTGACCGGCCAACGTGCATGAAGCCGATGCAGTTAGGGCCGATGAGTCGGGTAGTGCCCTTAGCCAATTCCGCACGGAGCAGCTCGTCGCGGTCATTCCGGCCGGTTTCACCGAAGCCGGCGGCGAACGCGACCGCGAAGGGGACGCCAAGCGCGACGCATTCGCGCAGATCCTCGATGACCCTGTCGGCGGGCCCCACGAGGACGGCGACGTCGGGCACCTCGGGGAGGTCGGAGAGCGTCTCCACCGTGGGTACACCGAGCACTTCCTTGTGCACGCTGCTGACCGCGTAGTACCGCCCCTCGAATCCGAGGCGGGATAGGTAATCGAGTGTCCGCCCTGAGGTCTTCCAGGGGTCCCGGGAGGGACCAACCACAGCTACACTCTCTGCCTTCAACGGGTTATCGATGCGCACGGGGCTCAAAACAGTCTTGCTCTCCAACATTTACATTCCTCCAGTCCGTCGCACGGTCGCCGGCCTTCGGGTAGCCGGAATTTCTATTGCCTCGACCACCACGCCGAGATCACGGTCGGTGTCAAAGTAGGCGAATCCGCCATCGCCGCCCTGGCCATAACCGCGCGCTGTTTGGGTAACCCGGTAGCCGGCTCCCTCCATAAGCGCGATCGCCGCATCCAGGTTGTCCACGAATACACCCAGGTGGTGGAGGCCGGTGCGGCCCTGCTCGGCGAACTCGTGGTAGATGCTTGGGCCGGCCAAGGGCTGGATGAGTTCGATCTGCGGATTGGAACCGCCCATGGCGAGGCGCATCGCGAAAGCACCTTCCTCGGCGCCAAAGCGCGACCAGGGCATGAACTCCTGGTCGTAGTGGTAACAATTCCACTCTTCGATGCCGAAGGCGCGTCCGTACAAGTCGATGGCCTCGTCGAGGTCCGACACGAGGATCCCCACCTGTCCCACGCTTCCGATTGGAACAGGACCTGCGGAATGGACCTCCGGGAGGCCTCCAAGGTCCTTCGCGGCGCCGGGCGTGGCACCGTTGCCACCATCCCCGAACTCTCTCTTTGTGATAGTTGCTTTCATAATGTAATAACTACGCTACCCTTCTGGCTGCTGTCAACGGATAAACTGCTGCCCCTGCGGGCAGGGACCCTTGTCGTGGCCTTGTGGCCCTTCTTTCGCCATGTGCGTATGATTTCCGCATGGCAAGTACAGCTAAGACAGCCGCTAAAACGTCCACCGACACCGAAGCACCGAAGGACTTGGTCCAGTCGGTTGCCCGTGCGCTCAACATCGTTGATGTCGTTGCGGCGTCGAAGGAGCCGATGCGGGCTCAGTCGATCGCGAGCGCAGTCAACCTGCACATTGCGACGACGTCGCATTTGCTGGCGACACTTGTACATGCCGGTTACCTGGAACGTAACGAGCGCACCTACAAGCTCGCTGCCGGGAAAATTCTGGATCTAAGTTCGCGGGTGGAAGAGGACTGGCGTCCCTCTCCGCTGGCACTCCGTCTCCTGAAAATGGTGGTTGAAGCGACTGGCGAAAGCGCCTACTTGTCCGCATGGCAGGGAGGCACCGTCACCGTGGTTGCCGTGGAGGAAGGCAGCCACGCCGTCAGGGTGGCCGACCTGCGGGTCGGTGTTTCCGGCGACATCCATGCACGCGCCTCCGGGAAGGCACTCCTCGCCTTCGGTCCGGATTTACAAATGGAACGGGTCCGCTCCGTCGAGGGTGAACTCACCAGACGAACCGAACACACGATCACCACCCTTCCTGAATTCCTGGCCGATCTTGAGTTGACCAGGTCACGTGGTTACGCACTGGACCACCAGGAATACGTCCTGGGCGTCTGTGGCATGGCAGTTCCAATCTTCGAAGGATCGCAGCGCCCCCGCACCGCATTGTCGATTACGGTCCCGCTTCATCGCTTTACCAACGAGGAGCACTTCCAGCAGTGCCTCGATGCCCTGATGGAAGCCCGCCGCCTGGACGACGAAGAAGGCGACTCACCCCAGCCCTAATACGTCAAGTTCCAGTACGGGCCCCTCCTCCGCACAAACGTTCAAGGATGTCCGGGGCCCGTCCTCCAAGCGGGGGAAATCCGACGTGGCAAGGTAGGCGCACAAACGCATGCCTTTCGCCACGCGAACCGAAGTGGAACCCAAATTCACGCTGATTGACTCCGCGTTTCCATCGCCCGTCCTGCTGTACGACGATCCCTCGCACAGCAACTCAGGGGCACCTGTACTGTCGAGCGTTGCCAGCTTGACGACGACCGGCGTCGGGCCAGCAGCGGTCACTTTGATAAGGCACGTAACAGTGCCCATGATTTCGATATCGTCATCCAGTGGCTCCGAAACGAAGGCGTGCACGTCCTTATGGGCATGCAATGCCTCCAACAAGCGCGGACCTGAGTTCGCACCCACTTTGTAGCCGGGGAAAAATGTCCGCCCGCCGATCGTCGGGACGGGGGAATCCACTGACGACGCCGTCCGGGCAGCCATGATGGCCGTGGGATCCTCTGTGTTGCTGGGGCGCAGTCGAAGTTGCACCCGCTCGGCGCCCTCAGGCGGCCAGCTTGAGAAGCACCGCCATTCATCAGCTCCCATGGAGAAAACAGTCACAGGATGCTCAGAGTGGTTGCGCCCATCACGCACTTCCTCCAGCCAACCAAGTTGGAGCGACGTCGGGTCAAGGCTGTCGAACGAAGATGCCGGCCCGAACGAGTGGGCCGGGAACCAGCCGCCCATCAGGCCATGCGCCCAAGGTCCTATCAGGAGTCGATCATGGGCGTTCCTCGTGCCGGCGGCCTCCCGGCGGACAAAACTGGCTACCGTTCCCGGAAGGAAAATGTCGAACCATCCTCCGATGACGAAAGCTGGCACTTCAACCCGCCCGGCCAGCTCGGGATCCACCAGGGAACGGCTTCTATCCCGCCAGTCCTGCAGATAGGGCGCGAAATCACCGGCCTCCTCGAGCAGTTGGTGGAAGGTGCGGATGCGCACCTCTGCGACGTTCCGCTCCAAGGCTGCGATCCGCGGCCGGCTTTCCTCATCGATTCGGCTGCTCGCCAGGAGAACTGATACCCAGTGTGCAAGGAATCCCAACACGACGTTGTCATCCTCATAAAGCCAGCCGGAATGGACGTCGTCAGCGGTCACAGCGGGAACGATGCCAATGAGGCCTTCAGGGTTCGTCGCTGCCGCCAACCATTGGCTGAGACCTACGTACGAGCCGCCCACCATACCCACGTTGCCGTCGGACCATAACTGTTCACGTACCCATTGGATAGTGTCCACACCATCGTCGGCTTCATTCACAAAAGGCACGAACTGGCCTTCGCTCCGGAACCGTCCCCGTACGTCCTGAACCACCACCACCCATCCGCACTCCACGGCGCGCAAAACGTTAATCCACGTGTTGGCATGTGCTGGGTCATCTTTGCAGTAAGGCGTCCGTATCAGCACTGTGGAGCGGGGTTCCCCCTCACTTGGCCGATACACATCTGCGGAGAGAGTAACGCCGTCGCGCATTTTGATAGGGACATGCTTTTCAACTATGAGCTTCATGGCAACCTTCGCTGTGTTGCTTCCACATCGGCTGGGATGCTCACCCGGCGGTTTGGACCATGTCGAGGCGCGGGTAGTGGTCAAGCAGTTCCGCACCGTTGGCCGTGACGACAACGAGGTTCTCGAGACGTACACCTCCCACCCGGTGCTCCCCTTCGATCCCTTCGATGGCAATGACCATGCCTTCTTTGATCTCCTCAGGATGGGCAAGTGACCACGAGCGCGTGATAGTCGGCGGGTTGTAGTGGATTGCCCGCGATCCTGCGTTGACGAGGCCGATCCCGTGTCCGAGTTCGATGCTGAAGCATTCCGCCTCGGACGGAAAGCCGAGGTCTTCCGCGGGTGCAAGTACGGCGGCCACGTCAGCCGTGCTGGCGCCTGGTTTCATGAGCGACATGGCCAGATCCAGGCGGTCCGTCAGCTTCGTGTAGGAGGAGCGCTCGGCTGAGGTGGGAGCGCGGCCGACGACGTACTGGCGGTAGAGGCACGCCGTGTACCCCATGTAGGAAGTTCCGCAGGTGAGCAGGTACGCGAGATCGCCATGCTCAACGATGCGGTCTCCGCCGCTGATCCCCCGGGGGAATGACAGCGGACCGGAGAGCAGACGGGCAGCCCCCACTTCCGCGCCGGCATCTTCGATGGCGCGGCGGGCCATCAAGGCAATCTGGGCCTGCTTGGTTCCGGGCCGCAACGCGGCCCGTGTCGCCTCGAAGCCTGCAGTGCTCAAGCTCGCTGCCATCGAGATACAGGAAATTTCGTCAGCTGTCTTGATCGTTGAGCATTCGAGCAGCAGCGGGAGCCCGGGGATCGTCTCGATTCCGGCATCGGCCAGCGCATTCATGCCTGGCTCATCGATTTCGCTGACTGCGAGACGCTCGCCCGCGAGGGAACGTGCGGCGAGCTCATCGCGAATCTGTGCCGCGAAAACAGCTGACAGTTCGGCAATGGCAGAACTGGGCGCCACACCGCCAAGCCAGGAGATGGCTGGGCGCCAGTGCTTGATCCAGGGAGCCTGGTCGGGCATTTGCTGGAGTGATCCCGCCGGCGCGAACACGATTGGTTCGTCGTCTGCGAAGAACAGTGCGTAGCCGACCTGGAGCGAGAATTCCCCCCACCAAAAACCCGTCAGATAACGCACATTGTCCGCGCCAGTGAGCAGCAGCGCCGGTATGCCCTTCGAACGCATCAGTGCCCGCATACGGTCAGCGCGTTCACGGCGCATCCGGTCGAGATCAACGCCTACGTGCAGTTCTGTACGCGCCGGTCCGAAGTGCAATTTCTGGTGGTTTTCGGGCATCGTTGCCTTGGCCTTTCATTTTTTGTGCTGAACGGTGGTCCCGCGGCTATCGAGGCGTCGTCCGCGGCGATGCGGTCGGGCCTTCCGGGAGCCACGGGCGTCCCGTAGAAGTTCGGGAAGCCCACCGGATATCCGTTGTCAGTGATCATCCGACGTTTGTTCTGAGATAACGCTAAGAGCCGGCGGACCTTGAGCGACACGGCATAGGACGCCAATGACGTAGGAAGCCATGCCAGAATACTGATTACGGTGCTTCAGTGGCCCGCGTTGCCTGTGCAGCGGCAACCCATGCCGGGTCGCGCCGTTCCACGAAAGCCAGGGCGCCCTCACGTGCTTCCGGTCCGCTTCGCAAGGGAGCAACGATTTCTTCCTGGGCAGCGAAGCGCGCCTCCGCCGCCGCATACCGCGACTCCGTAATGATGCGCTTGGCGGTCTTCATTGCCACGGGGCCGTTGAGCTGGATTTTCCCGGCGAGTTCGAGCGCGGTGTCGAGCGCTTTGCCCGGGTCCGTCAGCCTGTTGATGAGGCCGAGCTCGGCGAGGCGTGCCGCAGTGATGGGCTCCCCCAGCAGCGCCAGTTCCATTGCGATGTGATAGGGCATACGGTCCGGCAGGCGGAGCAGCCCGCCGCCGGCTGCGATGAGTCCCCGTTTTACCTCGGGCAGGGCAAACGACGCCGTTGAGCTGGCGACGATCAAGTCGCATGCAAGGGCAAGCTCAAATCCTCCCGCGTAGGCGTAGCCCTCGACGGCGGCAATGACAGGTTTCACCGGCGGCCGGCGGGTGATGCCGGCGAAGCCGCGTCCGTCGATGACCGGGACATCCCCTGCTGCAACCGATACGAGGTCGGCGCCGGCCGAGAAATATCCGCCTGCACCGGTGAGGATGGCGATGCTGGCAGAATCATCGGCATCAAATTCATCGAACGCGGCCGCAAGCGCGAGGGCGGTGGGCCGGTCAATCGCGTTGCGCTTGTGCGGACGGGTGATCGTTATGACGCGAACTCCTCCGGAGTTGCTGACGTGAACGCTCGGTTCATTGGTGTTGTTGCTTACTGCCTCTTGGGGCTTGGTCTGTTGCATGGTCTTCCTTTGGATCGTTTGATGAGGAGAGAGCAACACGGTGCTGACTCCCTTGTTGGCATATTTCAAATAGTGAATGTAGTTAGCGTGATACGATAGTAACACCGCTACGTTCCGCGAAAACTCTTTCCCGTCGTAGCCATAAACTCCGACGAAAAGAAGGGAAAAGCCCATGAAACCCGCACAAAGACTCCGGGAACTGCTTGCGGACTCCAAAATGATCATCGCGCCGGGAGCCTACGATGCACTCTCGGCGAAGATGATTGAGCAAGCCGGCTTCGACGTCGTGCTCATCGCCGGCGGCACCTACTCCAACTTCCACTACGGGGTGCCGGATAACGGCTTTATTTCCCAGGGCGAACTCATCGAGGCCGGCAGGCGCATCACGGCAATCACCGATCTGCCACTCATTCTCGACTTCGATGATGCAGGAGGATCACCTCTCCAAGCCTTCCGCGGCGTCCAGCTTGCCGAGCAAGCCGGCGTCGCAGCCCTGCTCGTCGAAGACATGGTGCCCGCAACGAAGCACTTTTGGACACCCAAAGACGGCGGAGAGCGCTGGAAGCCGCAACTCAAACTTCGCAGCGTCGAGGAGATGAGCAACATCATCCGTGCCTGCGTGGAAGCCCGGACGTCCCCGGACACGGTGATCGTTGCCCGCTCGGATGCCAGCCGCTTTGGCTTCGACAATCTCGCTGAGCGCATGGCTGCTTATTCTGCCGCCGGCGCAGACATGCTCTATCCGTGCGGCTATCCCCTTCTCGACTTGCCCAAGCTCTCGGCAGTCGTCCCTGGCAAGTACGTCATGGTGACCGTGAAGAATCCAACCCTAGAGGAGCGCCAGGAACTCGAAGACGCCGGCGTGAAGATGCTGCTGGTCATCAACACCGTGAACGGGGCCGTGGCAGGCTTCCGCGAGAACCTGTCCCTCCTGGCGCGTGGTGAGTTGCTCGAGGGTGAAGCAGAAGGCGGCGCCTACCTGCCCATCATGGAAGCAATCGATGCGGCAGAGTGGGCCCGCCGTGCCCGCCACTTCGGTTATTCCTGACAGATCTTTCAGACGCAACCGTTCCCGGCCGGGCTTTGGTTCCTGCCAGGAACGGTTTCGTTGTTTACAGCGATTCGCGTGGCGAACATCCCACGCCCTTGGTCAGCGCAGCTAAACAAGAGCAGAAAGCGCCGACGACATCTCAAGTCGTCGGCGCTTCCGTTTGCGTCAGGCGGGAGTCTTGACGCCCGCGGCGAGTTCCGGTCCGGTGAGCGGAGTCGGATTCCAGCCTTCGCCCATGGCAACAAGACCTTCGGTCATCATTCCGTGGCTGACCGCGTCATTCATGGTCTTCTTGAGCTCGTTCACCATCAGCATCCGGGTGGAACGCAGCGTCAGCGTAGGCTTCGCAGCCAGCATCCGTGCGAGTTCGTATGCCCTCGCAACTACCTGATCCTTGGGCACCACTTCGTTCACGGCACCCCATTCGTAGGCCTGCTGCGCAGTGATCTCCTGTCCGGTGAGGTGGAAGTACCGACCGCGGTTCAAACCAATAACCAGCGGCCAGATAATCTGCATCCCGTCGCCGGGAATGTTTCCCTGGGAGAAGTGTGCATGATCGGCGAATACGGCATCCTCGGAAGCGATGACGATGTCGCAGAGCAGCGCCTGCTCGTTGTGATACCTTGCGGGACCGTTCACTGCGGCGATCATCGGGACTTCGATGTCGAGGTGGCCCAGCACAAGGCGCTTGGCGTCGTGATGGAGGCCGAGCCAGATTTCGGGCGTGACCCAGTTCTTGTTTTCAATTGGGGCTTCCTTGTCGATGAAGGTGTCGCCCGCCCCGGTGATGATGACAACGCGGTTGCCCCGGTCCCTGCTGATGTCATCCCAAAGCGATGAAACATTGTCATGGACTCCTACACCCCAGACCACGTCGCTGCCATCCGTGTGGAACGTGACAAGCAGAATGCCGTCTTCATCTCGTTCCAGTTTGATGTGCTGGTACTTGTCCTTGTAGTCATCAAACGTTATCCACGCCATCGTGAATCTCCTTATTTCTGTGATTGGGCGATGAGTTGCGGCTACATCACGACTTGTCCGGCCACTGACCGTACTCTCGTAATATGAACCATATATACAAATAGCGCGAGTTCTCAATAGTAGAGATGGAAAAACTGCGCCAGGAATAGCGGTGTGTTCGTGCGGTGCCCTCAACCTCCCGGCGGCGGCAGGTCGAGCTCTCCCGGGATCATGCAGCGGTCGTCCGGCCAGCGTATGCAAGCAGTGCACGCTCGGCAGCGCCGGGGTCGCTGCCGTCCAAGCGGGCAAGTACGTGACCGTCGGGCCGTACAAGGATGGCTTCGTCCCCGTTAACGCGGTAAGCGGCCGCCCACTCAGCCTCGGCAGCAACGAAGTCCCCCAAGTGCCCGAAGGTCACCGAGCTGTAGGGAATGCCGTGGATCTCTGCCCGCCGCGCCGCCTCCCGTGCAGGCTCCGAATTGGGGCGCGCAAGAATGGTTAGTTCACGTCCGAACAGGTCAAGCGTGGAGACAGTGGCCTCGGCGTTAAGCCAGACATGCGGTGCGCGTTCACCCACGGCAGCAGTGGGGGTGAACGTTCCCACGGGCCAGCCGGCATCGGGTGACGTGGCTCCGGCAACCGCTCCCCGGTCATAGCGGAATCCGATGTCCAGGCCGGGGTGTACGAAGTTTTCCGGCCGGAAGGAGCGCGGGCCTTCATCGGCGTTGCCAACAATGGAGCGGAAGTTGCGAACAGCTTCGGCCATGTTGAACACTGCGACTGGCCGCCGCTCCACTTCGTAGGTCTCCAGGAGGGCGGGATCCGCCCAGCCCTTGAGGACGGCTGCCAGCTTCCATGCGATGTTGTGGACGTCCTGGATGCCGGTGTTCTGGTTGAACCCGCCGTAAGGAGGCATGACGTGCACCGCGTCTCCGGCGAGCAGGATCCGGCCGGACTGGTAGCGGTCGGCCACCCAGGCGCCCACGGTCCAGGTCCGGGCGTCCATCAATTCCACCGACTCATCGGGATCCCCGATCGCGTCGCGTATTTGCGTCGTCCAGTCGATGTCTTCGAAGGGCATCCTGTCCATGACCAGTGGGCGGCCCAGCATCGCCACGCGGTCGGTCGCGTCCACGGGAGCGATCACCACAGCCCCGATCGTGTCCGGATTATCGAGATAGATGAAGCTGGACGGGTCGCCCGTGCGTCGCTGGATGACAGGCGACCGGAACAGCACACTCACCGCTGTCTGCAGGTCCTGATCCCCGGTGCTCCCGATCCCCAAGGCGGTGCGCACCTGGCTGGCGGCGCCGTCGGCTGCGATCACATACTTTGCGGCGACGACTTCGGGGCCCTTGTCACTGGTGATGGACACGAGAACCTCTGCCCCTGTGTCGTTCACCGTCGACACAGTCTTGCCGAACTGGAGGGTGACGCTGTCCTCGGCCTGCGCCGCGTCAACGAGGATCGGCTCAAGCGCGTCCTGGGAGCACAGAACTACGTCCAGCGTCTCCGGACCGAGGCTGGTGTCCGCGGGTCCACTCGCATGCGCGTTGCTGGTGACGACTGAGCGCCACGGTGATACGGCATCGCTTCCGAGCAGGCGGCGTGGTCCACCGGGAAGCGCCGCTGCCCGCACTTCTTCGGTGAGGCCTAGCTCGCGAAATACCTCCATGGTGCGGCAACTGACCGCCCGGGACCTGGGGTGGCGCGACCGCTCGGTCCGTCGCTCGACCACGAGCGTGTCGACGCCGAACCGTCCCAGAAGGATCGCCGCCGAAAGCCCGACCGGACCGGCTCCAATAATCACGACGTCGACGCTGCGCTTCGCGGGTTCGTTCCGCTGGTTCACTGGCTGACTCCTGCAAACTCCGTCAGTTCGGGCTCTGTGCTGCGGGAGTCCATGTACGTCAGTTGGCCGCACGGCTGCATCCTGGAGCGCAGCACATCATCGAACGCCGCGCTGACATCAAGGGGCGTCCATGTCTCGCGGGTGAGGGCGGAGTCGACGATGGCGGGGTGCGACAGCAGCATCAGGTCATGCCCGTTCGCAAAGCGGACTACCTGGCCGTTTACTCCCTTGCTGAGATCGGACAGGAGATAGAGAACCACTGGAGCGTTCGTGGAAGGCGGCGGCGCAACAGGGTTTCCGCCAAAGAATTTCGTGTACGCCTCGGTTCCTGCCGTCATCATCGGTGTGTCGGCGTGGGGCGCCATGGCGTTGACCCGGATTTCTCCACCTTCGGCGCCGAACTCGGTGGCCCAAGCGAAGGTCAAGGAGGCGATCGCCGCCTTGGCTGCGGCATAGGCGCTCATCATCCGAAGACCCACAACCGCGCCCGAGGTCACGTTGACAATCGACCCCTTTCCCTCCATGGCTGCGAGACCGTGGACTGACATGAAGTAAGTACCGCAGACGTTGATGTCGACGTGGCGGCGAATGTGCTCGTGGGTCTCCTGCCCGGCAGTCACGGTCTCCAGGTAGCCGGCGTTGTTGACCAGGCCGTCCAGCTTCCCGAAGCGCTCCACCGCAGCAGCGACCAGCCGCTGGCAACTGTCCCAATCGGTGACGTCCGCCGCGACGGCTAATGCTTCGCCGCCCTCGCGGTTGATTGACTCCGCCACGGCCTCGGCGCTTGCGGCATTGATGTCGGAGACAACCACTCGGGCGCCTTCCGCTGCGGCTGCGCGTGCATACGCCTCGCCGAGTCCGCGGCCGGCGCCGGTAATGAGGACGTGCTTTCCAGCGAGGATTTGATCGCTAGTCATTAAGATGCTCCTTTGCATTCGTAGTCTGGACCGGGGCTGCTTTTCCCCAATCCGTGGCATAGGTCGGGTCGTGCGGATAGCGGTCGCCGAAGTTGGACGTGGGCGGAATGCCGAACAGCTCGGCGACGTCCGCTTCCGGAGCGAGTCTTTGCGCCCCGTCCCACACGCAAGTCCTCGCGAGCACCTTCCACTCCCCCTGGCGCCGCTCGCACAGATCCCGGTAACGGCCCAAAAGAAGGTCGGTAGGGCCGCCGTCGGCCGGTATGGCCAGGTAGATAAACGCCGTTTCACGCCTGGCCTGGTTGCCGTTCAATTCAATGAGTATGTTGGTTACGTAGTGACTGGCCTTGTGGGCGGACTCCCGCCGCATGGAATACGCCCAGTCGCAGAAATCATGGGACAGGCCCACGAACATGCCATGATCTTCAGTCGCTTCAGGCCAGTAGGTGGACTTCACCAGGTCAAGGTCCTTGCGGTCCATGCCCCGGCAATAGCGGATCATGTTCTCGTTCAACTCCTGCTTGGCAACAAGGACCCGAAGTTGCTGCAGTTCGGCGGCCCAGTCCGCCGTGTTGCCGTTTTTCGACGCAGCCTCCTTCATGAGCTCAAATACTTCAGTCATCTATCAGCTCAGGGACAGGAGCAGTGCCTCGCCCTGCCCGCCTCCACCGCAGAGGGCCACCACGGCCTTGCCCCTTCCGCGGCGTTGGAGTTCGTACACGGCCGAGACGACGACTCGTGCCCCCGAGGCGCCGATGGGGTGTCCGAGAGCAATGGCACCGCCGTTGACGTTGACCCTGTCCATCCCAATTCCGAGCTGCGCCGCCGAGTGGAGCGCCACGGAAGCGAACGCTTCGTTGATCTCCACGAGGTCCAGCTCCCCCGCAGTCCAACCTGCGGCTCCAAGCGCCTTCGCTATGGCCTGGGCTGGTTTGTCCGGCAGTGATGTGTCGGGGCCGGCGATCTGACCGTGGGCCCCTAGTACCGCCACGACCTCTAAGCCGTGGGCTTCCGCATAGCCGCGCGTGGTCAGGACGACGGCGGCAGCGCCATCCGTGAGCGGTGAGGCGTTGCCGGCCGTGACGGTACCCGCGGGGGAGAACGCCGGGCGAAGTTTGCTGAGGGACTCCTCATTGCTGTCCGGCCGGACGCCCTCGTCGCTGCCTGCCAGTTCAGGCCCTCCCCGGCGACGCGGCACTTTGACCGGAACTATTTCCTTATCGAAGTACCCTGAACCTTGGGCCGCTGCTGCCCGCCGGTGGGAGTCTGCAGCGGCCTTGTCCTGCTCGGCCCGTCCGATGCCGAGCAAGTCATTGGCACGATCAGTGTTGAGGCCCATTGACTCTTGGTCGAAGGCATCGGTGAGTCCGTCGCGGGCAAGGGCGTCTGTCAGCACTGCATCCCCGTAGAGATGCCCTGCCCGGGAACCGCGAAGCAGGTGCGGGGCATTACTCATCGATTCCTGTCCCCCTGCGATGACCACTTCCGCTTCTCCAAGCTGGAGCAGCCGGCTGGCTTCGATGATCGCGCTCAGCCCGGACAGGCACACCTTATTCACGGTGACGGCGTGGGCACTCAGCGGTATCCCCCCGGCTACCGCTGCCTGCCGTGCAGGGTTCTGGCCGGCCCCTGCCTGGATCACATGGCCCATGACAACGGCGTCAACAGCATCAGCACTAATGCCTGCCCTGTCCAAAGCGGCAGCGATTGCAACCCCGCCGAGCTCGACGGCGGAAACCGTGGCGAGCTGGCCCATCATCCGGCCCTGGGGAGTCCGGGCAGCCCCGACGATGACTACATCTTCTTTGAGGTTCACTACTGCTCCTTGGCCTGCGGCCGACGGTGATTTGTCACGAGTTCAGCTGTAGATGGCCCGATGCAGTCGGACAAGGTAGTCCGCAGTGACTTTCGAATAGTCCGGGAACCGTTCCATGATGGCTGCAAGCGCGATGTCCCGTCGCTGCGGCAGCCGGGCCTTCTCAGCGGCAGCAAGGGCCTCCCGTAGCGTCTCGCGCGTGAAGTCGGTGCAGTAGCTGGGCGCTCCGGGCTGCTGGCGCCAGGAGTCCGCCAGGGATCCGGCGTCGACCGCGTCAAACCCGGTCTCCTCGACGAGGGCCATTGCTACCGCCTTGTCGCGATCGCGATCCGCGGCCACAGGGATGGCAATCCGTTCGGGATCCCCATCTTTTCTTCCATAGGCCTCGAATGACTCGGCCGTGATGGCGTTCCAGGCCTTCGCAACCGGGCGCCCGAGCTGCTCGGTAATCCAGACGCTTTCGACCTGCCCGTCTTCCAAGGCTTCCACCCGCCCATCACGCAGGGGGTAGTAGTTGGACGTGTCGATGATGACGGCGTTGGCCGGGAGGTCGGTGATAAGGGTTCTAACCTCGGGCATCCGGCTGAGCGGCATGGACGTGATGAGGACATCGACGTCGGTGACAGCGCTGCTTGCTTCTACTGGTCGTGCCCCCGATGCCACAATGTCGGAACTGATGGTTTCGGGGCCACGGGAATTCGCAACCTTAACATCATGGCCGGCTCCACTCAATTTGCGGGCGAGTGTCGCGCCTATCGAACCTGCTCCTAGAATGCCGATCTTCATGAGAATCCTTGTTTTGAGTTGAGAGCCAGTGTTGGCCGTGATCTTGCCGGTAAGAGACGGTTATGCAGCGACGCGGTCACCTCGAGACGTCTGCCGCGTTGGCGGGGAGGACCTCGTCCAGCTCCGGCGCCAAGTACACCATCTGGTCGCGGAACGACTCGCTCGCGTTGCGGAATGCCCGCAGCTCGCCGTCCTTCATGAGCACCTCTCCGCTGTCGGCCCAGCTCTCCGGCGTGGGCGCTTCGACCTTCATTCGCGGCATGCCGGCAATCGCGACGCGACCGGCAGCAACTCCGGCGATCTCAAACGTTTCGCCGAAAACTGCCGTGTCCTGGTGCGCCAACCACGTTACGAAGGCAGACACCGAGCTTGCCGGAACGGTCGTGCGCATCGCGTCCTTAATGACGGGGTTAGGGAAGGCGTCCTCCGTCATCGGCGTCAAGGCAACCGGCATCAGCGTGGTGACTTGAACTCCCACCTCGCGGGCCTCGGCCGCGAGGGTGATGCCGAGACCCCAGATGGCGGCCTTGGCGGCGTTGTAGGCCGAGTCCGTGGGCACGCCCATGACCCCGTTTGACGAGATGTTGATAAGCCGCCCAGTGCCTGAGGCGATGAGGTGCGGCATGGCAGCACGTGAGACTCCGACGACGCCCTTGACGGCCACGTCGAAGATGCGCCACCACGTGTCGGCTTCCATCTCCCAGAAGCGGCCGAACGCATTAATCCCGGCGTTGTTCACGACGATGTCGAGCTGCCCAAAGGAGTCGAGTGCGGTCTGGACGATCTCAGGCGCCTCGGTGACGACGTTATGACTGTCCACCACTGCGGTGCCGCCTGCGTTGGTTATTTCGGCCACAGCTTCGGCTGCGTTCGCCGCGTTGACGTCATTGACGACGACCCGCGCCCCGCGGGAGGCGAGCATCTTTGCGTGCTCGCGGCCCATTCCCTGTCCTGCGCCCGTGACGATTGCCACCCGGCCGTTGAAATCAAGATTAGTCATTTTCAGTTGCTCCATATTTTTTGAACCGGATGGCAGTGCCACTTACTTGCCGGCCAGCCAGCCGCCGTCGACCGCCAGGGAGATTCCGGTAACCATGCGGGCTTGGTCAGAGCAGAGCCACACAACGGCATCTGCCTGATCCTCGGGTTCGGCCAGGTCGCGCATCGGGATCGCCGACAGAATCCTTTCCCGGAATTCGGGCGGGTTCTGCTCGAAAGCGTTCTTCATCATGGGACTCGTCGTCGATCCGGGTGTGAGGGCGTTGATGCGAATGCCCAGGGGGCCGTAGTCCATGGCCGCGTTCCTCGTGATCCCGACAACGCCAAACTTCGAGGCGGTGTACGGGGCGTTGTTGGCGATTCCTACGAGGCCCGCAGCAGAAGCAGTGTTGACGATCGCACCGCCACCGGTCTTCAGCATCGCGTTGACTTCGTGCTTAAGGCAGTAGAAGGTGCTGTACAGGTTCACCTTCATGACCCGGTCCCAGGTCGCGCTGTCGGTCTCCCCAATAGGTGCGAAGACCCCGTTCATCCCGGCATTGTTGAAAGCGAAGTCCAGCTGCCCGAAGTTCGACACCGTCGCATCGACAAGGCCCTTGACCTGCTCCTCGTCGCTGACATCACACTGGAAGAAGACAGCCTTCCCACCAGCTGCTGCGATGATCTCCACCGTTTCGCGCCCGGCTGCCTCATCAATATCGGACACCACTACGCGCGCGCCGTTCTTTGCGAACGCCAGGGCACTAGCCCGGCCAATGCCCGAGCCCGCGCCGGTGACGAGTCCGGCTTTGTCTTTCATCATCAGTTTCTCCTCATTCATTAGTAGCTCTCTCCAACGTGGACGTTGTTGTCATAGTTGCGGCGCGAGTCCTGGGGGAGGAACCTGTCCTCGGTTTCACGCACGTAGTCGGTCAAGGGACGACCGAACATTGCGCCCCAGCCGATACTGTCGGGGCCATCGTTCAAGTGGTCGATGTACTCGCCGATGGGCGTAGCCTCTCCTGATTTCTTGACCTGCATCAGCAAGCGCCAAACCTCTTTGACCCCGGGAAGCACGAAGGCCACGGGCTGTATCGCCTGGCCAATCTTTGTCATCTCGGCGACGGTCTTACGTCCGATCAGCGGAACCCCGACGGCGTAGGCTGGCCCGGGCGTCTCCTTCAGCGCGAATTCGGCCTGCTCCCAGGTATGGAATCCCTCGTAGAAGATGACGTCCGCGCCGGTCTCGGCTTTGTAGAGCTGGGCGCGGCGGATCGCCTCATCCACGCCACCGCCGGCGGCTCCGTAGCCGTCTGTACGGGCAACGATGACGAAATCGCTGTCCAATTTGTCGCGGGCATCCACGGCTGCGTTGAGTCGTCCGATAGCCTCGGCGTCCGACACCAGTTCGATCCCGGCGACACCGCCTGATTTCTTGGGCTCCCGCTGATCCTCAATGTGGATTCCGGCGACGCCCGCGTCAATGAACTCGGACACCGTGCGCTGAACGTTGATCGGCGCACCAAAGCCGGTATCGGCGTCGCAATAAATGGGAATGTCAGCGGCGCGGGCAGTGCGCTTTGCGTGCTCAACCACCTCGGTGAGGGTGAGCCATCCCGTGTCGGAGACTCCCTGCCACCAGGCAGACATACCGCCGGAGAGCTGGAAGGCATCGAAGCCGGCGTGCTGCGCCATCTGTGCGTGGAGCGGCAAGGCGCCGAACGGCACCAGTGCCGTTTCGGGACTGTCGAAGACTGCACGCAGCGCCTTGCCGGGTGAGGTCAGGCTCATGATGCGGCCTCAGGGGTGTTGAAACCGACCGTGACCACGACGTAGACGCAGTCCTCGTCGTAGGGGTTCTTCCAAGCATGGGGTACGCCGGCCATGACGAGCAGGTCTCCCGGAACGAGCGTGCGCTTCTTACCGCCGGGGAGTACAAGGTCCACCTTGCCTGAGATAACCACCTCGTAATCGATGGTGTCGCTCGCGTGCATTCCGGCGTCGCCGTCGTCGGTGGCGCTCATGCTTTCGTCGAGCGTCGCCGCGTCCACTTCGCCTGACGAGTGCGCGGGGAAGCTGCTGATACCGAAGGTGGATCCATTGCGTCCCGCTAGGGCGACCTTGCTTGGCGGGGCACCGAAGTTCGTTTTGCTGTGGCCTCCGTCCACGGCCCAGTAGAAAGCGCCCGCTGCCACGCCGGGGAAGTCGAATTCGGCGGCCGGGCCAACTTCGAGGAAGTCTGCTTCGCCGGATTCGTTCGGTCCCGCGACGACGAGTTGGAATTTCTTGGGATCAGGAAAAGTCATCTGTGTTCACTCCTTTCTGGATGGACGCTTTGGTCGTCAGGCGCGCAGGCCCGCCTCGCGCATCAGCGGGAAGACCTGCTCGTTCAGCCGGTCGAGGCCCTCGTCATAGTCGACGAGGCCGGTGCAGATGCCGGTGATGCCCGAGGCCTGCAACTTCTGCAGCTCCTCGACCACCATCTCGGGGGTGCCCGTGATCGGCATGAGCGCCGCGCGGCCAAAGGCCCTCACGGACTCGTCACGCTTGTAGTCCTCGGACTGCTTGTACTCATCCCAGTTGAAGCTCTGGGTGCCGCTGCGGATGATTTCGCGGTAGCGAAGCGCGCTCTCCCAGTCGGTGCTCTCTGTCACGTAGTCGGCGTAGGCGCGTGCTTCCTTCTCGGTGTCCTTGACGATGATGTGCGCGCCCGCCCACAGGCCGAGGTCCTCGCGACCGGCCGCGTCGGCTTTCTGCCGGATTTTCGGCGTGAGCTCGCCGCTGTGCTCGACGCTTGCCACCGATGCGAACAAGACGTTTGCGTGCTTGAACGCGAACTCCTGACCTGCGGGGCTCGAACCGGCGCTCATCACCATCGGGCGGGGGGACTGCACGGGCTTCGGGTGCGCCTGCGCGCCCTTCAGGTTAAAGAACTTGCCGTCGAAGTCGAACTCCTGCTCCTCATTGGCCCACAGACGCTCGGCGATCTCAATCCACTCGTCGGCGAGTTCGTAACGAACGTCGTGCTCGGGGAGCTCCACGCCGAAGATATCGTATTCAGGCTTGAAGTAGCCCGCTGTGACGTTGAGCCCCATGCGGCCGCCGCTGATGTGGTCAATGGTGGTCACCATTTTCGCGCCCATCACGGGGTTGATGAACTGCACGTTGCAGGTGGCGATGATCTGGATGTTCTGGGTCACCGCGGCCAGTCCCGCGGCCCAGGTGAACGTCTCGAACTGACGGCCCCAAGGCCGGTCGGGACCGGCGAGCCCCTGCCAGCGCGCGATGGGGATGAACCCGTCCACGCCGTACCGGTCCGCTTTCTGCGCGAGATGCTGCACTTCGCCCCAGTTGCCAAGCTTGATGCTGTTGTCGGCGAAGTTCAGGCCGCCCTGCCCCGTGGACACGTTCGCGCCGAAGATCGCCACCTTGAAAGCGTTGTCGCCTCCGACCATTGGGCCGTTATCACGCTCGACTGTATAGTCCGCAACGAAGTCGCGATCAACGGAAGGGCCGGTGGAAGTTTCGTTGGATGCGATGCTCATAATCGCCGTCCTTTCGGGAAGATGAAATTGGATGTGGAACAGGTTGGATTTGTTATGACCGGCGGGGTCACGGTTCAGATCTGGGATGCATCCCCAAGGGCGTGCCAGCGCCGGTTGTGGTAGACCAGCGGGTCTGCAGGCGCCGTGTCTGCTGACAGCGCCGGTGACGCCTGGAGCGCCTCGACGGCCACGATGGACGACCCACCGGCGGCCATCGAGTTGATGATCCTGCCCCGGATCCAAGCCTGGGCCCCCACAAAGTAGGGCTCGCCGGTCTCCAGTCGCGACCAGAGAGAGGTGTCAGCAAAGCGGTCAATTCCGCTGGTGGCGCAGAGTTTGGCGATGTCCACTTGGTCAGCGCCCAGTAAATGGACGATGACGGTGTCTGCGCCGAGGATAGTCGGAGTGCTGGACGAAAATTCCGACACTGAGAATGCGAGAATCGCAGGTTCGGCACTGGCCGAAATGACAGACGTTGCAGTCAGGCCGACCGGCCCGTTCCCCGCATCAGCCGTGATAACAGCGACACCGCCGGGATGGTTGCGGAATGCCGCCTTGAATTCGTCGGCAGTTATTGCCGGTTCAAGGCTTTGGGTGATGGATAAGCTCACCGGATCTCCTTTGATATCAGTGCGCCGGCTTCACTGCCGGCCCTTGCTCAGGGCTTCAACGTTAGGTGCGCAGGTGAGGTAAGCGGCATGGCAAGACATGCCAAACAGATGGGAAACTGCGTCATGCTCGGGCAACTTGTGAATACATGGCGTGGGATGCAAAGCTGGTGACGTGCTTCACATGCTGGGCCGCTGATACTCGTCGCACTGAGGCCCTGAATTGCTGGAGCGCCTCTTCCTCAACGGTGAAAGGAGGCAGCAGTGAAACTAAGCTCTTATCAGAATCTGCGACTACCCAACTTCAGCGTTCACGGACTATGCGCGGTGTTGAAGGACGCGGACCTTGATTGGCAAACTGCGCTCACAAACGCGGAAATCGACCCCGACGCGATCGACCGCCCGGGAGGCACTATTCCTGCGAAGAAGGAGTTGGCGTTCCAACTGCAGTTCGTGGCTCTCACAAAAGATCGTGTCGACCTCTGGGTGAAGGCCGCACAGGCTTACACACTAGGATCCTTCGGCATACGCGGATTGGCCCTCGCTACCGCGCCGACCATTGGGGCCTGGGTAGAAGCCGGCAGCTCAACAGACTATGCCCCCGGCCTGATGGAAATTACGCCTCTCCGGACGTTGGATGGCACTGTGACCGGTATGGAGTACACCTACCCCGATACCCCTGCAGAGCTCA
The DNA here is from genome assembly GCF_002953935.1 of Arthrobacter sp. PGP41. NCBI lineage: Bacteria > Bacillati > Actinomycetota > Actinomycetes > Micrococcales > Micrococcaceae > Arthrobacter > Arthrobacter sp. PGP41. The sequence goes on along the minus strand of NZ_CP026514.1, from coordinate 1,882,141 downwards.
TCCCGTTCAGCGTCTACCGCGATTTCTGCGTTATTGCCCGAACTTTCACATGGATGTACGGCGGCCCTTTCCCCTTCACCCGGATCGATTTCCCTCTGGCAGAAGCCTCCCCTGAGATTTTTCCCTTCGTCCCGTGCGTCATCGACTGCGGATCGGATGCACTGCGGCTCTGGTGGGCTCCGGAAACATCGGTACAGGAGCTCCCCTTCGGTAACGCCTTTCAACACGAAGCATGGCTCAAAGCGGATCACCAGATTCTTGACAATCTAAGGGCAACCGGCGACTGGCCCGACACTGTCATGAAGACCATAAAAGCCGCGCCAGAGCTCAACCGCAAACTAGCAAATGTGGCCGCAACACTGCGGGTCTCGCCCCGTACCCTGCAGCGCAAGCTCGAACTCACCGGAGACGACTTCGCCCAGCTCCGGGACAAAGCCCTGCGTGACCTGGCCGGCGATCTGCTCTCGAAAACGGATCACTCTGTCGCACGGATATCACGCACTCTGGGTTACACGGACCCAACGAGCTTCACCATCGCCTTCAAACGGTGGAATGGGATGCCGCCGACGGCCTACAGGGAAGCGTCCCGATACAAGAACAGCGGAAGGTCCAAGGCTTAGACGCCCGCGCTGCGCATGGCGTCTGCGGCCCGTATCAGGGCTAGGTGGGAGAAGGCTTGTGGAAAGTTTCCCGCCATCCGTTTTTCGTTCATGGCGTATTCTTCGCTGAGCAGGCCGAGGTCATTGGAAAGTCCCACCAGGTCGCCCATCAGGTGCTTGGCGTCTGCCAGTCGGCCCGAGCGTGCGTACTGTTCCACCAGCCAGAAGGAGCAGGCAAGGAATGGATGTTCCCCCGGCGCCAATCCGTCGACGCCGGTCTCGGTGCGGTAGCGCATCATCAGGCCCCCTGCGGTAAGTAGGTCCTTCTCCAACTGGGCGACTGTTCCCAGCATCCGCTCATCGTCGTAGCCGAGGAATCCGACCTGCGGCAAGACCAGCAGGGCCGCGTCCGTCTCCTCGCCCCCGTATGTCTGGGTAAAGGAATTAAGGTTGCGGTTGAATCCGAGGTCCGCTATTTCTGCCGCCAGTCGATCCCGATGCCGCTCCCAGTGCCCCAGCGGTCCAGGCAGTCCATGGTCCCGGACAGCCCGTACTCCGCTGTCATAGGCTGCCCACATCATGACGCGGGAGTGCGTGAAGTACTGCGGAGCGCCCCGCATTTCCCACAGCCCCAGGTCTTTGTCTTCGAAGTGTTTGTCCACTGATCCAAGGAGGGCGCGCTGCAGGGCCCAGGAGAAATGGTCCTCCTTACCTCCGGCAAGGCGAAGCCTCTCCAGTACCACCATCACCTCCCCCACAACATCGGCCTGATGCTGGAAGACGGCTGCGTTGCCGATTCGAACGGGTCTGGCGTCCTGATAGCCAGGCAGGTGGGGGAGTTCCTTTTCCGTCAGGTCGCGTTCGCCCCCTACGCCGTACATTATTTGCAGTTCCTCTGGATCGCCCGCGAGCGCCCGCAGGAGCCAGTTGCGCCACTTCAGGGCTTCGGATTCGTAGCCGTGCGTTAACATGGCTTCGAGCGTCAAGGATGCATCGCGCAGCCAACAGTAGCGATAGTCCCAGTTGCGTGGTCCGCCAAACTCCTCAGGCAAGGAAGTGGTAGGAGCGGCGACAATGCCGCCCGTCTCGTAGTGGGTTAGAGCCCGTAAAACCAGAAGTGAACGCTTGACCACACTCTGATAGGGCCCGTCGTAGCGGCAATTGCCCGCCCACGTGGTCCAGTAGTGGATGGCGTCGTCCAGGGCTGCGTCAATATTGATGGCCGGCGGCACGTCGCGGTAGGAAGGGAACCATGTTAGGTGGAAGTCCACGTTCAGTCCCTGCTGGACCGTGAACTCCCCCGCATGCCGGTGGTCTTCTGCTTGCGGAAGGGGGGTGCCCCGCAAAGACAGAGCGTCCGGACCGGACATGGCGAGAAGTATTTCGGCGCCGGGGGCCGCGCTGTCGCGGATCCTGCTCACCCAAGGCAGTACGGTGGCGTACTGGGGCCGAATCCTTATCTCTTGACGCATTTGAACTGTCCCGCTGAGTCCGGTTACCCGCCGGACGAGTGATGGCTGGGCGTCACCCACAGGCATGAAGTCCGTCACCAAGACCTTTCCGGAATTGGTCTGCCACGTTGTTTGGAGTACGAAGGTCGAGTCCACATAGTGACGGTCCACGACAGCGGCCTCCGGCGGACTCGGGGCTAGCAGCCACCGGCCATGGTCTTCGTGCCCGAGCAGGGAGGCAAAGACAGAGGGCGAGTCGAAACGCGGGAAGCAGAGCCAGTCCACACTGCCCTGCCGGGAAACAAGGGGTCCGGTGTGGAGATCCGAAAGCAGCGCATAATCCTCAATCTGGGCAGCCATGCTTCACTCAACCACAAGATGAAAGATCCCCATAGGCCTTGCGGCTCCGGGCAGGAACGCAGGGTTGCTTACCGTGCTTGGGCATTGCGTTGGCCTGGTGTACAGACAAAGAACTGAGGCTGTGCGACCGGTGCAAACGGAACGATGAGCCACTGGTTTCCGTAGAGCTCCACATAGGAGTCTGAAGGGCAGAGTGTGAAGGCTTCTTCGCGCGTCATCTCGTTTCCTCTCCTTCGTTGCTTTGTTTCGGCTCCCTTGCGAGGCCTTGCTTAGCTTCAACGTTAGGAGCCCGCAGCGTTGGACCGGCAGGACCAGCGACGCCAAGTAGATGGGAAACCGCGCCAAACGCGCTCTTTGGCGTGTTGTAAGCCCCCGAAGGTGCAAAGCTACTGACGTGACTTCACGAGCCTTCTGATACTCGGATTTGCCGATGCGCTTTCGAGCAGGAGCCCGTCCCTCCACAAAGAAGAGGAGAGAGATGCTTCCCCCATCCCGTCCTGGACTTGCTAAGTCGCCCCGGTATGCCTGGGGCAGAAGGTGGCGACGGTGAAAGGGGGAACATACCAGAACCTTCGGGTACCAAATTTTAGCGTGCACATACTGCGTGGACTGCTTGAGGATGCGGACCTGGATTGGCAGAGCGCGCTCGCGCATGCGGAAATTGACCCCGATGCGGTGAACCGTCCGGGAGGGACAATTCCTGCGAGGAAGGAATTGGCCTTCCAGCTTCAGTTCGTTGGTCTAACAGAAGATCGTGTGGATCTCTGGGTGCGCGCAGCGCGCGCTTACTCACTGGGCGCCTTCGGGGTGAGAGGATTGGCCCTTGCTACTGCGCCGACCATCGAGGCGTGGGTAGACGTTGCGAGTACCACTGACTATGGCCCTGCGCTGTTCGAACTGGCGTCACTGAGGACACCGGATGGCGCAGTAACCGGGATGGAGTTCACCTACCCCGATGCCCCGGAAGAGCTGATCCCGTTCAGCGTTTACCGCGACCTTTGTTTCATTGCCCGGAATTTCACCTGGCTCTATGGCAGCCCTTTCCCTTTCACCCAGATTGAATTCCCTCTCGCGGAAGCCTCCCCCGAACTTGCGGCTAACGTTCCCTGCGTGATCGACTGTGGCGCCGAAACGCTGCGGCTATGGTGGGACCCAGCAACGTCAGCACAGGAGCTTCCTTTCGGTAACGCCTTTCAGCACGCGGCGTGGATCAAGGCGGATACCCAGATCGTCGACACTCTCAGGGCGACCGGAGACTGGGCCGACACTGTCGCAAAGACCATAAAGGCGGCCCCTGAGCTTAACCGCAAACTGGCAAACGTGGCCGCAACACTTCGAGTTTCTCCTCGCACCCTGCAGCGCAAGCTTGAACTCACCGGGGACGACTTCGCCCAGCTCCGGGACAAGACCCTGAGCGACCTTGCCGCCGATTTGCTCTCGAATACGGATCTTTCGGTAGCGCGCATATCCCGCAGGCTTGGCTATACAGAGCCTGCGAGCTTCACCATCGCCTTTAAACGGTGGAAGGGCATGCCGCCCACGGCCTACCGGGAAGCTTCCCACTACAAAACCAACGTCACATCCGGGGCCTAAGCCTGCCCGCATTGTCCTGATAAACGCAAACGTACCTTGGCGTACTTTCCCATGCGGACGGCGTTCATTGCCATGCCGGGCCGGGGTCCCTCCAACTTAACGTTGAAGCCTGCACTGGCCCGGCAAAGAAGCCGGATTCTTCCGCAGAGCACAACGCATGGCGTCGACGTCGTCGGCAGATCGAACCAATGATCCAGTCATATGCGCTGCTCTTCGCGTCAGGAACGATCCCAGCAGCTGCTGGATATAAACAAAAGGTGGTCAAAGATGACACAAACAATAGCGGTCGAGCCCCGCACCGGCCGAAGCACACCGATCATTGCCCTACTCCTGCTGAGCGGCATAACGCTTGACATCCAGTACGGAATCCTCGCCCCGCTCATCGGGGTGATCGCGACTGAATCAGGCCTGACGGGCTCGGAAATCGGGTGGGTCCTTAACGCGCTGATGATGGGCAGCGTGATTTCCGTCAGCCTGACCGCCCGGATGGGTGATATTTTCGGGCATCGCAAGGTTCTCATCGCACTGATCGTCTTGGCACTGGTGGGATGCGCCCTCGGTGCAACCGCCGACGGTTTCTGGCCTCTGGTCGCGGGCCGGTTCCTCATGGGCCTCGCGGTCACGATTCCACTGAGCTGGGGACTTCTGCGTCCACGTGCTACCGCCCGACAAATCCGGCTGGTCTCGTTGGTGCTCTCGACAGTGATGGCAGTCCTTGTGCCGCTCGCACTTATTGCCGGCGGACTCATCGTTGGACTGGGTTTGCCGTGGGAGACCGTCTTCTGGGTGACCTTTGCTTTGTACGGCGTGATGCTGATCCTGGCTCTGAAGTCACCTGAGACACCTGCCGCCGCCCGTGCTGTGGTCCAGTTGGACTGGTTTGGCGCGCTGGGGCTCGGCGTGTGGGTCACGGCGCTCCTCGTTGGCATTGCTGAAGGGCCCGGCCAGGGCTGGACCTCACCGCTGGTGCTCGGAGCATTCCTCGTCAGTGCCGTGACACTGGCTGCTTGGATCATTCAGCAGCGACGCACCCAGGAACCCCTGGTGTCATTCCGCAACATGGATATCCGGCAGACTCTCATTGGCTACTCCGGAATCCTCCTGATCAGCCTGGTTGGCCAGGGCATCTTCATCGTGCTGCCGGCATGGCTGCAGACCCCGGCTTCGTCCGGGTACGGCCATGGCCTCTCTGCCCTGGACTCCTCATACGTACTCCTCGCGATGATTCCCGGGGCGGCATTGGGATACCTGTGGACCCGATGGGGCCTTCGGCGCCTGGGACCGAAGACCGTCCTGGTTGTTTCCGGATCTGCTGCGGTCCTCGTCTTCCTCGGACTCGCCCTGGCCCACGGCCACGTCTGGCTGTCCTGGTTGTGGGTGTTCCTGTACGCGCTCACGATCCTCAGCTGCCTGACTACGGGATACACCCTCGTTGCAGCCGCTGGCCGCCAGGACAACATGGCAGTGACCGTTGGCATGCAAAACATCATCCAGTTCGTCGGAGCGATGATCGCCGTCGCAATCATCTTGAATGTGCTGGTCCCCGGCGCCGACGGATTCATTCCGGAGGCAACCTTTGCCGGTATCTACATCGCATCGGCCGTGATTATCGCTGTCTTCGTGATCGTCTGGGCGGTGCTGGCACCGAAGCGCATCACCGATCTGCATGCAGTCGACACGGAGACAGATCCCACGAAGGTCCATGTTGCCAGCCACTAAGAGGACCTAAAGCTGATCCTGGAGGCCTCCTCCGGGCGGCGAGCCATTCTCGCCGAAGGCCGGTGAGCAAGTCGCGGACTCAAAACAGCGGGTTGCTCACCGGCCCCACAAGCCGAAAACCACTATTCAACGGACACAACTATGACATTCCACAAGCAAGATGAGTGGCTTCCCCTTATTGGAGAATCCGTACAAATAAGACAGTATGGCCGGTTTGTCCGGACAGGGATGGTTGACGCCGTCACGGCCGACGACAGGATCCTTTGGCTGGGGGCGGATGGTGTGAACCAGCGTCAATTGATCAGCAAAGTCGAGGGATTCGAGGTCTGGATGACCTACAACTGGGAGACCGCCAACGGCGGAAGGTGACGTTCTACCCGGTTAGCCTGCCTGGGGTCCACCAGCAAGGAGCAAGCCCACGAGCACGCATGACTGGCGATTATTGACGATGACTAGGTGAATCGTTCCATATCGCGCATTACGATAGTGATTCACAAATAGCGCAAGTTTTCTCTTGACGGGTGAGCTATGACACAAGTACCGTCGGCATAGCACCCACCAAGATCGCCGAGCAAAGAAGCTGGCGGGCCACCCCGTATTCCGGTCGTCAACGGCGCCAGCCGGATAAACGGGAGGCCAGGGGACGCACGCTTCACAGCATGCGAAAGAAACGCGAGGAGCAAAGATGCGAACAACGAAGTCGCGAATTATGTTGGCTGCTGGATCCACGGCGGTGCTGCTGGCTCTGGCTGGTTGCGCTGAAAGCGCAAGCAGCCAAGGCCCCGCTGCCACTGTTGCGATCGATGTCGGCAACGACATGACGGTCAATCTGAAGGCCAGCCCCAACCTCAAGGTCGCCGTATTCATCCCGGGCGTAGCAAATGCGTACGGGCAGGCGCAGGAGCTCGCCGCGAAGGAGACGGCCAAGGAGCTCGGCATGGAGATGACCTTGTTCGACGGGAGTTACGACCCGAGTCAACAGCTAAACCAGATGCAGACGGCGCTGGCATCCGGGGATTACGACGCCGCCGTGGTGCAGGCGCTCGACGGCACGGTGGTGTGCAAGACCATCACCGAGGATTACCCCAAGGCCAACATCCTGGTGGTGAACAACGTCACGCCGCTGTGCGAGTACGGCATTAATCAGACCGGAGCATCGGTTGAAGAGGTATGGGCGCCCGGCACCATGAACTTCGTCGGCAGCAACAACACCCGCGCCTACATCGATGGCTGGTTTGCCGCCGCGGCCGAGGCGAACCCCGGCAAGCAGAAGGTTGTTGCTGTCCTTGGTCCCGCTGTCGCCGCCCAAACGCGAGTCATTGAAGTTGCCCTCGCGAAATTCGCGAAGGACAACCCTGACTATACGGTCGACAAGCTCTACACCGACTACACCACGACAGGCACGTTCAACGAGACCCAGACTTACCTCCAGGGCCATCCGGACACCACCCTCATCCTGTCCATGTACACGCCGGACATCTCTCGGGGCATCGTCGAAGCCGTAGACGACGCGGGCCTTCTCGGCAAGATCCACATCGTAGACCAGGGTTTCGGCGGGTTTTCGATCGAACAGATCGAGGCGGGGAACATCCAGTTCTCAACCCTGTTCTTCCCATACAACGGGATAAAGGTATCTCTCGAGACCATCGCGGCGGCTCAACGCGGGGATGCCGGCCCTCGTTTTGTGGATGACTCGGTCATTGGCACGGCGAAGAGTCCTTTCACCATCACGAAGGACTCAATCTCCGAACTTCCCCCCGAACTGCGCTAGCCCCGGGTAGCTGCCACTCCCCTAAGCAGAGTCGGCGGACCACGCCACGATCGCGAAGCAAAGAAGCCCGCGGCATCACATATATCCCGGCCGCCTACGGCGCCGGAACAAGCAATCAGGAGAATTATGCGTACACCAAAGTCGCGGGCCATGCTGGCCGCGGGATCCACAGCGGTACTGCTCGCCTTGGCCGGTTGCGCGGGAAACAGCAGCGGCGACCCGGGCAATCAGGGTCCAGCCGGCACGGTCGCAATCGATGTCGGCAACGACACGAAAGTGAACCTGAAGACCGGCCAGGGCCTCAAGGTCGCTGTTTTTATCCCGGGAGTCGCCAATGAGTTCGGGTTGGAGCAGGAGCGGGCGGCGAAGGAAACTGCGAATGAACTTGGTATGGACATGACCTTATTTGACGCAGGATATGACCCGAACAAGCAGCTCAACCAAATGCAGACAGCGATGACGTCCGGAAACTTCGACGCCGCGGTAGTTATGGCCCTCGACGGCGTGATGTCCTGCAAGCTCCTCACCGAGGATTTCGCAAAGGCTAATATCCTCACGTCGATTTCAGGATCGCCCCTCTGCGACGACGGCACAGATCAGAGCGGTAAGTCAGTTGACGAGGTCTGGGTCCCGGGCACCTTGAACTTCGTGGGCAGCAACACCACCCGCGACTACGTCGACGGCTGGTTGGCGGCCGCAGCAAAGGCTAACCCGGGTAAGCAGAAGGTGGTGGCCGTACTTGGCCCGGCGGTCAACACTCAGACGCGCGTTACAGAAGCCGCAATGGCAAAGCTTGCGCAGGACAACACCGACTATTCAATTGACACGATCTACACCGACTGGACCACGACTGACGCGTACAACAAGACCCAGACATACCTGCAGGGCCATCCTGACACTACCCTCATCCTGTCTGCGTCCGCGCCCGACCTAACCCAAGGCGTCATCCAGGCCGCAAAAGACGCCGGTCTTTCCGAAAAGATCCATGTTGCGGACGTCGGTTTCGGCAAGTTCCAGATCGAACAATTAGAAGCCGGCAACGTCCAGCTCTCCACGATGCTCTTTCCTTATAACCAGATGAAGGCAAACCTCAGCTCCATCGCGGCCGCGCAACGAGGGGATGCCGGCCCCCGTTTTGTGGATGACTCGGTCATTGGCACTGCAAAGAATCCTTTTGTGGTCACGAAGGAAACGATCTCAGAACTGCCCGCCGAGCTGCGCTAACACCGCAGGTCGCCCAACCTTGGGCTGGGGCGACGTTCCCTCGAACGCCGCCCCAGCCCAGTACAGAAAGTAGACCCGGCAATGGAGCCTTCGCAATCGGACCCGGCTATCGCCGTCGCGCTTAAAGCGGTATCGAAGACCTACGGTGCCACCCGCGCATTGATCGACGTGGACGTTGAGATCCACGAAGGAACAGTACATGCACTGATCGGCGAGAACGGAGCGGGAAAGTCCACAGCCCTGGGTGCGATCGCCGGTCGCGTCGACTTTGACGGAGGTGTTGTCGAAGTCTTCGGTGAACCGCTTGAACCGGGAAACCTTCGCGCTGCACGCCGGAGCGGCGTCTCAGCCATCTATCAGGAACTGACGATCATCCCGCATCTGGATGCAGCAGCGAATGTATTTCTTGGGTCCGTCCTGTCCCGGTTAGGAGTTCTCTCCAGCCGCGAAATGCGTCGCCGCTACGTCCAGCTGTGTACCGAGCTGGACGTCAGGGTCATACCTGCGGGCGTTCCCGTAGGCACCCTCTCGGTCGCAGAGCAGCAGCTGCTCGAGATCATGCGGTCCCTGGTCATCGATCCGCGCGTCATCCTCTTTGATGAGCCGAGCGCCTCGCTCGCCGTCGAGGAGCGGGAGGCGCTCTACAAGGCGATCGAAGGGTTACGCAAGCGCGGTGTCACCATCGTGATCGTGAGCCACAACTTCGACGAGATCGAACGCCTTGCCGACTGGATAACGGTCTTCAGGAACGGCCGGGCCATCACCACGAGCAGGCGCGGGGAGAAATCCCGGGCTGAACTCGTGCGTGCGATGCTCGGTGACCAGCGGGGTGACCAGACGCTTAGCCGCGTGCTCCTGGACAAGCCGGTGGAAATACACGCCGGACCTATCGAGCCCGGCGTTGCCCCGATTCTTGAGGTGGTTGGGCTCACCGTTCCGGGAGCCATTGAAAATATCGACCTGGACGTGAGGCCCGGGGAAATACTTGGCATCGCCGGTTTGGTAGGTTCTGGCCGTTCGACGTTACTTAGGGCGATCGCTGGCGCGGAACCCACTGCACGGGGCACCATCCGCCTGGCGGGCGCAGAGCCTGCCTGGCCGCGGACTGTGCGGGCCGCGCGCAAACTCGGAATCGGTCTAATCCCTGAGGACCGCAAGGGAGAAGGGCTCGTCCTGCTCCGCAGCGCGGCGGACAACATCGCCCTCTCCAACCTTGGCTCCGCCTCAACCGGGGGCGTGATTGTCCGTAAGAAACTCCGTGCCATGGTCGCCGACGCAGCCTCCAGGCTGAACTTCCCCGTAGCCCGATTAGGTGAACGCAGCGACAGGTTCTCCGGCGGCAATCAGCAGAAGTTGCTGATGGCACGGTGGTTGTACGACCGACCCCGAGTGCTCCTCGCCGACGAGCCAACACGCGGCATCGACGTCGGCGCCAAGGGCGAACTCCTGGAGACGTTACGCCTGATGGCGGCCGAGGGCGTTGCCGTGATCATGGTCTCGTCCGAGCTTGAAGAAGTGTTGGCGGTGTCCGACCGGGTGCTCGTAATTGCCAAGGGCCACAGCATGGGGCTCCTTGAGCGGACCGGCGATCAGCAGATCGCCATGGAAGACGTACTGCAAGCAGCGTTTGGATTGAAGGAGCACGCATGAGCGCCACCATCGACCGGGACACCACCCCGGAAGGAACCGTTATTCCTGCTGTGACAGCAGGCAAAAGCCTCAACCTGCGAGAGAGAGCAGCAAGTCTCGGGATGGTCTGGGTGCTCATCATCCTCGTCATCACAGCGGTCATCCTCAATCCCCGGTTCCTCAACCCGGGAAACCTGGTCAACATCCTGACCCAGAACGCGCCCGTCGGCATTATCGCGGTAGGGATGACGTTCATCATCATCGCAGGAGGCTTTGACCTTTCGGTGGCCGCCGTCCTGGCTATCGGCGGGGTGTCCTACGCAACGCTGTCCCACATGATGCCTGCGGGGCCGGCCATACTCATCACGCTGGCGATCGGATTCCTCCTCGGCCTGATCAACGCCCTCCTCATCACAAAAGCGAAAGTGAACGCGTTTATCGCAACTCTCGCCACCGCGTCTTTGTTCAGCGGCCTGACCCTGCTGTACACAAACTCCAAACCGGTTTCCATGGCAACGGGCGGCTACGACTTCCTTTCCGATGAAGACTTCCTCGGAGCCCCGCTCTCCGTCTGGCTTCTTGCGGTCCTCGTCGCGGCAGGATGGTTCGCACTTTCCAAAACCGTCTACGGCCGGGGAATCTACGCAATCGGCGGCAACAACGAAGCCGCACGGCTGGCCGGACTCCCCGTAACCTCACTGCGCGCAAGTACCTACGTGCTGACAGCCATGCTCGCCGCACTCGCCGGCATCGTCCTAGGATCGGTCATCGGCGTCGGACAGCCAGGCGTAGCCGTCGGAGTCACACTCAACTCGATCGCCATCGTCATCATCGGCGGAACTTCACTGCTCGGCGGAGAAGGCGCCATGTGGCGAACCCTCGTCGGCATCCTGATCTTCGGAACCATCAACAACGTCTTCGACATCCTCGCATTCCCGCAAGCAACACAAGAGGTCGCCCTCGGCGTGATCGTACTCGCCGCCGTATCCCTCGACGCCTACACCCGGTCACGGAAACGCTCAGGAGAAGCCTGACCTGCCGCGACAACGGCAGCTTTGCTGAAGAATCCCCTATCAGAGAAGGAATATGAATATGTCACGATTGGCCGGCAAGGTCGCCATCATTACGGGTGCAGCCAGCGGACTGGGGCTCTCCGCCCTCAAGCTCTTCGTGGCCGAAGGGGCCCGGGTACTGGCTACGGACATCTCCGCGGAGGCACTGCAGCAGGCGGTCGATGAAGTTACGGCTGATGGTGGCGAGGCAATCGCCCGCACTCACGACGTCTCTTCCGTTGAGGATTGGAATCGTGTGGTTGATGACGTCCTGCTGGAGTGGGGCACGATCGACATCCTGATCAACAATGCTGGCATTGCCCTGCCAAATGGTATTCTCGACGCCGGGCTGGAGGACTGGAACAAGGTCATGGCCATCAACGCCACCGGACCCTGGCTCGGGATGAAGAGTGTAATCCCCACCATGCAGGCCGCCGGCCACGGTTCCATTGTGAACGTCTCGTCGATCGCCGGGATTATCGGTGGTGGCGCCGGGGACGGCGGGGGCGCGGCATATTCCGCCTCGAAGGGTGCGGTCCGGTCCCTGACAAAGCACGCTGCCCAGTGGTTCGCAAAGGACAGCATCCGGGTAAACTCGGTGCATCCGGGTCCGATCGATACCGGCCTGACCCGTGGTTACGGGTTCACCAGGGAAACGCTGGCCAACCCCGGAACTGTTCCTTTGCCGCCCCACGCCGGGGAGGCCTCCGACATCGCGTACGGCATGCTCTACCTTGCCTCGGACGAGGCAAAGTTCATCACCGGTAGCGAGCTCGTCATCGACGGCGGATTCATCTCTCGCTGAGGAAACCTACTCCTAGTACTACAGCGGGCCGTCATTGCCAACGAAGATGTCGCGGTATCGCTTCGACCATTCATAAGCTAGCCGCCCACGACCCCGAAACGGGATCGTAGTGGATGCGGTCGACTTCAGAAGGACAAGCACATGCATGAAATCACCCTTCAACTTGACGTTCCCGCCACGATGCGCGACGGCACCATTTTGCGAGCAAACGTTTTCCGCCCTGAGGGAGAAGGTCCTTTCCCTGTTCTTCTTGCCCGCCACCCTTACGACAAGAATTTGATGGAGACCGGCCAGCTCGACGTCAGGACGTTGGTGCGAGCTGGCTACATGGTGGTCACGCAGGACTCCAGGGGTCGCTTCACTTCCGACGGCGAGTGGCATCCCTTGCAACACGAACGCGAGGATGGCTACGACACCGTTGAATGGGCGGCTTCTCTACCGGGCAGCAACGGCAGGGTGGGCATGTTTGGCCCCAGCTATCTCGGCAGCACCCAGTGGAGCGCCGCGATTGCCCGTCCCCCACATCTGGCGACCATCGTCCCTGCCACAACTTTCGCCGACCCGGACAACGGCTTACTGTTCCGAGGCGGGGCGATCGAGTTCGGAAACAACCTTTTCTGGGGACTGTTTACCGCCTTGGGCCAGATCCCGAAGGCCGGGCTCGAGGCCGACGCAATGATGAGGCAGTTGGGGACGACGTTCACCGACCTTGACGCTCTCGCCACCCGCACGTATTGGCAGCTACCGGCAGGTGCCCCTGCGGCGCTGGCGGCGACAGGTCAGCCGGACCTCGGGGTCACCCGAGCCTTGGCGGATCCCACAACCATGGAGGACACACGCGTCTCAAGCAAGTACGACGATATAGACGTTCCCACCTTGGGGTTCGCGGGCTGGTACGACCTCTTTCTGCAAGGAGACATCGACAACTACGTCGGCCTGCGGGCACGCGGCCGTACCGCTCGCCTCGTAATCGGGCCCTGGCACCATGGCAGCCTCTCATCGCCTTGGAATGGAGGCCAGGTCGGTGAAATCAACTTCGGCCTTTCCGCCCAGACCCCGGGCGGACAGACGGTCACTGATATCGAGCGAGAGTGGTACGACCACTGGCTAAAGGACATGCCCGCCACCCACGCACACGAACCCGGTGTCCTGATCTTCGTTATGGGTACGAACCAGTGGAGGTCCGAAGAGGACTGGCCGCTCGCACGGGCCAAAGACACGGCGCTGTATCTCAACGAGGACAAGACTCTGACATGGTCAGTGCCCGAGCTTGACGAGGCCGGGTCGGGCTTCACCTACGACCCGGCTGACCCCGTCATCACCCGAGGTGGAAGCATCCAAATGGCCTCCGACTTCCCCGCAGGCCCTTTCGACCAGCGCGTCGTGGAGGCCCGTGACGACGTTCTGGTTTTCACCACCGATCCGCTTGAGGCTGACCTCGAGATCACCGGACGCGTGCGCGCAACCATCTTCGCCTCCACGGACGGTCCCTCCACCGACTGGGTAGTGCGGCTGTGCGAGGTCGACGCGGCTGGCATATCGCGCAATATCACCGACGGGATAACACGTGTGCATACCGAATCGGAGCGTGTCGACGAGGTCGATGTCGACCTGTGGTCGACCTCCATCGTTATAAAGGCGGGCCACTGCCTGCGCGTGCAGGTGACTTCCAGCAATTTCCCCCGCTGGGACCGCAACCTCAACACCGGGGAACCCGTGACTGAGGGCACTTCCATCCGCGTCGCACAGCAGCGGCTCTACCACGACCGCAAACGTCCCTCGCGAATCATTCTCCCGATCGTCCCCAGTGGACCGGAGAACGTATTGGCCAACCGCGAGGGTCAGTAAAGTTTGCTACCCTGGCACGCTTTCGGTGGTGGAGCCCAACGTCGTTCAGGCGAGGAGGATGCGGTGGTGGGATTGGCCTCGTTGGGCTCCAAAAGAGCGGCGAACGCCTGGACCAGGCTGAGCCCTGCGGTGATCGCCGGGCAGGAGGCGGCGAGCTGGTCGAGGCGCTCTTGCTGTCCGACGGTGAGCCTGTCCGGTCTGCTTAGAGGGAGGCGGGGAGGCAAGGCGGGGTAAGAGGTCCGGGACGCTCATCCTGGTGCGGCCCTGGTTCAGGTACGGGGTCAGCTGGTTCCCGCTGCCCTGGTAGCCCAGCTCAGGGGTCTCGCGGAGGAGCTGTTGAACCGGCCCTGGGCTCGGTCGCCCGGCGGCTGGGCAGGTGCTTCCGATACGGGTCCGCGAACGTGGGCCGGTACGGCGGGACGCGCTGGAGGCGTTCAGGCGTACAGGTCGATGACGGTGGCTAGGTACCACGGCTTGGAGCCCTTGATCAGCAGGTAGGTCATGTCCCCGACGTAGCGCTGGTTCGGGGCCGAAGCAGTGAAGTCCCGGCCCAGGATGTCCGGGATCCTTGCCGCGGCCGGGCCGGGGACGGTGGTGCAGTGCCGGATCCCCGAGAGGCGAACAAGAGCGAACAAGGCGGCGAAAAAGACTCTCACCCCGCAGCGGGCCGTCGCTTCGGTGTACCGAAAGCCCTCCTTGCTCGTGATACACGATTAGCAGAGAGACCGTCTCCTCGTACACCCGGCAAGCAAGGTTGGAATGAGCGTTTCCGTGCCGGGGTCGTCGTTATCCCATATCCGGATGTCGCCATGGCTTGACGGAATCTACATGGGGGGAAGAGAAAGGTCCACCGAGAGGGCAGCAAGGACCACGATATCGACGAGTTGCCCCAGCCCAGATGCTAGCTGGCAAGGTGTACCTTCCCGGAAACGGCGTAACAGCCTGAGCGCTGGTTCTCACTGGTCGTAGACAGGGGCGGGTTCTCCCTGGAGTTCGCGGACGACGACGGCCGTGGGCATGCCAGAGGTTGCACCGAGGGACTGCGTCGAGAGGGACGCCTGGCAGACCGCCCTGTTCGCGGCATGAGGAGGGACTCGCCCTTGGTCAGGGCGTTACCGAGGACTCCCACGAAAGTGTCGCCGGCGCCAGTGGTGTCCACCACATTCACCGAGGGCGCTGGGATCTGGGTCGACTCTCCGCTGAGCTAGATCAGGGCGCTTCGACCTCCGAGAGTTACGACGAGGAAGGTCGGCGCCTTTCGTCCGGCCATGGCCCCCCAAGCAGAGCCGGGTTCTCTGGGACGCGCTGGCCGAAGATGACCTCGAACGCGCCTTCGTTAACGAACATCACATCGCACCAGCACCAGGAGTTCCGTGTCGAGCGCTCGGGCCCGCGCGGGGTTGAGCACAAAGATCCCCCTCGACCGCTGCGCAGCTCTGCGAATTACGTCCAGCGGCACTTCAGGCGAGCACTTCGGCTGCTTCTGCGGCAGCTTCGGCTGCTTCCGTGACGCTGTGGGGACTCACCGTCGCGTTGGCCTCGCTGACGACGACGATCGAGTTTTCGGCAGTTGCGGGCGAAGTTCTGTCACAGTTCTGCTGGGATCCGAAACCCGCCTTGTCTGCCATCGCCACAAGCGGGGCCCCGAACCGCTAGTTCGGGGGCCCCGCGTTGTTAAATCTCGAGGTCGAGGATGGCAATGTCGGTGTTTTTGCGGAACTCGAGGATGAACATGGCCACCTCCATGTGGGTGGGGTCGGCCGAGAACACTTCCAGGGCGGCGCGGTCATCGAGCTCGGCGACGAGGCCGAAGTCGAAGTTTCCTTCGATACCTATGTCGATGCCTGCCTTTAAAGAGCGCAGGCCGGGGATGACACCGACGAGTGCTTCAAGTCGATCGATGGCCTCCTGCACGCGCTTCGCCGGTGTGCCTTCGATGACGCGGAATAAAACGATGTGTCGGATCATGGTGTCTCCTTTACTGGGCGGCGTGGCCGCCGTCGATGATGATGTCGGCGTCGGTTCCGGTCACGAACCCGCGGCTCGGCGAGGAAGAGCACGCGGTAGGTGATGTCGATCGGATCGGCGCCGAAGATCGGGATCTTCGAGAGGACCGCGTCGGCGGTTTCCTTCGACATGGCTTCTATAATGGGGGTGCGGGTGAGCCGCGATCGGACCGTATTCAGGCGGACGTCGGCCTTGGCAACGTCCAGCGCGATCTTCTTCGTGATCGCGCGCAGAGCCTCCTTGATAGCCGAGTACGCCGCTGGGCCACCGCTGACACCGCCCACGAGACCGGCTGCAGACGAGATCTTGACGATCGAACCCGTGCCGTTCTTCTTGATCTCGGCATCGCAGCTTCGAGCGGCGTGCCGGGGATGTTGACGTCGAGGATGCGGATCGTCTCGCCGGCGTCGATGTCCCACATATCCTGTGTCTGGCCGGTGTTGATCAGGGGTGTCCACCTTGCCGAACGCCTCAGCGGCCTTTGGAACGAAGTCGACGCAGTCGCTCTTCGTGACGATGTTGTGCTTGAGCCCGACGGCTGCCTTGGATCCAGTCGCTTCATTTGATCTCTGCGACCGTCTCTCTAACAGCGCGTGAGGTCCGTGGCGACGACCTTCGTGCCCTAAGGGCGAAGAGCTTAGCCTCAAACTTGCCTTGCCCCCCGGCCGCTCCTGTGATGATTACGGCCTTCCTGTATAGACGTCGCCTGATGTTTGCCCTGTTTTTGGCAGACGCTAATTATGTGCTGCGCGGTTGATCGCGACAGTTTCGTCCAGAGACGGCATCTTCTCGAAAGAGCCGAAGTACTCGATGAGACGGTCACGCGTGATCGTCGCCTTGTCTTTCTCGGCCGCGGCAATAGCCTTGGCGAGGTCTGCCAGGCCGAGCTCGGTGCAGTAGGCCGGGGTGCCCGGCTGCTGGCGCCACGAGTCGGCAATTACGCCGGCGTCGAAGGGGTCAAAGCCGGTGTCGCCCACGAGGCCCATGACCGTAGCGCGAGCCTCGGCGGAGTCCGCAGCGACAGGGATTGCAATTCGGCCAGGAGATCCTGCGGGGAGTCCCTTGGTCTGCTGGGTACCGGCCAGTGCTGCATTCCATGCCTTCACCACGGGACGACCGAGCTGCTCCTGGCTCCATTCGCTCTCGACCTGTCCGTTGTCTACTGCCTCAACCGGGCCCATCATGTAGGGGTAATAGTTCGACGTGTCGACCACGATCGTGTCCCTAGACACACTGGCCAGGAGATCTGCGAGATCCCGCTGTACCGAGAACGGGACCGCCAGCACGATCACGTCGCGGTCCGTGACCGCGGCGTCCATCTCGGCAGCAAGCGCGCCCGCGGCGAGGACTTCTTCAGCGACGACTTCCGGTCCGCGGGCGTCAGCGACGAGAACGTCGTGTCGAGCTTCGCTGAGACGACGTGCGATGTTGCCGCCGATAGCTCCAGCGCCGATAACTGTGATCTTCATAGGTGTTTCCTTCGTTGGTTGGTCCCACGACAGGTGAGGACCGAATGTACACTCATTCGCGTACAAGAAGCCTAGCAGATGTACGCCTGAATGTGTACATCTTTGGTCTGTGATGGATCACCACCCGATGGATAGGGCAACCACGCCGGCCAGTCGCTTGGCGAATTCCCTCATGGCCCGCCTGAGGAGGATCTCAACCTCTTCGCCGTGTCCGCGCTGAACGTCCCACCCGGCGCTCGTTCATCGAGTTCATCGCCCAGGAACCCGGCACCGGGTGCAGCGGCTCCGACTTCGGCGTACCCGGCATCGCCGGAACGAGCCTGAACAACACCAGACCTCCACAAAAACGAGGAGAAAAAACAATGAAAAAAAGAAGATACAACCCCGCCCCCGATATCGTCATCGTCGGCAGCGTCAACCTAGACATCGGGTGTATCCAAAAAGTCTCACTCGGCCTTTGTGACTCGCAAACTCCTCATCGTCACGAACCTGAGACAGTTTTCGCTGAGACGCAACTTGATAACATCGCCACCCTCAGAATTCCGCGAACCGGAGCTCGCGAAGGTACCAGTAGCCGTCGAAAAGCGGTTGATTTCCAAGTCGCTCCAGAGCGGAAGCCAGCCGCCACCCACCATCCGCAGCCCCACTCGCTTTTCCGTTAGGACTGCGGGCGCGCCCTGCAGCCCCGCAGAAGAGGCAGGGACACGTGCGCAACAGCGCATGGAGCCTTCCGGGTGCGATTCTTAGTGACTCGAAGGTGAATCGGTCTTGGAACTCGCGTCCGCGGCGATTACCAAGTCCAACAGGCCAGGGAAGCGTCGGTCGAGCTCCTCTCTGCGGAGCCAGTTCCTGTGCCGATTGCCCTGGGCTTCTTGCTTGATGACGCCCGCCTCTCGAAGAACGCGCCAGTGCCGGGTCAGTGCCGATTTCGAAACGCCGAAGTCCGACCTGCTGCACGCCTCTCCAGGCGCCGCGGCAACCATTTCCACGATCGCGCGGCGGGTGGGGTCGACGAGCGCAGACATCACCGCGAACAGGTCCAGGTCTTGTTCATCCGGCATGGTCAACGGGTTTGCTAAACGACTTGCCACAGCATCATTCCTCCCTGTAACCGACATCATGTACACATATCCACGTACATCGTGTTACGCTTTTTTATGTACATGACTTAGTGTACATCCCCTGGTGCTCTCCATGGGATCCTGCGACAAAGGAAAACCAGATGAAGATTACTGTTATCGGCGCCGGAGCTATCGGCGGGAACCTTGCACGCCGACTGAGCGAGGCCGGCCACGATGTGAACGTGGCCGATGCTCGTGGACCCGAGGCTATTGCCACCGAGGTCGTCGCCGCGGGCGCACATGCCGTAGAACTCGATGGTGCAGTGGAGGACCGTGACGTGGTCATCCTGTCGGTTCCGTTTTCCGTCCAGCCCAAGCTCACCGATCTGCTCACCAAGGCACCCGCGGACGCGATCATCGTTGACACCTCGAACTACTACCCATCCATGGTCGGGCCGGTAGCAGCCGTCGACGCCGGTCAGGTCGAAAGCGCATGGAGCCAGGAACAGCTCGGGCGCCCCGTGGTTAAGACATGGAATGCAGCACTGGCCGGTACCCAGCAGACCAAGGGACTCCCCGCAGGATCTCCTGGCCGAATTGCAATCCCTGTCGCTGCGGACTCCGCCGAGGCTCGTGCGACGGTCATGGGCCTCGTTGACGACACCGGCTTTGACCCCTTCGACGCCGGCGTAATTGCCGACTCGTGGCGTCAGCAGCCCGGCACCCCGGCCTACTGCACCGAGCTGGGCCTGGAAGACCTCGCCAAGGCTATTGCCGCGGCTGAGAAAGACAAGGCGCCCGTGACGCGTGACCAGCTGGGCGAGCGCTTCGCTTCACTCGAGGCAATGCCCTCGTTAGACGAGACGGTCGCCATCAACCGTTCGGCACACGAGTGAATCTCGAGAGCCTGAATAGGCAGGGGGCGCTGCGGCTGGCCGGGTCATAAGCCCTCACACGATCCCGGGACGATCCTTCGTCCGATCACTTCGACGTCGCGCCACATTCCTGGCCGGCGATCCGAATGCCGCGCTCATCTCCTGGCTGGAACCCGGCCCGGACGCGTCCGAGTGCGACCCCGCCGACAAACGAGCGGCCACATAGCCGCATGGCTCGTCATCGGCGAGACCATATTGAGAGAACAGAGAAACATCACATGTCACGCTTAAAAGGCAAGGTTGCCATCATCACCGGAGCTGCCAGCGGTATCGGTCTTGCCACCGCTCAGCTCTTCGCAGCCGAGGGGGCCAAGGTCGTCGCGACCGACATCTCCGAGGATGCACTCGCCCGTGCGGTTGAGGAAATTGCCGCCACGGGAGCGGAGGTGCTCACACATACGCTCGACGTCAGTTCTCCCGAGTCCTGGAAGAGCGTGGTCGCGGACGTCACTGCTGCGTGGGGGACCATCGACATCCTGGTCAATAACGCCGGCATCGCCCTCGCCAAGGGTCTTCTCGAGACTGAACTCGACGAGTGGAACAAGGTACTCGCGATCAACACCACCGGCACCTGGCTGGGAATGAAGAACGTCATTCCCAGCATGCAGACCGCCGGGCGCGGAGCCATCGTGAACGTGTCGTCGCTGGGTGGAATCATCTCAGGGGCGGCCGATGGCGCCAGCGCCGCCTACTCGGCTTCAAAGGGTGCGGTGCGATCCCTGACCAAGCACGCGGCAAACTATTTCGCCGGTGACAGTATCCGGGTGAACTCCGTCCACCCGGGGCCCATCTACACAAACCTCATCAAGAACTATGGCGTCACCAAAGAACAGGCTGCGGATGCCGCCAACTCAATTCTGCCGCCGCACATCGGCGAGGCATCAGACGTCGCTTACGGCATCCTGTATCTCGCGTCCGACGAGGCCGGATTCGTCACCGGTGAGGAACTGATCATCGACGGCGGCTACGCCGCCCACTAGACCTGAACCCCGGGAGAGTCCCGCGTCGGGGCGCTCTTCCGGGGTGCCAGAGGTGTTTTCCTGGCCTGTTGAGTAGGTCGCGGTCAGAACTGTCGCGCGGCGACGTCGGGGCGGTGTGAAGCGGCGAGTAGCTCCCCGAGGCGTTCTGCGGAGACAGGCGCTCCGGGGTTCCCCGAGGTAGTCCCGCTTCATGCCTTCCAGGTCGGCGGCGTAGATCGGGGTGTAGGCACCGGAGTCCGGTTCGAAGCGCCATGACTCAGCTAGCGTTCCGGCGTCGATGGTGTCGAAGCCGAGGGCGTCCACGATCGCCGCGATCCGCGTCTTGGCCTCGTCGTTGTCACCGGCGATTGCCAGCGCGGTCCGGGGAGTGGAGTGCGCGAGGTTCGGGATGTAGTGGAAGAGGATGTTGTTGAAGGGGTAGTAGTTCCCGGTCGAGAGGATCGTCTTCCCGGCGAAGGCCTCCACAGGCAGGTTCGGGTAGGCGGCCAGCGGCACGGCCAGGACCGGGATGTCGCCGAACTCAACTGCGGCGCGGACGTCGCCGGCCTACGCCCGAGGGCCGAGCTCTTCGATCAGGCCGGCAAGTGTCTCCGGTCCTCGCGAGTTTGCGATGAGGACCTCGTAGCCGGCCCTTACGGCCAGTCGTGATTCCGATTCGGTTCATGGTGTTCTCCCTTAATGTTGTCGATCCGTCCCATATGATGTGACGTTCTAGTCGGCGGTTGTCGCTGACACCCCGCGTGTGTAGGACGAGTTCAGTTCCCACCCGTTTCTGGTGATACCGGCCAGGGCCGCGGCGGATGTGCCATCGGCCAAAGCCGCTCCGCGGACCCAGCTCGTGGCCAGTGCGACCAAGAAGAGATCCCGTGCCCGAATCTCCTTCCGGGCACTTCCATCTCGTTGTGCGGCGTGCAAGAACTCCTCGGTTGTTGTGATGAATCCTTCGCATGTAACTGCGAGCGGGGATGTGCTGGTGGCCGCCGCAGCGCGGAGGGGGTCGGGCAGCCCGTCGAACGCGCCTGCCCACTCGGTTAGCGCTTCGAGCCAGCCGTCGAGTGCGTCGGCCGCGTTAGCCGCCTTGGTGCGGAGCTCGTCTCTGCGGGACATCAACGCCTCATCGCGCGCGGCGAGCAAGGCCGCGAGCAGAGCTTCCCGGTTGGGAAAATGCCGGTACAGGGTTCCCGCGCCGACGCCTGCTTGTTTCGCGATCGCGTCGAGCGAGCCGCCCACTCCGTGCTTAGAGAAGTACTGCTCGGCGGCGTCGAGGATGTGATCTCGATTGCGTCGGGCATCCGCCCGCGGGGCGCGGGCGCTGCTCGTGGCGGTCCTGGACATAACGGTTGCCTCACTTTTGACAAAACGGAGAGTGTCTCCGTATAGTCGTTCACCTAATGGGAGACGCTCTCCACTATAGAGCACGCTGCTGGTCGCCGATGGTGTGTCACCACAGGTCTGACTCGTCGATCCAGCGTGATGACCGGGTGTCGTCGCCTCCAAATCAACCTCTCAATGAACGGAACGTAGCTATGTCAGGCACCTCCACCGCATCGCTTCCTCATGTGGCGCATACTCATCCGCAGGAGGTCGACGGGCGCAATCGGCTCGCGATCGGTGTGCTGCTCGCCTCAACGTTTGTCGTCATCCTGAACGAAACGATCATGAGCGTCGCACTTCCTCACCTCATGGACGATTTCGACATCGAGGCAAGCGCGGCGCAGTGGCTCACCACCGCCTTCCTCCTCAGCATGGCGGTCGTGATTCCGATCACCGGCTTCCTGCTGCAGCGCGTCAGTACCCGTGCGATCTTCAGCAGCGCCATGTCGTTGTTCAGTATCGGCACACTCATCGCGGCCATCGCGCCCGGCTTTGAGATCCTGGTCGGCGCACGCGTCGTGCAGGCCTTGGGTACAGCGATCATGATCCCCCTGCTTTTCACCACCATGTTCACCCTCGTCCCCGCAGAGCGACGCGGACGCGTGATGGGCAACGTCTCGATCGTGATCTCTGTCGCCCCCGCGGTCGGCCCGACCGTGTCGGGCCTCATCCTGAGCGCGCTGAGCTGGCGCTGGATGTTCATCATCGTGCTGCCGGTCGCCGTACTTGCTCTCGTGGTCGGGGTCCTGCGCATACCCAACGTCAGCGAGCCGCGCAAGACCCCGCTCGATTACGTGTCGGTCGTTCTTTCGGCCATCGGCTTCGGCGGGCTCGTTTTTGGCCTCAGTCACATCGGCGAGACCGAGGCAGGAATCTCCAGCCCGACCAGCTGGGCGCCCCTCGCCCTTGGCGCAGCAGGCATCGCGCTTTTCATCCTGCGCCAGTTGCAGCTGCAACGCACAGACCGCGCACTGCTTGACCTGCGCACCTTCACGAGCTCGGGCTTCACGCTCGCGATGGCCGTGATCGCGATCTACACGACCACACTGTTTGGCACTCTCACCCTGCTGCCGATATACACGCAGATCGTGCTCGAACTCGATGCCCTGACCACCGGCTTGCTGATGCTGCCCGGCGGACTTGTGATGGGGTTCCTCGCGCCGTTCGTCGGGCGCATCTATGACAAAGTCGGACCGACCGTACTCGTTGTTCCGGGCTCGATCATCGTGAGCGGTGCGTTGTGGTTCATGACGACGCTGGGCGCTGGTTCGAGCATCGTCACGGTCCTCGTCGCCCACATCGTGCTGAGTATCGGCCTGGCCCTCGCATTCACCCCGTTGTTCACCTCGGGGCTCGCATCGCTCAGCCCGCAGTTCTACTCCCACGGCAGCGCCACGGTCAGCACCGTACAGCAGCTCGCCGGCGCGGTCGGCATCGCGGTGTTTTTCACGGTGATGACTGCGACATCGACACCGCGAATCGAAGAAGGGGCCAGCGTCATGGCGGCCACGGCCGACGGCATCCACGCCGCGTTCGTCTGTGGAGCGGTCCTCTCGCTTATCGCAATCCCGCTCGCATTCTTCATCCGCAAGCCCGCCTCCAGCGGTCCCCAGGTGCCCGTTGGGCACTGAGCATCACCCCGCCTGCTCCGAAACCCTCGATCATCCGATAGGGAAGATATCGACATTGCAAACCTCGTCAGCCGCTACCAT
This sequence comes from Arthrobacter sp. PGP41, assembly GCF_002953935.1. Classification (NCBI taxonomy): domain Bacteria; kingdom Bacillati; phylum Actinomycetota; class Actinomycetes; order Micrococcales; family Micrococcaceae; genus Arthrobacter; species Arthrobacter sp. PGP41. The sequence continues at coordinate 1,858,552 of NZ_CP026514.1, read as the reverse complement.
GCGTCACTCCTTCGCCGCCTACCCCACCGGAATGGCACTTATAGCCGCCGAGGTCAACAGCCAGAACGAGGCGATGCTCGCGAACTCCTTCACCAGCCTTTCTCTGGACCCGCCACTCGTCTCCATGGCCTTTACCCATACCTCGACCACCTGGCCCCGGCTTCGCCAAGCGAAAGAGTTGGGTATCACGATTCTGGGAGAGTCTCACCTCGCACTCGTGTCTCAGCTTCGCCTGTCCGGCCCCGCCCGGCTCGACGGCATCACTCTAGATCACGCCACCGCCCAGGCACGCACCCTGCCGCAGGCGGCAGCCACCTTCGTCGTTCGGCCCCACCAGCACGTGCCGGCTGGTGACCACGAGCTCGTTCTCTTCGAAGTCATAGACCACCAGCGCTACGACGACATGAGCCCCTTGACCTTTTACAACCGTCAGGTCGCTACGATCCAGTGCGAGAGAGAGTAGACGATGTCCCGTAAGAAGATGCATCTGGCCGCAGCAAGTGCCACTCCCTACGGCGCCAGCCCTTACGCGTGGTTGGAACCCGGGGTCGATCCCCACGACTACGACAACATCCACGTCCTGGTGCGCGCCGCTCAGGCCGCCGAACGTGGCATGTTCGATTTCCTTTTCCTCGGCGACTTCCTCGCGCAGACCCAGCGCAGTGAGGCGCACGCGCCGAACCAGACCCTCGAGCCGACCATCGTGGCTACCGCCATCGCCCTGGCTACCGAGCGGATCGGTCTCGTCACCACTGTCAGCGCCACCTTCCAGGAGCCCTACAACATCGCCCGCGTGCTCAAGTCCCTCGACGTCGTTTCCGGCGGGCGCATGGGCTGGAACGCCGTGACCACCTCGTCACCTCAGGCCGCCGCGAATTTCGGGCGCGCGATCGAGGACCGTGACACTCGCTATGCCCGCGCAGACGAGGTCGTTCAGATCGTCCAGGCGCTCTGGGGGAGCTGGGAAGAGGATGCCTGGATCGGCGACCAGCAGTCCCGGAGGATCACCGACCTGTCCAAAATCTCGCCCGTGAACCTCAGAGGAACTTACGTCTCCTCCCGCGGCCCACTGGAGATCCCGCCCTCCAAGCAGGGCCAGCCGGTCATGGCCCACGCTGGCGCCAGCCCGCACAGCCTCGCCTTCGCCGGCCGCTACGCCGACGTCCTTATCAGTGAGGTCTTTACCATAGAGGAGGCCCGGCATCAGCGCTCAGCAGTGCGCCACGCCGCCGAATCTGCCGGTCGCAGCCCTGATGATGTCAAGTTCTTCGTCGGAGTGATGCCCACCATCGCGTCGACCCACGCGGAGGCTCTTGCTCGACGCGGAAAGCTGATCGAACCCGACATCGAGCAGCAGGTGCGCCATCTCGGCCAGCTCCTCGGCTTGCCGTTGGGGACAATCGACCTCGACGCCCCACTGCGCGCGGATCAGTTGGCCGTCGCACGGGCCAACCCCGGTGACCCGCGATCGCCTAGAGCGCTTGAGGTCGCCAAGGAAGGCTGGACCGTGCGTCAAGTACTCCACCACGCCGTCATCGACTACCACCCTTCCCCTATCGGTCCCCCCGAAGTCATCGCCGATCACCTGCAGGAATGGTTCGAAGCTGATGCCGCGGACGGCTTCTGGGTCATCCCCGGTGTTATTCCCGAGGGAATGGAGTCCTTCGTCGACGGAGTCATTCCGATCCTGCAGCAGCGCGGCCTGTTCCGCACCGAGTACGAAGGCGAGACCCTCCGCGAGAATCTCGGCATCGACCACCAGTACGGACTGCACCGTCGAACGCGGACTCCCTAACAACGGGTCCTCTTACACAGCCCACACTTAGAGCGCACTCGACAGCAACGACAGCTCAGATTTACACACGGAGAGAAAACATCATGACCAGACAGATGCTCATCGGCCTGCACTTGGGTAACGGGTACGGCAACCTGCCTGGCGCCTGGCGCGCCCCAGGAGTCGATCCCACAAGCTATACGAGCTTCGACGCGAAAGTTCGGCACGCCCAGGCCGCCGAGCGCGGAAAACTCCAATTCCTGTTCCTCCCCGACGGCCCCACCCACGTCGGCGACATCGCGAACGAGCCACCCAACTTCAACCTCGACGTCATGGTCACCTTGGCAGCGGTCGCCCGCGAAACTAGCCATATCGGCCTCGTCGCCACCGGCTCCACCACCTTCAACGAACCATTCAACCTCGCCCGACAGTTCAAAGCACTCGACGTCCTGAGTCACGGACGGACGGGATGGAACGCCGTCACGTCCAGCGGCGAAGACGTCGCCGCCAACTACGGCCAACATATTCCGTCCAGCCCGGAACGCTACGGAAGAGCACACGAGACCGTCCAACTCGTGCAGGCTCTCTGGGGCAGCTGGGGCCAGACCGCCTGGGTACACGACAAGGCCACGGGCCGTTTCGCCGACCCGGAGCAGGTCGCCCCGATCAACCTTGGTGGCGAACACGTCGCCTCCCGCGGGCCCCTGTACATTCCTCCGTCCGAACAGGGGCAACCCGTCATCTTCCACGCCGGAGGCAGTCGAAACGCCCACGAGTTCGCCGGACGCTGGGCAAACGCCGTCATCGGCGCGGCCTTCACGATCGACGATGCGCGTGCACAGCGCACCGCGTTCCGTGAAGCAGCCGAACGCGCCGGACGGAACCCGGACGAGATCAAGTTCTTCGCCGGCCTGATGACGACGATCACCCCCGATAAACGAGAAGGCCTCGATCGCCGCATCACGCTGAGCGCACGAACGTTCCCTCATCGCGCTGCGTATCTCGGGCGGATGCTCGGCCTGTACCTTGATCCCGCACACCTCGATGAACCACTCTCCCTTGCGCAGTTATCCGAAGCTCGACCATCACCGACCGACCCCCGCTCGATCCACGCACTGAAGATCGCGCGCGAAGGCTGGACCGTCCGCGACATACTCGCGCACGGCGTCATCGACTACCACCCCGTCATCGTCGGCCCGGCAGCCGAAGCCGCCGACCACATGCAGAGTTGGTTCGAATCCGACGCCGTCGACGGCTTCTGGGTATCCCCGGACATCTATAACAGCGGAGTCGATGCCTTCGTCGACAGCGTCGTGCCGATCCTCCAAGACCGAGGTCTGTTCCACCGGGACTATGACGGCGCCACCCTGCGCGATCATTTGAACTCCCCAGCCCAATATGGAGTCGACCCGCGCGTAACACGGTGATGCGGATGGCCGCCGACTTTACAATCGACGATTCTTTGATTGTGCCTCTTGGCCAACCGGATTGATTAGCCAAGTCGGAGATTAGGCGCTTGGACGAAGGAGCCGGGTGCATGCTGAACGATCAATTTACGACCAGCCGGGTGACAACCAGTGCTGCGAAAAAGGCCGCCACTTATCGCTGCGATTCACACATCTGGGGCCTCGGACGGGAAGTTCATCAGTTGAGGCACACCTATAGCTGACACACGGTCCCTTGCCTGGTCCTCAGAACAACTGGAATTGATCTACGTTTTAAAGAGAAGTCAGGTCCGCCCGCCCACAGCCGGGGACAATTCTCAAGGTTATCCACCGCTACTGCTGCCAGGGAGCTACCCCCACGGCTCCCAATTTCCAGCGGTGGATAACCTGAATTGACCCCAGCCCTGGACGGATCAGAATCCCCACCAGTTCCGGCCGGGTGATCGATGATCTTCGCACCGAAGACGAGGTTTACGCCCGCTGGTCCTACGAATCCAACCTCTGGCACTCCCAGCGCTTTCCACGCTCCCGTCGACGCTAGATCACGTTGGGCACGGCATCAGTGTTCCCGCCGTTCCTTGAAAAAGCCCATGTCTAACATTCGGGGACGCGTTTTCGCCTGGTGGTGACCCTGTCGAAACAAGTCACCACCAGGCCAACGTAAGGCTGCCGGAAGGAAGGTGCCTGCGCGTAAACGATGGGCAGGGCCAACCTTTGCTCCTCTGGGCTAACGACCGAGATTCAGCGCAGACGCGCCATCAACCGGGCCGATTCGGCTGATGAACAAGTAGTTCCGCCGAGATTGTCAACAGTGACTCGTGAGGTAGAGGCGGGCTAGTGGACCTCCACAGCTCCGGCTCGAAGCGCGCTCAGCACTCTTTTGGCAACCGTTCCACCAGACTCAATGGCACCGTCGATGTAGCCCAGTCTTCCGTGAGGTTTTACATCTCTGGCTGAATAGTCCGTGCGGTACAAGGGCAGTTAGAAGTAGCCTGTTCCTGAACATCGGCGAATATCAGGCAGTGTTCTCCAGGGTTACACCTTGGACGTTCTCGCGTTCCTCCAGGGCTCCGGTTACTGAGGCTGTGAGGCTGTTGGCGATGTGGGTCCGGGCGAGTTCGGCTGCGCCGGGGCCATCGCCGGAGGCGACAAGTTCAAGGATCTGGTGGTGCTGGTTAAGGTCGATGGTGCGGGGTTCATCGCCGGAGGGAAGTTCCAGGCCGAGGCGACGGTAGCGGTCGGACTTGTCCCACAGGTCATCGAGGAGCTTGATCATGCTGGTGTTGTGGGAGGCGGCGTAGACGGCCCGGTGGAAATCGCGGTGTGCTGTGATGGCGTCTTCGCCCCAGACCCGGGTGACCGGCAGGAGCTTCTCGGCTGCAATCCGCATGGCGACGATGTCGGCTTCGGTCCGGCGGTGTGCCGCCAGCTCGGTCGCTGACGGCTCCAGCGAGAGGCGGACTTCCAGCAGTTCGCGGGCCTCTGACGCACTCACGTCAGCCACGCGGGAGTCCCGGTGGGTGTCCATGATGATCAGGCCTTCGCTTGAGAGTCGGCGGATCGCTTCGCGCAGGGGTGTGATGCTCATCTGCATCTTGTCCGCCAGTTCGTACTGGGAAACGCGTGAGCCGGGGGCAAGGCCGCCAGAGAGGATCAGCTGGCGGAGTTCGCTGTACGCCAGACTGCCCTTACTGGAAAAAACGTTCGTGGTGCTCATCTGACGCTCCGAATCTCTTTCTGAACGGGGCAGCCTCGCTCCCCATGGAACATCTTATAAGAAATCCCTTGGAAAGACTTGTGCGCACCATCACTCCCCGCTAACCTTTATCGCAGGTCTTATAAGATATTCGTTCGACGGGCTGCCTGCCCCTAGCACCCCGGGTTGACCTCAATCCGGGTCTTATAAGAAATAAGACACTACTCAGGAGAGTTTCAAAGATGAAAATCGTTTCCGCTCACGTAGGCACCATCCCCATCAGTTCCTCGATCCGGAACGCCTTCATTGACTTCACCAAGATGGACTGCACGATCATCGCGCTTGTCTCTGATGTGTTCGTCGACGGAAAGCCTCTGGTGGGCTACGGGTTTAACTCCAATGGCCGCTACAACGCCACGGGCATCTTGAAGGACCGCATCCTTCCGCGGATCATGGATGCCCCGTCCGAGGACCTTCTGGATGAGGACGGCCAGCTTTCGCCGGAAAAGGCGTGGGACCTGATGATGTCCAACGAGAAGCCCGGCGGCCATGGTGAGCGCTCGGTCGCTGTTGGCGTGGCCGACATGGCCCTGCACGACCTGGCCGCGAAGATCGCCGGCGTCCCGCTGTACCGGTGGATCTCTGATCACTATGGTGACGGCAACCCGGACAAGGATGTCTTCGTCTACGCCGCCGGCGGTTACTACGCACCGGGCAAGTCCCTGGAGGACCTGCAGAACGAAATGCGCGGCTTCCTGGCCAAGGGCTACGACGTGGTCAAGATGAAGATCGGCGGCGCCGACCTGGCCGAAGACCTTCGCCGCATCGAAGCCGTGATCGAGGTTCTCGACGGCGACGGCTCCCGCCTGATGGTGGACGTCAACGGCAAGTTTGACCTGGAGACGGCGCTGGAATACGGCAAAGCCATCGACCAGTACGGGCTGTTCTGGTACGAGGAAGTCGGCGACCCGCTGGACTACGCCCTGAACGCCACTCTCTCCGAGCACTATAAAAACCCGATCGCAACCGGGGAGAACCTGTTCTCCCTCCAGGACGCCCGCAACCTGGTCCGCTACGGCGGGATGCGCCCGGACCGCGACTTCATCCAGGTCGACCCGGCCCTGAGCTACGGCCTGACTGAATACCGCCGGATCCAGGACATGCTCGCCCAGCACGGCTGGTCCTCACGCCGCTGCATCCCGCACGGCGGACACCAGTTCTCCCTACACATCGCCGCAGCCCTCAAGCTCGGCGGAAACGAGTCCTACCCGGGCGAGTTCCAGCCCACCGGCGGCTTCACCGACGACGCGGTCATCGTCAACAGCCGCGTGGCCCCGGGCGACCTGCCCGGCATCGGCCTTGAAGGCAAGGCAGAGTTCTACAAGGTCCTGCGCGAACTGCACAGCTAACCCTCTGGTAGTGCCCTGGTCCCGGGCAGTATCACTGCCCGGGACCGCACCTCTCCAATTTTCTCTGTCTGTCGTGCAAAGGAGCACCCAAGATGTCGTCCCACACCATGCAGAACCCGCAACATTCCACCCACCCGCCCAAGCAGCGATCCCGGTTCGGCCGGCTGATGCGCGAACTCTGGTTCCAAGTCGTCCTGGGTGCAGTCCTGGGCATCGCCGTCGGCTTCCTCCTCCCCGAAGTCGGCAAACAGCTCACCCCGCTCAGCGACTGGTTCATCGCCCTGGTGAAGATGATCGTCATTCCGGTGGTGTTCTGCGTTGTTTCCCTTGGCATCGCATCCATGGACAGCCTGCGCAAGGCCGGCCGCATCGGGGTGAAGGCACTGGGCTACTTCCTTGCCCTGTCGCTGCTGTCGATGCTCATCGGCCTGGTTGTTGCCAACGTCTTCCGTCCCGGCGATGGCATGAACATCGATCCGTCCCAGCTGGACTCCAGCAAGGTTCCCGCCAAGGCCAGCGAAGGCTTCAACGGCATCGAGTTCGTCAACAACATCATCCCCGAATCCCTGTTTGGCGCCTTGACCGGCCACACCATCATTGCCGCCCTGATGGTCTCCATCATCTTCGGTGCCGCAATGAATGTATCCGGTGAAGCCGGCGCCTTCCTGACCAAGGGCATCCAGGCTCTATCCACAGTCATCTTCAAGATCGTCAACTGGGTCATGCGCCTTGCCCCCATCGGCACCTTCGGCGCACTGGCCGCCGTAGTGGCCAACTACGGCACCCAAAGCCTGCAGCAACTCGGCTACCTCGTCCTGCTGTTCACCGGAACCTGCGTCCTCTACGTCCTGGTGATCCTGGGCATCATCGCCCGTACCTGCGGACTGAACATCTTCACCGTGATGCGGTACTTCAAGGCCGAACTGCTAATCGCACTGAGCACCTGCTCCAGCGAAGCGGTCCTTCCGCAGCTGATCAAGAAGCTCGAAGCCATGGGCGTCGGCAAATCCACCGTCGGCATCGTCATCCCGTCCGGGTTCTCCTTCAACCTCGACGGCTCCGCGGTCTACCTGACCATGGCCTCCGTATTCCTGGCCCAGGCCGTAGGCATGGACCTCTCCTGGGAACAGCAACTGGTCATGGTTGGCGTCATGATGCTCACCAGCAAGGGCACCGCTGGAATTGCAGGCGGCGCGTTCATCGTCCTGGCCAGCACCCTGAGCTCCGTCGGCGGCATCCCCCTGGCCGCCCTCGCCCTCATCGTCGGCATCGACCGGCTCCTGAACGAAGGACGGGTGTTCATCAACGTCCTCGGCAACGTGATGGCAGCAGTCGTCGTCGGTAAGTGGGAAAAGGACTACGACCCCGAACAGGCACGCCAGGCCCTGCACGCCGCCGGCCAGAAGAAGAAGGAAATCGAAGCAAAGACACCGACCGCTGTGGAAGCGGACAAGGTTGACGTCCACTAACACCGCAGCATGCAGGGCCGCCGCACACCGCGGCGGCCCTGCCCGTGTGAACCGTAAATCCACAGCCGCTGACGGCAGCGCCTCCGCACGAACCAAATTAGGAATCCACCTGCATATGGCCGCCCGTATCCTGATCACCACCGACTACCTCCACCCGGGAGATACCGTTGACCAGCTCCTGCGCGAACACGGCCTGGAACCGGTCTACGCACCCTCCCGGGGCCCACGGACCATTGAGGAACGCCGCTCGTTGTTCGACGGCATCTCCGGTGCGATCCTTGCCAGCGAACCGGTCACCGCCGACATGCTCACCGGCGCCGCATCCCTGAAAGTCATCGCACGCAGCGGCGTAGGGTATGACTCCATCGACATCCAGGCCGCTGCCGCACAAGGGATACGGGTCTGCAACGCCCCCGGAACCAACCACCACTCCGTCGCCGAACTCACCATCGGACTGATCATCATGACCGCACGCCGCCTCCTGGAGGTCACGACCGCGGTACGCCAAGAACACTGGCCCCGCGAAGCCGGCCATGAACTGCGCGGCTCCACCCTCGGCATCATCGGCTACGGCCCCAGCGGACGCGCCACCGCAAACCTCGGCATCGCCCTCGGCATGACCGTTATGGTCAGCACCATCCACCCCGACCTCGACAGCACTTCGGTCCAGTTCACCGACCTCGACACCGTCATTCGCGAGGCCGACTACCTCTCCCTGCACACCCGCGCAGGACAGTCCGCTGGCAAACTTATCGACGCGTCCCGGCTAAAGGCGATGAAACGCACCGCCGTTCTCATCAACACAGCCCGCGGCTCACTCGTGGACGAAGAAGCGCTGACCACCGCGCTTTACGACGGCACCATCGCCGGCGCCGCTCTGGACGTGCTCGAGAACGAACCCCTGCCCGTAGACAGCCCCCTCCGGCGCTTGGACAACATCCTCATCACGTCCCACCTTGCAGGACAAACGGCCGAGGCCCGGACCCGGGCTGGGCTGGCCGCCGCGCACGCCGTCATCGACGTCCTCGAAAACCGCGAACCGGCACACCCTGTCGACCGCTAACCCGAACCCCCGAATCAAAGCAACGAAGGATCCCTGATGTCGAAACCCCACCGCATCGCAGTCATTCCCGGCGACGGAATCGGCACCGAAGTCGTGCCCGAAGGGCTGCGCGTCCTCGACGCAGCAGCCTCAGCATTCGACCTCAACCTCACATACGAGCACTTCGACTACGCCTCCGCGGACTACTACACCCGGCACGGCAAAATGCTCCCCGACGGATGGTTCGACCAGTTAAACCAGTTCGACTCCATCTTCTTCGGCGCCGTCGGATGGCCCGACGTCGTTCCCGACCACATCTCGCTGTGGGGAAGCCTGCTGCAGTTCCGCCGTCACTTTGACCAGTACGTCAGTCTCCGCCCGGTCAAACTCCTGCCCGGCGTCCCCAGCCCCCTGGCCGGCCGCGCCCCGGGCGACGTCGACTTCTACGTCGTGCGCGAAAACACCGAAGGCGAATACTCCAGCATCGGCGGGAAAATCTTCGAAGGCACCGACCGCGAAACCGTGGTCCAGGAAACCGTCATGACCCGCACCGGCGTGGACCGCATCCTCAAATACGCCTTCGATCTCGCCCAGAGCCGACCCAAAAAGCACCTGACCTCCGCCACGAAGAGCAACGGCATCTCCATCACCATGCCCTACTGGGACGAACGCGTCCAGGACATGGCCAAGGACTTCAGTGACGTCAGCGTGGACAAGTACCATATCGACATCCTGGCCGCTAACTTCGTCATGCACCCCGACTGGTTCGACGTCGTCGTCGCCAGCAACCTCTTCGGAGATATCCTCTCTGACCTCGGACCAGCCTGCACCGGAACCATAGGCATCGTCCCCAGCGGCAACATCAACCCCGAACGCAAATTCCCCAGCCTCTTCGAGCCCGTCCACGGCTCCGCCCCGGACATCGCCGGCAAAGGCATCGCCAACCCCATCGGGCAAATCTGGTGCGCCGCCATGATGCTCGACCACCTCGGAGAACCCGAAGCCGCAGCCGCCATCACCACCGCCATGGAAACGGTACTCGCCCACGGGCACCAGGCACTCACACCGGACATGGGCGGCAACGCCACCACCGAAGAACTGGGCAAGGCAGTGGCATTAGCCCTGACCGCACCATGACCCCATCAACCGGAGTCAGCAAGCAGCACGCACCTGTCTTCGGAGAGCGGATCATGCTCCGCCAATACATCCATTGGAACCGGCTCATCGGAGCGAGGGTCCAGATCCGCCAAAAAGGCAGGATCATCCGCACCGGAACCATCGATGATGCCATGGCAGACTCCACAGCACTCTGGATTGCAGGAGACGCCGCACAACCACGCACCATGTACGAAGCCGCGCGCGGGATCGAGGTGTGGGCAGAACCGGAAGAAGCCGAAGACGGGCTCTGCTACCGCATGACATCCACCGCACCAGCACGTAACTGACCCAGCAGGGAGACCCATGACGCAGCCAATTTACATGTCCCAAAGCGCCGGAGATACTTCCTCCTCTTCCCCAGCACCGAGTGATGCGTTCCCGAACTTCACCCCCGAACGCCACATCCCGGCAGAGATCGCCCGGTCTTGGCTCCTTGTTAATGCCATGAAGACCGAGCTTTTTTACCAGTCGGCCGTGTCCCGCGCCGACTCGATCATCTTGGATATTGAAGATGCCGTGGACCCGTCGCAGAAGGACCAGGCCCGGGGCCACGTGGTGGACTGGCTTACCGCAGGCGGCAAGGCCTGGGTCCGGATCAACGATGCCACCCGCCCCTTCTGGGCGGACGACCTCGCTGGCCTGCGCGGCACCCCGGGCCTGCTCGGCGTCATGCTGGCCAAGACCGAGTCCGCTGACCAGGTCACCGAATCCTTCCACCGCATGGACGGCAACACCCCCGTTATCCCGCTGGTGGAATCGGCCGTCGGCATCGAGGAAGCCAACAACATTGCCAAGGCCCAGGGCGCTTTCCGCCTCGCCTTCGGCTCCGGTGACTTCCGCCGCGATACCGGCATGGCCGCCACCGCCGAAGCGATGGCCTACCCGCGCGCCAAGCTCGTTGTCGCCAGCCGGGCGGGCAACCTGCCGGGCCCCATCGACGGCCCAACCGTGGGCACCAACCACCCCATCCTGCGCGAGCAGACCGGCATCACTGTGATGATGGGCATGACCGGCAAGTTCTGCCTGGCCATCGACCAGACCCCCGTCGTCAACGAGGTCATCAGCCCCACACCGTCCGATGTCGCCTGGGCCACGGACTTCATGGCGGACTTCGAAGCCAACGGCCGTGTCATCCGCGACGGATCCGACCTGCCCCGCCTGGGCCGCGCCGAGAAAATCATGAAGCTCGCCGTCGCCTTCGGGGTGCAGCCAGCGCTCTAGCGCCTCCCCCACCCGGCCAGATGGCTGAGTGGGCGCACATGGCCAACAACACATGTCCGTGGCAGGTCCGCACACTGCCGTAATTGGCAACCAATATCAGGAAGAAGAAGAATGGCCTACGCAAACTACCGATACAAAGGTCACCACCGAAATCCCATCCGACCGCCGCCGCACCTTCGTCGCCCAGGAACTCGCTTCAATACTCGCCCCACATGCCTGCTCAGCCGTGCCCGAGCAGCGGCCCGGGTCGAACACGCGCTCCGCAATCACGCCAGCTACGGGACTGAATGGCTATAGAACCGGACAGCCGGAACGATACATTTCCACGCACACGGAAATGCCAGATCGAGTGACAGCCAAATGCCGCGGATCCAGCCAGAAGAACTGGCATTTTCCCACGTCGCCGCTGCCAGATTCATTGAAAACGGACACCTAAAAGCGGGCTGGTTTTGCCAAGCGAAAGGAACTGGGCGTTCTGCTCCGGCGGCAGCTTCTTTCGTTAAAGGCGAAACGGTCGTTGCAACTCCTGGAGATGCTGGTGTTGCAACGACCGCTGGAACGCCAAGGTGGTCAGGTCCCTCCGAGTTGAGGTGATGACACGATGCTACGGAAGTCCGGCACCTGGTGCGCTCACGGTGGCGACACGGATCTGACCGTAGCCTGGCTGCATCTCATTGGTCCTCAGGGATTAGACCGATTCCGAGTTTGCGCGCGGCCCGCACAGTCCGCGGCCAGGCAGGCTCTGCGCCCGCCAGGCGGATGGTTCCCCGTGCAGTGGGTTCCGCGCCGGCGATCGCCCTAAGTAACGTCGAACGGCCAGAACCTACCAAACCGGCGATGCCAAGTATTTCCCCGGGCCTCACGTCCAGGTCGATATTTTCAATGGCTCCCGGAACGGTGAGCCCAACCACTTCAAGAATCGGGGCAACGCCGGGCTCGATGCGGGACGGGCCATACTCATCACGCTGGCGATCGGATTCCTCCTCGGCCTGATCAACGCCCTCCTCATCACCAAAGCGAAAGTGAACGCGTTTATCGCAACTCTCGCCACCGCGTCTTTGTTCAGCGGCCTGACCTTGCTGTACACGAATTCCAAACCGGTTTCCATGGCAACGGGCGGCTACGATTTCCTTTCCGACGAGGACTTCCTCGGAGCCCCGCTCTCCGTCTGGCTTCTTGCGGTCCTCGTCGCGGCAGGATGGTTCGCACTTTCCAAGACCGTGTACGGCCGGGGAATCTACGCGATCGGCGGCAACAACGAAGCCGCACGGCTGGCCGGACTCCCCGTGACCTCACTCCGGGCAAGTACCTACGTGTTGACGGCTATGCTCGCCGCACTTGCGGGAATCGTCTTGGGGTCGGTCATCGGCGTCGGGCAGCCAGGCGTCGCCGTCGGAGTCACACTCAACTCGATCGCGATCGTTATCATCGGCGGAACTTCATTGCTCGGCGGAGAAGGCGCGATGTGGCGAACGCTCGTTGGCATCCTGATCTTTGGAACCATCAACAACGTCTTCGACATCCTCGCATTTCCACAAGCAACACAAGAGGTCGCCCTCGGCGTGATCGTACTCGCCGCCGTATCCCTCGACGCCTACACCCGGTCACGGAAACGCTCAGGAGAAGCCTGACCTGGGCCCACTGCCCCGGAAAAGGGGCTCTTCACCAATTTCTAGACACGGAGGAACAGATGAAAGCGGTCATGACACGAGAGTTTGGCGGACCCGAGGCACTCACACTCATGGAGGTCTCCAACCCAGTACCGGGTCCAGGCGAAGTATGTATCGAGGTGAAGGCCTGCACGGTCAACCCGACGGACACAATGCGGCGAGCGGGAGCACCGGCATGGCATCCCTTGCCTGCAGAGGGTCCATTCGCAATCGGCATGGAGGCTGCCGGAATCGTTCGTAAGATCGGGGCCGGTGTTGAGCTGGACGTGGGCGACTCGGTCATGGCGGTGGTGTTTCCCTCAGGCCGGCAGGGGCATAGGCCGAACGCATTGTCGTGCCGGCCGAACAAGTCGAGATGATCCCTGACAACATGGATTTCGCTCACGCAGCCACTCCCGATGAATGGTCTAAGTGCCTTGTTAGCATTGGACGCAGTCAATCTAAAGTTTGGCGACATCCTCGCGGTCATGGGGCTGCGGGTGCCCTCGGCGCGTACACGGTCGAGTTAGCCAAAGCGTACGGACTGGGCGTCATCGCTGACACTTCGCCACGTGACGAGGATCTTGTACGCCGGTTGGGGGCAGATTGAATTGTTCGTCGAGGGCCAAAAGTCGCCGTCGCCATTCGTAATCTCGTCGCCGAGGGGGTGCCTGCGCTTATCGACTGCTCTTTCCAATTAGACGAATTTCCGCCTGCGGTGTCTGATGCCGGCACAGTTGTCTTCGTGCGGCCTGTGGAACTCCAGCCGGAACCTGTTCGCAAGGACAGCCTGGATATATCAGAAGCGCTGAAAAGGACTGACCTGCTACCCAAGTTGCGCCGGCACGCCGAGCTGGGCCATTTGACTCCCGTGTAGGTGCTCAATTCCCCCTTTCCTCCGCAGAGACTGCACATAGGTTGTTGGAGCGAGGTGGGACAAGAGGACGTATCGTCCTCTTCCCCTAAGCCGAAACAGAACGGAACCGATACCAGAGACCAGTTGCATCTGGCATCGGGATGCAACCTTCTTAAAGTGCCGCTAGTCTTCAAGCACCGCCCGCATCCGGGAATCGCAAGGCAATCACGAGGAGCGAAGTTGTCCAACCACACGTACAGCATTTCTGAAATTGTCGGCACATCGGACCAGGGAGTCGACGACGCCGTCCGCAATGGAATCGCCAAGGCATCCCAGACCCTCCGCCACCTTGACTGGTTCGAGGTCAAGGAAATCCGGGGCCATCTGGAGGAGGGCAAAGTCGCTGACTGGCAGGTCACCGTTAAGCTCGGCTTCCGTCTCGAGGAACACTGATTTCCGCCCAAACTGCTTCGCAGTAAAGTCAAGCCGACATCCTTATTCATAATGAGAGCGCTACACTCATAATATGAGACCCTGCGATGCCTATCGCCACGGTCGGCGCCGGGCTGGTGGTTATCAGGGGATCCGCCTGTCCTTAGCTTTATGACGAAGGAGCCAACATGACATATGCCGACGACATGTGGGCGATTTACCGTCTCTGTTCCCGCTTCGGCTCGACCCGAGATCTGAATCAGCACGAAGAGTGGGTGTCGCTGTTCACCCAGGACGGAACTTTTGAGATTCCCCGCATCGGACCGCGTCGTGGGCACCACGACCTTCGTATCCTGAGCGTAGAGCTGCAGCTTCCCGACGGGGTCCAGGCCAAGCATTACGTCTCAAGCATTAACGTTGCGATCGACGGGGACGAAGCATCCGGAACGGCCTACTTCCAGTTCTTCAGAATCGTCGATGGCGTTCCTGTCCTCGCGGCGATCGGCACCTATGTCGATAGGTTTCGCCGAGTCGAAGGAGAATGGAAGTTTGCTTCGCGAGTTGTCAACTCGGAGACCGGCGCAAGCCCCACGTGAGTCTCAGGGCGCCTTCCGCACGATGCCGAGACATCTTCTAAGACGCCTGGGCATGCTGGAACAATAGCGACGAATAACGCTCGGTTCTCGACGGGAAGCATGTTCTCATTACCGGTACCGCGGGCTAGCCTGCCGGGTTAGAACCATTCTCCAAGCTGACACAGCGAGCAAACGAAGAGTAGCGCAGGGGCTACCGAACCATCGGTAGCCCCTGCGCTTTGTCTTACATCTCGAGGTCGAGAATGGCGATGTCGGTGGTCTTGCGGAACTCGAGGATGAACATGGCTACCTCCATGTGGGAGGGGTCCTGAGAGAACACTTCGAGTGCGGCGCGGTCCTCGAGTTCGGCGACGAGGCCGAAGTTGAAGTTGCCTTCAATGCCGATGTCAATGCCTGCCTTCAGTGAGTGCAGGCCAGGGATGACATCGACGAGTGCTTCGAGGCGATCGATGGCCTCCTGCACCCGCTCGGTCGGCGTGCCTTCGATGACTCGGAACAAAACGATGTGTCGGATCATGATGTTGTTCTCCGTTACTGGGCGGTGTAACCGCCGTCGATGATGATGTCGGTGCCGGTCACGAATCATGATTCGTGACCGGCGAGGAAGAGCACGCCATAAGCGATGTCAGCTTCGCCTCGACCTTGCCCTGTCCGCCGGAAGCTCCTGTGATGGCTGGCACGTTGTCCACGTCCCGCGCTTCCCGAAAGGGAACAGAATTGACAGCAAACCCACTTCATCCGGATTACGGTGTCCCGCACCCGGGCTGCTGGGCGGTACGCCGTTGCGTCGATGACCGCGTTGGCGTATCGGCAGGCCCCAGCTAACGGCGAACTTCATGCTGTTCCTTCGTTCTGGTTCACTGTCCGCTGCCCAAGCGAGGGTCGAGTCCGTACTGCTGGTGGGCTCCAAGGTTCTCGCGCAGGGTGGTACCTTCGTAGTCCAGGTGGTAGAGGCCACGTTCCTGCAGCAGGGGGACGACCTCGTCGACGAAGGTGTCGATCGCGTCTTCGTAGACGTCGAAGAGGAGCCAGAAGCCGTCGACGGCGTCGGCTTCGAACCACTCCTGCATGTGGTCAGCGGTCACTGATGCGGGACCGACCGGTGTCGGGTGGTAGTCGATGACGCCGTGAGCGAGCACGTCGCGGATGGTCCACCCCTCCCGGGCGATCTTCAGCGCGCGCGGAGAGCGGGGATCGAACGGGCTGGCGTGTGCGGCTGCCAGTTGGGCGGGGTTCAGCGGCTGGTCCAGCTGATCGACCTTCAGGTCCAGGCCCAGCATGGAACCCAGGTAAGAGACGCGGGCGGGGAAAGTTTGCTCGCCCAGCGCCAGCCTGCGGTCCAAGGCTGCCCGTTTGGTGGCGCCGATCGCAGGCATGACCCCAGCGAAGAACTTGACCTCATCGGGGTCGCGGCCGGCCCGGCGGGCGGCGTCGCGGATTGCTTCGCGCTGGGCGCGGGCGTCCTCGATGGTGAACACGGCTCCGATGACCCCGCTGGCGTAACGCCCGGCAAGCTCCAGCCCGTTTTGCCCGCCGCCGGCGGAGAAGATAACGGGCTGGCCCTGCTCGGAAGGCGGGATGGGCAGAGGGCCGCGTGAGGCGACATACTTTCCTTGGAGATCGACCGGCTGGATCTTGGCCGGATCGGCGAATCGAGCGTTCTCAGTGTCTTTGAGCCAGGCGTCTTCCTCCCAGCTGCCCCAAAGTGCATGCACAATCTGGATGGTCTCGTGAGCGCGCTGGTAACGCTCTGGGCGCGGAGCGATCTGACGGCCGAAGTTGGCCGCCGATCCAGGGTCGCTGGTGGTCACCGCGTTCCACCCCATTCGGCCGTGACTCATGACGTCCAACGCTTTGAACTGGCGGGCGATGTTGTAGGGCTCGTTGAAGGTCGTGGACGCAGTGGCCACTAAACCGATGCGACTGGTGCCACGGGCGACGGCTGCCGCTGTCATCAACGGATCGAGGGTCTGTTGCGGCGCCTCGTGATCCAAGTCCCCGGTTTGGACCAGGAAGTCAGGCAGAAACAGGAACGCGAACTTGCCCCGTTCAGCGGCCTGGGCGTACCGCACTTGCGCGTCGAAGTTGGCGTAATTGGAGGCGTCAACACCCGGTGCCCGCCATGCTCCGCCCTGCATTCCGTACCCGTTGCCCAGTTGCATGGCCAACAGCATTTGTCGACTAGTCACAATGACTCCTTTTCAGATCCTCGGCAAGCCTGCCGAGGATCATGGTTGTGGGGTGAAACGCTGCAGCTAGCGAAGAACGCCGTTCCTGCAGCAGGGTGGGCGCCACGATGGTGGTCCTTCCCAAATGGGTAAAAAAGCGGATCGGGAACAGAATTCTCGCTCGCTCCGAGTTCGGGGACTCGTCCGAGGATGATGAGGTGGTCGCCGAAATCATGTTCGGCCCAGATGCTGCAGTCGAGCGATGCGGAGACCACGCCAAGGACGGGGTTCTCACCCTTGACGGAGTCCACTGGACGTTGACCCCTCTGTCCCGTCGGAACGGATTCAAAAGGCCCACAGTTTTTTGTGGGTTGGGGTTAGTGGGTGGCGAATCCGCCGTCGATGATGAGTTCTTCGCCAGTGACGAACTTGGCTTCGTCGGAGGCGAGGTAGAGGATTCCGTAGGCGATGTCGGAGGCCTCGCCGATGTGGGGCGGGAGTGTCACGTTCACCGGGTCGGCTGCTTGTTCCTTGGTGATGCCGTAGTTCTGGATGAGGCTGGTGTAGATCGGGCCCGGGTGCACGGAGTTCACCCGGATGCTGTCCTTTGCGAAATAGTTGGCGGCGTGTTTCGTGAGGGAGCGGACGGCGCCCTTGGACGCGGAGTATGCGGCGCCACCGCCGTCGGCGGCCCCGGAGATCATCGCGGCGAGCGACGACACGTTCACGATGGACCCGCCTCCGGCTGTCTGCATGAAGGGCAAGACGTTCTTCATTCCCAGCCAGGTGCCGGTCGCATTGATTGCCAGGACTTTGTTCCAGTCCTCCAACTCGGCCTCGAGGATGCCCTTCGGGATTGCAATACCGGCATTGTTGACGAGAATATCGATGGTTCCCCACTCGGTGACGACGTCGTTCACAACCCGCTGCCACGACTCCGGGGAGCTGACGTCCAGAGTGCGGGCGACGACGTTTCCACCGGTGGCGGTGACAGCCTCGACCGCACGGTTGAGAGCGCCTTCAGAGATGTCGGTGGCGATGACCGTCGCTCCTTCCGCCGCGAAGATCTCAACGGTGGACAGGCCGATCCCGCTGGCCGCTCCGGTGATGATGGCTACTTTGCCGTTCAGTCTTGACATGGTTATTGCTCCGTTTCTTGGTTCTTATAGGGGTTCTCGTCGGAGGGGCCACTCAGGTAAGAGCCCGGGCGTTAGCTCGACGAGGGTCGCGCTAGCGATCGCCTGGTCACTCCGGATCAAGGTGGTGAGTGCGGTGATGATGCTGCCGGCATAGAAAGGGTGGCGGCGAGGTTGGGGTCTTCTGGGAAGGTTTAAACGGATGCCGTGATCGCTCGATGATCCGGCGACGACCGCATGCGCTTTTGAAGTCGCGGTAGCGCTTAGCCGCGGCCAGCCGTGCGGCTGGCTCGTCGCGGAAGACTGGACGGCCGATGTTCGCGTGGTTCCGCTGAAATACGGGCGGGTGCACGAAAGAGTGTCCCGCTGGAACCGCCACCCCTCCGACAGGGCACCGGCGTCCCGGGCGTGGTACTCGCTCGCGTCGAGGAACTCGGTCGCCGATGCTTTCGCTACTGCATCGTCTCAGGCATGGCGAGGGGGACAGAGCGCTCCGTGTCCCCGGGGGCGGGCCAGGTCCGTAAGGTGGGGGAAGGAGATGTTGTTGAAGGCCTTGACCATACGCGACTCCGGAGATGGGCGTGCAGCAACTTGGTTGGCGTCGACGATTCGTCGTCGAGCTCCGGGTAGTGCCTTATCGCCGACCTAGGACCCCGCCCGCGAGCGGCAACACGTCAGAGACTGCCGCGGCCGGCGACATCGTGATCGTGTCCATCCCCCCTGAACGACTATCGGCTCGTGCCGGTCGCCGAACTCCGCGCCAAACGGTGATCAACACGAACAACCACCATCCCGATCGCGACGGCCGCCTGCAAGTGACTCGGGGCCCCGGCTGTTGCTCAACACCGTCTGGTACCCCGCCGCGATGGCCCAGCGCGCCACACCACTTCCGATGTTCCCGATCCCGATCAAGCCAATGATCGTCATCATCTCTTCTTCTTTCTTAGGGCACATGTCAATGCCGCTGACGTGGGGCCTGTAATGGCAAATGCTAGTTGTGTGCTGCGCGGTTGATCGCGACCGTTTCGTCCAGAGACGGCATCTTCTCGAAAGAGCTGAAGTACTCGATGAGACGGTCACGCGTGATCGTCGCCTTGTCTTTCTCGGCCGCGGCAATAGCCTTGGCGAGGTCGTCAAGGCCGAGCTCGGTGCAGTAGGCCGGGGTGCCCGGCTGCTGGCGCCACGAGTCGGCAATCACACCGGCGTCGAAGGGGTCAAAGCCGGTGTCGTCAACGAGGCCCATGACCGTCGCACGAGCCTCGGCGGAGTCCGCAGCGACAGGGATTGCAATTCGGCCAGCAGATCCGGCGGGGAGTCCCCTAGTCTGCTGGGTACCGGCGAGTGCTGCATTCCATGCCTTCACAACGGGACGCCCGAGCTGTTCCTGGCTCCATTCGCTTTCGACCTGTCCGGCGTCGACGGCTGCTACCGGGCCCATCATATAAGGGTAGTAGTTCGACGTGTCGACCACGATCGTGTCGTCAGACGCACCGGCCAGGAGATCGGCGAGATCCGGCTGTACCGAGAACGGGACCGCCAGCACGATCACGTCGCGGTCCGTGACCGCGGCGTCCATCTCGGCGGCACGCGCGCCGGCGGCAAGGACTTCTTCAGCGACGACTTCCGGTCCGCGGGCGTCAGCGACGAGAACGTCGTGTCCGGCTTCGCTGAGACGACGTGCGAGGTTGCCGCCGATAGCTCCAGCGCCGATAACAGTGATCTTCATAGGTGTTTCCTTCGTTGGTTAGTCCCACACGACAGGTGCGACCGGATGTACACTCATCCGTGTACAAGAAGCCTAACAGATGTACACCTAGATATGTACATCTTTGGTCTGGGATGGATCGCCACCCGATGGACAGGGCAACCACGCCGGCCAGTCGCTTGGCGAATCCGCTCACGGTCCCGGCTGAGGAGAATTTCGACCTGTTGGCCGTTATGTTCGCGCTGAGCGATCCCACCCGGCGCGCGATCGTCGAGTTCATCGCCGCGGAGCCCGGCACCGGGTGCAGCGGCTCTGACTTCGGCATGTCAAAATCGGCCCTGACACGGCACTGGCGCGTCCTCCGCGAGTCCGGAACCATCAAACAGGAAGCACATGGCAACCGACACAGGAACTGGCTTCGCCGCGAGCTCGATCGCCGCTTCCCAGGCCTGATGGAGCTTGTCCTGCGGGAACACCAGCCGGCTCTCAGCCGAGCCAGCCAGGCAGACCCGGACGTCGCCTGACCCTTACCTACCTGAAAACAATCAATTCGGGACGTAGCCGAACCTACGAGCACGTGCAGCGAACACCAACGATGGGGTCCGTGTTTACGGTCGGCAAGCGTGGCTTGAAGTCTGATCTCAGCGCCCAGTTCCAGAGCAGCTGCCCTGCACGCCTCGGTGGCTTCACGTATGACTGTATGAAGTCTTCGTGCCCAAAGGTGAATTCGCGGACTCATCGCTTCTTGCAATCACGTGTCGGAACTCACTGTCTCGACAGCGACACTCATCTCTAGTTTCGAGACGACGAGCACTAGGTGCCACCTTCCACGACAGCGTCCGGTGGCAGCACACCAAAAGCTGACACACGGCTCCTTGTCGGGCCTCCGAACAACCGAAGTTGATCGACGTTGAACGGGAAGTCCGGTCCGCCGGTCCACATCCGGGGACAACTCTCATGGGTTACCCACCGCTACTGCTGCCAAGGAGCTACCCCAACGGCTCCTACTTCCAGCCGTGGATAACCTGAATTGACCCCAGTTATGGACGGAATCAGAGTCGCCACCAGTTCCGGCGTAATCAGAAAGCGCGGTTTGCCCTCTCGAGGCAGGGTGACGGAACATTCATTATCGGCTCTTAGAAATGGGCGGGGGAGTGCCTGCGAAGGGGGCTTCTTGAACCTCCCGACGTGGTGGACAAAACCCATTCTGCTGCGTATCCCGACCGCTCCGAACCTGGCGTGGCCCCTTGGACGGCATTGTCAGTCCGGTTTGATACGTTGCATTCCATCAGCAAAAGCCTCCTGGGGGTGATTTAAATGGCTGAGCGAAATGCGTACCATGTGGTTCCTGGTGAGCATGGATGGAAGGCAGAGCGTGAAGGCTCGTCTCGCGCTTCTTCTGTCACGACACCCAGTCCGCAGCAATCGCTGCTGCTCGGGGTTACCTGTCCCGGTCTAAGGGCCTCGAATTGAACATCCACGGCAAGGACAACAAGGTCAGGGCAAAGGACACGATTGCTCCTGGCAATGATCCACGGAATACACCTGGATAAGGCGGGTCGTAATGACCCCGCCGGCTTCGATCTAGCAACAGGAGTCGGCGGGGTTTTCCTGTCTGCGGACGGAATAAGGTGGGCTGTAAGTCGGACATCGGCCGGCGCCTTTCGTCGCGAGGGGCACTGCTCGGGCGAGTATGGTTTCCTTCCCACTTCGTGGTGATGAGGTGCTCGGCAGCAGAAGAAGTAGCTCCCGAACGCTGTACCGTGATGCAGGCTCCCCCAGGTCCCGCCCCTCGCGGGAGCCCGAACAGGCTGGACGCGGTCAGGTCCGGAGGCTTCGAAAGATTCCTGTGTGGTCCAGGTTTCCCGCCCCTTCTGCCACCATCTTTTCAAAAGCGTTTTGGAGGCTATTGGTGAGTGGGAGTTTCTGCCCGCGGTGCCCGGCAAGTTCAGCCACAAAATTTAGGTCCTTAAGCTGGTTTTTCGCAGATCCCCCGCCTTCGAAGTCCTGCTCAATCCAGCGTCGGCCTTTCTGCCTAAGCACCTCGGAATTGGCGAGTCCCCCGGCAAGTATGGACTGGACTTTTTCGAGGTCAAGACCGGCGCTGGCTGCGAGGGCCATAGCTTCGGCCAAGGCAGTCACGGTGGCGGCGACGACAATCTGGTTGCATGCTTTGACGGTGGATCCCGCACCCGTTCCACCGACCCAAAGCACTGTGGTGCCGTACAACGCGAACAGTGGTTTGAGGCGTTCGGTTGCCTCGGGCGGGCCGCCGGCCATGATGCTCAGTCGTCCCTCTTCCGCGCCGATGGTTCCGCCACTGAGGGGCGCGTCGACGACGGTCACACCCCAGCGCTGGCGGCATTCCTGTGCGAAGCTTTCCACTGCTACCGGTGACACGGTGCCGTGGATGACAAGGGTGGGGTTATCTATCCCTGCGCTCTTCCATCCCGCCAGTAACCCATTCTCGCCGGGAAGAAGGGCTGCGACCTGAGGCAGGTCTGGCAGGACAGTCAGCACTACTTCGCTTGCAGCTTCTGCAGGAGTGGGGGCCACCAAGCCGCCATCGATTGCCTTGGCCTTATCCGTGGTGCGGTTCCAGAGTTTTAGGGGTACACCTCCGGCGATGATGTTGCGGGCAATCGGGGCGCCCATCGGTCCTGTTCCGAGCAGGGCCACGGACGCGGGCAGTCCATCGGAGGAAGAAGGGGCCATTTCCGGTGTCTCCTGAATTCGAAGTAGCGGGCCGCAGTAGCGTGTCAGGCCGGAAGCGCTGGATCCGTCACCAGGGCTTCGGTTTCCCGTCGCAGTTCGAGGGCCTGGGTGAGCGAGTCGTCCATGATGACGTCGTCCCAGCGGACAATTCCGCCTTTGGCGACGTCATTGCGCAGTTCCACGTGGTGGGCCAGTGCAACCGGCAGCGCACCGGTGGTGACGGAGTGCTTGGCCGAAACGAGTTGGCCCCACACGGTGTACCCGCCTTCGCCGTCGAGGAATTCACCGGCTTTAAGGTCCTTCTTGGCGGTGGCAACAACGTCGCCGAAGAACCCGATGGGTGAACCGGTGGGGATTCCGCGGAGGACGGCGTTGGCGATTGATACGTTCAGCTCAAGGCCGACGTAGTGGTAGGGGCGGTACAAGGCGGCGTACTGGCCGGTGGGGTCCGGGTGCCAGGGGTATTCGGTGAAGCAGCCGGACACGTATTCGTTCGTGGCCTTCACGACGACGAACACGCCTTCCTGCGTGTTGTGGGGGATCCAGGTGCCGTCGCTCTTGACACTGGACATAACGTCGACAGTGCCTTCGTGAGCGAGGGCTCCTCCGACATCGGCAGGGCGGCAGATAGAGGCAATTTCCTCAACGTCTCCCGGCGTAAAGGTCAGCCCGGTGTCAGAGGGGACCAGTCCTGCCCCGTTGGCTACGGCGGCCATTTCGATGGAGGCTTTGGTGCCGTCGCGGAAGGAGGTGTGCATGTTGGGGTTCAGCTGCCCGGAGTCGGTGAGTTCCTTGGAGAATTCCCAGTTTTCCCAGACGTTGTCGGGGTTCATCTCGTGGTAGTGCTCGAGGAATTTGGCGCCCTTGCCGGCGCAGACGACGTCGAAGCCGCTGGTGCGGGCCCAGTCGACGAGTTCCATGATGAGGGCCGGCTGGTCGCCGTATGCCATTGAGTAGACGACACCGGCTGCTTCTGCCCGTTTGGCAAGGGCGGGCCCTGCCAGGGCGTCGGCTTCAACAGTGACCATGATGATGTGTTTTTTCGTTTCGATGGCGCGCAGTGCGTGCTTGACGCCCACGATAGGGTTGCCGGTGGCTTCCACGATGATGTCGATGTCGACGTTGAAAAGCTCGTCGGCGTTGGCCACGATCGCGGTTGAGCGGTCCCTCAGGGCGGTTGCTATGTCGGGGGCGATCTGGTCTTTGGGCCATCCAACGAGTTCGAAGGCACCTTCAGCGCGTTTGACGTTGATGTCTGCGATGGCGACGACGTGGATCCCCGGGATGTTGTTGGCTTGGGCCAGGTACATGGTTCCGTAGCGTCCGGCGCCGATCAGGCCGACCCGGATGGGACTGCCTTCCCGTTCGCGTTCGGTGAGTAGTTTGTGAAGATTCATGAGGGAGGATCCTTCTTGTTTTGATGGCTAAACGAGGTGCGGGAACCTGCGGTGGCGTCTGCCTTTTATAGCTTCGAGTTAAGAGTTTCGATGCCGTAGGTTGTCTTTGCCGTTTCCGCGAAGAGCTGTTGGCGGTCGCCAGCCGTCATGTCAGTTGTTATCTCGTCGAAGGCGGTGTACAGCGCGGTGAAGCTGGAGTACAGGCTGTCGACGGGGAAGTTGCTTCCGAACATGGTTCGGTTGGGGCCGAAGATGTCGATTGTGTCCAGGACGATCGGCCGGATGGTTTCTTTGGTCCAGGAGTGGTCGTTCGTTCCCAGTGCCGAAATCTTGGTGACGACATTGGGCTGCTTGGCGAGGTTTTGCATTCGTGAGCGCCAGTGGTGATGGGATTCAGCATCGCGTAGTAGGGGCATTCCTGCGTGGTCCAGAACGATGGACGTGTCCGGGTGGTCAGCTGCCAGTCGCGCTGCCTGGTCCAGTTGGTCCGGAAAGACCTGGAGGTCAAAGGACAGGCCCAGCGAGGAAAGGTGCGAGAAACCTTTGAGCCAGCGTGCGTCGGTGATGAGGTCCGGGCGAGAGGTGTGGGTGTATCGGGGGTCGGGGTGCCAGCTGAGGATGTCCCGTACACCCCGCACCGAGGGTACTGATGCCAGGCGTTCAAGGTGAGCCAGTACTGATGGTTCTGCCAGAGATGCTCTGGCCACTTGCACTGAAGGCAAACCGTTGTCCTCGTGGACACCCTGAATCCAGTTAGCTTCCCACAGTGGGTCGGCGGCCCCGTTCTCAATATGTACCGATCCAGCAAGCCGGAATTGCCCGGCATCCTTCAGGTAGTCACCAATGAGGTAACTCTTGCGCAGTGGCCGGTCATCGCCGTGATACCGGGGTTCTGCCGGGCCCTGGAGCCATGGGTATGAGTTGGAGAAATC
Source organism: Arthrobacter sp. PGP41 (assembly GCF_002953935.1). NCBI lineage: Bacteria > Bacillati > Actinomycetota > Actinomycetes > Micrococcales > Micrococcaceae > Arthrobacter > Arthrobacter sp. PGP41. The sequence goes on along the minus strand of NZ_CP026514.1, from coordinate 1,833,752 downwards.
GCACAGGTGGTGATGAGCGTCGATGACGTCGAAGTCGAGCACTGTCAGCTCCTCCCATCCGGGGCCGCGCCACCGGACGGTACTGGTCTGGGGACAGGGGTGACCAAGCCAGACGTTTGCGTGATTGTGGATCCGGAACGGCGGCCGCGGTCTACCGCTGCCGCCGTTCCGGGCCGTTGGGCGACCAGGCTTTCGGCTGATTGCTGAGGTGCCCGGTCAGGCTGCGGCGGCCTCCTTTTGCGGTGGGGTCTTCTCTTTCTGTTTCTTGAGAAGCGGCCATCCCTTGCTGCCTTGGTCCAACGCCACCGCGATGACGACGACCAGGCCCGTGACGATTTGCTCGTAGAAGCTGGGGACGTTGAGCAGCACCAGGCCGTTGGTGAGTGCCCCCAGGATCAGGGCTCCGACCAGGGTCCCGGCGATACGGCCTTCTCCGCCCATGAGGTTTGCCCCGCCAATGACGGCCGAAGCGATTGCTGTGAGCAGGTACGGGCTTCCGGCGTCGGTCTGTGCGGCATTGATGCGTGCGACGATGACCAGTCCGCCGACTCCGGCGAGGACGCCGGAGAGGGCGTAGACCGCGATTTTTACCCTGTCGACGCGGACACCTGAGAGCCAGGCTGTTTCTTCGCTGCCGCCGGTAGCGATAACGTTCTGTCCAAAGACGGTCCGGCGGAGCAGCAGCCAGCAGAGAACGGCGAGGACGGCTACGAGGATGACTGCGACCGGGATGCCGCCTACGTAGCTGTTGAGCATGAAGACAAAGTCCCTGGGGACGTTGTACACAGGGCGCCCGTTCGTAACCACGTATGCGAAGCCCTGGTAGATACTCATGGTGCCGAGCGTGGCGATGAACGGGGGCAGCTTGAGCTTGGTGATAAGCAACCCGTTGATGGCGCCACAAACCAGGCCCAACGCGATGCCTGCGAGCAGCGCGAGGAAGGGAGTCGTTCCGGCGTTGACCATGAGGGAGGCAGAGACGATCCCGACAAAACTTGCGATCGACCCGACCGCCAGATCGATGCCCCCCGTGATGATGACAAAGGTAATTCCGAGCCCGATGATGGCGTTGACGCTGGCTGAGACGGCAATGTCGCGGAGGTTGCCGGAGGTGAGGAAGTTGGGGTTCAGCAACCCGAAAATGAGGAAGATGACAACTGCGGCGATGTAGATTCCCAGCGCCTGGAGGTTCAGTGTCGGCCGGGTGCGTGACTTTTTGATGGCTGTTGCGTAGGGCCTTCGGTTCGTCGCTCCGCTGTCTTCGGCCTGGTCTTTCTTTGGCAGGGTGGGCTGGCTCATGTCGTTGTTCTTTCTGCGATGCCCATGGCGCTGGCCACGAGGCTGTGTTCGTTGATGTCGTCACCGGTGTGCTCGGAGACGAACTGACCCTGGCGCATGACTTTGACCCGGTCGCTGAGGGAGATGATTTCCGGAAGGTCGGAGGAAACCACGATTACTGCGCTTCCGGCTTTGGCCAGCGCATCGATGAGTTCGTAGATTTCGACTTTGCCGCCGACATCCACACCCTTTGTGGGTTCATCGAAAAGGAATACTTTGGTGTTGCGCCAGGTCCATTTCGCGATCACAATTTTTTGTTGGTTACCGCCGGAGAACTGGCGGGCATTGAGACGTACATTGGCGGGCCGGAGTGACATCCGCGCGGCTGCCTCCTCGGCGGCGGCAATTTGCTTCCGCACGCTGATGATGGGCCCGAAGCCGTTGAACTGCCGGTCGGCGGTAAGTGCGACGTTGAAGTAGGCAGGAACCTGCAGGACCAGACCCTGGTGCTTGCGTTCTTCGGGGATGAACGCGATGCCGGCGTTTCTGCTGTCCCGCGGTGAGCGGATTTTTCGCTTTTTCCCGTCCACGCTCACGGTGCCGGTGCTGCCCCTGTCCGCCCTGATGATGGCCCGCAGGAACTCGGTACGGCCGGATCCCACCAGGCCGGCGATGCCCAAAACTTCGCCGGCCCGGACGTCCAGGGACAGAGGACCTCCGCCGGTGGGGTGGCTGACCCCGGAGGCTGAAAACAGGACCGGAGCCTCTGGTGGGACAGGGTGCTGCCGTTTGAATGACAGCAGCTCCCGGCCGACCATGTTCCGTACGATGTCCTGTTCCGAGGTCTGTGCGATCGGCTGTGTGTAGTTCACGGTGCCGTCGCGCAGGACCACCACTTTGTCCGAGACGCTCATGACCTCGGGCATCTTGTGTGAGACATAGATGATGCCTACGCCGCGGGTGTGTGCGATTTCCCGCACCCGGCTCAGGACGCCTTCGACGTTGTGTTCGAGCATGCTGGTGGTGGGTTCGTCGAGGGCGACGATCTTGGCGCCGAACGCCAGCGCCCTGGCAATGGTCAGGGCGTGCCGCTGGGCCGGGCTGAGCCCCCGTACCGAAGCTTTGGCCTTGAGCGGGAACCCCATCTGGGCGACGTCTGCCAGCGCCTGGTCGATGTCTTTGCCTGCGTCCCGGCGCTGGCGTGACGTACGCCCCAGCACGAGATTTTGCTCTACGGACAGCTGCGGAACGATGGCCGGTTCCTGATGGGCAATCCTCACCCCGTCGGCCAGTGCCTGGCGGGGTGAGAAATGCTGCCGCACGTGTCCGTCGATGATGACGGATCCATGGTCCGGGACGAGGGAGCCGCCGAGAATGGCGAGCAGCGTGCTTTTGCCCGCCCCGTTCTCTCCAGCCAGGGTGCAAATTTCTCCGCGTTCCAACGTGAAGCTGACGTCATTCAGAGCGCGGACTCCGGGGAATGACTTCGCGATATTCTGCAGTTCCAGCAGCGGTGTAACCATGATGGGTGCCGTTTCTGCCTTACGGCATTCCGGTCGGGTATTTCCCGACGTTCTCAGAATCGATGATGAAGGCCGGAACGTCGATCCATCCGGGGACCTTCTTGCCGTCCATCAGCCAAAGGGCTGCATTGACGCCGCTGGCGCCTTCGGTCACGGGCTGCTCGCTGACCGTGGCGGTCATGTTGCCGGCCTGGATTTCCTTCTTGGCCTGCGGGATGCCGTCGGTACCGACCAGCACTACCTTGCCCGTGAGGTTTTTCGCAGCGATGGCAGCTGCGACTCCGAACGCCATGCCATCATTCTGTGAATAGAACGCCTTGATGTCCGGGTTGGCGGTGAGCATGGCAGTGGCAATTTCCTGTGCCCTGGTTTGATCCCACTTTGCCGTCTGGGAAGCGACCAGCTGCAGGTTCGAATGCTTGGCCAAGCCATTCTTGAATCCCTCACCCCGGTTCAACGCATTGGATGACCCCGGGTCGCCTTCGATCATGGCAACCTTGCCGCCCTCGGGAAGCTTAGTAGCGATGTAATCAGCAGCAGTTTCACCGATCGTCAGGGCATCGGGGCCGACATAAACACTCCCAGGGATATTGCCTTTGGCGTCGTTCAGCACGACCACCGGGACGTTCTGCGCCAAGGCTTCAGTGAAGACGGTGTCCAGGCCCGTGGCGGAAATCGGTGAGGCAAGCAGGGCGCTGCAGCCCTGGTTCGCGGCACTCTTTGCCTTGTCGAGCTGTTCCGTGATGGAGGACTCGTCGGTCACATCGAACGTCTGGTACTTAACGCCGAGCTTCTTGGCCTCGGCTTCGAAGCCGTCCCGCTCAAATCCCCAGAACTCATTGGACAGCGTCCGGGTGATGTAGCAGAGCTTCGTGTCGGCCGCCGGCGCTGCCGGCTCGCCAAGGCTGGCCTTTAGATCAGTGATCGGTGTCTTTGCGGCGGCATCAACGAGGCTCACCAGGTCCCCGCCGGACCCTGCGGGCTGGCCCGCTGGCCCGTCAGGGGTAGCACTGCAGGCTGCGAGTAGCGCCACTGCCGCCGTAGCGGCGAAAAGCTGTGTAACAGCGCGAGGAAGTTTAGTCATTGTGATAGTTCCTTTCATCATTGGAAGGCCCGCAACATGCGGCACTCTTGCTAAATTTTGTTGCGATACTGCTTGCTTGGGGCACCAGCAACGGTTCTTGAATGGTGCTGGTCTTGCAGGGCGCTGGTCAGCTAGTGGCCAACGGAGGTGTTGGCGAGGGAAACTCCGAGACCGTCCTCGATAAGACGGACGTCAGCAGTGGTCAGGAAAGACTCAGGCCTGCTGCACACGAGCCTGCCCGCCTCATTGGCCGCCCTGAGGCACAAGGGAAACGGATGGCCGTTCGCCATCGCCAGAACCATTGTTCCCAGGAAGCTGTCCCCTGCACCGACTGAATTGACTACCGTTGTCGGTCCCACGTCCGCCTGCACGAAGTCATTTCCATGCAGGGCAGCGACCCCGCCCCCGCCGAGTGTCAGGACAGGGGTCTTCGCGCCGGCTTCCCGTAGAGCGGTGAGAAGCAGCAGGACATCGGTGGTGGGCGGAACATCCAGTACGTGGCAGGTTTCCCGGAGATTTAGAACAACAACGTCCGCGAGCCGGAGGAGCGACCTTGCCTCTGCACACACCGGCGAGAGGTTCAGAACCAGTTTAGAACCGAGTTCCCGGAAGCGGGCCGCTGCGTGCCTGACGGTGGGAAGCGGCACTTCGAGGTTCAGGACTACGAACGCCGGCGGTTCATGGGATTGGAGGTAGCCGTCGATGTCTGCCGGTGAGAAGTTTCCGTTGGCTCCGGGGATCACGACGGTGTCGTACTCCCCCTGGGAATCTATTCTGACGTGTCCTACGCCGGTGTGGGTCCGTTCATCCCGAATGATGCCCTCGGTTGCAATCCCCCGTTCGTGCAGGGTGCTGATGACGAAATTTCCCAGATCATCGGAGCCGACGCGGGCCACGAGGGAGACCGTAGGATCAGCCGCTGCGATGCTCATCGCGGCGTTCAGACTCTTGCCGCCCGCGGCCATCTCGAAGCTGTCGCCCGTCACATATCCTGCAGCGCTTACTTCTGCGCCGCGATACGCAATGAGGTCTGCGTTTACCGACCCGACAACGCAAACACCGGTTGATCCCACCTAGACACCCACTACCTGCGACCACAAAACCGACGATGAGCGCAGAGCATCTCCGCTGGGAAGATCCGGCTGGTTTTTGACCAAGTCGCGGGCCTTGTTGATGATGGTCTGCATCCTCTCGATGTTCATCTCGCACTCAGCGACAGGGTTCTCCCGAACCGGATCGGTGTCGAAGTAGTACGTTCCCTGATATCCCTCGCGGAGCAGGTAGTAGACCAGTTCCAGTGTCTCCGCGAAGTGGATCGACGCTACCACGAGGCCGTCATCGGCCACGCCATGCGAGTCGTTGAGCTGCAGCCCGAACAGTTTCTGCTCCCGCAGGCACATCGCGGCGGACTGCGCCGGATTTTCCCGCGCCATCAGCAGGTGGCCGAAGTCCAGCGTGATGCCGAGGTTGGGACGGTCGCAATCTTTGATGAGGTTCATGACTGCACCGGTGGTGTTCAGAATCGTGCGTCCACGCGGCTCGGCCGGCTTGTACTCGATCGAAATACGGATGTCCTGGTCAACATCGGCGACTGCCTGAAGGCTTTCGACCATCCAGTTCCAGGACTTCATGTAGTCCATCTGCAGGGGGTATTCATAACCGTCATGCGCCGGCCACAGGAGAACATGGTCCGAACCAAATTCCCGGCACAAGCTGATGGCTTCTTTCACCATTGCGACCGCTGCTTCGCGAAGCGCCGGGTCAGGGTTGGTGAATCCCCCATTGGAGAACTGAGGTGCCGGCCAACGGAGCTGGATACCCCGGACATCGAGATCGGCCTTGTCCAAAGCAGCCTTGATTTCCTCTACTGAATGCTGACCGAAGTGCTCCGGGTAGTTCAGTTCGAGTGACGTCAACCCCTTGACGCTTCCGGCAACAGCGATCAGATCGATCACCGAGTCTTCGCCGCTGGGGTACTTCTTGCCCTTGCCCAGCCCAAAAGAATTAAGGCGGGTGGAGTACTTAACATCTGTCATCTGCGTTTCGCTTTCGATCGTGAAGGCCACTTCGTCCGGCGATCGAAATTCCTGACGGAACTTCGTCTCTGAAGTCGGGCTGGTTTTGGAAGTCTATGAGCCAAAATGCCCGGAAAGGATGGCAAAATCGACATTAAGGTAGAGATTTTTCAGCGCTGAATATCCATTCAGGACTATTCCCTACGCTGGATGACTCAGACCTTGGGCCACGTTCCGCTCATGGGAGTAAAGCTTCCCGCAGGACGGGCAGATCCAGCAGCTATTCGGGTCTGCATAAACATTCAGACACGCACCGAAAGTTACGAAATATGACGCAGTTCACCGAACCATCAACCCTACTGTCGGTTAGCACGGAACAACTTCGACTCTTCACAAAGATCGCCGTGCTCTACCACGAGGAAGGGCTTTCGCAGGGAGACATCTCCCAGCGGCTGAACCTCTCCCAGGCAAGGGTGTCGCGCTACCTCAAGAACGCCGTCGACCTGGGGATAGTCCGTACATCCATCGTCCAGCCAACTGGAATCTACGTCGGACTCGAAAAGGCCCTCGAGGAGAAGTACCAGCTCCGCGAGGTCGTGGTCGTGGACGTCATGGACGGTGCTTCACTGGGGATGCGGCTCGGCTCGTCCGCAGCCACCTACCTCGAAACTACAATTGACGCCAACGACTACGTCGGAATCTCCTCATGGAGCACCACCCTTCTGCACACGGTGGAAGCCATGCGCTCACGCCCCCGAAAAATTGCGAATGAAGTGATACAGCTCATCGGCGGCGTGGGTAGTCCCCAGGCCCAGATGCAAGCCAGCCGCCTGGTCTCCCACCTAGCAGAGCTCACTTCAGCCAAGCCCTACTACATGGGCTGCCCCGGACTTGTGGCGAACCGGCAGATTCGCGAGGCATTCCTCGGGGATCCAGCCGTGGCTGCATCAGTAGAAGCCTGGCAGCGCCTGACGACCTTGCTGGTGGGTATCGGAACATTCCCCGCCTCACCCCTCTGGCAAGCCAGCGGGAACGCCTTAAGCAGCACGGAAGAAGGAGAACTGTCCCGGGCGGGAGCAGTCGGTGAGATCTGTCTGCGATTCTTCGACATCGACGGACTGCCCATGAAGCCGGCTATCGAAGAAAGAGTGATCTCCATCGACGCCGACGCCATGATGCAGGTACCCCGCCGCGTCGGCGTAGCCGGTGGCATGGGCAAACTCAACGCCATCCGCGGCGCCGTAGCCGGCGGGTGGATCAACGTCCTCATAACGGATGCCGACGTGGCAAGACAGCTCCTGGAACGGCCGCAACTCTAGGTGGCACCTCGACGCAGCAGACAATGTCCTGCTGGACCACACGCCAACCTGACGTCAGGTGTCCTGGTGCAGGGTGTCAGAGTAGAGCCCCATTTCTACTCTATTGACGATCGCTGAAGAGAGTCCTAGACCAAAACTGGACACTCTGGGCACAAACCGTTCCGAACCAAGAGACCGGCGGACAGCCTTCCCGTAAGCCGAGGTGCGGCAACGCAACACTACGTGGCGCCTTTCTAATGCGGTCAACCTCCCTCATCAACAGCCTCACACCTCTGGCATCCAAGGCCATCGGCGTGAGGACAGCTCACGTCTGGTCATGTCGAAACCGGGGCCCGAACTGATGAACCTTCGTGACCGTCAAGATTTGCGAAGAGTGTGCGGCCGGCTTCGAGCCTTCCCGCAGAATCCAGCGCTTCTGTTCAATCCGTTGCGGCAACCGGAAGCGGGATCGTATACGTCGAACTGCGCGCCGTCCCGCAGTGGCGGTAGAGGCTGACGCCGGAGCTGTAATTCCCAAGGACGAGCTAAAGGCTGCGCAGCGCCAGCTGGCAACTAGGACAAGGATCTGCCAGCGCCGGGTCGAGATTCTCCAGTCCAAGCTCCGCTCCCAGTCCTGTGAGATTGATCGGCTTGAGGCCGAGAACTCCGAGCAGCGTCAAAGCAACAATGTCCTCCAGCTCGAAGTAGCTCGGCTGAAGCGTGCGCAACGGACCAACGTGCAGGATCTCGCGCATCTCGCAGCATGGCTGGTTTCGCTTGCGAACGCAAAAGGCGTCTCCCTCGACCCCGCAACGCTGGACATCCTCAACCGCCGCGGATGGCATCCATCCAAGCGCCAGGCAAGAGCGGCGCGGCCATGACGATGTCCATCGCACGCCTCTCGGCACAATCAGGTCTACGCTACCTGTTCAAAACCACGATGATGGATGACCTCACCGCTACTCCCCCGGACGCCACCACCTACTACATGAAGGCAGGGACGCCTGAAGGCCGGTGGATCGGCAGCGGACTCCCAGCCATCAACAGAAGTGCCGGCAACGTCGTCACCGAAACAGACGCGAAAGCAGTCTTCGACTTAGCCGTACATCCGGACACCAGCACACCCCTGGGCCGGCCGCACAGCCACCCCACCGCCGTCGTAAACAAAACCGGCCCACCAACGGTAAGGCACGCCGTCGTAGGTTTCGACCTCACCTTCAGCGTGCCAAAGTCAGTGTCAGTCCTCTGGGCACTCAGCCCTCGCAGCACGCAACACCTAATCCTCCGTGTGCACCACGAGGCGATGGAGGCAACCCTTGCCTGGTTAGAAGAGCAGGTCATCCACACCCGCGCCGGACGAAACGGCGTCGCCCACGTCGGCACAAGGGGCGCCATCGCCGCCGCCTTCGACCACTGGGAATCTCGCACCGGCGACCCGCAACTCCACACCCACCTTGTCATCGCCAACCGCATCCAGCGCATCACCGACGGAGCTTGGGTCACCCTTGACTCCCGCACGCTATACAAGGCCGCCGTCGCCGCCAGCGAACACTACAACGGACTCCTCTTTGACGCCCTCCAGCGGGAACTTGGGAGCGACACGGACATCCGCCTCCCCGCCGCCAATACGGGCAATCCCAGCCAGCAGCTCACCGGGGTCGATGGGGACCTCATCCGCGAGTTCTCGAACCGGTCCCGGCTGATCAATGTGGAAACAGACCGCCTCGTCGCGGAGTGGATAACGGAACACGGGCATCCGCCAAGCACAGCAACGGTCATCAAGCTGCGGCAGCAAGCGACCTTGGCCACACGCGACCCCAAGTCCGAGCTCCCCACGCCCCTGCACGAGCTATCCAGAGAATGGAGGGCACGCGCCACCGCCAAAGGATTCCCACCGGACGACGTCATCGCGGCTACGATCAACCGCTCCCGAATCGCCCCGTTTGGCTTCACTGACGTCACGTCTGACTGGATCTGCGCCGTCGCAACCCTGACACGTGAGCGGGTCGCTCACAAACGCTCAACCTGGAACCGCTGGAATCTCCTTGCGGAAGCCGAACGCGTCTGCGCCCAGCTGCGTTGCCGTACGGCGGCGGACAGGAGCACGCTCATGGACGCCGTCGCCACCGCGGCCGAGCAGCAGTCCGTGCCTCTGAATGATTACCGGTACACCGTCCCGGTCCACGCCGAGGCAGACGTCCGGCATGGACCACGAAGCGTCTTCGACTTTCACGGATCGCGCCTCTACACCGATACGTCCACGCTCGCCTGTGAGGACGCGGTCACGGCAGCAAGGAACGACGACGGCGGCCCGGCAGTCCGCGCAGACGTCATCATGGACCTCCTTGACCGAGTCCAACAGCCGGAGAGCGGAGTGCTTCACTTTGACCAGCGTGCCGCCGTTGCCGAGGTGGTCCTGGGCGGCAACCGGCTCGACGCGATCGTGGGGCCAGCAGGCACGGGAAAGACGACGACGTTGAGTGCAGTGAAGGCAGTATGGGAAGCGCAGTACGGCGCCGGCAGCGTTGTAGGACTCGCCTCGGCAGCTGCCAGCGCCGAAGTCCTCGGCCGCGAACTCGCTATGGCAACGGAGAACGTCACCAAGTGGCTGCACGAATCGGCCGGCCAAGGGGCTAGTTCACGGGCGGGGCGCTTCTTCAATGTGCAGTCGCAACTGGCCGCGGCTCGTGTTGGCGAGCGCTGGAGCATTGCGTTAGCGCAGGAGGCGGCGCAGCTCGCTGCCACCCAGCAACGCTGGTGCTTCCATGCGAATCAGCTCATCATCGTTGATGAAGCGTCAATGGTCTCGACTTTCCAGCTCGCGGCTCTCGTACAGCAGGCGCACGATGCGGGCGCCAAGATTCTGTTGGTCGGCGACCCGGGACAGCTGGACGCCATCGACGCCGGAGGCGTACTTGGCTGGCTGGACCGGCAGGGTAAGGCAACACGGCTGAGCACGATCTGGAGATTCCATGAGGAGTGGGAGCGTGCGTCGTCGCTCAAGCTCCGGAACGGTGACTACTCAGCCATCAACGACTATGCCCAACATGGGCGGATCCGGCACGGCACCTACCTGAATATGGCTGACCAGGCCTACGTCGCCTGGCAGGCAGAAACTCGGGCAGGCAAGTCGTCCATCCTCATTGCCGCCGACAATGAAACGGTCGGCATGCTCAATGAACGGGCGCAGGCGGACCGAGTGTCACAGGGTGAAGTTGATCCCGATCAGACGGTGCTGCTCAGCGATGGCCTACGGGCGGGTTCCGGTGACACGGTCATCGCCCGCGGAAATAACCGAAAGCTAGTGGACAGTGACGGTAATTTCGTGAGGAACGGAACGCTGTTCGACGTCGAAGGCATCAGTCGGCGTGACGGCTCCCTGCTCGCCCGGCGGCGGGACACAGGCGCGAGCGTCCTACTCCCCCGGGCGTATCTGGAGACATCCGTCGAGCTGGGCTATGCAACAACGGCACACCGTTCCCAAGGCATAACCGTGGACACCGGCCACACGGTAGTCACACAGGGCCGGCTCACGCGCGAGTTGCTATATGTAAGCATGACCCGTGGCCGTTCCGGTAACTATGCCTACGTCAGCGAAGGTGACGACGCCGACCATCCTGCCGTCGATCCATCACTGCAGCTCTCATGGCAGGGCATCCTTGGCGAGGTGCTGGCGGCTGAGGGCGCCGAACGGACTGCCCACGAGATTCGTGACGCGGAGCTTAGGAAGGCGGACAGCCTTGAGCGGCTTTACGCGGAGTATGACTACCTCGCGCAGATCGCGGCAGGACTGGATCTTAGACAGCAGTTGGACGAACATACCCCTGGTGCCTCACAGGAATTCGAACAATCTCCGTCGTGGGGCGCAGCTGTCGCGGCATGGCGGAAAGCCACAGCCGTCAGCCGGCAGGGTATCGAGCGCATACTGAGCCAGTTCTGCCAGGAAACTAGCAGCGCCAATGATCGCTGCGCTGTCCTCAGCGTGCGCTTACGCCGGTTCATGAAAGGAAGGACGACGGCGGTTGAGGAACCTCTGGTTGAAAAACTCACCATTCCGCGCCCTGACTTAGCGTCGATGATTCAGCAGGTCAGGGTACGTATCTCCCAAAGGACGGAGACCGTGAGCATGGCAGCGCTGACAGCCGATCCTGAGTGGAAACGTGCTTTGCTTGAAGCCGTCGGAGATAGCACCAGCGGCGAAACCTGGCAGCTGGTCCGTGACGTTGCCGTCTTTCGCGACAGGTGGGCGCTGCCGGACTCTCCCCTCCCCCTGGGCCCGACTCCGGAGGATTACGAATCGGACCAACGGGGCCAGCGTGAACGAATCAATGCAGCAATCAACAATGCTCGTCGCCGTGGCACCGCTCAGCTAGATGACTCACCTGTGGATTCAGCCCTTTCTCAGCAAGTCGTCCTTACAAGTGCCGGCTGGCAGCTCTAATCTGGTAAGGAGGTAATGCGAATGGTCGTCAATCCGGCGGTAAGACCCAAGGTAGCGACAACCGGACTAGTGATAGCCAGCGCGGTTGTCTTCATAGTCTTTGCCCTCTCTTTCATAGCCTTGGCCGCCACGGAACTTCCTCTCGTCATGAAGGTCATCGTTGGCAGCTTGTTGCTGGCAACTGTTCTAGTGCTGGCGCTGTTATGGGGGAAAAGATCCGCCCGACGGCGGACCTGGCTGGCTAACGCAGCAAACAGATGGCGATCCTTTGACAACGCAAAGCTGGCCAGCGGGACCACGACAGAGGTGACCCTCCTCAGCGTCGACGCGGTGCAACCCACCGGCGCGTGGGTCACTATCATGTGGAACCGCTTCAACCACGTTCAGCCTGCCTGGATAGAAGCACTACCCGAACCCCTATGGCCAGGATCCGTCCTGCTCATCGCCCCGGACCCCGCTCAAGTGATGCCCAGCACACCATGGCCAGCGACGTACTTCATTCGAGCCGCCGACTGCTTAGCTTGGGCACCCGCTGAGGGCCGGCACCCCTAAGCGGCATCCACGGTCCCGATGCTGGGTCGATTCGAACATTCGAATATATGTTCTAAAGTAGCTTCATGATCAAGTCCGGCTCCCCCGAAGATGTCGAGCGAATGATGATGCGTCTGGACGCCGAAGCAACCCGGCCAATAGATGACCCAGCACCCATCCGGGATTTCCCGAAGTATGGGCGTCCGCTCGTGTACGTCAGCGGAATTTACGGCAAAGCCGTCGGTTGGACCCACAAGTATGGCCTCATCGAATGGCTGGACTCTTCCGGCAAGTACCACATGGGGTGGGCTCATTCGTCGAGCATCAGGCGTGTAAAGCCTGATGAGTGGAAGGGCAGTAGTGCGTTGTAGTTGGCAGCCATCCCGGGGACGCTCAGGTGAGCATCGGGGCGCGCCGCGCGTGTCGAAGAAACGCAAGGCTCGCGGTCGTGCCTAGGGTCGTGGGCATGGAAAGAGATCCCTCAGGGGAGCTGAGAGGACAGACGTCGATCAACGATCTTCTCGACACGCCGGTCGGCGCCGCACCGGTCCAACTCGCGCTGCCGATCCTGGTGCAGGTGAAGCCTGGACAATTCCGTCGACTGTCTTAATGCGGCGGCCGAAAGCGTCTGAGCGTACATGCGGAGCGTAGACAAGGTGATGGCCTGGTCCAAATGAGGACCAGGCCATCACTGCCAGCAGCAGTCAGCTACATGCTTATGTCAGCCCGCGCCGGCCCGCCTAAAGGGGGTGCGGCCACCCGACCTTTCGTAGCGATGCTGTAAGCAGGTTGAGCCGCTTCAGGCGCCGCTTGCAGACCCGCATCTACAGCAGCGTCCGGACCGGCTGCCGCCCGCGGGGAGCGCTGGTAAGCGGCCGTCCCGAACCGAAGGTCAGGACCGATGGTTTCAGCAATAATCCGACGGGCTTCCCGTCGCTCACCATCCTTTTCGAACGCGCGGAACTCGAGTTCACCCGACACCGTTACCGGGTCCCCCTTCTTGAGGGAGTTCGAAGCGTTCTCTGCGAGCGCCCGGAACGCGGAGACGTTGTGGAAGACCGGGTCTCCGTCGTGCCAGGACCCGTCGGCTCCCTGAATCCGCTGGTTCACAGCAACCCGCAGTTTGGCGTGCGCTACTCCGGACTCACCGTAGGTAAGCTCAGGGTCCGCGACGAGGTTTCCGGCAATGTTGACCGGAATCTTGGTACTCATATCTTCTGCCCTTTCTTTCGCAGACGGGTTTCTCCCGTCCAACACTTCGCGGCCGCCCTACGGGCCGGAAATCTCCAACCCTCGGGATGGTCCGCCGGGCTGCTGCAGGCGTACGTACGAATCCTGGCCCTGGACCCGGGGCGAGACTTCAGCAGTGGGAACCTTCCCGCCAAAACCCGGAGGATTGGTGGATTCGAGGATGTTCTTGCTTGCCGCCGTGACGCGGCCTAAGACTGACTTCGCAATATCCACCCGCGAGGCGGGTTGCTTCGGAGAAGAGCTGCGCACAGCGGCTGAATGCTCCGCCTCAATCACTGCATCAGCCCAGCCTGATAGGTAACTTGCAGACTGCGGACCCCGGTCAATTCCATGAGCCTTGAGGATCGTGTACGCCACAGACTCGGCCTCGACCTCGGCAAGGCCTCGGTGGTCCACGCTGCTCCCGTAAAGCCTTCCCACCTTGTCATCCGGCCCGTGTAGCAAAACATGGCCGAGCTCATGCGCCAGGACGGCGACCCGCTCCTCCGGATTCAGCCAGCCGCCCACTTGAACCTGGCGCTGCGCGAAGTCGGTGAAACCACTCGTCAGGCCGAACTGCGCATCGGTGACCTGGATCGAGAAGCCGTGCGTGCGGGCAACCCGGGCCAGCGACTCCCATAGGTCCGGCGCGTCGAAGGTCGGGGCATCACTCGGCCTGGGAACCAGCAGCGGAGCCCCCTGGGTCTGCGAAACGTCGAAGACTGCCTGCCCGCGCCAACCCGTGATGAGGGTCTTCTTCCCCTCGTCGATAGCACCCTTGGGAAGTTTGTCGCCCAGGGGAATGCGCTGGCGCGTACCATCGGGCAGCAGCATTTGCTGCACACGGGCAGTCCGAGGTGCAATGACCCACAGGGCCTGCTCGCCACGAAGGACAGTGCGGCCGTGCCGTTCCCATTCCTTGTACCCCGCGACGAGCGTCGGCTCGTCCGTACCCCGCTGCGCCATCTGCATCATGAGCAAGGCGACGTTGCCACCTGAGTACCGCCACAAATTGGCTGAGGCATCGAGCAGAACCTGCCAATGTGAAGGTGACTCGACCGCCTCCTCCAGAATCGAGTGCAGGCCATCCATCAATGAGGCGATTCGCTCCTCGGGCGCCATACGGCGAGCGCCGACGCTCGCTTCCGGAGAGCTCTGGTCGGGCAAACTGCTAGATTGAACTTCAGGTGTAGCGGTCACGACAGCCACCCTTCATGCTTCTTGGACCGCAGCATTGCTGCGCAGAGACCCGTTCATGGTTAAGCACCTCAAGAGCGACATGACTCAGAAGTCAGCAACCAGTTGATGAGCAGCCTTCCGCCACTCAACAAAGTCAGGGTCATCACCAGACAGGATTCGGGGCGCAGGCTCCTTGTGTGCCTGCAGCCCTACGCACCCGGCAGTCCTGGTGTGCATCCGCAGGCGTTCGACGGCGTGCGGGAGCCTTTCGTGAAAGGCAAGCGGGCCGAAGCCCGGGTCATCTTGGGTGTAGGAGGCAAGCTCGGCGCGGTGAAGCGCATACAACTCAGCCACAATCTCGGGGTGACGCCACCAGCAGTCAGGAATGACCGACGTCGTCAGCTGATAAGTCGCGACAAGCCATCGCACCCATGAGAAAAGGGCACCCCAAACTTCCTGGGACTGCTCCGGAGTCATTTCCCGCCAACGGCGGGTCACGCTCTTGGAAGCCGCTGAAGCACCAAAAGCGGATCGAAACAACTGTGCGGTGATCTCGTCGTCCCCGAAGGAGCCAGCAGACGGAACATCGAACTCCTCGGTCTCGTCATGGCTGCGCATCCGGCGCCCCTTTTGTCTTTTGCTGACGCTCCCTGTGCCCGTCGGCCAAGATGCGCTCCATCTCGGCCTTCAAGCGGCGCAGCTCCCCCGCGTCCTTACGCTTGTGCCACTCGAGTAGGTCGAGCAGGATCGGTCGAGTCCGCCGCCCAAGCATCAGCGCGGTGCCAGCGGGCAGGCGTCGAATCTCGTCCAGAGCAATCACAGGACTTTCCCGTATCTGCTCCCCGTCCTGCCGGCCAGCGGCAGACCAGGACCGCGTGGTGAGGGTGAGGCTCCTCTCCCCCAGCAACCCGGCGAGCGAACGCAGGTCCCGTTCGTCAGATCCGCCTCCAAAGATCACTTTGATGATCGCCGAGTCCCAGATGGTCGATGCCTCATCGATGGACCAGCCCGAACGGGCCTGGGACAACGACTGCAAAACGACGAGCGTTGAGATCCCGATACCGCCGCCGTCGGACAGCGCCACAGGCAGCCCGGGCCATGGGGCCAGGTTGGCGATTTCGTCGAGGATCAAGGAAAGAGGTGGCTCTAGCCGTCCTCCTGGCGATACGAAGGCCATTTCCCGCGCTGCATTGTCGATGTCGTCAATCAGCGCGGACAAGTACGGGCCCGCCGCGGCAGCTCCGGCCCTAGTGCCGATCAGGTACAGGGTTCCCCGCTCCCTGATGAAGGCTTTCGGATCGAACTCCTCAGAGGCATCCTGTGGATTAAGCGCGGCCAGCACCTTCGGTGAGGACAGAGGCGCCACCGCCGCCGAAACCCCAATCCACGAGTTAGACGTATTCCGCGGGTCGTCCTCCAAGATGCCCATCAGGTCGGCCTGCCAACCCAGGGCCGCGCCCGGCTGGCCCAGCACCTCGAAAGCTTCGCGCGCCAGCACCGGACTGGAAGACCAGCGTCGGAAAGCCGTCACTCCCTCGCCGGACAGCGCCGCAGCATGGAGCAGACACTGAAGAACTATCAGCGAGCGCTTTTGCCAGGCAGCGTTCTCGCCCTTCATCTCGGTGTCCGCCGTGATAACCAACGCCCGCCGGGTAGCAATGTCAGGGTCTTCGCACCCGCGTACCGGCGACCAGCGAAGCGACGACGGGATCCCCGACATACCCTGTGGGTCAAAGACGGTCACGGGTCGCCCACCTGAAGCCCGCGCCTTCATCGTCACCACCAGGTTGTCCGCACGCGTGGATGTTGTGACGACTGCCCCCGGCGCATCAAGAATGGCGTTGATGACGACGTACAAGCCCTTGCCGGATCGTGGCGCACCCTGAATCACCATCGATTCCTCCGTGGAGACATGAACGGTGACGCCCCGTGAGCGGCCCAGCGTCCACGACAGGTCCTGCACCGAAGGGTTTGCCAGTCCTGGACGCGTGAACTTCCCTCGTTTCCGCACGGCCCTAGCCCCAAAGTCGTGAAGAATCTCCGCACGGCGGGCAACGCCGTCGCGGTTAAGGATGTCTTGGCGCAGCCAACCCCCCGATTGCTTCCATCGCCGCCAAAGGCCCACCGCACCGACGGCGAGCGCAGCCACCAGCAGTAGAGCCGGGGCGAGCACCCACCAGACGCTGTCTGTGCCAAACACACAATCAGCGCGGCGGACAACGATCCATTCCATTCTGTTGGCGAGAAGTCCGACGGCGGCGGCAGGGTTGAAGGGCGGCGGCGGCATGGTGCCGCACTGCCAAGAGCCGGCCACGTGCGCTGCTGTCTGCACCACTGCGCAAAGACTTATGTAGGCTGCAGCGGAAACAAGCCCAGCGGTAACAAAAGGGTTGTCACTTGCAGCCCGTGCGCTGCCCGGCCTCCTCACAGCATCCTGTCGTCTGTCCCGAAAACAGCAAGCTCGTCAGTGGTCACTCGATTGGCAACGATGAAGGAGCGGTTGCCCACTTTCCAAAGCCCGACGCCCTTCGGAAGGTTCTCAACATGCTCGCACTCCGCTTCCGTCAGGCCGAGCGCTTCCTTGGTAAGGCGCATCGCGTCGTGCTTCTGCCGGTAAATGACCCTGGTGTCAGCCTCCGTCAGCAGGCCCAGTGCTTTCTGTCTGTGTCCACTCGTGCTGTCACCGATCTCGTTGAGGTCGGCGACCTTGTGCATGATGAGCAGGTTTGCGATCCCGTAGGTTCTGGCGAGTCGCCACTGCTCGCTCATCTTTGCCAACATGTACGGATCTGCGAGCATCCGCCACCCCTCGTCGTACACGACAAGCCGCTTCCCACCGTCGGGGTTGGTGATGGCGGCTTCCAGCCACGTGGCACCGCAGGCCGCGGCCAACGAAAGCGCTTGCTCGGACGCTCCGATCAGCGCTGACGTGTCCATCACCATCATGGGGGCGTCAGCGTCGAAGGCCACAGTGGATGGCGCATCGAACATCCCTTCGAGATCACCGGACACAGTGCGTCGCAGTGAATGGCTCACGGCGGTTGCTCCGTCTGTGCCGACAAGGGCGGTCATCTCCTTCGATGGCTTGAGGAGGTGGTCCAGCACCATGGGCAGGGTCGGGTTTGAGTTCTCGGCCATGGTTTCCATGAGGGCGATGTCCAAGGCTGTGTGCTCCACGGGCCGAAGGGGCGTGCCCTGCCGCATGAGCGAGACCAAGGCCCCCAGGAGATAACGGCGCCGTTGCCTTACCACCGCTTGCCACTGAGCCTCGGTAAGGGCATTGGAGCGGGGACCGGCGTCGAGGGGATTCACCCTTGCAGGGCGGCCCGGGCCGACGGAAATGACCTTGCCACCAACAGCCTCCGCTACCGCCACCCACTCGCCCTTGGGATCAGACGCGACGGCTGCCTTTCGCCCTAGGGTGATTGATCGCGTCACGAGCGACTTGCCACACATCGATTTGCCGGTGCCGACCGTCCCGATCACAACAATGGACGGGCCGCTGATAATCCCCTTGTCGTACAGGATCCAGGGATCGTAGGAGAAGGCCCCGGATCCGAAGACGTCGGTGCCCATGTAGGTTCCTTCGTGCCCCAGCCCCGACTCCGTAAGGAACGGGTAGGCGGCGGCAAACGTCATGGTCGATGCCCGGTGGGGCGCCGGCTGCAACCGATGCGGACCTCGCATCGAATTCGGCTCGTTGCTCCCCCAGTCCCCTGCGAGGCGCAACCCCTGCAGATCGCGCTGCTTGTCCCCTACCGCGGCGCCCGCCCATCCTGCAGCGGGTGGTGCGGGACGCCGTCGTGCTTTCCGTTCTGTTTGATTCTTTCCCGACGGTAGATACTCGACGCTTTTCGATGCCTGCTTCAACGCAGTCCCCTTCCAAGCGGAAGGCCGCCGGCGACAAACGCTGCCCATTGCTGTCCGTAGAGAAGCCGAAGCTCAACGAATGCTCCGGCGGCAGCAGACTCAAGTTCCTGACGATGCCGTGCCAAGTCCTCCAGCGAGGTCGCCGTGACGGTGATGTAGGCAGCCGGGCGGACGTCGCCATGGCCGGCGACGATCTCTTCCTCTCTCTGGATCACTTCTTCTTCTTCGGCCTTCTGTTCACGGGTTAGCGGCCTATCGAAACGGGCGTTGATACGACGGCGGGTCTCATGCGCTTCCTGCGCCGAGCGGATGTCACGGAGGGCTTCAGCGGTGGGCACTGCCCGTATTACTTCCGTGAACGTGTGGCGGAATTCGCCCACATAAATCAGCGGATGCAGGAAGCCCGGGAAGACTTTCTGGCGGGGCCATTCAGCGATCCAGAAGGTCTGGTGGAACCCGGTGTCGGTCCGCAGGTAGGTCCAGTGTTCTTCCACGGCCATCGGGCCATGTCGGTGGAGAGAATCCATCTCTCTACTTGTCGACTCGGCCGACGGCGCGGCTGCCGCCAACGGCGCTTTGGCGGCCGGCAGAGCGGCGGGATCGAATGCTCCACGGATGATGCTTAGCAGTCCGGGTTCACGAACCCACTCTTCTACCTTCACGCTGTGGGTACCGAGCGACGTTTTCATCGCATCGACTTCCAGCCGCAGGACGTGTTCCAGGCCTACCAGTCCCCCGCCCGACTCCTTGATCCGCCGTCGAGCCTTGCTTGTGTCCAGGACTACCGCGACCAGGAGTTCATGGCTCATGGTTGCCCCGGCTGCACCGAGCAAGTCCTCATACGCGCGTCGTCCCCACACCGCTTTCTCGCCAGCCTGCGCCGGCATGGCGTTGTCTTTGTAGAACTCCCAGAGCGCCGACGAAGGATAGGGCACCGTGTAATCCTGGACCGCAATCCTGGCCACGCCTGGACGTTGAGCCATGCCGGCCTGCACACGTGACCAGGCTTGCACCGCCCACGCTTTGTCATCTGCATCCAGGAGTGCAAAGGACCGTGTGCTGCAGCGCAACACCGCGATTGCCTCCCGGCCGTGGTGATCGACCATGAAGCATTCACCACTGGACGTTGTTCGGATCTCCAAGTTGCCAAGGCCGCCCGGAAGAGCAAGCCGACCAGCCAGTTGCGGAGCTGCGGGTTTTGCAAGGAACCGTGTTTGTCCTACCGCTGCCCGGTAGAAGAACACAGCGAGCTGTTTCGCCCATACGGGATAAGGAATGCGGGAATACTGGAGGAGCCCGAGCAGCATAAGCCCAAGCCAGAGGGGTCCGGAGGAAAATAGGCCAACCGGCCCACTGCTGGCAGAAGCCACTATGGCAACCGCGCCGCCCCCTGCGACTATCAACAACTGGTACCACTTGAGGCCAAGGAAGAACCCGCGGCGCTCGTATCTGGGGAATTTGACGGCCTCGAGGGCACGGGCATCGTCAGACATGTGGGGTACCTCCGTTCGGAGGGTCGATTCTTGGTGGATGGGGTTTCGGAGGCCGCACCCTCGAAGGGGCCGGTGGGCTTGCGTTGGGATGCGCTCGCGGTTCGGCCTCTCCGAGTGGGGCCGGCCGCGCGGATGCCGGGGCGGTACCGCTGTTTTCGTGAGGGCCTATGCGCGCTAAGCCCTGCTGCGACCCCGGTGGGTGCAGGGTGTTCGGGCCTCCGTTGGAGGGCGCGGTTCTCAAGGCCAACTGGCCGCCGTCACCCTGGGGCGAGGGCATCCCGGACCGTACAGCCGGCGCCAACACTTGTGTAGGGAAGAGGCTGCGGCTTGAGCTGATCGGCCGGGTCATGGCGGACCGATTTACTAGTCCCGCAAGCGTCAGGCGACCACCTGTCTGGCGACTGATCTGGCGAGCCGCCACACTGCTGCTCCGGGAAAGGACGTGGCCGCCACCGGCCGTTTGGGCTGCTGCCGCGAGTTCCCCGCCTGCGAAGCTAACCAAGCGCAGGGCCACCAGAGGTGCGCTGCAGGCAAGCGCCATGCCCACCGTGCCAGCTGCCAATCCGGCAAAGGACTTGGACTCGGCGAAGAGTTTAACGGCAACGGCCAAGACCGTTGCGGCTAAGGGTTTTGCCAACACTAGGGCAATGACCACCTCGCACCAGCGGCGTGCCCAGGACTTTGTCTTGTCCCAGGGCAGCAGCATCAACGCCACCGGCGCGACGGCCGCCAAGACGACGAGTGCAAAGGAGCGGAAGATCATCGAGCACATCAGGATGAAGGCAAGGATCCACACGACAATAACTGCCATCACAGTGACGACGACGGCGCCGGCTGGGCCTCCTGTCGTCCCAGGTGCCAGCGAGACCAAGTTCCATTCCCGACCACTTCCTTCTGGTGCTCTTTCGAATCCGAAAAGCCTCATGAAAACGAGGTATGGGTCAGAGCCGATCGATTCGAGCAGCGCGGCTGAGGCTAAATCACTCGCCCGCGTTAGTTGCCGGACGAGATACACGGCAGCCCCGACGAGTGGAATGGCGGCAGCTCCGCCGAGCATTGCGCGGCCGATGCGTCTCGGCTGCTGACTGACCAGGCCCGACAGGACCTGGAGGATCATCACGACGACTAGCGGCGTCATCATGACGGCGACCCACCAGCTGGTCAGCCCCTCGACCGACAGCCACTGGGAGTCGTCCACGTTCGATACGGTGAAGGCGCCGGTGATGAAAGCCCACAGCCAGGACGCCATGTTCTGAAGGATGTTGGCGAATAGTGAGGTGACCGCACCCAAGGCGTTGTCGTTGGCTTGGGAGACCAGGCCGCAGCCGGGTGGCCACCATCCATTGAGGTCGCACTCAACAGGCATGAGCTAAAACCCGAGAGGGAACGCCGTCTGCGACCAGAGGATGTAGCCGTTGATGCCGCCGAGAATGGCGGCCACCGGTCCCGTCCAAAGGAGGATCACGCCCCCGCCGGAGGCGAGGCGGGATGACTGGCTAAGCTTGCCCGCCAGCAGCATCGCGGCACCGATGATTGCCACGATGGCGATGATGATGAAGGCGCCCACGAGGATGCCCCCGCCGATCTGTTTAAGCGATTCCAGGAAGGGAAAGCTCGCGTTCGGGGTGATCCCCGGGTCCACCGCTGCAAAGTACATGATGCTCCGTCCGTCTTGTTCCCTGGAGTGAGCAGATGAGCTCAAGGGTTCATGGAACCAGCGGGAGGAAGCGACATGACCTCTTTCCATAACTATTGGCAGAGCCTTTGTCACGACATCAGGGCGGAGCAGTAATAACGTCCCACAACACATCGTTTTGAGACTCCTCCTGTGGCTCTCCGGCTTCCCGTGCGGAGTTTGCCGATAAATGGCGGCGTTTTGTGATCGTTCTTTGTCGCATCACTGCGCCGCCAGCTGTCTTGAATCTCTAGGGTTTGGAGGCACTTCGGTTATGAGACACGTGGACCCGGATGTGGCGACCGGTTCAGGTGTTCGTGAGGGCATCCCTCTACGGGATGCGCGCGCGACGAGGTGGCGCCTTCGATGATTCGACTGCCCCGGCATGACTTGCGTTCGCTGACCCAGTGGGTAGGCTCGCGGCATGTCACAAGGTGGGTCAGGCTCAGCAAGCCCGGACCGCGCTTCGCGTCGAAGGAGAGGTCGATCAGCAGTTCCGCATGACAGTTGCTAATTACCGGAGTATTCTTCCTGCTCTGGGCGACAATCTTTCTCACGTGGGCGCCCGTTGACACTCTCCGCCTGGTAACTTTCATCATCTTCGTGCCGATCGGTCGGCACTCGAGGCACGGACCCCAGTCTCACTGGACATTACTGTCAGACCCCGGAACTAGGCTGTAATCAACTACTGACGGGAATGGGCAGCCTTTGGAACTTGATCAGCTACTGGATTCGGCGTATCAGCGGACAGCTGACCTATTTGAGCGGATGCCCAAGGTGGAGTACAAAACCTCCCTCGACTTGGAGAATCTTCCTGTAAACGCGAAGACCTGGCACCGTTTGGATGATTTGGTGGCCGTTTTCTTTGATCTGAAGTCCTCAACCAATTTGGAAAAGGGCCGCCGACCCGCCAGCACGGCCAGCATTTACGACGCTGGAGTGGGCGGTGTGGTCAAGATTCTGGAAGCGTTCGACGCGGATTTTGTCGATATCCAAGGAGATGGCGGATTCGGGCTCTTCTGGGGGGAATCGCGCTACGAGCGGGCTATGTGTGCAGGTATTTCCATTCGCACCTTCAGCACAGACTTCACGCAAAAGCTGGAGCACAAGTGGCCGGAGGCACCGTCTACTGGGTTCAAAGTTGGCGTCGCAAGTGGCTCCATCTTGGTGAAAAAGGTGGGTTTGCCGCGGCACCTAGACCTGCAAGAGCCCGTTTGGGCGGGCAGACCGGTCAACTATGCGGCAAAAGCGGCGCAGCAAACTGATCCAGAGCACATCCTGGTTACTGGAAGCGTGTGGGACGAGATAGAGAACAATGACTTCCTCGCGTTCTCGTGCGGCTGCTCAGATGGCAAGCCGGATGCAGTAGCGCCAAGTCTTCTATGGGAGGAACGAACTCTCGACAAAATTCCGGACGACGAGCGGTTTGGCCAGGCGTTGAATAGTGGCTGGTGCGCGATTCATGGTGAAGAGTTCTGCACCGCAATTCTTGCTGGCGAAACAAAGAGAGCGGGCGTTACGGAGAAAGCACTCCATAGCCGAAACCTGCTGGCTTCTGGCTCGGTTGAAAAAAACGAGGCCAGCAAGCGACGCAGGCGAGCACGAGAAGAGTTCAGGACGGAGTTCATGCAGGAACGTTTTCGACAGCTCCGGTCCTTGCTCGACGAGCTGTCACGCTGACATTCATACGTACCCAACGACCTCCCTCCGAGCAGGTCAGTCGTAGGTAGGGCCAGGATTGAGTCACATACGTGGAGAGAACACGTTAAATCGAGCGTGCAAAAGGATGCGTGAGATCTCTCAACAACGGATTGGTTACTGAGACAGTCGAAAGCGCTGCTGGTTGCGCATAAGTTGCAGCGATGGATGGCCGTTTTGTCAGTAGCGCTCTTGGTCAGATCGCAGTAGAGGTGATCACGCGATTACTCAACTTCGGCCCAGGCCACGATGGCTCTCCGCTGAACAAACGAGCTAGCCGAAGTTTTCGTCAATCCACTCGTCCATGGGTGAAATGATGGCGTTGCCCTTTCGGACCTTGCCAAGCCCCGTTTCGTAGCTTGAAGTCAGCAGTTTGGCGTTGTGCTCGTTGAGGTTTCCAGCGAACCAGTCTCCCACCCAAATCGGGTCTGCGTAGGCTCTTCCGGCTTTGTTGGCCAAGTGGGCGGCACGGTTCACCACATCTCCCATGTAGATCACGTCATTGATGCCGCTGCCGCTGTAGCCGGCCTTGATCATGAGTGCTCGCCCGTAATCGACTCCAATGCCCAGCTTCAGGGGTGTGAGGGCCTTCTTGCTGAGCTTGGCGTTGAGCAACTTCTTCAGGGTGTTTGCAGTGCAAACAATGTTGAAAAGATCATCGATGTTGCTTTGCAGCGGAGTGCTGTACACCGCCCAGACGCAGTCACCCACGATGTTAACTTCCCTGACCAGAGGGGAGCTGTTCAGAACGGCGACCATCTCAGAAATGAACGATCTGCAGATCTTTGCAAGCGCCGGCCTCTCGTGTTTTTCGGTGAGACCGGAGGAGTCGCGTATGTCGACGAATATCGCGGTGCATTTACCGTAGACGCCGTTGGTGTAGGTCAGTCTGTCGCGGTCCGGAAAGTTGTCCTTTTCTTCGAACTGCCCTGTCGGCTGATCCAAAATTTCATCGATCCGCGCGGCGCTGGAGGTGTATGAGTAGTACTTATAGTTTCCGTCCACAGTTACCATCCTGTCGCAGCTATGACGGCGACAGAAGCCACGACACCAACCGCGACCAGTTCTGCAATGATGGCGCGGTTGACGTACTTGAACTTGGTTGTGGCTATATGCGCGTTCTCGTGGATCTGGGCGGCTACTTGGCGCGTGAGCCGCGTGGGGTCGCTCGTGAGCAGGGACAACACCTGCAGATACGTTGGCCTGTCCTTCATGTAGTGTCCGGCGATGTCACCGAAGAACAAGAGGTTCACGGCGTCTTCGTCTGCTTCCTCCCCGTTCGGTAGTCGGCCACGGGTCCGAGGGAAGAGCGCCGCGCAGGCGAAGCCTGCAGAGGACACCAAAGCAAGGGCACACAAGCTCACAGCCAGAGTCAGCGCACAGGTCCACTTATCTTCGTCCTTGACGAGGTTGAACAGAGCCGCGACGGTAGCTCCGACAAAGGCGAGGGTTACACCTGTCTTCGTATCTGCATGTCTTATCCACTCATTGGTAACGGACAGTGCCTTCCAAGCCTGGTCAGGTTGGGGTTCCGCAACCGCAGGAACGTCCGGCTCTCCCTTGGGTCCCCACGTGGTGCGCCTCATTTGGATTCCATTTCACTAGCAGCGGCCTTTGTCTCACTGGAACGTACCTTACGGTCTGCACGGCGGAGTCATCATCTTCACGCCTGCAGAGCAAGGGTCCTGGACACGTTGAAGGAGTCCAAGATCTACCAGCCAACACCGTCCTGATAGCCGGTACCCTACTAAACCGGGCTCTGACGTGCAGCGTTGCGGATTCCCAGTTCAGGGTGTCCCCTCTACCCCGCCCAAAAAACTGCCCGGTGAAGGCGCCCTAAACGCTACACGTTCGCGCCGCGAAGGAAGGCAGAAAGCTTCTGAATTATCCCCATCGCCGCAGCCTAACAGCCCCAGAAGTCAAGCAGCAGCGAAATACAGCGGCCTTCAATCTTCGTCCACCGAAGCGAGCCCCTCGGGGCGGGGACCAAATCGACCGCTGGCATCGGCATACACATCCATGCCGACGATCTGCTGCTTGAACTGGTTGAACTTCCAGTCCTCACCAAATGCCTTGATTAGATTCATATCCGGTTCCATCAGCCGAAGCGCCAGCAACCGCACAACAAGAAGCGCAATCTTTCCAGCAACATACGTGTGCTCGGCTGGAGGCATCGGGCCCCGCTCAGGGTGCTTGACGTCGTTGTAGTTGTTCGCAATCGCCCTTGCAAGAGCCAAACGAGACGCGGCTACGTCAAACCAATCGAGGTTGACCGCAGCTAGGGCACGGAAGACGTACGTTGCAGTAGTCGGGTATGAGCGTTTTCCTCTTGTTGACCAAGACTCTCGCTCGCCTTCGACCTCTCCAATGAGGTGACCTGCGGCCTCCAAACTCACGGAGGCGTTGACGATGTGGTCCTCGACGTAGGACTCAGGCCGTCTAAGCGTTCCGGCGCCGGGGTGAATAACGCGCTCCCACTGGTCGAAGCCCTCCAACCAGCGTTGCAGACCGTCCACACCGACGTCGGAGGCAGTGGCCAGCGGGTGCTTCATCTCCCCAGGAAGGGGCCGCCAATAGTCGGAGACAGTATCCTCGGAGACCATCTCGAAGAATGGCACGTCGACGACTTTGCCGGTGAGAACCTTGGCATTGAATCGCTCGTCCCGTATCTCATGGTGGCGGAATACGGCCGCTTGTCCGTACATGAGCGTCAACAGCGCCGCGATCTTGCGCTGTTCGGCGAAGTGCTCAGCACAGGGCCTCGACGTTTCGAACTTCGTGGTCAGACATACCCATTCACGCACACGAAAACCGGGCTTCTCGTCGTCCACGGCCCAGTTAGTGCTCAATTCGAACGTCACATCGCCGTGCTGCCAAACCAGCGGGGGCGGAGACTGCACCTCAACATTGATCTTTTGCGCCCGGTTCTTTTCGTCCGCCACCAAGGAGTAGGACGTAGCTCCCATATCCGTCCACTCAGTCAGGCCATCTATCCGCGAGCGGAGCTCTGTGACTTCAAGCGCGTCGTCAAAGTCGCCGTCACGATCCTTGTAGACGACCTCTTGCGGCGTGATCCTCACCGTCGAAAACCCCTGCCCGCCCATATTGAGCGACGATCCGGAGGTCCGGCAGCCATAGAGAGTGAACCGACCACGGTCGGTAAGTAACTGGAGGTTGGACGGCGGCCGACCGTCGCGTACCCAACCCTTCACGGCTGCAAACTGAGGTGTGTTGTTGACGAACGGGACCAGTAGGCTGACGCCCTTCAATTCCCCGAAAGACAGCATCCCGGTTACGTAGGGCGTGTCCTCGACGTTGTCGATAACGAGACCCGGAGCAGTGTCCCCCATCGTGAATCGCTTGTTGTTCAACTCGGTTTCCCCCAATTAGAGCCATTGCTTGGATTTTAGCGGGGACCGCCGACAACACGAGCTAATGCATATATTTGCACTTTCCGTTGGAGGAAACGGTAGAGGGGGAGCCGACCCCGGAGGAGCTTTCACAATCACGGCCCCTGACTGCCGACTGAAGGGCCCGTAAAGTTACAAGTGTCGTGTATTTAGTATCGGCTGGCCGATGTCGGCCGCGACCTCCACATGGAAGCGGCGCACCGCACTGTCGAAAACGACCGCTGCGCCAGCAAGGGTTGAACCTCCTGGAAGCCCGGGCTGCACCGAGGACGACAAAGGCAATCGAAACAGCTGCCATGAACGTGGTTCTGCCCTGAAATCGAGCTGGTTTGAGTTGCCCGTTCGTATATGTTCGGTTCAGGCGGTCAAATAACAAGTCTCAGCGATAGGCGGGACGTCGCAGGTTAGCGACGTACTAATGGCACTAGAAGAGTTCTTTAGCGCTCCAACAGATCGAAATAGGCAGGACCAGGATTCCAATTCACTGGATGCAACAACGTCCCTACCGCCGGGTTCAGGGCACTCCACATCATGCCGTCGCCCGCGTAGATGCCGACGTGGCCCCAGTTGTCAGGTCCCTGGGGATTTTGAACGACCAGATCTCCTGGTTGAGGGTTCTCTGTTCGGACACCCACACGCCACTGTTCTACTCGCGGCAGCTCGATTCCGGCCTGCCTGTAAATCCACTGCACGTAGCCAGAGCAGTCCCAGGCTTTAAAGGCGGTCCCGCCCCACACATACCTTCCGCCCAAACCTTCCTTCGTGAACCTCAGAATGTCTTGGCGCAGCTGGCTCAAGTTAGGGGAAGATGCCCCAGGCCACAGCGCTCGCGAGGAATCTGAACAGGAGGCAGGAGCGGTGCCGCCCTCAAGCGCAGCAACAATTGCCGTGGCCGCCGGCTCCCAACGCGCATACAGTTCGGGAAAAGCAGACACCTGGACTGCTTGAGCCGCCAGACCTTTGTCCATTCCCTGCCAACCGGGAATGTCCAGGAGTCCTCGAGGACTGCCGCGGTTCGGTCCCGACGGCCCACCGTAGAAGGCGCGCGCGTTATAGGAGGGATCCATTAGCTGCGCAACTGTCCCCCAGCCCGCCGCCGGACGCTGTTGTGCTGAACCGATCGAGTCGTGGTCACGTCCAACGCCGTCATTCGGGAACTGCAGGGAAGCAGGCACGCTGGGGTTCGCGAGCATGCGCAGACTCGACTCCTGCAGCGCCATCATGATGGCGATGATCCGCCCAGAGCGCGGTATTCCAAGCTGCTTGCCGACCGCGATGTACGTCCGTGCAACGCTCTCCTGACGAGGCGTCAGCTCGTAGAGCAAGAGCCCAGCGTTCCGCACTTCCAGGCCAGCACCACCCGCGTTAGGCGCAGCGGCCCCCTCGGATCCCGCTGGTGTACAGGCAACTGCCGATTGGCGACCCAGACCAGTGAGCGCCGCCACGCCTCCGGCAAATGCCATGGCGCCAACAAGCAGGGCGAGGGAAGCGGCCGCCGATATGACCTTCACCAATGCCCGGCGCCGCATGAGGCCTGCGACGACCACCAGTCCAGCCACTAGTAGACGATTCTCTCTGGGGTCGCGTAGAAGGCAACCATGGCGCAGCGCCCAGACGGAGCAGTGGTCGCAGGAGGACAGTTGACCATCACCGTGACGGGTGCCGCAAAGGCACTTTTGCCGTTATTAGACTCGTCCACAACTTGCACCGTCACCGTGCATACGTGAAGGCCCTCCCACGGGGCCGGATACTCCTGAACTTTGGCCAACTCGAGATCGCAGCGCAGGGACTCAGCGGTGCCGATTCGGCGAGCGGACTGGTCTGCCAGGGTGGTGAACGTCCCCGCCGTCACGCCAGTCCCTTCAAACTCCCGAACCAGTACAGATAAGGGATTGGATCCATCGGGAAGCAACTCCCACCAGGACCGCACCCTGGTATATACATCCGAGTACGACGACGAACGGCTGTCCCAGCTATAGATTCCCTTTGCTGCCGCTACAGCGAGCGCTCGGTGATCGAGGGTACGTGGCAAACCATCCGGCGTTGCCTCCGCCGTGACGAGCGGCCCGTCAGGAACACGGGACGTGCTACCTGGTGCAGTGGAAGTGCCTGATGGCATCGTCGTTGCAGGCGCAGTGCCGGACGTGGTCGGCGGGACCGGTCCGCTGAGGCCATCGGCAGGCCAAAGCAGAAAGACCCCACCAATCATGAGCAGGGCAACCAGCCCTGCCGCCAGCCTCGCCCGGCGGTCAACTTTACGGAACCAATTCACAGCCAACTCCGGCGAAGGACACCATGGCTCAAACAGCCGGTCTATTCACTTCGTGCTGAAGCACACGCCAAGCTGCCTGGTACAGCTGCCGGGCAAATCCGATATTCACCGCGATATATCTCTCTGTAACGCCGAGCTCAGAGGCAAGAGCAGCCATCTGTACGGACCTATCCAGTCCTCGCAGCCCCGGACGGACTATGGTCTCCGCGACGCTCCTGAGGACGTTTGTGGGAAGGCAGTTGGCAGCACACCGGCAGAGGTCGTCGATACCTAATCCGGGTTCGGGGTGGCAGTTCAATGCCGTGTTGATCGTTCTGGCCGTCTGCCGAACGACCGTTACGGCATGCCACCGACGCCGATCCTTGGGAGACGGAGGTCCGTAATGCCTCGGCCCCGTAAGGCTGGATACGGCAAGCCTCCAAGTTTCCTCACTGACGCTGCGCTGGACCAGGCCCAGCATGGCGTGTGCCCAGGCCTGATCAACATAGTTCTCGACGTCGCTTCCTGCCGCACCGGCATGGACGACAGCAAGAAGCTCCGGTGAGCTTTCCGTCGTCGTGAAGTCAACAAGCAAGGGCAACGTTTGATGGCTAAGCTCGCGCCGGATATGGGCAGCCCAGATCTTATTGCAGACACCTTGGACCCACGCTTCAAACGGGATGCCGGGCAGCTCCCGGTAGCGTCCCCGCGCAACCCCGTCCCAAATGGCGACCCGGATGTCCTGCATGACATCGTCCACATCGCAGGATCGCCCGATCCGCGCGAGCCGGGAAGTGACGTAACGGTGCACCCCATCAACCGCGACCATGATTCGATCGATCTGGATGACGGGTTCTCCCGGCGGAGGTGCGCTTCGCAATGAGACATCAACGTCAGCGACCGTCTCTGTTCCCTTTGTGGATTGATATGCCTTGGCTTCAATTTCCATGGCTTCACCGCTTTGACTGTTCAGATCGAGTAGTTCGCAGAGTTGCGCAAACGGCCACCCCAGTTAGTGGATGCGGAGATCCAACAACGATCAGAAGAAGCTACAAGAATTATTGTCGAAGATAATTAAAGTATCGTCAAGAGTGCTGTTCTTACTTTTTGCGATGCATTCGGGAAGAATGGCCGTATGCCGAGAATTACGCAACCCCACGACGCCGCCTGGTCGGCCGACGTCGAGGCTGCCGTCGCAACCTTCGGCAACCGGGCGCGAAACGAAATCCTTCGATTCCTCACGGCCACTGGGCCTGCGACGCGCGGAGACATCGTCTCTGCTGTCAGCGCGGGCGATCCCAGCGTGGCCAAGCATCTGGCCGCGCTCGAAGAGGCAGGCGTGGTGATGGTCGACGTCGAGCCTGGACGTAGGCACGGACGGTCACCGCGGTATTCGGCGAACCCTGTCCGGATTAAGGAGCTGCTCGACGCTCACCTTAAGTACTTGCTGGAAAAGTAGCCGCAGTGGGTTGGAAAGATGACCCCGACGTTTAGTCTGCGCGCCCCGGCCCCTCATCCGCGTCCAATTGCGGACTGACCTCGGCCCTCTCCCCTTCTGGCCGACGGCTGATGTCCTTATTCAAGTACTCTGTGATCGCCCGAAGCGTCTCGGGCGACACGTCACCGAGGGTCCGCGCCGCGAACGTCTTCACCCTCGCAGCGCGGAGAGATTTCACAAACTCAAGCTGGGAATCAATGCGCTCGGGCAGGTCTGCGTCCTCGCTGCCTAGCAGATATGCCGGATCCACATTGAAGATGTCGCACAGGGCGCCCAGTAGCGCCGGGTCGCTCACCAGCCTGCCTGTGCCGTCCTTCATGTAGAACCAGCGGGCTCTGGAAAGCTTGATGCCCTTATCCGCCAGCTTTTGCTGGACTTCGCGGAACGTGACGGGTTGTCCTCGCTCTGCAACAACGACGTCGAGCAGCAGGTTGAGGCGGCGTGCAAGTTCGGCTTTGGGAGACAGTTCCGCGCCTTCGAGACCTTCGTCGCCTCCAGACACGCTTCACCTCCCAGACCAGACATGACTTCCGTCAGCGAGTCACTAATTGTGCCCAGTATTGCCTTAGCCAACCCCACGTGCAATAAGCGGGCCTTCGTCCTTCCATCCGTATGTGGATGAGCGTATCGTTTTGCTGTAGACCCGTCTACAGCGGGCCACAAGAGATTCCCTCGTCACCTGATTGTGGTCTCCATGGCGAACATCTTGATGAACCGGACGCGAAGTCGCCTTATTCGCTATTTGATCACCCATGGCCCGGCCACCTGCCGTGAGGTCGCAGCAGCCCTCACCATTTCTGCTTCCTCTGTCCGCAAACACCTGAGTCTTCTATGCGAGGCAGGGATAGTGATCCTCGGTTCGGAAAAGTATGAAGCGCAGCCGGATGAGGTCGAAAGGGAACTTACGGACCTTGCGGCCACGTTTCAGTCAGCGGGCAGCGATTTCAGGAAGCGCGCAATGGACGACTCCCACTTCTCGGTATCGGCGTTCCACTCGAGTGAATGCCCAGGAACATCGAAGAGAACCAACTGAACAAGGTCGGGTCGTAGCTCGGCGAATCGTTCAGAGACCGCGACCGGTGTCGATTTGTCGACGATCCCATGCAATATGAGGGTCGGCGTCCTGAGGTCGCCAGCGCGGGTTACCCAGTCCAGTGCGGAGAGGTCAATGGATTGCTTGAGGCCCGTAGCCCAGCGGCCCGCATTCGAACCCAACAAACTCAGCCCAGCCTTGGCGATAGCTTTAGGCAATCCACTGGCACTCCCGTTAGACGTTAGAGTCTCGGCCCAATCCAGGACGGGAGCCACGAGCACCAGGCCGATGATCCGATCAGAATGGGCTGAGAGATTTGCTGCACGCAGAGCCATGGAACCGCCAAGAGACCATCCGAACAATACCAGCCGCTCAGCGCCGTGGCCCACCGCGTACGCAATGGCCGCTTCAACATCCAGCCACTCATTCTGGCCCAAGGAATACCGGGAATCGTTCGACGGCGGCGCTTCGCCGTCGTTCCGGAACGACACGACCAGCGAGGTGATGCCGAGTCTGCTCGCAACAGGAACACCGCGAAGGGCGCCGGCTCGTTTTCCACCCATTCCATGCGCGTGGATGGCCCATGTCGATGACACCGGACCGGCGGCCGTGGGCGCGAATTTCCATGCAGGCGCCATACCTCCGTCGACCTGAATTTCCACGTCCTCAAAAGGCAGGCCCAGTTGCTCGGGTTTCGAGTACGCGTACCCGCTCCAGATGCCGGCGGTAGCAGCGTGCAGGTCGCCGGAGTCGACTCGCTCCACGAGCCGAGTCACTGTTCCCTTATTCGTCTTTTCGTCTACGACAGGACCGATGCAGGCGTGGCCCTTGCCGTTGCCGAACCACAAGCTGTATCGGCCAGGCGCTCTCGTTAACGGGGTCGCTGGCAGTTCAATCCTCAGGGATCCATCCTCGCCGGAGAAGACTTGCCTGATGGAAAGATCCTCCCGACGTGTCGTGCTCGGCACCACCACCCGGCGCGCAAAGTAGGCGGCGCCGAGGATCGTTATTGAAGATGCACATACAGCTGCAAGGGCTAGCGGGCCCAGCGCTTTAGGAGCCCTCATCTTCGCTCCTGACATGCTTGTCAATGACCTCCCTAAGTCGCGCCAGCGTCTCGGGAGACAAGTCCTGCAATTGCCTTGCTGCGAAATTTTTCACGCGAGCCTCCCGCATCGACCTAAGGAGGTTGAGTTGGGCTTCCACTAGTTCGGGTATCTCTGTTGAGTCATCCAGAAGGTATCGGCGATCCACGCCGAAGAATGCCGCAAGGTTCTGCAGCAGATCCTGGTCCATAGCCAGGGAGCTGTCACCGCTCCGCATGTAGGCCCATCGTGACCTCGACAACGGCGTGCCATGTTGCGACATTGCTTCGCTGACTTCCCTGTAGGACAAGGGCCCTGTTCCTCGGGACTCATACAAATCCAGCAAGAGATTGATCTTGCGAGCGAGCCTGGCCTGCGGCGACTCCGAGGGTTCTACGGCATCATATGCCACTTCGGTTCTTCCCCCTCCCCCATCGCGCCATGCCCAATCGACCACTCTGTGAGTCCCTATGGGAAGCGAGGTAATTCTCTGTTCGAGTCAATGTTTGAAAATCAGCCTCATCCAGCAACCTAGAAGCAGCGGGATCCATCAGGAGAGCATCCTCGATCTCGACGAGCATCCGATGAAGTCTCCGCGTCTCTGGGTCTCCCCGCTCGATGACTCCAGCGGGTGTCGCCAGACGTCCATCCTTGCGGGTAGCTGTCGCTTTTTCCCAGGTGGATCTGAGGTCTTCTAGCAAGCCAGCCTGGGTCCTCTGTTGCGTTCGTTGAACGATTCGGCGCGCTACTGGCGGCAGGGCAAGTCCGGCACACAGGAACAACATGGCCCCGACAAAGCTGGTGTCGTATATAGCCCCCAACTGCTGCATGGTCGACTGGTCTCCGAAAAGATGGGCTAGGTTCATCCCCAAAACTGAGAACACTACGACGAGAGCCAGCAAGCACCCCATGCCGATGAGGGTGAAGGCGACGCGAAAGTAGGAAGCAGCCATCCGCCGTCGGAATCTAAAGCACACGTATCCGGTGATGCCGATGACAATCCCGATGTAAACAAACTGGATCGTGGAATAGAGGGCGGCAGCAGGCTGGTCCCCGTAATCCAACATGAATTTGGTTGAGGACGCCGGCGCCTCAATGCGGAGGAATGCAAGGACCAGCCCCACGGCGACCAGCCCCAAGATTAGGAGGCCGCGACGGTCTCTGCGCGCAGGTGCATCGTTAAGTTCTGCAGCACGGAGGATCGCCTGGGAAAGGAAGTAGATTCCCACGACCATCAAAATGTTCGCGAAAAGATCCAGGAGGTTGTGGCCGCCGAGGGCTTGATCACCCGCGAGATAGATTGGATCGACATTCAGGGAGAGCGCGGTTGCAATCGCAACGGCGGCAACGAGGATGCTGTGGTCTTTCCTCGTGCGCGCGCCGGGCAGCAAGCACAGAACGAGGCCCCAGATGACCGCAGCCGTGACTGCCTGGATCACCCGAAAACCTGCTCGAATGACCTTGGCTCCATGGTGCTGTCGCGGATAGCGCCGGCAAGAAGATCTGCGAGAGTCTCAGCTGCGGCCTCAAGATCGTCGACGAAGCTGCTCCGTGCCAAAGCTCGTGACACCATTTCTCCGTCAAGGTTCGGGAAGAGGCTTGCTGCATAGTCGGAGGAAATTCCCAACTCGTCGTGGCGCAGGATCATATGTCCAAGTTCATGAAGGATGAACTGCTGCCTATGGAGCGCTGAGTCGGTGACGGCGTGCAGGATGATTTCCCGGGTATCCGTCGATAACCAGAGACCGCAAACGGAAGTGCCGTTGAGGATCGTTGTGGCTTCGATCTCGATTCGACGCCGTCGTCGGGCGGCCACGATTACGATGAGCCTCTCCAGCGTCAGGTGGCTCGGTAGCCGCAGTGATACGAATGCCTCGGCCGCAACCTGAGCTGGGCCCTGTTCTTGCGATTTTTGCTGGTCCATACCGCCCCTCCTCGCAGCGGACAGCGAGTGGTGACTCCCATTGAGCAGCCACCGCGGCGCGTCAGGCGCCACAGCTTCAATTGAACGCCTCTGCTCTGGACATGTCCAGAGCAGAGGCACGAAGATGGCCCGTATGGTCGATGGCGCCAGGAAAGGCCTACAAATCTTGTCTACGGCATCAGGGGTCGTGCAGCTATGGCGTGTACCTAAAGCTTTGCCCGCCTAGGGCAGGCTTTAGCCCGGCGGTTCCCCGTCGTATAAATCCAGGTTATGCACTGGCGGAAAACAGATGGAAGGCCAGCAAACCTAAGGGGTCTCTTGGCCTTCCATCTGTTTTTCGACTATGACGATTCGGCTTCTTCGTCGTCGCTGATCACTAGCTTCTGAAATAGGTCCTGTCCGAACCGGAAGTCCCATACTTGTTCCCGGTGCATCCTTCCCACGACGACACCAGGGCATGTCCCAATCCTACGGGCGAAGCTGCGGACCTTCGTCTTGGAGTTTAGCGTTCGCAATTCAGGAACGAACTCGGGCGGGATGAGCGTATCGCGTGCGAACTCGTCCGCTTCATCTTCATGTGGGGTCCGTTTCCCAGAATCAGCCTGGATGAACATTCTGTTGCCCTCATGACGAAGGACATGCCCGATTTCGTGAAAGAGCGTGAACCAAAACTTCCCATCGTCTTTTCCGCGGGTACTCAGAGTGACCACAGGAGTCCCGCCAAACCACTGCGTGCAACCATGAACACGCGCACCAGGAACGTCGTTGATGAACAGCAAGCGGACGCCAGCCGAAGCGAGCAGATGAACCAAGCGGGCGCCAAAATCCTCCGGGTAGTCGGCCGAGAGTTTGCGTATGTCCGGAATTACCGCTTCAAGCATGTCCCTGTCGAAGGGCACGTCTAGGGGTTCAGACTGCTCCAACTCCATCTCAATCAACCGGAGCCATACCTGCACTGCGCCCGGGTCAACGCTATGAGACAAGGCCTGACGGAAGGCGGGAACGGGCTGTGTGCGCGCATTCAACCCGTCTAAGCTTCCGACCCGGAAGAAGGCCATCAGTTCCATGAGGACCTCACCAGGCTTGCGGAGATTACCCGAAATGAGCCCGCGCGCACGCATGTCCTTGAGTGGAAATGCGCGCGCGATCTCTACGTGCTCCTCGAGTGAATGCTGCAGAGCCAGGCGCGCAACATCCTCTCGATAGGTATTCTCGTAGCTCATCCATATCCGGGCAGCGATGCCAGTAACGAACTCCAACTGGATGGCCACCTCGTGCGTGAGCCTAGCGCCGGCGATCAGCTTGCTGATGTGCTTAGGAGTTACCCCTACCGCCCGTGCCAGCCTTGCCTGCGTCCAGTTGTTTTCCTCCAGCCATTCCTGGATGTACTCACCAGCCGGGATAGCGTAGTCGGTCTCGATCTCGATAATTTCAGTCATGACGGCCATCCCCTCTCAGTGGTAGTCAACAATGTCGATCAGGTTGGCAACGGTTTCGTCGTCGTTGAACTCAACCAGCAGCCGATAATTCGGGGTGACATGGGCTGCGTACATCCCCTTGAGGTTGTGTTTCTTGGGTGCCCATTTTCCCGTGGAGCCCGTGAGGTCGCTGATCATCCTCGCGGAATGCAATTGCTTTATGCGAAGTCCAAGTGCTTTCCCCACGTCCGCCCCATAAAGCTTTTTCGCCTCGGCTGCGCTAGCGGCGGCCTTGGCGAGCTTCTTGTTGGTTGAGTAAACCTTCATCCCCAACTGTTACCTACTAGGTAACATGCAGTAAGACTACAGCATTCCCATGTGAATGGAAGAAGCCCTGACCTCGCGACTCTCAGCACGCTAATCCCCCTGTATCCAGCAAGTTGCCCGTAACGGTCCCTATCTGCAGCCAGGGTTCCGCTGGTCAATCCTAGCGAGTGTTCTCCTGACTTCAGGACTTACGCTGGGTTTTGGAAGCCCTCGCCAAAAGTCTTGCGAAAGCCGCCATCAGAATGATGAAGTTTGACCCTGATCAGGTACCGGTACAGGGCGGCCTTGACCAGCTGACCATCTTCGCGACCCGAGTGGCGGTCTTGCTTTCAGGGGTTGATGATGCATCTAGGACGTGCAACGAGGGCCCGGCCCTACGCTGGAGAAATCGGTCCCGTTCGATGCCCCTAAGAGCTGCTCTACAAATTTCTGCAACGTCGAAATCTTCAGAGGCATGGGGCGCTGCCCCGCGCAAGAGCACATGAACTGCCGGTATTCCCGTTCTTCCGGCAGGTCCACGGCCACGACGTGAGACAACTTTCCAGGCACGGACAATTGCCCTTGCGACGACCACTGCGCAAGGCAGGCACTGCTAGCGTTTGGGTTGCCCACATATCTCCTCGTTCCCGGAAGGTAAGTCCCCATGGCAATTGATCTCCTTGAATGCGCCAGATGCCAGACAGACGAGCATGTGGAGCTCGTCTCACGGTTGACCGGGACGCAGAAGAAGGTCAAATGCACGAACTGCGGAGACGAGTGGCTCCGCGGTGAGGCGGCCCGGCAGATGAAACCGCTGCCTACTTTGGAGGAGATTAAGAAGCAGTTCCCTAAGCCCGGGGATGTCGATCCG
Source organism: Arthrobacter sp. PGP41 (assembly GCF_002953935.1). Taxonomy (NCBI): domain Bacteria; kingdom Bacillati; phylum Actinomycetota; class Actinomycetes; order Micrococcales; family Micrococcaceae; genus Arthrobacter; species Arthrobacter sp. PGP41. The sequence goes on along the minus strand of NZ_CP026514.1, from coordinate 1,796,641 downwards.
GTGAAGTTGGCACGGGCCAATGAACTTAAGGCTGAGTTTCTACGGCGTGAACCTGAACCTGTGCCGAACGTTGACCCTTACTGGAGAAAATACCAGCAGGTGTTCAGCGCGGAAGGCCTGCCGAAGGCGAACCCGCAGGATCTGAAGGACTTCGGCAACTCCAACGTCGGCGCGAACCCGGGAAACATGTCGGTCTTCAATGAAGCTTGGAACGAAATGGGTGCCCAGGCCGCGGCTGCACAAGTTCGCAGGACTATCGATTATCTGCTCCGCGGCACTTCGCCATCCGCGTTGGAGGATCGCCTTACTGCGCTTATCAACGACGCGACCCCTAATGCGATGAAGGGCTTCAAGGAGTCCCTGCTCACGAAGGTCCTCTGCATCGTCTACCCCAACGAGTACCTAACAATTCTCATGTACACCGGTTTGGCTGGTAAAAGAGAAATCGCCCGATCCCTCTGGGGCCTCGAACTGCCCGCCCCCGAGACGACCACCTGGACTAAAGGACGCCTGATCCTGTGGAGCAACGATTTGCTGCGTGCGCTTCTGGGTGACGGCTTCCGCCACCAGCAGCATGCTGCCGAATTTCTCTGGTGGGCAAAGGACAAGGCCTAAGTCATGGCCCGTTTTGGCTCAACGAGGGAATTTTGCTGTGTCTCCCGTCTGAAGTGCTTACTGTTCGGGCAACGCCTCGATCGATTCCAATCGCCTCCCCCGTTCCGGCCCGTTCGAAAGGCTTTGGCAGGGCCATCAGGGTCAAGTGCCACTTGCCACTTCCTGAGCGCATGACACGGCCGCTGACCGCCGCCGAAACGTCGGACCAGCCGCGAGTGAGGCGAAATTTGATCTTCCCGCACTTTGGCACCCTAACAGCGGCCCATTTTCTGTTGAGCCGGATGAAGACTAAGTCCTTTACGACGAAGCTATTGCGCCCTTTCCGTGACCGGAATTTAGGTGCTCTGTACCGCACGGGGTCCCGCCAGAAATTTCGATAGGCCGCATGCAGATCCCTCAGTGCACCCCGGTGAACGTCCGACGAGCCTTCCGCCAGCCAAGGGAATTCTTTTCTGGCCTCTGTCAGCTCCCGCCCCTGGGTCGTCTCAGTTACAGTAAAGTTCCCGCTTTTGGCGGGATGCCATATTCGCCGCTGTTCCAGCCCGAGGTTGAACACGAAACGGGCGTGCGCGAGGTGAGACTCCATGACAAGCGACTGCCCGGTCCTAGGGTAAAGCCGCTGTCGAATGCACATCGTTTTCCCACCGCCCTCGTTCACTGTCATCAAAAGGACATCCAGTAGCTTTGGTATTCGCATTCGGTTGCCGCTAGGTCCTAAGTAAGACTTTGCGTCGGTGGCCGGCCACGTCGTGGCAGGCGGCTAGCTCATCTCCGGTTCGGCCCGCTCCTGAATAGTGCTAATCGCACGTCGCACCGTCGCTGAGATGTGGTCCTTGTATCGATCGATAATTTGCGTCACGCCTTCATCCTGCGGAGCCCCTTGAACGTGCGCGATCACCGCTTGGGGCAACTCGGTCCCACGGCTGTCGAGCATGGTGCTCAATAAGGCAGAAGCCCTAGCACCGGCAATACCACGCGACACCCAGCCGGCGAGTCTGTTCGCCACGATAGCCCTGACGCTCGTATCGTCCGATGCAGACAGCGCTACCAGCAGTCCAAATTCCTCGGCCTTTTCTCTCTGAGCGATGATGCGCGCAGCGGAGTGCTTTTGTCCGGAGCTTCCACGCATCAGGACCCAGATGTCTTCTTCGGTTACAGAATCTGGATCAACCGCAAACAGGGCTTCCGCGGCCAGGCCGCGGACATCTGCCCACGCTCCAAAGAGCCATTCGCCTTCCCCGCCTTTTTCCGACATAAGGCGGCGAAGGGACGTTGTCAGCCTTTCCCTGTCTGCCGTGATCTTAAGCGGTAGACGCCCTAGGACTGATAGGCAGCCTACGAGATCGTCTTTGGATGTCCGAGGCTCTTCAAGGAACTTCAAGAACGGTTCCCACTGGGCATACTCGGGGTGCCAGAGGTTGAGTAGAACGAGCGTGCGAACGGAATCTGTGCCGCCGCCATATGCCAAGGCGCCGGCCATAGCCGTGATGTTGTTAACCTCCTTGGCCAGAGCATCCAGCATGCCTCGGACGGCGGGTTCGGTTAGTGACTCGACATCCCCGAAACTGTGGAGTGCGGCCTGATCGCCCTTCTCGATGTCCTTCAGCAGGCTTAATCGGTAATTAGGATCATCTTGAGCGCGAAGCTTTGCGATCACCTGGGTTAGGGCTGCGTGGTCTCCCGCCGGTCTGGTAACGAGCTTCTCGATGTCTGCTGTCCCGCGAAGCCGATCGGCAACAGCCCTGAAGACCACGCCATAAGTCTGGGCATCGAAATGATCGGGCTGCTCGGGCAATGCCTCAAGCCATTTCAGGAGCTCTTTAAGGCCGGAGTCACTCAGGGCGGGCACCAGTGGGGCGAGGAGTCTGAGGAGCTCGATGGGGGCATAAAATCCAGGTAAATACTTCTCATGGAAGGCCGGCAGGTCCAGAAGATGTTCCATGCACCATTGGGCAGCAGAGTCCGCGGTCTGAGGCGTGACGACGTCGGCCGCTGCCTTCAGCAAAGCCATGTTTGACCGCAGGGTTGTCCTAGTTGATTCTTCCAGCTTTACGGCTTCGCTAGCGGAGCGGGCGGATTCAGCAGGCCCTTCATGAACAATCCTATGAACTGCATCTGAGAGGCCTTTGTGGTCCCCTGACTCGCGAAGCATCGTCAGTGACTGGGCGACCTCAGATACGTCCGATTCCTCCGTCGTGCGCATCAGCTGAAGCTTCGCCAGCCTGGCATATGACTGGGTCCAGCTTCCTTGGTCGCCTACCAGCCCAGCGATGAGTGAGCTCGCGCGCAAGTGCCTCCAGGCTGAATCCTCGAAGCCAACCCTGCGCGTGGAGTCCTGGGACCAAGTTCTGAACTGCTCCTCAAAGTTCGATGACAGCCCCCACGCCATGACCTGAGTCCTCCACCAGGACGCGAGGTTGTCGCTCCCTGTGATCACGTCCGAGAAGCTCCTAGCGCCAAACGGCGTCGAAGAGAACACAATCCAAGACGCTGCTCCACAGAGCGCACTCAAAGTTGAATCATCGGGAGCGGAATTGCGGCCTTGGAGTGCTTCCAGCGCGACCATTTTGGCTTCGTCGCGGCGACCCAGTTCGTTCAAGCACCTTGCGCGTTGGACTAACAGCCATACGTGATCCTCCGCTGAGGCGCAATCATCATCGATGGCCTTGTCCAGCAGGGCAAGAGCATCTGACGCTTCTCCATGTTCCAAGTGAGCGGCTACCCAGGTACAAACAACGGCCACTTTGTCCGACGCCTTCTTTGCCGAGTCCAAGGCATCCCTAAACACTTCAGGATCCTCGGTCTGCAGGTACGACTCGAGCGCCGTGACGAAGGCCCAGCACCACAACTTTGACTTATTACGCCCCTCAGCATCAGGCACTCGTCCCTCGAGATCTGACTGTCTAAGGAGCACAAGGGCAGCTACCGCCTGCTCTGGCTTAAACGTTTTTGGCTGGTCATTACGGTGTGGCGCCACTAGTCGAGGCACTATCAGTGCATGTCTGAGAACGTCTCCGGCAGCGAGCGTGTTGGCACCGCCCCAGGCGCTTCCTTCCCATGGGATGTGCGGCCTTTCGCTCGTAGCAACTTCAATCAATTTTCGGTTGTGAGCCTCGTCAACAAGCTGATGAACGGGGACCAGGATCTTCGTGCCGCCGCCCGTGGACTGCAATCTGTCCTGGGTCACGTGGACCCAGTACGACTCCCCTGTCTCAAGGTCGTGCAGAATCAGGAAGTGGGGAGCGGTGTGTTTCGTCCAGTAGTCGAAGTGGTCGTTCTCCGCTTCGTAGTACCACCAGCCCTCGAGGTTCCCTTGATCGTCGTTGCTGGGGTTCTTGAAGTATTTGCTCTTGGGGCCCTTGGTTCGGCTGGACTTGACCTGAGCCCCTGCAATTGAATTTAGGTCAACTCTTCTTTCATCCCGCGGCTGGAGCCAGAGGTCCGTTCCGAGATCATGGTCAGGGTTAGGGTTGGCACCCCAGCGGAGCTTCTCAAACTGGGACTTGACGATTGACTGGCCGGCCGTCCCAACGTCTTCAGTTTCTCCCGCGCGCATCTCTTCCCCGGATCATCGGTCATTTAGCTGCTGCCTACGCTACCGAATTGCCGAATTGCCGAACAGCAGTCAGCCCGGCGCGCCACGGCAGTCGCCTGAGTGGGCGACTGCCGTGGCTAATCCAGGCACCTCCCGGGGGACGGATTGACATCGAGTCAAACTGGCCCGTGGACCATTTTCATTGCATCCTGCCACCGAAGCCGAAGGTCTACTTCGGCCTCGTCGCTGCCCTGCCTCAGGCAGTATCGCGGATCGTTGGAAGGTAATTGGGTTGGACTTGCTGACTGGGCGGCCCTGACCCACAGCCGGATGCGGAGCTCGAACCAGGGCGCTAGCAGGTACACGCTTTTTCGGACATGTCCCTTCAGCGCCATCAAATGTTTGTACCACTGCTATCGGCGCCCCGCCTAAAGGCTACGTCCCCGTCGATGGCACTTATTTGCAGCCTTCAAGAAGGCCGGCGATGGCGTCGTGCTCGGCTTGCGTGACCCAGAGCCGGTATTTGGTCTTGACGGCAGTTTGACGGGTGACGTACTCGCACCGGAACGCTTTATTCGGCGGGAGCCATGTAGCGGCATCTTTGTCGCCTTTAGCGCCGTTGGTGGGGCCGTCGGCAGCCATGAGGTTCAGAGGGTCGTTGGCGAGATCCTTGCGTTGATCGTCGCTGAGCTGCTGCGCACCGTTCTGCCAGGCGTCACTGAGGGCCACGATGTGGTCGATCTGGACGTCGGAGCTGGTGTCCTGGCCGCGCGTGAAGGTAATTGTGGTGCCGGTGTACCTATCGGCCAAGGTACCAGTCATGACCACGCAGTTATTGGTGCCTGGTTTGAACGTTTCGCTCGTCAGGTCGCGGGCGAGGATGTCGTTGCGGGTGTCGCAGCCGTTGCGGTCCACGTCAGCCCAAGCCGGCCCAAACTCATCCCGGGTATAGCCGGTCTTTGGGGCGCGACCTTTCACCGGAATGCCCTCCAGTTGTACCAGGGCGTTGGCGGCGTCACGGGCAGGGGCGGGCGCACCGGCGGCGACGCCTGGAGCGGGATCGATGACTTCAAAAGCGATAGCTGCGGCGTCACAACCTGCTAATGACCCAGCCAGCATCATCGTGGTGACTGCGGTCAGGACTTTGGCGGGAGAACAGGTAGTTTTCATGGACCTTCTGGTTATACGGCGTTGTTCAACGCTAGCTTCGACCACTGCGTGCGGGGCGTAATGGTGTCCGTGGTGCCTGCCACACGTCCACATTCATAGTCCTCTAGCCATGTGTACTTCACACACGCCCCCGCTGCCTGCGCTCCTGGAACCGTGGCCCGGTCGGAAAGGTCACACTAGATCAGTTCGCGGTGGCCAGTCTGACTTTGGACCGGGTACCAATGCGCCTTTCCTTCGTCACCGGGCGACTGGGTGAGAGCGAGGGACGACTAGCGTCGGGAAGAATTTCACTCAACTTCGCGATTTCCAGAATGTGCTCCGAAGTGAAGATGATTTTTCCCTTTCCCCAGCACGCATGGGGAAAGCGTCCGCTTGTGGCGCCATCACGCAGCCATGACTCCGTGCAGTGCATGAGCGCGGCAGCTTCGGCGGGTTCAAAAAATTCGATCTCCACTGGATCTCCAAAAGGAAGGCGTTACTTTCCACTTTCATTTCCACATGGAGGCCAACCGACATGACCGACGCTGCTCGTCAGTTAAGCGAGCCCGGGAAACAAACTTCCGCCATGCTGAGTAGTATGACCGTCACCGCAGGAAAGCCGTTATCGACCGCTCAGTCGCGTCAGCACCAGCCTGAAGCGCCTCGGGCATCAAGTGCCCGTACACCTGCTCTGTGGTCCTGGTAGAGGCATGCCCGAGCCTGCGTGAGATGGTAAACAAGGGCACACCGTCCTGGATCAGCCATGACGCGTGAGTGTGGCGGAGGTCGTGGATGCGGGGGTTCTTGGTCAGGCCAATTGCCTGGGCGGTGCGAACGGCAGGCACCCAGTAGTGGTGCCAGTAGAGCTTGTGGATGATGCGCTCACCCTTAGGCGTCGTGAACACAAGTTCCTTCCCGGGCCTGCTCGCCACCAACGGGATCAGCAATTCCACAAGCGCAGGGTTCAACCCTATGGTTCGCTTGCCGGCACCTGTCTTCGTCGCCCCAATGTAGAACTGGTTCTGGCCGTCCCGTTTCCATGCCTTGTTGATCCGGGCCGTGGGCGGTTTCGAGAGCAGGTCGACGTCAGCGACAGTAAGGGCGGTGGCCTCGCCAAATCGGGTGCCGGTCATCACCAGGAAGTTGGTGAAGGCCTTGTACCGCTCCCCCATCCCCTCCATGATGAGGCTAAACTCCGCATGAGTGAGGAACATGGCCTCATCCTCGGCCTTTTCAATCCCCGGAAGCTGCACCCCGCGGCAAGGGTTCCGCGATATGTACCCGAGCATCTCCGCAGTATTCATGGCAGCCGAAATTAGGCCGTGAACATTGTGGATGGTTTTCGGCGCCTTGCCCTTGGCCATCATCGATTTCACCCAATGGGCGATCAGACGGTAGTCCAGCTTGTCCACCGGTACATGGCCAATTACGTGCCTGATATGCAGATCCAGCATCGTCTGGTACGTCTTCGTGGTTCCGCTCGATGGGCGGATCAACAGGTCGATGTGTTCCTGGATGACCTCAGCAACGGTCGGTGCGCGCTTCTCGTTGGAGAGGATGGCATGCTGCGCAATCTCGAAGGACTGGCCGTTGGCATCTAAAAGCCTCTTCAGGGTTTCGGCTTCGACAAGAGTGGCAACTGTGAGCCCTTGGTTGGACCGGGTTTTCGGATCCCGCCAACGCACCATGTAGGACTTGGAACCGTCCTTTTTGGTGCGTGTAGCGATGCTGGCCATAGAAAAACGGTACGCTCGTGTACACACTTTTGGTGGTTTTGTACACACCTGACCGCTCAACAGGCCCTTGAACTGCGAAAACACTGTGCCCGAGGTGGGACTCGAACCCACACACCTTTCGATACCGCATTTTGAGTGCGGCGCGTCTGCCAATTCCGCCACTCGGGCGCGGAATACATGAATCAAGCCGGTACGCCCACAGCTGATTGTGAGCAACGCGATCGCTTCACGTACGCGGAATTACTCTACATCCAGATAGGCTGAATTCCAGAATCGCGCCGCTGACGCCGCAACCGACCATGCAGATCAAGTACAGGACCGGGCGCACCTAAGATAGTGATGTCCCCGCCGTACCTTTCCAAGGAGATCCCGTGACTGAACAGACGGAGTCAAAACCCACGTCCCAGCCGGCGCGCCGCGTCATTGTGGCGGAGGATGAAACCCTCATCCGCCTCGACATCATCGAAATCCTGCGCGGCGAGGGCTATGACGTTGTGGGCGAGGCGGACAACGGCGAGAAGGCCGTCCAGCTCGCCGAGGAACTGAAGCCGGACCTGGTCCTGATGGACGTCAAAATGCCCGTTATGGACGGCATCTCGGCAGCCGAGAAGATCGTCAAAGCCCGCATCGCCCCCGTGGTTCTGCTGACCGCATTCAGCCAGAAGGAACTCGTGGAGCGTGCCCGCGACGCCGGCGCCATGGCATACGTCGTGAAGCCTTTCACCCCCGCGGACCTCATCCCCGCGCTGGAAATCGCGCTCTCCCGCCACGAGGAGATCAAGGCCCTCGAAAGCGAGGTCTCGGACCTCCAGGAGCAGTTCGCCACCCGCAAGCTTGTGGAGCGCGCCAAGAGCCTGCTCACCACCAAGATGGGCCTCACGGAGCCGGAAGCCTTCCGCTGGATCCAGAAGACGTCCATGGACCGCCGCCTGAGCATGCGCGAAGTCGCCGAGACCATCATCAACCAGGTCAACTGACTGCCGCTGGCTGGGCCTGCCGCAAAGCCGGCAGGTCCAGCCGCAAAGCACAGAGCAAACCGAAAAGCACAGGGCAAACCGAAAAGGACCCCCGCCAATGAACTGCTCCCTGGAAGTTGGACTGAGAAATTCAGTTCTGACTTCCGGGGAGCAGTTTTTTGCGTGTAGATAGTTCGTTGTCCGAGGCTCAGCGTGAGGCGGCTGTAGCGTGGTTTGAGAAAGGCCTTGCAGATAAGGCGACAGCTAATCTGTTGGGCGTGTCTAATTGGCCGGTCAAGAGGCTGTATCGGCGGTGGAGGATTCATGGCCAAGGAGCGCTGGTGACCAAGCCGACAAAACAGTCATACTCTTTCGAATTCAAGCTCGCTTTGGTCGAACGGTTCCTCGCCGGCGAGACTGCCCCTGATTTGGCAGCAGAAGCTGGCCTGTCCTCTCCGGTCCTACTGAGAACGTGGGTGCGCGCCTACCGTCTTGAGGGCCCGGACTCCTTGCGACCAAAACCAAAAGGCCGACCTCGGAAGCCCGACACCCCGCCCGTTGAACCATCCGAGCTGGAGCGGCGGCGCCGTGAGAACGAGCGTTTGCGGGCAGAAGTGGCCTATCTGGGAAAATTGCGGGCCTTGAGGGCTCAAGAACAACGGTGAAGGTCCAGGCCCTGACTGCCCTCAAGGCTGACTTCCCGCTTCCTGTTCTGCTGCAAGTGTCGGGTCTTGCCCGATCGACATTCTTCTATCACCAGTCACGACTCCAGGCTCCAGACCCCCAAGAGGCCCTCAAGGCCACAGTCACGGAGATCTTCACGACGAACCACGGCCGGTACGGGCACCGCCGTGTCCACACGGAACTGCTCAAGCAGGGCTGGATACTCGCGAAGAAGACCGTGCTGAAGCTGATGCGCACACTCGGGCTGGCCTGCAAGGTCCGGCGGAGGAAGCGCTACAACTCCTATCAAGGCGAACAAGGCACTGCCGCGCCTAACCTGCTGAACCGGGAGTTCGAGGCCACCGCCCCGAATCAGAAGTGGGTCACGGACGTGACTGAGTTCAGTGTCGGCGACCGGAAGCTCTACTTCTCGCCGGTCATGGACCTCTTTGACCGGCAGATCGTCGCCCATTCGATTAGCCCCTCCCCGAACCTTGCACTCACCAACTCTTCGCTCAAGCAAGCCCTCGCCTGCCTGGAACCCGGTCAACATCCGGTCGTGCATTCAGACCAGGGCTTCCAGTACCGTCACGCCTCATGGAAATCGCTCCTCAAGGACGCTGGCGCAGTCCAATCCATGTCCCGCAAGGGAAACTGCTACGACAACGCCGTGATGGAAAACTTTCTTCGGTCACCTCAAGGAAGAGATGTTCCACCACGTTCGGTTCATCAGCACCGACGCACTGACCGCAAACCTAAACGAGTACATCCGCTGGTACAACAACGACCGGATCTCGACAAAGCTCGAGGGCCTGAGCCCGGTGCAATACCGAGCCCAGGCCCTCGCGGCTTAGGATCTTACTTGGCCAGTCCAACTATCGGGGACCACTTCAAATTGAAGGGGTCCTTTTCGCTGTCAGAAGGCTAGGCCTTCTTCTTCTTTTCCGGCCAAGGGCCGAGCTTTTCCTTGTTGCTGGCTGCTTCGCCAACACGGGTGGAATCGGCGAGGTCGCCCACCTTGTGCACCTTCAGCGAGTTGGTGGAGCCGGCCTTTCCGGGAGGCGAACCGGCGGCAATAACCACCAGGTCGCCGTCGTCAACGAGGCCCATCTCCAGCAGGCTGCGGTCCACCTGCGCGGTCATCTCATCCGTGTGGTCCACCATCTGCACCAGCACCGGCTGGATGCCCCAGGTCAGCGCCAGCTGGTTCCAGACCTGCTCCACCGGGGTGAAGGCGAAGACCGGCTTGATCGGGCGCAGGCGGGACAGGCGGCGCGCCGAGTCACCGGACTGGGTGAACGCACAGATGTACTTGGCGTCCAGCTGGTCGGCGATTTCGACGGCGGCACGGGTGATGGCGCCGCCGCGGGTCTTGGGCTTAGTGCCCAGCGGCGGGACGCGCTCCAGGCCGTGGACCTCGGTGGACTCGATGATCCGGGCCATGACCTTGACGGTTTCGATCGGGTACTTGCCCACGCTGGTCTCGCCGGAAAGCATAACGGCGTCTGCACCGTCCAGCACGGCGTTGGCGCAGTCAGAGGCCTCTGCACGGGTGGGGCGCGGGTTGTCGATCATGGATTCGAGGACCTGGGTGGCCACGATGACCGGCTTCGCCCAGCGGCGGGCCAGCTCAATGGCACGCTTCTGCACGATCGGCACTTCCTCCAGCGGAAGCTCCACACCGAGGTCGCCACGGGCCACCATGATGGCGTCGAACGCGTCGATGATCTCGGGCAGCTGCTCCACAGCCTGCGGCTTTTCGATCTTGGCGATGACCGGCACACGGCGGCCTTCCTCGTCCATGATCTCGTGCACGCGGACAATGTCCGACGCGTCGCGGACGAACGAGAGGGCAACCAGGTCGACACCGCGGCGCATGGCCCAGCGGAGGTCGTCCTCGTCTTTTTCGCTCAGCGCGGGCACGTTGACGGCCACGCCGGGAAGGTTGATGCCCTTGTTGTTCGACACCATGCCGCCAACGGTCACCTCGGCGACCACCTTGACGTCGTCAACGGCGATGGCACGCAGTGCCACCTTGCCGTCGTCGATCAGCAGGGCATCGCCCACGTTGACGTCCTCGGTGAGGCTCTTCAACGTGGTCGAGCAAATTTCCTTGGTGCCGGGAACGTCCTCGGTGGTGATCGTGAAGGTGTCTCCAACAGCCAACAAGTGCGGTCCGTCAACGAATCGGCCCAGGCGGATCTTGGGACCCTGCAGGTCAGCCATGATGGCCACGGCCTTGCCGAGGTCGGCAGCCGCCTTCCGGACGTTCTCGTAGGTGTTGTCATGCACGGAGTAGTCGCCGTGGCTCATGTTCATGCGGGCGACGTCAACGCCGGCTTCCAGCACCGCGAGGGTGTTCTCATAGCTGGCGATGGCCGGGCCGAACGTAGCCACAATTTTTGCGCGTCTCATATACCTACCCTATTGGTCTCTTGCATTGATTAGTTGTCGTGGAGGTGAACCCCCGATGCATGCCTAGAGCACGGCGATGGCGCGATCCGTCGGGGCCACGGGGGCTGGAAGGATGGTGCTCCCCATCAGGAACTTGTCCACTGCTGCAGCCGCGGCACGGCCTTCGGCGATGGCCCAGACAATGAGGGACTGCCCGCGGCCGGCGTCGCCGGCCACGAAGACGCCCTCGGTGTTGGTCATGTAGTAGCCGTCGCGGGACACGTTGCCGCGGCCGTCGAACTCTGCCTTCACCTGTTCGGTGATCCCGGCGGGCTCGGCGCCGGTGAAGCCGAGCGACAGGAACACCAGGTCCGCGGGGATGATCCGCTCGGTGCCGGCCTTGGGCAGGCGCTTGCCGTCCACGAATTCGGTCTCGGCAACCTTGACGCCGGTCAGCTTGCCGTTTTCGCCCACGAACTCCACGGTGGAGGCAAGGTACGTGCGCTCCCCACCTTCCTCGTGGGCGCTGGCAACCTCGAAGAGGTTGGGGAACGTGGGCCACGGCTGGTGGCTGGCACGCTCGACCGGCGGCTGCTTGCCGATGGCGAGGGTGGTCACCGATGCTGCACCGTGGCGGTGCGCGGTACCCAGGCAGTCCGCCCCGGTGTCGCCGCCGCCGAGGATCACAACATGCTTGCCCTGGGCGTGGATCTGGTTTTCGATCTGCTCCCCCGCCACGGCGCGGTTTGCCGGGACCAGGTAGTCCATGGCGAAGTGCACGCCATCAAGGTCCCGGCCCGGGATGGGAAGGTCGCGCGGCACGGTGGCGCCTGTGCAGATCACCACGGCGTCGTAGCGCCGCCGCAGCTGCTCCCACGTCACGTCGGTGCCCACGGCGACGCCGGTCCGGAAGCGGGTGCCTTCCGCCTTCATCTGTTCGACGCGGCGGTCCACCTGCTCTTTCTCCATCTTGAAGTCAGGGATCCCGTAGCGCAGCAGGCCGCCGATCTTGTCGTCGCGTTCGTACACAGCCACGGTGTGGCCTACGCGTGTCAGCTGCTGCGCCACGGCCAGCCCTGCGGGACCGGAGCCGACGACGGCCACCGTCTTTCCAGTCAGGCGTGCGGGAGGCAGCGGCTCCACCCAGCCGTTGTCCCAGGCCTCGTCGATGATGGAGACTTCCACCTGCTTGATGGTGACAGCAGGCTGGTTGATCCCCAGGACGCAGGACGCCTCGCATGGAGCCGGGCACAGGCGGCCGGTGAACTCCGGGAAGTTGTTGGTGGCGTGCAGGCGCTCGATCGCTTCCTCGCCCTTGTCCCGCCACATGAGGTCGTTCCACTCGGGAATGAGGTTGCCGAGCGGGCAGCCCTGGTGGCAGAACGGCACGCCGCAGTCCATGCAGCGGCCGGCCTGCGCCTTCAGCGTGCCCTTTTCCTGCGCCTCGTACACTTCCTTCCAGTCCATGATGCGGACGGGAACGGGACGGCGCGGCTGGGTTTCACGCTGGCGTACTTTCAGAAATCCGCGTGGATCAGCCACCGGTCACCTCCAGGATTCGAGACCATACTTCTTCGCCGTCGGGGTCCAGGCCCTCTTCGATGGCGTCGAGACGGGTTTGCAGCACGGCCGCGTAGTCCCGCGGCAGCACCTTGGTAATGCGGGCAGCGGTGTCATCGAAATTCTCGAGGAGGCGCGCAGCCAGCTGGGAATCAGTTTCTTCAACGTGCTTGACCAGCAGGCCGTGCACGATGTCGCGGTCCTCGGCGTCCAGTTCGCGGAGCTGGAGTTCGCCGGACTGCAGGGCTTCCTTGTTGACCCGGGCGGAGTCCAGGTCCAGCACGTAAGCGGTTCCGCCGGACATACCGGCGCCGAAGTTCCGGCCCGTGCGGCCGATGATCAGCGTCTGGCCGCCGGTCATGTACTCGCAGCCGTGGTCGCCGATGCCTTCCACGACGGCGGTGGCACCTGAATTGCGGACCAGGAAGCGTTCGCCCACCTGGCCCCGCAGGAACATCTCGCCGCTGGTGGCGCCGTAACCAATCACGTTGCCGGCGATGACATTCGTCTCCGCCTTGAACACGTTGGTCCGGTCCGGGCGGACGATGATGCGGCCGCCGGAGAGGCCCTTGCCCACGTAGTCGTTCGAGTCGCCGTACAGCCGCAGGGTGATGCCTGCGGGCAGGAAGGCGCCCAGCGACTGACCTGCGGTGCCGCTGAGGGTGATGTCGATCGTGTCCGTCGCCAGGACATCCGTGCCGAACGTCTTGGTCACGACGTGGCCCAGCATGGTGCCCACAGAGCGGTCGGTGTTGATGACGTCGACGGCGATCTTCACCGGGCTGCGGTCGGTCAGCGCCTCGGTGGCCATGGTGATCAGGCGCTGGTCGAAGTGCTTGTCCAGCTCGTGGTTCTGGCCGGTCAGGTTCCGCAGCGGGGCGTCGTCGTCGAACTCCAGCCCGTGCAGGATGGGGTCCAGGTCCAGGCCGTCAGCCTTCCAGTGGTTGACGGCGTCGCGGGCGTCGAGGACCTCGGCGTGGCCGATGGCCTCCTCAAGGCTGCGGAAGCCCAGCTCCGCCAGGATCTCGCGGACTTCCTCGGCCAGGAACTCGAAGAAGTTGACCACGAACTCCGGCTTGCCGGTGAAGCGGGCACGCAGCTCGGGGTTCTGCGTCGCGACGCCCACCGGACAGGTGTCCAGATGGCAGACGCGCATCATGATGCAGCCTTCAACCACCAGCGGGGCAGTGGCGAAGCCGAACTCCTCGCCGCCCAGCAGCGCCGCGATCACAACGTCGCGGCCGGTCTTGAGCTGGCCGTCCACCTGCACCACCACGCGGTCGCGCAGGCCATTGAGCATCAGGGTCTGCTGGGTCTCGGCCAGGCCGAGCTCCCACGGGACACCGGCATGCTTGAGCGAGTTCAGCGGCGAGGCGCCGGTTCCGCCGTCGTGGCCGGAGACCAGTACGACGTCGGCCTTCGCCTTGGTGACACCGGCGGCAACTGTGCCGATGCCCACCTCGGAGACGAGCTTGACGTGCACCCGGGCAGAGGGGTTGGCGCGCTTGGCGTCATAAATCAGCTGCGCGAGGTCCTCGATCGAGTAGATGTCGTGGTGCGGGGGCGGGGAAATGAGCCCGACGCCGGGGGTCGAGTGGCGGGTGCGGGCCACCCACGGGTAGACCTTCTGCGCCATCAGCTGGCCGCCCTCGCCGGGCTTGGCGCCCTGGGCCATCTTGATCTGGATGTCGTCGGCGTTGGTCAGGTACAGGCTGGTCACGCCGAAACGGCCGGACGCGATCTGCTTGACCGCGGAACGGCGCTTCGGATCGAGCAGGCGGTCCACGTCCTCGCCGCCTTCGCCGGTGTTGGACTTGCCGCCCAGCTGGTTCATGGCGATGGCCAGCGTTTCGTGGGCCTCCTGGGAGATTGAGCCGTAGCTCATGGCACCGGTGGAGAAGCGCTTGACGATGCTGGAGACCGGCTCCACTTCCTCGAGCGGAACGGCGGGGCGCTCGTTCTTGAACTTGAGGAGGCCGCGGAGGGTCATCAGGTTCTGCGACTGGTCGTCCACGCCGCGGGTGTACGCCTTGAAGATGTCGTAGCGGCGCTCACGGGTTGCGTGCTGCAGACGGAAGACGGTCTCCGGGTTGAACAGGTGGGGCTCGCCGTCGCGGCGCCACTGGTATTCGCCGCCGCCCAGCAGCGGGCGGTGGGGCTGTTCGATGCCGCCTTCGGGGTAGGCCATCTGGTGGCGGGCCGAAACTTCGGCGGCGATGACGTCCAGGCCCACGCCGCCAAGCTGCGAGTGGGTGCCGGCGAAGAATTCGTCCACGAGGTCCTGGCCCAAACCAAGCGCCTCGAACGTCTGGGCGCCGGTGTAGGAGGCCACCGTGGAGATGCCCATCTTGGACATGATCTTCAGGACGCCCTTGCCGAGGCCCTTGATCAGGTTGTAGACCCCGTCCTGCGGGGTGACCCCGGTGACGTCGCCGGCCGCGATGAGCTGCTCCACGGATTCCATGGCCAGGTACGGGTTGACGGCGGAAGCGCCGTAGCCAATCAGGACTGCCACATGGTGCGTTTCGCGGACGTCGCCGGCCTCGACCACCAGTGCGGTCTTGGTGCGGTTGGCGCTGCGGAGCAAGTGGTGGTGCACGGCACTGACAAGCAGCAGCGACGGGATGGGCGCCCACTGCGCGTTGGAGTCGCGGTCGGACAGCACTACGTACTGGACGCCGCGGTTGATGGCACCGGACACCTGCTCGCAGATCTCGGTGAGGCGGGCGCGGAGCGCGTTCTCGCCGCCCTCCGGGCGGTAAAGCCCGCGGACCTTCATGGCCACCTTGTCGCCGTCGGCGTTCTCGATGTTGGCGATCTTCGCGAGCTGGTCGTTATTGATCACCGGGAACGGAAGCTGCACCTGCGGCTGGCGCACCTGCTTGGTGTCCAGGAGGTTCCCGTTGGGCCCGATGGCACAGGTCAGCGACGTGACCAGTTCTTCGCGGATGGCGTCCAGCGGCGGGTTGGTCACCTGCGCGAAGGACTGCACGAAGTAGTCGAAGAGCAGGCGCGGGCGCGTGGACAGCACGGCCACCGGGGTGTCCGAGCCCATGGCGCCCAGCGGCTCGGCGCCGGTGCGGGCCATCGGGCCGAGCAGGATCTTCAGTTCCTCGGTGGTGTAGCCGAAGGTGCGCTGGCGGATATTCACCGACGCGGCGGTGTGGACCACGTGCTCGCGCTCGGGAAGGTCGTTGAGGTCGATCAGGTTGTCCTTGACCCACTCCGCCCACGGGTTGGCGGCGGCGACTTCGGCCTTGACCTCTTCGTCGTCAATGATGCGGCCTGCGTCAGTGTCCACCAGGAACATCTTGCCCGGGGAAACGCGGCCCTTCTTAACCACCTTGGAGGGTTCAACGTCGATGACGCCCACCTCAGAGGCGAAGACGATCAGGCCGTCCTCGGTGATCCAGAAGCGGCCAGGGCGAAGGCCGTTGCGGTCCAGGGTGGCGCCCACGAGGTTGCCGTCCGTGAAGGAGACGGCCGCCGGGCCGTCCCACGGCTCCATCAGGAGGGAGTGGTACTCGTAGAACGCACGGCGGGCAGGATCCATGGTGGCGTGGTTTTCCCAGGCCTCGGGGATCATCATCATGATGGAGTGCGTGATGGGGCGGCCGGAGAGCCACAGCAGCTCGGCTACCTCGTCGAAGGACGCGGAGTCCGAGGCACCCGGGGTGCAGATGGGGTACAGCTCTTCCGGCGTCTCGCCCAGCAGCGGGTTGGCGAGCTGGGACTGGCGGGCGCGCATCCAGTTCCGGTTGCCCTTGACGGTGTTGATCTCACCGTTGTGGGCGATGGTGCGGAACGGCTGGGCCAGGGGCCAGGACGGGAAGGTGTTGGTGGAGAAGCGCGAGTGGACGATCGCGAGCTTGGTCTTGAAGCGCTTGTCCGAGAGGTCCGGGTAGAACGGCTCCAGCTGGGCAGTGGTGAGCATGCCCTTGTAGACGATGGTGCGCGAGGACAGCGACGGGAAGTAGACGCCGAACTTGTTCTGGGCGCGCTTGCGGATCCGCCAGGCCCGGGAGTCAAGTTCGTTGCGGTCCAGCTCCTCGCCGGTAGCGGACGCCAGGAACGGCTGGGAGAAGTAGGGCATGCAGGCGCGTGCCATGGCACCCACCAGGTCTGCGACGATAGGCACTTCGCGCCAGCCGAGGACCTTCAGGCCCTCGTCAGCCGCGAGGCCCTCGATGCCGGACTTGGCGGCGTCGGCCTCGCGCTGTTCAGCGGGAAGGAAAGCCGTGCCGGCCACGTATTGGCCGGGGGCGGGAAGTTCGAATTCCGTGACTGCACGGAAGAATTCGTCCGGGATCTGCATGAGGAGGCCGGCGCCGTCACCGGTGCCCTCGTCCGCGCCCACGGCACCGCGGTGCTCAAGGTTGCGCAGGGCGGTGAGGGCGGCGTCCACGATGTCATAGCCGGGTTCGCCGCGGAGGGTGGCGATAATCGCAAGACCGCAGGCGTCCTTCTCCTGCTCCGGGTTGTAGAGCCCGCTTGCCTCCGGAAGGGCCGCGAAGCGCTTGAACGGCGACATGGCAGTCTCAGGCTGATCTGGTTCAGACCAGCTGGGAGTGTGAAGAGTTTGGGTCATGGGAGACGTCCTTCCTCCTGATCGTGCGTATGGAAGGGACACCGTTGGCCCCACTCGTCGGGCGCCGCTCTCATGGGCACAACAAAGTGTTATTTACTGGAAATTGTAGGTCAGGGTGGCCTGCTGAACTAACGGTTACGCAGGCCCCTGCCCCGGGCAACACCAGGCAGCATTTCCATGCTGTCCGGGGTGGCCCCGCTGCCACGACGCTGTGGTGATTGGGCGCTTCGAGCGGTGGCTCTGCTGCCCTGCCTGGCCCGCGCGCTACTTGGTAGTGCCGGCTTCCGGCGCGCTTCCTGTGGCTGTGCTGCCGGACTTTCCGGCAGCTGTTGCGTCCGGTCCGGGCGTGGGGCCCGCCGGCGCAGCCGCGGCCTCTTCCGTTGGGACGGAAACACGCCGGGAACCGCTTTGGTTATCAGGGAGATTATCACGCGATTCACTATCTGAGACAACAGGGTCCGGATCCCGGACCTCGTCACCACCCTCCACGGCCGCCTTCCGTTCATCGTCCCCGGCGGGTTCCCGGCCCGGAAGATAGGGGCTGTCCGGCTCCGTCCGCTTCTTCATGCCCAGCAGGAGGAACGCCACGAGCGCGGCCAGGAACACGAAGATGCTCGTCCACACGTTCAGGCGGGTGGTGATGCCGAACAGGGAGATCTGCTCGGCATCGTCGATGCGCATCGCCTCGATCCAGACCCGGCCCAGGGTGTAGTACATGGCATAAAGCCAGAACAGCCGGCTGCGGCGGAA
Source organism: Arthrobacter sp. PGP41 (assembly GCF_002953935.1). Lineage (NCBI taxonomy): Bacteria > Bacillati > Actinomycetota > Actinomycetes > Micrococcales > Micrococcaceae > Arthrobacter > Arthrobacter sp. PGP41. Next base: position 1,778,695 of record NZ_CP026514.1, on the reverse strand, counting down.
GTTGAACTTCCGGTCCAGCGCGAGCAGGATGACGACGCCGGCCACGTTCCATAGCGACTCGTACAGGAACGTGGGGTGGAACAGTGTGTCCGCCGGGGTTCCGGCCGGAAAGTTCGGGTTGTCGGCGTCGATCTGCAGGCCCCACGGCAGGGTGGTGGGCCCGCCGAAGAGTTCCTGGTTGAAGTAGTTGCCCCAGCGGCCCACGGCCTGGGCCAGCAGCAGCCCGGGTGCCGCTGCGTCCAGGAAGGCGCTGAGCTTGACGCCGCTGCGGCGGCAGCCGATCCACGCGCCCACGACGCCGAGGACCACGGCACCCCAGATGCCGAGGCCGCCGCGCTGGATCTGCGGGATCAGGGAAAGGTCGCCTGTGCCGTCGAAACCGGGGCCGAAGTAGGCGTCCGGCGACGAGACCACATGGTACAGGCGGCCGCCGATGATGCCGAAGGGGATGGCCCAGACCACAATGTCCCAGACGCTGCCTTCAGGTGCGCCGCGCCTGGCCCAGCGGACGGAAGTGAGCCACAGGCCCGCCACGATGCCTGCCAGGATGCACAGGGCGTAGGCGTGGATGCGCAGCGTTCCCCACGGCAGGGGAATGTCGAAACCGGACCAGTCCGGGCTCGGAATGCTGGCCGGCACCATCGCTGCTGCCTGGAGGAGGGTCTGCATGGCCTAGGCCTCTTCCTCTGTCAGTCCGGTGCGTCTCAGTCCGCTGCTGAGGTCCTTGGTAAGGGCCGCAACTGCGTCCGCCCCGCCGTCGCGGATTGCAGCCACCAGGGCGGTGCCCACAATGACTCCTTCGGCGTAGGCGGCGATCTCGCGGACCTGGTCCGCAGTGGAGACGCCCAGCCCGACGCACACACGTTCGGCTCCTGCGGCGTGTGCCGCCGCCACCACGTCCTTGGCTGCAGTGCTGACGGACGTCCGCGCGCCGGTGACGCCCATGATGGACACGGCGTACACGAAGCCGCGGCTCGCGTCCACGGTGCGCTGCATGCGCTCGGCTGTGGAGGACGGCGCCACGAGGAACACCCGGTCCAGCCCGTATTTATCCGAGGCCTCCATCCATTCCGCTGCCTCGTCGGGGATGAGGTCGGGGGTGATGAGCCCTGCTCCCCCGGCTTCGGCCAGGCGGCGGGAGAACTCGTCCACACCCATCCGGACCACGGGGTTCCAGTAGGTCATCACCAGGACGGCGGCGTCCGTCTTGCTGGTGATGCCGGCAACCACATCAAAGACCTGGCGCACGGAAAAGCCCTTGGCAAGCGCCTCGGTGGTGGCGGCCTGGATGACCTGGCCGTCCATGACGGGGTCGGAGTAGGGAATGCCGATCTCGATCAGGTCCGCACCATTCTCAGCCAGGGCAATACCGGCGGCAATGGTCTCCCCCACGCTGGGGTAGCCGGCGGGAAGGTAGCCGATCAGGGCGGCGCGGCCTTCAGCACGGGCTTTGTCGATCGCCGCTGCCGACTTGCTGGTGGTCTGTGCAGTGCTCACAGCTGCTCCCCCTCTTTGCCGATTTCCGACTCGGCGGAATTCTTGTCCAACAGGTCGAACCATTCGGCTGCGGTGGCCACGTCCTTGTCCCCGCGCCCGGAAAGGTTCACGATGATTATCTTGTCCTGCGCCGAACCGCCGGCCTCGGCGGCTTCGGCAGCCAGCCGCTGCCCCACCTTGATGGCACCGGCCAGGGCGTGCGAGGACTCAATGGCGGGAATGATGCCCTCCGTGCGGCACAGCAGCCGGAAGGAATCCATGGCCTCGCTGTCCGTGATGGGCTCGTAGCTCACCCGGCCGATGTCAGCGAGGTAGGAGTGCTCCGGGCCCACACCGGGGTAGTCGAGGCCGGCTGAGATCGAGTGGGACTCGATGGTCTGGCCGTCGTCGTCCTGCATGAGGTAGGAGCGCGCACCGTGGAGGACGCCGGGCTTGCCAAGCGTAATGGTGGCCGCGTGGCGTCCGGTGTCCACGCCGTCGCCGCCGGCTTCGAAGCCGTAGATCCTGACGGACGGATCGTCCAGGAAGCCGTGGAAGATGCCGATGGCGTTGGAGCCGCCGCCGATGCACGCGCAGACGGCGTCCGGGAGCCGTCCGGCCTGCTCAAGGATCTGGGCGCGGGCTTCTTCGCCGATGACCTCATGGAAGTAGCGGACCATCGCAGGGAACGGGTGCGCACCGGCGGCCGTGCCCAGCAGGTAGTGCGTGTTGTCCACGTTGGCCACCCAGTCCCGCAGGGCGTCGTTGATGGCGTCCTTGAGGGTCTGCGAGCCGCTGGTGACAGGAATGACCGTGGCGCCCAGGAGCTCCATGCGGGCCACGTTGAGGGCCTGGCGGCGGCAGTCCTCCGCGCCCATGTAGACGACGCACTCAAGGCCCATCAGGGCGGCCGCGGTTGCGCTTGCCACGCCGTGCTGGCCGGCGCCGGTCTCGGCGATGACGCGGGTCTTGCCCATGCGCTTGGCGAGCAGCGCCTGGCCCAGCACGTTGTTGATCTTGTGCGAACCCGTGTGGTTCAGGTCCTCGCGCTTGAGGAAGACCCGGACGCCACCGGCATGCTGGGAAAAGCGCTTCGCTTCGGTCAGCAGCGACGGCCGGCCGGAGTAGTTCTTGTTGAGGTCCGCGATCTGCGCCCGGAATTCGGGGTCGTCCTTGGCCTTGTTGAACGTCTCCTCGAGTTCATCCAGGGCGGCGATCAGGGATTCTGGCATCCAGCGTCCGCCGTAGCTGCCGAAATACGGCCCCGGGGCGTGCTTGAGGGAGCCGCCCTGCAGGAATGCTTCCGCGGCGTTGTTGTCAGCGTTTCCTGAGGGTGCTTCAGCCATCAGTCCCGTCCTGTTCGAGTTGGTAGTGCAAAGGTGGTTGTCCCGGCAGGGCAGCCTGCCGGACGCGTTCAGCGGGCGGGGATTCAGCCCCGCCCGCCTGCGCGCGGGTGCGTTGGCCTCAGCCCCGGGCCGCTATGGCGGCGGCGCCGGCGGCCTTGAACTCGGCGATCCGCTCCCGCGGCGTCGAGTGGCTGACCAGCGCCTCGCCCACGAGCACGGCGTTGGCGCCGCTTGCGGCGTAGTGGGTGACGTCGTCGGCGTCGCGGACGCCGGACTCGGCAACCACCACTGCGCCGGCCGGGATCCGCCCGGCCAGGGAAGCGAAAACTGAACGGTCGACGTCGAGCGTCTTCAGGTTCCGCACGTTGACGCCGATGATGCGCGCCTGCGCGGCCACCGCCCGCTCGATTTCCTCTTCCGTGTGCGTCTCCACAAGGACGTTCATGCCAAGTTCGTGGCTGAGGGCACTGAATTCGGCGAGCTGGGCGTCCGAGAGCGCAGCAACGATGAGCAGGATCAGGTCCGCCCCGTGGGCGCGCGCCTCCCAGATCTGGTACTCGTCCAGCGTGAAGTCTTTCCGCAGCAGCGGAACGTCGACGGCGGCGCGCACCGCATCGAGGTCGGCCAGGGATCCGTTGAAGCGGCGCTGCTCGGTGAGGACGCTGATGACGGAGGCACCGCCGTCGGCATACTGCCGGGCGAGGGACGCGGGATCGCCGATGGCGGCGAGGTCACCCTTGGAGGGGCTGCGGCGCTTGATTTCCGCGATGACCTTGAGCTCATTCCGTGACGGGGAAGTTCCGCCAAGGGCTGCCCACGCGTCGCGGGCAGGCGCCGCCGCCTGCGCCAGGTCCTTCAGCTCAGCCAGCGAAACGAGCTGCTTCCGGGCCGCCATATCCTCCCTGACACCAGCGTTGATGTCATCGAGAACAGTGGACATCAGTGGCCGGAGTTCTTCAGCTTGCTGCCTTCGACGCCGTAGCCTGCCTTGCGCATGATGTAACCGAGGATCAGGCCCAGCACCATGACGCCGGCGCCGGCGATGAAGATGGGCGTGCTGGCGATCACGAAGGCAATGGATGCGATGAGGGCGCCCACCAGCATGACGATGACGCAGGTCCAGGCTGCGGGGCTGTTGCCGTGGCCAAGTTCCTGGCTGTGGTCGATGGCGCCAGGGGCCACCGTTCGGGTGCCGGACTTGGAAACGGACGCAGGTGCTTTGCTCATGGAAATCTCCTCAGGGTGGATACTGCTTACATTCTGCCATTTTTTGGCCGGTGACCTGTTATCCGCGGCACCCTGCCGGGGGCTGGCGGTGGGCACCTGCCGGGTCAGGTGGGATCGTCGCCGCGGGACAGCCGGTCCCAGCTGTCGATTTCATCCACGGGACCGGAGGCCGCGGCGCTGCCCGTGGCCGCCACGTCATATTTCGTCCGCGCCTTCCAGTGCCGTGCGGCGAGGGGAATGACCAGGGCGGCGAGGGCCAGCAGGCAGCCTGCGACGACGGCGAGGACGGGGAAGGCAGTGACGGCAACGTGCGCCTGGCTTCCGGTGATGCCGGTCGCTTCCGCAATGGAGCCCTGGGCGGCCGCCAGCGGGCTGGCCAGGACCGTTGCTGCTGCGGCAACAATTCCAGCGGAGGCCAGGACGATGATGGCGGTGATGATCCACCGCGCGATCCTGCCCGCTATGGCTGCGGCCAGGCCGCCGGCGAGGGCCACCAGCGCCAGTGCAGTGACGGTGGTGGCGGCCTTGCTTCCCTGGACCTCAAGCGCGTCCTGCGCGGCCCCGGCCTGTCCCGCCTGGTTCGGATCGAGCGTGACGGTCATCCAGGTTTGGGTGGTGGTGCCGAAGACCGCCAGCGCCAGGACCGCAATAAGCAGCACCAGCGTGGACTTGCGTGCCCACGCCGGCGTGCGCCTGCCGGAAGTCCCCGTTGGCGCTGAAGCCGGTCCGCTGCCTGTCACCGGGAGTCCGCCCCGGGAAGCGAATCCGCCGAAATGTTCTGCAGCGAACCCGCCGTGTGGACCGCCCGGAGCGGCGCCGCGGCCTTGTTGACTGTTTCCAGGGCCTCCGTTGGGTTGACCGAGTCAGCCACGATCCCGCCTCCGGCCTGGACGTAGGCACGCCCGTCCCGGATCAGCGCCGAACGGATGGCAATGGCCATGTCCATGTCGCCGGCGAAATCCAGGTAGCCCACCACGCCGCCGTAGATACCCCGGCGGTGCGGCTCGAGTTCGTCCAGGAGGCGCAGGGCGCGGGGTTTCGGGGCCCCGGACAGGGTGCCGGCCGGGAACGTGGCCTTGAGCACGTCATAGGCCTTGGCCTTGGGCGAGAGCCGGCCAACGACCGTGGACACCAGGTGCATGATGTGGCTGAAGCGTTCCACCTCCATGAACTGCGTGACGTCCACGGTTCCCGCTACGCAGACCTTGGAGAGATCGTTGCGAGAGAGGTCCACGAGCATCAGGTGTTCGGCGCGTTCCTTCTGGTCCGCCAGCAACTCGTCGGCGAGGGCTTTGTCCGCCTCCACCGTCTTGCCGCGGGGGCGCGAGCCGGCGATGGGGTGGGTGATGACTTCTTCACCGGTCACCGTGACGAGGGCCTCCGGCGAGGAACCCACAATCGAGTACTCCCGACCGTCGGCGTCCTCGAGGCTGAAAATGTACATGTACGGGCTGGGGTTGGTGTTCCGCAGGACCCGGTAGACGTCCAGCGCGGACGCCTTGCACTCCATCTCGAAGCGGCGCGAGATGACCACCTGGAACACCTCACCGTCAACGATGGCTTCCTTGCCCCGGTCCAGGGCCGCCAGGTACTCGGCTTCGTCCCAGCGCTCCTGGACGCTAGAGGCGAAGTCCAGTGCCGCCGGAGCGAGGACGGACACGGGCTGCGCAACGGGGCTGCTGACCTTGGCAAGGAGCGCCTTGACCCTGGCCACGGCATCGTGCCAGGCCTCATCCACGCGGTCGGAGCTGTTGTCGAAGTTGATGGCGTTGGCAATGAGCAGCACCGTGCCGTCAACGTTGTCGTGGACGGCCATGTCGGTCACCAGATTCAGCGCCATTTCCGGCAGGTGCAGGTCGTCCTCCGGCGGGCTCACCAGGCGTTCCCAGTGCCGGACGGTCTCCCAGCCCAGGAATCCCACCAGCCCGGAGGTGAACGGCGGCAGCCCCTCGAACCTGTCGGTGCGGAGGGCTTCGATGGTGTCGCGGATGGCGTCGACGGGGCTGCCGTCCACGGGGACCCCCGCCGGCGGTTCACCCAGCCAGTGCGCGTTTCCGTCCTTGGTGGTCAATGTTGCCCGGGATTTGGCGCCGATGAATGAGTAGCGCGACCAGGCGCCGCCCACCGCAGCGGATTCCATCAGGAAGGTTCCGGGCTGCCCCTGCGCCAGCTTGCGGTAAAGGCCGATGGGCGTCTCGGCGTCCGCGAGCACCTTGAGCCGGACGGGGATGACGCGGCTATGGCCGGCCAGTTCCCGGAACTCCTCAAGGCCGGGGCTGATGATTCCAAGGTCCTGCATGGCTATGCTGTTCCGCCTGTTCTTGTAGGGGCCGGTTCTGGAAGGGCCAGGTGCCTGGAGGCCGGGAATCCCGGCGGTGGCTTTGCTTGGAGGGGGCGGCCCCTGCCCTCCCCCGTTCCGCAGCGGGCTGCGGCTGGAAATGATTCAGCTTGCCTGGCCTGTGGCGACAGCCAGGTCCCGGCCGTCGAAGCACGTGCGTGTGCCGGTGTGGCACGCGGCCCCAACCTGGTCAACGCGCACAAGCAGCGCATCGCCGTCGCAGTCCATGGCCACCGATTTAACCCACTGCACATGCCCGGAAGTGTCCCCCTTGCGCCAGTACTCCTGGCGGGAGCGCGAGTAGAAGGTCACCCGGCCGGTGGTCATGGTCCGGTGCAGGGCTTCGTCATCCATCCAGCCCAGCATCAGGACCTCGTTGGTGTCGTACTGCTGGACCACGGCCGCCACCAGGCCGGCGCTGTCACGCTTGAGCGCGGCTGCCAGCTCCGCGGGAAGCGGGCTCGCCAGCGGGGCCGGGGCCTGGCCGGGCGAAGTGGCTGCGGGCGCGGCAATACCGGGGTTCGGGACAGGGGCGGGCTGCTCAGACATCAGGTCAAGTCTAGTGCCTCCACTTGGCCCTCGATGTGTGTGAACGACGGCACGGCCACCAGGGGCGGGCGTGCTGCCCAACTCTGCGCGTGTCGTGCTAGTTTCACAAGTGATGCATTTCGTCGAACCGTCCCGAGAAGTCCTTGCCGAGACCCTGCTTGCGGCGGGCCCTGACGCGCCCACGCTCTGCAAGGGCTGGCGTACCAGGGACCTTGCCGCGCACCTTTACCTGCGCGAACGCAAGGCGGCCGTGGGGCTGGGACTGATCATCAAGCGCCTGGCCAAGGCCTCGGACCAGGCCACTGCCAGGCTTGCCGCGAAGCTCACCACGGGCGAGGAGTACGCGAAGCTCGTCAACACGTTCCGCGCGGGGCCGCCGGCATTGTCGCCGATGAAGATCAAGGCGCTGGACGAAAGCTCCAACCTCATCGAGTACTTCGTCCACACGGAGGACGTCCGCCGGGCGGTTGACCGCTGGGCGCCCCGGGCACTGGACGAGGCCTACTCGGAAGCCCTGTGGGATGAGCTCGTCAAGCGCGCCGCCATCCTGTACCGCGGTGTCGATCTGGGCATCGTCCTGGTGCGCCCGTCCGGACCGCGCCATGTGGCCAAACGTGCCCCTGTTTCGGTGGCCATCGTGGGCGAGCCGGGCGAACTGCTGATGCATGCCCACGGTCGGACCCGCCACGCGCTGGTGACCTTCGAAGGCCAGCCGGACGCCGTCGCGCTGCTCCAGTCAGCCGAAGTAGGGCTTTAAAAAGCAACGCGGGGTCACTTTACGCCCGAAAACCTTGGTTCATCGGGCGTAAAGTGACCCCGCGTTGCTGTTTAAGCAGGGGGTCAGCGGACTTCGAAGCCTGCTTCGCGGATGGCGTCCTTGACCTGCGACATCATGTTGTCCGGCCCCCAGTGGAAGATGGATGCTGCCAGGACGGCATCAGCGCCGGCCGCTACGGCGGGCGGAAAGTGCGCAGGCTCCCCCGCGCCGCCCGAGGCGATGATGGGCACCTTGACGGCGGCCCGGACCAGCTTGATCAGTTCGAGGTCGAACCCATCCTTGGTGCCGTCGGCGTCGATGGAGTTCAGCAGGATCTCCCCCACGCCGCGGTCCGCGGCTTCCCTGGCCCATGCGATGGCGTCGATACCGGTTCCTGTGCGTCCGCCGTGGGTAGTCACTTCGAACCCCGACGGCGTGGGCTGGGATCCCGGGCGGGTGCGGCGGGCGTCGAGGGACAGGACGAGGACCTGGGAACCGAAATGCCGGGTGATCTCGTCGATGACGTCCGGCCGGGCGACGGCGGCGGTGTTGATGGACGCTTTGTCTGCGCCGTAGCGCAGCAGCTTGTCCACCTCTGCGACTCCCCGGACGCCACCGCCGACGCAGAGCGGGATGAAGACCTCTTCGGCCGTCCGGCGGACTACATCGAACGTGGTTTCGCGGTTGCCGGAGGACGCCGTGACGTCCAGGAAGGTCAGTTCATCTGCTCCGGCGTTGTCGTAGCGGTGGGCGAGCTCCACGGGGTCGCCGGCGTCGCGCAGGCCCTCGAAGTTGACGCCCTTGACGACGCGCCCGGCGTCCACGTCGAGGCAGGGAATGACTCGTACAGCTACAGCCATGAAATTCTCCTGGAAATCAGATGCGGCAGGCGTGGATGCTGCTGACCAGGATGGCGCGGGCGCCGAGATCGTACAGCTCGTCCATGATCCGGTTGGTTTCCTTCTTGGGCACCATGGACCGGACGGCAACCCAGTCCGAGTCGCGCAGCGGCGAGACAGTGGGCGATTCCAGACCGGGTGTGAGGGCAGCGGCCTGTTCCACGAGCTCCTTGCGGATGTCGTAGTCCATCAGCACGTACTGGCGGGCCACCAGTACGCCCTGGAGCCGGCGGATCAGGACCTCGATCTCCTTGGCCGTTCCGTTCGCCGCACCGCCTTCGCCGGTACGGCGGATCAGGACGGCCTCGGATTTCAGGATCGGTTCGCCGAAGATCTCCATCCCGGCGGCCTTGAGGGTGTTGCCGGTCTCGACAACATCCGCGATGGCATCCGCGACGCCCAGCCGGACCGAGGATTCCACGGCACCGTCCAGGCGGACCACCTTGGCCTTGATGCCGCGCTCGGCCAGGTAGCCACGCAGCAGGCCGTCGTAGCTGGTGGCAAGCCGCTTCCCTTCCAGTTCCTCCACCTTCGCGAAGTCTCCCACGGGACCCGCAAAACGGAACGTGGAGGCAGCAAAACCCAGCGGAAGCAGCTCTTCAGCCTCCACCTCGGCGTCCAGGAGGAGATCGCGGCCGGTGATGCCGACGTCGAGCGTTCCCTGGCCGACGTATACGGCGATGTCGCGGGGACGGAGGAAGAAGAACTCGATGTCATTGTCCGGGTCCACCATCACCAGCTCGCGGGAGTCCCGGCGCTGGCGGTACCCCGCCTCTGACAGCATGGCGGATGCGGCTTCGGACAGGGAGCCCTTGTTGGGGACGGCTACTCGCAGCATGGAAGGTCTTTCTGGGTGAGGGAGGTCTAGCGGTTCAGGCAATGCAGGCCACGGCGGGCACCGGCGGCGTGAAGCGCGCCGGACCGGTGGCTACAGATGCTTGTAGACGTCTTCCAGGGTGAGGCCTTTGGCGAGCATCAGGACCTGCAGGTGGTACAGCAGCTGGGAGATTTCCTCGGCCGCGGCTTCATCGGATTCATATTCGGCAGCCATCCACACTTCGGCTGCTTCCTCAACGACTTTCTTGCCGATGCCGTGAACACCGGACTCCAATTCAGCGACGGTGCGGGAGCCTTCCGGGCGGGTGGCTGCCTTCTCGCTGAGCTCAGCGAACAGCGTCTCGAAATTCTTCACGCCCTACAGCCTACTTGCTGCGGCCCAAAGGGCGCTTCCCGGGCCGTTGCATGACGGGCGCGATGTGAGCGAATACACACGCGCCCGCCATGCGGGCTTTGCTAGCTGCCGTACTGCTTCAGCACGACGGCGGTGGCCAAGGCCGCGGTGACGGCCTCGTGGCCCTTGTCTTCCTTGGAGCCCGGCAGGCCGGCACGGTCCAGGCCCTGCTGTTCGGTATCGCAGGTCAGGACGCCGAAGCCAACCGGGACGCCGGTGCGCACGCTGACGTCGGTGAGGCCCGACGTCGCTGCCTGGCACACGTAGTCAAAGTGCGGGGTGCCGCCACGGATGACGACGCCGAGGGCAACCACCGCGTCGAAGTGCGGCGCCAGCCGCGCGGCAGCCACGGGAAGCTCAAAGCTGCCGGGGACGCGCAGGACCGTGGGCTCGGCAATCCCGGCGTCCTTTGCGGCCCGGAGGGCGCCGTCCAGGAGGCCGTCCATGATCTGCGTGTGCCAGCTGGCTGCCACGATTGCCAGCCGCAGCTGCGAGGTTTCCGCGGGGTTGAGGGTGGTGAGGTCGATGTCGGGGGCGCCGTGTCCGCTCATAGGTCAGTTCTGTTCCGTTCAGTCTTGTGATGTGGTCGGTCTTGTGGCGTGGCCAGCTTGATGCTGCGGTCAGTCTTGTTCGTGGCCAAAGGAGTCAGCGGCGGCTGGGACGGCAGCCACGTGGGTATCGAGCGTCAGCCGGTGCTCCATGCGGTCCTTCTTGGTCTGCAGGTACCGGATGTTCTGGTCGCGGGAGGGCACCTCCGTGGGGACCATTTCAACCACCCTGACACCGGCGTTTGCCAGCCTGTTCTGCTTGTCCGGGTTGTTGCTCAGGAGCCGCACCTCGTGCAGCCCCATTTCCGCGAGCACCTGGGCGGCAGCCTTGTAGCAGCGGGCATCCACGGGCAGGCCCAGCTGCTCGTTGGCCTCGACGGTGTCAAAGCCGGCCTCCTGCAGCGCGTAGGCCTTAATCTTGTTGGCAAGGCCGATGCCGCGGCCCTCCTGGCCGCGCAGGTACAGCAGGGTGCCGCCTTGCTCGCCGATCATTTCCAGGGCGTAGGCAAGCTGTTCGCCGCAGTCGCAGCGGTAGGAACCGAAGACATCCCCGGTCAGGCACTCGGAGTGAAGCCGGACCAAAGGTGCCTTTCCGTCCCTGGGCGGGTTGGGGGAACTGACGGCCAGGTGCTCGTGGCCGGTGACCAGGTCCGTCCACGCCTGGGCAATGAAGTCGCCAAATGCGGTCGGCAGCTGCACGACGGGCCCGCCGCTGACGGGATGGGTTACCCGGCCGTGTCCGGGTTCCGGGTGGTGGCCGTTACCCGAACCCGGCGCGTGGTGGCCGTTGCCCGAAGCTCCGGAAGCCGTCATCGTATCTCCTCTTCTCCGCCCGCGCGTCCTGCCCGGGTATTGCTGTCAGCCGCTGGGCCCGTTGCCTCGAGGTAGGCCACCAGGTCTTCAATCGAGATCAGTGGGCACCCGTGTTCGGCAGCGAAGGCGCGAAGCCCGTCCAGCCGCATCATCTCACCGTCGTCATAGACAACTTCGGCGATTACGCCCACAGCTTCCAGTCCGGCGAGCCGGCACAGGTCTACGGCCGCTTCGGTGTGGCCTGGGCGTTCCCGCACTCCCCCATTAACGGCCCGCAGCGGGAAAATATGCCCGGGACGGGTCAGCGCCTCCGGCCCGGCCTGCGGATCTGCGAGCACGCGGGCGGTCAGGGCCCGGTCAGTCGCGGAAATCCCGGTACTCACACCCACTGTGGCATCACAGGACACCGTGTAGGCCGTCCCCTTGGCGTCCTCGTTGACCGCCACCATCGGAGGCAGTGCCAAGGCGTCCGCGCGGTCCCCTGACAGCGGAACGCAGATGACACCCGAGCTGTAGCGGATGGTCCAGCCCATCAGGGCCGGGGTGGCATGCTGGGCGGCGAAGATGATGTCGCCCTCGTTCTCCCGGTCCTCGTTGTCCACTGCCAGCACCGGCCTGCCGGCGGCGATGGCCCGTACCGCTTCTTCGATGGTATCGAGTCCAGTGGCAGCCGCTGGCTGGCCGGTGCGGGCAGCAGCGGCGACGGCGGATCCGGCCGCCGCTGCATTTTCCAGCTTTACTGCGGCGTTCATCGGGCCCCTCCCTCAACGGCGGCGGGCGCCGGCGTGTTGAACGCCAGCAGGCGTTCGGTGTACTTGGCCAGGACATCCACTTCCAGGTTCACCCGGCTGCCGGTCCTCTTGGCGCCCAGGCCGGTTTCAGCCAGGGTTGTGGGAATGAGCCCCACCTCAAACCAAGGTGCCTGCTCGCTGGCCTCACTGACTGCGGTCACTGTCAGCGAGACGCCGTCGATGGCTATGGAGCCCTTTTCGGCGATGTAGCGCGCCAGGTTGGCGGGCACGCCGAACCGAAGCCGCTCCCAGTTGCCGAGGGCCTCGCGTTCCAGCAGCACCCCGACACCGTCCACGTGCCCCTGCACCACATGCCCGTCCAGCCGGCCGCCCGCCGTAACGCAGCGTTCAAGGTTGACCGAATCACCCGGCGCAAGTTCGCCAATGGTGCTGCGGACCAGGGTTTCCCCCATCACGTCAACACTGAATTCCTTGCCGTTGATCTCCGTGGCCGTGAGGCACACCCCGTTGACGGCGATGGAGCCGCCGAGCGCGAGCCCTTCGGTGGTGCCGGGGGCGTGCAGCCGCACGGTGGCGCTGGCGTTCCCGTCCCGCTCCACGGCCAGGACATGCCCTTGTTCGGCAATAATTCCGGTAAACATCAGTAGCCTCCCTGGGCTGGCTCCGCGCTGTCGCGGGTTGGTTGAGGTTCCAGTGCAACGGTCCGTTGCGGTCTAAGGTGAAGTCGCAGGTCCCGGCCCAGCTTTCGCACGGCACCGCCGTCGGACCCGTCCCAGTCCCATTGCTGGGCGTCGGCGAGGGTGGTGATCCCCAGGCTCCCCAGGGCCGGCGTGCCGGAGCCCAGCAGGGTGGGCGCCTGATACACGATGAGTTCATCGACCAGCCCGGCAGAGAGGAACGCGCTCAGGATGCGCGAGCCTCCCTCCACCATGACGTGGCGGGTCCCGGATCGGTACAGCATGGCCAGCGCCTCGCGCGGGTCCCGGGTGCGGAGGTGCGCCACCAGTCCGTCTGTTCCGCGCACGGCGGCGCCGGCGGGGACGTCGCGCAGCCCCATGACGGCCCGCACCGGCTGGCTCGCTGCCAGTGCTCCCGATTCGTTCCGGGCGGTGAGCCGCGGGTCATCCACCAGGACGGTCTGGGTGCCCACCAGGATGGCATCGATCCGGCTGCGGATGGCGTGGTTGTCCGCCAGGGATTCCGGGCTGGAAATCCATTGGCTGGTGCCGTCCTCGGCCGCGATGCGGCTGTCCAGCGTCTGGGCGATGTGGAGGGTGACGAAGGGCCGTTTCGCCATCACAGCCTCAAACCATTGGCGGTTCAGGTCCAGGGACTCCGCAGCCCCGAGCCCGCTGCGGACCCGGACGCCCGCGGCACGCAGCGTTGCGGCTCCGCCTGCTGCCGGGTCGTGCGGATCATCCACCGCGTACACCACGTCCGTTATTCCGGCGCCAATGATGGCCTCGGCGCAAGGGCCTGTGCGCCCCACGTGGTTGCAGGGCTCCAGGGTAACCACCATGGTGCAGCCCGAGAGATCCAGGCCCGCGGTTGTGGCCTGGCTGATCGCGTCCGCCTCTGCGTGCGCGGTGCCGGCGCCGCGGTGGAAACCGGTGACCAGGTGGCGGCCTGCAGGATCCACGACGACGGCGCCCACCAAGGGGTTTGCCCCCCGCGGGCCCCGCAGGGCTGCTTCGAGGGCTGCTTCCATGGCTCCGGTCTCGGCAGCACTGAAGGCAGTAACTGCCCCGTCAGCGTGCTGCAGCGGGTGGCTGGAGTGCGGCCCGGTGATTGCGTCGGCCGTGGCCGGATTGCCCGCCGTCATGCGGCAACCAGTGCGGCGGCTGCGCCCTCCGGAAAAACGGCAGGGTGTTTGGCATCGAAGAGCCATCGCTTGGGGTTCATTCCGTGTCGTTCCTTCCCTCTCGAACCGCGATGGCTCCGGGGGTTTACGACAGCAGAAGGCTGCGGCGCCGGAATGGCCCCACAGATACAGCTGTACGTGCTTCTCTCATCCAGACTTTAACTGTCGGTACCGGAATTTCACCGGTTCAACCGTCCGCCGGGATTTCCTTGCGGAAACCACCGGCTCGCGGGTCGCGGACTGTCACCGCCGGTTCGGACTTACACCGACCCCGGAGCACGTATGTGTGTTGCTATTGTGCCATAACCGGCACCGGCTCCCGGCTATTCCCCCGTCACCGCGGGTAACGTCCTGTTGGCCTCCCGGCGCAGGCGCTCGATGGCCGCGGCGGGGTCTTCGGCGCCGTAGACGGCGGAGCCGGCAACAAACACGTTGGCGCCTGCTTCCGCGGCCCGGACGATTGTCTCCTCCGTGATCCCGCCGTCAACCTGGATGGCCACGCCGATTCCTGAACCGTCAATGGCAGCCCTGGCGCGCCGGATCTTGGGCAGGGTGAGGTCCAGGAATGCCTGGCCGCCGAATCCGGGCTCCACCGTCATGATGAGCAGCATGTCCAGCTCGGACAGCATGTCCAGGTAGGGCTCCACGGGGGTAGCCGGCCGGATTGCCATCCCGGCTTTCGATCCCCTGCTGCGAAGTTCGCGGGCCAGCTTCACGGGCGCGATGGACGCCTCCGCGTGGAATGTGACGGACGCCAGGCCGGCGTCGGCGAAGCCCGGTGCCCACCGGTCTGCGTCAGCGATCATCAGGTGCGCGTCCAGGGGTATGGGGCTCACCTCCTGGATGCGCTGCACCACGGGCAGTCCGATGGTCAGGTTGGGGACGAAGTGGTTGTCCATGACGTCCACGTGCACGGCGTCAGCGCTGCTGATGCGCTGCAGTTCGGCCTCCAGGTTGACGAAGTCGGCCGAGAGGATGCTCGGGTTGATGCAGCATTGCGTCACAGGGGAACCTTTCACGGGTCAGGGCTTCTTATGGATGAGCGCGAGGAACATGGCGTCTGTGCCGTGGATATGGGGCCAGAGCTGCGCTGTGGACTCGTGCCCGGCGTCCAGCTTTCCGGGGAGGCTGACGGCGTCCAGCGCCGCTCCGGCGTCAAGGAGTTCCAGGTCATCGCGTTTGCGGAGGGCATCAGCCACGACGGCCGTTGTTTCCGCCGGATGCGGCGAGCAGGTCACGTAGGCCACCACTCCCCCTGGACGAACCGCTGCCAGGGCAGAGGCCAGCAGCTCGCGCTGCAGTGGACCGAGATCGGCAAGGTCCTTGGGTGATCGGCGCCACCGGGACTCCGGCCGGCGCCGCAATGCGCCGAGGCCGCTGCAGGGGACGTCCACGAGGACACGGTCAAATGATTCGGGCGCTTCGGATCCGACGTCGCGGCCGTCTCCGGTCCGGACCTGCCAGGTTTCCGGCGGCACGGCCGAGAGCGCCTGGCTGACGAGCTTGGCGCGGTGGGGAGCGGGTTCGTTGGCCAGCAGTGTTGCGCCCCGTTGCTTGGCCAGGGCGCCCAGCAGGGCTGCCTTTCCACCCGGACCGGCGCAGAGGTCAAGCCACGCCTCCGCCTTGGTATCGCCCGCTCCTGCCGGCACATCGATGTCAACGGCCGCCATGGCGCGGGCCACCAGCTGGGAGCCGACGTCCTGGACCCGGGTGGTTCCTTCACGGATGGAGGAGAACCGCCCCAGGTCACCGCCGCTGGAAAGGGCAGACCCCTGGACGAGTTCGCCCGGAATGGCCCCGTTCTCCAGCGCCTCGTCCAGGTTGCCCAGGCCAGGCAGGGCCACCAGGTTGACCACCGGGGCGGCGTTGTCCGCTTCCAGGAGGTGGTTCACTTCGCTGGCCGGCCGGCCGTGCGCCACCAGTGATTGGCGCATGGCGCGGACGATCCATTCCGGGTGGGCGTAGCGGAGCGCAGCGATTTTCGTTTCGTCGGTCTCTCCGGCCACCAGCACGTCCAGCCACTCCGCAAGCGTGTGTGCAGCAACCTTGCGGAGCACAGCGTTGATGAGCGCTGAAGGCCCCGCCCCGATCACGGCACGCGCCAGGCCGACGGTCTGGTCGAGGGCGGCGTGTGCGGGGACGCGCATGGCCAGCAGCTGGTGGGTTCCGATCCGGAGAGCGTCCAGGACCGCCGGGTCCAGCTGGTCAAGCGGTCGGTCCACGCAGCGCGCCAGGATGGCGTCGTAGGTGCCTTGGCCCCGCAGGGCACCATACGTTAGTTCGGTGGCGAAGCCGGCGTCCCGCTTGTCCAGCCCGTGGTGGCGGATCCGTGCCGGGAGCACGAGGTTGGCGTACGCGTCCTCGGCAGCGACGGCGCGCAGGACTTCGAAGGCCACCAGCCGGGCGGGATCGGCACGGCGGGTCCGTTGGGAGGGCGCGTTTTCCGTGAAGCTGCGCTGCGGACCGCGGTTCCGTTCACGGCCCTGGGCGTTTCGCCGGCTGTTCTCCCTGGGTCCCCCTTTGCCGCGGCCGCCGCCCGCGGCGCCGCGCCCGGCGTTGCCGCCCCCGCCTGGATTGCCGCCGGACGCGCTCATTCGAACACCACACTTTCAAGGGAAGCCATGCCGCGTGCCCAGTCGGCAGCGGCCATCATTTTCTTGCCCGCAGGCTGGATCCGGGTCAGTTCCACGGCGTGGGATCCTGTGCCCACCAGCACGCTTTTGCCCTCGAGGGACAGGGCCCCCGGGGCAAGGCCGGTGACATCGGGCCGCAGCCGGACCGGTTCCAGCTTGACGCGGTGCCCGTCCAGGAGGGTCCACGCACCGGGTTCGGGGGTTACGCCCCGGGCCTGCCGCCCTATGGCCAGGGCCGGGTGGTTCCACCGAAGGTGGCCATCTTCCAGGGTCAGCTTGGGCGCGTGGGTCACCTCGCCCGCCTGGGGTTGAGGGAAGGCCTTCCCTGCCTCGATGGCGGACAATGTCCGGGCCAGGAGCACGGCGCCGCTGTGGGACAGCCGCTCAAGGAGTTCTCCCGCCGTGTCCTCCGGCCCCACCGATTCCGTAAGGGTGCCGAACACGGGTCCCGTATCCAGTCCTTCTTCCAGCTGGAAGGTCACAGCTCCGGTGACGTCGTCCCCTGCCATGACGGCACGCTGTACCGGGGCCGCACCGCGCCAGGCCGGCAGCAGGGAAAAGTGCAGGTTGATCCAGCCGTGCCGCGGGATAGCGAGGGCGGCCGGCGGAACCAGTCCGCCGTAGGCCACAATGGCGGCTACGTCCGGGTTTACGCCGGCAATCCTGGCCGTTGCCTCAGCATCAACGCGGGCGGCATGAATGACCTCGATTCCCAGTTCAGCTGCGCGCGCCGCAACGGGCGACGGAGTGAGCACGCGCTTGCGGCCCACGGGGGCATCAGGGCGGGTCAGCACGGCAACCACTTCGAAGCCGGCTTCCACGAGCGCGTCGAGCGAAGGGACGGCGACGGCGGGAGTTCCCGCGAACAGGACCCTCACCCTGCGCCGCCGGCTGCCCCGGCGCCGAAGCTCGAGCCCCGCGGGGAGCCTTGGGCGGGGCCGCCGAAACTGGACCCGACAGTCCTGGCGCGCTTCGTCGTCGTGCGTTCGGTGATGGAGTCGTAGTTGGCGTTGCGGATGGACCGCAGGGCGGTTTTCCGGTGCTCACCCTCGAGCCGGTCAGTGTAGAGGATGCCGTCAAGATGGTCGTTTTCGTGCTGGAAGCAGCGGGCCAACAGCCCTTCCCCCTCCACCGTGACAGGGTTGCCGTGCAGGTCGACGCCGGTGACGCGCGTGGAGCGGAAACGCCGCACCGGAAAGCCCAGGCCGGGGATGGACAGGCAGCCTTCCACATGGTCGGGCTGGTAGTCCTCGCTGTTTTCCAGCACAGGATTGATGATGTGGCCCTCGACGCCGTCGATGCGGTAGGTAAAAACGCGCTGGCTTACGCCCACCTGCGGCGCGGCCAGGCCGGCACCGTCCACGTCCTCCATGGTTTCGGTCATGTCCGCGACCAGCTTGGCCAGCTCGGGCCCGAATTCCGTCACGGGATCGGCAACTGTGCGCAGCACAGGATCGCCAATGATGCGGATATTCAGGATAGCCATGCGCGGTATTTCCTCACGGTTGACGGCAAAGGGGACCTATCCAGTTTAGGCGCAGAGAAACTGCTAGGCCGTCTGCACCTGCGCCAGCGGTGGCGGGGCGATGGGGAGCAGCGCCGCGCCGGCGCTGATGGTGTCCGCAGAGAGCTCCCAGACCCGCCGCAGGGCGCAGAACTTCCACCAGTGATGCTTCAGGACATCCGGGTTGGCGCGGACGGGACGGACCTCCGTCTCGCCGATGGCCACCGCCAGCAGGACAGGGTTTTCACCGTACTTCCAGGGCTCCCACGTCCCTGCCACGGGGTCCACCAGGCTTTCTTCGGCCTTCATGCCGGCCACCAGCTGCATCACCACTTTGTCATCGAGCGGCTTGACCAGGCCGTCCCGCGTGGTGCCCTTGGTCTTGTAATCGATCAGGCAGACGCGGCCGTTGATCCGGGCCACCAGGTCCAGGGTTCCTGCATACCCCACGGCATTGTTCCAGACGGTGATTTCCGGAGCGATGGGTTCCACCCGGAACAGTTCCCACCATTCATCGAACCGGACAGCGAAGGCCTCTTCCCCGTTGGCGGCCAAGGCTTCGCGGGCCTCCTGCATGGCGTGGGGACGCCCCAACGCACGAAGCGCCACCTGCTCGCAGTAGTAATGCACCCGGTCCCCGCGCTTTGCGGCGTCATCGCGGTAGTTTTCGGCAGCCTTCGCCGCCCGGCTGACAGCCTGGCGGATTTTGGCCGGGCTCCCCAGGCAGTCCGCCAGCAAGGGATCGTTGGCGAGGCTGCTGGCCCCCATGTACCCGAACCAGCCGTCCAGTCCGTGCGGCTGCTGGCTGATGACCGTGGTGATGGACGGAACCGAGAACTGCTCCGACGTGGAGCGGGCGTACATCCGGCCGTATTCGGTTGCATGGGCGAGGAGTGGAGCTGTCATAGAAAAACTCTTTCACAGGGGGCCGACAAAATCTGCAGGCAGGATCCGCACAAACAAAAAGGTCCGTTTCCGCTGCGAACGAGCGGAAACGGACCTCTGTGCGGTGGGCGATACTGGGTTCGAACCAGTGACCTCTTCGGTGTGAACGAAGCGCGCTACCACTGCGCCAATCGCCCTGATGCATTTGAATGCTAGCCGACGTTGGCGTAATTCAAAAATCGCCGGCCTTGACCCGCCGGGACCGCGCTGCCGCAGCCCCCACAAGGGCAAGGGAAGAGCCAAAAGGCCCCCGTCCGCCGTCGTGAATTACACCCCTGTAACTCGCCCGCTTCCGCGCCAGCACTGGGAAGCAAGGCCACGCCGCCTGCCCCTGGCCGGGGCGATTTGGAGAATCCCTGAACCTCCTATATTGTTTTTACTCGTTGGAACGCGAGGAAATGCCGGGAACGGCAAGGAATCAACCCTCCAAAATGCGGACGTAGCTCAGCTGGTAGAGCACCACCTTGCCAAGGTGGATGTCGCGAGTTCGAATCTCGTCGTCCGCTCGCAGGACACTGTCACAGCAAAGGTTCTCCGGAACCGACGCTTACACGGTGGGTTGGCCGAGAGGCGAGGCAGCGGCCTGCAAAGCCGTATACACGGGTTCGAATCCCGTACCCACCTCGGTGAAAACCATGGTTTCCGGATCAAACCGGATGCAATGGGCGATTGGCGCAGCGGTAGCGCGCTTCCCTGACACGGAAGAGGTCACTGGTTCGATCCCAGTATCGCCCACCAAGCAAGGAAACTTGCTTCATGCAGTACGCACCGGCCCCGGCCGGAACGCACTTCATACGCGGACGTAGCTCAGCTGGTAGAGCACCACCTTGCCAAGGTGGATGTCGCGAGTTCGAATCTCGTCGTCCGCTCTCATACTTCTAAAATCCCATAAGCCGGACTTCCGGTTCCGGGCGATTGGCGCAGCGGTAGCGCGCTTCCCTGACACGGAAGAGGTCACTGGTTCGATCCCAGTATCGCCCACATGCAGCAGCTCCCCGGAGCTGCTTTTTTCATGCCCGGCGCCTGCATCCGCTACGGGCGAACGGCCAAAACGGTTGGTTTCCTTGTTGGGCATCCCCCGCGGCGCTAGGATCGAACGCGGAGGAGCGACCTGGCTCCGCGATTGAAGGGAGGTGTTCGTGGGACTGATTGACGATCTAAAGGGCAAAGCTCAGGGTCTCATCCGCGGCAACGAGCAGACCATCAAGAACGGCATCAACAAGGCCGGTGATTTCGTCGACACCAAGACCGGAGGCAAGTACTCCGGCCATGTGGACAAAATCCAGGATGGCGCTTCCAAGCTCATTGACAAAAACGGAACCCCGGGCCAGGCACCTGCCGCTGAGCAGGTTCCGCCGGTCACTCCCGTCAACCCGGTTCCGCCGGCTGACAGGACTCCGTAAGAAGGATTTGGCCAGGGCATTGCCCTAGCACGTCAAGGGGGTGCAGGTCCCGCCGGGAGGCGGCACCTGCACCTTTGGCGTTTAAGGACGACGGCGGGTGCCGGCGGCGGCCCGATGCCTAGGACGGCTCGTGGTTCTGCCCTTCGCGGGCCAGCGCGGTGAGGCGGGAGACAGCGCGGAAGTACTTCTTCATGTAGCCGCCGGTCATCATGTCCTCGGTGAAGAGCTGGTCAAACGGCACTCCGCTGGCCAGGATCGGAACGTCCTTGTCGTAGAGCCTGTCGGCAAGCACCACGAACCGGAGCGCCACGGCCTGCTCGGTGATGGTGTGCACGTTGCGCCACACCACCCCGTCAATACCGTCAATCAGCTGGCGGTAGCGGCTGGGGTGCACCCCGGCCAGATGCCCAATCAGGGTGCTGAACTCGTCCTGGGCAACCGTCTTTCCGTCGAACTCCGCTTTCATGTGGGAGGACAGTTCGCTGTTCTTCAGCGGGGCCGGCGCCGCGGGCAGGCCCCGGTGGCGGAAGTCTTCCCCGTCAATCCGGATGACGTCGAACTGGTCCGCAAGCACCTGGATTTCGCGCTGGAAGTCGACTGCCGCGAACCTGCCGTCACCCAGGGAGCCGGGCAAGGTGTTGGAGGTGGCGGCCAGTTTCACCCCGGCGTCGGCCAACTCGCGCATCAGCCGGGACATCAGGACGGTGTCGCCCGGATCGTCGAGCTCGAATTCATCGATGCAGACAAGCTTGTAGCTGCTGAGCGCCTCTACTGTCTTGCGAAAGGACAGGGCGCCCACCAGGTTCGTGTACTCCACGAACGTGCCGAAGGCTTTCGGGCCGGGCGCAGCGTGCCACAACGAGGCCAGCAGGTGGGTCTTGCCGACGCCGAACCCGCCGTCCAGGTAGATGCCCGCGCGGGAACCGTCCTTCTTCGCAAACAGTTTCTTGAACAGCCCTCCGCCCCCATTGGAACCGACGCCGTCGGCAAAGCCCTCCAGTGCCCGGACGGCGGCGGACTGGCTGGGCTGCTTGGGATCGGGGCGGTAACTGGCAAAGGAAACCTGGCCGAATCGCGGCGACGGATAAAAACCCTTGAGGAGTTCATCCACCGAAACTGCCGGAGTGCGGGCGGCAAGCTGTTCGATCTGTACCAAGGTGGTCCGTTCTGCTGGTGGGTGGTCCCCAGAAAGGATACCGGCATTGCGACCGGGCCTTTTAATGCCGCACGTCCCCGCGCCGGACGGCGTGATGAAGCCAACATTTCGCCCTGTTAACGGAATACGGACATGGCCCGGGCCGCTGGCTAGGGTGGAACCAGGTCCTCTTCAGGTCCAGCAGGTCACCCGTGTCCTCAATGAAAGGCCAGAATCATGCCCTATCCCGTTGAACAGAATGAGAAGTTCGCCGCCTACGCCCACCCGGAGCGGCTGGTTTCCACGGAGTGGCTTGCGGCCGCCCTGGAAAGTGGCGCTGCCGCCAACGGAGAGCTGGTGGTGGTGGAATCCGACGAAGACGTGCTCCTGTACGAAACCGGCCACATCCCCGGCGCCGTAAAGATCGACTGGCACACCGACCTCAACGACGAAGTAACCCGCGACTACGTGGACGGGGCCGCCTTCGCGGAACTGGCGGCGTCGAAGGGGATTTCCCGTGACAGCACCGTGGTCATCTACGGGGACAAGTCCAACTGGTGGGCCGCCTACGCCCTGTGGGTCTTCACCCTTTTCGGCCACCAGGACGTGCGGCTGCTCGACGGCGGCCGGGACAAGTGGATTGCCGAAGGACGCGAACTCACCACGGAGAAGCCTGCTCCAGCCAGGGCCGACTACCCGGTTGTTGAGCGCAACGACGCTCCCATCCGCGCCTTCAAGGAAGACGTCCTTGCGCACTTCGGCAAGCCCCTGATCGATGTCCGCTCCCCCGAGGAATACACCGGCCAGCGCACCCACATGCCGGCCTACCCGGAAGAAGGCGCCCTGCGCGGCGGCCACATTCCCACTGCCGCGTCGATCCCGTGGGCACGCGCCGCCGCCGCGGACGGTACCTACCGCAGCCGGGAGGAACTTGAAGCCCTCTACCTTGGCGAAGCGGGCCTGAAGGCGGGCGACGACGTCGTGGCCTACTGCCGTATCGGCGAACGTTCCAGCCACACCTGGTTCGCCCTCAAGTACCTCCTGGGCTTCGATTCCGTCCGCAACTACGACGGCTCCTGGACCGAGTGGGGCAACGCCGTGCGCGTACCGATCGCCAAGGGCGCGGAACGCGGTTCGGTCCCTGCCGCAGTCGGCGCCTGACGCTGCCCGCCGCGGCGCAATTGCGTAGACTTGAACCGATGACTACTCAAGCTTTGCCTTCCGCCCTGGCGGCAATCGTGGATGACTTCCAGGCCCTGACTGAACCCGAGCGGCTCCAGCTGCTGCTGGAATTCTCCCAGGGCCTCCCGGAACTGCCGGACAGGCTCAAGGACCACCCCGAACTGCTGGAACA
Source organism: Arthrobacter sp. PGP41 (assembly GCF_002953935.1). NCBI lineage: Bacteria > Bacillati > Actinomycetota > Actinomycetes > Micrococcales > Micrococcaceae > Arthrobacter > Arthrobacter sp. PGP41. The sequence goes on along the minus strand of NZ_CP026514.1, from coordinate 1,755,924 downwards.
GGTGGTGGAATGCCAGTCGCCGCTCTTCCTGACCATCGAGACGGACAGGGAGGGCGGCCCCGGCGCCGCCGTGCGGCTGTTCTTCAAGGCCCCTGCGGAGGCTCCCACAACACGGGGCTTCGCCGGCGTGCTCCATGAAGGCCTGGACGGGCTGTCCGCCGAAGAGATCCTCTCTGTTCCGGACGACATGCCCGAACTCCTGGGGCTCACCAGGGCCATCACGCCCCTGCGCATGCGGGGCATGACCGCCATGCTGGGGAGGATCAAGCGCAGGGTGGCTGCGGCTACCGCCGGACGTTCCTGATACCAACGCGGCGGGAAGCACCCATGGCACGCAAGAGCGCAGCACAGGGAACCCCGGCAACAGCGGCTCTGGCCGCGGCCGGGGTTCCCTTTGTGCTCCACCCGTATACCCACGATCCCGCAACCGCAAGCTACGGGGCGGAAGCGGCCCAAGTCCTCGGCATCCATCCGTCGAGGGTCTTCAAGACCCTCATGGTGGAGGTGGAGGGGCGGCTGGCCGTGGGAATCGTGCCGGTCAGCGGAACCCTTGACCTGAAGGCGTTCGCTGCGGTGCTGGGAACAAAGAAGGCGGCAATGGCAGATCACGCCGCGGCCCAGCGGCGCACCGGCTATGTGCTCGGCGGCATTTCACCGCTGGGCCAGCGGCTGCCCTCCCCCACCGTGCTGGACACCAGCGCCCTGGCGCTCGACACCCTGCTGGTCTCCGGTGGCAGGCGCGGACTGGACATCGAACTGGCACCGGCCGACCTGGTCCGGCTCACGGACGCCGTCACGGCCTCCATCAGCTCACCCGCTCCCGGAAGCCAGTGAGCCCAGGGCGCCAGGGTTGAGCCTGGGAGCCAGCTGCTGCCGAAGCCACGACTTGACCCGGCCTTCCCACCGGTCGGGATCGACATTCCACTCCTTGGTGTGCCGGGCCTGGTGGAAGGGCTCGAAGGTCACCATCTCCGGGTTCCGCTCCGCAAGCAGGGCCGAAGGCTCGTAGGGTACATATTCGTCATCGACGCTGTGCAGGATCAGGGTGGGAGTCCGCAGCTCGACGGCCCGGGACACCCAGTCCATCACCTTCAGGTCCACGGGCGCGGACAGTCCGGTGAGCCGCCTGCCCAGTGGATGCCCCAGCATCAGCTGGCCATACCGCCCCACCAGGGAGGGGATCCTGTTCAGCTGTGCATGGTGGGCCAGCACATTGACCCAGTCAGTAACCGGCGCGTCGAGCACCATGGCCCGGATCAGGTGCCGGTATCGGGACAGGTCCGATGTCTGCAGGCAGATGGCGCCTCCCATGGACCAGCCGAACAGCACGATTTCTTCGGCCCCGTTGGCCAGCGCGTACTCGATGGCAGCTTCAATGTCACGCCACTCCGTGGAGCCCAGGCCGTAACGGCCGTCGTCGGCGGACGGCGCCAGGCCGTCATTCCGGTAGGAAACCAGGAGGCTGGTGAGCCCAAGCTCCAGCGCGGGCCCGACGGCGCGCAGCGCCTCCTGCCGGGTGGCGCCGCGTCCATGCACCATCACCGCCCACGTGCGGGCCGTGCCGCCGGCGCGGACCAGCCAGGCGGGCGCCTGCCCGCGCTCCACATCGATGCTGACATCCTCATAGGGAATTCCGGCGGCGGCAGGGTCAGGATAGACGGCCCCGCTCCACCAGCCGCGGCGCGCCGCAGAGAGGTCGCCGGCATATACCGCTTCAACCTCTCGCAGCACGGTCCTGTCGGCGGGCGAGTAGGAGACGATGCGGCCGATCCGCGCGTGCCCTTTGCCGCCGTCGAAGAAGAACCCGTAGACGCCGTCGACCGTGGTGTCGTCAGTGGCGGCAAAGATGGCCCGCTGCCCCTGGCCGTCCCTGATGACGGCGAGTATCTCCTGGTCCGACGTCCGCTGCCGGGCGGGAGTGATGACCCGGCGTGCGAAGTACACCGCCAGCGCGGACGAACCCGCGCCCAGGAGTCCGGCCAGGCCGCCTCCGCCGATCGCTCCGCCGATTGCCCATTTTGCCCGCAACGACATTCCACCGGTCTCGGGGCGGTGTACGGGGGCGGGGCGGGTTCGCTGGAAAGTTGCCATGGAACTATTCTTACCGCCCGGGCACCGAAGCCCGCATTTCGCCGCGGACCGCCAGGTCCGCCCCGCCGCCCGCCGGGCGCGGCGCCCCCTGCGCATGGCCCGCTTCCGGGACTAGGCTAGGGCCATGAGTGAACCGATCGTCATCCTGACTGAAGAACCCCTGGGGGCGGACGACCGCCTGAACATCGAACGCCTGGTGGATGGGGCAGAAACGCGCCTGGTGGTGCTCGTGCCAGCAAACACCGAGCGGCACCTGCTGGTGGACTTCCTTGAAAACCTTTCAATGCTGGACATAGCCAAGGCCTTCAGGGAACTAACTGCCCACGCCCCCGATCCCACGCAGGAGCGGGCGCAGGCAGCGGAGACCCTCGCCGTATCCCTGGCCGCCCTGGAGGGGCTGGGCACCGGCGTCACTGGCGAAATAGTGGACGGCGGGGCCGTCAACGGGCTGGTCGCCAAGGTCCGTGAAACCGGCGCCGGGCAGGCCGTTGTGATTACCCGGCCGCACGCCGTCGCTGACACCTTCCATACGGACTGGGCCAACAAAGCACAGGACCAATTGGGCGTGCCGGTACTCCACCTTTATGCAGGCTCGGGATTTATCGGCGACTCGTAAGCGTTGACAAGGCTATGAGCATCTTCGGAAACAGCATCTTCGGCAACAAGGCTACGGAACCCCCGGCCACGGAACCGCCGGCCGGGGCCGGCGTCGCGGGCAACGGGGTGGAAAAGACCGACGCACAGTGGCGCGAGGAGCTCACGCCGGAGGAATACCATGTGCTCCGCGAGGCGGGAACCGAGCGTCCGTACACGGGCGAGTACTGGGACACCCACACTGCCGGCGTGTACCAGTGCCGGGCCTGCGGAGCGGACCTATTCACCAGCAACGAAAAGTTCGATTCCCACTGCGGCTGGCCGTCCTTCTGGGCCCCGCTTGCCGAAGGAAACGTCCGCTACATCCATGACCGCACGCTGGGAATGGACCGGGTGGAGGTCCGCTGCGCCACATGCGACTCCCACCTGGGGCACGTGTTTGAAGGTGAGGGCTACGGGACCCCCACCGACCAGCGCTACTGCATCAACTCCATCTCCATCCGGCTGGTCTCCACCGAGGATCCGCAGGTCAACGGCCCGGAACGGGAGTCCTGATCCCGCAGGGAAGGTCCTGCTCCGGGCACTGGAAAGGGCTCCGAGCCAAAGGAATACTTAGGGTTGACCACTTTTTCAATTAGCCCTGCTGGTTGCTTGCTACGCTCGCCATAGAAGCAAGCAACCAGAAAGGCAGCCGACGATGACCGAAACCCTGACCACCGCCGTCACCGGGATTTCAGCCGAAAACAAGGACTGGCTCCGGCTCAAGGCAGCCGCAACCGCCATCCAGGCGTTCCAGGCCCGGGACGGCTCCATTCCGGATCCCGCACACCACGCAGGGGCAGCTGCCCTGGTGGATGAGATCATCGATGCGCTCCGTGCCCTCGCCCCCGCCTTCCCGCATGATGCTGCGTACCTGGAAGCTGCCTGCGCTGACTTCTCGCGGTGGGCCCAGGCCGGATTCGCCACCCCCGACTTCCTTTCCTCCCTCTTGGCCTTCCAACCACAAAAACAGCGCCAGGACGGTCTGCAGCACCTGGTCGTCTTCCCCATGTACACCCAGAACGGCAGCAGCAACCGCCTTGTGGAGGCAGTCCTGGTGGAGGTGATCTGGCCCGATTTCATCGCCGGGCTTGAGGCCGGGGACTACTCGAACAAGCTGTTCGTACCCATCCGGTTCGTGGACTTTACCGCCGGCTACGACACGAACTCGGCAGTGCTGTTTCCTGAGACCGTGGCGGTCAGCAGGACCCCCACCTTCACCTGGGGTGCGATTTTCGCGGACAGGGAGGCAGCCAGGTTCCGCCGCGTCCTCAAGGCCGCCGCCGAGACCACCTGCCTGGAACTGCCCGAAGGGGCAGCGGAGATGCTCGCCGACCAGGACCTGACAGAGGCCACGTTTGTCATGTGGGACCTGATCCACGACCGGACGCACATGCGCGGCGACCTGCCATTCGATCCGTTCATGATCAAGCAGCGGATGCCCTTCTTCCTGTACTCCCTTGAAGAACTGCGCTGCGACCTGACTGCGTTCCGCGAGTCCGTGCGGATAGAAAAAGACGAGGACGCCGATCCGGAAGCCCGGCGCCACGCCAAGCTGGTGCAGTACGCCATCATCTTTGACCGCATCTTCCGGTTCGCGATCACCGGCAGCCGCGTCCGGAATTACGACGGCCTGGGCGGCCAGCTCCTGTTCGCGTGGCTGCACCAGCAGCGCGTCCTGCACTGGACGGACACCCGGCTGACCATCGACTGGGATGAAGTAGCCAATGCTGTCATCGCCCTCGGCGCCCGCATCGACGACCTGTACTGGCGCTCCATCGACCGCCCCAAAACCGCCCACTGGCTGGCTGCATACGAGCTGGTCTCCGCCACTGTGACTCCCCATCCGGCGTCCGTTTGGGCCAGGGGGCCGGAGGCGCTGCCGCTGGCGGGCCCGCCGCGAGGCCTCACTGACCAGGTGCTCGACGACGAATTCCCGCTGTCCATGTTCTACGAAGCACTGGAAAAGAAGATGCGCCCGGTCATTGAGTCCACTGCCGGCATCACTGGAGCATCCGCGCTGTGACAGCTGCTACAGAGCCGGCAAAACCGCCGCTGAACGTCCTGGTTACGGGCGGCAGCGGCGCGTCCGGCGTCGCTGTGGCCCGGGCACTCAGGGAGGCCGGGCACCGCGTCTTCACCGTGGGCTCGGACCTGGAGCGGATCAGGAAAGCGGCAGCACAGGCGGGCGACGGCGTTGCCCCCTTCGTGTGCGACCTTGCACGCATGGATGAGGTACGGCAGCTGCGGGCCGATGTCACCGCTGCTGCCGGGCCAATGGATGCTGTGATCCACCTGGTGGGCGGCTGGCGCGGGGCGCAATGCATTGCGGACCAGACCGACGAGGACTGGGACTTCCTTGTGCGCGGAGCCGTCACCACGCTCCGCAACGTCTCTCGCGTCTTTTACGACGACGTCGCCGCCTCCGGTTGTGGCCGGTTCGCCATGGTGTCCTCCACCACCGCCGCCATGCCCACCGCGGCAACAGCCAGTTACGCCGCCGCGAAGGCAGCGGCCGAGGCTTGGACCCTAGCCATCGCTGATGGTTTCAGCCGCGCCGCCGGCAGGAACGGCGGCAGCGCGGCAGCCGCCGTCGTCCTGGTGGTCAAAGCACTTGTGGATGAGGAACTGCGCCGCCGCCACCCCGAGCGGTCCTTCGCGGGCGCAACGGACGTCGAAGACCTGGCGCGCGCCGTCGTCGGACTCTTTGATGCCCCTGCCGCCGAACTGAACGGCCGGCGGCTGCAGCTGGCGGCGTCAGTGTCCCCGGCCCGGACTTTACCTAGACTGAAAGCGTGAGCAAAGCCATGACGACAACCGCCGAAACCGCCGCCGGCATCCGCCTCCATGATCCGAACGTGCGGGGTTTCGCCTCGGACAACTACTCGGGCGTCCATCCCGAGGTGCTGGCTGCCCTGGCGGCCGCCAACGACGGCCACCAGGTCTCCTACGGCGAGGACGACTACACGGCCAGGCTGCAGCAGCTGATGGAGGACCACTTCGGCCCAGGCATCGAGTGCTTTCCCGTCTTCAACGGCACCGGCGCCAACGTCCTTTCACTGCAGTCACTGCTCCCCCGCTGGGGCGCCGTGGTCTGCGCCTCCACCGCCCACATCAACATGGATGAGAACGGCGCGCCGGAACGCATGGGCGGCATCAAGCTGCTGCATGTCCCCACGCCGGACGGCAAGCTCACGCCCGAACTGATTGACCGGGAGGCCTGGGGCTGGGGGGACGAGCACCGCGCCCAGCCGCTGGCGGTGTCCATCACCCAGACCACGGAACTCGGCACCTGCTACACGCCGGAGGAAGTCCGGGCCATTGCTGACCATGCCCATGCCAAGGGAATGAAGCTGCACATGGACGGCGCCCGGCTGGCCAACGCCGCTGCCCACCTCCGGATTCCGCTGCGGGCCTTCACGCGCGACGCCGGGGTGGACATCCTGTCCTTTGGCGGCACCAAGAACGGCCTGCTGTTCGGCGAAGTGGTGGTGGCACTGAACCCGGAAGCGGCCCACGGGCTCGTCTACCTGCGCAAGATGGACATGCAGCTGGCCTCCAAGATGCGCTTCCTGTCAGCGCAGTTCATCGCGCTCCTGGAAGGTGACTTGTGGTTGCGGTCCGCCGCGCACGCCAACGCCATGGCCGCCCGGCTCCGCGCCGCCGTCGACACCATCGACGGCGTCCGGCCCACCCAGGAGACCGAATCCAACGGCGTTTTTGCCGTCCTCCCCGAAGGCGTGGCCGACAGGCTGCGCGCGTCGTTCCGCTTTTACGATTGGAATGAAGCCACGCGCGAGGTGCGCTGGATGTGTTCCTTCGATACCACCGAAGAGGATGTGGATGCCTTCGTTGCCGCACTCCGCCGGGAACTGCACAATGGCGGGAACTGACGGTCCGCGCCGTCAGCCGGCGGCGAGCCTACCCGACCTGCCCCGCCCGGTTGCGTAACCTGCGAAGGTGAACGCACTTGACCAGGTTCCCCCGGAGTTTCTCCACGCTTTGGGAACCCTCAGGAAAGCCCAGTGCCGCCGGGAACTGCGCCTGGCGGAAATCCCGGCGCCGGCCCGGCTGGCGCCCTTTGCCGTGGCCCTGGGCGCCGAAGTTTTCGCCCCCGGCTCCGGCGCCCCGGGCACCCCGCTTCACGGCCCCGCCGCGATGGCACTCGCTGCCGCGTCCGGAACGGAAGGCGAGGACGGGATGGAACTTGCAACGGGGCGGTTCATCCTCCTCCACGACCCCCAAGGCTCCGAGGTCTGGGACGGGGAATTCCGCATTGTCACCTATATCCGTGCGGAGCTGGAACCCGAGATGGGCAACGACGAAATGCTCGGAACAGTCGCCTGGACCTGGCTGGTGGAGGCACTGGAGAACCACAAGGCGGCGTACCGGGCCGCCGGCGGCACTGCCACCAGGGTCCTCTCGGAGAGTTTCGGGACCCTGTCCGAAAGGCCCGGATCCATCGACATCGAACTGCGGGCCTCCTGGACACCCGCCACGTCCGACGTCCAGGCCCACCTTGAGGCCTGGTCCGACATGGTGTGCACCTTCGCCGGCCTGCCGCCGCTGCCGGACGGCGTGACGCCGCTGACGCTGCGCCGCCGGAACTAAGACCATTGTTGGTGACGGACCGAAGGCGGACCGATGGCGCACCGCCGCGGACGGGATGGCGGGGCATGGTGCCGGGCCAGAAGGCAGGCGTGTACCGGCCGGCCGGTAAACTGGAGGCATCATGACCCCTAACATTCCGGAAAACACCACGGCCGGCGTCCCGGCTGCTGATACCGCACCCCACATCACGGTGGAAGGCTTTGACAGCCCCATCCCCGAAATCGTTGAGCTCGCCGCCCCCCGGGAGGGCGTTCCGCTGGTCATCCAGACGCAGTCCGGCCTGGAGCGCTGCGCTGCGGCCATCGCCGCCGGCACCGGACCGGCGGGTGTGGACGCCGAGCGGGCTTCCGGCTTCCGTTACGGGCAGCGCGCGTTCCTGGTCCAGATCCGGCGCGAAGGCGCCGGGACCTGGCTGATCGACCCCGAACCCTTCGAGAACCTGGACGTCATCAACGACGCCCTCCGCGGTGTCGAATGGATCCTGCACGCCGCCAGCCAGGACCTGCCCTGCCTCGCGGAGCTGGGCATGTGGCCGGACAAGCTTTTCGACACCGAACTCGCTGCACGGCTGGCCGGGCTGCCCCGCGTGGGCCTGGCCGCCGTCATCGAGCAGCTGCTCGGCTTCGGGCTCGCCAAGGAGCACTCGGCAGCGGACTGGTCCACCCGGCCTCTCCCCGAACCCTGGCTGCGGTATGCCGCACTGGACGTTGAAGTCCTCACGGAACTGCGGGAGGAACTCATCGAGCTCCTGCAGGCGGACGGAAAGCTGGAATACGCCGAGCAGGAGTTCGCTGCGATCCTGGCCGCCGGATTGCCTGCAGCCCGCGTGGACCCGTGGCGGAAGACCTCCGGCCTGCACCAGATCAGGGACCGCCGGCAGCTGGCCGCCGTACGTGAGCTGTGGCTGGAGCGCGACTCCCTGGCACAGAAACGGGACGTGGCACCGGGACGGCTGATTCCTGACTCCGCCCTGGTGGCGGCGGCCAAAGCCATGCCGGCCACCGTGCCGCAGCTGCTGGGCACCAAGGGCTTCCACGGCCGGGCGGCGCAACGTGAAGCGCCCCGCTGGCTGCGCTGCATCGCAGCTGCACGGGATCTCGAAGAACTCCCGCCGCTCCACCTCCCCACCAACGCGCCGCCTCCGCCCCGTGTGTGGGCGGACCGGGACCCGGAGGCCGCTGCCCGCCTGGCCACCGCACGGCCGCTGCTGCAGGCGAAGGCGGAGTCGCTGAGCCTCCCGCTGGAGAACCTGCTTACTCCGGATTACCTGCGGCGGGTAGCCTGGCGGCCGCCGGCGGAAATCACCGAAACAGCAGTCGCCGCCGAACTGCGCGCCCTGGGCGCACGTGAGTGGCAGGTGGAACTGGCGACGCCCCTGATCGTTGAAGCGTTCCTGCACCCGCAGCCGCTGCCCGCCAAGGAACCCAAAGCGGACGCCACCGCAGCGGGGAAATAGGCGCATCCGGCTGCACCGCCTCCGGCTCCCACAACGAATCCCAAACGCTCTCTCACTTGATGCGTGAAAGCCGCCAACGCTCGCTCACTTTCTTGAAGAGAGTGAGAGAGCATTGGCCAAAAATGCGCATTAAGTGAGAGAGCGTCCCTTTAGGCGGGGGCCTTGCGGGCTAAGTTACTGACGAGTAACATCGGACGTATTGCCGCCAGGCCACTGCCAGCAAAGGCATGCCACCGGCGCCTACGTCTCGATGAGGAGTTATACGTGAGCCACCAGGGAAGCGGCGCATCCATGCGCACTGTCCGGGACGTCGTCTTTGTGGACGGCCTCCGCACACCGTTCGGCAGGGCCGGGGACAAGGGCATCTACGCCGGCACCCGGGCTGACGACCTGATAGTGAAGTGCATCCGCGAACTGCTTCGGCGGAACCCGTCGCTGCCGCCCGCGCGGATCGATGAAGTGGCTATTGCGGCCACCACCCAGACCGGAGACCAAGGCCTAACCCTTGGCCGGACGGCTGCCCTGCTTGCCGGACTGCCCAGGACGGTTCCCGGCTTTGCCGTTGACCGCATGTGCGCCGGAGCCATGACCGCGGTGACCGCTGTGGCCGGAGGGATCAGCTTCGGCGCATACGACGTTGTGGTGGCCGGAGGCGTGGAACACATGGGCAACCACCCGATGGGGTCAGGCGCCGACCCGAATCCGCGGTTCATTTCAGAGCGGCTGGTGGACCCGGCCGCGCTCAACATGGGGAACACTGCCGAGAACCTGCACGACCGTTTTCCGGCCATCACCAAGGAACGAACGGATGCCTACGCCGTCGCTTCGCAGGCTAAGTTCGAGAATGCCCGCCGCAACGGCCGCATCCAGCCGGACCTGGTTCCCGTTGCCGCGCTGAAGCCCGGCCAGGGCTGGACACTGAACACGGCGGACGAACCGCCGCGGCCAGGCACCACCTTGGCCGACCTCGCCGGCCTCCGCACCCCGTTCCGGGCCCACGGCCGCGTCACCGCCGGGAATGCCGCAGGCCTGAACGACGGCGCCACCGCAGCGGTCCTGGCGTCCGCCGAGGCTGCCGCCGAGCTGGGGCTGGCGGTCAAAATGCGTCTGGTCAGCTACGCGTATGCCGGTGTTGAACCAGAAGTCATGGGCATCGGGCCCGTGCCGGCCACCGAGAAGGCGCTGAAGAATGCGGGGCTCACCATTGCGGACATCGGCCTCTTTGAAATCAACGAAGCTTTTGCCGTGCAGGTGCTCAGCTTCCTGGACCATTTCGGCATTCCCGAGGACGACCCCCGGGTCAACCGCTACGGCGGCGCCATCGCCGTGGGCCACCCCCTGGCCTCGTCCGGTGTTCGGCTGATGACCCAGCTCGCCCGGCAGTTCGAGGAGGACCACTCCGTCCGGTACGGCATCACCACCATGTGCGTCGGCCTCGGCATGGGAGCCACCGTGATCTGGGAAAACCCGCATCACTCGGAATACACAGACTACAGCGGAGCCCGGCCCGGGGATTCCGCCGCCACCGAAACCGCTTCCGAAGGAGCCGCATGAGCGCCGCAGATTTCACCAAGCTTGCAGACCTGTTCCCGAACGAGACCGTCACGCACTCCTACGTCCAGGACATCGAACTGCCCGCTCCGGCGGGAAAACCCAGCCCGGGCACTTTTGCGCTCATCACCTTGGACAACGGCCTGGACCACTCCAAGCCCACCACGCTGGGACCCAACACCCTGGTGGAGCTCGGCACGGTGCTGGAGGGCCTTCGCGAGCGCGCCGGCCGCGGCGAGATCGTCGGCGTCGGAGTAACGGGCAAGCCCTACTACCTCGTGGCCGGCGCCGATCTTTCCGCCGTCAAGAACCTCGAAGAACGCGAGCACGGGCTGTGGATGGCGCAGCTGGGCCACGACGTTTACGCAACCCTGGCCAACCTGGGCGTTCCCAGCTTCGCCTTCATCAACGGCGCAGCCCTGGGCGGCGGCCTCGAAATCGCGCTGCAGTCCACCTACCGCACCGTGTCCACGGGAGCCGGGGCACTGGCGCTGCCGGAAGCCTTCCTCGGCCTGGTCCCGGGCTGGGGCGGTGTCTACATCCTGCCCCGCCTCATCGGGCCGGAAAACGCCGTGAAGGTGATGATCGAAAACCCGCTCAGCAACAACCGGACGCTGACCGGCCCCGAGGCATTCAGCCTCGGCTTGGCCGACGCCATCTTCGAACCGGCCGATTTCCTCGAGCAGTCCCTGGCCTGGGCGGCGGGAGTTATCTCCGGCACCGTAACCCCGGAACGCGCCAACGCCGTCGATCCTTCCGAACCCGAAACCGCCGCCAGGTGGGCCGGTGCGGTCGCGGCCGGGCGGGCCTTCGTGGAGGCCAAGACCTCCAATGCAGCACCCGCCCCGGGAAAGGTCCTGGACATCCTCGAAGCGAACCGCACCATGACCCAGGCCGAATCCGCTGCCCTTGAATGCGAAACCCTGGCCGGACTCATGCAGAGTGATGAATTCCGTGCCACCGTGTACGCCTTCCTCGACCTGGTCCAGAAGCGCTCCAAGCGGCCGGCCGGAGCCCCGGACAGCAAACTGGCCCGCCCGGTCACCAAGGTGGGAGTTGTTGGCGCCGGCCTGATGGCCAGCCAGCTGGCACTGCTGTTCGCCCGCCAGCTCAAGGTCCCCGTGGTGATGACGGACATCGACCAGGCCAGGGTGGACAAGGGCGTGGGTTATGTCCACGCTGAGGTAGACAAGCTGCTGGCCAAGGCACGCATCAGCCAGGACGCCGCCAACCGGACGAAGGCGCTGGTCACGGGCTCGGTGTCCAAGGAGGTTTTCGCGGACGCCGATTTTGTGATCGAAGCGGTCTTTGAAGAACTCAACGTCAAGAAACAGGTCTTCGCGGAACTGGAAGAGGTCGTGACGCCGGACTGCATCCTGGCCACCAACACTTCTTCCTTGTCGGTCACGGCCATGGCGGAGGATTTGAAGCACCCGGAGCGCGTTGTGGGCTTCCATTTCTTCAATCCGGTGGCGGTCATGCCGCTGCTGGAAATCGTCCGGGCCCCGCGGACCGACGACGCCGTCCTCGCCACCGCGTTTGAGCTGGCCAAGGGCCTGAAGAAGACAGCCGTGCTGGTCAAGGACGCCGCCGCGTTCGTGGTCAACCGGATCCTGCTGCGGCTGATGGGCGAAGTGACGGCGGCCTTTGACGAGGGCACCGCGGCTGAAGTGGCCGACAACGCCCTGCGGCCCATGGGCCTGCCGATGACGCCCTTCACCCTGGGCGCCATGGTGGGGCTTCCTGTCGCCCAGCACGTGCAGGAATCGCTCCACGCCGCCTTCGGCGAACGCTTCACAGTGTCCGCCAACCTGCAAAAGCTCATCGACAACGGCGTGAAGGGGCTCTGGACCACCGGCCCGGACGGCTCGAAGGCGATCCCCGAGTCCACCCTGTCGCTGATGTCCTTCGGCACCTCCCCTTCCACCGCCGGGCAGGTGCTCCAGCGCACCCAGGACGCCCTTGCCGAGGAAATCGGCCTGATGCTCGCAGAAGGCGTGGTTGCGGGCCCGGAGGACATTGACCTCTGCATGATCCTCGGCGCCGGTTGGCCCTTGTTCCTCGGCGGCATCACCCCGTACCTTGACCGGGTGGGTGCCTCCGAGCGCGTCAACGGCAGGCGCTTCCTGCCGCCGGGAGTGGCGTCCCGCCCGGCCTGACCAGCCAGCCTGATCAGCGGGCCAGCCGGCCGCCGTCGAGCTCCACACCGCGGTGTGCCATTGACCGGGCATAGGCGAGATCGTGCGTGACCAGCACGACGGCGGAGCCCTCCCCTGCCGCGGCACGCACCGCAGCGTCCAGCAGGGCCAGGCCGTCGCCGTCGAGCGCCACGGTGGGTTCGTCCAGGGCCAGGACCGCGGGTTTGCGGGCAAGGACCGTGGCCAGGGCAAGGAGGCGCTGGCTGGACGCGGGCAGTTCGGCGGGGTGCTCACCGGCAGCCCCTGCCAGGCCGACGGCGGCCAGCGCCTCGAGGGCCCGGCCCGCCGCCTCACCGGGCTGGAAGAGGCTGTCCAGGCCGAAGCGCACCTCACGGAGTACGGTCCGCTCGAACAGCTGGTCCCGGGGTTGCTGGAACAGCAGGCCCACTGATCGGGCCACCATGCCCGCCGGGATCCCGGCGATGTCTGAGCCACGGACGAGGACTTGCCCGGAAGCGGGCCGCAGCAGACCGTTGAATTGGCGCAGCAACGTTGATTTCCCTGCGCCGTTGGGGCCGGTGACTGCCACGATCTCTCCGGGCTTGACCGCCAGGTTGACGTCCCGCAGCACCTGGGGTTGTTTGGCGTCGTCGGGACCACCTCCCCGCCGCGTACGGCCAGGGGTCCTCCTGCCGCCGCCTGCGTAATCGAAGGAGACCCCGCGGAGCTCCAAGGCCGGGACGGTTGGTGCCGTGCCAGGCGGCACACTGGCCGGCACGGCCGGGCGCGCTGATCCGCGGGGCCGTGCCGCAAGTGTTCCTTCCACCAGGCTGCCAGGGCGCCGGATGCCCGAGGGCAGCAGCCCGGAGCCCGGATGCAGGTCGGCAGGGGTGCCGCTGGCCGTCACCCTGCCGTCCACCACGACATGCCACGTCCCGGCGTCAAGCAGCGGCGCGTCGACCACCTGGCTGAGGACCACGACGGCGGTGCCGCCCTTGACGAGGTCCCGCACCAGCTGTGCCAGTCCGGCGGTTCCGGCGCTGTCCAGCGAAGCGAAGGGCTCGTCCATGATCAGCACCCGCGGTTCCGTGACGATGGCGCACCCAATGGCAAGCCGGCGCAGCTCGCCGCCGGAAAGCCGGGCCGGGTGATGGTTTAGGAGGTCCGTGAGTCCCAGGAGCGCGGCGGTACGTTCCACCGTGGCCTTCATGGCGGCGCGCTCCACTGCCCTGTTCTCGAGGCCGAACGCGAGTTCTTCGGCCACTGTGGCCCGCACCGTGGACAGGACGGCGGCTGGATCCTGGGGAACAAACCCCACCTGGCGGCCCCATTCCGCGGGATTGATGCGCGGATCCCTGCCGCTGCCGAACTGCAGGCGGGTACCCGCGAGCTCCAGGAAGCCGTGGAGGGTTCCCCCGCCACCGGGCGGAAGCCAGCCGGCCAGCACCCGGCCCAGAGTGGATTTCCCGCTTCCCGACGGTCCGAGCACAGCGGTGAACGTTCCGGGGACGAAGGCGAGCTCCATCCCTTGCAGGACGGGGGCGGCGTCGTCATGGAACGTGAAGGTGCTGATGCCGGCCGACAGTATGGGTCCGGCGGTTTCCAGGGTGTCCCGGCCTCCGGCCATATTTAGGTTCCCACCGCGGAAAGCCAAAGCCGGAGGGCAACCGCCGCTGAGGCGGCCACCAGCAGGCCAACCCGGAGCACATGCTGGAGTTGGGAATCCGGCACGTCGCGGTAGGTGGTCCGGGGTCCCGGGTTGCTGAAGCCACGGGACTCCAGCGCCGCTGCACGGGTACCGGCGTCCTCGACCAGGGACAGGACCAGCGGGACCGCCTGGCGGCGGAAGGCGGCCACGCGGTGCAGCAGCCCGCGCCGGATCACCAGGCCGCGGGATTCCTGGGCCTGCCGGATCCCCTCCGCCCTGGAGGTGATGGCCGGCAGCAGGGTGAGGGTGGACGCCAGCACGAAAGCGAACCGGCCCTGGACGCCGCGGGCGGACAACGCCGCCACCAGGTCCGGAACGCTGACACTGAAGGAGAAGACCAGGAGCGCAAGGACTGCCGCCCCCAGCTGTGCCGCCCGCTCCACGGCAAAGGAAAGCCCCTCCGTGGTGACGCGGGCCGGCCCCCACTGCGCCAGGACGGTCCGCCCCTCAGGGAAGAACAGCCCATGCATGACCAGCAGTGACAGCCCCAGCGGGACCAGGACAGCAGCGGCGGCCGGAAGCGTCCTGCGCGCCGTGCCCGCGCGGGCCGACACGACGGCGGCCGCGGCCACGACGGCGAGGGACAGCGGCAAACTGGCTGCCGCCGTCGTAATGGCCGCCGTGCTGCCGGCGGCTGCCAGCGAGGTCAGCGGGTGGAGGCGCATCAGACTGGTCAGGAACTCTGTTCAGGCATCTTGCCGGCCAGCACGCGGTGCCGGCGGATGAACGGGAACTGCAGCCGCGCGCGGCGCGGAAGCGCGTAGGCCAGGAGGGCCACCACGGTGAACACTATCGCTTTGTCCATGGGGTCGGAGATGAGCGCCTGTTTGGTGATGGCGGCCAGGAGGGTGTCGCCCATGGCGCGGAAGGCACTGACGATGGCACCGGTGGCCACTCCGGAAGTACCGCCAAAGACGAAAGCCGCCACCGGCGCGGACACCACGCCGCCGATGATGCCGGTGGCAAACCCTGCTACGGGGGCGAGGTAGAAGCGGCGGAACATTCCATGGCGGGCGGCGAGGCCGGCAAGGCAGCCGATCAGTGCGGCCCCGGCGGCGAACGGCAGCACGGTGGGGTTGAAGAAGGACCAGACAATGCTGCTCAGCGCACCGGTCGCCGCACCCGCCGCCGGGCCGGCCAGCACCGCGATGAGGACCGTGCCGATGGTGTCAAGGTAGAACGGGACCAGGGTGCTGCCGACGAACTGGCCAAGCACAATGTTCAGCACCAGTGCCACGGGGATCAGCACCACAGTGGAGGCCGGCAGCGTAGGCAGGACGGCGACAATCAGCAGCACGGCGCCGACGAGGAAGCCGGAAAGGGCGATCAAGGCGGACGCGCTGCCCGGTCCCCCGGTGATGTCTGCAGGCTGGTTCAGCACCAGGTAGACGTAGGTGCCGGCGATGGCCAGGGCGCCGAGGATTTCCAGCAGCCGGCGCTTGCGGGCGGCGGCGGGCGCCGGGGACGGCAACGTCAGGGAATGCGATGACATGGAGGTTCCTTCAGGGTGCGGGCGCGGAGGACCCGGAGTTCCCGGGCCGGGCGGAGCGCCGCCTATGTCACCTCGGCAGCAGCCGGCGGCGTGTGGCCGGGCCGGACGCGAACCATTCTACCGCGGCCGTTTTGCGCGGCCCAGCGAGGTTTTGCGGCGCTCAGCCCAGGCGCCGGGCCATGCTCCCGACGGCGGACACCAGTTCCCGGAAGGCGGCTTCAGGCTGGTTCGCCGTCACCACCCTGGCATTGGGCGGAATGCCCCACAGTCCCCGGAAGTCCGCCACGGTGGTGCCCATCAGGAGCGGAGACCCGGTCTCGACGTCGACGGTGGCGGGCAGTGCCTGGAACTCCAGGGTGCCCGCGGCCACACCGGCGGCGAAGAAGTCGTGGACATGGGCCAGGTATCCCTGGTCATAGTGGCGGTGGAATTCGAAGTAGAACCGCAGGGCATCGGACAGGTGCCTGATGAGCACGTTGTCCGAGGTGCTGCGCTGTCCTTCGGGCTGGCCGGGCAGCACCAGCTCGGGAACTGTCGCGCCGGCCGCCTCGGCCAGCTGCTGGACGTGCGCCGGGTGCAGCTCGATCCGCTCAGTGGTGTCCAGCGAGCAGACGACCGGCAGTTTCTCCAGCGGCTGCCCGCGGAAGGCGGCATAGACTTCCTTGGCCGCGTGCGGATCCACGTGCGTGTTCCACTCCGCCGTGGGCGTGGTGTTGCCCTGGTGGTAGAAGCTGCCGCCCATGATCACCACCTTTGCCAGCAGCTCGGGCAGCCGGGGTTCCTGCCGCAGGGCCAGCGCGAAGTTGGTCAGGGGCGCTGTGATCAGGGCCGTGAGCTCCCCCGGCCGGTTGCGTGCGTGGTCAACCCACAGGTCGACGGCGTGGCGCGCCGACACAGCGCCGGCAGGTTCCGGCAGGACCGCGTACCCGATGCCCTGCGGGCCGTGCGTTTCCGGCGTGGTCAGCAGCGGTATGGCCAGCGGTCCGCGCGCGCCGACCGCCACTTCCACCCCGGGGCGTCCGCAGAGTTCCAGCAGTGCCAGCGTGTTGCGGGCCACCTGGTCCGCGTCCACGTTTCCGGGGGTTGCGGTGACGGAGACGAACTCCGTGTCCGGGAGGGCGGCAAGGTACGCGAGTGCCAGGGCGTCGTCGATGCCGGTGTCCACATCCAGCAGGAAGGCGGTCATGTCGTTTCCTAGAAGAGCGCCACCTTGGGCGCTGCGGGGAAAATATCGTCGAGCTCGGCAAGGTCCTTGTCAGAAGGAACCCAGTCCGCTGCTCCGGCGTTCTGGCGCACCTGCTCAGGCCGGGTGGCTCCGGCGATGACGCTGGCCACCGAGGGCTGGGCCGCCAGCCAGGAGAACGCAACCTGGATTTCGTTCAGGTCGCGGTCCCTGGCGAAGCTGCTGAACCTGTCCAGCTGGTCCCAGTCGGCGTCGTGGACGAGGTGCGTGCGGGTGTGGCTGAGCCTGGAGCCCTCCGGGGCGTGGCCGGGCGAGTACTTGCCGGTCAGCAGTCCGTTGGCGAGGGGGAAGTACGGCAGGACGCCCAGTCCGAACTCCTCGGCGGCCGGGGTCACCTCGAGTTCCGCCCGGCGGTCCAGGAGGTTGTAGTGGTTCTGGGTTGAAATGAAGCGGGCGCCGCCGAGTTCGCGGGCGACGTACTCGGCCTGGGCGATCTGCCAGCCGGCGCGGTTGGAGTGCCCGAGGTAGCGGACCTTGCCGCTGGTGACGAGTGTGTCGAGTGCGGACAGGGTTTCGTCAATCGGGGTCAGCGGATCCGGGGTGTGGAACTGGTAGAGGTCGATCCAGTCGGTGCCCAGCCGCCGCAGCGACGCCTCCACCGCTTGGATGATGTAGCGGCGCGAGCCTCGGGCGCCGAAGTCCGGCCCGCTCGCGCCTTTCATGTCCATGCCGAACTTGGTGGCAAGGACGACGTCGGGCCGCCGGCTGCCGAGGGCCCTGCCCAGCATCGTCTCGCTGAGGCCGGGTTCCCGGCCGTAGGTGTCTGCGACGTCGAACAGGGTGATTCCGGCGTCGAGTGCGGCGTGGACGACGGCGTCCGTGGCTTCCTGGGATTCGGTGACGGTGTTGGCGCGGCCAAGGTTGTTGCAGCCCAGGCCCACGGTGGAGACGGTCAGGCCGGATTTGCCGACGCGGCGGTACGCGGTCACGGGATGCTCCTAAAGGCTGAAGCCGGTGGCGGGTTTGGCTGAGTGCTTGAGCTTGAAGTGCTCGGGCTCGTTGTACGGGGCGGCCCCGATGCTCAGCTTGGTGAAGTCCAGGTCCTCGCCGCGGGTGCAGACCTTGATGGCGTTGACGGCCTTGTTCACGTCGGGGCAAAGGCAGAAGATGTTCAGCTTGTAATCCGTGAACCCGGAACGCTCCACGGTTCCCAGTCCACGCCAGGCGAGGTGGCTGATGAGGGCGTCCGTTGCCTTCTCTTCGAGGTAGCGGTCCCGGTCCGTGCCTTCCCTGGTTTTGAGTGCGAACTGGGCAACCACCCAGAACTGCTCCTCGTCGGGGATTTCGGCGTATCCGTCCTCGGCGCACTGGGCCGCGAAGGCGTCCAGGAGCCCCTCGGCTGCCTCCGCATCCGGCACGTCGGTTTCTTCCGTTTTGCTCTGGTGCCCCACCACGCCGTAGTTCATGACGAACTGGCTGTAGTCCCCGTCGTACCAGGCCTCCCGGAAGTGGAGGGTGCCCTCGTCGTCGCGCTTGTAGACCCTGACAATTCCGCTCATTTTCGTCCCTTTGTGAACCATGCGACGTCAGTGCCGTCGAACGGAGCGTGTTGCGCCTTGACGGCATGGTAAAGCTGGTCTGCGGCCTTTTGGATGTCCGCCACCAGCCGGTCCGGGTAATGCATGGAGATACTGTGCTCGGCGAACTCGTCCTGGTCGTCGATGAACACGCCGCGGTCTTCGGTGCGGATGACATCCAGGTCCATGTCGATCACATGGAACTCGGTGACGGCGGGCCGGATGACGGTCCACTCGTGGCCCACGGCCAGGTCCACGTACACCCGGACCCCGTTCGGGTGGGCGTCATCGTAGAACGTGGCAACCCAGTCGCCGGAGCGCGGAACCAGCAGCACGGCGTCGGATTTGGTGTAGAACGCCGCACCGGGCCTGGAGCAGAACTCATTGGTTCCCTGGAAGATCCACCACCCATGTTCGTCTTCGCCCAGGTAGCGCCCCGGCACTACCCAGTGCGCCTTGCCGTTCCATTTCCTGTTCCTGGCCACTACCAGCTGGCCAGGCTGCAGCCCGGCGGGAACCCGCGTGGTAGTGGTGTGCACGGGCCGCCCGGACTCCCCCGCTGCACCCGGGTACTTCAGTGCGTCTTCTTCCCTCACAGAATCGGAAGGCTGCCGGTGGTGGGGTGCTGTTGTCCGGGCAGGGGACGCGCAAACGGGACCTTGGTCCCGAGAACCTGCGCTACGACGTCGTGCGTGATCTGCTGGGCGGTCAGGCCCACGCGTTCGAGGATCTGTCCGCGGGTGCCGTGGTCCAGGAATTCGACCGGCAGGCCCACCTCGTTCAGGGCGGTGTCCACGCCTGCTGCGCGCATTTCCTGGCGGATCCGTGAACCGACGCCGCCGGCACGGACGCCGTCCTCGATGCAAATGACCAGGCGGTGGTGGGACGCCAGGGCAATGATGGAGCGCGGAACGGGCAGGACCCAGCGCGGGTCCACCACCGTGGAGCTGATGCCTTGCGCGCCAAGCCGGTTGGCCACATCCAGCGCGAGTTCGGACATGGCGCCCACACTGATGATCAGGACATCGTTCTCGGTTGAGCCGCTGGGCCTGCGGGCCAGCACGTCCACGCCGTCACGGAGCCGTTCCAGCGCTTCCACTTCGGCTCCAACGGAGCCTTTGGAGAAGCGGACCACCGTGGGTGCGTCGCTGACGGCTACAGCTTCGCGGAGTTCCTCGCGCAGCCTGGTGGCGTCGCGCGGCGCCGCCAGATGGAGGCCGGGAACGATCTGGACCATGGACATGTCCCACATGCCGTGGTGGCTGGCACCGTCCGGCCCGGTGACCCCGGCACGGTCCAGGACGATGGTGACGCCTGCCTTGTGCAGCGCCACGTCCATCAGGAGCTGGTCGAAGGCCCGGTTGAGGAAGGTGGCGTAGACGGCGACCACCGGATGCAGGCCGCCGAACGCCATTCCCGCAGCGGAGGTGAGGGCGTGCTGTTCGGCGATTCCGACGTCGATCACGCGGTCCGGGTGCCGGGCAGCGAACTTGTGCAGGCCCACGGGGATGAGCATGGCGCCGGTAATGCCCACGACGTCCTTCCGCTCATCCGCGATGGCGGCGATCTCATCGGCAAACACGGACGTCCAGGACTGGGCCCCGGCGGTTCCGGTGGGCTCGCCCGTTTCGGGGTCGATAATGCCGACGGCGTGGAACTGGTCAGCCTCATGGGCACGTGCAGGAGCGTAGCCGTGGCCCTTTTCGGTCATGGCGTGGACGATCACCGGGCCCGCGTAGTGCTTGGCCGTGGCGAGGGCGTGCTCCATCGCCTGGAGGTTGTGGCCGTCCACCGGGCCGATGTACTTCATGCCGAGGTCCTCGAACATCCCCTGCGGCGCCCACCAGTCCTTGATGCCCTTCTTCATGGCGTGCAGGCTCTTGTAGGTGAACTGGCCAACGGGCCCGCCGCTCTGCAGCTTCTTCTTCCACCAGTCCAGCGCCCGTTCGTAGGCGGGGGTGGCGCGGAAGGAGTCGATGGTGGGGCGCAGCGAGGCCAGGTAGTCGGCGAAGCCGCCCACGGTGGGAGCGTAGGACCTGCCGTTGTCATTGACCACAATGACAACGCGGCGCTTCTTGTCCGCGGCGATGTTGTTGATGGCTTCCCAGGCCATGCCGCCGGTGAGGGCACCGTCGCCTACGACGGCGACGACGTGCCGGTCGCCTTCGCCGGTCAGCTGCCGGGCGCGGGAGATGCCGTCGGCCCACGACAGTGAAGAGGAGGCGTGCGAACTCTCCACAATGTCATGTTCGGACTCCGCGCGGGACGGGTAGCCGGAGAGGCCGCCTTCCTGGCGAAGGGTGCTGAAGTCCTGGCGCCCGGTCAGGAGCTTGTGGACGTACGACTGGTGGCCGGTGTCAAAAACGATGCTGTCACGGGGCGAATCGAAGATGCGGTGCACGGCAAGTGTCAGCTCCACCACGCCGAGGTTTGGTCCGAGGTGGCCGCCGGTCTGGGAGACGTTCGTGATCAGGAACTCCCTGACCTCCGAAGCCAACTCTTTCAGCTGTTCTTCGGACAACTCGTTCAGGTCCTGCGGATTCCGGATGGTGTCCAAGATTCCCAATGACCCCTCCTTCGGGTGGTAGACGTGCCGTTTAACTCTAACGCCTCGGCCCGCAGGGCCTGGCTCACCCCAAAAGCCGAAGCCCCGGCTGGTCGGTGACCGGCCGGGGCTTCGGGAGGTGGTGCCTGCTCGCGGAACCCGCTAGTTGACGGAGATCTGCCGCAGCACGTACTGCAGGATGCCGCCGTTCCGGTAGTAGTCCGCTTCACCCGGAGTATCGATGCGCAGGATGGCGTCGAAGGACTTGGCGGTGCCGTCTTCAGCGGTGGCGGTGACCTTGAGGGTCTTGGGCGTGGTGCCCTCGTTCAGGGCGGTGACGCCCTCGACCGAGAACGTCTCCGTGCCGGAAAGGCCCAGGGTTGCAGCGGACTCGCCGGCCGGGAACTGCAGCGGCAGGACGCCCATGCCGATGAGGTTGGAGCGGTGGATGCGCTCGTAGCTCTCGGCGATGACGGCCTTGACGCCCAGCAGGGCGGTACCCTTTGCAGCCCAGTCGCGGGAGGAACCGGAACCGTATTCCTTGCCGGCCAGGATCACCAGCGGGGTGCCGGCTGCCTGGTAGTTCTGCGCGGCGTCGTAGACGTAGGCCTGCGGGCCGCCTTCCTGGGTGAAGTCGCGGGTGAAGCCACCTTCGACGCCGTCCAGGATCTGGTTCTTGATGCGGATGTTGGCGAACGTTCCGCGGATCATCACCTCGTGGTTGCCGCGGCGGGAACCGTAGGAGTTGAAATCCTTGCGCTCCACGCCGTTGGCCAGCAGGTACTGGCCGGCAGGGGTGTCGGACTTGAACGAACCGGCCGGGGAGATGTGGTCGGTGGTGACCGAATCGCCCAGCTTCAGGAGCACGCGGGCGCCCGTGATGTCCTTGACCGGCTCCGGCTGCGCCTGCATGCCCTCGAAGTACGGGGGCTTCCGGACGTAGGTGGAGTTCGGATCCCAGGCGAAGGTGTCGCCGGCGGGAGTGTCGAGCGCCTTCCAGCGGGCGTCGCCCTCGAAGACGCCTTCGTAGCCCCTCGCGAACATGTCCTTGTCGATCGAGGAGTCGATGACCTGCTGGACCTCGACCGGGTTGGGCCAGATGTCCCTGAGGAAGACGTCGTTCCCGGCCTGGTCCTTGCCCAGGGCGTCCGTTTCGAAGTCGAAGTCCATGGAACCGGCCAGGGCGTAGGCGATGACCAGCGGCGGGGAGGCCAGATAGTTCATCTTGACGTCCGGGTTGATGCGGCCTTCGAAGTTGCGGTTGCCCGAGAGGACAGCAGCAACGGCGAGGTCGTTGGCCTGGATGGCTTCCGAAACTTCAGCTTCCAGCGGGCCGGAGTTGCCGATGCAGGTGGCGCAGCCGTAGCCCACGATGTAGAAGCCGAGCTTCTCCAGGTAGGGGGTCAGGCCGGACTTCTCGTAGTAGTCGGTGACAACCTTCGAGCCGGGGGCTACGGAGGTCTTGACCCACGGCTTGGACGTCAGGCCCTTGTCCACGGCGTTGCGCGCCAGGACTGCGGCGGCCAGCATGACCGAGGGGTTGGACGTGTTGGTGCAGGAGGTGATGGAGGCGATGGTGACGGCACCGTGGTCCAGCTCGAACTCGCGGCCGTCAGCCGTCTTGACCGGCACAGGCTGGGAGATCCGGCCCGCCGCCCCGTGGCCTGCCGAGTACTTCGGGGGCTCCCGGTCGGTGTCGGAGATGTGCGTGGCACCGGCGGTGAAGGAAGGCGAATCGGAGGCCGGGAAGGACTCCTCCAGCGATTCGTCCAGGGTACCGGCGTTAGCATCGTGGGAAACGTAGTTCTTGAGGTCGTGGCGGAACTCGTCCTTGGCCTCGGTCAATTCGATGCGGTCCTGCGGGCGCTTGGGGCCTGCGATGGACGGAACAACCGTGGACAGGTCCAGTTCCAGGTACTCGGAGAACTTGATGTCGCGGGAAGCATCGTGCCAGAGCCCCTGCTCCTTCGCGTACGCCTCCACGAGGGCGACGTTCTGCTCCGAGCGGCCGGTGAGGCGCAGGTAGTCCAGGGTGACGTCGTCGATCGGGAACATGGCGGCCGTGGAACCGAACTCCGGGCTCATGTTGCCGATGGTGGCGCGGTTGGCCAGCGGCACAGCGGCCACGCCTTCGCCGTAGAACTCCACGAACTTGCCCACAACGCCGTGCTTGCGGAGCATCTCGGTGATGGTCAGCACCACGTCGGTTGCCGTAGCGCCCGCCGGGATGGAACCGCTCAGCTTGAAGCCCACAACACGCGGGATCAGCATGGAGACGGGCTGGCCCAGCATGGCGGCCTCGGCTTCGATGCCGCCAACGCCCCAGCCGAGCACGCCCAGGCCGTTGACCATGGTGGTGTGCGAGTCGGTGCCCACGCAGGTATCCGGGTACGCACGGAGCGCGCCGTCAACTTCACGGGTCATGACGGTGCGTGCCAGGTATTCGATGTTGACCTGGTGGACGATGCCGGTTCCCGGGGGAACCACCTTGAAGTCGTCGAACGCGGTCTGGCCCCAGCGCAGGAACTGGTAACGCTCCCCGTTGCGCTGGTATTCGATCTCCATGTTGCGCTCCAGTGCGCCGGAGTTGCCGAAAGCATCGATCTGGACCGAGTGGTCAATGACCATCTCGGCAGGCGCCAGGGGGTTCACCCGCTTGGGGTCGCCGCCCAGTTCCTTGACCGCTTCACGCATCGTCGCCAGGTCCACCACGCAGGGGACGCCGGTGAAGTCCTGCATGATCACGCGTGCAGGCGTGAACTGGATTTCTGTATCGGGCTGGGCATTGGGATCCCAGCCTGCCAAGGCGCGGACGTGATCGGCAGTGATGTTCGCGCCGTCCTCGGTCCTCAACAGGTTTTCAAGCAATACCTTGAGGCTGAACGGAAGGTTTTCTGCACCTTCAACGGAGTTCAACCGGAAAATTTCGTATTCGGTTCCGGCTACATTAAGTTTGCCTTTTGAACCGAAGCTGTCCACAGTGCTCATCGCAGGACTCCTCTCGCAACAGTTTCATCTTTGTCGCGCGGTTGACCGCCTGCTAGTTAGGAAGCCCTAATTAGTTTCGGGCCCGAAAATTGCACACGGCCGGCCGTGACTACGGAGCGCGACGTGGGACTACTACGGCCATCGTAGTCGAAAACCGCAGTGGCATCACGGAAGGGGCGCCAGCAGCGCCACCGTCTCCAGATGGTGGGTATGGGGATAGAGATCGAAGGCACGGAGGCCTGACAGCCCCCATCCCGCCTGGCGGAAGTACCCCACGTCCCGGGCGAACGACGCCGGATCACAGGACACGTAGGCAATGGCGCGGGGGCGGGCCTCAACAAGCTGGCTCACCACTGCCTTCCCTGCCCCCGCCCGGGGCGGGTCCAGGATCAGGGCGTCAAAACTCCGCGGTTTCTGGCGGAGCACGCGCTCCACCCTGCCTTGGACGATCTCCACCTGGGGCGCCCCGTGCAGGTTCTTCCGTGCATCCCGGCTGGTTCCGGCGGCACCTTCCACGGACAGGACGGACCCCGTCTCCCCCACCGCGTCAGCCAGGACTGCGGTGAAGAGGCCGGCTCCCGCGTAGAGGTCGGCAACAACCGCCCCGGGGTGGAGGAAGCCCCCGCCGCGGAGGAATTCTGTGACAGCCCCCACAAGGGCCCCGGGCGCGTCGCGGTGGATCTGCCAGAACCCTGCGCCGGTGACCCGGTAGTCGTGCCCGGCCGCTGATTCCTGCACCCACGTACGGCCGCGAAGCTGCTGCACGGCCTCAGTAGCGGGGTCGAAAGTGGCTACGGACACCTCGCCGGGCAGTTGGGCTGCGATGGCGCTAAGCCGTTTGGGCTTGGTTCCCGGTCCTGGCGCCAGCAGCACCAGGGGACGCGAGCCGTTGGCCGGTGCAGCCACTTCCACGCGCTCGATGCCCTGGAGGTCGACGTCCCAGAGGCGCAGGTTGTTGATTGCCTCCGAAGCGAGCGGCATCTCCCGGACCGGAACGATGTGCGTGGAGCGGTGCGCGTGCATGCCCAGCCTGCCGCCGGGGGTGACCGCAAAGCCCGCGCGCGTGCGCCACCCAAGGCCGTCCCCGCCGTCGGCCGTTCCGCCCACGGCTTCCACGCTCCCGGCCCCACCGGGCAGCTGCTCGACGCCGGCGAGCCGCTTGAGCTGTTCGGCAAGCACTTCCGCTTTGAGGCTGCGCTGGCGGGCGAGGGTGATGTGGCCGAACTCGGCTCCGCCCACCGGGGGGTGTCCGTGGCTCCAGGCCCGCGTTGAATCGGCCAGGCGCCAGAAGTGGTCCACGCGGTCCGGAGAGGCTTCAAGGACCTCGACGACGTCCGCCCGCCAGAATTTGGCCTTTTCCTCCGCATCCGTCAGCCGCACCCGCACCTTTTCCCCGGGAATGCCGTGCCGGACGAAAATCACCCGGCCCTCGTGCCTGGCAACGCAGTGGCCGCCGTGGGCCACCGGACCGACGTCGAGCACTACTTCCCTGCCTGCGTCTCCGGTCAGGGGCGGCCGTGTTTCTGTGTTTGCC
Source organism: Arthrobacter sp. PGP41 (assembly GCF_002953935.1). NCBI lineage: Bacteria > Bacillati > Actinomycetota > Actinomycetes > Micrococcales > Micrococcaceae > Arthrobacter > Arthrobacter sp. PGP41. The sequence goes on along the minus strand of NZ_CP026514.1, from coordinate 1,730,417 downwards.
ATTATTGGACGTCCTGCAGGTTCTTCGCTTCTTCGGATGATTTCAACTGCCAGGGGACGCTCGCCACCATGACGCCGGGTTCAAAGTGCAGCCGGGTCTTGATTCGCAGGGCAGTCTGGTTGTGGACCAGCTGCTCCCACCACTTGCCTACAACGTATTCGGGGATGTAGACCACGATCAGGTCGCGCGGGGAATCCTTCCGCATGTGTTTGACGTACTCCATGATGGGTGTGACAGTCTCGCGGTACGGACTGGCCAGCACGGTCAGCGGCACCGGAATCTCCAGCTTTTCCCAGTCAGCCACGGTCTGCGCGGTTTCCTCGGCATCGATGTCCACTGTTACCGCATCAAGCCGGGAAGGCCGGGATGCCCTGGCATACGCCAGCGCCCGCAGCACGGGCTTGCGCACATGGGACACCAGCAGGACGGCGTGCACCCTGGTGGGAAGGGCACGCGGCGAAGAGTCCTCGTCCACTGCCAGTTCCCTGGCCACGTTGTCGTAGTGCGCCCTGATGCTCCACATGATGAGGAACAGGATGACCATGGCAAGCAGGGCAATCCAGGCGCCCTGCTCGAACTTGGTGACCAGCACGATGACCAGGACCGTGGCCGTCATGCCGAAGCCGATGCTGTTGATGACGCGGGACTTGGCCATCCGGCGCCGGACTGCCTTGTCCTTGGCCAGCTTGAGCTGCCGCCCCCAATGCCGGATCATCCCCAGCTGGCTGGCGGTGAACGAGATGAAGACACCCACGATGTAGAGCTGGATGAGCTTGGTGACGTCCGCGTCGAAGGCGATGATCAGCACCAGGGCGCCGGCGGCGAGGGCCAGGACGCCATTGCTGAACGCCAGCCTGTCACCCCTGGTGCGCAGCTGCCGCGGCAGGTAGCCGTCCTGGGCGAGGATGGAGCCCAGCACCGGAAAGCCGTTGAAAGCGGTGTTGGCGGCAAACACCAGGATCACGCCGGTGGCGGCCACCACGATGTAGAACGGTATGGATCCCGGACCGAAAATCGTCTGGGCGATCTGGCTGATGGCAGGGTTCTGGATGTACCCCTCCGGCAGCGGGTTGCCGTTGAGCAGGAACTCGGTTGCCGGGTCCAGGACGATGTGCACCTTGGTGGCATTGGCCAGGTAGATGATGCCTGCCAGCATGGTGGCGCCGATGACGCCCAGCAGCAACAGGGTGGTGGCGGCGTTCTTGCTCTTCGGCGGCCGGAAGTTGGGCACGCCGTTGCTGATGGCTTCGACGCCGGTCAGCGCCGCGGCGCCCGAGGAAAAGGCCCGCAGCAGCAGGAAGGCGCCGGCGAGGCCCACAAGGCCCTCGTCGAAACCAGGGGCGGGGACGATCGTGAAGGCAGCGGAGGGCGCCTGGCCCAGCTGTCCGGTTGCCGCCTGGAACAGTCCCACCGCCGTCATGCCGAGGATGGAGGCCATAAAGATGTAGGTGGGGACGGCGAAGAGGGTGCCGGCCTCTTTGATCCCGCGCAGGTTCACCAGAGCAAGGATGACGACGCCGGTGGCGGCAATGGCGGCCTGCTGGCCGTGCAGGGAAGGGACGGCGGTGGTGAGGTAGGCGGCCGCCGAGGATATGGACACCGCCACTGTCAGGACGTAGTCCACCAGCAGTGCCGACGCCACCGTGAGGCCTGCGTACCTCCCCAGGTTCTCGCCGGCGATCTCGTAGTCGCCGCCGCCGGAAGGATAGGCGTGGACGTTCTGCCGGTAGGAGGCCACCACCGTCAGCAGGACCACCATCACCGCCACGCCCACCCACGGCGAGAACGCCACCGCACTGACGCCCGCCAGCGCCAGCGTCAGCAGGATCTCGTCCGGCGCATAGGCTACGGAAGAGAGTGCGTCGGAGGCGAAGACCGGAAGTGCGATCCGTTTGGGAAGCAGCGTGTGGGCCAGGCGGTCATTTCGAAATGGCCTCCCCACCAGCACACGCTTGACGGCGTTCAATATTGTCAACACCCCACAAAGCTAGTCTGATTCCCGGACGATGTCATGACGGACCGGGCGACAACGGGAGCCCGCACGCTGGCGGTAGAGTTCTAGCAGCAGGAGCTTGACAGGAATACAGAGGAGAGACCGTGGCGCATTTCGTGATCATGGGATGTGGCCGGGTAGGGGCAACGCTGGCGCACACGCTGGAGGACGCCGGGCATTCCGTGGCCATCATCGACCAGGACGACCGCGCCTTCCGCAGGCTCCGGCAAGGATTCACCGGACGCAAAGTCACCGGCGTCGGCTTCGACCGGGACACCCTGAAACAGGCCGGCGTGGCTGAAGCGTACGCGTTCGCCGCCGTCTCCAGCGGCGACAACTCCAACATCCTTGCCACCCGGGTAGCCAGGGAAACGTTCCACGTCCCCCACGTCGTGGCCCGCATCTATGATCCCGGCCGTGCCGAGATCTACCAGCGCCTTGGGATTCCCACCGTTGCGGCCGTGCGCTGGAGCGCGGACCAGGTACTGCGGCGTATCCTGCCCGAACAGCACCTCGCAGGTGATTTCCGGGAGCCGTCCGGACGCCTGGTGCTCGCCGAGCTCGACCTCGACGCCAGCTGGATCGGGCAACGGGTGAGCACCATTGAGAAAGCCGCCGCTATCCGGGTGGCGTACCTGACCCGTTTTGGTGAGGGACTCCTGCCGGACGCCGCCACCGCCTACCAGGACGGCGATACCGTGCATGCGATGCTGCAGGTTGACCGCAGCGCCCAGGTAGCCCATATCCTCGCCAAAGCACCCGCCAAGGAGTATCAGTGAAAGTCGTGATTGTGGGTGCCGGCAGCGTCGGCTCGTCCATCGCCAGGGAACTGCTGGCGCACAAGCATGAGATCCTCCTGATCGACCTCAAACCGGAGGTCATTGGACGCAGCGGCCTCCGCGGCGCACACTGGCTGGTGGGCGACGCCTGTGAGCTGAGCACGCTGCAGGGGGCCAAAGTGGAAGACGCAGACGTGGTGGTGTCGGCCACCGGCGATGACAAGGTCAACCTGGTGGTTTCCCTGCTGGCCAAAACCGAATTCGGGGTGGGCCGCACCGTGGGGCGGGTGAACAACCCCAAGAACGACTGGATGTTCAACGATTCCTGGGGCGTTGACGTCGCCGTCAACACTCCGCAGCTCATGACCGCCCTCGTGGAGGAAGCCGTGGAGATCGGCGACCTGGTCCGGCTGCTCACCCTCCAGACCGGCGTTTCTTCCCTCGTGGAGTTCACCGTGCCGCACGACTCGCATGTGATCGGCCAGACGGTCGGCGACATCCGGTGGCCGGAGGATTCAACCCTGGTGGCCATCCTGCGTGATCATGCTCCCATCACGCCCAGCCGGGACGACGTGATCGACGGCGGCGACGAGTTGTTCTTCGTCACCACCATTGCAGCTGAGGACCACCTGCGCGCCCTGTTGGCGCCTGACGCCCTTGATACGGCCGGGGAGGCGGACGCTCCGCTGCCGGCCGGGGCCAGGGGCGCGCAGCAGGCGCCCGAGGACGACGGGTTCGAGGGCTAGGACGATCCGGCCGTCAGGGCGTCAGGCTTTCCGGCCCGCGTCCTCCCCGTTGGGGTCCGTGCCGGCGTCGACGGGGGCCGGCCGTGTCACCAGCCAGGCAATCCAGACACCCAGGATGTACAGGGGCGCGCCCATGATCAGCCGGGTGGTGGCCAGCGCGGCTAGCCCGTCCGGGCCCATGAGGTAGAGCGGAACCTGCACCACGAGCCGAAGCACCAGGACCGCAACGATGATCCAGGTGCCGAGCTGGTAGGCCCTGACCCGGGCGGGATCCTTGCGCCAGTCGAGGCCCTCGTTCCGGATGAACCCGAAGAGCAGACCGGCCACCGGCCATTTGAGGAAGATGGAGAGCACCATCGCCAGGATGTAACCGGCGTTGGTGAAGAAACCGGGGAGGTAGAAATCCTCCGCCTTGCCGGTGCTGTTGGCGAGCCAGGCCGAGATGCCTACGCCCACCACACCGGCCAACGCCTGGGTGAGGGGGCGCCGCTGGACCAGCCGGACCACGGTGAACACCGCGGCGGAAGCCAGTGCCGCCACCAGGGACAGCGTCAGCTCCCTGGTAATGGTGAAGGCAACCAGGAACATGAGTCCGGGCACGATGCTTTCGGCAATGCCCTGGACACCGCCGGCACTGCGCAGGACGTCCACCCGGCCGTCGTGCGTCCGGTGCAGCCCCGCCTTGGCCGCGTACTCCGCCGCAAGGCCGGCCACCGGTGACGGCTCCCGGGCCGGTCCCTGGCTTCCATCACGGCCAGGGGTGCCGTTGCTTGGGGGTCCGGAGGACGGGTCGGGCTGGGGCTCGGTCATTCGTTCTCCTGGCGGGACAGTATTTCGTAGCGTGGGTTGAACATGGTAGGCAGGCCTTGGCTGCGGGACAGCATTCCTTCAAGCCGGAGCTCGGCGCCGGCTTCGATGCCCGGCACGCGGCGGCGCCCCAGCCATACAACCCGGAGCCTGCCATGTGCCTTGGCCTGGCCGGACTGCCTCCTGCCGGGTTCGGCCCGGCCTGGTTCGGCGCGGCCCGGCTCGGCGTCGGAAACAATGGCGGTGAACGCAGGTGCCTGGTCCGCCGGGAGGTACGTCACCGATTCAATGCGTCCCTGGCAAACGACGCGGCCCTTATCCGGAAGCTCATCCAGGGAGAGAACGGCAGGGCGGGGCTGGAGCCCGTCCCCGGGTGCCGCGTCAGCCAATCTGTGTGGTTTCCGGACCACGTTCCGGTTCCCCAAGGGAAGGGGCAGGCGGAGGAGGCGTGGTGGCCGCGTCCTTGGGCAGGCGCAGCTGCAGCAGGTCGCGGGGCGGCATGGGGCTGTCCCCGCGGATCACCACAACCTGCCTGAACAGCGCCTCCAGCGGCTCGGCTGCTTCACGTTCCAGGGCCGCCGGACCGCCCAGCACTCCGCGAAGGAACCAGCGCGGTCCATCCACGCCCACAAAGCGGGCCACCCGGTAGCCCTGGCTGCCGTCGGGAAGCCCCGCAGGCAACTTGGCCACGAGTTCGGTCCCAAAGCTGCCGTCGATCTCTTCCACCTGGCCACCCTGCGCACCCACGGACTGGCCGATCTGCTCGCGAATCTCGTCCCACAGGCCCTCGGTCTTGGGAGCGGCGAATGCCTGCAGCTGCAGGCTGGAGCCATTGAGGTCCAGCGTCACCGCAACGACGCGCTGGGTGGCTTCCTCGACCTCAAGGCGCAACTGGAGGCCCTCGCTGGGCGTGATCAGCAGCGCGCCCAGATCCACGTAGCCGTCGCGGCTGGTGATTTCGGATTCATCAAAGGGGCCGTTCGCCCGGATGCCCGCGGCGGCCGCCATGTCGGCGGAAGCCTCCGCGGCGTTCAGGGAGTCGTCCGGTTCGGCTGTCTGTTCCTTCTTGGCTTTCCTGCCGAGCCCAAAGACCATGAGGGTGTCTCCTTAGTTGTGAAATGTGCCGGTCCGGCCCGTGGGGGTCCCGCCGTCCTGCTGTACGCGCCCGGCAGCAATACTGCCCGAACGGAAATCGTTCTTTAGGCCCGCGGCGGGTTGAATCCGCCGGTAGATCCGAATCCTCCCGTACCGCGCACGGACCCGCTTAATTCATTGACGGGGATGAACTGCGCGTGCTCCACACGCTGGATGACCATCTGCGCAATTCTATCGCCGCGGCTCAGCTCAATGGACTGGTTCGCGTCGGTGTTCAGCAGGGTGACGGCTATTTCCCCCCGGTATCCGGCATCAACCGTTCCGGGGGCGTTGACGATGGTCAGGCCGTGCTTGGTGGCAAGCCCGGACCGCGGATGGATCAGGGCAACGAAGCCCTCAGGGAGGGCAATTGCCACTCCCGTGGGCACCAGCTTGCGCTCCCCCGGCTGCAGGACAACGTCCTCCCTGGCACGAAGGTCGGCGCCGGCGTCACCAGGGTGCGCGTACGACGGCGCCTCAAGGCCTGGATCCAGCATCTTCAGCTGCACCTGCAGTGTGGGCGCCGCGGCCGACGCCGCCAGGCCGGCAGGTGCTGCTGCGGGGAAGGTGTCTACGGCTGCGGAATGATCAGTCACAGTCACTCACTCTAACCCGCGCCCATCGTCCGCACCTAGGCGCGGGCGCCCGCCGGCGCCTGCCAGCACCTACCGGGGGCGGCAGGCACCGTGCCGGCGGGGAGTGTGCAGCAGGCGCCGGGACAGAAGCGGCCGGGATGAAATAGCGAGGGAAAGATGGAAAGCTTGCGTCATGCCCGAATCCAGTTCCGCCGCGCCCGTTCCGAACACACCATCCGCCGAAGCCGCAGTGGTCTACCGGGAAAAGCTGTGGCCCAATGCCTGGATCTGGATCATCGCAGCGGGCATCTCGGGTGCCGGAATCCTGGTGTTTGCACCTATCAGCGCGGCTGCGGGCTACACGGCTGCGGTGGTGCTCTTCACGATCATCGCCGTACTCCTGATCCTTTCCACCCCCACCATCCTGGTCACCGAAAACACCCTGACGGTGGGGCGGGCAACCATTGAACGCCGCTTCGTGGGTGCCGCCCAGCCATTCCGCGGTGAAGAAGCGACGGCGGAACGCGGCACCCGGCTGAACGGCCTGGCCTACCTTTGCATCCGTGGCTGGATTGATCCGGTCGTCAAAATCGGCATTACCGACCCCTCGGACCCCACGCCCTACTGGCTGGCTTCCACCCGGCACCCGGACAGACTCGCGGCAGCCCTTCAGCCCTCACAGTCCCTGCAGTAAAACCGGCCGTCCTTCTCCCTGGCGATCTGGGAGCGGTGCCGTAACAGGAAGCACGAGGAGCAGGTGAATTCGTCAGCCTGGGCCGGAACCACCTGGACCACCAGTTCCTCGCCGGAGAGGTCCGCGCCCGGCAGTTCGAAGCCGGCCGCAAGCTCGCTTTCGTCCTCATCCACCACAGCAACCGGTTTGTCCGCGCGGCGCGCCTTCAACTCTTCCAGGGAATCCGCCGTGGCGTCTTCCCCGGACTTGCGCGGCGCATCGTAATCGGTGGACATCGCGGCCCTGGCCTTCTTCCTGACGTGTCCGGGACAACACCCTTCATAACGCGGGGTGCACCGGGTTGGTGCCCGGGCGGAAGGCCGGGGGTGGCACCCGATTTGCGAGCCTTGTCCCGGAAAATCGCGGCGCGCCCTGCCCCTTGACCGAAAACCCGCCCCTCGGGTGGCAAAGTTTCGAGTGATAGTAATGCCAGGGTGGAGGATTTGTATGCAGGATCTACGGCTTGTAGGCGTACACGACGACGGGACTCACCTCCTGTTGAGCGGGGCCGGCGGCGAGATGTTCCAGCTGCCGATCGACGAAGCGCTGAGGACGGCCAGCCGGCCTGCGGTTAAGCCGCGTGCTGAGCGGCCAGGAGTTCCGATGTCCCCACGGGACATCCAGGCGCGGATACGCGCCGGTGCCACCGCAGCCGACGTCGCCGAGCTTTCCGGGCTTCCGCTGGCCAAGGTTGAACGGTATGAGGGGCCGGTCCTTGCCGAACGGGAATATGTTGCCCACCAGGCCCGAAAAGTGGAAGTGGCCACACCTTCCCCCGGCCATGACGGCTACCGGTCCGCGTTCGGCGACAACCCTGCCACGCTCAATGACATGGTGGGGCACCGGCTCGCCGCCCATGGCATTGACCCGGCAACGGTGGAGTGGGATTCCTGGCGTCGCCAGGATGGGACCTGGACTGTCTCGGCCACCTTCGAAGCCAAGAAGGGCAACACCCCGGGCATTGGTGAGGAGCCCCCGGCACTGTGGACCTTCAGCCCGGCGCGGAAGTCGCTGCAGAACGCCAACCGGTGGGCCCAGCAACTGAGCGAACTGGAACCCCTGGACGGTCCCGTTCCTGCCCGCCGGCTGTCGGCCGTTTCCGACCGGCCCTTTGACTTTGAAACCGATGCCGATGCCGCTCCCGGAAGCCAGGGAGGCAACCCCGGCCAGGCCCCGGGCAAGGAAAAGGAATCCGACGGCCTCCTGGACATGCTGCGTTCGCGCCGGGGCCAGCGGCTTGGCGTGGATGAGGATTCCGACGACGCGCTGGCCCTTCTCCTCACGCACGGCGTGCCGGCCGCCCATCCCCGGCCCTCCGAGGTCACGCCGGAAGCGGATGACGAGGACGCGGAGCCGGAGGCGGACCGTGGCAGTGCCCCCGCTGCCCAGGGTGATGCCTTCATCCGGCGCCGGGACGCCCGCCCGTCGATGCTTTCCCGGCTGAGCCTCATCCCCCCGCACCCGGACCCGGTGGACGACAACCTCAGGTTGCACAACGGTGTCAGTACAGACACCCGGGAGATAACAATCGTGGCATCGCCCCAGTGCCCCTCCGGTTCAGCGGATCCTGACGCGGCACGCGGCAACGGCGCCTCAGGCAGCGGAGCAGGACTGGACGAACTGCTGGGCGGCAGTCCGCGCCGGCCGGCACCGCGGACTGACGATAACTCCCCCACCACCGGCCAGCTTCCGGAAACGGGCGCACCGGAAAGGCAACCTGCAAGGCCCAAACGCTCCAGCGTTCCATCCTGGGACGAGATAGTCTTCGGGACCCGCGGAGACTAGGTACTGCCTGTGCGCCGGCCAGCCGGCGCCGGAGCACCGGACGCTTAGGCGCCCGGCCCGGTTGCGCCGGTGCCGCGCCATAGGCACGCATCCACCTCGAAAGGCAGCAGCGGGTCCTGCTCAGCCATGAGGTTGGCACCATGGGCCGTGACGCGCCGCATGAAGTGGCGCCGGCAGAGGGTTTCGTAGCCCACAACGGGAATGTGGCCTGCTGCGGGAGCCGCTGCTCCATCAAGGGCCATGTCGACGTCACCCACCACCACCTGGGCGCCTTCGGTGACCATGACGCCGTCCACCGTCCTTGCGTTGTGCGTTGCCCGGCGGCCGCACCAGCACAGGGCCTCCACCTGCAAAACCTGCACCCGGTCCGCAAGTTCGATCAGCCGCTGCGAGCCGGGGAAAAGCCTGGTGCGGAAGTCGGCGGTAATGCCGAAGGCAAAAACGTCGACGCCGATCTCGTCCACGACTTTCGCCAACTGTTCCACCTGCTCCGGCGTATAGAACTGTGCCTCATCGCAAATCAGGTAGTCGACGCGCTGGCCCTGGGTGCGCCGCAGCATGACTTCCTCCCAGAAGTCCGTGCCGTCCGCCACCTCCACTGCGTCGGTTTCGAGGCCGAGCCGGCTGGAGATGCGGGATTCGCCGGCACGGTCGTTGCGGCTAAAGCGCACACCGCCCCGGCCCCGGGCACGGTGGTTGTGATCCATCTGCAGTGCGAGCGTGGATTTGCCGCAGTCCATGGTGCCCGAAAAGAAGACGAGTTCAGCCACGGCGGACGCTCCTGCCCCCGGCCGTGAAACACAGCAGCGGAACCTCCCGCTCAGCCTTGGTCAGTGATCCGTGCTGGCCCACGACTTCCATCGCAGTGGGGCGGACACGCCGTGTGTCATACAGTGCCAGCTCATCCCGGGCCGCAATCATCACGTCTCCGATCCTGCCCTCGACGTCGGGCCGGACCGGACCGAAGAGGCCCGCCGCAATGGCGTCCTCCCTGGTGAAGGCCCAGACACGGGCACCGAACCGGCCGCGCCAGGCCGCGAGAAGCCGTTCGCGTGCACCGGCGTCGGGCCCCGTGCCGTCCGCTCCGGTTTCCAGGTAGAGGTGCACCATGCGCGGTTCGCCGGCCGTGTGCCGGACCCCTTCCACCAGCGCCGGGTCTGCTGAGAAGTCGATGCGCTGTTGTTCCGGCACGTCCAGCATGCCGTGGTCCGCGGTCAGCAGGATGGTGGTGCCGGCAGGCAGGGAGGCATGCAACCGCTTCATGGTGGCATCCAGCTCCTCGAGCTGGTGCTCCCAGTGTTCGGACTGGCAGCCGTAGCGGTGTCCGGCCTTGTCCAGCTCGTTAAGGTAGAAGTACAACAGGGCGGGGCCGGGGGCGGCGAGGGCTTCTGCGGCGGCTTCCGTCCGGGCGTGCGAGGTGGTGCCTGCCACGAAGGTCCCGCCGCGCAGGGCAGCCCTGGTCATGGGCGAATCCCCGAACTGGGGAAGGCTGACCGTGGTGACGGCCGCCTGGCCTGCAGCCCGTTCCAGCACGGTGGGGAACGGCTGCCAGGCGAGGGGGTCCACCCCTGCGTCCCAGTTGCCGAGCATGTTGACCACTTTGTCCTGCGCCGGGTCCAGCACGTCGTAGCCCACCATGCCGTGCTGGCCGGGGGGCAACCCCGTACCGAAACTTGCCAGCGCGGCGGCCGTGGTGGAGGGAAATGCCGAGTCCAGCCACACAGGAACTTCCCCCTGCCCGGACTGGATGACGGACCTGAGGAAGGGTGTGTGCGCGGACCTCTGCTTCAGGAGGTTCCGGCCCAGGCCGTCGGCCACGACGACGCAGACCCGCGACGCCGCAGGAAGGCCAAGCGTATTGGTGAAGCCATCGAGGCCCAGGCTTGCCGCGGCGCTGGTCAGCACATCCGCTACGGAGCGCCGCCCGTAGGCGGGGGCGGGCGGAAGGTCAGCCGCCGCGCCTGCCTGGACTGGAGCGGCGTGCGGCGGAGCAACTGCGGCGGGAATGGTTAGGCGGCGTTCTTCCGGCATCTCAGCGCTGCTGGTGCCCGCGGCTCAGCCGGTTGCCGAACACACCCGGACGCGGGCGCGGAGGAAGGGACTGGATGTGCGGCACGGGAGCGGCGGAGCCCGTGTTGACTGCGCGCAGCGCACGGGCAAACAACTTGGCGTCCTGGACTGCCTGCAGCCCGTCCGCCTCAGCGCTGATCCGGAGGACGATGTCCTCCTGGGCAATGGTGCCGCTGTAGCCATGGTCGGCTTCGCACTGGGGATCACCGCAACTGGCGGGGCCCATGTCCAACCGCTGGCCGCCGGACCAGGCGATGGACAGCGTCACCTCGCGCACGGGATCCGATGGCTTGTAGTTCTGCGGCTGGGCGTACATGTAGCTGAGCACCACGGAGCGGATCTGCGCCACGGGAACCGACTCCGTGGAGATCTGGGCCACGATCTGTTCACCGGCCTCGTCCAGCTGCTGGTCGTCCACATGGGTGATCACCAGCATGTCCGCGGTCAGCACCAGCACGGTGATGTGGCGCCGGACCTCGGCCCGGTCGAAGTGGGTTTCCAGGTGCACCAGGTGGGCTACACAGTCGCGTCCGTCCAGGGCGTCATCCACCACGTCGGCCACAAGGCGCGGGTAGAAACCGGCCTTCTGCAGTGCGCCGTCCAGGCTTTGGCCCTGGGCACCGTGGTTGTGTGAGCTGTGGCGGACTGCCTGATTTTCATTGCCGGGCGTTTGGGGCGCCGACGCGGGAGGCTGTGAGCTCATTCCCCCATTTTCACAGATGGGCAGGTCACATTGCTAACCGCGTCAGCCGAGCATGGCGCGGCGGGCGCTGTCGGTGCGCTGGGCCGCGTTGCCGATCCGCACGTCCGCGGCCAGGATGACCGCACCGGAGGCCCCGCAAAGCACAGGATTGAATTCCAGCAGCGCGATCTCCGGGTGGCTGTCCTTCAGCCACGCGAGCCTGCCGGCAAGGTCCTCGAGTGCGGCAACGTCCACGGCGGGCAGGCCCTGGTAGCCGAACAGCTTCCGTGCCGCGCGCGGTCCGCGGATGAAGTCGTGCACGTCCGCCGCGGACAAGGGCGGCACCCGGTGGGCCCAGTCATCCAGCAGATTGACGGCGTCGCCCGCCAGTCCGAAGGAGATGACCGGTCCCAGGAGGGGGTCTTCGATGGCCCGGAAGGTGCAGGCCTGGCCAACGGGCGCCATGGTCTGCACCTCCAGGGCAGGATCGCCGTAGCGGGACAGGGTGCGGCGCATCTGGAGCACGTTCAGGCGCAGGGACTCGGCGTCCTGGATGTCCAGCCGCACTCCCCCGAGGTCCAGCCGGTGGCGCAGCGAGGGGTCGGTGGTTTTCAGCGCTACCGGCCAGCCGAGGGCCTCCGCAGCCTCCACCGCCTCGTCAGGGGTGTCAAAGCCGGCAGAGGGCAGCACGGTGATGCCGTAGTGGCCCAGGAGGGAACGCGTGGCTGCCGGGTCCAGCTGCTTGAGCTGCTCACCTTTCACGTCGCGGAGGTGGGCCTCGAGTTCGGCCCGGGCGGCCTGCGGATCGCAGCCTTCCGGTTCAACGAAATGTCCGTGGTCGCGCGAGACCCACTCGGCATACCGCACCACGGCCGCGAGCGCGGCCACCGCTGCGCCGGGGTTGGAAAAGCAGGGCACGGCACGCTCCCCGGGCCCCACCATCCCCTCAACGTAGACAGACGGATCCAGGATCCCGGTGAATGCGGCCACCACGGGTTTTCCGGACTTCACGGAGCATTCGGCCAGGACCTCGGCGATGCTGTCCACGGTGAGCCCGCGGGCCGGAAGCAGGGCAGCGACGGCTGCGTGGACGGCGTCCGACTCCAGCGCGGCGAGCAGGGCCGAGCGCAGGGCGGGAAGGGCAACCGACTGGCCGGCGTCGAGGTCCACCCCGGCCACCACCTGGCCAACGCCCAGGCCGTGCGAGGAGGCACTGTCTGCCACCACTTTGCCCAGCGCCTGGGAGTTGCTGAAGATGGCCAGCCCGGGCCCGGCCGGAAGCGGCTGGCCGGAGACCACCTGCGCAACGTCCACCAGTTGCTCTATGGTTTCCACCCGGATGACGCCGGACTGGCGCAGCATGGCGTCGAGGGCTCCTGCCGGCGCCTGGGTGGTGCGGACGGCGTGCCCGGGCGGCAGCCGAAGCCCCATGGCGTCGGACTTGGCCACGATCACCGGCTTGATGCGGGCCAGCCGGCGGGCCAGCCGGGAGAACTTGCGCGGGTTGCCGATGGATTCCAGGTACAGGCCGACTGCCGAGGTGTCGGCGTCGTCCTCCCAGTACTGCATCATGTCGTTGCCGGAAACATCGGCGCGGTTGCCGGCGGAGAGGAAAGTGGACAGGCCCAGCCGCCGCCTGCTGGAGGCGGCGTAGAGCGAGACGCCGATGGCGGCCGACTGGGAGAACAGCCCCAGGCTGCCCCGCAGCGGCATCACGGGTGCCATGGAAGCGTTGAGCGACACGTCGGGGTGGGTGTTCACAATTCCCAGGGACGCCGGTCCTATCACCCGCATGCCGTTGGCCCGGGCCTGGCGTACCAGGTCCCGCTGCCTCGCGAGGCCGCGTTCGCCGTCGTCCGCGAAGCCCGCCGATGCAACCACCAGGCCCTTCACTCCGGCTGCGGCGCAGTCGGCCACGACGGCGGCGACTTCCTCGTAGGGGACGGCCACCACCGCAAGCTGGACGGGCTCGGGGACCTCGGAGAGCCTGCCGAAGGACATCATGCCAGCCAGTTCCAGCGCCTCGGGGTTGATGGCATACACGCTGCCGCGGAAGCCGCCCTCAATGATGTGCTCCAGCAGCTGGTACCCCACGGTCCCCCATTTTCGGCTCGCGCCGATGACGGCAACGGACGACGGCGTCAGCAGGTCGCGGACGCTCCTCGCCTCTGCGCGGTGTTCGCGGGATTCCATCACAGCCCGGGACTTTTCCGTGGGGTCGATGTTGAACTCCAGGCTGACGACGCCGTCGTCAAAATGCCGTTTGACGTCATACCCGGCATCGGAAAAGACCATCAGCATCTTGCGGTTTTCCGGCAGCACTTCGGCGCTGAAGCGGCGGATGCCGTTTTCGTGGGCGGCGGCGGCAAGGTGTTCCAGCAGGATGGAGCCAATGCCCCTTCCCTGGTGGGCGTCCGCGATGTTGAACGCCACTTCCGCCTCGGCGGGGTCGTCGAGCCGGTCATACCGGCCGATGCCGACGATTTCGCCGCCGATGGTGATGACGAACGCCACCCGGTCCCGGTAATCCACCTCGGTGAACCGCTTGAGCTCCTTGCTGGAGAGTTTGGCCTTGAACGCGAAGAAGCGCATGTAGATTGAATTCTGCGACTGTCCCATGTGGAATGCCTGGACAGCGTCCGCATCCGAGGGATGGATTGGCCGCAGATGCGCGGTTCCGCCGTCCCGCAGGACGACATCGGCTTCCCAATGTTCCGGATATTCGCCGTCCACGGGCTGATCCACCATAGGCTTAGCCTAGCCAAAATCTCCCGCAGCACCGCCGCTCGCGCACAATAAACCGATTGCACAGCACACCAGAAGGATTTACCAACCCCATGGCCCGCCGCCAAAGCCCAGCCCCCACCGTGGAAGACAGCACCCCCTACACGGAGAACATCGTGGACATCGATGTCACCTCCGAAATGGAGGGGTCCTTCCTGGAGTACGCGTATTCGGTGATTTACTCGCGGGCCCTTCCCGACGCCCGCGACGGGCTCAAGCCGGTGCAGCGCCGCATCCTCTACATGATGAGCGACATGGGCCTGCGTCCGGACCGCGGCCACGTGAAGAGCGCCCGCGTGGTGGGCGAGGTCATGGGCAAGCTGCACCCGCACGGCGATACCGCCATCTACGACGCCATGGTGCGCATGGCGCAGGACTTCTCGCTGCGGCTGCCGCTCATTGACGGGCACGGTAACTTCGGCTCGCTCGACGACGGCCCTGCGGCTCCGCGGTATACGGAAGCACGGCTGGCCGCCGCCGCCCTCACGCTGACAGACCATCTCGATGAAGAAGTGGTGGACTTTGTCCCCAACTACGACAACCAGCTGACCCAGCCGGACGTCCTGCCGGCAGCGTTCCCCAACCTGCTGGTCAACGGCGCCACCGGCATCGCCGTCGGCATGGCCACCAACATGGCCCCGCACAACCTCGTGGAGGTCATCTCCGCCGCGCGGCACCTGATCGCCAACCCGGACGCGACGCTTGATGACCTCATGCGCTTCGTACCCGGCCCGGACCTGCCCAGCGGCGGGCGGATTGTGGGCCTGGACGGCATCCGCGACGCCTACGCCACCGGGCGCGGGTCCTTCAAGACCCGGGCCAAGGTGGAAATCGAGCAGCTTTCCGCGCGCCGGACCGGCCTGGTGGTCACCGAGCTCCCCTACATGGTGGGCCCGGAGAAGGTCATCGAGAAGATCAAGGACGCCGTTAATGCCAAGAAGCTGACGGGCATCAGCGACATCGTCGACCTGACCGACCGGAAGCACGGCCTGCGGCTGGTCATCGAGCTCAAGAACGGCTTCAACCCCAACGCCGTCCTGCAGCAGCTCTACCGCTACTCGCCGATGGAAGACTCCTTCGGCATCAACAACGTCACCCTGGTGGACGGCCAGCCGCAGACCCTGGGCCTGGTGCAGCTGCTCACCGTCTACGTGAACCACCGGATCGACGTGGTGCGCCGCCGGACCGTGTTCCGGCTGGGGAAGAAGAAGGACCGCCTCCACCTGGTGGAGGGCCTCCTCATCGCCATCGTGGACATCGACGAAGTCATCCAGATCATCCGGTCCTCGGATGAGGCCGCCGCCGCCCGGGCCCGGCTGATGTCCATCTACGACCTCACGGAAATCCAGGCGAACTATATCCTGGAGCTCCGGCTGCGCCAGCTGACCAAGTACTCCCGGATTGAGCTCGAGAAGGAACAGGATGAGCTCCGCCGCGAGATAGCGGAGCTGGAGGCCATCCTGAGCTCAGAGGAGCGGCTGCGCACCCTGGTGTCCGACGAACTGGGCGCCATCGCCGAGCAGCACGGCACGCCGCGGCGGACGGTCCTGCTGGAATCAGAGGCCGTGGCCCCAACAGTTGCCGCCGACCTCGCCCTGGCCGCGGGAAAGAAGGGCAAGGCCGCGCCGCTGGCCCTGGAAATTGCGGACGACCCCTGCTGGGCAATCCTGACCGCGTCCGGGCAGGTGGCCCGCACCAGCAACCAGGAGCCGCTGGCGGAGGCCGGTCCGCGGGCCAAGCACGATGTGTACACGTCCGTGGTCAAGACCTCGGCGCGGGGCGAGATCGCCGCGGTTACCTCGCAGGGCCGTATGCTGCGCCTCCAGGTGATGGACATGCCGGTCCTGCCCCCGGTCTCGGGCCTGCCGAACCTCGCCGGCGGGGTGCCGGCCAAGGACTTCCTGACCCTGGTGAAGGGGGAAACCCTGGTGGCGTTCGTCCCGCTGGACGAAGTGCTGGCCATCGGAACTGCCCAGGGAGTGGTGAAGCGCGTGCAGCCGGACTATCCGCTGAACCGGGAAGACTGGGACGTCATTTCCCTGAAGGACAAGGACTTTGTGGTCAACGTGGTGCCGGCGGGAGCTGATGATGCCGAGCTGGTGTTCCTGACCAGCCAGGCCCAGCTGCTGAAGTTTGGTGCCGCAACCGTGCGGCCGCAGGGCCGTACGGCGGGCGGCATGGCGGGCATCAAGCTGGCGCCCGGGGACCGGGTGCTGTATTTCGGCGCCATCCAGCCGAAGGACGAGGCCGCCGTGGTGGTGACCATCGCGGGGACCACCGGCGCCCTTCCCGGCACCGCCCCCGGCACGGCCAAGGTGACGGCATTCTCCGAGTACCCCGTGAAGGGACGTGCAACGGCCGGTGTGCGGGCCCACCGCTTCCTGAAGGGCGAGGACACGCTGCTGCTCGCTTGGGCAGGCCACGGCCCCGCCAAGGCGGCCTCGGCAGCCGGGGTCGCCAGGTCCCTGCCGCAGGAGCATGGCCGGCGTGACGGATCCGGCGTCCCGCTCTCCCAGCCGGTGGATGTGGTGGGTCCCGCCATGGCCTGGCCTGATCCCGCCGGGACTGCCTGATCCCGCTTAGACTGCTTCCATGCCTATCGTTCCTGATGAGAAGGACTGGACCTGGGTCCTGACCCGTCCATGCCCGGAATGCTCTTTCGACGCTTCCACGGTGACGCCGTCGACGGTCCCCGGGACTATCGAAAACATGCTTCCCCGCTGGCGTGCTGTCCTGCGCAGGCCGGACGCTGCCGAGCGACCGAATGAGCACACCTGGTCGGCGCTGGAGTACGCCTGCCACGTCCGGGACGTCTTCAGCCTCTTTGACCAGCGGCTGAACCTCATGCTGGATTCGGACGACGCCCGGTTCGAGAACTGGGACCAGGACCGGACAGCGCTGGACAAGGACTACGCCAACGCCGATCCCGCGGTGGTGAGCGCTGAGCTGGCCGCAGAGGGCAAGCAGGTGGCGGAGTCGTTTGCCGGTGTCCGCGAAGCGGAGTGGGGTCGGAAAGGGCTGCGCAGCAACGGTTCTGAATTCACTGTCCTGACGCTGGCCCAGTACTTCCTGCACGACGTCGTCCATCACCTTCACGACGTGGACGGCTGATCCCCCTCTGCCGCGGTAAGCGCATACGCAGTCGAGGCATAGGTCGGGGCAGCAGCAGGCGCCGGCGCACGTCCTGTGTTCCCCGAGCCGGGGCCAAGCACCAGGCGGGCGTCTCCGGGGGCGATGTCAGCCGGGTTGTGGGTTACCAGCACCACAGTGCGGTTCCGCAGCCCCGCGCGGAGGTCCGCCAGCATGGCCTGTGCCGATTCCGCATCCAGGTGGGCCGTCGGCTCATCCAGCAGGATCACCTCCGCGCCCGTCATTAGCGTGCGGGCCACGACCAGGCGCTGGCGCTCCCCTCCGCTCAGGAACGCCCCTCCGGGACCGATCCGGGTGTCCAGGCCCGCCGGCAGCCGCTCCACCAGGCTGGACAACCCAACGGAAGCAAGCGCATCCCGAAGTTCGGCGTCGCCGCCGGCTTCCTCGCCGCCGGCAGCCCGATCCCCGGAGGAAGGCTTGCCCAGCAGCAGGTTGCCGCGGATGGTCGAGTCAAAGAGGTGGGCCTCCTGCGGGCACCACGCGGCCCGGCCGGTCACCCGGGCAGTCCCCGCGGCGGCCGGAAGGAAGCCCAGCAGGACCGAGAGCAGGGTGGACTTTCCGGAGCCGGAGGGCCCGGTGACTGCCAGCCAACGCCCCGGTTCCGCAACCGCGTCCAGCCCGGTAAACGCCGGCGCCCCGCCCGGCCAGGCCGCGGCAAGGTTTTCGAGTTCGACGCCGGGAGCACCGTTGCGCCGGGGAGGCACCTCCTGCAGGCCGTCGGCAGTGCCGCCGTCGGAATCGGGGGCGTCGCCGGAATCGGGGGCGGCGCCGTCCAGCGCGCCCGACGCGGCGACGCGCCGCATGACCGTCCGAAGCGCCGGGAACTGGCGTACCGCCGTCGTCATCGCTGCGTAAGGTTCCACCAGAGCGAGGAGCAGCAGCACCACCACCGCCGCAGTGGCGGGCTCGAGGCGGCCCTCGAGCACCGCGGGAGCCGCCAGCCAGGCGGCAGCGAAAGCCGCCGCACAGCACGAAGCGGTGGTGATGGCGTGTCCCAGTCCGTCCGCCCAGGCTGAGCGCCGGGACGCCCGGGTGGCACTTCGGTCCTGCGCGCGCAGTCCGGCAAGGACCGGGAAGGCGACGCTGTTGGCGTGCAGATCGGCCCTGGCATCGAGGGCTGCGGAAGTGCGGCGCAGAACTCCGGACCTCAGCATCTGTTCGGCGCCGGCAGATTTGCCGTCAGCCCACAGTGCGACGGCGGGCGCCAGGAACAGGCTGGCCGCGGCGGCGGCAAGGACGGCCGGGAGCGCGGCCGGCACCAGCAGGCCGGTGGTGGCCAGTGCCAGCAAGGAGACGGCGAGGGCGGTAGCAGGCGGCAGCACAACGCGGGGCAGGAGGTCGCGGACAGTATCGACGTCGTCAATCACCGATCCCAGGACGTTGCCGCCCTGGAGCAGGCGGCGGAGTGCGAGCGCCCTGCGGCTCAGCGACTCCCATAGCTGTCCGCGGAGCCGGGTGAGGGCGGAAAACACCGCATCATGCAGGAGGAGCCGTTCCCAGTATCGGAGCACGGCCCGCCCGATTCCAAAGAACCGCACCCCCACGATCGCGGTCAGCAGGTACAGGATGGGCGGCTGCTCGCTGGCCCGGATGATCAGCCAGCCCGACAGGCCGGACAATGCCACGGCGAACACAGCCGCCAGCGTGCCCACCACCGCGGCGGCCGCGAACTTGCCGCGGACCGGCGCAAGGAGCACTGCGAGTAGTCGGGCGGTGGCGCGGCTGTCGGCTGGTTCGGCGGCGGCGGGGGTTGCGGCGCCGGCAGCCGTGCCCGCCGGGGCGTAGGTCTCTTCGCCGACGGCGGAGCCGGCCGCGGCAGCAGGTTTTGCCCGGAATGCATCCGTCGGGTGCGCGGCGGGGGGTGCTGTCCCGCCAGGTCCGGCCACCGGCACCACATGGTCCGCGAGGCTGCGGGTGCGTTCATTGTGCGCCACCAGGATCACCGTCACCCGGCCCCGGAGCTTCCTGATGGCCTCCTCGACAGCCATCGCCGAGGCGTCGTCCAGGTGTGCGGTGGGCTCGTCGAGCAACAGGACGGTGGCGCCGGCCTCGATCCTTGCCAGCCCCCGGGCCAGGGCGACCCTGCGCAGCTCGCCCGGGCTCAGTTCCGCCGGGTGCTGTTGGGCCAGGTGGCCGGCGGCAGCGCGGGCCAGGCAGGCGCGTGCGGCGGCTTCCGCGCCTGCCTGGACGCGGGCGCCCTGGATGTCCCCGGAAAGGTAGAGCAGCACCTCGTCAAGGACGGTGTCCGCGAGCATCGCGGGGTGCTGCGGCACCCAGGCCAGGACGGTACGGTCAAGGCCCCGGACCGTGCCGGTTACCGTGGTGCCGGCGCCGTCGCCAATGGTCCCGGCCAGGACGCCGAGGACCGTGCTCTTTCCTGCGCCGCTGGCGCCGTCGAGGGCGGTGATCCTGCCTTGGGGCGCCGAGAACGTGAGCGGGCCGACGGCGGGCCCCGCCCTTCCGCCGTAGCTCACGGCAAGGTCCGTGACAGTGACCGGCGCCCCGGGCCTTCCTGCCTTGGCTGCAGGAAGCGGGCGTGGCTCGGGAGCATCCGTGACAGCGGTGGCCGCGGCGAGGGCAACCCGGCCATCGTCGCTGGCGTGGTGGGCGGTGCCCAGTTCCCGCAGCGGAAGATAGCAGTCCGGCGCCAGGATCAGGGCAAGCAGGCCTGCCTCGAGGGGCATGTCGCCGTGCACCAGGCGGACGCCGATGAACACCGCCACCACAGCGACGGAGATGGTTGCGATCAGTTCCAGCGCGAGCGCCGACAGGAAGGCCGTGCGCAGGGTTCCCATGGTGCGTGCGCGGTATTCCTCCGAGATCTCTTCCAGGGCCTTGCGCTGCGCCGTGGCCCGGCCGAGTCCCACCAGGACGGGCAGGCCTTTGGCGAGCTCCAGCATGTGGGCGGAGAGCCTTGCGAGGGAGGCCTGCGCCTCGCGGACGCTGTCCTCGGTGTACCGGCCGATCAGCACCATGAACAGCGGCACGAGCGGCACCGTCAGGACAACCACCACTGCGCTGACCCAGTCGGCGTAGAGGACCCGTGCCCCGAGCAGCAGCGGAATCGCGGCGCAGTTCACCAGGGCGGGGAGGAACTGGGTGTAGTAGCTGTCCAGGGCGTCCAGGCCGCGGGTTGCCAGGACGGCGAGTCCGCCGTCGGCCGGTCCGGTCTCCCTTACGCCGTTGCGCAGAGCCCGTTCAAGGAGCCCGGCGCGGAGCTCCTCCTTGATGCCAAGGGCGGCCCGGCGGGATGCAACGGCTTGTCCCCAGACCGTCAGGGAGCGCAGGACCGCGCCGGCCAGCCCCAGGGGGACCTCTCCGGCCCAGCCCGGGTCTCCCGTCACCATTCCGGCGAGGGCCGATGCCACCGCCTGCCCCATGAGCACAAGAGACAGCGCCTTGAGCGCGGCCAGCAGTCCCAGGACATAGATGGCGGAGCGGGTGGATGGACCGGGCGGGAAACGTGGCCGCATGTCAGCCCTTCGTGGTGAAGGCCCTGGCGGCGATGGCCGGCAGGAAGCTGTGCGCCTCCGGGATGTGTGCCGCGCTCACACGCCTCCGGAAGACCCAGTAGGTCCATGCCTGGTATGCGATGACCAGGGGGAGGCCGAGGGCTGCCACGACACTCATAAGGCCAAGGGTGTAGTCCGAGGAGGAGGCGTTTGAAACGGTCAGGTCGAAGGCGCTGTCCAAGGTAGAGGGCAGCACCACGGGGAATACTGCGCCGAATATGCACGCAGTACCAAGTACCAGGAAGGCGCCGAGGGCCAGGAATGCCTTGCCTTCGGCTGCCTTGCGGGCCAGGACCCAGGCTGCGGCTGCCGCGGCAACGGCGAGGATGACCAGGGCCCAGGTCCAGGGCTTGCCGTCGAGGAACTGGATGCTGAGCGCCCACGCGGCGATGGGCAGCAACAGCACCGGCAGCAGCCGCACGAACCACCGGCGGGCCCGGTGCCGGACGTCGCCGTCAGTCTTCAGGGCCAGGAAGGCCAGCGCATGCAGCAGCGAGAAACCCGCCACGGCCAGCCCGCCCAGCACGGCGTAGCCGCTGAACCAGGCCAACGGACCGCCCTCACGGTCGCCGTTCGCATTCAGGGGAAGCCCGGTGGTGGTGAGGGCCAGCGCGGCGCCCACTCCGAAAGCCGCGAAAAAGGAGCCCAGGGCGATGGCCCAGTCCCAGCGGGCACGCCACTGATCCGTGTCCACCTTGCCGCGGTATTCGAAGGCCACCGCGCGGAAGATCAGGGCAACGAGCACCACCAGCAGCGGCAGGTAGAGCGCCGAAAACAGTGAGGCGTACCAGAGCGGGAAGGCAGCGAAGGTGGCGCCGCCGGCGGTCAGGAGCCAAACCTCGTTGCCGTCCCAGACCGGGCCGATGGTGTTGAGCAGGACCCGTCGTTCGGTGTTGTTGCGGGCGAAGAGCTTCATGAGCATTCCGACGCCGAGATCGAAGCCCTCGAGGAAGAGGTACCCGGTCCACAGCACGGCGATGGCGATGAACCAGATGGTTGGGAGCAGTTCCATTCTGTGTTTCCTCTGCTTGGTATCGGGCTAGTACGCGAAGGCCAGGACGTCGTCGGCAGGTTTCCCCGCGCCCGGGCCGCCCGGTCCGGGCGTGGCGTCCCCGTCCTCGTCTACGGGGGCGTGCACCAGTTCCGGCATGGCGGAAACTACTCCACCCCGGATGTACTTGACCAGCAGCTTGACTTCAACCACCAGCAGGACTGCGTAAACTGCCGTCAGCGTTACCAGTGATGCCAGCAGTTCTCCCGCCGAGACCCCCGGCGAAACGGCGGCGGCGGTGAACATAAACACCTGGTCGATGCCGCTGGGGTCGGGATTGGGGGCCACCACAAAAGGCTGGCGTCCCATTTCCGTGAAGATCCAGCCGGCGGCGTTGGCGCCGAACGGGGCCAGGATGCCGAAGACCGCCAGCCGCATGAGCCACGAAGACTCGGGAACGGTTCCCTTCCGGGTGATCCACAGCGCCACCAGCGCTGCCAGGGCTGCAAGCCCGCCGAAGCCGATCATCATGCGGAAGCCCCAATAGGTCACCTCCATGACCGGCAGGTAGTCGATCTCCTGCCCGGCGCGTTCACCGTAGATCGGATTGTCCGGCAGGTTCGTGCCGTACTTCTCCCGGTATTCGGGCAGCAGGCTGTTGACGCCCTTGACTTCGGTGGTGAAGTCACCCTTCGCCAGGTAGGAGAGGATGCCCGGAACCTCGATCAGGGCCACGATGTCGTCGCAGTTCTGCGAGCCGATGTTGCCGATGCTGAGGACCGAGAAGCCGGTGCCGTCGTGGCAGGCAGCTTCTGCCGCGGCCATCTTCATGGGCTGCTGCTCGAACATCAATTTGCCCTGGAGGTCGCCGGTGAGGGCAGTCCCGGCGAAGGAGATCATGGCAACCACGGCACCGATCCGCAGGGACCGGAGCCAGACCTTGTGGTCATTCACGTCACGGCCGGGTATACCTGCTGCTTCGCCGGGGACCACCTTGCCGTCGGCACCCACGGTGTCCACGCCGTCGCGCCGCCTCCGCCACAGGTGGTACCAGGCGATGCCTAGGAGGAAGCCGCCCGCCACCGCCAGGGCGCCGAACAGTGTGTGGGGCACGGCAACGAGGGCGGTGTTGTTGGTGAAGACGGCCCAGGCGTCAGTCATGACGGGCCGGCCGTCGATCATCTCCACACCCACCGGGTGCTGCATCCAGCTGTTGGCGACAATGATGAAGTAGGCGGAGAAGACGGAACCGATAACGGCTATCCACAGGCAGGCCAGGTGGATGCCGGGCTTGAGCTGTTTCCAGCCGAAGATCCACAAGCCCAGGAACGTGGATTCCACGAAGAAGGCGAGGAGCGCCTCCAGTGCCAGCGGCGCGCCGAAAACATCGCCCACGAACCGGCTGTATTCGCTCCAGGCCATACCGAACTGGAACTCCTGGACGATGCCGGTGGCCACGCCCATGATGAAGTTGATGAGGAACAGCTTGCCCCAGAACTTGGTCATCCGCAGGTATTCGGGGTTGCCAGTGCGGTGCCAGGCGGTCTGGATGACGGCCACAACCAGGCCAAGGCCGATGGTCAGCGGAACCATCATGAAGTGGTAAACCGTGGTGATGCCGAATTGCCAGCGTGCGATTTCCAGCGCGTCCATAGCGTCCAAGGCGGCCCCTCGTGTCAGCGAAATGCAGATCTTCTACGTTTTGTAGAACTGAACTTCTACCGAGTGTAGAACAACGTCGGCAGCGGTGTAAAAACCAGCTTCCACGCCCCTGGAGCCGCAGGCAAGGGAAGCGGCAGGCCAAGTGTTCTACCCAACGTAGAAAGTCCCGTGAAAACCGGGTAAATTAGAACCTGTAGTTGAAGCGAAGCATGCAGCCACCGCCGCTTCCACGCGGTGGCTCGGGGAACAAAGGAAAAGTGCAATGGCTAGTCTTGGTGAACTGGAACGGGCAGTGATGGATCTGCTCTGGGCGGGCCAGGAAGCAGCCACCGCTAATACACTGCGGGACCGGCTGGCGCGGACGTCGGCCGGACAGGACGGCTCTGCAGGCCATGAAGGCAAGGAACTTGCCGTCACCACCGTCCTTACCGTGCTGTCCCGGCTGGAAAAGAAGGGCCTGGTGGAGCGCGAACGCGGCACCCGCCCGCACCGCTACCAGGCGGTGTCCAGCCGTGAGGACCACACCGCTGAGCTGATGCATGAAGTTCTGGGGTCCGCGCCGGACCGCGAGGCCGTGCTGGCACGCTTCATTGGGTCCGTTTCCGAGGGCGAGGCCGAGACGCTGCGCAAACTGCTGGGCCACCTGTAACGCACCATGTTCTGGGCCTCATACCTGCTGGCGGTCCTTGCGATAGTCCTGGCGTGGCCGGTGCCTATCCTCCTCTCGCGGGCGAAGTGGCCCGCCCGTTCGCCGTTCACTGCCATGATCCTGTGGCAGGCGATCGCACTGGCCGGCGGCCTGTCGATGATCGGCGCCATGCTGGTCTACGGCCTGGAGCCTATCGGCGACAACCTGATTGCGGGGCTTCGGGCGCTGGCCGGAATGGTGCTCTTCAATGCCCCCACCACGGCTTTGGGATTCTGGCACATCTTTGCCCTGTCCGCCGCCGCCCTGCTTACCGCCCACCTGGTGTTCACCCTGCTGCTGACCTACTACAAGATTGAGCGCCAGCGCCGGCGCCACCGCGAACTGCTGGCCCTCCTGGCCTCACCGTCCGCTGAAGGAACGGGAACGCTCGTTATCAGCCATGACTCCCCCGTGGCCTACTGCCTTCCCGGCGGCGCCCGCTCGGTGACGGTCCTCTCGGATGGCCTGATGGCGGCCCTTGAACCGGCAGAACTCCGGGCGGTCCTGATCCATGAGAATGCGCACCTGAACCAACGGCACCACCTGCTGCTGTGGGCTTTTGCCGCCTGGCGGCAAGCGCTGCCATGGCTGCCCACCACCCGCCTTGCCCAGGAGGCGGTGAATTCGCTGATCGAAATGCTGGCCGACGACGTCGCGCTCAAAACCGAGAGCAAGGCCACGCTGATCAAGGCAATCGCCATCGTGGCCAGCGGATCGGCCGGGAACACCGGCGGAGCGGAACTCCGTCCCGCAGCTTCCAGCCTGGCCCTGTCCGGGCTCGAGGCCGCCGGCACGCCCGGCCCGGACCCGGCCCGCACCACGGCCTCCCGGGTCAGCAGGCTGCTCTCACCCCAGCCTGAGCTGCCGGCGCCGGTCCGGAACATGGTGATGGCCGGATCCGTGCTGCTGCTGGCGCTGCCCACCGCCCTGCTGGTGGTGCCGGGCCTGCTGGGCTGAGTCCCGGCGTCGTACCTCCGGACCTCCGGCTCACCGCCCGCCGTCAGGCGTCGATGCGCTCCCGGTCCAGGCTGGCGGCGCCGGCGATGATAAAGTCCTTGCGCGGCGAGACGTCCGAGCCCATCAGCAGGTCAAAGATTTCCTCTGCCTGCTTGGCGTTCTCGATGCCCACCTTGCGCAGGGTGCGGTGCCGCGGGTCCATGGTGGTCTCGGCCAGCTGCTCGGCATCCATTTCGCCCAGGCCCTTGTAGCGCTGGATGGGCTCCTTGTACCGCTTGCCTTCCTTGGCCAGGCGGGCCAGGAGGACGTGGAGTTCCGCCTCCGAGTACGTGTAGATCATTTCATTCGCCTTCTGGCCCGCGTTGATGACCTCCACCCGGTGCAGCGGCGGGACAGCGGCGAAAACGCGGCCGTCTTCGATCATGGGGCGCATGTAGCGGAAGAAAAGCGTCAGGAGCAGCGTACGGATGTGGGCACCGTCAACGTCGGCGTCCGTCATCAGGATCACTTTGCCGTAGCGGGCGGCGCTGATGTCGAAGCTGCGGCCGGAACCAGCGCCCACCACCTGGATGAGGGCTGCGCATTCGGCGTTGGAGAGCATGTCCCCCACGGACGCCTTCTGGACGTTGAGGATCTTGCCGCGGATGGGCAGCAGGGCCTGGAAGTCCGAGGACCGGGCCAGCTTGGCGGTGCCCAGTGCTGAGTCGCCTTCCACGATGAACAGTTCGGAACGGTCGACGTCGTCCGTGCGGCAGTCGGCAAGCTTGGTGGGCATCGAGGATGTTTCCAGGGCGTTCTTGCGCCGCTGGGTTTCCTTGTGCACCCGCGCCGAGATGCGCGACTTCATCTCGTTGACGATTTTTTCCAGCAGCAGCGCGGACTGGGCCTTGTCATTCCGGTTCGCGGAACCGAGCTTGGCGCTGATCTCCTGTTCCACCACCTTGGACACGATGGCGCGCACCGCCGAGGTGCCCAGGATTTCCTTGGTCTGGCCTTCGAACTGGGGCTCGGCAAGCCGTACCGTCAGGACGGCGGTCAGGCCCGCGAAGATGTCGTCCTTTTCGATCTTGTCATTGCCCGCCTTGAGCTTCCGGGCGTTGGTTTCCACCGCTTTGCGGAACGTCTTGACCAGGGCCTGCTCAAAGCCTGACTGGTGCGTTCCGCCCTTGGGGGTGGAGATGATGTTGACGAAACTCCGGACGGTGCTGTCGTAGCCGATGCCCCAGCGCAGCGCGACATCCACCTCGCAGTCCCGTTCCACCTCCGCCAGCTGGCTGTGCCCGCGCTCGTCCAGGACGGGAACTGTCTCCTTGAACTTTCCGGAGCCGTGCAGCCGCCAGACGTCGGTGACGGCGGGATCGGCGGCGAGGAACTCGACGAATTCGGAGATGCCGCCGTCGTGGTGGAAGACTTCTTCGTGGACTCCTGCCTCCCCGGGTGTTCCCGGGAACCTCCGCTCATCCCGCACCGTCAGTTTGAGGCCTGGTACCAGGAAGGAGGTCTGGCGCGCACGGGCCGCCAGTTCGTCATAGGAGAACTTTGCATCCGGGGTGAAGATCTGCCGGTCGGCCCAGTACCGGATCCGGGTGCCCGTGACCCCGCGCTTTGCTTTGCCCACCACGTCCAGGACGGAATCGTCCACGAACGGGGTAAAGGGTGCGGCGGGGTCGATCCTGGAGCCAACGTCCTTGAAGCGCCCGGGCTCGCCGCGCCGGAAGGACATCTTGTAGGTCTTGCCGCCGCGGTCCACTTCGACGTCGAGGCGGGAGGACAGCGCGTTGACCACGGATGCGCCGACGCCGTGCAGGCCGCCTGAGGCCGTGTAGGAGCCGCCGCCGAACTTGCCGCCCGCGTGGAGTTTGGTGAAGACCACTTCGACGCCCGTCAGGCCGGTCTTGGGTTCTTTGTCGATAGGGATGCCGCGGCCGTCGTCATGGATCTCCACGGAGTTGTCGGCGTGGAGGATGATCTTGATGTCGTGGCCGAACCCGGCCAGGGCCTCATCCACGGAGTTGTCAATGATCTCCCAGAGGCAGTGCATGAGTCCGCGGGAGTCGGTGGAACCGATGTACATGCCCGGGCGCTTGCGGACAGCCTCGAGGCCCTCCAGTACAGACAGGTGCCGGGCAGTGTAATCAGAACTTGGTGCCACTGGTGATGAACTCCTTCAGGGACGGAAACAGCAGGCTGGGATCGCTTCCTCTAGGGTAGTCGGCCCGGGACCGGCAGGCCGGCTGCCACACCTGGCCGGGGGTGTGGACCGTGCCACGCGGGTGGTGCCGGCGGGCCCTGCGGCGAACTTGAGCCAATTTTGCGGATACGCGCACAGCGAACTTGCCCCATCCTTGCGATGGATTTGTTACGAATGCTGGTTATATAGACGTACTGATCTACTAAGGAGGCCGACATGACAACAGCAGTGGCAGACCGCACACTCAACGCACTCGACCGGTGCGATCGTTGCGGAGCCCAGGCTTACGTCCGGGTTGTATTGGAGTCCTCCGGCGGTGAACTGCTGTTCTGCGGCCACCACGCCCGTGCAGTGGAGGCAACCCTCAAGCCGTTGAGCTCCGACTGGCACGACGAGACGGGCAGGCTTCACGAGAAGGCAGTCGTGGAAATCGACTAGGTTCTTCCCGAAGTTGTTGGGACCCCACCGCAAGGTGGGGTCCCAATCCTTTTAACCACAACCTTCAAAGCACCGCCCTGGCCCGCCGCAACAGCCCGGACGGCCTGGGGAAACCAAGCGGCCCGCCGGCTGCCGCGCGGGGGGCGCGGCGGCCGGCGGGCCGCTGTGTTTGACCGGTTCTGTTTAGTCCAGGTAGTCCCGGAGCACCTGCGACCGCGACGGGTGGCGGAGCTTGGACATGGTCTTCGATTCGATCTGGCGGATGCGCTCACGCGTGACTCCGTAGACCTTTCCGATTTCGTCTAAAGTCTTCGGCTGTCCATCCGTCAGGCCGAAGCGCATGGCCACAACGCCGGCCTCGCGCTCGGAGAGTGTGTCCAGGACGGAGTGCAGCTGCTCCTGCAGGAGCGTGAAGCTCACGGCATCCGCCGGAACCACGGCTTCGGAGTCCTCGATCAGGTCGCCGAACTCGGAGTCGCCGTCCTCGCCCAGGGGCGTGTGCAGCGAAATGGGCTCGCGGCCGTACTTCTGGACTTCAACGACCTTTTCGGGCGTCATGTCCAGTTCGAGGGCCAGCTCTTCGGGCGTGGGTTCACGGCCCAGGTCCTGCAGCATCTGGCGCTGCACGCGGGCCAGCTTGTTGATGACCTCGACCATGTGCACTGGAATACGGATGGTGCGGGCCTGGTCGGCCATGGCGCGGGTGATTGCCTGGCGGATCCACCAGGTGGCATAGGTGGAGAACTTGAAGCCCTTGGTGTAGTCGAACTTCTCCACCGCACGGATGAGGCCCAGGTTGCCTTCCTGGATGAGGTCCAGGAACAGCATGCCGCGGCCGGTGTAACGCTTGGCCAGCGAGACCACCAGGCGGAGGTTCGCTTCCAGGAGGTGGTTCTTGGCACGTTTCCCGTCATGGATGATGAATTCAAGCTCGCGCTTGTACTTCGGATCCATGGAGCCGTCGTCGGCGTTGATCTTTTCCTCGGCAAAAAGTCCGGCTTCGATCCGGAGCGCAAGGTCGACTTCCTGCTCGGCGTTGAGCAGCGCAACCTTACCGATCTGCTTCAGGTAGTCCTTGACGGGATCGGCAGTAGCTCCGGCGGACATGACCTGCTGCACGGGTGCGTCGTCGTCATCAGCGTCCGAGTAGACGAAGCCCTTGCCGGAGCCGGCGGCACCCTTGGCGGGATCGGCCTCGGCGTCGTCCTCGATAACCTCAGGTCCTTCGAGGATGATGTCGTCGAGCTCTTCGTCGACTTCTTCTACATCGTCAGCGCCGCCAGCCGCAGACTTGCCGGCGGCCTCGGCAGCTGCCTTTGCGCCGGGCCTGGGCCCGCGCTTCTTGGGCTCGCGCTTGCCGTCCGCGGCCTCACCGGCAGATGCTTTGTTGGCTGCCCGCGTAGCTGCCCGCTTGGCGTTGGTCGCAGCCTGCTTCTCCTCGGCGGACAGTTCGTCCTGGGCGGAGGGGTCCTTCTTCGTGGAAGACGGGGTCACAGAAAACCTTTCTAGCGGTGGTCTGTGGAATCACCATACGGGCAACACCACTATGACCCTGTCAAGTCCGTGGTGAAAACCAAGCGCCACCACGGCCCGCAGAGTCTATTAAGACAACTGCCGGAACCGCTGTAATGTTCCCCGAAAGGGCACAATCCTGGACGCTCGATACACGGACCCAACCGGGTCTCGGCATCCATTGTCTCATGATTTCCCGGAAGGGGCCTCTCCCCCGTTCTCCTCGTTCGGCCAGCCCGCCGGCACGTGCCCGCTGCACCCTCCCCGCAATCCCTGCGCCCACCGATCACGCCGCGTCGGGGCCGAATTTCTGCCAGGCGGCCTCCTTCCGTGCCGCCCAGCCGCAGATGGTTCCCCGGCGGACCAGTTCCAGCAGCAGTTCCGCGAGCCGGTACCCGGGTTCCACGTCCAGGGCCTGGGCAAGGTAGGCCGCGGAGAAGGAGCCACGCCCCCGGCACCATGCGATCCAGCCCCTTCCCGTGAGCGATGCTGCCCCAGCCCTACCTCCGGATGCCGCGAGTTGCAGGAAAATGGAATCCAAGGCGTCGAGCCTCTCCCAGTCCGGAACGGCAGGCTGGATCCCCATCAGGACATCGCCGTAGCGGGGAACACCCGCTTCCGTCACCCCGCCATGTACAGGACCACCGGCCGGAGCGGCCTTCCCGCCAATGCCGGCGCCAAGGGATCCTGCCGGCGGGGCCACAGGTTCAAGGCGGCACTCCTCGCGAAAGGTGGGTGACTGCCCGGCCCCGGCTTCCGCTGCCGCCCTTCCGGCGGCCGCCATCATCAGGACGGCATCCCGCCATCGCGGTACCAACAGGGTTGCCCGCAGGAAGCCGTCGCGTTCAACCTCGGGAAGCCACGCTTCACCCGGGGGACGGTTAAGCTGGGCATCCCATAGCCCCAGGACAGCGTCAAACTGCGCCCTGCTTCCGCGGCGCAGGTCCAGTTGCGCCAACCACGCCGCTTCCGCCTCAAGCACTGCAGCACAATGCAGGCTGGAACCGGGCAGGACCGCAGCCGGCTGGTCCTGGGGGGACGGGCCCACGCTGCTTCCGCGGTACACCATTTCGGCGTTCAGGGTGCTGTCCCGGATCTCCTGCACCGGACGTCCGGGGAAGGGGCAGCACGCAGGATCAGCACAAAACGCGTCCCGCCAATACTCGGTGCCGACGTACCAGGCATCCCGGACCGGCATCCCTGCTCCGTCCAGCGCCCATTGCAGCCCCGCGAGCAGGCTGCCATAGCAGTCCGGCCCGGCCAGCCAGCCGTTGTTGGTGAAGAGTGCCAGCAGCGACCCGTCGGCATTCCGGTCCGCTTCAAGGTAGCTGCAGACCGTCCGGGCAAAAGCGGCGGGCTGCGCCAGGACGTCCGGGCCGGGAAGATCCAGCCTGAGCGTGGCGCCCAGCCGTTTGCCCTGCAACGTCATGGCGACGAGGCTTGCGGACGGCCAGTAGCCCAGTGAGTGGGGAATGAAGCCCAGGACGTCTTCCGGGCTGCGGATTGTCAGGTGTTCTGGAGGTGTCATGCCTCCAGCCTTCACGGACCGCCGGACCCGGATAAGGACCTGATCCGGCTATGTGGGGAAACGTGCGCTGTGCAGGACTAGTCCGCACCGTCCGTAGGCGTCGGCTGCCGGCGCCGGGCGAGGCTTTCCCGCCGCTGGCGGGCAAGGGCGCTGCGCAAGGGTGGAACAATGACGCCCTGCGCGGCCATCTGGCGCCGCACCTTTTGCCGGCATGCCAGCATCGCCGCCGCACCGGATCCGAGCAGCAGGAACTGGACGCTCAGGGCAATACGGAACGGATCCAGTCCGTACAGGATGCCGTTGGAGAAACCGCTGGCATACAGGACGTCCAGCACCAGCCCGATCAGGAAGATCGCAACAAGGGCTGCGATGAACCCGCCCACGTTAACGATGCCCGTCGCCGTTCCGATCCGGTGCGCCGGATTGAACGTCCGGGCGAAGTCGAAGCCGATCATCGAACCGGGGCCGCCGACGGCAAGCACCACGACAAGGCCGGCCAGCAGCCAGAGGGGTGCCTGTCCGGGAGTCAGCAGGACGGCAGCCCATGCCCCCGCGGTAGCGCCGGCAATCAGCAGGACCATGGTGGAACGCCGCAACGGATGCCGTGAAACGAAGCGTCCGATGAATGGCCCTACCGCCATTGCGGCGGCGACGTACAGCGCCATGAGGGCGGCAACCGTTCCGGCGTCCAGCCCCTGGCCCGAAAGGAGGAAGGGGTAGCCCCACGTCATGGCAAACACCGTGCCGCTGAACTGGATGGTGAAGTGGCTCCACATGCCCAGCCTCGTCCCCGGCTGGCGCCAGGCCCGGGCCAGGGATGCGCCGGTAGCCCGCAGGCCCTGCTTTGCGTGCGGCCGCTCGGTGCCCGGCGGGGCGTCCTGCAGGAGCAGCAGGACCAGGACAACTGCGAGCGCGGACAGGCCTGCCAGCATCAGGAATGCGGTGGTCCAGCCTGAGAGATGGAGGACGAAGGCGAACGGGATGACGCTGAACAGCTGGCCCAACTGGCCGGACATGCCCGTCAGCTGGGTCACCAGGGGCACCCGGGCGGGAGCGAACCACAAGGGAATCAGGCGGATCACGGAGATAAAGGTCATGGCGTCCCCGGCCCCCACCAGCACGCGGCCGGCCACTCCCCCGGGAATTGTGTCGGCAAAAGCAAGTTGGAGCTGGCCCAGGCCCATCAGGGCAGCGCCGCAGGAGATCATGGCGCGGGAGCCGAACCTGTCCACCAGCAGGCCCACCGGGATCTGGAGCCCGGCGTAGACAAGGAGCTGGAGGACAGTGAAGAACGAAATCGCCGATGCGCTGGCATGGAACCGCTCCGTGGCTTCCAGCCCCACCACGCCAAAGGACGTGCGCTGCGCCACGGCTACCAGGTACCCAAAGATTCCGATGGTCCAGATAAGCCAGGCGCGGGGTGCAGTCACCACTTCATTATGCCCGGGCAGCCGCCGGCGGCCTTTATTGACCCAGCCGCTTTATTGACCCGGGTTCTCCCGGGCCAGGTACGCTTCCACCGCGGCGCCCAGGACGTCGGCGTTGGGCAGTTCGTCGTTCTCGTCCGCGAGGAGCGAGCGGCGGACCGTGCCCTCGGCCTTTTCGTCGTAGCGGGTCTCCAGCCGCGACACCACCTGCTGGACTTCCTCGGAGGCGTCAATCTGTTCGGCGATCTGGCGGCCGACCTCGCGCCCGGCTTCGCGGAGCCTGTCCGAGGGCAGCATCAGCGAGGTGGCCGCGCCCAGGTACTCCAGGCCTGCGACGGCGGCCGTGGGGTATTCGGCCTCGGCCAGGTAGTGGGGGACGTGGATGACGTAACCGGCAACATTCCGTCCTGCCTCCACCAGGCGGAGTTCCAGGATGTGTCCTACAGCTGCGGGAACCTCCACGGTGGGCTTCCACACCGAGATGCCCTCGATCAGCTCCGGCCGGTTGCCGTGCACCGTGACGCCCACAGGGCGGGTGTGCGGAACCGGCATGGGAATGGAGTGGATCCAGGTGACCAGGTTGACGTCCAGTTGCTCCACGATGCCCACCACTGCGCGCGCAAAGCGTTCCCACTGCAGGTCCGGTTCGAAACCTGCCAGCAGGAGGAAGGGCTTCCCGAGCCCGTCCACGAGGCGGTACAGGGCCAGCTTCGGCTCCTGGTAATCCTGGAGGTGGTCCTCCACGAACGTCAGGTGCGGCCTGCGTGAGCGGTAGTCAATCAGCTGGTCGGCGTCGAAGACCGCCACCGGCTCGGCGTCGAGGGAGTCGAGCAGTTCCGCGTTGATCTGCTTCACCACGTGGCCGGCATCGGCGAACCCGGTGAAGCCCATCACCAGGTTCAGCCCGCGGAGCCCGGGGCTGTGGAACAGCTCAATGTTGCTCGCATAAAGCGCACCGGGGTCCAGGAGGGAGCCGGAAATCCGTTCAAGCACGGCATGTTCCTTTCATAGGTGCGGGTGGACATTCTTTCTTTACAACGCCCCGGGACGGCCTCGCATTCCGGCGCCCGGTGTGGCGCAACTCTCACGAAATACCCCGTGCGCAGCGGCCAAGGGCTACGATCGGAACTGGCCTGCCAGACGGGCCTGCAACTCCCGGACTGCGTTCCGAACGGCCGTACCCGGGGAACCATGGCAGAACGCCGAACATGCTCCCTGCCCGAACATCTTTCGAGAATCGAGGACTGACCCCGTGGTCAAGAATACTGAAATCAACCTTAGTACCCTCTCTCGGGACCTGAAGAAGAGTCCCAGCGACGCAGTGGTCATAGGCGTGGGGCAGGGTGCAGACGGTCCCGTCCTCCTGGAGAACCCGTTGACGGCCAGGTCCGCCGAAGCGCTGGCTGATTCCCTTAAGGCGCTCGGCGTCACGGGTGCCGCGGACCAGCTGGTGCGCCTGCCGGGCCTCCCCGAGACCGGCGCGGGCGTCCTGGTCCTGGCGGGCGTGGGCAAGGTAACGCCTGCGCAACCGTTGGCCGGGGAAGCACTGCGCCGGGCAGCCGGTTCCGCCATCCGCCAGCTCGCCGGTTTCGCCACGGTTGCCTTGGCGTTCCCGACGGCGACTGCCGCCGACGTCGCAGCGGTGGCCGAAGGTGCCGCCCTGGGGGCCTATTCCTTCACAGAGTTCCGCACCTCCAGGGAAGGCCTGAAGGATCCTGTCCGCAACGCGGTCATTTTCACCGACCTGGCCGACCAGAAGGAACTTGCCCCTGTCCTTAAAAGGGCCACACTGATCGGCAAGGCGGTAAACGCCACCCGTTCGCTGGTGAACCAGCCGCCCAGCCACCTCTACCCCGAGTCCTTCGCCGAGGCTGCCAAGGACCTGGCCAAGGGCCTGCCCGTGAAGGTCACCGTGTGGGACGAGAAGCGCCTCGAGAAGGAAGGCTTCGGCGGCATCATGGGCGTGGGCAAGGGCTCCGCCCGCCAGCCGCGGCTGGTCAAGGTGGAATACTCTCCCGCCAAGGCAACGTCAAAGATCGCGCTCGTCGGCAAAGGCATCACCTTTGACACCGGCGGAATCTCCATTAAGCCGGCCCTCGGCATGGGCGACATGAAGAGCGACATGGCGGGCGCCGCCGTCGTCCTTAACACTGTCCTGGCCCTGGCGGGACTTGGCCTGCCGGTGAAGGCCACCGCCTGGCTCTGCATCGCCGAGAACATGCCCTCCGGCGCCGCTTCCCGGCCGGCCGACGTCCTGACGATGTTCGGCGGGAAGACCGTGGAGGTCCTGAACACCGATGCCGAGGGCAGGCTGGTGATGGCCGACGGCATCGTGGCTGCCAGTGCCGAGTACCCGGACGCCATCATCGACGTCGCAACGCTCACCGGGGCACAGCTGATCGCACTGGGAAACCGGACGGCCGGCGTCATGGGATCGGACAGCGTGACCGGCCCGCTCAAGGCCGCAGCGGACCGCGCCGGCGAACTCGTATGGCCCATGCCGCTTCCCGAGGAACTGCGTCCCAGCCTCGACTCACAGGTGGCCGACCTCGCGAACATCGGCGAACGCCATGGCGGCATGATGACCGCCGCAGTTTTCCTCCGTGAATTCGTGGGTAAGGGCAAGGACGGGGAACAGATCCCCTGGGCCCACATCGACATCGCCGGGCCGTCCTTCAACAACGGGAGCCCCTATGGCTACACCCACAAGCAGGGAACGGGCTGCACCGTCCGGACCCTGGTGGCCTATGTGGAGGACATCCTGGCTGCTGCCGCCTGACATATGGCGGCCCGCAGCGGGCTGGCACCAGGCTTTGCGGGACCGGTGATCCCTGTGCCACAAAGCCGCGTGACACTCGACACAAGCGCTCCACAAACGTGGTGCCAGGGTGGAGCATGGATAAGTGGTTCGCTAAGGTGAACCACGGTAGTCACAAATGCAAAAGAATTGGCCTGCTGGAATAATCACGGCAGTCCAGGTTCCAAGACCAGATGATGCGCAGGACCGCGTCATCGTTCACGCGAGGGAGCGTCTAAGTGGCCGATCAGGCAACTGCGCAAGAATTCGACATCCTGGTACTCGGTGGCGGCAGCGGCGGATACGCCGCCGCGCTGCGGGCAGTACAGCTTGGCCTCACCGTCGGCCTCGTGGAGAAAGCCAAACTGGGCGGCACCTGCCTCCACAACGGCTGCATCCCCACCAAGGCCCTCCTGCACTCCGCGGAGCTGGCCGACCACGCACGGGACTCCGCCAAGTACGGCGTGAACGTCACCCTCGACGGCATCGACATCAACGCCGTCAACGCGTACAAGGACGGCATCATCGCCGGCAAGTACAAGGGTCTCCAGGGCCTCATCAAGTCCAAGGGCATCACCGTCATCGAGGGTGAAGGCAAACTCCAGGGCACTGACACCGTCGTGGTCAACGGCACGGCGTACAAGGGCAAGAACATCGTCCTGGCCACCGGCTCCTACTCCCGCACCCTCCCGGGGCTGGAAATCGGCGGCAAAGTCATCACCTCGGACCAGGCCCTCACCATGGATTCCATCCCCAAGAGCGCCATTATCCTGGGCGGCGGCGTGATCGGCGTCGAATTCGCCTCCGTCTGGAAGTCCTTCGGCGTGGACGTCACGATCGTCGAGGGCCTGCCCTCGCTGGTTCCCAACGAGGACGCCACCATCGTGAAGAACTTCGAACGGGCCTTCAAGAAGCGCGGCATCAAGTTCTCCACCGGCGTGTTCTTCCAGGGCGTCGAGCAGAATGACGACGGCGTCAAGGTCACCCTGGTGGACGGCAAGACCTTCGAAGCCGACCTCCTCCTTGTTGCCGTGGGCCGCGGCCCCGTCACCGCCAACCTTGGCTACGAGGAAGCGGGCGTCACAATCGACCGCGGCTTCGTCATCACTAACGAACGCCTTCACACCGGCGTCGGCAACATCTACGCCGTGGGCGACATCGTGCCGGGCGTCCAGCTGGCGCACCGCGGCTACCAGCAGGGCATCTTCGTGGCCGAGGAAATCGCTGGCCTGAAGCCTGTGGTCGTCGAGGACATCAACATCCCGAAGGTCACCTACTCCGACCCCGAAATCGCCACGGTCGGCTACACCGAAAAGGCCGCCAAGGAGAAGTTCGGCGAAGACCAGGTCCAGACCCAGGAATACAACCTCGCCGGCAACGGCAAGAGCTCCATCCTGGGCACCTCCGGCCTGGTCAAGCTGGTCCGCCAGAAGGACGGCCCGGTGGTGGGCGTCCACATGATCGGTGCCCGCATGGGCGAACAGGTGGGCGAAGCCCAGCTGATCGTGAACTGGGAAGCGTACCCCGAGGATGTGGCCCAGCTGCTGCACGCCCACCCCACGCAGAACGAGTCCCTGGGCGAAGCCCACCTTGCACTCGCGGGCAAGCCCCTTCACGGCTAGTCTCCCCCAGCATCACAGGGCCTGGTGCACCCGGCACGGAATGCCGGGTGCACTAGGCTGGCCAACAGGCAGCAATCATCCGCACTAAAGATCAATAAGGAGAACGGGGACGACATGTCTGAATCCGTTAACTTGCCCGCCCTCGGTGAGAGCGTCACCGAAGGAACCGTCACCCGCTGGCTCAAGCAGGTAGGTGACCGGGTAGAGGTGGACGAGCCGCTGCTCGAAGTCTCCACCGACAAAGTAGACACTGAAATCCCCTCTCCTGTAGCTGGCGTGATTGAGGAAATCCTGGTTGCCGAGGACGAGACCGCCGAGGTCGGCGCTCCCCTGGTCCGCATTGGCGATGGCTCCGGCGGCGGCGCCCCGGCCGATGAGGCCCCTGCCGCTGAGCAGTCCGCTCCGGCCGAGGCCCCGTCCACTGAAGCCGCCGCACCGGACGAAGCCCCGGCGCAGGAGGCACCTGCCCAGGAAGCTCCCGCGCAGGAAGCTTCCACACCTGAGGCACCGGCCGCCGGCGGCGGCGAGAGCCACGAGGTCACCCTCCCGGCCCTCGGCGAGAGCGTTACCGAGGGCACGGTCACCCGCTGGCTGAAGGCCGTCGGCGACGCCGTCGAGGTGGACGAGCCCCTGCTGGAGGTGTCCACCGACAAGGTAGACACCGAAATCCCCTCCCCCGTGGCCGGCACCCTCCAGGAGATCCGCGTCAACGAGGACGAAACCGCAGAGGTTGGCTCCGTCCTGGCCGTCATCGGCTCAGGTGCGGCAGCAGCGCCCGCAGAGGCCCCCGCCCCGGCTGCACCTGCAGAGGAAGCCCCCAAGGCGGAAGAGTCCAAAGCTGAGGCACCGGCTCCGCAGGCTGCACCTGCCCAGGAAGCACCCAAGCAGGAAGCACCGAAGGCCGCAGCAGCTCCGGCCGCTCCGGCCGCAGCCGAGGCACCCGCCGCCGGCGGCGAGTCCGGCTACGTCACCCCCCTGGTCCGCAAGCTGGCCAACCAGCACGGCGTGGACATCACCTCGCTCTCCGGCACCGGCGTCGGAGGCCGCATCCGCAAGCAGGATGTCATCGCGGCAGCCGAAGCCAAGGCCGCACCCGCTCAGGCAGCCCCGGCAGCGTCCGCTCCGGCACCGGCAGCATCCGGAGCCGCGGTTTCCTCGCTGCGCGGCACCACCCAGAAGGCACCGCGCATCCGCCAGGTCATCGCCCGCCGCATGCGTGAGTCGCTGGAAATCTCCACCCAGCTGACCCAGGTCCACGAAGTGGACATGACCAAGATCGCCAAGCTCCGCCTCAAGGCCAAGAACTCGTTCCAGGCCCAGAACGGCACCAAGCTGACCTTCCTGCCGTTCATCGCCAAGGCCGTGGCCGAGGCCCTCAAGCAGCACCCCAAGCTCAACGCTGCGTACGACGAGGACAAGCAGGAAATCACGTACCACAACGCCGAACACCTGGCGATCGCCGTCGACACGGACAAGGGCCTGCTGGTCCCGGTCATCTCCGACGCCGGCAGCCTGAACCTCGCCGGACTGGCCGGGAAGATTGCCGACGTTGCCAGCCGCACCCGCGACGGCAAGATCGGCCCGGACGAGCTGTCCGGCGGCACGTTCAGCATCACCAACATCGGATCCGTCGGCGCCCTGTTCGACACCCCGATCATCAACCAGCCGCAGGTGGGCATCCTTGGCACCGGCGCCATCGTCAAGCGCCCGGTAGTGGTTTCCGATGACAACGGTGACGATTCGATCGCCATCCGGTCCATGATGTACCTGTCCCTGACGTACGACCACCGCCTGGTGGACGGCGCGGACGCCGGCCGGTTCCTCCAGACCCTGAAGGCACGCCTTGAGGAAGGCGCCTTCGAGGCGGACCTCGGGCTGTAACAGGCAAAAGCGCACGACGGCGGCGCAGGCAGCGGCGGGAAACCTCCGCAAAGCCTGCGCCGCCGTCGGCATTTAAGCGGGCACGTCCCCGGGCGCACGGGCCCGCGCCGGCACTACTACGTCCCGTAGAACCTCTGGCTACACTGGTCTCATGAACATCGTCTATAACATTGTGGTTTTCCTGCACATCGTCGGCGCGGCCATGATCGTGGGCATCTGGATCGGGCAGATGAAGAAGCCCACCGTCCACCCCCGCCAATTTGACGGCGCCATGCTGCAGCTGCTGACCGGGGTTGCCCTGATGGGACTCATCCCGGCACTGGACATGGACGCCAACTACCCCAAGCTGGGCATCAAGCTCGTCATCGCCCTGGTTGTGGGCGTACTGGCCTTCATCGGCCGCCGGAAGTACAAAAAGGGCGAGGACATCAGCGCGGGCCTGGCCCACGGCGTGGGCGGACTCGCGCTGCTGAACATCGCCATCGCCACGCTCTGGCAGTAGCAGCCACACGCTGAAACAATGACAGCGGCGACGCCCCTTCCGCGGGGGCGTCGCCGTCGCCATCTAACCGGCGGTACATAACAAGCGTGGTAACAATCCTCTGACAGCGGACAGCTGGTGCACGGTTCCCGCGAAATCCCTAGGATGGGAGACGGCGGGGCCGGGCACTGGCCTGCCCCGGTTTGAATCGACTTGAGGAGTGGTAATGGCAGCAACACGCACCGCGCACACGGTATGGAACGGCGACCTGATGTCAGGTTCCGGGAACACCACGCTGGACAGCTCAGGCCTCGGCACCTATGAGGTCACCTGGAAGGCCCGTACCGAGGCTTCCGGCGGCAAGACCAGCCCGGAGGAACTGATTGCCGCAGCCCACTCGGCCTGCTTCTCCATGGCCTTCAGCCACGCACTGGCCCAGGCCGGCCACGCGCCGGAGGAAGTGAACACCAAGGCTGACGTCACGTTCGTCCCGGGAACCGGCATCACGGGAAGCCACCTGACCATGTCGGCACGGATCCCGGGCATCTCCGAGGAAGAGTTCCAGAAGATCGCAAGCGAGGCAAAGGTGGGCTGCCCCGTTTCCGGCGCCCTGGCCAGCATCGACATCACCCTGGATGCAACGCTGGAGTCCTGACCCGGCGCCGGTAAGCAAAAGCCCCGCCTGGCCGTGACGGCCAGGCGGGGCTTTTTGTGCGCGGCGGCTACTGGCCCTGCCGCCGTGCGGGGAGCGGAGCGGGACGCAGCCGGCGGTACCCTTCGCGGGCCGGCGGACGGTCCGTGGGCAGTTCCTGCACCATCTCCTTAAGCGTGCCGATGCCGTACTCCAGCTGGGGGTCCCGGCCTGCCGCATAGGCGTGCGGAGGAAATACCACCTCGATATCCGGCTCCACCCCGTAGTTCTCCACGCTCCAGCCCACACCGCCGCCGAACCAGGTGGCGTACCGCGGCTGCGTCACGCCGGTGCCGTCCGCAAGGGAGAACCGGTTGTCGATGCCCACCACGCCGCCCCACGTGCGGGTGCCGATCACCGGTCCGATCCCCCTGAGCTTGGACACCTGGGTGATGATGTCGCCGTCCGA
The DNA here is from genome assembly GCF_002953935.1 of Arthrobacter sp. PGP41. Lineage (NCBI taxonomy): Bacteria > Bacillati > Actinomycetota > Actinomycetes > Micrococcales > Micrococcaceae > Arthrobacter > Arthrobacter sp. PGP41. Next base: position 1,690,392 of record NZ_CP026514.1, on the reverse strand, counting down.
GCCGGCGAATTCGTCGGCCAGGATAATCACCGGACCGCGCGGTGCGTGGTGCGGGTATGTCCGCGGCTTTTCACCGCGCGGCATGCTCCACCCGGTCACCTTGCGGCCGATCAATTCCGCGACCAGCTGCGAGGTGTGGCCGCCGCGGTTGCGTCGCACGTCCACGATAAGGCCGTCAAGCGCAGTTTCAGTGTCCAGGTCCCGGTGCAGCTGTGCCCAGCCGTTGGCCATCATGTCCGGGATGTGCAGGTAGCCGAACTTGCCCCCCGAGGCTTCGCGGACAGTCCGCCGGTTTGAGGCAACCCAGTCCTGGTACCGCAAGCGCTCCTCGTCCTTGACGGGAACCACGGCGACGCGGCGCTGGGTGCCTGCTGCGGCCCCGTGTGCCGGACCACTCAGGAGGGTGAGCTCGACTGCCCGTCCGGCCGCTCCCACCAGCTGCATGGCCGGGGTGACGCCTTCGGACAGCGGCACGCCGTCGACAGCCAGCAGGATATCGCCCGCCTTGGCGCCGATTCCAGGCCTGGTCAGGGGTGAAGTGGCCAGCGGATCGGAGGACTCGCCGGCAAGGATCCGGGTGATCTCCCACCCGCCGGAGACGTACGCCAGGTCCGCGCCGAGCCTGCCCTGGCCGTGGCTGCCGTTTTCGGTGACAGGCGCCGGCCGGACGTAGGCATGGGACGTCCCCAGCTCGCCGTGCAGCTCCCACAGGAGGTCAACCAGGTCATCGTGCGAGCCGAGGCGTTCCACGAGCGGACGGTAGCGGCGGTGGATGGAATCCCAGTCCTGCCCTGCCATATCCTCCGTCCAGAAGAAATCCCGCTGCAGCCGCCAGGCCTCGTCAAAGGCCTGCCCCCAGACACTTAGCGGGTCCATCATGACCCTGATCCGGCCGAGATCCACCTTGACCAGCTTCCCGGACTCCTCATCCGCCTTCGCGTCGGCGGGGACCACGGTGACCTCCTTGTCCGAGATCAGCACCACGGTGCTGCGGTCCCCTGACAGCCGGTAACTGTCCAGCGCATCCACGAGGGTGGCCAGCTTGCGCCGGCCAAGGTCGTACCGGACCAGGCTGGGCCGGGAGTCCTTGTCCTCCTGGCTGGCTTTTCCATCACCGGTCACGCCGGCCAGGGCCCAGTCGAGCCACAGCAGCGCCCCTTCGGCGGCCTTCAGGGACGTGTAGTTGCCCTGCGGCACAGGCACGGTGATGACCCGGTGCGCCAGGCCCTCGGGATCCACCCGGACCTCCGGCAGGGCGTTGCCAGGGCGGGAGCCGTCGTCGGGCTTTTCCTCTTCCTGTGTGGCTGCCGCGCCTCCGCCGTCTGAGTCCACGGCGGGGCCGAAGGGCGACGGCGTGTCCGCCGCAAGCGCCACAAGGTAGGGCTTGATGGGACTGGGGAAGGAGAGGTCGAAGGAGTGTCCGTCGTACACCGGGTCGAAGCTGCGGTTGGAGAGGAAGGCCAGGAACTTGCCGTCGGGGGTGAAGGCCGGCGACTGGTCACAGAAGCGCCCATCGGTGACTTCCACCGGGGCGGCACCGGGCTGTGCCGCGTTGGCCAGCCGCAACCGGCTGCGGGAGCCGAAGGACGTGACCGGTTCCGACCATACGAGCCACTGCGAGTCCCCGGACCATGCCAGGTCCGCAACGGTGCCTTCGCCGATGCTGGACACCAGTGTCAGTTCGCCCGTGCGCGTGTCTGCCACGTAGACCTCGCCGAATGACGTTCCCAAGGCTATCCGGCACCCGTCCGGGCTCGCCTCGAGCGCACTGGCACGCGACGGCTTGGGGAAGGCGATGCGGACTGCGGCCGGCCCTGCCGGCGCCTCCGCAGCCGGGGCGCCTGATTCAGGCGCGACGTCGGCCTGCTCGTCCGGGCCATGGGCCGCCGGGGTGTTCCCGGCGAGCACGGCAGCGCCGGCAGCAGGGACGGGCTGCGGCAGCACGACGTCGTCCGTCGGCGCCGGCGCGGGCGGGGCAACAGTTCCCTTGTGGTCCACTGCCGCGCTGGTCACGCCGGCTGCAGCAGCAGGGTGCGGGACGGGTGCCGCGATGTCCTTGATATACAGCGCCTCCGCGCCGTCGTGGTCCGCCAGGTAGGCGATCCGGCCGTCGCCGAGGGGCCGGGGCAGGCGGGCGCGGACGCCCGGCGTTGCCTCAATGATGCGGGAGGGACCATCCTTGTGGCGAAGCCAGTGGATGGTCCCGTGGGCTTCGACAGCGCTGGCGGAGCCGCTGGTGTCCGGTACCACCGCGCCGAGGTGTTTGGTGGCCTTCAGCAGTGCAGGGCGCCTGGATTGCGATGCGGAGCCAAGGCTGATGTCCAGCCGGACGGCGTCGGAACCGAGATCGTGCAGCACCCAGAGCTCGCCGGCGGACTCGAAGATAACGCGCTTGCCGTCCGTGGAGGCGTGCCGGACGTAGAAGTCCTCGTGGTCCGTGTGCCGGCGCAGGTCCTTTCCGCCGGGCAGGACCGAATACAGGTTGCCGTAACCCTCGTGATCGGAAAGGAACGCAATGCGGCCATCCACCCACATTGGATCAGCGAGGTTGCCCTCAAGCTCCGGGAGGAGGCGCTCGAACTCCCCGTTGCCATCGGTGTCGATCCACAGTTTCCCTGCCGTGCCTCCGCGGTAGCGCTTCCACCAGGCCGGTTCCCGGGACAGCACGCTGCCCACTACCACGGGGCGCTCATCGCCCACTTCGGGGCCAAAAGCCACGGACTCGACAGGTCCGAACGGGAGTTCCTCCGCCCAGCCGCCCTCCAGCGGAACGCTGTAGGCGTGCGTGTGCCTGCTTTCCGCCTGCCGGAAAGCACTCGTCACAACTACCGAACCGCCGGCCGTGAAGCCCTTGACCCTGGTGGTGCTGTGGCCGAAGTAGGTCAGCTGGCGGTACCCCCCGCCATCGACCTCTGCCGATACCACCTCAGGCGCCGTTCCCTGGACCACTGTCCACACCAGCCGCTTCCCGTCGGGGGTGAAGCGGGGGTTGCGGGCGGGCATCTGGAGTGCCGAGACGCGCCAGGCGCGTCCGCCGCCCAGGGGCGCAATCCACACGTCATCCTCGGCCACGAAGGTGACCAGATCGCCATGCAGATGCGGGAAACGGAAGTAGCTCGAAAAGGTCATCGTTCGATCATAGTCAACCCTTCCGCAGCCCGTCGGGAGGTGCCGCCGGGGACGTGGCGTGGTGAGATGGACCATGCGCATCGTCATGGCCGGGGCCTCCGGGCTGATCGGCAAATCCATGTCAGCAACCTTCCGGAACACCGGACACGACGTCGTGTCCTTGGTCAGGCGGGACCCCCGCAGGGCGGCGGAAGTCCGGTGGAACCCCGCCGCGGGCGAACTGGACCCGCAGGCCCTTGCCGGGGCGGACGCCGTCGTCAATCTCTCCGGCGCCGGCATCGGTGACCGGCCCTGGACCCGCAGGCGCGTTGAGGAGCTCTTCCGCTCGCGGGTGGATTCAACGCATACCCTCACCCGGGCGATGCAGCAGCTTGATTCCCCGCCGCATGTCCTGTTGAGCCAGTCCGGCTCCAATTACTACGGCGACGCCGAAAATACCGTGCTCAGGGAAGATGCGCCACGGGGGTCCGGGACGCTGGCGGCGATCTGCGGGGAATGGGAGGACGCCGCTGCCACCGCTCCCCCGGGTGTGCGGGTGGTGGTGACACGGACGGGTGTGGTCCTCAGCAGGAAGGGAGGCGCCCTGGGCCGGCTGCTGCCGCTGATTCGGCTGGGCGTGGGCGGTCCGCTGGGGAACGGCCGCCAGTACTGGCCCTGGATAACCCTTCCGGACGTGTCCGCGGCGTTCCTCTTTTTGCTGGAGTCCGGCATCAGCGGGCCGGTCAACCTGTGTGCTCCCGAGGATGCCGACGTCAATGCCCTGGTGGGGGCTCTCGCCCGCGCCGTGCACCGCCCCGCGGCCCTGCGGGTTCCTGCCCCTGTCCTCCGGCTGGTGATGCGTGGCCTGGCGGACGAGCTCCTGCTGTCCAGCCAGCGCATGGAGCCTGCCGTGCTGCAGGCGGCCGGTTTCGAGTGGCAGCATCCCACGCTGTCACAGGCCGCGCAGTGGGTGGCGGGCAAGGACAAGGTTGCAGGCAGGGAAGGGGCCGGCCTGGGCTGACGCTGCCGGCAGGCCGGTGCGCCAGGATCAGGAGCCCGGCAGGATCTCGCTAATCCGCCACCCGCCGTCCCCGGCTATCAGGACCAGCCTGAGCTGGCGCGCTCCCGCCGCCGGCCCGGCCCGTACTACGACGCCCTGGGCGTCCTTCTCCTCATAGGCGGAGGAACTGGACACAACACTCACCACGGCCCGCGCGGCAGTTGCACCGTCCTCGGCGCGAAGCTCCGCGAGGTTGCTGGAGAAACCCTCCAGGACATGGCCGGAGCTGCGAAGGGGCTCCGCTGACTGCTGGTCCGTGGCCGCTGCCGGCGAATCCTTTGCGTTGACTTCTGCCAGCAGTTCCCAATAGCCCCTGCTGAATGCAAGGTCCCGCAGGAGGGCGAGGCCCTCGACCGCCCGGACGGGATCGGAGTCCCCTGCTTGCTGCCTGGCGGCATCGGCAAGGCCTGCACCGCCCTGAGTGCCGCGCCCTGTACCTACGGTTGCTGTACCGGCAGGGGCCGGAGGCGGGGCAGTAATGGCAGCTGGTCCCGGAGCAGGGGCAGATTCGGCGGGTGCACCACCGGTTCCAGCGAGCCACCACAGGCCGGCGGCTGCCACTGCCGCGGCGGCGGGCAGCACGCGCCGCAATCCCGGCTTACGGCGGCGCGCCCTGCCGGGCGCCGTGAGCCGGTGTTTGCCGCGGGCCGGATGAACCTCACCCGTGGCGTCCGGGAACGGCATGCGTTGCCTGGGAAGCGGCAGCGCCCCCCGCTTCGCTGTGGCGATCCGCCTGCCGGCGGCCGCGGCCTTGTCCTTGACTGTTCCGCTCCGGCACGGCGCCGGGATGTGCCGGCGGGTAATGAGTTCCGGGATCACCGTGGGATGGACCGCTGCAGCGAGGTCCAGCGGCCGGGGCGAGGCGCTGCGGTAGACGGCCGTGCCAAGGGCAGCCGCTGAGGGCCGGGCCCGCCGGTCTTCGTTGAGCCCGGCTTCCAGGGCGGCCGCCATCTCCCGCGGAACCTCCGGAAGAAGGAGCGAAAGCGGCGGCCGGTCAGCCGTCCGGGGCGGAGCCTGGCCGGTCAGGCAGAACCAGCCCAGTGCCGCCGTCGAGTAGACGTCCCGTTCGGGTTGGAGGCCCCGCACTGCGTCCACCGGGGCCGGGTCCGTGAAGCCGGGCGTTCCGGAAAGTGCCATGCTGCCGGGGTCACCCAGCATCCGCGCTATGCCGAGATCGGACAGCAGCGGTTTGCCCTGTCCGGTGAACAGGACGTTTCCCGGGGAGACGTCCGAGTGGGTGAATCCTTTGCTGTGCAGGTAGTCCAGGACCTGGGCCAGGGGCGTCAGTACCGTGACTGTTTCGCCGACAGTGAGCCTGCCGCGGCTGGATACGAGGGCGGCCAGTGACCCGCCGGGCGCATAGTCCATGACCAGGGCCGTACCGCCGTCCGGCTGCCCTGCCAGCCGGACGGCATCACGCGCTTTGACCAGGTGCTGGTGGTCCAGGACGGACAGGATCCGGATCTCACGCCGCACGGCATCCTCCGTCACCGTCGCCGGGCCGTTTGCCCGGCGCTGACCTGAGCGGAAGCATTTAACCGCGAAGTTCCGCCCCGTCCTTTGCTCCCTGGCCAGCCAGACAACCGCGCTCCCGCCCTGCCCAAGCAAGCGTTCAACGGCGAAGCCCGGCACCTCGGGTGCCTGCAAATCTTCCATAGCTCATGTCTAGCCCAATCCGGCAAGGCCCGCAGAAGTTATCCACAGGCTTGGCATCCGGGCTCCGCACTGGTTCCGGAGCGCCAGTGACATGCCTCCAGCAGGTGGGTGAGGTTAAGCACTAAACCGGGCGCGGGACGCCGCGGGGTCTAAGCTGGATGCCATGACTCTTGAGTTTTCCACGCTGGGTCTTGCTCCGGATTTCGTCGACTACCAAAAGGGCTGGGACATCCAGCGCGGACTCCACAACAAAGTCGTCGCCGGTGAAGCACCCAGCACTGTCCTGCTCTTGGAGCATGCGGCTGTATATACGGCCGGCAAGCTCACAGAAGACCACGAACGGCCGTTTGACGGCACGCCGGTGGTGGCTGTAGACCGCGGCGGCAAGCTGACCTGGCACGGGCCTGGCCAACTGATCGCCTACCCCATCCTGAAGCTGAAGAACCGGGCAGGCATCCGGGACTACGTAGAACGGCTGGAGGCGGTCATGATTGCCGTCATGGCGGACTACGGCATCAAGGCCGAAAGCATCAAGGGCCGGGCAGGTGTCTGGATCAAGGCTGACAGCAAGGGCCCGGACCGCAAGATCGCAGCCATCGGCATTCGTGTCCTGAATGGAGTCACGATGCACGGGATTGCCATCAACTGCAGCAACGACCTTGCGCCCTACGCGCAGATCATCGCCTGCGGCATCACCGATGCCGGGGTCACCACGATGTCCCTCGAGACGGGCCAGGACATTGCCCCGGCCGACATCGTGGACCGTTTCGTCGAGGAATTCCGCAAGCATGAAGAAGCACTCGTCTCAAGCCCCGAAGGAGCTCTCCTGTGACATTGGCACCTGAAGGCCGGAAGTTGCTGCGCGTTGAGCAGCGCAACTCGGCTGTTCCCGTGGAGCGGAAGCCGGACTGGATCAAGGCGAAGGTCCAGATGGGGCCGGAATTCGTCCAGCTCAAGAACCTGGTGAAGAAAGAGGGCCTGCACACGGTGTGTGAGGAGGCCGGCTGCCCCAATATTTTTGAGTGCTGGGAGGACAAGGAGGCCACGTTCCTGATCGGCGGGTCCGAGTGCACCCGGCGGTGTGACTTCTGCCAGATCGATACCGGCAAGCCGTCCCCGGTGGACATGTTCGAACCCACCAAGGTGGCCCGCTCCGTGCAGGCCATGCAGCTCCGGTATGCCACCGTCACCGGGGTGGCCCGCGACGACCTCGCCGACGAGGGCGTGTGGCTCTACGCCGAGACGGTCCGGAAGATCCACGAACTGAACCCCGGCACCGGCGTCGAACTTTTGATCCCGGACTTCTCCGGCAAGCCCGAACACATCAAGGCGATCTGCGACTCCGCCCCCGAGGTGTTCGCGCACAACGTGGAGACCGTGCCGAGGATTTTCAAGCGGATCCGGCCCGCGTTCCGCTACGAGCGGTCCCTGGACGTGATCACGCAGGGCCGGGACCTGGGCATGGTGACCAAGTCCAACCTGATCCTGGGCATGGGCGAAACCCGCGAAGAGATCTCCGAAGCCCTCCGGGACCTGCACGAGGCCGGCTGTGACCTGATCACCATCACCCAGTACCTCCGCCCGTCCGAACGGCACCTGCCGGTGGACCGCTGGGTCAAGCCGCAGGAATTCGTGGACCTGCAGGACGAGGCCACCGAGATCGGGTTCCTGGGCGTCATGTCCGGCCCGCTGGTCCGCTCCTCCTACCGCGCCGGCCGGCTCTGGGCCACCGCAATGCGCAAGAAAGGCCGCGACATCCCCGCCGAACTCGCCCACATCGCCGACGGCATCCAGGACTCCGGCACCACCCGCCAGGAAGCCAGCACCCTGCTCGCCGCCCGCTCCTGAGCTGCGCACTGCCAGAAAAACACAGCGTCACCCCAAGGGCCGGCACCGGAAGACTCCGGTGCCGGCCCTTGGGCTTTGGTCACGTAGAATTGAGGAACTATGGCGAAATCCCCTGATTCCAGCAACTCCACTCCGTCTGGCTCCAGCGCAGTCAAGCGTGGCCTCTTCTCGCGGAAGCCCAAAGAGGCGAAGGTCAAGAAGCCCAGCCGGCTCAAGCAGATCCGCGAAGTCTTCACCATGACACGCCGTCATGACCCCATGGTTCCGTGGCTTATGCTGCTGGTCTTCCTTGGCGTTGTGGCTGTCAGCTTCCTGGTGGGCTTCTGGCTGGACAACTGGATCACCGGCCTCATCATCGGGATCCCGCTGGGCCTGCTCGGTGCCACGTTCATCCTGTCGCGCCGGGCAGAACGCGCCGCCTTCGCGCAAATTGAGGACCAGCCCGGCGCCTCCGGCGCTGCGCTGGGCACCCTGCGGCGCGGTTGGATCACCGAGGAACAGCCCGTTGCCGTCAACCCGCGCACCCAGGACGCCGTCTTCCGCGCGATCGGCCGTCCCGGCATCGTGCTGGTCAGCGAAGGCCCCACGCACCGGGTGAAGCCGCTGCTGGAAGCCGAACGCAAGCGCCTGGCGCGCATACTGCCCAACGTCACCGTGCACGTGATTGAAAGCGGCCGCGGCGAAGGCCAGGTGCCCCTCAGCGAAGTAGCCAAGAAGATGGGCAAGCTCAAGAAGGAACTGACCAAGCTTGAGGTGAGTGCCGTGTCCAAGCGGATCGCGTCACTGGGCAACCGCCTGCCGATTCCCAAGGGCATTGACCCCTACAAGGCTCGTCCCAACCGCGGACGCTAGGTTTTGAACCCGCCCCGGTTCCGGCTTTGGCCGGCAGCCGGGGCGTTTTCTTTGCAGCCCCCACATCAGGACAGGACAACACCATGAAACTCACAAAAGCAGTGATCCGCGCGTTCCGGATCCTGGCCGTCGCGGAAGCCTTCAGCTGGGCGGCGCTCCTCATCGGCATGTACTTCAAGTGGATCGCCGGCACCACGGAGATTGGCGTCCAGGTGGCGGGCCCCATTCACGGGGTCCTGTTCGTGGGGTATGGCATCTGCGCCCTGGCACTCTGGCGGCTGCAGGGTTGGCCCTTCGTGGTTGCCCTGTTCGCGGGCCTGTCCGCCGTGTTCCCGTTCGCCACCATCCTGTTCGAACGATGGGCGGGACAGCGCCGGTACCTCAGCCTTGCCGGGGCACCCAACGGCGCAGCTGCCGTCCGGGAACCAAGTTCCGTCTAGCCTGGGGCGGCTCCGCGCCGCCGGGGCTTCGGGCGCCTAGCGGCGGACCAACAGCGTATTCATTGCCTTGTCGTGGAGGCCGCGGTGGTCAGGATCGAAAATCACCGCGGGGATCACCAGGCACAGCAGCAGGGACCTCACCAGTGCGGCCAGCGGACCGGGCGCAGCACCCCCGGCCCTCACCACGTGGATGCCCACCGCACGGTGTCCAATGCTGTAGCCGAGGGTCCCGACCAGCAGGGTCTGTTCGACGGCGAAAATTGCCAGCGTGGCCCAGGCGTCGCCCGCGAAGGCGAAGTTGCTGATCAGCAGCGCGACTGTCCAGTCGATCGTGATCGCCGCGATCCTGCGGCCTGCCCGTGCGATGGAGCCCGGGCCCGACTCCGGCAGCCCCAGCCTCTCCCCCGGATACTTGGAGATGCCCGAGGTGTCGGGGCCGGAGAGCCAGGAGCCAATGTCTTTGCGATCTACCACCATGCAAGCTTAGCGACTTCCCGCGGACCACACTGTGGATGGCGTTAGACCACAGAGTGGACGGAAGATAGCCTTGCCATATCAGGGCATTCTGTAACCTGCCCGAAACAATGCGGACACGGACGGGAAATGCTGCGTCCATAGGCTGTTACCAGTTTCAAGCAACCCACCGGCAGGTAAAACAGCAGGTAAAACACGGCAGGTAATACACAGCAGGGAAACACTGCGTTGTTTCCCTGCTGTCGGATTGCGCTGGATCAGCTGGCTTGCACGCCAGATATTTACATATGCGTAAGGAGCATAGATGTTCAAGACTGCGGACGAAGTCCTCAAGTTCATCAAGGACGAAGATATTAAGTTCGTCGACATCCGTTTCACCGATCTTCCGGGCGTCCAGCAGCACTTCAACGTCCCCGCGAAGAGTGTTGACGCCGACTTCTTCATCAACGGCCAGCTCTTCGACGGATCCTCCATCCGCGGTTTCCAGGGCATCGCTGAGTCTGACATGCAGCTCATCCCCGACGTCACCACGGCGTTCCTGGACACCTTCCGCATGGAGAAGACCCTCGCGCTGAACTTCTCCATCGTCAACCCGCGCACGGGCGATCCGTACCACCGCGACCCCCGCGGCGTTGCCGAGAAGGCTGAGGCGTACCTGGCATCCACCGGCATCGCCGACACCGCGTTCTTCGCTCCCGAAGCCGAGTTCTTCGTGTTCGACAACGTCCAGTACCAGTCCTCCCCGCAGGGCAGCTTCTACAAGATCGACTCCGAGGAAGCCTACTGGAACACCGGCCGCGAGGAAGAGGGCGGAAACCTCGGCTACAAGACCGCCGTCAAGGGCGGTTACTTCCCGGTAGCTCCCCAGGACAAGCAGGCTGACCTCCGTGACGCCATGTGTGTTGCACTGGACGAGGCCGGCCTCGAGGTCGAGCGCAGCCACCACGAAGTTGGATCCGCCGGCCAGGCTGAGATCAACTACAAGTTCACCACGCTGACCCACGCTGCCGATGACCTGCAGAAGTTCAAGTACGTCATCAAGAACACCGCAGACGCCTGGGGCAAGTCCGTAACCTTCATGCCCAAGCCGGTCTTCGGCGACAACGGCTCCGGCATGCACTGCCACCAGTCGCTCTGGAACGGCGGCGAGCCGCTGTTCTATGACGAAAAGGGCTACGCAGGCCTGTCCGACACCGCCCGCTGGTACATCGGTGGCCTGCTCAAGCACGCCTCCGCCGTCCTGGCCTTCACCAACCCGACGGTGAACTCCTACCGCCGCCTGGTCAAGGGCTTCGAAGCTCCGGTCAACATGGTCTACTCGCAGGGCAACCGCTCCGCCGGTATCCGTATCCCCATCACGGGCACCAACCCCAAGGCCAAGCGTATCGAGTTCCGCGCGCCGGACCCCTCCTCCAACCCCTACCTGGCGTTCGCTGCCCAGCTGATGGCCGGCATTGACGGTATCCGCAACCGCATCGAGCCCCCGGCTCCCATCGACAAGGACCTCTACGAGCTCCCGGCCGAGGAAGCCAAGGACATCCCGAAGGCTCCGGGCACCCTCGAGGAAGCCCTGGAGGCCCTGCGCGAGGACAACGAGTTCCTGCAGGCCGGCGGCGTCTTCACCCAGGACCTGATCGACACCTGGATCGAGTACAAGTACGAGAACGAGATCCGCCCGCTGTCGCTGCGGCCGAACCCCTACGAGTTCGAGCTCTACTACGGCGTCTAGTCCCGGACCTGGTCTTCAGGACTCCTAAGGCAGCAAAGGCGGCCACCGGTTATCCGGTGGCCGCCTTTGCGTGTCCGGGAAAGTCGTACCCGGAAAAGAGATAAAAGGTGGGGGCCCGGTTCCAGACGTGCTGAGACCGGGAACCAGACCCCCTGACGAATGCCCCCCGGGATGAAGACCGTTCCAGCCTTCCCCCCAACAAGGTTGAAGAACACCGCCAATCCACATGATCGGGCAATCGCTTTCTCAGTGCAAACGGCGCCCCGGCGCCGAGGCGCTATCGCGGCCGAAAACTTCGGAACATAATGCGCTGGGGTCCTGCTGCCCCTCCGGTGTACTGGCCCCGGTCCTCGAAGCCGGCCCGGCAGTAGGCGGACACGCCCGCAGGATTGGCTTCATTGACTGAAAGGACGACGCCGGCCTCCCGGGTTTGGTGCCGGGCGGTGAGTTTTTCAGCGGCCGCCACAGCGGCGGCTGCGGCGAGGCCGCCGAGCCCGCGGCCTTGTTCCCGCCGGTCGATCATGAAACCCCGCAGAAGCCACGCAGACGCCTCGTCCGGCCACCCTGCCAGGCGTGCTGCGCCGGCCTGCAGGGTCAGCACCCCAACGGCCCTGCCGGCGCACTCAATGACGTAGGGCCGCCGCGATTCCTCAGCCAGTCCTGCCAGTGCCATTCGGAACGGGTCACCGACGAACCGCTCCTGCCCGGGGCCCAGCTCCAGGTTTGCCACGGCTCCGAGCTGGACGGCCCGGGCGTCGGCGTCGAGGTCCTGGAGCGAAATGAGCCAAATGCTTCTGCCCATGCCGCTCAGGACTGGGGGCCGGCGGCATCGCCGCCGGCTGCGGACTCGGCCGGCGGGCCGGCCGGGTCCATCCACATCACTTCCCAGAGGTGGCCGTCCGGATCCTGGAAGCTGTGGTTATACATGAATCCGTAGTCCTGGGGTTTTTCGGACGGGGACCCGCCGGAGGACAGGGCTGTCCTGACGGCCTCATCCACGGCCTCCCGGCTGTCCACGGAGTAGGCGATGATCGCCTCCGCGGAGCCCTTGCTGTCCGCAACGTCCTTGGAGGTGAAGGTCTTGAAGAAGGACTCCACCAGGAGCATGACGTAGGCGTTCTCGTTGACGATCATGCAGGTGGCATTCTCGTCGGTGTAGTCCGGGTTGAAGGAGAAGCCAAGGGCCGTGAAAAAGTCCACCGAGCGTTTCAGGTCTTTGACGGGCAGGTTGAAATAGATTTGGGTTGCCATGGGCTCAAAGTAGCACCGGCCAGGGCGGGTGTCAGCCCTGCTCAGCTACCGCCGGGGAGGCGTCCGGCTGCCGGTCGCGGCTACTGTCCGTAAAAAACCCGCTCGAAGACCGCCCGGGCCCGCCGGCTGACCCGCAGGTAGTCCTCTTCGAGGACGGCGGCCTGACCGGGCTCGTAACCGCACCAGCGCGCCACGGCTTCCAGGTCGCGGCGGGAGGAGGGCAGCAGGTCCGAGGCTTTGCCGCTCCAGGTAACGTTGGCGGACCGGATACGGCTGGCCAGGCGCCAGGCACGCGCCAAAAGGTCGGCATCGGCCCGGGCCAGCAAGCCCAGCTGCGCAGCGGCTTCCAGCGCCGCGAGCGTCGAGGTTGTCCGCAGTTCGGGATGCCGGCCCGCGTGCTGAAGCTGAAGGAGCTGGACCAGCCACTCGACGTCGCTCAGCCCGCCGCGGCCCAGTTTCAGGTGCCGTGCGGGATCGGCGCCGCGGGGCAGCCGTTCTGCCTCCACGCGCGCCTTGATCCGCCTGATTTCCCGCACGTCGGTATCCGCGATGGTTTCCGGGTACCTGATGGGGTCGATGAGGTCGAGGAAATCCTTGGCAAGATCATCGTTACCGGCCATGGGGCGGGCCCTCAGGAGCGCCTGGGCCTCCCAGATCAGGGACCACCGCCGGTAGTACTCGGCGAAGGAGTCCAGCGAGCGGACCATAGCGCCGTTCTTTCCCTCGGGCCGCAGGTCCGCGTCCATTTGCAGGACGCGCTCGGCCATGATGGCCGGCTTAAGGGGCTGCGTCAGCAGGGTGGAGACCTTCGCAACGATCCGCGCGGCCTGCTCCTGCGCTTCCTCCTGGCTGAAACCGGGAAGGGCCCTGTGCACGTACATAACGTCCGCGTCCGAACCGTAGCCGATCTCGCCGCCGCCCTGCCTGCCCATGGCCACCACCAGGACTGCCGTTTTCAGCGGGCCGCCGGCGGAGACGATGCCTTCGGCCACCCGCAGGGCACCCAGTACGGCAGCACGGTCGGTATCAGCCAGCGCCGTCCCCACCTGGTCCTGGTCCAGCAGCCCGGCTGAATCTGCCACGGCGGTCCGGAGGATTTCCCGCCGCCGGATCAGCCGGATAAGGCGCATGGCACTTTCCGGATCCGCATGCCGGGACATCTTGGAGGTGATCTCCTGCCACTGCGCTTCGAAGCTCAAGGGGACCAGGTCCTTGTCGTGGCCCAGCCATGCCACGGACTCGGGCGAGACCTCAAGGAGATCCGCTATCAGCCTGGAGTTCGAGAGCATGTGGCACAGTCGTTCCGCTGCGGCGTTGGAGTCCCGGAGCATTCCCAGGTACCAGTGCGTGGTTCCCAAGGCCTCACTGACGCGCCGGAACGCAAGCAGCCCGGCATCCGGGTCCACGCCTTCGGCCAGCCAGTCCAGCAGGATTGGCAGCAGCTGCCGCTGGAGGGCGGCGCGCCTGCTGACCCCGGCCGTGAGTGCCTCGATGTGCCGCATGGCGCCCTGCGGATCCCGGTACCCGAGGGCCGCCAGCCGGCCCTGGGCGGCTTCCGGGGTCAGCTTGGCGTCCTCGCTGCTGAGCTTGGCGGCCGTGTTGAGCAGCGGCCGGTAGAAGATACGCTCGTGCAGTTCCCGTACAGAACGCTTGGTTTTCTGCCACGTGGCCAGCAGCGCGTCGGGATGGGGCCGCTCGTTGGAGAAAGGCCCCAGCACTGCCTTGGCCAGCGACCGGAGGGCCGGCTCGGCTACCGGCATGAGGTGGGTCCTGCGCAACTGGAAGAGCTGGATGCGGTGCTCCAGCAGCCGCAGGTACCGGTAGGCGTTATCGAATGCAGCAGCGTCGGAGCGCCCGATGTACCCTCCGGCGGACAGGGCGGCAATGGCAGAGGTAGTGTCACGCCGTCGCAGCGTTTCATCTGCTTTTCCGTGCACAAGCTGAAGGAGCTGGACGGTGAACTCAACGTCGCGGAGCCCGCCGCGGCCCAGTTTGATCTGCCGCTGCTCCTCTGCGGCCGGGATGTGCTCGGTGACGCGGCGCCGCATCGCCTGGACGGATTCCACGAAGCCGTCACGGCTTGCCGAACTCCAGATCAGCGGGGCGACTGCTTCCTCGTAGCGGCGGCCCAGGGCGGCGTCACCGGCAATGGTCCTGGCTTTCAGCAGCGCCTGGAACTCCCAGCTTTCGGCCCAGCGGGCGTAGTACGTCTCGTGCGAGGCCAGGGTGCGGACCAGGGGCCCGGACTTGCCTTCCGGCCGCAGGTTGGCGTCCACCTCCCACAGGCCCGGTTCGCGGGCCACGGAAGAGATGGCGCGGGATATGCCGCTGGCAAGGGCAGCCCCGATGGTGCTCGCCTGCGCGTCCTCGAGGTCGCCGGAGTCCACGACGTAGATGACGTCGACGTCGGAAATGTAGTTCAGCTCGCGGGCGCCGCATTTGCCCATGCCGATGACGGCCAGTCCGACTGCGGCGACGGCATCCGCTCCGTACTGCCCGGCGGCCTCGGCGCGCGAGACTGCGAGGGCCGCCTCGATGGCTGCCCCGGCGAGGTCCGCGAGTTCGCCCCCCACAGCCGGCAGGAAGTCCAACGGATCGGCGGCGCACAGGTCCTTGACGGCGAGATCCACCACTCCCCTGCGGTAGGCCGTGCGCAGGGCGGCATAGGCATCGGATCCGGTGCTGGCTGCCACCGGGCGCTCGGCACGCGGGTCGGCGCCCACGGACTGCAGGAGGGCTTCGCGCAGGTCCGCGGGATTCGCCTGCAGCGGCTCAGGGCTTGCCCGGACCCGGAAGGCTTCCAGGTGTTCCGGGTGGCGGATGAGGAACTCCCCCAGTGCCTCGGACGCACCGAGGACCCGGTACATCGGTTCGCTGGTGTCGGGGTCGGCGGCGGCCAGGTCCCTGAGGTCCGGGTGCTTTTCTATCAGGCGGACCAGGGATTGCAGGGCAGTGTCCGGGCTGGCTGACATGTGCAGGCCCGCGAACAGCCGGTCCTGGTCCAGCCCTTCCAGCTCCGGGGCAGCCAGGAACCGCTCGCCCTTGTCAAGGTCGCTGAAGCCGGCCGCAATCAGGCGGCGCGCCAGGCTCACGCCCGCCGCCTAGAGGATGCCGAGGTTGCGCTGCAGCTCGTAGGGCGTCACCTGCAGGCGGTAGTCCTGCCACTCGGCGCGCTTGTTGCGCAGGAAGTGCTCAAAAACCTGCTCGCCCAGGATCTGGGGCATCAGTTCGGATTCTTCCATGGCCCGGATGGCGTCATGGAGGCTTGCGGGCAGCGGATCGTGGCCCATGGCGCGGCGTTCCGCCGAGCTGAGCGACCAGACGTCGTCCTCGGCCGCGGCGGGAAGGTCGTAGCCTTCCTCGACGCCCTTCAGGCCGGCTCCCAGCAGGACGGCGTATGCCAGGTAGGGGTTCGCCGCGGAATCGATGCCGCGGTATTCGATCCGGGCGGACTGGCCCTTGCCCGGCTTGTACAGCGGAACCCGGACCAGCGCCGAGCGGTTGTTGTGCCCCCAGCTCAGGTAGCTGGGAGCTTCCCCGCCGCCCCAAAGCCGCTTGTAGGAGTTGACGAACTGGTTGGTCACCGCAGTGAATTCGGGGGCGTGCTTGAGAATGCCCGCGATGAACTGGCGGGCAGTCTTGGACAGCTGGAATTCCGCGCCGGCCTCGTAGAAGGCGTTGGTGTCCCCCTCAAACAGGGAGAAGTGCGTGTGCATGCCGGAGCCGGGATGGGCGGTGAACGGCTTGGGCATGAAGGTGGCGTAGGTGCCCTGCTGGAGAGCCACTTCCTTGATCACGGTGCGGAACGTCATGATGTTGTCCGCCGTCTGCAGCGCATCCGCGTACCGGAGGTCGATTTCGTTCTGGCCGGGGCCGGCCTCGTGGTGGCTGAATTCCACCGAAATGCCCACGGATTCGAGCATGGTCACCGCCGTGCGGCGGAAGTCCTGGGCCACGCCGCCGGGAACATGGTCGAAATAGCCGCCCTCGTCCACCGGCACGGGTGCACCATCCGGCCCGGGCTCCTGCGACTTGAGCAGGTAGAACTCGATTTCCGGGTGGGTGTAGCACGTGAAGCCCATGTCCGCCGCCTTCGCGAGGGTACGCTTCAGCACGTTGCGCGGATCCGCGGCGGACGGCTCGCCGTCGGGCGTGAGGATGTCGCAGAACATCCTGGAGGTCTGCTCCGTTTCACCGCGCCACGGCAGGATCTGGAACGTGGATGGATCAGGCTGGGCCAGCATGTCGGATTCGAACACCCGGGCCAGGCCTTCGATCGCGGAACCGTCGAACCCCAGGCCTTCCTCGAAGGCGCCCTCAACTTCAGCGGGGGCAAGCGCCACGGATTTGAGCGAGCCCACGACGTCGGTGAACCACAGGCGTACGAATCGTACGTCGCGCTCTTCGATTGTGCGCAGGACAAACTCTTGCTGGCGGTCCATGATGGCCTCTTCTCCGGTCAACGTCCATGCTCCGGGTCCGCAGAGGGGAAAAGCCGGCAGCAGTTCACCAACACTGTACTAAGCATTCGGCGCCAATGCTGGAGCCTGCGCTGCGCGTAACACAGCGTTAACACCTCCCCGCCGGATTTTGGCTTCGGAGTGCAGCCTTCGCCCGCTTCCGGGGACCTGCTCCAGCTTCGTCCTATGACGCTTATCACCACCGGAGGCGACGACCCCCGGTAGCTACGACGGCGGGTACCGCACTACGCTCATGCCATGGCCTCAAGCAACAGCTCCGACTCCAGCATGTCCGCCGACGTCCCCGCCCCCTACGGCAGCGGGCCCGGACCGGCTGCAGCGTCCGCTTCGGAACGGAAGCCAGCCAAGGTCCGCATCCACCACCTTCAGCAGGCCAAGCGGGACGGGACCAGGTTCGCCATGCTGACCGCCTATGAGCAGTACACGGCGGAGATCTTCGACGCTGCCGGGATCGAGGTGCTCCTCGTGGGCGACTCGGCGTCGAACAACGTGTTCGGCAACGAAACCAGCCTTCCGGTCACCGTGGATGAGCTGCTGCCACTGTGCCGGGCGGTGGCGCGGTCCGCCAAGCGCGCGCTGATCGTGGCCGACCTGCCGTTCGGCAGCTATGAGGTTTCCCCTGAGCAGGCCGTGGCCGCGGGCGTCAGGTTCCTCAAGGAAGGCCTGGCGCACGCCGTCAAGATCGAGGGCGGCAAATATTATGCCCCCACGGTGAAAGCCATGGTGCAGGCCGGGATTCCGGTGATGGCGCACATCGGTTTCACCCCGCAAAGCGAGCATGCGCTGGGCGGGTACCGCGTCCAGGGCCGCGGCGGCGACGCACAGCGGCTGATTGACGACGCCGTCGCGCTGGCCGATGCGGGGGCCTTCAGCGTCCTGATGGAAATGGTTCCGGCCGAAACGGCGGCGGCGGTGGATGCGGCCGTCTCCGTTCCCACGGTAGGGATCGGCGCCGGCAAGGAAACTACCGGGCAGGTGCTCGTCTGGCAGGATATGGCGGGGCTGCGGGGCGGGCGGATGGCCAAGTTCGTCAAGCAGTACGCGGACCTGCGGGGCACGCTGATGGATGCGGCCACTGCCTACGCCGAGGACGTCAGGTCCGGCCAGTTCCCCGGGCCGGAACACTCGTTCTAGCTCCGGGCCTGTTCCACCCGCCGGGCCGCGGGTTCCACCGCCGGGCGGGCCATACCCGCAGGCCAGGCAGGCCAGGCACGCCCGCCCCAGGCGGGCCTGCCGTCCCCGCGGTCAGTCGTCGTCGTCCTTTTCCCACGCCTCATTGCGGGCACGGACCTTCTCAAGGGCGTGTTCGGCTTCTTCCCGTGTCTTGTAGGGCCCGATCAGCTGGCTCCAGTCGGACAGCCGGTCCTCTTCGATCTCGTGCGTCCTGACGTTGTACCAGTACTCAGTCATCGTTGCTCCTCGTTCCGGCGGCGGGGAAGCGGCGGCGTGATCCGCGTAACTTAGATTCTTTCGCAGGTCCCGCGCGGCTTCCGGTTGTTAGGCGTTCTGCAGTGCCTTATATGATCAATCTATGCCTTCCCTTGCCTCGACTGCACCCATCGGCACCCTCACTCCGGGAACCATAGGTCCGCAGCGTCCCGTCCCGGCGTCCATCCCCCGGCCGGAGTACGTGGGCAAGCCTGCCCCGGCAAAGTTCACCGGCTCCGAGGTCAAATCTCCCGAAACAATCGAAAAGATCCGGATCGCTTCGAAGATCGCCGCCCAGGCCATCGTGGAAGTCGGCAAACACATCCGGCCGGGCGTCACCACGGACCAGCTGGACAAGGTGGGCCATGAGTTCCTCCTTGACCACCACGCCTACCCTTCCACCCTGGGCTACCGGGGCTTCCCGAAGTCACTGTGCTCGTCCCTGAACGAGGTCATTTGCCACGGCATTCCGGACAGCACCGTGGTCCAGGACGGCGATATCCTCAACATCGATATCACCGCCTTCATCAACGGTGTCCACGGAGACACCAACTACACCTTCCTGGTGGGCGATGTGGACGAGGAATCCCGGCTGCTGGTGGAACGGACACGGGAGTCTCTGAACCGGGCCATCAAGGCAGTGGCCCCGGGCCGGGAAATCAACGTGATCGGCCGCGCCATCCAGTCCTACGCCAAGCGCTTCGGCTACGGTGTTGTGCGGGATTTCACCGGCCACGGCGTGGGCGAAGCCTTCCACACGGGGCTCATCATTCCGCACTACGACGCCGCTCCGGCCTACAACACGGTGATCGAGGCAGGCATGGTCTTCACCATCGAGCCGATGCTGACGCTCGGCACCGTGGAGTGGGACATGTGGGCGGATGACTGGACAGTGGTCACGAAGGACCGGAAGCGCACTGCCCAATTCGAGCACACCCTGCTGGTGACGGACTCCGGCGCCGAAATCCTGACCCTGCCGTAGCCTGTTCACCTGGTCTCCGGCCTGATGTACTGATCGCTGCACCCCCTTCCCGGTTCCTTACCGGACACCAATCCCGGCGGCTTTCCGGCCGCTCCTACCCTGCCCGCCTCTGCCACGAACGGATACCCATTGGCCAAGAATGACGAAAAGTCGAACAAGAACGCCCCCCTGATCGGCATCGACATCGGAGGCACTGGAATCAAGGGCGGCATCGTCGACCTGAAGAAGGGCAAGCTGCTGGGTGAACGGTTCCGGGTTCCCACGCCCCAGCCGGCTACCCCGGAATCCGTTGCCGAGGCAGTGGCGCTGGTGGTTTCCGAGCTTTCTGCCCGGCCCGAGGCCCCGGCCGCCGGCTCGCCCGTGGGCGTGACCTTCCCCGGCATCATCCAGCACGGCGTGGTCCACTCCGCTGCCAACGTGGACAAGAGCTGGCTCAACACGGACATCGACGCGCTCCTGACGTCCCGCCTGGGCCGGCCGGTGGAAGTCATCAACGACGCCGACGCCGCAGGGCTGGCGGAAGCCCGCTACGGCGCCGGGGCCGGCGTCAAGGGCACCGTCCTGGTGATCACCCTGGGCACGGGAATCGGCTCCGCCTTCATCTTCGATGGCAAGCTGGTTCCCAACGCTGAACTGGGACACCTGGAAATCGACGGCCACGACGCCGAATCGAAAGCCTCGGCCGTGGCACGGGAACGCGACGGGCTGTCCTGGGACGAATACAGCGTCCTGCTGCAGCGCTACTTCTCCCACGTCGAATTCCTGTTCTCGCCCGAACTGTTCATTGTGGGCGGCGGCATCTCCAAGCGTGCCGACGAGTACCTGCCCAACCTTCGGCTCCGTACCCCCATCGTGCCGGCGGTCCTTCGCAACGAGGCCGGCATCGTCGGGGCCGCCATCGAAATCGCCCTGAAGCACAAGCTCGCCAAGTAGCAAATTGCCGTGCCGCCGCCCGGCAGTTGGCGGCGGCACGGATCAGTTTTTCGGCGAAGGCGCCGTAAGGGCCGAACCAGGCGTCGACGGTGAACTCATCGCACCGCCAGAAGATGCGGGCGCCAGGTGATGCGGCCGTCAAGATTTTTTGTTGGGCATGCTGGTGCCGGTGGCGGCTGCGGCTTCCCCTCCGCTGCCGCCACCGGAGTCTATAAGGGGCTCTTCTCGGAGCTTTTCGCGCCCTTTGCGGTAATACCCGGGGCGCCTTCTTCTTCCTGCCGGAGCAGGGCGATCGCGGTTTCGAAGTCCTCAAGGGATTCAAAAGCCTGGTAGACGCTGGCAAACCGCAGGTAGGCGACCTTGTCAAGCTTCTGCAGCGGACCGAGGATGACCAGGCCCACCTCGTGGGCGTCGATCTCGGCCGCACCGGAGGAACGGATCTGCTCCTCGACTTCCTGCGCCAGCAGCGCGAGGTCGTCTTCGCTGACGGGCCGTCCCTGGCAGGCCTTGCGCACCCCGTTGATCACCTTGCTGCGGCTGAAGGGCTCCCCCACGCCAGACCGCTTAATCACGGAAAGGCTGGTGGTTTCCACAGTGGTGAATCTTCGGCCGCATTCCGGGCACTGGCGGCGCCGGCGAATGGCCGAACCGTCATCGGCCATGCGGCTGTCCACCACCCGGGAATCCGGGTTGCGGCAGAACGGACAGTACATGGTGCCACCCTCCTTCCCGGGCGCCGGTGCCGGCGCAACTTCAGCGCCTCCCATTTTATGTCCTGGGGACCCCTAATAACAAGCGTGTAATACTACATGTTGTGGTCGCGGCTACTAGATGTTGCTACCTGCGGGTTCTCAGGCGAACCTGGCCGTCACCGCTTCCCCGTGCGCGGGAAGGTCCTCCGCACCGGACAGGCTGACGATGTGTCCGCTGACCTCGGCCAGTGCGTCACGGCTGTAGTTGACCACCTGGATGGCCCGCAGGAACGTGGTGACGTTCAGGCCGGACGAAAAAGCTGCGGTGCCGCTGGTGGGCAGGACGTGGTTGGATCCCGCGCAGTAGTCCCCCAGGCTGACGGGGCTGTAGTCGCCCACAAAGATGGCGCCGGCGTTCCGGATCCTGGCGGCGACGCCCGCGGCGTCCCGGGTCATGATCTCCAGGTGTTCGGCCGCGTAGGCGTCGCATGCGGCAATGCCCTGGTCCAGGTTGTCCACCAGGACAACCCCGGACTGCGGGCCGGACAGCGCTTCAAGGACACGCACCGAGTGCTTGGTTGCCGCCGCCTGGCGGCCGAGTTCGGCGCGGACCGCCGCGGCAAGGTCCTCGGAATCGGTGATCAGCACCGAGGCCGCCTTGGGGTCGTGCTCAGCCTGGCTGATGAGGTCGGCGGCCACGAGGGCCGGTTGGGCGGTAGCGTCTGCCAGGATCGCGATCTCCGTGGTGCCGGCCTCCGAATCGATCCCCACGACGCCCTTGACCAGGCGCTTGGCGGTGGCAACGAAAATGTTGCCGGGCCCGGTCACCACGTCCACCGGCTCCAGTGCAGGGCCGGCATCCGTTGCCTCAACACCGTAGGCGAACGCGGCGATCGCCTGGGCGCCGCCGATGGCATACACCTCGGTGATTCCCAGCAGTGCGGCGGCGGCCAGGATGGTGGGGTGCGGCAGTCCCGCGAACTCCTTCTGGGGAGGCGAGGCCAGGGCAATCGAGCGCACGCCCGCAGCGAGGGCCGGAACAACGTTCATGATCACGGATGACGGATAGACGGCGAGGCCGCCGGGGACGTAGAGTCCCACCCTTGCCACCGGCACCCAGTTCTGGGCCACCACGGCCCCGTCGCCGAGCCGGACCTCGATGTTGCGGGGACGCTGGCCGTCGGCGAAGCGCCGCGCGCGGCTGATGGACTCCTCGAGCGCGCTGCGGACGGACGGCTCGAGCTCCTCGAGCGCCGCGGCCAGGGCCTCCTGCGGAACCAGCGGGTGGCGCTGCTGCACGCCGTCGAAGCGAAGGGCCAGTTCTCCCAGCGCTCCGAAGCCGCCCCGCCGGACGGCCGCAATGATGTCCAGGACCTTTTCTTCAGCGTCCGCCACGGTCTGGCCCTGGGCGCGCGGGACAGCGGCGCGCAAGCCGGCGAGGGTCAGGCTTTGGCCGCGCAGGTCAACGGTGCGGAAGTTTACGACGGCGGCGGCTGGGCTGGCGGAATTCTCCGAAGAAATGGTCACTGGTTTATTTTACGGGCCCTGCCGCAGCGTGCCGCGACTGGTGCGTTTCGTCGTCGGACTTCCTGCCCAGGAGGTTATGAAGCTCCAGTGCGAAAACCGACACGGCCGTGGCGGCGGGCCACAGGAGCAGCACCGGCCAGGCGCGCAGCGAAAAGGCGATGCTGGCGTTCGCCGAGGCATCCACGTCGGGCGCCCATAACTGCGCGCTGAGGAGCCCCGCCTGCCAGGCGACCACTGCGCCGCACAGGGCACCAGCCAGGCCCATCAGGAGGTCCGCCTGCGGATCCGCGCGCTTGCGGTCCGCCAGGAAAACGGCCAGGAGGCACCCGGCAAGGACCAGCAGGCCGGCCAGCGTCAGGTCCCGCGGAAGCCAGACCTCCGGATTGGTGCCGCTGGAGAGGGCCGGATCCCGGGTGACCAGGTTGAGGCCACCGGGAGCCAGGAGCCACCACAGGATGCCCAGCGGGAGACCCGCCGCTGCAGGGACCGCGAACATCGCCCAGGACAGCCGCGGGCGCGTGCGGAGGGTGGCTTTCGTCATGCAACAAACCTTAACAAATGTTCCGGCGGGTTAACCGCCGTACGCGGACTTCAAGGGATTCTCCACCGGTGCGGGGGGACCAATACCCTTGAAGGAGAACATACATAACCAGCCATCCAGCCCACCAGGAGTTTCCGTGACAGCAGCTGACGTTCCGTTCGAGCGGACGTTCAAGGAGATGTTCCGGCGCCATGCCGCCGGCGTCGCCATCATCACGGTGAACTACCAGGACCAGCCCTACGGTTTCACCGCCACCTCGGTTGCCTCGCTTTCCGCCCAGCCCCCGCGCTTCACCTTCAACATGGCCCGCAGCTCACGGTCGTGGCCGGCCGTGGCAAACACCACCTACCTGGGGGTCCATATGCTGGGCCTGGAGAACCAGCAGCTCGCTGACCGGTTTGCGGGTGCCGGCAACCGTTTCGAGGGTGACCACTGGGAGGTGGGCCCGCACGGCGTGCCGGTGCTCAAAGGCGTAGCCGGTTGGCTCATTGGCGAAGTGCAGATGCGCCTGTCCTTCGAAAACAACGCCGTTGTGGTGGTCCAGGTGGTGGACGGGCAGGTAGGCGGCGACGGCTCTCCCCTGCTGTACCACGGCGGGGCGTACGGCCAGCCGGTCCCGCTGGACTACGAGATCTGACGCACTCGCCGCGGACAATGGGCGGCCGGCGGCACTTGCCGCCGTCGTCCGTCCCCCTGTCAGGCGTCCAGGGCCTCGTCAGGCGTCGAGGCAGGCGGGTCCGAGAAGCACTTTCAGGTCGCCGAACAGGGACGGGCTGGGGTTCACGCGCAGGTGGACCGGCAGGCCCATGATCTCCGTCCGGGTATCCCCCTGCAGGTGCAGCCGAACTTCTGAGTTCCCGCGGTGGGTACGGAGGACGTCGCCAAGTTCGGTGACTACCGCTTCCGTGGCCTTGTAGGTGGGCATGGTGATCACCAGCGGGCCGTTGAGCCCCTCGCTGAGGTCCGGAACGGACAGTTCCATGCAGTTGAGGGTGATGGCGCCGTCGTCGCGCTTTTGCAGGCGTCCCTTGACCACCACGATCAGGTCCTCGGCGAGGACAGAGGCGATGGGGCCATAGACCTGGCCGAAGAACATGACTTCCATGGAGCCGCCCAGGTCCTCCACTTCGGCCCTGGCGTAGGCGTTGCCGCTGGCCTTGGCGATGCGCCTGCTCAGCGAGGTGATCATGCCGGCGATGGTGATGATCGCGCCGTCCTGCGGTCCGTCTTCGCCGAGGACTGAGGTAATGCTCATCTCCGCATGCTGGCTCAGCAGCCCTTCGAGGCCCTGCAGGGGGTGGTCCGAGACGTACAGCCCCAGCATGTCCCGTTCGAAGGAGAGTTTGTCCTTCTTCTCCCATTCCGGCAGGTCCGGGATCTCGATGCTCAGGGATGACTCGGATTCGGCTGCGTCGAACCCTGCGAAGAGGTCGAACTGTCCGATCGCTTCGTTCCGCTTGAGCGTGATGACGGAGTCGATGGCCTCTTCGTGGATCATGGCCAGGGCCCGGCGGTGGTGGCCCAATGAGTCGAAGGCCCCGGACTTGATCAGCGATTCGATGGTCCGCTTGTTGCAGACAACGGCGGGGACCTTCATCAGGTAGTCCTTGAAGGACGTGAAGGCGCCCTCGCTTTCGCGGGCGGCCACCATGGCCTCCACCACGTTGACGCCGACGTTGCGGATGGCGCCCATGCCGAAGCGGATGTCGTTGCCCACCGGGGTGAAGTTCAGGGCGGACTCGTTCACGTCCGGCGGCAGCACGGTGATGCCCATGCGCCGGCATTCGTTGAGGTAGATCGCCGACTTGTCCTTGTCATCACCCACCGAGGTCAGCAGGGCGGCCATGTACTCCGGCGCGTAGTGGGCCTTGAGGTAGGCGGTCCAGTAGGAGATGACGCCGTAGGCGGCGGAGTGTGCCTTGTTGAAGGCGTAATCGGAGAAGGGAAGCAGGATGTCCCAGAGGGTCTTCACGGCTTCCATGGAGTAGCCGTTGTCCTGCATGCCCTGGGAGAAGCCGGCGAACTGCTTGTCCAGTTCCGATTTCTTCTTCTTGCCCATGGCGCGGCGGAGGATGTCCGCCTGGCCCAGCGAGTAACCGGCCAGCTTCTGGGCCACCGCCATGACCTGTTCCTGGTACACGATCAGGCCGTACGTTCCGCCCAGGATCTCCGCAAGCGGTTCCTTCAGTTCCGGGTGGATGGGAATGACTTCCTGGATCCCGTTCTTCCGCAGCGCGTAGTCCGTGTGGGCGTTCGCACCCATCGGGCCCGGACGGTACAGGGCGAGCACGGCGGAAATGTCTTCGAAGTTGTCAGGCTTCATCAGCTTGAGCAGGGACCGCATGGGTCCGCCGTCCAGCTGGAAGACGCCCAGGGTGTCGCCGCGGGCCAGCAGCTCGTAGGAAGGGGCGTCGTCGAGTTCCAGGTTTTCCAGGTCCAGGTCGATGCCGCGGTTCATCTTGATGTTTTCCAGGGCGTCGGAAATGATCGTCAGGTTCCGCAGGCCCAGGAAGTCCATCTTGATCAGGCCGAGGCCCTCACACGTGGGGTAGTCGAACTGGGTAATGACCTGGCCGTCCTGGATCCGGCGCATGATGGGAATGACGTCGATGATCGGATCAGAGGACATGATGACGCCTGCTGCATGCACGCCCCACTGCCGCTTCAGGCCCTCAATGCCCAGCGCGGTCTCGAAGACTTTCGCAGCTTCGGGGTCGGTGCTGATGAGCTGGCGGAAGTCGCCCGCTTCGCCATAGCGCTTGGCCTCCGGGTTTTGGATGTCGGCCAGCGGGATGTCCTTGGCCATCACCGCCGGAGGCAGTGCCTTGGTGAGCGTCTCACCCATGCTGAACGGGTAGCCCAGCACGCGCGAGGAGTCCTTCAGCGCCTGCTTGGTCTTGATGGTGCCGTAGGTGACGATCATGGCCACGCGTTCGTCGCCGTACTTCCGGGTCACGTAGTCGATGACTTCGGAGCGGCGCCGGTCATCGAAGTCGACGTCGAAGTCGGGCATGGAGACGCGGTCCGGGTTCAGGAAGCGTTCGAAGATCAGGCCGTGGCGCAGGGGGTCGAGGTCGGTGATGCGCATGGCGTAGGCCACCATGGAGCCGGCGCCGGAACCACGTCCGGGGCCTACCCGGATGCCGTTGTTCTTGGCCCAGTTGATGAAGTCCGCCACCACCAGGAAGTAGCCGGGGAAGCCCATTGAGGTGATGACGCCCAGTTCATAGTCGGCCTGGGCACGGACGTTGTCGGGGACACCGCCCGGATAACGGTACTCAAGCCCCTTGGCCACTTCCTTGACCAGCCAGGAGGTTTCGTCCTCCCCCGGCGGGCAGGGGAACCGCGGCATGTAGTTGGCCCCGGTGTTGAAGGACACTTCGCAGCGCTCGGCGATCAGGAGGGTGTTATCGCACGCGTCGGGGTGGTCGCGGAACAGTTCCCGCATTTCCTGGGGTGACTTCAGGTAGTAGCCGCTGCCGGAGAAGGCGAAGCGGGACCCGCCGTTGTCGTAGGTGGGTTCCAGGAGGGTGGAACCGGACTGGATGGCCAGCAGGGCCTCGTGGGCCTTGGCATCGTGCTCATGGGTGTAGTGGAGGTCGTTGGTGGCAACCAGGGGGAGGTTCAGCTCCTTGGCGAGCCGCAGCAGGTCCCCGGTGACGCGCCGCTCGATGTCCAACCCGTGGTCCATGAGTTCGCAGAAGTAGTTCTCCGCCCCGAAAATGTCCCGGAACTCCGCAGCGGCCTCCAGCGCCTCGCGGTACTGGCCCAGCCGCAGCCGGGTCTGGATTTCACCGGACGGGCAGCCCGTGGTGGCGATCAGGCCCTCGGAGTAGGTGTTCAGCAGTTCCCGGTCCAGGCGCGGCCATTTGCCGAAGACTGCATCCAGGGAGGCGATGGAGGATGCCCTGAACAGGTTCCGCATGCCTGCGTTGTTGTAGCTGAGGAGGGTCATGTGGGTGTAGGAGCCACCGCCGGAAATATCGTCCTTGCGCTGGTGTTCCTCACCCCAGCGCACGCGGCTCTTGTCACCGCGTGCTGTTCCGGGAGTCACATAGGCTTCGACGCCGATGATCGGCTTGATCCCTTTGTCCGTGGCCTTCTTCCAGAAGTCGAAGGCCCCGAAGAGGTAGCCGTGGTCGGTGGTGGCGAGGGCAGGCATGCCCAGCCGCTCCGTTTCGTCGAACAGCTCGCCGAGCCTGGCGGCGCCGTCCAGCATCGAGTACTCGGTGTGGTTGTGGAGATGGACAAACGAGTTGTTGCTGGAAGTCACCGCACTATTCTATGCGCCGGGTCCGGCTGGACTGCGTCAGGCCTTCCCGGACTCGAGTATTTCCAGGGCAAACGCGAGGTCCTGCGGGTAGTCGCTGGTGACCCGGACGGGTTCGCCCGACACCGGGTGGTCGAATCCCAGTTCCCGGGCGTGCAACCACTGACGTGTCAGGCCAAGGGTGGCAGCAAGCCGCGGATCGGCACCGTACGTCAGGTCGCCGGCGCAGGGGTGCCGGAGTGCGGAAAAGTGGACGCGGATCTGGTGGGTGCGGCCCGTTTCCAGGTGGACCTCCACCAGGCTGGCTTTGCCAAAGGCTTCCAGCACTTCGTAGTGCGTGACGGAGTGGCGCCCGTCCTCAATCACCGCGAAACGCCAGTCATGCCCCGGGTGCCGGCCGATGGGTGCATCGATGGTTCCCGCCAGCGGATCCGGAAGGCCCTGGACAACGGCGTGGTAGACCTTGTCCACCGTTCGTTCCTTGAAGGCCCGCTTCAGTGCCGTGTAGGCGCGCTCGGACTTTGCCACCACCATGACACCGGACGTTCCGACGTCGAGCCGGTGCACGATGCCCGCCCGCTCCGGCGATCCGGAGGTGGAGATGCGGTAGCCGGCCCCGGCCAGGCCGCCCACTACCGTGGGCCCGACCCACCCGGGCGACGGATGGGCGGCAACGCCTACCGGCTTGTCAACCACGACAAAATCCTCGTCATCCAGCAGGATCTTCAGGCCTTCCACAACTTCCTCCACGACTTCCAGGGGGTCACGCCGTTCCGGCCTGCTGACGTGAAGCACGTCACCCGCAACCAGCTTTGCCGACTTGCCCAGCCTTGTCCCCTTGCTCTGCACATGGCCCTCGGCAAGGAGGGACGCCGCGAGGGAACGCGAGATGCCCAGGAGTCCTGCAAGGCCGGCATCGGCGCGGGTTCCACCGTATTCGTCTGCAACGACAATCCGCTCAGGCATCGTTTCAGGCATCGTCGGCCTTGTCCTTGCGTTCCGTGGTCACCCGGCTGCCATCCAGGGCTATGCCGCGCAGTGTCAGGATGCAGATGATGGCGACGGCGGAAACCACCGCCGAGTCGGCGATGTTGAAGATGGCGAAGTTGGGAAGCTGGATGAAGTCCACCACGTGTCCCATGCCGAAGGACGGTTCACGGAAGAGCCGGTCGGTGAGGTTGCCCAGTGCACCGCCCAGGAGCAGGCCCAGCGCCAGGGACCACCAGAGCGATCCCAGTTTGCGGATCTGTAAGAGGATTGCCACAGCCACCCCGGCCATGATGATGGAGAACACCCACGTGACGTTCTCTCCGATGGAAAACGCAGCGCCGGAGTTCCGGATGAAGTACCAGTGCAGCAGCGGCGGGAGCACAGGGATCCGTTCGCCTTCCACCATGCTGGACGTGACCCACAGCTTGGTGAGCTGGTCCAGGACATAGGCGAAGAGGGCAAACCCTGCGAAGACGGAGAGCAGCACCGTGCGGCCTGGACGCGGGGCAGGTGGGACAGGGCGTGCGGAGTCCGCAGCAAGTTCGTCAGTCATGGTGCTTTCATTCGTAAGACCGGTGTCAATGCCAAAAGCCGGTGGCCGAGGAATCCTCAGCCACCGGCTTTCAGAATACGTGCTTGACGGACTAGTTGGCTTCGCTGACTTCCGGCGTAGCAACGGAACCGCGGGCGTCCAGGTCGCGAAGCTGGCCTTCGATGTAGGCCTTCAGGCGTGAACGGTAGTCGCGTTCGAAGCCGCGGAGCTGCTCAACCTTGCGCTCCAGGACGGAGCGCTGCTGCTCGAGGGCGCCAAGGATCTTGCGGGACTTCTCCTGTGCATCGTTGACCAGGCTGCTGGCTTCGATCTGCGCCTCGGCGATGATCTTGTCCTTCTGGGCCTGGCCCTCGGCGACGTGCCGATCGTGCATCTGCTGGGCCATGGCCAGGAGGCCGGCGGCGGACTCAGCCGAAGGGGTTGCGACGGCGGCAGCGTTGGAGGCTGCGGGGGCTGCGGCGGCAGGAGCGGACGGCTGAACGTCCTTCTTCTTCGCTGCTTCGGCAGCCTTGGCTTCGGCTTCCGCCTTTTCGCGTGCCTCATCCTTGTCGGCCTTGACGGGCGCGGGGACCTTCTCCACAACGGGGGAAGCGGCCGAGCTGGCCGGAACGCTGGATCCGGCTTCGGCGAGCTTCTTGCGAAGTTCGTCGTTCTCCTGGTTCAGGCGGCGGAGCTCAACAACGATCTCGTCCAGGAAGTCATCAACTTCGTCCTGGTCGTAGCCCTCGCGGAACTTGGTCGGCTGAAAGCGCTTGTTGACAACGTCTTCTGGCGTCAAAGCCATCTGGTCACCTCACTGGTCTAGTTAGTCAGTAGGCCTTCCGGCCGTCAAAACTACGGTACCTAAATATGGTCTGGTTACTCTAATTCAACACTGCGGTGTCAAACACGAGTTTTCTTCGCTTCACAGTAGCTGTTCCCGGGCGGGTCCACCTGCGCTGCTAGGTCTATTTCGGGTAAATCAGGCAAGTCCCCTGGTGATCCCCATCGCAATGCTGACGGCGATGAAGAGGATCAGGAAACCCAGGTCCAGGGAGATGCCGCCCAAACGCAGGGGCGGTATCAGCCGGCGCAGTACTTTCAGGGGCGGATCGGTGATTGAATACACGGCGTGGGCCGCCACCAGGGCTACTCCCCGCGGACGCCACTCCCGCGCAAACATCTGGACCCAGTCAAAGACGAGCCGGATGATCAGTGCAACAAAGAACAGAAGCAGCGCGAGATAGACAAGTCCGAAAACGATTCCCATGACTTAACTCATATCTCCATGTCCCTATGTGCACCGCGGCGTGCTGCCGGTGTGTCCCGTCTATTTCAGCACAGATGCCAGACAGGTGCCCCTGTCTGGCATCCACGCACCGCCTGGTGCTCAGCTTTGGTTGAAAAAGCTTGCCTGTGTTTCGCTGGCTTTCTTGTCATCGCCGATGACTTCAACGTATGACGGCGACAGCAGGAAGACCTTGTTGGTGACCCGCTCGATGCTCCCGCGGAGTCCAAAAACCAGGCCGGCGGAGAAGTCCACCAGGCGCTTGGCATCGGCCTCGCCCATGTCGGTAACGTTCATGATCACCGGAATGCCGTCCCGGAAGCTTTCGCCGATGAGCTTGGCATCGTTGTAGGAGCGGGGATGGATCGTGGTGATCTGGCGAAGTCCGCTGGTTTCTTCGCGGCTGGAGGCCGCTCGCTTAATGGGAGTCACTGGGGCGCGGTATTCCTCTTCGGGGGTGTAGGACGCTTCGCGGCTGACCTCGCGGACGGGTGCAGGTGCACGGCGCTCCTCGCGGTCAGCTTCCATCGTTTCGTCCTCATCCTTACGTGTTGACTGGTGCTCGGACTCGTAATGCTCATCGCCGTCGGCGAGCCCAAGATAGATCATTGTCTTGCGCAGAGCGCCGGCCATGGTCGACTCCTAATCGTGTCCCGTATGCGGGCCGCCCAATGACTTGACAGCACTGGAGTCCCCCGCCCATCACTTCCAATAGGACCGACGCTACCCCACTAGGGGACGCGATCCGAGAATATCGGAGCCGATTCGCAGGTGTGTCGCCCCGAAGGCTATGGCGGCTTCAAGGTCCTGGCTCATGCCGGCGGAGATGGCAGTGGCACCGGGATGTTGTTCCACCAGCCGGGCAGAGATCCCGGCGAGCTTCTCGAAGGCGGGCCCGGGCGGGGCACCCAGCGGGGCCACGGCCATCACGCCTGCCAGGCGGAGGCCCTCCCCTGCCGCTATCCGGTCGGCCAGCAGCGGCAGGTCGGACGGGGCGGCGCCGCCCCGGTGGGCACCGGCGTCGTCCTCCAGGCTGACCTGGATGAAGCAGTCCAGGGGTGCCCGGCCCGTGTTGTCCTGCTGGATTCGCACGGCCTTGGCCAGGGCATCCACGAGCTGGGGCCGGTCCACGGAATGGACCGCGGCGGCATAGCGGACCACTGATTTGGCTTTCTTGGTCTGCAGCTGTCCCACAAAATGCCAGATGAGCCCGCAGTCGGCCAGGACTTCGGCTTTCCCGGCAGCCTCCTGGTCGCGGTTTTCACCGACGTCAGTGACGCCCAGGGACGCGAGCCGCCGGATGTCCTCCGCCGGATGGAACTTGGTGACCACTATCAGTGTGGGCAGCCGGTCCCCACGTCCGGCCGCCGCGGCGGCCGCACCGATGCGGGCTCGAACACCTTCCAGCCGGCCGGCCAGCTCTGCGGTGCGTGGATCCCCGGTGAGCGGATCCCGGCGGCCCGCATCGCCGTCGTATGCCGAAGGCTCACCCATGGCACCAGACCAAGCCGGCGAAACGCCCTGTGTTCCTGTCGCGGCGGTATGAATAGAGGGAGTCGGTCTCGAAGGTGCACGGCCCCGCGTATTCCACGTCAACCCCGGCACGCTCCAGCTGGCTCCGGGCGCCGGCCGGAAGGTCCAGTGCCGGCGTGCCCCAGGATGTGGTGGATCGCGTCGCGGGCACCAGGGCGGCAACCTCATCCCGAAGTGCCGACGGAACCTCGTAGCAGCTGCCGCAGATGGACGGCCCAAGCCAGGCCTTGATGGCCGAAGCGCCCAAGGACTTCATGCTGTCCACGGCCGAGGGGATGACGCCATTGGCCACGCCTGGCCGCCCTGCATGCACGGCGGCCAGGACGGGACCGTGGGCCGACTCGCCGGCAAGCAGGACAGGAATGCAGTCGGCCACCATCACGGCGAGCGGCAGCCCGCGCGAAACCATGGCGTCGGCTTGTGGAGCCACGCTGGCGCGTTCCATCACGGCAACGGCCGTTCCGTGCACCTGGTCCATGAACCGCAGGCCATCAGGCCCGATGCCCGTGGCAGCCTCCAGCCGTTCACGGCGCCGCCGCACTGCCAGGGGGTCGTCACCCACGTGCAGTGCGAGGTTTCCGGCACCGGTGTCAGTGAATGCCGCCGACACCCCGGGCAGGATCTCGGCGCGCCAATGGAACAAGCCGCGGCCTACTTCAGGAAGTCGGGGACATCCAGGTCATCCGAGTGGCTGCCGGTCAGGTCAGGTTCCACCACGGAGGGAAGATCCACGTCGAAGCCGGAGTCAGCCGGAACGGAGGACGGGCGCTGCTGCCCCCAGTTACTGAGGCCTGCTGCACCTACCCCTGCGTGGACAGGCTGGACGTGCGACTGGTGGCTGCCGGCGGACGGGGCCTGGGACGGGGCGGGAGCAGCAGCCGGAGCGGCTGGCCGCTGGGGCGCCACCTGGGGCTGGGACTGGTCCATGGAGGGCGAGGTGGCCTTGACGTCGTCGAAGCCGGCAGCGATGACCGTCACCCGGGCCTCGTCACCCAGGGCGTCGTCGATCACGGCACCGAAAATGATGTTTGCCTCTGGGTGGGCAACTTCCTGCACCAGCCGCGCGGCCTCGTTGATCTCGAACAGGCCGAGGTCGGAACCGCCCTGGATGGACAGCAGGACGCCGTGGGCACCGTCGATCGAGGCCTCCAACAGCGGGGACGCGATGGCGAGTTCGGCAGCCTTGACAGCACGGTCTTCGCCGCGCGCGGAGCCGATGCCCATGAGCGCGGAGCCCGCGCCCTGCATAACGGACTTGACGTCCGCGAAGTCGAGGTTGATCAGGCCCGGGGTGGTGATGAGGTCCGTGATCCCCTGGACACCGGAGAGCAGCACCTGGTCGGCCGAGCGGAAGGCGTCCAGGACGGAAACGTTGCGGTCGCTGATGGACAGGAGCCGATCGTTGGGGATGACGATCAGGGTGTCCACTTCATCGCGCAGGGCGTCGATGCCGGCTTCGGCGGAACCTGCACGGCGGCGGCCTTCGAACGTGAAGGGGCGCGTGACCACGCCAATGGTCAGAGCGCCAAGGGAGCGGGCGATGCGGGCAACAACGGGAGCGCCGCCGGTACCGGTGCCGCCGCCTTCGCCTGCCGTCACGAAGACCATGTCGGCACCGCGGAGGACTTCCTCGATCTCGTCCGCGTGGTCCTCGGCCGCCTGCTTGCCCACCTCAGGGTTGGCGCCTGCTCCCAGCCCGCGGGTCAGCTCGCGTCCGACGTCGAGCTTCACGTCCGCGTCGCTCATGAGCAGGGCCTGGGCGTCGGTATTGATGGCGATGAATTCAACACCTCGGAGGCCGACCTCGATCATGCGGTTGACTGCGTTCACGCCACCGCCGCCGATGCCGACGACTTTGATGACGGCCAAGTAATTCTGCGGAGCTGCCACGTTACGTGTCCCTTGTTCGTGTCTTATTGCGAAAACTGATGGAGAGCTTGAAGCCTGAAACCTTAACCTTCGAGTTGAAGGTTATAGTTATGTCAAGTAACTCATGTCTGTGACGGTATTTCCTCTGGTTGCCACATTCAATAACCGGCTCCGCGTGTCGGATTAATACCGGAAAATAAAGCGTTAACGGGTCACCGGGTGCCGGGGAACGCTCACGTCGTAGACCCTGACCGGATTCTTGGGGTCGGCCGGAACCTTCAGGAGTGCGGCCAGTACTTTGGCCTTCAGCTCCTTTTCGCCCGCGTTGCCCCAGATGATGGTCTGGCCGTCCACGAGCTTGAGTTCCACCGCGTCCACCGATTGGGCGGAAGCGTTGGACAGCTTCGCGAGCACGTCTGCCGGCAAGGCGCCAAGGACTGCGGCCGTGGCGCGGAAGAGATCCTGGCCGATCGTGCCCGCGCCGCCGTCGATCACAGGCAGCGACACCGAGGCAGGATCTGCCGTGGCAGCCAGCTGTACGCCGTCGACGTCCACCAGCTGGTACTGCTCCCCCTGCTTGACCAGGGCCACCGGTACCCTTTCCCGCACGGCAACAGCGAGGCCGGACGGCGGCCTCGCCTGAGCGGAGACAGACTTGACCTGGACCAGCGGTTCCAGCAGCCGCGCTACCTCTTCGTCGGTTACCTGCGGTAGGGGCTTCCCCTGCAACGGCTCAAGCGCGGCCTGCACCTGGGCCGGCGTCAGCAGTCGCGTGCCGGACACCGAAATGGTGTGGACGGCCAGCACGGGGGAAAAAAAGGCCGCCGCCAGCAGCCCCGCCACAATCGCAACGAGGATGCCCGCAGTCGTCAGGATATTCCGCTTCCGCCGCTTCCCTTTCGGTTCGGGGAAAGCCACCACGTTCGCCCCTGCTGCATCGGACGATGCCTGGACCTCCGCCTTGTTCCCGTTGCGCTTGCCGCGGCCGAAACCGCGGGTGCCGGCTTTTCCGGGTTGCCGGGGCTTCTTCGGCTTCTGCAGTTCTTCGGGAGCAGGCTCGGGAACACTCCGGGACGCCGAAATGACGTCGCCTTCGCCGCCGCCGCCTCCGCCGGACCGGCCCGTGGATGTGTAGGTGGGCCGGCGGGTGCTAGCCACGCAGGGCCTCGACGATCTGCGGCCCATACGCGGTGACATCGCCGGCGCCCGCAGTCAACACGATGTCCCCGTCCGCCGCGGCGGCCGCAAGGAGTGCGACGGCGTCCCCGGCCGCCACCAGCCTGCCGCCTTCATCCAGGTGGTCGGCTATGAGTTGGCTGGTGACACCCGGGATGGGATCCTCACGGGCGGGATAAATGTCCAGGACCAAAGCGGTGTCGGCAAGGTTGAGGGCATCGGCGAACTCCTGCGCGAACTCCCGGGTGCGGGAAAACAGGTGCGGCTGGAAGAGGACGTGCACCTTGTGGTCCCCTGCAACGGAGCGGGCTGCGGCGAGGGCAGCGCGGACTTCCGTCGGATGGTGGGCGTAGTCGTCGAAAACCCGCACTCCCCTCGCCTCGCCCTTGAGCTCAAAGCGCCGGGACGCACCGGAAAAGTGCGCAAGGGCGGCGGCCGACACGCCGGGGTCAACTCCCAGTTCAAGGGCGACGGCGAAAGCGGCCGCCGCGTTCAGCGCGTTGTGCCGCCCTGGCACCTGCAGGTCAAGCGGGTAGCGGCCCGACGGTGTGGAGACGGCTGTGTCGCCGGGACCGCCGTCGTGCAGCACGAGGTCCGCGCCCTCTTTGGTTCCGTAAAGCACCACGCGGGTGGTGCCCCGCTGCCTGGTCCTTTCGGCGAGGGCCAGCGCGCCGGCGTCGTCCGCGCAGGCGACCAGCACCCCGTCGGCGGGCAGCAGCGCGGTGAACCGGTCAAAGGATTCGTACACGGCCTCAGCCGTGCCGTAGTGGTCCAGGTGGTCCGGCTCCACGTTGGTGACGACGGCAATCCGCGGCCGGTAGTTGAGGAAGGATCCATCGGACTCGTCTGCCTCCGCCACGAAGATCCCGGAGCTTCCGTGGGCGGCGTTGACGCCGAGCGCCGGAACGTTGGCGCCGATGGCGAACGAGGGGTCCAGGCCCGCGCCCTGCAGCAGGACGGTGACCATGGAGGTGGTGGTGGACTTGCCGTGGGTTCCCGCCACGGTGACCACCGTGTCATCGCCCATGGTGGAGGCCAGCGCCTGGGAGCGGTGGAGGACCGGCAGGCCCGCGTCCCGGGCGGCAAGGATCTCGGGGTTGTCCGGGCGGATGGCCGAGCCCGCCACAACCGTCTGGGCGTCTCCGAGGTTTGCGGCGGCATATCCCACGGCAATGCGCGCACCGGCTGCCGCGAGGTCGGCCATCACCGGCAGGTCCTTGGCGTCGGAGCCGCTGACCGGAACGCCGCGGGCCACCATGATCCTGGCCACGGCTGACATGCCGACGCCCCCGATGCCCACGAAGTGGACCCTGCCCAGCGATTCCAGAGTAGGGATTTTGGCGTGGTTCATGCTGCCACCGCTTCCAGGATGAGATCAGCCATCCGCTGATCGGCGTTCCGGATGCCAAGCCGGTAGGAACTGGCTGACATTGCGGCAAGCCGTGGCCGGTCCGTGACGAGCGGCACCAGTTCCTGGTCCACCCATTCGGCCGTGAAGTCCCGGTCGTTGACCAGGAGCGCGCCGCCGGCAGCCACCAGTCCGGCGGCGTTGAGGGCCTGCTCACCGTTGCCAATGGGCAGCGGCACCAGGACTGAAGGTACCCCGACGGCGGCTACCTCGCATACCGTGGCCGCACCGGAGCGGGCCAGCAGCACGTCCGCCGCAGCATAGGCAAGCTCCATGCCGTCGATGTATTCCACCTGCCGGTAGCCGTCTGCCGCAAGGGGCCTGCCGGCGGCGTCAAGGACGGTCTTGCCGCGCCCGGTGATGTGCAGGGTCTGGATGCCCGCGCCGGCAAGGCGGTCCACGGCGGCGGCGATGGTCCTGTTGATGCTCTGGGCCCCGGAAGATCCGCCGGTGACGATCAGCGCCGGCTGTACCGGGTCCAGGCCCAGGGACTCCCGGGCGGCGGTTCGCGCGGCGGCCCTGTCCAGCCCGGAAATCTCGGAACGCATCGGCATTCCCACGTGGGTTGCATGCCGCAGCGGGGTGTTGGAGAAGGCGACGGCGACCCGGTGGGTCATCATGGCACCCACCCGGTTTGCGAGGCCCGGACGGGCATTTGCCTCGTGGATGACAATGGGGATGCGGCGTTTCCGGGCAGCGAGGTACATGGGCGTGCACACGTAGCCGCCGACGCCCACCAGGACGTCCGCGGCCGCACTGTCCAGGATGGCCCCGGCCTGGCGCACGGCACCGGCGAGCCGGCCGGGAAGCCGCACCATGTCGGCTGAAGGTTTCCGTGGGAACGGAACCCTGTCGATGGTGGCCAGCTCCACGCCTGCAGCGGGGACGAGCCTGGTTTCCATCCCGGACGGCGTGCCGACGGCGAGGATGGCAGCTCCGGGGGACGCGCTCCGGAGGGCAGCGGCAATGGCCAGCAGCGGGCTGATGTGCCCGGCGGTGCCGCCGCCTGCCAGGACAATGGAAGGGGTTTTGGAGGTCATGGAGGGCTAGGCACGCTTTCTTGCAGTCTTCTTCCGGGCCGCGTCTTGCCGCGCCGGCTTGGCCTTGAACTTGAGCATCCGCTTGGGCCGGATGGACGGGGCCATCTGCTCCCTTGCCAGGGAAAGCACCACCCCGATGGCGCAGAGCGACATCAGCAGCGCCGAGCCCCCGTAGGAAATGAACGGCAGCGGCACGCCGATGACGGGCATGAGGCCGGTCACCACGGACATGTTGACCGTGGCCTGGCCCAGCAGCCACACCATGATGGTGCCGGCCAGCACCCGGTGGAACATGTCCGCCTGCGCCACCACCACACGGTAGATCGCTGCGCCCAGGATGGCGAAGAGGATGAGGACGACGACGGTCCCCACCAGGCCGAGTTCCTCGCCGATGATGGCAAAGATGAAGTCGTTATGGGCTTCGGGGATCCAGCTGTACTTTTGCCGGCTCTGCCCCAGCCCAACGCCGAACCAGCCTCCCGACGCCAGCCCGTAGAGCCCGTTGGTGGCCTGGTAGTTGGCGTCGATGCCGTCGGCGCAGGACTCCCCGGTCCACCACGAAGTAATCCGGCACATGCGGTTTGAACTGGTCACAGCCATGACGGCCGTTCCGGCAGCGGCCACCAGGCCTGCGATACCGAAGAGATACAGGGGTGCCCCGGCAAAGAAGAGGGCGGCCGCCGTAATCATCATGATGATCATGGCCGTCCCAAGGTCATTGCCCACCAGGACCAGCACAACGATGATGATGGCCATCGGGACGGCAGGGACGGCGACGTGCTGCCAGAGGCGGAGGAGCTTTCCCTTCCTGGCCAAAACGGTAGCCATCCAGAGCGCGAGGGCCAGCTTGGACGCTTCGGACGGCTGGAAGGTAATGCCGCCGAGGTCGATCCAGTTCTTGTTGCCGTTGACCTCCGCACCCACAAGCTGCACCAGTCCCAGGAGGACCAGGGCCGCGATGATTGCGGGCCACGCCAGCCGCCGAAGCCACACAACGTTGACCCGGGAGAGCACGAACATGGTGAAGATGCCGATCCCGGCGAACATGCCCTGCTTCAGGGCGTCCCCGTACGGCGATTTTCCGGCGGCGATCGACTCGACGCTGGACGCGGAGAGCACCATCATGATGCCGATCGCCGTCAGGGCGAGGGTGGATCCCAGGATGAGGTAGTAGGTGGAGCCGTTGCGGGAAGTTCCGGTTCCTTCCAGAGCCGACCAGAACTTCCGGTAGCCGGCCCGCAGCCGGGTAACGGCAGTGGCGGGCCTGCTGGCGGGAGTTGCCGAGGAGCCGGGCCGCGGCT
The DNA here is from genome assembly GCF_002953935.1 of Arthrobacter sp. PGP41. Taxonomy (NCBI): domain Bacteria; kingdom Bacillati; phylum Actinomycetota; class Actinomycetes; order Micrococcales; family Micrococcaceae; genus Arthrobacter; species Arthrobacter sp. PGP41. The sequence goes on along the minus strand of NZ_CP026514.1, from coordinate 1,651,983 downwards.
TGCCGGCCTGCTGCCGGGCAGGCGGGCGTGTTGGCGTGCTGACCATTGTTACTCCTCGCCGGTCTGGGCCTGCCCTTCCACCAGCTCGCGGACAGCTTCGATGAAAGTGTCACCACGGTGAGCGTAGGAAGAGAACTGATCCATGGAAGCAGCTGCCGGAGCCATCAGCACAGTATCGCCGGAGCCGGCCAGCTGGGCTGCTGACGCAACCGCCCTGGCCATCACCGGTTTCCCGGCCAGGGGGGAACCGGCCTGGATGCCGTCTGTTGCAGCAGTCTGCACCTGTTCAGTGTCACCCGATGCCGGCTGGATCACCGGGACATCGGGCGCGTGTCGCGAGAGGGCGCCGGCCAGCTCGGAAGTGTCTGTTCCGATCAGGACCACCGCCTTGAGCCGGTGCGCGTGCTCCCGCACAAGGTCGTCGTAGGTGACACCCTTGGAGAGACCTCCCGCGATCCAGATGACGTTGCTGAATGAGGCGAGCGAAGCGGCTGCCGCATGCGGGTTCGTGGCCTTGGAGTCGTTGATCCACAGGACTCCGTTGTGGCGGGCCACGGGCTGGATGCGGTGGTTGCCGGGCACATAGTCCTGGATTCCCTGCCGGACGGCCTTGGCCTCCACGCCGTAGGCGCGTACCAAGCCCGCGGCCGCCAGGGCGTTGGCCACCATGTGCCGGGGCGCAATGGCTCCAAGGTCCGCGATCGAGGCCAGTTCCGCGGCGCTGTCCTTTCGTTCTTCGATGAACGCCCGGTCCACCAGCAGGCCTTCCACCACGCCCAGCATGCTGATGGCGGGGGTAAGGGTAGTGAAGCCGACAGCCCGGCACCCTTCCACCACGTCGGCGTTTTCCACCATGCGTTCCGTTTCGATCTGCTCAGCGTTGTAGAGGCAGGCCTTTTGGGTGCGTTCGTAGACCTTGGCCTTGTCCGCAAGGTAGGAATCGTAGGAGCCGTGCCAGTCGACGTGGTCCTCGGCAACGTTGAGGCACACGCTGGCCACCGGCGAGAGGGATTCGGACCAGTGCAGCTGGAAACTGGAGAGTTCGACCGCGAAAACGTCGTATTCAACGGGGTCCCGGATGGCATCCAGGATTGGCGTGCCCACGTTGCCCACGGCGATGGCTTTCAGCCCGGCGGCGCGCAGCATGGATTCGGTGAGGCCTACCGTGGTTGTCTTTCCGTTGGTTCCGGTGATGGCCAGCCAGTCCGCTGTCTTGCGGCCTTCCCGCTCGCGCACCCGCCAGGCGAGTTCAACGTCGCCCCATACCGGGATGTGGGCCCGTGCAGCAGCGGCCAGCAAGGCCTGGTCCGGACGCCAGCCAGGTGACGTCACGATCAGCTCCGGAAGTTTGCCGTCGATCTTTGGCAGGCGCAGCACCGCATCAGCGCCGAGCAGGACGTCGGCGGCGCCGACGATCTTCAAGGTTTCGGCGTGGGCTTTAGCCGTGTCGCTGGTGGCGGCGTCAACCACCACCACTCGGGCACCGAGTTCGATCAGGGTGTCAGCGGCGGCGAACCCTGACACCCCGATGCCGGTGACTGCGACCCGCAGCCCGGCCCAGTCGGAATCCCAGCTCACGAGCTCCTGGAGGCGTGGGGAAACGGTCACAGCAGCACAACCCATTCAGCGTAGAAAATTCCCAGGCCCACGGCGACGAAGAGTCCACCAAGGATCCAGAACCGGACCACCACGGTCACCTCAGCCCACCCCTGTAGTTCGAAGTGGTGCTGCAGCGGTGCCATCTTGAAGACGCGTTTACCGCCGGTGGCTTTGAAGTAACCCACCTGGATGATCACCGAAAGGGTGATCAGGACGAACAGTCCGCCGATGATGCCCAGCAACAGCTCGGTCCTGGAAAGGATGGCAAAACCTGCGATCGCACCGCCGATGGCGAGGGAGCCGGTGTCTCCCATGAAGATCTTGGCCGGAGAGGTGTTCCACCACAGGAATCCCACCAGCGCGGCGCTCATGATGGCGGCCAGCAGGGCCAGGTCCAGGGGGTCCCGGACCTGGTAGCACCCGCTGCCGGCTTCCCGGGGCGAGCCGCAGGCCTGGTTGTTCTGCCAAATGCCCATCAGCGTATAGGCGCCGAAAACCATGACCGAGGCCCCGGCAGCCAGCCCGTCAAGGCCGTCCGTGAGGTTTACCCCGTTGGTCGCCGCAGTGACGATCAGGTTGGACCAGATGACGAAGAGGATGGCACCCAGCACGGTTCCGCCGAAGGCGAGGTCCAGCCAGGGCAGGTCCCGGACCAGGGAAATCTTGGTGGAGGCCGGCGCGAGGCCGTCCTCATCGGGAAAGTTGAGGGCCAGCACAGCGAAAATGACGCCCACTGCTGCCTGCAGGATCAGCTTCGCCTTGGCGTTGAGCCCCAGGCTGCGCTGGCGCGAAATCTTGATGAAGTCATCCAGGAATCCGACAAGCCCCATACCCACCATAAGGAACAGCAGGATCAGGGCGGAGGCGGACGGGCCAGGGGAATCCGGGTTCATCATGAGCATGATGAGGTGCGTCAGGCCGTAACTCAAAAGGACCGCTGCCACCACCACGGTCCCGCCCATGGTGGGTGTTCCGCGTTTGGTGTGGTGGGAGGTTGGGCCGTCGTCGCGGATGAACTGGCCGTAGCCGCGGCGGACCAGGAGCCGGATGAACAACGGCGTGCCCACCAGGGCGCAGAGCAGGGCCAGTCCGGCGCCGATCAAAAGTGCAATCACAGCAGTGTGCTCCTTTCATCGGCGGGCTGCGGGGTTTGTGGGGGTAATGCTATCCGATCGCCCAAATGGCGCAGTCCCACGCTGTTGGAGGACTTGAACAGCACCAGGTCGCCGGGTTCGAGTTCCGCGGACAGCAGCTCGTAGGCGTCGTCAGCGGTCTCGGCGAAGACGCATTCGTCTCCCCAGGAGCCCTCCTGGACGGCGGATACGTACAGGGCCCGGGCTTCCCGGCCCACCACCACCAGCCGGGAGATATTGAGGCGCACCACCTGGGTGCCCACGGCCGTGTGCTCGCGGATGGAGTCCTCGCCGAGTTCGAGCATGGCGCCCAGGACTGCCCAGGTGCGCCTTCCCTGGCCGAGGTCCGCGAGTGTGCGCAAGGCCGCGCGCATCGACTCCGGGTTGGCGTTGTAGGCGTCGTTGATGATGGTGACGCCGTCCTCCCGCTCGGTGCGCTCCATTCGCCACCGGCTGGCTGCCGTTTGGCCGCTGAGGGCCGCGGCGATTTCCTTGCCGGGAATTCCTGCCGCCCACGCGGCTGCGGCCGCTGCCAGCAGATTGCTGACATGGTGGGCACCAATCAGGCGGCTGCTGACGTGGTGGGTCGTTTCCGCGCCGGGAAGGAGGAGATCGAATTCCGGGTGGCCCTCCGCGTTGGTGTCCGCAGTGAGCGCCTGCACGGCGGCGCCGGGCCGGCCTTCGGCGGAGAAGCCGACGACGGACGCGGAGGTTCGTGCGCGCATGTCCGCCACCCTGTCGTCGTCGAGGTTGATGATGGCTGTGCCGGAGGCTGCCAGTCCTTCCACGAGTTCGCCCTTGGCGCGGGCGATGTTCTCCACTCCCCCGAATTCGCCGGCGTGGGCGGTCCCCACGCCGAGCACCACGCCGATGTCGGGCCTGACCATCTCGGCCAGGTACTTGATGTGGCCGATGCCGGTGGCGCCCATCTCGATCACGAGGTAGCGGGTATCTGTTCCGGCGGTGAAAACGGTCAGCGGTACACCGATTTCACCGTTGTAGGACCCCCGCGGCGCCACGGTCGCGCCATGCCGGGAAAGTATGCCGGCGAGCAGGTCCTTGGTGGTGGTTTTCCCGGCAGACCCGGTGATGCCGATGACCGTCAGTTCCTCGTTGGCTTCCGCGCGGGCGGCCCGGATCCTCCGGACGGCTTCCGCGGCCAGCGCACCCATCGCGAGCACGGCGTCGGGAACCACCACGGACGGGTACGGGGAACCGTCCGGGGCTGCCACTGTGCGCTCCACAAGCGCCAGGGTGGCGCCGGCGGCGAAGGCGGCTTCAACGAAGCTGTGCCCGTCGGCATACTCGCCGGGTTTTGCGACGTAGAGCGACCCCGCCGTGGCTTCGCGGGAATCGGTGACGACCGACAGAGGCGTGATCCCGGGATCGGCGTCCAGGCGCCCTTTAGTGATGTCGGCGATTTCCGCCGCGGTAAATGCAATCATCTCGGTCTAGGACTCTATCCGGTCGTCTTGGAGAACGTTGAATCCCCTGGCTGTCAAGGCGCTGCGCAGCTCCACCCTGTCATCGAGTGCAAGGTTGACGCCCTTCACTTCCTGCCATACTTCATGGCCGCGGCCGGCAACCAGGATGCTGTCCTGCGGCCGGGCGAGTTCCACGGCACGTTGGATGGCCTTGTCGCGCGGGAAAACCTCCAGAACTTCACAAGGGAGGGATTCACTCGCCTGGGCTTCCAGCGCCCCCGCGAGGACGTCGGCGCGGATGGCTGCGGCGTCCTCGTCGTGGGGGTCGTCGTCGGTGACGATCACGGTGTCGGCAAGCCGGGCGGCAATCGCGCCCATGGCCGGCCGTTTGCCCTGGTCGCGCTGGCCTGTGGCGCCGAACACCACGATCAGCCGGGAGTCCGGTTCCGGCGACCGGACGGCTTCCAGCGCCCTGGCCAGCGCATCCGTGTTGTGCGCGAAGTCCACCACGGCGGCCGGCTGCTCGGAGACCAGCTGCATGCGTCCCGGCACGGCCACCGTGAAGGGGTCGTCCGCATCCAGGGCCGCCTGCAGCGTATCGGCGTCAACCCCGCCGGTGAGGACCATGACCGCGGCCAGGGCTGCGTTGGCCACGTTGAAGCTGCCGGGAAGCCCGGTGTGGACCTTCAGGACGCGCTGGCCTGGCCCGCTGAGGGTGAACTCGGTGCCAAGCCCGCGGGGCTTTGCTTCCGTGACGGTCCAGTCGGCGCTGTTCCCGGGCACGGTGGCCAGCGTGGTGACGGGCACCCGGGCGGTGGCCGCGAGGCGGCGTCCCCATTCGTCGTCGACCGTCACCACGGCCTTCCGCGCACGGGCGGGGGTGAACAGCTCGGCCTTCGTGGCGAAGTATTCTTCCATGGTGTGGTGCAGGTCAAGGTGGTCCTGCGTGAGGTTGGTGAACCCTGCGACGTCGAACTGCACTCCGTCCACGCGCTGGTAGGAGATGGCGTGCGAGGAAACTTCCATCGCGGCCGCGGCCAGTCCGTTCTCCCCCATCAGTGCCAGCAGCCCGTGGACTTCGGGGGACTCCGGCGTGGTCAGGAGGCTCGGAATCGGTTCGCCGCCGGCCAGGATTTCGATGGTCCCGATCAGGCCCGGCTTTTTGCCCAGGGACCGCAGCAGCGAGGTGATGAAGTAGGTGGTGGTGGTCTTGCCGTTCGTTCCCGTCACGCCGAAAAGCTGCAGCGCTGCCCCTTCCTGGCTGCGACGGTAGATCATGGCGGACAGCGGGCCCACCACGTTCCGCGGGGCATCGACCACCAGCACCGGAACCGATGTGTCGGAGGACAGGGCCAGGAGGCGGGCACCGGCGTCGTCCGTCACAATGGCCGCCGCCCCCGCCGCAATGGCTTGGGCAGCGAAGTCGGCGCCGTGCCGGGTAGCGCCCGGAAGTGCGATGTACAGGTCATCCGGTTCCACCGTCCGGGAGTTCAGGGAGATGCCGGTCACCGTGACGTCGGCGGAGGCTCCCGGAACGACGACGCCGAGCGCCTCACCGATGCTGTCCAGCCGGACGGCTTCAACGGCGGACGGCCGGAAACGGGGCTGGCCGTGTCCCGGCGATGCAGGTCCCTGCGGGGCTTGTTCGTCCTGCGCATGTCCCTGCGGGGCTGCATGGTCGTGGGACGGGTTGAACTCTGACAAGGGATCTCCGATGGTGCTAGTGGACCGTGCCCGGCATGGATGAACCGTAGCAGCGCTGCCGGGGTGTTACTTGGCGAACTGGGGCAGTCTGGCCGGTTCGCCCGTGGATGGCTGGACGTTGTAGGTCCGCAATGCCTGGCTCATGACCGACCGGAAGACCGGCCCGTTGGTAATCCCGTAGATGCTGCCCTTGGGCCGCTGGAGTACCACCTCCACAATAAACCGCGGATCATCCATGGGTGCCATGCCCACCATTGAGGCCGTGTAGCCGCAGAACCCGGACTTGCCGTCGTCGCAGGGAGATTCGGAGGTGCCTGTCTTGGCTCCCACCCGGTATCCGTCGATGGCCGCGTCCTTGATCTGGCCCTCGGTGACTGCGCTTTCGAGGATGTCCTGGACCTGCCGCGCCGTGTCCTCGGAGACGATCCGCCGGGGTTCCGCGGCCGGAACCTTTTCCTCTGTTCCGTCAGCGGAGACATAGGAGTCGATCAGGCGGGGCTGGAGCATCACGCCATCGTTCGCGATGGACTGGAACGCGCGGACTGTCTGCAGCGTGGACTGGGAAACACCCTGCCCGAACAGGACCGTATATTCCTGCCGGCCGTCCCACTGTTCCCAGGGTGTCAGGATGCCGGAGGCGGTGGCCGGCAGGCCGATATCCGGGGCTTCGCCAACTCCGAACCTCTTCAGCCAGTCGTAGCGCTGTTCCTTGCTCAGGCGCTGTCCGGCCATGACGGTGCCGGTGTTCATCGAATAGCCCAGGATGCCGGCCAGGGTCCGTTCCTCGGTTCCATGGGCAAAGGAGTCGCTGAAGGTCTGCCCGTCCACGGTGTAAGTGGGTCCGAGGGTGAACGTGTCGAGCGGCTTGGCTTTGCCTTCTTCGATGAGTGCCGCCGCCGTCATCATCTTCTCCACCGAACCGGGCTCGTAGGCGGCCGTGACGGCACGTACGCCGCGGTCCCTGGCCGCCACCCGGCCAGGGTCATTCGGGTCCGGCGAATTGGTGTCTGCCATGGCAACGAGGTTGCCTGTCTTGACGTCCATCACGATGATGACGCCCCACTCCGCGCCCAGTTTGTCCGACTGGCTCTGGATCGCCTGCTGGGCGAAGTACTGGAGGTCCGAGTTGAGGGTGAGCTTGACGTCTTTTCCGTCCTGCGGGGGCGTCAGTTCGTCAACCCCCACGGGGATGCGCAGGCCGTCCGCACCGATCTCGAAGAGCCGTTTGCCGTCCGAGCCCTTCAGGATTTCGTCCTGGGTCTGTTCGATGCCGGCCTGGCCGCTGGCACCGTCCTGCAGGAAGCCGATGATCCCGCCGGCAACCGAGCCGTTGGGATAGACGCGCTTGCTGACGCCTTCGGTCACGATGCCGGGGATCTGGAGCTGCGAGATGCGGTCCTCGACGTCAGGCTTTACGTCCTTGGCCACGATGTAATACGGCTGCTGCCCGGTGACGGCCTCGCGGATGGCGTCCTTCTCCATGCCAAGGGCGGCCGCCAGTTCCGTCAGCCCCTGTTCCCGGCTGACGTCAACCAGCTTCTCCTTGGCGTCGTCCAGGCGCTTGAAAGTCTCGGTTTTAGTGTTGACCCTCTGGTCCACCACCACGTTGTAGCGGATCACGCTGTTGGCCAGCACCGTGCCCCGGGAGTCCAGGATGCTGCCCCGTTCTGCCGGGAGCACGGTCTGCTTCATCCGGCTGTTGAGGGCGGCCTCCGCCATGCCCCCTACATCGAGTCCCTGGACGAGGAAGAGTTTGCCGCCCACCACCAACAGGAGTGTCAGCATGATGCCCAGCCCCAGGCGCAGGCGCTTGGTGGCGTTGGGCACCTTGCCATTGACTGCCTTGCCGGACCTCTGCGCCACCGTGAAATTCCTTGCTGCTCGACCCTGCTGCCTGTCAGACCTGCCGTATTACTGCCCGGGCACCTTCTGCTCGGGTGCGGGGACGGATCCGCCGTGGAGCTCCACCGCTGCAGCAGCCGCCGGTGCGGGAACCCCGGCAGGTGGACCAGCCGGCGTGGCCGCAGCGGGGGTCGCTGCGTTGGATCCCGCAGCATCTGCTGCTGAAGAACCTTGGGCTGCCGGGGCTGCCGGTTTACGGTTCGCCAGCGGTTCGCCCTTGGTTGCCGGCGGTACCACGATCAGCTGCCCGGCCACGGCTGGTGCAGGAATAACGGCCCCTCCGGAGCTGCCCTTAACTGCCGGTGTTGCCTTGCCTGTAACGGACAGGGTGGACAGGTCGATCTGGCCCTTGACCGTGGAGGCCACCATGCCGAGCTCAGAAGCTTTAGCCGCCAGGTTCTGGGGAGCTTCGAAGTTCTGCACCTGCTGGGTGAGGTCCTGGTTCTGCTTGGTCAGCGTGCTCTGCCGGGCCCGCAGCTCTACCAGCTGGTATTGCGCGGTGGACACGGAGATGTTCAACACCAGCACGGCCACCAGCGCCACGGCAAGCAAGGCGAAGCACAGCACCACGAAGGGGGCGCGGCGCTTGCGGGGTACGGTACGCACCACTGACAGCGGAGTCCGGCCCTTCCGGCCATCCCCGGAGGTCTGTGCCGGAAGGATCCTGCCGGCCGCCCAAGTGCCGGACGCGGCGGGAAAGTTCTTGGCGGCGGCGGTGCTCATGCAGCTCTCCTGGCTCTGATTCGTTCCGCCGCGCGCAGCCTTGCTGATGCAGCGCGCGGGTTTTCGGCGATCTCGACGGCGGTGGGCACTTCGGTGCCTTTGGTCAGTGTCTTAAGTTCGGCCTTGTGCTCTTCCAGCTCCACCGGGAACCCGAGCGGAGCCGAGGATTTGGAACGTGCCTGCAGGACGCTCTTGACGATCTTGTCCTCGAGGGAGTGGTAGGACATGACCACGATCCGTCCGCCCAGTGCCAGGGCCTCGACGGCGGCAGGCACGGCGCGTTCAAGGACATCGAGTTCTTCGTTGACTTCGATCCGCAGCGCCTGGAAAGTGCGCTTGGCGGGGTGCCCGCCGGACTTGGCCGCCGCTGCCGGAACTACTGCCCGGATCTGCTCCACGAGTTCACCGGTGGTGGTGAAGGGCCTGGTGGCACGGGAGGTGACAATCCTGTTGGCGATCCGGCCGGCGAACTTCTCCTCGCCCCACTTCCGGATGATCCTGACGAGTTCCTCTTCGCTGTAGTTGTTCACCACGTCTGCCGCGGTCTGGCCACGGCTGGTGTCCATCCGCATGTCCAGCGGGGCGTCGAAGGAGTAGGCGAAACCGCGTTCGCGTTCATCCAATTGGAGGGATGAGACCCCAAGATCCATCAAAATTCCGTGCACCTCGGGAACGCCCAGGTCCGCCAGGACCTCCGCTATCTCGTCGTATACGGCGTGCACCAGGTCCGTGCGCGCGGCGAAGGGGGCCAGCCTCTCGCCGGCGAGGGCGAGCGCTTCCTCGTCCCGGTCTATGCCGATGAGGTGCAGGTCCGGAAAGCGCTGCAGCATGGCCTCGGAGTGGCCGCCCATGCCCAGGGTCGCGTCCACGGCCACCGGTGTTTCGCCGCGGAGCCTGGCCGCCTCGAATCCAGGTGCCAACAAATTGATGCACCGGTCCCGCAGGACCGGCACATGGCGTTCGGACGTTGGCTTGGGGTGTTCGTTCATGCCTCGTCCTTTCTCGCCGTCGGTGTCACCTTGTGGTGCTTCTGGGACCAGATCCCCATCCGCGCCTATCGTCCGCCAGCCTGGCTCCGGGGAAGTGAGCCAGGATGGCCGGCCGATGGGCGGCTGGAGATCTCATCCAAGAAGCTGCCTGCAGTCCTGTTCCGGTCAGAGAATGCCCGGAATGGGGTCATCAGTTTCGGAGAAGGCTGTTTCCTTCTCCGCGAGGTACTCATTCCAAGCCTGGGCATCCCAGATCTCGGCCCGGGATCCGGCGCCTATCACGGCGAGTTCCCGGCCGAGGCCTGCGTATTCCCGGAGCGCGGGTGGAATGGTAACGCGCCCCTGCTTGTCAGGTACCTCGTCAGAGGCTCCAGAGAGAAAGACGCGGATATAGTCACGTGCCTGCTTCGAGGAGATTGGCGCCTCCCGCATTTGCTCGTGGACCCGCGCAAATTCCTTCTCGCTGAAGACGTAGATGCAACGTTCCTGGCCCCTCGTGAGCACCAGCCCGCTGGCAAGTTCCTCCCGGAACTTTGCGGGGAGGATAATCCGTCCCTTTTCATCCAGACGCGGCGAGTGAGTGCCCAGAAACACTGGCCCACCGCCTGTCCGCTGTCAGGAACTGCACATCCCCTATGTTGCAACCACCCTCTTATGTCCTCCACATTACTCCACTTTCCACCACAGTCAACGCGAACGCGGCCCTACTGCAGGTTATTTATGGGAAAGGAACACCGGAATTGCAGGGATTCCAGCCGGTGGTGGAAAGTGGAGGACTTTTCCACCCGGGATGCCTGGCCCCGGCATGAACCGCTGGTGAACTGCCGGCGGTGGCGCGGCATGCGGCGCAACCACGGCGTTTTTCAATTCGGCCCCATTTAAATGCGAAAAGACCCGCAAAGTGCGGGTCTTTTCGGATGCCCCCTCAATGGGGAGCAAAGTGGAGGTGCCGGGAGTAGTTCGGCGGGAGGGCGTTTAGGGTTCCCCCCTGCGCCTTTCATCCCACCGTTCCTCGAGGCTGCTCATAAAGGAACTCCTGGACTTCCCCGGCTTTCGGCCGCCGGCCTTGGATCCCGGCTTTGATGCGGCCGAACTGCTCCGCATGGTGGCGAAATAGACACCGCCGCCCATCACCACAAAGCCCAGGACTCCAACGAAGATGTTTTGGAGAGTGACACCCACGAGTAGCAGGAAAACGCCAGCCAGGGCGCAGAGGACGCCAATCACCACGTGCCTCGTGGACCATGAACGCCCGGGGTCTGAACCCATGGAATTCGCGAACTTCGGGTCGTCCTCGTGAAGCTGCTTCTCCAGCTGCTCAAGCAGCTTCTGTTCGTGCTCCGACAGCGGCATCACGACCTCCTTTTGTAGGCCAACGTCCGGGCTGATCCCAGCCACTACTTCTGCACCCTTAACGGCTGTTATGCCTAAGAGGTTCCCGCTCCGCCGGCAAAAAGCGGAAATCGGGAACCCGGCATGCCTTCGCAGGAGCGGGAGCATGTCCAAGAGGGTCCGGCAGTAAGTCCAGTCACTCGAAAACTATGTATATCTAAGGATAGTTTGTTGAGGGCTGATCTGAAAGACGGAAAAGAGTTTGGCGGCGGCCCTGCCAAGGCTTCAGCCAGCCGCTATTCCGGGGTGTTTCCGGGCTCCATCAGGCGGGCGGGAAGGACAGACTTGCTGCCGAATTTGCGCGCCACTTCATCGAGCGCCTGCTCAGCTGCCCGCCAGTTGTCGTCCCGCCGGTCGATGCTGAGCTGAAGCGAGGTCCGGGCGGCGTCTTCGAGCTGTTCGGCGCGCACCCCCACGAGCCGAACGGTCATTGCCCTGTCCCCCACCGACTCGAGCAGCTGCAAGGCCACTGCGTAGATCAGCTGGGCGCTGTCCACGGGAGTCTGCACCGTCTTGCTGCGCGTGATGGTGGAGAAGTCCGCGAACCGGAGCTTGAGGGCGATGGTCCGGGCCACCATGCCTGAACTCCTCAGGCGCGCGGCCGTCCGGTGGGAGAGGCGCAGCAGTTCCCGGTGGAGCAAGGCGTCGTCGGCCGTGTCAACGGCAAACGTTTCTTCCGCCCCGATGCTCTTCTCCAGCCGTACCGGGACGACGGGTCGGGGGTCTATGCCCCAGGAAAGCTGGTGGACATGCTCCCCCGTGGCGCCCAGCATCTTCTTCAACGAAGAGACCGGCGTTGCGGCCACGTCCGCAACGGTCCTGATGCCCATCCTTGCGAGCACCTCCGCCGTCTTGGCACCTACTCCCCACAGGGCCCCGACCGGCAGGCTATGAAGATACGGCACTGTCTCGTCGGGTGCGATCATGAGCAGTCCGTCCGGTTTACAGCGGGTAGAGGCAATTTTCGCCACGAATTTGGATTCCGCTATCCCCACCGACGCCGTGATGCCCAGCTCGGAGGCAACCTGCCGGCGGATCATTTCCCCAATTCCCCTCGGCGCACCCAGGCGCCTGATGGCGCCGGTGACGTCGAGGAACGCCTCGTCGACGCTGAGGGGTTCAACGAGCTCGGTAATGGACTCGAAGATGCCCATCAGCCGGGCGGACACTTCGTAGTACAGCTTGTGGCGCGGCTCGATGATGACCGCATTGGGACACATCCGGGCGGCCACGGCCATCGGCATGGCTGACTTCACCCCGAATGCCCTGGCTTCGTAAGAGGCTGAGAGGACCACGGAGCGGTCCGCGGGGAACCCGACGATGACGGGCCGGCCCATGAGTTCAGGTCGGGTCCGGAGCTCCACCGAGACAAAGAAGGCATCCATGTCCACGTGCATGATGCACTTGCGCCTGCGTCCCGGAAGGCGCGCCCCGGGCTGCTGGTTCGTACCTTCGGGCCCCACGGCTGCAATCCTATCCGTTTTGTACTGACTAAACTGGAGGCTGAATCCGGCATCAACACCAGGAGGAATGTCCCTGTGACGGTCTTTGGAAACCTTAAGCCAGCAGGGTTGGCAGTATTCGCTGCCGGCGCAGCCTTGCTGCTCTCAGCCTGCAGCCCGACTCCGTCAGCAGCCCCGGACCCCTCCGTATCCACGCCGGCAGCTGCCGGATCAACTATCACAGCTTCCCCCAGCCCCTCCGCGTCGCCCAATACCTCGGCAACCGTTGGGGCGGTGGTGGAGGGCTTCCCGCAGCAGCTTCTTCCCCTTATGCCGGGAGCCAAGGTGGTATCGAGCAGTTTCGACAAGGAAACAGCCCCCGCCACTGCCGCCCTGGTGGGAAGCATCGCCGCCCCCACCGCCGCGGTGGTGGATTTTTACACCAAGGCCCTTGAAGGACAAGGCTTCAAGGCAGTTCCGGGCGAAGCCGTGGGAGCGGTGGCGTCCAAGGATTTTGTCCGCGGGGACAACGAAACCGTCAACCTCTCGGTAGTTGAAGCTTCGGGCGTTGCCACTTTCACCATCGGCGCCAACGTGGCAGCTGAGTCCGCCAAGTGACGGCAGCGGAACAGCTGAGGAATGAACAGGCCGACTTCGTTGCGGCGGTTGCCGGCGAGCTGACGCTGTTCCTCACCTCGCGGCAGGCCATTATGTCCGGCATCTCTCCGGACATCGAACCCCTCATGGGTTCCATCTCCAACCTGGTCACGGGCGGCAAGCGCCTGCGGGCGCTGATGTGCTACTGGGGCTGGCGGGGCGCAGGCGGACAGCCCGCCGCGCAACAGGTGGTGACCGCGGGCGCCGCACTGGAATTGTTCCAGGCGGCGGCCCTGATCCACGACGACATCATCGACCGGTCGGATACCAGGCGGGGCGGCCCAAGCGTCCACCGCCGGTTCAGCGAACTGCACGGGTCGCGGGGGTGGGCACTGGACAGCGAACGGTTCGGACACGCGGCGGCCATCCTCACAGGTGACCTGTGCCTCTCCTTCAGCGAGGAGGCGTTCACCGACATTGGAGAGCGGGCGGCCGCCGGGACCAAAGCCAGGCTGATTTTCAACCTCATGCGGGCTGAGGTGATGGCCGGCCAATACCTGGACATCCTGGAGGAAGTCGCCGGTCCGGTAAGGGACCGGGCGGGGGCCGTGACCCGCGCCCAGTCAATCATCCGGTTCAAGTCTGCAAAATACTCCACCGAGCATCCCCTCGCCCTGGGTGGAGCATTGGCGGGAGCCTCGGATGAGTTGCTCCGCGGCTACTCCGCTTTTGCATTGCCCTTGGGCGAAGCGTTCCAGCTCCGCGACGACGTGCTGGGTGTCTTCGGCGATCCGCTGACAACCGGCAAGCCTGCCGGGGACGATTTGCGGGAAGGAAAGCGCACCGTGCTGGTTGCCCTGGCCCTGGACCAGGCATCGGCAGCCGAGTCGGCGTTCATCGACGCCAGGCTTGGCAGCCCGGACCTCTCCGAAGAGGACATCCTTGAACTTCGGCGCATTATTGAGGACTCCGGTGCGCTGGCGGCCAGCGAAGTCCTCATCCATGAATTCGGGGCGGCCGCGTTCGATGCCCTTGAGTCGCTTCCCCTGGACGAACTGCCGAAAACCGCCTTGCGGAGGCTGGCTGAAGCGACAGTCAGCCGCGCCTCCTGACCCAAACAGGTTTTGTTAGCCGGGGATGGCGGGCTGTTTGTGTTGCCGAACATCCCCGGCCGGCGGTTTACCAGGCGAGGGTCTGGGCCCGTCGCCTGATTTCCGTTTTGCGTCCCTCGCGCAGGGCGTCGATGGGGCGTCCCCGCAGCGATTCATCCGGGGTGAAAAGCCAAACAATCAGATCCTCATCTGAATACCCGGCGTCAGCCAGGACAACAATCGTCCCCTTGAGGCTGTCTACAACCTGCCCGTCCTGAATAAACCCAGCGGGCACGGACCGGATTCTCCGTTCCCCGACACGCAATGCCGCAAGGGCATGTTCATCAAGCAGGCTGTGAACCCTGGTGATGGAAACATCCAATAAACGGGCGACGTCGGGTAGGGGCAACCATTCGCCCACAAGCTCTTCTACATTACTCACGGATCAAGGTTGCCACGCTGTGCACCCTGCCGCCTAGTCGATGCCTCCATAGGGCGCTCCTGACCTGCAGACACACCCGGAATTCTTCCTTGCGGCCATTCCCGGAATTCTTGTGCTATTTCCAAATCCGTGAGAGATTCTCATTGATCACATACGTAACAAAATTAACAGCAGTAACAGTAGTATCGAGAAATGACAGCGGCACCCCGCCCGCGCCCGCAGTTGAGAAGAGGATTCTTTCCATGACGATGTCCCGCTCGCGCAAGCAGCCCCCCAAGCCGAGCCTGCCAATGCTTGCCGCCACAACTGCGGCGTTGCCAGCGGTCGTACTGTCATCCTTGGCCTTGGCCCAGCCCGCTGCCGCCGCGCAGCCAGTCCGCGCCATCCCGGGAACGCTTGCCGCGGCCATGAAAGCTCAGGCTGCGAAAGCCACTGCGGCGGTCATCCCCGCGTCCGCCGTGTCCACTGCCATCCCGGCTGCCTTCAGGCCCACCCAGCCGCAGGCGCCCGCCGAGTACAGCATTGCGCGCGGCGATACCATCAGTGCGATCGCAGGAAAGTTCGGCCTCAACACCGCTGAAATCCTGAAACTGAACAACCTTCAGCCGAACACCATCATCTACCCAGGCCAGAAGATCAAGCTCTCAGGTTCAGCCGCGGCGCCTGCAGCCCCCGCTCCTGCACCGGCCGCACCCGCCGCCGCGTCCGGTGCCACCTACACCGTAAAGGCAGGCGACACGCTGGGGGCCATTGCCGCCCGGCATAACGTGGGCCTGGCTGACGTGTTTGCCTGGAACAACCTCAACATGCGCTCCATCATCTACCCGGGACAGAAGATCAAGGTTGGGGGCGGCGAAGCTGCCGCGGCTCCCGCTGCCGCTCCTGCTTCGGCAGGCCTGGCTTCAACGTCCGCGCCGGCTGCCCCGGTACCCGCCGCTCCGGCCCCGGCCCCCGCGTCCGGCTCCTACACGGTGAAAGCCGGAGACACTCTCTCGGCCATTGCCACGCGCCACGGCGTAAAACTTTCCGAACTGCTCTCTGCCAACCGCCTGAGCATGACCAGTGTCATCTACCCGGGCAACAAGCTGGCAATCCCCGGGGGCTCCGCCCGGCCGGCGGCCCCGCAGCCGGCTGCCTCCGTGACGCCCCTGGTCCCGAGTTCATTCCTCGGCTTCAGCTACCCCGCAGCGGTGGTCAGCTCGGCCAACGAAAACAAAGCCCTGTTGAACGCCTCCCCAGTGCCCTCCCGCAGCGAGATGCGGAACATCGTGGCCGACACCGCGCGCAGGATGGGCGTGGAACCCTCGCTCGCCCTTGCATTTGCTCACCAGGAATCCGGGTTTGACCAGCGCGCAGTGTCTCCGGCGAACGCCATCGGAACCATGCAGGTAATCCCCAGCTCCGGGCAGTGGGCATCGGACCTGGTGGGGCGCAAGCTGAACCTCCTGGACCCCTACGACAATGCGACGGCCGGAGTCGCGATCATCCGCCAGCTCCTCGCCACCAGCAAGGACAGGGACACGGCCATTGCGGGCTATTACCAGGGCCAGTACTCCGTGAGCAAATACGGAATGTATGACGACACCAAGGCCTACGTCGCCGCCATCAAGGCCCACCAGAAGAACTTCGGCTGACCTGCACCGCCCGGTAGCACCCGCAGCGCGTACGCAGGCACTTTGACACGGGTCCGGACCGGCAACGGTTCGGGCCCGCTTCATTGCGGGGACTAGGATCGAAGGGTGCAGGAACACGTGTCAGACCCTCTTGTTGGGACGCTGGTGGACAACCGGTATGCCGTCAGGTCCAAGCTTGCGCGGGGCGGAATGTCTACTGTCTACCTGGCCACGGACCAGCGGCTGGAACGGGACGTGGCACTCAAGGTGCTGCACCCGCACCTCTCGGCCGACGAGAATTTCCTGGGCAGGCTGGGGCGTGAGGCAAAGGCAGCAGCCAGATTGTCCCACCCCCATGTGGTGGGAGTCCTCGACCAAGGGAACGACGGCCGCACCGCTTACCTGGTCATGGAGTACATCAAGGGCCACACCCTTCGTGACGTCATCGCCGAGAAGGGGGCGCTGCCGCCCCGGCTGGCCCTCGCGCTGATTGACCCAGTGGTTGAAGGACTGGGCGCTGCGCATGCCGCCGGCTTTATCCATCGTGACGTCAAACCGGAAAACGTCCTGATCTCCGACGATGGACGGATCAAAATTGGAGATTTCGGGCTGGCACGCGCGGTCACCACGTCCACGAGCACCGGAGCCCTGATCGGCACGGTTGCGTACCTCTCGCCTGAGCTGGTCCTTGGAAAGCCGGCAGATGCGCGCAGCGACATCTACTCCGTGGGCATCATGCTGTTCGAAATGCTTACGGGCCAGCAGCCCTTCAACGGCGAGGTCCCTATCCAGGTGGCGTACCAGCATGTAAATGGAACAGTGGAACCGCCTTCGGCCCTGGTTCCTGGACTGGCCGCTGAGGTGGACGAGCTGGTGCAGTGGTGCACCTCCAACGATCCTGAAAACCGGCCTGTGGACGGGAATGCACTGCTCCAGGAGCTTCGGCATATCCGGACCAACCTCACCGATGCGGAGCTGGACTTGCATCCCCCGGCGGCAGCGGCCGGAGGCGCCATGGCACGCTCCCAGGCTCCCGCAGCGCCCGGCGCTCCCGGGCAGTACCAGCGCACCGGGCAATTCCAGGATCCCGGGGGCCAGCAGAACCCAACGGAGGTGATTGGCCGGTCCAACAATCCAACAACGGTGATGCCGTTCGGCAAGCCGGCCGCGCCCGCCTACCCGCCGTCACAAGGCCAGCACCGTTACACCGGTCCTGCCCATCCGGGCGCTGCCCGGCACACCCTCACACCGCCCGGCGACGATGTCGAGCCGTGGTCCCCGCCGCCTCCGGCGCTGGGCAAGCGCGCCCAGCGCCGGGCGGACAAGGAGGATGACAGGGCACGGGCCCGTGCGGCCGCCACCCCGGCCCGTACGCTGCGTGAAGGCAGCCCTCGCCGCCGGGGAATCCTATGGATTATTGTCCTGGTTATTGCTGCCCTCCTGGCAACCGGAGCGGGCTGGTTCTTCGGGATGGGCCCGGGCGCCGCCGCCACCATACCTTCCGTGGCCAACAAGACAGTGGCACAGGCACAGCAGCTTCTGGACGAGGCCGGCTTCCGGTCCACCACCAAGGACATTTTCGACGACGACGTGCCCTCAGGCCTCGTAGTGGGCAGCGAGCCTGCGGCGGGCGCCGAAATCCGCAAGTTCCAGCCCGTCTCGCTTTTTGTTTCCAAGGGCCCCCAGCTGTTCCCGCTGCCGGAACTGACGGGAGGCACCCTGGATCAGGCCAAGACGGGCCTCAACACAGCGGAGATGGCTCTTGGCCGGGTGACAGAACAGTTCCATGAGAAGGTCCCTGCCGGCACAGTCCTGTCCCAGGACCCCGCTCCCGGTACGGCCGTCCGGCATGGCACGCCCGTTAGCCTGGTGGTTTCGAAGGGTCCCGAGCCAATTCCCGTCCCGTCTGTGGTGGGCCAGGACGAGAAGGATGCCGTTGATGCCATCGAGGAAGCCGGCCTCACGGCTGAGGTTGCGCGCGAGGAAGTGTTCAGCAGGGACGTCCCGAAGGGCGCGGTTGTCAGCCAGGCTCCGGCTACCGGAACGCTTACCCGAGGTGGCACCGTCACGCTGACCGTTTCCAAGGGACCCCGGATGGTGAAGGTGCCCAGCTTCGTTGGCAAGCAGGCCACGGATGCCCGAAAGGCATTGGAGGGCCTGGGCTTCCAGGTACGCCTAAACAATATCCTGGGCGGCTTCTTCGGCACGGTCCGGGACCAGGATCCCGTAAACAAAGAGGTTCCGGAGGGATCGGTCATTACCCTGACGGTGGTGTAGGCGGTACCCCGCCTGCACCGCCGCCAGGTATCAGGCGGGTCTCAGTGCTTGGCGAGGGCGCCGGCCACCAGGAACGCCATTTCCAGCGACTGCATGTGGTTCAGCCGCGGATCGCAGACCGACTCGTAGCGGTCCAGGAACGCGTCCTGGTCCACGGGGTCGGCGCCGCCAAGGCACTCGGCAACGTCGTCGCCGGTCATCTCAACATGCAGGCCGCCGGGAACGGTGCCCAGGGCGTGGTGCACTTCGAAGAAGCCGCGCACCTCGTCAATGACGTCGTCGAAATTGCGGGTCTTGTACCCGTTGGGGGACGTGACGGTGTTCCCGTGCATGGGATCGGTAACCCAGAGCACCTGCGCGCCTGACGCCGTGACCTTCTCGACTACGGCGGGCAGCTTCTCCCGGATGTTGCCCGCCCCCATGCGGGTGATGAAGGTCAGCCGGCCGGGTTCGCGCTCCGGGTCAAGCTTGTCAATCAGGCGGAGGGCGTCGTCGCCGGTGGTGGACGGGCCCAGCTTGACCCCGATGGGGTTCCGCACCCGCGACAGGAAGTCGACGTGCGCGTGGTCCAGTTCGCGGGTCCGCTCCCCGATCCAGAGGAAGTGCGCGGAGGTGTCGTAGGGGAATCCGGTACGGGAATCGATCCGCGTCAGCGCGCGCTCGTAGTCCAGCAGCAGGGCTTCGTGGCTGGCGAAGAATTCCACGCGCTTGAGCGCCTCAAAGTCGGCGCCACAGGAGGCCATGAACTTGATGGCGCGGTCGATGTCGCGGGCCAGGGACTCATAGCGTGCGTGCGCCGGGTTCTCGGTGAAGCCCTTGTTCCACTGGTGCACCGAACGCAGGTCGGCGAACCCGCCCTGGGTAAAGGCGCGGATGAGGTTCAGCGTGGAAGCGGACGTGTGGTAGGCGCGGAGCATGCGCGAGGCGTCGTGGCCCCGGGACTCCGGCGTGAAGTCGTACCCGTTGACGATGTCGCCGCGGTAGGCGGGCAAGGTCACGCCGTCGCGGGTTTCATCGTTGGAGGAGCGGGGCTTGGCGAACTGGCCCGCCATGCGGCCCATCTTGATGACGGGCATGGCCGCACCATACGTGAGCACCACAGCCATCTGGAGGATGGTCTTGACGCGCGCGCTGATCTTGTCCGCCGTCGCGGCCTCGAAGGTCTCCGCGCAGTCACCGCCCTGCAGGAGGAAGGCCTTGCCCTGGGCGGCGGCGGCCAGGCGTTCGCGGAGGACGTCCACTTCGCCGGCGAACACCAGGGGAGGAAGTACGGAGAGCTCCTTCACGGATGCTTCAAATACGTCCCGGTCCTGCCAGCTGGGCTGCTGGGAAATGGGGAGGTCCCGCCAGTCGTCGAGTCCGGGATAGTTGGCTGCTCCGCTCTGGGCGGTGCTGGACAGCGAAAAGGCAGGTTTTGCAGATAGCTCAGTCACCATCTAAGACTAACGGTCGGGCAGGGCCCCGGGACACCGTACCGTCACGCACCGTGCAGGGGGCGTCACAACCGCTTCACCCCTTGGCGGCAGCCCCGCCGTCGTCCTCCGCGTTCAGGAGGCCTGCGGCGCCTTCTCCCGCACCGGCGTCGGGAGAGGGACTCCCGGCGCCGGCAGCATCAGGCGCCGGTGGGACCACGGGTTTCGCGGCGGCCGCGGGTTCGGAGGGCTTTGCCGCCAGCCGAAGCTTCACTACGGCGGCGTACTCATCCACGTACTCCTGCCCGGAGAGCCGCATCAGTTCGAACATGATCTGGTCCGTGACTTTCCGCTGGATATCCCGGTCCTCCGCCTGGTCCCGGTAGCGGCTGAAGTCCAGGGGCTCACCGAAGATCATGCCGATCCTGCGGATGTTTGGCAGCCGCTTGCCGATGGGCTGCACCTTGTCCGTGCCGATCATGGCCACGGGAATCACCGGAACTCCGGCCTGCAGCGCCAGCCTGGCCACGCCCACCTTGCCCCTGTAGAGCTTCGAGTCCGGGCTCCGGGTGCCTTCCGGGTAGATGCCCAGCAGGCCGCCGTGGTTGAGGACCTCCATCCCGGCACTCAGCGAGGCAGCCGATGCAGCCCCGCCGGACCGGTCCATGGGCAACTGGTTGGTCAGGCGGAAGAACAGCGCGGTCAGCCTGCCTTTGACGCCGGTCCCGGTGAAGTACTCCGATTTGGCCAGGAAGACCACGGGCCGGCGCACCATCAGCGGCATGAAAATCGAATCGGAAAACGACAAATGGTTGGAAGCGATAATGGCCGCGCCCTCGGCCGGAATATTGTCCAGCCCTTTAACCCAGGGGCGGAAAAGAAGCTTCAACACAGGACCAAGGAAAATCCGCTTCATGACCCAATAGAACACGTGAGAAACCTCTCCGGAAGGCGGCCCCCGGACCCCGCGTCGGGCCTGGCCAGCAGTTCAATGCAACCCTACTCTAGTGAGATTTGTCCGGAACAGTGACACGATGGAGGCATGAGCGAAAGCAGCACCCCTTCCCCTCCTGCCGCTTTCAGCTATCCCGGCCACGGACCCAATGCACGCACCGGTGTGGCCATCTGCCATGGCTTTACCGGCAGCCCGCTTAGCCTGCTGCCGTGGGCCGAGCACCTTGCCTCCCAGGGTTATGCGGTTACCGTTCCCTTGCTGCCGGGCCACGGAACCGACTGGCGCGAGCTGGCAAGGACCCGCTGGAGCGACTGGTACCGCAGCTTTGAGGCTGCCTACCTGGAGCTGGAAGGCCGGACCGACACAACCTTTGTCGCCGGACTCTCGATGGGCGGCGCCATAGCGCTGCTGACCGCTTCCCGGCACAACGTGGCCGGGGTGTCCGTGGTCAACCCGGGCCTGAGTTTCTACGACCGGCGGGTCCGCGTGATTGGCGTGCTGAAGTACTTCCAGCGGACAACCCTTCCTATCCAGGAGGAACAGCCGACGGCGGCAGTCACCAATGACGGCGACTATTCGCGTACTCCCCTGGCGGCAGTGCACGAGTTGAAGAAGCTTTTTGGTGCGGCCGCGCGGTGCCTGCCCAAGGTGACTGCCCCGGTCCAGGTTTTCAAGTCGCGCACGGACGCGGTGGTTCCGCCAACGTCGCTGGCACTGCTCCGAAAGGGCCTGGGCGAAAACCTTGCTGAAGTGGTGGACCTCCACAGCAGCGGACATGTGGCTACGCTGGACGTGGACGCGCCGGAGATCCATGCGAAATCCGGTGCCTTCTTCCACGCCCTCGCCCGCCAGAAGACCTCATTGGAGACGCCATGACCTCCAGCTTGGACCACAGCCCGTTCAGCAGCAGTTCCATCGGCGACGGGCCCCGCGTCGGTGTGGTCCTCTCGCATGGCTTTACCGGCAGTCCGCACGGACTGCGCGCCTGGGCACGGAGCCTGGCCGATGCCGGCTTCGCCGTCCGTATGCCGCTGCTGCCCGGCCACGGCACCAGCTGGCAGGAACTCGCCAGGACGCGGTGGCAGGAATGGCACGGAGCGTTGGACGAGGCCTATCTTGAACTGGATGCGGACTGCGACTATGTCTTTTCGGCCGGGCTGAGCATGGGCGGGGCGCTGGCGCTCCGGATTGCAGCCACCCGGCCCGTGGCCGGCGTGATCGTGGTCAACCCGGGGCTGGTCATCGATGACCCGCGCGCCCCGATCGCCGGGATCCTGAAGCTGGTGATGAAAAGTACGCCGGCCATCGCCAACGACATTCTCAAGGAAGGCATGGACGAGGGCGCCTACCCGCGGACCCCGGTTGCTGCGGCACACGAAGTCAACAAGATGTTCAAGGACACCATCAGGCTCCTCCCCCGGATCACGGCTCCGGTCAAGGCCTTCCGCTCCACGGTTGACCACGTGGTGTCCGACTCAAGCCTCGTGGCGCTCCGCCGCGGGCTGACCCATGCTCCCCTGGACCTGGTCTACCTGGAGAACAGCTACCATGTGGCAACCCTGGACAACGATGCCGACCGGATCTTCCAGGGATCCGTGGAGTTTATCCGCTCGCTTGCTTCCGGCGGGGGTCCCGGGCGTTCACCGGCAAGTGCGCCATCGACGCTGGAGGTCACGTCCCATGAACAGGCCTGACCCGGGCTCCCCTGACCAGGGCGCCAACCAGGACGACGCCGTCTGGCTGGACCTCGTGGCCCGGCTGGAAGCCGATTCCCCCGCTGGAAGCACCGGCAGCGCCACCGATCCGGGCGCTGCCACCGCGCCACGGGATGACTCGCCGTCGGGTGGACGGCCTGCCGCGTTCCGGGACTTCGACCCCTTGGGCCTGGCGGGCGCGGCACCTGCCGAGATGTCGGCGGCCGAACGGCAGGCTGCAGGGGACACAGCAGGCACAGATGCCGGCGCCGGCGCTCCAGCCGGGCCACGTGACTATGACGTGGACGGGGAAGACGGTGCGTTCGTCCCGGAGGAACCACCCAGCCTCGCCGGTACGGATCCGCTGACCATGCTTGCCTGGCTCGCCGCCGTTGGCGGACCGGTGGCGTTGCTGTTCTCAGCGATGTTCTGGCGCTCCGCGCCGCTCCTGGCAATCGTGGGAATCGTGGCCGTGTTCGTGCTGGGAACCGTGTACCTGATCATGCAGCTCCCGCAGGAAAAGGACGAAGACGACGACGGAGCCCGCGTCTAGCGGCGCGTCCTGCTGCTGACCCGGGACAGATCGGCAGCGCCGATGAGCCCGGCACTCGGCCCCAGGGCCGCCAGCTGGATCCCGGCGGCAGGCCGGAAACCGCGGCCCGTCAGGTTGCGGGCGAAAGCTTTGCGGGCAGGTTCCACCAGCAGGTCCCCTGCCGAGCAGAGGCCGCCGCCGATGACGAAAAGTCCCGGATCCAGGGCGGCAGCAAGGTTGGCGAGTCCCAGCCCGAGCCACTCCCCTACTTCCTCGAGCAATTCACGTGATGCCGGGTCGCCCGCCAAGGCCAGTTCCGTCACTATGGCACCGGTGATCGCCTCGGTCCGCCCGTCCACAGCCGCTATCAGGTCCTGCGCCACCGGAGAGTTGGCCCGCGCCAGGATCCTTGCTTCCCGGCCCAACGCATTCCCTGACGCATACTGCTCCCAGCAGCCACGGTTTCCGCACTCGCAGCGGTGCCCGCCCGGCATGATGATCTGGTGCCCGAATTCCCCTGCCACACCGAAACGGCCGCGCTCCACCCTGCCGTCCATCACCATGGCACCCCCGATGCCGGTACCCAGCGTGATGCACACCATCCGGTCTTCCCCCTGGCCCGCACCGAAGCGCCATTCCGCCCACGCGGCGGCGTCGGCGTCGTTGGCCAAAAGCACCGGCCGGCGGAGGAGCTGCTGCAGGTTGGCCCGGAGCGGTTCATTGCGCCAGGCGAGGTGGGGGCTGAAAAGCACCGTCCCGCCGTCGAGGTCCATCCACCCTGCGGCGCCGATGCCCACGGACCAGATCCGGTGCCCCTTGCCCAATTCCTCGACCAGCTCCACGATGACCTTTTCCACTGCCCGGGGATCGCTGCCGGGAGTGGCACGCCGTGCCTCGCTGAGGATGCGGCCGTCCGCATCAACGACGCCGGCGGCCACCTTCGTACCGCCGATGTCGATGCCGATGGCGAGGCCTTTGCGGCCGAGGCGCAGGTGCTCACGGAAGCCTCCGCCGTCGTGCCGCGTCCTTGCCCTGGAAGTGGCGGGCCGGAGCCTCCAAGGGGCGGGTCTTCTCAGGGGCCCGGCCTGTTCGCCGGTGGGCGGTACGTACATAGTCCCCCATTCTAGGTGCGCATATTCCGCCGAAAGCCTGCGGCAGCCCGCTGATGCCGGGCACATGTCTTCCCGCGTCATTGACTGTAAAGTTACCCGCCAGTAACTTTATATACTGCACCGTCCCGCACCGGCGTACTAGTCTTTAGGCATACCCCCGTGCGGGACGTCGGATATCAAAGGAGCTATAGTGCGCGAATTCAGTGTTCCGCCTCTTGTTGTAGTCCCACCGGAGACCAACATCACCGATCTGGTGCTGCGGCAGGCAGCCAAGGCCAGCAACCCCGCACTCTTTTCGCGGCGCGACGACTCCGGGGCCTGGCGGGACATTTCCGCCACTGACTTCGTGGCCGACGTCCGGGCCCTGGCAAAGGGACTGATGGCCAGCGGCGTGGGTGCCGGCGACCGCGTGGGCATCATGTCCCGCACCCGGTACGAATGGTCCCTGGTGGATTTCGCAATCTGGTTCGCCGGCGCCGTTTCCGTCCCCATCTACGAAACATCCTCGCCCTCCCAGGTGGCCTGGAACCTCGGCGACTCCGGCGCGGTGGCCGCTTTCGGCGAGGCAGCCCACCATGAGGACATCATCCGCCAGGCAGTGACGGCGGAAGGCCTGGCATCCCTCCAGCACGTGTGGCAGCTGGAAGGCGCAGGACTTGACGCCCTCCGCCAAGCCGGCCGGGAGGTCAGCGATGATGATCTTGAAGCCAGGAGGAAAACAGCCACCCTGGGTGATACCGCCACCATCATCTACACGTCGGGCACAACAGGCCGGCCCAAGGGCTGCGAACTGACGCACGGCAACTTCGTTGAGCTTTCGGACAACGCACTGGCGATCATTGGCGAGATCGTCCACGAAAACGCGAAGACCATCATGTTCCTCCCCCTGGCACACGTCTTCGCCCGCTTCATCTCCGTCCTGGCCATGGCTGCCGGCACCACCGTGGCGCACACGCCGGACATCAAGAACCTCCTGGCGGACCTGCAGAGCTACGGGCCCACCTTCATCCTCGCGGTGCCGCGGGTCTTCGAAAAGGTCTACAACTCCGCCATGACCAAGGCGGAGGACGCCGGCAAGGGAGCCATCTTCCATAAGGCAGCGGATACCGCCATCGCCTTCTCCAAGGCACGGCAGGAGGGCCGCGTCGGCCTGGGCCTCAAGCTCCGCCATGCACTGTTCGACAAACTGGTCTACGGCAAGCTGCGGGCCGCGATGGGCGGCCATGTTGCCCATGCAGTGTCCGGCGGCGGCCCGCTGGGTGAGCGGCTGGGCCACTTTTTCCAGGGCATAGGGCTGCAGGTGCTTGAAGGCTACGGCCTGACGGAAACCACCGCACCCATCTCCGTGAACACCCCGTCGCTGATCAAGATCGGATCCGTGGGAAAACCCCTGCCGGGAAATGCGGTGAAGATCGCAGAAGACGGCGAGATACTGGCCAAGGGCGTGTGCGTCATGCGCGGCTACTACAAGCGGCCCGACCTCACCGGGGAAACGTTCGACGACGGGTGGTTCCGTACCGGGGACATCGGCCGGCTCGATGACGACGGCTTCGTGTGGATTACCGGCCGCAAGAAGGAGATCATCGTCACCGCCGGCGGCAAGAACGTCATCCCTGCCCTGCTTGAGGACCAGATCCGGGCCGATGCGCTGGTCTCGCAGGTGCTGGTGGTGGGCGACAACCGGCCGTTCATCGGCGCCCTGGTCACGCTGGACCAGGAAGCCCTGCCCGGCTGGCTGCAGCGACACAACCTCCCGGCAGACACCTCCCTGGCCGATGCCGCCAAGAACCCGGTGGTCAAGGCGGCAGTCCAGGACCTGATCACCGCCGCGAATGCGTCGGTTTCCCAGGCCGAGGCCATCAAGTCCTTCCGCATCGTGCCGGCCGACTTCACCGAAGCGTCCGGGCACCTGACGCCTTCCATGAAGGTCAAGCGGGCCCAGGTCATGAAGGACTTCGAAACCGTCATCGAGGAGATGTACGCGGCACCGCGCTCCTGACACACAAGGATGAGGCGCCAAAGCCGGCGCCGACTCCGGCCCTAACAAACGAAAGGATCCTCCCCACGGGGAAGATCCTTTCGTCTGTTTAACCGGGTCCCGGCTACTGCTCGACGACCAGCAGCAGGTCCCCGCCCTCCACCTGCTCGATGGTAGAGATGGCGAGCCGGGAAACCTTGCCGGCCACCGGCGTCGTAATGGATGCTTCCATCTTCATCGCCTCGATGGTGGCTACCGTGTCACCGGCCTTGACCTCGTCGCCCTGCTTGACCGTTACAGTGACTGCACCCGCGAACGGCGCGGCCACCTGGCCGGGCTGGCCAGGGTCTGCCTTCTCGGCAGCTTTGACGTTGCTGACCACGGACTTGTCCCGGACCATGACCGGACGGGACTGGCCGTTCAGGGTGCACATCACGGTCCGCATGCCCTTTTCGTCGGGCTCGGAGACTGCTTCCAGCGAAGCAATCAGGCGCACGCCCTTCTCCAGCTGGATCTCGTGCTCAGCGCCGCGCTGCAGGCCGTAAAGGTAGTCACGGGTGTCCAGCACGGAGATGTTGCCGTAGGTCTCCACGCTCTTCAGGTAGTCCTTGGTGGGTCCGTCGAAGAGCAGCCGGTTCAGAGTGTGCTGGCGGGTCTTGGAGTCGGACTTGAGGGCAGCGCTGTCCTCGGCGCTGAGCTCCACGTCCCTGACCTTGACGCTGCGGCCCTGCAGGGCCTTGGTGCGGAAGGGCTCAGGCCAGCCTCCTGGAGGATCGCCGAGCTCGCCGGACAGGAAGCCGATCACGGAATCCGGGATGTCGTAGTTCTGCGGGTTCTCGTTGAAGTCCGCCGGGTCCGCGTTCAGGCCCACGAGGTGCAGGGCGAGGTCACCCACCACCTTGGAGGACGGCGTCACCTTGACCAGGTGGCCAAGGATGCGGTCGGCCGCGGTGTACATGTCCTCGATGGCCTCAAAGCGCTCCCCCAGCCCCAGGGCCATGGCCTGCTGGCGCAGGTTGGAGAGCTGGCCGCCGGGGATCTCGTGCTGGTAAACGCGTCCGGTGGGGCCGGGAAGGCCGGATTCGAACGGTGCGTACACGCGGCGGACCGCTTCCCAGTACGGTTCCAGCGAACTGACCGCCGCCAGGCTGAGCCCCGTGTCCCTCGGAGTGTGCGCCAGGGCTGCCACCAGGGCCGAAGCCGAAGGCTGGCTGGTGGTTCCTGCCAGCGACGCCGATGCGACGTCCACGGCGTCAACACCGGCATCCACGGCAGCCAGCAGCGTGGCCAACTGGCCTCCTGCTGTGTCGTGGGTGTGCAGGTGCACCGGCAGGTCGAAGCGTTCCCGGAGGGCTGAGACGAGTTTCGCGGCCGCTGCGGGACGGAGCAGGCCGGCCATGTCCTTGATTGCCAGGATGTGGGCGCCTGCGTCAACGATCTTCTGGGCCAGCCCCAGGTAGTAGTCAAGCGTGTAGAGCGTCTCTTCCGGGTCCAGCATGTCCCCGGTGTAGCAGAGTGCCACCTCGGCCACCGCGGTGCCGGTGGCCCGGACCGCCCGGATGGCCGGGGCCATCTGGCTGACGTCGTTCAAGGCGTCGAAGATCCGGAAGATGTCGATGCCGGTGGCGGCAGCCTCGTTGACGAAGGCTTCGGTGACCTCTTCAGGGTAGGGCGTGTAGCCCACGGTGTTGCGGCCCCGCAGCAGCATCTGCAAACACACGTTGGGGAGCGCAGTGCGCAGCGCGGCGAGGCGGTCCCAGGGGTCTTCGCCGAGGAACCGGAGCGCCACGTCATAGGTGGCCCCGCCCCAGGCTTCAACGGACAGCAGTTCCGGCAGCAGTGCGGTGACGGCCGGTCCGGCCGCCACCAGGTCGCGGGTGCGGACGCGGGTTGCCAGCAGCGACTGGTGGGCGTCCCTGAACGTGGTGTCCGTGACGGCCACCGCATTCTGTTCGCGAAGCGCCTTGGCAAAACCTTCGGGGCCCAGTTCAAGGAGCCTCTGCCGGGAGCCCGGAACGGGCTGCCTGTCCTTGACGGACGGCAGTTTGCTTGCCGGGTTGGAGTGGACCTTGAGTTCGCCGTTTGGCTTGTTGACCGTGACCTCGGCCAGCCAGGTGAGGAGCTTGGTGCCGCGGTCCGCAGAGACGCGGGCCTTGAGCAGCTGTGGCCGCTCGTCAATGAAGGAGGTGGCAACGTCCCCGGCGATGAAGTCGGGATCGTCAAGCACGGCCTGCAGGAAGGAGATATTGGTGGAGACGCCGCGGATGCGGAATTCCGCCAGGGCCCGGCGTGCACGGGCGACGGCAGACGGGTAGTCCCTGCCGCGGCAGGTGAGCTTTACGAGCATGGAATCGAAATGGGGGCTGATTTCGGCACCCGAGTAAACGGTGCCGCCGTCGAGCCTTACACCCGCCCCGCCGGCGGACCGATAGCCGGTGATCTTTCCGACGTCCGGACGGAAGCCGTTGGCGGGGTCTTCCGTGGTGATGCGGCTCTGCAGCGCCGCGCCGCGCAGCTTTACGGTGTCCTGGGAGAGGCCGAGGTCGGCGAGTGTTTCTCCGGCGGCGATCCGCATCTGTGCCTGCACCAGGTCGACGTCGGTGACTTCCTCGGTGACCGTGTGTTCCACCTGGATGCGCGGGTTCATCTCGATGAAGACGTGCTGGCCGGCGCGCTCCCCGACCGTGTCCACAAGGAACTCCACCGTGCCGGCGTTGACGTAGTTCAGGGCCTTGGCGAACTTGACGGCATCCCGGTACAGCGCCTGCCGGATGCCCTCGTCGAGGTTGGGGGCCGGTGCGATCTCGATGACCTTCTGGTGGCGCCGCTGGATGGAGCAGTCGCGTTCGAAGAGGTGCATGACATTGCCCTGGGCATCGGCCAGGATCTGGACCTCGATGTGCCGCGGGCGCAGCACGGCCTGCTCCAGGAACATGGTGGGGTCGCCAAAGGCGGCATCGGCCTCGCGCATGGCTGACTGCAGGGCTTCGGGCAGGGCCTCGCGGGTGTCCACCCGGCGCATGCCGCGGCCGCCGCCGCCGGCCACAGCCTTGGCGAAGATGGGGAACCCGATCTCGTCGGCTGCAGCGATCAGTTCGTCCAGGTCCTTGGAGGGCGCGCTGGACTTCAGGACGGGAACGCCGGCGTCGCGGGCTGCCTTCAGCGCCGCCACCTTGTTGCCCGCGAGTTCGAGGACCTCAGCAGGCGGACCAACAAAGGTGATGCCCGCGGCCTTCGCCGCCCGGGCGAGGTCCGGGTTCTCGGAAAGGAACCCGTAGCCCGGGTAGATGGCGTCCGCACCGGACTCCTTTGCTACCCGCACTACTTCTTCTACGTCCAGGTAAGCCCGGACGGGGTGGCCCTCTTCGCCAATCAGGTAGGCCTCGTCCGCTTTCTGGCGGTGGATCGAGTTTCTGTCCTCATGGGGGAAAACGGCAACAGTCTTGGCGCCCAGCTCGTAGCCGGCGCGGAAGGCCCTGATCGCGATTTCGCCGCGGTTGGCCACCAGAACTTTGGAAAACATACTTCTCCTGCATCATTGCGGGTGGATCGGTGAGTGGTCACAGTGTCTAGGACCTACAACGACAAACACAAATCTTTGTGGCCACCATCACTAATTTCCCCGTCATGTCCCGAAGCCTTCTGCCGGCTCGGGCGGAAACCGCCCCAGCAGCGCAGTCGGTGCCATGCCGACGCCCCAGAAAGCAGGATTCGCCGGCGCATCAACATATGATGTGTAGGGCGGCAGGACCGTCCGGCTTCGGCACTGCCGGAGCAAACATTACCCCCAACACGGCATCCGGCGTTAGGTTTTGGTCTCTCAAGTGCAAGTAGTCAGCATCAGCAGCCTTAAGGGTGGAGTCGGCAAGACTTCCGTCACCACAGGATTGGCGTCTGCGGCGCTGGCCGCGGGCATCAGCACGCTGGTGGTGGACCTTGATCCCCACGCCGATGCCACCACTGCATTGGGAGTGCAGCCCGGCGACCAGCTGGATATCGGCAGGATGCTCAAGAGTCCCCGCCGGGCAAAGCTGTCCGAAAACGTGGTGCGCAGCAGCTGGACGGCCAGGGCACAGTCCAACGGCTCCGGTCCCGCCGTACTGGACGTCGCCGTCGGCTCTGCCTACACCGGCATCTACGACCGGCCGGACCTGGGCCGCCGGGACCTGCGCAGGCTCTCCTCCGTCCTGGCTACCGGGGACGACTACCAGCTTGTCCTGGTGGACTGCCCGCCGTCCCTGAACGGCCTGACCAGGATGGCTTGGTCCGCCAGCGACAAGGTCGCACTCGTTGCCGAGCCCGGCCTGTTCTCGGTGGCCGGCACAGAGCGGACCATGCGGGCCATCCAGCTTTTCCGCCAGGAGTTCGCCCCCAGCCTCTCCCCGGCAGGCATCGTGGCCAACCGGGTGCGGTCCGGCTCCTCTGAACACGCGTACCGGCTTGCAGAGATGGAGTCCATGTTCGGAGAACTCCTCCTGAGCCCGCGGATTCCGGAACAGGCCAACTGGCAGCAGATCCAGGGCGCCGCGCACCCCGTGCACCACTGGCCCGGTGATTCCGCGAAGTCCGCTGCGGCGCTGTTCGATGAGCTGCTGGCCAACCTGATGGCCGCGGGCAGCGGCCTGCGCAGCCGCGCCAGGTAGGGCAGCCCGCAGGAAACCGAATTAACAGGCAAGGGGCCGCCCTCCGGATGGAGAGCGGCCCCTTGTTCAAAGTTTCAGCTGATCTTCCGCGCTGCCCTGCGCTTGCTCAGTTCGTCATCCGGAAAGGTCTGCTCTGCGGCATGCTCGCTGGGAAGCGAGGCCAGGCTGCCCTCCACCTCTCGCCAGACCCGTCCGACGGCAATCCCGAACACACCTTGCCCGCCTTGGACGAGGTCGATGACCTCATCCGCGGAGGTGCACTCGTAGACGCTCGCGCCATCGCTCATCAGCGTGATCTGGGCGAGGTCTTCGACGCCGCGTTCCCGCAGGTGTTCCACGGCGGTACGGATTTGCTGCAGCGATACCCCGGTGTCCAGGAGCCTCTTGACGACTTTCAGGACCAGGATGTCGCGGAAGCCGTAGAGTCGCTGGGAGCCGGAGCCGGCGGCGCCGCGGACCGCGGGCTCCACCAGGCCGGTGCGTGCCCAGTAGTCGAGCTGGCGGTACGTGATGCCGGCCGCCTTGCAGGCAGTGGGTCCGCGGTAACCCGCGTCCTCATCCAGCACAGGAAGGTCTTCGGTAAACAGGAGGCCCTGGGCACCGCTCGCCGGCACAGCAACACCAGCCGTGGGCTGCTTCAGCCCGCCTGTTTCACCTTTGGGACTCACCTGGATCCTCCTTGTCATACGCTCCCGGGGAAACTGCTGCAGCAGCAGTGCATGAAGACCATGCATGTAATTTTCGCGGGGCGCACTTTCCAGTGTGACTTGCGCGGCTGCCGTAAGCAATGGGAACTCGATACTTCGACGTTAGGCCCGGGGGCTCGCAAGGTCAAAGACCCAGCAGGGTTTATCGGGGCGTGTCGAAAGTTTCACCCTCAACTTTAACCTTAACGTGACCTTAGCCGTCGAAATCCTCAGGTTCAACGTCGTCCAGGAACTCCCGGAACCGGCGCAGTTCGCGCTCTTCATCAACGGTGGGACCGGGCTCGGTGTCCTCGCCCTCGTCGTGTTCCGTGATGCGAACCCCGGCCTCATCCATTACCGAGTCGGCGCACCAAATCCTGCACTTTGCGCGCAGGGCTATGGCCAGTGCGTCCGAAGCCCGGGAACTGACTGTTGTCCCGTTCTCGAACTGCAACTGGCCGTAGAAGATGTTGTCCTCCACCGCCACGATGTTCACGCTGACCACCGAGTGCCCCAGCGACTCCACGACGTCCACCAAGAGGTCGTGGGTCATGGGGCGCGGCGGGACCACGCCCTG
The DNA here is from genome assembly GCF_002953935.1 of Arthrobacter sp. PGP41. NCBI lineage: Bacteria > Bacillati > Actinomycetota > Actinomycetes > Micrococcales > Micrococcaceae > Arthrobacter > Arthrobacter sp. PGP41. Next base: position 1,620,066 of record NZ_CP026514.1, on the reverse strand, counting down.
CTGGGCAAGGGCGATGGCACTGGCTTCAGGCGTCCCGATCCATATGGGGACATGCCGTTCCCCGTGCATCTCCCGAAGCAGGACCAGGGGCTGGTTGGAAGGCAGTTCGATCCGAACGCCCACAATCTCGACTTCAATCATCAGATGTCCATGCGTGAGATATGGTCCTGCACCAGGGCACGGTGCAGGGTGAGGCAGAGGTCGCTGATTTCACGGGCGGCCTCAGCTGCCCGCGCCTGGGACGCGGAGTCCTTGCGGGACGCCAACGGCGCCACGACGCGCTCCACCAGGCCAAACTCCCGTTCCGCAGCCGCCTGGAAGGGGCGGAGGTGGCGGGGCTCAAGCCCGTGGCTTTCCAGTTGGACGCAGGCCCGCGCCACCTGGAGGGCGTGCTCATCGAACTGGCCATTGCTGTGGCTGATCAGGCCGAAACTCAGGAGGGACTGCAGCAGCGGCACGCTGGCACCGGATTCCGTGCGGAGCTGCTCTTCCGTAAGCTTGCGCCCCCGGTTCTGCAGTTCGGCCGCCAGCTCATCCGAGACGATGCGCGGGGACACCACGACGCCGGGCGGGAGGTTCTCGGGGCGCTCCCCCCGGTCGATGGCGTCGAGGTAGTCCTTGATGACCTTCAGGGGAAGGTACTGGTCCCGCTGCAGGGCCAGGACGAACCGCAGCCGCTCCACATCGCCGTCCGAGTACTGGCGGTAGCCCGCCGGCGTACGGCGCGGGTTGATCAGCCCTTTTTCCTCAAGGAACCTGATCTTGGACGCAGTCATTCCGGGGAAGTCCCCGCTGAGCTGTGCGAGGACTTCCCCAATGTTGAGGACCTGGGGTCCCCGGCGTTCCGGTTGTGCCATTGCCACAGGCAGTGGTCCCCGGTTCAGCCGCGGCCTGCAGCGTTGGCAGGGCTCAGGTAGAAGGTGAGGCGGAATTTGCCGATCTGGACTTCGCTGCCGGACTTGAGCTCCACGCTGTCCACGCGGTCGTGGTTGACGTAGGTGCCGTTCAGGCTGTTTTTGTCCACCACCTCAAAACTCCGTGCGGTGCGCCGGAACTCAACATGGCGGCGGGAAACGGTGACGTCGTCCAGGAAGATGTCCGCATCCGGGTGGCGTCCTGCCGTGGTGACATCGGAATCAAGCAGGAAGCGGGCGCCGGCGTTGGGGCCGCTGTGCGCAACCAGCAATGCTGACCCAGCCGGCAGCGCCTCAACCGAGCTGCGCTCATCGGATGAGAGTTTGGGGGCAATCGTGGGCTCATCCCTCACCGGGGTGAGATGGATTGAAGTGGTCTCCGACGCCCTGGCCGCACCCGAGCCGTGTTCCCCGTCGGCAGGGTTCTGTGTGTGGCCAGCCATGGACTCCTCCTCTTTCCGTTGCAGCCCTCAGGCCTGCAACCAACATCTGCCCTCCGGACCTGCAACGCAGGCCCGGTCCCGGCCCGCCGATCCGGCCGCTGACGTGCGAAGACGTTCTGCCTTCACGGCGGGGCCGGACCGGAATTACCGGTTAGCTTTAGCCTACCTGTTGTTCGTACTCCGATGCACTGAGCAATGATTCAACGGCGTCGGCTTCGGCGAGCTTGATCTCAATCAGCCACCCGTCACCGTAGGGATCTGTGTTGATAAGCGCGGAATCAGTGTCCAGTGACTCGTTGCGGGCCACGACTTCACCGGTTACGGGTGCATAGATGTCGCTGACGCTCTTGGTGGACTCCACCTCGCCCACAACATCGTTCGCCGTAATCTTGGTGCCAACTTCAGGCATCTGGGCATAGACAACATCCCCGAGCGCGTCCTGGGCAAAGTCGGTGATGCCTACCCGGACCACGCCGTCGGCATTGGGGGCGGTGACCCACTCGTGTTCGGCTGTGTAGGACAGATCTTCGGGAATGTTGCTCATCAGGGGCCTTTCATCGGGTCGAACACCAATGTCAACGGGGCCCGGAACGGGCCGCCGCTGAAAGTATAGGCACAACTGCCCGGGCGTTCGCCGGGGTTTCTGCCAAGATGGGACGCATGAGCGCATGCACAGCCGGGCGTCCACGTCAGGGAAGGCAGGTAGCGGATGCCTGAGCTGCCCGAGGTCGCCGGCCTTGCCGGGTTCCTGGATGAGCACCTGCAGGGAGCGGTCGTGTCTAAAGTGCAGATCGTTTCCTTCGCCGTCCTCAAGACGGCCGATCCCCCGTTCAGCGCCCTCGAGGGCAGGACCGTCACGGGCGTCCGGCGTTTCGGCAAGTTCATCAGCATCGACACCGGCGGCATCTCCTTCGTCTTTCACCTGGCCAGGGCCGGCTGGGTCCGCTTCACGGACTCCCCCACCGAGGCCCAGCTGAAAATGGGCAAGGGGCACATCGCCGCCCGCCTTGCCTTCACCGGCCCCGGGGGTCCCCGCGGCTTTGACCTCACCGAGGCCGGCACCAAGAAGAGCCTGGCGGTCTACGTGGTCCGGGATCCGCAGGAAGTGCCGGGCATCGCCTCGCTGGGACCGGACCCCTTCGCTGAGGCGTTCGACGCCGACATGCTGGCGGAGATCCTTGCCGGCAGTTCCCAGCAGGTCAAGGGCCTCCTGCGGAACCAGGGCGTCATCGCCGGCATTGGAAACGCCTACAGCGACGAGATCCTGCATGCGGCAAGGATTTCCCCCTTTGCCACGGCCAAGTCCCTGGACCGCGGAAGCGTCCAGGTCCTGTACGACGCCATCCACACCATCCTGGGCACGGCGATGGCCGAGGCTCAGGGCAAGCCGCCGAAGGACCTGAAGGACGTCAAACGGAGCCACATGCGCGTCCATGCCCGGACCGGGCAGCCCTGCCCCGTGTGCGGGGACACCGTCCGGGAGGTTTCCTTCGCCGATACCGCCCTGCAGTACTGCCCCACCTGCCAGACCAAGGGCAAGATCCTGGCTGACCGCAGGACCTCGAAGTTCCTCAAGTAGGAAAACATAAGGTCTCGGCACGGGCTTCTTGCGGGAGACTGATCAGCGCCGGTTAAACACCAGAGGCCGCCTCCGGATTTCTCCGAAGGCGGCCTCTGGTGTTTTGGTCGGGCTGACAGGATTTGAACCTGCGACCCCTTGACCCCCAGTCAAGTGCGCTACCAAGCTGCGCTACAGCCCGCTGGTTCCGCCGTTCTCCGCTGTGCCAAATCCACGAATCGCTTCGAGGATTTCACCAGCAGTCCGGCCGAACCACCTAGAAGAGCTTACACGATTCCGGAGGGTGCCAGTGACACTTTCCGGCTTCCGGCGCTCCGCGTGTTGCGGAGATCACCGGAATCAACGCTTCTTGCCGCGCTTTTCCCGCACGCGCATGCTGACCTCGATAGGGGTGCCCTCGAAGCCGAAGGTTTCCCGGAGGCGGCGGGTGATGAAGCGGCGGTATCCGGGGTCCAGGAATCCGGTGGTGAACAGCACGAACTTCGGCGGCCTGCTGGACGCCTGGGTGCCGAAGAGGATGCGCGGCTGCTTGCCGCCGCGGACGGGGTGCGGATGCGCTGCAACGAGTTCGCCGAGGAAGGCGTTCAGGCGGCCGGTGGCGATGCGCTTGTCCCAGTTCTCCAGTGCCAGGTCCAGGGCGGGAACCAGGCGGTCCTTGTGCCACCCGGTCTTGGCCGAGATGTTCACCCGGGGCGCCCAGTTCACGTGGGCCAGGTCCTGCTCGATCTCACGTTCCAGGTAGCGCCGGCGTTCGTCGTCGAGCAGGTCCCACTTGTTGAACGCCAGCACCAGGGCACGGCCGGACTCAATGGCGAGTTGCAGGATCCGGACGTCCTGCTCGCTGAGGACCTCATCCACGGCGAGGAGCACGACGGCGACCTCCGCCTTTTCGAGTGCGGCCTGGGTCCGCAGGGAGGCGTAGAAGTCCGCCCCCTGCGCCATGTGCTGGCGGCGGCGGATGCCTGCCGTGTCCACGAAGCGCCACGTCCGGCCGCCGAGCTCGATGAACTCGTCCACGGGGTCGCGGGTGGTTCCGGCGGTGTTGTCCACCACTACGCGCTCGGTACCCGCCAGCTTGTTCAGCAGCGAGGACTTGCCCACGTTGGGGCGCCCGATCAGGGCAATGCGCCGCGGGCCGCCGGAACGGTCGGTTCCCTCAATGGTGGAGAACTCCGGGAGCACGTCCATCACGTGGTCCAGCAGGTCCGCAACTCCGCGGCCGTGCAGCGCCGACACCGGGTAGGGCTCGCCAAAGCCCAGGCCCCACAGGGTGGCCGAGTCCGCCTCCTGCGCAAAGTCGTCCACCTTGTTGGCCACCATGATGACCGGCTTCTTGCTGCGGCGGAGCATCTTCATGACGCCTTCATCGGTGGCCGTTGCCCCCACTGCGGAGTCCACCACGAAGAGCACGGCGTCCGCGAGTTCAACGGCCATCTCGGCCTGCTCCGCCACGCGGGCGTGGATGCCGCGGGCATCGTGCTCCCAGCCGCCGGTGTCCACCAGGGTGAAGTTGCGGCCGTTCCAGCTGGCGGAGTACATGACGCGGTCGCGGGTGACACCGGGGGTGTCTTCAACCACTGCTTCACGTCGGCCCAGGATACGGTTCACCAGGGTTGACTTGCCCACGTTGGGGCGTCCGATGATGGCCAGGACGGGATCAAGCTTGACCGGGCCGTCGAAGTCCTCGTCGCCGTACTCGCCGCTGAGGAGTGCGGCGTCTTCCTCGTCGAGGTCATAGTCCTCCAGGCCCGCCCGGAGGGACGCGGCGCGGAGCTCTGCCTCGTCGTCGTCAATGGCAGCCAGCCGTTCGGCCACCTGGTCCGTGCCCGTGGGCGTGTATTCGTCTTCGCCGGCGCCGGGGTGGCCGGGAGTTTGAGTCGTATCGCTCATTGCACTGTCCTTAGTGGTCATCTGCCGGCGTCCCGGCTACTGCTGTTAAGTCTTTATGGGCATCTGCCGTGGGCAGGGGCTGCCCGCTGAGTTGGATGGAATCCTGGACGTGCCCAGCCAGCGCAGCGCGGATTTCCAGCGCCGCCCTGTCCATTGAAGCACGCCCGCTTTCCCCGGCCCTGCGGCCAAGGGTGAGGGCATTTCCGAAGCTGACGTGGAAACGCCTGCCCGGCCGGGGCACGGAATCAAGGTGTTCGTCGCCTTTGCGCGTACCCAGGATGGCCACCGGAACCACCGGGGCTCCGGAGTTCAGCGCCAGCCAGGCGACGCCGCCGTTAATGTCCGCAGCCGCCCCGCTCCCCCGGGTACCTTCGGGAAGGATCCCTACGCACCGTCCGGCGTCGAGCACTTCCTTGCAGCGCTGCAGTGCCGCGCGGTCGCCCCGCCGGTCCACCGGCAACTGGCCGGAGGCGTGGAGCACCCGGCCAAGGAATCCCTGGAACATTTCCTGCTTGACCAGGATGTGCATGGGCCGTGGCGAGGCACCGAACATGACCGGCCCGTCCAGGAAGCTGATGTGGTTCGCGGCGAAAATCACCGGGCCTCCGGTAGGCACGTTGTCCTTGCCTGTGACTGTGGTCCGGTACACCAGATGGTCGAGGATCCAGCCCACCGGCCTGCTCCACGTCATGGTCAGCCCGGACGGGACACCCCGCTTGCCGTCAGTCACGGTTGAGGGCCTTCGTGACGATCACCAGGGCCGCTGCGACGGTCTGCTCGAAGTCGAGGTCCGATGAGTCCAGCGTGACAACCCCGGAGGCCGCCTTCGTGAAGTTCACCACCGTGGAATCCTTCGCGTCGCGGTGGGTCACCTGGGCCGCCAACTGCTCGGCGTCCTGGGTGCCGCCGAGCTGCATCCCCCGCCGGCGCAGCCGTGCTTCCTCGCTGGCTGTCAGCAGCATGCGGACTTCTGCCCCGGGCGCGACGACGGTGGTGATGTCCCTGCCTTCCACCACCATGCGGCGGTGGTGCTTTTCGATCAGTTCCCGCTGGCGGCGGATGAGCTCAGTCCGGGCGCCGAGGGTGGTGGCCACAGCGCTGACGGCGGAAGAGATTGCCGGTTCGCGGATGGCGTCCGTGACGTCCACCCCATCCACGCGGACGTAGTCGTCCTGCGGGCTGGTGCTCAGTTCCAGTACCAGGTCCCGGGCGGCCTGCTCCACGGCTGCGGCGTCACCGAGGTCAATACCCCTGTTAACGCAATCCCAGGTCAGGGCGCGGTACATCGCGCCGGTGTCCAGGTAGGCGAGCCGGAGCCTGCGGGCCACTTCCTTGCTGACGCTGGACTTGCCGGAACCGGAGGGGCCATCAATGGCCACCACGAGCGGCCGTCCGATGCGCAGCGCGGGCATGGTGTCGAGAAGTTCCTGTGTCATTACTGAAGTACCCGCCATCCGCGGTCGTTTAGTGCTTCGATCAGGTGGTCGTGCTTGTTCGGCAACACGGATATTTCCACCATACCCACGTTTCGGCCGGACGAGTGGTCAAGGCGGAGGTCCTCCAGGTTGACGCCGATCTCCCCGATTTCGGTGAGGAGCCGGGCAATTTGACCCGGTTTGTCGTCCACCAGGACGGTCAGCCAGGAGTATGCCTGCGGCGGTCCGCCATGCTTGCCCGGAATGCGTGCCTGGCCTGCATTGCCTTCGCTCATGAGCTGGGCGAGGTCCAGCCGCGCTCCCGGGGCTGCGGGCTGTTCCAGGGTGCCGATCAGCCGGTTAAGGTCATCGCGGACGCCGTACAGGATGTCCACCACCTTCGCCGCGTTGCCGCCAAGGATCTGGACCCAGAGGGCGGGATCGCTGGCAGCAATACGGGTGACGTCGCGGAGGCCGTTGCCGGCCAGGGACAGCGCGTGCAGGGGTGTGCCCTGCAATCGGCTCGCCACCAGAGACGACATCACCTGGGGCAGGTGCGAGACCAGGGCCACGGCTTCGTCATGTTCTTCGGCCGTGAACCGGGAGACGACCGCGCCCAGGTCTGCGGCCAGGGAACGGGCCGTCTGGAGGGCGGCGCCGGAGGTCTCCTCCGAAGGACACACCACCCACGGCATCGAGGTAAACAGCTCCCCCCGCGCAGCTACGGGACCTGACTTTTCCCGCCCGGCCATGGGGTGGGTTCCCACGTAGCGGGACAGGTCAACTCCGCGGCGGCGCAGCTGGCCCAGGATCTCCGCCTTCACGCTGGCGATGTCCACCACAACCGAGTCAGGGTATTCGGACAGGGCTTCCGCCACGACGTCGGCCGTGACGTCCGGCGGGGCGGCAACCACCACGAGCTGCGGAACCCTGCCGCCCAGTTCAGCCAGTGGCCGGCCCGCCCCGATATCCACGGCCACCGCCTGGTTGGTGGGTGAGGGGTCGGACAAGAACACCGGCACGCCGCGCCCGCGCAGCCCCAGCCCGATGCTGGTGCCCAGCAGTCCGGTCCCAAGGACCACGACCGGACCGTCCAGGTGCCCGCGGCCCTGGCTGTGGAAAGCGGACATGCCTCAGAGCCCTACGGATGCCAGCAGGTGGCCGACTTCCTGCTTGCCGAGGTTGCGGATGCTGCCCTGTCGCTGGTCTCCCAAACCGATGGGGCCCACCTTCACGCGGACCAGCCGCAGGACCGGGAAACCTACGGCGTCGAACAGGCGGCGGACAATGCGGTTCTTGCCGGAGTGCAGCACCACCTCGATCAGGACGTGGCCCGGGGTGGAGTCGACAAGCCGGAAGGAGTCCACGGACGCAAAGCCGTCCTCGAGTTCCACACCCTCCTTGAGCTGCGCGCCAATGCCCTGCGGGAAGGGACCGCGGACCTGCACGAGGTAGGTCTTGGGAACCTCGTAGGAAGGGTGCGTCAGGCGGTTGGCGAGTTCGCCGTCGTTCGTCAGCAGGAGCAGGCCCTCGGTGGCGACGTCGAGGCGGCCGACGTGGAACAGGCGTTCGCCCTTGTTCTTGCTGTTCTTGAGGAAATCGCTGATGCAGGGGCGCCCCTCAGGATCCTCCATGGTGGAAACAACGCCCTTGGGCTTGTTGAACACCATGTACACCAAGTCCTCATCCAGCTGGATCCGGAGCCCGTCCACGTGGATGACGGCGGTCTTGGGGTCGACGCGGACGCCGAGTTCGGTGACCACCTGGCCGTCCACTTCCACGCGGCCCTCGGCGATCATCTCTTCGCAGACGCGGCGGGAGGCGACCCCGGCCGAGGCCATGACCTTCTGCAGGCGCACGCCATCGGCATCGTGAAGCTCCGACTGGGGAACATCGCCCCGCGGGCCCTTCTTGCGGGACGGCCTGCGGACCGGCCCCAGGTTCTGGCCGAAACGTTCGCTGCCGAACGCCCGGGAGGCCGCGGCGCCCGGGGCGCCGGTGCGTGGCTTCGGTTTCAGGGCGCCGGGAGTGCCCGGTGCTTTCTTTGCCCCGGGCTTGCGCGCTGCAGGCTTCCGGGAGGACGGCCTGGCCGCCTTCGGATCAACCGCACCGCGGCCCTGCTGCGGGCCGTCCGAAGCCAAATCCGGATCGATGAATCGCTCCTCGCGCGGCTTGGGTGCGCGTTGCGGGCGGTCGCTGCCGAACCCGCCGCCCCGCTTGGGGGCACCGCCGCGGAACCCGCCCGCTGAACTGCCACCCTGGGAGGTGTTGCGCTGTGTCCTGTTTCGTTCCGAACCGTCGCGTCCCGAACTGTTACGTGGTGAACCCTGGCGTCCCGCCTGTGTCATGACCCGTCCTTCAATTGTGTGGCCGGAAAGGTGTCCACAGACAACCTTAACCAGCCGTGCAGAAATAGTCTGCCCTGATAAATTCTCTTTGCCCAGGCAGGGCGAACCCGCCTAGATCCCTTCGGCGTCGTAGTACTCCGCGATGCCGTCCAACCCTGGAAGATGTGGAGACAGCTGCGGCAGCTCGGCCACCGAGCCGATTCCCATCCGCTCCAGGAAATACGATGTAGTCCGGTAGAGGATGGCCCCGGACTCCGGATCCGTTCCCGAATCCTCGATCAACCCGCGTTGGGCGAGTGTCCTGACCACAGAGTCAACATTGACGCCCCGAATTGCGGACACCCTTGCCCTGGAGACAGGCTGCCGGTACGCGATGACCGCCAGCGTTTCCAGGGCCGCCTGGGTGAGCCTGGCCGTTTGCCCTTCCAGCACGTATTTGCCAACAATGTCGGCGAATTCCGCGCGGGAATAGATTCGCCAGCCACCGGCGATGTTCCGCAATTCAAAACCCCGGGGGCTGGAGCCGAAACCAGCGGCGCTGGCTTGTTCCATATCCGGGGCTTTAACAGTATAGCCGGTATACTCGCGCTGAAGTTCGGCCAGCAGCGTGGTGACCGTTTCAACGGTCAGCCCAAGCCCGGCAGCCAGTTCTTCTTCTGTTGCCGGCTGGTCGATGACCATCAGCACGGCCTCAATGGCAGCTTTGGCCCCGCCCGGAAGGTTTTCCAGGTCATCCTCCCCCGGGTCCGTTGGTTCGGTAGCTTCCTTGGTCACAGCTGCTCCTCGAATTCTTCGCTCAGGTTCTCCGCCGACCACTGCCTGCCGCCGGCTGTCCAGTGGACGGCAAGGTCCGCCAGCGGCGAAAGCTGGTCGAAGGAGACTGCCTTGTCCCGGAACAGTTCAAGCAGGGCCAGGAACCTGGCCACCACCACCAAGGTGGACTCTGCGTCGGCAATGATGGCCCGGAAAGTCAGCGGCGATTCCTGCTGGAGCCGCAACCCCACGATCTCCGCCTGCTCCTTGACGCTGACATTGCCGCCGTGCAGGTGGGCCAGCCCCACCTCCGTTGCTTTGGGCGCCTTGGGTTGCAGCGCAGCTTGGGCCATGGCTGCGAACTGTTCAGGAGTGTGCTTCCAGACGAGCTCGGGGAGCAGCGCAGCGAAGTGTTCCTCCAGCGCAACCTGCCGGGGAAAACGCCGGGCTTCCTGGTGCAATGTTTCGCCTAGCAGCCCGGCCACGTGCTTGAAGGCCTTGTATTGGAGCAGCCGGGCGAAGAGCAGGTCCCTGGCTTCGAGCAGGGCCATGTCCTCGTCGTCTTCCACCTCCCCGGCAGGAAGAAGCCTGGCAGCTTTGATGTCCAGCAGTGTCGCGGCGATCACCAGGAATTCACTGGCTTCGTCAAGGGCCCAGTCCTCGCCCAGTTCCTGCAGCTTCCGGATGTACTTGATGAATTCGTCGGTCACCGTGGCGATGGCCACCTCGGTGATGTCCAACTGGTGCTTGGCAATCAGCCCCAGCAGGAGGTCGAACGGACCCGTGAAGTTGGCCAGCCGCACCTCGAAGCCGGGCTTGGTTTCGGCCACGGCGTGGCTAGGGTGCGCCGCCGCGCGAGATCAGCTCTTTGGCCAGCCGGCGGTAGGCGTCGGCGCCCACGTGGTTGCCGGCGTAACTCGTGATCGGCTCGGCGGCCACGGTGGCGTCCGCGAACTTGATGGAGCGCTTGATGACGGTCTCGAAGACCTTGTCGCCGAAGGCCTCCACCAGCCGGGTGATGACCTCCCGGCTGTGCAACGTCCGTGCGTCGTACATGGTGGCGAGGACGCCGTCCACCTGCAGGCGCGGGTTAAGGCGGTCCTGCACCTTGTCGATGGTTTCCACCAGCAGCGCCACGGCGCGGAGGGCGAAGAACTCGCAGATCAGCGGAATGATGACGCCGTGCGCCGCGGTGAGCGCATTGACGGTCAGGAGCCCGAGGGAAGGCTGGCAGTCTATGAGGACGACGTCGTAGTCGTCCTCGACTTTCTTGAGGGCCCGGTCCAGGACCTGCTCTCGCGCAACTTCATTGACGAGCTGGACTTCGGCGGCGGAGAGGTCAATGTTGGCCGGCAGCAGGTCGACGTTCTCGACGCCGGTCTGGTGGATGGCGTCGCGGATGTCCACTTTGCGGTCCATCAGCACGTTGTAGACAGTGAGGTCCAGCTCGTGGGGATTCACGCCGAGGCCGGCCGAAAGCGCACCCTGCGGATCGAAGTCGACCAGGAGGACGCGGCGGCCGTATTCCGCCAGCGCCGCGGCGAGGTTGATCGTGGAGGTGGTCTTGCCGACGCCGCCCTTCTGGTTCACCATGGCGATGACCCGGGCCGGACCGTGGGAGGACAGCGGCGCGGGTTCCGGAAACTCGCGGTATGGGCGCCCGGTGGGCCCCATCACCGCATTGTCCAGGTCAAATTCCGTGCCCTCCAGAGTTGCTGAACCCTGTTCGCTGCTCACGTATCTATCCACACTTTCGATGACGGTGATTTCCTGCCGCTGACTGCCAGCGCCGTTCCTTCTTCTTCCCAAGGTTACAGCGACCGACACGGCATTCGAGGGAACTTGACTTTCGGCCCATGTTGAGCCTTGACCCTCTAGCTGAGGTCGAAGGTTGGTTTGGTTCAGGACACGCGGCAGCCCCCGCTGCCATGGCTGCGGGGGCTGCTGCGTTGATCCGGACTGGTATCTGGTTCGTGCTAGACGGTGGCGGGAACGCGCGCCCCGGTTTCCTCGACGACCGGGGCGGCGTGCCCGGCAATCATGGTCTGCTCGTCGAAGGGCAGTTCACCCGAGAGCACCTGGTTGACCTGTACGCCGTCGATCTCCTTGACCCACGTGCCAATCAGGACGGTGGCTACGGCATTGCCGGTGAAGTTGGTCAGGGCGCGGGCCTCGGACATGAACCGGTCGATGCCCACGATCATGCCTACGCCGCCCAGCAGCTCGGGCTTGTGGGCCTGGAGGCCGGCAGCCAGCGTGGCGAGGCCGGCACCGGTGACACCGGCTGCACCCTTGGAGGCAATGATCATGAAGATCAGCAGGGAGATCTGGGCGCCCAGGTCCAGCGGCGTGCCCATGGCGTTGGCAACGAACAGGGAGGCCATGGTCAGGTAGATGGCCGTGCCGTCAAGGTTGAAGGAGTAGCCGGTGGGCACCGTGACGCCAACAACGGGCTTGGAGACACCGAGGTGTTCCATCTTGGCGATCAGGCGGGGCAGGGCGGCCTCGGAGGAGGACGTGGAGAAGATGAGCAGGTATTCGCGGCCCAGGTACTTCATCAGCTTGAAGATGTTGACGCCGGTGACAACCTTGAGCAGGCCGCCCAGGATGATCACGATGAACAGTGCGCAGGTGATGTAGAAGGCAGCCATCAGGGTGAACATGCTGACGATGGCCTGGAAGCCGGTAGCTCCCACGACGGCGGCGATGGCACCGAAGGCACCCACGGGGGCGAGCCACATGATCATGATCAGGATGCGGAACACGAGGACCTGGCCGTGGCTGATGGCCTTGAGGATGGGAGCGCCCTGCGGGCCCATCTTCTGGAGGGCGAACCCTACGAGGATGGCAGCAAAGAGGGTGGGCAGGACGGGAATATCTCCCGGAATGATGCCAAGGAGGAAGGCAACGGTGCTGTCTACTTCCGCCTTCTTGTTGGGGTCGTAGGGAGCGAGTTTCAGGCCCTCACCCGGGTGGATCAGGTTGCCCACCACGAGGCCGATGGCGAGCGCGAACGTGGACATCAGGACGAAGTAGCCCAGCGCCATGCCGCCTACCTTGCCTACCGTGGCAGCCTTCGCGATCGAGCCGATGCCCAGGACGATGGTGCAGAAGATGACCGGGGCGATCATCATCTTGATGAGTTTGATGAACCCGTCGCCGAGCGGCTTGAGGGACTTGCCGACCTCCGGAAACATCAGGCCCACCACGGCGCCGAGGATCACGGCGGCGATGACGGCGATGTACAGGTAGTGCGATTTGTCGATGCCCTTGCGCCGCGTCTTCACGGTGTCAAGCGACTCTCCTCGTTGAGAAGCCATGATGTGTCTCCTTATATGGATAATCTGATAGACGCTGCGGCACAGTATCTGGGCTCAACACGTCCTCCGGTGTGATATCCATCATTGGGTACGCCGTGACCCAGCTCACCGTTGCGTTCATATTGGTCGTGGAAGGCGCGTGGAGGTACGGATGATCCACCCCTGGAGTATCGCCCGCCGGCTCTTCGTGGCGAACCTGCTGATTGTGGTGGTGTTCATCGCCATCGTTGGTTCAGCCACCTACGTTGATGCCCGTGACCGCGCCTATGACGAGGCCGGCACGCGCATGGCGGGGATCGCCGCTTCGATCGCAGCCAGTCCGCTGGTGCTGGAGGCGGCCGCCGGCCCGGACCCCTCCGCCGTCCTGCAGCCCTATGCCAGCGACGTAATGTCCGCAGCCGACGTCGACTTCGTGACCATCATGGCTCCGGACCGGACGCGCTGGACGCACCCGCGGGAGGAGGAAATCGGCCGGCCTTACATCGGCTCAATCGACGCCGCCTTGCGGGGTGAGCAATACACGGAAGTGACGGCGGGGACGCTGGGCCCGTCAGTGCGGACGATCGTCCCGGTCAAGGATGAGGCGGGCGGCGTGAAGGCGCTGGTGGCGGCGGGTGTCACGGTACGGACGGTGGATGTTGCGTTCGCGGGACGCCTGCCTGCCCTGCTGGCGATTGGCCTTGCCCTGCTGCTGGGAGGCTCGCTGGCCTCCTGGCTGCTGGGCCGGTATCTTCGCCGGGTCACCCGCGGCTGGGGGCCGGAGCAGCTCTCGCAGTTGTTCGCATACTACGAGTCCGTCCTGCACTCGGTCCGGGAAGGGCTGATCCTCATCGATGCCAAGGGCCGCGTGGTGATGTACAACGACCACGCGGCCGAGTTGCTGGGCCTTGAGGGATCCGGCAGCGAGGACCCCACCCGGCCCCCGTCACTGGCGGAACTGCCGCTCGAGGAGGAGCTCCGGGAACTGTTCGAGTCGGGGCGGACTGCCAAGGACGAAATTGTCCTTACCGGTTCGCGGGTCCTGGTGGTTAACCAGGGACCGGCCAAGGCGCCCGGGGCTCCGGGGAACCGCGGCAGGTCAGCCGTCTACGGCACGGTGGCCACGCTGCGGGACCGGACCGAGATTGAGGCGCTGGGCAACGAACTGGAAACCATGCGCACCCTTTCCGGAGCGCTCCGCGCACAGACCCATGAGCACGCCAACAGGCTCCACACCATGGTCTCGCTCCTGGAGCTGGGCCGGACCCAGGAAGCCCTGGACTTTGCCACCCGGGACCTGGAACTGAGCCAGCAGCTGACCGATGACATGGTCGGCTCGGTGGATGAGCCCGTACTGGGTGCCCTGGTCATGGGCAAGGTGGCTGAAGCCCACGAACGCGGCGTCCAGCTCGACGTTGCCACGCTGGGTTCCGGTACTGTGGCGGGAGTCGCGGTGCAGGACCTGGTCACCATCCTGGGCAACCTGCTGGACAACGCGATCGATGCGGCATCAGACGCTCCTCCGCCGCGGCGGGTGCAGCTGACCGTGGAGTCGGACGAGGAGGGGCTGGACATTGCCGTCCACGATTCCGGTGCGGCGCTGGACGCCCAGGCCGCGGACAACATCTTCCGGCACGGCTTCAGCACCAAGCCTTCCGGACCCGGCGGACGGGGCATCGGGCTGGCGCTGGTCCGGCAGGCAGTACACCGCCTGGGCGGTACGCTGACCATCAACGGACGGCGCGGAGCGAAGTTCGAAGTATTTCTTCCCGCAGCGGTGTCCCCGCAGAAGGAGCACACACCGTGAGCAACATCCGGGTCCTCATCGTTGAGGACGAGGCCATCGCATCAGCCGCACACGCGGCCTACATCGGGCGGTTGCCGGGCTTTGAACTGGCCGGAAGCGCTCCTGACGGCCAGTCTGCCCTCCGCCTGCTCGGCGAATTCTCCGCGGCAGGCAACCCGGTGGAGCTGGTCCTCCTGGACATGAACCTCCCGGACCTCCACGGGCTGGACATTGCGCGGCGCATGCGGGCGGCCGGCATCCTGGCGGACATCATTGCCATCACGGCGGTGCGGGAACTGGCGATCGTCCGGAGCGCGGTGGCCATTGGCGTGGTCCAGTACCTGATCAAGCCGTTCACCTTTGCCACTTTCGCCGACAAGCTGGAGAGTTACCGGCAGTTCCGGCAGCAGCTCGCAGGCCATGACGCAGGATCCGGGAAGACCGGCGCGTCCCAAAGCGAAGTGGACCAGGCTTTCGCCAGTTTGCGGGCGCCGTCCGAACTCCCCCTGCCCAAGGGCCTCTCGGTTTCCACGCTGGACTCGGTGCAGGACTTCGTCAAACAGCAGCGCGATGCCGTCTCGGCCACGGAGGTCATGGACGCCCTCGGCATGTCCCGCGTCACCGCGCGGCGCTACCTGGAGTACCTGGCCGATGCAGGTACAGTCTCCAGGACTGCCCGGTACGGCACCCCGGGCAGGCCGGAGAACGAGTACCGCTGGAACGCGCGCTGAACTGGACCCGGGCCTCACCCCGGCGTGGGGCGGAGGGTCCCGATGAGCTGGTCTATCACCCCGGCGTCCTCGATGGTGGACGGCACCGTGTACTCCTCGCCGTCGGCTATCTGGCGCATGGTCTTGCGGAGGATCTTTCCTGACCGGGTCTTGGGCAGGGCCTCCACCACGGTGACGTGCTTGAAGTCGGCGACGGCCCCGATGTCCCGGCGCACCAGCGCCACCAGGTCCTTTTCCAGGACGTCCTGCGAGACCTCCACCCCGGACTTCAGCACAACGTAGCCGCTGGGGCGCTGGCCCTTCAGCGGATCCGCGAGGCCGATCACCGCGCACTCGGCCACGGCCGGGTGCTGGCCAATGACCTGTTCCATGGCACCGGTGGAGAGCCTGTGTCCCGCCACGTTGATGATGTCGTCGGTGCGCCCCATGACGAACACGTAGCCGTCTTCGTCCCGGTAGCCCGAGTCACCGGTGGCATAACAGCCGTCGAAAGCCCGCAGGTAGGAGGAGACATAGCGTTCGTCGTCGCCCCAAAGCGTTGCCAGCGTCCCGGGCGGCAGCGGCAGGCCCAGCACGATGTTGCCTTCGCTTCCGGGCCCCACCTCCTCCCCGAAGCCGTCCACGATGCGAAGTTTGAACCCCGGCATGGGAACACTGGGCGAACCCGGTTTGATCGGCAGCTCTTCCAGCCCGCGGGGATTGGCACAGATGGCCCAGCCCGTCTCCGTTTGCCACCAGTGGTCCACCACGGGGACACGCACCGTCCGCGAGGCCCAGTGGAACGTGTCCGTGTCCAGCCGTTCCCCTGCCGTGAAGAGGGTGCGCAGGCTGGAAATGTCGTAGGCGCCCAGCAGGGCTGCATCCGGGTCCGCCTTCCGGATGGCCCGCAGTGCCGTGGGCGCCGTGAACAGGACGTTGACGCCGTGGTCCCGGACCACCCGCCAAAAGGCGCCGGCATCCGGGGTTCCGACCGGTTTCCCCTCATAGAGGACTGTTGTGGCGCCGGCCAGCAGCGGGCCGTAGACGATATAGGAGTGCCCCACCACCCAGCCGACATCCGAGGCGGTCCACATAACGTCTCCCGGACCGATGCCGTAGACGTTCTCGAGCGTCCAACTGAGGGCGACCGCGTGTCCGCCGTTGTCCCGGACCACGCCCTTGGGCGTCCCGGTGGTACCGGAGGTGTACAGGATGTACAGCGGATCCGTAGCAGCGACGTCCACCGGCCCGGCCGGTTGGGCGGCGGCCATTTCGGAATCCCAGTCCAGCCAGCCGTGCTCCGCTGCCGTGGCGGTGAAACCCTCCCGTGCCGTGACGATAACGGGGAGATCCGGCACGCCGGCCAGGGTGAGGGCATCCGCGACGGCGGGGAGGTATTCAATGCGGCGTGACGGCTCGATTCCGCCCGAGGCAGTGACCACCACGGCAGGGGCGGCATCCCGAATGCGGGATGCAAGCTCCTTTGGGGCGAATCCGCCAAACACCACTGAATGCACTGCCCCGAGCCGGGCCGTGGCAAGCATGGCGATGGCGGCCTCGGGGATCATTGGCATGTAGATCACCACGCGGTCGCCCTTGCCCACGCCGCTGTTGCGAAGGACCCCGGCAAAGCGCGCCACAAGGCCGGTGAGTTCCGCATAGCTGAACCGGCGCTGGCTGCCGAGCATGGCCGAATCGAAGATCAGGGCATCCTGGTCCCCCCGGCCGGCCTCCACATGGCGGTCCAGGGCGTTGTAGGAGGTATTCAGGACGCCGTCGGGAAACCAGCCGTACAGCGGAGCCCTACTGGAGTCCAGGGCGCGCCGGGGCTGCGTTGACCAGGATATCCTTGCGGCCGCGCTGAGCCAGAACTCCCCTGGCTCCCTGAGGCTGTGGTCGTAAGTGTCCCGATAGCTGTTGGTGACCATGAAAGCGCATATCCCGTCCACGACATTGTGATGACGCCATGCTAGCCGGGCCGTTGAACGGAAACAATAGCAATGTATACAGGCAGCGAGATTTTTTGCAGTTGTTGCCGCTTCGGGCTGGTTTTTTCCCACGCTTTGTATACACTGAAGAGGTCAAACCACCGAAGGAGGCAAGGATGCGCGCCAGCGACAGGGCCTATGAAGCGCTGCGCGATGACATCACCGAATGGCGCCTCCTACCGGGCACGGTACTGGCGGAGGTGGAGCAGTCGGAACGCCTGGGTGTCTCGCGCACTCCCTTGCGGGAGGCGCTGAGCCGGCTCACGGCGGAAGGGCTGACGACGACGGCGGGCAGCCGCGGCGTCGTCGTCACCGACGTCTCACTGGACGACATCGACGAACTCTTCGAGCTGCGCGAAACCCTGGAGTGCAAAGCCGCGGCGCTCGCCGCCGAACGCGGCGACTCTGCCGTGTTCCTGCAGTTGCAGAAGGAATTCCTTGAGGCACCCGCCCTCATCGATGGCAGCGATCCGGGCCGGCACGCGTATTACGACCTCGCGGGGCGCCTCGACGCGGCCATCGATGCTGCTGCTTCCAACTCCTACCTGGCCCAGGCCATGCGCGGCCTGCGCGTGCACCTTGTCCGGGTCCGCAGGCTCGCCGCCGACGATGCGCCACGGCTCACTTCCGCTGCCGCCGAGCACGCAGCAATCGCCGAGGCCATAGCCGCCGGCAATCCCCGGCTGGCCGAGGCAGCCACCACCCTCCACCTGCACAGAAGCCTTTCACACGTCAAAAACACGCACAGGCCCCACGACAAGGAGCATCATGGTTAAGGAACACCACGTCCGCGTATACAAGAGCGAGGAAAACCTGCCCCGCGAGGAGCAGCTCGCCTACAAGATCGCCAAGGTAGCCACCGATCCGGTGGCAGTTACCGACGAGGTGACAGACATGGTGATCAACCGGGTGATCGACAACGCCTCGGTGGCCATCGCGTCCTTGAACCGTGCTCCGATCGTGGCGGCCCGGGCCCAGGCGCTGGCGCATGGCCCCAGCACCGGCGGGAAGGGCGCCAAGGTCTTCGGTATCGGCGAGCGCGTCTCTCCCGAGTGGGCGGCGTGGGCCAACGGGGTGGCGGTGCGCGAACTGGATTACCACGACACCTTCCTGGCTGCCGACTATTCACACCCCGGAGATAACATTCCCCCGATCCTTGCCGTTGCCCAGCACACCGGGGCCAGCGGACACGACCTCGTGAGGGGCATCGCCACCGGGTACGAGATCCAGGTGAACCTGGTCAAGGCCATCTGCCTGCACAAGCACAAGATCGACCACGTGGCGCACTTGGGCCCGTCGGCTGCGGCGGGCATCGGTACCCTGCTGCGGCTCGACGTCGAAACCATCTTCCAGTCCGTGGGCCAGGCCCTGCACACCACCACGGCCACGCGGCAGTCGCGGAAGGGTGAGATCTCCACCTGGAAGGCGCACGCACCGGCGTTCGCCGGCAAGATGGCAGTGGAGGCCGCGGACCGTGCCATGCGCGGTCAGACCTCGCCGGTACCCATCTACGAGGGCGAGGACGGGGTGATCGCCTGGATGCTTGACGGCCCGGACGCTTCCTACCTGGTCCCGCTGCCGGAAGCCGGGGAGGCCAAGCGCGCCATCCTGGACACGTACACCAAGGAACATTCCGCCGAGTACCAGGCCCAGGCCTGGATCGACCTCGCGCGGAAGCTGAACCGTGAGCACCCCGAGGCCACCGACCCCGCGAACGTGA
Organism: Arthrobacter sp. PGP41; assembly: GCF_002953935.1. Lineage (NCBI taxonomy): Bacteria > Bacillati > Actinomycetota > Actinomycetes > Micrococcales > Micrococcaceae > Arthrobacter > Arthrobacter sp. PGP41. The sequence goes on along the minus strand of NZ_CP026514.1, from coordinate 1,601,221 downwards.
AGTCCGTGCTGATCAAGACGAGCCACCACACGCACTATGTGATCGGCTCCGGCGCGAACGATCCGCAGAAATACTCCCCCACCGCCTCGAGGGAAACCCTGGACCACTCCATCCCGTACATCTTCACAGTGGCGCTGCAGGATGGCGCGTGGCACCACGTGGACTCCTATGCCCCCGAACGCGCCGCACGCCCGGACACGGTGGACCTGTGGCAGAAAGTGTGCACCGAGGAAGATCCCGAGTGGACGCGGCGCTACCATTCCCTGGACATTGCCGAAAAGGCCTTCGGCGGTTCCGTGGAGATCACCCTCGCGGACGGCACAGTTATCACGGACGAGATCGCGGTGGCCGATGCCCACCCGCTCGGTGCCCGGCCCTTCGGCCGGGAGCAGTACGTCAACAAGTTCCGCACCCTCGCCGCCGGGCTAGTGGAGGAACCGGAAATCGAAAGGTTCCTGGCCGCCGTCGAACGCCTCCCGGAACTCGCCGCCGGCGAACTGGACCAACTGAACATCACTGCCGCGCCGGGGGTTATCGACCTGGGCGCCGCACCCAAGGGCCTTTTCTGATGCTGTACTCCAAGACCACTCCGGAGCAGAAGCGGGTCCGGTTCCGGGAACTCCTGGCCTCCGGGACCATCCAGCAGTTCCCGGGCGCCTTCAACCCGCTTTCGGCACGGCTGATCGAGGAAAAGGGCTTCGCCGGGGTCTACATCTCCGGCGCCGTGCTGGCCAACGATCTCGGCCTGCCGGACATCGGCCTGACCACCCTCACCGAAGTCGCCACCCGCGCCGGACAGATCGCCCGCATGACGGACCTGCCCGCGATCGTGGATGCGGACACCGGCTTCGGTGAACCCATGAACGTGGCCCGCACCGTCCAGGAAATCGAGAATGCCGGCCTGGCCGGGCTGCACATCGAGGACCAGTTCAACCCCAAGCGCTGCGGCCACCTGGACGGCAAGAACGTGGTGGACCTGGAGACTGCCACGAAACGCATCCGGGCAGCCGCGGATGCGCGACGGGACCCGAACTTCCTGATCATGGCCCGTACCGACATCCGCGCCACGGATGGGCTCGCAGCGGCCCAGGACCGCGCCCGGGCTCTCGTGGATGCCGGTGCGGACGCCATTTTCCCCGAAGCGATGGCCACCCTGGACGAGTTCCAGGCCATCCGCGACGCCGTGGACGTGCCAATCCTGGCAAACATGACGGAGTTCGGAAAGAGCGAACTCTTCACCGTGGACCAGCTCGCCGGGGTGGGCGTGAACATGGTGATCTATCCGGTGACCCTGCTCCGTAGTGCCATGGGCGCTGCTGAGCGTACGCTGGACTCGATCAAGGCTGAGGGAACACAGGAGGCACAGGTGGGCAGCATGCTGACCCGTGCGCGGCTGTACGACCTCGTTGACTACGAGGCCTACAACCGCTTCGACACCGGGGTCTTCAATTTCCAGGTCCCCGGGAAGCACTAAAAACCACCACCGCCGGCCGCGGCCGGCATCCGAAAGGCGACAGGAACAAGGGAGTTTCAGCATGGCTGAACAGGACATCAAAAAAGGTCTCGCCGGCGTCGTAGTGGATTACACATCCGTCTCGAAGGTCAACCCGGACACCAACTCACTGCTGTACCGCGGCTACCCGGTCCAGGAGCTCGCCTCCCGGTGCAGCTTCGAGGAAGTTGCGTACCTCCTCTGGAACGGGGAACTGCCCAGCCAAGACCAGCTAGCTGAATTCACCGCGCGGGAGCGGGCCGGGCGCGCCCTGGACCCGGTGGTCAAGCAGGTAGTCGATACCCTGCCCACCAGCTCGCATCCCATGGATGTCTGCCGGACAGCCGCGTCGGTGATGGGGGCGAGGCATCCGCTAGCGGAAGACTCGTCGCGGGAGGCCAACATGGCCAAAGCGGTGGACCTCTTCGCCGCCATGCCGGCCGTGGTGGCGTACGACCAGCGCCGCAGGCACGCCGCGGGCCAGCGCATCGACCCAGTGGAGCCCCGCGACGACCTTGGCTACTCGGCCAACTTCCTCTGGATGGCGTTTGGCGAGGAGCAGGTACCGGAGGTGGTGGAGGCCTTCAACGTTTCCATGATCCTGTACGCCGAGCACAGCTTCAACGCCTCGACGTTCACAGCTCGGGTCATCACGTCCACCCTCTCGGACCTGCACTCGGCGGTCACCGGAGCCATCGGTGCGCTGAAGGGACCACTGCACGGCGGAGCCAACGAGGCCGTCATGCACACCTTCGACGAGATCGGGATCCGGCCCGAGGAGTCCCTTGAGGAGGCAGCAGCCCGGGCCAAGGCGTGGATGGAGAATGCGCTGGCCCAGAAGAAGAAAGTGATGGGCTTCGGCCACCGCGTGTACAAGCACGGCGACTCCAGGGTGCCCACCATGAAGGCTGCGCTGGACAAGATGATCGCCCACTACGGGCGGCCCGAGATCCTGGGCCTTTACCAGGGGCTTGAAACCGCCATGGACGAAGCCAAGGCCATCAAGCCCAACCTCGACTACCCGGCAGGGCCCACCTACCACCTGATGGGCTTCGACACCGCAACGTTCACTCCCCTGTTCGTTGCCAGCCGCATCACGGGCTGGACGGCGCACATCATGGAGCAGCTGGACTCCAACTCGCTGATCCGGCCGCTGAGCGAGTACAACGGCCCCGAGGAGCGGCACCTGCCGTAGGCGCTGCTGCGGAAACAACGACGACGGCGGGAGGGCGCTGCGGTGCCCGGCCCGCCGTCGGCGTCTAACGGCTTAAGGCAGCAGGCTTTCCGACGATGCGACGGCCTCGTTGTCGTTGTCCATGGTCACCACGATATTGACCCTGCCGCCCTCCAGCACCACCGGCAGCCAGTGGTCCGCATCCTGCCACATCCGGTCAACGGGCAGCGCGGCGGTATCGAACCAGGCGGGAGCGATCTCGATGCTTTCGATGGGTTCGCCTTCCCAGCAAACGGCGGTGAACAGGCGCGTGTCCATGTCCCACTCCGGCTTGGCAGGGAACACGAACCGTACGACGCCCGCATCCCTAAGGTCCTCAAGCCGGAGCCCGACGTCGGTTTCCTCCCGCACCTCGCGGATCACCGCTTCCGCGGCGGTCTCCCCCGCTTCGACGTGCCCGCCGATGCCGACAATCTTTCCGCAACCGAAGCCGGTTTTCTTTAGTCCCAGCAGCACTTGGGGGACGCCGTCCACTTCGCGGAGCAGGAAACACAGGGCCACTGCAGCGGCAGCCACGCTCAGCCCAGTGCCCGGGGATGCGCGGCAGCATAAATCTCCCGCAGGGTATCGGCAGTGACAAGGGTATACACCTGGGTTGTGGTCACCGAGGCATGACCCAGGAGTTCCTGGACCACGCGGACGTCGGCGCCGCCTTCGAGCAGGTGGGTGGCGAAGGAGTGCCTGAGGGTGTGCGGGGAAACGTCCTTGGTGATGTTCGCCTTTTCGGCTGCTGCCTTGAGGATGGTCCAGGCACTCTGGCGGCTGATGCGGCCGCCGCGGGCATTCAGGAACAGTGCGGGTGTTCCTTTTCCCTTCGCCGCCAGCAGGGGACGTCCGCGCACCAGGTAGGCGTCCAACGCCCTGGCCCCGTACGAGCCGAGAGGTACCAGCCGTTCCTTGGACCCCTTGCCGAAGAGCCGAACGATGGCCGGGCCCGATCCGGCCTCCGCCAAGGAAATGTCGTCAACGTCCAGGCCCACGGCCTCACTGATCCGCGCCCCGGTGGAATACAGGAACTCAAGGAGGGCCCGGTCGCGCAGCCCTGTTGCCGTGTCCGTTCCCGCCGCCTCGAGGATCCTGGTCACCTCGTCCACGCTGATGGCCTTCGGCAGCCGTTTCCCGGGCATTGGCGGGTGGACCTCACTGGCGGGGTCGGAGGGGGTATGCCCCTCCAGGGCCCAGAACTTGTGGAGGCCGCGTACGGCAACCACGGTCCTGGCCGCGGACCGCACTCCCAGGGCCGTGCCGCCGTCGGAACCGTCAGACAGGGCCTGGACGAATCCGGTCACGTGGCGCCGGGTGACCTCCTCCGGGCGCCGGCAGCCTGCGGCGGAAAGGTAGCGGGAGTAGCGGGCAAGGTCCCGCCGGTAGGCAGCCAGGGTGTTGGCCGCGAGCCCGCGCTCCACACCCATGTGCTGGAGGTAGTCGGTGATGCCGCGGTCAACGGCGGTTGGCGGTGCAGGCGGTGGTGCGGAATCCTGGACCGGCGTTGCCGGGGCCGGACCGGCCGGGGCCAGCCCGGCGGAGGAAATGGGGACCATCAGCGCTGGCTGGGGTGGGCAGGCCACGGGGCATCCGCTGGACGGAGGCCTTCATACCCGCCGGCGCGGGCCGCGGCCGCCGCCAGGATTCCGACGACGGCGGACGGGTTGTGGAGCCTGCCGGCCAGCACCGACGCCACGGCGTCGTCCAGGTCGATCCAGTGGAACTCGATCTCCGCTTCCTCATCGGTCCGCTCGTGGCGTTCGTGGTGGGGTATGTCAGTGAGGTCCCGGGCAAGGTAGATCCTGATGGCCTCGCTGGAGGACCCCGGGGAGTTGAAGAAGTCGGCCAGGACGTTCCACGTTCCCGCGGCGAGGTCCGCTTCCTCGGCCAGTTCGCGGGCGGCTCCGACGACGAAGTCCTCCCCTTCGATGTCCAGCAGGCCGGCCGGGATTTCCCAGAGGTCCATGCCCACCGGGTGGCGGTATTGCCTGAGGAGGAGGATTTCGCCGTCGGCGTTCATGGGCAGGACGGCCACTGCCCCGGGGTGGTCAATGTAGTCGCGGGTCAGGGCCTCGCCGGTCTCCTGCAGCTGGAAGCTGTCGCTGACCACGTCCCAGATCCGGCCCTCGTACACCTTCTCGGTAGACAAAAGACGGCGCGGGCTCGGTGCATCCGAAACCTGCTGTGCAGCAGGGGGGTTTTCAGGTGTGCCGGGCATCGCGCCGTCCTTTTTCAGTTGGAACTACTTAGCGGCTACCGTACCGGAGTGCAGGGCGCCGGCATCCGCGATGGCGGCCGTGTCGGAGCCCTCCTGGTGCTTCAGGGCTGCCTTGACCAGGCCGGCGAACAGCGGGTGCGGCCGCGTGGGACGCGAGCTCAGCTCAGGATGCGCCTGGGTGGCCACGTAGTACGGGTGGACGTCCGCGGGCAGTTCAACGAACTCCACGAGCTTGCCGTCCGGGGACGTGCCGGAGAAGACCAGGCCTTCAGCTGCAATCTGGTCGCGGTACTTGTTGTTGACCTCGTAGCGGTGGCGGTGGCGTTCGCTGACGGTGGTCTTGCCGTAGGTTTCCGCGATGACGGATCCGGCGTCGAGCTTTGCTTCGTAGAGGCCCAGGCGCATGGTGCCGCCGAGGTCGCCGCGGCCTTCCACGAACTCCAGCTGCTCTTCCATGGTGGCAATGACCGGGTACTTGGAGTCCGGCTCGAACTCGCTGGACGAAGCGCCCTCCAGCCCCACCACGTTGCGGGCGTATTCGATGACCATGCACTGCAGGCCCAGGCAGAGTCCCAGGACCGGCAGTTTGGTTTCGCGGGCGAACTTCAGGGCGCCGAGTTTGCCTTCAAGCCCGCGGATGCCGAAGCCGCCGGGAACACAGATGGCGTCGACGCCGTCGAGCGCCTTGACGGCGCCCTCGCGGGTTTCGCATTCGTCCGAGGGGACCCAGCGGATCTTGACCTTGGTGTCGTTGGCGAAGCCGCCGGCTCGCAGGGCCTCGGTTACTGACAGGTAGGCGTCGGGCAGGTCGATGTACTTGCCCACCAGCGCGATTTCAACCTCGTGCTTGGGGTTGTGCACGGCTTCGAGCAGCTTGTCCCAGCTGGTCCAGTCCACGTCCTTGAAGGGCAGGTCCAGGGCGCGCACGATGTACGAGTCCAGGCCCTGCGTGTGGAGCGTCTTGGGGATGTCGTAGATGCTCGGGGCATCAGCAGCGTTGACCACGGCGTCAATGTCGACATCGCACATGCGGCCGATCTTTTCCCGCATCGCGTCCGGAACTTCGCGGTCCGAGCGGATAACGATCGCCTCAGGCTGGATACCGATGGACCGCAGTGCTGCGACGGAGTGCTGGGTGGGCTTGGTCTTCAGTTCCTGGGACGGCCCGATGTACGGGACCAGCGAGACGTGGAGGAAGAACACGTTGGTGCGGCCGATGTCCTGGCGTACCTGGCGGGCCGACTCGAGGAACGGCTGGGATTCGATATCGCCCACGGTGCCGCCGATTTCGGTGATGATGACGTCCGGGGCGTTCTTGCCCTCGGCCGGCAGGCGCATGCGGCGCTTGATCTCATCGGTGATGTGCGGGATGACCTGGACGGTGTCGCCGAGGTACTCGCCGCGGCGTTCCTTGGCGATGACCGTGGAGTACACCTGGCCCGTGGTCACGTTTGCCGAACCTTCCAGGTTTTCGTCCAGGAAGCGCTCATAGTGTCCGATGTCCAGGTCAGTTTCGGCACCGTCGTCAGTGACGAAGACTTCGCCGTGCTGGAAGGGGTTCATGGTGCCCGGATCGACGTTCAGGTACGGATCGAGCTTCTGCATAGTTACAGACAGGCCACGCGCCCGCAGCAGGTGGCCGAGGCTTGACGCCGTCAGTCCCTTACCGAGCGAGGACGCCACACCACCGGTTACGAAGATGTGTTTGGTCGTCTTGGACGAGCCCGGGAACCGGGAATTTACACGGGAATTTGATCGCTGCACCACGGAATTCGAGCCTATCATCATTTGAGCCTTCCACGGATCGCTGGGAGTACTTCCCAAATGACCAAGTCTGCCGGTCCGGCCGCCCCGGGAGCAAGGGGCGGCCGCTGGCCGGCACCCCGGCAAGGCCGGGTTTCAGGCCCGCTGCGGCAGGAGTTTGGCGTCGTCCAGCAGTTCCTGTGCGTGGGCCTGCGCCGACTCCGAATCCTCCTGGCCTGCCAGCATGCGCGCCAGTTCGCGGACCCGTTCGGAACCATCAAGGAGGCGGACATCACTTGAGGTGAACCCCGTGGCTGTTTTGCCGTCGGCTCCCCTGACTGAGGTTTTGGTGACCGTGATGTGCTGGTCCGCGAAGGCGGCCACCTGCGGAAGGTGCGTGACCACCAGCACCTGGACGTGGCGGGCCAGCATGGCCAGCCTGCGGCCGATCTCGACGGCGGCACGTCCGCCCACACCGGCGTCCACCTCGTCGAAGACGAACGTGGGGACGGGGTCCACGGCGGCCAGCACCACCTCAATGGCGAGCATGACGCGCGAGAGTTCACCGCCGGATGCGCCCTTGCCCAACGGCCGGGCGGGCGCACCGGAGTGCGGCTGCAGGAGGAAGCTGATCTCGTCGGCGCCATACGGTGTTAGCTGGCCGGCCGGGTCGATGGTGATGACCAGGGTGGCATCGGCCATCGCCAGCGCCTTCAGCTCCGCGCTGACCCGGGCCGAAAGGTCCTTGGCGGCCTTGGCCCTGGTCTTGCTGATTGCGGCGGCCTGCTTCTTCAGGTCCGCCTCAGCCTTCACAACCTCGGCGTCCAAGGCTTCGATCCGGGTGGAGTCGTCCTGCAGTTCGTCGTAACGGATGCGGGCGTTCTCCGCCCAGACGAGGACCTCGTCAATTGTCGGGGCGTACTTGCGGACCAGCTTGGCCAGGGCGGCCCGGCGGTCCTCTATTTCCGCGAGCCGTTCCGGCCCTTCCGTGTCCAGGCCGGCCTGGTAGCTGGCCAGCTCGGTGGCGATGTCGTTGAGCAGGAAGCCCACCTCGGCCAGCCGCGCAGCCGCTGAGCCGAGCTCGGCGTCGTGCTCTGCCACATGCTCCAGCGTCCGCTTGGCGGCGTCAACCAGTGTGGTGGCGTCACCGGCTTCGCCGAAGTCCTCGGCGATGAGCGCCTGGTGGGCGGTGCTCGCTGCGATGCGGAGCTCCTCCACGTTGGCCAGCTTTACGGCCTCGGCCTTGAGCAGCTCGTCCTCCCCCGGCTGCGGATCCACCTGGTCAATCTCCGCCAGGGCGGTCTCCAGGGACTCAGCTTCGCGCAGCCTGTCGCGGGCGGCGCTGCGGAGCGTGTCCAGCTCCGCCTGGCTGGACTTCCAGCGGTTGTACAGGTCCTGGTAGACGGCCAGCGGGCCGGACAGCGCCTCACCGGCGAACTTGTCCAGGGCGCCCCGCTGGGCGGCGGCTCCCTTAAGCCGGATCTGGTCCGACTGGCCATGGACCACCACGAGGGTCTCGCCGATCTCGGCGAGGACGCCCACCGGGGCGGCCCTGCCGCCCAGGAAAGCACGGCTGCGGCCGTCCGAGCCGAGGCGGCGGGCCAGGATCAGCTCCGCGCCGCCGTCGAACTCCTCCGCCTCGGCACCCGCCTCCAAAGCCCTGGCTATGGCGGGATGGCCGGCGTCGAGCTTGAGCACTGCCTCGGCGGTGGCACTCTTGGCACCGCTCCTCACCGCCCCGGCGTCGGAGCGGGCACCCAGCAGGAGCCCGACGGCGGTGACCACCATGGTCTTGCCCGCACCTGTCTCACCGGTCACCACGCTCAGGCCTGGCCCCAGCGGCAGCGTTGCGTCAGCAATGACGCCCAGATCGCGGATTCTCAGTTCTTCAAGCATGGCTTCACTTTGCGGTCGGCGGATCGGTTTCGACATCGGGCTGGCCCGCCTGCGGTACCTGGAGCGGGGGCATGGGGCGGGGCGTCCGAATGATGGGGATGGGGCCGGTGTGAACGGACTCAGCCTTGGGAGCCGGGCCCCGCCAGCCGTGAATGGGCAACTGGAACTTCCGGACCAAGCGGGCGGAAAACGGCGTCTGGTGCGTGCGCGCGAGCCGCACCGGAGTGGCGGACTTCGTGACCTCTACCCTGGCTCCCGGCGGCAGGTCCACTGACCGCCTGCCGTCACACCACAGGACGCCCAGGGCATCCGTACGGTTCAGGACTTCAACCGCCAACCGGGAGTGTGGCGAGACCACCAGGGGCTTGGCGAAGAGGGCATGGGCGCTGATGGGGACGATGACCAGGGCCTCCACCTCGGGCCAGACCACCGGGCCGCCGGCAGAAAAACCGTACGCTGTGGAACCCGTGGGCGTGGCCAGCACGATGCCGTCGCAGCCGAAGGACGTCAGGGGACGCTCATCCACCTCGGTGACCACCTCCAGCATGCGTTCACGGTTGGCCTTCTCGATGGCGGCCTCATTCAGCGCCCACGTGTGCCAGATCTTCTGGCCGCGCACCCACACCTGGACATCGATGGTCATGCGCTCTTCCACCGTGTACTCACGGCTGGCAATCCATTCCACCGTCTGGGCCAGGTCCGCCCGCTCACTTTCGGCGAGGAATCCCACATGGCCGAGGTTCACCCCAAGCAGCGGCACGTCCACCTCGCGGACAAGCTCTGCCGCGCGCAGGATGGTGCCGTCACCGCCGAGGACCATGACGAGTTCGACGTCCGGGAGCCGGACGTGGTCGTGGAGGATCTCCACGGGCTGGGCCAGGTGTCCGAAAAACCGCTCCATGTCCCCGAGTTCGGACTCCTGCATGACCGGCACGATGCCCGAGGCATGCAGCAGGGCACACGCCTCCCAGGCGGCCTTAAGTGAGTCCTCGCGGCCGGTATGGGCGAGGACCAGTACACGCCTGCTCATCAGGTTCCGCTCTCTAGTGGTTCGGCCAGATTCGTCCGAGCAAGGCAGCGGCCGCTGCCTCCCGCTCTTCGATCTTAGGCAAGTCTTGGCTCATCCTGCGTTTTATCCACAGGAAGTATTCAACGTTTCCGTCCTGGCCCGGCAGCGGACTCTGCGCAAGGCCCGTCAGGTCGAGCCCGGCGTCGAGCGCTGCCCTGGCAACCTTCTCCACCGCCAGGCGCCGTTCCCGCTCGGAGGTGACCACGCCGGTCCGTCCCAGCCGGTCCTTTCCGATTTCAAACTGCGGCTTCACCATCAGCACCAGGTCCCCGCCGGGCTCAGTGCAGAGGGCCAGCGGCTGCACCACCAGGGTGAGGGAAATGAAGGACAGGTCAGCCACGGTAAGCGCTGCAGGGCCGCCAATGTCCGCGGGGGACATGTAGCGGACGTTCAGTCCCTCGTGGACCTCCACGCGGGGATCCTCGCGGAGCTGGGGCACCAGCTGGCCATGCCCGACGTCGACCGCCACCACGTGCGCGGCTCCCCGCCTCAGCAGCACGTCCGTGAAGCCGCCGGTGGAGGCTCCGGCGTCAAGGCATCTTTTTCCCGCTGCCGAGACCTCGGGGAAGGCGTCAAGGGCGCCGGCCAGCTTGTGGCCCGCGCGGCTGGCGTAGGCGTCCTGTTCATCATGCTGAACGGCGAGGTCCCGGCCCTCATCGACATGGAGGGATGCCTTGGCGAGGACCTGTCCGGCGGAACTGACCTTGCCCTCGGCGATCAGGGCGGCCGCATGGGTGCGGGAGCGTGCAAGGCCGCGGGCCACCAACGCCTGGTCGAGGCGCAGCGGCATCAGGCGGCGCCGTCCGTCGGATCACTGCTTCCATGCCCGCTGTCGGCGGGTTCGCTGTTCAGTGCGGCAAGCAGTTCATCGTGAAGTTCGTTGTAAACGGTCTCGTGCTCCGCCACCGGGACCTGGGGCAAGGCTTCAAGCCGTGCCAGTGCGTGCGCCACTACCGGGTCCGTGACACCTGCTCCGTCGGTTCCGGGCCAGTCCGGGGAAGGCTGGGCTGCTGCGGGGCGGGGTTCGGTCAGCTCAGTCATTCCACCAGTCTAGTGATCCAGCCAGACGAGTTCAGGCGCCTGGGGTGCGGCGGCGTCCGGGGTGGCTGCCCACCAGGCTGCACACGCGGCCCGCCAGGAATCAAGGTTGTCCTGGCTGCCGATGATGCCCACCGCCCCGTTGGCCACGCGGGCCGTGGCCTCGCCGCAGGCGTAGGTGCCGTCGTCGTGCGTGACCTCCGGGTAGACCCGGTGCAGGTCCGCCAGGGAGCTGATGATGTAGTCCGGACGCTCGGCGGCGCGGGCGGCCAGGATGGTTTGCCGGGTGTCGACGCCGGTCAGGACCGCCACAGTGGCGAAGCCTGCGTTGTTTCCGCCCAGGATGTCCGTGTCCAGCCGGTCTCCCACCACCAGGGGCCGTTCCGCGCCAAGCCGCTTGGCGGCGGAGTGGAAGAGCGGCGCTTCGGGCTTGCCGGCCACACGCGGGGTCTGGCCCGTTGCGGCTGCGACAGCGTGCACCAGCGTGCCGTTCCCCGGGGCGATGCCGCGGGCCTGCGGTATGGACATGTCAGTGTTGGTGGCCACCCACAGGGCGCCTGCGTTGACGACGTAGGTGGCTTCGGCCAGGTCCTTCCACCCGATCTCGGGGTTGAATCCCTGGACCACCGCCACCGGGTCCTCGTCCTGGCCGTACACCGGTACGAGCCCCACGAGTTCGATCTCCGCGGCCAGCGCCGGGCTGCCGGTGATGAGGACCCTGGAGCCCGGAGCCAGCAGGGAGGCGAGAAGGTCTGCGGCGGCCTGGGAGGAACTGACCACCTGGTGGTCCTCGGCAGGCGCGCCGAGTTCCCGGAGGTGGGCAGCCACCTCCGCCGGGGACCGGGATGCGTTGTTGGTCACGTAGCCCAGCCCCACGCCGAGGCCGGAGAGCTGTTTTAGGGACTCAACCGCACCGGGAATGGCATGCGGTCCGGCATAGACCACGCCGTCCAGATCTGCCAGGAGGGCGTCGAACAGGGAAATCAGGGGAACGTCACTCATGCGTCAGTCTTCCCGCCGGTCCTGCTGGTCCCCGGCCTGGTATTCCACGCCGGGTTCGCCGTCGTGTCCGGCTTCGGCTCCGTCTGCGGCCTCGCCGGAGGTTTCCAGCTCGTCCGGCTCCACCGAGTCTTCGTCGGACTCGGCGTCGTCGGAGGCGAAGTAGTCACCCTCCTGGTCTTCGATGGCGGCGTCCTGCGGTTCAGCGGACTCCGCAGCGGAACCGGCTGCAGCTGCACCGGCGGCTGATGCGGCATCGGTTGAGGATGCGGCACTCGCGGCCGTTTCCGATGCCTGGGATGCGCGCTCCAGCAGGCGGCGGCGTTCGGCGTCCTCCCTGGCCTCTTCCTCTTCGTCCCAGCCAAGGTCAATAATGTCCGGTTCCTCGTCCACGCCCTGGCCCAGTGCGTTCTCGGCCACAACGGCCTGCTTCCGCCATTTCTCGGCTTCAGCGTCGCGGCCCACGCCGGCGAGGGCGTCGGCGTAGGCGCGGAAAAGCCGGGGGCTGTAGGAGAAGGCGCGGTTGATGTCCAGTTGCGGGATTTCCAGTTCGGCTACGGCAGCGTCCAGCTGTCCAAGGTCGGTCCGGGCACCGGCGGCAACGATGGCGAGTTCGGCTTTGCCGGGAGCGTCCAGGTCCTGGGCTTCCTCGGAACGGGCCACGTCCAGCGCACGGTCAGGGCGTCCCAACCCTCGTTCGCAGTCGGCCATGACCGGAAGGTGGACGTTGGAGCCGCTGATGCGTCGGTACGTGCGGAATTCGCGCAGCGCCTCGCCGTAGTGGCCGGCGGCGTACGCCGTCAGTCCGACGGCTTCGCGGACGGCAGCGAGCCTGCCACCGCGCCGGCTGGCAGCCAGGGCGTGCTGGAACGCGAGTTCCGGCTCTTCATCGATCAGCCGGCCGGCCATGACCAGGTGGCGGGCCACCCACTCCGCACTTTTTGCTTCGAGGGTCTTGATCTGGTGCTGGGTCGCGCGGTCCAGTTCCTTGCCAGTGACGTCCTCGTCGATTTCAGGGGAACGTTCCCGGTCCGGCCGGTTGGCGCTCCGGAGGTCCCGGGCGTTGGGCACGCGGACGGGACGGTCTTCCTGGCGGTCCCGCCCGAAGTTGCGGGGCCCGGCATCTTCCCGGCTGGAGCCGCGATCGAAACTACGGGGCGCGCGGTCCTGGCGGTCACCACGGCCGGCCCGGTCGCCACGATCGGTCCGTTCACCGAAAGGCTTCCGGTTCTCTCCCCCGCCAAAGCTACGACGCTCACCCTCGCCATCACGGCGCGGACGGTCACCAAAGGGCCGGTTCTCACGGTCGCCATAAGGCTTGCGGTCACGATCGCCAAACGGCTTCCGGTCACGATCGCCAGAAGGCTTACGCTCCCCGGCACCGAACGGCTTCCGCTCCCCGGCACCGAAACCACGACGCTCACCCTCGCCCTCACGGCGCGGACGGTCACCAAAGGCCCGGTTCTCACGGTCGCCATAAGGCTTGCGGTCACGGTCCCCAAACGGCTTACGCTCCCCGGCACCGAAAGGCTTACGCTCACCCTCGCCCTCACGGCGCGGACGGTCACCAAAAGGCTTCTTGTCACGGTCCCCAAACGGCTTACGCTCGCCAGCACCGAAAGGCTTCCGCTCCCCGGCACCGAATCCACGACGCTCACCCTCGCCATCACGGCGCGGACGGTCACCAAAAGGCTTCTTGTCACGGTCCCCAAACGGCTTACGCTCACCGCCGCCGGAGGCACGGCCGGAATCACTGTTGTCGCGGCTGCTGCGGGAACGGAATCCACGCGGGTCGCCGCCTGAACTGTTATTGCCGCGGAATGCCCCGCGGTCATTTCCGCCGCGGTTGCCGCCGTTATGCTCAGCCATGTGGATTCCTCCTGTTGTGAGCCGACCACTGGCGCAACTGCAGCCGCTCGTATCCGTGTTTCGTTTCCTACGCAACCCGAAATCAAGCGCTTCGAAGTCCGTACATCTTCTTCAATTCTAGTGGAGTCACCCAACCGGGCAGGACGGGAGAAGCCCAGACGCCGGCATCGTGGCAATATTCACACGCTCTCGCAGTTGATGTGGGTTTTCTGTGACGCTGTCGCAGTTGATGGGGAGTTTTTGGGGGTGCTCTCGCGGTTTGGTCCTGGTGGCCGACGGCGGGCGGGCCGGGTAAGTGCGAGAGGGTCCCGGCGGGAGGGGGCGTTAAGTGCGAGAGGGTCCCGGCGGGAGGGGCCGGGGGTGTGGTGTTGTCTGTTTGGTGTGGGGTGGGTGTTTAAATGCGGGAGGCCCCAACCTGGTGGTTGGGGCCTCGACCTAATGGTTGTCCGGCGGTGACCTACTCTCCCACACCCTCCCGGGTGCAGTACCATCGGCGCTGTGGGTCTTAGCTTCCGGGTTCGGAATGGGACCGGGCGTTTCCCCCACGCTATGACCGCCGTAACCTTGTTACCCGTCCGCCCGGGTGTGACCCGGGGGTGGGAAGTGTTGTGGTTACAACATGCTGTCCTGCCCGTGTAAGGGGCAGGGTGGTGTTGTTATTCAGTTGGTGTTCCCCGACAACGTTTGGTTTGTTGTTTGGGAACCACATAGTGGACGCAAGCAGTCTTGATTTTTCTTTTTACCAACCCTGGTGTGGAACCGCTTTTGAACCGGTTTCACGGGTGTGGTGTGTGGTGTAAGTTATCGGCCTATTAGTACCGGTCAGCTTCACGAGTCGTTAGTCCTCGCTTCCACATCCGGCCTATCAACCCAGTGGTCTGGCTGGGGGCCTCTCACACACGAGGTGTATGGAAATCTCATCTTGAAGCGAGCTTCCCGCTTAGATGCTTTCAGCGGTTATCCCATCCGAACGTAGCTAATCAGCGGTGCACTTGGCAGTACAACTGACACACCAGAGGTTCGTCCGTCCCGGTCCTCTCGTACTAAGGACAGCCCTTCTCAAATTTCCTGCGCGCGCAGCGGATAGGGACCGAACTGTCTCACGACGTTCTAAACCCAGCTCGCGTACCGCTTTAATGGGCGAACAGCCCAACCCTTGGGACCTACTCCAGCCCCAGGATGCGACGAGCCGACATCGAGGTGCCAAACCATGCCGTCGATATGGACTCTTGGGCAAGATCAGCCTGTTATCCCCGAGGTACCTTTTATCCGTTGAGCGACGGCCATTCCACAATGTACCGCCGGATCACTAGTCCCGACTTTCGTCCCTGCTCGAGATGTCTCTCTCACAGTCAAGCTCCCTTGTGCACTTACACTCGACACCTGATTGCCAACCAGGCTGAGGGAACCTTTGGGCGCCTCCGTTACTTTTTAGGAGGCAACCGCCCCAGTTAAACTACCCATCAGGCACTGTCCCTGACCCGGATTACGGGCCGAAGTTAGATGTCCAAAGTGACCAGAGTGGTATTTCAACGATGACTCCACCCGAACTGGCGTCCGGGCTTCAACGTCTCCCACCTATCCTACACAAGCCACTCCGAACACCAATACCAAACTATAGTAAAGGTCTCGGGGTCTTTCCGTCCTGCTGCGCGTAACGAGCATCTTTACTCGTACTGCAATTTCGCCGAGTTTATGGTTGAGACAGCGGGGAAGTCGTTACTCCATTCGTGCAGGTCGGAACTTACCCGACAAGGAATTTCGCTACCTTAGGATGGTTATAGTTACCACCGCCGTTTACTGGGGCTTAAATTCTCAGCTTCGCCTTGCGGCTAACCGGTCCTCTTAACCTTCCAGCACCGGGCAGGAGTCAGTCCGTATACATCGTCTTGCGACTTCGCACGGACCTGTGTTTTTAGTAAACAGTCGCTTCCCCCTGGTCTCTGCGGCCCCGATCCCCTCCCACCAGCAAGTGGTGTTCAAGGTTGGGGCCCCCCTTCTCCCGAAGTTACGGGGGCATTTTGCCGAGTTCCTTAACCATAATTCTCTCGATCGCCTTAGTATTCTCTACCTGATCACCTGTGTCGGTTTGGGGTACGGGCGGCTAAAACCTCGCGTCGATGCTTTTCTCGGCAGCATAGGATCACCGAATCCCCCCAAACGGGGGTCCCATCAGATCTCAGGCATCATGAACAGCGGATTTGCCTACCGTTCGCCCTACATCCTTAGACCGGGACAACCATCGCCCGGCTCGGCTACCTTCCTGCGTCACACCTGTTAATACGCTTGCCTCCCAGGATCAGGTCCTGCGCTCCACCAAAACCCTTCACCCACAAGGGGTGTCAGGCAGGTCTCGGGCAGTTAGTATCCCCTGTTCAGCATGGGCGGTTTTTCGCCGGTACGGGAATATCAACCCGTTGTCCATCGACTACGCCTGTCGGCCTCGCCTTAGGTCCCGACTTACCCAGGGCAGATTAGCTTGACCCTGGAACCCTTGATCATTCGGCGGACGGGTTTCTCACCCGTCTTTCGCTACTCATGCCTGCATTCTCACTCGTGTAGGCTCCACCGCTGGTTTACACCGCGACTTCACCGCCCACACGACGCTCCCCTACCCATCCAAACGCCTGAACCACAAGGGCTTAGCTAATATTTGAATGCCACAACTTCGGCGGTGTACTTGAGCCCCGCTACATTGTCGGCGCGGAATCACTTGACCAGTGAGCTATTACGCACTCTTTTAAGGATGGCTGCTTCTAAGCCAACCTCCTGGTTGTCTTCGCAACTCCACATCCTTTCCCACTTAGCACACGCTTAGGGGCCTTAGTTGGTGGTCTGGGCTGTTTCCCTCTCGACTATGAAGCTTATCCCCCACAGTCTCACTGCTGCGCTCTCACTTACCGGCATTCGGAGTTTGGCTGACGTCAGTAACCTTGTAGGGCCCATTAGCCATCCAGTAGCTCTACCTCCAGCAAGAAACACGCAACGCTGCACCTAAATGCATTTCGGGGAGAACCAGCTATCACGAAGTTTGATTGGCCTTTCACCCCTACCCACAGCTCATCCCCTCCATTTTCAACTGAAGTGGGTTCGGTCCTCCACGACGTCTTACCGTCGCTTCAACCTGGCCATGGGTAGATCACTTCGCTTCGGGTCTAGATCACGCCACTGCAACGCCCTATTCAGACTCGCTTTCGCTACGGCTGCCCCACACGGGTTAACCTCGCGACGTAACACTAACTCGCAGGCTCATTCTTCAAAAGGCACGCCGTCACAGCTACAAGGCTGCTCCGACGGATTGTAAGCACACGGTTTCAGGTACTGTTTCACTCCCCTCCCGGGGTACTTTTCACCTTTCCCTCACGGTACTGGTCCGCTATCGGTCATTAGGGAGTATTTAGGCTTATCAGGTGGTCCTGACAGATTCGCACGGGATTTCTCGGGCCCCGTACTACTTGGGATACTCTCACAGGCGGTACACAACATTACGGTTACGGGGCTAACACCCTCTCTGGCCGGCCTTTCAAAACCGTTCACCTATGCCTGCACATCACACCCCACCAGCCCGGCAGAACTGGTATGGAAAGTCCCACAACCCCGACCATGCAACGCCCGCCGGCTATCACACATGGAACGGTTTAGCCTGATCCGCGTTCGCTCGCCACTACTAACGGAATCACTATTGTTTTCTCTTCCTGCGGGTACTGAGATGTTTCACTTCCCCGCGTTCCCTCCACGCACCCTATGTGTTCAGATGCGGGTCACCGAGTCACTCGCGCGCTCGGCGGGGTTTCCCCATTCGGACACCCTGGGATCACAGTCCGGTTATCGACTCCCCCAGGCTTATCGCAGATTCCTACGTCCTTCTTCGGCTCCTAATGCCAAGGCATCCACCGTGTGCTCTTAAAAACTTGACCACAAAAGATCAAAAACGCTAATTTTCGAGAGAACCACGAAAACCACTGCACCATCCCGAAAGACAGCACAACAGATCCAGGTTCATATTCTTGGAAATTGCTTCTTATAAAAGATGCTCGCGTCCACTATGTAGTTCTCAAACAACAACCCCAAACCACACACCCCACACACACAACATGCATGACCGGTGCAGCCAGGAAACCAGAAACACACAAACCCGCAACCCCACCCCAAAAAAAGGGCAAGACCACGGCCCTGTTGCCTCAGGACCCAACAGTGTGCCAAACACTAAACCACCCGCACCCACCAGCACCCTTCCAGGAACCCCCGCAAAGAGGAACCGTACTAAGCACCGGAAAGAACCGGCAGCCGCTATTCGTTGATATTCCACCCTTGAGCACCCGCCGCAGAACTAGCGTCTGCGCAACGGGCTGTACTCCTGACAAACCCCCGCACCGCATACACGGCACGAACAATCTGTAGGTGCTCCTTAGAAAGGAGGTGATCCAGCCGCACCTTCCGGTACGGCTACCTTGTTACGACTTAGTCCCAATCGCCAGTCCCACCTTCGACAGCTCCCTCCCACAAGGGGTTAGGCCACCGGCTTCGGGTGTTACCAACTTTCGTGACTTGACGGGCGGTGTGTACAAGGCCCGGGAACGTATTCACCGCAGCGTTGCTGATCTGCGATTACTAGCGACTCCGACTTCATGGGGTCGAGTTGCAGACCCCAATCCGAACTGAGACCGGCTTTTTGGGATTAGCTCCACCTCACAGTATCGCAACCCTTTGTACCGGCCATTGTAGCATGCGTGAAGCCCAAGACATAAGGGGCATGATGATTTGACGTCGTCCCCACCTTCCTCCGAGTTGACCCCGGCAGTCTCCTATGAGTCCCCACCATCACGTGCTGGCAACATAGAACGAGGGTTGCGCTCGTTGCGGGACTTAACCCAACATCTCACGACACGAGCTGACGACAACCATGCACCACCTGTAAACCGACCGCAAGCGGGGCACCTGTCTCCAGGCGTTTCCGGTTCATGTCAAGCCTTGGTAAGGTTCTTCGCGTTGCATCGAATTAATCCGCATGCTCCGCCGCTTGTGCGGGCCCCCGTCAATTCCTTTGAGTTTTAGCCTTGCGGCCGTACTCCCCAGGCGGGGCACTTAATGCGTTAGCTACGG
Source organism: Arthrobacter sp. PGP41 (assembly GCF_002953935.1). Taxonomy (NCBI): domain Bacteria; kingdom Bacillati; phylum Actinomycetota; class Actinomycetes; order Micrococcales; family Micrococcaceae; genus Arthrobacter; species Arthrobacter sp. PGP41. The sequence goes on along the minus strand of NZ_CP026514.1, from coordinate 1,582,575 downwards.
CGCGGAAAACGTGGAATGTCCCCCACACCTAGTGCCCAACGTTTACGGCATGGACTACCAGGGTATCTAATCCTGTTCGCTCCCCATGCTTTCGCTCCTCAGCGTCAGTTAATGCCCAGAGACCTGCCTTCGCCATCGGTGTTCCTCCTGATATCTGCGCATTTCACCGCTACACCAGGAATTCCAGTCTCCCCTACATCACTCTAGTCTGCCCGTACCCACCGCAGATCCGGAGTTGAGCCCCGGACTTTCACGGCAGACGCGACAAACCGCCTACGAGCTCTTTACGCCCAATAATTCCGGATAACGCTTGCGCCCTACGTATTACCGCGGCTGCTGGCACGTAGTTAGCCGGCGCTTCTTCTGCAGGTACCGTCACTTTCGCTTCTTCCCTACTGAAAGAGGTTTACAACCCGAAGGCCGTCATCCCTCACGCGGCGTCGCTGCATCAGGCTTGCGCCCATTGTGCAATATTCCCCACTGCTGCCTCCCGTAGGAGTCTGGGCCGTGTCTCAGTCCCAGTGTGGCCGGTCACCCTCTCAGGCCGGCTACCCGTCGTCGCCTTGGTAAGCCATTACCTCACCAACAAGCTGATAGGCCGCGAGTCCATCCAAAACCACAAAAAGCTTTCCACCCCCCACCATGCGATGAGGAGTCATATCCGGTATTAGACCCAGTTTCCCAGGCTTATCCCAGAGTTAAGGGCAGGTTACTCACGTGTTACTCACCCGTTCGCCACTAATCCCCCAGCAAGCTGGGATCATCGTTCGACTTGCATGTGTTAAGCACGCCGCCAGCGTTCATCCTGAGCCAGGATCAAACTCTCCGTTGAAGTAAAACAGACACAACCCCAAGCCCCGGGAAAACGGAACAAAAAGGCTGCACAAAATTTGAAACCAGCTGTAAAAACCAGACCACCCACAGGGGCGGACAGCCCGGTCAATTCAACCAATCACTAAAACAATTGGTATCAACAAACTTGGCACACTATTGAGTTCTCAAACAACAGACACATTCGAATATTCCCGGAACAATTCAATTCAATGAATTTCTATTCCGTATTTCTTCGCTGCGATGTTTCAATCTTATTTCATTCATTTTCACTTTGCAAATCCGGTTGTTTTCCCGGAATTCACTCTGCGGAATGAATCCGCCCATCAGAAAGTGAAGCATTTCTTCCTTCAGCGCTTCTGCGCATCGTGAAGCTGCTTCACTTTTCGGTGGGGGTTGGTCGCTATTTTTCCGCTTCAGCGGCGGCGACTCAGAAAACATTACACGCTCCCCCGCGGCCGTGCAAATCGGCTGCGGAGGAGCGTGCAGGGGGCCTTCGCGGGCTGTAACAGGACTAGGGAACCAGGACTTCCACGGTGGCGAGGTTCTTCTTTCCGCGGCGCAGGAGCAGGTACTGCCCATGCAGAAGTTCGGACTCCGAAATCACGGCTTCGGGATCCGACACCTTCTCGTTGTTGACGTAGGCCCCGCCTTCGCCAACCGTGCGCCTGGCCGCCGACTTGCTTTCGGAAAGGCCGGAGGCCACCAAGAGGTCCACGATTCCCAGCGCATCCACCTGGACTGTCGCGGAAGGAAGCTCTGACGTCGCCGCCTGGAGGGTGGCCTTGTCGAGGGCAGTGAGGTCGCCGTTCCCGAAAAGTGCGGCGGAGGCCGCGATGACCTTCTCAGTGGCTTCCACTCCATGCACGAGGGATGTCACTTCATAGGCAAGTTTCCGCTGGCCCTCCCGGGCGAACGGACGCTCAGCCACAGCCACGGCGATTTCTTCAATCTCGGCCCGGCTAAGGAAGGTGAAAACCTTCAGCCGGTTCACGACGTCGGCATCCGCTGTGTTGACCCAGAACTGGTAGAAGGCGTAGGGGCTGCACATGCCGGCGTCCAGCCAGATGGCGTTGCCCTCGCTCTTGCCGAACTTGGTGCCGTCGGCGTTGGTGATCAATGGGGTGCCAAGTGCGTGGACGCTCTTGCCCTCCACCTTGCGGATCAGTTCCGTGCCACTGGTGAGGTTGCCCCACTGGTCCGAGCCGCCGGTCTGCAGTACGCAGCCATAATCCCGGTAAAGCTGGAGGTAGTCCATCCCCTGCAGGATCTGGTAGCTGAACTCGGTGTAGCTGATGCCCTCATCCGAGCTCAGCCGGGACGCAACGGCGTCCTTGCGCAGCATGGTTCCCACACGGAAGTGCTTTCCCACGTCACGCAGGAAGTCAATGGCGCTCAGCGGCGCCGTCCAGTCCAGGTTGTTGACCATCCGGGCTGCGTTGTCACCCTCGAAGCTAAGGAACCGGCGGACCTGCGCCTGGAGGTAGCCCACCCACTCAGCGACGGTGTCCTTGGTGTTCAGGGTGCGCTCTGCTGTCGGGCGGGGATCGCCGATCATGCCGGTGGAACCGCCCACGAGCCCGAGGGGCTTGTGGCCGGCCAACTGCAGCCGCCGCATGAGCAGGAGCTGGACGAGGTTGCCCAGGTGCAGGCTCGGCGCGGTGGGATCGAAGCCGCAATAGTACGTCACAGGTCCGTCGGCGAGCAGTTTTTCGAGTTCTGCTTCATCGGTGGAGACGTGGACCAGGCCACGCCATTTCAGCTCCTGCCAGACATTGGCAAAAGTGGTGTCGTTCTGCTGCGATTCGAGGCTGTTGAGTTCTGGCACGCCTTCTAAGTTAGCAGTATTGCGGCAGGCAGGATCAGCGCTTGATCCCCGCCGGCACAGGTTCCGAAGCAATAAGCCGCAGCCGCTGGGTGGCGCGGGTCATCGCCACATACAGGTCCCCCACCTTGCCGTGTTCATGGTTCAGCATCATGGACGGCTCCAGCACCACGACGCCGTCGAACTCCAGCCCCTTGGCTTCCCGGGGGCTGATCACCACGATGTCCTGCTCATAGCTGCCTGCGCCTGTCCCCACACGGCGCCCGTAGGCGGCGCGGAGGGCCGCTGTGGCTTCCGGCAAAAAGGCGCCGTCCGCGATGACCGCGAGGAGTCCGCCGTCGAGCGCGTCCAGTTCCTCGGGGAGGACGTCAACCAGGCGGCTGACCACCTGGCCCGGATCCACCTCGTCAATGACAGGCGACCAGCGTCCTTCGCGGACAGCCTTGGGCGCCGAGACTACCAGTCCGGCCGCGTTGGCCATCCGGACGGCAGCCTCAGCAATCTGGGAGGGTGTCCGGTAGTTGACCGTCAGCTCCTCCAGCTGCCAGCGCTCACCGAACATGGGACCAAGCGCGCCCTGCCACGAATTTGCGCCGGCCACCGAACTCGTCTGCGCGATGTCCCCGACGATCGTGAAGGACTTAAGGGGGCAACGGCGGACCAGCAGGCGCCACTGCATGGGCGAAAGCTCCTGCGCCTCGTCCACCACGATGTGGCCGAAGGCCCAGGTGCGGTCGCTTGTGGCGCGCTCCGCGGCGGTCTGCCTTGTTTCCTGCTCCTGGTTCTGCTCGGCCAGTTCCTCGGCCGACATCAGCGGGTCCACGCCCGCCGCCTCCATGTTGACCAGCGTCTGCTTCGCGTTCGCAAGGTCCCGGGCGCGGTCGTGTTCCTGCTGGGCCAGCCCACGCCCCGCCGCCGGATCAAGCTCGCCGAGCAGCTCCGCAGCCTCATCCAGGAGGGGCACATCGGACTCTGTCCAGGGCGCGTCCGCGGGGCGCAGCAGCAGGGCGCGCTCCGCCGGGGCGAGCTTGGGCGTGCAGGCTTCCAGGATGGCAGGCTTACTGAAGAGCTCGGAGATCAGTTTTTCCGGCGTCATGGGCATCCAGCAAAGGTTGAGGGCGATCCGCACGTCACGGGCGCTGCGCACGTCCTCGGCCAGGTAGGAGCGGTCGGCGTTGTTGCCGATGTTCCCGGCTTCCACGAGCTCCGTCATCTGTTCGGTCAGTTCCCGGAGCAGGATCTTGACGAACGTCACGCGTGCCTCGTTGTGGGGCTTGCCGGTGGAGCGTGCCCGTTCCCTTGCACGGCGCACCTGGCGCGGCGTCAGCACGAGTTTCCGGCCGTCGACTTCAAGGATCCGGTCTTCGGCGGGCATCCGCTGCCGGTTGGCCACGGCATTGGCCACGACGCCGGCCATGTCCAGCCGCCCCTTGATGGCGGCAACCGCGGGGTCAGGCTCGGGGACAGCGTGGATTCCGGGCATGAGGCGGCCCAGGCTGGCCATGACCACGCCGGTCTCACCGAGGGATGGCAGCACCCGTTCGATGTACTTCATGAACGACGACGACGGGCCCACCAGCAGTACGCCGGCGGTCTTGAGGCGGTCGCGGTGGGTGTAGAGCAGGTAGGCGGCGCGGTGCAGGGCAACAGCGGTCTTGCCGGTACCGGGACCGCCCTGCACCACGAGCGCGCCGGAAATCGACGAACGGATGATCCGGTCCTGCTCGGACTGGATGGTGCTGACGATGTCCGACATCCGGCCGGTGCGCTTGGAGTTCAGCGCGGCGAGCAGGGCGCCTTCGCCCTGCAGCGACTCGTTGTCCGCAAGCATGTCCGCGTCAAGGACGTCGTCCTCGATGGCCTTGACCTCACGGCCCTGCAGGATGAGGTGCCGGCGGCGGCGGACGCCCTGCCGGTCAAACGCAGTGGCCTGGTAGAAATGGCCGGCCTCGGGCGCGCGCCAGTCCACCATGAGCCGTTGCAGGTCCTCCGTGGTGAGGCCAATGCGGCCAATGTACTGCGCTTCGCCGGAGTCCAGGTCCAGGCGGCCGAAGACCAGGCGGTCATCAACAGCATCGAGCTGGGCCAGGCGGTCCTCATACAGGGCAGCGAACGCATCACGCTCAGAGACGTTCTGCATGGTGCCCACAGCCCCGGCCCGACGGACCTGGGCCAGTTGGCGCCGCTTTTCCTCGCGCAGCTCTTCCAGCCGCGCATACAGGCCGGCAACATAGTCCCGTTCGTGGGCCAAATCGGCGTCGAGCATTTAACGTTCCCCTATCGCAAAAGACAGACCTACCATTCTACAACCATTTCCGTTAACGCCCGTGAAACCCGGCCGGATCCGGTTTTGCCCTCCTGGGCTTGGCGGCCTTGTATTGGGAAACGGTGGGGTCGCCGGTGACCCAGAAACGCCAGGAATACCGGTCCGTTCCGCCGGCACCGGAGACTCCCACGCGGGGGCCCGAACTCACCCGTTGGCTGGTGCGGGGCGGAAGCACCAGCCCGAAAGGCGGCGCCAGTGCATCGCGGCCGCTGTCCGCCGTCGTCATGCCCATGGCTTTGGCCAGCCGCGCGGGCCCCCTTGCCAGGTCGGCAAGGTCCTTGGACGTGGGGCGCCGGCGCCGGGCCAGTTCCACGCCGTCTACGATCTCCCCGGCCCGCAGCAGGAGCGCAGAAGCCGTTCCTTCCGGTCCGCACACAAGGTTGGTGCAGTGATGCATCCCGTAGGTGAAGTAGACATACAGGTGCCCCGCCGGGCCAAACATGGGTGCGTTGCGGGGTGTGGGGCCCCGGTAGGTGTGAGAGCCGGGGTCCGGGTGGAGCGAATCCTCTGGCCCGAGGTAGGCCTCCACTTCGGTGAGCCGGACGGACACCACGCCTTCCCGGGACTCGTGCGTCAGCACCGCCCCCAGCAGCAGGGGCGCCAACTGGCGGGCATCTCCGGAAAGGAAATCCCGCAGCGATGTGCCGGCCAGCGGATTTCTGTTCATGGCCAGACTCTATCCAAAGCCGGCGGCCAACACCGGGCAATTTCGGTATGTGCAGGGTAAACGGCCGTGTCCGTTTTCCGCTAGCCCGGGTCCGGTGCGGCTGGCAGGATGGAGGGATGGACTTCTGGCAGCGCTACCGGGCAATCGATGCAAGGGACACCCGGTTCGACGGGCAGTTCTACACTGCCGTCCGGACCACGGGCATTTACTGCCGCCCCTCATGCCCGGCCCGGACTCCGAAGCCGGCCAACGTCACGTTCTACGAAACCTCCGCGGCGGCCCACGACGCCGGCTACCGGGCCTGCAAGCGCTGCCTTCCGGAGGCTGTTCCGGGGACACCCGCCTGGAACCTTCGCCAGGATGTTGCCGGGCGCGCCATGCGGCTCATCAACGACGGCGTGATCAACAGGGACGGCGTGGAGGGCCTGGCCGCCCGCCTGGGCTATTCATCCCGCCAGCTCAACCGCATCCTCAGCCAGGAACTGGGGGCGGGGCCGCTGTCACTGGCCCGGGCCGGACGGGCGCAGACCGCCCGGACCCTGCTGGTGTCCACTTCCATGAAGCTTGCCGACATCGCCTTCGCGGCCGGCTTCAGCAGCGTCCGCCAGTTCAACGACACCATGCTGGAGGTCTTCGACATGACCCCCACTGCCCTGCGCGCGGCGCGGCATCCGAAGGCCCCCGCCGGCTCCACCGCCATCACCCTCCGCCTCCCCTACCGGGAACCCTTCGACCCCGGGATTTTTACGTTCCTTGCCGTGCGCGCCCTCCCTGGCATCGAAACGGGCACCGCGGCGTCCTACGCCCGCACGCTGCGGCTTCCGCACGGGGACGCGAGGTTCCGGGTGGATTACGACGACGGCGCTCCCGGGCGGCCGCTGACCCTCACCATCGGCGCGGTGGACCTCCGCGACCTGCCGGCCCTGCTGAGCCGCGTCCGGAGGCTGTTCGACCTGGACGCGGATCCGGTTGCCATCGACAGCGCGCTGGCCGGGGACGGCCGGCTGGCGGCCGCGGTGGCAAGCACCCCGGGGATCAGGATGCCCGGAGCGCTGGATCCCGCGGAGATGCTGGTCCGGGCGATGATCGGGCAGCAGGTCACCGTGGCTGCGGCGCGGACCGCACTCACCCAGCTGGCCGCCGTCGGACGCCCCAGCCAAAGCCCCGGCGACGGCCTTGACGGCATGTTCCCCACCGCAGCGGAGATTGCCGCGGACGGCCACGCCGTCCTGCGCGGGCCCCGGAAGCGAACCGAGGCACTCCGGGCAGCTGCCTCCGCGTTGGCGGAGGGTAGGCTCGATTTCGGTTACGGCGACGACCTGGCCAGCCTTGGCGCGAAGCTGCTGCCGCTGGCGGGGGTTGGACCATGGACGGTGGGCTACCTCGCCATGCGGGTGCTCGGCGCCCCGGACGTATTCCTTGCCAACGACGCGGCGGTACGGAACGGGATCAAGGCCCTGAGCGGTGCGGCCCACGGCGCGGCGGATGCGGAACCTGGTTTCCACGGTGCTGCGGTTCCAAGCCCGGACTTCCGTGAGGTCAGCCCGTGGCGCTCCTATGCCACCATGCACCTGTGGCGGGCGGCGGCGCGCCCTGCCGCGGCAGGCACCGGCACAGCAGGCACCAGCACAACAGGCAGCGGCACAACAGAGAAGGCGAACCGATGAAGGCCCAGTTGCTCCAGATGTCCACCCCGGACGGACCGTTCACCATCCTTGCCCGGGACGGCGTGGTCCTTTCCAGCGGCTGGACCGGCAATCCCGGCGACCTGACCGGCCAGGTCCACCCGTCCCTGCGGCCCGCCTCGATTGAAGTGGTCGCCAGCCTGGGGGAAATCTCGGCTGCCGTGGAGGCGTTCTACTCGGGCGATCCGGCGCCGGCCATGCAGGTTCCCGTGCGGCAGAAGTCCGGGCCGTTCCGTGCCCACGCATGGGATGTGCTCCGGCTGGTGCAGCCTGGATCCCCCGTAACGTACACCGAGTACGCGGGGCTGGCCGGCAATCCCAAAGCGGTCCGGGCGGCCGCCAGCGCCTGTGCCTTTAATGCGGCAGCCCTGTTTGTGCCCTGCCACCGCGTGATCCGGACGGACGGTTCGCTGGGCGGCTTCCGCTGGGGACTGCCCATCAAGCAGAGCCTGCTGGCGCGCGAAGCCGCCTGAATCACTTGGGCGCGGGCGTTCCCGCAGGCCATGGCAGCAGCGCCGGCAGGTCCACGCCGTCGGCCGCTGCAGAAGCGCGCAGGCTCCCCAACGTGGGTTCGCGGCCGGCCAGCCACGCGGCGATGTCCGTGAGCATGCCGCTGACCACGGTGGACCGGTTGCCGCTGCCGACAGCCACGGGCGGCAGGCCAAGCGGCTGCAGCACCAGTTTCTCCCCTGGCGGGACGCGGGCTGCGAGGAAGTCGAACAGGTGCTCGCAGAACGGCCGGGTCCAGGTTTCCGGTCCCCTGCCGGTCAGGAGGTCGGAGTCATGGATGACGAGCTCGCGCCAGAGGGCCAGGCCGCCGTCCAGGACCACTCCACCTCGGTAGGAGATGGGCGCCCACCAGCCGGTGCGGTTGGCCGACGAGTCCTTGATGCCCGGCAGCGCATCGAACGCGCGCAGGGCCCGCTCCAGCGCCGCGGCCAGGTCCGCCCTGTGGGTGGCGGCGTCGTGGCCGGCCGCCATGTCGATCGCCTTGTTCCGGCCGTCCATTCCGCCGTCGTAGAGCTCGATGGTTTCCCCCCGGGCGGCGTACTCGAGCTGCCGGGCCATGGCGTTGGAGATGCCCGTGAGATGCGCAAGGACGTGTCCCCGCGTCCAGCCGGGCAGAGCGGACGGAGCCTTCACGTCGTCGTCGGTGAGCTTGGCGGCGTCGGAGGTGACGTCGTCGGCAGCTGTGTGAAGCCCGGTGAGCAGGAGGTCGGGTTCGGGAGCGGTCATGCCGCCCAGCCTAGTCCAGCCGTGCGCCGTCCGCGCCCAAGCGGTGGCGGATATGGGAGCCGTCGTGGCTGGCCTGCCAGAACTCGATCTCCTCCGGGCGGATGGCATAGAGCTGCCAGTCAGGGTTTTCGCTGCCGTCAGCACGGGGCCGTTCGGCCCAGTCCGTGGACGAAGCTTCCGCGGACAATTCCGTCACGGGACCCAGCACACGGACCTGCCGGCCCAGCGACGGCCAGTAGAAGTTCAGGGCGGCGTAGGGGTTGGCGCCCAGTTCCCTGCCCTTGCGGGAGGTGCGGGACGTGGCGAAGTGCCAGCCGTCGTCGTCGATGTTCTTCAGGATCAGCATCCTCGACGAGGGCTGCTGCCCACCGCCGGAACCGCGGCCAACGGTGGCCAGGCTGCAGGCATGCGGCTGGAGTTCCCCTGCCGCCAGGGCTTCGTCCAGCCACTGCTTGAAGAGCAGTACCGGGTCCTGCGGCGACTTGTCGGGATCGAAGCCGGGCAGGTCGGATGGAAAGTCGGGCAGCGTGCGAAGGAACTTCCGGAAGGTTTCGCTCATGGCGCCATGGTAGCGGTGAGGCCACCCGCCCCAACACCCGATGCTCTCTCACTTAATGCATGAAAATTGGCAACGCTCCTGCACCCTATGCAGGAGCGTTGCCAGAAACTTTGCATTAAGTGAGAGAGCGTCCTAGCCGGCGTACTCCCGCACGCCGGCGAGTTCGGCTTCCAGCGCAGCGAGCTGGCGTTCGACGGCGGCGGGCGCCGTTCCGCCCTGCGAGTTGCGGCTGTTCAGGGAACCTTCCGTGGAGAGGACGGTGCGGACCTCCGGCGTGAGGTGCACCGAAATGGCCGCATACTCCTCATCCGTGAGGTCCCACAGTTCCACGCAGCGGGACTCGGCCTGCTTGACGGCCGCCCCGGAGAGTTCGTGCGCCTCGCGGAACGGCACGCCCTGGCGGACCAGCCATTCGGCGATGTCCGTGGCCAGCGCGAAGCCCTGGGGAGCCAGCGACTCCATCCGTTCGGTGTTGAACTTCAGGGTGGCGATCATGCCGGAGACGGCCGGGAGCAGCAGCTCCAGGGTGTCGGCGGCGTCGAACACCGGTTCCTTGTCCTCCTGGAGGTCGCGGTTGTAGGCCAGCGGCAGCCCCTTGAGCGTGGCCAGCAGCCCGGTCAGGTTGCCGATCAGGCGCCCTGCCTTGCCGCGGGCCAGCTCGGCCACGTCCGGGTTCTTCTTCTGCGGCATGATCGAGGATCCGGTGGAGTACGAGTCATGCAGGGTGACGAAGGAGAACTCCTTGGTGGCCCAGAAGATGACCTCCTCCGAAATCCTGGACAGATCCACACCGATCATGGAGCACACCCAGGCGAACTCGGCGAAGACGTCGCGGGACGCGGTACCGTCGATCGAGTTGTGGGTGGCCGAGAAGAAGCCCAAGTCCGCCGCCACAGCTTCCGGGTCCAGGCCCAGCGAGGAGCCCGCCAAGGCACCCGAACCGTACGGCGAAACCCCGGCGCGCTTGTCCCAGTCCTGGAGCCGCTGCACATCGCGCAGCAGCGCCCAGGCGTGGGCCAGCAGGTGGTGGCTGAGCAGCACCGGCTGGGCGTGCTGCAGGTGGGTGCGGCCGGGCATGGCCACACCATGGTGCGCCTTGGCCTGTTCCACCAGGGCATCCACCGTGGCCAGCACGCCGCGCGCGATGATCCTGGCGTGGTCACGGAGGAACATGCGGCCCAGCGTGGCCACCTGGTCATTGCGCGAGCGGCCGGCGCGGAGCTTGCCGCCCAACTGGGTCCCGGCACGCTCGATGAGTCCGCGCTCCAGCGAGCCGTGCACGTCCTCGTCGGACTCCGCGGGCAGGTACGCGCCGGACGCAACGTCCTCATCCAGCCGTGCCAGGGCAGCCAGCATGCCTTCGAGTTCGGCGTCATCCAGCAGCCCGGCCTTGTGCAGCACGCGGGCGTGCGCCCTGGACCCGGCGATGTCGTAGCGGGCCAGCCGCCAGTCGAAATGCGTGGATTTGCTCAGGGCTGCCAGGGCATCGGCGGGGCCGCCGGCGAAGCGGCCGCCCCACAGTGCGCCAGCGTTTGTAGCTTCGGTCTTTTCCTCAGCCACAGGGCTACTTTCCCGCGACGCGGATGTCGCGGCCGGAGGCAACCTTGGCGGACATGCCCCACAGCTCGATGAAGCCGCGGGCCATGGACTGGTCGAAGGTGTCGCCGGTGTCATAGGTGGCGAGGTTGAAGTCGTAGAGCGAGGTCTCGGAGCGGCGGCCGTTGACGATGGCCTGGCCGCCGTGCAGGGTCATGCGGATATCGCCGGAGACGTACTTCTGGGTGTCCTCGATGAAGGCGTCCAGGGAGCGCTTCAGCGGGGAGAACCACTGGCCGTCGTACACCAGTTCGGCCCAGCGCTGGCCGACAGTCGCCTTGAAGCGGGCCTGCTCGCGCTCGATGGTGATGTCTTCGAGGTGCTTGTGCGCGGTGATCAGGGCCATGGCGCCAGGGGCCTCGTAGATCTCGCGGGACTTGATGCCCACCAGGCGGTCCTCGACGACGTCGATGCGGCCCACGCCCTGGGCGCCGGCGCGGCGGTTGAGTTCCTTGATGGCCTGCAGCGGGGTGACCTTCACGCCGTCGATCGCCACCGGCACGCCGGCTTCGAAGGAGATGGTGACTTCATCCGGGGCCGGCGGGAATTCCGGGGTGGCAGTGTAGTCGTAGATGTCCTTGGTGGGTGCGTTCCAGATGTCCTCGAGGTAGCCGGTTTCCACGGCGCGTCCCCAGACGTTCTGGTCAATGGAGTACGGGTTTTTCTTGGTGGTCTCGATGGGCAGGCCCTTTTCCTCGGCGAAGGCGATGGCCTTGTCGCGGGTGAGGGCGAGGTCGCGGACCGGGGCGATGCACTTCAGGTCCGGGCCGAGGGTCTGGATGCCCACTTCGAAGCGGACCTGGTCGTTGCCCTTGCCGGTGCAGCCGTGGGCAACTGTGGTGGCGCCGAATTCGCGGGCAGCCTTGACCAGGTGCTTGACGATCACCGGGCGGGAGATGGCCGACACCAGGGGGTAGTGGCCCTGGTAGAGGCCGTTGGCCTTGAGCGTGGGGACGCAGTACTCGTTGGCGAACTCGTCGGAGGCGTCGGCCACGTAGGCTTCGACGGCGCCGCAGCCCAGGGCACGCTGGCGGATGGTCTCCAGGGATTCGCCGCCCTGTCCGACGTCGACCGCCACGGCGATGACCTCGGCGCCGGTGGCTTCGCCGATCCAGCCGATGGCTACTGAGGTGTCCAGGCCGCCTGAGTAGGCCAGCACGATACGTTCAGTCACTTGGATGCTCCTTGGGATTGGGGGTTGTAGATGTTGTCTTCAAGCTTATTGCCCGGCTTCTTCAGCCAGTTGCAGGAACCTGGCGGCGAGGTCCTGGCCGCCCTGCGGATCCCGCGAGACCAGCAGCACGGTGTCATCCCCGGCGATGGTCCCCAGGATGGACGGCATCACCGAGTGGTCAATGGCCAGTGCCAGGAAGTTGGCGGCGCCCGGCGGGGTGCGGAGCACGGCGATGTTGGCTGAGGCTTCCGCGGTGACCAGCAGTTCGCTGCAGAGCCTGGCCAGCCGCGCATCCAGGATCTCCTGGCTCACGCCGCTTTTGGCAGCCCGTTCGCCGCCCTCGCCGGGGACGGCGTACACCAGCACACCCTCCTTGCCGCGGACCCGGACCGCGCCGAGTTCCACGAGGTCCCGCGACAACGTCGCCTGGGTGACCTGCACGCCGTCGTCCGCCAGCAGGGCTGCCAGCTCCGCCTGGGAACGCACGGACTCCCCCGTCAGGATGGCGGCGATCCGGGCCTGGCGGGCCGTTTTGGTGGCCGGGCTGGAGCCCGGCGACGCCGGTTGGGCAGACACTAGAACGTGCTCTCCCCGGTGCCTTCAACCGGAGCGAGGCCGTCCACGAACGCCAGGCCGGAGCGGTGCATCAGCCACGCCATCAGGGCCTTCTGGGCGTGCAGCCGGTTTTCGGCCTCATCCCACACGATTGACTGCGGACCGTCAATGACGCCTGCCGAAATTTCGTACCCGCGGTACGCGGGGAGGCAGTGAAGCACGACGGCGTCTTCCGCAGCGTGTGCCATGGCGGCCTCATCCACGGTGTATTCGCGGAACAGCTTCATCCGCTCCGCCTTTTGGGCTTCCTGGCCCATGGACACCCACGTGTCCGTTGCCACGACGTCGGCCCCTTTCAAGGCCTCCGCCGCGTCAGTGGTGACCAGCACCGAACCGCCGGTCTCCGCGGCGCGTTCCTCCGCGGCAGCAACGATGTCCGCCGCGGGGAGGTAGCCTTCGGGCCCGGCAATCCGGACATGCATCCCGGCCGTGACCCCGGCCAGCAGGTAGGAGTTCGCCATGTTGTTGGCGGCGTCGCCCAGGTAGCTCATGGTGAGCCCCTTGAGTTCGCCCTTGTGCTCCTTCACGGCCAGCAGGTCGGCGAGCAGCTGGCACGGGTGGTAGTCGTCGCACAGGGCGTTGATGACCGGCACCCGGGAGTTCTCGGCCATGGCCACCAGGCCGGCATGGGCGCCGGTCCGCCACACAATGGCGGACACCATGCGTTCCAGGACCTTGGCGGTGTCCTCCACGGATTCCTTGTGGCCGATCTGTGCCTCGCCAGGGTTGATGATGAGCGCGTTGCCGCCCATGTCCGCGATGCCGGTGGCGAACGAAACCCGGGTCCGGGTGGACGTTTTGTCGAAGATCACGGCGACTGTCTTGCGGCCGTTGCCCTCGGCGGCGAACGGCTGGACGCTGTACGGCGCGGCCTTCATGCGCGCGGCGAGATCCAGGACCTCGGCCTGCTCTGCCGGGCTGAGGTCCGTGTCCTTGAGGAAGTGCCGGGTGGTGCCGGTGGCTGTTGTCACTGGGCGTCCTTAGCTGCTTGGAGGATGGCCGGGAAGGCGGCCAGGAAAGTGTCTGCCTGCGCTGCAGTGAGAACCAGCGGCGGCGCAAGGCGGATGGTCCGCGGACCCGGGCTGTTGACGATGAAACCGGCGTCCAGGCCGGCCTGCACCACGGCCGGGGCCACGTCCGCGTCGAGATCGAAGCCGATCAGCAGGCCTTCGCCCCGGACTTCAGTGACGCCCGGGATGGCTGCCAGCCCCGAGCGCAGGTGCTCCCCCACGGAAGCCACGTTTGCCAAGATATCCTGGCTTTCGATTGCGTGGAGCGTGGCGAGGGCAGCTGCCGTGGCCACCGGGTTGCCGCCGAACGTGGTGCCGTGCTGGCCGGCGGACAGCAACGACGACGTATGGCCGCCGAAGGTGACCAGCGCACCGATCGGGAAGCCCCCACCCAGTCCCTTGGCCAGGGTGACGGCATCGGGCATGATGTCGGCGTCCTCGCTGGCAAGCCACTTTCCGGTGCGGCCAATACCGGTCTGTACCTCGTCCAGGATCAGCAGTGCCCCTACCCTGGCGGTCAGCTCCCGCGCGGCCCGAAGGTACCCGGGCGGCAGGGGCCGGACGCCCGCCTCGCCCTGGATGGGCTCCAGGAAGACGGCGGCCACGGTTACGTCCACGGCGGCCTTGAGCGCCTCGACGTCCCCGAACGGGATGTGCACCACACCGCCGGGCAGCGGCTCGAACGGCTCGCGGTAGGCCTCTTTGGCAGTCAGGGCAAGAGCACCCATGGTCCTGCCGTGGAAGGCGCCTTCGAGGGCGATGATTTTGGTCCGCTTGGCGCCGCTGCCACCCGTGTTGCGGCGGGCCAGCTTGAAGGCTGCCTCGTTCGCTTCCGTGCCGGAGTTGGTGAAGAACACCTTGGAGCCGGCCGGCGCCTGGGTGAGGGCCAGGAGTTTTTCAGCCAGTGCAATCTGCGTGGGGCTGGTGAAGAAGTTGGAGACATGCCCCAGCGTGGCCAGCTGGCTGGAGATCACGGACGTGACGAAGGGGTTCGCGTGGCCCAGGGCGTTGACCGCAATCCCGCCAAGGAGGTCCAGGTATTCCTTGCCGTCTGCATCCCAGACCAGGCAGCCGGCGCCGCGGACCAGCACACGCTGCGGGGTGCCGAATACGCCCATCAGGGAGGTGGAGTAACGTGCCAGCCACTCGGATCCGGCATGGCCTATGGTCTCCACGAGCTCTGTCACTGATGACTTTTCCAGCGCGTTCATGCGTTGATCTCCTCGTCCGGGACTACCTGTGTGCCGATGCCCGCCGTCGTGAATGTTTCAAGAAGCATGGAGTGGGGCAGGCGCCCGTCCACGATGTGCGCGCGTTCTACGCCCTCGTCAATGGCCTTCAGGCAGGCTGCCATTTTGGGGATCATGCCTGATTCGAGCCGCGGAAGCATGTCCCGCAGCTCCGAGGCCGTGAGGGAGGAAATGAGGGAGGACTTGTCCGGCCAGTTGGCGTACAGCCCTTCGACGTCGGTCAGGATCACCAGTTTGGAGGCGCCCAGCGCCGAGGCGACGGCCGCCGCGGCGGTGTCCGCGTTGACGTTGAGGACCTGGCCGGTGGGCTGGAAGCGGGCGGTGCCGGCCACGCCTTCTCCGCCGTCCACGATCTCCGGGGCAACTGTGGAGATCACCGGAATGCGGCCGGCGCCGAGGATGTCCTCGATGCCTGCGGGGTCGACGCCGACCACCTCGCCTACCAGACCGAGGTCCACTTCTTCGCCGTCCACCACAGTGCCGGTCCGGACGGCGCGCAGCAGCCCGCCGTCTTCTCCGGACATGCCCACCGCGTAGGGGCCGTGGGAGTTGATGAGTCCCACCAGCTCACGCCCCACCTGGCCGGTGAGGAC
Source organism: Arthrobacter sp. PGP41 (assembly GCF_002953935.1). Classification (NCBI taxonomy): domain Bacteria; kingdom Bacillati; phylum Actinomycetota; class Actinomycetes; order Micrococcales; family Micrococcaceae; genus Arthrobacter; species Arthrobacter sp. PGP41. The sequence goes on along the minus strand of NZ_CP026514.1, from coordinate 1,567,208 downwards.
CATGCGGACCACGTCCATGGCTTCAGGCGTGGTGACGCGGAGGCCGCCCTTGAACTCGGACTCGATCCCAAGCCTGCCCAGCATGGAGTTGATCTGCGGGCCGCCGCCGTGGACCACCACGGGGTGGATGCCCACGTGATGGAGAAAGACAATGTCCTCGGCAAAGGCGCGGCGGAGGTCATCGTTGACCATGGCGTTGCCGCCGTACTTGATCACCATGGTGGTGCCGGCGAAGCGCTGGATCCAGGGCAGGGCCTCGATCAGGGTTGCCGCCTTATCCTGGGCGTCGGACATGCTGGTGGTTTCACGCGTCTGGGTGTTCATGCTGTCACTTTCCACAACGGTTCCTGCCGGGGGCGGGCCCTAGCTCGAGTAGGCGCTGTTCTCGTGCACGTAGTCGTGGGTGAGGTCGTTGGTCCAGACGGTGGCCTCGGCGTCGCCGGCCTGCAGGTCTATTTCCACCAGCACTTCGCGCGGTTCCAGGTTCACGAGGCTCCGGTCGTCGCCGATGCTGCCGTTCCGGCAGATCTGGACGCCGTTCATGGCCACATTGAGCTGGTCAGGCTCGAATTCGGCGTCCGTGGTTCCGACGGCGGAGAGTACCCGGCCCCAGTTGGGGTCCTTGCCGAAGATGGCGGCCTTGAAAAGGTTGGAGCGGGCCACGGACCGGCTCACGGTCACGGCATCGGCTTCACTGGCGGCGTTGAAGGTCCGGATGGCGATGTCGTGGCTGGCGCCTTCGGCGTCCGCAATGAGCTTCCGCGCCAGTTCGGCACAGACCTTGGTCAGGCCTTCGCTGAACGCTTCGGCGGAGGGAACAGCACCGGAGGCACCGGAGGCCAGCAGGACCACGGTGTCGTTGGTGGACATGCAGCCGTCCGAGTCTGCACGGTCGAAGGTGACGTGCGTGGCATCGCGGAGGACGACGTCGAGCATTTCCGCTGCAACCTCCGCATCCGTGGTGAGGACCACCAGCATGGTGGCCAGGCCCGGAGCGAGCATGCCGGCACCCTTGGCGATGCCGCCAATGCTGAATTCCTGGCCGTCGGCGTCGCTGCCGATATACAGCGCCGATTTTGGCACCGAGTCGGTGGTCATGATGGCCATGCCTGCCTCGGGCCCGCCGTCGTCGCTCAAGGCTGCAGCTGCTGCCTCCACGCCGGGGAGGATCTTGTCCATGGGCAACTGCTCCCCGATCAGGCCGGTGGAGCAGACAAACACGTCCGTGGCCGAGATGCCCAGCACCCCGGCCACCTTTTCGGCCGTGGTGTGCGTGTTCTGGAAGCCGGTGGGCCCGGTGCAGGCGTTGGCGCCGCCGGAGTTGAGGATGACTGCGTCCACCCGGCCGTCGGAAACCACCTGGCGGGACCAGTGGACCGGCGCCGCAGCCACCCGGTTGCTGGTGAAGACTGCAGCGGCAGCCTTGGAGGGACCGTCGTTGACCACCAGGGCAAGGTCCGGGTTGCCGGAGGCCTTAAGTCCTGCGGTGACGCCGGAGGCCCGGAATCCGGAAGGGGCGGTAATGGTCACGGAGCTACTCCCTGCAGGTCAAGGCCGGCGGTTTCCGGCAGGCCAAGTGCGATGTTCATGGACTGGACGGCGCCGCCGGCCGTTCCTTTGGTGAGGTTGTCGATCACGCAGGTAACGATCACCCGCCCGGTGTGGGCGTCGAAAGCCAGCTGCATGGCCGCGTGGTTGGACCCCTGCACGGATTTGGTGCCGGGCCACTGTCCCTCCGGCAGGACGTGCACAAAGGGTTCGTCGTCGTAAGCGTCGGTCCACGCCTGGCGCAGCTGCCCGGCCGTGGTGCTGTTTAGTGCCTGCGGCTTTACCCTGGCGGTCGCAGTCGTCAGGATGCCGCGGCTCATGGGCGCGAGGGTGGGCGTGAAGGACACCGTCACCGGCTCCCCAGCCGCATTGGACAGGCCCTGTTCAATTTCGGGCGTGTGCCGGTGGCCGCCGCCCACGCCGTAGGGGCTCATGGAGCCCATCACTTCGGCGCCGATCAGGTTCACTTTCGCCGCCTTGCCCGCACCGGAAGTGCCGGACGCGGAAACGATCACGACGTCGTCGGGTTCCAGGAGGCGCGCGGCGAACCCCGGCGCCAAGGCGAGCAGGGCCGACGTCGGGTAGCAGCCGGGCACGGCGATGCGGTTTGCGCCCTTCAGGGCCTCGCGCTGGCCTGGGAGTTCGGGCAGTCCGTACGGCCAGGTGCCCGAGTGGGCAGAGCCGTAAAACTTCTCCCATGCCGCGGGATCCTCGAGGCGGTGGTCCGCCCCGGCGTCGATGACGACAGTGCCTTCCGGGAGCTGCGCCGCGATCTCCGCGGAGGCACCGTGCGGCAGCGCGAGGAACACGACGTCGTGGCCGGAGAGGTTCTCCACGGTGGTGTCCTCGAGGATGCGGCTTGCGAGTCCGTGCAGGTGGGGCTGCAGCTCGCCGAGCCGGGAGCCGGCATTGCTGTGGGCGGTGATGGCTCCGATCGTGACATCCGGGTGCCCGGCGAGGAGGCGCAGGACTTCTCCCCCGGCATAACCGCTGGCGCCTGACACTGCAACAGAAATAGTCATGGCCTCCACCTTACAGCAAGAATATTCACTAGTTCCGATATTTATGCACAAAGTTATCCAGTGTCGGCTCGTCGGCCGGGATCATGCGGGGTTTCCCTGCAGGCTTTCCCTGCAAGCTTTCCCTGCAAGCTTTCCCTTCGGGGTCTGCCTAGGATGGAGCGTGCAGCCGGGGCTGGAAAGGCCGGGCCCGGGGAAGGAGAACCATGACGCATGCAATCGTCGCACGGCAGGCAGGCGGCCCGGAAGTCCTCGAATACGCAGAGGTGGACCCGCCGGTCCCGGGCCCCAGCCAGTTGCTGGTCAAAGTGGGCGCGGTTGGGGTCAATTTCATCGACACCTACAAGCGCAGCGGCGTGTATAAGGTCGCGTATCCCTTTACTCCGGGGTCTGAAGCAGCGGGCACGGTTGCCGGACTGGGCGAAGGGGTGACCGGCTTCGCCGAAGGAGACCGCGTGGCCACCGCCGAGGGCACTAACTGCTACGCCGGCTATGCCGTGGTGGATGCGGACAAGGCCCTGCCCGTGCCCCAAGGCCTCGACGACCCCACCGCCGCCGCCCTCCCGCTGCAGGGAATGACCGCGCATTTCCTGATGAACTCCACTTTCAAGGTGGAGGCGGGGCACACCGTACTGCTCCACGCCGGCGCGGGCGGTGTTGGCCTGCTGATGCTCCAGCTGCTCAAAGCCAAAGGCGCCACCGTGGTCACCACGGTATCCACGGATGAAAAGGAGCGGCTAGCCCTCGACGCCGGCGCGGACCATGTGCTGCGCTACAGCGGATTTACCGAGGCCGTCAGGGACATCACCAACGGCAGGGGCGCCGACGTAGTGTACGACGGCGTCGGAAAGGACACCTTCGACGGCTCGCTGGCCGCCCTGCGCATCAGGGGCACGCTGGTGCTTTTCGGCGCCGCCTCGGGTCCTGTTCCCCCGGTGGACCCGCAACGGCTCAACGCCGGCGGCTCGCTCTTCCTGACCCGGCCCACGATCGCGCACCACCTCCTGGACGCCGCGGAACGGCGCTGGCGCTCGGACGAAATTTTCGCCGCCGCCGCCGACGGCAGCCTGAAGGTGAGGGTGGGCGGAAAGTACCCCCTGGCCGAGGCCGCCCAGGCGCACCGCGACCTTGAAGGTCGCCGCACCACCGGCAAGGTGGTCCTGATTCCGTAGGTCGGCAGGTTTCGGGGGCGCACACTAAGGAAGCACCATGAACAAATGTCGAACAAGGGATGGACAGCGGGCAAACCCGGACACTTTCCGTTCATCTTGCCCCGGCACACTGCACAGGTGACCGAGCAACAAAGCAGCAGCCGGGCAGCCGAGGGCATTGCCGCGGAACAGGCCCCGGACAAGATGCAGGGGCGGGCCCCCTACCAGCCGCAGCTGGCCGGCGCTGCTGCCGCTCCCCCGGCCCGGACGCTCGTGGACATCCTGCTGGAGACGGCGGAACGTTTTCCCGATGCCTCAGCCCTCGACGACGGCCGGAGGTCCCTGAGCTACGCCCAGCTGCTGGCGGAAGTCCGCTCCGCCGGGCGGGCGATGCACCTTGCCGGACTGGGCGCCGGCGACAGGATCGGCGTGCGGATCCCCTCCGGCACCAACCGGTTGTACGTTTCCATCCTTGCCATCCTGCTCATCGGCGCCGCCTATGTCCCCGTCGACGCGGACGATCCCGAGGAGCGCGCACGGCTCGTCTTCGCTGAAGCCGGGGTGGCCGCCGTCGTCACGGAAAAGGGAATCACCGTCAATGGCAGCCGGCCCACACCATACCCTGCGGCCCGGACCGCGGATGTGGACGACAACGCCTGGGTGATTTTCACGTCCGGCTCAACCGGGACCCCGAAGGGCGTTGCCGTACGGCACCGTTCTGCTGCCGCCTTCGTTGACGCCGAGGCCCGGATCTTCCTCACGGCGGAGCCGATCGGAACGGCGGACCGGGTGCTTGCCGGGCTGTCGGTGGCGTTCGACGCGTCCTGCGAGGAGATGTGGCTTGCCTGGCGGCACGGCGCCTGCCTGGTCCCTGCTCCCCGTGCCCTGGTGCGAACGGGCATGGATCTGGGCCCCTGGCTCATCAGCCATGGGATCACGGTTGTGTCCACCGTCCCCACCCTTGCTGCCCTCTGGCCCGCCGAAGCGCTCGAAAACGTCCGGCTGCTGATCTTCGGCGGGGAGGCATGCCCGCCGGAACTCGCGGAACGGCTGGCCGTTGACGGCCGGGAAGTATGGAACACGTATGGCCCCACCGAGGCCACCGTGGTGGCCTGCGCTGCACCCCTGCGCGGTCCGGGTCCGGTGCGGATCGGCCGTCCGCTCGATGGCTGGGATCTGGCTGTGGTGGATGAGGCAGGAATTCCCGTTCCCGAAGGAGGCATTGGCGAACTCATCATCGGCGGCGTGGGACTTGCCCGCTACCTGGACGCGGCCAAGGACGCCGAAAAGTACGCGTCCCTTCCCGCGTTTGGCTGGGACCGCGCCTACCGCTCGGGAGACCTTGTCCGCTACGAAGCCGAGGGCCTCATCTTCATGGGCCGTGCCGATGAACAGGTCAAGCTGGGTGGCCGCCGGATCGAACTCGGTGAAGTCGACGCAGCCCTGCAGGCCCTGCCGGGCATCGCGGGCGCTGCTGCCGCCGTCCGGACGACGGCGGCCGGGAACCAGATCCTGGTGGGGTACCTTGCGCCGGCGGGACCCGCCGGGCCCGACCTGGCCGCCGCCCGCAAGCTCCTCGCCGACACCCTCCCGGCTGCGCTGATTCCGCTGCTGGCCGTCGTCGACTCCCTGCCCACTAAGACCAGCGGCAAGGTGGACCGCCACGCCCTGCCCTGGCCGCTCGCGGGCAGCGGGGACGACGAAGCAGACAGGGCCCCGCTGGACCTTCCCGATGACGCCCAATGGATCGTCGAGCAGTGGGGCGCGGTCCTTGGCAGCAAGGCAGCCAGCCTCGACGCGGATTTCTTTGCTGCCGGGGGCGGGTCCCTTGCCGCGGCGCAGCTCGTCTCTGCGCTGCGGGTCCGTTATCCCACCATCACCGTGGCAGACATCTACGCCACGCCCCGCGTCGGGGCCCTGATCGATGTGGCGCGGCAGTCGCTGCCGGACGGCACGCCCGCCGGTCCGGCCCAGGCGCGCACTGTCCGTCCGACCGCCCGGAAGTCCCAGGTTTTCCAGACGCTGATGGGCGTCCCGCTGCACATCCTCGTGGGCATGCGGTGGCTGACCTACCTGATGGCGGCCAACAACCTGCTCGCCGGGCTGGCCGGCTTCACCGCCGCAGCCACGGTGTCCTGGTGGTGGGTGGGTGCTTCCTGGCTGGTGTTCGTCAGCCCTGCCGGGCGTATGCTCCTCTCCGTCGCAGCAGCCCGGCTCCTGCTCCGGAACGTTCAGCCGGGCACCTATCCCAGATCGGGGAAAGTCCATCTCCGGCTCTGGCTGGCTGAGCAGATCCAGGACCTTGCAGGAGCGGTCAGCCTGGCAAGCGCACCCTGGGTGCCGTACTACGCCCGCGCCCTCGGCGCGAAGATCGGCAGCAACGTCAACCTGCACTCGCTGCCGCCAGTGACCGGGCTGCTTTCGCTGGGCACCGGAGCCAACGTGGAGCCCGAAGTGGACCTTTCAGGATGGTGGATCGACGGTGACAACGTGCACATCGGAGCAATCCGGATCGGCGCAGGCGCCACCGTGGGGGCCCGGAGCACCCTGATGCCCGGCGCCAGCATCGGCGCCGGCGGCCAGGTGGAGCCCGGTTCGGCGGTCCTGGGCAAGGTCAAGGCAGGCCAGGTTGTGGCCGGCTCGCCGGCAGAACGCCGGGGCAAAGCAAAACAGAACTGGCCGGCCCACCCCGCCACCGGCGCATTGCCGGCACGGCTCTGGTTTACGGCCTTCGCGGCAGCCAGCGCACTGCTGGCCATGATCCCCTACCTTTCCGCGGGGGCTGCCTGCCTGGTGGCCTTCCTGTTCATCAGGGGCCACAGCTCACTGTCCGGGGCCTGGCTTCCCCTGCTCGCCTCCCTGCCCCTTGCCGCCCTGGCCTGGTTCGCGGCCAACCTGCTGCTGGTCCTGGGAACCACCCGCCTGCTCGGGCTGGGCCTGCGTGAAGGCTACTACCGCGTGCGAAGCCGGATCGGCTGGCAGATCTGGGCTACCGAACGTGTGCTGGACCTGGCCCGGGACCTCCTGTTTCCCGTCTACGCCAGCCTCTTCACGCCCGTCTGGCTTCGCCTGCTGGGAGCAAAGGTCGGCAAGAACGTGGAGGCCTCCACCGTGCTGCTGGTTCCCAAGATGACCACCGTGGGAGAGGGCGCGTTCCTGGCCGATGACACGATGGTGGCATCCTACGAGCTGGGTGGGGGCTGGTTGCGGATCGCGCCGGCCAAGATCGGCAAGCGCTCCTTCCTGGGCAACTCGGGCATGACGGGAGCGGGCCGCAATGTGCCCAAGAACTCGCTGGTGGCCGTCCTGTCCGCGACGCCGTCGAAGGCCAAGTCCGGTACCTCCTGGCTGGGAAGCCCTCCTGTCCGGCTGCGGCGCACGGCCATCGCCTCGGACAGTTCGCTCACCTACCAGCCGCCTCCCAGGCTGAAGATGGCACGTGCATTGTGGGAGGCCTGCCGGTTCATTCCCGTAGCGCTCACGGTGGGCCTCGCCGCTGGTGTGCTGCTTGCCCTGGACTGGCTGGCCGCGACCTTCAACTACGGCGCAGCGGCCCTGCTCGGCGGAGTGGTGATGCTGCTGGCCGGTGCCGTCGCCGCCGCCAGTGCCGTGGTTGCCAAATGGCTGCTCATCGGCCGCATTCGGGCCGGGGAACACCCGCTGTGGAGCTCGTTCATCTGGCGGAACGAAGTGGTGGATACGTTCATAGAAATGGTCAGCGCCCCGTGGTTCGCCCGGGCCGCCACCGGCACGCCGGCCCTTGTATGGTGGTTGCGCGGACTGGGCGCCAGGATCGGACCCGGAGCATGGTGCGAGAGCTACTGGCTGCCGGAAGCCGACCTCGTCACCCTTGGAGCGAACTCCACCGTCAACCGCGGTTGCGTGGTGCAAACGCACTTGTTCCACGACCGCATCATGAGCATCGGCCCTGTTACGCTCGAAGACGGCGCAACGATGGGACCGCACGGTGTCATCCTCCCGCAGGCGCGCATCGGCCACGGCGGAACGGTGGGACCGGCCTCCCTGGTCATGCGCGGGGAAACGGTTCCGGCCGGAACCTACTGGATGGGCAACCCCGTCAGTCCATGGGCCGGCCCCGGTGTTCCTGCACCCCGCCAGAAGTAAGTACCCGCCACTTTTGTGATTGAGGCCCGCGTCCATGAGTCTTCCTGAACCAGCAACTTCCGGACCTTCGGCCGGGACAGCCATCCCGGGAGTGCTGTCCGACCCCTACATGCCGGGCCACGGTACCGACTCGTACCGTGTGTCCCGCTACGAACTGGACCTCGACTACCGGATGGCCGCCAACCGGCTCAGCGGCCGTGCCCTCATTCACGCCACGGCAGCCCGCCAAACGTCCGCCGTCGTCCTGGACCTGGCAGGTCTTCGCGCCGTTAAGGTGCAGCTGAACGGGAGGCGCGTGCGGAGGTTCTCGCAGCGCGCCGAACAACTGGTGGTCCAACTGGACGCCGGCCTCGCCGCCGGGGAAACGTTCACCGTAGACGTCCGTTACGAGGGCAATCCTGCTCCGCGCCGCGGGCTGTGGGGCGAGGTGGGCTGGGAGGAACTGACCGACGGCGTGCTGGTGGCCGGCCAGCCGAACGGCGCACCGTCCTGGTTTCCGTGCAACGACCATCCGCGGAGCAAGGCAAGCTACCGGATCACGGTAACTACCGACGCCAATTACCGTGCCGTCTGCAACGGCCGGCTGGTAGGGCACAGCATCAGGGCCAGCCGGGAGACCTGGACCTACGAGCAGGAGGAGCCCATGGCCACCTACTTGGCCACGGTCCAGATCGGCCGCTATGACTCCCTGGTCCTTGACCCGGGTGACGCCCCGGGAGGCGTGCTCCAAACCGCGGCGGTCCCGCCTGCACTGGCAGGCGCCGCCCGCGAGGGGCTGCGCCTGCAGCCCGAGATGATGCGCACCTTCGTCAGATGTTTCGGGCCCTACCCCTTTTCCGGGTACACGGTTGTGGTGGCGGACGATGTCCTGGAAATTCCGCTCGAAGCCCAGACCATGGCCATACTGGGCCGGAGCCACCTCAGCCTGGACTGGGATGCCCAGCGCCTGATCGCCCATGAACTCTCGCATCAGTGGTTCGGAAACTCCCTGACAGTCCGCGGGTGGCACGACATTTGGCTGCACGAGGGGTTTGCCTGCTACGCCGAGTGGCTCTGGTCGGAGGCGGCCGGGGTGATGACCGCCCAGGACAGGGCGGCCGCGGCCTGGCGCAGGCTTTCCGCCGCCGGGAAGGACCTGCTCATCGGCGACCCCGGACCGGCCCTGATGTTTGACGACCGTGTTTATAAGCGCGGGGCCCTGGCGCTGCATGCACTCCGCATGCATTGCGGGGACCTTGCGTTCTTTACCCTGCTGCAGGAGTGGACCAGGACGCACCGCCACAGCTCAGTCTCAACGGCCGACTTCATCCTGTTGGCCAACGGTGTAGCGGGCATCGACGCCGAAGCAGTCCTCCACCCCTGGCTCTTTGAACTCGCGCTCCCGCCGTTGCCTGCCCCGCGAAGCCGGCTGGGCTAGTCCAAGGCCACAGCGGCAACCAGCGACGCCGGCAGCCCCGTAGCAGAGGACGGCAGGTCCCGCACCCCACGTTCCTCCAGTGCGGCTACCGTGCGGGGATCCACCCGGAGCCCCTCGCCGGTCATCTTGAGCCAGGCCTCCTTCCGGCTCCAGAGCCGGGCACGTTCCCGCAGGAGCGCCTTTCCTGCCAGCCCCGCGAGGGTGAGCCCCTCCGCGCGGGACAACGCCACGGCATCGAACCCCTCGAAGCCAACGCGCTCCGGATTTTCGGCGTCCACGCCCAGCCGTTCCCCCCTGCCCGGCGAAGTGACCGCCGCGAGCAGCACCCAGTTCCCGGTCCTGGCCGTGCTCAGCAGCAGTGGCAACGGACGGCCCCGATGCGTGAAGCCCGGCCGGCCGTGGGAGAGTCCGGGCCCGGAACCGCATTGGGGGCAGGAGTAGGAGGACCGTAGCTGCGATGCCGGCAGATCGAGCACGTCGCCCGCAAAACGGCGCAGTGCTGCCCTGCCGGCCAGGAAACGCTGCGCAGCGGCCGGCTCCATGGCTGCGGCCCGCAGTTCCTCGGCGGGTTCAGGGACGAATCCCTCCGGGCCGTCCGGATGCGCCTGCGGGCAGCGGACATCGGTTGCGATATCCACTGCCCGCAGGGTCAGCCTGGCGTCCATGGGACCTGGGTACTGCCCGCCTAGCGCTGGACTGCGCCGAAACGCTCAGCGGCCAGGGCCACGGCGCTCTCGCGTGCGGCCGACGCCTCGTCCGCCGTCAGCGTGCGGTCGTCGGCACGGAACCGGAGTCCGAAGGCCAGGGACTTCTTGCCCTCCTCGATCCCCTTGCCGGCGTAGACGTCGAAGAGCGCAACGTCCTCCAGCAGTTCACCGGCCCCCTCGCGGAGCGCGGCCAGCACCTCATCGGCCGGAATCCCGGCGGGAACCACCAGAGCCACGTCCTGGGTAGCCACCGGGAACGTGGAGATGTGCCGCGCCACGATGACATCAGGCGCAGCCTCGAACAGCGCGTCGGCGTTCAGCTCCAGTGCAACCGAGCGTGCAGGCATGTCGGAAGCCGCCAGCAGCTTGGGGTGCAGTTCACCTGCATAGCCCACTACTTCGCCCGAGCGCAGGGACAACCGGGCGGCACGGCCCGGGTGGAACGCCTGGTGCGCACCCTGGCTGACCACAATGTCCACGCCCAGGACGTCCCCGGCGAGGCGGGCGATGTCCACGGCGTCAGCCCAGTCCCACAACCGCGGCGTGTGGCCTGCGGCGGCGGGCGAATCATGGCCCGTGAGGACGGCGGCAAGGTGGAACGGCTGGTCGGGAACGCCGTCGTACAGCGCATCCAGCACCTCATCGGCAGGCTTAACGCCCAGCGGCGGGATTGAGTCCGTGCCCGTTACTTCGGCGGGCAGGAACACCAGGCCCGATTCGAAGAGCGCCAGATCCCGGAATCCACGGGAGTGGTTCCGTTTCGCCACCTCAATCAGCCCGGGCAGGATGGAAGTGCGCAGGAAGCCCTGCTCCTCACTGATCGGGTTGGCCAGCTTGACCGCGGTCCGGACGGAGCCCTCTTCCGGCACGCCGAAGGTGTCATTGGCCGCCTTGGACACGAAGGGGTAGGCCAGGACTTCGGTGAGCCCGGCATCAGCCAGCGCCTGGATCAGGCGTCGGCGCTGCTGCTGTACGCGCGTCAGGCCGCGGCCGGGAGGCGCCACAGGCAGCGTCGCGGGAATCTGGTCGTAGCCCACCAGCCGGGCGATCTCCTCGGAGAGGTCCTCCTTGGTCTCCAGGTCGTGGCGCCAGCTGGGGGCCGTAACGGTCCAGCCGCCGTCGTTCTTCACCACGGCCGCGCCCAGGTCCTCCAAGGAGGTGACAATCTGCTCTTCGGTGAAGTCGATGCCGATCCGTGCGGCCGCGAAGGCTGCCGGAAGCTCGATCGCCACGGAGTCAGGGGCGGTGCCGACGTCGGTTCCCGCCTCGTCTGCCGTGCCGCCAGCGAGTTCCACGAGGAGGTCAACCACCCGCTGGGCGGCAATGCCGGCCACCTGCCAATCAACGCCGCGCTCGAAGCGCTTGGACGCTTCGGACGGCAGCTTGTGGCGGCGGCGGGAACGGGAGATGGACACCTCGTCGAAGTGCGCGGCCTCCACCAGGATGTTCGTGGTGGCGTCGGACACCTCGGTGTCGGCCCCGCCCATCACGCCGGCGATGCCGATGGCGCCGGAGTCATCGGTGATCAGCAGGTCCTCGGCATCGAGCGCGCGCACCTTGCCATCGAGGGTGGTCATTTTCTCGCCGGCCGCGGCACGGCGCACCACAATGTCCCCGGACAGCTTGTCCAGGTCGTAGCAGTGCGTGGGCTGGCCAAGTTCCAGCATCACGTAGTTGGAGATGTCCACCGGCAGGGAGATGGAGCGGATGCCGGCCAGCCGGAGCCTGGACACCATCCACGGCGGGGTGGGCCTGGTGGCGTCCACGCCGCGGACGGTCCGGGCCACGAACCGGTCGCAGCCCGGGTTCCCGTAAATGGGGGCGTCATCGTTGAGCTTGACGCCGTACCCGCCGGAAAGCTCTGCGGGTGCGTTGACGCGGGAGGCGGGATCCGTGAACGCGGTCCCGGTGGCGTGCGCGTACTCGCGGGCCACACCCCGGATGGAGAAGGCGTAGCCGCGGTCCGGAGTCACGTTGATCTCGGCTGCTTCGTCATAGAGGCCCAGCAGTTCCATGGCGTCGGTGCCCACTTCCGGGTCCAGCCCGATGCGGGACAGCACCAGGATGCCGTCATGGTCCTCGCCGATGCCCAGCTCGCGGACGGAGGCGATCATGCCTGCGGAGAGGTGGCCGTAGGTCTTGCGCGCGGAGATGTGGAAGTCGCCCGGCAGCACGGCTCCGGGCAACGTAACCACCACTTTGTCGCCCTCCACGAAGTTGTGGGCGCCGCAGATGATGCCCTGCACGCCGGAGGGGTCGATGCCCTTGCCGGTGAGCGCCTGCTCCTGCCCCTCGGGGACAACACGGACCTGGCACCAGTTAATGGTCTTGCCGTTGGTTTGCGGTTCCTTGACCAGGCTCAGGACCTGGCCCACCACGATCGGGCCCTTGAGGGTGTCCGTGGGACGGTGGACGTCCTCCTCCTCAAAGCCAACCTTGACCAGTTCGGCCATCACGTCTTCGGCCGTCGCTCCGGCCGGTACCTCCGCGAATTCACGCAGCCAGGAAATTGGGATACGCACTGTTAGATCTCCATCCCGAAGTGCTCGCTGAACCGTACATCGCCTTCGATCATGTCGCGCATGTCCCCCACCTCGTTGCGGAACATCAGGGTCCGCTCGATGCCCATGCCGAAGGCAAAACCTGAATAGACGTCCGGGTCGATGCCCGCAGCGCGGAGCACGTTGGGGTTGACCATGCCGCAGCCGCCCCACTCGATCCAGCTTGGCCCGCCCTTGGCGCCGGGGTGGAAGATGTCCAGCTCGGCAGAGGGTTCCGTGAACGGGAAGTAGTTGGGCCGCAGCCGGATCTGGGCTTCGTCGCCGAACATCTGCCGGGCGAAGTGCTCCAGGGTGCCGCGGAGGTCCGCCATACTGAGCTTCTTGTCGATGGCGAGGCCTTCGAACTGGTGGAACACCGGCGTGTGCGTGGCGTCCAGCTCGTCCGTGCGGAACACCTTGCCCGGGCACAGCACATAGATGGGCAGCTCGCGTTCCAGCATTGAACGGACCTGCACCGGGGACGTGTGCGTGCGCATCAGCAGGTGGGCCTCGGGCGGCTCCACAAAGAAAGTGTCCTGCATTTCGCGGGCCGGGTGGTCCGGCTTGAAGTTCAGGGCGTCGAAGTTGAACCACTCCGATTCGACTTCCGGACCCTCGGCGATTTCCCAGCCCATGCCCACGAAGATGTCCGCCACGCGGTCCTGGAGGGTGGACAGGGGGTGGCGGGCACCGGCACGACGACGGCGGGGGGCTGCGGTGACGTCCACCGTCTCTTCCAGCAGGATACGGGCGTCGTTTTCGGCTTCCAGCTCTGCCGTGCGGTCCGCGAGCGCCTTGTTGACCCGCCCGCGGGAGGCACCCATGAGCTTTCCGGCCACGGCCTTCTGGTCCTTGGCCAGCTTGCCGATTTCGCGGTTCGCAAGGCTGAGGGGTGACTTCTCGCCGGTGTGGGCGAGCCTCACCGCCTTCAGCTCATCAAGGGTGGCCGCGCCGGCGATGGCGGCAACGGCCTGGTCTACGGCGGCAGTGATGGCGGCTTCATCCGTGGGGTTCGGGATGGCGGCGCCCGGCAAAGTTTCAGTCATCTACTGTTCTTAGCTACGAGTCGTGGCTGCCGGTGAACGGGACAGCCGGCGCGGTTTCCCGGCGGCGCGTCCTTCACTGGCAGGTCATGGATGAAAGCCCCACGTGCAGGGCGTTCAATGACCAGGTCAGGGCACACCGGCGGAACCGGCGGCCACTATCCTCCAGTCTAATTGAACCGTCCGGCTAGCATGGCCTCATGACTGCGCCTCGAAGCCAGGAAGCCCCGGAGCGACTTACGCCCGCCCAGCGGCTGAGGCGGGCAGCCAACCTGGTCAATGGCAGCACCGTCCTCGGCGTCGCCGTCGCAATGGCCGCACGCACCGACGTCCGCAGCGGGCCGCGCGGCCTGGTCCTCGCCGGCGGGTACAGCTGGCGGCTGCCGGTCGCGGGAGCGTTCACCCTGGGCAACGTGGTGCTCTGCCGCTGCCCGGCGGACAAGCTGGCGGCGCAGCCGGCCCTGCTAAGCCACGAAGAAAAACACTGCAGCCAATACGCCTGGTGCCTGGGCCTCCCCTTCCTGCCGTTGTATCTCCTCAGCGCCGGCTGGTCCATGCTGCGCACCGGGAACCCTGGGACAGCCAACATATTTGAACGTCATGCCGGACTTGCCGCCGGCGGCTACCCCGTACGCCCCCGGCGCCGGGGGCCTTCAGAAGCGGAGGCGTGACCCATGGCAGCGGATTCCGGCAGCGGCGGCGGGGCAAGGGACGGAATCGGGATTCCCGGCACTGTCACCGTCACCGGGACGGGCTCGGCGGACGCTGCCCCCGACCTGATGGTGGTCTCCATCGGGGTGGAGTGCCGCGCCGCATCCGTGGAGGATGCCTACTCCCGGGCCGGCGCCAGCTCCGAAGCCGTTGCGTCAGCCTTCCGCCGACACGGCGTTGAGGGTGCCGACATCCGCACTGCGGCCCTGAACGTGCGGGCGGATGTCACATGGCGGGAAGGCGAGGGCCAGCGGGTCACGGGGTACGTCGCCGCCAGCACCCTCACCGTAAGGCTACGGGCGCCTGGGTCCGCCTCCGCCGCAATTTCCGAGGCCATTGGGGCGGGCGGCAACGACGTCCGGCTGAACGGCCTGGAACTCACGTTCAGCGACGACGCCGCGGTGCGGGCCCGGGCCCGTGAAGCCGCCTGGGTGGATGCTACAAGCACCGCACGCCAGTACGCCCGGCTTGCCTCGGCCCGGTTGGGCCGGGTGCTTTCCGTAGTGGACAACATCCCGGTCCAGGGTCCGGTGCCGGTGACCGGGATACAGCGCGCCGCTTCCGTGGAACCCCTCGCCGTGGCGGCCGGGGACTCCACGGTGGCCGTGGCAATCACGGTGGTGTGGGAGCTCCAGGACCTCCCCTAGGCGTGCCTCGGCACGCCGGACGGGCACGGGTCGATGCTTGACTTTGATTCGAACATACATTCGAATAGAGGCATGAGATGGGACGCCCAAGCACTGATGCCCCGGCCGGGAGAAACCGCTCCGGGCACGGCCTCACCCGCCCTGCTCCCCCTGGCCGGCCTGGTACGGTCAGTCACCACTCCAGAGTTCGCCGGCATCACTTTCCACGAGGTCACCGCCAAATCGGTGCTCAACAAGGTGCCGCCCGGTTCAAGGATGCCGTTTGAGTGGACCATCAACCCGTACCGGGGCTGCAGCCACGCCTGCGTCTATTGCTTCGCCCGGAAGAGCCATACGTACCTGGATTTCGACGCCGGCCTGGACTTCGACAGCCAGGTGGTGGTCAAGGTCAACGCCGCAGAGGTCCTCCGCAAAGAACTCGCCAAGCCTTCCTGGGGCCGCCAGCAGGTGGCCCTCGGCACCAACACGGACCCCTACCAGCGTGCCGAGGGCCGTTACCGCTTGATGCCGGGGATCATCGCCGCCCTGGCTGACTCGGGAACTCCCCTCTCCATCCTCACCAAGGGGACGCTGCTGGCACGGGACATTCCATTGCTCAAGAGCGCCGCAACCCAGGTGCCCGTTGGCCTGGGCATTTCCCTCGCCATGACCGATGAAGCACTCTCCGAGGCCGTCGAGCCCGGAACACCGGGGCCCCGGGCACGGCTCAAGCTTGTCTCCCGCCTTCGCGAGGCCGGACTCCCCTGCGGGGTAATGGCAATGCCCATCCTCCCCTGGCTTTCGGACAGCGACGAAGCCCTTGACGCTCTATTCGCTTCCCTGGCTGCAGCCGGAGCCACCGGGGTGACTGCAGGAGCCCTCTACCTCAAGCCGGGCACCAGGGAGTGGTTCATGCAGTGGATTGCCGCCAACCATCCCGGACTGGCCGGCAGCTACCGCAGGCTCTACGGCTCCGGCTCGTACGCCTCCAAGGAGTACCGTTCCTGGCTGGCCGGCAAGGTCCGGTATTTCAAGGCCCGCCACGGGTTCACCGATTCATCCGGCTTCAGCCACAGGGATTTGGCGGACGATCCCCGCGGCGAGGAAGCCGAGTACCCGGCAGGCACCATTCCGGCAGCGGCAGGGCATGATTCGGCCGCCTCCCTGCCCGGCGTTCCCGGGCTGCCGGGAGTAAGAAAATCAGCAGAACAGGCCACCCTCTTCTAGGAGCGCGCAGCCCCTGCCGGCACCGCCAGGGCGGCAAGGAGGGCCCTGACAATCGGGAAGTCGGCGGGTATCCAGGGCAGGCCCAGGACGGCTTCCGGATCAGACAGCGGCACCCACCGCAGTTCATCATGGTCTTCAAGCGGCCGGGCCTGCCCGCGGGTGACCTCGGCCAGCCACACCCGCATGCTGGCACGGCTGTTCAACGGCCAGCCCTGCGGCGCCTCGGCCGGAAGCTCAGAGCCAAGCCGGACGCCGATGCCGAGTTCCTCGAACAGCTCGCGGGCAAGCGCCGCTTCCGGTTGCTCTCCGGATTCCACCTTGCCCCCGGGGAACTCCCAGAGACCGGCCAGCTCCTCCGGCGCGCTGCGCCGTGCCGCCAGAAGCAGCGAAGGTTCCGCCAGGCTGTCAACGACGGCTCCACCTACCACCTGTATCAGTCCAGTCACTGGCCCATTCTATGGGGGACAATGGTGGGGCCGGACACACCATCCCCGCAGCGGGAATACTG
This sequence comes from Arthrobacter sp. PGP41, assembly GCF_002953935.1. Classification (NCBI taxonomy): domain Bacteria; kingdom Bacillati; phylum Actinomycetota; class Actinomycetes; order Micrococcales; family Micrococcaceae; genus Arthrobacter; species Arthrobacter sp. PGP41. Next base: position 1,550,586 of record NZ_CP026514.1, on the reverse strand, counting down.
TTCCCCCTTCCCGGGGTTGTTGGCAGGGTCCGGACTTCATCAGCCCCACTGCCGTGGCACCGGTCCCATCACAGTTTCTACCCCGAAAAGCAGGCCCATGAGCAGCGTCCTCGAAACATCCACGGCAGCCCCCATCCGATCCCCCAACGTCGCCCTGGCTATCTTTGCCCTCGCCATGGGCGGGGTGGGCATCGGCGTTACGGAATTCACCATGATGGGCCTGCTGAAGGAAGTGGAGCAGGGCCTCGGGATATCAACACCGGAAGCCGGCCACCTCATCTCCGCCTACGCCCTGGGCGTTGTGGTCGGGGCCCCGCTGCTCGCCGCCGTCGGCGCCAGGCTCCCCCGCAAGCACCTGGCACTCGGGCTCATCCTGTTCTTCACGGTGGCCAACTTCCTTTCCTTCCTCGCGCCCGACTACGGGACCATGCTGGCCTCGCGCTTCGCCGCCGGCCTGCCGCACGGCGCGTTCTTCGGAGTTGCGGCTGTCATTGCAGCCTCGCTGGTTCCGCCAACCCGGCGGGGTTGGGCAATCTCCATGGTGATGGCGGGGCTCAGCATCTCCAACGTGGTGGGGGTGCCCTTTGCCACGTGGATGGGGCAAACCTACGGCTGGCGGCTGCTGTTTATCCTGGTGGGATTCATAGGACTGCTGACGCTTGCCCTGGTCTGGAAATCCGTACCGTTCCACGAGGCGCACCCTGACGCCAGCATCCGGCGCGAACTGGGAGCCCTCAAGCGCCTGCAGGTCTGGCTGGCCATCCTGATCGGCATCGTAGGCTTTGGCGGCTTCTTCGCCACCTACACCTACATCGCCCACACCATGACACTCGTGGCAGGCATGCCGTCGTCACTGATTCCGCTGGTGGTGGCCCTCTATGGCCTGGGAATGGTGGCCGGCAACATCGTGGGCGGCAGGTTCGCTGACAAGTCCGTGATGGGAACCCTGTACAAGGTGCTGCCTGCCATAGCTGTTGCCTTGGTGGTCTACGCCGTGGCCGTCCACTGGCCGTGGTCTGCCTTCGTCATGGTGTTCGTGGTGGGCGCTTCAGGGTCCATGCTGGTCCCGGCGCTGCAGACCAGGCTGCTGGATGCATCGCCGGACGCGCCGTCCCTCGCTTCGTCACTGAACCATGCCGCGCTCAACGTTGCCAATGCGCTGGGGGCCTTCCTGGGCGGAGTGGTGATCGCGCTCGGCTGGGGTTATGTTGCCCCGGCGCTGGTAGGCGCTGTCCTCGCCCTGTTGGGACTCGGCGTCGCCATCGCCAGCGGACTCCTGGAACGCAGGAAGCCGCTGACCGCCTGATCCTTCGGGACCGGGGCGGCCGGCGGCTTCCAGCCAGGCAATAGTTACGGAAGCACAGTTACGGCTGCGGGGCAACGGCAGCAGGCTGCTGGCCAGCCCCCGTGGCGTCGGCCCGGTGAAGGTCGGGCTCAAGGTAGATGACCCGGGCGATGGGCACGGCCGCGCGGATCCTCGCTTCAGCAGCGTCTATTTCCCGTGCAATCTCATCCCCCGTGGCGGAGTGGCTGACGGCGATCTTGGCCGCCACGAGGAGCTCCTCGGGGCCGAGGTGCAGGGTCTTGAGGTGGATGATTCGCCCGCCGTCAGCTTCGATCGCCGCGGCGATCTTTGCGACGTCGTCCTTTGTTGCGGACTCGCCCAGGAGCAGGGACTTGGTCTCCAACGCGAGGACGACGGCGATCGCCACCAGCAGCAGGCCGATCATCGCCGTGCCGGCGGCATCCCAGAGTCCGTCCCCCGTGAGGAGCGTCAGGCTGACGCCGATCAGGGCGAAGACCAGGCCCACCAGCGCACCGAGGTCCTCAAGCAGGATCACCGGCAGCTCAGGCTGCTTGGCGCTGCGCACAAACTTGGCCCAGGACTGCTGCCCCCGGACGTGGTTCGACTCGATGATGGCGGTCCGGAACGAGAAGGACTCGGCGATGATCGCGCCCACCAGCACGGCCAGCGGAACCCACCAGAAGCCGCCTTCGATGGCATGCGGGTGCTGGAACTTGTCCCATGCCTCATAGAGGGCGAAGAGGCCGCCGACGCTGAACAGGACGATGGAGACAATGAACGCGTAGATGTAGCGCTCCCGGCCGTAGCCGAAGGGGTGCTCGGGGCTGGCAGCCCGTTTCGCCTTCTTGCCACCTACCAGCAGCAGGATCTGGTTGCCGGAGTCGGCCACGGAGTGGATGGCTTCTGCGAGCATTGACGAGGAAAGCGTCAGGGCATACGCCACGAACTTAAGGGCGGCGATGGTCAGGTTGGCAGCCAGGGCTGCCACAATCGCCTTGGTACCGCCATTTGCAGCCACAGGGCTTCACCTCTTTACGGTTACGGTTCAGTGAGGAAAACGCGGATCCGGCCTCGGCCCGCCCATAGTCACCGTACCCGCCGCAACATCCCGCATGCACCGGCGGCGACCCTAAGCCTGCTGACATTGGCAGGGCCCTGTGTTAGCTTGAGCCTCATCGGGACCATCAGATCCCGGCCACTATAAGGAGGAGACATGGGTTTTCTTGCTTGGATTATCCTCGGCCTTATCGTAGGGGCCATTGTTAAGGCCGTCATGCCCGGACGGGTTGGCGGGGGTTGGGTCACCAGCCTTGTTTTGGGTGTAGTGGGCGCCATTGTGGGCGGCTGGATCGGCAGCCTCCTGTTCAACAAGGGCGATCTTGCCTTCTTTGACCTGGGCACCTGGATTCTCGCTATCGTCGGCGGCCTTGTTGTTGCCGGCATCTACGGAGCAATCACCGGACGCGGCAAGGCTACCCGCGCACCCTGAGTTGCTCTCCCGACTGAATCATCAACAGCAAGGGCTCCGGAAATCCGGAGCCCTTATATTTTTCGACCGGCCGGGCAATGGAACCGCGGCCGGGTTCCGGCCTAGGCTGTCACCGGCGCAGGCAAGTGCTGGGACCGCGCGCTGGCGTAGAGGCAAACCGTTGCCGCGGTACCCAGGTTCAGGCTCTCCGCGGAACCGTACACGGGCACGGCAACCCGATGGTCGGCCAGCGCGAGCTCTTCCTGGGACAGGCCCTGGGCCTCGTTCCCAAAGAGCCACGCCGTGGGCTGCTCCAGGGCATAGGCCGATTCCGGACCTTCGCCGGTCAGCCGCCGCCGGGCGTTCTCGTCCTGCAGGGTATCCAGGTTGAGGGAACCGTAGCCGTCCGCTGCCAGTATGCCTACCCCTCGCGCCCTGCACGCCGCAACCAGATCGCCGATGTCGGTGCCCAGCACCACCGGGAGGTGGAAAAGCGAACCGGCCGTGGACCGCACCGCCTTGGGGTTGTAGATGTCCACGCTGGAGGATGTGAGGATGACGGCGTCCGCGCCGGCGGCGTCTGCCGCCCGGAGGACGGTCCCCGCATTCCCGGGGTCACGGACCTGGCACAGCACGGCAATCAGGCGGGGCCCGGCGTCGAGCACTTCCTGCAGCGCCACGTCCAGGAAGCGGCAGACTGCGACGATCCCCTGCGGGTTGACGGTATCCGCCATGGCAGCGAGGACCTCGTCAGTGGCAAGGCGGGCGTTGACCCCTTGGGACAGGTCTTCGAATTCCGGGAACCGGTCCAGGCAGCTTTCGCTGGCAAAGACCTCCGTGACCACACCCGGGGCTCCGGCGGCAAGGCGCTGCTGGTGGAGCCTGAGGGCCTCGCGGACCGCCTGGGGCCCTTCGGCAAGGAACAGGCCGCGCTTTAAACGGGCCGGGCGCCCGGCAAGTTTTGCCACGTCCCTCACCCGATCAGCTCGGGGATTGGACAGCGGAAAATCTTGCGGGCGCCCGGTTTCGTTCATATAAGAACTTTAGTGGCTAGGGCCACGGGTTCCTGAACCGTCCCTGGCGGGACAGCCAGTTGCTAGGCAACAACCTTCTTGGCGGAGGTGTCGGCAGGCAGGGAATCCTTGGCAACCTTGACCAGCGCAGCGAACGCGTTGGCGTCGGAAACCGCGAGCTCGGCGAGCATGCGGCGGTCAACCTCAACCTCAGCGGCCTTCAGGCCCTGGATCAGGCGGTTGTAGGTGAGTCCGTTGGCGCGGGATGCAGCGTTGATGCGCTGGATCCACAGGCGGCGGAAGTCACCCTTCTTCTTCTTGCGGTCGCCGTAGCTGTACACAAACGAGTGCAGCAGCTGCTCTTTGGCCTTGCGGTACAGGCGTGAACGCTGTCCACGGTAGCCCTTTGCGCGTTCAAGGATAACCCGGCGCTTCTTGTGGGCGTTGACCGCCCTCTTCACACGTGCCACGTGCGTACTCCTTCGAAAATCTGATCCCAAGCATCTACTGCCGGTTTCCCGGCGGCCTGAGAAGGCTTTTTGGTAGGTGACCGGCCACCAGGTGATGGTCAGTCAAAGAACTTGGAAACTAGATGCCGAGCATCTTCCGGATGACCTTGGCGTCGCCCTTGAAGACGATCTTGTCGCCGGCAAGGCGACGGGTCAGCCGCGAGGACTTGTGCTCGAGGTAATGGCGGCGGTTGGCCTGCTGGCGGCGCAGCTTGCCGCTTCCGGTCAGCTTGAAGCGCTTCTTGGCACCACTGTGGGTCTTCATCTTCGGCATGGGAACCGATCTCCTTACGTTCCGCAGGCTGGGCCTGCAGCTCTATCGCGCAGCTGCCCCTCAGGGCGGCGTGCTGGTTGCTGACTGCCGGAGGGCGACCTCCGGCAGCTGTGGACTAAGTGGTCTTCTTGCCGGCCGGCTTCGGCACTGCCTTGGGGGCAGGGCGGGCAGCAGGCTTCGGTGCGGCAGGCCTGGCCACCGGCTTCGGCGGAGCCGGAACCGCTGCGGGCTTCGGCGCTGCTGCCGGAGCAGCCGCGGCGGGCTTCTCCGCAACAGCCTTGGGGGCGGGAGCAGCCTTCGGAGCGGCAGCCTTGGGGGCCGCCGCCTTCGGAGCAGCCGCCTTCGGGGCTTCCTGCTTGGGAGCTTCCTGCTGGGGCGCTTCCTGCTTGGGAGCTTCCGCTGCCTTGGCGGGAGCTTCGGCTGCAGCAGGTTCGACGACGGCGGCCGGCTCCTGTGCAGGGGCCTCGGCTACTGCCTCAGGTTCGGTGGAGACGGTGAAACCTTCGGGAAGCAGATCCGCCAGGGACTGCGTCAGGGGCGCCTGATCGTCGCCGGACGTGTCAACGCGCCCGGAAGCCTTGGCTTCGTTCTGCGCCTTCGCCTCGGCACGCTGGGTGGCGCGGCGGGCTTCGGCCTTGGCCTCAGCCTTATTCTTCAGCGGGCCGACCACCATGACCATGTTGCGGCCGTCAATGCGGGGGCTGGACTCCACAACACCCACTTCAGCGACGTCGTCGGCGAAGCGCTGGAGCAGGCGGATGCCCATTTCCGGACGCTGCTGCTCACGGCCACGGAACTGGATCATGGCCTTGACCTTGTCCCCGGCGCCGAGGAAGCGCAATGCGTGGCCGCGCTTGGTCTCGTAGTCGTGGGTGTCAATCTTCAGTCGGAAGCGGATTTCCTTCAGAACGGTGTTCGTCTGGTTCTTCCGGGCTTCCCGTGCCTTAACCGCGGCCTCGTACTTGTACTTGCCGAAGTCCATCAGCTTGCACACCGGAGGCTTCGCCTGAGGTGCAACTTCAACGAGATCAAGGTCGGACTCGGCAGCCAGACGCAGGGCATCCTCAATACGGACGATTCCTACCTGTTCACCTGCAGGGCCGACCAGCCGCACCTCGGGGACGCGGATACGCTCATTGATTCTTGGCTCGCTAATGTTAAAGCTCCTGTTTTTGTTGTGGAATCCGGCAAATAGAGAAGGCCCCCAACTGCCGGAGCAATCGAAGGCCTCAGAAAGATCGGATACAGCGCCCGTCAAGGGACTGCACGCACAGTTCCGGCGGATGCCGGTGCCATGCCCAACCAGGTACCCGGCAACCTTGAGTTCCTAAACTTCGGAACAGCGGCTGACGCGGGTGGGAGAGAACTCCGCTTGCAAACTGCATGCCATCTTACAGAAAAAATTCCCGTCAACGCTGTGCAGCGCCGGTGGGAACCTTGATTGTTGGATCAATCTCTGAAATAACGACATCCAGTTGGTCTGTGTCAAGCTTACCAGTATGAGCACCCCAGACAGTAATTCACACGTTTTCGAGCCGGCAGCCGCCGGTCCCGATGTCTCCCGGCAGGTCCGCGACATTTCCGAAGTTCCGGCGATCGAGGTCATCACCACCGCAGCCGTCCATCTGATGAGCGCAGCCGCCGTCAAGCTGGGGCTTGCGGCGGAGGACAACGCCGAGGAGCTGAAGGACCTGGACGAGGCACGGAAACTGATCACGGCCCTGGCCGGCCTGGTGACCGCGGCCGCCCCGGAGATCGGCTCCCAGCACGCAGGGCCCTTGCGTGACGGCCTCCGGTCGCTGCAGCTGGCGTTCCGCGAAGAGTCGCTGATCCCCGATGCCCCCGGCAAGGGCCCGGGCGAGAAGTACACCGGGGCAGTGAACTAAGGAAGAACCCACCCAAGCGCCTTGCGACGGCGGGACGGCCTTTACGGGTCGTCCCGCCGTCGTCGTTTCCCAGGCAAAGTACCTCCGCGGTCCATCGATTGCTCCGTAGCTGCCGTTTAGCGCGGCCAAAAGGACAACTGTGGAGCAACCGATGGAAGAAACTGCGTCAGGCAGCGCGGCGCCGCCGCTGCTGGAGGAACAGCCCGGCAAAGCATAGGAGCACGCCGGCAACCCCCACCGACACAAACCCTCCGGACGGTCCCGTGCCGTCGATGAAGACGCCCGCGAGCGGTGCGCCCAGGGCCACGCCGGCCGTCAGCGCGGAGCCATACCAGCCCATGGCCTCCCCGCGGCGTTCCTCCGCCACCAAATCCGCCACTTTTTCTGATGCTGATGACAGCACGGGCGCGCACAGCAGTCCCGGCAGGAGCGAGGCGAAGGCCAGCGTCCAGGTGTCGTGGGCGAAGCCCATGGGGATGGTCAGTGCCGCCATCCCCAGCAGCAGGACCAGCGGAGAGACGGGGCGGTGCATGGCGCCGTATACCAGGCCGCCCGCCACCGACGCTGCGCACCAGAAGACGAACACGATGCCGATGTCGCGCTGGTGGCCGCCCGTCTCCAGGGCGGCAACAATGCCCACATCCGTCCCGCTCAGGACCATGCCGGCGCCCGCAGCCACCGCAAAGACCGCGCCGACGGCCGCCGTAAACCATGCAAAATTGTGCGCAACCTTGCCGCGGAATCCGGCGCGGCCCCGGGTTTCCGCAGGCGCCAGTTCCGCCGCCGCCTCCTGCAAATGCGCCGGGGCGGCGGCCACGACGGCCGCTTCTGCCGCGCGGCACTCGTCGGCGCTGGACTCCCCGGTTTGGTCCGCACTTCGAGTGGGCGGGTTGAACCACATCAGGAACAGGCCGGCCAGCGACGTGGAAACGCCCACCACGGTCAGGCCCAGCACTGTGAACCCGCTGGTGGCAACGATGGCACCTGCGGCGGGGCCGATCATGAACACGATCTCGGTGGTGATCGCGTCGAGGGCAAAGGCCGTACGGCGCTGGTCGCCGTCGGCCAGCACGCCCAGGGACTGGCGGACCACGCTGAAGATGGGGAGCGTGAGCAGGCCGCCCACAAACACCAGCGGAAGCAGCCACTGGTACGACACATGAGGAACAACAGACCAAATGACGGTTTCCGAGATCACGGACGGGATCAGTGCGGTGCGCAGGCCCACGGTGTCCACGCGCCGCCCGCGCCACGGCGCGCCAACCGCAATGCCGATGGTCATGACGGCGGCGGCGGCGCCCGCAGCGGCATATCCCTCGTCCAGGCTGAGGACGATATGCAGGGTCAGCAGCACGCCGGCCGCGGAATGGGGTATTCGGGCAACCATGCCCACCAAGAGCAGCCTGCGGACGGGCCCGACGGCGAGCAACTCCCGGTAGAGAGCGAAATTCACAGTGATCCTCATGTCTGCCGCCGTGGGCCGGGGATCACCCCGCCTCGCTGCGGCTAGCGTTCTGCGCGCCTCAACTTGACCTCGATCGAGTCGACGCGCTCCCCAAACAATACATTCCGCGACCACTCCGACTGGAGGCCTGCTATGAGGTCCTGCACCCCGGCCGCATCAAGTCCGTCTTCGAGGTAAAGCACCACCTGCAGTTCCGGCCCTGCGCCGCCGCCTGCGGCCATGGTCCCATCGGCGGCCAGGGCGGCCACTCCCCTGCCCGGCGCCAGCTCGAGGTTCCGGACGGCGGGAAAACCTGCAGCGGCCCGGCCCATCTCCTCCGCGAGCTCTTCGTCCCTGTACGACGGGACCCACCCGTGCTGCTGCGCCAGGGCCCAGACCGCGGGCCGCCGCACCACAAACGTGAACCCGGAGCCCGGATCGAGGACCAGCAGTTCGGCGCCTTCGGCGACGGCCGAGAGCGCCGCGCGGGCCGCATACACGGCAACCGGCCTGGCCTCGGGGTGCCAGGCGGCCAGGGCCGCCGTTGAAGTGAAGGCGGGCATGGCTGTCCTGCCGTCGGCAGCCTTGAGGGTGACCAGGGCCATGTCCGCCTGTTTGTCGGCGTTCAGGCCGTGCGCTCCTTCCGCTTCCTCGGCGAGCCGGGCCACGATGGGGATGAATACGCGGGCGGTGGCCAGCGAAGCCACCACGCCGGCTTCGTCCCCCGTTCCTTTCCGCAAGGCCGCAACTGCGGCGAGGTAGGCCTCGCTGGCCGTTCCGTCGTCGTTCTCGAAGTTGTGGATTTTGGCATCGTCACCGGCCAGGCTTCGGCCTGCCCAGGGCCGGCCTGCAGAATCGGCACCGCCGCCGGCGCCCGCCAGCGCCGCAGCGATGTGCCCCGGCAGCTGGCGCGGGGACGGGGCGCCTAATTCGTTGCTGGCCATGCCGGGACGTTTAGCGGCGGCCGGCGACGTCGAGCGCTTCGGGCAGCGTGAAGGCTCCGGCGTAGAGGGCCTTGCCCACGATGGCGCCTTCAACGCCCAAGGGAACCAACGAGCGCAGGACACGGAGGTCGTCGAGGCTGGAGATGCCGCCCGAAGCAACCACCGGCTTGCCGGTCTTTTCCACCATCTGGCGCAGGAGTTCCACGTTGGGTCCCTGCAGGGTGCCGTCTTTGGTCACGTCCGTGACCACGTAGCGGCTGCAGCCGGCGTCCTCAAGACGGCCCAGGACATCCCAGAGGTCCCCGCCTTCCTTGGTCCAGCCGCGGCCGGACAGCGTGGTGCCGCGGACATCCAGCCCGACGGCGATTTTGTCGCCAAAGCGCTCGATTGCCCGGCGCGTCCAATCGGGATTCTCCAGCGCGGCGGTTCCCAGGTTCACGCGGGCAACGCCAAGGTCCAGGGCCGCTTCCAGGGTTTCGTCATCACGGAGGCCGCCGGAGAGTTCCACCTTGATGTCCAGCCGGCCCACCACTTCGCGGAGCAGTTCCGCGTTGGAGCCGCGTCCGAATGCGGCATCGAGGTCCACGAGGTGCACCCATTCGGCACCCTGCTGCTGCCAGTTCAGCGCTGCTTCCAGCGGGGTTCCGTAGCTGGTCTCACTGCCCGCTTCCCCCTGGACCAGCCGGACGGCCTGGCCGTTGACGACGTCGACGGCGGGCAGCAGTTCAAGAACCGGCAGGTCGGTTGCGGAGGTCATGTCAATCCTTCGGGTCGGGGTCAGTATTGCCAGCCGGCGGTCAGTTGCCCGGCAGCGTCAGCAGGTAGGCAGCGAGCAGCGACATGCCCGCCAAAACGTAAAACGAAATCTGGGTCCAGAGCGGCTTGTGCTGCTGCCTGAAGGACAGGGCACCGCCGACCAGCAGGCCGGCCAGCCCCATCAGGACGATCGACCACATCTAGGCGGCGCCGTCTTCCGTTGAAGGGGCGCCCGCGGGGACCGGGCCGCCAGGAGCCGGCTTTTTGAGGTTCTGCACCCAGTTGCGCAGGAGCCGGGCGCCGGCGTCACCGGACTTCTCCGGGTGGAACTGGGTGGCGCACAGCGGACCGTTTTCGACCGCTGCTATGAACGGCCCGCCGTGCTCGGACCAGGTGACCAGGGGTGCGGCCATGCGCGGCTGCACAACATCGAAGTTCCACTCCTGCACCCCGTATGAGTGCACGAAGTAGAACCGCTCGTTTTCGACGCCGGCGAACAGCTTGGATCCCTCGGGCACCTTCACGGTGTTCCAGCCCATGTGCGGCACCACGTCGGCCGGCAGGAGCTCCACCTTGCCTGGCCATTCGCCGATGCCCTCCGCCTCCGTGCCGTGTTCGACGCCCGCCTCAAAAAGCACCTGGAGACCCACGCAGATCCCCAGCACCGGCCGGCCGCCGGCCACCCGCCTGCCGATAAGGCGGATGCCGTCCACGGCTTTGAGCTCCCGCATCACCGTTTCGAAGGCACCGACGCCGGGAACCACCAGGCCGTCGGCGTTCAGGACGTCCTCGGGCTTGGAGCTCAGGATGACTTCCGCGCCGGCGCGTTCAAGGGCTCGCACCGCGGACCGGACGTTGCCGGAACCGTAGTCCAGGACCGTGACGGTGGGCTTGCCTTCGGGCGAGGGGAGTTTCCGGGAGGCCGAGGGATCGACGATTGCGCCGTCCTGCAGGACCTGCCCGCTCACAGCGCACCCTTCGTGGAGGGGATTCCTTCAACGCGCGGATCGGGCTCAACTGCTGCGCGAAGTGCCCGGGCGAAGGCCTTGAACTGGGCTTCGACAATGTGGTGGGGATCCCGGCCCGCTATGACGTTCATGTGCAGGCAGATGCCGGCGTGCAGGGTGATCGCTTCGAAGACGTGGCGGGTGAGGGATCCGGTGAAGTGGCCGCCAATCAGGTGGTATTCCTGGCCGGCAGGCTCGCCGCCGTGCACCAGGTAGGGCCGCCCGGAGACGTCCACGACGGCGTGGGCCAGCGCTTCGTCCAGGGGAACGGTGGCTTCTCCAAACCGGCGGATCCCGGCTTTGTTCCCCAGGGCGGTGCGCAGCACTTCACCGAAGGTGATGGCAACGTCCTCCACCGTGTGGTGGACATCGATGTGGATGTCACCTGTGGCTTTGACGGTCATGTCGATCAGGGAGTGCTTGCAGAGCGCCGTGAGCATGTGGTCGTAGAACGGCACCGAGGTGTCGATGTCCGAGGCGCCGGTACCGTCGAGGTTGATTTCCACGAGCACAGAGGACTCACTGGTGGCACGTTCCATGCGCGCGGTGCGGGCCGCAGCAACATTCGATCCGGTGGTACTCATGCTTGGGTCCTTTTGGGCAGAAGGGGTGGTTCGGGGCGTCCAGCGCCGGTACTCCCAGTCTAGGCGGGAAGCTTGGCCTGGCTGGCAAGGATGCTTTCAAGGCAGGTGAGGAAAGCTGTGGTTTCGGTCTCAGTTCCGGCAGTGACGCGGAGATGGCCTGGGATTCCCACATCCCGGACCAGCACACCCGCATCCAGCAGTTCCTGCCACACCTGATGGGGGTTCTCCAGGCCGCCGAAAAACACATAGTTGGAGTCTGAGGCGGCAGGCTTGAGGCCCATCCTCAGCAGCTCGGAAACAATGCGGTCCCGCTGCTTCTTGATGTCCTCCACATCCGCCATCAGCGTCTCGCGGTGCTGGAGGGCGGCGAGGGCGGTGGCCTGGGTGATGGCCGAAAGGTGGTACGGGAGACGGACGAGCCGCAGCGCGTCGGTTACTTCGGGGGCCGCAGCCATGTAGCCGAGGCGGGCACCGGCCAGCGCGAACGCCTTGCTCATGGTCCTCGAGACGATCAGCCGTTCCCGCCCCGGCAGCAGCGTCAACGCACTGGGCGTTCCGTCGTGTGCAAACTCGTGGTAAGCCTCATCGACGATGACGATGGACTGGCTTTCTTCGCCGGCCTCGTAGACGGCTTCCACCACGTCCAGCCCGAGGCCGGTTCCCGTGGGGTTATTGGGTGAACACAGGAAGACGATGTTGGGCTGCAGCTCCTTGACCTGCCGCGCCGCCGATTCGGCGCTGAGTCCGTAATCGCCGGCACGCTCACCCACAATGTATTCCGTGTCCGTTCCGCTGGCCAGCAGGGGATACATGGAGTACGTGGGAGGGAATCCGAGCGCTGTACGTCCCGGCCCGCCGAAGGCCTGGAGTATCTGCTGAAGTACTTCGTTGGAGCCATTGGCCGCCCAAAGGTTGGATTCATCCAGCCCGTGCCCCAGGTACTCCGCCAACGCCTTTCGCAGCTCCGTGAATTCCCGGTCCGGGTATCGATTGAGTCCCGCTGCCGCATCGGATACCGCGGCGGTAATGGCTGCCCTGACGTCAGCCGGGACCCCGTGGGTGTTTTCATTCACGTTCAGGAGGATTGGAACGTCCAGCTGGGGCGCGCCATAGGGGGTAAGCCCGCGAAGGTTGCTGCGGAGGGGAAGCCGGTTCAGGCGCTCTAGCTGGTCATTCACCTGAACAGTTTAGTGCCAGCGCCGGACACCGGAAAATGTGACGGTTTCCTGTTCGCTCCCGCATGCTGCGCCCTCACGCCCGTGGAGAGGCAAAATGCCGGGCCCTAACTTGCAGGCACGAACAATTGCTGGCCGGGAAAGACCGCGCCGGCAGGGAGGTTGTTCAGCTGCACGATGTCCGCGACGACGTCCCGCGGGTCGCGCTCCGGCGAGACGCTGGCGGCGATACCCCACAACGACTCGCCTGGCTGGACCGTCACTGCGACAGTGGGCGTCGTTGCAAGATCCGTCGCGGACTCCGACGCCTTGGCCGGGGCATTGAAAAAGCCCGCCAGGGAGAAGAGCAGCGCAGCCAGCAGGACCAGCGGAATGCCGATTAGCACGATGCGACCGCGACGGGTCAGCCGAAGCGGCGGAAGAGGCGCAGGCCGCCCGGCCAGACGATTGTCCGACTGGGACATGATTTGCTGCACCGAAAGCAGCTGTTGGCGTGAACCCCGCGTAACAGATGTACCTGACATGATCTGAGCCCTCCTGGACCGTACTGTGCTGCCCGGACGTCCTTCCCGCCGCCCCCGGCCGGACGTATTCCGGCGCGGTCTTCGAAGGACCAGGGCAGTCAGTAGAACATATATTCGAACTTTGCTTTCTCTGTTTTAGCACCTATCAACGAACATTGTCGAGACTCGCTAGAACAAATGTTTGAAAAAGCAATGCGGCTGGCCTAGCTTTGAACCAAAGAACAACCACCCGGACAGTCGATCAGCAGGGTCTGACATTCAAGGGCGGGACCTTCCAGGGCCTGGCCATGGAACGGACCGGCGGAACCGAAAGGCATTGGCGAACATGGCAGCAGCAGCCGCCGGGGGCAGGGCAACCGCGCAACCGAAGAGGACCGCCAAGGGCCTGACTCCACGGCAGAAGAAAATCCTCGAAACCATCCAGCGCTCGGTCAACGAGAACGGGTACCCGCCGTCCATGCGGGAGATCGGCGACACCGTGGGGCTGGCGAGCCTTTCGAGCGTCACGCACCAGCTCTCCCAGCTTGAGAAGCTTGGCTACCTCCGCCGCGACCCCAAGCGGCCCCGGGCCATGGAAGTCCTCATGCCCCTGACCCTGGACGGCGGAGCCGCAAAGCCGGCCAGCCAGGCGTCCGCCGTGCGTTCACCCGGTACAGCGACTGTCACCGAACTGCCCACCGCCCTGGACACGGCAATGGTCCCCCTGGTGGGCCGGATCGCCGCAGGCGGCCCCATCCTTGCCGACCAGCTGGTGGAGGATGTCATGCCGCTCCCCAGGCAACTGGTGGGCCAGGGGGAACTGTTCATGCTTCGGGTAGCCGGGGATTCCATGGTGGATGCGGCCATCTGCGACGGCGACTGGGTTGTGGTCCGCCGCCAGCAGGATGCCGCCAACGGGGACATTGTGGCCGCGCTCCTGGATGACGAAGCCACCGTCAAGACATTCCGCCAGCGCGACGGCCACACGTGGCTGCTGCCGCAGAACACCCAGTACGAACCCATCCTCGGGGACCACGCCACCATCATGGGCAAGGTTGTGTCCGTACTCCGCTCGCTGTAGCCGGGAAACTCCGCCCGCCGCAGCGAGGCGGGCTCAGGCGTTTTCCCGGGCCAGCCGTTCCAGGGCTGCGATCGCCGTCTTCCGGTCTGTTGTGGACCAGAAGGGCGGCAGCGCCCCGCGGAGGAACCCGGCATAGCGCTCGGTGGCCAACCGGGAGTCCAGCACGGCCACCACTCCCCTGTCGCCCGTGGAACGGATCAGCCGGCCGGCCCCCTGGGCGAGCCGGATCGCGGCGTGCGTGGCCGAAACCGACATGAAGCCGTTTCCACCGGCCTGTGCTACCGCCCGTGAGCGCGCCGTCATGAGGGGATCGTCCGGCCGCGGAAACGGAATGCGGTCTATCACCACCAGCCGGCACGAGCCGCCGGGGACGTCCACGCCCTGCCAGAGGGACATGGTCCCGAACAGGCAGGTATCGGGCTCGTCGGCGAACTGCTTTACCAGGGCGGTCATGGTGGAGTCACCCTGGCAGAGGACCGTTATTCCCAGCTTGGGGCGAAGCGCCTCGGCCGCTTCCTCTGCCGCACGCCGGGACGAGAACAGGCACAGTGCCCCGCCACCGGATGCACGGATCAGGGCTTCCAGTTCGTCCAGCGCTTCCGGGGAGGCGCCCCGGCCGGGCTTCGGCAGGTGCCCGGCAACGTAGAGGATGCCCTGCTTCGGGTAGTCGAAGGGCGATCCCACGTCAACGCCGGTCCAGCTGGGGGCGCCGTCGCCCACCAGGCCCAGTCCGCCCGCTGCAGGCTCGAATGCGGAACCGATGGCCAGCGTCGCGGAGGTCAGCACCACCGTGTGGCCGGCGAAGAGCCCCTCACGCAGCCTTCCGGCAACGGACAGCGGCGCAATGTTGATCAACGCCGGAGCGGTCTCGTCCGGCTGGGAGAATCCCTGCGCAGGATCAAAGGAGCTGGCACGGGAAAACCACACCACTTCGCGGTTCTCCCGGGCTGCCAGGAGCCGTTCACAAAGTTCCAGGATGAGCAGCAGCCGGGACCGCGCAAGCTGCCTGCCGCCGTCGGCCGTGGCGCTGCTGTCCCCCTTTGAATCCGAGAGGGCAGCGCGGCAGGCGTCCCGCAGCTGGTCCACGCAGTCCAGCTGTTCATCGTTGAGCCCGTTCGGGAGCAGCCCGTTGGGTACGCCTGCCAATGCGAGCTCCAAGTTGGCGGCTGCGGCGTTCAACGCATCAACCGTGATGGCCGTGTGCTTCCGCGCACCGGCGGCAGCAGCGTGGACCATGGCCACCGAGAGCTGGCCGGAGACCGCCCCGGTGACCCTGTCCTGCAGTTCATGGGCCTCATCCACCACCACCACGTCATACTCGGGCAGGACGGCCAGGCCTTCGAACGCGCTGACAGCGAGCATCGCATGGTTGGTGACCACAACATCCGCTTCAGCAGCATCCTGGCGCGCCAGTTCGCTGAAGCATTCCGCGGCCATGGGGCACTTCTGGGCGCCCAGGCACTCCATGGAGGTCACCGAAACCTGCCGCCAGGCACGGTCCGTGACGCCCGGCAGGAGTTCATCCCGGTCGCCCGTGTGGGTCTTTTCAGCCCATTCCCGGAGCCGCACCACCTCCTTGCCGAGCTGGGACGAGGGGCCGCCCACGGCTGCTGCGAAATGCGGGACGCTGGTGTCCTCGCCCAGGCTGAACAGCTGGCCCTCGGACGGCTCCTCACTGGGGAAGCCGCCTTCCAGCTTGTGCCGGCAGACGTAGTTGGAGCGGCCCTTGACCAGGGCCACTTTGACGGGCCTGTCCAGGGCGGGCGTGATCGCCTTGAGCAGCCGGGGCAGGTCCCTGCCCACAATCTGCGTCTGGAGGGCCAGGGTGGCCGTTGACACCAGGGCGGGCTTGTTGCTCTGCAGGGCGTGCGCGATCAGGGGGATGAGGTAGGCCAGGGACTTGCCGGTGCCGGTCCCCGCCTGGACCAGCAGGTGGTCCCCCGATTCAATGGCGCGGGCCACCTGCCTGGCCATCTCGTGCTGGCCGGCACGGCTTTGCCCGCCCATGCCGGCCACGGCCCGGTCGAGCAGTTCGATCACGAACTGCTCGCCGGCCGTTTCCGTGGCTTCTCCCGCCACGGCCTCAGTCATTGCTGACGAAAGGTTCCAGTTCAGCCGCGAAGCCTTCCCGGACCATCACGACGGCCCTGGTTCCGGCTTCAACGTGGTCGACGCTGATGATCTCGGCGTCGGAGTCGTGAAGCTTGCTGAGCAGGTCTCCGCGGTCGTACGGGATAAGCAGTTCCAGCTTGACGCTGGGCCGGGGAATGGCGTCGCTGATTGCCTTCAGCAGCTCGCCGATGCCTTCCCCCGTACGGGCCGAGACCACCACGTGCCGGGGCTCGCGCTGCTTGAGCCGTTCCACCACGAACGGATCAGCGGCATCGGCTTTGTTGAGCACGATGATTTCGGGCACCTTGCGGGCATCCACCTCGCTGAAGACCTTGCGGACTGCGGCGATCTGCCCCTCGGGATCCGGGTGCGAAACGTCCACCACGTGCAGGATCAGGTCCGCGTCGGCGACTTCCTCGAGCGTGGAGCGGAACGCTTCCACCAGCTGGGTTGGCAGCGAACGGACGAACCCCACGGTGTCGGCAAGGGTATAGCCCAGGCCATCCGCGGTTTCCGCTTTGCGGACGGTGGGATCCAGGGTGGCGAACAGGGCGTTCTCCACCAGGACTCCGGCGTCGGTCAGGCGGTTCAGCAGGGAGGACTTGCCCGCGTTGGTGTACCCGGCAATCGCTACGGACGGCACGGCATTACGACGGCGGTTGGCCCGTTTGGTCTCGCGGGCCGGCTTCATCGCGGCGATCTCCCGCCGCAGCTTGGCCATCCGTGTACGGATCCGGCGGCGGTCCAGCTCGATCTTTGTCTCACCGGGACCACGTGAACCCATGCCGGCAGCCGCGCTGCCCACCTGGCCACCGGCCTGGCGGGACATCGACTCACCCCAGCCACGCAGGCGCGGCAGGAGGTACTCCAGCTGGGCCAGCTCCACCTGGGCTTTGCCTTCGCGGCTCTTGGCGTGCTGGGCAAAGATGTCCAGGATCAGGGCCGTCCGGTCGATGACCTTGACCTTGACGATGTCCTCCAGGCCCCGGCGCTGGGAGGGCGCGAGCTCGGCATCCACCACCACGGTGTCAGCGCCGGTGGACATCACGATGTCCCGGAGCTCCAGGGCCTTGCCCGAGCCGAGGAACGTTCCAGGATCCGGCTTGTCGCGCCGCTGGACGAGCCCGTCCAAAACCTCGGAGCCGGCAGTCTCCGCGAGGGCTGCGAGCTCCCGCAGCGAGTTCTCGGCGTCGGCCAGGGTCCCCTCGGACCAGAGCCCGGCCAGGACCACGCGTTCAAGGCGCAGCTGCCGGTACTCGACCTCGGTAACGTCTTCCAGTTCGGTGGAAAGCCCTGCCGTGCGGCGCAGGGCGCGGCGTTCCTCAAGGTCCTGCTGGTCGCCGTCGTACGTTGTGTGTTCTTCGTCCAGGCGGGAAATCGCCTGGGCTTTGCCGAGCATTGCCTTCCCGTCCCGGCCCTCCTCGCCGCCGCTTGGCACGCTGAGTTTCCTGGCCGGTACGTCCTTGGAGAGAATCCGGTCGATGACAGCTTGGATTTCCGCAGGACTCATGTCCTGGGCGGCTGGATCTGATCCGGTGTTGGGCTGGCTGGTCATGGTCTCCTTTGAAGATTCGGCAGTTCCAGAATAGTGCCGAATGCCGGTGATTGGTGAAGTATTCGCGCTGGGCTGACGGCCTGCGGTCATCCAAGCCTCCTGGCTTGTTGGGCCGGGCGCTGCAGGAGGCAGCGCCGGCGGAGAGGCCACGACTCAGATTCGTGGCGGAAACGGGAACAGCCGGAAACGGCGGGAAGACCAGCAGGAGGCGGAGCTTCGAGTGTTGTCCGGCGACCGGCAAACGAATATACGTTTGGTCCGGTGCACGCAGCGGAAGGGAGAAAACCTGCATCGCTGGGTGGGACAGGCTGCCACATGGGGACAGGCTTCGGGACGGGCTGTGCCCGTGCCGGCTACTCGAAGATCAGGAACATGCCCTCCAGCCTAGCAGAGGGCCGTCCCCGGCAGTTTCCCTTTACGCTGCAAGGCGAACTACTCTGGCCAGTTATGGAGTCCGCACATTATTTCAGCGCAACACCCGCCGGCCCTTTTACCCGCAAGCCGCTGGCTGTCGAACTCGCGGGGCAGACGCGCAGGCTGCAGACTTCCACCGGCATCTTCAGCCCGGACGGTATCGACAAGGGAACCGCCATCCTCCTCGCCGAAGTCCCGGCACCCGCGCCGCAGGGAAACCTGCTGGACATCGGCTGCGGATGGGGCCCGATTGCCCTGACCATGGGCCTGAAGTCGCCCTCTGCCCGGGTCTACGCAGTGGACGTCAACGAACGCTGCATCACGCTGACGAACGAGAACGCTGCGGCGCTGGGACTCGCCAACGTCACGGCCAGTACCCCTGACGCGGTGGACCCGGAGGTGCGCTTTGACACAATCTGGTCCAACCCGCCTATCCGGATCGGCAAGGACGAGCTCCATTCGCTCCTCAAGCTGTGGCTGCCCCGGCTGGCGCCTGGCGGTACGGCGTGGCTGGTGGTGCAGAAGAATCTTGGGGCCGACTCGCTGCAGCGCTGGCTTGCTGCGGAGCTGGACGAATCATTCAGCGTCAGCCGGGAATCAACGTCCAAGTCCTTCCGGATCCTGAAGGTCAGGAAAGCGTCCCGGTTGCCACAATAACTGCCGGGCCGCTCAGCTCAACATGTTCATGGCCCGCCGGGCCGGCAAAGAACTTGACGCCAACCACGCCGCCAGGCACCTGGACGCGCCAGGTGTCGGGGGCCTCCGCACCAGCCCAGTGCCGAATGGCCACTGCCGCTGCGCAGGCCCCGGTCCCGCACGACTGGGTCTCCCCCACCCCGCGTTCGTGCACGCGCATGGTGACTGTGCCGACGCCGTCGTGCACCAGGGGTTCTGATGGAACCACGAACTCTACGTTGGTCCCGTGGGACGGGACGGGGTCGACCACGGGCGCTGTGAACAGGCGGGTCGCCGTGAGTTCCGACAGCTCCGCCAGGGCAACGACGGTGTGGGGGTTGCCCATGCTGACGGAGAGGGCAGGCCGGGGAACTTCCAGGCCTTCTGCAGTGACCAGTGAATCCATCGCCTTGGCTGTGGCTTCCCCGGGGAAAATGAACTCCCAGGGCCCCATGTCCACGGCGTAGTCTTCGCCCGTCCGCACCACGGTCTTGACGCCGGCGCGCGTGCCGATGGTGAGGGCCCCGCCGTCGGGCAGGTCGATGAGCCCCTCCAAGCGGAGGAAGTGGACGAAGACGCGGACGCCGTTGCCGCACATCTCGGACAATGAGCCGTCACCGTTGCGGTAGTCCATGAACCATTCGGCGTCCGGGGTGGCGGCGAGCAGCTCACGGCCCTCCGGCAGGAAACGCGACGGGACGGCACGGATCAGCCCGTCGCCGCCGATCCCGCGGTGCCGGTCGCACAGCGCTGCAGCGTCCTGGGCGGATATGGTCAGGACGCCCTCGGGATCGGCCACCAGGACAAAGTCGTTGCCGGTGCCGTGTCCCTTGGAAAAGCGGAGCCCGCTCAGGGTGCGGAAGGCCGGCTCGGTGGTTTCTGCGAGGGTTGCGTCCATGTTTCCAAGGGTACCGGCCGGGCGGGGCAGCCCTAAATACGCGGTCCTTCGCACAGCGCTGCCGCCTTGGCCACCAACGTTGGGTCCTGCCACTCCAGCCAGGAGATGCGGGGATCGGCACGGAACCAGGTGAGCTGGCGCCGTGCGAACTGCCGGGTGGCCACGATGGTTTCTTCCGCCGCCTCCGCTACGGTCGACGCGCCGTCGATGACCCGGAGGAACTGGGCGTAGCCAAGCGCGCGGGACGCGGTTTTCCCCTGGCGCAGCCCTTGGTTGTCCAACCGTTGGACTTCGGCCAGCAGGCCGTCGTCCACCATGCGGTGCACGCGGCGGGCTAGCCGGTCGCGGAGCACGTCCCGGTCCACTGCCAGGCCCACCTGGACGGCCGGCTGGACGTACTCGCGCTGCGGCATGAAGGAACTGAACGGCCGGCCGGTGAGCCGGTAGACCTCCAGCGCACGGATGATGCGCCGGGCGTCGGACAACCTTCCGGCCGAGACCGGGTCCACTTCGCGCAGGCGCTCCAGCAGCACCGCCTGCCCGTCCTCCGCGAGCTCAGCCTCCAGTTGTTGGCGCACCAGCGGATCTGTTCCGGGAAATTCAAGGACGTCCACTGCGGCCCGCACATACAGGCCCGAGCCGCCGGCCAGGATGGCGCGCTTACCGCGGGCGTGGATGTCCGCGATCAGGGTGCGCGCCTGCTGCTGGAACCGGGACACGCTGGCTTCCTCGGTCACGTCCATGATGTCCAGCAGGTGGTGGGGCACTCCCCTGCGTTCGGCCTGGGTGATTTTTGCCGTGCCGATGTCCATGCCGCGGTAGAACTGCATGGCATCGGCGTTGATGACTTCGCCGTCAAGTTCCAGTGCAAGATTGACGGCGAGGTCGGATTTGCCGGAACCGGTGGGACCGACGACGGCGATGACAGGCGGGGAGCCCACCGGTCAGCGGGTGCGGACGGGCAGCGAGGGCATGCCCAGCGAGACGCCCTTGCCGCCTGTACCGGCACCCGGCGCGGGGGCCCCGCAGGAATCAGCCTGGGACCTGTCCCAGGCATCGCCGGCCCGGGAGCGGCGCAGGCTGTAATCCTCCCGGGTGGGATCGGCCACGAGGTGGAAGGCGGCGGCCTCGGTGATGGTGACAGTGACAAGATCTCCCGGACGCGGAGCCTGGGCGCCCTCGGGGACGGAGAAGTGCACCAGCCGCTGGTCCTGGGAGCGGCCGGACAGCCGGTGGGTTTCCCCGGCTTTCCGCCCGGACTGCGCAGTGACCATGACCTCAACCCTGCGGCCCAACTGGCGCCGGTTTTCCTCTGCCGCGATCCTGTCCTGGAGGGCGGTAAGGCGTTCAAAGCGTTCCTGAACCACGGCCTTGGGCAACTGGTCCGGCAGGTCTGCAGCCGGGGTGCCGGGACGCTTGGAGTACTGGAAGGTAAAGGCGGTGGCGAAGCGGGACTTCTCCACCACGTCCAGGGTGGCCTGGAAATCCTCTTCCGTTTCACCCGGGAAACCGACGATGATGTCGGTGGAGATGGCGGCGTGGGGAATTTTTTCCCGCACCTTGTCCAGGATGCCAAGGAACTTTGTGGACCTGTAGGAGCGCCGCATGTCCCGCAGGACCTTGTCCGAGCCGGACTGCAGCGGCATGTGCAGCTGCGGCATGACGTTGGGGGTCTCGGCCATGGCGTCGATGACGTCGTCGGTGAACGCGGCGGGGTGCGGGCTGGTGAAGCGGACGCGTTCCAGGCCTTCGATATCGCCGCAGGCCCGGAGGAGTTTGGAGAAGGCCTGCCGGTCGCCGAACTCGACGCCGTAGGAGTTGACGTTCTGGCCGAGGAGGGTGACTTCAATGGCGCCGTCGTCCACGAGGGCCTGGATTTCGGCCAGGATGTCGCCGGGCCGGCGGTCTTTCTCTTTTCCGCGGAGGGCGGGCACGATGCAGAAGGTGCAGGTGTTGTTGCAGCCTACGGAGATCGATACCCAGCCTGAGTAGACGGAATCCCGTTTGGTGGGAAGCGTCGAAGGGAAGACGTCCAGCGACTCAAGGATTTCAAGCTGGGCCTCGCTGTTATGCCGCGCGCGGTCCAGCAGGGCGGGCAGGGCGCCAACATTGTGCGTGCCGAAGACGGCGTCCACCCAGGGCGCCTTTTTCAGGATGGTTTCCCGGTCCTTCTGGGCGAGGCAGCCGCCCACCGCAATCTGCATGCCGGGGTTGGCCGCCTTCACCGGAGCGAGGATCCCCAGGTTCCCGTAGAGCTTGTTGTCCGCGTTTTCGCGCACTGCGCAGGTGTTGAACACCACGACGTCGGCCTGCTCACCCTCCGCCGGTACGTACCCGGCGTCCTCGAGCATGCCTGCCATGCGCTCTGAGTCATGGACGTTCATCTGGCAGCCGAAGGTGCGCACCTGGTAGGTGCGTGGCTTCTGGGCAGCCGCTTGCGGAGCGCCGGCGGCCGCTGTGGAGGTGCCGGCACCGGAAAAGGGGGAAGGGATGGTCAAACTCACCTGTTAAGGGTACCGGTTTTACCGTTCGCCACTGTCTGCCGCGGCCCGGGACTCCAGGACGTCATTGACGATCCGGAATGCCTGGGACGGCTGGTACCCCTTGCGGGCGAGCATGGAGGCCAGCCGGCGTGCAACCTTGTCCCGTTCCGCCCGGTCCTGGAGATCCATCCCGGGGCGGAGCTTCCGCTCAACGAGCTGCCTTGCTGCGGCTTCTTCATCCGCGTCCGACAACTGTTCCAGGGCGGCGGCGGCAGTATCCTGGTCGATGCCTTTCTCTGCCAGCTCGCGCCGGAGGGCGCCCTTTGCCAGTTTCCGCGACTGGGCGCGGCTCCGGACCCACATGTCGGCGAATTCGGCATCGTTGATCAGGCGGGCTTCCTGGAACTTATCCAGCACGGCCTCGGCGACGTCTTCCGGGACGTTCCGCTCCGCAAGCTTCTGTGCGAGCTGAAGCCTGCTCTTGGCTGACGCGGTCAGCTGCCGGTAGACGATGGACTGCGCAACCGACACGGGATCAGGCTGGGCGTCCCCTGCAACGGGAGAGTCCGGCGCCGGGCCGTCCTGGAGGTCATCGGCAGACGAAGCGGCGCGCCGCCCGCCGGCTCTGGACCGGCGGGGGCGCGCACTTTCAGGGCTGGTCAACGGTTAGAACCCGTCAACGGCCTTCAGCTTCGGGGAATCCTTGGACTCGGGCTCTGCAGGCTTGACGCCAACACCAAGCTTTTCCTTGATCAGGCGCTCGAGTTCGGCGGCCAGCTCAGGGTTGTCGCGCAGGAACCGGCGCGAGTTCTCCATGCCCTGGCCCAGCTGGTCGCCATCATAGGTGAACCAGGAGCCGGACTTCTTGATGATGCCGTGCTCCACGCCCATGTCAATGATGCCGCCCTCGCGGGAGATGCCCTGGCCGTAAATGATGTCGAACTCGGCCACCTTGAAGGGCGGGGCCATCTTGTTCTTGACGATCTTCGCCTTGGTCCGGTTACCGACCGAATCCGCGCCTTCCTTGAGGGTCTGGATGCGGCGCACGTCGATACGGATGGAGGCGTAGAACTTCAGTGCCTTACCGCCGGTGGTGGTTTCCGGGGATCCGAAGAAGACACCGATCTTTTCACGGAGCTGGTTGATGAAGATTGCGGTGGTCTTGGTCTGGCTCAGGCGGCCGGTGATCTTGCGCAGGGCCTGGCTCATGAGGCGTGCCTGCAGGCCCACGTGGCTGTCGCCCATGTCGCCTTCGATTTCGGCACGGGGCACCAGCGCCGCGACGGAGTCGATCACGATGACGTCCAGGGAGCCTGAACCCACCAGCATGTCCATGATTTCGAGGGCCTGCTCGCCGGTATCCGGCTGGGACACCAGGAGGGCGTCCGTGTCCACGCCGAGCTTGGCGGCGTACTCAGGATCGAGGGCGTGCTCGGCGTCGATGAAGGCAGCGATGCCGCCCAGGCGCTGGGCATTGGCCACTGCGTGCAGGGCAACGGTGGTTTTACCGGAAGATTCCGGGCCGTAGATTTCAACGACGCGGCCCCGGGGCAGGCCGCCAATTCCCAGTGCAACGTCCAGGGCGATGGAGCCGGTGGGGATGACCTCGATGGGGGCCCGGACTTCATCGCCGAGCCGCATGACTGAGCCTTTACCGAACTGCTTGTCGATCTGGGCCAGCGCTGCTTCGAGCGCTTTTGCACGATCCGGGGCTGCCGCCATGGTTCACACCTCTAATGCTTTCTCGCTTTGGAGTGGCCTCAGCGGCCGTTTATTGGTCATCTCTGACGCTAATGGGACCCACTGACATTCCGGCCGGCTAACGGCGGCTATGTGGATAACCCGCTAGGAAAAGCATAGCTTTACCCGAACAGGTATTCGAACAGGAGCACGGCGTGTCAGGAGAATCAGGCTAGTTGGTGCGGGGCTTGAGATCCCGCCCCAGCCGGCGCTCGGCAGGGACGTCCTGCACGTCGCAGACAGCCAGCCACACCTTGCGGGGTTCCACGCCGGCAGCCAGCGCCTGGTCCGCAGTGCGCCCGCCCACCCCGGCGAGCACAAGCGTGCTGCTGAGGACCCGCGAGTACCCGGCGCCGAATTCGTCGTCCATGAGCCGCCAATAATCGCTGATTCGCACCAGAAAAGTCTCTCACGGTCCGCACCCTAGAATTGTTGCCATGAGCAGCTCCCCCGACGTTCCCTCCCTGCAAGGCCGCCACGACGAAGCCACCGTGGACGCCGCGTTGCAGAACGTGGAGCACCAGATCAGCCTCTTCTGGCGGCGCGCCCGGGCCATCTCCAACCAGCTCTCCCGCCAGGTCCATCCGGACATGGAGCCGGCCGCCTATGGCCTGCTGACGGTAATCCGCCGGGAGGGCCCGATCAGGCTCACCGACCTTGCCATGAACATTGGCGTGGGCAAGCCGTCCGTCAGCCGGCAGATCGCATTCCTGGAGAGCCTGGGACTCGTGTCCAAGGAGGCCGATCCGCTGGACGGACGCGCCCAGGCCATCCGGCTGACCCCCAAGGGGGAGGAAAAGATGCACCAGGTCCAGGATGCCCGGCGGCAGGTGTTCCGCGAACGCCTGGGGGAATGGCCGGTGGAGGACCTGGAAGAACTGGCCCGGTACATGGCCAAGCTGAACTCCACGTACGAACGTGACGGGTTCCCGAAGGACGGGCCGGCGGCCGCCTCTGCGGAAGACTCCTAGCAGGGACAACTGAAGCCCCCGGCAAGGCCGGGGGCTTCAGTGCGTCTTGTTTCCAGGGCCGCCTTAAGGCGCCGCCTTTACCGGGCGCCTGAAAGAAGGCCGGTGGAAAGTTCGTCGTTGAGTTCAGTGTTCAGGTCGCGCTCAAGGTCACGGCCATAACGCTGGGAGAACTCCTGCGGAACGGTGTCCGGAACGGCAACGCCTTCGGCAACTGCCACACGGTCGCTCACTTCGCGGAGCATGCTGGACAGCGGGACATCCAGCGCCGAGCAGATCGAAGAGAGGAGCTCGGATGACGCTTCCTTCTGGCCGCGCTCCACTTCACTGAGGTAACCCAGGGAGACACGGGCGCTGTGCGAAACTTCACGGAGCGTACGCCCCTGACGCTGGCGGACATCGCGCAGGACATCACCAATTTCGTGACGAAGTACAACCATCTTGCGCTCCTTCTGTTCGCTCTTAGCCTGATCGGCGAGGCCCACATCCTTCCAGCGGACAACGCCGTTTACGGATACGGGCTGCTTTACCATCTGTATCGCCTTGCTCCCTCATAGGTCAGGTCCGCGGTGGCGCGAACCGTCGTGGTCATTTCATCCTAGGCGCCTCCACTCTCCGGAAGCGACACAATGTAATAACTAATCGGTACCGGCTTTTGTTCCCGCCAACTTTACGTCCGGGTAACTTCAGCCGGCTGGGTCACTGGGACAGGGCCTCAAGAAGCCGTTCGAGGGCAGCTGCGCAGGCCTGTCCGCGGATTTCCGCTCGGTTGCCGGCGAAGGAATACTCGAAGGCTGCCGTCCCCGCAGCGGTGGCGATGCCGACATATACGGTTCCCACCGGCTTTCCGTCGTGTGCGTCCGGTCCCGCAACGCCGGTGGTGGAGACGCCGATGTCAGCGCCCAGGACTGTCCGGGCTCCGGCCGCCATGGCTGCGGCGACGCCGGGATCGACTGATCCGGCGCGGGCCAGCAACTCTGCCGGGACGTCCAGGACCGATTCCTTGACCGAGTTCTGGTAGGCAACCACGCCACCTTGCAGGATCCCGGAGGCGCCGGGCGTGTCGGCAAGGACCGCGGACACCATGCCGGCGGTCAGCGATTCTGCGGCGGCCACGGTGCGTCCCGTGTCGAGGGCTTTCCTGACTGCTTCCGCAGACAGATGGTGGAGGTTGGTCATGCCGGCTCCTGTCCTTTGCCGCTGCGCGCTTGCAGCTTTCCCTTCGCCCGAAGACGCAGTGCCTCAATCACGTACTGGACGCCGGTCCAGACAGTGATGGCCACGGCCGCCATCATGACGGCGAACGCCACCCAGGCCAGCCATGGAGCGACAGCACCCAGCGGCAGGAGGTAGAGGAAGATGGCCGCAGTCTGCACGACAGTCTTGAGCTTTCCGCCCCGCGAAGCAGGGATGACGCCGTAGCGGATCACGAAGAAGCGCAGCGCGGTGATGCCCCACTCGCGGACCAGGATCACCAGCGTGGCCCACCAGGGAAGTTCGCCCAGCACCGAGAGCATCACCAGGGCGGAGCCGGTAAGGAGCTTATCTGCGATGGGATCGGCAATCTTGCCGAAGTCAGTCACCAGGTTCCGGCTCCTGGCGATATCGCCGTCGAGCTTGTCCGTATAGATGGCGACGGCGAACGCCGCTACCGCGGCCCACCGCCACGGCCCGGACACGCTCTGCAGCCCCGGCGCGTCCGCGATAAGGAACCACACGAAGAACGGGACCAGCGCGATGCGGATCATGGTCAGGATATTGGGAAGGTTCCAGACCCCGGCACGGCCTGGGCCGGCCGCGGTGGCATCGGTGCTAGTCACGTTCCTAGGCTACATTCTTTGGGCTAGCGCCCGGTGAGGGACCAGGCATCTTCGGAGCCGTCCTCGTCGTCATAGCCGCCGGGCGGGGAATCCGAGCCGTCGTAATATTCCGCACTCTGCTTCCGCTGGTCGAGGTCCGCCGCCACGAGGTCTTCCGCGTATCCGCCCCGGGCGATGTTGGCGTTGGCGTTGTCGCTCAGGGCTGCGGTCTGCGAGTCCGGCGCAGCGGGTGCGTCCTGGCCCTTCATGGCCGCCAGGACGGGGGCAAGATCGTCCGGTTTCACCAGGACGTCACGTGCCTTGGACCCTTCGGACGGGCCCACCACGCCCCGGGATTCCAGCAGGTCCATGAGGCGCCCCGCCTTGGCGAAGCCGACGCGGAGCTTGCGCTGGAGCATGGAAGTGGAGCCGAACTGCGTGGTGACCACGAGCTCCGTCGCCTGCAGCAGGACCTCGAGGTCGTCCCCGATGTCGTCGTCGATCTGCTTCTTCGGCGCCTCGGCGGCGACGTCGTCGCGGTAGCTCGCCTGGAGCTGCCCCTTGACGTGCTCAACCACCTTGTGGATTTCGGACTCCGTGACCCAGGCGCCCTGGACGCGCATGGCTTTGGAGGCGCCCATCGGCAGGAACAGCGCGTCACCCTGGCCAATCAGCTTTTCGGCGCCCGGCTGGTCAAGGACAACGCGTGAATCCGTGACGGAGGACGTGGCGAACGCCATGCGGGATGGAACGTTGGCCTTGATCAGGCCGGTGACGACGTCCACGGAAGGCCGCTGGGTGGCCAGGACCAGGTGGATGCCTGCCGCGCGGGCAAGCTGCGTGATGCGGACGATCGAGTCTTCGACGTCACGCGGGGCAACCATCATGAGGTCCGCGAGTTCGTCCACGATCACCAGCAGGTACGGATACGGCCGGATGACGCGCTTGGAGTCCACCGGCGGCTGGACCTTGCCGGCGCGGACTGCCTTGTTGAAGTCATCGATGTGCTTGAAGCCGTAGTTGGCGAGGTCGTCATACCGCGCGTCCATCTCCCGGACCACCCACTGCAGCGCCTCGGCTGCCTTCTTCGGGTTGGTGATGATGGGTGTGATCAGGTGCGGGACGCCCTCGTAGGCCGTGAGCTCCACCCGTTTGGGGTCCACCATGACCATACGCACTTCATCCGGGGTGGCGCGCATCAGGATGGATGTGATCATCGAGTTCACGAACGATGACTTGCCGGCACCGGTGGCGCCTGCCACGAGGAGGTGGGGCATCTTGGCGAGGTTGGCCACTACGTAGCCGCCTTCCACGTCCTTGCCCACGCCCATCACCATGGGGTGGTCCGTCCGGCGGGCGTTCTGGCTTCGCAGGACGTCGCCCAGCGAGACGGTCTCGCGGTCCGTGTTGGGGATCTCGATGCCGATGGCCGACTTGCCCGGGATCGGGCTCAGGATCCGCACGTCGCTTGAGGCTACGGCGTAGGAGATGTTCTTGGACAGCGCGGTGACGCGTTCCACCTTGGTTCCGGGGGCGAGTTCGATCTCGTACCTGGTAACCGTGGGGCCGCGGCTGAAGCCGGTGACGGTGGCGTCGACGTTGAACTGCTGGAGGGTGTCAGTCAGGGCAGCGACGACGGCGTCGTTGGCTTCCGTGCGCTCCTTGGGGATGGAGCCGGGCGTCAGGTAGTCCGATGCCGGGAGCGTGTACGTCACGTCGCCGGCGAGGGACAGCTGCTCGGTGCGCTGCGGGATGGGAACCGGCGGCGGGGCGGGCGCCACGGGGTTGGACGGCACCGTTGGCGCGGCCGCCGGCTTGGCAGCGGCTGCGGACATGCCGGGGGTGATCATGGGGATGGCTTCGGTTGCGTTCTCACCCGCGGCGGAGGGAGCACCCGCGCCCAGGCCCTGCGCAGCCTTAATCTTCTCGACGGCGATCTCCGCCTGCGTGGGCCGCCGGACTCCCGGCGCCGGGCGCGCCTCTGCGCCTCCCTTTGGGTCGTCGTCGTCGATCACCGCGTGCTCGAAGGCTTCGTCTCCTACGTAGCCCTCCAGTCCGGCACCGGTGTCCTCCTGGTCCTTGCCGAAGAAGCGGCGCTTCTTCTTGGGGCCCCTGGACGCCGTGGCGGGCGAGGTCCGTTCCAGGTAGCTGCGGTCGTGGGCGTCCCGGTCCTGGTCATCCAGCAGGTCAATGCCCATGAGGTGCTCGTAGCCGGTGCGCAGGCGGCGCGGAATCGCGGTGAACGGAGTAGCCGTAATGATCAGCAGGGAAATGAAGGCCAGCAGCGAGTAGAGCACCAGTGGAACGGCAGCATGGATCGCGGCCAGCGGCGATGCGGCGAGGAAACCGAGCATGCCGCCGGCCTGGCGGAGGCCGTCGAACCCCTGGGCCACCGTGGGCTGGCCGCCCAGCACGTGGGCCAGCCCGCAGCCGGCGAACGTCATGATGAGGAAGCCGATGCCCACCCGGTTGTTGCCCCGGCCGTCGGACGGCTGGCGGAAGAGCCGGAACGCGCAGACAAAAAGCATCAGCGGAAGAAGCAGCGAAATCCACCCGAAGGTGCCGTTGACCACGGCGTACACCGCGTCCGGGAACCAGCCGGTGAGGCCCCACCAGGCGAAGGTGGCAATGAAGATGCCCAGGGCCAGGTTGAACAGGGCTGCGCCGTCACGGCGCTCTCCTGCAGGCAGGTCGCTGACATCGTGGCCGATCCGCCGCACCCCTCCGCCCACCAGGTGGCCCACGCCCAGCCAGGCTCCGCCCACCACGCGCAGCAGCCACGGCTGGTGATGCTCGACGGCGGGAAGCTGGCGGGTGCGGGCGGTGCTGGAGGAGCCGCCGGCGCGCCCGGACTTGGCGGCCGTGGCGCCTGAACCGCGGCCGGAGGAGCTGCCGGTTTTGCTTCCGGCGCTGCCCCTGCTGGAGCCATTGGGCGCGGACGTAGTACGAGTGGCCATACCAGCCACGGTACCCGAGTTGGGCTGGTTTTCCGGGGATTTGGACCCCCTGACTCCCGGTTCGCGGCCCTTAAACGCGTCCGGCCCGCGGCCCCGTTGGACGGGAGCGCGGGCCGGAGCAGGCAGGCAACTGTCAGGCCTCGAGCACCACGGGGATGATCATCGGTTTCCGGCGGAGCTTGCGGTTGACCCAGGTGCCCACCACGCGGCGGACCACCTGCTGGAGCTGGTGGCTGGTGTGGTCCGCGTGGTTGAGGACCGCTTCCTCCAGCGCAGCGTTGATCTTGGGGATGATTTCGTCGAACACGGAGTCGTCCTCCGCCACCCCGCGGGCGTGGATCTCGGGGCCGGACACCACCTTGCCGGTGGCGCGGTGGATGACGGTGATGATGGAGATGAAGCCTTCGTCGCCGAGGATCCGGCGGTCCTTGAGGTCGGCGTCCGTGATCTCGCCGACGCTGGAGCCGTCCACGTAAACGAAGCCGACTTCCACCTGGCCCACGACGTCGGCCCGGTGGTCCTTCAGGTCGATGACGGTGCCGTTGTCCGCGAGGATGACGCTGGCTTCGGGGACGCCGGAATCGATGGCGATCTTGCCGTTGGCGATCAGGTGGCGGGTCTCACCGTGCACCGGCATGGCGTTGAGCGGCTCGAGGATGTTGTAGCAGTAAAGGAGTTCGCCGGCGGCGGCGTGGCCCGAGACGTGGACCTTGGCGTTGCCCTTGTGGATCACGTCGGCGCCCAGCTTGAGCAGCCCGTTGATGATCCGGAAGACGGCGTTCTCGTTGCCGGGAATGAGGCTGGAGGCGAGGATGACGGTGTCGCCGTCCCCCACCACCACGCGGTGGTCGCCGTTGGCCATCCGGGACAGGGCCGCCATGGGCTCACCCTGCGAACCGGTGGACATCAGCACCACGCGGTTGTCCGGGAGGTTGTCCACGTTCTTGATGTCCACGATCAGGCCCGGCGGGACGTCCAGGTACCCGAGCTTCTCGGCAATGGCCATGTTGCGGACCATGGAGCGGCCCACGAAGGCCACCTTGCGGTTGTGCTTGGCAGCTGCGTCCAGCACCTGCTGAACCCGATGGACGTGCGACGAGAAGGACGCCACGATGATGCGTTTGGTGGCCTGGCCGAAGAGCCGTTCGAGTGTGGGCCCGATTTCCTTCTCGGCAGTGGTGAAACCCGGGACGTCGGCGTTGGTGGAGTCGGACATGAAGAGGTCCACGCCCTCTTCGCCGAGCTTGGCGAAGTGCCGGAGGTCGGTGATGCGCCCGTCCAGGGGCAGCTGGTCCATCTTGAAGTCGCCGGTGTGCAGCACAGTGCCGCCGGCGGTCCGGATGAACACAGCCAAAGCGTCGGGGATGGAGTGGTTGACGGCCACGAACTCACACTCGAACGGGCCGAACTTTTCGATCTGGCCCTCCTCCACCGTGAGGGTGTACGGCCGGATGCGGTGCTCCTGCAGCTTTGCCTCGATCAGGGCGAGGGTGAGCTGCGAGCCCACCAGCGGAATGTCGTTGCGTTGGCGCAGCAGGTACGGAACGGCTCCGATGTGGTCTTCGTGGCCATGGGTGAGGACCACTGCGACGATGTCGTCCAGCCGGTCCTCGATGTAGGAGAAATCAGGCAGGATCAGGTCGACGCCCGGCTGGGTTTCCTCGGGAAAGAGGACGCCGCAGTCCACGATCAGCAGCTTGCCGTCGATTTCGAACACGGCCATGTTCCGGCCGATCTCCCCCAGCCCGCCCAGCGGAACAATCCGGAGGGTGCCTTGTGGCAGGCGGGGAGGGGTGACAAGGCCGGTGAGGGCAGTTTGGGTCATATTGCACTACTTTCCAGGCGGAAGGGTGCTGGTCTTACTCCTCAGGAAAAGACCAGCCCCGCTTCCGCCAAATCCCCGCGGATGGTTTCGATCTCGGCTTCGTCCGGCTCCACGAGGGGCAAACGGACAATCGAGTTGGGCAGGACTCCCTGCCATTTAAGAATCTGCTTGGCCGCGACGGCCCCCTGGACCCGCGTCATGGTGGCCCGGACAACAGGCTGGAGTTCAAAGTTGATCTTCCGGGCAGTGCCGAGGTCGTTCGCGTTGACGGCGTCGATGAGCTCGCGGAAGCGGCGCGTGGCCACGTGGGTGGTGACGCCCACCAGGCCGACGGCTCCAAGGGCCATCCACGGAAGGGTCAGTCCGTCGTCGCCCGAGTAGAAGAGGAGGTCCGTCTCGGCCATGACGCGCGTGGCGGCGACGAAGTCGGCCTTGGCGTCCTTGACTGCCACGATGTTCGGGTGCTGCGCCAGCCGGATCATAGTGTCGGGCTCAATGGCGATGGAGGAGCGGCCGGGGATGTCGTAGAGCATGACGGGCACGTCGACGGCGGAGGCGACCGTTTCGAAGTGCGCGCGGACCCCT
Source organism: Arthrobacter sp. PGP41 (assembly GCF_002953935.1). Lineage (NCBI taxonomy): Bacteria > Bacillati > Actinomycetota > Actinomycetes > Micrococcales > Micrococcaceae > Arthrobacter > Arthrobacter sp. PGP41. The sequence goes on along the minus strand of NZ_CP026514.1, from coordinate 1,518,625 downwards.
GCCTGGCTGGGCTTGTTGTAGTACGGCGTCACCAGGAGGAGGCCGTCGACGCCGAGGGCTGCCGCCTGCTTGGAAAGGTGCACCGAGTGGGCGGTGTCGTTGGTGCCGGTGCCGGCAATGATGGCAGCCCGGCCGCCGACAGCGTCCTTGACGGCGCGGAACATGCCGAGGTTTTCCTCGTCCGTGAGGGTGGATGTTTCGCCCGTGGTTCCGGTGACTACCAGGCCATCGCAGCCGTCGTCCACCAGCTTGCCGGCCAGTTCAGCGGCCTGCTCGTAATCCACTGCGCCGTCCTTGGTGAACGGTGTGACCATGGCGGTCAGAAGAGTACCAAGGGCAGGGAGATGCGCGGAATTGTCAGCCATGGAAAAAACGTTACCCTGTCAGCGGCTGGTTAGGACAATGCCGGGAACGTGATGCACGTCAAACAGGCGGGCCTGCACCTCGGCGCCGACCCCTTTCGCCTTGCCCGGAACCCCTTCCCCCTCGCGGCATTCGAGCCGGTCAGGGAGCGTGCCGGCCAGAGGAGCGGGGCGCCCCGGCCGGCGGGCCGCAATACCGTCCGACGGCGGCCTGCCGCAGTTCCTCCGCCCATGAGGCCAGCCTCTGGGCAGCCCGGACATAGTGGAACAGCTCCAGCGGGGTCAAGGCGTCTATATCCGATTCCGCGAGACGGCGGGCGAGCTCGGGTCCCTCAGGCTGGGCTGCAAGGCTGATGCCTTCCTGCTCCCACTCGACGTCCTCGGGCGGCCGGCCCGCCACCAACTGGCGGAAGAGGAAGTCGACGACCCCGGGACTCATAGCCTTCATGAGCCCTGCATTGCCGGACTCATGGGCGGGAATTCCGGATGATGGAGTGTGCATGCAGCCCATTTTATTCGAACATATATTCGAATACAAGAAGTTTCCCGACAGCTCCGGCACAGGCAGGTGTGAGACGATCTGGTCATGACGTCCCGTACCCCGGCAAGAACGTCCCGCAAGACCGCCGGGCGGCCGGTTACGGCCAGGCTCCACGGCATCGACGCTGCCCGCGGCCTCGCCTTGCTGGGCATGATGGCCACCCACCTGCTTCCCACGTTCGAATCGAACGCGGACCTGACCCCCACCTGGATCGGCCTTACCTTCTCGGGCCGGGCTGCAGCACTGTTTGCGGTACTTGCGGGAGTGGGCCTGGCCTTGTCCACCGGAAAGCACAAGCCCCTGCAGGCCCCGGACCTGTCCGCCGCCCGCCGCGGCGTTGCCCTGCGCGCCCTGGTGATCGCCGCCGTCGGACTTTCCCTGGGCGGGCTGGAAGTCAACCTGGCCATCATCCTGGTCCACTACGCGGTGCTGTTCCTGTGTGTCCTGCCGTTCCTGGGGATGGGGCTGAAGCAGCTGTGCGCCTGGGCCGGCGGCTGGATCATGGGGTCACCGGTGCTGGCCTATCTCCTGCGCCCCTGGCTCCTCGCTGCCGAACCGCCGATGCAGCTGGGCCACAACCCCTCGTGGGAAGACCTGTCAACACCCGCGAGCCTGCTGGCGGACCTGTTCTTCACCGGGTACTACCCCGTGTTCCAGTGGCTTTCATACCTGCTCGTCGGGCTCATCGTGGGCCGGCTGGTGCTGGGCAGGGCGATGGTGCCGGTGGTGCTGCTGGTTGGCGGCTCTATCGTCGCAGTCCTGGCCAGGACCCTGGGTGTTACGGCGATGGAGAGCTGGGGCGGCCGGGCCGCACTGGAGGAACTGCTGAATTCCCCGGGTTATCCGCTGGAGAGCGTCCTGCAGGTGAACTTGACGGGCATCGCCCAGGAGGGGTCCTGGTGGTGGCTGGCTTCCGCGGCACCGCACTCGGCCACCACCCTGGACCTGCTGCACACCTCGGGCGTGGCTGTGGCGGTCATCGGCGCGTGCCTGCTGCTGGGCCGGCTTGCCGAGTGGGTGGACGTGGACCTGCTGCTGCCGCTGCGAGGCGCCGGAGCGATGACCCTGAGCCTCTACACAGTCCACGTCTGGGTGGTCTCCGGCTTCTACCTCAAGCCGCTGCCCGCCGGCTGGACGGAGGACGGGATGTATTTTGCCCACGCCGCCAGTGCAGTAATCGTTGGCATGGTGTTCGTGCTGCGGAAGTGGCGCGGGCCCTTGGAGTGGCTGGCACACGCCGCGAACCGGGCGGGCCGGGGCGAGCTTAGGCCGTCCGTTCGCTAGCTGTACTCAGCAGCTGGCGCCGGGCCGGAGAGGGCTCCTAGGCGGGAACGTTTCCGCGGAAGAGCTTGATTGCGTCCCGCATGGAAGCGCGGGCGCGTTTCCGGTCGCCGGCGGCGTCATACGCGCAGCTCAGGCGGAACCAGGAGCGCCAGTCATCCGGAGCCGCCTCGGCCTCGGAACGGTACTTCTCGAACTCGGCATCCGCGGCTGTCCGGACGATCCGGCCGGCCGGCGTGCGGGGCAGCTCATCCACCGGGAGTCCGCCCTCCGCCTCCAGGACCTTGGCCATCTGCTCCGTGCGGGCGCCGAACATCAGCTCCCGGATGAGGGCCCATGCACCGATGGCGGGCAGCACCAGGTACGCCGCACCGATAGCCTGCGCCGCGAGGTTGCTGTCCGTCAGCAGGAGGATGGAGCGCTGGAAGGACACCACCAGGTAGAAGACCAGCAGCAGGGTCACCGCTCCCACCCAGATCTTGGTGCGGTTCTTCCGGAAGCCGGCCAGCAGTCCGTCCATGGCCTAGAGCCCCAGGTCCAGGTAGCCGTCCAGGCCTACGGTCAGTCCGGGGTGTGTTGCCACGTTGCGGACGCCCAACAGGACACCGGGCATGAAGGAGGCGCGGTCGAAGGAGTCGTGGCGCAGCGTCAGCTGCTCGCCGGGGCCGCCCAGCAGGACTTCCTGGTGCGCCACGAGTCCCCGGAGGCGCACGCTGTGGACCCTTACGCCGTCAACGTCGCAGCCCCGCGCTCCGGCCAGCTCGCTGGTGGTGGCGTCCGGGCTGGGCGGCACCTGCGCCGCAGCGCGTTCGGCAGCGATGAGCTGGGCGGTGCGGACCGCCGTGCCCGAGGGCGCGTCCACCTTGTCCGGGTGGTGGAGCTCGATGATCTCGACCGATTCGAAGTACTTGGCGGCCTTGGCGGCGAAGGCGGAGGCCAGCACCGATCCGAGGGCGAAGTTCGGGGCGATCAGGACACCTGTGTCCGGATGTCCTGCCAGCAGGCTTTCCAGCGCGGACAGCCTGCCCGCGTCCCAGCCGGTGGTTCCCACAACAGCGTGGATCCCGTGTTCGACGGCGAAGCGGACGTTCGCTTCCGTGCTTTCCGGAACCGTCAGGTCCACCACGTACCGGGCGCCGGCAGCCGTGACCTGGTCCAGCGAATCGCCGCGTCCCAGGGCCGCCACCAGCTTCATGTCCGGTGCGGCTTCGATGGCTTTTACGGCTTCGGCGCCCATGCGCCCGTTCGCGCCCAGCACGGCAACGGGCATGGGAGCAGGGAGTTGTTCGGTCATGCCGTTAAGCCTACCGGCGGGCCCGCGCCGAGCAGGAACCGGGGAGTGTGCGTTACCTCGCAGGAAGCATGGTGCTGGCCGGCACCAGCGGAGACCTCAGCTGCCGGCGCCGACCCACTCCACCGTGCCGTCAGTAAAGAACTGTTCCTTCCAGATGGGCACCTGTTCCTTGATCCGGTCCACCAGCTCCGAGCACACAGCGAAGGCCTGGCCCCGGTGGGACGCAGACACCGCGCACACCAGCGCGGGATCGCCGATCTCCAGCATGCCGATCCTGTGCGCCGCCCAGATGCGGACCGGCTGCCTGGTTCCGCCACTTTCCAGGCCCGCCGCCTGTTCGGCGACCAGCTGCGCGACGACGTCGGCCATCACCTGGTGTGCCGTGGGATGCGCGCTGTAGCTGAGCCGCTCAACCGGCTTGCCGCCGTCGTGGTTCCGCACCACGCCGCTGAAGCTGACCACCGCCCCCGCGGTGTCGCTCTCCACTGCCGCGATGGCCTGGTCGACGGAGATTGGCTCCGCGCTGAGGACGGCGTTGACTACCTCGAAAACTGCTTCAGTGCCCATGTCCGCCTTCCAGCTGGTCGCACAGGTGCCCGATCACGGGGTCCAGGACGGTCAGTCCGTCCATGACCCCCTTGGGTGATCCGGGCAGGTTGATGATGAAGGTGCTGCCGGCCGCGCCGGCATAGCCGCGGCTCAGGGCCGCCAGCGGGGTCTTCGCGGCTCCGGCGCGGCGCACTGCTTCCATGATGCCGGGGATCTCTCGGTCCAGCAGCGGCAGGGTGACGTCCGGGGTGCGGTCGTCCGGGCTGAGGCCCGTCCCGCCGCTGGTGATGACGACGGCGGGGTGCTGGGTGAGGAGGGCGCGGATGGCTGCGCCCACGGGCTCGCCGTCGGGGACCACCATGGCCGGGAACACGTCGAAGCCGTGTTCTGTCAGCCAGTCCGTGATCACGGGGCCGGTTTCGTCATCGTAGATGCCGGCCGCAGCGCGGGTGGAGGCGATCACGACGCCGGCCTTCCGGCCCTGCACGTCGCCGTGCCGGTGCGGCTCGGAGGCATTGATGGTGCTTGGATTGGTCACAGTGTCCAGTCCCCGCTTTTGCCGCCGCTCTTGGCCAGCACCTTGATGTCGGTCAGGACAGCGTGCTTGTCCACGGCCTTGATCATGTCGTAGACGCTCAGCGCCGCAACGGACACCGCTGTGAGGGCCTCCATTTCCACGCCGGTGACGCCGCGGGTCTTCACGGTGGCGAGGATCGAAACCGTCGCGGCGCCAAGCTCGAAGTCCACGGTGACCTTGGACAGCGGAAGCGGATGGCACAGCGGTATCAGTTCGGGGGTCTTCTTGGCCGCCATGATTCCGGCAACCCGTGCAACGGCCAGGGCGTCCCCCTTGGGCAGTCCGCCCGAGCCGAGCAGGTCCATCACCTCGGAGGTGGTGTGGACCGTTGCGGTGGCGGTGGCCTCGCGGGTGGTTTCGGCTTTGGCGGATACGTCCACCATCTGGGCGCTGCCGTCCTGGCGCAGGTGCGTCAGCGCGGCCGGGGTTTGTTCTGCATTCACAGCATCCATACTTCCACCTCCGCACCGGCCGCGAGCGCGGCCACTCCTGCGGGGACGTGAACCAGCACGTTGGAACCCGCGAGCGCGTGCATCAGGTGTGAGCTTTCCCCGCCCTGCAGCTCCACCGTCCCGTCGGACCGCAACGTTCCCCGGCGGACCTGGTGCTTGTGTTCGGGAGACGTGAGCGGGTGGGCGAGGCGGGCGCGGAGGGGCAGGCGCGGTGCGGGCGTTCCCAGCAAACCGGCAAGCACCGGGCGGAGGAACATCTCGAACGACACCAGGCAGCTGACAGGGTTGCCGGGGAAGCCCAGGAAGGGACGCCCGTCGAAGCTGCCGATCCCCTGCGGGCCCCCCGGCTGCATGGCCACGTGCAGGAATTCCACCGGCTGGTCCTCCATGGCCTGCCGGACCACCTCGTAGGCGCCCTTGCTGACCCCTCCGGTGGTGACGATCAGGTCCGCCGCGCTGCCTTCGGCCCGCAGCAGCGCCCGCAGCGCGTCCGGGTTGTCCGCGGCAATGCCTGCCCGCCGGACCACCAGTCCCGCCTGCGTCATGGCCGCTTCCAGCAGGGTGCCGTTGGAGTCGTAGATCTTGCCGGCGGGGAGCTCCTGGCCGGGCTCCACCACCTCGTCGCCGGTGGTCACCAGCAGGACGGTCACAGCTTTGTAGACCGCCACGTCCGGGATGCCCAGCGCCGCCAGCAGTCCCAGCTGGGCCGGGCCCAGGAAAGTACCGGCTGCCAGGGCCGTCTCCCCGGCAAGGACGTCGCTGCCTGCTGCGCGCACAAACGTTCCGGGCGCTGCCGGGGGCAGCCGCACGGTTGCCTGTTCCGTTGCCTGTGCGGCCGGGGGCAGGAATCGGTCCGGAACGGCCCGCTCGATGGGGACGACGGCGTCGGCTCCGTCCGGGAGCATGGCTCCCGTCATGATCGGTGCGGCCATGCCGGGCCTGAGTCCGTCCGGACTGGCACCGGCGGGGACGGGAGGCATGACGCGCAGCTCTCCCCCGCCGTCGGGCAGGTCAGCGGAGCGGACGGCGTAGCCGTCCATCTGCGAGTTGGGGAAGGGCGGCAAGCTGATGGGAGCCGGGATGTCGCCGACCAGGCCCCGGCCCAGGGCCCCGCGCAGCGGCAGGCTTTCCGTCCGCTCGGGTGACCGCAAGGGCCGCAACAGATCCTCGACAGCGGCCGCATGGTCAGCCACGGACCGTGCGTGGTGCCGGGCACGGTGCGGTGCCTGGTCCACAGGCGTTCCATGCGGTTGCGGGCTAGTCATGGTTCCGCCTTCAGTGTCAGCCTTCAGGGTTTCACGTCCACTCTAATGGTGTGGAGCCCGGTGGCGCCGTCGGGGGCGGCAGGGCGGCTCTGCTCGTCCTGGATCCGGCCGGAAAGGTCCGTGGCCCTGACCTGGATTTCGTATTGCCCTTCCGTCAGGTCGAGTCCCAGCTTCCATTGGTACCAGGTGTCCAGGGAGATGCCCTCCGCCAGTTCGGCCTGCTGCCACGCGCCCCGGTTCACCCTCAGCTCCACCTTCCCGATGCCGGTATGCTGCGCCCAGGCCACGCCTCCGAACAGCACCTTTCCCGCCTTCACGGGGCGGCCACCACGCGGCACATCGATCCTCGAGGAGGTCTTGATGGGACCCCGTTCGGACCAGCCTCGGGGTGTCCAGTAGGCGACGTCATCCGCGAACCTCGTGACCTTGAGCTGGGTGACCCATTTGGTGGCGGAGACGTAGCCGTAGAGTCCGGGCACCACCAGCCGCACGGGAAAGCCGTGCTCAAGGGGCAGCGGCTCGCCGTTCATTCCAATGGCGAGCAGCGCATCCCTGCCGTCGCTGAGCACCTCAAGGGGCGTTCCCGCCGTCCAGCCGTCGGCGCTCCTTGAGAGGACCATGTCCGCGCCGGGCCGGGGGCCTGCCAGTGCCAGGAGCTCGCGGACCGGCCAGCCGAGCCAGCGCGCGTTGCCGATAAGGTCGCCGCCCACGTTGTTGGACACGCAGGCGAGGGTGACATGGCGCTCAACCAGGGGTTTGGCCAGGAGATCGGCGAAGGACAGTTCAACCTCCCTGTCCACCATTCCCGTGACTTTCAGGACCCAGGTGTCGGGATCGATTGCGGGAACGGTGAGTGCGGTGTCGATGCGGTAGAAGTCGGCGTTCGGGGTGACCAGCGGGGTGATGCCCTCGACTCCGGCCTCGGCGGTTGCCGGTATGGCTGGAGCCGCTGACGCGGGAGCCGGCAGGGCCACACGGCCCCTGGCCTCGCTGACGACGGCAGCGGCCCCGCGCCAGGCTGCCGCGAGCACGCCGCCGACTGCCGTAAATGCGGCTCCACTCGCCAAGGCCTGGAGGAAGCGGCGGCGGGCCGGGGCAGGGGTTGCTGTGGGGTCGGGGGTCGCTGCCTGGCTCCCCCACTCCTGAAGCATGCGGACCAGGAGCCTAAGCAGGATGACCGCCACGAGGGCGGTGAACACCGCCAGGCTCATTGCGTTGGCATTCGCCTGGGCACGGGTCAGGACGGCCGCGAGGCCAGCCAGGCCAAAGACGCCAACCACGGCGGCGCCGGCGTAGCGCCGCCGGTCCTCCACGACTCCTGCCAGCCCGGCGAATCCGGCAATGACCAGCGCCATGCCCACCAGGAGGGCAACTTTGTCCGCCGTCCCGAACAGCGCAACAGCCCAGTCCTTGACAGCGGGAGGAACGGCATCGATGACGGCACCGCCCACAGCGGTCACCGGTGACAGCGCCGGACTGAACACGCCCGCCAAAAGCTCCCCAAGGACTAGCGCGCTGCCCGCCGCAACCGCACCTGCTGCGGCGGCCAGCCACGCGCGGCGCCGTAGCGCTTGCCCATGCCCTTGAACTTGCCTCTGCCCGTGCCCTTGCCCACCCCCAAGCCCGTGCCCGTGCCTGTGCGGCAGGAAAGGCGCCGGGCGCTCCGGAAGCCGCGTCCCGCCGTCGTGCGTTGCCTGTCCTGGCTGGGAACTGTCCACATCTCCAGCTTAGATTCGCCGGATACCCGCTGCGCCGATGCTGGCTGCACATTCTGTTTGCCCTGTCCGCACCGTCCCGTGTGTGATGCAGAGCCCATCGTGGCGTAGCCTGAATTCATGAGTGTCCAGCTAGGCATGCCGCAGCCACGGGAGGAAGCGGGCTCAGCACTGCCGTCCGTCCCGGCGGCCCGCCCCGCCGGCGCCGCTGCCGGGCTCGTAGACCGGTACGGCCGCCGGGCCACGGACATGAGGCTGTCCCTGACGGACAAATGCAATCTCCGCTGCACGTACTGCATGCCCGCCGAAGGTTTGGAATGGCTCGCAAAGCAGGCAGTAATGTCCGCGGAGGAGATCGTGCGGATCGTGCGGATCGGCGTGGACCAGCTGGGTGTGCGCGAACTGCGCCTTACCGGTGGCGAACCGCTGGTGCGGCACGACCTTGTGGAGATCATTGCCTCACTCCGCCGGAACCATCCCGGGCTGCCCATTTCGATGACCACCAACGGTGTGGGGCTGGCGAAGAAAGCCGCGGCATTGAAGGCGGCCGGCCTGACCCGGATCAACGTTTCCCTTGATTCGCTGCACGAGGAAACCTTCACCCAGCTGACCCGGCGGCCGTTCCTGGACCAGGTGCTGGCCGGGGTGGATGCCGCATGGGCGGCAGGTCTTGGCCCGGTTAAGCTCAACGCCGTCCTGATGCGCGGCATCAACGATGCCGAGGCGCCGTCATTGCTGGCATGGGCGCTGGAGCGCGGCTACGAGCTGCGGTTCATCGAGCAGATGCCGCTCGACGCCGACCATGGCTGGACGCGGCGGAACATGATCACGGCCGCCGAGATCCGTGGGCTGCTCTCGTCCGACTTTGTCCTCAGCCCCGATCCCCGCGCCCGTGACGGCGCCCCGGCGGAACGCTTTGAAGTACGACGCCGGGAGGCCGGGTCTGTTTCCGACGATTTGTCCGGCCCGGTCCTGGGCACGGTGGGGATCATCGCCTCCGTGACCGAACCTTTCTGTTCGGACTGCCGCCGGACCCGGATCACGGCCGAGGGCAAGATCATGAGCTGCCTGTTCTCCCGGGAAGAGATTGACTTGCTGGGGCTCCTGCGTTCGGGAGCCAGCGACTGCGAACTCGCCGAGCGCTGGCAGGACGCCATGTGGCTCAAGCCCAAAGCCCACGGAATGGACCACGTGGGACTCGACGCTCCGGACTTCGTCCAGCCGGACCGCAGCATGAGCGCCATCGGGGGCTGAAACTTGTGAACGTACGTTACTTCGCTGCCGCACGCGCTGCCTCGGGCGTCGAAGAAGAGCGCTTCGATTTGGCGGCAGGCTCCACTGTTACGGATCTTTTGGAAGCTGTCCTGGCTGTCGAGCGCCCTGAACCGCCCACCGGCACTCCCCCGCTGCCCCGCATCCTGTCCCGGAGCAGCTTCCTCCTGAACGAAATCGCCGTGCGCGATCATTCGGTTGTGTTGAAGGCCGACGACGTAGTGGATGTGCTGCCGCCGTTCGCCGGAGGCTAGATGATCGAGTCCTACTGGATTTAGTGGCCTAGGTGATCAGGGAACGCTTGCGGTGTCCAGCCCGGCCGGACGCTTCAGTCAGTCCTTCACTTGCACCCGCAGCCACACGCCTCAAAATGTCGGTGCCTCGATGGATGATATCCACATGGACACGACAGGTGAGGTGATCAGCGCGACGGCGTTATTTCCTGCCGTCCAAGCTGCGCAAGTCCGCCCGCCGGCCGCTCCCAGACTTGGGCCCGGACAGAATGTCAGTGCCTCAATGGATGATGCTGAAATGGGAAACGGCGCGGGCACGGCATTAGCGATGGAGGGCATTCAGGCCTCCACCTCCCGCCTGAACGCGCTGTTTCTCGAAGATTCCGCCCTGGAAGCCGGCGGTGGTGCGGGTGCCGGGGTTGACGTGCTGCAGCGCCGCTATGAACTCTGCCTGGAGCGGATGGCCGTGGCGAAGCAACTCGAAGCGCAGATCGCCGCTGTGAAGGCGGGGGACGCGGCCGAGGCCGTCGGAATCCAGCACGCCATGACCCCGCCGGACGCGCCCCTACACGAACGGACTTACGCCGAGATGTCCGCCGTTGAGGAAATCGCCGGGGTCCTGACCCTCAGCTCCCCCGCCGCCGGGGCCCTCGTTGCCCAGGCCCGACAGCTCGCCACCCTGCCCTTGGCTATGGACGCCCTGGCGGCAGGGACCATCTCCTGGCAGCACGCCAAAATACTCGTCGACGAAACCGATGCACTCGGCACTACTGGCACCGCCGCCCTCGTTGCACACTTCCTCGACCCAGACGCACCTAAGCCCGCCCGCGGAGCCGCCGCAGGTGAACTCGTGCCTAACCGGTTCCGTGCCAAGGTCCGCGGCTGGCGTGAACGCCACCACCCCGAGACTTTGGCGAAACGCCACAGCAAATGTGCCGCGGACCGGCGGATGGAATGCACCCCGGACCGCGACGGCATGGCGTGGCTCTCGCTCTACCTGCCAGCCGACACCGCAAACGCCATCTGGAACCGCACCACCGCCCTCGCCCGCGGCTTCCAGGGCCCCGAAGAAGCCCGCACCATGTCGCAACTGCGGCCCGACGTCGCCGCCCACCTGCTCCTCAGCGCAGGACCAGCCCCTAGCCACGCACAGGAAAGCACCCCAGATAGAACCGGGACGGCAGAACGCAGCACTGTAGAGGGCACCGACGCCCCTGTCGGGCTGGCTTCCCTGTCCGTCAATGACCAAACAGATGCCGCACCCATCGGCACGGATGCCGCGGGACCAACTGTCGGGGATGCCTCTGCCGCCGCTGCCACTGACGTCAACAGCGCGTGCGCCGATCTTGCCAGCGTCCCGGTGCCCAAGGCGGACGTCCTCGTCACAGTCCCGGTGTTCTCACTCCTCGGCGTCACGGACGAGCCCGCAAACCTGGACGGCTACGGGCCCATCCCGGCCTCCATGGCCCGCAAACTCGTCGCCGACGGCGCAAACTCGTTCCACCGCGTCCTGGTGGACCCGCGGGACGGCGCACCCCTTGAAATCGGCCGCACCAGCTACCGCCTCACCAAAGCCATGAAACAAGCACTCCGCCTCCGCGACGGAAAATGCACCTTCCCCGGCTGCAACAACCATTCACTCGACAACGAATCCGACCACCTCACCGCCTGGCAGCTCGGCGGAACCACCGGCATCAGCAACCTGGCCCAACTCTGCCCCAAACACCACCGCCTCAAACACAACAGCCGCTGGACACCCACCCCTGCCACCGAAACCGAACCACCCGGCTGGACCTCACCAACGGGCAGGCACTACAAAGCCGAACACCAGGACTGGGAACCACCCCACTGGCCGCCTGGACTCCTTGCCGCTGAACCCCCGGAATTCCAGGCGGCGGAACCTCCCCTTGAAGAGCCGGCGGGTGACAACTTCGTGGATCCGGCCGATGTTCCGGCTGACGACAGTTTATGGGCCGACTTCTACGCCATGCCCCCGAAACTGCCCGGGGACCCTCTCAAAGGGTGGGGCTTGGTGCACTGCTGACGTCGCTTGGAATCTGACTGAATCTGCTGCCATCTGGATCAGCCGTCATTGTGATCTGCTTCATCTGACCGCGTCAGCTCCGCTGGAACGACGACGTCATGAAGGGAACGTAGGCCGGGCCGGTCCCGTCGTCCGCGCCGGACCCGTCCCTTGTCGTACTTGTAGTCCTGCCGCCTCGGGTTCGTAGCTCCGTGATGTGGGTGAGTACATCGCCGTCGACGCGCAACGTATGGCGGGTCCACCCGGCACCGCCCCGGCGTTCCACCCTAAGGGCGCCGTCATGCCATGTGCAGCGGACGGCAGCGGCGGTCGCGGGGCCCGCGTTATCCACGTAGTACCAAAAAACGTCCTGGTGATCCGGGTCGACAGTGAAGATCCCGTGCCCTTCGGAATGCGTCCCGTCCGCCTCCAGGTGGCGGTAGCTCTGGACGACGGCAGATCCGCCGGCCACCGGGGTGTAGGTCACCTCGGCGTCGACGGTCCGTTCGGGCCCCCACGGACCGGCGGCGAACCGGGTACTCCCCCGCCAGTGGCCCAGGAAGCCGGCCAGAGCTTGCGGCGCGCGGCCGGGAGGGTTCCGTTCCACTGTCCCCTCACCTCCAGAGCCAAGTCCTGCCGTTTGCGAGCTATGTCCTGCCGTTCCGCGGCGTCAGAGTCCGAACGTTTCCGACTCCTCGAATGGTCCGACGACGGTCACAGTCCTGGGAGCGGCAGCGAGTTCGGCCGCCAATTCCTGGACCTGTTCGGTGGTGACAGCCTTGATCTGGCGCAGGGTTTCGTCAATGTCCTGGTACTCGCCGGACACAAGCTCGGCCCGGCCCAGCCGGGACATCCGCGACCCGGTATCCTCCAGCGCCAGCACGATCCCGCCGCCCAGCTGGCCTACAGCCTTGCGGAGTTCGTCCTCGGAGATGCCGTGCTCAGCCAGCTTGTCCAGCTCAACAGCGAGCAGGTCAAGCACCTGCCGTACCTTGGACGGCGTGCACCCGGCGTACATGCCAAAGTAGCCGGCATCCGCGTAGGAGGACGCGAAGGAGTATGTGGAATACACCAGGCCGCGCTTCTCGCGGATCTCCTGGAACAGGCGTGAGGACATGCCCCCGCCCAGCACTGCGTTGAGGACGCTCATGACGTAGCGCCTTTCGTCCGTGGCCACGATGGTGGGGCAACCCATGATGATGTTCGCTTGCTCCACGGCGCGCTTGACGACGTGGAGCCCTGCGGTCCCGGTGATGAGGGCACGTTCGGTGGACCGGCGTTCCACCGGCGCCGCATCGGACTCAAGCGACCAGCCGGCAGACTCAAGTGCGTCCACCACAAGGCCGCAGACGACGTCGTGCTCCAGGCCGCCGGCGGCTGTAATCACCAGTTCGTCCGGCCGGTAATAGCGCTGGTAGTGCTCCCACACGGAATCGCGGGCTACCGCCTTGATGGCGTCCGGCGTGCCGCCGATGGGGCGGCCCAGGGGATGGCTGCCCAGGACGGCTGAGACAAAGTGTTCGTGGGCGACGTCCGTTGGGTCGTCGCTGTCCATGGCGATTTCCTCAAGGATGACGTCGCGTTCCTGCTCCATCTCGGCAGGATCGATGACGGCGCCTGTGATCATGTCGGCAATGACATCGATGGCCATCGGCAGGTCGGTGTCCAGGACCCGCGCGAAGTAACACGTGCTTTCCTTCGCCGTGGCGGCATTCGACTCGCCGCCCACCTCGTCAAAGGCAGAGGCGATCTCCAGCGCAGTCCGGCGCTTGGTTCCCTTGAACAGGAGGTGCTCGAGGAAGTGCGTTGAGCCGTGCTGGCCCGGGGCCTCATCGCGGGAACCGACCCCCACCCAAAATCCGATGGTGGCCGACCTCTGCCCGGGCATCGCCTCCGTAAGTACCCGCACTCCGCCGGGCAGCACCGAACGCCGCACTTCGGAGCCGCCGTCGGCCCCGTGGACCAGGGTATCGCCGCGGTGGTTCTGCTCAAGCGGCAGGGGTACAACAGTCATTGAGGCCTTTCAAGAGGGGCAGCCGGGATCTGGCTGCCATCGTAACAGCGGCGGGGCCGGTGGATCATCCACCGGCCCCGCCTCTTCATGCTGCGGGCGAGCCCGCTGTGCGGTGTGCTAGACCTCTGCGCCTTCAGCGGGCTCCGTGGCGTCTACGCGCTCGTTCTCCCCCGCGCCTTCCTCATCAGCCACTACAGGAGACAGGGACAGCTTTCCGCGGTCATCGATCTTGGTGATTTCCACCTGGACCTTCTGGCCCACCGAGACAACGTCTTCGACGTTGTCCACGCGCTTGCCGCCTGCGATCTTGCGCAGCTCGGAGATGTGCAGGAGGCCGTCCTTGCCCGGTGTCAGCGAAACGAAGGCACCGAAGGTGGTGGTCTTGACGACCGTACCCAGGTAGCGCTCGCCGATTTCCGGGACCTGCGGGTTGGCGATGGCGTTGATGGCGGAACGCGCTGCTTCCGCAGACGGGCCGTTGGTGGCGCCGATGTAGACCGTGCCGTCGTCCTCGATGGAGATGTCGGCGCCGGTGTCTTCCTGGATCTGGTTGATCATCTTGCCCTTGGGGCCGATGACCTCGCCGATCTTGTCCACGGGGATCTTCACGGCGATGACGCGCGGTGCGAACTCGGAGAGCTCGTCCGGGGTGTCGATGGCCGAGTTGATGACCTCGAGGATGTGCAGGCGTGCCTCGCGGGCCTGCTTCAGGGCTGCTGCCAGCACGGAAGCGGGGATGCCGTCGAGCTTGGTGTCAAGCTGGATGGCGGTGACGAACTCGGAGGTACCGGCAACCTTGAAGTCCATGTCGCCGAAGGCATCTTCGGCACCAAGGATGTCGGTCAGCGCAGCGTAGCGGGTCTGGCCGTCCACCTGGTCGGAGACCAGGCCCATGGCGATGCCGGCGACGGCGGCCTTCAGGGGCACACCTGCGTTCAGCATCGAGAGGGTGGAGGCGCAAACGGAACCCATCGACGTCGAGCCGTTGGAGCTGAGGGCCTCGGATACCTGGCGGATGGCGTACGGGAACTCCTCGCGGGACGGCAGGACCGGCATGAGCGCGCGCTCGGCCAGGGCACCGTGGCCGATTTCGCGGCGCTTCGGGGAACCGACGCGGCCGGTCTCGCCGGTGGAGTACGGCGGGAAGTTGTAGTTGTGCATGTAGCGCTTGGTCTTTACCGGAGACAGCGAGTCGATCTGCTGTTCCATCTTCAGCATGTTCAGCGTGGTGACGCCCATGATCTGGGTTTCACCGCGTTCGAAGATGGCCGAACCGTGAACGCGCGGCAGGACCTCGACCTCGGCGGTGAGCTGGCGGATGTCCGTGAGGCCACGTCCGTCAATGCGGATCTGGTCCTTCAGGATGCGCTGGCGCACAACGTGCTTGGTGACCGAGCGGAATGCTGCGGACAGCTCCTTTTCGCGGCCTTCGAACTGGCTGGCCAGGGAGGCGGTGACCTCGTCCTTCAGGGCGTCCGAGGCGTTGTCGCGCTCCTGCTTGTCCGCGATCTGGAAGACGGCGGCGAGCTTCTCAGCGGCAGCGGCCTCGACGGCGGCGTAAACATCGTCCTCGTAGTCGAGGAAGACCGGGAATTCAACGGTCGGCTTGGCAGCGCGGGCAGCGAGGTCGGCCTGGGCTTCGCAGAGTGCCTTGATGAACGGCTTCGCGGCCTCGAGGCCCTCGGAGACAACCTCTTCGGTGGGGGCGGTGGCGCCCTGTTCCTTGATGAGGTTCCAGGAGTTGTCGGTGGCTTCGGCTTCCACCATCATGATGGCGACGTCGTCCCCGTCCGGACCGGACACAGTACGGCCGGCAACCACCATGTTGAAGACGGAGTGCTCCAGCTGGGAGTGCTTGGGGAAAGCAACCCACTGTGAACCGTTTTCGTCAGCAACCAGGGCAACGCGGACGCCGCCGATGGGGCCGGAGAACGGCAGGCCGGACAGCTGGGTGGACATGGAGGAGGCGTTGATGGCCACCACGTCGTAGAGCTCGTCCGGGTTGATCGCCAGGACGGTGACCACGATCTGGACCTCGTTGCGCAGGCCCTTGATGAAGGCGGGACGCAGCGGGCGGTCCATCAGGCGGCAGGCCAGGATGGCTTCGGTGGACGGGCGTCCTTCACGGCGGAAGAACGAGCCCGGAATGCGGCCGGCAGCGTACATGCGCTCTTCGACGTCGACCGTCAGCGGGAAGAAGTCAAAGCCTTCACGCGGGTGCTTGCCTGCAGTGGTGGCGGACAGCAGTGCGGTGTCATCGTCGATGTACACCATGGCTGCGCCGGCTGCCTGCTTGGCAAGGCGGCCGGTTTCGAAGCGGATTACGCGCTTGCCGAAACGGCCATTGTCAATGACTGCTTCCGAGAACTGGATTTCGGGACCCTCCAAGAGAGTCACCTCCGTTTCTGTTTTACGGAAGTCCAGCCGCATCAACCCAGCCAGCATCTGTCTACTGGCCCTGCACCCGGTCATCGATCGAGACCCACGGGCCGCCGGCTTCAGTCAACGAAGCCGTTCCCGGGGATCACTACCGAGGACCGCGAATGCGTGATGCGGTTGATCCTCCTGTTTAGTTTTTCTTTTGAAGAAGGCGGCCCGTTCCATGCTGGAATGGGCCGCCCCTAAGTCCGACTAGCGGCGCAGGCCGAGGCGCTCGATGAGCGAACGGTAGCGGGCGATGTCAGTCTTCTTGAGGTAGCTCAGCATGCGCTTGCGACGACCAACCATGGCCAGCAGACCGCGCTGGGTGTGGTAGTCGTGCTTGTGCTCCTTCATGTGCTCAGTCAGATCCTTGATCCGCTGGGTCAGGACTGCAACCTGGACCTCCGGCGAACCGGTGTCGCCTTCGCCGGTTGCGTATTCCTTGATGATGGACTGCTTTACAGCGGCGTCAAGTGCCACAATAACTCCTAGGGATGTGCCGTGAGGGCCCAGGTCAGTAACTCACTGCCGGGTCTGCCGCTGCGGCCGATTCCGGAAAACCGGAGCGGGCCGTACACAACAGGAACCAGCCGCCACGGACTGCAGCCGGATCCATCGTCCAGTTTACCGGCCACTGCCTAATGTTGTCGAAACAGCCCCATTATCCCTGCAGGCAGTCCCGCATCGCCTCCATGCCCTGCAGGATCTCCTGGAAGCTGGTGCTCAGCGGCGACAGGCCCACGCGGATACCGCGCGGGGCGCGGAAGTCCGGGATCACGTCCCTGTCCCACAGCGCCTGCACGGTGGCCTTGGCGAAATCGGGATGGTCTATGGTGATGTGGCTGCCGCGCTCTGCCGGATTCCGCGGTGAGGCAAGTTCAGCGCCCAGCGGCGCGAGCCAGGCATCAAAAACCTCGACGGCGAAGGCCGTGAGCTTCTCCGACTTGGCCCGGATGGCGGCCATGGACGCTTCTTCAATGACATCCAGGGTGCCCTGCATGGCCAGCATCCCGAAAATCGCCGGCGTTCCGCTCAGGAACCCGCGGATTCCGGCTGCCGGCTCATAGCCGGCAGCCATTTCGAACGCGTCCTTGCGCCCCATCCAGCCCCAGATCGGCTGGTTGAGCGACGCCAGGTGGCGCTGGTTCACGTAGGCGAAAGCGGGCGAGCCCGGTCCGCCGTTGAGGTACTTGTAGGTGCAGCCGGCGGCGAAGTCGGCGCCGGCACTGTCCAGTGCGATCTCCACTGACCCCGCGGAGTGGCACAGGTCCCACACGACCAGCGCTCCGGCGTCGTGCACGGCGGAGGTGATGGCGGGAAGGTCCGCCAGGTGGCCCGAGCGGTAGGCGACCTGGCTCAGGAGTACGACGGCGGTGCGCGGCCCCGTTGCCTCGCGCACCTGTTCGACGGTCACCCCGGCGGCCGGATCCGCCTGGATCCAGCGCAGGGTAAGTCCCTCCTCCAGCGCGATGCCTTCGACGAGGTACCGGTCCGTGGGAAAGTTTTCGGTGTCGAGGACCAGCTCGTTGCGGTCCGGATCGGTAACCGCCGCGAGGGCGGCACGGATCAGCTTGTACAGCACTACGGTGGTGGAATCCGCGATGATGGTCTGGCCCGGCGCGGCGCCAAGGACGGCGCGGCCCAGCTGGTCGCCGATGGACTGCGGCAGGCCCAGCCATCGTTCGTCCCAGCCCCGGATCAGCCGCCCTCCCCAGTCTTCGCGGATGAAGTCTGCGATGTCCTCGGCAGTCCGCTTCAGCGGCCGGCCCAGCGAGTTTCCATCCAGGTAGGACACGGCCGTATCGGTGCCGATGAAGTGCTCGCGGTAGTGTCCCAGCGGATCCTCGCGGTCGAGTTCGGCGGCCCGCTGCTGCAGCTGCTCGGCAGCCGGCGCAGCTGCATTCCCCTGGTGGATGCTCATTGTCCGATCTCCGTCCTGACTGCGAAAAGTTCCGGGAAGAAGGTCAGTTCGAGGGCCTTCTGGAGGAACGCGGCACCGCTGGATCCGCCGGTCCCGGTTTTCATGCCGATGGTCCTTTGGACGGTCCGCAGGTGCCGGAAGCGCCACAGCTGGAAGTTGTCCTCCAGGTCCACCAGCTCCTCGCAGGCCTCGTAAGCCCCCCAGTTGCCAGCCGCGTTCTCGTAGATGTGTTTGAACAGCGGCACCAGTTCCGGGGTGTACTCATGCGCTTTGGTGACGTCCCGTTGCAGGACCGACGCCGGCACGTCAAAACCCTGCCGGGCGAGGTAGGCAAGGAATTCGTCGTAGATGCTGGGAGCGGCCAGCAGTTCCTCCAGCATGGCGTGCGCCTCCGGGTCCGACTCGAACACCGGGAGCATCTTGCGGTTCTTGTTGCCCAGCACGAACTCCACTGCACGGTACTGGCTCGACTGGAAGCCGGAGGAATTGCCAAGGAAGCCACGGAACTGGGAGTACTCGGTGGGGGTCAGGGTGGCCAGGACGGACCACTGCTCGGTGAGGGTCTTCTGGATGTGCTTCACCCGGGCAATGCCTTTGAGCGCCGATCCCAGGTCGTCTGCCCGGAGCCAGGCCGCGGCGCTGCGCAGTTCATGGAGCACCAGCTTCAGCCAAAGTTCCGTGGTCTGGTGCTGGATGATGAAGAGAAGTTCATCGTGGTGTTCGGGCTCGCTGACCGGCTTCTGCGCACTCAGGAGGGTTGGCAGCTGCAGGTAGGACGCGTAGCTCATCCGTGAGCTGAAGTCGCGGACGATCCCCTTGTCCAGCTTCCGGGTGTTCTTCTCGACGGACACGGGTACTGCCTTTCGTTGGTGACGGCCTAGCGCCTGGCAAGCAGCCCGTGTGCCTGGATCACGTCCAGGCGCATCTGCTCCACGAGTGCCTCCGGCCCACGGTAAGCCACCATGCCCCGGAGTCGGGCAACAAATTCCACGACTACTGTCTGGCCGTAGAGATCGAAGTCCTCCACGTCCTCCTTGGGACGGTCGATCACGTGGGCCTCCACCTGGCGGCTGACGCCGTCGAACGTGGGGTTCGACCCCACGGAAATGGCTGCCGGCCACCGGGTTCCGGCCTGGTCCACCAGCCAGCCGGCGTAGATGCCGTCGGCAGGGATCAGGCCGCTGGCGTTGCTGGCAAGGTTGGCGGTGGGAAAGCCAAGGGCGCGGCCGCGTGCGGCGCCGTGGACAACCTCGCCGCGCATCCGGTGCGGACGTCCCAGAACAGCGGACGCCGTGGCAACGTCGCCTTCCTGCAGGGCTTCCCGCACCCAGGTGGAGGAGCAGCGGCGGTCCGTGCCGTCGTCGTCATGCAGGGGGTAGCCCTCAGAGCCGAACTCGCTGATCACATGCACCTCAAACCCGAACTTCCGGCCGAGGGCCTTCATGGTGTCCAGGTCCCCTGAGTTGCCGCGTCCGAAGCGGACATCGTGGCCGATCACCACATGGCCGGCGTGCAGGCAGTCCACCAGGTACTGCTCCACGAATTCCTCAGGGGTGAGGCTGGCCAGGTCCAGCGAATACTTCATGACCAGGATGGCGTCCAGGCCCAGCTCCCCCAGCGCCTCGAGCTTGTCCTGCAGGCCCATGATCAACTCGGGCGCGGACTCGGGACGGTGGACCAGTGCCGGGTGTGGATCGAAGGTGACCACAACAGCTTTGGACCTTGTGATCCGAGCCGTGCGGACCAGTTCAGACAGCACCTGCTGGTGTCCCCGGTGCACTCCGTCAAAGTTTCCGATGGTGACAACAGATGGGCCGAAGTCCGCCGGGACCTCGGACGGATCGTTCCAGATGTAGACCATCACCCTCGCCTTAACCGCTTGCAAGTATCAACGTTCGGGCCGGTACCGGCCGCGGAACTCTCTAAGATTACCTGCATTCACCGGACCACCTTTGCCAAGCCGGGCGGGTGCCGCCTGCCGGCCGGCGCCGTCGTCAGGTGCTCCGTGACGGCCGCCGCCGGTAGAGCCATACCAGGCCCAGGATTGGCAGCAGCAACGGAATAAAGGCGTAGCCCCTGCCGAACAGCGACCAGACCGTCTCGTGCGGGAACTGCACGGGGTCGAAGAGGCTCAGCGCGCCCACTACCAGAACACCCACCAGTTCAACCAGCACCGCGGCAACCGACACCTTGAACCATGTGGTGCCGGCTTTGGCCAGCGAGACGGTGGCCACCACGTACACGAGGGCCGCGAACGCGGACAGCAGGTAAGCGAGCGGAGCCTCGGAGAACTTGGTGAGGATCTGGTAGCCGGCACGGGCCGACGCCGAGATGGCAAAGACGGCGTACACGGCGATGAGCAGCCGCCCCGGGCCGGTATTGCGGCTGTTGATGACGGCTTGGCTGTTGCCCGGGGTGTGCTCTCCGGCGGCGCTGGTTGCCTGCTGGTCTTTCACGTTGTGTGCTTCTTCCACTTCAGTACCAGATCTGGTTCATGCGTGCCGCCATCACGAGCGCGGTGACGCCGACGGCGGCCAGGACAAAGTTGCTCCATCTGGTCCGCTCCAGGATGGCCCAGTAGACGGCAGCCGGCGGCAGGAGCATGGCCGTGACCAGGTACCCCCAGAATTCCCACGCCTCGCCGGCGATGGGTTCGCCGGCGACGACCCTGATGATGGAGCCCACCAGGTAGACCAGGAGGGAAACCTCCACTGCCGCCACGGACAGGATAGTGACGTCGTTCGGAGCCTTTTTGAGGATTCCTGCCGTCAGGCACACACCCGTGGACACGAGCCCGACCACCAGGATGATGTAGAAATACGCGTCCACGTTCAGCCTTGGCCAAGGGTAGGGGCGGTGGGGCCGCCGTCGCCGGGGGCAAACACCAGCACGGGCTTGGCGAAGCTGCCGGCATCGGCAAGCAGTGCCACCAGGCTTCCGTCGGGTGCGAAGGCCGCGGCCGGGTGGTCTGCGGTGGCAGCGGCGGGACTGCCGGGGGCGGCACCGGCAGCGATCCTCCGGCCGAAGGAGATCTCAGTGGCTTCCGCCGCGGTCAGCTCACGGTTGGGCATCAGCGCCCGGGCAGCCTGCGACATGTCCAGGACGTTGAGCTCCTCGGCGAGCTGCTCAAGGGTGCGCGCCTGCTCCAGGGAATACGGGCCCACGTGGGTCCGGCGGAGCGCGGTCAGGTGCCCGCCCACCCCCAGCGCCTTGCCCAGGTCGCGGGCCAGGGCGCGGATGTAGGTTCCGGAGGAGCATTCCACGGTGACGTCCAGGTCCACGGCGTCCGCTTCCGGATCCCGGCGGATGGCGTGCACCTCGAAGCGGTGGATGGTGACGGGGCGGGCGGCAAGCTTCACGTCTTCACCGGAGCGCACCCGGGCGTAGGCGCGTTCACCGTTGACCTTGATGGCGCTGACACTGCTGGGCACCTGCTGGATGTCACCGGTAAGCGCGGCGACGCCGTCTCGGATTGCCTGCTCGCTGACCTCCGACGTGCCTGCCGTGGCAGTAACTTCGCCTTCGGCGTCGTCCGTGACGGTGGACTGGCCGAGGCGGATGGTGGCGGTGTAGGTCTTGGAAGTGCCCACGATGTAGGTGAGCAGGCGGGTGGCCTTGTTGATGCCGACCACCAGGACGCCCGTGGCCATGGGATCGAGGGTTCCGGCATGCCCTACTTTCCGGGTACCTGCGAGGCGCCGCATCCGGCCAACCACATCATGGCTGGTCCATCCCTGCGGCTTGTCCACTATCACCAGTCCAGAAAGCACGCCTCCCAGTATATCGGCGCTGGTTGACGCCCCGGCGCACTCCCTGCAGCTGCCCGCGGCTCCTGCGGCTGCCTGCGTCGGCGCTAGGATGGCAGGCATGCCTGAGCTTGCCGCCCATGTCCGCGACGTGCCCGTCAACCAGATCCGCGAGATTACCGAAGCCGCATGGCGGACTCCCGGCGCCCTGGTGCTCAGCATTGGCGAACCCGGCTTTGCGCTCCCCCGGCATGTCCTGGACGCAGGCATGGCATGCCTGGACAGGGACGAGACCAACTACACGCCCAACGCGGGCATCCCGGGGTTGCGCGAGGCCTTCGCGGCCCGGTTCCGGGAGCAGCAGGGCTGCGATATTGCCGCGGACCGGGTGTATGTGGTGGACGGGGCGCAGCAGGGCCTGCACTTTGCCATGAGCCTGCTGCTCTCCCCTGGCGACGAAATCCTGGTTCCCAACCCTGGCTATCCCACCTTTGCCATGACCAGCCGCCTGCTGAACGCTGTACCGGTGGGCTATCCGTTGTACCTGGAGCACGGCTTCCAGCCCAGGCCCGGCGATATTGAGTCGCTGGTCACCGACCGGACCCGGGTGCTGGTCCTGAACTCCCCCTCCAATCCGCTCGGCGCCGTGCTGGCCGAGGACCTGACCCGGGAACTCATGGACCTGGCCCGGCGGCATGATCTGTGGGTCATCTCGGATGAATGCTACGAGGCGTTCACCTACGATGTGCCGCACATCAGCCCCGCCAGGTTCGACGGCGATACGCCGGAAAATTCCCGCGTCTTTACTTCGCTGACCCTGTCCAAGACGTACGGGCTCACCGGGCTGCGGATCGGCGCGCTGATTTGCCCGCCCGGCATCAAGCAGGAGATGGACAACGTAATGGAGTCGATCGTCTCCTGCGTCGCGTCACCGTCGCAGTACGCCGCGCTCGCCGCCCTGACCGGACCGCAGGACTACGTCCTGCACGCGCACCGGCACTACCGGGCAAACCGGGACGCGGCATCCGCCGTTCTCGATGCCAAGGGAATCCCTTACCTGAAGGCACAGGGAGCCTTCTATTTGTGGGCCGATGTTTCCCACGCCAGCGGCGGGGACGTCCGCAGCTGGGTGCGCCGCTTCCTCTCGGACTCCGGGGTTGCCCTGGCGCCCGGGACTGCGTTCGGTTCCATCGGCGAGGGCTGGGTCCGGGTTGCGCTGTGCGGGAAGCAGGATGACCTCGTGGCGGGCCTGAACCGGCTGCCCGGCCGTCGTGGCTGAAGGGGCCGGGCCACCCGGCTAGCTTCGGGTTCCGGACAGTGCTCCGTCCAGCCACGTCCGCAGAGCCTCGGCGTGAGCTGCTCCGGCCTGGCGCGCTGCCACCTTGCCGTCCACCAGGACCATCAAGGTGGGAATGGCCTGCACGTCGAACCTCCGGGACAGGCCCGGCGACTTGTCAACGTCCACCTTGACGAGCTTGATCCGCCCCGGCCGTTCCCTGGCCAGCTTGTCCAGCACGGGACTGACCATGCGGCAGGGGCCGCACCAGGCTGCCCAGAAGTCCACCAGCACCGGAACGGGTGACTGCTCGGCGACGGCGGCAAAGTCCGCGTCCCCCGCGTCCACAATCCACGGCAGGTCAGCTTTGCAGTTGCCGCACCGCGGCCGGCCGGCCGCCTGCGCCGGGACCCGGTTGGTCTTGCCGCAGGCCGGGCAGGCAGTGAGTGCAGCTTCCATTCCTAGTACTCCTTTTTGTCTTCGAACGCCCCCCACGCCTGGAACGGCGCGTCCGACGACGGGATGTCGCCTTGGATGACCGGCAAGAGTTCCGGCCGGGTTCCGTCGAAATAGTCGTAGAAGACGGCGTCGTCGAAACCGGCCGCGGCGGCACCATGGCGGTCTGCAGCGAAATAGACGCGGTCGATCCGGGCCCAAAGCGCGGAAGCCAGGCAGAGCGGGCAGGGTTCGCAGCTGGCATAGAGCACCGCGCCATGGAGGTCATAGTTGGCAGTGGCCGCGGCTGCAGCCCGAATGGCCACCACTTCGGCGTGGGCGGTGGGATCGTTGTCGCGGGTGACGCGATTGACGCCTTCGTGCACCCGGCCGTCCGCCGTCACAACAATCGCTCCGAAGGGTCCTCCTCCTTCGCCGACGTTCCTGGTGGCCAGTTCCACGGCCTGCTCCAGGTACTTCGCGGTCTGGTCAGTCTCGTTCGGCTCGGTCATAGCTTGATCCTAGCCAAGGGGTTGGTGTTAGGGGACGAAATAGGGGGCCGAATAGGGGGAAATCGCGGCGACAAACCGGCAGCCGGGGGCATACTCTGGCGGCCAAGGGTCCTGAATGATTTCCTCCCGCGAGGCTTCGTATCCCGGACTGCTATTGGGCGCCAACCCCGGAGTACCCAATGAAGAGAAAGCTGACCATCATCGCCTGCGTGGCGGCTGCAGCCGTCATCGCACCGGCAGTTCCGTCCTGGGCACGCGAAGAAGCCCAGGACCGGGACGTCCTGGCCGACGGCCTCGTTTCGCCCCTGCACCTGGCCATAGGAACAAGCAAGTCCGTCTACGTCACCCAGGACTTCGCGGGGACGCTCAGCCGCGTGGACCGCGATAAGAGCGTCGACACCGTTTACCAGGCTCCGGAGGGCTGGGGCGTGGCCGGTGTGGAAACCCGTGGTGCCACGGCCTTCTTCCTTGAAGCCAAGGGGGCCGGCCAGGGTGACCCGGCAGCGTTGGGAGGCTACCTGAAATCGATCCGCCCACGCGGAGAAGCCAAGACCATAGCGGACCTCGCTGAATACGAGCGGACCACCAACCCTGACGCGGACCAGCAGTATGGCTTCGCTCCCGGCACAAGCGGCCAGTGCCTTAAGGAAGCTGCAGGCATCCCGGACGCCCCACCGCCGCAGTACACAGGCACCCTGGATTCAAATCCTTACGCCACCCACGTCCAGGCCAACACGGCGTACGTGGCTGACGCCGGAGCGAACGCGATCCTCAAGGTCAACATCAGCTCAGGGGACATCACCACGCTGGCAGTCCTGCCGCCGCGGCCCGCAGTGCTGACCGCGGAAGCTGCGGCCACACTGGGCGCACCAGGCTGCGCAGGGTTCGAGTATGCATTCGAACCGGTTCCCACGGATGTGGAGATGGGTCCGGACGGCTGGCTGTACGTGTCGTCCCTGCCCGGCGGCCCGGAGGTCCCCTCGCTCGGTGACCGCGGCGCGATCTTCAAGGTCAACCCGTGGACGGGCCAGGCGAAGCTCTGGGTCGATTACATCCTCAGCCCCACGGGCCTGGCGGTGGCGAATAACGGCGACGTGTATGTTGCATCGCTTTTCGGCAACCAGATCCTGAGGTTCATCGTATCGAAGGCACACCGTAGCGAGTTCCTCGCAGTCGAATCTCCGGCAGACGTAGAGATCCGCGGCGGCACGCTGTACGCCACGGTGAACGTATTGGGCGGTCCCCCACCCGGTCCCGGCGGGGCGCCCGCAGGGCCACCGGCCGGGAAAGTCATCGAGTCCGACCTCCACTAGTCGTGGAGCAGACCAGCCGGCGGAACAGATTTTCTGGGAAGCAGAAGGCCCGGACCCACACATGGGGGTCCGGGCCTTCTGCTGCGCCGAGGGTTACTTGTGGCCGTCTTCGTCGAGTTCCTCGTCGTCACTGAGGTCAAGGTCCTCTTCGTCGAAGTCGTCCTCGTCGATGTCCACATCGGCGGACGCGTCACTCTTGTAGGGGTCGGCGTCGCCCGCGTGCTTTGCCTGGGCGGCAAGCGCGGCCACCTCGGCGTCACGCTTCTTGGCCTCCCGCAGCAGTTCCTCCAGGTTGGAGGCAACCACGGGAATCTGGTCGGCCACGAATTCGAGGCTGGGAGTCAGCCGGACGGTAATGTTCCGGCCAACCTCCTGCCGAAGCACACCCTTGGCCTTTTCCAGTCCCTTGGCGGCGTCAGCCTGGACAGCCTGGTCGCCAAGGACGGTGTAATACACAGTGGCATGCTGCAGATCATTGGTCACCCGGGCATCAGTAACAGTGATGCCCTCGAGCCGGGGATCCTTAACCTTCCGGCCCAGGGCCTCAGCAACAACAACCTTAATCCGCTGCGCCAACTTGGCAGCACGTGCCGGATCAGCCATGAACAACTCCTAAAAATTTTGGAACGTACGACGGCTTGTTGCAGCTGACGTACCCACGTTCGATTGATGCCACGCACTCTAGGCGGGCCAAAGACGGACCCACGTTGGGATTTTTTCCGGCGGCCTGGGAGTGGCATCGGGCCTGCCGAAGCTGGGTGGCCGACGTCGTAAGACGCTGGCCACCCAGCGAAGGGGCGGGGCCGCCGGAAAAATCCCAACGACCCCGCACCCTGTTAAGGCTGGAACAGCCTAGACGCGCGGCTTCTCACGCATCTCGAAGGTTTCGATGATGTCACCTTCGTTGATGTCGTTGTACGAGCCAAGGCCGATACCACACTCGAAGTCCGTACGGACCTCTGTGGCGTCGTCCTTGAAGCGCTTGAGCGTCTCAACGGTGAGGTTGTCACCGATGATCTTGCCGTCGCGGCTGATGCGTGCCTTGCTGTTACGGCGGATGATGCCGGAGCGGACGATCGAGCCTGCGATGTTTCCGAACTTGGAGGAGCGGAAGACTTCGCGGACCTCGGCGGTACCCAGCTGGAATTCTTCGTATTCCGGCTTGAGCATGCCCTTGAGCGCCATCTCGATGTCATCAATAGCGGAGTAGATGACGGAGTAGAAGCGCATGTCCACGCCTTCGCGGTCTGCCAGTTCGGCAACACGCTCGGCAGGCTTGACGTTGAAGCCGATGATGACGGCGCTGTCCACTGTTGCCAGGTTGACGTCGTTCTGCGTGATGGCACCAACACCGCGGTGGATGACGCGCAGCTGCACGCCTTCGCCGACGTCAATCTTGAGCAGGGCGTCTTCGAGGGCTTCCACGGCACCGGACACGTCGCCCTTGAGGATGAGGTTGAGGGTGTCGATCTTGCCTTCGGCAACGGCCTGGTCGAAGTCTTCCAGGCTGATGCGCTTGCGGCGCTTGGCCAGGGCGGCGTTGCGGTCCGCAGCTTCGCGCTTCTCGGCGATCTGGCGGGCGGTACGCTCGTCAGCGGTCACGAAGAAAGTGTCGCCTGCACGCGGGACGTTGGACAGACCCAGCACCTGGACGGGGCGGGACGGGCCGGCCTCGGTCAGGGCGCTGCCGTCGTCGTCGAACATCGCACGGACGCGGCCGTGGGCCGTGCCTGCCACGATGGTATCGCCGACGCGCAGGGTGCCGGACTGCACCAGGACGGTGGCCACGGAACCGCGGCCCTTGTCCAGGTTGGCTTCGATCGCGATGCCGCGGGCGTCCTTGTTCGGGTTGGCCCGCATGTCCAGGGCAGCGTCCGCGGTGAGCAGGACTGCCTCGAGCAGCTCGTCGATGTTGAGGTTCTGGCGGGCAGAGACCTCCACGAACATGGTGTCGCCACCGTACTCCTCGGGAACCAGGCCGTACTCGGTCAGCTGGCCGCGGACCTTGTCCGGGTTGGCGCCTTCCTTGTCGATCTTGTTCACGGCCACGACGATCGGCACGTTGGCCGCCTGGGCGTGGTTGAGGGCCTCAACGGTCTGGGGCATCACGCCGTCGTCCGCTGCGACCACCAGGATGGCGATATCGGTGACCTTCGCACCACGGGCACGCATGGCGGTGAACGCCTCGTGGCCCGGGGTATCGATGAAGGTGATCTTGCGGTCGTTGCCTTCGTGGTTGTGCGTGACCTGGTAGGCACCGATGTGCTGGGTGATGCCGCCGTGCTCGCCCGCCATGACGTCGGACTTGCGGATGGCATCGAGCAGGCGGGTCTTACCGTGGTCAACGTGGCCCATGACGGTGACAACCGGAGGACGTGCCTCGAGGTCTTCGTCGCCTTCGGCTTCGAGCTCTGCATCAAAGTCGATGTCGAAGGTGGAGAGCAGTTCGCGCTCCTCGTCCTCCGGCGAGACGACCTGGAGCTTGTAGCCAAGCTCCTCGCCGAGCAGGGCAAAGGTTTCCTCGTCCAGCGACTGCGTGGCCGTTGCCATTTCACCAAGGTGGAAGAGCACGGTTACCAGTGCGGCGGGGTTTGCCTCGATCTTGTCGGCGAAGTCCGTGATGGACGAGCCGCGGCGCAGCCGGATGACGGTGTTGCCGTCGCCGCGGGGTACGCTCACGCCACCCAGCGACGGGGCACTCATCTGCTCAAGTTCCTGGCGCTTTGCACGCTTCGACTTGCGCTGCTTGCCACGTCCGGCGCCGCCCTTGCCGAAGGCACCCTGGGTGCCGCCGCGGCCGCGGCCGCCCTTGCCAAAGCCACCGCCGGCGGGAGCACCGCCGCCGCCGCCGGGACCACCGGTTCCGGGAGCGCCGCCCGGGCGTCCGGGACCACGCGCCGGCACCGGGACGGCCTGCACCAGCGGGTGCGGGACGTTCAGTGCGGTTTGGCATCATGCCGGGAGTAGGACGGTTCCCGCCGGCGCCACCGGGGCGCGGTGCACCCGGGCGGGGACCGCCGGCACCTGCTGCGGGACGGGGACCGCCCGCACCTGCTGCCGGACGGGGGCCGCCGGGACGGGGACCGCCCGCACCTGCTGCGGGACGCGGACCACCGGGACGGTCGCCGTCGGTACGGCTTCCACCCGGACGGGGCATGCCCTGGGAGGTGGCAAACGGGTTGTTGCCGGGACGGGGAGCACGCTCGCCGTCGCCGCCGCGGCCGCGGGGCATGCCCTGGGACGTGGCGAGGGGTTGTTGCCCGGGCGGGGACCGCCGGGACGGGGAGCGGAGCCGCCCTGCCCTGAGCCGCCGGAGCGGGCCGGAGCAGCGGGGGTTTCAGCCTTGGGTGCCGGGCGTGCGCCGGGCTTCGCTCCGGTGGACGGAGCGGCCGGGGCAGGTGCAGCCGGAGCTGCGGGGGCGCTGGCAGCGGGGGCTGCCGGAGCAGCCGCCTGTGCCGGTGCTGCCGGAGCGGCGGGCGCGGGCGCTTCAGCCTTGGGGGCCGGAGCCTTCGGAGCTGCCGGACCGGGTGCCGGTGTTGAGGGACGCGCCTCTGCCGCCGGAGCGGCTGCCTTGGGGGCGGCTGCCGGTGCGGCAGCCTTGGGGGCGGCGTCGGGGAAGGCGTTGCGCAGTTTGCGCACAACGGGGGCCTCAATGGTTGAAGAGGCAGAGCGAACGAATTCGCCCAGTTCCTGCAGTTTTGTCACTGCATCTTTGGAAGTAATACCGAGCTCTTTGGCGAGCTCATGTACGCGGACCTTGGCCACATTTCTCCTGTCTCGGTCCGCACCGAGCCAGGCACGAACCGTCTACTTCTTACTGCGGGCCCAAGCCGCAAATACTGCAGAAGGGCCCATTGCAGAGCGCAACAAAGTTGTCATCGTTGCGCACTCATCGCTGGGAACTCATCGGGTTTCCATCAGTTTTCTGACCCGCTTTCAGGTTGGACGGTTGGTGTTGCAGTTGCCGGAACGCGTGCAACGCTCGGGCCTGACGTGATCCGGCGTTCGACGGCGGCGGTACCGGTCGCTCCCCGCAGGGCACGTCCGAACGCTCGCCGCTTCAACGCCAGAGCCAGGCACGATTCGCTGGGATGCAGCCATGCACCCCGGCCAGCCATCCGGCGTCGTTCATCCACCAGGACAGCGTTTGATCCACTGCCTTCGGCGACGAGCCGGAGTAACTCATTCCGCGTGCCCTTCTTCCGGCATCCGATGCAGGTACGCTCCGGCTGATTCCCGCTTGCTACTGGCACGGTCATCTTCCTGACGTTCATATCTGCTGGCCGAGAACGGCCTTCCTCCGGTTTGAACGGATTGGGCACGCCCAGGGCGCACGGCTGCCGGCCGTTAGGCGCGGTCTTTACTATTCTAGCCCCTCCCGGCCGTTCTGCCCGAAACTGCGGGGGCGTTTCCGGCGCGGGAGGACGGCGAAAGACTGCTTAGTTGTCCCGCGCCTGGGCGGCGTCGGACACGATGTCGATCCGCCAGCCGGTGAGCTTGGCCGCCAGCCGCGCGTTCTGGCCCTCTTTGCCGATTGCCAGGGAGAGCTGGTAGTCCGGAACCACCACGCGGGCGGACCGGGTGGCTTCATCGGTGATGGTGACGGAATTCACTCGCGACGGCGACAGCGCGCTGGCAATGAAGGTGGCCGGGTTCTCGCTGAAATCGACGATGTCGATCTTTTCGTCGTTGAGTTCATTCATGACGGCGCGGACCCGCGACCCCATCTCGCCGATGCAGGCTCCCTTGGCGTTGATGCCGGGGACGTTGGCCTTGACCGCAATCTTGGTGCGGTGGCCGGCTTCCCTGGCCAGTGCCACGATCTCGACCGAGCGGTCGGCGATCTCCGGCACTTCCAGTTCAAAGAGCTTGCGGACCAGGCCGGGGTGGGACCTGGAGAGAGTGACGGACGGGCCCTTTGAACCACGGTGGACGTCAATGACCAAAGCGCGCAGCCGGTTGCCGTGGATGTACTTCTCCCCGGGAACCTGCTCGGGCGGCGGCAGCAGCGCCTCGACGGAGCCCAGGTTGACCTGGATCATGTGGGGGTTGTTGCCCTGCTGGATGGTGCCGGACACCAGCTCGCCTTCGCGGCCCTTGAACTCGCCCAGCACGTTGTCGTCCTCAACGTCACGCAGGCGTTGCAGGATGATCTGGCGCGCGGTGCTGGCAGCGATCCGGCCGAACCCCTCAGGGGTGTGCTCGAACTCGCCGATGGGGGCGCCGTCGTCGTCAATCTCCACAGCCCAAATGGTCACGTGGCCGCTCTTGCGGTCCAGTTCGGCGCGGGCCTTTTCGAAGGCGCCGGGCGACTTGTGGTAGGCCACCAGGAGCGCCTGCTCAATGGTGGGGATGAGGAGGTCCAGCGGAATTTCACGCTCACGCTCCAGAAGTCTCAGTGCGCTCATGTCAATATCCATCAGGCCTCCTCAGAAGGTCCATTGTGTTCAGGTTCCAGACCGTCCTCGGAGAGGTGGCTGAATTCGATCTCGACTTTTCCGTTGCGGATCCTGTCGAAAGGAAGCTTGACGGGATCGCCCTGCTTGGGCTTCATTCCCTTTTTCACGGCGATCTCCGGGATGATCATCACTCCCCCGTCATCCACTGACTGGATGCGGCCGGTGACGTTGTCCCCCTGGGCAACATTGACCTTGACCATGCGGCCCTTGGCGCGGTGCCAGTGGCGCGGCTCGGTCAGGGGGCGCCCCACGCCGGGCGAGGAAACCTCGAGATCATAGGGCCGGCCGTCGTCGGCGGGATCGTTGTCCAGGACGTCGGACAGGACTTTCGAGATGTCCGCAATGACATCAAGGCTGACGCCGCCGGTTTCCTCCTGGGGCAGGTCCACCACAACGTGGACCACCCGGTGGGAACCCGCCACGATGGCCACGTCCTCCAGGTACAGGCGGTTCGCCTGCACCGCCGGTTCGAGGAGCGCGCGGAGCCGGGCAGCTTCCGGGTTGTTGGCGGGTGCGGCATCAGCCTTACCCGTTCCGGTCAGGTCCGATGAAGCCGTGGCTTCTGAATTGCTCACGATGCCCGCCGCCTCCCTATAGATGATGTTGTGTGTACTAGCGTAGCTATTTTACCGGTCCGGCGGGACGGAGATTCCCAGCCGGCGTGACACCATGGTCTGTTGTGAAAGACGACAATCGGGAAAACCGCCCAATGCTGCGCTATTTCCGGTACGCCGTTATGTCGTTCACAGCCCTCCTTGTCCTCAGCCTCGGATTCGCCCTGATCCCCGCGGAACCGCCGCCGCCCGCGGATCCGCCGTTCTCCGAGCAGGCGAGGATGGCCGCCCTGGATGACGCGCTGGAGCTGCGAACGGCCGCTGGGGTGCTGTCAGCTGTGCCGGCAGCCGGCGGCGCCCCGGACGTTGGCGGAAAAACGGCCGCCGTGGACACGGCTGTGACATTGCTGACGCTGCAGGCGCGCACCCTCCTTTCGCCGTCGGAAGCCGCCCCTGCGCTGGACGCACCCTCCCCTGCCTCCGCGCAGCCCGCCCCGCAGCCAACGACGACGGAATCCCCCAAGGCGGAACTTTCCAGCCTTGCAGGGCTGGCGTCCGCGCTCTCGGCCAGCGGAGTGCAGCGCCTCGCCGACGCAGCAAAGGCCGACGGCGGGCTGGCCCGGCTGCTGGCCGGTGCCGGCACCGCCCAACTGCTCGCCGCCGAGGACGTGGCCGCCGCCGGCGGCGTCGCCGTGGAAACACTGCCGCACTCAGCCGCAGGGACGCCCGCCGGTGCCTCTCCATCCACAGCCGCCACACCCGCAGCCAGCCCCACGCGATCCCCGACGGAATCCGCCTGCCCGCCGTTTCTTCCGGCGCCCGCGGGTCCTCCCACGGCCGCGGCTCCGGCATCTGCTGGACAGGAAACAACCGGCACAGGGACGGTTGCAGCTGTCGCCAATGCGCTTTCGGCGGCCCTGGCCGCCGAACAGCAGAGTGTCTACGCCTACCAGGCGGCACTCCCCCGGCTGGCAGCCAAGGACACCGGCGCGGCGGGAGCCTTCCTTGCCGCGCATGAAGACCTTGCCGCCGAAGCCGCGGCGCACTCCCGGGCAGCATGCAGTGCCGCACAGATGCAGCAGCCCGGCTACGTACTGGACCCGGAATTCCTTGCCCACCCGGCTGCCGGGCTTGCCCGCCTGGAGCTGGTGTCGCTTCCTGCCTTCGGGGACGTCATTGCCCTTGCCGACGGCGGCACGCGGGAGTGGGCCATCTCCGCCCTTCAGGCCGCGGCACGCCGCGCTGCCCACTGGGGCGCGGACCCGGGGCCGGTTCCCGGCGTCGTCCTCGACCAGGACCAGCTGCCGGACCTTCCCGCCAGTTCCGCTCCTGCGCCGGCAGAGCCATGAACTGAGGGGACGCGGCAGCTCCCATAATTACGGGAGTCAGCACCCCCACTCCGATGAACCCGGCCAGGGCGCCGCTTTCCTGTCCGTGCCGGGTGGCCCGGGACAGCTTCTGATGGTTTGCTGAAGAGCATGGACGCACATGAACCCGCGGAACAGGGTGCAGCGGACACCGGGGCCCCGGAACTTCGCCGCCACATGGAGACCGAACCGCACGGCAACGATACCGCCCAGCGGCTGAACTGGCTGCGTGCGGGCGTCCTGGGTGCCAACGACGGCATCGTCTCGGTGGCGGCGATCGTGGTTGGCGTGGCAGGGGCCACCGCCGAGTCCGGCCCCATCCTCGCTGCCGGGGCCGCGGGGCTGGTGGGCGGCGCGGTATCCATGGCACTGGGTGAGTACGTATCCGTGAGCAGCCAGAGCGACAGCCAAAAAGCCCTGATAGAGAAAGAGCGCCGGGAGCTGGCCGAGGAACCGGCGGAGGAACTGGCAGAACTTACCGCCATCTACCTCGCCAAGGGCCTCAGCCCCGAAACAGCCGGCAAGGTAGCCGAAGAACTCACGGCCCATGATGCCCTGGCCGCGCACCTCTCCGCCGAACTCAACATCGACGAGACGGACATCGTGAACCCCTGGCACGCGGCCTTCGCTTCAGCCATGGCTTTTGTTATCGGCGCGGTCCTCCCAATGCTGGCAATCCTTCTTCCGCCGCCGGAGGTCCGTGTTCCCTTGACCTTCGCTGCTGTCCTGGTTGCACTGGCCCTGACGGGAGCATTGGGCGCCTGGATCGGCGGCGGTTCCAAATCCAGGGCCGCGGTCAGGGTGGTGGCGGGCGGCGCCCTGGCCCTCGCCGCCACGTTCAGCATCGGCAGCATGCTCGGCGCCACGGGCGTGGTGTAGCGCCCGCCGCCCCCGGGACAGCACGGCCGTTGCCCTTAGGCTGGGACTGATGAGCCAGCCAACGGTACTCCCCATTCCTCCGGACCTTGCCGCGCGCTACGGCGGCACCCCGGAAGGCCGGGCCTGGCTGGCTTCCTTGCCCGGCATCGCCGAAAGCCTGCTGGCCCGGTGGCATCTTGCCTCCGGCCTTGGTCCCGGCGTCGTGCCCTGGAACGGCCACGGTGCGGTCGTGATTCCGGTGGTCCGGGAGGACGCCTCCCCCGCTGCCCTCAAGATCGCCTTCCCCCACGACGAAGCGAGGGTGGAGCGGCATGCGCTGTCACTGTGGAGCGGGCGGGGCGCCGTCGCGCTGCTGGCGTCGGACACGGGCACGTGTTCCATGCTCCTCGAAAGGCTCGACGCCGGCCGCCCGCTCAGCAACGTGCCGATGGCTGACGCCGTGGTGGTATGGGGCGGGCTGGTCCGCCAGCTAAGCCTCCTTCCCGATGACCGGCCGCAGTGGCGGGAGTTCGAGCACATCGCCGCCCGTGCCGAACAGTGGAGCGACGACCTCCCCGCGGATTGGGAACAGCTCGGCCGCCCCTTTCCACGGTGGCTGCTGGAAGCGGCGCTGGAGGTGTGCCAGATACGGGGCGCGGTGGGGCGCCGCTCGGCGCGGGACGTCCTGGTCCATACGGACCTGCACTACCTCAATATCCTGGCCAGGCCGGGCACCCGCGCAACAAACGGAAAACCAACGCCGGACGGTTTCGCAGCCATCGACCCCCAGCCCATGATCGGCGAACCGGAATTCGGCGTGGCACCGCTGTTATGGAACCGCCTGCAGGACCTGCCGCTGAACCAGCCCGAAGCCGGCCTGCGTGGACGCTGCGCGGACTTCAGCGCCGCAGCCGGCCTGGACCCCGAGGCCGCCCGGCAATGGGCCGTGGCCAGGGAAGTGGCCAACGCGCTCTGGTACGCCGGGAAGCCCCGCCATCGCGGCGATTTGGCAAGGTCCCTCTGGGTTGCCAGTACCCTCGCCGGGCGGACCCTGGAAGGACTGCCGCCGGCACATGCTTTGCCGGAGCCCGGCCAGGCCGCGGGTCCGACCTGACCGGCCACGTTCCCAGGTCAGCTGCCGCGCACGGCGGCGAGTGCGGAACGGATGGCGTCCACGGCAGTGCCGACCTCGTCCCCTTCGGTGCGCCAGTTGCTGACCGACACCCGGAGGATGTCCCGGTCCCGCCACCGTGACCCGGACATCCATACCCTGCCGTCCCCGATGACGCGGGCCGTCACCGCCCGGGTGGTGGCGTCGTCGCCGAACGCCACGCAAACCTGGGTGTAGCCGACGTCGTTCAACACTTCCACGCCGTCCAGCCCGGCCAGCCCCGCGGCGATTTCCGAGGCCGCGGCGGCCATTCCCTCCACCTGGGCTGCCACGCCGTCGGAGCCGAGGCTCTTCAGGGCCGCCCACACCGTCACGCCGCGCGCCCGCCGTGACAGCTCCGGGACCTTTTCGAAGGGATCGCCGGGACCTTCCGCGTCATGCACCAGGTAGCTGGCGTGCAGGCCCATGGCAGAGCGAAGGGCTGCAGCATCCCGGACAATCGCGATGCCGCAGTCGTAGGGAACGTTGAGGGTCTTGTGGGCATCCGTTCCCCAGGAGTCCGCATCCTCATAGCCACGGATCAGATGGCGCAGTTCGGGGGCTGCGGCGGCCCACAGGCCGAAGGCGCCATCCACATGGACCCACGCTCCGTGTTTCCGGGCAACGCGGATGGCTTCGGGGAACGGGTCAAAAGCGCCTGAATGGACGTTCCCTGCCTGGAGGCAGACTAATGCGGGGCCTGAGCCTCCAGCCAGTGCTGCGTCCAGGGCTTCGGGGATCAACCGCCCCTGGCTGTCGGAGTCCACCACCGCGGGCTTGCCCAGGCCCAGGTAGCGCAGGCCAAGGTCCACGGTGTCATGCCGTTCCCGCCCCACCAGGCAGCGGATCCTCGGAGCGCCAGACAGCCCGTCACTGTCCAGGTCCCAGCCGGCGTCCGCAAGCAGCCGCCACCGTGCGGCGGCCATGCAGGTGAAATTCGCCATCGTGGCGCCGGTAACGAACCCGACGTCGGACTGTCCAGGAAGTCCCAGCAGTTCCAGGAGCCAACTGCCCGCGCCCTCCTCGACCGCCGCCATGGCAGGGGTGGCGTAGCGCAGTCCGGCGTTCTGGTCCCAGGCACTCACCAGCCAGTCGGAGGCAAGGGCGGCAGGTAGCGTCCCGCCGATCACCCAGCCGAAGAACCGGCCGGAGGGCATGGCCATGAGCCCCGGTTCTGCCGTCTTCGCCAGCAGGTCCACCACTTTCTCAGCCGGCATCCCCTCACGCGGCAGCGGGCCGCCAAAGGCGCCGGTGAGGTCATGGGCGGCCGCCGCCGGTCCCACGGGCCTCTCGGGAAGGCTTCGCAGCCAGGCCGCGGCGTGGCCTGCCGCTGCCGCCAGGGCCGGGGCGTACTCGTCATAGCCATGTGACATATCTGCATGCTACGCCTCCGCCGGCCGGGCCTCCGAGCCTGCTTTTCCAGGGCAGTTTCAGGCGAAGTTTTCCTGCCAGACGTCGTAGCCGAGCTTGATGATGAGGCCCGACACCACCAGCAGGAAGACCGCGCGGACAAAGCGGCTTCCCTGTTTGACTGCTGTCCTTGCTCCGAGGTAGCCGCCAGCCATGTTGGCAGCTCCCAGCAGCAGGCCGAGGCCCCACAGGAGGGAGCCGTGGGGCAGGAAGAACAGCAGTGCGCCCGCATTGGTGGCCATGTTGACGATCTTGGCTTTGGCGCTGGCTTCCAGGAAGGCATAGCCCATCGCCGAGACCAGGGCGATGACCAGGAAGGAGCCTGTCCCCGGGCCGATGAGGCCGTCGTAGAAACCGATGACGGCCCCGATCAGGCAGGCAATCACGTAGTGCCTACGGCCATCGTGCCGCAGCACGGTGATGCCGCCAACGTCCGGCTTCAGTGCAGTGAAAAGGGCGACGGCGACCAGCGCCGTGACGATGATGGGCTTGAAGACCGTAGCCGGCAGGGTTGCTGCCAGCACGGCGCCGCCAAAGCTGCCCGCCAGGGCGATCACGGCCATCGGCAGCGCCGTCTTAAGGTCCGGTCCCACCCGCCGGTAGTAGGTGGCAGCACTGGTGGCGGTGCCGAAGATGGACCCCATCTTGTTCGTCGCCAGCGCTTGGACGGGGGTGATCCCCGGGACCAGCAGCAGGGCGGGGAGCTGGATCAGCCCGCCCCCGCCCACCACTGCGTCCACCCAGCCGGCAGCGAAACCGGCTAGCACGATCAAAAGGAGTGTTGTCAGCCCGAGGGATTCGAGTCCGGACTCCACTGCCGGGTCAGCTGGTGCGGACAGCGTTGACTACGTAGTCAACTGCCTTGTCCACTGCCACGTTTTCGGCGTCACCACTGCGGCGGTCCTTGATCTCGACAACACCATCCACCAGGCCGCGGCCAACGGCAAGGATGGTGGGAACGCCCACCAGTTCGGCATCGCCGAACTTGACCCCGGGCGAAACCTTCGGCCGGTCGTCGAGCAGGACATCCAGGCCCGCTGCCTCAAGGTCGGCTGCCAGTCGCTCGGCGGTGGCGAAGATCTCTTCACCCTTGCCCACCGCAACAACATGTACATCGGCCGGGGCAACGGCACGCGGCCAGACGAGCCCCCGCGCGTCGTGGTTGGCCTCGGCCAGCGCCGCAACGGCCCGCGTGACTCCGACGCCATAGGAGCCCATGGTCACGGTGACCTGCTTGCCATTCTGGTCCAGGACCTTCAACTCCAGCGCTTCTGCGTACTTGCGGCCGAGCTGGAAGATGTGCCCCATCTCGATGCCGCGGGCGGTCTCCAGCGGGCCGGAGCCATCCGGGGCGGGATCGCCTTCGCGGACCTCCGTGCACTCGATGACACCGTCCCAGGTGAAGTCCCGGCCGGCCACCAGGCCGTATACGTGCTTGCCTGCCTCGTTGGCGCCGGTGATCCAGGTTGTGCCGCGGACCACGCGGGGGTCCACCAGGTACAGGAGCTTCGTTGAACTTTCGGCTCCCAGCAGGGGCTCCTCCAGGGACAGGCCGGGGCCGAGGTAGCCCTTCACGATGAGCGGCTGCTTCTTGAGGTCGTCGTCGTTGGCGGCTTCCAGGCCGATCTCACCGCCGATGGGCAGGAAGGAACCGATGTTCGCTTCGACGCGCTTCAGGTCCACGGCGCGGTCGCCCGGCACCCCGATAACCACCAGCTGGCGCTCGCCGGTGGGCAGGGTAACGGCGAGCACTACGTTCTTAAGGGTGTCGGCGGCGGTCCAGGCACCGCCGTCGGCTTCGCTGCGGGGGGCGAGTGTATTGGAGGCTGCCACCAGGGTGTCGATGGTGGGGGTATCCGGGGTGTCGAGCACCTCGGCGGCCGGAGCGCCGGTGAAGTCGATCTCAGCCGGGGCCACGGTGGTCACCGCCTCGACATTGGCTGCGTAGCCGCCGGCAGACCGGACGAAGGTGTCCTCGCCGATGTCGGTGGGGTGCAGGAACTCTTCGCTCTTGGAGCCGCCCATGGCACCGGCCGTCGCGGTTACCGGGATGACCTCCAGGCCGAGGCGCTCGAAGATGCGCAGGTAGGCGCCGCGGTGGGCGGCGTAGCTGGCGTCCAGGCCGGCGTCGTCCACGTCGAAGGAGTAGGAGTCCTTCATGATGAACTCGCGGCCGCGCAGGAGGCCGGCACGGGGACGCGCCTCATCGCGGTACTTGTTCTGGATCTGGTAGAGGCTCAGCGGCAGGTCCTTGTAGGAGGAGTACAGGTCCTTGACCAGCAGCGTGAACATTTCCTCGTGCGTGGGGGCCAGCAGGTAATCGGCGCCCTTGCGGTCCTGGAGCCGGAACAGGCCCTCGCCGTATTCGGTCCAGCGGTTGGTGGCCTCGTAGGGCTCACGGGGAAGGAGGGCCGGAAAGTGGACTTCCTGCGCCCCGATCCCGGCCATCTCCTCGCGGATAACGGCTTCCACCTTGCGCAGGACGCTCAGTCCCAGCGGCAGCCAGGTGTAGATGCCGGGGGCCGCGCGGCGGATGTAGCCTGCGCGGACCAGGAGCCGGTGGCTGGCCACCTCGGCGTCGACGGGATCTTCGCGGAGGGTGCGCAGGAATAGCTGGGACAGTCTTGTAACCACGGGTGGGTATCCGTTTCTGGGGAGTGCTGGAGAGCAGGGCCGGGATTTCGTCTGGTACTAATCTACCGGCTGGCCGGGCCACTCCCCGCTGGCGGGTACGCATCGCGGCAGGCCGGCACTTACCCGGAACGCAGTTGAGCCACGCCCGGAGATGCAAAGCCCCTGGCCCCCCATGAGGCTGGTCATCGCATCCGGGCGTGGCTCGACGCCGTTATCGCCTAAGTACTGGTGAGGACTGGTGAGACCGCCCACGCCACTCCAGCGCAGCTAGATCGAACCTATGTGATGGCGGGCACATTGACAAGTGTTTCTCCTTTTCTTGCTGTTGACCGGACCCTTCCGGCACCCTAGCCTTAATTCATCAGGTGATGAATTACGGTGCCTCCAGGTGCCGGCAGGCCTGCTCCCGGCAATGGAGTGCGATCATGTCCCATGCGGCAGCAATACCGGAAGTTCAAGGCAGAACGGCCGGGGACACCGTTGTCGCCGCCGGACTGGATGTCACGCGGGGCAAAGTTCCCGTCCTTCGCGGACTGGACTTCACAATCCCGGCCGGCAGGATCACCGGGCTGCTGGGCCCTTCCGGAAGCGGAAAGACAACCCTCATGAGGGCCATCGTTGGAGTCCAGCGGCTGACGTCGGGAACGGTGCAGGTCCTGGGCCTGCCGGCCGGCAGCGCTGCCCTGCGGCACCAGGTGGGCTATGTGACCCAGTCGCCAAGCCTGTACCCGGACCTGACGGTGGAAGCGAACGTCCGCTACTTCGGAGCCATGCACCGGAAAAGGAAGCTTGAGGCAGCGGAGGCGATTGCCGCCGTCGGGCTTGAACGCCAGGCCCGGCAGAAGACGGCCGACCTGTCCGGCGGCGAACTCAGCCGCGCCTCCCTCGCCTGCGCACTGGTGGCGCGTCCCCCGCTCCTGGTGCTGGACGAACCGACCGTAGGGCTCGACCCGGTACTGCGGGCGGACCTCTGGAGCAGGTTCCAGGCCATGGCAGAGGCTGGAACAACCCTCCTCGTGTCCAGCCACGTGATGGAGGAAGCCAGCAGGTGTGACGACTTGCTGCTCCTCCGTGGGGGCAGGCTGCTTGCCCGGCTGACGCCCAGGGAACTCAGCCGGCGCGGACACAGCAGCGATCTTGAGAGGGCGTTCCTCCACATCATCCAGGAGACGACGGCGGCGGATGCGGAGGCGGCGCCGGAGACGCCCGGGGCTCCGGCTGCGGGCACCGGGGAACCCAAGGCACAAGGTAGGAGCGTGCGGTAGTGGACCTCAGAATGATGCTTGCCACGACGCAGCGGGTGCTGGACCAGCTCCGCCACGACCACCGCAGCATCGCCATGATCCTGGTGGTGCCTGCCCTGCTGCTCACTGCGGTCTATTTCCTGTACGAGAACGAGTCGCTGCCCCCGGGAGTCCCCCGGACCTTCGACCGGGTAGGCCTGATGATGCTGGCCATCTTCCCCTTCGTGGTGATGTTCCTGGTCACCTCCATCACCATGTTGCGTGAACGGACCTCCGGAACCCTGGAACGGCTGCTCACCACACCTGTGCACAAAGCCGACCTCCTTTTTGGCTACGGCCTGGCGTTTTCGATCATGGCCGCCCTGCAGTCGCTGGTGGCCACTGCCGTTGCCTACTGGATTTTCGATCTCGACATCCAGGGGCCTCCCGGCTATGTGGTCCTGGTCGCCGTGATCAATGCTGTCCTGGGCGTGGCCCTGGGACTGCTGTGTTCAGCCTTCGCCAGGACCGAGTTCCAGGCAGTGCAGTTCATGCCCGTGGTGGTGGTGCCGCAGATCCTGCTGTGCGGACTGTTCGTGGCCCGTGACCGCATGAACGATGTCCTTGAAGCAATCTCCAACGTACTTCCGCTGACATTCTCCGTGGACGCGCTGCAGGAGATCGCTGCCAACACGGAAGCCACGGAACAGCTGTGGCAGGATGCC
The DNA here is from genome assembly GCF_002953935.1 of Arthrobacter sp. PGP41. Classification (NCBI taxonomy): domain Bacteria; kingdom Bacillati; phylum Actinomycetota; class Actinomycetes; order Micrococcales; family Micrococcaceae; genus Arthrobacter; species Arthrobacter sp. PGP41. Next base: position 1,478,043 of record NZ_CP026514.1, on the reverse strand, counting down.
GGGATCATGGTGGCCATTGTTGTGGGCGTCCTGGTGCTGGCTTCCCTCACCTTGCGCAGGCAGAGCGCGTGAGCGCATCGAATGGACCGCCCCCGGCTGTGCGGCGGGGACGCCGGGGCGGGACAAACGCATCGCGGGGCCACATCCTCGAGACGGCCCGGCGGCTTTTCGCCGAGCACGGTTTTGAGGGGACCAGCCTGCGGCAGGTGGCGCGGTCGGCAGGGGTGGATCCGGCCATGATCCACCATTTCTTCAACGGGAAAGACGAGCTCTTCGCCCTCAGCGTGGAGCTTCCGGCGAATCCCGGGGAGGTGTTGGCCGGCGTGGAGGATTCTCCCCCCGGCGAGCGGGCCGAACTCATCGTCCGGGCAGTGCTGCGCCTGTGGGAGAGCCCTGCCCAGCCAGGACTGGTGGCATTCTTGCGCGGCACCATTGGATCGAAGGCGAAGACTGCCCTCCTTCGGGAAACCGCCACCCGGGCCATCATCAGCCGCATCATGGCCGGCGTGCCCGGGCCGAAGGAGGACGTGGCGCTCCGCGGCGACTTGGTAGCCACGCAGATGGTGGGATTGATGATGGTCCGCTACGTGGTCCGGCTGGAGCCGCTGGCATCCGCGGCACCCGAGGACGTGGTGCGGCTGGTCGCACCCAATGTGCAGCGCTACCTGACGGGAGACCTGGACAACCGGAAGAGGGAGCGGTCCTAGAAGAGAACGGTGGCGAAGGTCCCGACCTGCTGGAAACCGACCCGCTCGTAGGTGGCCCGGGCACGGGTGTTGAAGCCGTTGACGTAGAGGCTTGTGGTGGGTGCCACTTTCTGTGCCTGCTCCACCACTGCCGCCATATACCCGGAACTCAGCCCTTGGCCGCGGTAAAGGGGGTTCATCCAGACGCCCTGGATCTGGGTTACGTCGGAGGTGACGGCGCCGAGTTCGGCCTTGAACACCACTTCGCCGGCGTCATTCAGGTGCACCAGGGAGTGGCCTTGCCGAATCAGGCTTTCCACCCGGCGGCTGTAGAACTCCCTGCCGCCAAGGAAAGGGGAGTATCCCACTTCTTCCTCGAACATCGCTGCGCACGCCGGCAGGATGCGGTCGAAGTCGGCAAGGTTTCCCAGCCCCAGTCCCGGGTTCGGCTCAACGGACGGGGGGCCGGCGATGGTCATCAGCGGCTGGTCCGGGCGCACCTCGTGGGCCCGGTGCCCCAGCTCAACCAATTCGGCGTGAAGGGCCAGTACGGAACTGGCGGGGCCGAAGGCGGAGGCGTAGCGGCGTCCGGACGCGCTCGCCGCCGCAGCCACCGCTCCGGCCAGGTCCGGGTCCAGCTGGACGGGAACGAGGTTGGCCCCTGCCCAGCACGCACCTGCAAGGACGCCGTCGTCGAACACGCCGAAGACCCCGGCTCCGCCGCTGGTGGCTGCGGCGGAACCGGCGGCACGCAAGTGCGCCAGGATGAACACGTTCGTGACTGGATCACGCTGCGCCAGGCGCCTCAGCGCTGCAGTGTCCTCCCGCTCCAGGGTACGGACGGAGATCCCCGGCGGGTCGGGGACGTCCTTACGAGACGCTAACCACGGGGCTACCCTTGACAGCATCTTCGCCATCGGCCTCCCCCATCTCTTCCGCGATACGCATGGCCTCTTCGATCAGTGTCTCAACAATCTGGCTCTCAGGGACAGTCTTGATGACCTCGCCCTTCACAAAGATCTGGCCCTTGCCGTTGCCCGAGGCAACGCCAAGATCTGCTTCGCGGGCTTCTCCCGGGCCGTTGACCACGCAGCCCATGACCGCTACGCGCAGCGGAATCTCCATTCCTTCAAGCCCGGCCGTAACCTGCTCGGCCAGCGTGTAGACATCCACCTGGGCGCGGCCGCAGGAGGGGCAGGAGACGATTTCCAGCTTGCGCGGACGCAGGTTGAGGGACTGGAGGATCTGGTTTCCCACCTTGATTTCCTCCGCCGGCGGGGCGGAGAGGGAAACCCGGATGGTGTCGCCGATACCCCGGGACAGGAGCGCCCCGAAGGCCGTGGCCGACTTGATGGTTCCCTGGAACGCCGGGCCGGCCTCGGTGACGCCGAGGTGCAGCGGCCAGTCGCCCTTTTCGGCAAGCATCTCGTACGCAGCCACCATGATGACGGGGTCGTTGTGCTTCACGGAGATCTTGAAGTCGTGGAAACCGTGCTCCTCAAAGAGGGATGCTTCCCAGACGGCAGACTCCACGAGCGCCTCCGGGGTGGCCTTGCCATACTTCTTCAGGATTCCGGGCTCCAGGGAACCGGCGTTCACGCCGATGCGGATCGATGTTCCGTGGTCGCGGGCAGCCGCGGCGATCTCCTTGACCTGGTCATCGAACTTCCGGATGTTGCCGGGGTTCACCCGCACCGCCGCGCAGCCGGCCTCGATCGCCGCGAAGACGTACTTGGGCTGGAAGTGGATGTCCGCGATGACGGGAATCTGGGACTTCCGGGCGATGATGGGCAGCGCCTCGGCGTCGTCGGCGGACGGGCAGGCAACGCGCACGATGTCGCAGCCCGACGCCGTCAGTTCCGCGATCTGCTGGAGGGTGGCGTTGATGTCCGTGGTGGGCGTGGTGGTCATGGACTGCACGCTGATGGGCGAGTCCGAGCCGACCCCCACGGAACCAACTTTGATCTGCCGCGTCTTGCGGCGGGGGGCAAGGACGGGTGGCGGTGCTGCGGGCATTCCCAGGCTGACCGAGGTCACGAGGACTCCTTGAGATTCGAAAAGTTGAGGCGGCTTATGCGGCGAGGCCGGCCAGCACGCCGGTAATTGGCGACCATTCGGTGATGCGGGTTCCGGCGATGACTCCCGCTGCCGCGAACGGATCCTGCTTCAGGATCGAGTTGAGGGCGGCTTCATCAGCTGCCTTGAAAATCAGCAGCGCTCCGGCACCGTCACCGTACGGCCCGCTGGCCAGAATGGCGCCGTCCTGGGCCAGGCCGGCGGTCCATTCACGGTGCGCAGGCCGGACGGCATTGCGTTCTTCAGTGGATTCGGCGGCATAAACGTACTCAACGGCAAAAACAGTCATACCGCTACCCTATCGCCCTGCCTGCCTTCGCACGCATCCGGCGGGCTGCCTGCCACGGAAGGGGCAGACCTTTTGTCACGCCAGGAAGATGACCTTGACGGCCGCGGCCGTTCCTGCCGCCCACAGCATGGAGGTCAGTGTTCCGATGATGAACCGTTCAGCCGCCACGGGCGTTTCCTTCAGCTCCGCGAACCTGCCCAGGCCCTTGATGGCCACGATGTAGGCGATGGCCACCGGCTGGCCGGTAAGGATGGCAAGGCATACTCCGAGCCGCTCCAGGATTCCAATGATGGCGCCGCCCCGAAGGATCCGCTGGGTGGGAGCCGCCGGCTCGGAGCCGGAACCGCCCGACGGCGATGCGTTCCCCACGGCGGTCAGCTCATCGTCCACACTTTGGCCCCCTAGGGAAGGCGGGGGGTCGACGGTGACGTCCGCGGACGGATCGTCGGCTGCCCTCCCGGCTTCCTCGGCCGCCTTGGCGGCGTCCGCCTTGTCGTCGATGGTCTTGGCGAGCCGGAACACCAATGCGGTCACGGGCCAGCCGGCGAATCCTGCCACGAGCAGCGCAACCGTGATCCACAGTGCGTTCACTGGTTTCCTTCCGTCCGGGTGCCTGCAATCACGGACTGCGCATAGTCAAGGAGCATTGCCGCTGCAGGCCTTGCCGCCCATTCTTCCTGCCAGCCGGACCTCAGCACGGCACGGCTCACCGACTGCTCGGTGATTCCCAGGTCCCGGGCCACCTGCTTCTGGCTGCCGTGCCTGCCGTCACCCTGCACGCGCAGTTGGTCCACCACCCGCCACTGGGCCTCCGTACGCTGCTGCACCAGGCGCCCGATCAGGCGAAGCACTGCCTGTGCGTTGGAGCAGGCCATGGCGCCTTCCTGTGCCGAACTTTTCTGTTGCGGGGACCGAATGTCCTTTCCACGGACCATGGTGCCGGACACCACTGACAACGGGACCTGGCCGGCCGCGCCCTTGGCGAGTTCCACTGCCTTGCGCGCCGCCACGAAGCCGCTTCCGGACCCTTCGCGCGGGCTGGCACCCGGAACGAGGTTCACGGCGCCTATGCCGATCCCCACGTACCAGTACCCGCTGCGCAACGCATGCAAGGCGATGTCCACCACGTCCGCAGCCTGTTCCACGACACCCTGGAGTTCGTCACCCACTGAGCGCTCGAACGGAACCCGGGTGCGGCTCCGCAGCTCGGCGATCAAATCCGGGACGCGGTCCACGTCCGAGGTGCTCCCCCGCTGGTCAATGGTGAGAACGTACATGTTCCAACCTTAGGCAGCTGATCCAACAGGATCAACCACCTTCGGCTGATTATTAGATATCAGTCACATTCGGCTGAGAAGTGGTTTATCAGCCGCGAACTGCCCCTTCGAAGGAGTCGCCGGCGTCAGCCGAAGAGGTTCACGGGCTTCACGATGTCGGCATAGATGAGGAGCGCGCTCATCCCCATGAGCAGGGCGGCCACCACATAGGTCACCGGCAGCAGCTTGGCAATGTCGAAGGCTCCCGGGTCCGGCTTGCCGAGCAGCTTGGCCACGCGGCGCCGTGCACCCTCATACAGGGCGCCGGCAACGTGTCCGCCGTCCAGGGGCAGCAGCGGTATCAGGTTGAACACAGCCAGCGCGAAGTTCAGGCCTGCGAGCAGCCCGATCAGTGCGGCCAGCCTGGACTGCACCGGGATTTCTTCCATGGCGGCCACTTCACCGGCCACCCGTCCCACGCCCACCACGCTGATGGGGCCGTTCGGGTCACGGGGCTCCTCGCTGAAGGCAGCCTTCGCCACGCCTACGACGCGTGCGGGCAGGTTGAACACCACCCCCGCCACCTGGCGGATGTTCTCCCCCGCCATCGGAAGGACGGACGACGCCGGCTGGGCCACAAGTTCAGTCTGCGAACCGATGCCCAGGAAGCCTACGTCCTGGTAAAGGAGGGTGCCGGCGTCGTCCGTTGCCTGGCGCCCGTCCGCCCCGATGACGGGCCGGGCCGACAGCACCGGCGTCACCGTGGTGGACACCCGGTTGCCGTCCCGCTCAACGGTAATCCCCACCTCACGTCCTGCGGAGGCCCGGATCCATTCCGTCAACTGGTCCCAGCTGGTCACGGTCTTCCCGTCGAAGGAGGTGACCCTGTCGCCGGGCTTGAGGCCGGCCGCCGCGGCGGGGGTCAGCCGGCAGTCCGCCGAGTCGGGGTCCACGGTCTCCCCCGCCGCCACCTGGCACTTGGAGACGTCGGAGATGGTGGTGGTGGCCGTGGCTACGCCAAAGCCCATCAGCAGGACGGCGGTAAGGAGCACGCCGAGCACCATGTTCATGGCCGGCCCGCCCAGCATCACGATGATCTTCTTCCAGACCGGAAGCCGGTAGAACACCCGCCCCTCATCGCCGGGTCCCACTTCATCATGGGCAGCGGACCGGGCTTCGGCGGCCAGTGTCTGGAACATGCCCGTGCTGGAGGGCCGGACCGAACCGTCCTCCTTGTTGGGCGGATACATGCCGATCATGGAGACGTAACCGCCCAGCGGGATGGCCTTCACGCCGTACTCGGTTTCGCCTTTCCGCCGGGACCAGAGAGTGGGGCCGAAGCCGATCATGTACTTCGTGACGCGGACCTTGAAGAGCTTGGCTGGTACCAGGTGCCCCACTTCATGGAGCGCGATGGAGGCAGCGATGCCGATCGCCACAAAGACGACGCCGAGGACAAAGAGGAGAACGGGGGTCATTGACGTGCTGCTGCTTCCTAGAGACTGCTGACTGCTAAACGTTCGTGGGCGCGGGTGCGTGCCCAATCCTCAGCATCCAGCACTGACTCCACCGTCAGCCCGGAGGAGCCTGAATGTTCGCTGAGGACGGACTCGATGGTGTCCACGATGTCGGTAAACCTGATGCGTCCGGCATGGAAGGCCGCCACGGCTTCCTCGTTGGCGGCGTTGAACACGGCGGGGAACGTACTGCCCTGCTTCGCGGCGTCCTTGGCGAGGCCGACGGCGGGGAAGGCTTCCGTATCCAGCGGCTCGAATGTCCACGTGGCGGCCTGCGTCCAGTCACAGGCCGCGGCCGCTTTGGGCACCCGGTCCGGCCAGCCCAGCCCCAGGGCAATGGGGAGGCGCATGTCCGGCGGGGACGCCTGCGCAATGATGGATCCATCAATGAACTGCACCATTGAGTGCACTACGGACTGCGGATGCACCACCACGTCTATCCGGTCCAGCGGAACATCGAACAACAGGTGCGCCTCGATCACTTCCAGGCCCTTGTTGACGAGGGTTGCGGAATTGGTGGTGACCATGACTCCCATGTCCCACGTGGGATGCGCCAACGCCTCCTGCGGAGTTACCCCGAGCAGGTCGTCCCTGCTCCTGCCGCGGAAGGGACCGCCGGACGCGGTGAGGATCAGTCTTTCCACTTCCGCGGCAGACCCGGAACGCAAGCACTGGGCGATCGCCGAGTGCTCGGAATCGACCGGCACGAGCTGGCCTTCGCGGGCAGCGGCCTTCACCAGCGAGCCGCCCACAATCAGGGACTCCTTGTTGGCAAGCGCCAGCGTGGCGCCGGATTTGAGGGCGGCCAGGGTGGGCGCCAGCCCGATGGAACCGGTGATTCCGTTCAGGACCACGTCAGCCTCGACCCCCGCAATACGGGTGGAGGCGTCCGGTCCGGCAATGATTTCCGGCCGGTAATCCTGCCTGCCCGCCGCGGCTGCGGCTTCGGCCACCAAGGAGGCCAGTCGACCGGGGTCCCCGCCGGCGATGCCAATGACAGAGGCACCCGTGTGGACCGCCTGGCGCGCGAGGAGTTCCAGGTTGCCTCCCCCGGCACTGAGGGCCACCACCTTGAAAAGGTGCGGGGCGCCGTCGACGACGTCAATCGCCTGGGTGCCGATGGAACCGGTGGATCCGAGGAGGACGATTCTGCGTGGCTGCATTGCTTAAGTATCCCGCACCGCACTGCCGGACAACCGCAGCCCCCAACGGAGGTACACATCCCCTTGCCCCGGTGGCAGCACTGTTGGGAGCGGGCGTAACGTGGACTGCGTGGACTGGCTCTCCTGGTTTGATGCGCCGGAATACGAATTCGCCCGGCAGGTGCTGCAGCGCGGCGTGGCGGCACTGTATTTCGTTGCGTTCCTGTCCTCGCTGAACCAGTTCCCGGCGCTGCTGGGCGAACGAGGCCTTCTCCCGGCCCCCGAATACCTCTCCGGCTTCAGCCGCCTGCGCCGGCCCACCCTGTTCCGTTGGCGGTATTCGGACCGGCTGCTGCGCTGGGTGTGCGCCGCAGGGCTGCTGGTGTCGGCGCTGCTCGTGGCCGGCATCCCGCAGCAGGGCCCGCCGTGGGTTCCGCTGATAGCGTTCCTTATCCTGTGGCTGCTGTACATGTCCATCGTGAACGTGGGCCAGACCTTCTATGGGTTCGGGTGGGAGATGCTGCTCCTGGAGGCGGGCTTCACGGTGGCCTTCCTGGGCTCGGACCAGACAGACCCGCCCCGCACCATCCTGATCCTGATCGTGTGGCTGGTGTTCCGGCTGGAGTTCGGTGCCGGGATGATCAAGATCCGCGGCGGCCGGGAATGGCGTGACCTGACTGCCCTCTACTACCACCACGAGACGCAGCCCATGCCGGGTCCGCTCAGCCGGCAGGCGCACCTGCTGCCCAAGCCGCTGCACAAGGTGGAAGTGCTGGGCAACCACTTCGCCCAGCTGGTGGTGCCGTTCTTCCTGTTTGCTCCGCAGCCCGTTGCCAGCGTCGCGGCAGGCATTGTCATCGCAACCCAGCTCTGGCTGGTGGCCACAGGCAACTTCGCGTGGCTGAACTGGATTGCCATTGTGCTGGCCTTCGCCGCCGTGAGTGATCCGGTTGCCCACGCCGTCCTGCCGGCCATTCCGGTGGACTGGCACGGAGCGCCGGGCGTGGACCGGGAGACGCCGCTCTGGTGGCTGGCCATTACGCTGGCTGCCACGCTGCTGCTGGTTGTGCTCAGTTACTGGCCGCTGCGCAACCTCTTCTCCCGCCGGCAACTGATGAATGCCAGTTTCAACCGGTGGCAGCTGGTCAATACCTACGGCGCGTTCGGCACGGTCACCAGGCAACGGATTGAAATCGTGGTGGAGGGCACCCTCGACGAGGACCCGGACAACTCCTCCGAGTGGCGCGAGTACGGTTTCAAGGGCAAGCCGGGTGACCTCGGGAGGCTCCCCCGGCAATGGGCGCCCTACCACCTCCGCCTGGACTGGCTGATGTGGTTCCTGCCGCTAAGGACGGTCCATGAGGAGTGGTTCTACGCTTTCCTGGGCAAGCTCCTGGAGGCGGACAGGCAAACGCTGCGGCTCCTCCGCCATGACCCGTTCGACGGCGCGCCGCCGCGTTGGGTGCGCGTGCGCAGCTACCACTACCGGTTCGCAAGCCGCAAGGAGTTCCGGGAGACCGGGAACCGGTGGGTGCGGCGGCTGCTGTACGAGCCGATCCCCCCGCTGTCATTGCGGCGGTCGCAGGGGCAGCCGGGATGAGGGCGGACCAGCTAGCCCACGGCCTGGGCGCGGCGGATGATTTCCTGGGCGTGCTTGAGGAGGGGCCCGTCGATCATCTTCCCCTGGTACTTGAACACTCCTGACCCCGCTGACTCAGCGGCCTCCAGGAGGGCTTCAGCCGCCGCCACCTCAGCGTCGGACGGCGCGAAGGCGGCCCGGACCACGGCTGCCTGGCTCGGATGGATGCACGCTTTGGAGCTGAAGCCGGAGGCCACGGCGTCAGCCGCTTCCTCCTCCAGCCCGGAAAGGTCCGGGATGTCCGTGTAAACCGCATCCACCGCCTCCTTGCCGCAGGCGCGCGCAGCCAGCAGCACGGCGGAACGGGCGTGCATCGCCACGGCCCGGTAGCCGCCGTCGGCCTTCCTGCTGGACGTACCGCCCAGCGATGCCAGCAGGTCCTCCGCCCCCCACATCAGGCCCACCACGTTGGGGGCGGCTGCAATGGCGGGGGCGTTCAGGACCCCCAGGGCCGTTTCACACAGCGCGATCACCTGGTATCCGTCAAGGGCTTCGAGCTGCTGCGCGGTTTCCGCCTTGGCCAGCATGATTGTCCGGTAGGGGGTGTGGGCCAGGCAGTGCAGGTCCTTCTCGAACTCCTCCGTGCCTGCCGGGTTGACGCGCACGATGGTGCAGCTGGGTTCAAGCTCCGGTTCCACGCCGGTGGTCCCCAGCTGGGCGAGGATGGCACCGCGGGCGCGCTGCTTATCCGCCGGCGCCACCGCATCTTCGAGGTCCAGGATGACGGCATCAGCCCTGGCGGCCGCCTTCTGGTAGCGCTCCGGCCGGTCGGCAGGGCAGAAGAGCAGGGCGGGGCCCATCACAAAAGTCATGACTGCATTGTCTCCTGTCCGTGGTCCTGCCGCTTGGCATGGGCCTCGCGGGTCCACATCAGGCAGCTTCGGGTGGCCAGGGCCACCACCGTCCCGTCCTGGTTGCGGCCGGTGTGCTCCATGGTGACGATTCCCTGGCCCGGCCGGGAACCCGAGAGCCGCTTTCCGCTGATCACCGTCTCGGTGTAGAGGGTGTCGCCATGGAAGAGCGGATGCGGGAACGAGACATCGGCCAGGCCCAGCTGGGCGATAATGGTGCCCTGGGTCAGCTGAGAGACGGACTGCCCCACCATGGTGGCCAGGGTGAACATCGAGTTCACCAGCCGCTGGCCGAAGGGCTGACCCGCGCTCCAGGCGGCATCCAGGTGCAGCGCCTGGGTGTTCATCGTCAGCGTGGTGAACAGGACATTGTCGGCCTCCGTCACCGTGCGGCCGGGACGGTGGGCGTAGGTGACGCCCTCCTGCAGCTCCTCGAAGTACAGCCCGCGCTGCTCAATGACGAGCGGCTCGCCGCCGACGTCCTGCTTGTCTCCCCCGCTCATACCGTCAGTTCCCGGTCTTCCTCGAAGAGGTCCGCCCCGGTGGCGGCGGCCACGTCCTCCACGGAGACGTTTGGCGCCAATTCGCGCAGTATCAGCCTGGACCCGGACTCGTCCGCAACAACGTCGATGACCGCAAGGTCCGTAATGATCCGGTCCACGCAGCCCTTGCCGGTCAGCGGCAGGGTGCACCGCCTGACAATCTTGGGATTCCCGTTCCGGTCCACGTGCTCCATCATCACGATGACCTTCTTGGCGCCGAAGACCAGGTCCATGGCGCCGCCCATGCCCTTGACCATCTTGCCCGGGATCATCCAGTTGGCCAGGTCACCGTTGGCCGCAACTTCCATGGCGCCCAGGACTGCCACGTCCACATGGCCCCCGCGGATCATTCCAAAGGAAGAAGCCGAGTCGAAGAAAGCGGCACCCTTGTTGACCGTGACAGTTTCCTTGCCGGCGTTGATCAGGTCGGGATCAACCGCATCCTCCGCGGGATAGGGCCCGACGCCGAGGATCCCGTTTTCGGAGTGGAGCACCACTTCCACGCCGTCGGGAATGTAGTTGGGAATGAGGGTTGGCATGCCGATGCCCAGGTTGACGTACTGGCCGTTGCTGAGCTCCTTCGCCACGCGGGCGGCGAGTTCATTGCGGGTCCAGCCTTTGGCGGCGGTCCCGTCTGCCTGGACCGCGTGCTGTTGGACTGCCGCCCGGCGGTATTCGGGGCGGACGCCTTCGGGCCGTGGAGCGTAGGGGCTGTTGGGATCCATGGCTATGCTCCTGCCTGCTGGTTGGTGCCGGCGCCAATCCCGGACGTTCCGCTGCCCGGCCGGGGAAGGGCAACGGTACGTTTTTCAATGCGTTTCTCCGCGTTGGCGGCCAGCACCACCCGCTGGACGAAGATCCCTGGAGTGTGGATGTGTTCCGGGTCCAGTTCGCCAGGCTCCACCAGCTCCTCCACCTCGGCGATGGTGATCCTGCCGGCCATGGCGCAGAGCGGATTGAAGTTCATGGCGGTGGCGTGGAAGACCAGGTTTCCATGCCGGTCGCCTTTCCAGGCGTGGACCAGCCCGAAGTCCGGGGTCAACGACTCCTCCAGCACGTAGTCCACACCGCCAAAGGACCGCACCTCCTTCGGCGCGGACGCGATCGCAATCCCGCCCTCTGCGTCGTACTTTTGCGGCAGCCCGCCTTCGGACACCTGCGTGCCCACCCCCGCCTTCGTGTAGAACGCCGGGATGCCGGCGCCGCCGGCGCGGAGCTTCTCGGCCAGGGTGCCCTGCGGGGTGAGCACCACCTCGAGTTCACCGGCCAGGTACTGGCGGGCGAACTCCTTGTTTTCGCCCACGTAGGAGCTGATGGTGCGGCGGATCCGGCCGTCACGGAGCAGGATGCCCAGCCCCCAGTCGTCCACGCCGCAGTTGTTGCTGACGGTTTCCAGTTCCGCTGTTCCTGCCCGGTGCAGCGCGTCGATGAGGGTCACCGGGATACCGCAGAGGCCGAATCCGCCCACGGCCAGGGACGCTCCGTCCGGTATGTCCGCGACGGCTTCGTCAGCGCTGGCAACAACCTTGTCAATCATCGGTGATCCTCTCAGGCCGGCTACAGTCCCAGTTCGCGGGCGATCAGCATCAGCTGGACCTCCGTGGTGCCCTCCCCCACTTCAAGGATCTTGGAGTCGCGGTAGTGCCGTGCCACGGTGAACTCGTTGATGAAGCCATAGCCGCCGAATACCTGGGTGGCATCCCGCGCGTTGTCCATGGCCGCCTCGCCTGCGACCATCTTAGCGATGGCTGCCTGGGTCTTGAACGGCTTGCCGGCAAGCATGCGGAACGCCGCGTCGTAGTAGGCAAGGCGGGCGGTGTGGGCCCGCGCCTCCATCCGCGCGATCTTGAACGAAATGGCCTGGTACTTGCCGATGTTTTGCCCGAAGGCGCTGCGTTCCTTGGCGTACTTGACCGACAAGTCCACGCAGCCCTGCGCTGCGCCGGTGGCCAGTGCCGCGATGGCGATGCGGCCCTCGTCCAGGATGGACAGGAAGTTGGCATAGCCGCGCCCTTCCACCCCCAGCAGGTTGGCCTCCGGGACGCGGACATCCTTCAAGGTCAGCGGATGCGTGTCCGAGGCGTTCCAGCCCACCTTGTTGTAGGGTTTCTCAGCCTTGAAACCCGGGGTATCGGTGGGCACGAGGATGGTGGAGATGTCCTTCTGCACCGAGCCGTCGCCGCGTTCCTTCCGGCCGGTGACGGCGGTGACGGTGACCAGGCGGGTGATGTCCGTTCCGGAGTTGGTGATGAACTCCTTGTTGCCGTTGATCACCCACTCTGTTGTGCCGCCGGCAGTCTCGCGCCGGGCGTGGGTCTTGGTGCCGCCCGCGTCCGATCCTGCCTCCGGTTCGGTCAGGCCGAAGCCTGCCAGCGCTTGGCCGGATGCCAGCATGGGCAGCCACTCCTGCTTCTGCGCGTCCGTACCGAAACGGTAGATGGGCATGGCGCCCAGCGACACTCCCGCTTCGAGGGTGATGGCAACAGACTGGTCCACCCGGCCCAACTGCTCCAGGGCGAGGGCAAGGGCGAAATAGTCGCCGCCCATTCCGCCGAATTCCTCGGGGAAAGGCAGTCCGAACAGCCCCATCTCTCCCATCTGCTTGACCACCTCGTAGGGGAAGCTGTGCTCCTCGTCGTGCTTTGCGGAAACGGGTGCCACCACGGTGTCCGCGAAGTCCCGGACGGTGTCGCTGAGCTCCTGGTATTCCTCGCTGAGTTCAAAACCTGCCATGTCTAGGCTCCTTCGCCGTTGAGTAAGTCTGTGTCTGTGTCTGTGTCTGTGCCTGCGGTGCGGGGGTGGACCGTGGCCAGGACCTGGTCCGCCTTAACCAGGTCTCCAGGCCGGATGCTGAGGTGCACCGTCCCGTCAAGCGGAGCCAGCAGCTGGTGCTCCATCTTCATCGCCTCCACCGAAACCAGCACCTGCCCTGCCGTGACAGCCGCACCGTCGGTGACCGGAACGGACACCACGGTTCCCGGCATGGGTGAGCGCACCGCCGGGTCGGCAGCACCCTCCTCCCGCTGTATCGCTGCAAGTACCCGCTTAAGCCGCGTCTCACGCGTCAGGACTTCCAGCCGGCAGGACCAGCCCTCGCTGCCAAGGAAAAGCGCTGAAGATCCCGGCACGACGGCGTACGCGGTGGTGCGCCCGTTGAACGTCAGCGCAACACTTCGCGGGGAAATCATTTCCAGCCGTGCCGGACGGGGCGGTCCGCCGCCCACGGCCACCAGGGCACTGCCTTCCGGGACAGCGCCGTCCCCTATCGGGCCCGCCGCGTTGCTGCCGCTGATCCGCACCGTGGCCACGCCGCCGTCGGGCGTTCCCAGGCTGACGCAGCGCGGCGCCGGCGTGCCAAGGCGCCAGCCGTTGCGGGCATGCCAGACGCCGGGCGGCAGCGGGTTGTTCTGTTCCTCCGCATGGAGGGTGAAGAGCGCCGCCGCCGCCAGCTCGGCCTCGCCAACGCGGCGGAAGGCGAGGTGCGGCAGTTTGCGTTCAATCAGGCCCGTGTCCAGGCGTCCCGCGCGGACATCGGCATCATTGATCAGCAACCTCAGGTATTCCACGTTGGTGTCCAGCCCAAGCGCCGTGTAGCCCGCGAGCGCCGCGTCCAGGGTGTCCAGGGCAGCTGAACGGTCCTCGCCCCATGCGATCACCTTGGAGATCATGGGGTCGTAGCTGGACGATACCTCCAGTCCTTCCACCAGGGACGAATCCACCCGCACCCTGACGGCCGCCTGCCCGGGCAGTTCATCCAAGAGGAGCACTGTCCCGGTGGAAGGCAGGAAGTTTTTCTCGGGAACCTCGGCGTAGACGCGTGCTTCCACCGCGTGCCCGCTTAGTTCGACGTCGGCCTGCCGGATGGTGAGTTCCCCGCCGGCGGCGATCCGCACCTGCCATTCGACGAGGTCGATGCCGGTGACCATTTCGGTGGCGGGATGCTCCACCTGCAGCCTGGTATTCATCTCCATGAAGTAGAACTGGTCCGGCGCGTCGTCCGAAACGAGGAATTCGACGGTCCCGGCACCGCTGTAGTTAACGCTGCGGGCGGCATTGCAGGCGGCCTCGCCGATGCGGGCGCGAAGGGCGGCGCCTTCCGGGTGCGCTTCGAGCAAGGGCGACGGCGCCTCCTCGATGACCTTCTGGTGGCGCCGCTGCAGCGAACATTCACGCTCGCCCAGGTGTATGACGTTGCCATGGTTGTCCGCGAGCACCTGCACCTCGATGTGCCGCGGGGTTGATACCAGGCGTTCCAGGAACAGGGTATCGTCGCCGAACGCGCTGGCAGCCACCCGCCGGGCGGTAGCCAGCGTCGCGGGGAGGTCCGCCGGGCGTTCCACCACGTGCATGCCCTTGCCGCCCCCGCCTGCGGAGGGTTTGATCAGCAGCGGAAACCCCACGCCGCCGGCCGCCTGCACCAGCTGCTCATCCGTCATGCCGGGCTCCGCCACTCCCGGCACCACGGGGACGCCGTAACCGGCCACGTGGTTCTTGGAGCGGATCTTGTCCCCCATCACGTTCAGCGCATCAACACCGGGGCCAATGAAGGTTATGCCGGCCCGGTCCAGGGCGCGGGCAAAGTCGGCGTTCTCGCTCAGGAAGCCGTAGCCCGGATGCACCGCCTCCGCTCCGGACCTGCGGCACGCATCGATGATGGCCTCGATCTTCAGGTAGCTCTCCGTGGCCGCGGCGGGGCCGATCCGAACGGCTGTGTCGGCCTCGCGCACATGGCGCGCGCCGGCGTCGGCATCGCTGTAAACCGCAACCGCCCGGATGCCCAGGGCGCGGAGGGTGCGGATCACACGGCAGGCGATCTCGCCGCGGTTGGCCACCAGGACAGTGCTGAACATGGGCCTGCTTGCCGTGGAGGTGCCGGTAAAGGAAGGGGTGGTCATGTGCTGGCTCACATCCTGAAGAGGCCGAAGGAGGTGTCCGGCAGCGGCGTGCGGGACACGACGTCCAACGCCAGGCCCAGCACGGTGCGCGTATCGCCCGGATCAATCACGCCGTCATCCCAGAGGCGGGCGGTGGAGTAGTACGGGCTGCCCTGGTCCTCGTACTGCTGCCGGATGGGCGCTTTGAATGCCTCCTCGTCCTCGGCGGACCACGCCTGGCCAGCGGCCTCGTACTGGTCGCGCTTCACCGTGGCCAGCACGCTTGAGGCCTGGTTGCCGCCCATCACCGAGATCCGTGCTGCCGGCCACATCCACAGGAACCTCGGGGAATAGGCACGGCCGCACATGGAGTAGTTGCCGGCGCCGAAGGAACCGCCGATGACCACCGTCAGTTTGGGCACCCGGGCGGTGGCTACCGCCGTCACCATCTTGGCGCCGTTCTTGGCGATGCCGCCCTGTTCAGAATCCTTGCCCACCATGAAGCCGGAGATGTTCTGCAGGAACACCAGCGGGGTGCCGCGCTGGTCGCAGAGTTCGATGAAGTGTGCGCCCTTGAGGGACGACTCGCTAAAGAGCACGCCGTTGTTGGCCACGACGCCCACCGGGTGCCCGTGCAGGCGGGCGAAACCGGTCACCAGGGTGGCGCCGTATTCCTTCTTGAACTCATGGAACCGGCTGCCGTCCACCAGCCGGGCGATCACCTCATGGACGTCGTACGGGGCATTCACGTCCGTGGGCACGGCACCGTACAGCCCCTCAGGGTCTGCTGACGGTTCGACGGCGGCCTCCACCTCCCAGGCGGGCGGCGCCGGCGGCGGGAGGGTGGACACGATGTCCCGGATGATCTGCAGCGCGTGTTCGTCGTTTTCCGCCAGGTGGTCCGTCACACCCGAGATCCTCGAGTGGACCTCTCCGCCGCCTAGCTCCTCCGGCGTGACAATCTCGCCGATCGCGGCCTTCACGAGCGGCGGCCCGCCTAGGAAGATGGTGCCCTGGTTCCGGACGATCACCGTTTCATCGCTCATGGCCGGCACATAGGCGCCGCCGGCGGTGCAGGAGCCCATCACCGAGGCGATCTGGGGAACCTTGGCCGCGGACAGCCTCGCCTGGTTATAGAAGATGCGGCCGAAGTGCTCCTTGTCCGGAAAGACCTCGTCCTGCTTTGGCAGGAACGCGCCGCCGGAATCAACCAGGTAGATGCAGGGCAGCCGGTTTTCAAGGGCGATCTCCTGGGCCCTCAGGTGTTTCTTGACGGTCAGCGGATAGTACGTTCCGCCCTTGACCGTGGCATCGTTCGAGATCACCAGCACGTGGCGGCCGTGGACCAGCCCGATGCCGGCGATGACGCCGGCGCCGGGAGCCTCGTTGTTGTACATTCCGTTGGCGGCGAGCGGCGCGATTTCGAGGAACGGACTGCCGTCATCGAGCAGCTGGTCGATGCGCTCGCGAGGCAGCAGCTTCCCCCGGGCCACGTGGCGCTGCCGGGATTTCTCCGGTCCGCCCAGCGCAGCGTCCGCCAGCCTTTTCCGCAGGTCCTCCGCCAGTTCCAGCTGCGCTTCGCGGTTTGCCGCGAAGGTCCCGCTGGAGGGATCAAGCCGGGTGGCAATGGTCTCCATTGACGCATCCTGTTCATCTTGGGGCCGGTCGGCGAAAACCAACTCGGTTAGTATTGAGTAACTGAAATTCAGGTTAGTCTCGATTAACTGTGATGTCCAACACAGGGGCAGGGACTGCCTTGCTAGACTCTCCGGGTCCGAGGAGGAATTGTGCCAAGCACAGATGCGGCGCCCGCCGGCGAGCGCAGCAGTACAACACAGCGCAGCGGCAGTACAACGCAGCGGAGCAGGGCGAAGGAGAACCGCCGCCAGGCGCTGCTGTCCGCTGCCGCGTCCCTCTTTGCCCTGCACGGCTTCAACCGCGTGTCTCTGGAGGACCTCGGTGCTGCCGCGGGCGTCAGTGGCCCGGCCGTTTACCGCCATTTTCCGGGCAAGCAGGCGGTGCTGGCCGACCTGCTGGTTACTGTCAGCCAGGAGCTGCTGGACGGCGGGCGCCGGGTGGTGGCGGACAATGCCGATCCCCTGGCAGCCCTGCGGGGACTGGTGGAGTTCCAGGTGGATTTTGCCCTGGGCAAGCCGGACGTCATCCGTGTCCAGGACAGGGACTTCAGCAGCCTGTCCGAACAGGACCAGGAGGCGGTGCGGATCCTCCAGCGCAGTTATGTGGAGGTCTGGGTGGACGTCCTCGCGAGGCTCCATCCCGCGACGGACGGTTCGGAGCTCCGGATGCGGGCCCACGCCACGTTCGGCCTGATCAACTCCACACCGCACTCGGTCCGCAGCCACGGCCGGAAGGTGGCCGCCGGAACCGCCCGCCCGCTGCTTGAGAGCATGGCGCTGGCAGCGCTGTTGGTTGACGCCAAGTCCCACGAACGGCCCCGGACCGCATAAGCGGTGCCGGGCAGCAACGCTCAAGCGGGCCAGGGCCGTCCATGGCCTAGACCATCGTGAGGACCATGCCGGGGTCGGCCAGGATGGCACCCACATCGGCAAGGAAACGCGAACCCTGTTCGCCATCCACCAGCCGGTGGTCAAAGGACAGGCTCAGGGTCATCACCTGGCGCAGGGCAACCTCCCCGCGATGCTCCCAAGGCACCGTCCGCACGGCTCCCAGCGCCAGGATCGCCGCTTCCCCCGGGTTCAGGATGGGGGTGCCGGCGTCGATACCGAAGACGCCGATATTGGTGATGGAGATGGTGCCTCCGGACAGGTCCGACGGCGGGGTCTTGCCGGCCCGGGCGGTTTCCGCGAGCGCCGTCAGTGCTTCTGCCAGCCGGGCCAGGGACAATGAGTCCGCGTCCTTGATGTTGGGCACCATGAGGCCCCTCGGCGTGGCGGCCGCTATGCCGAGGTTGACGTAGTTGAAAGTGACGATCTCCTGGGTTTCCTCGTCCCAGTGCGAGTTGAGCGACGGATTGCGCCGGAGGGCTATAAGCACCGCCTTTGCCGCCAGGGTCAGCGGGGTCAGCTTGTATCCCGCGAATGCCCTGCTGTCCCGAAGCCGGGCAAGCAGTTCCATGGCGGGAGTGACGTCGATGGTCAGGAATTCCGTGGCGTGCGGTGCAGTGAAAGCACTCTGCACCATGGCGGCGGCCGTGAGCTTCCGGACGCCCTTGATGGGGGTCCGGGACTCCCGTCCATCCGGATGCGCCTGCCACGCCGTTGAAGTGGCTGCTTCGTGGCCCGCGCCAGCGCCTGCACTAATGCCGCGGGATTTGCCATCCACAAAGTGCTGCACGTCCTCGCGGGTAATCAGCCCCTGCGGACCGGTCCCGGCCACCTCCGCCAGGTCCACCCCGAGGTCTTTCGCCAGCTTCCGGACCGGCGGCGTGGACCGGGGGCGGTCGGCCGTGGTCTCGGCAGGACTGGTTTGGGCAGGTTCGGTTTGGGCAGGTTTGGTGTCGACAGGACTGGTGTCGACAGGCCTGGTGTCGACAGGCCTGGCGACACTCTCAGGCACCGGGATGTTCCGCGGCCGCCGCGCGGGCCGGCCGGTGCTTTCCGGGACGGCGCCGTAGCCCACCAGGTTTGGCTCCCTTTTGGGCGCCCCCGACGCTGCCCCGGATGCCGCCTCCCCCGTTCCCCCCGAAGGTGCCTGCCCGGCGTCGTCCGCTACCTCGAAGGAGACGATAGGCTTGCCCACCTCCACCACCGAGCCCGGCTGCTCGTGCAGTTCCTTGATGACCCCGGCAAACGGGGACGGGAGCTCCACCACTGCCTTCGCCGTTTCAACTTCCGCAATCACCTGGTTCAGGCTGACGGTATCGCCCACTCCCACCTTCCAGCTGAGGATCTCCGATTCAGTAAGTCCCTCGCCCAGGTCCGGCAACCGGAATTCCTTGATCATGGTGGCGCTCATCCTTCCAGCCCGCTGAGGGAGTTAGGCCGGCCAAGGGCACGGTCCACGCCGTCGAGGATTCGGTCCAGGCCTGGCAGATGGTGCATTTCAAGCTTGGAGTAGGGGTAGGGAATGTCGAACCCGGTGACGCGGACCGGCGGGGCTTCCAGGTAGTAGAAGCACCGCTCGGTAATGCTCGCCGCCACTTCTGCACCCAGGCCGCCCGACTGCCCGGCCTCGTGGGTAATGACCATTCGTCCGGTTCGGCGCACGGAGGCAACAACCGTGCCATAGTCCACCGGCGCCAGCGAGCGAAGGTCGATGACCTCGATGGAAATCCCTTCGTCGGCGGCCGCGGAAGCTGCATCGAGGGCCGTCTTGACCAGCGGGCCGTAAGCCACCAGCGTGACGTCGGTGCCCTTGGCCAGGACGCGCGCCTGGCCCATGGGCGCCGCGGTGGCAGGGTCCAGTGCCTCGTCAACCTCGCCTTTGTCGTGGTAGCGGCGCTTGGGTTCAAAGTAGAGCACGGGGTCGTCGCAGGAGATGGCCTGCTGGATCACCGTGTAGGCGTCCTGCGGATCCGCAACGGTCACCACGCGCAGGCCGGACGTGTGGGTGAAGTAGGCCTCCGGAGATTCGGAGTGGTGCTCGGGTGAGCCGATGCCGCCGCCGAACGGAATCCTGATGGTGATGGGCATCTTCACCGCTCCGCGGGTGCGGTAGTGGATCTTGGCCACCTGGCTGACAATCTGGTCGAATGCGGGGTACACGAAACCGTCGAACTGGATTTCCACCACCGGGCGGAAGCCCCGGTAGGCGAGGCCGACGGCGGTGCCCACAATGGCCGATTCAGCCAGTGGCGTATCAACCACGCGGTGCTTCCCGAAGTCCTTCTGCAGCCCGTCGGTCACACGGAACACGCCGCCGAGGGTGCCGATGTCCTCGCCCAGGAGCACCACTTTGGGATCGTTCTCGAGGGACTTCCGGAGGCCGGCATTGATGGCACGGGCAAAGGTCATCTGGGTCATCAGCGTGCACCTTCTTCTGGGACGGCCCCAGCGGGATCACCGAAGGAGGCGAGGTAACGGGCGTAGTGGTCCTGCTGCCGGTCCAGCCAGGAGTTGGGTGTGCTGTAGACGTGCCTGAAGACGTCCAGCGGTTCGGGGTCCGGCATGGTGATGCACCCCGTGCGCATCTCGCGCGCCACGGCGTCGGCCTTGTCCTTCACCTGCTGCTGCAGTTCTTCGGTCAGCAGGCCCTTCCGGTCCAACAGTGCGGCAATCCGGCTGATCGGGTCCTTGGCAGCCCAGTCCTCGAGTTCGTTGGGGTCGCGGTAGCGGGTGGGGTCATCCGCCGTGGTGTGCGGGCCCATCCGGTAGCTGACCGCCTCGATGAAGGTCGGGCCGCCGCCGCGCCGTGCCCGGTCCAGGGCCACCCGCGTTGCCGCCATGACCGCCAGGACGTCGTTGCCGTCCACGCGCAGGCTGGGGATGCCGAACCCGGCAGCCCTGTCCGCGAGCTGGATGTGGGACTGGAGCCGGACAGGCTCGGAGATTGCCCAGTGGTTGTTGGTGCAGAAAAACACCACGGGGACCTGGAAGCTTGCGGCAAACACCATTGCCTCGTTGACGTCACCTTCGCTGGTGGCGCCATCGCCGAAATAGGTCACGGCCACCGAATCTGCGCCATCGTCCTGGATGCCCATGGCGTAGCCGGTGGCATGCAGGGTCTGGGCGCCGATGATGATCTGCGGGGTGGCCATGTTGACCGTATAGGGATCCCAGCCCGAGGACGCGTTGCCGCGCCACACCCGGACGAGGTCCGTCAGGTCCACTCCGCGGCAGTACGCCACCCCGTTCTCCCGATAGCTGGAGAAGACGAAGTCGTCGCTGCGGAGCGCGCGGCCGGAGCCAACCTGCGCCGCTTCCTGTCCCAGCAGCGGCGGCCACAACCCAAGTTCGCCCTGCCGCTGCAGGGCCGTTGCCTCGACGTCGATGCGCCGGATGACGCTCATGTCCTCAAAAAGGGAACACAATTGCTCGTCGGTGATGTCCCGGACCCAGTAGTCGAATTCCGGATGGCTGACCCGTTCTCCGGAAGGGGTGACCAACTGGACCAGGTCCCGTCCTTGTCCATGGGGTAACCGGGCACTGATGGAGGCGGTGGATCCGCCCTGGCCCGTTTCGTCTGTAGACACGATAGCCCGCAATCTTCTCACGTGGTTGACCCGCGGTTTGGGGACTTGTGGTCCCGCCGGCCGCCGGCCGCCCGGGCGCCTTTGCCCCGGATATTGTGACCCTACTCACAATGCTCAGGAGGTACAACCACCGGCGCGATCATTGAGCAAAATGCTCTGCGCGGCGGCCCGCGACCGTGCTAACGTTGCGCATTATGCAAGCCCTGGATGGCACCGACACCCGCCTGCTTTCGGCCTTGGCCCAGGACCCGCGGAAGACGGTGGTGGCGCTGGCCCAGAAGCTTGGCCTGTCCCGGAACACCGTGCAGGCGCGCATGGCGCAGTTGGAGAAAAGGCACGTCTTCCTGTCCTTCGAGCGGAGGATCAACCCCGCTGCCCTGGGCTACCCGCTGATGGCTTTCATTTCCGTCCACGTCCAGCAGCAACGGCTCGCCCAGCTGGCAAAGGAACTTGCAGTCATCCCCGAGATCCTTGAGGGCTACGGCCTGACAGGTTCGGCGGACCTGCTGCTGCGGGTGGTGGCACTGGACGCCGAGGACCTGTTCCGGATCAACGGGAAAATCCTGGCGTGCGCAGGCGTGGACAGGACTGACACGGCCCTGGCCATGGGGGAACTCATTCCGTTCCGGGTGCAGCCCCTGCTTGACCGTGGTTCCGAACGCGGCTAGCGGGCGTCCCGCATCGACGTAAAGTACGACGGCGGAAGGCGGGCCGGAGTACGAGGCCGGCAGCCCGCGCTATAGGCTGGTGCCAGTTAATTGGCGGGGCCGGCACAGGATCCCCGCCACCGAGCGGTGCGCAGCACCACTTTTCCCGAAAGGCTCCATTTTGAGCACTCCTCAGGAACCGTACCAGCCGGGCCACACCGGCTTTGGGTCCCGGCAGCTGCCCCAGCAGCCGCACTTCGGGCAGGGCCCGGACTCCGCGCCCTTCGGGCTCCCGGGGCAGCCGCCGCCAAGGACGCCAAGGAACCGGCGGAAACTGTGGATCATTGCGGCCGGCGCCGGCGGCGTCCTGCTGCTGGTGATCCTCGGGATCATCATCCTGGTCAACATAGCGGGCAGCGCCACCAACCAGGCGCGGGGCCTGGCGGACGGTTTCACGAAGCTGGTGATCGCCGGGGACAGTTCCAAAGCATACGACGAGTACCTCGACCCGGCGCTGCAGGAGCAGCTGTCCAAGGAGGCCTTCATTTCCGGCGTCAAAAGCCTGGAGATGGACCGATCCTGCAAACCGGCCTACACCGACCTTAAGGTTGCCACCGAGAACGGAACCAAGTCGGCAGATATTGTCGGACTCATTAGCTGCGAGGGCAAAGAGGTGGACCTCGCCTACCGCTTTGAAGGAGCCGACGAGCTCAAGATGACCAACATCAAACTGAGGCCCGCGGGCTAGCAGCTCCGGCAGGAACGGAAGAGCCTCCGTACCAGGAATGGAATGTTCCCGGTACGGAGGCTCTTCGGTGTTCTTGCCCTCGGCCGGCGGTTGATGACGGCCAGGGGCTGGGCGCAGGTCAGTGGCTGGTGGCCTTTTCGGCACCCACCCCCGTGAGGGACCGGACTTCCATTTCGGCCTGCTTGGCGGTGTCCTCGCGCTTTTTGTCGAGGACGGTTCCCAGCCAGCCCAGCAGGAACGCGAGCGGAATGGACACGATGCCGGGGTTGCTCAGCGGGAAGAGCGCGAAGTTCGCGTCCTTGATCATCGATGTTGCTGCGCCGGAGACCACCGGCGAGAAGATGATCAGGACGATCGCGGAGCCCAGGCCGCCGTACATGCTCCAGACCGCGCCCTGGGTGGTGAACCTGCGCCAGAACAGGGAGTAGATGATCGTGGGCAGGTTGGCGGAGGCTGCGACGGCGAATGCGAGCGCCACGAGGAACGCCACGTTCTGTCCGTTGGCGAGGATGCCGCCCAGGATTGCGAGGACGCCGATGACCACGACGGTGCGCCGGGCCACCTTAACTTCCGTGTCGGCGTCGGCCTTCCCCTTGGAGATGACGCTGGCGTAGATGTCATGGGCAAAGGAAGCCGCAGCCGTGATGGTCAGGCCGGCCACGACGGCGAGGATGGTGGCGAACGCGACGGCTGAGATGAAGCCCAGCAGCAGCGGTCCGCCAAGGTAGAAGGCCAGGAGCGGGGCAGCCGAGTTCACGCCGCCCGGGGCGCTCTTGATGGTGTCGGCACCCACCAGGGCAGCGGCACCGTAGCCCAGCACCAGGGTGAAGAGGTAGAAGAGGCCGATCAGCCAGATGGACCAGACCACGGACTTGCGGGCTTCCTTGGCCGTGGGGACCGTGTAGAAGCGCATGAGCACGTGCGGCAGGGCGGCCGTGCCGAGGACCAGGGCCAGGCCGAGTGACATGAAGTCGAGCTTCGAGGTTTCGGTCTTGCCGTACTGCAGGCCCGGGTTGAGGACGGCCGGGTTGTTGGCCGTCTCCACTGCGGCGCCCAGGAGGCTGGAGAGGTTGAAGCCGTAGATGGCCAGGACCCAGAGTGTCATGACGGCGGCGCCTGCAATGAGCAGGATTGCCTTGATGATCTGCACCCAGGTGGTGCCCTTCATGCCGCCGATGAGGACATACATGATCATGAGGGCGCCGACGACGATGATCACCAGTGCCTGTCCGCCCCAGTCGCTGATGCCGAGCAGGAGCGAAATCAGGCTTCCGGCGCCTGCCATCTGGGCGAGGAGGTAGAAGAAACAGACGGCGAGGGTGGAGATGGCGGCAGCGATGCGCACGGGCCGCTGCTTGAGCCGGAAGGACAACACATCGGCCATGGTGAATTTGCCGGTGTTGCGCAGGAGTTCGGCCACGAGCAGCAGCGCCACGAGCCAGGCCACCAGGAAGCCGATGGAGTACATGAACCCGTCATAGCCGTTGATGGCGATGGCGCCGGTGATGCCCAGGAACGAGGCCGCGGAGAGGTAGTCGCCCGCGATGGCGGTGCCGTTCTGCGAGCCGGTGAAGGAGCGGCCGGCAGCGTAGTAGTCCGCGGCGGTCTTGTTGTTCCGGCTGGCACGGAAGACGATCACCATGGTCACGGCCACGAACAGGCCGAAGATCCCCATGTTCAGCAGCGTGGTGTCCTTGAGGGCGGCCACGTCCACCGCGGTGGCGATGCCGATCATTTGTTTGCTCCGCTCACTCGGTTGCCGTGCTTATCAAATTCGTGTCCTTCGATTTCGTTGCGGATTTCGGCCGCGATGGGGTCCAGCCGCCGGTTGGAGTAGCTGACGTACCAGCCGGTGATCGCGAACGTTGACACGAACTGGAGCAGGCCGAGGATCAGGCCCACGTTGATGTTGCCCCAGACCTTCGTGGACATGAAGCCCACGGCGTAGTCGGCGAGCAGGACGTACGCGAAGTACCACAGCAGGAATGCGACTGCCATGGGAAAGACAAAGCTGCGGTGACGCTTGCGCAGTTCCTTGAACTGCTCCGTCGACTGGACCTGCTCGAAGTCCACGGACGCCGCTGCGTCCGGAGTGTGGGCATCGTTACCCATCGTTCCTCCTTGTTGAGACTTGCCTGGACACACCCAACGGCAGGCCCCGAAGACGGGGTACCGCAAATGTGACTACAATCACTCTGCTGCGTGCGGGGTGCCACATTCCAGACTTGGCCGCCGGCGGTCGCTCAACGGTTGGGATGCTGCGACAAACGGCACCCGCGGCTACGCTGGGCACCATGCCGGACTCCCCCCTCCTGACTGCCGCAGCCGTGGCCGTCATCGCCATGGCCATCGCCGTCGTCGTCGGCGTGGGACTCAAGGTGCTCCGGTCCTTCCGGGACCTGGGCACCGACGCCGAGCGCGCCACCTACCACACGCTGCACGCCGCCTCCCAGGCGGGCCAGCACCTCCGCCGCGGACTCAACCCCGCGGGCGCGGCCAAGGCCAGCCGCCAGCTGCGTGCCTTGCTGGGCTGCGATGCGTTGGCGATCATGGACACCTCCGGCGTGCTGGCGTGGGACGGCGCCGGTGAGGACCTGAAACCGCGGATGATGGACCTTGCCGCCAGCGTCCTGGCGAGCGGCCGGACGGCTGTGCTCCCGGCCGGGGACGCAGGCCCCGCCACGGACACTACGGGGGGCCCGTTCGCAGCCGTGATCGCGCCGGTGCGGGCCGGCTCCCGGGTGGTGGGCGCCGTCGCAGCCTTCGCCCCGTCCGCCGGCGCGGGACTTGTCCGGGCCACCAGCGAAGTGGCGGACTGGGTGGCCGTGCAGGTGGAGCTCGCGGAACTGGACGCCTCACGCACCCAGCTGATGGAGGCCGAAGTGCGGGCGCTGCGGGCCCAGATCAGCCCCCACTTCATCTACAACTCACTGAACGCCATCGCGTCCTTCATCAATACGGATCCCGCCCGTGCCCGGGAGCTCGTGGTGGAGTTCGCCGACTTCACCCGCTATTCCTTCCGGCGGCACGGGGACTTCACCACGCTCGCCGAGGAGCTCCGCTGCATCGACCGGTACCTGCTCCTGGAACGGGCGCGGTTCGGCGAGCGCGTCCAGGTGAGCCTTCGCGTGGCACCGGAGGTACTCAGCACCGTCATCCCGTTCCTGAGCCTGCAGCCGCTGGTGGAGAACGCGGTCCGGCACGGGCTCGAGGCCAAGGAGGGGGCCGGGCACATCAGCATCACGGCCAACGACGCCGGCGCCTTCGCCGAGGTGACCATCGAGGACGACGGCGTGGGCATGGACCCCGGCCAGCTCCAGTCCATGCTGGCCGGCCACACCGACGGCGAGCATGTGGGCCTGCGGAACGTCGATGCCCGCCTCCGCCAGGTCTACGGCAACGACCACGGGCTGGTGATCGAGACCGCCCCCGGAGAGGGAACGCTGATCACCATGCGGGTCCCGAAGTCGCAGCCGGGCCACGATGCGTGACCGGCCCCGGCCTGCGCCGACCGCCTCCGGCGCCAACTGCAGGCTCCGGAAAGCTACCCTAGGAGCATGATTAACGTCCTCGTCGTTGATGATGAGCTGCCCGCCGTTGAGGAACTGGCGTTCCTGCTGGGAAGGGACGAACGCGTGGGAACGATCCTCCGGGCAACCTCCGGCAGCGAAGCCCTCCATGCCCTCTCCTCCGTCACTGTCGACGCCGTCTTCCTGGACATCCACATGCCCGCGATGTCCGGCCTGGACATTGCCCGGGCCATCGCAGGGAGCAGCCGGCCGCCCGCCGTCGTGTTCGTGACGGCGGACGAGGACCACGCGCTGGACGCTTTCGAACTCGCCGCGGTGGATTACCTGCTCAAGCCGGTGCGGGCCGAGCGCCTGGCCCGCTGCGTGGGGCGCATCAGCGAACTGCGCGACGGCGGCGCCGCGCCGGAGATGATTACGGTGGACCAGGGCGGGACCACCAAAATGATCAGGCGCGACGACGTCACCTACGTCCAGGCGCAGGGCGACTATGCGCGCCTCCACACCGCCGAGGCCAGCTACCTGATCAGGGTTCCGCTGGCTGACCTCGAGCAGCAGTGGGCGGACGCCGGATTCATCCGGACGCACCGCTCCTACCTGGTGGCCCTGAAGCACGTGACCTCGATGAAGCTCGCGGCCGACGGTCCCAGCGTCACGGTGGCGGGCGCGGGCCTGCCCATCAGCAGGCGCCACCTTCCCACGGTACGGGAGAAACTCGAGGCCACCCGGATCAGGCCCAATACATGACCAGGGTGCGGGTAACGGCACCGCAGACTGCGCTGCGGCCGGCAAAGGAGACGCGGGAAGCCGCCCAGGACTCCGAAGTCGGACAGGTTTTTGTCAGGTCCCTGATCCGCTCCCAGCTGCGGCTGGGCCTGGTGGTCGCCGGAGGCTTCCTGGTGATCCTTGGTGCCTTCCCCCTGCTGCTCACCACCGTCCCCGGGCTGGCCGAAACCCCTGTGGCCGGCATTCCGTTCGCCTGGCTCCTGCTGGGGGCCGGCATCTACCCGGTGATCGGGCTCAGCGCCTGGCTGTACATCCGGACGGCGGCGCGCAACGAGGCACGGTACCGGGACCTGGCCGAGGACCAGTGAGGGAACCGTGAACCCCGGCATCGCACTGGCTGCCCTGGTGGGTGTCTCCCTGGCCACCGCCGTGATCGGCTTCTACGGCCTGCGCATATCGCGGACCACGGGTGATTTCTACGTCGCTTCCCGCACGGTCCGGCCATGGTGGAACGCGTCCGCGATCGGCGGCGAATACCTGTCCGCTGCCAGCTTCCTGGGTGTCGCCGGGCTCATCCTGCTGTCCGGAACGGATGCGCTGTGGTTTCCGGTCGGGTACACGGCAGGGTACCTGATGCTGCTGCTCTTCGTGGCAGCGCCGCTGCGGCGGTCCGGCGCCTACACCATCCCCGACTTCACCGAGGCCAGGCTTGACTCCCGGCCGGTGCGGCAAGTCACCAGCCTGGTGGTGGTGCTGGTGGGCTGGCTGTACATCGTGCCCCAGCTCCACGGCGCTGCCCTCACCATCCGCATCACCACCGGGCTGCCGTCCTGGGTGGGGTCCGTCGCGGTGGTGATCGTGGTATGCCTCACCGTGGTGGCAGGCGGCATGCGCTCCATTACGTTCGTCCAGGCGTTCCAGTACTGGCTGAAGCTCACCGCACTGGCCGTTCCCATCCTGTTCATCATCTTCGTTCTCGCCGGCAGCGGGGCCCCTGCCCTCGCTGCGCCTGCGGTTAATCCCACGGGGGCGCCCCCTGCGGGGCTCTACGAGAACGTATCGTTGCTGGTTGCCCTGCTTTTTGGAACCCTGGGCCTGCCGCACGTGCTGGTGCGCTTCTACACCAACCCCGACGGCCAGTCCGCCCGCCGCACCACGCTGATCGTCCTGGGCCTGCTGTCCGTGTTCTACCTGTTTCCCACCGCCTACGGGCTCGTGGGGCGGATGTTCGCTCCGGGGCTGGCGCGCGCCGGCCAGGCGGACGCCATGGTGCTGCTGCTGCCCGGGCAACTCGTGGGCGGTACGGCGGGCGACCTGCTGTCCGCGCTAGTGGTGGCGGGGGCCTTCGCGGCCTTCCTTTCCACCACCTCGGGGCTGGTGGTTTCCCTGGCCGGCGTCATCAGCCAGGACGTCCTGGGCGCAGGCGTGGGCAGCTTCCGGCTGGCAGCCGTCATTTCCGCCGTTGTCCCCTTGGGCTTTGCGTTCATGACCGACTCCTTCGCCCTGGCAGGGAGCGTCGGGCTGGTCTTCGCCTTTACCGCCTCCACGGTGTGCCCGGTGCTGCTGCTGGGGATCTGGTGGCGGGGGCTTACCGACGCCGGCGCCATCGCCGGCATGCTGACCGGCGGAGTCCTGTGCGGTGGGGCAATGATCGTCGGGGCCGTCGCCGGGGCAGCCAACACCCCCGGTTGGCTTGCCCAGCCGGCGGCATGGACGGTACCCACGGCCTTTGCGGTAATGGTCATCGTGTCCCGCGCAACGGCGCAGCGGATCCCGGGAACCATGGCCAGGGTGATGACCCGGCTCCACACCCCGGAGCGCCCGCTCGCCACCGAGCGCTGAGCTCCCCTGCCGTCCGGAAGCCGGGCGGCTCAGTCGATGGCAGCCATCAGCTCAACCACGCGGTCCAGGAACGCATCCACCTGCGATTCCTCGTACCCGTCCCTGCCCACGGCCGGGCGGAACACTGCCCGGCGCACACTGTCCACGCTGAGGGGCTTGTCATGCTCAAGGTAGGCAATCAGCTCGCGGCACAGCCGGTCGACGTCGGCCGTGTTGTAGCTGCGCGCCTTCTTCTTGGCGGGGCGGCGGAAGCGGTCGCCGTCCGGGCGGTGCAGCCGCCCGCGGAGGATGCCCGAAAGGTTGCCGATCTCGCGCAGCCAGGCCTCCTCCCCGCGGGCTGCGATCAGCTCGTCCCGCTCCCGGCGGGCGAAGGCGTCCTCGAGCCGGTCCAGCGCGGCATCCACCACCGCGGCAGAATACCCGCCTTTGACGGGATCGAAGGAGACAGCCCGGACGTCTGAACTGTTGACGGGCCGGGCCGCTGATTCCGGGGTCTCCAATGACACCCGGGCACGCTGCAGGAACTGGTCCACCTGTTTGGCGTTGTAGCCGTACTCACCGCGCTTCACGCGCTCAAAGGACGCAGGGATCTGCCGATGAATGTCCAATGCCACTTTTGCTTCCTTCAGTGCTCTTCAGCCGTAGTACTTCTGCACCAGCTTATTTGTGCCGGGGGTGATCTGGCGTTCCGGCGGGGTTTGTGTCAGGCACCGGCCACCAGCCCGTAGAGGACGAACGCTGCCGGCGAAGCAAAGACTATCGAGTCCAGCCTGTCCATGACTCCCCCGTGTCCGGGCAGGATGCTGCTCATGTCCTTGATGCCCAGTTCGCGCTTGACCATGGATTCAGCGAGGTCACCGGCGGTGGAAGCGGCGACCAGGCCAACCGCCAGGACGATGCCCACCCACCAGGGTTTGTCGAGTACAAACAGGCAGGCAAGGATACCGATGAGCATGGCCCCGCCGATGGACCCGGCGAATCCTTCCCAGGACTTCTTGGGGCTGATTTTTGGCGCCATGGGGTGCTTGCCCAGCGATGCCCCCACCAGGTAGCCGAAGGTGTCGTTGGAAACCACCAGCAGGAGCATCACCGCTACCTGCCAGGCGCCCTGGGGGATGGTTCCGCCCGGCCACAGTCCCAGCGGGGTTGCACCGCCCGCGGCGTGCAGCGGCAGTACGGCGAAGCTGATGAAGAACGGCACCCAGCCCAGGGTGAAGACGCCCGCGAAGATGCTGTTGGCCGAGCCGGCGGCACTTTCGATGGACCGCCAGAGCAGCACGGCCACCGAGCTCAGCAGCATGGCAAACAGGAGGCTTTCGATGCCCCCAAGGTAGGCGGCGAAGGGCATGGCCACCGTGCCGGTCATCACCGGCACGATGGGCATCCTGGTCCCGTTGGCTTCCAGGGCGCGGTAGATTTCCCAGACGCCGAATATGGCGAAGGTGGTGGTTACCGCAACGAAGCCGAGCGGGAGCAGCAGCAGGCCGCCCAGAACGGCAAACAACATGGCCAGACCCACCACGACGGCGGCCGGAAGGTTACGTCCGGCCTTTGGCGTCGGGTTGCTCCTGGGCTGCTTCCCCCGTGTGCGCGCCCTTGCTGCCGGGGCCTGATCTGCCTGCCCCATCAGACTTCGAGCAGCTCTGCTTCCTTGCGCTTGAGCAGCTCATCGATGCCGTCCACGTGGGCTTTGGTAAGGCTGTCCAGCTCCTTCTCGGCGCGGGTGCCCTCGTCCTCCCCGGCCTCGCCGTCCTTGACCAGCCTGTCAAGGGTTTCCTTGGCCTTGCGGCGGATGTTGCGGATGGACACCTTGGCGTCCTCGCCCTTGGTCTTGACGATCTTGACGTATTCCTTGCGGCGTTCCTTGGTCAGCTCCGGGATGGTGATCCGGATGACGTTGCCGTCGTTGGACGGGTTGGCGCCCACCTCGGAATCGCTGAGGGCACGCTCAATGTCGCGCAGGGCCGTCTTGTCGAAGGGGGTGATGAGGATGGTGCGGGCGTCCGGGATAGCGAACGAGGCAAGCTGCTGCAGTGGAGTGGGCGACCCGTAGTACTCCACCAGGACCTTGTTGTACAGGCCCGGGTTGGCGCGGCCGGTGCGGACGGAAGCGAAGTCTTCCTTGGCTACCTCTACTGCCTTGTCCATCTTTTCTTCGGCTTCGAGCAAGGTTTCTTCGATCACGGTCTCTCCTGAAGGTCCTGGTGCAGTCCGGGTGGCCGGGTCCCTGCACACAACGTGGTTCTCTGTTGCTGGTCCGTCCGTGTCCTTAACGGCACCGACGGAACTGTCCTGAAAACATCCTAGCCGCAGCTAGGCGGTCACCAGCGTGCCCAGCTTTTCGCCGAGGATGGCGCGGGTGACGTTGCCTTCGCCTTCCATGCCGAAGACCACCATGGAAAGGTTGTTGTCCTTGCACATGGTCATGGCCGTCTGGTCCATGACCCGGATGTCCCGGCGGAGCGCGTCGTCGTAGCTGAGGGTTTCCAGCCGCTCGGCTGTGGGGTCCTTCTTGGGGTCGGCGGTGTAGACGGCGTCCACACCGCTCTTGGCCATCAGGACGACATCGGCGTGGACCTCGAGGGCCCGCTGCGCCGCAACGGTGTCGGTGGAAAAGTACGGCAGCCCGGCGCCGGCGCCGAAAATGACCACGCGGTCCTTTTCCATGTGGCGGATGGCGCGGCGGGGAATGTACGCCTCGGCGACCTGGCCCATGGTGATGGCACTCTGGACTCGGGTTTCGACGCCGGCCTGTTCCAGGAAGTCCTGGAGGGCAAGGCAGTTCATCACGGTGCCGAGCATGCCCATGTAGTCGGCGCGGGAGCGGTCCATTCCGCTCTGGGAAAGTTCGGCGCCGCGGAAGAAGTTGCCGCCGCCCACGACGATGGCCACCTCCACCTGGGGTACGGCTGCGGCGATCTGCTTGGCGACGTCGCGGACGGTCTCCGGGTCAACGCCCAGCTTCCCGCCGCCGAAGACCTCGCCGGAGAGCTTCAGGAGGACCCGGCGTCGACTTTTCTCTGGCTGGACTACAGTGTTGACGGCTTCCATGATGCCTTCCCGTTGGTGAACTCTAAAAAGGTTATCCTGCTGCGCGGCCAAAAGGTCCCATACGGGCCTGTCCCGTACGGGGCCTCCCCGCGCATGCAAAAGGGGCGGCCACCGAAGTGGCCACCCCCTTGCAGTTTCGGCTAGGAGCCGACGCGGAAACGCGTGAACGCGGTTCCCTTGACACCGGCCTCAGCGAGGACCTGTGCCACGGACTTCTTGGCGTCCTTGGCGAATGCCTGGTCAACCAGGACCTCACCCTTGTAGAAGCCGGTAACGCGGCCTTCCACAATCTTGGTGAGGGCGGCTTCGGGCTTGCCCTCGGCCTTGGCGGTTTCTTCGGCAATGCGGCGCTCGGACTCAACCAGGTCGGACGGAACGTCCTCGCGGGTCAGGTAGTTCGGGGCCATGGCCGCAATGTGGACTGCGACATCGTGGGCTGCGGTGGCAGCAGCTTCGCCTTCACCGTCAACAGCGAACAGCACGCCAACCTGGGCCGGCAGGTCCTTGGAGGTCTTGTGCAGGTAAGCGTCAACCGTTGCACCCTCGATGCGGGAGATGCGGCGGACAACAACCTTTTCGCCCAGGACTGCGCCTTCTTCGACGACGACCTCGGAGAGGGGCTTGCCGTCAACATCGGTGGCGAGAAGGGTCTCGAGGTCGGCAGCGCCGGACTCGACGGCAACGGCCAGGACCTTGTCGGCCAGCTGGATGAACTTGTCAGCCTTGGCAACGAAGTCGGTCTCGCAGTTGACCTCGATCATGACGCCGACGCCGTTGCTGACCTTTGCGGCCACCAGGCCTTCAGCGGTGGAGCGGCCTTCGCGCTTGGTGGCGCCCTTGAGGCCCTTGATGCGGATGATCTCGATGGCCTTCTCGGCGTCGCCGTTGGCCTCGTCAAGAGCCTTCTTGACGTCCATCATGCCGGCGCCGGTGCGCTCGCGCAGGGCCTTGATGTCCGCGGCAGTGTAGTTCGCCATGTGAACCCCTCTGTCTAGAAATTTGTTGTGGTGTACGGACCGACAGGACGGCAGCCCGTGGCGGGCCGCCATCCTGTCAGCAGCTCCGGCTGCCGCAGGACGGCGCCGGAAAATCCGGATTTACTTGTGTTACTTGGCTTCTTCGGAAGGAGCAGCAGCTTCCTCCGCCGGAGCGGCAGCTTCAGCGGCGGCGGGTGCCGCAGCTTCTTCTGCCGGAGCTGCAGCTTCAGCCTTGCTGCCTTCGAGGAGCTCGCGCTCCCACTCGGCCAGCGGCTCTTCCGGAGCTTCAGTAGCGCCCGTGCCACGGCTGTTGCGCGCGATGAGGCCTTCGGCAACGGCGTCTGCAACAACGCGGGTGAGGAGGTTGACGGAGCGGATGGCGTCGTCGTTGCCCGGGATCGGGAAGTCGACCTCGTCCGGATCGCAGTTGGTGTCCAGGATGGCAACAACGGGGATGTTCAACTTCTTGGCCTCGTCAACGGCGAGGTGTTCCTTCTTGGTGTCCACGATCCAGAGCACGGACGGTGCCTTGGTCAGGTTGCGGATACCGCCGAGGTTGGACTCCAGCTTGGTGAGTTCGCGCTTGAGGAGCAGCAGCTCCTTCTTGGTGTAAGCGGAACCGGCGACGTCGTCGAAGTCGATCTCTTCGAGTTCCTTCATGCGCTGGATGCGCTTGGCGACCGTCTGGAAGTTGGTCAGCATGCCGCCGAGCCAACGCTGGTTGACGTAGGGCTGGCCAACGCGGGTTGCCTGCTCGGCAATCGCTTCCTGGG
Organism: Arthrobacter sp. PGP41; assembly: GCF_002953935.1. Classification (NCBI taxonomy): domain Bacteria; kingdom Bacillati; phylum Actinomycetota; class Actinomycetes; order Micrococcales; family Micrococcaceae; genus Arthrobacter; species Arthrobacter sp. PGP41. The sequence goes on along the minus strand of NZ_CP026514.1, from coordinate 1,444,768 downwards.
CCTGCTTCTTGGTGCCGACGAAGAGGACGGTGCCGCCGTGGGCAACGGTGGCCTTCACGAATTCGTAGGCGCGGTCGATGTAGGACAGCGACTGCTGAAGGTCGATGATGTAGATGCCGTTGCGCTCGGTGAAGATGAAGCGCTTCATCTTCGGGTTCCAACGGCGGGTCTGGTGTCCAAAGTGGACGCCGCTGTCAAGCAGCTGGCGCATGGTTACGACGGGCATTCCGACGCTCCTTATTTTCCGGCAGGTCATTCATGAGAAAACCCGGAGGCTTCTTACCCTGCCAATAGTTGACGGTTGATTAGCGTGGCCCGGACGGGCCGTGCTCCTGGCATCCATCAGGCTTCCCATCAGGACCGGAGTCCCGACCGCAAGAGGCCTGATCCTCCGCCAGCTCGGCCGGGGCGTCGCTAAGGAGGGCTGGATGCGCGTAGTCAGCTGCCGCTCCCCCACACTCCTGAATGAGATGTGCCGACGCCGCCCGGACAGGAACATATACCTTTGGAAGAACCACTGGATAGCCGCTGGACGGGAGGCATTGAGGGCGCAGCAAACTGCTCCATCAAGTGTACTACAGGCACCCTCGGCCAGAGGACACTGACGAGGACAGGAACGACGCCGGCGCGCACCTTATCCACATAGCCGCACCTGCCGCTCGCGGCACGATCAAGGCGGGCGCACGCTGGTGGCATGAGACCACCATTGCTGCTCGCGGCGTTCCTCCTGATGCCCGCTTCACTGGCCCCCGCCGGGGAGCCCCTCACCGCGGCGCCCGCCTACGGTGGACCCTTGGGAGCCGTGGAGGGGGCGGCTCCGGACGCCACCGCCGGCGTGGCAGACGCGGCCGCACCCTCCTGGCAATGGCCCCTCAGCCCCCGTCCCCGTGTGTTGCGGGATTTTGATCCGCCCCCGAAGCCCTGGCTCAGCGGCCACCGGGGCGTGGACCTCGGAGCAGCCTTCGACGGCGCACACGTCACCTCGCCGGCTGCGGGCACCGTCAGCTTCGCGGGGGTGGTGGTGGACCGCCCGGTAATCACCATCGACCACGGCAACGGGCTGCGGAGCAGCTTTGAGCCGGTTGCAAGCACCCTCGCAGCAGGCAGCGTGGTAGCGGCCGGGCAGCCTGTCGGCACGGCACGTCCGGGGCATTGCCCTGCAGCGCCCTGCGTGCACTGGGGTGTGCGGCGCGGCGATGACTACGTCAATCCGCTGCAGTTCGTCATGGATCTCCGGCCGTCCATCCTCCTGCCGCTCGAAGCGCCGCCCTAGTACCTGGCCCGAGTATGCCGCGGCAGGCCGGGAAGGCTAGACAATCGCGGAGATGCCGGTGATCGCGCGGCCGGTGACCAGTGTGTTGATCTCGTGCGTGCCTTCATAGGAGTAGATGGCTTCAGCGTCGGCGAAGATCTTGGCCATCTCGAAGTCCGTCACAATGCCGTTGCCGCCCAGGATGCTCCGGCCGATCGCCACGCTTTCGCGCATCCTCGCTGTTGTGAATGCCTTCGCGAGGGCGGACTGTTCGTCGCGCGCCTGTCCTGCGTCCTCCAGCTGGGAGAGCCGCACCATCATGCCCATGGAACTGACGGCGTTGCCGAGGATCTGCACCAGCTGGCTTTGCACCAGCTGGAAGGATGCGAGCGGCCGGCCAAACTGGTGGCGTTCCACGGCATAGCGCCGGGCCACGTCGAAGGCGGCCAGCTGCTGGCCCACGGCCTGCCACGCGACGCCCAGCCGGGTGACCTTCAGGACCTTGTTGACGTCGCGGAAGCTGTTGGCGTGTGCCAGCTTGCAGAAGTCCGGGACCAGCACGTTGTCCAGGGCGATGTCGGCGTTCTGGACAGTCCGCAGTGCGATCTTGTTCTCGATCTTGGCAGCACTGAAGCCCTCCAGGGTGGTGTCTACCAGGAAGCCCTTGACCTGGTTGTCGTCCACATCCCTGGCGTAGATGACCACCCAGTCGGAGAACGTTGCGTTGCCGATCCAGCGCTTTGCTCCGTTGAGGATCCAGCCGCCGCCCTCCCGCCGTGCGGTGGTGCGGGTGCCGCCGGCAACGTCGCTGCCGCCCAGGGGTTCGGTCAGCCCGAAGGCGCCGATCTTGTTCAGGGCGTAAATGTCAGGAAGCCAGGCGTCCTTTTGTTCCTGTGATGCCAGCGCCTCAATGGAGCCGGTAAACAGGCCGTCGTGGACGCCCATGAAGGTGGAGATTGAGGCGTCGGCCCGGGTCACCTCTGCGTGGACCAGGCCGGCGAGGAGGTTGGAATAGCCCTGACGGCGCACCGGACTGACCAGGTCGATGTTGGCCAGCTTGGGGATGAGGTCCATCGGGAATTCACCGCGGTTCCAGAAGTCCACGGCGATGGGTTTGACCTCCCGCGCCAGGAACTCCCTGACCTCTGCCAGCCGGTCCTGTTCCTTTCCGGTGAGCAGCTGCTCAAAGGCGAAGAAGTCGCCGTCAGCGTAGGGAAGGTCGTTGAGGCCTGCAGCGGCTGTGGACATGGTTACCTCACAAGTGATCAGCAGTGACCGGTGCTCCGTGGAAGAAGCACGGTAAGTTACTGATGAGTAACATACCGCATATCGTGGCCTTAAGGAAGAGAACCGCGGCCGACGATGATCGTCGGCCGCGGTTTTCCGCAGATGTAGGGCTACTCGGACTTGAACCGAGGACCTTAGGATTAGCAATTCCTGCCTTTCGTCCGTTCCGGTGGATTCCATCACCCCGCGGATCCCAAGCAGTAGCGCCCCTCGAGCGATTCCAGCTGATCATGGCCTTCCGATCCTGCTCGTTGTTTCCGGTGGGTTAGCGGTGGGCGAAAGCCACCGAATGTGTCTACCCGCAGCCCATTCGATGGAGGGCCGTCGGCAAGGATCTCGGTAGGCGGCGTCAGACGGCCGGGGAGCCTGGCACCCAGGTCGCCCGTGACCTCGGCAGGTCCAGGGCGACCCTGTACCGGCGGTCCGAGAGTTGCCGCAAGCGACGACCATCTGAGTTCGCCTTCTGCGGTGGATGGGTGGCGGTCTACAGGCATCTGTTGCGTCCCTCCGGGCCCGCCTACAAGCAAGACAGCTCAGGCTGTCATCTATCGGTGCATCAGTCGCCAGCGCGCCAACGTCGCGACACCCTCCAACGACGTTGAGCAGCGGTTTTGTCGGAGGTGCCGTGCATCCTGATCTTACGAGACCGGACGCACGTAACTAGGAGAAGACAGATGACTGAGGGCCGGATTACCCAGCAGGACCTGAATTGGTGGCTGGAGTTTGCAATCTCCCGGGAGTGGACGTTCGCTAGGACCTATGCCGAGACGGCACCCCACCATTACATCGTCGAGGGGCGCACCTCAGACGTGACCCACGAGGACATGGTTCGCGCCGCGCGCGTGATCCACACCTTCGGGCAGCCGGGCAAGTACTACTCGCTGACCAAGATCTATCTCCTCAGCCCCGACGGGAAGTACCGCTGGTGGACCGAGGACAACCACTTCACCGACACCACACTGGTCAACCGCGCAACCACTCGGCTGTTCTACGGAATCCAGAACGCGCCCTCCACGGTCAGCGACATCGAGCCGCCGTACGATGCGGTCGCCACTATCTGGGATGTCGAGCACCCCATCGGTTCCGGGGAGTCGAACCGTGTCAAGCGGCTCCTCGATGGTGTTCGGGGAAAGTACCCGCCCCACGTTCTCGACATCGGCTGCGGCACCGGTCGAGTGCTCGATCTTGGGCTCGCCAGTGCGGACCGCTACGCGGGCGTTGACTCTAGTCAGGCGATGCTCAACGTCCTGATCCGCAAGCATCCGAAGGCCGCAGCGATCTACCCGGTCGATGTCCGCGATGCACTCACCGCTAACGCTTTCTCTCCGGGCCAGTTCGACTGGGTCTTCCTCGACACTGCGGTCGAGATGACGGCCGAGCAGCACGTCCAGATAGAGCACATCGCCCGACTCGCGATGATCATGGTCGACGGGCATGAGTGGACTCTTCGTGATGTCGGAGAGGACTCTGCGAAGCGTATCCGCGCGGAGTCCGACTCGATGAGGGCCGCGCCATGAACCGGGACATCGGAGCCCTCATCGCTCTAGACCCTAGGGATCACGGGTTGAGGTGGCAGCCATTATCCTGCCATCGGCAATCTCCGTCACGATGCGCCGCTTTGGAGCGAAGGACGCTAACGCTTCGGCTGCGGCGTCCTGCAATGACCGTCAGAGGCCCTCAACTGCCAACGAGCGCACCAGTCGCAAACAGAGCTGTATCCGGTCCTCGCTATCCACTAGCGGGCCGCCTTCGGGATTCTGCTGGACCAGAACCCGCAACTGGTCGTCAGAGTCGAACGCCGTCAAGGCCTTGGCGACCTTGGTCTCGACGGTCTCACGGTCGTCTGGAAGGACGAGTTCGAAGGCGTCGTCATCACAGCGAATCTCGATGCGGGACTCTTTGACCGCCTGGGTCGTCGCGGTGCCACCAACTTGGTTCCTCGGCATCAGAACCAAGGGAGCCGTCGACCCAGGCCGCATGTAGCAGCGCGTCGCTGAAGTAGGCGTTGTAGTTGCTACCGTGAAGCATCCGGAGGCGCTGATAAGCGAATCCGCCGGTCGTGCTGTCGTAGGTGCCGTTGTAGTAGCCGTCGCCCTTCGAGCTGCGGGCGCCGGTGTAGCGGACGAGGTAGTAGCGCCAGTCGTAGAAGTTGCGGGACTCGCGTTCAGCGAGCCACTGGGCGCGGATCGCCTCGAGGGCGTCGCTCGGCTGATTCGTACCGGTCGCCGCCCGCGTGGCGACGTCGTCCAGCAGAGCCGTCAGCGGCTCGCGCATGTTCGCGAGATTCGCCCGAGACCCCGTGGTGAGCATGTCGGTCCAGGAGTCGTCTTTCTGGGAACTTCCGAGCTGGCGACGCCTTCCCGCCCAGCCAACATCGCGTGAGTAGTCCCCTTTCGTGAGCAGCGCGGCGCCGAGCAGGAGCGACCCAGTCGCTTCGGAAGGCCCCTGAATCCCCCAGTTCGCCGTGAACGATCAGCTTCTCGGTCTGTGCGACGTAGGGAGGCATGCGATTGGAGTCGAGGAATGCGGCAGTGACATTGCGTAGAGAACGCAGGGGCTTGGCGATCTCGTCCTGACCGATCGTGTCGTAGGCCTGTCGCGCGAGCAGGACTCCGCTGCCCGCCCCACTGTCACGGTGAACGGGACCATCGTCTACATGCCGAAACAGGGCCTGACCATCCAGGAGCACCCTAAGGGCGCCCATTCCCGCCAAAGGTACTTCCTGCCCGCCTTCGCAGTGGAAATGCTCCTGAGGCGGCAAATTGGGCAGCTGGAGGCCAACCCGTGGGACGTCGTGTTCCCCTCGGCCGTCGGCTCGCTCCGGGACCCCAACAATTTTCGGAAGCAGTGGCGCTCAGCGCGCGACGAGCTCGGCTTTGAGTGGGTCACACCGCACACCTTCCGAAAGAGGGTAGGAACCCTGTTGGAGGCCTCCTCAGGCATGGCTGTTGCATCCGCCCAGCTGGGCCATTCCAGCGAGAACGTCACGCGGAAGCACTACGTCCGAAAGACCCACGAGGCACCGGACAACACGACTCTGCTGGAGGCATTCGGCCAGAGCACGGAATGATTCCGGTGGGTTTCCGGTGGATGCCTACCTCGGGACTTCAAAAGAGAAGAGCCCCTGATCCGCGTTTCCGCAGGTCAGGGGCTCTTTCCGGGTAGGGCTACTCGGACTTGAACCGAGGACCTTAGGATTATGAGTCCCGCGCTCTAACCAGCTGAGCTATAGCCCCGAATCCCCGCGGCGGCCCGCTTCAAAAGCGATGCGTGCCTGCAGGGCAAAAACACTCTAGCAAACCCGGGAATGCGTTCAGACCACTTTGTCCTCGAACGCCGCACCCCGGTAAAGGTCCTCAAAGGTTTGCAGCGTTCCCTGGATGCTGTGCGGCTCCACCATCTGCCGGCTGGCATGGCCCATGGCAGCACGCTCAGCGGCCGGCAGTTCCAGGATGCGCGTGATCTTCTTGGCGAGGTCGTCGCTGTCATTGGGCGTAAAGAGGTACCCGTTTTCGCCGTCACGCACCAGATGCGGCAGCGCCATGGCATCCGCCAGCACCACCGGGGTGGAAGCGGACATCGCCTCCAGCGTCACCAGCGACTGCAGCTCGGCAGTTCCCGGCATGCAGAAGAGGTCCGCCTGGATATAGGCCTTCCGCAACTCCTCGTCGGTGGCAAGCCCGAGGAACTTCACCCGGTCCCCCAGCCCGAGCCGGTCGACAAGCTCCTCCAGGGCGGAGCGCACCTCGCCGCCGCCGACAATCTCCAGGTGCACGTTCAGCTCCGGCGGGGTTTTGCCGATGGCCTCGATCAGCACATCCACGTGCTTCTCCTCCGCCAGCCGGCCGGCGAACATCACTGTTGGGTACGGGTGGGGATCGATCTGCTCCCCGGGCTGCAGTTCGTAGGCTGCGGAGTCGATGCCGTTGGACAGCGGCAACACCTTGTGCAGGAAGGCGTGCTGGTGCATGGCCTTTGCCGCAAGGGGGGTGGGCGTGGTGACTACGTCCGCCTTACCCATGACCTTGCCCATGTCCTTCCACGAGATACGGCCGATGATGTCCTTGAACCACTGCGGAAACGGCAGGAACGGGTTGAGGTTTTCCGGCATGAAGTGGTTCGTGGCAACAATCCGCACACCGCGCTTCACGGCCTCGTACAGGACGTGCTCGCCGATCATGTAGTGGCTCTGGATGTGCACCACGTCCGGCTGCACGCGGTCGAAAAGAAGGCTGATTTCCTTCTTGATTTCCCAGGGGAGGCAGATCCGGAAGTATTCGTGTGTGGGAACCCCGTGGGAACGGAGCCTGTGGACCGTTCCTTCCGGGCGGAACTCGGTGAAGCTCTTTCCGTTGTCCGCGCGGCAGGCCAGGACGTGCACGTCGTGTCCCCGGCCGGTCATTCCCTTGGCCAGGCGGTAGCCGAACTGGGCTGCTCCGTTGATATGGGGCGGATACGTGTCCGCGGCAATCAGTATGGTCAGGGGACGCTGGTCGGCGGGCGTGGTCACGTGGAGAGCTCCTGATGGTCACGGTGCGGACAGCATGAACTGGCAGCACAGCTGGCCGAAGCACGTGGTGCCTGGCCTCGTGGTGAATTTGGGTTGACTGGATCTGGGCTGGAAATCTGCTGGTATTTGCTGGACAAGATATGTTGGACAGCCGGCTAACGCACCGCCCGGCCCACGGCCTTCCGCGCGTCCTTCTTGCGCTTCGTGACCTCGGGGTGGTGCCTGGAAAGGGCGATCACCCCAACGATAGCAAGGGAGGCCGCGGTTCCCATCGCAATGGCCATCACGGCGTGGACATCCGGGCGCAGTTCACCGAGGATCACAATGCCGATCGCGATGCCCACCAGGGGGTCAATCACCGTGAGTCCTGCAATCACGAGGTCCGGCGGGCCGGAGGAATAGGCGTTTTGGACAAACCAGGACCCCAGCCCGCCGGCGGCGATAAGGGCCACCACGGAGTACCACTGAACGTTCAGCAGGAACAGCCCGTTCGGGTCGAGCAGATGCTTGCCGATGATCCGGGTGAGGACGGCCACGAAGCCAAAGAGCACCCCGGCGCCCAGGATGTAGACGAAGGCATTGATCCGGTGTTTGAACATGACGGCGAGCGTGCCGAAGACTCCAACGGCGAGGGCAAGCAGCAGCACGATGGTGAGCTCGTCCTCCACGCTCACGTGGTGGTTTTCCTGGGTGACGTTGACCGCCAGGAGGACAAAGAGCGCGGAGCCCGTCACGCAGGCGGCGATGGCCACCACCGTTGCCCGGTTGATGGTGAGGTCCTGGTCCCGTGCATTGATGATGGTGGTGATCACCAGGGCGATGGCACCGATGGGCTGGACGACCGTCAGCGGGGCGGATACGAGCGCCACCGCGTTCATGGCCATACCGGTGCACAGCAGCAACAGGCCGAACACCCAGCGCGGATTCCGAAGCAGGCGCAAGAAGCCGTTGGAGCTCAGGGCAAGGCCGCCGGTGTCCGCCTTGACAGCGCTCCCCTGGCGTTGGGCGCCGAGGGCCAGGCAGAAGGCGCCAAGCAGCGCAAGCACCACCGCCATCCACACCATCAGGTTGTCCCGTCGTCGTGTTGCCGGGCCATTCTGCCCTTTCGCAGGATGGCCCAGAAGTAGTTGTAGGCAGCAATCCAATGGCCAACCAGCCCAAGACCAAGCACTATCCAGGCGGCAACGAACAGCTCGCCGGAAAATCCCGTATCCAGCCGTGAAAGGACCAGTATCGGCGTTCCGAGCAGCAGCAGGCCGGTGCGCACCTTGCCCACCATGCTTACCGGGAGGTCCGGGTGCCCCCGGAAGAAGGACAGCGTCAGGGCGAGCAGGACGGCATCCGGGATCACCAGCGCGGCCAGGTACAGCCAGTGGACGACGCCGGCCATCACCAGCGTGACAGCCACGGCGATCAGGGCGAGGCGGTCGGCGATGGGGTCCAGGACCCGGCCGAGCCTGGAGGCCTGATCGAAGCGGCGGGCGATGTAGCCGTCAATCCAGTCCGTGCCGGCCATGACCGCCAGCACCACTACGCCGGCACCGTATTCCTTCTGCGCCAGGACAAGCCAGATGAAGAGCGGGACGCCCATGAAGCGCACCACGGTGAGCAGGTTGGGGATAGTGAACACCCGGTCGTGGTCCACCTGGGGGCGTCCGGGACGGGAGCCGGCACCAATGAACTTCACCCCGTGCCCCTTTCCTTCCTGCCGCCCCCTGCGAGCGCCTTGCCGTTCCAGCCATGGACCTTCTGCGGGTTCCCGCGACGGGCCCGCCACCTGCCCCTAGTACGTCCGCAGGAGCTTTCGGACGAGCACCAGGAAGGCCGTCCCCGCGGCGATGAAGGCCGCCAGCGGCTTCCATCGCTTCTCGAGGTCAGCGGACCCGGCCAGGGCGGCAAACTTCTGCCCTGCAACATCCCGGCCGCGGCCGGCCAGGGCCTGCCCTTCGCGCAGCTTGTCCTGGGCGGAGGCCAGCAGGTACCGGGCTTGGGTCTTGACATCCAGCTCAGTGCCGAGTTCGTCGCGTACTTCGGTGAGGTGGTGGCGGCGCTGGTTGAGGCGGCGGGCCAGCTCGGGCTCGGATGCGTGCGGGAATTCCTTGTCGTGGTCAGCCGCTTTGACTGCCTTCTCGGCCTTGGCCTTTGCCGCGGCTTCATCCTTCGCGGCTTTGGCGGCTTTGCCTTCCGGACTCTGGGGATCCAGGACTGCGGCGTTGAAGGCGGACCCTTCCTTTGCCACGCCGATATCGTGCTTGATGCCGCGGATGGTCTCCTCCGGCATGAGCGGCATGGCCTTCTTGAATTTCCTTGCACCGATCAGGCCGCCGATCAGCGCTATCAGCAGGAAGGCCGCCGACACCAGGAGCGCGGCCAGCCAGGCGGGCATGATGGTTGCCAGGCCCATGATTGCCGCCACGATGAGGCCCACCACCAGGAACAAAAGGAACACGAGGGCTACAGCAAAGAACGCAGCGGCTACTCCGACCTGCATTCCCTTGCGCTTGAGCTCGATCTTGGCGAAGGCGATTTCGTCATTGAGCTGGCGCGGCGCCAACCGGAAAAGGAGTTTTAGCGTCCTTGGGAGCGCTGTGATGCGCAATCCCTGGCTGGTACGCCCGCTGTGACGTCCGCTCATCGGTTCCGCCTAACTGGTTATGGGTCGAATCGGCTTCCGTGTGCTGCGGGAAAGTGCAGCCGCACAGTCCCCGCCCCAAAACTATCATTCAGGTTAAGGACGAACTTCGGGGCTTGCCGGACGGCACCGCCTACAACGCTGCAAAGTTGGCCGGTGCGGGCCTAGGATTGATCTCCGTGACCATCCCCAGCAATCCGGGCGATCTCTTGAGCCGCCGCCGGAAACTCCTGTACATCCTCCTCCTCGGTGCCCTGACCGCCCTGGGTCCGTTCACGATCGACCTCTACCTTCCTGCGTTCCCCGCCCTGGAGGCGGGCCTGGGAGTGAGCGAGGCGCAGGTTCAGCTGACCCTGGCGGGAACTACCGTGGGCTTTGCCATCGGCCAGCTGGTGGTGGGCCCGTTCAGCGACAGGTTCGGCCGCAGGACGCCCCTGATCCTGGCCACGGCATTGCACATCGCAGCGTCCCTGGGGGCTGCCCTGTCCACGGACATCACCGCCCTGGGCATATTCCGCGTCCTTATGGGCGTGGGTGCCGCCGGCGGCGGTGTGGTGGCCATGGCGATGGTCCGGGATCTGTTCTCCGGCTACGCGATGGTCAAGATGTTTTCCCGGATGTCCCTGGTCAATGGCCTGGCGCCGATCCTGGCACCAGTGATCGGCTCGCAGCTGCTCCTGGTGATGGCATGGCCCGGGATTTTCGTCTTCCTTGCGGCCTACGGCACGCTGGTGATCATCGCCTCGCTGTTCCTGGTGCGTGAGACCCTTCCGCCGGAAAATCGCCGGCATGGCGGGATGACCGTCCGCCAGCGTTACCGGATCCTTTTCGGCGACCGGGTCTTTGTGGGACTGCTGATGGTGGCCGGCCTGAACTTCGGCGGCCTGTTCACGTACCTTTCGGCCTCGCCGTTCCTGTTCCAGGACATCTTTGGCTTCTCGCCCCAGCAGTACGGCCTGCTCTTTGGCATCAACTCGCTGGGCATTGTTGCCGGAATCCAAACGAGCTCCCGCCTCATCCGGCGGGTGCCGCCGCAGTGGATCCTTGCCGGCGCCACCGCCTGGATGTTCGTGATGGCCATGCTGATCGTGGTGTTCGACCAGTTGGGTTTTGGCCTCTGGGGAGTCATGGTTCCGCTGTGGTTCTACATCATGGGGACGGGCTTCATGTTCCCCTGCGTGCAGGTGCTCGCCCTGGCCGGCCACGCCGCCCAGGCGGGAACTGCAGCTTCCCTGCTGGGCTTCTCGACCTTCATGATGGCCGGCCTCATCTCCCCTGTGGTTGGCTGGCTGGGCATCACCAGCGCCGCTCCCATGGGAGCGGTGCAGGCAGTGTGCATCCTGCTGGCCATCGCGGCGCTTTGGCTGGTAGTCCGGCCGCGCACCGTCCCATCGATCCACTGACGCCATGAAGGACACTGCCGGACGAAAGCCGCACCGCAACCGCCGGGGACTCTTCCTCGGGGCGGTGATTGGCGCCGTCGTGGGCTACTTCGCCGGCCGCGCGCTGGGGAATCCTGCCATGGGCATTGTGCTGGGGATGGTGGCCGGATCGGCCCTGCTGTACCGGGTCAACCCCGGCCCCTGGAACCGTCCCTGACCCTGCCGTGCCTCGGGCTTGCACCCCGAGCCGCGCGGGCTGGCTCTGCCGCCGAACCCCGCCCGCGCGATAAAATGTTGTCCGTGCCCAACTGGCAGGATCAACCGCCGCTTCCGGCCACGTGGCAACGGTGCGATAACCGGATACTGCCACTGTGGTGGGACCGGTTGTGTGCCCAGAGCGGCAGCCAGTCCGCCGCCCTCTACGCCGCAGGCCTGTTCACCGAAGACCGCCGCCGCCCCATTGCCCAGTGGTACAACCCCGCTTTCAAAGCCGCGTTGCTGGTGGCTCCGGAAACATCCCCCGAATGGCCCGTGCAGCGCTTTGGAATCTTCTATGCCCCGCCGGAAACCGGCTTCGTCCGGATCCATTCGGCACCCCACGAGTGGAACCCCCGCCAGCCACGGAAGTCCCCCACCGAGCAAGAGGCGTTCATCGCCGCCATCGCCGAAGCGGAGCGCTTCCTGCAGGTGGAAATGGACTTCGTCTAGGAAGACAAAAATCCCCGCCCCTCCACACGGGAGGAACGGGGATTTTTTTGATGGCTCCTCCTGCTGGACTTGAACCAGCAACCCTTCGATTAACAGTCGAATGCTCTGCCAATTGAGCTAAGGAGGAATGAAGCAGGTATGACATTAGCAAAGGTTTCCGGCCAAAGTGAAATCGGCGTTCCCGCCCGCCCGGGACCGCTTTCCGGCACATAAAAATCCCCGCTCCGGAGGACCGGAACGGGGATTGTGCGCTCCTCCTGCTGGACTTGAACCAGCAACCCTTCGATTAACAGTCGAATGCTCTGCCAATTGAGCTAAGGAGGAATGAAGCGGGTATCAGCCTAGCAAAGACCCCGGCTGGAAACGAAATCGAGGGAGCGGCCGGGAGTGCCGCGGCTAGGCTTCCGCCCGCAGGGACCGGCGTTCCATCTCCAGCATCATCAGTTCCCGGTTAAGGCGCTGGTACGTTTCTGGATCCGTTGCAGGGTCCAGCCGCTGGAGCTGGCCCATCTTGTCCGCCTTGACGCGTGTGATCTGAAGCTCGAACAGCCGTGACAGGATGTCGCGGCAATACTTCTGGACGGCTTCCTCGGTGCTCGCGGGCAGCGGCACCACGGCCAGTTCGGACACCAGGGGCCGCAACGGTTCGGGGACCTCATGCATCACCTGCTCCACCCACCGGACGGGGTCGCCGGTCAGGGCAGGGTCCGTGGCACGCATGGCGTCATGGACCGCCTGGAAGGCGGGGGTGACGAACCGCGCGGCCGAAAAACGCTCCCAGATCCCACCGGCAAGCAGAGACGGTTCCTGCAGGGCAACCTCAAGGGCCTGCCGCTCCATTGACGCCACGGGGTCCCGGGGGTCCGGACGGTGGTAGGAAGGAACAGCGCCCGACGGCGGCCCGGCAGCCACGCCGGGTCCGCCCGCTTGGGCGGTGGGGGCGGAGGACCGTGGCCCCGGCCCGGGAGCCCCGCCCTGGTCGCCGCGCTTGCCGGCGTTTTTGACTTCGGCGTTGACCAGCCGCAGCACCTCGTTCGGGTCCGGCATGCCCAGCCAGCCGGTCAGCGCCTGGCAATAGCCCGTACGGGTGGAGGCGTCACGGATGGCAGCCACCACGGGCACGGAGGCCTTCAATCCCTGCACCCGGCCTTCCACCGTGTCCAGGTTGAACTGCTTCAGGGTGGTGCGGATGGCAAACTCGAACAGCGGCCGGCGGGACTGGACCAGGGCGTGCACGGCTTCGTCGCCCCTGCTTTGGCGCAGGTCGCAGGGATCGGCGCCGGAGGGCTCCACAGCCACATACGTCTGGGCGGTAAAACGCTGGTCCTCCTCGAAGGCACGCAGCGCGGCCTTCTGCCCCGCGGCGTCGCCGTCAAAGGTGAAGACGACCTCTCCCCCGGTGCCGTCGTCGGACAGCAGCCGGCGGGCGATCTTGATGTGCTCGGTGCCGAACGCCGTACCGCAGGTGGCCACCGCCGTCGTGATTCCCGCGAGGTGGCACGCCATGACGTCCGTGTAGCCCTCCACCACCACCAGCTGCCGGTCCTTGGCGATGCTGCGCTTGGCGAGGTCGATGCCGTACAGGACCAGGGATTTCTTGTAGAGCGTGGTCTCAGGAGTATTGAGGTACTTGGGGCCCTGGTCGTCCTCGTAGAGCTTGCGCGCGCCGAAGCCGATGGTGTCCCCCGCGATGTCGCGGATGGGCCAGATCAGGCGGCCACGGAAACGGTCATAGATCCCCCGGTTGCCTTCGGAAAACATGCCCGTCAGCTTCAGCTCGGCGTCGGTGAAGCCGCGGCCGCGGAGGTGCTTGAGCAGCGCGTCCCAGCCCTGGGGCGCATAGCCGACGCCGAACTGCTCCGCCGCCGCCCGGTCAAAACCCCGGTTGTGCAGGAACATCCGCCCTTCGGCAGCACCGGGCGTCAGGAGCTGGGCGCGGAAGAACTCGTCCGCGATCTTGTGGGCATCCAGCAGCCGCTGCCGCCGCCCTACTTCCTCCCGGTTGGGGCCGGTCCCGCCGTCCTCGTACCGGAGCTCGTAGCCGATCCGGGCCGCCAGCTTCTCAACAGCTTCCTGGAACGAGCTGTGGTCCTGTTTCTGAACGAACGCGATGACGTCGCCGTCCTCACCGCAGCCGAAGCAATGGTAGCGGCCCACCTGCGGCCGGACAGTGAAGGAGGGGGAACGTTCATCGTGGAAGGGGCACAGGCCTTTGAACGTCCCCAACCCCGCGCCCTTGAGCGTGACGTAGCCGTCAACAACTTCCTTGATATCCGTGCGCTGGCGTACTTCGTCGATATCTTCGCGTTTGATCAGCCCAGGCACAGAGCCATCCTAGCCCCGGGGCCGGACATCCAACGCGCGGGCATAACGCAGCTCACCACAGGGACGGCAGGCTCCCCACCAGGCGCTCGTACATCGCCAGCGCGGAGCCGTCGGTCAGCGAGGCCACCTGGTCGATCACCACGCGGAGGCGGGCGCCGTCGTCGGGCGCATCCCGCCAGTCGGCGGCAAACATTGGTTCCAGGTGCCGGTCGCCGGTGGCGCTCAGCGCCGTGACCAGGGCGTGGAGCACCTCGCGCTGGCGCTCGTAGATGGGCTGGCGGTGCTCGGTGGTCATCACGAAGGTGGTGGCCAGGCCCTTCATGACGGCGATTTCCATGACAGTTTCGTCCGGCACCATCAGCTCGGCGCTGTACCGGGTCAGGTTCTCCGGGCCGTAGACGGCACGGGTGGTTTCCAAGGCACTTTGGCAGAACCGGCCGATCAGCTGGCTGGTCATGTTCTTCAGCGCAGCCATGGACTTGCGGCTGCCGTCGGCCTCCCGCACCCAGACGTCCGTGGCTTCAAGCCGGGCCAGGGCGGCGTCGATGGCGGCTGGATCGTTGTGCGGCAGGTACCACTGCTTGGCATACCCCACAACCCGGGCGCGGTGGTCCGGGTTGTCCATCCAGCGCAGCTGGAAATGCCCGGCCACGATCGCGTCCTCAACGTCGTGCACCGAATAGGAGATGTCGTCGGCGAGGTCCATGACCTGGGCTTCCAGGCAGGACCGGCGCTCCGGGGCACCCTCCCGGATCCAGTTGAAGATGGGGAGGTCGTCCTCGTAGGCGCCGAACTTGCTGGTCCGCTGGCCGTGGATCACCGGGGCCTCCAGCGCGGACCACGGGTACTTTGCGGCCGCGTCGAGGCTGGCCCTGGTGAGGTTCAGCCCCGCCGGCTGCCCGTCCGGGGTCAGCACCTTGGGTTCCAGCCTGGTCAGCAGCCGCAGGGTCTGCGCGTTGCCTTCGAATCCGCCGATGGCGTGGGCCACCTCGTTGAGTGCCGATTCACCGTTGTGGCCGAACGGCGGATGGCCGAGGTCGTGGCTCAGGCAGGCGGTGTCCACCACATCCGGATCGCAGCCCAGGGCACGGCCCAGTTCACGGCCCACCTGGGCCACTTCCAGGCTGTGCGTGAGGCGGGTCCTGACAAAGTCGTCCGTGTCCGGGGCCACCACCTGGGTCTTGGCGCCCAGCCGGCGGAGCGCCGAGGAATGCAGCACGCGGGCGCGGTCCCGCTCAAAATCCGAGCGGTAGACGTTCTTGGGCGGTTCCTCCACCCAGCGGGCGGAGTCATGGGTGTCGTAGCCTGGCAGGACGGGGGCGGCAGTGCGCGTTTCAGCCACCGGAAACATCCAGTTCCGCCGCCGAGATGTCCCGGGTCTGGTCGGCATTGAGGGCACGGGATTCCAGCCAGTCCTTCGGCAGCGCCGGCCTCTTGGGTGAGCCGGCGCGGCCGCGGGGACCTTCGGCGTCGCCGCCCGGGTAGGGCGAGTCGGCATCCAGCTCGTCCAGCGCGGCGCGCAGCTCCTCAAGGCTGTTCACCAGCGCCATCCGCGTGCGGAGTTCGCCTCCCACCACGTAGCCCTTGAAGTACCAGGCGATGTGCTTCCGGATTTCCCGCAGCGCCTTGCCTTCGTCCCCGAAAGTCTCCACCATCAGTTCCGCGTGCCGGTAGACGCCCTGCGCAACCTGGCCCAGGTTGGGCCTGTGCCGGGTGTCGCTGCCCTCAAACGCTGCCTGCAGGTCGCCGAAAAGCCAGGGCCTGCCCTGGCAGCCGCGGCCCACCACCACGCCGTCCACGCCCGTTTCGCGGACCATCCGGACCGCGTCCTCCGCGGACCAGATATCGCCGTTGCCCAGCACCGGGATATCCGGAAGCGCCTCGCGGAGGCGGGCGATGGCGGACCAGTCGGCCTGCCCGGAGTAGAACTGCGCGGCCGTCCTGCCGTGAAGCGCGACGGCGGCAACGCCGGCATCGCGCGCAATGCGGCCGGCGTCGAGGTACGTGAGATGGTCGTCGTCGATGCCCTTGCGCATCTTGATGGTCAGCGGGATGTTGCCCTTGGAGGCTTCCTTGACGGCCGTCTGCACAATCGACGTAAACAGGTCGATCTTCCAGGGCAGGGCCGAGCCGCCGCCCCGGCGGGTGACTTTGGGAACGGGGCAGCCGAAGTTGAGGTCGATATGGTCCGCGCGGTCCTCCTCGACGAGCATGCGTACGGCGGCGCCTACTGTCACCGGGTCCACGCCGTACAGCTGGACGGACCGGACTTTTTCGTCGTCGTCGTGGGAAATGATCCGCAGGGACTCGGGGGTCCGCTCCACCAGCGCCCGGGAGGTGACCATCTCTGCCACGTACATGCCGCCGCCGTACTCCCGGCACAACCGGCGGAACGCCGAGTTGGTGATGCCGGCCATGGGTGCCAGGATCACCGGCGTGTCCACGGTGATGGGACCCAGCTTCAGGGGCGGGAGTTCCAGCTTGGGGGCGGGAGTAGTTGCTGCAACAGTCACCTGTCTATTGTTGCAAAGCCGGGCAAATCGGGAGTCTACGCCCGTGCGGGACCGGTCAGCCCCGTTCCGCCCGGCGTCCCCGCCGGGTGGGCGGCTCGGTGCCCTCCCCTGCGGCCGACCGCCGGGAGCGCCCCTCCAGTGCGGCGGCTGCGAGGGCGCCTGTGTCCTCGACGTCGTCCACGATCGTGTGGCCGCCGTTGCCGTTGGCTGAGCCGGCCGGTGTCCAGCCCGGCCCGGCCGCTGCCATAGCAGGGGCGGCGGCCCCGGCGTCCGCCCGGATGCCGGTGGCCTTGACCACCAGGACCGCGATCAGCGTGGTGACGGGGATGGCCAGCACCAGGCCGATGGAGCCCACCAGGGTCCGGATGACTTCCTCTGACAGCTCCGCGCTGGTGAGCGTGTCCGCGAGCGGGCGGTCGTACAGCATCACGATGATGAGGATGGGCAGGGCCGCGCCGGCGTACGCGAAGGCGATGGTGTACACCGTGGAGGCGATGTGGTCGCGGCCGATCCGCATGGCTGAGGTGAACAGCTTCCGGGCACTGCTCCCCGGTGCCAGTTCATAGAGTTCCCAGACGGCGGAGGACTGGGTGATGGTCACGTCGTTGAGGACACCCAGCCCGGAGATGATGAGCCCGCACAGGATGACGCCGGAGATGGAGATATTGGCAGAAGTGTTCACCAGGGTGGTGGCATCGTGGCTGCCCACCCCGGCGAGGTTGGCGGCGCCCGTGGCCCAGGCGGCCAGGAGCGCCGTGATCCCCAGTCCGAACATGGTGCCCAGCAGCGCGGTGGAGGTCCGTGCCGAGAATCCGTGGGCGAAGTACAGGACGCCAATCATGATCACCGTGGAGCCCACCAGGGCCAGCAGCAGTGGCGGTTTCCCCTCCACCAGCCCCGGGAGCATAAAGCTGGCCAGCACGAAGTAGGCGCCGACGAGCCCGATCAGGGCACGCAGGCCCCGCCAGCGGGCCACCGCAATCACCACCGCCGCATACAGCAGTGCGAGCAGGACGATCGGCAGGGTCCGGACGAAGTCCACAAAAATGAACGCCGGCGAACCCTGGCCCGCGGAGGCGCCCTGGGCGTTGGACAGGTTGAGGTACCGGATCTGGTCACCGGGCTTGACCCCATGGGACTTGGCGACGTCCGGGTTGATGACCACCTTGACCGGGCTGCCTCCCTTGTCCGGCTCCGTGAAGGCGAAGGTGCAGTCCGATCCCGGCTGGGATTGCTGGCCCTGGGACTGGTCGCCCGTACCCTGGCCGCCCGAACCCTGCTGGCTTTGGCCCTGCTGTGACGCGCCCTGCATGCAGTCCTCCGTCACCACGCTTTGGATGGTGCCGGTGTCGAAGGTGACCCCGGGGGCGGCGGAGTAGGGGTTGGCCAGGGAAATACCCTCTTTGCTGCCCGAGGGCCAGAGCATCGCCATTCCCGCGAGCGTGAGCAGCGTCAGCGGGATCAGCACCGCCGCCAGGATGCGGTTGGCTTTCCGTCGGGCGGCCATCGCTTCCGGCGTCGGCTCCGAATGGCCTGTGGAAGCGTGGGAGTGACCGGACCCCATCAGCAGTAGAACCTCATACATTGAACTCTACGTCCGGCACCGTAGGGTTGATAAATGGAACTTTGGGGACTGGGAGGTACCGGGCATGGCCAGCAGCAGTACTGAGGAAAACGGCGGATCCCGCCCTGCCGGTGCACCCGCGGTTGCCCGGCAGGCAGTGCTCCGCGTCCTTCAACCGGCGGCTCCCACCCGGGGTGTTGCCCTGGTCCTGCATGGCGGCAAGTCCCAGAGCCGCGAGCCCGTCGAGGCCCGGCACCTGAGTCCGGCGAGGATGGTGCCCTTCGCGCGGCACCTGCACCGCGCCGGCCGCAAGCATGGGCTGGCTGTGTGGTCGCTGCGCAACAGCGTCCGCGGCTGGAACGGCGCTGAGATGACCCCGCTCCAGGACGCCCGCTGGGCACTTGGGCAGATCCAGGAGCAGCACCCGGGCGTGCCGATCTTCCTGGTGGGCCATTCCATGGGCGGGCTCACCGCCGTCTGCGCCGCGGACCAGCCCGGGGTGGAGGCCGTCGTCGCCCTTGCTCCCTGGCTCAGCCCGGGAACTCCCGTCTCCGCGGTTGCAGGCCGCAAGGTGCTTATTGTCCATGGCACCAGGGACAGGTGGACCAGCCCCGCGGCGTCGCAGTTGTTCGCCCGGCGCGCTTCGGCCGGCGCCGCGAGCATGCAGTACGTGGCGCTCAAGGGGGCAGGCCACTTCATGCTCCGCAAGATCGGGCTGTGGCAGACGCTCACTACGGGCTTCGTGATGAAGGCTTTCGCCGAAAGCACCGGCGCTGACGTTGCCCTGCCTGCAGCCTTCGCCCGGCTGCTCCCGGAATCAGCGGTCCAGGTGACCCTGTAAGCCCCGGCCCCCAGCCCCTCCCCCAACCAGGTAGCGCTAAGTGTCGTTTTGAGGCCCCATAACGACACTTGGCGCTACCTGGTTGGGCTTGGCGGGGCTAGTCCGAGACGATGAGGGTTTCCGGGCCGGCAAGCCGCGCCTTGCCGCTTTCCAGCAGGGGCTCGACGGCGGCACGGAGGGCCGTCATGGAGTCGTCCAGTTCCAGCATCACCGGGTGCTGGTACGCGATCAGCGCGAGCATGTCCCGGACCGCTTCCGCAGCATCATCCGCGGCGAGGCCGGGTTCATGGCCGACGAACACGTCCGTGGGCGCTTCAGGTCCGGCAGCTTCCTGGCCTGGTGCCGCGTCCGGGTTGGCGGGCGCGGCGTAGCTCACGGCGAAGGCCCGGATCCGGCCCTTCCTGGTGGGCGCCACGCCGGCGCCGAACGCAGACTCTGGCCGCGCCCGCAGCACGATGGCGCCGTGGGCACCGGTGAGGTCGTCCAGGAACAGCTTCTGCACCTGCCCCACCGAGAGCACTCCGGGCGAATCCCAGCCGTGGATCGAGGTGTAGTACCTGCCCACAACGTCGGTCAATTCAACGGACCCTGTTGCGAGGTCCATCACGATGTCGGAGCCCGCATTTTCATCGTTGGCGGGCCCGCCGCCGTCGTCCCCGGCAGGGAACACAGGAAGCCGCAGGGCTCCCGGTTCTATGACCACCAGCCGCGAACGCTGGATGGGCGCAAGCTCGAAGGCCTCCGCGAAAGCGGCCCCCGGAGTGCCCGGCTCCACTTTGGCGCGGAGTTTGGAAACGCCCGACGGCGACTGGCCGGCCTCGCGGCGCAGCATGGTCAGGAGGGTGGCACCGATGCCGGAACGCCGGTGGTCCCGGGCCACTTCGATGTAGGCCCAGAGCCGTTCAGGGTGCAGCGACGCCTCGTAGACCACGCCCGCCGCCACGGGGATGCCGACGCCGTCGATCACGTCCTCGGCAACGATGCAGCGGCGCCACGGCGTGCCGCCGCTCCCGTCGGAGGACAGGGTCAACGCGCCCCGGAACTGGCGGGCCTGCTGGGTCTCCGGGTCGCCCCAGATCTCCAGCAGGGCGAGGTCGTCGCCTTCCCGCCATTCGCGGTATTCGATGGCCATGGCTAGGCGCCGATCAGGCGTGCGGCCAGGTAGCCCTCCACCTTGTCCAGGGAGACGCGTTCCTGGCTCATGGTGTCCCGCTCGCGGATGGTCACTGCCTGGTCCTCGAGGGTGTCGAAGTCCACAGTGATGCAGAACGGGGTACCGATTTCGTCCTGGCGGCGGTAGCGGCGGCCAATGGCGCCGGCGTCGTCGAAGTCGATGTTCCAGTTCTTGCGCAGCTGCGCACCCAGGGCCTTGGCCTTCGGGGACAGGTCCTCGTTGCGGCTCAGCGGCAGGACGGCGGCCTTGACGGGGGCAAGGCGCGGATCCAGCCGCAGGACGGTGCGGACGTCCACGCCGCCCTTGGCGTTGGGGGCCTCGTCCTCGGTGTAGGCGTCCACCAGGAAGGCCATGAAGGAACGGGTCAGGCCGGCCGCCGGCTCGATCACATAGGGGGTGTAGCGCTCGTTGGTGGCCTGGTTGAAGTAGCTCAGGTCCGTGCCGGAAGCCTTGGCGTGCGTGGAGAGGTCGAAGTCTGTGCGGTTGGCGATGCCTTCCAGTTCGCCCCACTCGGAGCCCTGGAAGCCGAAGCGGTACTCGATGTCCGTGGTGCCCTTGGAGTAGTGGCTCAGCTTCTCCTGCGGGTGCTCGAAGAAGCGCAGGTTTTCCTCGCGGATGCCCAGGCCGGTGTACCAGGCCATGCGCTCGTTCATCCAGTACTTGTGCCATTCCTCATCGGTGCCGGGCTCGACGAAGAACTCCATCTCCATCTGCTCGAACTCGCGGGTGCGGAAGATGAAGTTGCCCGGGGTGATCTCGTTGCGGAAGGACTTGCCGATCTGGCCGATGCCGAACGGCGGCTTCTTCCGCGAGGTGGTGAGGACGTTGTTGAAGTTCACGAAAATGCCCTGCGCCGTCTCCGGACGCAGGTAGTGCAGGCCCTCTTCGCTGGCAACCGGACCCAGGTAGGTCTTGAGCAGGCCGGAGAATTCCTGCGGTTCGGTCCATTCGCCGCGGGTGCCGCAGTTGGCGCAGGCGATGTCCTTGAGGCCGTTCTCGGCGGGGCGGCCCTTCTTTTCCTCGTACTCTTCCTCGAGGTGGTCTGCCCGGTAGCGCTTGTGGCAGGAGAGGCACTCCACCAGGGGGTCGGAGAAGACCTCCACATGCCCGGAGGCTTCCCACACCTGGCGGGGCAGGATGACGGAGGAGTCCAGGCCCACCACGTCCTCGCGCCCGCGGACCATGGACTGCCACCACTGGCGCTTGATGTTTTCCTTCAGCTCGGCGCCAAGGGGGCCGTAGTCCCAGGCAGAGCGCGAACCTCCGTAGATCTCACCGGCCTGGAACACGAATCCCCTGCGCTTGGAGAGGGAAATGACCTGGTCGAGAACGGATTTTGCTGCCATGGGGGTAACTCCAATTTCTACAGGGCCGCTGGGTGCGGTCCGCGGTTTGCTGGCCCGGTGGAACCAGCGGCGGGATATCTCTGGTTGCCGGGCGGGGCGGATGAAGGGAAAGCGAAAAAGCTGCGTGCCCTAGCCTACCGGCCGCTACCTGCGCAGCGCGCCCCGCGGCCATGGCAGCGTGGCAAGGATGATGGCGGCGAGGGTAAGGATGGTGCCCAGCACCGTGGCCGGCGCCACTACCGTCCCCGGAGTTGGCAGCACGACATCCAGGGCGAGCGAACCCAGCAGTTGCCCGGCAATCATGCCCAGTCCGGTGACCAGGACCCCCAGGCTGCGGACCAGCAGCGCGCCCAGCCCGATGAACACGCAGCCCATGGGACCGCCCACGTAGTACCACCACTCCCCCGGCAGCGGATTGCCCCATCCGGCCACCGAGACTTTGATGGCGTACGCGGCCCACAGTACGGCGGAGCCGGCCACGAAGTTGACCAGCGTTGCAGCGATGGGCGTGCCGTAGTGGACGGTGGCTGTTCCGTTCATGGCCTGCTGGAAGCTCATCAGGAACCCTGCCGCCACCGGCAACAGGAGCGGAACAAGCAGGGCCGCCGCGCCGCCGCCTGGTCCTGCGCCGGCGTCGGAGGCCATGCCCGTTGATCCAGTGAAGCGGGGCGAAACGGCCCAGGCCACGGCGGCAATGGTCAACAGGCAGCCAACGACGCGGATGCCGGTGACGGGTTTCCGGCCGGCCGGTCCGATGCCCAGCCGGTCGACCAGCAGCCCGCTGACGGTCTGGCCGGTGACCGTGGCGACCGTGAACAGGGCAACGCCAAGGAGTGCCACTGTGAAGGACTGGGCGAAGACGAAGAGCGCGCCGATGCCGCCGGCCAGGACGTACACGCGCGGAAAAGCCCTGCTCCGGACTGCGGGCAGGATCCTGGCCAGGCCGGCCCGGCCGCGCGGCAGGACCAGCGAGATGAGGATCATCAACACCAGTCCGGTGCTGAAACTCACCACTGCGGCGGCGATGCCGTCGTTGAGGCGGGCTCCAAGGGCTCCGTTGATACGGCCCTGGACGGGAATGGCGAGGCCCGCGCCCACCGCCAGGGGAAGGCCTGCGATCAGCGGCAGGCGGGGGCTGGGGGTCATTGAATCCACCTTACGTCAGGCATCATTGCTTCTATGAGCAATGTTGAAGAGATCACCATCCGCGACAGCATGATCCGCCTTGGCCAGCTCCTGAAGCTCGCCAACCTGGTGGAGGACGGGGTGGAAGCGGCGGAGCTCATTAAGAACGGGCTCGTCAAGGTCAACGGGGAAATCGACGACCGCCGCGGCCGGCAGCTGCACAACGGGGACACCGTCACGGTGAACGGGCAGACTGTGCGCGTGGCAGCGCCCGCAGCCTGACGCCGAAGGGCGGCACTGGCCCGCCGCCCGGCGTCATAGGTCCTACTTCTTGAGGACCTCGTGGGTGAGGAACTCGCCCACGTGCCCGATCTCCTGCTGGTTGATCCCGTGCCACATGCCGGTGTAGAGCACCTTGGTGAGCCTGACGTGCTTGCGGACCCAGGCCATGGTGAAGTCGATTTTGTCCGGGGTGATTACGGGGTCCTGCTGGTCACGGCCCCAGAACATCGGAATAGTTCCGTCCAGCTCGTCATCCCGGAAGCTGGGATCGTCGCCGGCGTCCACCACAAAGCCTGAGAGTCCGACGACGGCTGCGAAGTCCGTGGGCCGCTGCCGCAGGAGCGTGGTGGCCATGGCCATGCCCATGGAGAAACCGAGCAGGGACACCGACGGGTGCCCCGCCCTGATGGTGTCGATCCAGTCCAGCACGAAGGAGGACGCGGCTTTGACCCGCTCGAGCGAGTAGTCAATGGACGCGGTGAGCGGGAACCAGGTGAACCCGGGGCCCATGGCGATGGGCGCCCGGATCGAGGCGACCGCGAAGTCGCCGGGCAGCAGGTCGGCCAGGCTCAGCAGGTCCTGCTCGTTGGCTCCGTAGCCGTGCAGCAGCACCAGCAGCGGCTTGCCGTCGCGCTGGTCCTCCGGATGGGACCACAAAACGACAGGGGCAGGAAATACTTCGGCTTCAGTCATGGTTTCCATTCTTACCAGTTACTAAGAGGTAACAACCTACGTTCGCGTAGCCAGAGAAGCGAAAGGCAGGATGGAGACCGTGACTGAAGAAAGTGCTATCCAGACCCCGCCCGCGCATTCCGGATCCCACCCCTGGACCCGCTACGTGGCCATGGGCGATTCCTTCACCGAGGGCATTGGAGACCCCGAACCCTCAAGCCCGGGCGCGTTCCGCGGCTGGGCAGACAGGGTGGCGGAGGAGCTCAGCCGCACCAAGCCGGACTTCGCCTACGCAAACCTGGCGGTGCGCGGCCGGCTGCTGCAGCAGATCGTGGACCAGCAGCTCGCTCCGTGCCTTGCGCTGAAGCCCGATCTGGTCACCCTTTCCGCCGGCGGCAATGACCTGCTGCGTCCGGGC
Organism: Arthrobacter sp. PGP41; assembly: GCF_002953935.1. NCBI lineage: Bacteria > Bacillati > Actinomycetota > Actinomycetes > Micrococcales > Micrococcaceae > Arthrobacter > Arthrobacter sp. PGP41. The sequence goes on along the minus strand of NZ_CP026514.1, from coordinate 1,420,737 downwards.
GGGGACCCCGACGCCCTCGCCGAGAAGCTCGACTCGGTGGTCCAGATCCTGGCCATGGGCGGTGCCACCGTGGTGCTCTTCAATGGTCCGGACACCGGCACTTCCGTGCTCGGCAGGATCCGCAGCAAGGTTGCCATCTACAACGAAAACCTGCGGACCGTCGCCGCCAGGCACGACGCCGTGATCGCGGACATGTGGTCCCTCCGCCAGCTCAGCGATCCCCGGATGTGGGACCAGGACCGGCTGCACTTCTCCCCCCTGGGCCACCACACCATCGCCGCCATGGTGCTGGACTCGCTGAACGTGGAGCACACGCTGGAGCCGCTTCAGCCCAAGCCGTTTCCGCCACGGACGTGGCGCGAGGCGCGCTCGGGCGACCTGGTGTGGGCCCGGCAGTACTTCGTGCCGTGGGTGCTTCGGCGGCTGCGCAACCAGTCCTCCGGTGACGGCATCACCGCGAAACGGCCGACGCCGGGCCCAGTCTTCGGGCCGGGCGTTCCGTTGGGTTCCGGCGAGGGCCCACTGGGCAGCACCGAGGCTGCCCGGCGATAGCGCAGGTTTCCGGGATAGGGCATCAGGCAGCGGATTAGCTGGCAATGGACATGGAACCGGACGCGGCAGTGCGGCTGCGGCTTCATGCCCAAATGCTCCGGGAACCCGCCGCCCCCTCGCCGGAGGCCGCACTGCGGAGCCTGCTGGCCCTTCAGGCGCAGGAGTTTCCCTATGCGAGGTGGAGCCTGGCGCAGCGCGTGTCAGGCACCGCCAATCCACCCGTTACCGCCTTGGACATCGAGCAGGCCGTGGCCGACGGCCGGATACTGCGCACGCACATCCTCCGGCCAACCTGGCATTTTGTCCACCGGGAGGACCTCCGGTGGCTCCTTGCATTGTCGGCGCCCCGGCTTGGGCAGGCCAATGCCCCGACCTACCGCCGCACCGGCATTGACGCGGCAACGGCCGCCCGCAGCGCGCAGGTCCTGGCCCGGGCAGTCGAGGACGGAAACCACCTTCCGCGCGAAGGCCTCGCCGAAAAACTGCGGGAAGCCGGGTTTGCGGCCAAGGGCCTGGAGCTCGCCTACCTGGTCATGCACGCCGAAATCAGCGGCGTCCTGGTGAGCGGAACGCCGGTGCGCAGCGCCGGGGGTGCCCTAAAGCAGACGTATGCGCTGTTCGACGAACGGGTTCCGGCCGGACCGGAGCCGGGCCCCACCCGCGCGGAAGCGTTGGCTGAATTAGCCCGGCGCTACTTCACCAGCCGTGGTCCCGCCACCGTCAAGGACTGCGCGGACTGGTCGGGTTTGACAATGACGGAGGTGCGGGAGGGCCTGAAACTCACCCTGGCGGCACAGCCCGCAACGCTCGCCGAAACGGCGATTGACGGCGTCGTGCACTACCACCGTGCAGACGCCGCCGTTCGCCCTGCCGGCACTGCAGCGGAGGCCGGGCCACGGATCGACCTGATCCAGTGCTACGACGAATACATCATGGGCTACTCCGCTACCCGGCACTATATGGGCGGTGGCGTCCCGGCCTTCCCCTTCCAAGGCCAACCGATGCACGTGGTTTTGCTGGACGGGCGGATGGTGGGGTCCTGGCGGCACACGCTGCTTCCCCGCAGGTGCGAGCTTGATATCCGGCTCCCTGGTCCAGGTGATTCTCCGGGACCGCCATTGCCGGCGGCAGTGTTGTCAGCCGCAGTCCAGGAGGCCGTGGACCGGTACGCCGCTTTCCTCGCGCTCCCGGCCGTCCGCGTCCGCTACGGGGCTAAGCTGGAAGGACACACATGAGAGGCACGGCACCGTGAGCAACTTGTTTTTCTGGATCATCATTTTGTCATTCCTGATCCCGATGGCCATGCGGATGTACCGGAAGTCCGTGGCCCGCCGCAACCAGGATCAAAGCTTCTCCGGACGGTACCCCGAACAGTTCCCGGGCGGCGGAATCTTCCCCGGCTCCAACGGCCCGCAGAGCAAGCAGCCCCGGGACGGCTTCACCCAGCAGGACTACTTCAGCGGCGGATTCCGCCAGCTTGACCGGCCCGCGCCGCTCCCGCCGATGGACCAGCAGTTTCCGCCGTACGGCCAGCCCCTGCCGCCCGTACAGCCGGCCCCGCACGCAGAAGCCCCGCAGCAGCCTGCGGCCCCGGCGACTCCCCCGCCGCCGTCGGCCCCGCAGGGCTACCGCGCCCGCAAGCTTGCCGAACTTGATGAGAAGTACAGCAACGGGGAACTTTCCGTGGAGGAGTACATGACCCGCCGCGGCGAAATCATGAACGGCTAGCCTTCCCGCTAAAGCAACGCGGGGTCACTTCATGCCCGATATCCGGTCTCGGACGGGCGTGAAGTGACCCCGCGTTGCTGTTTCGGGATGCCGCTGGTTTCAGTCCACCTGCGGGAAGCCCAGGTCAATCACGGACGTGGCAGGGTCCGGCCACCGCGTGGTGACCACCTTGCCCCTGGTGTAGAACCGGATGCTCTCCGGCCCGTACATGTGCGTGTCCCCGAACAGCGAGTTCTTCCAGCCGCCGAAGGAAAAGGTGCCCACCGGTACCGGGATGGGCACGTTGACGCCCACCATGCCCGCCTCGACGTCGAACTCGAACTGCCGGGCGGCGCCGCCGTCGCGGGTGAAGATGGCAACCCCGTTGCCGAACTCGTTGTCGTTGACCAGGCGGACGGCGTCGCTGTAGGTGTCCACGCGGACCACGGACAGGACGGGGCCGAAGATTTCGTCGTCGTACACCTTCATTCCCGGCTTCACGTGGTCCACCAGGCTGACGCCGATGAAGAACCCGTTTGAATCGAACTGCTGCGAGCGCCCGTCAACAACCACCGTGGCGCCCTCGTTTTCAGCACCTGCCACGTAGGAAGCAACTTTGGCGCGGTGTTCGGCGGTGATCAGCGGGCCCATCTGCGAAGCAGGGTCGGTGCCCGGACCGATCTTCAGGGTGGCCATCCGGGTTTTGATGGCCGCGACGAGGTCGTCGGCGATATTGCCGACGGCGACGAGCACGCTGACCGCCATGCAGCGCTCACCCGCGGAGCCGTAGGCCGCCGAAATGGCCGCGTCCGCTGCCATGTCCAGGTCCGCGTCAGGCAGGACCACCATGTGGTTCTTGGCGCCGCCCAGGGCCTGGACCCGCTTGCCGTGGTCCGCTGCGCGCTTGTAGATCGACTGCGCGATGGGCGTTGAGCCCACGAAGCTGACGGCTTTGACGTCCGGGTGCTCGAGCAGGACGTCCACAGCCTCCTTATCGCCCTGGACCACGTTCAGCACACCGGCAGGCAGGCCCGCCTCCGCGAAGACCTCCGCGATGAACACGGCTGAGGAGGGATCCTTTTCGCTGGGCTTCAGGAGCACGGTATTGCCGCAGGCCAAGGCACTGCCGATCATCCAGAGCGGCACCATGGCCGGAAAATTGAACGGGGTGATGCAGGCAACGACTCCCACAGGCTGCCTGACGGAGTGGACGTCCACGCCGCTGGACACCTGCTCTGCGCGTTCGCCCTTGAGCATGTGGGACAGCCCGGTGGCGAACTCGATGTTCTCCAGGCCGCGGGAAATCTCCCCTTCAGCGTCGGAGAGTACCTTGCCGTGCTCGCTGGTCAGGATGGCCGCCAGCTCGGGCTTCCGCTGGGTGAGGATCTCGCGGACGCGGAAGAAGATGTTGGTCCGCTTGGCCAGGCTCGTTGCCCGCCAGGCCGGCAGCGCGGCCTTGGCAGCGGCAATGGCTTCCTCCACCCGGGCCGCGGAAGCCAGGGCCACCTGCTTCTCCTGTTCCCCGGTGGCGGGGTTGAAGACGGGGCCGAAGCGTTCGGCGTCGGCAATGCGGTTGCCGTTGATGTAATGCGGAATGGTCTGCATGATGTCTCTCTTCTACTTTTCTGAATCCAGCGAGCCGTCAACGAGCTTGATGATCATGGAGCAGTCCTTGCCGGACTCGCCTGCGTCAATGAGGCGCTGGTAGAGCTGCTGGACGTGCTTGCCGATTTCCAGCGGCGTGCCGGTGTCCTCGGCAGCGCTGATGGCCAGGCCGATGTCCTTGTTCGCCAGTTCGGCCGTAAACGTCGGTTCGAAATCGTTGTTGGAGGCGGCAGTGGGGACCACGCCGGGTACGGGGTACCAGGTGCGCAGGGCCCAGCTGTCGCCGGAGGATACGGAGGCGATGTCCCAGAACACCTTCTTGTCCAGGCCGAGCCGGTCCGCCAGCACGGCTCCCTCGGCGGTGGAGGCCAGATTGATCAGGAGCATCAGGTTGTTGCAGATCTTGGCCGCCTGGCCGGTGGTGGCTCCGCCGGTGGGGATGATGTTGGCGGCCATCGGTCCGATGTAGGTGGTGGCGTCGGCCACGGCTCCCGGTTCACCGCCCACCATGAATGTCAGTGTCCCTGCCTTGGCGCCGCTCATCCCGCCCGAGACGGGGGCGTCCACGAAGCGGAAGCCGGCGGCAGCGGCGGCGTCGTGCAGTTCCTTCGCTGCGGCGATATCGATGGTGGAGGAATCCACCAGCAGTGTGCGGGCGTCGGCATGCGCCAGCACGCCATCCCCGCCCAGGTAGACGGCCTTGGCGTGCTCGCCCTTCGGAAGCATGGTGAACACGACGTCCGCTCCGGCCACGGCCTCGGCGATGCTCCCTACCGGCTTCACCCCTCCGGCCTCCGCTGCGGCGAGCGCGGCAGGGTTGAGGTCAAACCCCCGTACGTCGTGCCCCGCCTTCGCGAGGTTCCCGGACATGGAACCGCCCATGTTTCCCAACCCGATCCAACCGACAACTGCCATGGCATAAGCTCCTTTGCTGTGCATCCGGCCGAGGGCGGCCGGGAGGTCCGTGTCCACCATCACACCCTGCTACAGTGCAATCAAGGGGAAAAATCACAGATGGTATGTGCACTGATGCACACGAATGAAAGGGATGCGGTGGCGCGGCTTCCAAGTCCGGACGACCTGCTGATTCTGTTGACCGTGGCCCGGCTGGGGCGTTTCAACGCCGTCGCTGAAACGCTGGGCACCACGCACACCACCATCTCGCGCCGGATCCTCGCCCTGGACAAGCAGCTGGGCGGACGGACCCTGGAGCGCAGCCCGCATGGCTGGGAGTTGACGGAACTCGGCGCGTCGGCCGTCGCTGCGGCGGAGACTATTGAGGAAACTCTGGGGTCGCTGGCCGCCGTCACGGGCCAGGACCGGGACGCCCTGTCCGGCATGGTGCGCATCAGCACCTCCGACGGCTTTGGCGCCGAATTCGTAACGCCTGCGCTGGTCCGGCTCCAGCAGCGGCACCCGAAGCTGGATGTGGAGATGCTCAGCGCCACGCGCAAGGTCAGCCAGAACCGTTCCGGCGTGGACCTGGAGGTGGTGGTGGGCCGCACCGACGTGAGCAACGCGCAGACCATCTTCCTGACCAACTACTTCCTCAGGCTCTACGCCAGTCCCGCCTACGCGGCCGCCCGCGGCCTGCCGGAAACGCCCGACGGCGTGGGGCAGCATGGCTTCGTCTCTTACGTCGAGTCGGCCCTCCAGGTTGCCGAACTGGGCCACCGGTCCTCGCAGCTGCCGACGCCGAAGTCCAGCTTCCAGGCCACGAGTATCTTTGCCCAGGTTGAGGCGGTGCGCCGCGGCGGAGGCATCGGGCTGCTTCCCAACTTCATGGTGGCGCGGAACCCTGAATTCGTCCCGGTGCTCCCCGACGCCTTCGAACGCCAGATGCCCATCTGGGCGGTGGCCCGGCCGGAATCGCTGCGGTCCGCCCGGGTGCAGGCCGTGATTACCGCCCTCAAGGAGGAAGTGGCGGAGCGCCAGGACCTGCTGGCAGCATAGGCTCCGGGCGCCTTGGGCCTGTTCAGGCCCGGAATAGCCGCCTGACCACCTGACCCGCGGCGAGCGCGTCGAGGCCTTCGTTGATCTCGTCAAGCGGCCGGGTGTCTGTGTGAAGGAGCTCAACGGGAAGCCTGCCCTCGCGCCAATATTGCAGGTACAGCGGAATGTCCCGCTCCGGCACGGCATCACCCATGTAGGAACCGAGCAACCGTTTCCCCGCCCCCGCGAACTGGAGCGCGGGGACAGTCAGTTCCGCGGTGGGGTGCGGCAGCCCCACTGAGACGACGGCGCCGCCGCGCGTCACGTGCTCCAGGCACGCAGCGATGACCCGGGCTGATCCCACGGCTTCGACGGCGATGTCCACGCCGTCACCGGTGGCTTCGGCAATCAGCCGGGGGGCGTCGTCGGGGGTTCCAACGGCGGTTGCGCCGCACTTCAGGGCGAGCCCGTGCTTGCCCTCGTTAGGATCGATGGCAATCACGGCGGATGCTCCCGCGAGCGCCGCGGCCATGACGGCCGAAAGGCCCACGGCGCCGAGCCCGAAAACGGCCACGGCCTGGCCGGGCTGGGCAGCCGCCGTGTTGAGCACGGCCCCCATTCCGGTGAGCACGGCGCAACCGAACATTGCGGCAACCGTGTCCGGGACGTCGTCGTCAATAGCCACCACGGATTCCCGGGCCACCACGGCGTAGTCGGCGAAGGCCGACACCCCCAGGTGGTGGTTGATCCGCTCCCCCGCCGGCGTCCGCAGCAGAGCCTCGCCATGCAGGAGGTCCCCCGATCCGTTGACCTCCGCCGCACGGTGGCACAGCGCGGGACGGCCAGCCCGGCAGGCACGGCAGCCGCCGCAGCTGGGGACGAACACGAGGACCACGTGGTCTCCCGGGGTGACGTCGGTGACGCCTTCGCCGACGGCGTCCACCCGTCCCACCGCTTCATGTCCCAGCGCCATGGGAAGCGGCCTGACGCGGGACCCGTCCACCACAGACAGATCGGAGTGGCAGAGGCTCGAATACGTGATGGTCACCCCCAGCTCCCCGGCCCGGGGTTCGGGGCGCTCAAGCTCCTGGACCGCCAGTGGCTTTGCCTCGGTGTAGTTGGTGCCGGACGGGACGGTGGCGTAAAGAACTGCTGCTCGCATGGCGGGTCCTGACGTCGAAGTGATGTGGGGCTGGCATGCGGCTGCCCGGACCTGCGATGGGCGGGTCCGGGCAGCTGCGGTGCATGGGTGTTGTTCTGTCCTGCCGCTGCTACTTCTTCTGGGCGGCCAGGAGGTCTGCCGTGCCCTTGGCATCGGCGGCGTCGACGTCGTGCAGGGAGATGCCGCGCGTTTCCTTGAGGAAGAAGACCGAAAGCCCTGTTACCACGCAGGCGCCCAGCAGGTAGAACGCCACCGGAACGGAGGACTTGAAGCTGCCCAGCAGGGAGCTGGCGATGATCGGCGCGAGCGAACCGGCCACGATCGAGGTCACCTGGTAGCCGAGGGAAACGCCCGAGTACCGCATCCGGGTGGGGAACATTTCCGCCATGATGGACGGCTGGCCGGCGTACATGAGCGCGTGGAACAGCAGGCCGATGGTGATGGCCGCCAGGATCATCATTTCGTTGGCGGTGTCCATCATGGGGAAGGCGAAGAAGCCCCAGGTTCCGGCGAGGATGGCACCGGCCATGTAGACGGGACGGCGGCCGAACGAATCGGACATCTTGCCCACCAGCGGGACAGCGCAGAAGTGGATGAAGTGGGCAACCAGCAGCAGGAGCAGGATGCGGGACGTGTCGGTCTGGACGACGACCTTCAGGTAGGTGATGGAGAACGTCACCACGAGGTAGTACAGGATGTTCTCCGCGAAGCGCAGGCCCATGGCGGTGAAGACGCCGCGCGGGTACCGGCGGAAGACCTCGGCCACGCCGTAGCCCTTGTGCTCAACCGTGACTTCCTTGCGTGCCTCGATGAAGATCGGCGCATCCTGGACCTTGGTGCGGATGTAGTAGCCGATGATCACGATGACTGCGGAGAGCCAGAAGGCCACGCGCCAGCCCCAGCCGAGGAAGGCTTCCTGGGACAGGGTGGAGGACAGGGTGAACAGCACACCGGTTGCAAGGAGGTTACCCATGGGCACCGCCGACTGCGGCCAGCTGGACCAGAACCCGCGGGACTTGTTGGGGCTGTGCTCGGCCACCAGCAGCACGGCGCCGCCCCATTCGCCGCCGACGGCGAAGCCCTGCACGAAGCGCAGGAACACCAGGAGGGCCGGGGCCCAGTAACCGATTTGGGCGAAGGTGGGCAGGCAGCCCATGAGGAAGGTGGCAACGCCCACCAGGATGATGCTCAGCTGCAGCAGTTGCTTGCGGCCGAACTTGTCACCGAAGTGGCCGAAGACGATGCCGCCGATGGGGCGGGCAACGAAACCTACGGCATAGGTGACGAAGGCGGCGATGATGCCGTCCAGTTCCGTCCCTGAATTGGGGAAGAACATCTTGCCGAACACCAGCGTGGCGGCCGAGGCATAGAGGAAGAACTCATACCACTCAACCACGGTGCCGGCCATGGAGGCCGTGACCACTTTCCTCAGGCCTGTGGCCTTGACGTCGGTTTCCTCTGGCCGCCGTGCGGCGGAGCTTTCCGTGCTCATTAGTGAACTCCTTCGGCGTCGTCTTCGACACCACTGGGACAGGCTGTGGCGGGTGCGTGTGATTTTGGACACGAACCGCCGGGTCCCAACGAGTATGGACCGCTTGGACGCCGAGCTCAACGGCGAATCATGCAGAGGCTGTCTGCAATAATGCACATTCCGCGGCGCCGGGGCGCGATGTTATGCCGAAAGGTGCTCCCGCAGCTGGCTGCCCAGCTGGCCGATTTCGGTGAGGAAGCCGTCGTGTCCGATGGGCGCCTCGATGAGGTGGACGTCCACGTCCCCGGGGAGTGCCCGCGCCAGCTCGCGGGATTGGGACGGGAAGTAGAGCCGGTCTGAATCCACGGCAGCCACAAAGAAGCGCGCCCCGGAGCGGGCCAAGGCCTGCTCGAGCGGCCCGCGGCCCCGGGACACGTCATGGCTCATGAGGGCCTCGGTGATGGCGATGTAGCTGTTGGCATCGAACCGCCGGACCAGCTTGTTGCCCTGGTGGTCCAGGTAGCTCTCCACCTGGTAGCGTCCGCGGGCAGCGAGCCGGTCACCCTGGAACGGGGATTCGGGGGCCTGCGGCGCGCGGCCGAACCGTCCATCCAGCTCCCCCGGGGAACGGTACGTGATGTGGGCGATCCGCCGCGCCAGGGCAAGCCCGTCCTCCGGGAAAGGACCGCCGTAGTAGTCGCCGCCGTTGAAATTCGCGTCCTGGCGGATGGCGAGGGTCTGTGCCTGGGCGAAGGCAATCTGCTCGGCAGTACTGGCGGCCCCCACGGAGATGACCGCGCAGCGGTGCACGCGGTCCGGGAACGTGATGGCCCATTCCAGGGCTCGTGCCCCGCCCATGGAACCGCCCAGCACGGCAAACCAGCTCCCGATCCCCAACTGGTCGGCCAACCGGGCTTCCGCTACCGTGCTGTCCCGCAGGGTCACGAGTGGAAAGCGCGAACCCCAGGGCGTTCCGTCCGGCGCGGGCGAGGACGGACCGGTGGACCCGTAGCAGCCTCCCACTATGTTGATGGACACCACGAAGAACTTGTCCGTGTCCACTGGCGCGCCGGGGCCGGCCAGCTGTTCCCACCAGCCTTCTTCGTCCGTGTCGCCGCGGGTCACGTGGGTGCTGCCGGTCAGGGCGTGTTCGATCAGGATGGCGTTGCTGCCGTCCTCGTTCAGGGTTCCCCATGTCTCGTATGCGAGGACGACGTCCGGCAGGTAGCCGCCGGCCTCGAGCTGCAGTCCCCCGATGGAGGCATAGCGGACAATCCCATGTTCGGGAACGGTAGTACGGGCGACGGTAACCGTCATGGCAAGACCTCTTCTACGCGCTTGCCCGCCGTCGAATGACCGGCAGGCCAGGTCTTCACCCGGGGCACCCCACCGCGGAAGGAGGGTTGCCGGCCAGCAAGCCGGGGCTGTCACTGGCACTCATGACCTGGTTCGAGTGTACGAAACAGCCCCTGCCTGCCGCCAAGAGTGTGACTGGTTGTGACTTCCCCGGCTTGCCGCCGTGCTGGGCGGCCGTGTGCTGCTAGGCTCCGGTTGCCTCCTTGGCAGCACGGAAGCCGGCTTCCAGGTCCGCCAGGATGTCGTCAATGTGCTCGATCCCCACCGACAGCCGCACCAGGCCCGGAGTGACCCCGGCCACCACCTGCTGCTCCGGAGAGAGCTGGCTGTGGGTGGTCGACGCCGGGTGGATCACCAGGGAGCGGACGTCGCCGATGTTTGCCACGTGGGAGTGCAGTTCCAGCGCGTCCACGAATCGTTTGCCGGCTTCGGCTCCGCCGGCGAGGTTGAACGACACAATCGCGCCGGTGCCCCTGGGCCCGTACTTGCGGCCCCGCTCGTACCACCGGCTGGAGGGCAGGCCGGCGTAGGCGACGGACTCGACGTCGTCACGCCCTTCCAGCCACCGCGCCACTTCGAGGGCGTTGGCAACGTGACGTTCCACCCGAAGGCTCAAGGTTTCCAGGCCCTGGGCGATCAGGAAGGCGTTGAAGGGCGACACTGCCGAGCCCAGGTCGCGGAGAAGCTGGACGCGGGCCTTCAGGATGTAGGAGAGGTTGGCGCCCAGGGCCCCGTCCTTGCCAAGGTCCCGGGCATACACCAGTCCGTTGTACGTGGGGTCGGGGGTGTTGAATCCCGGGAATTTGGCAGGGTCCTGGCCGAAGTCGAACTTGCCGGAGTCCACAATTACGCCGGCGATTGCGGACCCGTGGCCGCCCAAGTACTTCGTAGCCGAGTGGACCACGATGTCCGCTCCCCATTCCAGGGGCCGGATCAGGTACGGGGTGGACAGGGTGTTGTCCACGATCAGGGGCACGCCGGCATCATGGGCGATGCCTGACACGCACTCGATGTCCAGGACGTCCTGGCGGGGATTGGACACCGCTTCGGCGAAGAACAGCTTGGTGTTTGGCCGGACCGCGTCACGCCACTGGTCCAGATTGTCCGGGTCCGCCACGAAGGTCACGGAGATTCCGAACTTCTTCAGGGTGTGGGCGAAAAGATTGTACGTTCCGCCGTACAGGCTGGGGCTGGCAACGATGTGGTCCCCCGCCTCGGCGATATTAAGGACAGCAAAGGTCTCAGCTGCCTGTCCTGAACTCAGCAGGAGTGCTCCCAACCCGCCTTCAAGGCTCGCGATCCGCTGTTCCACGGCGTCCTGGGTGGGATTGCCGATGCGGGTGTAGATCGGCGCCAGTTCAGCAAGGGCAAAGCGGTTGGCGGCGCTTTCCGCACTGGGGAACACGAAGGACGTGGTCTGGTAGATAGGGAGCGCACGGGCGCCGGTGGCACTGTCCGGCTCCTGCCCTGCGTGGATCTGGCGGGTTTCAAAAGACCATCCGTTGGACAACTAAGGCTCCTTTGACATGGGCCCGGCATGCTGGAAGCGTCGCGGGCCGCGCTTGCCGCCCGGCCGTTGCCGGACAGCCAGGTCCTCACCCGGGGCACCCCACCGCGGATGGAGGTTGCCGGCCAGCGAGCCGGGCTTGGCGCTGGCACTCATGACCTGAGCCCAGGGTAGGAACAGCTCGCACCGACGTCACGAGTATGACTGGGTGTGACTTCCGCACGGGGTCAAACCAAGAAAATCAACTGCCTTCCTCAGATTTGCGCAAGGTCCCCGCAGGATCTCTTGAGGTTTGGCGTCCGCCGCCTCCGCTTCCGATAGATTGAGCTTCGGAATCTTCACTAGCCTGTTTCTCTATTCAGAGAAGGAACAAAATTCAATTGCCCCAGCCCTTTCTCCTGGCTCGCCACGCATTCCTTTCGTCTGTCGCGCTTTGCCTCATCAGCCTGGCAGGTGGGATCGTGGCGCCGCCCGTGGCAGCCGCGACCCCGACAGCCCCCCACGAAAGTGACAGCGGGCGCTACATCGTCCGATTCGCTTCTGGAACTGATGTCCGTGGTGAGGCGCGGACCCTGCGGGCCCAGGGAATCGAAGTGAGCCGCACCTTCGAAACGGCATTCCAGGGGGCTGCTGTCCGGGCGACACCAGGGCAGGCCGCCGCTGTTGCGCGTTCCGGACGGGCTGTGGCCGTGGAACCTGACCACATCATCAAAGTCTCCGAGACACAGCTAGACGCTCCCTGGGGACTTGACCGCGCCGACCAGCAGGCACTTCCCCTCTCCGGGACGTATACGCCCCCTGCCACCGGACTGGGTGTCAGCGTCTACGTAGTGGACACCGGGGTCCTTGCCTCACACGTCGACTTTGGCGGCCGGGTTGCAGCAGGATGGAGTGCAATGGCTGATGGACTGGGATCAGGCGACTGCAACGGCCACGGAACGCACGTTGCAGGAACCGTCGCTGGCCATGTCTATGGTGTCGCAAAATCGGCCACCGTCATTCCGGTGCGGGCACTCGCCTGCGACGGCTCAGGCCTCTACTCGGACGTAATCGCAGGCCTGGAGTGGATTGTAGGACAGCACCGGGAGGGAGCTCCCGCCGTGGTCAACCTCAGCATCGGCGGGCCAGCCAGCAGTACGCTCGACGCGGCGGTCCAAGCTGTCATTAAGGACGGGGTCTCCGCGGTCGTCGCTGCGGGGAACAGAGCCACCGATGCCTGCTCCGCATCCCCGGCCCGCACGCCAGATGCGGTAACGGTGGCAGCCAGCGATACATCCGACAGGCACGCCCCATTCTCCAACCATGGAAGCTGCGTGGATCTCTACGCTCCGGGGGTGGGCATCAAAGCTGCTTGGCACACCTCCCCTAATAGCACGGCTGCGCTTAGCGGAACATCTATGGCTACACCGCATGTGGCTGGCGCGGCAGCACTTCTGTTGTCCGGAAACCCACGGCTGACTCCTGCCCAAGTGGCTGAGGCAGTCATCGCCTCAGCTACAACGAGTCGCATTGCTGGAACCAGTCTCGGAACGCCAAACCGTTTGCTGCATATCGCACCAGCGGTCGAGAGCAACATCACGTCCGGTGCGGGCAGCTTCTCGTCCCAGACACCTTTCAGGCAGCTAGACACCCGCAACGGTACCGGAGGAACCACCGGCCCCGTCGCCCCCGGCGCCACAATCCGCGTGCCCGTAACCGGACGCGGCGGCATCCCGGCCACCGGAGTGTCAGCCATCGCAGTCAACGTCACCGTCACTTCCCCAACCAGCGTCGGAAACATCACCGTCCACGCCGGCGGCACAACCGCCCCCGGGACCTCCAACCTGAACTTCACCCCCGGCCAAACCACCCCCAACCTCGTCATCAGCCCCGTAGGCACCGACGGAACCATCGCACTGACCAACAACTCCAGCGGCACCGTCCACCTCATCGCCGACACCTCCGGCTACTACATCGACGGGACACCCTCAAATCCGGGAGCGTTCTCGTCCCAAGTACCTTTCAGGCAGCTAGACAGCCGCAACGGTACCGGAGGAACCACCGGCCCCGTCGCCCCCGGCGCCACAATCCGCGTGCCCGTAACCGGACGCGGCGGCATCCCGGCCACCGGAGTGTCAGCCATCGCAGTCAACGTCACCGTCACTTCCCCAACCAGCGTCGGAAACATCACCGTCCACGCCGGCGGCACAACCGCCCCCGGGACCTCCAACCTGAACTTCACCCCCGGCCAAACCACCCCCAACCTCGTCATCAGCCCCGTAGGCACCGACGGAACCATCGCACTTACCAACAACTCCAGCGGCACCGTCCACCTCATCGCCGACACCTCCGGCTACTACATCGACGGGACACCCTCAAATCCGGGAGCGTTCTCGTCCCAAGTACCTTTCAGGCAGCTAGACAGCCGCAACGGTACCGGAGGAACCACCGGCCCCGTCGCCCCCGGCGCCACAATCCGCGTGCCCGTAACCGGACGCGGCGGCATCCCGGCCACCGGAGTGTCAGCCATCGCAGTCAACGTCACCGTCACTTCCCCAACCAGCGTCGGAAACATCACCGTCCACGCCGGCGGCACAACCGCCCCCGGGACCTCCAACCTGAACTTCACCCCCGGCCAAACCACCCCCAACCTCGTCATCAGCCCCGTAGGCACCGACGGAACCATCGCACTTACCAACAACTCCAGCGGCACCGTCCACCTCATCGCCGACACCTCCGGCTACTACATCGACAAATAAATCGGCTGGAGCTTCTTCCGACCCCACCCCGCCCGCAGGCACCGCCGGGATCAGAAGTCTCCAGTTAGGGTTGCCTAAGCTGAGAGGCCGATCACAAAGTGCCAAGATGTTGGCATGCGCATGGATCACGTCTCTTACGCCTGTGAACACGATGGCCTGGCTGCCACCACCGAACGTATTTCCTCTGCCCTCGGCGTTGAGGCAGTGAAGGGCGGGGTACACCCGCGGTTCGGAACCCGGAATATGATCATCCCGCTCGCGGGGCACAAATACCTTGAGGTGGTGGAGGTCCTGGACCACCCCGCTTCCGACAAGGCCCCTTTCGGGCAGGCTGTGCGTGCACGGTCTGCCGCGGGCGGCGGCTGGATGGGCTGGTGCGTCGAGGTGGACGACCTGGCTCCCTTTGAGGAGCGGCTGGGCCGCTCCGCCGTCAACGGCAACCGCAAGTTCCCTGATGGCCGCGAACTGGTCTGGAAGCAGATCGGCATCCTGGGCCTGATTGCCGACCCCCAGGTTCCGTACATGCTCAAATGGGAGGGGGATCCGTCCCTGCACCCGTCCAACGCCTACGAGAGCAACGTCAAGATGAGCTGCCTCACCATTGCCGGTTCCGCGGCCCGGGTTACGGAGTGGCTGGGCGAACCGGTCGAAAAGCCGCTGGAGGACGTCGCCGTAGAGTGGGTGGCGCCGCACGGAACCCCCGGGATCCTCTCAGTAACGTTCGAGACCGGCAACGGAGCCGTCACCATCTGACCCGCACTCCTGGCCTTCGGCCGCCATCAGCACGTGACAAAGGCGTCACCTGCCGATGGCGGCCGAATCCATTTTTCCGGCTCTCTGACGCCCGGACCCTTAAATGTCGTAGGCCGTTGCCATGATGGCTGTATGGGGAAAGCGGCGGTGGTGAAGGCGTTTGAGGACATCAATGCCGCTCTTGCCGTGCTCAATGCGGAGGCGGATGGGTGCGGTTCGGAACCTTTCTCGGCTGCTGATCCCTTGGCCGGGCTGGCTGACGGGTGCCTGGACATCCTTGCCGGCTCCCGGGAGGCGGAGGCCCGGTTCGCAGGCCTGAAGGCCCGTGCTGCCGCGAAGTATGCGGACACCGCCCGGGCCATAGCGCCGGACGCGCCGGTGCAAGCGCAGGAAGTGGCCATCGCTGCGGAAATCGGCAGCCTCCTGGCCGTCGGTTCCCGGGCTGCGGGTTCATTCCTGGCGGCAGCCCACGCCCTGACCAAGGAGTTGCCGCTGACACTCTCGGCGCTGCAGGCCGGGACAATCTCGTGGCAGCACGCCACAGTCATGGTGGACGAGGCCGCCACCCTTGACCCCGCCGGGGCAGCCGCCCTGGAAGCCCGCTTCCTGGACCCGGACACACCAAGACCAGCCACGGCCGCCCCGATCGGCGAGATGCCCGCCTACCGGTTCCGGGCCAAAGCCCGGACCTGGCGGGAACGCCACCACTCCGACTCCATCGAAAAACGCCACGCCAGGGGTATGGCTGACCGGCGGGTCGAATACCGGCCCGACCAGGACGGCATGGCCTGGCTCTCCGCCTACCTGCCCGCGGACCAGGCGTCCGCGGTCTGGAACCGGCTCACCGCCATCTCCCGGGGGATGCAGGGACCGGACGAGGCCCGCACCCTGACCCAGCTAAGGGCCGACACCTTCACCGAAGCGGTCCTCAACGCAGGGCTCCTCACCAGCTGCACCACCAGCGGAGGCAGCGGGACTGCCTCGCCCCGGGCCGAGGTCCTGGTCACCGTGCCCGTGTTCTCCCTGCTGGGCCTCACCGGAGAACCGGCCATGCTGGACGGGTACGGCCCCATCCCGGCGTCCATGGCCCGGGATCTCGTCGCCGGCGGTGCGAACTCCTTCTACCGGGTGCTGGTGGACCCGCGGGACGGGGCGCCGCTGGAAATCGGCCGTACCAGCTACCGGGTGAGCAAGGCGATGCGGAACTGGCTCAGGCTAAGGGACGGCAAGTGTCCCTTCCCGGGCTGCAGCAACCACTCCATGGACAACGAGGCCGACCACCTTCTCGCCTGGCACAAAGGCGGCACCACCGGGGTATCGAACCTCGGACAGCCCTGCCCGAAACACCACAGGCTCCGGCACACCAGCGGCTGGAAACCCACGCCGGCAACGAAAAACGAACCACCCGGCTGGACCTCACCCACCGGCCGGCACTACAAAAGCGAACACCAGGACTGGGAACCACCACGCTGGCCCCAACAATCAGGGTCCGTGACTAGCGAATCAGAAGCCGTGACCGGCAGACCGCCGGACTATGCCTACGCAGGGCTGTCCCCGGGAGAAGAAGCCATGGAACGGTTCCTGCACGCCCCGCCCGCCTGACCGCGTGCCGCCGTCGTCCTGCTCGTATGCCGTCCTGCTCGTATGTCGTCCTGCTTGTATGCCGTCCACGTCGCATCCCGCCCCGCATGCCTACCGTGTGCTGTCCGGGCGCCTAGCCCAGTCCTACGGCCTTGCCAAAGAGGCTGAAGCCTACAAAAGCGACGATATCCAGCAATGCATGGGCAATGACAAGCGGCATCACCCGCCGTGTCCGGGTATACAGCCACGCGAAAACCACACCCATCACAAAATTCCCGAGGAAGGGCCCGAACCCCTGGTACAGGTGGTAGCTGCCGCGCAGCAGCGAGCTCACCACTATGGACAGCGGCACGCTCCAGCCAAACTTTGCAAAGCGGTTCAACAGGTACCCCACCACGATGACTTCCTCCACCACCGCATGGCGCATCGCGGACAGGATGAGCACCGGCACCGTCCACCAGTACGCGTCCAGCGCGCTGGGAATAATGGCCGTCGTGATTCCCAGCGCCCTGCCGGCGGCGTAGAGCCCAAGGGACGGGATGCCGATCAGTGCCGCCAACCCCAGGCCTTGGAGCAGGTCCCGGCCCGGGCGGGCGAAGTTGAAGCCCAGTTTCTGGAAAGCAGAACCAGAGCTGGCGCCGTCACCCGATGCGGCCTGTCGTTGGTCGCTGAGGAAGTAGATCACCAGCATCACCGGCACCAGCGCAAAGAATATATCCAGCAGCTGGTACGTCAGGTCAAAGTATTCGCGCGTGCTCTGGGAGCGGTTGAGTGTGGAGGTGCCTTCCGCCAGCGGCGCCCGGGTCATCTTGTCCAGGAGCTGCACCACCGAATACACCGCAGACTGCCCCAAGGACAGGCCCAGGACAATCCAGACTTCGAGCCGCAGTCGTCGGCGGGAGGGAACCAGCATGTTCCCATCTTGCCTTCAGTTTCTGGATCCGGGCTGATTACCGCTTAGTGTCCTGCACCCGTCAGTGTCCTGCCTGCGCCGGAATGGCCGGGAGCCGAACAGCCCCTTGCCTCAGCTGCCGGCGACGATCACTTCGGTGCCGTTGGCCTCGAACGCTGCCTTGTCCCGGGCGGAAATCCCGGCGTCGGTGATCAGCCGGGTGAAGTTGTACCCGTCCATGGTGGCGAAGGCGCGCACCCCTACTTTGGAGGAGTCAGCCAGCACGTAGGAGACGCGCGCCCTGCTGGCGAGCAGGGCGTTGACCGAGGCTTCGCCCTCCCCCGTGTTGGTTGGCCCCACTTCGGGATCGATGCCGTTGACGCCGATAAAGGCAATGTCCAGCACCACCTTCTGCATGATGATGTCCGTGTACGGCCCCACCAGTTCGTACGAGCGGGGGTTGAGGATGCCCCCGGTGACCATCACCTTGATGTTGGGCCGGACCGCCAGCTGCCCTGCGATGTTGATGGCGTTGGTCACCACCGTCAGGGTGGGCTGGTTGGACGGCGCGTTGAGGTCCTCGCGGGTGGCCAGGATCTGCGCCAGGGCGGTGCTGGTGGTGCCGCCGCAGAGGCCGATCACGGCCCCGGGGGCAATCAGGGCAGAAGCGGCCTGGGCGATCTGTTCCTTGGCCTCGGCATGGTCGTCGCGGTTGTACCGGCCCGGCAGGTCATAGGCGAGGGCTCCCGTGGTGGCGCCGCCCCGGGTCCTGGTGAGCAGCCGCCGCTTGGCAAGACTGTCGAGGTCCCGCCTTGCGGTGGCAGGCGAGACATTGAGCGTACTGACGATCTCGTCGACCTCCACCTGGCCGGTCTTGGCCAGGAGGTCAAGGATTGCCGTCAGACGGTCGGTGCGGGTCATGCAAGGCCTCCAAAAGCTCCCGCCACCGGGCTGTGATGACGTTTTCTGATCATAACAGAACCCTAATGATCAACTAACGTCAGTTGATCGGCCACGAGCTACCGCTCCCGCCGGCCGGCCCGCCATACAGCGTACGTCAGGGGCATGCCAGGCCGGTAGGCGAGATGGGTGGCCGAGGGCGCGTTCAGCAGGTGCAGGTCCGCGCGGTGTCCGACGGCGACCGACCCCACCGCACGCTCGCCGTCGGCGTCGTTGCCTTTGTCCTTGTGGAGGGCCAAGGCGCCGCCGTACGTCGCGGCACGGACGGCTTCATGGACGCTGAGCCGCATCTGCAGCACCGCAGTGGTGACACAGAATGCCATCGAGCTTGTGTAGGAGGTGCCTGGATTGCAGTTGGAGGCGAGGGCCACCTGGACCCCGGCATCCAGCAGCTCCCGCGCGGGCGCAAGTGGCTGGCGCGTGGAGAGGTCGCACGCCGGCAGGCAGGTTGCCACGGTTCCGCGCGTCCCCGTCCCGCTGCCGGCATCCCAGCCGCCCCAGGTGCCGGCCAGCGCATCCACATCCTTGTCCGCGAGGTAGTTCACGTGGTCCACGCTGGCTGCTTCGAATTCAACGGCGAGCTGCACGCCCGGGCCTTCACCGAGCTGGTTCCCGTGGACCCGCAGCCCCAGCCCCGCATCACGGCATGCCTGCAGGACCCGGCGGGACTGCCCGGCCGTGAAAGCCCCTTCCTCGCAGAAAACATCGGCCCACTGCACGTAGGGCCGGACGGCGGTGAGCATGGGGCCGCACACGAGGTCCGTGTAGGCATCCGGGTCCTGCCCGGAAGGGACCAGGTGCGCCCCGAGATACGTCACCTGGTCCGCCACGGTGGAAGCTATGCGGGCACTTCGGGCCTCGTGTTCCACGTCGAGGCCGTAGCCGGTCTTCGTCTCAAGGTAGGTGGTCCCCTGCGAGACGGCCTCGGCCACGCGGCCCAGGGCCAGGCGGGTGAGGTCGAAATCGGAGGTGGCACGGGTGGCGTTCATGGTCACCGCAATCCCGCCGGCCGAGTAGGACTCCCCCGCCATCCGCGCCTCGAACTCTGCCGTCCGATCACCGGCAAACAGCAGATGGGTATGGGAATCCACCCAGCCGGGAAGCAGGGCCCGGCCGCCGGCGTCCACGGCGTCGTCCGCGGCCGGGGCATCGGCTGCTGGACCGATCCAGGAGATCCGCTCACCTTCGACCACCACTGCGGCGTCCGTCAGGACCCGGTGCTCCAGGTCCTGCGTCATCAGCTCGGCGATATTGGTGATCAGCGTACTCATACAGCCATTGTTCAGCGCCGGACGGACCAGCGGGTGGCCGCCAGGGCCTGCGCTGTCCGGGATGCCGGACCATCCGTGCCGGCTGCGGCAGCCGCACCGCCCTTGCCGGCCAGGATCTGGGCGGCCGCGAGCTCAGCTATGGCCGAAGAGGTCTGGAAACCGTAGCCGCCCTGGCCGGCCAGCCAGTAGAAGCCGGGCGCTTCGGCGTCGAACCCTGCCACGGGGACGCCGTCGGCAGCTTCCGTCCGCAACCCTGTCCACGCCCGGCGGATGTCCTTGATCCCGAGGGTGGTCACCTGGTTCAGCCTGCCCACCAGCCGCTCGATGTCCCCCGGCCGCGGACGGGCGTCCTCCGGCCCGCTCGGTTCAGATTCAGATGGCGAGATCAGCACGTCGTCCCCATCCCGGCGGAAATAGAACGTGTTGTCCGCTGCCGCCACCATGGGACAGCGTTCAGGCAGGGGATGTTCGACGGCGGCAATCGCCGCGGTGCGCCGGTACGGCTGCAGCCCCAGCTTCTCCACACCGCTGATGACGGCGAGCTCGTCCGCCCACGCTCCGGCGGCGTTGACCAGGACGCCCGCCTGGAAGCCCTCCGTCCCGGCACCCACCTGCCAGCCGGAGCCAAGGCGCTGCGCGGTGTGCACCCTGGCGCCAGTGATGATGTCCGCTCCGGCAGCCGCAGCGCGCTGCCGGTGGTCCTCCAGGAGCAGTGGCGCATCGCATCCGTAGGACCCGGCGTCCAGTCCTGCCGCCTGGAATGTGCCGGGGACCAGCGCCGGGCACAGTTCCAGCGCTTCAGCGGGCGTGATGGGCTGCATGTGCCGGCTGGCTTCGGCTGCCACTGCTTCCTCGGAGCCGATCAGCATGAAGCTGCGCGGCGTAAGGACTGGCCGGGGCAGCTCTGCATCCCGGGCGGCAATCAGCTCAAGTGTCCGCACGGTCAGTTCCTGGACAACCGGCGGGCCGTAGCTGGGGATGAACTGGCGGGCCGAGCGGGAGGAAGTGTGGTACGCCAGCTCCTGCTCAGCCTCTACCAGCGCCACGCTGCAACTGTCCGCCAGCGCGGACGCCAGGGACAGTCCGGCAATGCCGCCGCCCACGATCAGGACATCGTAATGTGCTGCCATTTCTCCATCCTCGCAGAGTTGGTGCCCGGCCTTTCCTGTCTTAGCCTGCCACTTCCGC
The DNA here is from genome assembly GCF_002953935.1 of Arthrobacter sp. PGP41. Taxonomy (NCBI): domain Bacteria; kingdom Bacillati; phylum Actinomycetota; class Actinomycetes; order Micrococcales; family Micrococcaceae; genus Arthrobacter; species Arthrobacter sp. PGP41. The sequence goes on along the minus strand of NZ_CP026514.1, from coordinate 1,400,062 downwards.
CCGGCTGGCGACGAAGGCACGCACGCAGGCTTCGACGTCGTCCGCTGAATGCGCAGCTGAAAGCTGCACCCGGATACGGGCGGCACCCCGCGGAACCACCGGAAAGCTGAACGCGGTGACGAAGACGCCATGCTGCAGCATCCGGTCAGCGACCTTGGCAGCCATCACGGCGTCGCCGAACATGACCGGAACAATGGCATGCTCGCCGGGCAGGAGGTCAAAGCCCTCCTCCGTCATCCGGCGCCGGAACAGGGCGGCGTTTCCGAAGAGCGTGCGCCGCAGGTCCGCCGAGTTCTCCACCAGGTCCAGCGCCTTGATGGTGGCGGCGACGATCGCGGGGGCCAGCGAATTGGAGAAGAGGTACGGGCGGGCCTTCTGCCGGAGCATTGCCACCACTTCGGCGCGGCCGGACACATAGCCCCCGGATGCTCCGCCCAGCGCCTTGCCGAACGTGCCGGTGTAGATGTCAACGCGGTGCGAAACTCCTGCGTGTTCGGGCGTTCCGGCACCGGTGGCGCCCATGAAGCCTACGGCGTGCGAGTCGTCAACCATCACCATGGCGTCGTACTTCTCGGCGAGGTCGCAGATGGCTTCAAGCGGGGCAAGGTAACCGTCCATGGAAAAGACCCCGTCCGTGACGATGACCTTGCGGCGGGCGGGCTGGTCCTGCGTGGAAGCCTCCACAAGCTTCGCCTCCAGGTCCGCCATGTCCTGGTTCGCGTAACGGTAGCGCTGCGCTTTGCAGAGGCGGATGCCGTCGATGATGGACGCGTGGTTCAGGGCATCGGAGATGATGGCATCCTCCGGCCCGAACAGGGACTCGAACACCCCGCCGTTGGCGTCGAAGCAGCTGGAGAACAGGATGGTGTCCTCGGTGCCCAGGAACCGGGAGACGCGGGATTCAAGGGCCAGGTGCAGGTCCTGGGTGCCGCAGATGAACCGCACGCTTGCCATGCCGAAGCCGCGTTCATCCATGGCGTCCTTGGCCGCGCGGATGATGTCCGGATGGTCCGCCAGGCCAAGGTAGTTGTTGGCGCAGAAGTTCAGCACGTCCGCGCCCTGCTGCCCCATCTGCCCGGCGGTGATGTGGCTGGACTGCGGGGAACTGATGCTGCGTTCTGTCTTGAAGAGGCCCGCGCTGCGGATGTCCTCCAGCTCTGTGCGCAGCTGGTCCTTGATCGAGGTGTACATGGCGTTCCTTAGAGTTGGGTCCAGTCGAGGACAACTTTGCCACCTGTGCCGCTGCGGGCAAGGGCGAAGCCTTTTTCCCATTGGCCGGCAGGCAAGGTGTCAGTAACGACGGCGGAAATTCCGGCGTGCAGTACGGGGTTGGAAGAGAGCATGGCGCTCATGGCGTACCAGGTCTCATACATTTCGCGGCCGTAAATGCCTTTGAGCGTGAGCATGTGGGTGACCACCTTGCTCCAGTCGATGATGATGTCCTGGCTGGGCAGCCCCAGCATGGCGATCCTGCCGCCGTGGTTCATGTTGTCGATCATCTCGGGCAGCGCGCCGGGGTGGCCGGACATTTCCATTCCGATGTCAAAGCCCTCGCGCATTCCCAGGCTGCGCTGGGCGTCGCGGACGCGGGTGGTGGAAACGTCGATGGCAAGGTCGGCGCCCAGCTGGCGGGCAAGCTCCAGCCGGGGGCGGGACACGTCGGTAATGGCGATCTTGCGGGCACCGGCATGGCGGGCGACGGCGATGGCCATCAGGCCGATGGGGCCGGCGCCGGTAATGAGGACGTCCTCGCCCACCAGGGGAAAGCTCAGCGCCGTATGCGTGGCGTTGCCGAAGGGGTCGAAGATGGCGCCGAGCTCCGGGGTGACCGAAGGGTCGTGGTGGACCCAGACGTTGGTCTCGGGAATCACCACATACTCCGCGAAAGCGCCGTCCCGCTGCACGCCTACGCTCACGGTGTGGATGCACATCTGGCGCCTGCCGGCCCGGCAGTTGCGGCAGATGCCGCAGACAACGTGGCCTTCGCCGGACACCCGGTCGCCCACCTTGACGTCGCGGACGTCTTGGCCAGTCTCCACTACTTCACCGTAAAACTCATGGCCGGGGATGAGGGGAGCTTCAATGATCCCCTGCGCCCAGGAGTCCCAGGACTGGATGTGCAGGTCCGTGCCGCAGATCCCGGTGGTCATGACCCGGATCTTCACGTCCGCGGGGCCGGCCTCGGGTTCGGGGCGCTCCACCAGTTCGAAGCCCGCCTGTGGGCCGGCCTTGTACAAAGCCTTCATCGGCTTCCTCACTCTTTGTCTGTCTCTGGCATGTCCTGCCTTCCCCATTACAGCGAGGGGAAAGCTTTAGCACAACAGTGGAATTCTCAATCGACGATGTAGCTTGCCTAATGCGTAGACTGGCGGGATGGAAATCCACCAGCTTGAAATCCTCCGGGAACTCGGCGCCTTGGGAAGCGTCAAGGCCGTGGCCGATACCCTCATGGTCACCCCGTCCGCCGTCTCCCAGCAACTGGCGCTGCTGCAGCGGAAAATCGACGTTCCCCTCACCCGCAAGGACGGCCGCAACCTGGTCCTTACCGAGGCAGGCCAGGTGCTGGCCGACGCCGGGGCAGCCGTCGTCAGTGCCATGGCCGACGCCCGGGGCGCCATCGGGAACTATCACGGCTCGTCGGCCGGGCGGGTGACCCTGTGCGGGTTCCACAGTGCCGGCCAGGCGGTGTTCGCTCCGTTGGCGCGGATCCTTGACGCCCCGGGCCAGCCGCGCATAGAACTCTCGGATGAGGACGTTGCCCAGCAGGACTTTCCCGCCCTGACCGCACGCTATGACCTGGTGCTCGCCCACAGGATGGACCACAGCCCGCGGTGGCCGGCAGAGCGCGTCACCGTGATACCACTGGCGCACGAACCGCTGGATGTGGCCTTGCCGGCCGGGCATCCCCTCGCGGCCAAGGCTGCGGTGACGGCGGACGACGTCGGCGGCGAGGCCTGGGTGACCAGCCACACCGGTTACTCTCCCGCCGACGTGCTGTCCGCCGTCGCCGCGGTTTCCAGCCGTGAGCCGAACATCGTCCACCGGATCAACGACTACTCCACGGTGGCGGCCCTGGTTGCTGCCGGCGGAGTGGTGGGCCTGCTCCCGAGGTACACCGCCGGCCCGGTGCTCAACCCGGACATCGTGCTGCGGCCGCTGGCTGGCATCAGCACCCGGCGCCGGATCGACCTTTTGGCCCGGCCGGAGAACCTGAAGCGCCGTTCGGTCACGATCGTCTCCGAGGCGCTGCAGAAGATCATGGCCGGGCTGGTGGAACGGGGCTGACCCAACTAGGTAGCGCTAAGTGTCGTTTTGAGGGGTCAAAACGACACTTGCTGCTACCTACTTTGCATGGCGTTTACCGTGGCCTTTTTCGTGGCCCCGGCCCAGCCCGAGTCCCGGACCGTCACCGGCCCCTTCAACAATCCGCCCGGCCGTGGCCTGGTCCCCATTCCTGACGCCGGAAATCCGGACCGTGTCGCCGGCGGCGATGTCCGCGATGGTTCCGCCCGTCGGCTTAAGCCGCTTGCCGCCGTCGGGCGTTGCCGAAGAGCCGTTGGCGGCGGGGGCAGGTACCTGCTTGATCTTCGTCTCCGCGTTGACAGCGTAGGTCTGCGAGTAGCCGTCCTCGCTCTTGACGGTGATCGAGGTGTCACTGACTGACTCCACCGTGCCGCGCTGCTCGAGGACGGTCTGGAAGGTGCCGTCCGCTTTCTTAACCACGCCCTCGCTGTGCAGGTGCTGCGGCCGCTGGGTCTTGTCCGGTTTGGCCGGCCGGTTCTCCTGCCCCGGCGCCGACTGCGACGGGGAGGGCTGCGGCGAGTCGGCGGCCCAGGCAAAGGCGACCCCGGCCCCCGTCAGGGTCAGGGCCACGGCTCCGGCGAGCAGGGCCTTGCGGATCTTCAATGCATCCCTGACGGACATGTCCATTCCTCCCACACAGCATCTCCCACAACACCGGCCTGCTTGTTCCTCGAAGCGGTGTCCTGCGGTTCAGTGTAGGACCGCGGCCGGCCAGTGAACATAAGTACTTTCGCGGCGCACGCACCTGAGTACTTAATACAAAAACCGGGTAGCGCCAAGTGTCGTTATGGGAGCCCATAACGACACTTGGCGCTACCCGGTTGGGGTGGGAGGGCTAGACGGTGACGCCCAGCTTCTCCAGGATCAGCTCGCGGACGCGCGCGGCGTCGGCCTGGCCGCGGGTAGCCTTCATGACCCCGCCCACGATCGCGCCGATAGCCTGGACCTTGCCGCCGCGGATCTTGTCCGCGACGTCGGGCTGCGCGGCCAGGGCGGCGTCGATGGCTTCCAGCAGGGGCCCGTCGTCGGAAACAACGGCCAGGCCGCGCTCCTCCACGATCTCCGCCGGCGTGCCTTCGCCGGCGAGGACGCCGTCCAGCACCTCGGAAGCCATCTTGTTGTTGATCTGGCCTGCCTCCACCATGCGGGCGAGCTCCACGATGGTGGCGGGCTGGACGCCGAGCTGGCCCGGGTCCACGTCAGCGTTCTTGGCGCGGCCCACGATCTCGCCCATCCACCACTTGCGGGCCACGGAGGCCGAGGCTCCGGCGGCGATGGTTTCTTCGATCTCGTCCATGACGCCGGCGTTGACCACGTCGCGGAATTCGAGGTCCGAGTAGCCCCAGTCTGCCTGGAGGCGCTTGCGGCGGGCGGCCGGCGGCTCGGGCAGGGTGGCCCGGAGTTCCTCAACCCATTCGCGGGAAGCCACCACGGGAACCAGGTCCGGTTCCGGGAAGTAGCGGTAGTCGTCGGCATCGGACTTGGGCCGGCCCGAGGTGGTGGTGCGGGTGTCCTCGTGCCAGTGGCGGGTTTCCTGCACCACGGGGTTGCCGGCGTCCAGGACGGCGGCGTGGCGCTGGATCTCGTAGCGGACGGCGTGTTCGACGGCGCGCAGCGAGTTCACGTTCTTGGTTTCGGACCGGATGCCGAACCTTTCCCGGCCATGCGGGCGCAGCGACACGTTGGCGTCGCAGCGCACGTTGCCGCGTTCCATCTTCGCGTCGGACACGCCCAGGTTCTTGACGATCTCGCGGACGGCGGCAACGTAGGCCTTGGCCAGCTCCGGGGCGCGGGAGCCTGCCCCCTCGATGGGCTTCGTGACGATCTCCACCAGCGGAACGCCGGCGCGGTTGTAGTCAACCAGGGAGAAATCGGCCCCGTGGATGCGGCCGGTGGCCCCGCCCATGTGGGTCAACTTCCCGGCGTCCTCCTCCATGTGCGCGCGCTCGATTTCCACGCGGAACACGGTGCCGTCGGAGAGCTCGATGTCCAGGTAGCCGTCGTATGCGATGGGCTCGTCGTACTGGGACGTCTGGAAGTTCTTGGGGGTGTCCGGGTAGAAGTAGTTCTTCCGGGCAAACCGGCAGCTCTCGGCAATCTTGCAATTGAGCGCCAGGCCGATCTTGATGGAGGACTCCACCGCCGTCTTGTTCACCACAGGCAGGACGCCCGGCATGCCAAGGTCCACCTCGTTGACATTGGTGTTGGGCTCGTCGCCGAAGACGTTCGGGGCGGAGGAGAACATCTTGGTCTTGGTGTTGAGCTCAACGTGGACCTCGAACCCCAGGACGGGATCGTACTTCTCCATGGCCTCTTCAAAGCTCAGGATTGCTTCAGTGTTCATTATTTTGCCTCCTGGCTTCCAACAAGGGTTTCAACGGGCCCAACCGCCGAGGCGGCCAGCGCCGGGGCCTGGGCCAGCAGCGGGCCGCCCCACTTGGCCTCCAGCAGCGACTCCAGGACGGCGCCCACGCGGTACAGGCGGGCGTCCTCGCGGGCAGGGGCCAGCAGCTGGATGCCCACGGGCAGCCCGTCCTCGTCCGCCAGGCCGCCCGGCAGGGAGAGCCCGGGAACGCCGGCGAGGTTGGCCGGGATGGTGGCGACGTCATTGAGGTACATGGCCAGGGGATCGTCCAGCTTCTCGCCGAGGCGGAAGGCCGTGGTGGGGGCCGTAGGAGAAATCAGGACGTCCGCCACGGTGAACGCGGCGTCGAAGTCGCGCTGTACCAGGGTCCGGACCTTCTGCGCCGAGCCGTAGTAGGCGTCGTAGTAGCCGGCGGACAGGGCGTAGGTGCCCAGGATGATGCGGCGCTTCACCTCATCGCCGAAACCGGCGGCGCGGGTGGCACCCATGACGCGTTCGATGGTCATGGGGCCCTCTTCGGGGAGGACGCGCAGGCCGTACCGGACGCCGTCGAACTTGGCGAGGTTGGAGGACGCCTCGGAGGGCATGATCAGGTAGTAGGCGCCCAGGGCGTACTGGAAGTTGGGGCACGAAACCTCAACGATCTGCGCGCCGGCCTCCTTGAGGAGTTCCAGGGCGTCGTTGAAGCGGTTCTCGACGCCGGCCTGGTAGCCCTCGCCGTGCAGCTCCTTGATGATGCCGATCCGCAGGCCCTCAACGTTGCCGGTCTTGGCAGCGGCGACGAGGTCGGCAAGCGGGTCCGGCAGCGAGGTGGAGTCGCGGGGATCGTGCCCGCCGATGACCTGGTGCAGGAGCGCGGAGTCAAGGACGGTCCGGGAAACCGGCCCGATCTGGTCCAGCGAGGACGCCATGGCGATGGCCCCGTAACGGGAAACGCTGCCGTACGTGGGCTTCACGCCCACGGTGCCGGTGACGGCGCCGGGCTGGCGGATGGATCCGCCGGTGTCGGTGCCGAGGGCGAGGGGCGCCTCAAAGGCGGCGACGGCGGCCGCGGACCCGCCGCCGGACCCGCCGGGAATGCGGTCCAGGTCCCAGGGGTTGCGGGTGGGGCCGTACGCGGAATGCTCGGTGGAGGAGCCCATGGCGAACTCGTCCAGGTTGGTCTTGCCCAGGATGGGCATCTTCGCGGCCCGCAGGCGTTCGACGACGGTGGCGTCGTACGGGCTGTGCCAGCCTTCGAGGATCTTGGATCCCGCGGTGGTGGGCTGGCCGATGGTGACGATGAGGTCCTTCACGGCGATGGGCACGCCCGCGAGGACATGCAACGCTTCGGCCTCCGCACCGCCGGCGGCGCGGATGGCGTCCACCTCGGCGGCGACGGCGAGCGCTTCCTCTGCATTGACGTGCAGGAACGCGTTGACGCCGCGTTCACCGCCGTCCACCTCCGCGATCCGGTCCAGGTACGCCTGGGTGGCCTCGACGGAGGTGACCTCGCCGGCGGCGAGCTTTTCGGCCAGCTCGGCGGCGGAGAGGCGGATGAGTTTGTTCGTGTCAGTCATGGGTTTATGCCTCATCCAGGATTGCCGGGACCTTGAAACGGTTGTCTTCGGAGTCGGGCGCCCCGGAGAGTGCCTGTTCCGCCGTGAAGGTGTGGCCCACAACGTCTTCGCGGAACACATTGCTCAGCGGAATGGGGTGTGAAGTGGCCGGGACGTCGTCGCCGGCGGCCTGACTGACGGATTTGACCGAATCAACAATGACGGCGAGTTCGCCGGCCATCCTGTCCAGCTCTTGGTCACTCATCTCAATGTGAGCGAGCCGCGCGAGGTGCGCGACGTCGTCACGGTTGATCGCAGCCATGGATCTCCCCTGCAAAGTTTGAATTGATTTCCGATCCATTCTAGTGGGGAAACGATGATGCCCGTCTGACGACCCCCAGCGGGCGTCAGACGGGCACCTTCTTGCCGGGTCCCGCCACGAATGGCGGCAGCACGGCAGCTACAGACTAACCGATTCCAATGGCTCCAGTCAGCATGCCAATTCCCAGCATGACCAGGGACACTACGGCGCTGCGCCACAGGACTTTCTTGTGGTGGTCGCCGAGGTCCACCTTCGCCAGCGATACCAGGAGCAGGATGGCGGGAACCAGCGGGCTCTGCATGTGGAACGGCTGGCCGGTGATGGAGGCCCGGGCCATTTCGGCGGCGGTGATTCCGTAGTGGCCTGCGGTCTCGCTGAGCACGGGCAGGACGCCGAAGTAGAAGGCGTCGTTGCTCATGAAGAACGTCATGGGGATGCTGAGGATGCCGGTGATCACGGCCATCAGCGGGCCCATGCTGGACGGGATGATCTGTACAAGCCAGGCGGACATCGCTTCCACCATGCCGGTACCGGTCAGGACACCGGTGAGCACGGCTGCGGCCATGACCATGCTGACCACGGCAACGATCGACGGCGCGTGGGCCACGATCTGCGTGGCCTGGTCCTTGACGCGGGGGAAGTTCACCAGCAGGGCGATGGCCGATCCCACCATGAAGACGTAGGGCAGGGGCACGAGATCGGCGATGAGCATGCCCATCACGGCCACCGTGAGGGCCAGGTTGAACCCGAACAGTTTGGGCCGGAGCGTGGAGCGGTTGGGGTCCAGGGCCGTGTCAGCCAGCCCGGCATCCTGTACGTCCTGCGAGCGCTGTGCGTCCTGGGGAGTTTCGGTGCGGTCCAGGACGGCAACGGAGGACCCCTCCGGGGACACACCGGCCGGGGCTGCTCCGCCGGGGTTGGTCTCCTTGCGTCCGCGGGCGGTTCCCGAACCACTGGCCCCACCGGAAGGCTGCGTGCCGCCGTCGAACCCTTCGGCGGTTTCAGGGACAGACCAGATTTCCGGCGCCGTGGCGCGGAGGCGGTTGCGTTCCTGCAGTCCCAGGACCCAGGCGAAGGCCATGACCACGGCGACGCCCCCGAGGAGGGACGGGATCATGGGGACGAAGACGTCATTGACGTCGATCTTCAGGGCGCTGGCGGCGCGGGCGGTGGGGCCGCCCCACGGCACGATGTTCATGGTGCCGTTGGCCAGGCCCGCCACGCAGGTGAGGACCACGGGGCTCATCTTCAGCCGCAGGTAGATCGGCAGCATGGCTGCGGTGGTGAGGATGAAGGTGGTGGAGCCGTCGCCGTCAAGGGATACAGCTGCGGCGAGGATGGCGGTTCCCAGGACAACCTTGGCGGGGTCATTGCCCAACTTGCGGAGGATGAAGCGGACCAGCGGATCGAAGAGCCCGACGTCGATCATCAGCCCGAAGTAGATGATGGCGAACATGAGCAGGGCTGCGGTGGAGGTCATGGACTTCATGGAGTCCATCACCATGTCGCCGATGCCCAGGCCGGCACCGGCAAAAAGGCCAAAAACAGTGGGGACGATGATCAACGCCAGCACCGGCGTCAACTTCTTCGTCATGATCAGCACCATGAATACCGCGATCATGGCGAATCCAAGTAATACCAGCACGGCCGGCTCCTTCTTGTGAACAGCGGCACAGCGGTGTGACGCGTGCTACAGACTGTAGGGTGGCCGCCGTCACGGCAGTGCCTTTGGCTCAATTGATTGGCATACTGCTTATTGGGAGCATTTTGCTCATTGTGCTCACGTCGGTTTGTGTTCACTGCGGTCCGGCCACCTGCAGCGGGTCGGCACTGTGCCGCCCGCTCGATTCAAGGAGGATCATGCAGCGCCCTGCGCCCCGGCCGCCGCTGCGGTTCTCCACCCAGACCCTCCTGCTGCAACTGTCCGTGGTGCTCCTGGTTGTCCTGTTCAGCGCAGCCGTCCACGCCTGGCTGACCTATGACCGCGCGGGCAGCGAGGCGGAAAACCGGGCCCTGACCCTGGCCAGGACGTTAGCCTCGGACGCCTCAGTGCGGGCGGACGTGCTGGCAATCAGCCAACAGCCGGGTACTCCCCCGGCCGCGGAACTGGCCGCGGGTCCCCTCATGGAGGCAGCCGAAGCCGCGCGGGCCCGGACCGGCGCCCTGTTCGTGGTGATCACCGATGAGACCGGCCTCAGGCTGGCCCACCCGGACCCGGAGCGGCTCGGCGAAAAAGTCAGCACCGATCCGTCCGAGGCCCTGGCAGGCCGGGAGGTCACCACCCGGAACACCGGAACGCTGGGCCCCTCCGCGGGGGCGAAGGTTCCCGTCTACGCTCCGGACGGCACCACCGTGGTGGGCGAAGTCAGCGTGGGGTACTCCATGGAAACCGTGGGACAGAGCCTGGCCCGCGACATCGGCCCGGTGGCCGTCACGGCGGCCGGCGCGCTGCTCGCCGGCGTGCTGGGTTCGTTCCTGCTGCGCCGCCGGCTGCAGCGGCTCACGCTGGGGCTGGAACCGGAGGAGATCAGCACGCTGGTCCACGACCAGGTGGCCGTGCTCGAAGGCGTTGACGACGGCGTGATCGGCGTTTCGGCCGACGGCCGGATCAGCGTGTTCAACTCCGCTGCGCAGCGGCTGCTGGGGTTGCCGGACCTGGCCGGAAGCCGCTGGGAGGAGGCGCCGGTTCCGGACCAGCTGAAATCGCTGACCCGGCCCGGTTCCGGCGGCCCGGAGGCACTTGAGCTCGTGGCGGGGGGACGGGTGCTGGTGGCCAATGCCCGCAAGGCCCTGCACCGGCGGGAGGACCTGGGCTGGGTGGTGATGCTCCGGGACCGCACGGAACTGCAGCAGCTCACCAGGCAGCTGGACGCCGTGGGAACCATGTCCACGGCGTTGCGGGCCCAGCGCCACGAGTTCGCCAACCAGCTGCACACCATTGCCGGCTTCATGAGCATCGGCCAGCACCAACAGGCCCGGGAGTACCTCGGCCGGCTGGCGGCCACCGGCCCGCTGAAGTTCCCGGTAGACCAGGCGGAGCTGCTCCAGGACCCCTACCTGCAGGCGTTCGTGGGGGCCAAGGGCGTGGAGGCGGACGAGCGGGGCGTGGCGCTGCGGATCGGTCCGGAGACCCTGGTCCGCGGGCAGGTGGCCGAGCCCCAGGACGTCACCACCGTGCTGGGCAACCTGATCGACAACGCGGTCAACGCTGCGGTGGCCGGCGCTTCGGAGGACCGCTGGGTTGAGCTGGAGGTGCTGGACGAGCCGGACGACGACGGCGGCACCCTGCACATCGTCGTCGCCGATTCAGGTGACGGGCTGGCGGTGGGAACGGACCGGGAGGCCTTCTTCGCCGAAGGGTTCAGCACGGCGTCCGGACCCGGACCCCACAGCGGCCGCGGCGGCGGCCAGGGTTTTGGCCTGGCGTTGGCACGCCAGCTGGCGAGGCGCCGCGGCGGCGACGTCAAGGTGCTGGATCCGGGCACCAAGGGCGGGCCCGGCGCAGTCTTCATGGCCACACTTCCGCGGACCACGGCAGCACGGGCCGGCCGGAACACCACGGGGCAAACCGGAAAGGACACCAATGCCTGAAGACTTTCGGGTGCTGATCGTTGACGACGACTTCCATGTGGCCAAGCTGCACGCGGCCTACGTGGATTCCGTGGCCGGGTTCCTGGCACTGGCGCCGGTGGGCACTGTGTCGCTGGCCCTGCAGTCCATCCACAGCCTGCGGCCGGACCTGGTGCTGCTGGACGTCTACCTGCCGGACGCCTCGGGCCTGGACCTCCTCCAGCAGCTGGACGTGGACACCATCGTGCTGAGCGCGGCCTCCGATGCCGCCTCCGTCCGGACGGCTTTCCGCCGCGGAGCCTTGGGCTACCTGCTGAAACCGTTCACGTCGGAGGCCCTGTCCCGGCAGCTGCGCTCCTACGCCCGGTACCGGCGCCTGCTGGGGCAACCCGGGGCGCTGGACCAGGACGCGGTGGAGCGCGCCAAACGCGCCCTGATCCCGGGCGACGTCACGGCGTCGCCAAAACCGCGTTCGGCCACGGAGGCCGCGGTGCTGGAATCGCTGGTGCCCGGGGAACAGTACTCGGCGGCCGAGGTGGCCGGCCGGGTGGGCGTTTCGCGCGCCACGGCCCAGCGGTACCTGTCCGCCTTGGCGGACGACGGCGCCGTGGACATCCAGCTGAGGTACGGGACGACGGGCAGGCCGGAGCACCGCTACGGCCTGCCCCCGAGGGCCTGAGCCGGGTGGTCCTGGGCTAGCTTGCGCTCCTGTGGGCAACGAGCTCGATTTCCACGAGCATCCTGGGGTCCAGGAACGGGAGGACGTGCACCAGGGACAGCGTGGGGCGGATCTCGCCGAACACCTCGCCGTGGGCACGGCCGGCTTCCTCCCACTTGCTGATGTCCGTCAGGTACAGCTTGGACTGGACGACGTCCTCGAAGCTGAAGCCGGCGTCAGCCAGGACCTTGCCGAGTTTCTGCAGGATGTACTGGGTCTGGGTGTAGAAGTCCTCCCCCACGATCCCGTCCTCGCCGCTGGCCGCGGTGGCCGAGATGTAGAGGGTGTTGTCCACCTGGACGGCGCGGGAGTAGCCGAGGGTCTGTTCCCAGACGGAGCCGGTGCCGAAGGTTTTGCGCATGGTGGGCCTTTCAATACTGGATTGGGTCGGCACCACTGTAGGGCTGCTACAGGTCCAGCCGGTAAACCAGCAGTTTTATGTCAGTTCCGGGAACCAGCCAATCGCGCTCGGGCACACGGGTAAAGCCAGTCTTGCGGTAAAGGCCGTGGGCGCTTTCCCAGGTTTGCCCGGTGGTAAGCGCGACGGCCCGGATACCGTCCAGTTGCCTGGCGTATTCGAGGATGGCTTCCACCATGGCCTTGCCTGCGCCGGTGCGCTGCACGGCCGGGTCCACCACCAGCATCCGGAACTCCAGCTCGTCATCAAGGGCGATATCCGCGTACGGTTCCCCGGCTCGCGCCAGTGTCACCGAACCAACCACCTTGCCGTCCCGCTCGGCCACCCAGATGGTGGCGTTCGCGGCCCTCAGCGCAACGTCCTGGATTGTGCGCATATAAGGGTGGTCGGCGTCCTCGAAGTAGCCCGCCGCGAGGTAGGAATCACGCGTGATGCGGGCAACGGCGTCGTAATCCGTTGCCACGGCGGGACGGACGGTTATGTGGTGCTGCACCCGTCAATGCTAGTGGTACCCGCCGGTAGCACCCCGCGAAAATCCCCTCTCCGTGACCGAACTATCAGTCAGAGCGGAAACTTGCCGGAGAGCTCCAGCCCGCCGGCGCAGGTCCAGGCGTCCAGGCGCTCCCCGTCGGCGGGTCCGCCCTCCAGCGGACTGGCCAGTCGGGGCCGCCGGACCCAGCAGCCGGCCTCTTCCGCGATCAGTGCACCCGCGGAGAAGTCGTGCTCGTTGAGGCCGCGCTCACCGTAGGCATCGTGGGTGCCGTCCGCAACGAGGCACAGGTCCAGGGCAGCGGAACCCAGCCGCCTGACATCCGCGAAACCGTCCAGCAGTTCGGCGAGGAAGGCGGCCTGCTCGGCGCGGACGGCGGGATCGTAACTGAAGCCCGTGGCCAGGATCTGCCCCTTCCTGCCGGGGACGGGCCCGTCCAGCCGGGTAACCCTGCCGCCTTCCTCAAGCCAGGCGCCGTGGCCCCGGGCGGCGTAATAGATGCGGCCCAGCGCCGGGGCGTTGACGACGCCGGCCAGCCAGGCGCCGTCGGCATCGGCCACAGCCACGGAGGTGGCGTAGTAGACGATGTTGCGGATGAAGTTGGTGGTTCCGTCCAGCGGGTCGATGGACCAGCGGTAGCCGGTGGGTGCTTCCGGCCGGGTGGTTCCGTGTTCCTCACCGGTGATGCTGTCGTCCGGCCGCGCGGCCGAGATGACGTCCCGGACCGCATGCTCGGCGGCAACGTCGAACGAGGTGACCCAATCGCCGGCGTCCCCCTTGTTGCTGGCCTGGAGTTCCTCGGCGTTCCTGCCTGCCAGGACCTGGGCGCCCGCCGCCGCTGCAGCCTTGGCGATCTCCAGCAGTTCCGTGGGGTTGGTCATGATTCACCGCTTTCTTCCAGGGCGGCCGGGCCGCCGGCCAGGAGCCGGCGGAAGCCGTCCTCGTCCAGCACGGGGATGCCCAGCTGCTCGGCCTTGTCCAGCTTGGTGCCGGCGCTTTCCCCGGCCACCAGGTAGCTGGTGTTCCTGGACACCGAACCCGCGGCCTTGCCTCCCCTGACCAGGATGGCTTCCTTGGCCTCGTCGCGGCTGAAGTTCGGCAGGGAACCGGTCACCACCACGGTCAGTCCTTCCAGGGTCCGCGGCATGGACTCGTCGCGTTCGTCCTCCATCCGGACGCCGGCGGCCGCCCAGCGGTCAACAATCTCCTGGTGCCAGTCCTCCGCGAACCATTCCTTCAGCGCTGCGGCAATGGTGGGGCCCACGCCGTCAACGTGTGCCAGGTCTTCCTCTGACGCCTGGCGGATGGCATCCATGCTGCCGAACGCCGTCGCCAAGGCGCGCGAGGCCCGCGGTCCCACGTGCCGGATGGACAGGGCCACCAGCACCCTCCACAGCGGTTGGGTTTTGGCCTTCTCCAGTTCCTTGAACAGTTTCTCGGTGGTGGCCGTGGGCTTGGAGGGGGTTTTGGCCGTGCCCTTGCTGTAGAAATAGGGCACCAGTTCGTAATCGCCGGTGGGGACGCCCTTGGACCGCTTCTCGCGCCGGATCCGGACTCCGGCCAGGTCCTCGGGGGTGAGGTCGAAGAGCGCAGCTTCCGAGGTGAGCGGCGGAACTTCGGGTTCGGCCGGCTGGGTCAGTGCAATGGCAGCCTCCCAGCCGAGGGCCTCGATGTCGAAGGCTCCGCGGCCGGCCAGGTGGAAAACCCGCTCCCTTAGCTGCGACGGGCACGATTTGGCGTTGGGGCAGCGGATGTCCACATCGCCCTCCTTGGCCGGAGCCAGCGGTGTGCCGCAGGAGGGGCATTCGGTGGGCATCACGAAGTCGCGTACCGGCGGGTCCTGCTGGTCGCGGAGGGCAAGGACGGGGCCCACGATCTCCGGGATGACGTCGCCGGCCTTGCGCAGGATCACGATGTCGCCGATCTTCACGCCTTTGGCCTTGACCACGTCCTGGTTGTGGAGGGTGGCCATCTCCACCGTTGAGCCCGCCACTTTGACGGGCTCCATGAGGCCAAAGGGCGTCACGCGGCCGGTGCGCCCCACGTTGACCTGGATGTCCAGCAGCTTGGTGTGCACTTCCTCCGGCGGATACTTGTAGGCGACGGCCCACCGCGGCACCCGGGTGGTGTAGCCGAGGGCCCGCTGGGTGGCGAAGTCGTCGACCTTGATGACGATGCCGTCGATCTCATGCAGCAGCTTGTGGCGTTTGTCCCCGTAGCGCCTGATGAATTCCAGGACCTCGTCCAGGCTCCCCAGCACCTCGGAGTAGGGGCTGACGGGCAGGCCCCAGTCCTTCAACAGGTCATAGGTTTCGGACTGGCTGCGGGCCTTGAGGCCCTCGCGTGCACCGATGCCGTGGACGAACATCTTCAGCGGGCGCTTGGCTGTTTCTGCCGGGTCCTTCTGCCGGAGCGAGCCTGCAGCGGCGTTGCGGGGGTTGGCCAGGGGCGCCTTGCCCGCTTCGATCAGCGCCTCGTTGAACTCGGCGAATTCCTTGGAGGGGATAAATACCTCGCCCCGGACTTCCATTTCTGCCGGAAAGCTCCCGCCGCGGAGCTCCTGCGGGATTTCCTTGATGGTCAGGACGTTGTGCGTGATGTCCTCGCCGGTGGTCCCATCGCCGCGGGTGGCAGCACGCACCAGTTTCCCGTCGCGGTACAGGAGGTTGACCGCCAGGCCGTCAATCTTCAGTTCGGTCAGCCAGGCCGGCTTCTGCGACCCGTTGCCCAGTTTCTCGATACTTGCTGACGCTCTGGTAAGCCAAGCCTCCAGCTCCTCGAGGGAAAAGACGTCCTCGAGGCTGTACATCCGCTGGAGGTGCTCCACTGCTGCGAAGGCGGCCGAAACTTCCCCGCCCACCTCCTGGGTGGGCGAATCGTTGGCCACGAGTTCGGGGTGGAGCGCCTCGATCTCCTCCAGCCGGCGGAAGAGCTCGTCGAATTCCGCATCGGAGACCAGCGGGGCGTCTTCCTGGTAATAGGCAAAGCGGTATTTCCGGACGAGGTCCACGAGGTTTTCGTATTCCCCGCGGACCGATTCGCTGGGGATGGCGTTCGGCTCGACGGGTTCCGTGGTGCGGGTGGCGGTCTGTTCAGCGGGGCCTGGTCCTGTACTCACAGACCTATCTTGCCATCAAGGCAGGTGAGCGGGTCCCCGGTCAGTGCGCCCGGAGGCGGTTCCTGCCCCACCATGCGAAGGATGCGGCGGCGGCGCCCAGCAGCAGGATGCCGGCAATGACTGGCAGGAGGGCGGGGCCGCCACCGGAGTCCCCGTCGGGCGCGACTGCCGCAACCCGCGTGGCCTTGGCGGACTTGGTGACGGGCGTATTCCAGTCCCGCCCGCTTGATGCGCCGGTGGGCGGTGGGGAAGCCGTGAGTCCCGTTGCCGTGGCCGAAGGGGTGGCTGAATCTTCGGCTTCCGCCGACGGGGCTGCCTGCAAGGGATCAGGTTCGGCAGGTGGCGCGACCGAAGGAGCGGGCTGCTCCGGAGGGGCCGGCGCGGGATCGGCCGGTGAAACCGGCGGGCCTTCGGGTTCCTTGGGTTTCTGGGTCCGGGTGGGCTCCGCGGGATTCGGATTGTCTGCGGGATCTTGCCCGCAGAACACGAGGCACAGGCCAGGGGACGTTGTGGACGCCGGTTCGGGTTCCGGGGACTCGGCGGTCGCCGGGCTGGCCGGGAGGAGACACAGGGTGCTGGCCAGGACAGCGGCCGATGCCGTCGCCGAGGCAGCGCGGAATCCTGGTAGGGACGGGAACATTTGCTACCTTTCGACGCGCGCAGTCCCCCCGCTGCGGCTTTCTGGTGTCCCCGGTAGTCTTCTACACCCTCGCCAGGGGCCGCAAATCAGCCGCAATTCACAGGGATCTGCGGCCCCCGCCTGGCACGATCGTCAGTCCCTGTTTTCCGGGGGCAGCGCCACCTGGATTTTCCGTGCCTTGCCGCGTCCCACCACGTAGCCGCGGCCCGGGATGAAGTCCGGGCTGATCCGGCCCAAGGAGGTGTTGAGCAGGCTGTCGCCTTCGATGTCCCCGGGGTTCAGCAGCAGTCCGCGCCGGCCCGATTTGAAAGGCTGCGCGAGGGACCAGGCCGAGGACCAGGTGGAGGTTTCGGACTCCCCCACCACCCACTGGTCGGCCTTGATGGACGCAGTCACCAGCTGCGCCACGCCCGATTCGGCCAGCGTATCCGTGAACTCGGTCAGGCCCTCAATGAAGAAAGCCAGGGAGCCGGGGTTTCCGGAGGAATGTTCAACCAGGTCCTCCACAACCTCCGCGAGATCGTCCGCTCCCACCACGGAGCGGTTCCAGATGGGCAGGGAGGCGACGGCGGAGCGCCGTGCTCCGAGGTAGATCAGCTCGGTGTCCGGGTTGGACCGCCGCAGGGCGTAGGCAAGCGTCACCAGCGCCACGGTGCGGCCCGCTCCTGGCGGGCCCGCGAGGAGCAGCGGGCCCCGCGCCATGATCTCCGCCGGCCGCAGGGTTTCGTCGTCGACGCCAATGATCGGAAGTCCGGTGCTGCCGGACGGCAGGACATCCAGGTCCACCTGGTCCGGAAGCGTTTCAATGCCCGGTGCGGCATCCAGCCCCTGGCGGCGCATGGCTTCACTGAGTTTGTGCACCTCACGTGCCTGCAGCGCCAGGTTGGAGTTACCGCCAAGGACTGCCAGCTGGACTTCCAGCCCGTCCAGGAGTCCACGGCCGGGCGGCGAGGCAGCGGTGAGGACGTCCCGGGGCACGTCCATGGACATGTAGTCGTCCTCGGAGGAGAGGCGGAGCACCAGGCGGCGCTGGATGGAAGCGAGCAAAGAGGCGGGCACGGCGTTGGGCCGGTCTCCGGTAACCACAAGGTGGATGCCAATAGCGCGTCCGTCCGTCGCCAACTGCAGGAAGATGTCCCACAGCGCGGACAGCCTGCTGTGTTCGTAGGCTTCCCGGAACGCGGACATGCCGTCCACCAGCACAAAGATGCGCTTTTCGTCAGGCCTGCCGGCCAGCTTGCGGTACTCGACAATGGTGGACGCGCGGACCTCGGCAAAGCGGGCCGACCGCTGCTCGGCGACGTCCCTCAACAGGCGCAGCAGCCGCCCGACCCGTTCAACGTCGTCGCCGTTGATGACCTCGCCCACGTGCGGAAGTTCCGCCAGCATGCTCAGCCCGGAGGAGCCGCAGTCGATCCCGTACACGTGGACCGGCCCGCCGCGGGGCGTCACTGCGGCGGCAATGGCGATGCCGCGCAGCGCGGCCGACTTTCCCGAACCGCCAGTGCCGTAGATGGCCATGTTGCCGTCCTTGTCCGGCTCGTAGAACACGGTGGGCTGCGCCTGGCGGGCGGGATCGTCGGCCACGCCGAGGAGCAGCTGTTCGTCGGTGCGGGGGTTGGGAAGCCTGGAGAAGTCGTAGGTCTTGGCGAGTTCGTCCAGCCACGGCTTGCGGGGGGCGTTGATGGACAGGGCGTCCGCTGCCCGGACGATGGTGGACGTCATCCTGGCGATGTCGTTGGGGCCGGCGGGCCCGGCCGCTTCCGGTTTCTCCGGAGCCGGCGCCTCCCAGGCGGGGCCGGAACCGAAGGCCATTTCAACGACGTCGATCCGGGGCCGCTGCGGTTTCTCCGTGGTCCAGCCGCCGGCGTAGCCGGTCTGGAAGCCCTGGATCCGTCCCGGGCCGGTCTTGGCCGCACCGCGGCCGGGGATGGCCGGATCGAAGTAGGCGGCATCGGGGACGCCGAGGATGTCCGTGGCGTCGTCCTCATCGGCCATCCGCAGGGCAACCCTGAGGTTGGTATTGGCGCGGAGGCTGTCCTTGATAACGCCGGCCGGGCGCTGGGTGGCCAGGATGAGGTGCAGGCCCAGCGACCGCCCCCGGGCTGCAACATCCACCACTCCGTCAACGAATTCGGGTACATCGTTGGCCAGCGCGGCGAATTCATCGACGACGATCACCAGGTAGGGCGGCGCGTCCGGGTCTGCTTCCCGTTGCAGGGCCAGCAGGTCCTTGGCCTTCTTCCGGTTCAGCAGGTGCTCACGGTTGTGGAGTTCGGCACGCAGTGAGGTGAGGGCGCGCCGGACCAGGTGCGGCGAAAGGTCGGTGACCAGGCCCACGGTGTGGGGCAGGTTGATGCAGTCCGCGAACGCGGCCCCGCCCTTGTAGTCCACGAACAGGAAACTGACCCGGTCCGGGCTGTAGGCGGCAGCCATGCCCATCACCCAGGACTGCAGGAATTCGGACTTGCCGGCACCCGTGGTGCCGCCCACCAGGGCGTGCGGGCCCTCGTTTTTCAGGTCCAGGTACAGGGGTTCAATGCCTTTGGAACCAACCAAAGCGCGGAGGGTGCCGCTGTCCTTCCGGTTGGCCACGGCGCTGGCGTGCACGGAGTTGTTTTCCGTCCAGCGCTCGGCCACGGCCTGCGGGTTGTCCAGGAAGTCCTTGCCGATCAGCGTGGCGTAGGAGACGGCCCGCGGAAGGTCTGAATCGTCGTTCACGGGCTTGCCCACATCCATGATTGGGGCAAGCATCCGGGCAAGCTGGGCGGCCAGTTCCGCGTCGACGCTTTCGCAGCTGACGGGGTATGTGTGCCTGCCCAGGCGGACCTGCCCTGTGGTGGTGCCGTGTTCGCCGTCTACCACCATGAAGTCCCGGCAGGCGGCGGGAAGCGACTGGATGTCGGTGGCCACCCAGACCACATGGACACCGGAGTCCGGTCCCCGTTCCGCAAGGCGGGTGAGCCTGCCGCGGTCCACCGGTGCGTCGTCTTCCACGATCACCAGGACCGCCGGCAGGACAGGTTGGTCCACATCGTGTTTGGCCGGGTCCAGCCCGGGACGGAGGTCCGGGCCTGGGCGTTTGGCAGCGGCTTCCCTTGCGTCGAGCAGGTCCTCGAGCCGGGCCAGCAGCGAGGAGCCGCCGGCCGAACCGGCAGCCAGGTGGTCGCCGGTAAGGGGGCTGTGCCCCGAACCCACGTGCGGCAGCCATTGCAGCCAGTTCCAGCGTTCCCGGGACTGCGCGGATGTGATGGCCGCGAGGACAACTTCCGCGGGCGAGTGGAGGCCCGCAAGCTGCAGCACCATGCCCCGGGCGACGTCGTCCACCAGGCCGCGGGCACCGGCAACGCCCAGGGACCCGGCGGTGCGCAGCTGGGAGACGACGGGAACACCCTCGATGTCGCGGAACTGCTTCAGGCAGTCCTGGATCTCCTGCGCGTACTGCGCCTCGGTGTCGTTGCTTGGCGGTTCCTCCAACAGAACCCGCGAAGGTGACGTGCCCAGGCCGAACCGAAGGCCCAGGAAGCCGGTGTGCTCCGGACGGTGCGTCCACAGCAGCGGACCGAGCTTGTAGATGGCATCCACGGTGTCGCTCACCGAAGGCGCTTCCTGCAGCCGGACGGCACGTTCAACCTGCTGCAGTTCCGTGAGGTCCTTCCGGAAGGCGGCCATGGCGGCCCGGAAGTGCTTGAGCTGTTCCTTCTGCTGGGCCCTGCTCCGCATCTTCTGGTCCACGTAGTGGCCCACTATGAAGAGCGGCATCATCATCATGAACAGCACCGAGAGCGCGTTGCCGGTCACCGCGAAGATCACCGCACCCATCAGCAGCGGGGCGATCATCATGATGTATGGGAACGGGTGGTCCTCGGGGCGCTTGGGTCCGGCCGGGAGGACGCGTTTGGGTTCCTCGAAACGGGGAACCACACGCGGTGACCGGTTGAAGTTCACCAGGGGCGACGTCGGTGCTGCCGCCTGGTTGTGCCCCAGCGGCACCACGGTCACGGTGGTGTCCCCCAGCGTGACCGCGTCCGAGGAGTTCAGGGTGGCGCGGGTGACGGGGAACCCGTCCATCAGCAGCCCGTTGGCGGAATTGGTGTCCACTATTTCCACGCCCTCACCCACTGTGATGCGGGCGTGGCGCTTGGACGTCAGGGGGTCCGAGAGGCGGATGTCCACGTCCCGGTCCCTGCCGATGTAACTGGTGCCGACGGGCAGGGAGAACTCGCGGCCGGCGTCGGGCCCTGAAAGGACGCGGAGGGTGGCAGCCGCGGGACCGCGGCTGCCACCCGGCACGTCGAACTGCGCGCTCACCCGGGCCAGGGAAACCACGGAGCCCGGCCGGAGGCCGGACTCGAGGAGGTTGTCCGTCCGTGTAAGCATGGTCCCGCTCAAACCGGCGCCGACGAACGCCTCTTCGATGCGCAGGGAGAGGTTGTCCGGCACCGGGGTGCCCTTCCGCCCCGGATCCGCGGCCCAGAGCACGGCGGCGGTATCGGCCACGGTGGCCAGGCCGTCCACGGTGACGGCCAGGTCCTTCGTTTCGGCAGGGTCCCGGCGGAGGGTCAGTCGGATCCTCATCCCTCGTCCACGCCCCTCATCTTCTCCAGCAGGTGCAGGTCATCCGGGGTCACCAGGTGCGAGGTGACCGCGTGCTCCACAAGCCGGGCGCGGCGGTTGGTGGCAAGTTTGCCGCCGCCGCCCCGCAACCCGGCCACGCCTACGCGGTCGAGCTTGTCGCACACATTGTCGAGCTTCCGGTTGAAACGGGTCAGCGCCCATCCCAGTGTCTTCGCGGCAGCCGCCGACGAGGGGATGGCGCTGAAGCCGGTCCCTTCCCGCCGAAGCATGGGTTCTGCGAGCGCCACGATGAGGGCCTTCTGGGAATCGGTGAACACCACCGGGCCGATGGTGGTGTCGCCGTTGCTGTCGCCCTCGCGCGCTTCCTGCCGGAAGGAGGGGGTCTTGAGGTGCACGGCAAACTCGTAGGTGGTGGGCCCGGCCGTGAAGATGATGTTCGTGTGGCTGAAGACCAGCGGGATCCGGGCTCCGGGCGACAGCCAGGCCTGCATCCCGCCGGTGGCGTCGGCCACCGTGGCCGAGAGCATGCTGCCCACGTTGCTGAGCCACCAGATCCCGTCATAGCGGGCCACCTGCAGGAACTGACGGTGCAGGTAAGGATTGTCGTCAACTTCAAGGTCGCCTTCGCGGCCGATATTGAAGACGTCCTCGTCCGATGGCTCGTACCATTCGCCACAGAAATCTATTGCTAGATCCCCCATTTTCCGTGCCTCCTCGTTGGGCAGAACTGAGTTGTTTTGGGAGCTGGTTGCAGGGCTCGCCGCGGTCATGCGCCGGCGCAGGCGATCGAGCCCTCTTCCAGCGGCGAGAAGGCTCCGTCCGAGCGCACGATCATCACCTGGATGCAGGTCTGGCCGGACGGGTTTGCCGTGACGCGGACCGGCGGCTGTGCGATGGACTGGTATTCGCCGCCGCCTCCGATGCTGTACACCCGCCATTTGTAGGTGTCACCCTCCTTGGGCTGCGGGTTCAGCCACGTGAAGGAGGCGTTGCCGTCGCCGGACACCATTCCGGTGAGGCCTTCCACGTCGGGCACCGTCCCGTTGTCCAGCGCGTCGGCCGGCGGCCTGCCGGCCTGCAGGGTTTCCACTGCCTTCGGTGTCTGCGGTGCAGCGTTTGCCACCACCAGGCCCACCACGGCGGCAAGGGCCAGCAGGGTGCCGCCCGAGATCGCCAGCCATAGATTGCGTTTTCCGTGGTCGGCAGCGGGCCGCGGCATGTCTGCCGGCTCGTCCCGACTTGCCGGCCGGTGGACGGTAGTGTCCGCGGCGTCAGCACCCTCATCACGGTTGCCGCCCTGTGCGCGCTCGCCGGGGCGTGCCGGCGCGGCGGCACCGCGCAGGACGGTGGCGTGTGCCCACTCCTGCGGCTGCGGCGCCGGTGCAGGAGTAGCGGGGCTGCTGGTCGGGGCGGGCGCGGGCTGCGCAAACCGCGACGGCGGGGCGTCCGCTGCGGCAGCTGACCCGCCAGCTGCCTGCCCGCCGGCGGCCTGCGGCCACGTGCGGGCGGGGAAGGTGGGCGCGCTGCCCGTCTGCTCGGGATCGATCGCGGCGATGCTCCGGACCCGCGTTTCTTCGAAGCCGTCATCCGGCCGGCTGTCCTCGTGCTGCGGCTCCTCAAGCACCTCAAAGGGCGTGACGGAGAGGTTAAGCTCCGCCTGGATGCGTTGCAGGGCCAGGGCGAAGGCGTGCGCTGAGGAATAGCGGGACTGCGGCGCCTTGGCCATCGCCGTCGAAAGGGCCTGTTCCAGGGACTCGGGAACGTCCGCGCGGCCCAGCCGCGGCAGCGGCGTATTGCTGATCCGGTTGATCAGCTCACGCTGTGAGTTGTCCGCACCCGGCATGACGAACGGCGAGCGGCCGGCCAGCAGGGTGTAGAGCGTGGCTCCGAGGGCCCACACATCCACCATCACCCCGTCCACGGCACCATCGGTGAACTGTTCCGGCGGGGACCACGGGATGGACATGCCCGAGTCATCGTCGCCGTCACCGGCGAGGGTGCCGGAGATGCCGAAGTCGGTGAGGGCAGGGCGGTTGTAGTCGGTGACCAGGATGTTGGCAGGCTTGATGTCGCGGTGGGCGATGCCGGCGCGGTGGGCAGTCTCGACGGCGGACGCCACCTGGATGCCGACGGCCAGGACTTCATCCACGCTGAACCGCTGCCGGCGGTACCGCACATCCAGGCTTGGCCGGGAGCAGTACTCCATGGCCAGGTACGAGTGCCCGTCGTCGGTCACCTCCGCTTCAAAGATGGTGACGATGTACGGGTGCGAGGACAGCTGCGCCATGAGGTTGGCCTCGGACTCGAAGCGGCGGCGGGCACCCTCCGTCTTCAGGTCCGAGAGCAGGACCTTGACGGCCACCTTGCGGCGCGGCCTGTCCTGTTCATACAGGTAGACGTCGGAAAAACCGCCGGAACCGAGCAGGCTGATGTACGTGAACCCCTGGATGCGGGGCGGCGGCGCTACAGGCCGTTTGGAACTCAAGGAATCTCCTCAAAACGCAACGAGATATTGTCGCCCAGTTCAGCAATGTCCCCGTCCAGCAGGATGGCTATCTCGTTCTGCGCCAGGCGGCGGGGTGGCTGGCCTTCACGCACCAGGACGGTTCCGTTCGTGGCCTTGAGGTCGCACAGCATGACGTGCCATCCCTCCAGCCGAACTTCCACGTGGGACCGGGAAATGTCGCCTTCCAGGCTTGGCACCTGGACCAGCCTGGGCATGACGCCGCCCTGGACCCGGGACACGGAGGGCTGCCTGCCGATGACCAATGACTGGTCAAGGTCCAGCAGCTCCCCGGTGGACAGGCGTACCCGTCCCAGCCGGGGGCGGGGTACCTGTACCGCATCCGGATGAAGCCCTGCCCCGCAGGCAGCGCACTGCACGCGGGTGGGGGGATTCGCGTGGCCTTGGCTGCAGACCCGGGCCAGGACGGTCGGCCCGGCCTGGGGGTCTGCAACCCCTGCCGGGGCGGGCTGCGCCGGCGAAGCCCCGATGCTGCTTTTCATGACCGTCTGTCCGTCATGGTCGTTGTCGAAAGCTTGGCCGTTGTGGAAGGCCTGGTTGTTGTGGAGGGCCGCATTTCCGGACGGAGTCGCGGGGACAATGGCCGGGACGGGTAGAGGCTCTGCCGCGGCATCGGCCCCGGCAGCGGCGGCTGTGGCGGTGCCGCCGCTGGTGCCGCCAGCACCGGTGGCCTTCTTCCACGGCACGGAATCGATGAGCACCTTGGCGGGCGGTTGCACTCCCGCCGGGTGCACGGCCGGCGCAGGTTCCACGGCAGGCGCCGCCCCGGGCGCGCGTTCGACGGCGGACTGGGCCTCCGTCACTGCCGCCTCCGCATTTCCGCCACGCTCGGGGACCGGGGACGCGATGCGTCCCTCCGCTTCCGGAGGGCCGTCGGAACCCGCGGCGCCTGCAGCGTCGGCGGAGGTCCCGGCGTCGGCAACCTCCGCCTCCTCGCGCACTGCGGCGTCCTCGATGCTCCGGATGACCGTCCGTTCCCACAGGTGGTCGTAGGAGCTGGTCTGGTCGCTCGCCGCCGTTGCCGCTTCTGCCGGCCGGTATTCGGCTGTTTCGGCGTGGGCAGGCGGCTCTGTGCCTGCGCCCGGCCCCACCCGGGGCCCTGCCGGGTGGACGTCGCCCTCATCGACATGCGCATCGATGTACGCATCGGCGTGCGCATCATCCCCGGGCACGTCGAGAACAGTCTCCGCCGAGGCTTCCGACTCCGGCTCCGGCTCCGGCTCCGGCTCCGGCTCCGGCTCCGGCTCCGGGACGATTGTTATCTCGCGCGGCTCGTCCGTGC
This sequence comes from Arthrobacter sp. PGP41, assembly GCF_002953935.1. Taxonomy (NCBI): domain Bacteria; kingdom Bacillati; phylum Actinomycetota; class Actinomycetes; order Micrococcales; family Micrococcaceae; genus Arthrobacter; species Arthrobacter sp. PGP41. The sequence goes on along the minus strand of NZ_CP026514.1, from coordinate 1,375,196 downwards.
CCGGCGCGGCCCCGCGCCGGTCCTCTACGCCTGCGGAATCGACCGCCACTGCAGCCACCGCTGCAGCCGCCGGCGCCGGCGCCAGTTCGGGCCGGGCAGGGCCCAGCCCGAGGGCCAACGACTGCAGCAGGACCACACCTTCCCCCAGCGGCAGCTCCTGCCGGTCGCCGGTACCGGCGGCCGGGCTGCTGATCCGGCAGGCTCCGGGCACGGCAAACCGGCGCTCGTTCCAGGTGGTGACATCCCGCCCGTCCAGTTCCACCCGGCCGTCCGGGAGTTCCACGGCGAGGTCGAGGTCGCCGCGGAGGAACACCCGCAAGGGACCGGAGAAATCGAGGATGCCGAATGGCGGGATCCGGGTGAGTGAGCCGCCCGAGCTGCTGGTGATGGCATGGAGTACTTCGTGGACTGCCGGCTTGCTTCCCAGGAGTTCCCATACTGCACCCGCCGTGGCCTGCGGAGTGTCCGGGCCAAGGAGGACCGCGGTACGCGAGCGGACGATGCCCAGCCAGGTGCCCGGGACGTAGCTAGTGCCGGTCATCGTGCGGCTCCCCGCTTTCGGGCGTAGAAGCTCCGGTGTCCTGCTGGGGCAAGGGCTGCGTTGCCGCCTGGCTCCCACGGGAGCGGGGCAGCGTGTCTGCCTCTTCTGCGTCCGGATCGTGCCGCGGCGCGGTGGTGGCGGCGCCGGCGTCGTTCAGGACGTTCCGGGCATCAACCACTATCACCGTGATGTTGTCGCTGCCGCCGTTCCGGAGGGCAGCCTGGATCAGGGCGTCGGCGGCGTCCTGCGGGTGGCCCACCGTGCTGAGGATGCGGAGGATATCCTCGTCCGCCACTTCGCCGGTAAGGCCGTCCGAGCAGACCAGGACACGGTCGCCTTCCTCCACGGGGAGCAGCCAGTAGTCGGCCTCGGTCTCGTCTCCGGTGCCCAGGGCGCGGGTGACAACGTGGCGGCGCGGATGGACGGCGGCCTGCTCTGAGGTGATCTCGCCCGCGTCCACAAGTTCCTGCACCTCGGAATGGTCCACGCTGATCTGCTCAAACCGCCCCTGGCTGAGGCGGTACGTCCGGGAATCGCCGATGTTCATGACCAGCCAGTAAGGCAGGCCCATTTGTTCCACCACCACTGCGCCGGCCAGGGTGGTCCCTGCCCTTGCACCCGTAGCCTCCCGGATGGAAGAGTCCGCCCGGAGCAGGTACTGCTGGAGGACAGCGGCCGTAACAGTGCGCTCCGCTGTGGCGAGCTGCGGAATCCCTGCCAGGGCCCTAACGCACATGCCGCTGGCAACTTCACCTGCTTCATGGCCGCCCATCCCGTCCGCCACGGCAAACACAGGATCGGAAGCAAGATAGGAATCTTCGTTCAGCTCCCGGCGGAGTCCCCGGTCGGTGCCGTAGCCGTAGCTCAGGCTGAGGCCCGGCTGGATGGTTGAGGGAACGCTGGCGGGCTGCTGGTTCATGCCTGTCCTAGGTAAAAGGTCCGGTCTCCGAAGTGGACACTGGATCCGGGCGTAACAAAAGTTGGGACACCCGGCGCAAGCGGCGTCCTGGCGCCGTTCGGCGTGGTCACGGCGCTGCCATTCGTGGAGTTCCTGTCCGTCACCCAGATCCCCGCGCCGTCAGTCAGCAGGTGGAGGTGGGTTTTCGAGATGGAACGGCCGGGATCGTCGACGGCCAGGAGCTGGGCATGCTGTTCACCGGCCTGGCCCACGGGATTGCGGCCCACCAGGACACTGCGGTCCAACTGGAAGTCGCGCCCGTCGTCCAGGCGGATCCGGAGGACGGCGACGGGCACAGGCCCGCCTCCCCGCGGACGCACCTGCGTGCGTTCGACGTCGTCGTCCACGTGCCCGCCCTGCACCGGCACGGAGCCGCCGGCGGTTTCACTGGCGGCGGCAGGCGCGGCGGCAGGCGGAGACGCCGGTGTGGGCGCCGGTGTGGGCGCCGGTGTGGGCGCCGGTGTGGGGGACGGCGGCGCGAAGGACCCGGGCGCCGTGTACGGCATGGTCTGCGACGGCGACGTCTGCGAGGGCGGCGTCAGGACGCGGGGGGCAGCGGTCTGCACGGGCGGGGACGCCGCGGGGACGCCCGCCACCGGGGATAGCACCTGCTGCACGGGCGGCAGGTCCAGCGGCGCGAAGCTGTACGGCCCCTGGATGCCTCCGGTGGTGATGGGATCGCGGCCTGCCTTCACATCGAAAACGAGGGCCTTGGCTGGTTTGTCGTGCCAGCCGCGCAGGCCGCTGTTCTTGTCCCAGAGGTTGGACACCACCACCAGTACGGCCCAGGCGGCGCCTGCAAGGAATAGGGGCGCAAGGATGAACAGCGCCGGGGCGAACCATTTGAACACCACCACCAGGACCGCCGCCAGCAGAGCCAACAGGACGCCGGCACCGGTGATGAGGCCGCGGAGGAAGACGGCGCCGGCTCCCGGCGCGTAGCCGTCGTTGTCCGCGCTGCGGATGCCCATGAGCAGGTTTCCGGGTGTTTTGCCTGTCCTCGCTTCAATCCCCATGACCACGAACAGGTACACCAGCGTCAGGCCCAGCCCGATCCCGCCGAACAGCACCAGGGAAGCCGTGTCATAGGTGATGTACTGCCCGTTGCGGGTGCGGGTGATCCCGGCAAAGCCGATGGTGAGCGTCAGCACCAGCACTGCCAGCGGCGGCAGCCAGTCAATGACGGCAGCGCCAAGCCGCTTGCCGGCCGCGGCCGGAACAAGCTGAAGGTTCACTGCCATTCCCGTTCCTCCCCCTGGGACGGCCCCCGACTGCGCGGTGAAACCGCCGGCGCTCCCCCGCCCGGTGCCTGCGTTTGCGAACCCCGCGGCGTGAGGCGCCGGGGGGCTTTGTACTACCGGGATAGTACCGGGAATCGCCGCACGGTGGGCAGTCACAGCTCCGGGCGGCGGTTCACTGCCGGCATGGCCGCCGGTGTGCAGGTTGCGGTTGCTGCGCGCCGCCCTGTTGGGCAGGGGGGCTCCGCAGGAAGTGCAGAAGGCCGCCCCCGCCCGGATGGACCGCTGGCAGCGGGGGCACGCCTGGAATTCGGCGGTCACGGCGCAGGAGGTCCTTGCCTTGGCGGTTCCGGCGCTGGCGGCGCCTGCGCCGGCGTTGCCTGGGCCGGCGTTGCCTCCACCGCTTTAGCTTCCGGTGCAGGCGCTGCGGAGCCCTCCCCTTCCGGGCGGGTACGACGGCGTGCGGCCGGCTTGAGGGCCGACAGGGCCGGCAAAGCCAGCCGACCCCTTTGTGCCAGCGGGCTGCGGCGGGCCAAGGCACTGCGTGCGTCAGCGAGCAGCGACCGCGGGGAGAACCTTGCCTGCTGCCGCTGCCAGAAACCTGCCGTAGAGGTCATCTCCTTCAGCGAGCTGTCCACGATGGTCCAGTATTCCCGCACGTCGTCCTCGCTGGGCTGGCCGGCGCCGAAGATGGACGCGTCCGCGCGGCGGGCCAGCATCGTGGTGGTGCCGCCCGCAGCCGGAAACGCCTCGGCCAGGACCGCAGCGCTTTCGCGGCGGGTGGCCCGGGTATCGACGGCGGCCCCCATGTCCGTGGCGAGGCTGACCACCTCGCTCCAGCCGCCACCTACGCGCTGCGCAGGATGGCCTTCGCTGAACCGCGACTTCCGCCGTCGTGATTTCAGCAGGACGATCAGCAGCAGCGGGAGCGCGAGGACGGACAGCGGGATCAGGGCGATGCCCAGCGCGCCCAGCAGGGCACCCCAGAAGAGCCACGGGTTGTTCTTCTTCTGGTCCGCATCCAGTGCATCGGGGGACGAGTCCGGCGGAAGGTCCGCCGGTTCCTGCGGCGGGGGCGGCGGCTGCAGCACCTGCGGCTTGGGCTTGGACTTGTTCTCGGGGTCCGGCGGGATGGGAATGTTGTCCTTGGGCGGCGTCGGATCGAAGCTCACCCAGCCCGCCCGTTCAAAGGCCACTTCCACCCAGGCGTGCACGTCCTTGCCGGTGATCTTGACTTCGCCTGCCCCGTTTTCCGGACTGGTGGGTTCAGGGTAGAAGCCCATCACCACGCGGGACGGGATTCCCAGGTGGCGGAGCATGAGGGACATGGCCACCGCGTACTGCTCGTCGTCGCCCAGCATCTGCTTGGCCGTCAGGAGGTTCCTGATCCGGGCAGAACCATGGCCGGACACGCTGGGCAGCTGGCCTTCGCTGACCAGCCCGTTGCTGAACGCCCCGGTCTTCTGGAAATGGGCCTCGATCTGCCGGACCCGGTCGATGGCGGTGGGGGCGTCAGCGGAGAGGTCGTTGGCCTGCGACCCCACTACCGGGGGCACTTCCGTGGCGTCGGGCAGGGATAGTTTCGCGAAGTCGTACTGCGCCAGCTGCCCGTGTTCCAGCTTCACGGGATCCGAAACCTGCACCTTGTAGGAATCGCCGCGGGACAGCCCGTTGGTGGTGACGGCGGTATCCGTTCCGGAATTGAAGTAGAGGCCGGACGCCGCGGCAGACGCGCTGTCATCAAAGCTCAGTCCCGTGGTTTTACGGCCCCCCGGCACGAAGAATCCCTGGTAGTCCTCAACCGTGATACTGATGGCGTAGTCCTTGGTGGGAACAACCCCGGAGGTATCCGCCAGGGTGTTGATCGACTCGGTGTCCCCCACTCTGTTGAAGTTGCCCGAGCCGTTGGGGTCCATCGTGTAGTTGGTTCCATTGAAGGCATCCAGGGCCCCCAGCCGGACCCGGCCGTCACGGGGCAGGCCCCGGACCACAAAGAGGGTGTCGTCCTTCATGTCTTTGACAAAGGTGCGGAAACTGGCCAGCGGCGTGATGTAGTCCTTGGGGTCGAACGGCGGGACCACCACGTTCCGGAGGACCTTCCGGTCGTTGCCTGCCGTTACCAGGGGGGCGGAGAGTGCTGTGACGGCCACACTCAAGGCGATGACGCCGGCTGCCATTCCCAGCCTCCGGACCTTCGCCCGCTGCGCGGTGGCGGTATCCGTCTGCGGCCTGTTGACGGAGACCTTTCGCGTGGAGTTCTTCCTGAGGGCGTCCCGGCGGAACGTGGCCCAGGCGATGCCCAGGACCGTCAGGCCGATGCCGCGTTCGAGGGTGAGGAAGGCGGCGTTGGTGCTGAAGGCGATGCCGGTGACGAACAGGACCAGGACCGGCAGGAGCGGAAAGTAAGGGCTTCGAAGGCGCCATGTCAGGACACCGGCCACCAGGGCGGTCACCAGGGAACTCAGGAAGGGAACAATCAGCACGCCGCCTGCAGTGCCCACGGGAACACCAACCGTCAGCATGTCCTTCCAGGCAAACACCACCCCCAGGAGGAGGGTCCGGAGCGAGTCAAGGGTGGGGACAAAACCTGCGATTGCGGCGTCGGGCACCGCCAGCAGCGTTCCGAGGACCAGGTAGGCGCCGAGGGCAACTGCCGTGGTGATGAGCAGTCCGAGCCGCAGGTGCGCGTTGAGTGCGCCGATGGCCAGGCCCAGGAGGATGCCGCCGAAGCCGGAGACGAGGTAGTACCGGTCGCCGCCGAAGCTGAGGCCAAAGCCAAGCAGGCCAAGCCCCAGCAGGACCGTCAGCGCGGCGGCGTCGAGCAGGAAGTGCCAGGCCGGCTGGCCGTCGGCGAAAGCGGAGGCCGCTTGGTTACGGCCGCCGCCGGACGCACCGCGGTTGGTGCCTAATGGTTTGCTGCGGGGGCGCGTGCTGCGCGGGCGGAGGCCTTCCGTGGAGGTCATGCTGCGGCCTTTCTCAGCACAATGGCAAGGTCGTTAAGGTCGCCGAGCGTCAGCACGGTAAGGTCAGCGATGTTCGCGCGGCCGGGCGAGGCGCCGGCTTCCACCCGCACCGCGAGGCTGCGGACGCCGGGCGGCACGGACGCGGCCGCGGAGCGCAGCTGGGTGGCAGTCACGTTGCTGCCCACGACGAAGAAGACCACGGAGGCGTTGGGGACGGTGTCCGCCAGGGTCCTGGCGAGGTCGACGGCGGTCCGCCGCATGGGCGATCCCGCAATCCTGGTCATGTCATCGAGCATGTTCCGCCCGGTTTCACAGCGCAGCGGGCCTTTCTGGGTAAGGACGTCCAGCTCACGCTGCTCACGGATGGCCTGCCGGCCGATCGATGCGGCTACCGAGATGGCCATTTCGAATTCCGCTTCGGAGGCGTATTCGTCGGTGTTGATGGACAGCGAGATGGCCAGGTGGGCCCGGCGTGTTTCCTCGAACTGGCGCACCATGAGCTTGTTGGTCCGCGCGGTGGTTTTCCAGTGGATGTGCCGGCGGTCATCCCCCGGCACGTAGTCGCGGAGCGCATGGAAGGACACGTCCGCGCTGGACAGGTCCGTGGTAGGCATTCCTTCCAGGTCGCGGATAAAGCCGGCCGCCGAACCGGCCAGGGCCACCGTGCGCGGATGGACGAACAGGTCTTCCGGCTCGGTCCACAGGACCTGCCGGCGCAGCAGGTGCAGCGGGTCCGCCCGGACTGACCGGACAGGTCCGACGACGATCACGGCACGGCGCGCGGTGGGAATGGTGAAGAGGTCCTCGTGAACCTGCTGCGGCTTCATGCGGGGCAGGTGGAACACAGCCGTGACGTTGCCCACCGGAAGTTCCAGTGCTGCCGGCAGCAGGGGCCGGGCAGAGGTGTTGGACACGGCGATGCTGCCCACGGCGCTGTCCCCGACGGCCACCCGGGTGCGGGCGAGGTCCAGGAGCACTCCGTAGGAAGATCGGCCCAGGACAAAGGCGATGGCGATCAGGAACATCACGAACGCCGCGATCGCCGCCGCCTTGGCCTCCTGCCAGCCGAACGCCTGACCTGTTGACCAGAGCAGGATGGAGGCAGCCAGGACGCACCAGCCCAGGACGCTGACCACGGACAGCACGGGCCAGGCGTACTTTAGCCATGCAGTTTGGACGTTCCGCCAGGCTGGCGCCAGCGCCATGGCCGCCGTGTTCCGCGCCTCGGCCCAGACTGCCGACGGGTGCAGCTGCATAGGCCGGCCGTCCCTGTGGAAGGGTTGCTTGAGACGCTCCGCGAGCCGGGTCAACGGGGTGCCGGTGGACATATGTATGCCTTCGTTGTTGCGTGGAAGTGGTGGGGTCCGTGCCGGGACCGTCAGGCGTTGGTGCGCTGCTGGGGGGCCGCGACCTCCGCCAGGATCCGCGTCAGCACGGCTTCCGCCGTGGCTCCGGAGAACTCTGCCTCAGGATCCATGACGAAGCGGTGGGTCCATGCCACCGGGGCAAGTTCCTTGATGTCATCCGGAAGTACGAAGTTCCGCCCCTGCCCCGCCGCCCAGACCTTTGCCGCACGGACCATGGCCAAGGCCCCGCGGACCGAGACGCCCAGCCGGGTTTCGGGGGCGTTGCGGGTCTCCTCGCAGAGCCGCGAGATGTACTCGAGGACGGCGGTGTCCACGTGCACCGTGGCGGCGAGGTCCGCCATGTCGGCCACAGCCTGGGTGGTGATGACCGCGGAGAGGTCCTGGGACCGGTCCTTCAGGTTGGAGCCGCCCAGCAGCCGGACAGTGGAGGCGTGGTCCGGGTAGCCGATGGAGGTCTTGATCAGGAAGCGGTCCAGCTGTGCCTCCGGCAGGCGGTAGGTGCCTGCCTGCTCGATGGGGTTCTGCGTGGCCATCACCATGAACGGGCGCCCGGCCTCGTACGTGACGCCGTCAACCGTGACCCTGGATTCCTCCATGACCTCGAGCAGAGCCGACTGGGTCTTCGGCGAAGCACGGTTGATTTCGTCCGCCAGGACGATGTTGTTGAAGATCGGGCCCTTGTGGAACTCGAACTTCTGGGTCTTCTGGTCGTAGATGGTCACACCCGTGACGTCCGAGGGCAGCAGGTCCGGGGTGAACTGGATGCGGTTGTTGGACCCCTGCACCGTAGCGGCCAGGGCGCGGGCCAGCGAGGTCTTGCCGGTGCCGGGTGCGTCCTCGAACAGCACGTGGCCCTCGGCCAGCATGGCCGTGAAGGTGAGCCGGATGACGTGTTCTTTGCCCAGGACGGCCTGCCCCACGTTGGCAACGAGTTTCTCGAAGGTGTCTGCAAACCAGGCGGCCTGCTCGGTGGTCATGGTCACGTGTTGTTCCTTAATCTTGATCGGTAGGTTGCGCCGGGCCGGCTAGCGTTGCGGCATGCCCGGCGGCGGGCCCTGTCCGTCCCTGTTGGTGGTGTCGTGGCGGACGTAGTTCCCGGCGGCGGGGCCGCTGGTCAGGTGGTACCAAATGCCGGAAGGGTTCGCGGACGTCTTGTACCAGACCACATAGAAGTCCGAGTTGGACGGCGTGTTTTCCGGCAGCCATTTGCCGGGGCTGACGCAGCTGGAGGGATTGCCGGCCCTGAAGCTGTCAACGCCGTACCCGGGTTCGGTGCAGCTGCGGACCGGTGTTGCCGTGATGGTCCAGGAGGTGGGTACGGGAGGCGGCGGCTCCGCACCGCTGCGGGATGAATCACTGCCGATCCGGCCGGGCTGGCCCCCGCTGATGGCGCGGACCCGAAGAGTATGGGTTTCGCTGTAGCCCACGGTCCGGGAGAAGCGCCGCTCCTGCGTGTCCTGCCAGGCGCCTCCGTCCAGGCTGTATTGGTAACCGGTGACCGCCCGGCCGTTGCCGTCCGGCTGGTTCCACGTCCAGGACACCGTCCTGTCCCCCACTCCGCTGCTGTTGCTGCCTGTGACGTTCGGGGCAAAGGCCAGCCCATAGGGGTTGACCGAGTTGGAGGGGGTGCTGGCGTCCCCGGCGGTGGAGCTGCGGGACGATACTGCCCAGACCACAACAGCGGTCGGGGTGCCGTTGGCTGCGGGAACTGTTCCGCCACCGGCAGCAATATTGCCGCTGCCGCCGCCGGACGTCAGGCTGTATTTGTAGGTGATTTCTTCGGCGGTCGAACCATTGCGCTGGGCTGCCGTCAGCACAGGGAAGCGCACATCGATCTTTCCGCCATTTCCTCCTGTGTCCACCAATGCCGCCGTCGGAGTTCCCACCATGCCCGGCTTGCCGGCAGCACGGATGGCCGCTGATTGGGCACTTGTCCCGCTGGTGCCCGCCTTGTTGGTGGCAGACACCGTGAAGGTGTAGTTGGTTTCGGAGTTGTCCACCGTGACGTTCTGCGAGGTACCGGCCACTTGCTGGCTGGACACCACGGCACCGCCGCGGAGGGTGGTCAGGGTGTACGCCGAGATGGAGTCGCCATTATTGTTCGGCGCAGCCCAGCTCACCTTCAGCTGGCTTTGCGAACCCACCGAACCGGCCTGCGCCGCAGACGGTGCGGCCGGAGTGGCCGGAACACCCGCCGGAACCATGGCTGCTGAATAAGGGCTCCACTCGGAGGGTTCCTTGGCATCATTGCGCGCCAGGACCCGGACTTTGTAGGAGACGCCGTTCTGCAGGCCCTTCCAGACATAGCTGACGCCAGTCAGGTTTTGGATCTGGGCGTTCTGCCCGGCGGGAGGAGGTGAGATCTCCAGGTCGTAGGACTTCACCGGTGAGCCCTTGCTTGCCGGAGCGGCCCAGTTGACGGACAGCTCCCTATCGCCGAACTTCAGCGACGGCGCCAGGGGGGTATCGGGCTTAACGTCAGGCCGCACCTCGGCCGACGCAGGCGAGCGGTCGGACTCGCCGAACTCGTTCGTGGCCGTGACCTGGAAATGGTACTTGGTGTTGTTGACCAGCCCGTTGAGGGTGCAGGTGTTGGCCGGGCAGTCCTGCCGGAACCCTGCCTCCCCGTACACGGTGTACTTAGTGATTGCTGAACCGCGGTCCGCTGGCGCCGTCCAGGTCAGGAGTGCCGTCTGGTCCCCCACGCTCTGCGCCTGCGGGGTGGTGGGGGTCTGGGGTTTGTCCTTGACTGTCAGCCGGACGCGGGCCGTGGCAGTGCGGGACTCATCGCCGGTCTTGTCGGCCACCGTGTAGGACACCACCATGGTGCCGGTGAATCCCGGCGCAGGGGTGACTGTGATGGAATCGCCGTTCACGTCCACGTTGCCGCTGCCGGTTTCCGCAGCGGCCGCAATGATTTTGAGTGCGGTCTCCGGGAACGGGTTGGCATCGTTGGCGAGCACGTTCACCGTTACGGGTTTGCCGGCGGCAACGTCGTCCTGCACGTCGTCGTTCGCCACGGGCTTCGGCCGGTTGGAAGCCGTCACCTTCAGCTGGTAGGTGGCCGTGGCTTCGAGCCCGCGGGGATCCCTGGCTTTGACCTGGACGGCGGCCGTCGTCCCGGCCCCGCTTGAGTCGGCCGCGGAAACCTTCAGGGTCCTGCCGTCGATGCCGGCGTTGAAACCGGCGGGAGATCCTCCCACCAACTCGTATTTCATCTTTTCGACGTCGTCCCGGTCAGGGTCCGCTGTCAGCTTGCCCAGGTCGGTGCTGGCGGAGTCGCCCTTGGGCACGTCAAGGTTTGCGCCCAGCAGTTCCGGAGGGTTGTTCCTGTTCGGATCAGGCAGCACCTTGGTGCGGATGCTCAGGGTGGACTTCAGGCCGGCCGGATCGTCAGGGCCGGTCCCGTCGGTCACCTCGAAGGTAAGGGAACCTGGTCCCACATAGTCTGCGCCCGCGGTGTACTTGAGTCCTGTGCCGTCGCCGGTCACGGGATCGCTGCCGTCTGCGCCGATGAGCTTGATGCGGTCCGTCTGGGTGAGCCGCGGCGAGCGGCCTTCCCGGACCTTGACCCACTCATCCAGGTCAACATCCACGGACTGGCCGGCAACTACCTCAAGCACTTCGTCCTTGGCAAGGGTGGGCACCTGCTGCCCGAGGCCCGGTACCCAGATCACCGCCGTGGACTTCTGGCCGTCCACATCCTCCACGGTGTAGGGGATGAGCTGGGACTGCTCAGTCAGGTCCACGATCATGTTGCCGTCCGCCCCGGGCCGGGCTGTGGTGGCTTCTGTGCTGATCTTGAGGTTTTCCCCTACGCCGTCCGGGTCCTCGTCGTTCTTCAGGACAGGGACGTCCACGGCGGCTTTCCCCATGGTCTGGGCCGACGTCACCCTGTCGTCACGGGCGATGGGCGCCTTGAGGGGAACCTCGTTGTCCACCACCACGCGGATGGTCCCTTGGGCGGATGCGTCCCGGTCATCGGCGATGGTGTAGCGCACGTTGACGGTCCCGGCTTCTCCGGGCGCCAGCAGGATGATTCGGCCGCTCGTTTTGCTCACGGTGGCCTGCAGCGCGGCGTCGGCATCAATGCCGTCGGTGAGGATACGAATGAGGTCGCCGTCGGGATCTGTGTCGTTGCCGGTGGCGTCGACGGCGATCTGGCGGCCGGGGCGGACCCTTACCTCGTCGTCCACGGGAGTGGGCTCCTGGTTGACCTCGCCGCGCGGCGCGATGCCCACGGTGACAGTGCCGGTGTTGACGGCGCCCTGCCGGTCCACCACCTTGTAGCGGAAGGTATCGGTTCCAGCGCCGTCACCGGCAGCGGTGAAGTCGATGAAGTTGCTGCCGACCGCAGCTGTGCCCATGGCCGGTGTACTGTCGATGCCGGTCAGCTGGACGGAGTCACCGTCCGGATCGATGCCGTCCAGCGGCACTGGAATCCGGACCGTTCCGGCGGCCACCACGCGGGCCGTGAGGTTGCGCGGCTGCGGGCGTGAGTTCTCCGCGCCCTCCAGGGGAAGGATGTGGATGGTCACGGCGGCGGCGCTTTTTTGTCCCTGGGGATCCACGGCGTTGTAGATGGCGCGGACGGTCTTGGGTGCCGGACCGGCAATGAACCGGAGGGTGTTCTCCGAAACGAAGCTCTTCCCGTCGAGGGGATCAACCCCTTGCGGCAAGACCGGGTCCACGGTGAGCTCCTGGCCCTGCGGGTGGGTGTCGTTCCCGAGCACGGGGATGGTGACGACGTCGTTGACCCGGACGTTTACCTCGTCCGGTTTTGGCTGGGGTGCCTCCACCACGGCCGGCGCCGGCACGGGCACCACCGACACGCTGCCGGTGGCCGACTTCTTGCCGTTGGACATGGTGTATTCGAAGAGGAACGGGTCTTTGGTTCCGAGGATGTCGGTGATCCGAAGGACGCTGTGGTTGATGACGCTCACCGACGCGGTTGAGTTTTCCGGCAGCTTCACGGACTGCAGCACCAGGACTCCGCCGGAGGGGTCGGAATCGTTGGCCAGCGGGTCCACCAGCACGCTTCCGCCGGTGGGCATGAGCGCGACATCATGGACGGCGACGGGGTTGCCCGTTTCATCTCCGGATTCGACGTCGACGCGGATCAGCCCCTGGCTGCTCTGCGGCCCGTTGCTGGCGATGTAGGTGAGGTAGACCGGGCCGGGGGTGGTGCTGCGGAACGTAAAGGTGCCGCCGTCGGTCACGGGGCCCAGCTCGGCCGGGCCGTTGGCTTCCACCTGGGCCAGGCGGAGGGCGCCCCCGTTCGGATCGACGTCGTTCTTCAGCGGCGAGATGACCAGGTCCTGTCCCACCACGGCCGTGACGTGGTCGGCGTTGACCACCGGTGCAAGGGCTCCCGGCGGCTGGACGTTGACCACCACTTTTCCGGTGACGGTGGCCCTGCCGTCCCAGATGGTCACCTCCACGTTCTTCCTGCCGGCGGTGGCGCCGGAGTCCTGGAAGGTCAGCAGGCCGTCGCGGCGGACCTTGACCTGGTCCTGGTCGTTGTCCGCTTTCGCGTCAAGGAGCACCAGGTCGTCGCCGTCGGGGTCGATCCAGTCGGTAAGGATGTTCTGGCTGACGGCTTTGCCCTGTTCCACGAGCATGGTGGTGTTGTCGCCGCGCTTGAACCGGGGCGGCTTGTTCTCTTCGGGGGCCATCACGCTGAGGGTGACCTGCCCGGTGGCGGAAAGGCCGCGGCCGTCTGAGGCGCTGTAGCTGAATGTTTCCGTCCCGGGTTTCGCGCCGGCCGGAACGGAGATCTGGAAGGCCGTGCCGCCGTAGATGTTCTCAAGGCTGCCGGCCTGGGGTCCGGAATTCCCGACGGCGGCCGTGAGGACATCGCCGTCGGGGTCCGAATCGTTGTCCAGGACGCTAAGGATGGTGGTGCGGCCTGGGCGCACGCCGACGGCGTCGGGCTTGGTTTCCGGCGGACGGTTGGGCTTGGTGCGGTCCGGCAGGACGTTGATGGTGTTGTTGTCCGCGGATTCCTGGTCCTGCTCGTCGGACTCGTTCTTCGGCGGGATGACATCGTCCCAGTTGTTGACCAGCTGCATGTTCTGGTTCACCAGCCACACGTTGCCGGAATTGACGTCATTCAGGACCACGAGGTCCCGGTTCACCCGGAAGACATACGACGGCGAGGCGCTCGCCCTGGGCACGTCAACATTCTTGTCATCGCCGTCATTGGCGCAGTCGCGCACATACTTGTTCGCCCCGGACCACGCCGCGTGTACGCACCCGCCCAACTGGACGGGGGCAGCCGGCACGCCCTCGCCGTCGAATGCCACCGTCTTCGCCGTGGATCCGTCCAGGGGCTGCTTCAGCAACGCCTTCCGGGTGGCGATGGCCACGAAACCGCTGGCGGGGCCGCCCTGCTGCAGCTTCGCCTCCCGCGCGTTTTCCAGCTGGAGCCGCTTTCCGCCGGGCAGGAACAACTTCCCGGCCGCCGGATCCAGAAGCACCGGCTCGTCCCCCACCACCGTGATCTGGAGATCGCCCGAACCTTTCAGCTCGGCCCAGGTTTCGGATTCCGATGCTGTCACCTCGCCGTTGGCGTCAACGGCCGTTACCGTCACGGCGCCGGATTCAGGGTCCGCCGAGTAGATCCGGTCATCATCGCCGACCGCCGAGACAATGCCCTCCGAACCGACCAACACGGGTTCTGAGGCTTCCTCGTCAAAACCGTTGACCGTGGACGGCGACACCGCCCATACCTTGCCCGATGCCGCGTCCGTCACGGAGATGACTTCCGAGCCGAAGCTGACGTCCGCCGATCCCGGCAGCTGCTTGTCTCCGCCCAGCCGCATGTTCGCCGGCGAAACCTGGTTCAGTGTTGAGCCTGTCTCATCATCGACGAAGACGTCACCGGCGTCCTGCAGGATGTCGAACGTGGTGGAAGCGGGGGTCACGGCCCCATCAAGGACGCGGGAGGGGTAGTTGAGCCGGCCCACCGCATTCTTGGACTTCGAGACCACCCACACGCCGCCGTCGTTCAGCTCCACCTCGGTGGTCTTGAACCCCGGATACAGCACGGCACCGGTGACCAGGACAACGACGGCGGCACCGAAGGCGGTGCCCGTGACGAGTTTCTTGTGGCGCCTTTTCAGCCCAAGCTTCCCCAGCAGAGTTGTCACAGCGTTACTATCCCCTGAATTACCGCTGCCAAAAGGCAACTGTCCGGCCCGGGGTGCAATCCCCGGACCTTTATTTTTCGCCGCCCCCGGTGGGAGCAGCAGAGACCTGACATTGGCGATGCCCCGGGCCGGCTCGGGCGTCCGGCCCCGGCGAGGCACCGGTGGCAAGCTTACCGATCGGCACTTCCTGCCGCGATGGGGAGCCCTATCCACACCGGCGGTTCAGCGTTGCCGACGCACCAACTCTACCGCGATAGACCAACAACTGGATAAACTGGTTTTCCGCACCGGTCCCGCTCGCGCGCGGCGTGCGCCTTAGTCCAGCACCAAGCCTTTGCCGAGGCCGCGGCTAAGCCGCACGGGGCGGATTTCGCCGAATCCGCGGACGTTTTCGGGAGGCTGCGGCTCCAGCACGAACCGTTCGTCGTGTTCCAGTGCCGAGGCGGTCATCGAGTCCACCAGCACCGTGCCGGGATCCGCAAGGGTGGTGAGGCGGGCGGCGAGGTTCACGGTGGGACCGTAGATGTCGCCGAGCCGGGACAGGATCCTTCCCCACACCATGGCCACCCGCGCTTCGGGAAGGATCTCGTCCTCCGTGAAGGCCTGGGCAAGAGCCAGGGAGATCTCGGCACCGGCGGCCGGGGTTTCGGCGATGTAGAGGACTTCGTCGCCCACGGTCTTCACCAGGCGGCCGCCGCCCACGGAGATGATCTCGGCACACTTGTTTTCGAAGCGCTGGACCAGCCGGGCCAGAGTTTTTTCATTCATGCGGCGGGACAGGCTGGTGTACGAAACAAGGTCCGCGAAGCCTACGGCTCGCGCCAGCGGCAGCGGGGCGTCGTCCTCGTCGCCTTCCCGGCCCTCTTCGCTCGCCTGCAGGCCCGCTTCCGCCCGGACAGCGAGCCGCTGGACGCCTGCGTTAAGCTGGCGCCGCCAGGAGTAGACCAGCATTTCTTCCAGGGCGTCCACCAGCGCCGGCAGCTCGTTGACCAGGCGTTTGCGGGCGACGGCGTCCGTAACGCCCTGCTCGTGGACCATGTCCTCCACCAGGGCTTCGATCTGCCAGACCACCATCCGGTCCGTCATCTGCCCGATGGAGCGGGTGACGGAGATGGCGGCCTCCTCGGTCAGCTTCCCCGAGCGGACCAGGTCCACCACGGTGGAAAGCGCGGCCTGGTCGCGCTCAGTGAACGCCACGTCCTCGTCGCCGAAGTTGGGGAAACCGAGGGCACGCCACAGTTTGCGCGCGGACAGCAGGGACAGCCCGGCGCCGGCGGCGACTTCACGGCGCCGGAGCTTGCGTTCGCCGCCCAGCAGCCGGGCCTCCAAAGCCTTCATGGCGAGCCGTTCGGCAGACATCGCGCCTGTGGCCGGGTGGGAATCCATCGCGGGCGGGGGTGTGATGGAGTCCACGCGCTCCTGCTGGTCCTCATCGTTCATCCCGTCCACCTTCTCTCAATTCCCATGGCAAAGCTCCGGCAGGATCGTCCATTGCTCCGCCGGCCTGGCCGTCACGTTCGTCGGGCAATTCCTCGATGGCATCCAGGATGAAGTCCCGGAACCTGGCAACCTCCGGCACGTCCTGGAATGTCACCACGCCTTGGTACCCGGTTTCCAAGGATATATTCCCGGAGCGCAACAGGCGCTGAAGTACGGATTCGTGGACAGTCAGATTGCGCACCGAGGCCAGGTTCACCTGCTGGTCACGCCGCCGCAGGAGACCGGACCGGGCAACGAGCCGCCGGCTGGTGAGCGTGTACCTGGTGCCCTGCCACCGCAGCAGCCGGGGCAGGCAATATCCCAGCCAGACCCCGGCCACCGCCAAGGCGAACCCTGCCACCAGCCACGGCGTCCACCGGGGAGTCAGCGCGGGGATGAGCCTGGCCGCTTCCCCGCGGGTGGCCCAGGCGGAAGCGAACGCGGCAAGCGCCGGTGAGAGTATGAAGGCCGCAGCTGCCCCGGCCAGCTTCCTCGGCTGCGGGCGGGTGGTGACGATCACCTGCTCGCCCGGAACGAGGTCTTTACGCATAACCGCCCTGGCCGGATGCGTCCGGGGAATTCCACGGACGCAAGTGCACAACATCCCCGGCCGTTACCACGTGCTCCTTGGACTCGCGGTCCACCACCAGCAGCGATCCGTACTCGTCGAGGCGGGACGCGTGGCCGATGATTTCGTGGTCGCCCGGCAGCTGCGCCCGTACCTGTTTGCCCAGGGTGGTCATGACGCCTTCCACGCGCTTGTGCAGCGACGGTCCGCCGGCCAGGCCTGCCGCCGGGTCGCCGTCGGCGTTGCAAAAGCCGCGGTAGAGCACGGCGAAGTGCAAAAGGTAGCTCTTCAGCAGCTCCGTCCGGTCCGCTGAGCGCGGTGATTCCAGCACCACTGACGTGGCGGTGGGAACCGGGAGTTCGGCCGCCTGGAGGGTGACGTTCAGGCCGGTTCCCAGGATGACCGGGGGCACGGAGCCGTCCACCATGGGACCCATCTGGGCCAGGATTCCCGCGATCTTCTTGCCGCGCACCAGGACGTCGTTGGGCCATTTCAACTCGGCGGGCAGGCCGGCCGTTTCCAGGAGGGTTTCCCGCAGCGCCAGGGCGCCGATGAGGGACAGCCAGGAATAGCTCTGGGTGGGAAGCGGCCTTCCTTCGGCGTTGGCCGGCCGCAGGACAACGGAAACGGAAACTGAGCTCAGGGGCGGCGCTTCCCAGCGCCTGTCCAGGCGCCCGCGGGCTGCCGTCTGGTACTCCGCGGTCAGCACTGACATGTCCGGCCAGGCCGAAGGTTCCACGGTGACGGAGCGGAGGAGGTCGGCGTTGGTGGACCCGGTGGAGTTAACAACCTCAAGCCGCGGGATGCCGGCCGCGGACAGAAAGTGCTGGTCCGCGAGGGCCCTCCGGTCCAGTGGCGTGCCGGGGGCATGTGCGTCATCCATAGCTAAACTCTACCGACACCGCTTAGTCCTGGCAGCCCGGCGTGCCGGCCCGCAGGAACCCGGAAGGATCACGGCGGAGGCTAAAGGAAAATGTCCGGCACCAGCTGGTCTTCGGGAGCGCCAAGGCTGTACGGGCGGAAGTCGGTGACCCCCGCGGCCGCGAGCACCTCTTCATCCGTGTAGAAATTGCCGCTTGGCCGGCCGCCGGCCGTGAGGTTGCAGCCCGTAAGCACGGCGTGGGCCGCATCCGCCATGATTTCCGCGCCACGGGCGGCCTGGACGATCTTTTCCCCGTGCGGCATGTTCCTGATGGCCGCAGTGTCTATAAGGGTGCGCGGCCACAGCGAATTCACCCGGATGCCGTCCGCCTTCAGCTCCTCGGCAAGGCCGAGGGTTGTGAGGCTCATCCCGTACTTTGCCATGGTGTAGGCCAGGTGCTTCCCGGCCCACCGGGGATCGAGGTTCAGCGGCGGCGAGAGCGTAAGGATGTGGCCCTGGTCCGAGGCCCGGAGCGCCGGGAGCGCCAGCTTGGACATCAGGAACGTCCCGCGGACGTTGATGTCCTGCATGAGGTCGTACTTTTTCATGTCCACGTCATCGGTCCGGGAAAGGTCGATGGCGGAAGCGTTGTTGATGACGGCGTCAATGCCCCCGAACCGTTCCATTGCCGCCGCCACGGCCGCGGCCACGTCGTCGTCCCTCCGGACATCACCCACCAGCGGGAGCGCCTGTCCGCCCGCCTCCACCAGTTCCTGGGCAGCCGTATGGACAGTCCCGGACAGTTTCGGGTGCGGCTCCCCGGTCTTGGCCATCAGCACGATATTGGCGCCGTCCTGCGCCGCGCGCAGGGCGATTGCCAGGCCGATCCCCCTGCTCCCGCCGGAGATGAGGATGGTCCTTCCCTGGAGTGAACCGGCAGCCTGGTAGGGTCCGCCGAGGGCATGCGAAGCGTCGTTGCTCGAAGTCATGGCACCACTGTAACCCAACTAAGTTACCGGCAAGTAACATGGCGCTGCTGCTGACGACGGCGCAGAAAATTGTAGGTTCCCTACAGCCGCAGCCGCCGGAAGCGTCACTAGACTTGCCAGCAGGGTTCGCCTTTTGTGTGGAAGCTACTTAACTGCAGCGCCACAGCCCGCCAGCATTCACAGCACCACAGAATCAATCTGCTACAGAGCCGGAGATACTTGATGAGCCACGATCTGACAACGACAGCGGGAAAGATCGCCGATTTCCGCGACCGCCAGGCGCGTGCCGAACAGCCCTCCGGCCCTGAGGCAATCGAGAAACAGCATGCCCGCGGCAAGAACACCGCCCGGGAGCGCATCGCCCTCCTCCTCGACGAGGACTCCTTCGTCGAATTCGACGCCCTGGCCGTCCACCGCTCCACCGCGTTCGGCATGGAGAAGAAGAAGCCGCTCGGCGATGGACTGGTTTCCGGATACGGCACCGTGGACGGTCGCCTGGTGGCCGTGTACAGCCAGGACTTCTCGGTCTACGGCGGGTCCCTGAGCCAGGTCAACGGCGAAAAGATCGTCAAGGTGCAGGAGTTTGCGCTGCGCAACGGCTGCCCCGTTGTGGGCATCCTGGACGGCGGCGGAGCACGAATCCAGGAGGGCGTTGCCTCGCTGGCCATGTTCGCGGACATCTTCCGCAACAACGTCCACGCGTCCGGCGTGGTCCCCCAAATTTCGCTCATCATGGGCCCGTCGGCAGGCGGCGCCGCCTACTCCCCTGCCCTCACCGACTACGTGGTGATGGTGGACAAGACCTCCCACATGTTCATCACCGGACCGGACGTCATTAAGACCGTCACCGGGGAGGACGTTGACATGGAAACCCTCGGCGGAGCCCGGCAGCACAATGCCACCACAGGAACCTCCACCTACCTTGCCTCGGACGAAGCGGACGCGATCGAGTTCGTCCGCGAACTGCTGGACTTCCTGCCGTCCAACAACCTCTCAGAGGCACCCGTCCTGGAGCACACGCAGGAACTGGAGCTCGACGACGACGACCTCGCCCTGGACGCGCTGGTCCCCGATTCCGCCAACCAGCCCTATGACATGCGTGCCGTGGTTGAGCAGATCGTGGATGACGGCCACTTCCTGGAGATGCAGGCCCTCTACGCGCCGAACGTGATGATCGGGTACGGCCGGGTGGAGGGCCATACGGTGGGCATCGTCGCCAACCAGCCCCTGCAGTTCGCCGGCACCCTGGACATCGCCGCCTCGGAAAAGGCTGCCCGGTTCGTCCGCCACTGCGACGCGTTCAACATCCCCATCATTACCCTGGTGGACGTTCCCGGCTTCCTGCCCGGCAAGGACCAGGAGTTCCAGGGCATCATCCGCCGCGGCGCCAAGCTCCTGTATGCCTACGCGGAGGCGACCGTTCCCAAGCTCACCGTCATCACCCGGAAGGCCTACGGCGGCGCCTACATCGTAATGGGCTCCAAGAAGCTCGGCGCCGACCTCAACCTGGCCTGGCCCACCGCCCAGATCGGCGTAATGGGTGCACAGGGTGCCGTCAACATCCTGTACCGCCGCGATCTTGCGGCCGTTGCGGAGGCCGGCGGCGACGTCGAAGCACGGCGCGCCGAGGTCATCCGGCAGTACGAGGAAGAGCTCCTCAACCCCTACCAGGCAGCGGAGCTCGGCTACGTTGACGCCGTCATCGCCCCGTCCGAGACCCGGCTGCAGATCATCAAGGGCCTGCGCGCCCTGCGTGACAAGCGCGCCAGCCTCCCCGCCAAGAAGCATGGGAACATCCCGCTGTGAACGCGGAAAAGCCGGCGGCCGAGGCTGGCGAAACCCAGGCACCTGCTGAGCCCCTGCTGTCTGTCGTCAAAGGGCAGCCCACCGCCGAGGAACTGGCGGCGCTGACCGCCGTCGTACTTTCCCTGGGCGGCGCGGAACAGGCTGAGACCGAGAAGCCGCCGGTGCGGCACTGGGTCCGCCGCCAGCAGCTGAGGCTGGAGCCCACCCCCGGCCCCGGAGCATGGAAACGCAGCCGCGGCTGATCCTCCCCGCCGGCTCCCACATTCGGAGGCGCTAGTCTCGGAGTGTGACTACAGACACTTCTCCTGCCGCCCGCCCGCACACCCGGATTGACGCCGTCGCAGATGACTACACCGAGACGCTCATAAGGCTCAATCCATCCTTCGCCACCACCCTTGGCCTTGCCGGACACGAAACCGAATACCAGGACTTCTCCCCGGCAGGCATCGCCGAATTCGCGGAGGCTGCCCGGAAGGCCCTGGTTGACCTCGAAGGCCTCGAGCCGGAGGACGACGTTGACGCGGTCACCCTGGACGCCATGCGGGAGCGGCTGGGGCTGCAGCTGCTGATCCACGCCTCGGGATGGGATTACGCCGACCTGAACAACATTGCCTCCCCTGCCCAGGACATCCGGGCGATCTTCGACCTCATGCCCACGGAGACGGAGCAGGACTGGCGGCACATTGCCGGCCGCGCGTCCAACGTCCCCGGCGCAATTGCCGGGTACACCGAATCCCTGCGGCAGGCGAAGGACGCCGGCCGGGTGGCCGCCGCGCGCCAGGTGAAGGTCGTCATTGAGCAGGTGACGAAGTACGCCGCGGAGGATGGCTTCTTCGCGAAGCTGGCGGCCGGGGCGGCCACTGCCGCCGGGCCGCTGCCCGCAGCCATCCGGGAAGAGCTCGACGCCGGTGCGGCCGCCGCCCGGGCAGCCTACGCCGGGCTGGCGGACTTCCTCCGCGCAGAGCTGCTGCCGGCAGCACCCGAAAAGGATGCCGTGGGCCGGGCGCGTTACGCCCTCGCCTCCCGGTCCTTCCTCGGTGCCACCGTGGACCTCGAAGAGACCTACGCATGGGGCGTGGAGGAGCTGGACCGGCTCATCGCCCAGCAGGAACAGGTGGCCCACACCATCAAGGGCGGCGCCACCATCGCCGAGGCCAAGGAGATCCTGAACAACGATCCCGCCCGCCAGCTGAAGGGAAAGGACGCGCTGCGGCAGTGGATGCAGGAACTCTCCGACAAAGCCGTGGCCGGGCTCGCCGGCGTCCACTTCGACATCCCCGACGTCATGAAGAAGCTGGAATGCCTCATCGCCCCCACCGACGAGGGCGGCATCTACTACACCGGCCCGTCCGATGACTTCAGCCGCCCGGGCCGCATGTGGTGGTCCGTCCCCGCCGGTGAGGACACGTTCACCACCTGGGCCGAGACCACCACGGTCTACCACGAGGGCGTCCCGGGCCACCACCTCCAGGTGGCCACCGCCACCTACCGCCGCGAGCTGCTGAACAAGTGGCGGCGCAATGTCTGCTGGACCTCGGGCCACGGCGAAGGCTGGGCCCTGTATGCCGAGAAGCTGATGCAGGAACTCGGATACTTGAGCGATCCCGGCGACCACATGGGCATGCTGGACATGCAGCGGATGCGGGCCGCCCGCGTGGTGTTCGACATCGGCGTCCACCTCGAACTGGAGATGCCGGAACGCTGGGGCTCCGGCCCCTGGACCCCGGACAAAGGGTATGAGTTCCTGAAGGCGAACCTGCCCATCAGCGAAGGCCAGCTGAAGTTCGAGTTCACCCGCTACCTGGGCTGGCCCGGCCAGGCGCCCTCCTACAAAGTTGGCCAGCGCCTGTGGGAGCAGATCCGCGCCGAACTCGAAGCCCGGCCCGGGTTCGACCTCAAAGAGTTCCACACAAGGGCTTTGAACATCGGCTCCGTAGGACTGGACACCCTGAGGCGTGCGCTGCTTTCCTAGCTCTGGCTCCGCAGTCCCTCCCGCCCGACGAGGGTGCCTTCCTCTGCTTGCTGCTCCTTCGTCGCTTTGACGCAAGCTGCCGGAAGGCACCCACGTCGGGCCTTTTGCTGTATCGCGCGAGATGTTAAGCACACTCCGGGCGGGAATAAGTAACATGGCCGCTGTGCAACCTTGATTTCTCGGGGAATATCGGCTCCGGCAGAATCTTGGGCCGCGTAATATTTCTCAATGTTCGTTCGCCGTGGTATTCGCGCTGGCTTTAGCGTGTTCGGGTGAGCACTCAGACAAGCACCCCCTCCCCCGCCGGGAAGACCGGCTTCCAGCTGCCCAAGTGGGCCGGCTCGTTCGGCGTCCAGATCATCGCCGCCCTCATCGTGGGGCTGGGCCTCGGCCTGCTGGCCAAGTACACCGGCAGCACCAAGGCAGCCCCGAACGGCCTCGGCGCCACGCTGCAGACCATCGGCTCCAGCTATGTGTCACTGCTGCAGACCGCAGTCGTACCCCTGATCTTCACCGCGGTGGTCAGCTCCATTTCCAACCTTCGCCAGGTGTCCAATGCCGCGAAGCTGGCCTGGAACACCCTGTTGTGGTTCGCCATTACGTCGCTGATCGCCGTACTGATCGGCATCGGGCTGGGTGTCCTCCTGCAGCCCGGCGCCAACACCGGCATCACCCAGGAAGCCAAGTACTCCGGCAAGTCCGGTGACTGGTGGGCCTTCCTGGTTGGCCTGTTCCCCAAGAACTTCCTGGGACTGGGCGCCAGCTCCACCGTTGCCGAGTCCGGCGCCGTCACCACCTCGGTCAGCTTCAACGTGCTCCAGATCCTGGTGATTGCCATCGCCGTCGGTGTTGCGGCGCTGAAGGTGGGGAAGGCTGCCGAACCGTTCCTGGCCCTGAACGCCTCCGCATTGGCCGTCATCCAAAAGGTGCTCTGGTGGATCATCCGCATCGCACCCCTGGGCACCGTGGGCCTGATCGGCAACGCGGTGGCTGTCTACGGTTGGGACACCATCGGGTCCCTCGGCAAGTTCACCTTCGCCATCTACGTGGGCCTTGCCCTGGTGATCTTCGCGGTCTACCCCATCCTGGTCCGCACCCACGGCCTCTCCGTCAAGCAGTACTTCTCGGGCGTGTGGCCTGCCGTCCAGCTGGCCTTCGTCTCCCGCTCCTCCGTGGGAACCCTGCCCCTGACCCAGCGCGTCACCGAACGAAGCCTGGGCGTTCCCCGCGCTTACGCCTCCTTCGCCGTTCCGCTGGGCGCCACCACCAAGATGGACGGCTGCGCCGCCATCTACCCCGCCATCTCCGCAATTTTCGTGGCCCAGTTCTTCGGCATCCAGCTGGACTTCAGCCAGTACCTGCTGATCGCCCTGGTATCCGTCCTCGGTTCTGCTGCCACCGCGGGAACCACCGGCGCCGTGGTGATGCTCACGCTGACGTTGTCAACGCTGGGGCTGCCGCTGGCCGGCGTCGGGCTCCTCCTGGCCATCGATCCCATCCTGGACATGGGCCGCACCGCAGTGAACGTGGCCGGCCAGGCACTGGTCCCCACCATCGTGGCCAAGCGCCAGGGCATCCTCGACGAGCAGCTGTACAACGCTCCCCGCAACGGCACACCCTTCGTGGATGATTCCGTTGCCGGCACTGATACCGATGCCCCGTCCGACGGAACCTCTACGGACACCGCATCGCGTGAACTGGCGGATGCGAAGGCCTAGGAACCTCTGCTCACCCACTGCAACAAAACAGTAGAAGTTCCCGGGAGACCTTCCCGGGAACTTCTACTGTTTTAGGCGGCTGGCCGAATCGGCGTCATGACCGCGTCAGTGACCGCCGCCGCCGATAATGCCGTTCGCCACCGCCTTGGTCACAGCGTCGGCCTCGGCCTGCGTCAGCTTTCCGTCCGTGACCGCCTGGTCCAACCTCGCCTTGAAGGCCGCAGCCTTCGCAGCCTGCTTCTCCGCGCGGAGCTCCTCCAGTGCAGCAGTGACCTTGGCCTCCTCGATGCCCAACGACTCCGCCAGTGACTTCGCAAGGGCGGCGTCGCGGGCGGCGGGGTCCGGCCTCTCCCCCTCCGCAGGCGGCGTGGGAGGCTTGTTGGCTTCGCGGCAGGCCTGGAGCGCTTCGGCCACCTCGGCTTCGTCGACACCCAGCTTCCCGGCGAGCGCGGATGCCTGGGCTGCGCCCCGCTCGCCGCCCCGGCCGTGCTTGCCCATACCTCCGCCGGGCGCGGTGCCGGTGTTCCCGTCCGGGGACGCACTGGAGCCGGCACCGGGTATGGGAGCGGGTGTAGTGGTGGCTGAGGCGACGCCGGCAACGCCGATACCGGCAGCAAGGGCCAGCGCCGTAGCTGACAGGCCAAGGGTCATTTTCTTTGTGCGTGACATTACGTGTCTCCTGGATCCGCCGCCTGGTGACGGCTGCTGATGATTTGTCCCTTTCGGGACACTTCCAGAATTGGGCAGCAGGTAATGCGGGGCCTGTTCGGAACCTTTCATTCTCCTGTGAAAATAACTTGCGCAGAGTGCAAAGTTGCACATAGTGTAAACGGGTGACCCTTCCTGCCGCATCTGCCCAACAGGGAACCTCCGTCCCGCCACCGGCCGCACCTTCGCGCCGCGAGCTCAACAAAGCAGCCACCCGCCAGGCCATCACCGCCGCCGCGCTGGGCCTCCTGCGAAGCAAGGGCCCTGGAAACTTCACGGTTGAGGACATCGCAGACGCCGCCGGGATTTCACGCCGGACGTTCTTCAACTACTTCGGCAGCACCGACGCCGCACTGGCCTCCATCACCCATGGCTTCCTGGACAACGCGATACAGCAGTTCAAACTCCGGCCCGCGGAGGAGCCCATCCTGCAGTCGGCGCAGGAGGCACTGATGGCGCTGGCGGACCCCATGACAGTGGCCCCGCTGGCAGAACTCTTCACCCTGACCCAGCAGAGCACACTTATGTCCCACTCCGAACTGGAAGCCTGGGACCACTGCCGGGAACAGATCACCGCCGTGGCCCGCAGCCGGGCTGCCGCCACGCCGGGCGCCGAAAACGAGCTCTACCTCCGCGCCTTGGCCGGTTCCGTCATCTCGTGCGGCAAGGCGGCAATGGAGGTCTGGTTTGCCCGCCGCGGCGCGGACCTCTCGCCGGCATCCCTGGCCGAGCTGCGGCAACTGCTGATCGACGCCATGGCACTGCTCGGCTCAGGCTTCACCACAGGCCGTGCACCTGCCCCATCCTCTTCCGCCACCCGTTCCTCCTGATCAGATCGGCTTCCTCGCATGGCACTGTTCCTGTACCGCCTGGGCAAATTCTCCTACCGCCGGCGCTGGCTGGTCATCTCGCTCTGGCTTGCCGCCCTGGTGGCCGTGGGCGGTTCAGCCGCAGCCTTCCACGGCACACTGTCCAACAACTTCCAGATTCCGGGCACTGAGACGCAGCGCATCGCGGACAAGCTGAAGGAAGAGCTTCCCTCGGCGTCCGGAGGCACCGCCACCATCGTCTTTGAATCGCCCGACGGCGGTTTCACCGCCGGGAGCCGCGCGGCCGTCTCGGAGGCCCTGGAGAAGCTCAAGACCGTGCAGGGTGTCCGCGGCACCGTGGACCCCTTTGCCACCCAGGCCCAGGTGGACCGGGCCGGCCAGGCCATCACGGACGGCGAACAGCAGCTGGCCGCAGGCCAGGCGCAGCTGGACGCCTCCCGTGCCCAGCTTGAAGCCGGGCAGGGGCAGCTCGCCACAGCGGAACAGCAGCTGGCCGCCGCGGGCGCCCCGGCCGCCCTGATCGAGGCCCGGCTCGGCCAGCAAAGGGCAGTCCTTGCCGAGGGACAGGCCCGGCTCGAAGCCGGCACCCGGGAACTGGAGGCGGGCAAGGCAAAGCTCAGCCTTGGCAAGCGCCAGGCAGAGGCAGCGTCCGCCATCCGCTTCGTGTCGGAGGACGGCCGCGCCGCAGTGGCGCAGGTGCAGTTCAACACCTCCATCAACGGCCTCAGCCCGGAGGTCCGCCAGCAGGTCCAGGACATCGCCCACGAAACGTCCGCTGCCGGCGTGACCGCCTATGCCAGCAAGGAGATCACCGAGGACATCTCGGAACTCTTCGGCGCCGCCGAGGTCATTGGCATCGCCGTCGCGGCCCTGGTCCTGATCCTCATGCTGGGCACCCTGGTTGCCGCCGGGCTGCCGCTGCTGATGGCCATCGTGGGTGTCGGCATCGGGGTCGGCATCACGTTCGCCCTGTCCGGACTGTTCGACATGAGCTCCATTTCACCCATGCTGGCCCTCATGCTGGGCCTGGCGGTGGGCATCGACTATTCCCTGTTCATCGTGAACCGGCACCGGACCCAGCTGCTCGCCGGCATGGATCCGGAGGAGTCCGTGGCCCGGGCAACCGGCACGTCCGGCAATGCGGTGGTCTTCGCCGGCCTGACCGTGATCATCGCCCTTGCCGCCCTGGTGGTGCCCGGGCTGCCGTTCCTCGCCGTGATGGGCCTGGCTGCGGCCGGCACCGTGGCCGTGGCCGTGCTGGTGGCCATCACCCTTACTCCGGCCATGCTGTCCTTGATCGGACGCCGCATCATCTCCCGGCGGGCCTGGGCCAAAGCCGCTGCCCACAACGCCGAACCCGGCCATGAAGCAGCCGATGAGGCCAAGGACCGGGAACGCAGCACGCACGGCTGGGGCGGCGTGGTCACCCGGCACCCGATCCTGGCGCTCCTGGCGGGGGTGCTCCTCCTTGGCACCCTCGCGCTGCCGGCCACCCAGCTGCAGCTTGCACTGCCCGACGGCGGCTCGGAGCCGGTGGACTCCGAGGCCTACCAGGCCTACGACCTGACCGCGCGGAGCTTCGGAGAAGGCGTCACCGGCCCCATCGTCGCCGTGGGCGAGTTCCCGGCAAACCTGGATGAAGCCCAGGCACAGACCCTGCAATACGACGTCGCCGACAAGCTCCGTGCCGTGGACAACGTGGTGGCCGCCGTGCCCGTGGCGCTCAGCGAGGACCGACGCACCGCGGTATTCCAGGTCATCCCCGGGGAAGGCCCGGCGAGCGCCAGCACCGTCCGGGTCGTCTCCGAACTCCGCGGCCTCAATGACGACATCCAGGCCGAGCACGGGGTGGCGATGGGCCTGACCGGCCAGACCGCCGGCAACATCGACGTCTCCACCAAGCTGGGTGACGCCCTGCCGCCCTACCTGGCAATCGTCGTCGGGCTTTCCCTGGTCCTGCTCCTGCTGGTGTTCCGCTCCATCGTTGTGCCGCTGCTGGCAACCGGCGGGTTCCTGCTGTCCCTGGCCGCTGCCTTCGGTGCGGTGGTGGCCGTCTACCAGTGGGGCTGGCTCGGCGGGGTGTTCGACGTCGCCAACCCCGGCGCCGTGCTGAGCTTCCTGCCCATCATCCTGATCGGCGTGCTGTTCGGCCTGGCCATGGACTACCAGGTGTTCATCGCCTCCGGGATGCGCGAGGCCTACATGCACGGTTCCACCGCCAAGGAAGCGGTCCGGGTGGGCTTCCGCCACGCGGCCGCCGTGGTGGCCGCCGCCGCGATCATCATGGTCAGCGTGTTCGCCGGCTTCATCTTCAGCCACCTCACCATGGTCCGGCCGCTGGGCTTCGCGATGGCGTTCGGCGTGCTCCTGGACGCCTTCGTGGTGCGCATGACCATCGTTCCGGCCGTGATGTACCTGCTGGGCGAAAAGTCCTGGTGGCTCCCCCGCTGGCTGGACCGGATCCTGCCGGATGTGGATGTGGAGGGCGCCAAGCTCAGCCGGCCCGAGGCCGCACGGGCGGCCGGAGAACTGGTCCACTAGGCTGGAACTGTGCCCCGCCTGATTCTCGCCTCCCAGTCCCCCGCCCGCACCAAGCTCCTGGCCGAGGCCGGCATCCGCCACACCGTCCTGGTCTCAGACGTGGACGAGGACGCCGTCCAGGCCCGGTACGGCGTTACCGACCCCCATGACACCGCACTGCTCCTTGCCCGGGCGAAGGCCGAAGCCGTGGCGGCCCTCCCGGAAGCAGAAGGGGCCCTGGTCCTGGGCTGCGATTCCGTCTTCGAGTTTGACGGCGAGGCGCACGGCAAGCCGTATACCGCCGCCGTGGCCCGTGAGCGCATGCTGCGGATGAGCGGCAATACGGGGGTCCTGCACACGGGCCACTGGCTGGTGGACTGCCGGGACACCGAGCCGGACGACGACGGCGGGGAACAGGGTTCGGGCGCCACTTTGGGGACGGTTGCCTCCGCCGCGGTCTCCTTCCTGGAGATGGAACCGGCCGAGATCGATGCCTACATCGCCACCGGCGAGCCGCTGCACTGCGCCGGGTCCTTCACCATCGACGGCCTGGGCGGGGCGTTCATCCGGAAGGTCGACGGCGACCCGCACACCGTCGTCGGGCTTTCCGTCTCCACCCTCCGGGACCTGCTGGCCTCGGCGAACGTGCGCATCACCGACCTCTGGCCCGCCTGACCGGAGCCCCGGCCGGGGCGGAAAAAGCGCCGCATTTCGTAGCGTCTTGTAGCTTCCCTACAAAGGCTGGAGCGTTTACACGCGGATTCCGCAAGTAATATCGGCGGAACCCTCAAAACCGCGCTAGGCTCCCTGAAGGAAAGAAGGAGACGCCTTGTCAGCAAATTTGGAGCAATCCGCAGGAACCACGCAGTCGACCCTCACGAAGGTGCTGATCGCCAACCGCGGTGAAATTGCCGTCCGCATCATTCGCGCCGCACGTGACGAGGGCATCGCGTCCGTGGCGGTCTACGCGGACCCGGACCGTGACGCCCTGCACGTCCGCCTCGCTGACGAGGCCTATGCCTTAGGCGGGAACACCGCTGCCGAGTCCTACCTGGTGATGGACAAAATCATCGACGCCGCCCTCCAGTCCGGTGCCGACGCCATCCACCCGGGCTACGGCTTCCTTGCCGAAAACGCCCAGTTCGCTGCGCGAGTGATCGACGCCGGCATTACGTGGATCGGCCCTTCCCCGGAAGCCATCTCTGCCCTCGGCGACAAGGTCCAGGCCCGGCACATCGCAGAAAAAGTGGGCGCCCCCCAGGTTCCCGGCACCGCAGGCCCCGTTCAGTCGGCCGAGGAGATCCTCGACTTCGTGGACCAGTACGGCCTGCCGGTGGCCATCAAGGCCGCCTTCGGTGGCGGCGGCCGCGGCATCAAGGTGGCCCGGACCAGGGACGAGATCCCCGAACTGTACGAATCGGCCGTCCGCGAAGCCACCGCCGCCTTCGGCCGCGGCGAATGCTTCATCGAGCGCTTCCTGGACGCCCCCCGGCACGTGGAAACCCAGTGCCTGGCGGACGCCCACGGCAACGTTGTGGTGGTCTCCACCCGCGACTGCTCACTGCAGCGCCGCAACCAGAAACTGGTGGAGGAAGCCCCCGCCCCGTTCCTGACCGAGGACCAGAACCGGCGCCTCTACGAATCTTCCAAGGCCATCCTCAAGGAGGCAGGCTACCTGGGCGCCGGCACCTGTGAATTCCTCGTGGGGCAGGACGGCACCATCTCCTTCCTGGAAGTCAACACCCGCCTGCAGGTGGAGCACTGCGTTTCCGAGGAAGTCACCGGCATCGACCTGGTGCGCGAGCAGTTCCGGCTGGCCCGTGGCGAAGAGCTCGGCTACGGCGACCCCGAGGTGCGCGGCCACTCCATCGAGTTCCGCATCACGGGTGAGGACCCGGGCCGGAACTTCATGCCGGCTCCCGGCACCGTGCGCGTGCTGAAGAATCCCACCGGGCCCGGAGTCCGCGTTGACTCGGGCATCGAACAGGGTGACGAGATCAGCGGCAACTTCGACTCCATGCTCTCCAAGCTGATCGTGACGGGAGCCAGCCGGCCCCAGGCCCTGCAGCGGGCCCGCCGCGCCCTGGAGGAAATGGTGGTGGAGGGCATTCCCACCGTCATCCCGTTCGACCTCGCGGTGGTTTCCGATCCCGCATTCGCCCCGGCCGAGGGACCGTTCAAGGTCCACACCCGCTGGATCGAGACAGAGTTCGTCAACAATCTTCCGGCCTGGACGCCCGACGGCGCTGCTGACACCGGCGGCGCCGAAGAGCGCCAGCGCGTGGTGGTGGAAGTGGGCGGCAAGCGGCTCGAGGTGGTCCTGCCCGCCTCCCTCGGTTCCCCGGGAACGGGAGGGGCGGCAACCGCAGCCAAGCCCGCCAAATCGAAGAAGCGTTCACGCTCCGGCGGCCCGGCTGCCGCCACCGGCAACGCCCTCACCTCCCCCATGCAGGGCACCATCGTGAAGGTCGCCGTCGCGAACGGCGACGTTGTGACCGAGGGAGACCTGGTGGTGGTCCTCGAGGCGATGAAGATGGAGCAGCCGCTGACTGCGCACCGTTCCGGAACCATCATCGGGCTCCAAGCCTCATCCGGCGAAACAGTGTCTGCCGGCGCTGTCATTGCCATCATCGAAGACTAAGCGCCGGAGGCACCCATGCTCGCACCCAGCTTCCAGGAAGAAGTGGACCGCTACCACCTTGCCGTCCCCGAAATCACGCAGGGCAACCCCGGCCCCATCAAGGAACTCTATTCGCGGCTCGACGACGTCACCCTGGCCAACCCGTTCGGCGGCATAGCCCGCGGCTGGGCGCAGGTTGAGGCCCGGCTGGACCAGGCTGCCCGGCAGTTCCAGGACGGGCAGATGCTCGGATTCGACACCATCTCCTCCTACACCGCCCGGGACACCGCCTACCTCGTGGAGACCGAACATTTCCGGGCACGCCTGGACGGTGCCGCCGCCGCGGAGGAATTCGCACTCCGGGTCACCAGCATCTTCCGGCGCGAGGAAGGCTACTGGAAGCTCGTGCACCGGCACGCGGATCCCGCCGCGCGGCCGCAGTCGCGCCGCTCCCTTACCCAGCCCGCCAGCTGAGGACGCCTTGCTGACAGGCCGGTGTCCCCACCGGCACACTTAGCAGATGTTGCCTTTCCTGCTCCTGGCCTCGCGGGCGGAGGATGCCGCCGCCGAGGACGAGTACGCCGCCTACCTTCGCTACGGCGGACTGGAGCCGCGGGAGCTGCGGAGGGTACGCCTGGAGGCTGCGCCGCTGCCGCGCCTGGACCTTTCCAGCTACTCGGGGGTGATTGTTGGCGGCAGCCCCTTTACCTCGAGCGATCCCCCGGAAATGAAATCATCCGTCCAGCACCGGGTGGAGCGCGAGCTTTCAGGGCTCCTGGACGAGTTGGTGGCACGCGACTTCCCGTTCCTGGGGGCCTGCTACGGAGTGGGCACGCTGGGGCGGCACCAGGGGGCCGTGATCGACAGGACCTACGGCGAGCCGCTGGGCGGGGTGGAGATCGAGCTGACGGAGGCCGGGCTTGAGGACCCGTTGCTGGCGGGGCTCTCCCCGACGTTCACGGCTTTCACCGGCCATAAGGAAGCGTGCACCGCCCTGCCGCCGCATGCCGTCCTGCTGGCCCGCTCCGCGGCCTGCCCGGTGCACATGTTCCGGATCCGGGAAAACCTCTATGCCACACAGTTCCATCCGGAGCTGGATGCCGAAGGCCTGTGCACCCGGATCGACATTTACCGGCACGCGGGATATTTCCCGCCGGAGTCCGCCGAAGAGCTGATGGAGAGCGCCCGGCAGTTCACTGCCACCGAACCCATGAAAATCCTGCGGAACTTCGTGGCGCGCTACGCCCGGTGACCTTACGGACGGACTGACGCGCCGCCGTCGTACCTTCCCCGGGCTGGTACCTTGCCTGGGTTAGCCCATTCCCTGGCACGCGCTCCTCCCCCGGACACGAAAGTGCCCGGCACATTCCCCTGGTGAGGGGAACATGCCGGGCACCGCAGCCCCGGACCGGGCTGGAACGCAGTGGGCGTGCTGCTAGGCCACGTTGTTCTCGTAGTCGGTGTTCTTCGTCTCGCGCGTCATCCACAACGCGATGAAGGTGAGCACCGCCGCGGCCGCCATGTACAGGCCAACCAGCCAGGTGCTTCCCCCGGCCGCCTGCCACAGGGCAATGGCGATGAACGACGCCGGCGCCGCACCAATGACACTGGAAAGGTTGTAGGCGACAGCGGAACCGGTGTACCGGACGTTGGCCGGGAAGAGTTCCGGGAGGATGGCTGCCATGGGACCGAAGGTCAGGCCCATGAGCGTGAAGCCGACGATCAGGCCGACGATCGCGGCCGCCGTACCGGGCCCGAACATGGTGAACCAGAAAATTCCGAACACGAAGATTCCGGCGGTCACGCCGAGCAGGAACTTCCGGCGGCCCCACTTTTCGGCCAGCGGACCCGAGACGAGGGTGAAGATGCCGAAGAACACAACGCCGAGGATCAGCATCCAGAGGAAGTCGCCCCGTGGAATGCCGAGGCCGGGGACGAAGTTGGCCACTTCGGCCGCAGACATCGGCTTGCCGGCCTTCTCCGCGGCCGCCTTGGCAGCCTCAACCGTGGCAGGCTTCGTGCCGTAAGTCAGCGTGAAGGATGTCATGACATAGAACAGCACGTACGTGGCAAACATGATGAAGGTGCCGGCGAGGACCGGACGCCAGTGGCTCTTGAAAGTGGCGAAGAACGGAACCTTGGCCACCTTGTCCTCGTTCAGGACCTTCTGGAACGAAAGGCTTTCAACGAGCTTCAGCCGGACGTAGAGGCCAACGATGACCAGGATCGCACTGAGCAGGAACGGAACCCGCCAGCCCCAGGCGAGGAACGCCTCCGGGGGCAGGGCGAAGTTGAGCCAGATGAAGAGCAGGTTGGCCAGGATGAAGCCGATGGGAGCGCCCAGCTGCGGGAACGTTCCGTACACGGCCCGCTTGCCCTTGGGCGCATTCTCGGTGGCCAGCAGGGCAGCGCCCGACCATTCGCCGCCGAGGGCCAGGCCCTGGGCGAAGCGGAGCACCACCAGCATGAGGGGCGCCAGGATGGCCCAGCCGGGCAGTGACGCGGTGGGAAGCAGGCCGATAAGGAAGGTCGCGATGCCCATGGTGAGCAGGGAAGCCACCAGGGTCCCCTTGCGCCCGAATTTGTCACCGAAGTGGCCAAAAAGCACTGAGCCGACAGGGCGTGCGATGAACGCCACCCCGAAGATGGCGAAGGAGCTCAGGAGCGCGTTGATATCCGTGGCGTTCGGGAAGAACAGCTTGGGGAAGACCAGCACGGATGCCGTCGCGTAGATGTAGAAGTCGTAAAACTCAATCGTGGTTCCAATGAGGCTGGCAAAAATCACCTTGCCCTTGGAGTTGACCGGTTTTAGCGAACCGGGCTCCGTTGAGATACCGGTTGATGACATATGGAGACCCTTTCAGGAGAGACCTGCCGGACATGGTCAGCCCGGCAGCCCTCGTGCGTTTAACTAGGGCTCAATATTAGTTCCCGGGTTCCATTTGATGGACGAAACGTCCAACATGCGGACAATCCGGGTTGTCTCACATTTGCCCCTCACGCCTCCTCACGCCCGCCCAAACGTGCCGATAGGCAAATGTCACAGCGCGTTAACAAACATCGTCGGTCCGTGAAACGCGGCTTCTTTACCTTGGAGGAACAACATCCCCCGAAGGAGGTACACCGTGACTGTTGATCGCACCGCTGATGCCGGCACCGGCAATTCCCTTGATCTCGACGTACAAGGTTCCGCAGCCGCCAGCGCACAGCCCGGCACCACCCGCACCACAGACTCCCCCGCCCTTGAATTCCGCCCCGGCCGCTGGATCGCCAACTGGGATGCCGAGAACAAGGAGCAGTGGGAAACCGCCGGCCGCACCATTGCCCGCCGCAACCTCAACTGGTCCATCTTCGCCGAGTTCCTCGGCTTCGTCGTATGGCAGCTCTGGTCCATCGTGGTGGTCCAACTGCCCGCCGTCGGCTTCAACTTCTCCACCTCCGAGATTTTCTGGCTCATCTCCATGCCCAGCCTGGTGGGCGCAACCCTCCGCATCCCCTACACCTTCATGGTTCCCCGCTTCGGCGGCCGCAACTGGACCATCGTGTCCGCCCTGCTGCTCCTGATCCCCGCCATCGGCCTCGGGCTCTGCGTGGCCAACCCGGAAACCCCCTTCGGCGTCATGCTCCTCGTGGCAGCCCTGGCGGGCTTCGGCGGCGGCAACTTTGCCAGCTCCATGGCCAACATCACCTTCTTCTACCCGGCCCGTGAAAAGGGCTGGGCCCTGGGCCTGAACGCTGCGGGCGGCAACATGGGTGCCGCCGTGGCACAGCTCGCCGTCCCCATTGTGATCACAATGCTCGCCGTCGGCAGCGTCAACCTGCCCATGGCCGGGTGGATGTGGGTCCCCTTCATCCTGATCGCCGCGTTCGGCGCCTTCAAATACATGGACAACCTCACCAGCGCCAAGGGTGACGTAGCCGGTTCGATCGCAGCGCTGAAGGAACCGCACCTGTGGATCATGGCACTGCTGTACATCGGCACCTTCGGTTCGTTCATCGGATTCGCCGGTGTCTTCCCCAAGCTCATCAAGGACTACTTCCCGGCTTTCTCCTCCATCGGAGTGGGGACCGTGGCACTGTCCCTCGCCTTCCTCGGCCCCCTGGTGGGTTCCCTGGCCCGGCCCTACGGCGGACGGATGGCTGACCGGATGGGCGGCGCCCGCATGACCATCGCGGCATTCGCTTCCATGGCCGTGATCACCCTGACCATGATCTGGACCCTGCCGCTGAAGAGTTTCTGGCTCTTCCTCGCCCTCTTCCTGATGCTCTTCACCGCCAGCGGCTTCGGAAACGGCGCCACTTACCGGATGATCCCGGTCATCTTCGCCACCTCCAGCCGGGCAGCACGGAACGGCGCCAGCTCCGTAGCCACCCAGCGCCTGGCTTCCTCGGCCCTTGGCCTCATCTCAGCCATCGGCGCCTATGGCGGTTTCGTGATCCCCCAGGTGCTCAACGCGTCGAACTCCGCCAGCGGCTCCTACACACCCGCTTTCTACGGCTTCGTCGGAACGTATGTCCTGATGCTGGTTGTCTGCTGGGCCTGCTACATCCGCAACGCCAACCGGAACGCGATGGGACACGTCTAACATGACCACAAGCGCCGACACGCACTGCCCTTACTGCGCCCTGCAGTGCGCAATGACGCTCACGTCTCCAACGGGCCTGGCCCCGGCTTCCCAGCCGGGGCCAGTCCCCGTGTCCGCACCACCCGCAGCGGAACGGCCGGTTATTGAAGCGACGCCCAAGGTGCCCACCCACGTGCCGCTCACAGTCCAGGGCCGGGATTTCCCCACCAACCGCGGTGGCCTCTGCCGCAAGGGCTGGACTTCCCCCAGCCTCCTGAACCACGCCGGGCGGATCACCGAGCCGCTGCTGAAGGGTCCCGACGGCGTCCACCGTCCGATCAGCTGGGAGCACGCCCTGGACGTTGCGGTCGCCGCGGTAAAGGATGCCCGCGCACGCTACGGAGCTGACGCCGTCGGCGTTTTCGGCGGCGGCGGCCTGACCAACGAAAAGGCCTACATGCTCGGCAAGTTCGCCCGGCTTGCCCTGGGCACGTCGAGGATCGATTACAACGGCCGCTTCTGCATGTCCTCCGCCGCGGCCGCCGGGATGCGGGCCTTCGGTGTTGACCGCGGCCTGCCGTTCCCGCTGGAAGCCCTGGACAGTGCCAGCACCATTTTGATGCTGGGCTCGAATGTTGCCGAGACCATGCCTCCCTTTGTGCAGCACCTCAAGGGAACGCGCGACGCCGGCGG
The DNA here is from genome assembly GCF_002953935.1 of Arthrobacter sp. PGP41. Classification (NCBI taxonomy): domain Bacteria; kingdom Bacillati; phylum Actinomycetota; class Actinomycetes; order Micrococcales; family Micrococcaceae; genus Arthrobacter; species Arthrobacter sp. PGP41. The sequence continues at coordinate 1,339,648 of NZ_CP026514.1, read as the reverse complement.
GCTGATCGTGGTCGATCCCCGCCGCTCCGCCACGGCTGCCTTCACGGCCGACGGCGGAGGCCTCCACCTGCAGCCCCTGCCGGGCACCGACCTGGCCCTCCTCCTGGGCATCTCCCACGTGGTCATCCACGAGAACCTGGTGGACACTTCCTACGTCGGGGAACGCACCTCCGGCTACAGTGCCGTAGCCCGCAGCGTCAATTCCTTCTGGCCCGAACGCGTCCAGTCCCTCACCGGCGTCCCGGCCGAACTCATTCGGGAAACTGCCCGCCGTCTCGCCGCCGGAGCCCGCCAGGGCGGCAGCTACATCCTCACCGGCCGCGGCGTGGAACAGCACGTGGACGGCACCGATACCGCAACGGCGGCCATCAACCTGAGCCTCCTGCTGGGCCTTCCCGGTTCCGCCCGCAGCGGCTACGGCACCCTCACCGGCCAGGGCAACGGCCAGGGCGGCCGCGAACATGGCCAGAAGGCGGACCAGCTCCCCGGCTACCGCAAGATCACCGACCCAGCCGCCCGCGCCCACGTAGCCGGCGTATGGGGCGTTCCCGAGGAGCTGATTCCCGGCCCCGGCCTGCCCGCCGTCCAGCTGCTTCAGTCACTGGGAAAGCCCGACGGCGTCCGTTGCCTTTTCGTCCATGCCTCCAATATCGCAGTGGCTTCCCCCGACGCGAACGCGGTGATCCAGGGGCTCCGCAGCCTGGACTTCCTGATGGTCTGCGATTTCTTTATGTCCGAGACCGCAGCCGAGGCGGACCTCATCCTCCCGGTGCTCCAGTGGGCGGAAGAGGAAGGCACCCTGACCAACCTCGAAGGGCGGGTGCTGCGCCGCCGCCGCGCCCTTGCTCCCCCGCCTGGTGCCCGCAGCGAACTCTGGATCATGGCGCGGCTGGCCGAGGCGCTGGACGCACCGTCCACCTACAGCGAAGACCCCGAAACCGTCTTCGAGGAACTCCGCCTGGCCTCCGCCGGCGGGCTGGCCGACTACTCGGGCATCGACTACGCCATGCTGGACCGCGGGGAAGCCGCCTACTGGCCCTACCCCGCCGGCAGCACCGGGACGCCGCGCCTGTTCCAGGACGCATTCGCGCACGCTGACGGCAAAGCCGTGATGGTCCCGGTAACGCCGCGCCGCCGTCGTACTCCTGCTGCGCCCCCTGCAGGGGACGCAACCGCCAAGACCATGACCCTGATCACGGGCCGCCTCCTGGAGCACTACCAGTCCGGCACGCAGACCCGGCGGGTGCCGGAGCTGCTGGCAGCGCAGCCGGAGGCAGAGGTGCAGATCCATCCGGCAGCCGCAGCATCCATGGGCATCACCGAGGGCACGCCCGTGTCGGTGGCCAATGAGCGCGGCGAGGTGGTGTGCCGGGCCCGGCTCAGCAACGCCATCCGTCCCGAGACCGTCTTCCTGCCCTTCCACTTCCCCGAACTGGAGAGCGCCAACCGCCTGACCGAGGCAGCCACGGACCCCATCTCCGGGATGCCCGAATTCAAGTTCAACACCGTGTGGGTCCGGCCCGTGGCCGTTCCCCTCTCCACCAACGTGCTTCAAACGACGGAGGCCTCATGAGCGAGCAAATTGTCATTGTGGGATTCGGTCCGGTGGCGGCCCGGCTGGTGGACGAACTCCTGCCCGTGGTCCGCAGCGGCCGGGCGGCCCTGACGGTGGTGGGCGAGGAAGCTGAAGCAGCCTACAACCGCGTGCTCGTCGCCGACCTCGGCGTGGGACGGACCACCGCCGAGGCCCTGGCACTCGCCGACGCCGAGGCCCTGGCCGGCGACGGTGTGGACGTCCGCCTCGGCCTCCGCGTCCGCAGGGTGGACCGGGCCCGGCAACAGGTCATCCTGTCCGACGGCGCGTCAGTCCACTACGACCGCCTGGTCTTTGCCACCGGCTCGCGCCCGGTCATTCCCAACCTCACCGGCATCAACCCGGATCCCACCCGCCCGGTCCTTCCGGCAGGCGTCACCGCGCTGCGCGACCTGCGTGATGCCGACGTGCTGCGCCAGGCCGTTGCGGGCGGCAAGCGCGTGGTTGTCCTGGGCGGCGGCGTCCTGGGCCTGGAGACTGCCTTGGCCGCGGCCGAAGAAGGCGCCACCGTCACCGTGGTCCACAACGGGCCGCACCCGCTGGGACGCAACATCGACCGCGGCGGCGGCGCCGTCCTGGCTGCCAGCCTACGCCGCTGCGGCGTCCGGATGGCCGGCAACGCCCGCTCCACCGGCGTGGAGCACAACGCGCCCGACGGCGGTTTCTCCGCTTTGCTGCTGGATGACGGGTCGGCGATCGACGGCGACCTCCTGGTGCTGTCCTGCGGTGTCCGTCCCCGCACGGAGCTGGCCGAGGGCTGCGGGCTCTCCACGTCCGCAGGAATCCTGGTGGACCACAAGCTCCGCGCCCACCACGAGCCGCACATCTTCGCCATCGGCGACTGCGCAGAGGTGCGCTGCCCGGACCCGGGCTGCGCATCCTGCCGCAACGCCAAAGGACCGTCGGGCCTGGTGGGGCCGGGCTGGCGGCAGGCCGAGTGGCTGGCCGAATACCTGACCCTCCTGGCCGCTGGCACGCCGGAGGAAGCCGAAGTTCTGGCGGAACTGCCTGCGGAGCAGGCGGGCGTCATTGTCCTGAAGGCACGCGGCATGAACATGGCCGTGGCGGGGGACAACTCTGCCGAGCCGTGGGATGAGGAAGCACTGTCCGCCGGCGCGGTGAACGGGCGCCCGCGCCTCCAGGTTGCCCAGTGGGCGGATCCGGAACACGGCCGCTACGTGAAGATGACCACCCGCGGCGGCGTTCTTGAAGGCCTCGTGGCTGTAGGAATGCCACGCACCGCCGCCGAGCTTGTGGGGCTGTTCGAACGAAGCGCCGAATTGCCGGCTGACAGGTCCCTGCTGCTGCGCCTTGACGGCCCGGACCAGCTGCCCGGTACGGGTCCCGCCGATCCGGCCGGCACCGTATGCCGGTGCGCGGGCGTCAGCGGAACGGCCATCCAGGGCGCAGTTGAGGAAGGCTGCTCCACGGTGGCAGAGGTGTCCAAGGCAACCCGTGCCGGCACCGGCTGCGGCGGCTGCCACGAGGACATCAAGGGGCTCATAGAAAAACACTTCCAGGCGGTTCCGGCCGCCTGAACCCGGGCCTGGTGGTTGAGGCTCTCCAGACGCCCCGGGAGGGGTCTGCCGCCCCGGCCACCATCTGTGGTTACGCCGGCTCCTTGGGAATGATGATCCACAGCACGATGTACGCAAGTTCGCCTACCCCGACAAGCCCAAAGATGACGAAGCCCAGCCGGACCAGGAATTTCGGGAGTCCAAAGCGGGCCGCCAGGGCTGCGCAGACGCCGCCAATGATCTTGCCGCGGCGCGGCCTCATTAGTGCTGTTGTCATCGCTTGTACCTAACCTTTCGTACCGTTGATTCATTACTGCCGAATATGGGCGTACGGTCAAGGGCCCCGGAAACCGGCTACCACGGGATACACTCCCCGGAGCCCGGCCCAAGCAGGACACCCCGATAAGTCAGTACCAGCCTGGTGTCTTGAAGATAGCAGTTTTACCTCGTAGAACAGCAGGGCTGCGCGGATTCCAGCGCAACCCCGCAGGCGACTTTCTGCCCGTACAAACGGGCCCTTACATATGCACGTGCAGGCGCCGCGCCGCCTCCGAGATCGATCCGCTCAAGGAAGGGTAGACGGTAAAGGTGCTGGCGACGTCGTCGACGTGCAGCTTCTGCTTCACCGCGATGGAGATCGGGAAGATCAATTCGGACGCGTTCGGTCCCACCACCACACCGCCAATGACGGTGCCCGAGCCCTTGCGGGCGAAGATTTTCACGAAGCCGTCCCGGTGGTTGCGCATCTTGGCGCGGGCGTTGCTGCGCAGCGAGAGCTTGATGATGTCGCCCTGGTATTTGCCGGAGTCGATCTCGGCCTCGGAAACCCCGACATTGGCAATTTCCGGCGAGGTGAAGATGTTGGACGCCACCTGGTGCAGCTTGAGCGGGGTAACGGTGTCGCCCATGAAGTGGGCCACCGCAATGCGTCCCTGCATCGCCGCCACGGAGGCCAGCGGGAGCACGCCGGTGCAGTCGCCCGCGGCGTAGATGTTGGGCGCGGAGGTGCGCGAAACGCCGTCGACCTTAATATGGCCGCTCTCGCTGAGCGCCACTCCGGCCTCCTCGAGGCCGATTCCGGCCGTGTTGGGGATGGAGCCCAGGCACAGCAGGCAGTGGCTGCCGGTGACCTTGGACCCGTCGCTGAGGGTGACCAGCACGCCGTCGTCCGTCCGTTCCACGCTCTCGGCCCGGGAACGGGACAGGACGCGGACGCCGCGGCGCTCGAACACTTCCTCCAGCACCACTGCAGCATCCACATCGGACCCGGGAAGCACGCGGTCACGGCTGGAAATCAGCGTCACCTTGGACCCCAGGCCGTTGTACGCGGAGGCGAATTCGGCGCCGGTGACACCGGAACCCACCACAATCAGTTCCTCGGGCAGTTCATCGAGGTCGTAGATCTGAGTCCAGTTGAGGATCCGCTCGCCGTCCGGCCTGGCCGTGGCAAGCTCGCGCGGATGGGCACCCACGGCGAGCAGGATGGTGTCCGCTTCAACTGTTTCGGTGCCCTCCGCCGTGAGGACCTCGATGGTGTGGTCGTCCACCAGGCGGCCGGACCCTGCAAGGATCCGAACTCCCTGGTGCTCCAGCCCGTCATGGATGTCCTTGGACTGGCTGCGCGCCAGGTTGAGCAGGCGGTCGTTGATGTGCTTGAGGTCGGCGCGCATCACCGGGACAAAGTCGCCGCCGTCGACGTCGAATTTCACTCCCAGCTCGCCCGCCTCGCCGACGCGCGTCATGAGGTCCGCGGTGGCGATCAGGGTCTTGGACGGGACGACGTCGGTCAGCACGGCTGATCCGCCCAGCCCGGCCCGCTCGATGATGGTGACCTGCGCCCCCAGCGAGGCGGCCACCATGGCGGCTTCGTACCCCCCTGGACCACCTCCGAGGATTGCGATCCGGGGCGAACTGAAATCTGGATGCGTAGTCACAATCAACCATTCTCCCTGCAACTGCCCCGCACCGCCAAAGAAAACGGTCTCTCAGAAACCGGCAGCGGGGCAGGCGGCCAGGACAGGCGGCCAGGGTGGGCGCCAGCGCAGGCGGCAGGATAGCTTGTACCAGTGAGTACAACTGACTTCCTGAACACCGATCCCTTCGCGGCCGCACATGCCGCCGCCGACTACATCGCCGAGGAAACAGGCGTGGACAGCCACGACGTCGCCCTGGTGCTCGGCTCCGGTTGGGCTGAGGCGGCCGACCTGATCGGCGAGACCACCGCGACCCTGTCCGCGGAAGAGGTTCCCGGCTTCCATGCGCCCGCGGTGGAAGGCCACGTGGGCACCATCCGCTCGGTGCTGACCAAGGGCGGCAAGAGGGCCCTGGTCCTGGGCGCAAGGACGCACTACTACGAGGGCAAGGGCGTGCGCGCGGTAGTGCACGGCATCCGCGCGGCCGCGGCGGCCGGCTGCAAGACCCTGGTGCTCACCAACGGCTGCGGCGGCCTCCAGGAAAACTGGACCCCGGGAACCCCTGTGCTGATCAGCGACCACATCAATCTCACCGCCGCCTCCCCGCTGGAAGGCGCCACCTTCGTGGACCTCACGGACCTTTACTCGGCGCGCATCCGGGGCCTGGCCCGCGAGGTCGACGCCTCCCTTGAGGAGGGCGTGTATGCGCAGTTCCCCGGCCCGCACTACGAGACGCCGGCCGAGGTGCAGTACGCAAAGCGCATCGGCGCGGACCTGGTGGGCATGTCGACGGCGCTGGAGGCTATCGCAGGGCGGCACGCAGGGATGGAAGTGTTCGGCATCTCGCTGGTCACCAACCTTGCCGCCGGCATCAGCCCCCGGCCCCTGAGCCACCAGGAAGTCATCGAGTCCGGACAGGCGGCGGGGCCGCGGATTTCCAGGCTGCTTGCCGAAATCATCGCCCGGCTCTGACGCGGGACAGCGCTGCAGTGAATTTCCGCTTTCCGAGGGAGGCGGCACAGCTTCGGCGGCCAATGACGATAGCGTTATGCCCATGACGTCTTCCGATGCCGATTTCCGCCTGCTCAATGAAGCCCGCGAATGGGCTGCCCAAGACCCGGATCCCGCCACATCGGCTTCCCTCCTGGAACTCGTCCAGCTCGTCGACAACGGCGTTCCCGCCGCACGCCAGGAGCTGGCGGACAGCTTCCGCGGCACACTGGAGTTCGGAACGGCGGGGCTCCGGGCCGCCCTCGGTCCGGGCCCGAACCGGATGAACCGGGTGGTGGTGCGGCGGGCCGCTGCCGGCCTCGCGGACTTCCTGCTCTCGGCGGTAGCCGACGCCTCGCCGGGCACGCGGCCGCGCGCCGTCGTCGGCTATGACGCCCGGTACAACTCCGACATCTTCGCGGAAGAAACCGCAGCCATTTTCACGGCCGCCGGAATCGAGACCTTCCTGATGCCCGCGGCGCTGCCCACTCCGCTGCTGGCCTACGCGGTCCGGGCGCTGGAGTGCGACGGCGGGGTCATGGTGACTGCCAGCCACAACCCTCCGCAGGACAACGGCTACAAGGTGTACCTGGGCCGCCACGCCGTGGCGGACAGCGGCAACGGCGCCCAGATCGTGGCCCCCTACGATGCTGAGATCGCAGCCCGGATCAACGCCGTGGGGGCGCTGGAATCCATCACCCTGGCCCCTGCCGGCTGGACCGTCCTGGACAGCTCCATTGCGTCGGACTACGAACGGGCAACCGCCGGGCTTGCCCTGCCGGACCACTTCCCGGCCCGCGACCTGCGCATTGTCCTGACCCCCCTGCACGGCGTGGGCGGCGGGACCGCACTGGCCGTTCTGAACGCGGCAGGTTTCAGGGACATCACGCTGGTGGCCGAACAGGCCGAGCCGGACCCGGACTTTCCCACTGTCAGCTTTCCGAATCCGGAAGAACCCGGGGCCCTTGACCTGGCGCTGGAGGCCGCTGAGCGGCAGGCCGCGGACATCGTGATCGCCAATGATCCGGACGCCGACCGGGCCGCCGTTGCGGCCAAGGATCCGGACACCGGGGCCTGGCGGATGCTCCGCGGGGACGAAGTGGGCGCGCTGCTTGGCGCGCACATAGCCGCCCGGCTGGCCGCAGGACGGGGGAAGGACGACGGCGGCGCGGACGAGGGCGCCAAGGGAGTGTTCGCGAATTCGATCGTGTCCTCCAGGCTGCTGGCCCGCATCGCTGCGGCAGCCGGATACGCGCACCAGGAGACCCTCACCGGGTTCAAGTGGATTTCCCGGGTTCCCGGGCTGGTGTACGGCTACGAGGAAGCGCTGGGATACTGCGTGGCGCCGGACCTGGTGCGGGACAAGGACGGCATCTCGGCTGCCCTCCTGATTGCCGAACTTGCCGCGGCCGCCAAGGCTGACGGCAAATCCGTCTTTGACACCCTGGACGAGCTCTACCTGCAGCACGGCCTGCACGCCAGCGACCAGCTCAGCATCAGGGTTGCGGACCTGGGGCTGCTGGACGCCATGATGAACCGGCTGAGGGTTTCCCCGCCGGAAACGTTCGGGTCATCCGCAGTTGAGGTTTATGCCGATCTGGCCGAGGGCAGCGACGGGCTTCCGTCCACTGACGGCCTGCTGTACGTGACCCGGGACCTCACCAGGGTGATCATCCGGCCCAGCGGCACCGAGCCCAAGCTCAAGTGTTACCTCGAGGTTATCCACCACGTGGGCTCCGCGGCCGAACTGCCCGCCGCCCGGCAGGCGGCGCGGGCGGCGCTGGACGAGGTGCTCCGCGACGTCAGCGAAGCCCTGGGCCTCTAGCCCCTGCTACAGCTCGATCTCCACGACTCCGCCTGCGATCCGGGTCGGGAACGTGGCAAGGCTCAGGCCAGGGGTGCTGAAGCATTCACCGGTTTCAAGGTCGTAAACCTCTTTGTGCAGCGGCGAAGCGATGGTGGGACGCTCGCCTCGTGAGCCCAGGATTCCGCGTGCCATGACATGGGCGCCCGTTGCAGGGTCCTCATGGGCCACCGCGAAAACCTCGTTGGCGCCGGTACGGAAGAGTGCAACCTGGCGTCCCGCGATCAGGGCGGCTTCGCCCCAGGCAACCTCCAAGTCGTCCAGCCGGCAGACGGCGTGCCAGCCGGCGATGCCGGAGACAGCCTCATCCATGCCGGCTTCCAGTCCCCCGAGTTCCAGTGTTGCCGTCATGTCCGGCTCCTCTCCCTGTGCGTGTAATCCTTCTCAATGGCCACCTCTGCGGCCGTGATCCACGCTAGGCCCGCGGTGTTTCAAAGGGATGCAGTGAATGTGTCCACAACGTAAAAGACACCTCACGCGGCCGGAAATGCGTTCGTGATGCAGAAGTTAAGTTGACGAAACAATCGGGAAACTGAAGCGAAACTGCGCCTCCCTATTCTGAATGGACAGCTCGTCAGAGAAGGCTGCAGGAAAACTGCCTGCGGCCCATGCGAAAGGCCCATCAGTGACCGAACAGACTTCAAGCACAGAGACTCCGCGCCGCATCGTCGTCGCCGGCGGCGGCCCCGCGGCCCACCGTTTTGCGGACGCAATGCATGCCCGTGGCCTCGATGGCTGGCATGTCACTGTCCTCACTGAGGAAGCCCATCTCCCCTACGACCGGGTGGCCCTGTCCAAGGCGCTCACAGACAAAGATGTCGACCTGACGCTGGGGACCGCGTCCATGTGGGAGCATCCTTCCCTGGAGCTCAAGACCGGCGAGCGTGTCGTCAAGATCAACGCCGAAGCCAAGAGCGTGGAAACCGCTGCCGGCAACGTCTTCGAGTATGACGAACTGGTGGTGGCCACCGGCTCGAACGCCGCACGCCTGCCCATCCCCGGCGCCGAGCACACGCACGTCTACCGCACGCTCGAAGACGTATGGGCCATCAACGAGGCCATCGCCGGGCTGAAGGAGAAGCTGGGCCGCAAGGTCAACGCCGTCACCATCGGCGGCGGGCTCCTGGGACTCGAATCGGCAGCCGGCACCGAGCAGCTCGGCGCCAACCCGATCGTCATCGACGGCTCCCAGTGGCTGATGGCCACCCAGCTGGACGAAGGCGCGGGGCAGGCAATGGGGCGGCTCATCAAGGCCAAGGGCTTCGAGGTCCACGGCGGCGTGTTCCCGTCCGAGGTGCTTTCGGACGACGACGGCCAGGTCACCGGTGTCCTCATGGCTGACGGCCGCATCATCGACGCGGACATGGTCATTGTGGCCATCGGCGTCCGGCCCCGCGACGAACTCTTCCGCGCCGCCGAGGGCGAGGAACAGGTGTTCAGCCTGGGTCCCCGCGGCGGCGTGGTCATCAACGACTACTGCGAAACCGAAGTGCCGGGCATCTGGGCCATCGGTGAAGTGGCCAATTACGGCGGCATGTGCCTGGGCCTGGTTGCCCCCGCAAACACCATGGCGGAGATTGTGGCCGACCGCCTGCACGGCGGGGACGCCACGTTCCCGGGCTTCGACACCGCCACCAAGCTCAAGCTCTCCGGCGTGGACGTGGCCAGCTTCGGTGACGCGTTCGCCAAGACCGAGCACGCCCTTGAAATCGTTTATGCCGACCCGGCCCGCGGCGTGTACCAGAAGATCGTCACCACCGACGACGCCAAGACCCTGCTGGGCGGCATCTTCGTCGGCGACGCCACACCGTACATGAGCCTGCGGCCGCTGCTGGGCCGCGAGCTTCCCGCCGAGCCGGGCGCCTTCCTCAGCGCCGCCGGCGGCGGCGACGCTCCAGAAACCGAACTGCCCGACGACGCCACCCTGTGTTCCTGCAACAACGTCACCGCCGGAAGCATCCGCGACGCCATCAACGGCTGCGGCGCCTGCGAGGGCAACGCCCCCGTCCAGGAACTGGGTGAGCTGAAGGGCTGCACCCGCGCCGGAACCCAGTGCGGTTCCTGCGTGCCGATGCTGAAGAAACTCCTGGAAACCGAACTGACCAAGTCCGGCGTCGAGGTTTCCAAAGCACTCTGCGAGCACATCGAACTGTCCCGCCAGGAACTGTTCGACGCCATCCGCGTCCTGGGGCTGACCTCCTTCGAAGAGATCATGGCCAAGTACGGTACCGGCGCCGGCTGCGACATCTGCAAGCCCACCATCGCCAACATCCTGGCCAGCCAGAACAGTGCCTATGTCCTGGACGCCGGCCGCGGCACCCTGCAGGACACCAACGACCGCGCCCTGGCCAACATGCAGAAGGACGGCACCTACTCGGTGGTCCCCCGCATCGCCGGCGGCGAAATCACCCCCAAGAAGCTCGGTGTCATCGCTGCCGTAGCCGAGAAGTACAACCTGTACACCAAGATCACCGGCGGCCAGCGGATCGACATGTTCGGCGCCCGGCTCGAGCAGCTGCCGGAGATCTGGAAGGAACTCGTGGACGCCGGCTTCGAATCCGGCCAGGCGTACGGGAAGAGCCTGCGTACGGTGAAGTCCTGCGTCGGATCCACCTGGTGCCGGTTCGGCGTCCAGGACTCGGTGGCCATGGCCATCCAGCTCGAACTCCGCTACCGCGGCCTCCGCAGCCCGCACAAGCTCAAGATGGGCGTCTCCGGCTGTGCCCGCGAATGCGCCGAAGCGCGGGGCAAGGACGTCGGCGTGATCGCCACCGCGGACGGCTGGAACCTGTACGTCGGCGGCAACGGCGGCGCCACTCCGGCCCACGCCCAGCTGCTGGCCAAGGACCTGGACGACGAGACCCTGATCAAGTACATCGACCGCTACTTCATGTACTACATCCGCACCGCGGACCGCCTGCAGCGCACGGCGCGCTGGCAGGAAGAGCTCGACGGCGGCATCAAGCACGTTGAAGACGTGGTGGTCAAGGACACCCTGGGCATCGCCGCGGACCTGGAAGCCGCCATGGCCAAGCACGTGGACACCTACGTTGACGAATGGGCAGACACCCTCAAGGACCCCGAGCGCCTGCGCCGGTTCCGCTCCTTCGTCAACGCCCCCGACCAGAAGGACGACTCCATCACCTTCGTCCCGGACGAACGCGGCCAGATGCGCCCCGCAACCGCGGAGGAAAAGGCGGCAGCCGCCCAGCAGCCAGTCCTGATCGGGGCCTCCATCCCCGTCCGGCCCAGCAACGAGAACGAGGTATAGGCATGCAGCTCAGCATTGATCTGACCGGCCGGGAAGTCCTGGTCACCGGCTCCGACTACGCTGCCCGCCAGGCCGTCCGCCGCTACGAAGCGGCAGGCGCCGTCGTCTACCGCCTCAGCACCCCCCAAGGGGCAAGCCATGACGGTCCGCTGCCCGAACGCCCCTTCCTGGTGGCGGCAGTCGACGACGGACAGCCCGGCTGGGAGGCCCTGCTGGAGCGGTGCCGCACCACCGGCATTCCGGTGGCAGCCGAACCGGCAGCCGGCCCAGCTGGCCATGTCACGCTGGTGGGCGGCGGACCCGGAACCACCGAACTCCTCACGGTCGCTGCGATCAAGGCCCTGCGTGATGCCGACGTCGTCTTTTATGACCGGCTGGCCCCGTACCAGGAGCTGCCGTCCATGACCTCGGCCGAACTTGTGGACGTCGGGAAGAAGCCCGGCCACCACAAGGTGAGCCAGGGGGACATCGAGAAGCTCATGGTGGAAAGTGCCCTGGCCGGCAACAACGTGGTCCGCCTCAAGGGCGGGGACCCCTACGTGTTCGGCCGCGGCGGCGAGGAAGTTGCCGCCTGCGTCGCCGCCGGCGTCAAGGTCCGCGTCATCTCCGGGGTCACCAGCGCGATCTCCGTCCCGGCCGCCGCCGGGATCCCGGTGACCCACCGCGAAGTCAGCCACATGTTCACCGTGGTCTCCGGCCACGCGCCGCTGACCGAAAAGGAGCACAAGCACCTGGCCGGGCTGGGCGGGACCATCGTGGTGCTGATGGGCATCGGAACCCTTCACCAGCTGGCCGCTGGACTGCGCAGGGCGGGGATGCGCGCTGACATGCCCATGGCCGTCGTCGAACGCGGCTACCGCCCCGGCCAGCGCACCACCATCGCGGACCTTGGCACGATCACCTCGGCCGCTGCCGGATGCAGCAACCCTGCCGTGCTGGTCATCGGCGAGGTGGTTCGGGTGGCTGAGGCCAACCGCGGGCATGCCGAGGCCGCCGCCGACCTGGACAGGCTGGCGGCCTCGCTGCTGGGTTCATGAAAGGATTGACCCCCATGACTGCACTTGCACCGGCCGAAGCACCGCAGGTCGAACAAAGGGCTGGCGAAGCACCGGACACCGCCGAGTCGCCCCTGGAGGGCTTCCGCATCGGCGTGACCTCGGATCGCCGCTCCAGCGACCTCATTGAGGCCCTGGAGCGCCGCGGCGCCGACGTGCTGCACGCCCCCGCGCTGAAGATCGCCCCCGTGCAGGAGGACATGCGCCTCATCGAGGACACCAAGGCCATCATCGCCGCCAGGCCGGACCTCTGCATCGCCACCACCGCCTACGGCATGCGCCGCTGGTGCGAGGCAGCGGATTCCTTCGGGATCGGCGAGCAGCTGCTGGACACCCTTGGCGCCTGCCGGATGTTCGTCCGTGGACCCAAAGCCCGCGGCGCCGTGCGCGCGGCCGGCCTTGCCGACGTCGGAATCAGCAGTGACGAAACCACCGCAACATTGGTGGACATGCTGCTCAACGAGGGCGTCCGGGGCAAGACGGTCGCCGTGCAGCTGCACGGCTACACGGACGTTCGGCAGCTGGAGCGCCTGCGGATGTCCGGCGCCACAGTCCTGACAGTCACGCCGTACCGCTGGGTAAAGCCCGACGGCGAGGACCGGCTTCCGCGGCTCATTGAGGCTGCGTGCAGCGGAAACCTGGATGTCCTCACCTTCACCAGCGCGCCCGCCGTCGATGCCCTGTGGAGCACCGCCCACGAGATGGGCGTGTACAAGCAGCTGATCGAGAGCCTGAAGACAAACGTCACCACGGCCGTGGTGGGTCCGGTCACCGCGCAGCCGCTGCTGGATGCCGGAGTAACCCCGCTGATCCCGGAGCGCTTCCGGATGGGCGCCCTTATCCGCCTGGTGTGCGAACACCTTGCCCTGAACCACGTGCGCCGCCTCGACACCCGGTCAGGCAACATCGAGCTGCGCGGCCGAAGCCTCCGCATCAACGGCCAGGTCGTGGAACTGGCGCCCGCTCCCCTGCTGCTCCTGCGGGCCTTGCTCGGGGCGGGCGGCGCCGTCCTGTCCCGTGAATCGCTGTCCGACCTGCTGGAACTGCGCGGTTCCGTCCATGCGCTGGACATGACGGTGAGCCGGCTCCGTTCGTCCCTGCCTGACGGGCGGCTGGTGGAGACCGTGGTAAAGCGCGGCTACCGGATCCGCGTCTAGCCGGGCCGGAGCCGGGCCCTAATGTGTCAGCCGCACGCATGGATGAGAGGCAGGTCACGGGTTCTGTTACCGGCCGGTAAATACTGGCGAACACAGCCCTGATAAACAGCAACTGCGGGGAAACACCCCGGAAAAGGCGCGGGCCTACGCTGGTTCCATCACGAAGTTACGGCCGTTCCCGGCCGCCAGCGAAAGGGCCAGCACATGTCCGCTCCGGCACCCTCCACCACCACCGCGCCCGCCACCCGCATCGTCATCGCCGGCGCAGGGCCGGCTGCCCGGGCACTGGTCAGCCAGCTTGACCGGGCCCGCTTCACCGGCACCATCACAGTCCTGAGCAACCGGGACGACACCCCGGCGGAACTGCTGGAGCTGGCGATGCTGCCCCAGGTTTCCGTGCGGTTCGGACAGCCGGCCAGCCACATCGACGCCGTGAACCGCACGGTGGCCACGGCGGACGGCATGGAATTCGCCTACGACCAGCTGGTCATCGCCACTGGCTCGGCGCCCGTGGCCAGCCCCGTCGAGGGAGCGGGCCAGTGCCTGAGCTACTCCACCATCGACGACGCCGCCCGCGTCGGCGAGGCCGTGAGCCAGGTGGCCAGGGAGCTGGGCCGGCGTCCGCTGGGAATCCTGGTGGGCACCGGCGCCGCGGCCGGCCAGGCGGAGGCGGTCCTCCGGGCCCGCGGCGTGCGGCCCATCCGCACCACGGCCCGGCCGGTCTCCGTGATCCCTGCCCCATCAACCTCGGGCTTTGCAGCCTCCGGCGTGGTTTTCGAGGACGGCAGCAGCATGTACGGCGACCTGGTGGTCCTGGCCGAGGAACGTGAATCCCGGGACGACCTCGCCGCCAGCGCGGGCCTGGAGACGGCGGCCTCCGGAGGGATCGTGATCAGCCATGACTTCCGGACGTCCGTGCCGGGCATCTGGGCCCTCGGAGATGCCGCAGCGTTCGACGGCGTCCGGCTGGGCCTGCTGGTGGCCGCCGCTTCCGCTGCGGGCGCCTGTGCCACCCAGCTGCTGACGGCTGCCTCCGCTCCAGTTCCGCTGCAGGCCGCCGCCTGAACAGCAACGCGGGGTCACTCCCGGCCCGATAATCACCCCGTACCGGGCGGAAAGTGACCCCGCGTTGCCGTTGGTCCGGCTGTGGCAAGATGGTTCCGAAACGAGTCGCGGGCGTTACAACGCCCGGCCCACAGGCCCTTGGAGAGGACCATCATGAGCAACGAAGCCACCCCTTCCGTTCAGGCTGCAGCCACTGGCGCCGCAGGCTCCGGCAGCATAGCGTCCTTCATCGACCACACGCTGCTGAAGCCGGAGGCCAGCGAGGCTGACGTCCTCAAGGTCTGCGCGGAAGCAGCCGAGTACAACTTCAAGTCCGTATGCGTCAACCCCATCTGGGTCAAGACCGTGAAGAAGGCCCTCAAGGGATCCGGCGTCCTGACCTGCTCGGTGGCAGGGTTCCCGCTGGGCGCCACCCCCACCGACGTCAAGACCTTCGAAGCCCGCGGAGCGGTGCTGGACGGGGCGGACGAAGTGGACATGGTCATCAACATCGCAGCCGCCAGGGCCGGGGACAAAGGGGCGCTTGTCGAGGACATCGCCTCGGTGGCGGATGCCGTGCACGCCAGCGGGGCCATCCTGAAAGTCATCATCGAAACCGCGCTCCTCACCGACAGCCAGAAAGTCCTCGCCTGCCAAGCAGCAGTGGAGGCAGGCGCAGACTTCGTGAAGACCTCAACGGGGTTCAATGGCGGCGGCGCAACGGTGGAGGACATCGCACTGATGCGCAGGACTGTGGGGCCCGGCCTGGGGGTCAAGGCCTCCGGCGGGGTGCGGTCCCTTGCAGACGCGCAGGCTATGATTGCAGCAGGTGCAACACGTATTGGTGCCAGCTCCGGAATTGCCATCGTCAAGGGTGAACAGGGTTCATCCGGCTACTGACGGCAACCGGACGCCGCCACAGATTGAGCCCCGCGGGGCCGAGGAGGAACGAATGTCCAGCAAGATTATGGCGTCCAACGACGGCACGGATTCCGGCCGCGAGGCACAGCAGGGTACGCTGCAGACCCCGCAGAACGAAAACAAGCTGGGAACCAGCGTCCTCCTTTTTGTGGTCATGATCGCGCTGTTCTTTGGTGCCGTGTACTCGCTTTCCTTCCTCACGCTGGACAACCCCTGGCCGATGGCTGTCTGCATCTTGCTGTTCGCCCTGGCCTTCTGGATTCCGCAGACCGTCCTGGGACGTTCCGACTCCGCCGGCGAGCACTAGCCCACCCCACCACGAACCCCTGGACAGTTCACACCGTCCGGGGGTTTCGTTATTTGCCCGCCGCTACGCTCGGGTCCCTACAGCCACAGCCGGGCCCACGCCAGCGCTGTGTCCGCCGCGCGGCCCCAGTGGCTGTGCGCTATGGACCAGCCGGCCATGCACATCCCCACCATGGCGTAGGCGCTCACCGGGATCAAGACAAGCCACTCGCGTTTTGACCCCGCCCGGCCCAGCAGCGGGAGGGACAACGCACCGTTGGGCCGCCAGACCTGGCGCAGCAGCGGCACCCGCCGCAGGGGTTTGGGCGGCCTGACCACCAGCGGCCACAGCAGCGGCACGCCTCCCGTGGTGACCAGGTCACCCACGATATGGACCACAACGCCGGTCAGCATCGAAACCGGGAGCCAGGTCCACTGGTCCGGGGCGAACCAGGTGACCAGGCCCGCCATGGTCAGCGCGAAGATCCAGTTGCTGATGAAGCCCGCCTTCGGAAAAAGCTTCAGTGCCTTGGCCGCAATGTTGATCATGAACATGCACAGCAGCCCCGCCCCGACGGACAGCAGTCCCCAGTCCGTCTGCAGCTGGAATTGCCCTGCAAGGGTGGCGAGAAGGACAAAGAAGGCCGCCCCGAGGACGGAGTGCGTGCCCTGGCGGTGCCCGCCGCTGGCGTTTTCAATCCCGACGGCGATCACATTGGACAGCGGCGGCAGGGAATTCGCTACCGTGCTGTGCCGGTGGTCCCAGTCGCACACCAGGGCGGTTCCCGCCGTCGCCATCCCGCCGATCAGGATGCCCGTGGCGTCCAGCGGGTACCAGCCAAGCGTGTACGGCCCCGTCGAGGCAATAGCCACCCACGCCGCGGCTCCCGACGCGGCGTGGTGTCCTCCCATCAAGTGCTAACTCCCGGTCGGCGAGACAGAGACCGGTTGGTCCGTGAAGATGTTCCGGATCACGCCGTTGGCCCATTCCAGGATTTCCGCATCCTGCAGGTCCCTGCCCCCGATCCTTGCGGTCTTGGGCTTGGGGATCAGCACGGCATCAAGAGCGGGCTTGGACTGGGATCCCGGGTACATCCGGTTCAGGCGCATGACCTTGGATTCGGGAAGGGCGGCCGGGGAGAACTTGATGAAATTGCCCTGGAGGGCAACATCGGACAGCCCCGCCTCGCGGGCGCCCACCCGGAAGCGGGCCACGGCCACCAGGTTCCGGGCCGGCAGCGGCGGCTCGCCGTACCTGTCAACAAGTTCGGCGAGGACTTCGTCGATCGCCTCATTCGTGAGGGCTGCCGCCAGCTTGCGGTACGCCTCCAGGCGGAGCCGCTCCCCTGGCACGTAGTCGTGCGGGAGGTGGGCGTTGACCGGCAGTTCAATCTTCATCTCGGCGGCCTTCTCCTCGGCCTCGCCGCGGAAGTCAGCCACGGCCTCGCCCACCAGGCGGATGTACAGGTCGAAGCCCACGCCCTGGATGTGCCCGGACTGCTCGCCGCCAAGCAGGTTTCCGGCGCCGCGGATTTCCAGGTCCTTCATGGCGAGTTGCATGCCGGCACCGAGCTCGTTGTGGGTGGCCACGGCCTTGAGCCGTTCCAGCGCCACCTCACCCAAAGGCTTCTCGGACGGGTAGAGGAAATAGGCGTAGGCGCGTTCCCGGCCGCGGCCCACGCGGCCGCGGAGCTGGTGGAGCTGGGACAGGCCGTACTTGTCCGCGCCGTCCACGATCAGGGTGTTGGCGTTGGAGATATCCAGCCCGGTTTCGATGATGGTGGTGCACACCAGGACGTCAAAGCGCTTCTCCCAGAAGTCCACGATGATCTGCTCGAGGCGGCTTTCGGACATCTTGCCGTGCGCCACCTCCACGCGCGCCTCCGGAACCAGCTCGCGGATCTTGGCTGCCGTCCGTTCGATGGTGGACACCCGGTTGTGGACGAAGAAGACCTGGCCCTCGCGCATCAGCTCCCGGCGGATGGCCGCGGAGGTCTGCTTGTCCGTGTAGGGACCCACGTAGGTCAGGACCGGGTGCCGTTCCTCCGGCGGGGTGGCAAGGGTGGACGTCTCGCGGATCCCCGTCAGGGACATCTCCAGGGTGCGCGGGATAGGAGTTGCGCTCATGGCCAGCACGTCCACATTGGTGCGCATCTTCTTGAGCGCTTCCTTGTGCTCCACGCCGAAGCGCTGTTCCTCGTCCACGATCACCAGGCCCAGGTCCTTGAAGGCAAAGTCCTTGGACAGCAACCGGTGCGTGCCGATGACGACGTCCACCGAGCCGCTCTTGACGCCCTCCACGGTCTCCTTGGTTTCCTTTGTCCCCTGGAACCGCGACAGTGCCTTGACCCGCAAGGGGAATCCGGAGAACCGCTCGGTAAACGTCTCGTAGTGCTGCTGGGCCAGCAGCGTGGTGGGCACCAGCACGGCCACCTGCTTGCCGTCCTGCACCGCCTTGAACACGGCGCGCACGGCGATCTCGGTCTTTCCGTAGCCCACGTCCCCGGAAACCAGCCGGTCCATGGGGATCTCGCGCTCCATGTCCGCCTTCACCTCGTTGATGGTGGTGAGCTGGTCCGGCGTCTCCACGTAGGGGAAGGCTTCCTCAAGCTCGCGCTGCCAAGGAGTGTCCGGGCCGAAGGCATGCCCGCGGGACGCCATCCGGGCCGAGTACAGCCGGATCAGCTCGCCGGCGATCTCCTTGACGGCTTTCCGGGCCTTGGACTTGGTGCTGGCCCAGTCAGCGCCGCCCATCTTGCTCAGGACCGGGGTGTCGCCGCCCACGTAGCGCGTCACCTGGTCCAGCTGGTCCGTGGGAACGAAGAGCCTGTCCCCCGGCGCGCCGCGCTTGGACGGCGCGTACTCGAGGACCAGGTACTCGCGCACCCCGTCACCGCCGCCGGCAACCTTCCTTTGGATCAGCTCCACGAACTTGCCGATGCCGTGCTGCTCGTGGACCACATGGTCCCCGGCCACGAGCTGCAGCGGGTCCACGGCGTTGCGCCGCTTGGACGGCATCCGTCGCATGTCCTTGGTGGACCCGGCGGAGGTCCTGCCCAGCAGGTCGGCTTCCGTGAGAAGGCCCAGCTTGAGCCCGTCCAGGACAAAACCGCGTCCGACGGCGGCAGTGGTCACCTCGATGATGCCCGCCTGGGGCTCGTGGTCCAGGCTGTCCACCCGGGCGCAGGGGATGTCGTTCTCGTGGAACAGCTCCGCCAGGCGCTGGGCAGGTCCGGGGCCTTCGGTGGCGACAACGATCCGCCACTGGTCGCGGACATGTGAGCCGATGAAGTCCATCATCTCGGCCACATCGCCCTGGTAGCCGCGGGGTTCCCGGGCATGCAGGTTCAGGACGTCGATGTCCGGGAGAAGTTCCTCGTCCTGCGCCAGCGACGTGATGGACCACCAGGACACCCCGTGGTCCAGTGATGAAGTGCGCGTTTCCGTGAGGGAACGGAAGCTGGCGGAGTGGAGTGCGGCGCTTGCCTGCGAGCTGAGATCCAGCGGCGCCGTCCCGCCGTCCGAGGCGGTGGACCAGGCGGCCTCGAGGAATTCCTCGTTGGTGGCGGCGAGGTCGTGGGCCCGGGTGCGGACCTTCTCTGGTTCAATGATGACCGAAATGGAGCCTGCTGGCAGCTGCTCCACGAACGGGACCATGGAGTCCACCAGCACGGGTGCCAGGGATTCCATGCCCTCCACGGTGATGCCGCCGGCGATCTTTTCCAGCATGTCGGCGGCTGCCGGGAGCTGCGCCTTGAGGGTTGCTGCCCGGGACATTACGGACGGGGTGATGAGGATCTCCCGGCACGGCGGGGCATGCAGTTCGGTGGGGTGGTGCAGGCCGGGCGAGGACAGCGAGCGCTGGTCTGCTACCGCGAACCAGCGCATCTGGTCCACTTCGTCGCCGAAGAACTCGACGCGGATGGGGTGGTCCTCGGTGGGCGGGAAAACGTCGATAATGCCGCCGCGGACGGCGAACTCCCCGCGGTGCGTCACCATGTCCACCCGGGCGTAGGCGGCGTCCGCGAGGCTCCGCACCACCTCGGTGAAGGGTTTCTCCTGGCCCACTTTCAGTGTGACCGGGACCAGCTCGCCCAGGCCGGCCACCACCGGCTGGACCACGGCGCGGACGGGTGCCACCACCACCCGCAGCGGACCCGACGCGGAGGTTTCCGGATGCGCCAGGCGGCGCAGGACGGAGAGGCGGCGGCCTACGGTGTCCGAACGCGGCGAGAGGCGTTCGTGCGGGAGGGTTTCCCAGCTGGGGAATTCGGCTATGCAGTCCGCGGGAAGGTACGCCCGCAGCGCCGCCGTCAGGTCCTCGGCCTCGCGGCCTGTTGCGGTGACGGCAAGAACGACGCCCGGCCTGCCGTCGTCGTGCCCTTCACCTGCGGCGGCTGCCACGCCGTCCGCCATCTCGGCAAGAAGCAGCGGGCGAAGCCCGGCGGGTGCGCTGATCTGGTAGTCCTGGCCCCGGACCTCGAACCCGCGGGCGGCCTCGGCGCGGACGCGTGCGAAGGTCTGGTCCGCGGCGAGGGCGCGGCGCAGTCCGTCCAGCGACGGGCCTGTGCTGGAGTGGCCGGCGTTGGACGGGCCTGGAAGGCTCATGGCAGAAAGCTCCTGTGGTGTGCAACGGAAGGCAGGCAACGCGAAAACCCGAAATTCTCTTCGAATCCCGGGTAAACCCAGCCTACCGCGCAGCAGCGACAATGGGAGCCGGCCCGGGGATAGGCTGGCAGGGCGGGGCCCATTGGCACAACGGCCCCAAAGAACGGGCCGTCCAATCGGCAGGCCGCTCCGAATGGCCTGTGGACACTAAGGAGTCAGCATGACCGATCCCAGCAACACCGCCCGCGCCTCCAGGACGGTCCTGGTTACCGGGGCTACCGGCTATATCGGCGGCCGGCTGGTGCCCAAGCTCCTCGAGGCCGGCCATACGGTAAAGGTCCTGGTGCGCTCACCGGACAAGATCGCCGGGGTGCCGTGGCGGGACCGGGTGGAGGTCGTGGAAAGCAGCCTCGACGACGGCGACGCCCTCCGCCAGGCGCTGGCCGGCGTCGACGTCCTGTATTACCTGGTCCACTCGATGGCAGCAGGTGCCGGCTTTGAAGCGAAAGAGCAGGCGATGGCACGCACGGCCGCGGACGCCGCAGCCGCGGCCGGCGTTGGCAGGATTGTCTACCTGGGCGGGCTCCATCCCGCAGGCGTGGAGCTGTCCACCCACATGCGGTCCAGGGAGGCAGTGGGCAAGGTGTTCCTCGACAGCCCCGTGGACGCCATCGTGCTCCAGGCAGGGGTGGTCATCGGCTCCGGATCGGCGTCCTTCGAGATGATCCGCCACCTCGCCGAAACCCTCCCCTTGATGCCGGCGCCCAGCTGGGTCCGGAACCGGATCGAGGCCATCGCCGTGCGCGATGTCCTCTACTACCTGGTCGCCGCCGCCTCGCTGGCCGGCCCGCTCAACCGTGCGTTCGACGTCGGCTGCCGGCAGGTCCTCACCTACGCCGGGATGATGCAGGAGTACGCCGCCGAGGCCGGCCTGCCCTACCGCCCGGTGCTGGCACTGCCGATCCCGGCGCCCAAGCTGGCCGGCATGTGGGTTGCCCTCACCACGCCCATCCCCTTGTCCATGGCCATGCCGCTGGTCCAGTCCCTGCAGCACGATGCCGTCTCCGACGAGCACGACATCGACCAGTACATCCCGCAGCCCGACGGCGGCCTGACCGGCTATCGCACCGCCGTCGCCCTGGCGCTCGGCAAGGAACGTGACGGACAGGTGGAAACCACCTGGGCAAACGCCGGCGCTGCGTCCGATCCCCTGCCCAGCGACCCCGAGTGGGCCGGCCACAAGGTGTACATCGATGAGCGGACGTTCCACGGCGACGTGGAGCCCGCGAAGGTGTGGACGGTCATAGAGGGGATCGGCGGCCGGAACGGCTGGTACTCCCTGCCGCTGGCATGGCAGGTGCGCGGCTGGCTGGACAAGCTGACCGGGGGCGCCGGGCTCCTCCGCGGCAGGCGGCATCCCCACACGCTTGCGGCCGGCGAGGTGGTGGACTGGTGGCGTGTTGAACGGATTGACCGCGGCAGGCTGCTGCGGCTCCGCGCGGAAATGCGCGCCCCGGGCCGCGCCTGGCTGGAACTCTCCGTGGAGCCCGACGGGAACGGCAGCCGCTACCGGCAGCGGGCTGTCTTCTTTCCTAAAGGACTCAGCGGCCGGCTGTACTGGCTGGCCGTCCTTCCGTTCCACAGCCTGATCTTTCCCGCCATGGCCAGGAACATCACCAGCGCCGCACGGGAGATCGCGGATGCGGAGCGTACGGCAAGGACACCGTAGGATGTTTGGAGCCTAATCCGACCCCACGTCCCAGGAGGACCCATGGCCTTGAGTGCAACCACCACCCTTCCCCACTCCGTCGACAGCGTCGCAGCTGTGCTGGTGAACGAGGATTTCCAGCGCCACGTCAGCCAGCTGGTGGGCGGCTCGCTGGAGTCATTCACCGTGGACGGAGACGTCGCCGGAGCATTCAGCGCCACGTCCGTGCGGACCCTTCCCACCACCCGCCTCCCCGAGATTGCCCGGAAATTCGTGGGCGAGCACCTCAAGGTCACCCAGGTGGAGAACTGGGACGCTCCCGCCGCGGACGGCTCACGCCAGAGCAACATCTCGCTGAAGATTGCCGGCGCCCCCGTGGACGTCACCGCCGTTCAGCGGCTGGTGGCAGACGCCGGCGGAACCCGTGTGGAGCTTGAGGGTGCCGTGAAGTCGTCCGTTCCGTTCCTCGGCGGAAAGATCGCTGATGCGGCGGAGCCGATGGTATCCAAGGCCCTGAACCTCCAGGCCAAGCAGGCGCAGGCCTGGCTGGAAAGCCACTAGTTCATGGAGCTGCCCGTCTTCGCTTCACTGGTCCTGATCATTGCTGGAGTATGGTCCCTTGTGGTCTGGCCCCAGTTCCTGCGCCGGGTCATGAAGGATCCGCGCGCCAGGGACTCCGCCGGCAAGGCCACAAAGTTCCTCACCGTCCATGTGGTGCTGGTGGGCGTCTCCATGGTGCTTGGCGCGGCCACTGCCGTTATCGGCATCATGGCGCTGGCCGGCTAACGGACTGCAAAAGGAAGGCCCTCGTCCCGCTGGGACGAGGGCCTTCTCCGTATTAGGCGGGAACCTGTGCCGGAAGGACCCGGGTCAGGCGGCCTGATTTAGCGCATCCTCCGCCGCAACCCAGGAAATCATGGCGCACTTGACCCGCGCCGCATAGCGGGCCACACCCTCAAACGCCGCCGCATCGCCGAGCAGCGCCGGATCCGCCGGGACCTTCCCCCGGGAGCGCAGGACCTCCCGGAAGCTGTCGATTACTTCGTGCAACTCGGCCACGGTCATTCCCTCTGCCAGTTCGCTGAGCACGGACGCGGAGGCCATGGAGATGGAACAACCCGCCCCGTCCCACGAAACCTGGGCCACTTTTCCGCCAGCGACAGCGAGCCTCAGGGTGACCTCGTCCCCGCACACCGGGTTGAGCTGGTGGGACTGGCCCGTGGAAGCGCCCTCGGGGGCCGCTGTCCCCGCCAGTCCGCTGCCGTGCCGGGCCTTCGAATGGTCCAGGATGATTTGCTGGTACAGCTGGTCAAGGCTCATGGCGTCCTTCGGTCTTCGCCGCTATGCGCGGAAATAGGCCCGCACGCCGGCTACGGCGTCCAGGAATTGGTCGACGTCGTCCGTCGTGTTGTACAGGTAGGCGCTGGCCCTGGTAGTGGCAGTAAGGCCCAGCCTGCGGTGCAGGGGCTGCGCACAGTGGTGGCCGACGCGCACGGCGATCCCCCGCGAATCCAGGAACTGCCCGACGTCATGGGCATGGACCCCCTCGACGTCGAAGGCAGCCAGTCCGATGCGTTCCTGGCCCGCGGCGGGACCCAGGACCCGGATTCCGGGAAGGGACTCCAGCCCGGTGACCATGCGCTGGCCGAGCCCGGCTTCCCACTGGTGGATCCGGTCCAGCCCCGTTTCGGTCAGGTAGTTGGCTGCAGCCGCCAGCGCCACGGCCTGGGAAATCCGCTGCGTTCCGGCTTCGAAGCGCTGTGGTGCCGGCAGATACTCGGCGCGTTCCATGGTGACAGTGGTGATCATGGAGCCGCCGGTCAGGAAGGGCGGCAGGACATCAAGCAGCTCCTGCTTCCCGTACAGCACCCCGATTCCGGTGGGGGCCAGCATTTTATGGCCGGAGAACACGGCGAAGTCGACGTCAAGGTCCTTGACGTCCAGGGCCAGGTGCGGCGCGGACTGGCAGGCGTCCAGGACCGCCAGGGCGCCGGCCCGCCGGGCGAGGGCCACAAGGTCGGCGACAGGGTTGATGGTGCCCAGGACGTTCGACGCGTGGGTGAACGCAAGCACCCGGGTCCGGGCGCCGATGATCTCCGCGGCTGCTTCCATGCGGAGGTGGCCGGAGTCGTCGATGGGGATGTAGCGCAGGGTTGCGCCGGTCCGGAAAGCAAGTTCCTGCCACGGGATCAGGTTGGCGTGGTGCTCCATTTCGGTGACAACGATTTCATCACCCGGATTGAGGGCGAGCTCCTTGAGCCTGGCGTCGCCCCGGCCCTGCGCCGTCCACAACCCTGCGTTGGACAACGCGTAGCTGAGCAGGTTGAGGCCCTCAGTGGCGTTTGACGTCCAGACGGTCTCCGCGTAATCAGCGCCGATGAAGTCCGCGACGGTTTGCCTGGCATCCTCGAAGGCCTCGGTGGCTTCGACGGCAAGGTGGTGGGCACCCCGGTGCACGGCTGCATTGCGCTGTTCGTAGAATTCCTGTTCGGATTCAATGACGCTCAGCGGGTTCTGTGAGGTGGCGCCGGAGTCGAGGTAGACGAGCGGCCTGCCGTTGACCAGCTGGTTCAGGACCGGAAAGTCGTTGCGGATGCGGAGTACCTCTGCGTCGTCCATGGCCGGCAAGGCGCGTTCCAGTGTGGCTGGCGTTGATACTACGGCCAAGACTAACTCCTTGAGATGCCAACGGATGACACTCAATTGTCCCACAACACGGCTGTGGCGGCCGCCCGGGAAGGGCAGCCGCCACAGCCGCTCCGGGCTTCAGCCCGCGGAACGGAGGGCCGGCGACGGCTGGGGGGAGAGTCTCGGTCTCAGAAGACTCTGACGTCGCCGGCCCCGTTTGGCCCGGTCACGGGGACCGGAAACTTGAGGAGCCTTGTACTGCTTTCAGCATGCTCTGCGGCTTTGTGTCCGCCGCGTCCTTGCTTCCTTAAGTAAATACTGCGGCGGCAGGAGGTACACGAGTAGGCAGTACTCGAATTCGGCGACCCAGTACTACCGGGACCACCCGGCAGATACCCGGGAGGGTGATTTGCGACGGCGGGTGCCCACCACAGCCATCAAGCGGAAGGAGGCAGGCAAAAGCGGCTGCGCCGCCTGGGCGCAGCGGGGGTGGGTGTATTTCCGTTACCGGCTGCCAGGACTACTTGGGGAGCGCTGCGTCGAGCTCATCCCGGCTGCGCACACCGAGTTTCACGTAGGTGCGGTACAGGTGTCCCTCGACCGTGCGGACAGACACCATGAGCCGCTGGGCAATCTCGCGGTCCGTAAGGCCCTGCACGGCAAGCTCCACGATGTCCTGCTCCCGGCGGGTGAGCTGCACGGCAGGGGTGGCGGCAATGAAACGGCCCTCCCGGAACCGCTCGCCCAGTTCGTGGTCACACTTTTCGCGCTGGGCCACGGCCTGCCTGGAGCGGCGGCGCTCCCCTGACTGCTCCAGCACGGTGCTGGCGCGGGCGTAGGCCTCACGTGCGAGGTTGACGAAACCTGATTCCTCCAGCGAGGCCGCGGTATCCATCAACGCATCCCCGTCAGCGGCTTCCCAGTCCGTGGCCAGTTTCAGCAGGGCGGCTGCCCAACGGCCTTCCACGCCCTGCGCCGCTCTCTGCACCATGGGGATCACGGAGGGGTCCCCCAGGTCCCAGCCGAGTCCCAGCAGTTCCAGCAGGGTACCCGCCCTTGCAGAGGCCTCAGTGGTGGTCATCAGCGTGTGCAGTGCAGCCAGCCCCTTACCGTCCCGGGACAGGTACTCTGATGCGGCGGCAGCGTAGGCGCGGGCAAGGAAGTCATGGGCAGGAGCGCCCGCCAAAGCATCTTTGTAGTCCTGTTCCAGCCGCTTACCTTGGGCAGAGTCTCCCAGCCGCGCTGCGACATAGAAGCCCAGCGCCGAGCCGAAGCGGAACAGCTGGAGCGGATCGTTGAGCCGCAGCGCTTCCACCGCCGGCAGCAGCAGCTGGTAGGCCCGTTCCATCCGGCCCTGCCGCAGCATGGAGTAGCCGCGCAGCACCTGCAGGCTGCCGTTGAAGGTCGCTGCCGAGGGCATGTGCCCTGCGGCGTAGCTTTCGAGCTCGCGCTCGGCGGAGTCCCACTCCCCCATGGCAAGGTAATCTGCCACCAGCCGCCCCAGGACGAACTCGGAAAAGAAAAACAGCTCTCCTTCCAGCGCGCGCAGTTCAGAGGCCGCCAAAAGCGAGGCCTCGAGTCCTTCGGCGGCATTGCCGGCTGCAGCCAGGGCATGTGCCAGCACTGCCCCGCCGACTGCCCTGACCGGCGCTTCTTCTTCAGCGGAACTGCGGTTCCTGATGTCCGCCACGCGGCCGCGCAGTGCCGATGCGTCCATTTCCGCGCCGAGCTGGAGCAGCTGCAAGAGCTCCTTTAGCCGCCCCGCCGTTGCCTCCGCCATCCCGGCGTGTTGTTCCCCCGTCTCTGCTGCCATGGCCGCCACGGGACGGCCTGTTGCCTGATGGGCCGCAGCCCTCAGCAGCAGGACGGAGGGACCTTCGGGATGGTCTGCCAACTGGAACCAGCAGGAGTCAAGCAGCGCGGCGGCGTCCGGGTATGAGCCCTCGTTGTACAGGGCGCGCGCCTGGATGGCGTGGGCCAGGGGAATGAGCTCCGGGTCATGCACCTTGGCGGCGATGGTGCGGGCGCTGTGGTTCCGGAAGCGGTTCAGTGCCTCGCGTGCGGCGTCCAGCATCTCGGCGTCGGACACGCGCAGGCCGCATTCAAGGGACCACTCCACGGACCTCAGCCGGCCTTCGCCGCGCAATGTGGCGGGGTCCTTGTATTCCCGGATCTTCTCCAGGAGCTGCAGGCTGCGGGAGACCGAGATGGTGTTCCTGATGGCTTCCGCGAACAGGCCGTTCCAGACGGTCAGTTCCGCGGGGACACCCGAATTTTCGACCACCATCTGCTGATCCAGCAGGGAGCGGACTATGGGCGCCCCGCAAATGTCTTCGATCACTTTCCGGCCCACCGGCCCGGCAAGCGCAATGAATTTCAGGGCTTCCTGTTCCTCCGGCCGGCGCCGGAGATGATCCTTGGTGACAACTGCGGTGAGCCGGACCCCATCCGTCGGCAAAGAACCCAGCAGGACCCAGATTCCGTTCCGCTTGGCCAGTATCCCGGCCTCTGCAGCATCGTGGAGCAGGGCGTCCAGGATCCGGGGGTTGCCCCCGGAGGCGCTCCAGACGGCGTCAACAGTGGCGTCCGGAACTGTTCCGTCAAGAACGTGGTCCAGGATTTCCTCGACCTGTTCACGGTTAAGCGGACGCAGGTCCACCCGTTCGGCCAGGCCGTCGTACCAGAGCTGGTCCAATGGCTGGGGAAGGCCCGGCCGCGGCCTGGCAGCCGCAACCACTGTTGCCCATCCTGCGGAGATCAGGTCCGCCACCACGCCGGCCGAAGCCTCGTCCAGGTAGTGTGCGTCATCAATGAGGAGCAGGACAGGGAGCCCGTTTCCTGCCTTCAGCCTTTCGAAATAGCTCCACATGGACCGCAGGACGGCAACCGGAGAAACAGACTCCTCGGCGGTCAGCTCCCCGGTGTAGGGAGTTAGGACGCCGAACGGCACGGCTGTAAGGGCAGAACTGCCATGCAGCTGCAAGACATTCAGGTCCTTGCCCAGGCGTTCCGCGATCCCCTCCGTCAAGGAGGATTTTCCGATGCCCGGCCCTGCCATGACAAAAACCGCTTGGCTCGCATGGTTCCGGACAATGGTGCAGATCCGTTCAAGCGGCTCCCGCCGTCCGGTGAGGAGCCGGTGCGCCGTGGGAGGCTTGTGGCCGTTATACGAGTCCAGTCAGATCACCCCTGGAAGTGA
This sequence comes from Arthrobacter sp. PGP41, assembly GCF_002953935.1. Classification (NCBI taxonomy): domain Bacteria; kingdom Bacillati; phylum Actinomycetota; class Actinomycetes; order Micrococcales; family Micrococcaceae; genus Arthrobacter; species Arthrobacter sp. PGP41. The sequence continues at coordinate 1,311,894 of NZ_CP026514.1, read as the reverse complement.
CGCCGAGTTTCGTGAAGACCTGGTACAAGTGGCCTTCCACGGTGCGGACGGACACGCCCATCTCCAGGGCGATGTCACGGTTGGAGGCACCCCGGCCCGCCAGCCGGGCAATCTGGCGTTCCCTGCTGGTCAGCAACGGGCTTCCGCTGCTGGGCACGATGGGAAGGTTCGAGACGGTCGCGGCGAGGATGTCCAGCCGGGCCTGCGCGGTCCGCGCGGTCAGGGAATCGCCATCCTGGCGTGCGAAATCCACGGCCAGGGCCATGCACCGTGCCTCCACGGCATCCAGTTCGAGGGTGGCGGCCAGTTCGCCACCGGCGAGGAGGGTCCTGGCGTCCTTTGTCCTGCTTCCCACAGCGATCAGGCGGGAAACCTCGGCGAGCGGGCCCTGGCGGTGGCCCGCAATCTCCTCCAGGAGGCGGAAGTCGGCATCACTGCCATTGACGGTCGCAGCGAGCAGGTTGATCCCGGCCAAGGTGAAGCGACCGGCCTCGAGGTCCTGCCGGGAGCACCGCTTGAGGCCGGTCACGGCGTCGGGATCGCCCAGCCAACGGCCCGCCACGAGCGAGCAGAACTCAACGATGCTGTCGGTGATGAAGCTGGACTTTCCTGACGTCCTTTGCAGTTTCGCCAGGTACTTGCGCGACTGGGCTGCGTTGCCGGTTTGGGCGTGGGCCAGTGCAATGGCCGCGTACGCGCAGCGGAGGGCGGCCTGGACCGGCTGCAGCTCCAGCTGGGCCGCGGCGGAGATCAGGGGGTCGAGGGCAGCCATGCCGCGCCCCGAATAGACGTAGGCGATGCCGGCCGCCAGTTCGGTAGCGGCACTGCGGAAGGGAAGGCTGTGCGGCTCCTCCGTGGCCGCCTGCGGACCCAGGAGGTCGATGCACCGCCGCCACTGCCCGGCCGTCAGCAGCACAAGGTAGGCCTCCCGGGTGTACCGTTCCCGCAGGCCGACAATATGGGAGGCATCGCTGAGTTGGCCGCCCAGCTGGCGCATGAGGCCGAGCGCATCCATCTCGCGGCCGGTCATGGCCAATGCGGTCATCAGCAGGATGGCCGCATTCATGCGGTAGCCGGTATCCGGGTTCAGGGCAGGGTCCGCAGCCCTTTCAAGGTCCGGGATGATGGCAGCGTAATCACCCACGAAGGCGCGATACTCGAACCCGCTCAAGGCCACCCGGTTCGCCGCCGCGGCCGCAGGCTCGGGCCACGCAGTAAAGTTCGGGGCCCGCTCCAGCCTCTGCCGGGCTTCACTGAGCAGATCCGGCACCTTGCCTGCCGCCTCCGGGAGCCACATCATTACCTGGGATTTGGCGGCTATGACATCCGCATATTCCCCGACATCAAGGCTTTCAAGTTCCGGCTGCGAAATGTCGTCAAGTGCGGCCATGGCCTGGACCGGCATGTCCAGCTGAAGATACGCGGCGGCTTTCTGCCGCTGGCCGGCTGTCCACTCCCGGTCCGTCCGCTGAAGCATTTCGGCGTAGGTCAGCGCAAACCGCGGATCGAAGAGCTGGACTGCCGCTTCCGCCGCCGCCAGCGCCAGGGCGGGACTCAGGTCCGCCTCGCATTCATGCGTCCACGCCGCGAAAGCCATCAGCTCCTCGACGGTCATGGCGGCAGGATCAGGTTCCGCACCGGCCAGGAGCACGCTGCGCAGTTCCCTGCGCCGGGCAATGCTCAGCCAGGTGCGCACCACGTCACCGATGTACTTTTCGCGCAACGAAACCCAGCGATGGTCGGACTGGTCGATCTCGAGCAGGCCGCCGTCTTCCATGTCGGCCACCACTTCGGCACGGTAGATGGCCGTCAGCCTGGACAGCTCAACCCTGCGGGCGCAGGAAAGCATCTCGATGACTTCCCGGGTTTCGGGCGTTTCCCTGGACCATCTGGACCGGACGATGTCGTCAAGGCTGGCCGCGCCGTCGAGCACCACTTTGTCCCGCAGGGTCCAGACTGAATCGGAGAGCACAAGGTTTCCGGACAGCTGCTGTTCGGTGACGAGCGCCTTCAGGAGCAGCGGGTTGCCGCCCACCATGTGGTGATAGGTGCTGACCAGGGATGCCGAGACGCGGTGCCCCAACAGGGACAACAGGACCTGGCGGGTCTGCAGTTCGTTGAGGTTGTTCAGCCGGACTTCGGTCAGCCGGTGGTCCGTGAGCAGCCAGTGGAAATCGGCAGGAAGATCGCTGATTTTCGGGGCTACTGCGATGATTCTGGCGGTGCCGGTCAGCAGGACGTTGAGCAGCACTCCGGCGCTCATGTCGTCAATGCTGGCGGAGGTGTCAAGGGTGATGACACAGGGGCGTCCTGCCGCGTCACTGCGGATCAGGGAAGTAATGCCGCGGAGGATTGCCGTGGGCGAGCCCATGTACGCCTGCGGAAGCCTGGCCAGGAGGAAAGAAAGGCAACCATAGGGCGTGGTGGAGCCTGCAGGTCCGCTGCGGAGCTGGAGTGACCAGATGTCGGGGCCGAGGTCCATCACGGCAGCGCGCGCCAAGGAGGACTTTCCCACGCCGCGGCCGCCGGTGATCACTACCCCAAGGGAGTCTGCGCTGGTCAGGGCGGTGCGGACTGACTCAAGGTTGGCGCCGCGTGCGGGGGCAGACCAAAGCTGACCCTCCCGCCTCTCGGAGGTGTCTGTGTTCAGCCCGGCGTGGTGAGGTGTTGACCCACGTCCCCAGCTAAGTGGCTCGATTGACATGAACTTTCCCCTACATCCCGCGATAGCGGGATGTAGCCCCATCGCTCCCCCGCATAGGTAGAAGACTACCCCGCACCAGAGACAAGGAGACAGAGCCAAAGGCACTTAAGTTTCAAAGTTATTGGAGCATTCAAGTTGCTGGAGTAACTAAGTGGCTGGAGTGATTGGTTACTGTCGCTCGGACTTCGCTGGATGGAACTTCTGCTGCGCCGCTGTGAGGCCGTCACGCAGCAGCGCTTCCACAGCGTCAGCTGCATCGTCCAGGAGGAAGGGCAGTTCCCTTAGCTCGGCCGAGCTGAAGTCGCGGAGCACGTAATCGGCGGTCTCCATGCGTCCCGGCGGCCTGCCTACCCCCACCCTGACGCGGAAGTAGTCCTTGGTGGCCAAGGCCCTGGAGATGTCCCGCAGCCCGTTGTGGCCGCCTTCTCCCCCGCCGATCTTGAGCTTGACCGTATTAAAGGGAATGTCGATCTCGTCGTGGACCGCCACTACATGGTCCGGTGCGATGCCGTAAAAGTTCGCCAGCGCCGCAACGGGCCCGCCGGAGACGTTCATGTAACTCATCGGTTTTGCCAGCACGACGCGGGGGCCCCCGATGCCGAGGCGGCCTTCCAGAACCTGGGCGCGGGCCTTGTGGCTTTTGAAGCCGGCACCTATCCGGCTTGCAAGCTCGTCAAGGACCATCTGGCCGACGTTGTGCCGGTTGCCCTGGTACTGGGCTCCGGGGTTTCCGAGGCCGACAATCAGCCAACTATCAGTCATGGATCAATCCTAGGGTGGGGGCCCGCCGGGCCTGGTGCGGCGGCGGGCGGCAGACATGCCAATGGCCGGACCCCGCAGGAGTCCGGCCATTGGCAGGGAGTGCGGCTGATTACTCGGCTGCGGCTTCCTCGGTGGCCGCGGGAGCGGCCTCGGAGGCAGCTTCGCCCTCTTCGCCGGTTTCCTCTGCAACCTCAATGGCCTCGGAGATGTTCACCACGAGCGCCTCGGGGTCGGTCAGCAGGACCGAGCCCTTGGGCAGGACCAGATCGGAAGCGTGGATGTGCTCGCCGGCGCCACGGCCTTCGATGCTCACCTCAACGGCCTCGGGCAGGTGGGTGGCCTCGGCCTCGAGGGACACCACGGTCAGTTCCAGGTTGTGCACGGTGCCGGGGGCGGTTTCGCCGGCAACGTGCACGGGAACGTCAACCGTGACCTTTTCGCCCTTGCGGACGGTGAGGAGGTCGATGTGCTCGATGATCTGCTTGATGGGGTCGCGCTGGACGTCCTTCACCAGGGCCAGGTGGCCTTCGCCGTTGATGTCCAAGGACAGCAGTGCGTTGGGCGTGCGGACTGCCAGGGTGGTGGCCTTGGCCGGAAGCGTGACGTGGATGGGCTCTGCGCCGTGACCGTAGATGACGGCGGGGATGAGGTTGGCCATCCGGGCGCGGCGGGCGTAGCCCTTGCCGAATTCGGTGCGCAGTTCTGCTGCGAGCTTCTGCTCAGACATGGAAATCTCCTTGAATCCTAAACGGTGTTCAGCAAGGGCGGAGGTCTGTTGCGACCTTCAACGCCGGGCGGCCGGAGCCGGCCCTTCCTAGAAGGGAGATTCAGACCCAGTCGATAACGGAGACCTGCAACGGCTTCCCGCACATGCGGTTACCGGTGCTCTCCCTCGCCAAGGTATCGCTGTACAGCTTACCAGCGCCGGGCCCGTTTATTGAAAACGGGACCGGCGCCGGTGCAGGCGGCGCCCTCAGGCGTTGCCGTCGAAAAGGCTGGTGACTGAACCGTCGTCGAACACTTCACGGACCGCGCGCGCGATCAGCGGGGCGATGGAAAGCACCGTCAGCTGGGGGAACCGCTGGGATGCCGTGAGCGGCAGGGTGTTGGTGACAACCACTTCCCGGGCGCCGGACTCGGAGAGGCGCTGGGCGGCGGGATCGGAGAAGACCGCGTGGGTGGCCGCGATGATGACATCCTTGGCGCCGGCGTTCTTCAGCACCTGCACGGCGCCGGAGATGGTTCCGCCGGTGTCGATCATGTCGTCGATCAGGACGCAGGTGCGCCCCTCGATCTGGCCCACCACGGTCTTGGACACGGCCTGGTTCGGCACAGTAAGGTCGCGGCTCTTGTGCACAAAGGCGAGCGGCGCGCCGCCCAGGCGCTCGGCCCACTGCTCCGCGACCCTGACGCGTCCGGTGTCCGGGGAAACGACGGTAACGTTTTCGGCGGCCACCCGGGTGCGGATGTAGTCAGCGAGCAGCGGGATGGCCATGAGGTGGTCCACCGGGCCGTCGAAGAAGCCCTGGATCTGCGAGGTGTGCAGGTCCACGCTCATGATGCGGTCCGCGCCGGCGGTCTTGTACAGGTCCGCCACAAGGCGGGCGGAGATGGGCTCCCTGCCCCGGCCCTTCTTGTCCTGGCGGGCGTAAGGGTAGAACGGGGACACCACCGTGATGCGCTTGGCAGAGGCACGCTTCAGCGAATCGATCATGATCAGCTGTTCCATCAGCCAGTTGTTCAGCGGCGCGGGGTGGGCCTGGATGACAAAAGCATCCGTGCCGCGGACGCTTTCACCGGCACGGACATAGATCTCACCGTTGGCGAAGTCATAGGCATCCACCGGCAGCAGGTCGGTACCGAGCTCCTTGGCGATCTCCTTGGCCAGCTCCGGATGGGCCCGGCCGGTTGCGAGCACCAGTTTCTTCTCGCCGCGCGCCGTAATTTCGCTCATGGTTACTTGCCCTCTTCTGTAGATGCCGGGGTACTTGAGGAATCTGTGGTGGCCGCCCGGGCCAGTTCAGCGGAGCGGGTTCCCGGGCGGTTGGCCGCGACCCATCCCTCGGCATTGCGTTGGGCGGCAACAGTCACTGCAAGCGCTCCCGCCGGCACGTCTTTTCGGATCACGGCGCCTGCGCCGCTGTAGGCGCCGTCCCCCACGGTGACCGGGGCAACGAACACAGTGTTGGAACCTGTCCGGACGCCCGAGCCGATGACCGTGCGGTGCTTCTTTTCGCCGTCGTAGTTTGCCGTGATGTTTCCGCACCCGATGTTGGTGTCCTCGCCGATTTCGGCGTCCCCGGCATAACCGAGGTGTGACAGCTTGGAACCGCGCCCGATAGTCACGTTCTTGGTTTCGTAGAACGCGCCGATCTTGCCGGTGTCCCCCAGGACAGTTCCCGGACGAAGGTAGGTGAAGGGGCCGACGGCGGCGCCCGCACCGATGACGGCGCCTGAACCGTGGGTGCGGGTTACCTTTGCGCCCTCGCCGATGGTGACATCCGTCAGGGTGGTGTCGGGGCCGACGACGGCGTCCCGCGCTACGGTGGTGTCGCCGTGGAGCTGGGTGTTGGGAAGGATCCGGACGTCCTCGTCAAGGGTTACGGACGAGTCGATCCAGGTGGTGGCGGGGTCCACTACGGTGACGCCGGCGCGCATCCAGGCCTCCACGATGCGGCGGTTCAGTTCTGCGCCCAGTGCGGAGAGCTGAACGCGGTCATTGGCCCCTTCCACCTGCCAGCGGTCAGCGGTGACGACGGCGGCAACGCGGCCGCCTGCCTTCCGCGCGAGTCCGAGCACATCAGTGAGGTATTTTTCGCCCTGCGAGTTATCGGTGGTGACGTGGGCGAGTGCGTCCCGAAGGACGGCTGCGTCAAAGGCGTAGATGCCGGAGTTGACCTCACGGATCAGGCGTTCGGCGTCCGACGCGTCCTTGTGTTCGCGGATGCCGGTCACCGTGCCGTCCTCGCCGCGAAGGATCCGCCCGTATCCGGTGGCATCGTCAAGATCGGCGGTCAGCACGGTTACGGCATTGGCTTCACGCTCGTGCGTGGCCACAAGCTCGGCCAGCAGTTGTCCGGACAACAGCGGCACGTCGCCGTAGGTCACCACCACTGTGCCGGTAAGGTCCTCTTCTGCGTCCAGGGCCTGGAGGGCTACTTCCACTGCACGGCCCGTGCCGGGGATGTCGTCCTGGTCCACGATCAGGGCAGCAGGATCCAATTCCTCGACGTGGCGTGCCACCAGGTCACGTTCGTGACGGACCACGATGGCCAGCTGCCTGGGCTTGACGCTGCGGGCAGCCAGCAGTGCGTGGCCCACCATGGACCTGCCGCCGATCTCATGCAGGATCTTGGGGGTACGCGATTTCATCCGCGTACCGGCGCCTGCCGCCAGGACGATTACTGCGGCCGGGCCGGTATTCTCGGGGATCACGTACGGGCTCTCCTTGCTTGTTTACGCTGGCGCTTACGGTGTCCGGCCACATTGCGGGCGGCACCGTATGTCATCCTACTGAACGCTCCTCGCACAGCAGTTCCGCCCATAGGATTCGAACCTATACTCCACGGCTCCAAAGGCCGGGGTGCTGCCATTACACCAGAGCGGACCATGCCTTGGCGCGCGGCCGGGCACAAGTAGTTATTTTGCCACGGGTTCGGGGCACCGCGCGACATGGGCCGTTCATCCCCTGTCCTTCCCCCGTTCCTGTCCCGCCCCGCCCGCTTTCCCGGCCCGGCCGGAGCGCGGCGAATCGGCCGGAAACTCGTAGTGCATGATGGAACGGTGAGCAACAACCCCCCGCGGAGACGGATGACCGGACTTCAGCGGCGGAGCCAGCTGATCGACGTCGGACGCGGCCTCTTCGCCGTCCGCGGACTCGACGGCACCACCATCGAGGAAATTGCGGCCTGCGCCGGAGTATCCAAGCCGGTCATCTACGAGCACTTCGGCTCCAAGGAAGGCCTGTACACCCAGGTGGTGGACCACGAGTTTCGGCTCCTCCTGGACTCGATCAACGGTGCACTCACCGAGGAAGCCAAGCCGCGCGTCCTGGTGGAACGTGCCGCCTTGGCCCTGCTCACCTACATCGAAGACCGCACCGAAGGTTTCCGGATCCTGATGCGGGACGCTCCGCCGTCCCAGCCGGAAGGCGCCTTCTCCACGCTGCTCTCGCACGTGACCGCGAAGGTGGAGCACATCCTCTCCGACGAGTTCGACCGCCGCGGCTTCAGCGCCCAGGACGGCGCCATGTACGCCCAAATGCTCGTCGGCATGGTGGCCATGACCGGCCAGTGGTGGCAGGACTCCCGCCAGCCCGACAAGCACACGGTGGCCGCCCATCTGGTCAACCTCGCCTGGAACGGCCTGACCGGCCTCAAGAAGGACCCGGAGCTGCAGAGCTCGGGATGAGTGGTTTCCTTCGCGAGCGGGGCACCTGTCCTCTGCGTGCTGCTCCTTCGTCGCTTTGACGCACGCTGCCGGACAGCCGCCCCACTCCCGCGTGCCGCCGGCACCACGGCCGGGCCACGGGCCGGTACCCAAGGCGGACTTACTCGCCGAGGACCTCGAGTGCCTCCAGCCATTCCAGTTCGAGGGCTTCGCGTTCTGCTGCGAGTTCCTTGAGCTTCTTGTTTTGTTCAGCCAGGGCGTCGAAGTCCGATTGTTCGGTGCTCTTCACCATCTGGTCGTGGACTTTCTTTTCCTGCTGTTCGAGCTTGCCCAGCTGTCGCTCGATGCGGTTCTTGGCTTTGCGTGCGTCGCGCTTCTCGGCTTCCGAGGCGCCTGAAGGAGCTGGAGCGGCGGTGCTGCTGCCGGCGCTGGTGACGGGGTTCCCGCCGCCGGTGACCGTGGAGCCTGCCAGCGCAGACTCGCGCAGCTCGAGGTACTGGTCCACGCCGCCGGGCAGGCCGCGGAGCTTGCCGTCGCCGAGGAGTGCCATCTGGTGGTCGGTGACCCTTTCCAGCAGGTAGCGGTCGTGGCTGACCACCACCAGGGTTCCGGGCCAGCCATCCAGGACATCCTCAACAGCCGCGAGGGTATCGGTGTCGAGGTCGTTGGTGGGCTCATCCAGCATCAGGACGTTGGGTTCGCCGACAAGCAGGCGCAGAAGCTGGAGCCGGCGGCGTTCGCCACCGGACAGGTCCTTGACCGGGGTCCACTGCTTCTCGTTGGTGAAACCCAGCTGCTCCACCAACTGGCCGGCACTGAATTCCTTGCCGCCCACGTTGAAGGACCGCTTTTCCCGCTCAATCACCTCGATGACTCGCAGGTCCTTGACGTCGTCAAGTTCCTTGACCTCCTGGGTCAGGACAGCGGTGACCACGGTCTTGCCCCGCTTGACCTTTCCGGCGTCGGGAAGGATCTCTCCATTGAGAAGCTTCAGGAGCGTGGTCTTGCCGGCGCCGTTGACGCCCACCAGTCCCAGGCGTTCGCCGGGGGCAAGACGCAGGGTGATGTTGTCGAAGAGCTTCCGCCCGTCATCGCTGCCCTGGAAGTTGAGGGAGACGTTCTCCAGGTCCAGCACGTCCTTGCCCTGGCGGGCGGTTGCCATTTTGCTGAGGGCCATGGAGTCCCGCGGCTCAGGCACATCGGCGATGAGGGCGTTGGCGGCCTCGATCCTGAACTTGGGTTTTGCCGTCCGCGCGGGTGCCCCGCGGCGGAGCCAGGCGAGTTCCTTCTTGACCAGCTGCTGGCGCTTGCCCTCGACGACGGACGCCATCCGGTCCCGCTCGGCACGGGCCAGCACGTAGGCGGCATATCCGCCTTCAAAGGGGTCGACGATGCCGTCGTGGACTTCCCAGGTCTTGTTGCAGACCTCATCGAGGAACCACCGGTCGTGGGTCACCACCAGGAACGCACCCTGGTTGGCCCGCCAGCGCGTCCTCAGGTGGCGCGACAGCCAGGCCACACCCTCCACGTCGAGGTGGTTGGTGGGCTCGTCCAGCATGATGACGTCGTGGTCCTCGATCAGCAGTTTGGCAAGTGCCACGCGCCGCTTCTGGCCGCCGGAGAGTGCATGGACATTGGCGTGCCAATCGACGTCGGACACCAACCCGCCCATGACCTCGCGGATCTGCGGATTCCGCGCCCACTCGTAATCCGCCTGGTCCCCCACGATCGCGGCGCCCACCGTCAGGTCGCCGTCGAGCACGTCGCTCTGGTCCAGGTAGCCCACGTTCACGTCGCCGCGCTTGGTGACCCGGCCCGAATCCGGCGTGGAGCGCAAGGCGAGCAGCCGCATCAGGGTGGATTTGCCGTCGCCGTTGCGCCCCACCATGCCGATCCTGTCACCCTCCTCAAGCCCCAGGGTTATGCCGTCCAGGACGGTACGGGTCGCGTAGGAGACCGTCAGGTTCTCGCCGCCAAGAAGGTGTGCCAAAGGAACTGCTTTCTGCTTCAGGTAAAACTGGAGGTTTAGAGGAGGGTGTCGGAAATGATGCGCGCGCCGGGGACCGGGCCGTGGACGGCGAGGGCTGTCAAGCCGTAACGCCGCAGATCCGTGGCCAGGCCTTCAGCGGCCACCGAATCATCAGTCAGCAGGGCCACAGTTGGCCCCGAGCCGGAGACGATGCCCGCAATTGCTCCGTGCGACTCTCCGATACCCAGCGTATCGCGCAGGGCGGGCGCCAGTTCAATGGATGCCCGCTGGAGATCATTGACCAGGACCCGGCTCAACGCTTCGGCGTCACCGCTGCGCAAGGCTGTAAGGATCTGCGGGTCCACCCCGGTGGGTTCGGCGGCCATGACGCCGGCCGCTTCCCGAAGGCGGTCAAGGGTGCGGTACACCTCAGGAGTGGGGAGCCCGTAGTCCGCGGTTACCAGTACCCAGTGGGTCTGCGCCTTAGCCAGCGCCGGCGAGAGCTCGTCGCCCACGCCCAGGCCAACCGCTGTGCCGCCAAGGAGGGAAAAGGGGACGTCGGCACCCAGTTCGGCGGCGAGGTGCGCCAACTCTTCCCGCGACAGGCCACTGTTCCAGAGCGCGTCGCAGGCCAGCAGGGTTGCGGCAGCATCTGCCGATCCTCCGCCCATGCCTCCGGCCACCGGCACTCGTTTGGTAATTTCCAGGTGGACCCCGGTGGCGTGCTCGGAGACATCCGCCATGATCGCCGCGGCCTTGTGGGCCAGGTTGTTTCCGTCGAGCGGGATGTCTGCCGCGTCAAGGTCGACCGAGCTGGCCGGGCTGAGGCTGATGGTGATCCCGGGCGTCTCCGTGCTGGTGGCCGCGACTTCCTCGTAGAGGGATACGGCCAGGTAGACGCTGGCAACGGAGTGGTAGCCGTCCGGGCGCAGTGGCCCCACTTCCAGCGAAACGTTCACCTTGCCGGGGGCCTTGACGCGGACTGTCCTGGCGGTGAACCGTCCCGGGGCGCTCATGCCAGTGCCTGCTTGGCTTCCGCGATTCTCGCGAAGGCTTCGATCCCGATGACCTCGCCCCTGGCGGTGGGGTCGACGCCGGCAGCAACGAGGCAGCGCTCGGCTTCCGGCGCCCCGCCGGCCCAACCGGCCAAGGCGGCCCTTAGGGTCTTGCGCCGCTGGGCAAAAGCGGCGTCCACCACGGCGAAGACCTGTTCCCTGGTTGCTGTTGTGGCCGGAGGCTCGCGCCGGGTAAAGGCCACCAGCCCCGAATGGATTTTGGGCGCCGGCCAGAAGACGTTCATGCCGATCACCCCCGCTTTGCGCATCTGGCTGTACCAGGCCGCCTTTACCGACGGCACCCCATAGGTTTTGGATCCCGGACCCGCGGCCAGCCGGTCCGCAACCTCATCCTGGACCATCACCAGTCCGTGCTGGAGGCTGGGGAAGTGCTGAAGGAGGTGCAGCACCACGGGAACGGCGACATTGTAGGGCAAGTTGGCCACCAGTGCCGTGGGCTGCACCGGCAGCTCCGTGACTTTCATGGCATCGGCATGCACCAGGTGGAAGGCCCCCGCGGCCGCAGGACGCCATTCCCTGACGGTTTCCGGCAGTTTGGCGGCCAGCACCGGATCAATTTCCACTGCCACTACCGACGCCGCAGCATCGAGCAGTCCGAGGGTCAGGGATCCCAGCCCCGGCCCCACCTCCAGCACTGTCTCTTCCGGGCCAACATCTGCGGCGGCCACGATCCTGCGGATGGTGTTGCCGTCAATGACAAAGTTCTGGCCGAGGGTCTTGGTGGGGCGGACACCGATCTCCTCCGCGAGCCGGCGTATGTCGGATGCACCAAACAATGGTGCGGGCGCGGGGATTGGTTCAGTCACCTAGGTATCCTATCCCGCACGGTACGGGCGCCCCACCGGGACAATCAGCACGGAAAAACAGAAGTGCCGGCGGCCGGTAGAAAGCAACCCCCGTAAACGGCAGCGGCCGGCCCCGGGCATCCGGGACCGGCCACCGCGCGCCCTCACGGGCGGGGAATCTGCAAGGTCAGCTGGTGGCAGCCCAGCCGCAACCCCATGGCTGCAGGCCGCGCTGTGCGTAGACGCGGTTGGCAATGTCGATCTGCTGGGCCTTGGTGGCAAGGCTGGCGTTGGGGGCGTACGCTCCGCCGCCGGCGCCGATCCAGGTCCGGATATCGAACTGAAGGCCGCCGTAGTAACCGTTCCCGGAGTTGATGCTCCAGTTTCCACCGGACTCACACTGGGCAATCTTGTCCCACATGGCTTCGTTCATCATTGCGGGAGCGGCAGCTCCGGTGTTGGTTCCTGCGGATGCCGCGGCAGCAGCCTGCGCAGCGGGCTTGGGCTTGGTGCCCACAGTGACCTTCTCAGGTACGGGCTGGACGGCAACAGTCTCCGACACAAGGGTCCGGGACGCTTCGCGGCCGTCCACCAGCACCAGCTTGAAGGTCTTCTCCAGCTTGCCTGCGACGCCTTCCTGGGTAACTTCTTTTTCGCCCTTCAGCAGTTTGGCGCTCTCACTGGTGACAGTCTCGAAGGGGACGTCCTCGGTGGTAACCGCCGTCTGGCCGTTGTCAACGCGCGAGACCTTGATGACCATGTTGTTCACCACGTGCGCGTTGGCCGGCTGCGAAGTGCGGTCGTTGGCACCGAGGATAAGGCCCGCGTCCTCGAGGACCTTGCCAACGGTGGCCGCGGTGGTGGTGGCGGTGTCCACCTTGCCGTCGGCAACAATGCTGACGGACTTGGGCGTGGAAATGGAAACGTAGGATCCGGCTACGGAAAGCTGGGCATCCTTGGGCACGGAAACCGAGGACGCGCTCGCGACGCCGAGTTCAGTAACCAGCCCCGCGACGTCCTGCGCGGTGGTGTTCACCGTCGTCTCGGCACCGTCGAGGCTTACCTTGACCTCTTTGGCCTTGTTGACGTTGATGACCGTGCCGTTCTGGACCGACGCATCAATGGACGGGGACACGCGGTCTGCAGGGTTCAGTTCCAGGTTGGCGCTCTTGACCACCTGGCCAACAGTTCCGCCGAACGTCTGCACGGACGAGACCTTGCCGTCAACATTGAGTGTGACGGTCTTGTTATTGCCGACGAAGGCTACGAGGCCCACCACGAGTGCGCAGAGCACCAGCAGCTGCGCGCCAACCTTGATAAAGCTGAACTTGCCGTCCGACGTAAAGAACTTGATCACGATTGCCCGTAACTTTAGGTCCATCCGGGCACGGGGAATCGCGCAATAAAATGCCCGGCACCGCCGCAAAGGGCAATCCGGGCACCGTTGCACCGCCTAAACTCCGCTCAATCGGCAGGCCGGGGCAGCGCCCGGCAGCCTGCTGCAGAAAGAAGTGAATTACCCGCTGGCCTTCCCCGACCCCGGCTAATATCTGACCACTGTAACCGTAGCGTTATAAAGCAACCAACAATTCTGCATACCGGGTATTTATTTGATAACACGGGGGAAACGGCTTCCTAGTCCCAGGATCCGTAGGCCCGTACGGTATTTGCGCTTATTCCTGCGCACATTTCTGCAAGGTCGGTTCCTGTCAATTCGGCCATGGCCCGGACGGTGTAAGGAACCATATAGCTGGCGTTCGGCCGCCCGCGATGGGGGTGCGGAGTCAGGAACGGCGCATCGGTTTCCACCAGGACCAACCCGGGGTCCGCAACTGCCAGGGCCCGGCGCAGATTCGCTGCATTCCGAAAGGTCAGCGTACCTGCAAAGGACATCCACCACCCTTCCTCGTTGCAGATCCTCGCCAGCCCGTCGTCGCCGGAGAAACAGTGGAAAACCACCCGCCCCGGCGCGCCTTCCTCCCTCAGCACCTGGACGACGTCGTCATGGGCGTCCCGGTCGTGGATCTGGAGCGTAAGGTCCAGGCGCCTGGCCATGTCGATGTGGCGCCGGAAGGAGTACCTCTGATGCGCCAGCCCTTCCCCCTCGGTGCGGTAGAAATCGAGCCCGGTCTCCCCGATGGCCCGGATACGGGGGTGGGCGGCGAGCTGCTCAATCTCTGCGAGCGCTTCTTCCAGTTGGCCGCGGGCGGCGTAACGGGGGGCATCGTTGGGGTGCAGCGCCACCGCACCCAGCAGCCGCTCGTCCAGGTCCACCGCCCGGACCGTGAACCGGGACGATTCAAGGTCGCAGCCCACCTGGACTGCTCCCCGGACACCCACGGCGGCGGCGGCATCCAAAGCCGCCTTCACTCCGACAGGGGCCTGCCCGTCCGGGAAGTCAAGGTGCGTGTGGTTGTCCATCACGGGCACCGGAAGGGGTTCCGGAGCGGGCGGAAACGCCTTTGGCCGTGAACTCCCCGGCTCCGGTGCGCCTGCCGTTGCGGGGTCCTGGTAGGCAGCGGGAGGAAGCGAATTGCACATCCGTCCAGCCTAGCCGCGGATGGTCCCGGATATTTGTCGGAACTCTCTGTCTGCTGCGGCAGTTGTGTTAGTAGTCTGGTACGAACACATGCGAACGCCCACCCGACGGGCGAAGGCAGGCCTGCTGTCCCGTCCAGGTGAACCAGCGCTGAAAGGTTGCCGATGGAACCCCACCGACGCACTGCCAACGATGTGAGCGCTGTGAACCGCAACCTGGCGGGGATCGCTGATCCTGTCAGCCATTTGAACGGTCACCGCCCCGCAGCCATGGACGCTGCTTCCTTCCACGCGGCGAGCCAGCGCATCCTCACATCCGTCAATACAGTCATCGATGGGAAATCCGACGCCGCCAGACTGGCGCTGACCGTACTGCTGGCCCAGGGACACCTGCTGCTTGAAGATGTCCCGGGCGTAGGGAAGACACTCCTCGCCAAGACGCTGGCACGTACTATCGACTGCACTGTCAACCGCATCCAGTTCACCCCGGACCTTTTGCCGTCCGATGTGACCGGCGTGTCCATCTACAACCAGTCCTCCCGGCTGTTTGAGTTCCGTCCGGGGGCTGTCTTCGCCAACATCGTCATCGGCGACGAAATCAACCGCGCCTCGGCCAAGACCCAGTCCGCGCTGCTCGAATGCATGGAAGAGCACCAGGTGACAGTGGACGGCAACTCGTACCGGCTCGACGAGCCGTTCATGGTGGTCGCTACCCAGAACCCCATCGAAATGGAGGGAACGTACCCGCTGCCCGAGGCGCAGCGGGACCGTTTCATGGCCAGGATTTCCATGGGATACCCGGACAAGGACGCCGAGATCGAGATGCTCGAGACGCACCAGGCAACCTCGCCCCTGGCCAAGGTTTCCGCGGTCGTCACTGCCGCAGAGGTGGCAGCCATGATCACCACCGTCCAGCAGGTTTACGTGTCCCAGGCTGTCAAGGAGTACACAGTGTCCGTGGGCAGGGCCACGAGGGAAAGCCCGTTGCTTCGGCTGGGTGCCAGCCCCCGGTCAATGCTGCAGCTGCTGCGCGCGGCGAAAGCCACAGCTGCCCTGGACGGGCGCGACTTCGTGCTGCCGGATGACGTCGTCCACGTCGCCGAGGCCGTGCTGGCACACAGGATCATCCTGGACCGGAAGGCTGCTGGTGCCGGGGAGACCCCGCACAGTGTCCTGCGGGGCATCCTGTCACGCTTGCCCGTCACTTCCGGGACCACTGGAGCCGGCACCAGGGCTCCTGTATCTGCCGGCCGGACTGCTGCCCCGGTCACCGGCCTGGGCAGGAACCACTAGGCGGCTACCCATGGCCCTGCTGGACAGGGTGCCCCGGCACCTCTTCACAACACGTGGCTGGGGCATGATTTCTGCCGGTGGCATCGCCCTCGGAGCGGCGTACATCATGGGCCGCAGGGACCTGTTGACGTTGAGTGTGCTGCTCATGGTCCTTCCTTTGGTTTCGCTTGCCGGGATCCGGCTGGTAAAGCCCAGGTTCCAGGTGTACCGGGAGTTCAACCCCTCCCCCGTGGAAACCTCCGCGCCCACCACCGTCCGGCTCGCGGTGGCCCGGACGGGAATCGGCAGCGGCAGCGGCAGGGCGACCATGGAAGAGCGGCTGCCTGCCCGCCTGGGCGAGTCGCCGGCGTTCCGTTTCCCCTCCCGTTCCGCCACCGGCGGCACCAGCCGGTACGAGTACCACCTGCGCTCAGCCCGGCGGGGGCAGTACCTCATTGGCCCGGTGACGGCCGAGTTCACGGACCCGTTCGGCCTTTCGCTGCACCGCCAGGCGATTGACGACGGCGACGTCCTCACCGTGACGCCAGCCGCCGTCGTGCTTCCCCTGACCGGGCTGGCCGGTGCCCGGGGCAACGATGGCGTCACGGCCACCAGGATCCGGGCCAATCCCAGCGACGACGACGTCATGACCCGCGAGTACCGGCATGGGGATCCCATGCGGCGGGTGCACTGGGCTGCCACTGCACGCCATGGCGACCTCATGGTGCGGCAGGAGGAGTCGGTAACCACCCCCGAGGCAACAATCATCATGGACCACCGGTACAGCGCGTTTTCCGGGGGCTCCGGTAACGGTCCGGCCGGACAAGCCGGCCAGGACGGGCACCCCATGGCCAGCTGCGCGACCTTCGAATGGAGCGTTGTGGCGGTCATGTCGATCAGCGCCCATCTGGCGGAGCGAAACTACGCGCTGCGCCTGCTGGACACCGGCGGCGGGCCCGCCTTCCTGCACTCGCCGTCCGCGCCCGAACCTGAGGTTGAGGAGTACAGCGGTGGTGCCGGGCTCCAGTCCATTGGGGAAAGCCTTGCTGCCATCCAGTTGACCGGATCCCATCACGCCCGGCGTGACAATGTCCTTCACGAGTGGGCGGCCCGGGCGGGGGGCGGCGACCGCGCGTCCCATGATCCGGGGCCGGAAGCCTTCGACGACCTCCTCATGGATAAGCTGTCCGCACACCGCATGCGGGGTCCCGTCATCGCGGTGCTCGGAACCATTTCGCGCATGGAGGCCCTTGCCCTTGCCCCGGCGGCAAACTACGCCACCAATGCCTTTGCAATTATCGCTGCTGACAGGCCCGCAGAGTATGCGGACGTCCTGGAGGTGCTCCGCCAGGGAGGCTGGCGGGCAGTGGCAATCGCCCCCTCGGTTCCCGTGGCGGCAGCCTGGAGCCAGTTCGACCAGGATCTGGCCATACCCACCCCCACCGCCGACGTCCGCCGCGGAACGGGGGTGTCCCTGTGACCATGGCACCAGCGCGCAAACACGGGACGGGCCTGCCGTCCGGGACGCCGGGCGAGCAGCCCGCCGCCAGGCCGCCGGTTGGCGCCTATCCCTGGGCCATGGCCGGCGCGATCGCCGTGGCTGTCTGCGGTGCCGGCCTGTCGCTGAACGGCGTGCTCCGGGGCTGGGGCTGGTACTGGCCGGTGCTGACCTCCGTCCTGGTGGTCAGTTTCACCCTGGCCGCCCTCCGGTCCCTGCGCGCGCAGCCCCTGCTGGTGACAGCCGGCGGTTTCCTTTCCCTTGGTGCCATCCTGACGCTGACGTTTTTCCGAAGCTCGAGCTTTGCCGGACTTATTCCCACCGGAGGCAGCTTCGCCGAGCTGGACCGCCTGGTCCGGCGGGCCAGCGAGACTGTTCTCTCCGAGACCGCGCCCGTGGCGCCCAATGTTGGCATCGTCATGGTTGTCTGCGCGGTCCTGGGCCTCGCGGTGATCCTGGTGGATGCACTTGCGCTGCCACTCGGCATGCCGGCCGCTACCGGGGTGGGGCTGCTGGCCATCCTGGTGGTGCCAGCGATGATCAAGCCGCAGAGCGTAGGCTTCTGGGGGTTCGCCGCCACAGTTGCCGGATACCTGATGATCCTTGCCTGCAGCCAGTATTTCGCCCCCGACGCCCGGCTTCAGACCGAGGCCGTCCGGAGTCCGGGCCACTTGCGGCGCGCCGTGCTCACGGGGTCGGTTGCACTTGCCGCAACCCTGGTGGTGCCCCTGGCCATTCCCGGGTTTGACCAGGGCACGTTCCCGCAAGGATCCCGCCTTAATCCGTGGGGCACGTCGACCGGACTGAACCCCATGATCACCCTGGGCAACAGCCTGCGCACCCCTGACGGAAGCGGGCGGATCACCTACGCCACCAATGCATCCGCCCCGCTGTACCTGCGCTCCGTCACCGTGGACAATTTCGACGGCGAATCCTGGGGCCCGGACGACCGTGACGCTTCCCGGCTGCCGATGGGCGGCCGGATCGACCCTGGCTATCCGGTGCTTGCCGACGAACAGCTAAGGCTGGTCACGGCCATCGACGCCGGCAGCTTCAACAGCCCCTACCTTCCCGCACCGTATGCTCCCGAAACGGTCCGCGGGCTGAGCGGCCGCTGGACCTGGGACCCGGCGACCTTGAGCATCAAGGGATCGGGCACCACGACCACACGAAGGCAGGAGTACCTGGTGACGTCCTCCGTGCCCAAACTGACGGCTGCGCTCTTGGATCAGTCCTCGGCAGCAGTCCAGGGCATCCCCGAGGACTTCACCCGGATCCCCGGCAATGTTCCCGACGTTGTGCGCGCCACCGCCGATACCGTGGCCGGGACTGGCACGCCGTACCAGAAGGCGATGGCCATCCAGAAGTACCTGCGTTCCGCCGAGTTCACCTACTCGCTGCAGTCTCCGGTGCAGGGCGGCTATGACGGCAACGGGCTCTCGGTGCTGGCTGACTTCCTGGAGCAGAAGAGCGGATACTGCATCCATTACGCGTCCGCAATGGCCGTTATGGCAAGGCTGGAAGGTATTCCCAGCCGGATCGCCGTAGGCTACGCCCCCGGCAGGCTCACCGGCGCCACCGTTTCCGTGGCCGGTCAGGGGGCCCTGCCCGAATACGAGGTGGATGCGCGTGATGCCCACGCGTGGCCGGAACTTTACTTCCAGGGGCTTGGCTGGGTGCCCTTCGAGCCCACCCCGTCCCGCGGCGTGGTCCCCGAGTACGCCACACAATCATCGGTATCTGCCGCCCCCGACGCACTGGACAACAACCAGGACCTGGTGCCCGGCGCCACACCCGCTCCCGTTCCGGCACCCGGCACCACCCCGCTGCCCGCCCCCGGCGGTGGCGGCGGAAGGGCTGACGGCGGCGTCCAGCTCCTGCCGTGGCTCCTGGGCGCCGGTGGCATCCTGGCGATGGCGCTCCTTGCGGCCGCCCCGAGGATGGTTCGGGCGGGACTCCGGGCACGGCGGCTCCGGCCGCAGGACCCCGGCAAGGCCGTGCCCATGGGATGGCGCGAACTGCTGGACCTCGGCACCGACTACGGACTGCCGCCAGGCGCCAGCGAGACACCCCGGGCCTATTCGGCGCGGTTCCGTGGCGCCCTGCTGGGCGACCGGGAAGGCTTGGACCGGCCCGCGCATGCGGCAGCCGCTGCCCTCACGGAAAACTTCGAACGCCACAGCTATGGCCGCCCGCCCCGCACCATCCCGGAACAGGAAACCGACGACGCAAAGTCACGGGCCGCCCGGGACAGGGCAACCGCCATGGCGGCCGACGTTGCGGCCCTGGAAGAAACACTGCGCGCCAATGCCCCGCTCAGGCGGCGGCTGCAGGCCACCTGGATCCCGCCGTCGGTCATGGGCGGGCTGGGGCGCTTTCTCGCCGCCCCGTTCCGCGCCACTGGCCGCGTCCTGGCCAGGACGGCAAAAGCCGCCGCCCGTTCCTGGCCTGGTCCTTCCAGGCCTGGACCGCGCGACGGCGTCCACCGGCGAAGCGGGGGCTGACCGGCCGCCAGCCGAAAGTGTTATCCGGCGTAGGGGTCGGCGATGCCGATGTACTGCGTGTAGAGGTACTCCTCGATGCCTTCAAGGCCGCCCTCGCGTCCCAGGCCGGACTGCTTGACACCGCCGAACGGGGCAGCCGCGTTTGAAATGACGCCGGCGTTCAGGCCAAGCATGCCGGTCTCAAGGCGCTCGCCCATCCGGATGCCGCGGTTCAGGTCCTTGGTGAAGACGTAGGCCACCAGCCCGTATTCGGTGTTGTTGGCCAGGCGCACGGCGTCGTCCTCGCTGCTGAATGTGATGATCGGGGCCACGGGGCCGAAGATTTCCTCGGACAGGATGCGCGTGCCCTCGGTAACCCCGGAAAGGATGGTGGGCTGGTAGAAGTAGCCCGGACCCTCCACCGGCCCGCCGCCCAGGATGGCTTTGGCGCCTGAGGCAACAGCATCGGAGACGAGTTCATGGACCTTGTCCCGGCTCTTGGCGTCAATCAGCGGGCCCACCTTGGACTCCGGCTCGGTCCCGCGGGCGGTGGTCATGTCCTTCATTTTCGCCGCGAACTTTTCCGCGAACGCGGCGGCGATGGACTCATGCACGATAAAGCGGTTCGCTGCAGTGCAGGCCTCGCCCATGTTGCGGAGCTTGGCGAGCATCGCCCCGGCAACGGCGGCATCCAGGTCAGCGTCCTCGAAGACCAGGAACGGGGCGTTGCCGCCGAGTTCCATGGAGGTGCGCAGGACGGTTCCGGAGGCATCGGAGAGCAGGCGGCGGCCCACCTCGGTGGACCCGGTGAAGGAGAGCTTCCGGAGCCGGGAATCCTTGATCAGGGGGCCGGTAGTGGCACCAGCGGTCGAGGTGGGAATGACGTTCAGGACACCGGCGGGCAGGCCGGCTTCCATCATGACGGCGGCGAACAGCTGGGAGGTCAGCGGGGTAAGGTTCGCAGACTTCAGGACCATGGTGCAGCCTGCAGCGACGGCCGGGGCGATCTTGCGGGTTGCCATGGCCAGCGGGAAGTTCCACGGCGTGATCAGCAGGCACGGGCCCACCGGCTTCTTGGTCACCAGCAGGCGCGACTTGCCGTCCGGAGACACCGAGTAGCGGCCGAAGGCCCGGACAGCTTCCTCCGAGAACCAGCGCAGGAACTCTGCGCCGTAGGTGACCTCGCCGCGCGCTTCCGCCAGCGGCTTGCCCATCTCCATGGTCATCAGCAGCGCGAAGTCCTCGGCGCGTTCGGTGACGAGCTCGAACGCGCGGCGGAGGATCTCGCCCCGTTCGCGCGGGGGCACCTTAGCCCAGGACTCCTGCGCGGCGGCGGCGGCATCCAGGGCTGCGGCACCGTCCTCGGGTCCGGCGTCGGCAAGGCTCAGCAGCACCTTGCCGGTGGCGGGATCTTCGACGTCGAAGGTCTTCCCGGACATGGCATCGCGCCATTCGCCGTTGATGAGCAGGCCAGTGGGGACAGAGGCCAGAAGGGCGCTTTCGCGGTCTGCGGAAACGGCCGGCTGTGCAGTGACAGTCACGATGACTCCCTCGTCAGTTGGGTTGGTGCAGCCCGATCGGCAGCGGCCGGAGTGACCGGCCCATACAGGCTGGATTACTGCCAGACTACTGCGGCGGCTTCCGGCTGGTCTACGCCGTTGCGCACTGCCGCATCATGGCGCTGCTGTGCAGCTGCACAGCGGACCAGGCATCGTTTGCGGGGACCGTCAGCGGGCCGCCAGCACGGCGGAGTACAGTTCCCGCTTGCTCACCCGGACGTCCTCGGCCACCGCTGCCACCGCTTCCTTGAGCCGGATGCCCTGGGCCACGAGTTCGTTCACGGCGGCCACATGGTCCTCCGGCGTGCCGGGAGCCTTTTCCGGCGCCCCGCCCAGGACAACGGCGATCTCGCCCCTGATCTCCGTGCTTTCCGCCCACACCAATAGTTCACTGAGCGTGCCGCGGATGACCTCTTCATATGTTTTGGTCAGTTCACGGCAGACGGCGACGGGACGGTCCGGTCCGAACCGTTCGCGCACCGCCCGGAGCATCACCTCCAGCCGGTGCGGTGCCTCGAAGAACACCATGGTCCTGCGCTCCCCCGCAAGTTCGGCCAGCCGCGACGCCCTCTCACCGGCCTTCCGCGGAAGGAACCCCTCAAAGCAGAAGCGGTCCGTGGGCAGGCCGGACAATGCCAGGGCGGTGAGTACCGCCGACGGCCCCGGAACCGCCGTCACGGTGAGGCCTGCAGCGACCGCCCCTTCAACCAGTCGGAAACCAGGGTCCGAGACCGAGGGCATCCCGGCGTCCGTAACCATGACCAGGGTGCTTCCTGCCTGCACCTGCGCCAGCAGCTCGGCGGTCTTGGTGGCCTCGTTGTGCTCGTGGTAGCTGATAATCCGTCCGGCCACGGTCACGCCCAGGCTCTGGACCAGGCGGTGCAGCCGGCGGGTGTCCTCGGCGGCCACGATGTCAGCGGTTCCCAGCAGTTCCACCAGCCTTGCGGAAGCGTCCCCGGTGTTGCCGATTGGAGTGGCGGCAAGCACGATGCGCCCGGGAGTTGCCGGGCCGGAATCTGGAATGGTGCTGGGGTTAGGGTCCACGCCACCAGCCTACTGCTGCGGAGGACTACCGGCCGCAAACGGTAGCATGGGGCTCGTGACGCAGACCTCGACGCGGCCGGGCGGGACCGGACACGCCGCCCCCACTGCAGCAGGCAGGGAAGCAGGGGGGACACCAGGCAGTCCGGGGAGTACCGCACAACGGCCGTGGGTCAGCCGCCCGGCGGAGGCGTTCACGGCGGAATCCCTCACAGCCAGGCTCCTCGGAAGCGTCCAAACGTGGCGCGACTACCCGCCGTCGCTCCGGCTGTGGCTCCTGCTGGTTCCCGTCCTGACTGCCCTCGTCGGCGGGATCCTGCGCTTTGTCCGGCTCGAGGCCCCGCCCAAGCTGGTCTTTGACGAAACGTACTACGTGAAGGACGCGTATTCCTACCTGGTCAGCGGCTACGAACGCAGCTGGCCGGACAAGGCCAATGACGCATTCAACTCCGGAAACCCCGGAGTGCTGCTGGACTCCCCCGAGTACGTGGTCCATCCGCCCGTGGGCAAGTGGATGATCACGGCAGGTATGTGGCTTTTCGGCCCTGACAACCCGTTTGGGTGGCGCTTCTCCGCCGCACTGACCGGCACCTTGTCCATCCTGCTGCTGTCGCTGATCGCCCTGAAGCTGTTCCGCTCCCTTTCGCTGGCGGGAGCCGCAGGACTCCTGCTGGCCGTGGACGGCCACCACCTGGTGATGTCCCGGACCTCGCTCCTGGACATCTTCCTTATGTTCTGGGTTCTCGCCGCGTTTGGCGCCCTGCTGCTTGACCGGGATGACGGCCGGCGCCGGCTCGCGGTCCGGCTGGCCCGGGCTGCCGCAGGAAACGGAGGCATCCCCACGGCGGACCACCTGCTCTCCGGCCCCTGGCTGGGCGTCCGCTGGTGGCGGGTAACGGCAGGAGCCTGCCTGGGGCTCGCCGTCGGGACCAAATGGTCCGGCCTGTTTTTCCTGGCCGGGTTTGGACTCCTCACCGTCCTGTGGGACCTAAACGCCCGGCGGGTGGCAGGCATCCGCGGCTGGATCAGCGGGGGCGTCATCAAGGACGGCATCCCGGCATTCCTCAGCACGGTTCCAGTGGCCGGTGTCGTCTACGCGGCCGCGTGGACAGGCTGGTTCCGGTCCGAAAATGCGTACTTCCGCCGGTGGGCCGAGGGCAACCCCTCCGCCGAGTGGGGCTGGCTGCCAGACTCTGTCCGCTCGCTGGCCCACTATCACCGGGAGGCCTACACGTTCCACCAGGGCCTGGGTTCGGAGCACCCGTACGAGGCATCTGCCTGGAGCTGGCTGGTGCTCGGCAGGCCGACGTCGTTCTTTTACGAATCGCCCCAACAGGGCACGCCCGGCTGTGCTGTGGAAAAATGCACTTCCGCGATCCTGTCCGTGGGAAACCCCCTGATCTGGTGGGGTGCAGCCGTATCCCTGGTGGTCCTCCTGTTCTGGTGGGCCGGGCGCCGGGACTGGCGCGCCGGTGCGGTGCTGGCCGGCGTGGCCGCGGGATACCTGCCGTGGTTCCTGTACCCCGAACGGACCATGTTCTACTTCTACGCGGTGTCCTTTGAACCGTTCCTCATCCTGGCCCTGACGTACTGCCTGGGGCTCGTCCTGGGCAGGGCAGCCGACCCGCCCTGGCGCCGCCGTTCGGGGCTCTACCTGGTTGCCCTTTTTGTCGCTGCCGCAGTCCTCCTGTCGGCCTTCTTCTATCCTGTCTGGGCTGCCGAAACCATTCCGTACGAGGACTGGAAAGTCCGGATGTGGATGCCGTCCTGGATCTAGGGCAGGATGGCATCAGACCCCCAACGGAGCCGCTGCCGCGGCGTGGCAGCGGAAACGGAGACCTGTTGTGAGAGAAGCGAGCACCGAACTGCTGGTTGAGCTTGACGCCGCCAGCAACGTCACTGACCTGCTGCTGGAGCAGCATGCGGCCAACCCTGCCCACGCCCTGTACCGCAGGAAGGGACCCAACGGGTGGGTTGACGTCACAGCACACAAGTTCCTGCAGGATGTCAGTGCCCTGGCCAAGGGCCTGATCGCCGGCGGCATCGAGCCGGGCGACGCCGTGGCCGTGATGTCCCCCACCTCCTACGAATGGACCCTGGTCGATTTCGCCATCTGGTTTGCCGGCGGCGTGACGGTCCCCATCTACGAGACATCCTCCGCACGCCAGGTGGAGTGGATCATGCAGGACGCCGGCGTGCGCCGCGTTTTTGCCGGGGACCGGGCCACGGTGGACCTTGTCACCAATGTGCTCGCCGGCTCCTCCCTGCTCCGGGACCGGCTGGTCAACGTCGTGCGGATGGATTACGACGGCGAAGCGCCGGACCTTGCCAGCCTCGCCGCTGCCGGCGCCGGGGTTACCGACGCGGAGCTCGAGCGGCACCGCAGCCGCGCCGGCCTGGACGACGTCGCGTCCCTGGTGTACACCTCAGGCACCACGGGAAATCCCAAGGGCTGCGAGATCACGCACGGAAACTTCGCCCTGGTGGCGAAGAACATCGTGGCGTTCCTTCCGGAACTGCTGCTGCAGGACCAGGCCCGCACCCTGATGTTCCTGCCGCTGGCCCATGTCCTTGCCCGTGCCGTGCAGGTGGTGTGCCTCTCCGCCGGGGCCACCCTGGGCCATACACCGGGAGCCGCCCAGCTCCTCGAGGACCTGCGCAGCTACCGGCCCACTTTCCTGCTGGTGGTGCCGCGGATCTTCGAAAAAGTCAGGGCCAGCGCCGCCCACAAGGCTGCCCTGGCGGGCAAGGCCTGGCTCTTCCGGGCCGCCTCGGCCGCGGCCATCGAATTCTCGCAGGAGGAGGATAAGCGGAACCGCGGGAAGGGCAGCGGTCCCGGGCTGCTGTGCCGGGTCCGCCGTGGAATCTTTGACCGGCTGCTGTATCCCCGCCTTCGACAGGCCCTGGGCGGGCAGGTGGGGTATACGGTATCCGGGGCAAGTCCGCTGGCCCTTGAGGACGCCCACTTCTTCCGGGGTGCCGGCATCCCGGTACTGGAAGGCTACGGGCTGACCGAAACCACGGCGCCGTGCACCGCCAACACTCCCTCGCGCACCCGGGTGGGCTCAGTGGGAATACCCATCCCCGGCACCACCATCCGTGTAGCGCAAGACGGTGAAATCCTGGTCAAGGGGATTGGCGTCTTCAAGGGCTACCATGCCAACCAGGCCGCGAATGCCGAGGCTTTCGTTGACGGGTTTTTCCGGACCGGCGACCTCGGGGAACTGGATCCGCAGGGATTCCTCACCGTGACGGGCCGTAAGAAGGACCTCCTGGTCACAGCGGGCGGCAAGAATGTGGCGCCGGGCCCGCTGGAGGAAAAGATCCGTTCGCATCCGCTGGTGGCGCATGCCGTGGTGGTGGGCGATGGGAAACCCTTCGTCTCCGCGCTGGTCACCCTCGACCCCGAGGGCGTGGACAACTGGCGCTCGGAACGGGGCCTGCCCGCCCTGGCGGCCAGCGACGCGACCAAGGACCCGGACGTCCTCGCGGCAGTCCAGGATGCGGTGGACCAGGCGAACCTGCTGGTATCCAAAGCCGAGTCCATCCGGAGCTTCTCGCTCCTCGACGCCCGGTTTACCGTGGAGTCGGGGCACCTGACCCCCTCCCTCAAACTGAAGCGTGCCGCGGTTGTTCGTGACTACGGCGACGAAATCGCCAGGCTGTACGCCTGAGCCCGCCGGCCCGGCTGCGTGGAGCCGGTTGCCCGGACGGCGATCCTGTCCTGCCTACTCCTGGCCTGCCGCCGGAGCCGGTTCGTCCTTCACCAGTCCACGCCGCCGGCGGGTGGGCCAGGTGAGGATGAGCGTCAGGAGCGACGTCAGCAGGACCAGGGCGGCGATCACCATGCCGGCATCTATCCAGAACTGGCCCGGGAACAGCCGGATCAGGGTGTCATCCATGCTGAAGGTCCAAGTCCCATCGGCGAAGAAGATCCGGTGGAACTCGGTAAAGAACTGCTGCCAGCCCAGGAACGCCAGCGTCCCGAGGCCCAGAATGAGGACCAGGGTGACAAGGGAACCGGCGAAAAGTCCCCGCCGGACGCCCCCGGTGCTTCGCTTGCGGAGGTAGAGGACGGCGATGAGGCCCAGCAGGAGCAGCAGGGCACCTGCGCCGAAGGTTGAGAGGATCACCAGTTTGACGTCCGCCATGTGGCTGACTTCGCCGTCCTTGAAAAGCTTCTCGCCGCCGCGGTGCACCAGGTCTCCCAGGTAGCGCGGGCCGGACCAGTTGCTGAGGTAATCCACTGCATAGGAGCCGTAGGTCATCCGGTCGTCCGTGCTGAACCCGTACCCGTCGCCGGGGAATCCGGGGCGGTTGTATTCAACCCATAGGAACAGCGGACTGGTCACCGCCCGGACAGCCAGGATCAGCAGGATCACCGGGAAGAATATCGCAAGCAACACCTGAATGACGCGCGGCGCCACCGGCTTGGCGTTCGCGGCACTTTCCCGCTGGGCATTGCGGCGCTCCACTTCCTCCTCCGGCGGGCGGACCTGCAGAGCGGATGTGGCAAGGGGCTCCCTGAATACCGGGGAACTGCCCCCGCCGTCGGGGTCGGCGGCAGCTTCGGCTGCTTTCCGGTCCGCCCGGGTCTCAGGCCGGCCGGCGCCTTCCGGGACCCTTGGCTTGGCTTGTTCATCGCCTGCGGAACCGGTGCCCTTTGTCCCAGCGGTGGCGGCGGGAGCGGCGGAACCGTCAGCTGTGGATGGGACGGGGGCCGCGGAGGCCGGGGCGGGCGAGGACCCGGATGTTCCGTTGGAATCGCTGGCTGCATTGGAGCCGCTACCCTGGGTCAGCCAGGAAAACGCAGGCTCGTCGGAGTCCCGGGAGGTATCCAGGAGCGGTTCCGGCTGCGGCTCCGGGCTTTTGGCGCGGGCCGGTGTTTCGTCTTTCACAGCAGGTCACTTCCGTCGAATGTCCGCGCCGGGCCGGGGTCAGCAGGCGCGCTTTACCTGTTGACGAGCCTACCGTCCGCGCCTTCGGCTGGGCGAGGAACCACCCCGGTCGGATTACAACGATTCAGGCAGCGATTTCCGGGTAGCCCGCGTCCTCACGCCGGAGGTCCCCGCGTTCTCCGGCCAGGTACGCCGGCCTGCCGCACTTCAGCACGTAGAGCCAGTAGGCAGCCAAAACTGCGGCGCCGATGGCAATCTTGGCCCACACCGGCAGCGCGCTGGGAGTGACAAATCCTTCCACCAGCCCGGAGACAAACAACACCAGGACCAGGCCAAGGGCCACGGTGATCAGGGACCTGCCCTCCTCGGCCACCGCCCTGCCCCTGGTCCTCGCGCCTGGTGAAACCATCGCCCAGAAGATCCGCAGGCCGGCGGCACAGGCGATGAAGACTGCGGTGAGTTCCATCAGGCCGTGCGGCAGGATATAGCTGAAGAAAACGTCGGTTTTGCCTGCGGCGGCAAAAATACCGGCGGCGACCCCCACGCCCTGGGCATTGCTGAAGAGGATCATCGGAACCCAGAAGCCCGTAATCCCCAACGCGACAGCCTGCGCACTGATCCAGGCGTTGTTGGTCCACACGGCGCCTGCGAAGGACGCAGCCGGGTTTTCGGAATAGTAGTTGATGAAGTCTTCCTCGACGTACTGCCGGGCCGCGGCCTCGGACGCCACTGCCCGCAGCGCTTCCGGGGACGTGCCAATCCAGAGTGCGTACGCCGCACCGATGAGGGTGAAGGCCGCGCCGCAGGCAAGCGTGAGCCAGGTCAGGCGGTAGAACGCCGCCGGAAGTGCCACCACGAAGAACCGTGCCAGGTCCGCCATGGGGTTGGACCGCGCGCCGGTGAACCGGGTCCTCGCCTGCGCGAGGGTGGCGGACAGGGAGGCGGAGAGCCCGCTTTCGGGGGCGACCGAGCGGATCAGGGACAGGTGCGCCGACGTGGACTGGTACAGCGCCAGCAGTTCATCGGCCTCGCGGCCGCTGAGCCTGCCCTTGGAGGCAAGCTCATGCAGCCGTGCCCACTTGTCCGCGTTGACGGCGGAAAAGGCGTCCATATCCACGGGACCAGCCTAGCGCTACCGCACTAGACTGTGAGCGACCACACCGAAAGCCTTGAGGAGCGGGAAAGAACTGTGAGTTCGATTGTCACCGGCGAGGCCGTGGTGCTGGAACTGCGGCCGGCGTCCTTTGCCACCCGCGCCCTTGGCCTGCTCCTTGATGTTGCCTTCAGCGTCATCCTGCTGGTGGCGATCCTGTTTGGCCTGTCAGCTGCCGGTGAGGGCCTCGACGAGGCGGCTACGCGTGCCCTGATCCTGGTGGGCGTGGTCTTTTGCCTGGTGATTGTTCCTGTAGGGGTGGAGACGCTGAGCCGCGGCCTGTCCCTGGGCAAGCTGGCCACCGGCCTCCGGGTGGTTCGGGAGGACGGCGGCGCCATCCGGTTCCGGCATGCGGTCATCCGCGGCCTGACCGGATTCCTGGAGATCTACCTGACCTTTGGGGGGATTGCGCTGACCGTTGCGCTGTTCAATGACAAGTCGCGCAGGCTGGGTGACCTCATGGCCGGAACCTACGCAGTCCGTACGCGGGTCCCCGTTGAGCAGCCGGTTCCGGTGTTCGTTCCGCAGCGGCTGAAGGCGTGGGCTGCCGCCGCCGATATCGGAAGGATCCCCGATGCGACGGCCCGCAGGGCTACCCAGTTCCTCCGCCAGGCAGCGCGGATGGCCCCCCTGTCCCGTTCGGAAATGGCCTTGTCCATCGCCACCGAACTGTCCGCCCACGTGGCTCCGCCCCCTCCCCCCGGTACCGGGCCGGACGACTACCTTGCCGCCGTCGTGGCTGAACGCCGCAACCGTGAGCTGACCCGGCTGGCCCAATCGCGCCGGCGCAACACCGGGACGGGCGAGCGGCTGCAGCGGCTGCCTTTCGGCAGCTGACCGCTAGTTGTCGTACTCACTCCAGGGAATGTTCCAGTCGCCGAACCCGTCGTCGTGGGCGGCGTAGTCGCCCTCGGTGTTGACGATCTGCACCACATCCCCGGTGCCCATGTTGTCGAAGACCCAGGCAGCACCGTCGGGAGCAAACCCGATGCAGCCATGCGAGACGTTCGTGTTGCCGATGAACGGATAGGCCGACTCAAGGGCCTGATGGATGTAGGCGCCGCTGAGGGTGAGGCGGATGGTGTATTCCACGTCGACGTCACCGTAGTAGGCCGGATCGTCGGGTTTCAGGCCGATGCTTGAGGCCCGGAAGTGGTCATGCCGCTTCTTTTCCATCAGCACGCCGTAGCCACGGGCCGACGGGAAGCGCTTGTCCCCCATGCTTACCGGCAGGGTCTTGACCACCTGGTCGTTGACGCTCAGCGTGAAGGTGTGTGCAGCGGCGTCGGCAACGGCCACCTTCTTGTCGCCGATGGAGATGTTCACCTTCTTGTTGAAGTTGGCAATCTGGCCGTTGCCCAGGTCCACACCGAAGAGTTTCATGTCCATGCTGATGGTGGAGTTGGCGGCCCAGAAGTTCTCCGGCCGGTACCGGACCATGGTGTCGCTGTACCAGTGGAACGCGCCCGGCTGGCCGGCGCTGCTGGTGATGGTGATGGCCTTTTCCACGGCTTCGCGGTTGACCACCGGCTCGCTGAAGATGACCTGCAACGGCTGTCCGACGCCGACTTTCATGCCATCAAGCGGGTAGATGGCGGCGTCCGCCTCGTGCGTGCTGGATACGGTGCTGAAGGACTGCGTGGTGCTTGTTTCGCGGCCCGCTTCGTCCTTGACGACATACGTATAGCTGTAGTCGGTGTTGAACTTGAGCGGCCCGGCTGCGGACCAGCCGGTGCCCGCAGCGTCAATGCGGCCCTCGATGATTTCACCTGAGGTGCTGGTCAAGGTGACGCGCTCGATGGTGCCGTTGGTTACCTTCAGCGACACCGGGGCCGCCGGATTCACCTGCTTAGCACCGTTGGCCGGCGCGGCGTCGGACTTGACGGGAGCAATAACCGGCGAGGCAATGCCAGGGGAAGTCCGGACTGCGGATCCCGCTTCGGATTCGATGGCGCCCCGGGCGATGCCCGGCGCAACCGCCGCGAAAACGCCGCCCATGGCGGCAAGGACGCAGACAGCCACCACGAGGAGGATTTTCTTGAGGGTCCCCGGACGGCGGGACTGGACTTCGGGCTCCATATGTTGATCCTAGGGGCAGAAAGTAACGGCCCGGGCGCAGTGGGCGCCCGGGCGCTTTACTTCTTAGTAACGATAATGCTCGGGCTTGTAAGGGCCGGCGACGTCAATGTCCAAGTACTCGGCCTGGTCCTTGCTTAGCTCTGTCAGCTCAACGCCCAGGGCATCCAGGTGCAGGCGGGCCACCTTTTCGTCCAGGACCTTGGGCAGCACGTAGACCTGGTTCTCGTATTCGCGTTCGCCTTCGGGCTGGTCCTTCTTGGTCCACAGCTCGATCTGCGCAATGGTCTGGTTGGCGAACGAGTTGCTCATGACGAAGGACGGGTGGCCGGTGGCGTTGCCCAGGTT
The DNA here is from genome assembly GCF_002953935.1 of Arthrobacter sp. PGP41. NCBI lineage: Bacteria > Bacillati > Actinomycetota > Actinomycetes > Micrococcales > Micrococcaceae > Arthrobacter > Arthrobacter sp. PGP41. Next base: position 1,281,343 of record NZ_CP026514.1, on the reverse strand, counting down.
CAGCAGGCGGCCCTCGGAAAGGACAATGATGGACCGGCTGGCCTCGCCAGTGGCAGGATCCTCCTCGAAAACCCATTCGTGGACCTGCGGCTTGATTTCGACCTTCTTGATGCCGGGGACCCTCGCAAGCCCTGCCATGTCGATCTCGTTGTCGAAGTGGCCGATGTTCCCCACGATCGCCTTGTTCTTCATGCCGGCCATGTGCTCCGCCATGATGACGTCCTTGTTGCCCGTGGTGGTGATGAAGATGTCGCCCTGCGCGAGGACAGACTCCAGCTTGGCCACCTGGTAGCCGTCCATCGCGGCCTGCAACGCGCAGATGGGATCGATCTCGGTAACGATGACCCGTGAACCCTGGCCTCGCAGCGCTTCCGCGGCGCCCTTGCCGACGTCGCCGTAGCCGCAGACGACGGCGACCTTGCCGCCCATGAGCACATCCGTTGCGCGGTTGATGCCGTCCGGGAGCGAGTGGCGGATCCCGTACTTGTTGTCGAACTTGCTCTTGGTGACGGAGTCGTTGACGTTGATGGCCGGGAACAGCAGCTTGCCCTGTTCGGCGAGCTGGTACAGGCGGTGGACGCCCGTGGTGGTTTCCTCGCTGACGCCCTTGATCGTGGCTGCCGTCCGCGTCCACTTCTTCGGGTCCCGGGCCAGGGAGCGGCGCAGGACCTCAAGGAAGATTCCGTACTCTTCGGAATCAGTGGGATCAGCGGACGGCACGTTGCCCGCTGCCTCGAACTCCACGCCCTTGTGCACCAGCATGGTGGCGTCGCCGCCGTCGTCCAGGATCATGTTGGGTCCCAGTTCGGGGTCGGATTCCGCGCCCGGCCAGGTGAGGATCTGCTCGGCTGTCCACCAGTACTCTTCGAGGGTTTCGCCTTTCCAGGCGAACACCGGCACACCCTGCGGGTCCTCCACGGTGCCCTTGCCAACCACCACGGCGGCGGCGGCTTCGTCCTGGGTGGAGAAGATGTTGCAGGAAGCCCAGCGGACCTCCGCGCCCAGGGCGGTGAGGGTTTCAATCAACACGGCTGTCTGCACTGTCATGTGCAGTGATCCTGCGATCCTGGCGCCCTGGAGCGGCTGGGTGGGCCCGAACTCCTCGCGCAGCGACATGAGCCCGGGCATTTCGTGCTCGGCAAGGCGGATCTGGTGGCGGCCGGCTTCTGCCAGGGTGATGTCGGCAACCTTGTAGTCAAAAGTCATGGATGGTCCTTAATTCGTTCCGGAGGCAGAGTCATGTTGGTCTGATCCTGCCGCGGAGGCTGCTGCCAGCAGCTCGGGGGGCAGGAGCAGCGGTATGCCGTCCTCGATGGCGTAACGCGGCTTGACCCCGGATTCCGCAGCGACGGCGGCAACCAGTTCCTCGCCTTCCTGCACCAGGGGAGAACCGGTCACGGGACAACGCAGGACGGACAGCAGTTCGGGACTGATCTTGGGCATTTATTGGTGCTCCCTGGCGGGCGCGCTCGCGCCGGTAGCGGACTGATGTGCAGCTTCCAGCCTACCGCCACATGGATGTCAGGAGGGTTCACGCAGGACGCGCAAGTGTCCCCTGCGGGTGCCCTCGGCCCCGGCCGGCGCCTCAAGGGCTGAATGGGGGCCGCGCTGCAGCGGCGGCTGCTTCGCCTGGCTGGGCAGGGCCGCAGCATCCCGGACGGCATTGGCAAGGGCGAGCAGGTCGTCAGGGCCGGGCTGCTGGGGAGTCGACGGCATGGCGAGTCGCAGGACCTCCCAGCCCCGCGGGACCGTCAGGGAGCCGGCATGCTGCTCGCACAAATCGTAACAATGCGGCTCGGCGTATGTGGCCAGGGGACCGAGGACTGCTGTGGAGTCCGCATAGACGTACGTCAGGGTGGCCACCGCCGACTGGCGGCAGGCAGATCTTGAACACTGACGGATAGCTCCCACGACATCCCAGACTACTCCGTATCGCCGCGAAAACAGCGCATTGCCGCCCCGGGCCGCCGCGTCCGTGCCCCGGGCAGAATGTATCGCATAAAAGTTCCCCCGGGTTTACAGTCAATGTATGCAGTCATCGAACCAGAAATCAGGTTTCACGGTCCGGTTGGCTGATCCGGATGCCCGCAGGGATCCAGGGACCGGCTCACCGGGCAAGAGCTTCGCTATGCGCCGCCGCAACCGGCACGGACGCGGGCTGCGCGGGGAAGTGATGCTCCCAACCCATCCCGGCTACCGGACCCGCTCGGACCGCTTTGATGACATGGTGATGGATTCCGCCCAGCGGCTTCACGACATCTGGGGCAAGACCCTGGACGGGGTCCGGTTCGGCGTGGACGAGATCCCGCCGGACCTGGAGCAGTTGGCGGCCGGCACTTCCCCCGCTCCCTTGGGCTCCTATGCTCCCGCTGCGGACGGGGAAGGACCCATGATTACCGTGTACCGGCGCGTGGTGGAACAGGCGAGCCCCGGCCCGGAAGAGCTCCAGGACCTGATCCACGACGTCGTTGTGGAGCACACCGCCGAAATGCTCGGAGTGGCTCCGGAGACGCTGGACCCGGTGTACCGCCGCCGGTACTGAGCCTGCCGCTGCAGCTGTCCGGCCAGCCTAGTGGCTGAGCGTCACGGGCACTGTTTCCTGGCCGGCGGCTGCTGCCAGGAACGCCAGCGTCGAGACGTCGTTCCTGCCGTCCTGCTGGACCAGCACAGCGCCGTAAGCGGCATCGCCGGACGCGGAAACTACGTAGCCCACGACGCCCACGTCCTCAACCTTGTCCGGCACCGCTATGGAAGACGTGGTTCCGCCGGCAATGTCGGCGGTGGACGGCGGCCGGACTTTGCCGTCCGATGTGATCGCCGAATAGGTGATGGTGGCCCTGGCGTCCAAGGCGCCGAAAATCAGGCTGCGGCTGCCGCCCTGGGGAACCGGAACCACGTGCTGGCTGCCCAGCCTCACCCCGGACGCTGCCCAGGCGACGTCCGACGCCTCGCCTTCCTGGAGCCCGCGGGTGATCCGCGTGGCCGCGACAAACGAGACATCCGAGGACGCTGCCACCGTGTACTGCCCGGCGGGGACACCCGCGAGCGAAACTTCAGTGACGGCGCCTGCCTTTGCCGTAACGACGCCGCCGGAGGGCAGGGCCTCTTGGCCGTCCCGGCCGTAGAGCTTGACCTCCACCACTGCGTCCGACGGCCCCGGAACCGTCAGCTGAAGGGCCGGGCCGGCATCCTCATATCCGGACTTCCCGGTCAGCTGGGCCAGTCCGGCAGGGTCCTGGATGTCCACGCCCGTCATGACCTGGCGCGCTGCGGGAGCTGCTCCCGGCGCAATGAAGTCCACTCCCCCGGGGGTGAGGCCGCGCAGGACGCCCTGCTGGATCACCGCCGCGACGGGGCCGCCGGCGCTGCGGACGTGGACGCTGAGTTGCCGCTCCCCCGGCGCCAAGCCTGCGAGGACCACGGATCGGGAGGTGCCCGGAGCGACAAGCAGGCCGCGGCTGCCAGGCGCCTGGATCTGCCCTTGGGCGCCAAAAAGTTCCAGGCTGACGGTGGCCGGCGTGGTGGAAGCATTTGTCAGCACCAGCACGGAGGCCCGGCCCACGGTTGTGCTGGCTCCTGCAAGCCACTGGTCGTTGGACGGCGGCTGGCAGTTGGATGTTGCGGTGCCTTGGAGGTCTCCGTCAGAGGCAGTGAACTTCATCACCGCTGCGGCCGATGCCTTCTGGTTCGCCAAGGCGTCGGCGGTCAGTACGCTGGCCTGTTCTACAGGACGGGCGTCCACCACTCCGGCCAGGAGTTCCTGGGGCGAACCGGCAGAGGCAGCCTGGCCGGGTTCCTTGGAGATCTCGACGGCGGTTGTCCCGTCCAGCTGCGACAGCCGGCTAGCCGGCAGCACGCCCGCCGAGCCGAGCACCGCCCCTGTGACAGAACTGGCCGCCGTAGCTGACACCGGACTGAACTGGGGATCCGTTCCTGTTTCGGTGCCTTCCAGTAGCCGGGCCGGTCCCGGGCACACGCCCAGGCTCGTCCCGGCGGGGACAGCTACTGCCGGGGCCGCCACCGCACGGCTGGAATCCGCCTGTGGCAGGAGGGATCCGCCCACCACCACGGCCCCCGCTCCGGCGAGGATCACCGCCGCCGAGGCGAACCCCATCAGCCTCGCTTTGCGCCCCTGTACTGAAACCGGCTGGGAAGAACGCTGATCAGTGTCCGGGGTATCTTGGGCGCCCGTTACGCTGTGCGTCCCGCCGGGGGCCTTGGCTTCCGGCTCTTCGGCGGCCGCGGTGTGCTCATGCATTCTGGTGTTCCTTACGCAGGGAGCCCTCGTCCCGTGAAAGGCCGGTCCGTGTCCTTCGGGCGGGCATCGGGATGGCGAGCAGGACCGTCAGGCCAATTACCGTGACCTGCGCTATGGCCGTCCACAGTGCCCAAGGGTTCTCATAGCGGATGGTCAGCTGTCCTCCGGAGGCGGGGAGCGTGAAGGCCTGGGCCCAGCCCGAGGTAGTTGCCGTGAGCCTGCGGCCATCGATCCAGGCGCTCCAGCCGGGATCCGCACGTTCTGCCAGGACCACAAGGCGCCCTTCCGGGCCCGCATCCACGGGGGCGTCGACGTCGGTGTAGGCGGAGGGAACCAGCCCTATGGCAGCACCGTTTGCGTCCACGATCCGTACCCGGTGGGCAACATCGGCAGCCTGCAGTACCGGCTGGTTCAGCGGGGTGATCCGCCAGAGCCATCCCACGTCTGTCTGGCCGACGGCCACAAGTCCGGGTACGGCATCCATCCTGCTTGCTGTCAGTTGCGCCGCAGTGTCCGCTGAGCGCAGCACAATGAACCCGACGCCCAACTGTTCGAGGTCGATCCGCGGGTCCACGCCCTGGCCGGCAACAAGGATGGCCACTACGCGGCGGACGGCGGCGGCGACGTCATCGTCGTCGCGTACCGACTCCACCCCCGGCGCACCGATGATGTTGCGTGCGGACGCTATGGCGGAAAAACTGTCCAACGTGGTGCCGGAGCCCCGCATCAGGGTTGCATCGAAAATGCCGTTGTCCCGTGTACTGATCAGCAGGGTGCGGGTCTGCTCGGGGCCGGTACCGCGGTCGATCGCGGTCGCCGGGAGGGTCCGCGGGTTGGCGGGCTCCACCAGGCGGGGGACTCCGAGCGCGCCGGCGTCGCCGGCAACGCCCGATTCCGTGGCACCGGCGCCCGCCGGGACCGTCCCGGCGGCAGTCGCAGGGCGAAGCAGGTTCTGGGCGGACCACGCCGCCATCCCCGCGAGGGGGCCGATCAGCAGGACGGCCATGCTGATGGCAGCGACTGACCGCAGGGCAGTCCTGTGCCTGGTGGTGCTGCTGGCCACAGCTTTGTCGCTCATGGCCAGGAGTTGTTCCGCACCCAGAATGCCTGCCGCCAGGAGTGCGAAGGCCGCGGCCGAGACTGGCGGGCCAGTAAAGGGGGTCACCAGCGTTTCCGCGTTTAGTCCGGTGGCCACGTGGCCGGCCAGCCAGCCGCCGGTCAGGGCAATGATGGCGGCCACCCAGAAACACCTCACTGTCCTGGCCCGGCGTCCGGGGATCAGCAGCCCGGCAACGGCCAGGGCGAGCACCGGGACCGCCACAAGGAGTGCCAGCAGCAAGGCCCACGGAATTGCGCCGCCCGTGAAGTAGGGAAGCCCCTCCAGGCCGCCCTCCGGATCAAACTGCAACGGCTGTCCCAAGAGCTGCTGCCACAAAGGTGCAGCATCAAAAGCCAGCGGCAGACCGGGATCCGCCAGCAACGCCCTCGGCCTGTCGAGCACGGAGATGCCGAAGGGAATGAAAAGGGCCGCAGTGGGCAGCAGGGCCCACCAGACCGTGCGGCCGCGGCGGCCGAGCAGGAGGCCGCAGAGCACGATGACCACCGCGGCCGGAACCAGGAGCGACGGTGCAGACGCGACAACAACCGCCAGTGCAAGCCCCGCGGCCGCGGCGGCGGTCCAGGACGGCGTGCCGTTGATGCCTGGCCTGGCCGGCGGCCTGTCGCCAAGGCGGTCGCTGGAAAGGGCAGGCAGCGTGAAGCGGCCGTGCCCTACTGCAGAGCCGGTGGCCCGCAGCAGCGCAAGGACCAGCAAGGGAAGCATGATGTGCGCAACCAGGGCGCCGGCCCGGCCCTGATTAAGCGCCACCTGGAGGGCAGGGGCGGCAGCCCAGAAGACAGCCGCGGCCAGCCGCAGCCGGCGGCGGACAGTCAGTCCTCCCACAGCGAACCACGCGGTCAGCCCGGACAGCGGAGTTGCCAGCAGCAGCAGCCAGGCGATGGCGGCGTTGGCGTCGCCTCCGCCAAATACGCCAAGGATCCACAGGACGTATCCAAAGGGGTCTCCCCGCCCGGGCAATCCTGCACCCAGCGTGATCCACCAGCTTGAGGCGTGGTTCCACAGATCGCCGAGGTCGCCGGAAACGGGAATGAGGGCGCCACCTGTAACGGCGTCGGCACGGAAAAGTCCCGTAAGGGCCAGCATCGACGCGACGGATGCGATGATGACGGTGGCCAGGGCGCCGTTGCCCACCCAGCCGCGCTTTGAGGTGGCAAGTGCCGCGAAGTCGTCAGACGCGTCCCCCGTGGGTTGGTTTGCCAGTGGATCATGCTCCAGGTCATCGGCAGGTGAATTGTCCGAGCCGAGCGCTTCCATTAACGACCGGCGGTGGCTCCAGACCTCGCGCCTGGGCGTCTGAAGCTTGCGGATCACAGACCTGCGGATCCGGCGGGTTCGGCGGGCGCTGCGGCGGGCCTGGGCCACGGCGCGCGGCCGGCCGAGGGCGGCGCAGGTGGCAACCAGCTGGGACAAGCCGTGGCCGGGATCTTTTACCAGGATACTGAGTACCAGCTTGAACAGGCTGCCCAGGAGGGCCCCGGCTCCATGGATGGGTACCATCCACAGCGGCGAGTGTTTCAGGCGCAGATGGACCTGGGCTTTCCGGGCGGCTGCGGCGTTGCCCAGCGCGTGCGGCCGGTGCGCTACGTGGAACATCCCGGCCGAGGGCACCACCACAACCCGGTGCCCTGCCAGCCGGTTGCGCCAGCAGAAGTCGACGTCGTCGCCGCTGCCGGGCAGGGCGGGATCGAAACCGCCCAGCTGCTCCCAGATGTCGCGGCGAACCAGCATGCCGGCGGAATTGACCGCAAACGTGTCGCTGCGCCCGTCGTACTGCCCCTGGTCCAGTTCATCGGCGTCGATCAGGGTGAGTCGTTCGGCCCACCGGCTGGTGGACAGGCCGACGTCGATCAACTTCCGTCCGCCGTCCCAGTCCAGCTGCTTGCAGCCGGCCACGGTGACGGAAGGCGCGCGTTCGACGGCGCTGAGCAGCTCGGCGAGGGCTTGCGGCGCGGGTGCCGCATCATCATGCAGCAGCCAGATCCACTCAGTCCTGCCGCCTGCAGAGCTTCCGCGCCATGGTGCCAGTTCCGCCAGGCCGGCCAGCACCGCCGCCCCCATGCCGCCTTTACCCCGCTGCTGGCTGACGACGTGGGCCGGGCCCAGGGCCTGCTGGAGAAGGGCCTTGGAATCATCCCGGGAGCCGGTGTCGACGCCAATGGCGTAGTCCACGGGCCGGGCCTGGTCCGCTAGGGCTGCGAGGGTTCTGGGCAGATAGTCACTGCCGTTGTGGGCGACCACAACGGCAGTGACATGGACATCCTGGTGAATTAGATTGCTCGCTTCCTAAGGCGCCGGCGCTCGCGCTCGGAAAGGCCTCCCCAGATGCCAAACCGTTCATCGTTCGCCAACGCGTACTCCAGGCATTGCGAACGCACGTTGCATGCCCCGCATACCTTTTTCGCGTCGCGGGTGGAGCCGCCCTTCTCAGGGAAGAATGCCTCGGGGTCGGTTTGGGCGCACAAGGCGTCCGTTTGCCAGCCCAGTTCGCCTTCGTCGTCGAAATCCTGCTGGAAAGGCAGTCCGATCCATACGGGCTGGATGGCGCTTGGTGCGGCCAGCTCCATGGGAGGGTCGAGTTCATCCTCCGGCTCGGCGCCGCCGTCCAGCAGGGCCTCGTGCGCGGCGAGGAAGGCAGTGGCCTGGTCCTCAAGGGCGCCACCCGCGTTCCTGTTGTACCGCTCGGCGGCATGGGGGTCGGCCGGGTCCACGTACCAGTCGCTCGGCACCCCCCGTGCCCGGTATTTTGCCGTTGCCTGGCCGGCCACGACGGCATCTTCCTGGATACGCTCTGCTTGCCCCATGGCGACCCTCCTGATGTTGCAGCCCCTGCCTGGATACGTGGCACTCGGTTGTGTGCCGGCATTTACGCAGTTGCCTTTAGTTATCTAATTACACGCGTGTAACTAGGGCGAGTCAAGCCGCCGCCGGATAATAATCACTCTCGATCACGAATAAGGCGTACGCCACGCCCGGTAATTTATTACGGGCGTGCGGCGCCATGGTCCAGCAGTCCGAACTGACGGCCGCGAACCGTCAAATTCGCCGCCGTTTGCGGGAAAATACCCGCAAAGACAGTAAATAGCAAGCACACTGAGCAACTCAGTGTGAGATATGTCACGTCGGGGTGGCGGGTGCAACTCCAGCGTGCTGCGCCGGCAGTGCCCGGCCAACCGTAGTCCAAGGAGCGCCCCCGGTGGCAGGATGTAGCCATGACCAACCCGGCAGCTGACCTCATGGCAACCCTTCGTTCAGGCAACTCCACTGCCCCGCGCCTCACCTGGTACGGCCCCGACGGCGAACGCGTTGAGTTATCCGGCCGGGTGCTGGACAACTGGGTTGCCAAGACCAGCAACCTGCTCCAGGACGAACTGGACGCGACCCCCGGCATGCGGCTGGGCCTGGAACTGCCGGCGCACTGGAAGTCCATGGTCTGGGCACTTGCCGCCTGGCAGCTCGGCATGCAGACCGTCCTTGACCGCAGCCCGGCGGATTACCTGGTTACTGCTGATCCGGAAACGGTGGAGGGAAAGTACGACGCCGTCATCGCCGTTGCGCTGCCTGCGCTGGCCATGCGCTGGCCCGGTGAGCTGGGCGCCGGCTACCTCGACTATGCAGCGGAAGTGCGCTCCCACGGGGACGTGTTCATGGCCCATGCCGAAGCTGATCCCGCAGGCTGCGCGATCGTGGCCGGCGACGGCCGGAGCTACCTTCACCAGGACCTGCTCGACGGCTTCGCGGTACCTCATGAAGAGGGCGTGCGGCTGCACATCCCGGCCGGGAACGGCCTCGAGGCGGCCCTGTCAAATGCCCTCGGCGCCTGGCGGCGCGACGGCTCGGTGGTGGTAACCCACCCGGATGTGCAGCTGACGGACAACCTGCTCGCAGCGGAACGCATCCACGGAAGTTGAGCTGCCGTGCCGGCTAGCCCTTGCCCTGGCTTTCGGCCGAGGTTTCCCTCTCGACGGGGACGGTGCGCTCCTTGGCGTGGTGGTGCAGCTCGATGAGCTCGTGGTCGTGGGAGAACTCCGGTTCCTGGTCCAGTTCCTGGTTGAACACCAGGAACCGGTAGGCGAAGAAGCGGACAACGGTGGCTACCAGGATGCCAAGTATTCCCGCGAAGAACAGCATATTCTTGTCAGTCACGCCCAGACCGTACTTCGCGAGGGCGGTGAAGCCGGTGGAGATGCCGATGCCGATCCCATTGATGAGGACGAACATCAGGAATTCCCGGAGCACGTTTGCCTGCCGGCGGTGCCGGAAGGTCCAGAGCCGGTTGGCAATCCAGGAGAACACCGTGGCCACCGAGGCGCCCACAAACCTTGCCTTGGCCTCGCTGTCGGTCATGGGGCCGTGCATGAGGTAGTAGGTGAGGCCGTTGTCGATGACGAACGCAACACCGCCCACAGCTCCGAATTTGGCGACTTCGCGCCAAAAAAGGGACGCGAGTCCCCGGATGCGGTCTGCAAGTGCGGTAAACATGGCCCTCCATGGCTGTCTGAACTGTGGGCCATCGGGCCAGAGGCCATTTTAGCCCCCAAACCTGCGTGGCAGCCTCCCTAACCTGCGCCTGGGGCTTTCGGCGCCCGAAACACTCCTGCCCGCCGCGGACCGGAACGTGGGATACCGGTCGGTCTTCGGTAGGCTGGCAAATGTGACTTTTCCAGTAATAGGCGTGGTGGGCGGCGGCCAGCTTGCCCGCATGATGGCCCCGGCCGCAACCGCACTTGGCTTTGAACTCCGCGTCCTTGCCGAAGGTGACGATGTCTCCGCTGTATCGGCGGTGCCGTCCTCGCCTGTGGGTGACTACAAGGACCTGCAGACCCTCCTGGACTTCGCAGAAGGCCTGGACGTCATGACCTTTGACCACGAGCACGTCCCAACGGCCCACCTTCGTGCCCTGCAGGACGCCGGAGTCAACATCCAGCCCGGACCCGACGCGCTCGTTAACGCCCAGGACAAGCTGGTGATGCGTGCAGCCATCGACCGGCTGGAACTTCCCAATCCCGCCTGGGCCTCGGTTGAGGACGTGGCAGGCCTCGTCAGTTTCGGGGAACGGACTGGCTGGCCGGTTGTGCTGAAGATGCCGCGTGGCGGGTACGACGGCAAGGGTGTCCGCATTGTGGGCTCGGCGGAAGAGGCTGCGGACACAGAAGAATGGTTTGACGCCATGAGTCCCCTCCTGGCCGAGGCCAAGGTCGAGTTCACGCGGGAACTGTCCGCATTGGTGGCACGGACGCCGGACGGCGAGGCCCGGGCATGGCCCGTGGTGCACACCATCCAGGTGGACGGCGTGTGTGACGAGGTCATAGCGCCCGCGCTGGATATCCCCGTGGAGGTTGCAGCGGCAGCGGAAGACGCCGCCCTGCGGATTGCCGGCGAGCTGGGAGTGACGGGCGTGCTGGCCGTTGAACTCTTCGAGACGCCGGGTTCGGGGGCAGGGTTCCTGATCAACGAACTTGCCATGCGCCCCCACAACACCGGCCACTGGACGCAGGACGGCTCGGTGACCAGCCAGTTCGAGCAGCACCTCCGGGCGGTACTGAACCTTCCACTTGGCGCCACGGACACCCTTGCCCCGGTGGTGGTGATGAAGAACTTCCTGGGCGGCGAGAACCAGGACCTGTATTCCGCCTTCCCGCTGGCGCTTGCCAGCGAACCTGCCGCGAAGGTGCATTGCTACGGCAAGTCCGTCCGGCCCGGCCGCAAGATCGGCCATGTGAACCTGGTGGGTTCATCAACCACGGACGTTGAGTCCGTTCGCCGCCGTGCCACCATGGTGGCTAACATCATCCGCGACGGGCGGGTAGCGGCGGAGGAAACGCCAAGCACTTTCGAGGAGAACGCATGAGCGCCCAAACCACACCTGCCACCGCGTCGGAGACAGCGCCCTTGGTAGGCCTGGTCATGGGTTCCGACTCGGACTGGCCCGTGATGGAAGCCGCGGCGGACGCGCTGGCGGAGTTCGGCATTCCGTTCGAGGCCGACGTCGTGTCCGCCCACCGGATGCCGACGGAAATGATCCGCTACGGGCAGACCGCCCATGAGCGCGGTTTGAGGGTCATCATTGCCGGCGCCGGCGGCGCGGCCCACCTGCCGGGCATGCTGGCCAGCGTTACGCCGCTTCCGGTCATCGGCGTGCCTGTCCCCCTGAAGACCCTGGATGGCATGGATTCACTCCTGTCCATCGTCCAGATGCCGGCGGGCGTTCCGGTGGCTACCGTTTCCATCGCCGGGGCACGCAACGCGGGCCTCCTGACCGTGCGGATACTGGCGGCCGGGACGGACGGGCTTGCCGCATCGCTTCGCGCAGACCTCCTTGATTTCGCCGCGGACCTCAACGCCGTCGCTACCCGCAAGGGTGCGAACCTGCGGCAAAAGGTCAGCGAGGTCTTTGCCGAAGGCAACGGCGCCCTGCGGGGCAGCCGCTAGGGCGGCGCGTATGTCCAGCAGCAAGCTGCATGACTCCGCTCCCGGCGGCGCAATGACAGATCCCGTCCGGTACCCGGTCAGCGCCTCCCCGCCCGTCCGCACCAAGCGCGCTTTCGTGCTTGTCCTCCTGACCCTCCTGGTACCGGGCAGCGCCCAGATTGTGGCCGGCGACCGGAAGCTGGGCCGCGCCGCACTGGCCGTAACGCTCTGCGTCTGGACGGTACTCGCGCTCACCCTGCTCCTGCTGCTCCTCAACCGCCCCCTCCTGATCAACATCATCACCAATCCCTTCGCCTCCCTGGCGATCGTGATCCTGCTGGTGGCGCTGGCCGTCGGCTGGGCGGCGCTGTTCATCAACACCCTGCGGCTGATCCGCCCCGTGTTGCTGGAGCCCTCGGTACGGCCCGCCGTCGGGATTGCTTTGGTACTGGCTCTGGTCCTCGGGAGCGGGTCGCTCGGCTATGCCGCCTACCTCCTCAACGTGGGCCGTAACGCTATCGGCAATATCTTTTCCTCCGGGCCCGCCATCGACCCCGTGGACGGGCGCTATAACTTCCTGATGATGGGCGGCGACGCCGGTGAGGACCGTACGGGACGGCGTCCGGACAGCCTCTCCGTGCTGAGCGTTGACGCCGAAACCGGCCAGACCGCCATCATTTCCGTCCCCCGCAACTTCCAGAACGCGCAGTTCAGCGAAGACTCGCCGATGCGGGCCATCTATCCCGACGGCTACAACTGCGGCGACGAATGCCTCATCAATGCCATCAACACCGAAGTAACCAACCAATACGCGGACCTTTACCCGGGGGTGGCCGATCCCGGCGCGCAGGCAACCATGGAGGCCGTCTCCGGAACTCTGGGAATGACAATCCAGGCCTATGTTCTGGTGGACATGGAAGGCTTTTCCACCCTCATCGACGCCATGGGCGGCATTAGGATCAAGGCCGGCGGCTGGGTACCCATGAGCGGCTACTTCGACGATTACAGCCAAACCCACGGCATGCCCCTCGGGTGGATCCCCGCCGGAGAGCAGACGCTCGACGGCAACCAGGCGCTCTGGTACGGACGGTCACGCGAGTATGTGGACGACTACGCCCGTATCCAGCGCCAGCAATGCGTCCAGCAAGCCATGCTGAAGCAACTGGACCCGGCCACGCTGCTGGCCAAGTTCGAGGACATCGCCAACGCGGGCACGCGGGTTGTGGAATCCAATATCTCCTCTTCCCAGCTTGGCAGCTTTTTGGACCTCGCCATCAAGGCGAAAGGCCAGGAGGTCAAGCGGCTTACCATCGGCCCCCCTGACTTCGACGCTTCCTTCTCCACCGTCCCGGACTTCGGCCGGCTCCATGAGCGGGTGGCCCAGTTGCTGGCATCGGCCTCCGCCAAGGGCGCCCAGTCGGCAGGAATTGCAGACGACGCCATCGCCGTCCCGAAGGCGGGTTCCGGGCGCATCCAGGCGGCCGGGGCCTCCCCCGCTGGCCTGCTGGCCGGCGGCGGCGCCGCACAGCAGCCCACGCCGTCGGACTTCACGCCGGTGACCACAACCCCCGACGGCGAGCCGATCACCGCAGAGATGCTGAACCAGCTCAAGCGCGATGGCGATGAAGAAGCCATCCGCCAGCTCGTGGCCACCAACGGCCAGTGCGCCCCGCTCTAGAGCCAACCCACCAACGAACGGAACGGTTTTGTACCAGATTGACAACGTCCTCCGGGATTACGCCTGGGGTTCGACGACGGCCATCGCCGCCCTCCTGGGACGCCCGGAGTCCGGCGGGCCCGAAGCGGAACTGTGGATCGGCGCGCACCCCGACTCCCCGTCTGTCGCCCGCGTTCCCGAGGACGGTTCGGCCACCACGCCCTTGGACGCCCTGATCTCGCGCGATCCGGAGCATTTCCTCGGCGCGGACTCCGTTGCCCGCTTTGGTCCGCGGCTGCCGTTCCTGGCCAAGATCCTGGCGGCAGCCCAGCCACTGTCCCTGCAGGTCCATCCGAGCCTGGAGCAGGCACGGGCGGGATTTGCGCGGGAAAACGCGGCGGGCCTGGCCCCGGAGGCACCCAACCGGAACTACCGGGACGACAACCACAAGCCGGAGATGATTCTCGCCCTGACGCCGTTTGAGGCGCTGTGCGGTTTCCGTCCGGCTGCCCGGACCGTGGAAATCCTGCGGCACGTTGCCGCCGCCTTCGACTCCGTGGACGGCGGGGCTCCCGCGCTGATCGATGGGCTGCTTGGGGACCTCCAGTCCGCCGACGAAAGCACGGGCCTGCGGAAAGCCTTCGAGCGCCTGATCAGCGGCGGCCAGTCAGTGGCTGATGCTACTGCGCTGGTGGTGGCCGCGCTCCGCTCCGGAGCGCCCGTTGCACCTTACGAGGCCGAACTCAACACTGTGGTCAGCCTGAACGAAAAGTACCCCGGCGATCCCGGGGTCCTGATCTCCCTGCTGCTGAACCGCATCTCGCTGGCACCCGGCGAGGCGGTCTACCTGCCCGCCGGAAACGTCCATGCCTACCTGCACGGGCTGGGCGTGGAGGTCATGGCATCCTCCGACAACGTCCTGCGCGGCGGCCTCACCCCCAAGTTCGTGGATGTGCCCGAGCTCCTGCGGACGGTTGACTTCCAGCCTGTGGCGGTGCCCATGCTCGCGGCCGAAAGGACTGTCCTGGACCAGGAACTGTTCCGCCCGCCGTTCGCGGAATTCCAGCTGCAGCGCATCGAGCTCTCACCCGACGCCGGACCGGTACCGCTGGCACAGTCCGGCGCGGCCGTGGTGATTGTTGTGGCCGGCAACATCTACCTCGATTCGCCCAAGGGCGACCTGCAGCTCGCCCGGGGCGGCAGCGCTTTCCTGGCCGCCGCCGAGGCTCCAGTCAACGTTCACCCGGTGGCGGGGAGCACGGAGCCTGCGCTAGCTTTCGCCGTGACCACGGGCCTGTAGCAGGCCGCGCCCCACGGCTCTCCAGGCAGCAACAGCAAAGGGCGACGGCGGCACCCGGGCGGGTGCCGCCGTCGCCCTTTGCTTGCCGGGGCTAGCTGCCCGGGCGCAGCTTCTGGAGCACAGGGCGGACCCTGCCGGCGGCAGCCTTCAGCAGCCGCCGGCCGGTCTGCAGCCCGCGCCGCGCCAGCGGCATGGCCTGGGCATATGCCGGGTAGAACGGCGAGAGCGGCTTTTCCCAGGTGCCCAGCAGCATGTTCTCGTGCTTGGCAAACTGCTTTTTGAAGTCCGAGATGCCGTCGTTGAGCAGGCCGTTGAAGTCGTAGCGGGAGCAGCCGTCCTCGCGCATCGCCTGCAGCGCCGCCCATTTAACGCCGTAGTTGACGCGCTGCCTCTGCCCCTCGGCAGACACGCCGCCGTAGAGCTCGAAGGCGGTGGAGCCGCTCCTCGCGAGCCAGACAAACGCCAGTAACTGCTCGCCGTCGAACGCCCCGATGATCGGCGAGCCGTCGCCCATGTTCTTGAAGATGTCCCGGTAGTACTGGTCCTCGTGGATCCCGAACCCGGCGCGGTCCGCGGTCTCGTGGTAGACGGCCAGTACCTGCTCAAGTTCGGCGTCGTTCTTCACCTTGCGGAACTCCACTTCGCTGCGCATGGCCTTGCGGATGTTGGCGCGGGTGGACTTGGACATGTCCGCCATGAGCTCGTCATCGGTCCTGGTGAGGTCAAGGATCAGGGTCCGCGGGATCAGCACCGTATTGCTGGATGACCGGAACCCGGCGGCCGCCACTTCACCGGCGAAGACTGAATCCCGGTCCCAGTCGGGTTCGATGCTCAGGGCCACGCCCCTGTGCCGGACGGCGGCGTGGCCGGCCAGGCTGTTGAGGACCGCCTGCGCATTTTCCGGAGCACACATGGGGCCGCGGGGAATATACACCAGCGCACGGAACGGAAGGGGAAGGCGCCGGACCAGCAACTGGGCGCAGCCAATGGTGTTCCCGCCGTCATTGATGAGCACACGGTCCACGGACCAGCCGTGCATTGCTTTGGTCTCGCCCCACCCCCAGAGCTGTTGCGGATGTCCCTGGAACCGGTCAACATGGTCGTCCCAGAGGGCGCGGTCAGTACAGGGCACAACAGCAGGAATCATGGCTTCAACCCTATACCAACGGCTTAAAACGCCAGGCCCCCGGAACGCGGTGCGCGCTCCGGGGGCCTGGAATCTCAACGCGGCCGGGTCAGCTCTTGCGGGCGTAACCTTCCCACTTGTCGGCCCGGTGCTCGCCGTCAACGAAGCGGATGGTGCCGGATTTGGAACGCATCACGATGGACTGGGTAAGGACCTTGTCCTTGGAATAGCGCACTCCCTTGAGGAGGTCGCCGTCGGTGATGCCGGTGGCGGCAAAGTAGCAGTTGTCACTGGAGACGAGGTCGTTGGTGGACAGGACCCGTTCGAGGTCGTGGCCGGCATCGATGGCCTTCTGCTTTTCTTCGTCGCTGGTGGGCCACAGGCGGCCCTGGATCACGCCGCCGAGGGACTTGATGGCGCAGGCCGCAACGATGCCCTCCGGGGTGCCGCCAATGCCCATCAGCGCGTCGACGCCGGTTCCCGAGCGGGCAGCTGCGATGGCGCCTGCCACATCGCCGTCCATGATGAACTTGGTGCGCGCGCCTGCCTCGCGGATTTCCTCCACCAGCGGCTTGTGGCGGTCACGGTCGAGGATCATGACGTTGAGCTGGTTGACCTTGACGCCCTTGGCCTTCGCGATCAGGTGCAGGTTCTGCTTGACCGGGAGGCGGAGGTCCACCATGTCAGCGGCTTCCGGACCCGTGACGAGCTTCTCCATGTAGAACACGGCGGAGGGGTCGAACATGGAGCCGCGCTCGGCTACTGCCAGGACGGCAAGGGCGTTGTTGATGCCCAGTGCAGTCAGCCTGGTTCCATCGATGGGATCGACGGCAACATCGCATTCGGGCCCCGTACCGTCGCCGACGCGTTCGCCGTTGAACAGCATGGGGGCTTCGTCTTTTTCGCCTTCACCGATGACCACGACACCGTTGAAGTGGACGGTCTGCAGGAAGGAGCGCATGGCGTCAACGGCAGCGCCGTCAGCCTTGTTCTTGTCGCCGAAACCAACCCAGTGACCGCCGGCGATGGCTGCCGCCTCGGTGACGCGGACAAGCTCGAGGGCAAGGTTGCGGTCCGGCTCATCGTTACCCACTGCAAGGGACGGGGAGAGCGTGGAGTACTTCTGGGTCATGGACGCTGGTGACACGTGAACCTCTTCTTCGAGTGGCGATCATTGAACCCGCCCGGCCGGTGCGGCAGGGCGGTGATTCCTCTGCTACCGATCATAGTCGCGGCACCGCCCACGGGGCGGCGGATGACGCAACACCGCAATGTGCCGGGAGCTGCGCCGCGGAGCCGGCGCCGGCCAAATGGAAGTTGACCGCCGGCATGGGCGACTATAGAGGTGTGAATGACATGCAGGAAAAGACCACTCCCAGTCCCGAGCCGCACGGATCCGGAGGCAGCAACGGACCCGGCGCCACGGCAGGACAGGGGCAGGTTAAGCCTGTCATTCCGGCGGCAGCCGCCAAGCGCGCCAACGCCTCGGTGATTGGAATGGTCATCGCCCTGGTGGTGAGCATCGCGGCGTTCCTGCCCATCATCCTCATGAATCCGCTGCCCAAAAGCGAGGGCTACCGTCCGAACATCGATGTGGGAGCCACCGCACGCAACGCCGCGGATGTGGCGGGATTCACACCTGCAGCCCCGGACACCGGCAACACTTTCCGGCCGAACTACGCCCGGTGGGAAGCCGGAACCGGCAGCGGCGTCCCCACCTGGGAAGTCGGCTACCTGACGCCCAGGGAGTCCTTCATCAGCCTGGTCCAGACCAGGAGCGCCAACCCCACCTGGCTTCTTCAGCAAACCAGGAACGCGCCGGTCACCGGCTCCCGGAACGCCGGCGGGCAGGAATGGCAGCTTCGGGACACCGGCAAGGGCGGTAAGTCCCTGGTGCTGGACTACCGCGGCACCACCGTTGTCCTGTCCGGGGAGGCCCAACTGGACGAGATCGCCGCGCTGGCGGACGCCGTCGTCAGATCCATGGAAAGCAACCCGGCTGTCACAGTTTCACCCTCTGCGCCCGCCGCGCCGTAAGGTAGGCGCGTGGCTACCTACCTGACTCCTGCACTCGCCTGGCGCCGTCTGCGCGAAGGCAATGAACGATTCGTTAACGGTGAGACCTCGCACCCCAACCAGGATGCGTCACGCCGGTCATCCCTCGTGGAGAACCAGCACCCCTTCGCCGTCATCTTCGGTTGCTCCGACTCGCGGCTCGCCGCAGAGATCATCTTCGATGTGGGCCTCGGCGACGTCTTTGTCGTCAGGACGGCCGGCCAGGTCATTGACGACGCCGTCCTGGGCTCGCTGGAATACAGCGTGGCAGTGCTGGGGGTGCCCTTGATCGTGATCCTGGGGCACGACAGCTGCGGCGCCGTCAGCGCCACCAAATCCGCAGTGGAAACCGGAGAGATGCCGACAGGTTTCATCCGGGACCTGGTGGAACGGATTACGCCGTCGGTCCTCACCTCCCTCCGCAATGAGGAAACCGAAGTCAATGACATGGTGGTGGAACACGTCAAGCAGACGTCGCAGCGCCTCGTGGACAGCTCCCGTGTGATTTCCGACGCAATCGGCTCCGGCAAGACCGCGGTGATCGGCCTCTCGTACAGCCTGGCCGAAGGCCGCGCCAACCTTGTTTCCGGAATCGGCGAGCACTAGGAGCTTCCCAAAACTGCCGCGGCCGTAGGCCTGTAGCAAGCAGTTCACGGTTTTCGGTGCGGCGCCCGTGCGTCCTAAGCTAGCCCCATGACTTCCACTGAAGAGTTCCGCATTGAACATGACACGATGGGCGAAGTCCGCGTCCCCGTGAACGCACTGTACCGCGCGCAGACGCAGCGGGCAGTGGAGAACTTCCCCATTTCCGGCAAGACCCTGGAACGTGCGCACATTGAAGCACTGGCCCGGGTCAAGAAGGCTGCCGCCCAGGCCAACGCTGAGCTGGGTGTGCTCGACGGCGAGCTGGCCAAGGCGATCGCAGATGCAGCCGATGAGGTGGCCGCCGGCAAGTATGACGGCGACTTCCCCATCGACGTCTTCCAGACGGGCTCCGGCACGTCCTCGAACATGAACACCAACGAGGTCATCGCCGAGCTTGCCTCGCGTGCCCTCAAGGCCGCCGGCAGCGACAAGGTTGTCCACCCGAACGACCACGTCAACGCCTCCCAGTCCTCCAACGACGTCTTCCCCACATCGGTCCACGTTGCTGCCACCTCGGCCCTGATCAACGACCTCATCCCGGCCCTCGGCTACCTGGCGGAGTCGCTGGAGCGCAAGGCTGTTGAGTTCAAGGACGTGGTCAAGTCCGGCCGCACCCACCTGATGGACGCCACCCCGGTGATGCTCGGCCAGGAGTTCGGCGGCTACGCCGCGCAGGTCCGCTACGGCATCGAACGCATCAACGCGTCCCTCCCCCGCGTCGCCGAGGTTCCGCTCGGCGGCACAGCGGTGGGCACCGGCATCAACACCCCGGCCGGGTTCCCGGAGCGCGTCATCGAACTGCTGGCAACCGACACGGGGCTTCCCCTGACTGAGGCCCGCGACCACTTCGAGGCCCAGGCCAACCGCGACGGCCTCATCGAGGCGTCCAGCCAGCTGCGCAACATCGCCATCTCGTTCATGAAGATCAACAACGATCTCCGCTGGATGGGCTCGGGCCCCAACACAGGCCTTGGCGAAATCGCCATCCCCGACCTGCAGCCGGGTTCCTCGATCATGCCGGGCAAGGTCAACCCGGTCATCTGCGAGGCATCCATCATGGTGGCCGCACAGGTCATCGGCAACGACACCGCCATCGCCTGGTCCGGCACCAACGGCGCCTTCGAGCTTAACGTCGGCATCCCGGTCATGGCGTCCAACCTGCTGGAATCCATCCGCCTGCTCGCAAACACCAGCCGCGTCATGGCGGACAAGATGATTGACGGCATCACCGCGAACGTGGAGCGGGCCCGCTTCCTGGCCGAGGCGTCCCCGTCCATCGTGACCCCGCTGAACAAGTACATCGGCTACGAGAACGCCGCCAAGATCGCCAAGACGGCCGTGGCTGAGGGCCTGACCGTACGCCAGGCCACCGAGAAGCTCGGCTTCGTCGGTGACGGCGAGGGCAAGGTCTCCGAAGCGGACCTTGACAGGGCACTGGACGTCACCACCATGACGGCTCCGGCCCACAAGGCGTAGGTCCCCTTCCCAGCCAGGCCCGCCTGGCAAGGGACAAGCACGACGGCGGCCGCCCACCTTCCCTGCGAAGGCGGGCGGCCGGCGTCGTTAAGCTCCTCTGCGGGCGCTGGGATTTCCCGCGAAGGCGCAGGGGGCAGGGCTCAGGGTTCGAAGTGGGCTGCTTCGGCCGGAGCCAGGGCACGGTGGATGCTGGTGAGGTGGCCGGCCATGAGCTCAGGCAACTCATCAACGCCGAACCACCCGACGGCCAGGGATTCGTCGTCATTCACCCGGGCAGTTCTTGAAACGTAGCGGCAGAGGAACACCACATCAAGGAACTCGCACACGTCACCGTTCGGGTAGGTGAAGGGCCCAACAGCCCCCACGGAGACCACTCGCTCGGGTTCGGCCACAACTGCCGTTTCCTCAAAGATCCCCCGCACCAGGCCATGTGCCGGCTGCTCCCCGGGTTCCAGCATCCCGCTGACCAAAGCCCATTGCCTGTTGTCCGCCCGCTGCGCGAGCAGGACGCGCCCCAGTGCGTCCACCACCACGCCGCGGACGCCCGGAACCCACAGCGGATCATTGCCGATTTTCTTACGGAGCTTCAGGACGTAGTCAGGCGCTGGCATGCCGCCAGCCTACCGAAGTGCTTTCCCCGTTTGCCTGCCGGAAGCAGTCCCCGGTCCCCCGCTGCGGGGGGATCAGGCCGGAAGCAGCATGGCCGCAGCAGCTCCGGCGAGCATAAACGGCCCGAAGGGGATGGAGGATTTCAATGTCCCCCTGCGTGCAGCCAGGAGCACGATGGACCACACGCCGCCCAGCAGGAAGGCCAGGAAGGTACCGGCAAACAGGTGGCCCCAGCCGAGGTAGCCGAGGTACATTCCCAGGACTCCTGCCAGTTTCACGTCGCCAAAGCCCATTCCGGGCGGATAGGCCGCCCGGAGAACGAAGTAGAAGAGCCACAGTATGGCGGCTCCGGCCACTACCCGAAGCAGCGGAAGGGCCATCAAGCCTGCCGCGAATCCGGGGGCATCGGGGGCCCCGCCGGCGCCGGCACCGGGAAAGGCCGACGCCGCGAGGAGGAGCACACCGGCAACGGCGTAGGACGGAAAGATAATCCGGTTTGGCAGGAGGTGGTGGCGGACGTCAATCACTGTGAGCCGCACGGCCATCACTGCGAAGTAGGCGCAGGCAGCCAGCACCAGCCAGAAGGCCAGCGGGGTGTGCTGCCACAGTTCGCCCAGTCGTTGGATCACCCTCGGATGCTACTGGATTTCCACTCTCCGGCAGTACTGGCCGCGCGTAAACTGTGGATATGGCGACGTGGGAATCCCGGCACCGGCCGGATCCGGACAGTGGTGCTGCCTCCACGGACCTCGCAGCCATGTTCCGGGACCTCTGCCGGTCCTCTCCTTGGAAGTGGCAGTCGCTGCGCTTTGAATACTGGGATGAGCCGTTCCCGGAGGCTCCCAGTCCTGCTGCTCCGCTTGTCCGCGCCTGGCTGCGCCGCCCCGGGGCACTCCGCCTCGAAAGCCCGGAAGGACTGGTCCTCCACAGCACCACGGGAATCAACGATTCCAAAGACGGCCTTTACACCAGCTCCACCCGGAAATCCTGGCTCCTCCCGCCCCATCTGGTGACGCCCGTCTACGACGACCTGGGCCTGGTGCGGCGCCGCCCGGAAGCAGCCTACGGCGAGCCGGGCTTCGGCAACGGACGCTTCTCCGCCGCCCTGGACCCGGTGGAACTCGCAGGCAACGCGCCCGTGCCCCTCGAGTTCCCCGGCAGCAACGCCGTGGAAGTGCACGAGGTCAGCCGCCGGGAGCATGAGGGCCGGCCCGCGCTCGAGGCCGTCGTCTCCCCCACCGCCGCCTATCGCCCCGTGGATCCTGCCGCTCCCCTGTGCCTGCCGGGCCGCACCCGGATCCGGGTGGACCTTGGAACGGGAGTGTGCGTCTCCAGCCGCTCCCTAGAATCCGGCACTGACCAGTACGGGCACTGGCTGCGGATCATCGCCGTCGACGAATATATGCTGGACGACCTGTTCCTTGCCCAGTCCATGAACCTTACCGACGTCCGCCGCCACATCAGCTGGGACGTCCCCGCCTGACCGTGACAGGCCGCCACGCAGGCTCATCGGCTAGGCTTCGCGGATGACTACGCTGGACGCCGTATGGCCGCTCTTCGGCCTGACCCTCAGAACTCCGCGGTTGGAGCTCCGCCCTGTCCTCGACCAGGACCTTCCGGCTGCCGTGGCCGCCGCCCGCAGCGGCATCCACGAGCCCGGCAGGAACCCGTTCAGCACCGCCTGGGCGGAAGCTCCGGAACATGAGCTCGGCCCCAGAATGGCGCAATGGCACTGGCGCTGCCGCGCGGAGTGCACCCCCGAGTCGTGGACCCTCCTGCTGGGCATCTGGCACGCCGGTGAGTTCATCGGCTGCCAGGACGTCGGGGCCAAGGATTTTGCGGCGCTCAAGACGGTCACCACAGGATCGTGGCTCACGCAGTCAATGCAGGGCCGCGGCTTTGGCAAGGAGATGCGTGCCGCCGTCGCCCTTTACGCGTTTGACTGGCTGGGCGCAGAAGTAGCCGAGTCCGAGGCCGCCGGCTGGAACGAAGCCTCCCTCGGCGTATCCCGCTCCCTCGGCTACGAACCCAACGGCATCACGCGTAAGGCCTGGGGGACGCAGGTCGAGACAGTCCAGCACGTCCGCCTCACCCCGGACTCCTTCAAACGCCCCGACTGGACCCTCAGGGTAGAAGGCCACGAGGCAGCAGCGAAGTACTTGAACATCAGCTAGTGCCGGGACTTGGTGCCCGGGTGCGCCTTCCGGCAGCCTGCGTCAAAGGCGACGAAGGAGCCAGCACGCAGAGGAAGGGGCACCCGGGCACCCCCGCTTAGCCTTCGAGGAGTTCGGTGACCAGGGCTGCGATCGGGGACCGTTCGGAGCGGGTCAGGGTGATGTGGCCGAAGAGCGGGTGTCCTTTCAGGGTTTCGACGACGGCGGCGATGCCGTCGTGGCGTCCGACGCGGAGGTTGTCCCGCTGGGCGACGTCGTGGGTCAGGACGACCTTTGAGTTCTGGCCCATGCGGCTCATGACGGTGAGCAAGACGTTCTTCTCGAGGGACTGGGCCTCGTCGACGATCACGAAGGCGTCGTGGAGGGAGCGTCCGCGGATGTGGGTGAGCGGCATGACCTCGAGCATGCCGCGGTCCATGACTTCCTCCACTACTTCCTGGCTGACCAGCGCGCCGAGGGTGTCGAACACGGCCTGCGCCCAAGGGTTCATTTTTTCGGACTCGGAGCCGGGCAGGTAGCCCAGTTCCTGGCCGCCCACCGCGAAGAGGGGCCGGAACACGATGACCTTGCGGTGCTCGCGGCGTTCCAGCACCGCTTCCAGGCCCGCGCACAAGGCAAGGGCGGACTTGCCGGTGCCCGCCCTGCCGCCGATGGAGACGATGCCGACGGCGGGATCCATCAACATGTCGATGGCCAGCCGCTGCTCCGCGGACCGTCCGTGGAGCCCGAACACATCACGGTCGCCTTTGACGAGCCGGACCTGCTTGTCTGCGCCCACCCGGCCCAGGGCGGAACCGCGGTTGGAGAGCAGCACGAGCCCGGTATTGACCGGCATCTCGGCGGCCGCGGGGATGAAGACGGGCTCGTGGCCGTACAGCGTGGAGATCTCCTGTTCGCCGACCTCAACTTCGGCAATTCCGGTCCAGCCTGAATCCTTCACCAGCTCGTTGCGGTATTCGTCGGCGGTGAGGCCCATGGCGGAGGCTTTGACACGCATCGGTAGGTCCTTGGACACCACGGTGACGTTGCGGCCCTCATTGGCGAGGTTCTTCGCCACGGCGAGGATCCGGCTGTCGTTGTCGCCGCTGCGGAATCCCAACGGAAGTACGTCCGAGGAGATGTGGTTCAGCTCCACCATCAGGGAGCCGCCGTCGCCGATGGGGATTGGCTGGTTGAGTCCGCCGTGTTTGACCCGAAGGTCGTCCAGGAGCCGAAGCGCCTTCCGGGCGAAGTAGCCAAGCTCGGGATCGTGCCGTTTTGCTTCCAGTTCCGTGATGACCACCACCGGCACAATCACCTCGTGTTCCGCAAAGCGGAGCAGCGCACGGGGGTCGGAGAGCAGGACGGAGGTGTCAATGACGAAGGTGTTAATGTCGGCTTCCCTTCCGGAGACAGCAAAACCGGCCGCAGCATCTTCTGCCGCACCGGTTTGTATGGTGGCTCGCGTGGCGCGAGAGGTAGCTTTCTCTCCCTGGTCGGAAAGGACCTCGGGCAGTTGTTCAGAAGTAGCCACATCGACTCCAGCCCCGGGCGCCAGCCCGGAATTGTTATTGGTGAGGCGGCTCGGCCACGAGGCCGGGTCCGGCCTCCCATACAACCGGTGCGATGTTTCGCTCCATGTACTGGCCTCCCCGATCAGCCGGCGGTTTTGCCTGCTGATGGATATAACGTAAATCCCCGCCAACTAATTTCCGCATCCATTACGCGGCGATTCCTGTTGCGGGACTGTGAACTCGTGATTAACCGGATATGTCAGGAGCCGAAGCGGCGCTGCCGGCCCGCGTAGTCGCGCAGGGCCCGCAGGAAGTCCACCTTGCGGAATGCGGGCCACAGGGCCTCACAGAAGTAGAACTCGCTGTAGGCGCTCTGCCACATCAGGAAGCCGGAGAGCCGCTGCTCGCCCGACGTTCGGATCACCAGGTCCGGGTCCGGCTGGCCGCGGGTGTAAAGGAACCTGGAAATGTCGTCCACGGAAAGGTCGTCGGCCAGTTGGGAGATGTCCGCTCCCCTGGCCACGGCATCGTGGAGGAGTTCCCGCACCGCGTCGACGATCTCCCGGCGGCCGCCGTACCCCACGGCCACGTTGACGTGGATCTTCTCCTTGACGGGAGTCCGCGCCGTCAGCTTGTGGAGCCGTTCTGCCAGGTAATCGGGCAGGAGCTCCGGGGCACCCATCGCATGGACGGAGATGTTGGCGTCCTCGTCCAGGCGGTCCAGGGTGTTGGCGATGATACCCATCAGCAGATCCAGTTCCTCACTGGACCTGTTCATGTTGTCGGTGGACAGCATGTACAGGGTGACCACTTTGACCCCGAGCTCCTGGCACCAGCCCAGGAACTCGTGGATCTTGTCTGCGCCCGCCTGGTGGCCCTGACTGGTGGGGGCATTGAACTGCTTCGCCCACCGGCGGTTCCCGTCCACCATGACGCCGATATGCCGGGGTATCCGGTCACGGGGGAGGTCCTTGAGCAGCCTGCGCTCATAGAAGCCGTAGAGGAACCCGGGCAACTCCACGCGCTCACTCACCTGACTTCCTTGCTGTACGTACTTGCACATCCTAGGCTACCGTCCGGAGCGGCCAGGACCTGCCGGCGAGCCCCGGAAGGCCCTTCACGCTCCTTGCTACTCATCAGTAACTTACTGCGGCGTAGGTTATTCTGGGAGCATGAACAGCGACACCCCGGACGCCCCGCGGACGCCGCAGCGCAAGGACAGCAGGGCGGAAACAGGCCACGAAACAAACGCTGTGGATGAGGCCGCCGTCCGGCTGGCCGAACTCCTGATGATCAAGCCGAAATGGCGGGGCTGGATCCATACGGTTACGGCGCCGCTCGCCCTCGTGGCGGGAATCGTGCTGGTGATGCTGGCCCCCACGGCGGACCGCAAGGTTACCTCCGCTGTCTACGCGGCAACGGGCGTCCTGCTGTTCGGAGTCAGCGCAGTGTACCACCGGGGAAACTGGTCGCCAGGGGTCAAGATCGTCCTCAAGCGACTGGACCACACGAACATCATGCTGGTAATCGCCGGCAGCTACACGCCCCTGGCTTGGACATTGCTGGAGCGCCCCCAGGCGGTCCTCCTGCTGTGGGTCATCTGGTCCGGGGCCATCCTCGGGGTGCTGTTCCGGCTTCTGTGGACGGATGCCCCGCGCTGGCTATATGTACCCATCTATGTAGCCCTGGGCTGCGGCGCTCTCGTTTACCTGCCGCAGTTCTTCCAGGCCAGCATTCCCTCCGCTGTCCTCATCTGCGTGGGCGGCGTCCTGTACATCACGGGCGCCGTGTTCTATGCGCTGAAAAAACCGAACATCAGCTACCACCACTTCGGCTTCCACGAACTGTTCCACGCCCTGACCGTGGTGGCTTTCGCGGCACACTTCACGGCCATAGCCATGGCGGTCCTCAGCTAGCCGCCAGCCTACGGCGGAGCCGGGCGCAGTGCCGGTGCCGCCTTATCAGTGCCGCTGGTCTCCCTGCGCGGGCCCTGTCCCGCCGTCGGCCGTTCCCTGCACGGTGCCGGGCTCCTGCCTGCCGGACGCATCCTCGGCGGCGTCCGCCGCCTCGACGTCCGCCGCGGCAGCGGCAGCAATGCGGTCCTCCTCCACCTGCGCCCGGTACCGCACGCGCCGGATGCGCCGCACCATGTCCACGATCAGCAGTGCGGTGGCAATTACGAAAAACGCCGTCATGATGAAGCCCAGCAGGCCGGGCGTGACCTGGTCCTCGGAAATCCCCTCGCGCAGCGTGGGCGTGGGCAGGGGCGTGGGAGTGGTGGCCAAACTGAGGAGCAGGTGATGCACGGTTGTTTACCTTCTGTGGTGCGGGGGCAGCGGCCGGGACCGGCGAGGCGCCAGGCCCCATCTTCTACGCGACATAGAAATTGCCGGCTGCTTCTATCTTAGCCCCGCGAACAGATCCCGTTCGGGGAGCTCCGAAGGAACCCTTGAGTGGATCAGGGAGTAGTCTTCCCACGGCCAGGCCCGGCGCTGCATCTCGGGCGAGACGGCAAAAAAGAACCCCAACGGGTCCACCTGGGTCCGGTGGGCCCGGAGTGCGTCATCACGTACTTCGAAGAAATCCCCGCAGTCCACCTGCGTAGTGGTGGGGTGGATGGCGGGAGGCGGGGTATGGCCCTCCGCGTCCGCTTCGAGCCAGGCTGCCAGCCGTTCGGCGTACGGCGACTGGAGGCCCGCCTCCTCCAGGGCAAAATGCAGCGCACGGAAGCGCTCCGGACTGAACGCCCTGTCGTAGTAGAGCTTGCTGGGTTCCCAGGGCTCGCCGGCGTCCGGATATCGCGAACCGTCACCGGCGGACTCGAAGGCTTCCACTGCCACCCGGTGAGCCATGATGTGGTCCGGATGGGGGTAGCCGCCGTTTTCGTCGTAGCTGAGGATGACATGCGGCTTGAAGGACCGGACCAGCCGCACCAGGGGCGCAGCGGCCTGGTGCAGGGGCAGGGTGGCGAAGGATCCGGCGGGAAGGGGCGGAAGCGGGTCACCTTCGGGCAGGCCCGAGTCAACGAAGCCCAGCCACCGCTGCCTGATGCCCAGGATGGCCGCTGCCCGTTCCATTTCCAGGCGCCTGGCGCCTGCCATGTCCCGCTTGGGGTGCGGCTCGCCCTCAACTGCCGGGTTCTGGATGTCTCCCCGGGAACCGTCGGTGCATGTGGCCACCATGACGTCTACGCCTGACGCGGCATATTTGGCCATCGTCGCAGCGCCCTTGCTGGACTCATCGTCCGGATGGGCGTGGACCGCGAGCAGCCGTAGCGGCGCCGGGGAGGTGCTGGACGCTGTCATCGAAGGACGGCTCCTTATTCTTTTCTGCTGCCTTTGGGCGCTGGACGGGTCACTTGGGCGGGGCGGACGCTGGCCTGGCCGGGACCAACAGGCTTCCGCCGGAAAGGGCACTAAACTGGTCTGGTGACTTCCCCGGACCAGCCGGCCCAACCCGCGCCCGCAAACACTAGCCTAGCCAATCGCTATGGTGCTAAAAAGCGCAGGCTTAAGCCAGGAGCCAGGCGCGCCATCGGCGGTGCGGCGCTGGCCGCGGGAATCGGGTTCCTCGCCTGGGTTTCCACATCCCAGTCACTGTCTGACGTTTCGTTCAAGGACATTGGCTACAGGACCACGGACGCCACGCTTGCGGAAGTTGACTTCCAGGTCACGCGCGAGCCCGGAACCGCCGTCAAGTGCGCGGTCAAGGCACTGGACTCCAAGTTTGCGGTGGTGGGGTGGAAGGTTGTGGACATTCCGCCCGCACCTGCCGACGGAACAGCCGACGGCGGCCGCACAGTTGCGCAGCGGGTGGCCATACGCACGGAATCACTGTCCGTCTCCGGTGTAGTGGACAGCTGCTGGGCCGCTGGCACATAAGTCCGGTGTTGCCTGGGGCCGGCGCCTGAAAAAGTGGCCGGAGCATGTGACGTGCGCCGCTTCGCTGTTGGGTTAACTCCAAGGGATTGACTACAATGAAGGCATACCTTTACCCCGCTGAGCTGGTTACTGTTCCACAAGTGGCCACCGTGGCGGGGTCTTTTGCATGTAGGACCACAAGAGGAGAAGTCCGTGTCTACCACCAACAGCGCAGCTGCAGCCTGGCTCACCCAGGAAGCTTTTGACCGCCTGAAGGCAGAGCTGGACCACCTTTCCGGCGCTGGCCGGGCAGAGATCGTCCAGAAGATTGAAGCAGCCCGGCAAGAGGGTGACCTCAAGGAGAACGGCGGCTACCACGCAGCCAAGGAGGAGCAGGGCAAGATCGAGGCCCGCATCCGCCAGCTGACCGCGCTGCTCCGTGACGCCCATGTGGGCGCGGCCCCCGCGGACGACGGGATTGTGGAGCCCGGCATGATCGTCGTTGCCAGGATCGCGGGCGACGAAGAGACTTTCCTCCTCGGTTCCCGCGAAATCGCCGGCGATTCCGATCTTGACGTGTTTAGCGAGAAGTCACCCCTTGGGGCCGCCATTCTTGGACACAAGGAAGGCGAAACCCTGAGCTACGTGGCGCCCAACGGCAAGGACATCAAGGTGGAGATCCTCTCCGCCAAGCCCTACGCTGCATAGCCGTCCATATCCTGGAAGCGCCGGCCGTCCCGAAAGGGACGGCCGGCGTTCCACTTTAAAGTGGCAGGAACTTAGAGCGCCGAACCCATGGCCCGGCTGCGGCGGCGAAGCAGCAGTGCGGCCACTACTCCCCCGGCTGCCCCGCCAAGGTGCGCCTGCCACGAGATGTAGCCTGCCCCGATGGGCAGGACCCCCAGCAGGATGCTGCCGTAACCCATGAAGAGGACCACCGCCAGGAGGATCTGCCGCCAGCTGCGGTTTATGAATCCCCGGACCAGGAGAAAGGAAAACAGGCCGAACACCAGGCCTGACGCCCCCACGGTGATGCCGCCGTCGCCAATCAGCCAAACGGTCAGGCCGGATCCCAGCCAGCTGAAGGCGAGGGCGGTCAGGAATACCCGGAGCCCCGAGAGGAACACCAGGAAGCCGAAGATGATCAGCGGCAGGCTGTTGGACAGGAGATGGTTCAGGTTGGCGTGCAGGAGAGGGAAGGTGAAGATGTCCAGCAGCCCGTCGGCGCTTCTGGGCCGGAGTCCGAACGTCGCGTTGAGCGAGCGCAGCATCACCATGTTGAACAGTTCGATGACAAAGAGGAACACCACGAAGCTGCCCAGCACGAGCAGCCCGCCCTTGGCCCGGGCAGCGACTGTCCGCCGCTGCCCGAAGCTCCCGTTTCCCGCCAGTCCGGCCATGGGGCGGGTCCTAATGCACCACGATGGGCTGGAAGCCTTCGGCACGCAGGGCGCTGAGCACCTGTTCCCCGTGCTCGTGGCCTTTGGTTTCAAGGTTCACCGTGATGGACACGTCTCCCATGCTGATGGAGCCGCCCACGCGGGTGTGGTCCAGGCCGGTGACGTTGGCATCGTTCTCGGCGATGATCCGGGCGATGGTGGCCAGGGAACCGGGGCGGTCATCGAGCATCATGCGGACCGTCATGTAGCGCCCTGCCGCGGAGAGGCCCCGCTGGATGACCTTGAGCATGAGCATGGGGTCGATGTTGCCGCCGGAAAGGACCGCCACCGTGGTTCCCGGGTTCTCGATCTTGCCGTCCATCAGCGCTGCCACGCCAACCGCACCCGCAGGCTCCACCACCATCTTGGCCCGCTCCAGCAGGAAGATCAGTGCGCGGGCCAGCGAGTCTTCACTGACCGTCACTACGTCATCGACGAGTTCACGGATGATGCTGAAGGGAAGCTGCCCGGGCCGGCCGACGGCAATGCCGTCAGCCATGGTGGAGACCTTCTTCAGGGGCACCAGCGCATCTGCGGCGAGGGAGGGAGGATAGGCGGCGGCGTTTTCGGCCTGGACCCCGATGATGCGGATGTTCCGGCCCAGCTCCCTGGCCCTGGCCTTGACGGCGACGGCAACCCCGGCCAGGAGCCCGCCGCCGCCGACGCCCATGAGGATGGTGTCCACGTTGGGAACCTGCTCGAGGATTTCCAGGCCCAGCGTGCCCTGGCCCGCCACCACGTCCACATTGTCGAACGGGTGGACAAAAACGGTGCCCGTCTCGTTGCTGTAGCGCTGGGCCTCGGCGAGCGCCTCGTCCACGTTGTGTC
This sequence comes from Arthrobacter sp. PGP41, assembly GCF_002953935.1. Lineage (NCBI taxonomy): Bacteria > Bacillati > Actinomycetota > Actinomycetes > Micrococcales > Micrococcaceae > Arthrobacter > Arthrobacter sp. PGP41. Next base: position 1,250,895 of record NZ_CP026514.1, on the reverse strand, counting down.
CATGCAGGATTACCTCGGCACCGTGGCTGCGGGTGGCCGCCAGCTTAGGCAGCGCCACGCCCAGCGGCATGTAGATGCGGGCCTTGATTCCCAGGCTCTTGGCTGCAACGGCTACGCCTTGGGCGTGGTTGCCTGCAGAAGCGGCCACCACTCCACGCTTCTTTTCCTCCGGGGAAAGCCGCGCCATGCGCACGTACGCGCCGCGGACCTTGAACGATCCGGCCCGCTGGAGGTTTTCGCACTTGAAGAAGACATCCCCGCCCACCATGGTCCCAAGGGCGCGGGATGATTCCACCGGTGTCCGCGCAATAATCCCGTCGAGCAGCTTCTGCGCCTCCAGGACATCGTCCAGCGTGACGGGAAGGGTTTCGAGGATGTTCACGGACTATTCTCCTTTGGATTCGGCCCCGGCGCCCCGTTCCGCAGCGGGAGGGGCATCAGGTTGTTCTGCTTTCGTGCCGGCGGCGGCGCCCTTGCCGCGGCTGAGTACTGCCGGCGGCTGAACGTCCCGGATGGTGTTGTCCACTCCGGCGCCCGCCGTCAAAGGCTCTCCGGTCCATGCCGGCACTTGTTCATGTTCCCACGTTCTGGCGGCGATGTAGCGAATGGCAGTATTTGCGACGGCGAGGATGGGCACCGAAAAAAGGGCACCCGGAATGCCGGCAAGGTACGACCCGGCTGCCACCGACAGGATCACTGCCACCGGATGCAGGGCCACGGCCTTGCCCATGACGAGCGGCTGGAGGATGTGGCTTTCCAACTGCTGGACAAGCAGGACGATGCCGAGCATGATCAGGGCGTTGATGGGGCCGTTGGCCACCAGTGCCAGCAGGACTGCGACGGCGCCGGTCACGAGGGCGCCCACGATCGGGATGAAGGAACCGATAAAGACGAGCACACTCAAGGGAAGCGCCAGCGGGACGCCGATAATCGCGGCACCCACGCCAATGCCTACCGCGTCGACGAAGGCCACAAACATCTGGATGCGGGCGTAGCTGACCATCGATGCCCAGCCCTTGCGCCCGGCACCGAACGTTGCTGCCCTGGCCTTTTTGGGGAGCAACCGGACCAGGAACGCCCAGATCCGGTCCCCCTCCAGGAGGAAGAAAATCAGTATGAACAGGGCCAGGATGAGACCGGCAGCAAAGTGCCCCGCCGTACTGCCGAAGGACAGGGCCCCGCTGACAATGCTGCTGGTGTTGTTTTGCAGGGCGGTGGTGGCTTCCTTCAGGTACTGGTCCATCTGGTCTGCCGTGACATGGAGGGGCCCGTCAGCCAGCCAGTCCTGGATCTGCTTGACTCCGGCGAGCGCCTCGGACCAGAGCTCCCCGAAACCGGCGACGAGTTGCCTGCCCACCAGCGCCAAGGATCCTGCGATCAGGCCGATGAAGCCGACCACGGTGACGGCCACAGCCACCCCGGACGGCAGTCTGTTTTTCTTGAGCCATCCCACCACCGGGCTCAGGAGCCCGGCGAGCAGGGCAGCCACCATGACCGGAATCATAAGGAAGCTGATCCTGCTCAGCAGCCAGACGAGCGCGCCTCCCACCAGGAGGATCAGTCCCAGGCGCCAGGCCCAGGACGCCGCTATCCGCACGCCGTAGGGTATATCGCGGTCCAGTTCACGGTCCGCGAGGATCCGCAGGGGCTGGTTCATGGCAGGCAGTTGCTGGCTTGGGGAAGTGTTGGGGGAGGTAACGGCATCCTCTGCTGGCGTCATAGCCTAATACTTCCCCAGCCGGGGCCTATTCGGAAACCGCTACCGTTCGCTGCCCGGGGTGTAGTCGATCCCCCATTCGATGGTGAAGGACTCACCCGGGTCCAGCCAGCGTAGGCCGTCCCCGGAGTTGAAGGCGTTGGCGGGCCCGGTCATGGGTTCAACGGCCACCGCGCGGCTGCGTCCCGGATACTCGGTGCTGACGAAGACGTGGACATATCGGCAGGCTTCGCCCTGCCAGAGGCTCACGTTCGTGCCGTCCTTCGCAGCGAGCGTGTGGCGGGCTTTCCCTGCTTCGAACTGCAGGCCTGTCAGCGCCACGTCCACGGCGAGGGCCGCGATGTTCTGCCCTGCCCTGAAGTCGGTCTCCCCCTGCACGGCTGCCGTGCTGCGCGGAATGAGGCGTTCGTCGGCAACCAGGCACGTGTCGGCGGCAACGGTCAGCACCAGGTCCTCGACGGGCGTGTCGCCCAGCCGCAGGTAAGGGTGGGCACCCAGGACGAAGGGTGCCGGCTCCTTGGAATCGTTGAACAGGGTCTGGCGGACTGCCAGCCCCAGCTCGTCGCCGAGCTGGTACTGCACGCGGTGCCGCACTAGGAAGGGGTACCCGTGCTGCGGAAAGATGGTGGCCTCCAGGGAAACGGAGTGCTCTGACTCGTCCACGAGGGCATAGGCGGAATTGCGGAGCAGTCCGTGGCTGGCGTTGTTCCTGGCCACCTCGGTGATGTCCAGCTGCTGCTTTTTGCCGTGCAGGAACCACGTGCCGTCCTCCACGCGGTTGGCCCACGGCGCCAGGGTGATGCCGGCAGCGCCGGGCGCGATCTGGTCGTCGCTGTAGGTTTCCGTCAGGAGCGTTCCTCCCCTGCTGAAAGACCGCAGGCCAGCGGCTAGTTCGGTGACCACGGCCAGGGCGTCGCCGCGGCGGAGCTCGTACTGCCTGCCGGTGGCATAGCCGCGCAGGGCAGGCTCGCTGTTGGATTCACGGGGAGAACTGGAAGTCATGGGCACCACCGTACCCCGGCAGGACGTGTGCCCGCAGCAGTCCGGATGTTAGATTTTGTTGTTAACTATTCTTTTTTGATCGAACGTGTCACACTTTTATCCATGACAGCTATCACGAGCACCAGGCTCTCCGACGGCAGGGAACTCATCTATTTCGATGACGCCGCAACCCCCAAGCCGCGCGCCGCCGAATTCACCACCGACCATCGCGGTCTCCCCCCGAGGGGGGAACCCGGCGAGGTCCGCTACGACGCACTGACGGACGAGTGGGTTGCCGTCGCGTCGCACCGGCAGGCACGGACCCACCTCCCGCCGGCGGACCAGTGCCCGATCTGCCCCACCACCCCCAGCAATCTTTCTGAGATCCCTGCTTCGGACTACGACGTGGTGGTGTTTGAAAACCGCTTCCCCTCGCTTGGTCCCGCGCTGGGCCCGATACCGGGCGAGGCAGCATGGGGTACCAAGGGTCCCGCGTACGGACGCTGCGAGGTAGTGGCGTTCACCCCCTCCCACACCGGATCCTTCAGTGAACTGGGCGAAGAGAGGTCCCGTACTGTCATCGAGGCCTGGGCCCAGCGAACGCGGGCCCTGAGCGGGCTGCCCGGAATCAAGCAGGTCTTCCCCTTCGAAAACCGTGGCGCGGACATTGGGGTAACACTCCACCACCCCCACGGCCAGATCTACGCCTACCCTTACATCACTCCCCGCGCGGGCGTCCTCGGCGCTGCAGCACGAAGGTTCTACGATGCCCGGGACGGCGACACCCTCACCGGCTCACTGCTGCGCTCCGAGCGGGAGGACGGAAGCAGGATGGTCCTGGAAGGGGAGAACTTCAGCGCGTATGTTCCCTTTGCCGCCCGGTGGCCGCTCGAAATCCACCTGGTGCCCCACCGCCAGGTCCCCGACCTCGCGGCGCTGAGCGGCGAGGAGAAGGACGAACTCGCTTGCGTCTACCTCGAGCTGCTCCGGAGGGTGGACGGCCTCTACCCCACGCCCACCCCGTACATATCCGCCTGGCACCAGGCTCCCCTGGATCCGGTTCTGCGGCCCGCCGGCTACCTCCACCTCCAGCTGACCTCCCCGCGGCGGGCGGCCGATAAGCTGAAGTACCTGGCAGGGTCGGAGGCAGCCATGGGCGCTTTCATCAATGACACCACCCCGGAAAGCGTCGCCGAGCGGCTGCGCACGGTAACCCTTCCGCCTTCCACCACCCCCGCCGTCGCGGCGGCCGCACCTGAAGGAGCCCACGCGTGAACCCCGCACCGGATCCCCTGACCACAAGCGCGCCTGCAGGGACCCAGGATCTTGCGGCACGGTTTTCACAGGAGTTCGGCAGCGCTCCGGACGGAATCTGGCAGGCGCCGGGCCGGGTAAACCTTATCGGCGAGCACACGGACTACAACGAGGGTTTCGTCCTCCCCTTCGCCATCAACCGCACCGCCCGGGTGGCCGTCAGGGTCCGCCCCGGTTCCTCTGTGCGCCTGCTCTCCACCTACGGCGACCAAGGCCTGGTAAGCACCAGGCTGGATTCGCTGGAGCCGGGCTCCGCCAAAGGATGGACCAAATACCCGCTCGGCGTGATGTGGGCGCTGAAACAGCGAGGCATCGCTGTCCCGGGCGTTGACCTGCTGCTGGACTCGGATGTCCCCCTCGGGGCCGGACTGTCCTCCTCCCACGCGATTGAATGTGCCGTCATCTCGGCACTGAACGATCTCACCGGGGCCGGGCTCGAAGCCCAGGAAATGGTGCTGGCCACGCAGCGTGCCGAAAATGACTTTGTCGGCGCTCCCACAGGGATCATGGACCAGTCCGCCTCGCTCCGCGGTTCGGAAGGCCACGCGGTCTTCCTGGACTGCCGGAACCAGAACGTGCGCCTGGTTCCCTTCGAGACGCAGCCCGCGGACCTGGTGATGCTCGTGATCGACACCAAGGTCTCGCACTCGCATGCCGACGGCGGCTATGCCTCCCGGCGGGCATCCTGCGAACTCGGCGCGGAAGTGCTGGGGGTCAAGGCGCTCCGTGACGTGCAGCTGGGCGATCTGGCGGAAGCCAGCGGCCTCCTGGATGAAGTCACGTTCCGCCGCGTCCGCCACGTGGTCACGGAAAACGACCGCGTACTCCAGACCGTCGAGCTCCTGGCAAGCCAAGGGCCAGGCGCCATTGGTCCCCTGCTGGACGCCAGCCACACGTCCATGCGGGACGACTTCGAAATCTCCTGCCCCGAGCTGGACCTGGCGGTGGACGCTTCCCGTGCCAGCGGCGCCATCGGTGCACGGATGACCGGGGGCGGATTCGGCGGAGCGGCCATAGCGCTCACCCCGGTGGCCCTGGAGCAAAAGGTGCGTGACGCCGTCGCCACTGCCTTCGCGGATGCCGGCTTCAAAGCGCCGGACATCTTCGCGGTCTCGCCCGCGGCGGGGGCCCGGCGGATCGCCTAGAGCCAGCCGCAGTGCGCTTAACTGCTGAGGGCCCCACCATATGGTGGGGCCCTCAGCTATTGGGAAGGTCCGACGGCGGGAGCCGCCTTGTGCGCTACTCTTCCCCGCGCAGGATGGACAGCAGGCGGATGATTTCCACGTAGAGCCATACCAGCGTGACCGTCAGGCCGAATGCGGCCGTCCAGGAGAAGCGCTGGGGGGCGCCGTTGCGGACACCCTCCTCGATGCTGGTGAAGTCCATGACCAGGGAGAATGCCGCGAGACCGATGGCCAGGATGCCGATGGCGACGCCGATGATGCCGCTGCGCAGCCCGAAGGGTTCCGATGTCAGGCCGGTCATCATCATGACGAGGTTCACGACAGAGAAGAGGGCGTAGCCAACCAGGGCGATCATGAAGAACTTCATGGCCTTCGGGGTGGCGCGGACCTTGCCGCTCTTGAACAGGAGCAGCGTCACCGTGAAGACGGACAGCGTGCCGAGGACAGCCTGAAGCCCCACTCCCGGGTACATGGCGTCCAGGACCCGGGTGAGGCCGCCGAGGAAGAGGCCTTCAAGGCCTGCGTAAGCAAGAATCAGTGCCGGCGACGGCTGCTTCTTGAAAGTGTTGACCAGGGCCAGCACGAAACCGCCCAGCGCACCAACGATCATCAGGAGCGAAGCCAGGCCCATGCTGACGAACAGCGTCACTGCGGCACCGGCGAGCAGCACCCCGAGGCAGGCGGTGGTCTTGACGATGACGTCGTCGAAGGTCATCCTGCCGGTGTCCGCCGGGCCCGCAGCGGGCTGGTTGTACATCTGCTGCAGCTGCTCATTGGTCATGTTCTGTGGCTGGCCGTACGGCTGCTGGCCGTAGGGCGCCTGCCCGTACGGCTGCTGGCCGTAGGGCGCGTGTCCGTAGGGAGCCTGCGGGACAGGCGGTGCCTGGGTGGCTCCACGGAAGCTTTTTCCGTTGAAGATCGGGTTGCCGCCAAGTGCCATTGCTGGATTCCTCCATAGGGATGTGTTGAAACCTTAAGGTTTACGGTACCAATTCTCACGTAAGTGCGCCCGTGAAAGTTCCCCGCCCCCGCCACGAGAGCGGAGTTGTTATCCGATCGCTACCATCGGCGCCTGAACCGCGGCATTTCCCGCAACATCCGCGCTGTAGCATAAGCCAAGCAGGGTGACGGAACTCACACACGTGCGGTGCCGCGCCAGATTGGCACCATCCTATCCCTGCATCCGTTCGCAACGGCTGCAAAGGCGCAGCCGAGACCGCCCCCAAGTGGAGGTTATTCAATTTGAGAAGTACACCCCAAGGCCGGCCGGCCGAAGGACGCCGCAGGTTGCTGAGGTTAATGGGAGCTATAAGCGCGTCCATCCTGGCAATCCTTCTTGTGGCAGCACCGGCATCGCAGGCCACTTCCCCGTCTCCGACACCATCCCCGTCGAACCAGACATTCCAGAACAACATCAGTGGATTTCTCCGTGATGACACCCGCGCACCCCTGGCGGATGTGTCCATCACGGCCAAGAAGGACGGCTTCACCGGTACGGCCAAGTCGTCGGCGAACGGATCCTGGAACATCGGCGTGCCCGATCAGGGCACGTACACGGTGGAACTGGACGAATCGACCCTTCCCGAGGGCATCAAGCTGGCTGAAGGCCAGGAAAACCCCCGCCAGGTGACCTTCAGCCAGACCTCAAACCTGTCGGTGATCTTCGCCTTCGGCAAGGGCATCGTGGTGCAGCAGCAGGACTTCGGCCAAAACCTGCTCAACCGGCTCGTGGCCGGCCTGAGCTTCGGCCTTCTCCTTGCCCTCGCCTCAGTAGGCCTTTCGCTGATTTTCGGCACCACCGGCCTCACCAACTTCGCCCACGGCGAGATGGTCACCCTTGGGGCGGTGCTGGTGTTTGCCTTCAACGCCATCGGCCTCCCCTTCTGGCTGGCCCTGATCCTGTCCCTGTTGGGCGGTGGTCTGTTCGGATATGCCCAGGACCGAGGCCTGTGGCGGCCGCTGCGCCGACGCGGCACCGGCCTGGTGCCAATGATGATTGTCAGCATCGGGCTTGCGCTTGCCGTCCGGTACGTCATCCAGTTCTACTTCGGCGGCGCCACCCAGCAGCTGCCGTTCGCGCAGAGCCCCGAGATCCAGCTGGGCCCGGTATCCATATCACCCAACAACCTCTGGTCCCTCGGGATCAGCGCGGTGGTGATCGCCCTGATCGGCATCGTTCTGCTGAAGACCAGGCTGGGCAAGGCAACCCGTGCGGTAGCCGACAACCCGGCACTGGCGGCCGCCTCAGGCATCGACGTCGACTCCGTCATTCGGATTGTCTGGATCACGGGCGGCATGCTGGCCTCCCTGGGCGGCATCCTCTGGGCGTACTACCGTCCCGGCGTCACCTTCGACATGGGCTCGGCCATCCTCCTGCTGATTTTCGCCGGCGTCACCCTCGGCGGGCTCGGCACAGTCTTCGGCGCCCTGATCGGTTCCGTCATTGTGGGCATCTTCGTGGAACTGACCACCGTGTTCGGCCTTGCCGCGGACCTTAAGTATGTAGGTGCCCTGTTCATCATGATCGTTGTCCTATTGTTCCGGCCGCAGGGAATCCTGGGCCGGCGCGAGCGCGTGGGTTAGGAGACAGCCATGGACTTTGGATTCATTCTTGCCAGCGCTGCCGGTGAAATTTTCAGCCCGACGACGGCCGCGTACGCCCTCGCTGCGCTCGGCCTCGCCGTGCACTTCGGCTACTCCGGCCTGCTGAACTTTGGCCAGGCCGGCTTCATGGCGGTGGGAGCCTACGGCTTCGCCATCTCCACGCTCACCTTCGGTGTACCGTTTTTCGTTGGACTGCTGATCGCCATCATTGCCTCCGCAATTTTTGCGCTGCTCCTCGGCATCCCCACCCTGCGGCTCCGGGCAGACTACCTCGCCATCGTGACCATTGCAGCGGCGGAAATCGTCCGGTACATCGTGACCACCAACCAGCTCACCTCGGTGACCGGTTCAGCCAACGGTCTGGCGGCCTTCGAAGGCGGGTTCTACGCCATGAACCCCTTCCCCGAGGGCTCCTACTTCGGCATGAACAACCGCGACTTCTTCATCCGCGTGGTGGGCTGGGCACTGGTTGCCCTCTGCTGCACCCTGGTGTGGCTGCTGATGCGCAGCCCCTGGGGACGCGTCCTCAAGGGGATCCGCGAAGATGAGAACGCCGTCCGGTCCCTGGGCAAGAACGTCTATGCCTACAAGATGCAGGCACTCATTATCGGCGGCGTCCTTGGCGCACTCGCCGGCATGATCTTCACCCTCCCCCGCGGAGCGGTGCAGCCGGCCAACTACGGCACGGAACTGACGTTCTTCCTCTACACCTGCCTCCTGCTGGGAGGCCTGGGCACCGTGCTCGGACCGGTCATCGGCGCGATGATCTTCTGGGTTGTCCTGTCACTGACCCAAGGCATCCTGTACGGCCTGATCGAGTCAGGGGCCATCACCTGGCTGAACACGGTCCAGGCCGGGCAGCTGCGCTACATCCTGGTTGGCGTCGCGCTGATGCTGCTGATGATCTTCAGGCCCCAGGGCGTCTTTGGAAACAAGAAGGAGCTGGCGTTCGCATGAGCATGCACAGCGAAGAACCAACACCGGCCGGTCCGGGCGAGTTGGACTACATGACCGACACCCGACCCATCGCGGCCGGAGAAGTGGGGCCCGGCTGCAAAAAGCGCGACCCCATCGTGGTGGCAGAGAACGTGACCCGCAGCTTCGGAGGCATCAATGCGGTGGACGTCGAATACCTCGAAATCCCCCGCCACAAGATCACGGCGCTCATCGGCCCCAACGGCGCGGGCAAGACCACCCTCTTCAACCTGCTCACCGGCTTTGATACACCCAATACCGGAAAGTGGCAGTTCGAAGGCAAGAGCCTCGCCGGAGTGTCTCCCTACAAGGTGGCGCGGATGGGCATGGTGCGCACTTTCCAGCTCACCAAGGTCATGGGCAAGCTGACCGTGATGGAGAACATGCGCCTCGGCGCGGCAAACCAGCCCGGCGAGCGGCTGTCCAAGGCGCTGTTCAAGGGCATCTGGGGCGGCCGGGAAAAACAGATCACCGGCGAAGCCAACGTGCTGCTGGAGAAGTTCAAGCTCGACGCCAAAAAGGACGACTACGCGGCGTCGCTGTCCGGCGGCCAGCGCAAGCTCCTGGAGATGGCCCGGTCCCTCATGGTGCGGCCCAAGCTGGTGATGCTTGACGAACCCATGGCAGGCGTCAACCCGGCCCTGACCCAGTCGCTGCTGGACCACATCAAGAACCTCAAAGCCGAAGGCATGACCGTCCTCTTCGTGGAACACGACATGCACATGGTCCGCCACATCGCAGACTGGGTGGTGGTCATGGCCGAGGGGAAAGTGGTCGCGGAGGGCCCGCCCGGTGAAGTGATGAAGAACCCTGCGGTCATCGACGCCTACCTTGGTGCACACCACGACGTCGACCTCGGCGACTCCGAAGGCCTCAAGGAGCTCGCAGCTGAACTTGTGGCGGACGAGGAATCGATCGTCGGAACCGAAAATGCGGGCATTATCTCCCTCGACATTGTGGCCAAGGAGGCGGACGAGGACCGCCCCGACCGGACCCGGGGCCGCCATGGCAGCACGGATACAGGCAGCACAGAGAAGGACAGCCAATGAGCAGCACCAGCGCGGCACCAGCCGCACACCCAGTCATTGACGGGGACTCGGTGGTCAAGGTCACCGACCTTGTGGCGGGCTACCTGCCGGGAGTCAATATCCTCAACGGCTGCAGCATCGAGGCCCGCAAAGGCGAACTGATCGGGATCATCGGGCCCAACGGGGCCGGCAAGTCCACCCTTCTGAAAGCAATGTTCGGCCTGGTGAAGGTCCATTCGGGCACGGTGGTGGTCCGTGGCCAGGACATCACCGGGCTGAAGGCGAACAAGCTGGTGACCCGCGGGGTGGGCTTCGTCCCGCAAACCAACAACGTGTTCGCTACGCTGACCATCGAGGAAAACCTGCAGATGGGCATGTTCCAGCGCCCCAAGGATTTCGCCGAACGGTTCGACTTCGTGGCCGGCCTGTTCCCGGAACTTGGCAAGCGGCGCGCGCAGCGGGCCGGCTCGCTGTCCGGCGGTGAACGCCAGATGGTGGCCATGGGCCGCGCACTGATGATGGATCCGGCCGTGCTGCTGCTTGATGAGCCGTCCGCGGGCCTCTCCCCCGTCAAGCAGGACGAGACCTTCCTGCGCGTCCATGAGATCAACCGTGCAGGCGTCTCGGTGATCATGGTGGAACAGAACGCCCGGCGCTGCCTGCAGATCTGCGACCGCGCCTACGTCCTGGACCAGGGCCGGGACGCCTACACCGGCACCGGCCGCGAGCTGATGAAGGATCCCAAAGTCATCCAGCTCTACCTCGGGACGCTGGCCGACACCGTCGAGTAAGGCACACTCCACACAAAGGAGCCCCCGTCCTGTTTGAACTGCTCCCTGGAAGTTGGACTGAGAAATTCAGTTCTGACTTCCGGGGAGCAGTTTTTTGCGTGTAGATAGTTCGTTGTCCGAGGCTCAGCGTGAGGCGGCTGTAGCGTGGTTTGAGAAAGGCCTTGCAGATAAGGCGACAGCTAATCTGTTGGGCGTGTCTAATTGGCCGGTCAAGAGGCTGTATCGGCGGTGGAGGATTCATGGCCAAGGAGCGCTGGTGACCAAGCCGACAAAACAGTCATACTCTTTCGAATTCAAGCTCGCTTTGGTCGAACGGTTCCTCGCCGGCGAGACTGCCCCTGATTTGGCAGCAGAAGCTGGCCTGTCCTCTCCGGTCCTACTGAGAACGTGGGTGCGCGCCTACCGTCTTGAGGGCCCGGACTCCTTGCGACCAAAACCAAAAGGCCGACCTCGGAAGCCCGACACCCCGCCCGTTGAACCATCCGAGCTGGAGCGGCTGCGCCGTGAGAACGAGCGTTTGCGGGCAGAAGTGGCCTATCTGGGAAAATTGCGGGCCTTGAGGGCTCAAGAACAACGGTGAAGGTCCAGGCCCTGACTGCCCTCAAGGCTGACTTCCCGCTTCCTGTTCTGCTGCAAGTGTCGGGTCTTGCCCGATCGACATTCTTCTATCACCAGTCACGACTCCAGGCTCCAGACCCCCAAGAGGCCCTCAAGGCCACAGTCACGGAGATCTTCACGACGAACCACGGCCGGTACGGGCACCGCCGTGTCCACACGGAACTGCTCAAGCAGGGCTGGATACTCGCGAAGAAGACCGTGCTGAAGCTGATGCGCACACTCGGGCTGGCCTGCAAGGTCCGGCGGAGGAAGCGCTACAACTCCTATCAAGGCGAACAAGGCACTGCCGCGCCTAACCTGCTGAACCGGGAGTTCGAGGCCACCGCCCCGAATCAGAAGTGGGTCACGGACGTGACTGAGTTCAGTGTCGGCGACCGGAAGCTCTACTTCTCGCCGGTCATGGACCTCTTTGACCGGCAGATCGTCGCCCATTCGATTAGCCCGTCCCCGAACCTTGCACTCACCAACTCTTCGCTCAAGCAAGCCCTCGCCTGCCTGGAACCCGGTCAACATCCGGTCGTGCATTCAGACCAGGGCTTCCAGTACCGTCACGCCTCATGGAAATCGCTCCTCAAGGACGCTGGCGCAGTCCAATCCATGTCCCGCAAGGGAAACTGCTACGACAACGCCGTGATGGAAAACTTCTTCGGTCACCTCAAGGAAGAGATGTTCCACCACGTTCGGTTCATCAGCACCGACGCACTGACCGCAAACCTAAACGAGTACATCCGCTGGTACAACAACGACCGGATCTCGACAAAGCTCGAGGGCCTGAGCCCGGTGCAACACCGAGCCCAGGCCCTCGCGGCTTAGGATCTTACTTGGCCAGTCCAACTATCGGGGACCACTTCAGTTGGACGCTCCTTCGTGTATCAGGCAGGGCTGTTAGAGCTTGCCGAACTCTTCCTTGACTGCTTTGTACTTGTTGTCGTCTTGGTACTCGTAGATGCCGATGTAGGCTTCGGTCGGGTCGCCGGCGTCCGAGAAGGTCACCGGGCCGGACTGTCCGTCATAGTCCGCGTTTTTACCCTCACGGATCAGCTTGACGCAGGCGGCGTAGGAGGTGCACTTCTCGCCGCCTTCAGAGACTTCCTTGAGCTTGGCTGCAATATCCACGCCCTTGGTGCTCTTCGCCGACTCGGCTGCCAGCGCGATCAGGTTGACGGCATCGTAGGACTCACCGGCGTAGCTGTAGTCCTTCAGGGCGGGGTCGATGGCCAGCAACTTCTTCTTGAAGTTCTCCTGGGCGAAGGTGCCCGGGATGGTGCCCCGCGCGCCCTTCAGGGTGCCCGCCTGGAAGTCCTTGCTGTAGTCGGAGGTGTTGCCGTCCACCAGGAACATCTGGGTGGGCTTGACACCCTTGCCCGTCATCAGCGGGACGATGCTCTTGGCCTGGTCAAAGGTGATCAGGGCGATGGCATCGGGCTTGGCGGCAATGACCTTGTCCACCTGGCTGCTGAACTGGGTATCGCCCTCATTGAAGAGCTCCTCCGCCACAACCTGGCCGCCAGCCGATTCAAAGGCCGATTTGATGTTCTTGGCCAGCCCGGTTCCATACGCGTCATTCAGGACGATCATGCCCACGGTCTGCGCGCCGCAGGTAGCCATGTAGTTGCCAAGCACCTTGCCCTGGAGAACGTCGGAAGGCGCAGTACGCCAGTACAGGCCCTTGTCATCCCAGGTGGTGAAGTCCGGTGACGTGTTGGCCGGTGAGAACTGGATAACGCCCGCACCGGTGATCTGGTTGATGACCGTCTTGGACACGCCCGAGGACGCTGCACCGATAATGGCACTCACGCCCTGGCCCAGCAATGCGGACGTGGACTGCGTGGCAATATCGGTCTTGGTGTCACCGGAGTCGCGGTGGATTACTTCGACCGGCTTGCCAAGGACGCCGCCCGCCTTGTTGACTTCCTCGATGCCAAGGTTGACGCCGGCGATTTCGGGCGGGCCGAGGAAGGCCAGCGAGCCGGTGGTGGGAAGCAGCGAGCCGATCCGCAGCGGGGTTTCAGTAGTGGCGGTTGACGGCGGCACCGAAGGGGTCTCGGCAGGCTGGCTGGCGGCCGCTCCTCCGCCGCCCTCAGCTGCCGGACACGCGATTCCTGCCGCAGATCCGGTGGCGGAAGTTTCGGTTGCCGTGGGTGTGGACGAACCGCCGCATGCCGTTGCCATGAAGGCAACGCCGATGCCAAGCGCTGTCAGCTTGGCAACGCGGGTTCCCGCCTGGGGGAATAAAGTCATTTACGAGCTCCTCGATCTAAAGGTGCGAACGGCCTTTGACACGAAAAACCAGGTGTTCCTGATTTAGTTTTCAAGCTAATGCATATACACAGGGAACATAAGTGACTGAGGTCACATCCTTATAACAGTAGTTGCATATGTGGAATTAAACGCAGGAAGCCGCCCGCTGCGTGCGGACGGCTTCCGTTCTCCGGGCCCTTGGCCTGCTCTTGTACCCCAGGTGGGACTCGAACCCACAACACGCGGATTTTAAGTCCGCTGCCTCTGCCAATTGGGCTACTGGGGCGCCCGGTCAATGGTATCCCGTCAAACGAGTGAGAACGGCTCTGCGTACCGGAAGGTGCCGTGGACTCCGCCCGGCCAGAGCGCGAGCGGCAGCAGCTGGAAGTAGTCTCCCCAGGATTCCTCGGGCGGCAGGACCCCCAGCGAGGTGGCCGGGACGAAACCAAACCGGGAGTAATACGCGGGGCTGCCCAGGAGGGCGATGCCGCTCTCCCCGGCAGCGTTCGCCCGGCTGATGGTCTCCTTCATGAGCGCCGAACCAATACCGTGCCGTTGGAGCCGTGGCGTGACCCCAAGGGGGCCCAGTCCCAGCAGCGGGTGCTCGCCCACCCAGCCCCGGGTGCTGATGACGTGGCCCACCACTTCAACGCCCTGAACCGCCACCACGCTGAACCCGGGCAAGTACTCACGGGACTCGAAAAGCCCGCGGAGTACCCGCACCTCCACCGGCTCGCCCTCCACGGGCAACCCGGTGACCGGCGAAACGGCAAAGGCATCAGCCGTGAGGGCCAGGATCGCTTCCCGGTCCTCCGGCGTTTCGTCCCGCAGCACCGGCTCCGACGGCGGCGACTGCCGGCTCCGCGCGGAAAGTTCGGCAAGGACCTCAAGTGCCCGGGGCGCATCTGCCACCGGCACCAGCAGGTGGTCGTGGTGGAAGCCGGCGAGGACGTTGCAGCTGATCCTGGCGTCGGTGAGCGCCTTGCTGACGGCGGCGGTGAGGCCTACAGCCTCCAGGGCGGAATGCACCTGGAGGGTGATCCACGCACCCACGAAGTCGTAGGGCAGGCCTTCCTTCTCCGCAACCGCACGGGGCAGCACCACCGTGAGGCCTTCCGCCTCGCGGACTGCCGCCTCAATGCCCTCCACCATGGTCCTGCCGTAGGGCCACAGCACGTAGACGTATTCGCCGTCGCGCTGTACCGGGCGCATCCCGGCCAGCAGTGCCTCAAGGTTCTTTTCGCCAGTCATGATGCCAGTTTAGGAGGCGGGCAACGCCGTTGGCTGGAAGTGCAGCCGGGCCGGACCCATCCTGCCGGGCCCACGCAAACGGCGGCTGCCCCCTGGAAGGGGACAGCCGCCGTCGGACGTTACGGCGCAGGGCGCAGCCAGGCGCTATTTGGCCTTGGCCGAAACCGCTTCCTTGGCTTCGGCAGCGGCTGGTGCCGTCGCCGTGGAACCGGACCCTGCGGACACGGAGGCGGGCTCAGGGGCGGGCGCCGGAGCCGCCGCAGCCGCCGGCCTGGGTGCCGGAGTGGCTGCTGCCACGAAGGCGCCGCGCGGGTTGTCCAGGTCCAGCAGCTGAGTGGTATCGCGGCCGGCAAAGAAGGCGATAACCCAGTTCAGGATCACGCGGAACTTGCGCTCGAACGTGGGCATGGCGAGGCCGTGGTAGCCGCGGTGTGCAAGCCACGCGAGGCCGCCCTTGAGGCCGATGCTGCCAACCAGGTTGATGTTGGCGACGCCCTTCCACTCACCGAAGCCGGCTACAGCACCAAGGTTCTTGTGCTTGTAGTCCTTGAGCGGCTTGTCCCAGCGCGAAGCCCACAGGTTCTTGGCGAGGCGCTTGGCCTGGCGGAGGGCGTGCTGGGCGTTGGGGACGCAGGTACCGTCCGGGAGGCCCTTGCCGGTGAGGTCCGGAACAGCCGCGACATCGCCGGCGGCCCAGGCGTTGTCGATAATGCCTTCGTCACCGGCGATGCGGAGGTCCGGCAGGACGCGGACGCGGCCGCGGGGCTCGAGCGGGAAGTCGGTGGAGCGGACCATGGGGTTGGCCTGCACGCCGGCGGTCCACACGAGGGTGTCCGCTTCGAACTCCTGCGCCGGGGACTTGTCCGGAAGGTTGATGAGCTTAAGGGTGCCCTCGGCGCTGTCCAGCGAGGTGTTCAGGAGCACCTCGATGCCGCGGCCGCGAAGGTGCTCCACAACCCATTCGGCCTGCTTGGCGGTGACCTCGGGCATGATCCGGCCCATGGCTTCAACCAGGACGAAGCGGACTTCCTCCTGCTTGACGCGCGGGTTGTTCCGGACGGCGGCCCGGGCAAGGTCCTCCATCTCGGTGATGCATTCGATGCCGGCAAAGCCGCCGCCGACCACCACGAAGGTGAGGGCCTTGGCGCGGGCAGCGGGATCGGTCATGGTGGAGGCCAGTTCGATGCGCTCCAGGACCTTGTTGCGGAGGGCGACAGCTTCCTCGATGGTCTTCAGTCCGATGCCCTTGTCCGCGAGTCCCTTGATGGGGAACGTACGCGTGATGGCGCCGGCCGCCAGGACGACGTCGAAGTACGGAACCTCGAAGGGAGCCCCGCCATCGGCGGGAGCCACAACCGCGGTGCGGTTCTCGTGGTCGATCGAGGTAACGCGGCCCTGGATCAGTTCGGTCTGCTGGAGGTGCTTGCGGTGGGAGACCACAGCGTGGCGGGCCTCGATGTTTCCGCCGGCTACCTCAGGGAGGAAGGGCTGGTAGGTCATGTAGGGCAGTGGATCCACGAGGGTGACGATGCCACCGGCGTTCGCGATCTTCTTCTGCAGTTTGAGTGCTACGTACAGGCCGACGTACCCGCCGCCGACGACGAGTACCCTGGGACGGTCCTGGAGCTCTGGGGTGGTTGCCATGGGTTTAAGAATACAACAGTTTGTGAAAATCTTCACTAACTGGGAGTCCGGCCCGTAATCTCGGGTTTTCCGCGGGATTCCACCCTGTGGACAGCTCCCGTTTCCACTTCTTCACGGAGCAGGGCGGGATTCCTGGCGGCCCGGCGCAGCTGGACCGCGGCGGCCGCGATGATCGCCACGAACAGCACGGCAAACCCAATGACGACGGCGGCGCCGATGGCGCTGTCACGCTTCGAGGGCGCCTCAGCCGCAGGCACCGTAGCTTCCGGCAGCGTAGGGACTGCGCTGGGAACGTCGGTGGTGGGCAGCGGCGCGGGAGAAGCCAGGTTTCCCCTGCGGTGGACCCGGATCCATTCGGCGATGGACCCCAGCGGGTTTCCGGTGACTTCCGGGACATCGTCCTTCAGCGCCGCCTCGGCGTCCAGCACGCCGAAGCCGTACAGCGGATCCTTGCCCGGCGCCCCGGCATCCTTGGCCGTGGACACAATTCTGTTGATCACCTGCTCGGCGCTCATGGCCGGCCATTTGGAGCGGATCAGTGCCGCCACGCCGGAAACGATGGGGGCGCTGCCGGACGTTCCGGCCCATTCGGCGTAGCCGCCGCCCGGAAGACCGCCCAGCAGGTTCTCCGCCGGGGCGGCCACGCCGATACTGATGCCCTGGGAGGAGGCGTCAACGCTGGCCGCGCCTTTGCGGTCCAGGCCGGCGACCGTGAGGACTCCGGGGATGGTGGCCGGAGCCCCCACCTGGACGTTGCCGCCCACCCGGTTTCCGGCAGCCGCAACGATGACCACGTCCTTCTGTTCGGCATAGAGGAACGCCGCATCCCAGCTCTGGGGCCATTGCGGAGTAGTGCTGCCGAGCGAGATGTTGATGACCTTAGCTCCGTTGTCCACGGCCCAGCGGACTGCTTCCGGGATCTGGTCCTGGTCGCTCTTGCCCGAGGGGTTGGTGGAGCCCAGCCAGGTGGAGACCGAGAGAAGCTCGGCCTCGGGCGCCACGCCTACGATTCCCTCCGGAGGCAGGCCGGCGGGCCCGGGGGCCGGGCTGGGGCTGGCGCTGGCCGGCTGGTGTCCGCGTCCGGCAAGCATGGTGGCCACCAGCGTGCCGTGTTCCGGCTTCACGCCTACGCTTTTCTGTCCGTCCGGTTGGCCCGAGCCGGAGGCGTCGTAGCCGCCGCTCACGGCGCCCTTGAGGTCCGGGTGCTGCGCGTCAATGCCGCTGTCGATGATGGCCACCTTTACCCCGGCGCCCTTGGAAACTTCCCAGGCCTTGGTGATGCCGGACTCAGGAAGCCAGTACTGCTTGTCCCGCCATTCGTCCGCGTGCGCTGCGGGAGCGGCGAAAAGGCCGGTACCCAGGCAGCAGGCAGCCAGGAGCAGGGCAAGCACCGCCGAGGCGGCACGGCGAAGCTGGGGCGTTGCCCGTGGAATGAAGTGGTGCATCCGCTCAGCCGATGCTCAGGGCGATGCCGTCGAGGATGTCATGCTCACTGGCGGTAGCTGTGGCGACGCGGCCGCCGGTCAGCTCCCCCAACTGTTCCAGGATGCGCCGCCACACCAGGCCGCCGGCACCAATCACGTCGACCCGCCCCGGGTGCATGTAGGGCAGCGCGGCCCGCTCCGCCCTGGTCATTTCCAGAAGGCCGCTGGAGGCCGCCCGGACGGTTTCCAAGGGCAGTTCGGCGCCGTGGATTGCATCCGGCAAGTACTCGGCCAGTCCGAGCGCGTGTGCGGTGATGGTGGTGATGGACCCGGCAACACCGACGACGGCGGTGGCGCGTTCCAGCGGTACGTCGCGGCGGGCGCGGGCGATGGCGGCGTCCACGTCCGCTTCGGCGTCCGCTATCTGCTGGGCAGTGGGGGGATCGTCCCGGAGGTGCCGTTCAGTAAGGCGGACGCAACCGATGTCCACGGACTTCGCGGCGGTAACCCCGGCAGCCGTGCCCAGGACGAACTCGGTGCTGCCGCCGCCCAGATCCACCACCAGCACTTCGTGCCCGTCCAGGATGGGCAGCACGCTGCTGGCACCGGCGAAGGACAGGGCGGCTTCCTCGTCGCCGGAGATCACTTCGGGTTCCACGCCCAGCAGGTCGCGGATCCCGTCCACGAAGACCTGCCGGTTGCGTGCGTCGCGGCTGGCGGAGGTTGCAACAAAACGGACCCTGGCCGCGCCGTGGTCGCGGATGAGCGCGGCATAGTCAGCGGTGGCCGCAAAAGTGCGCTCCAGCGCCTCCGGTGCCAGCTCGCCCGTTGCGTCCACCCCCTGGCCCAGCCGCACCACGCGCATTTCCCGCACCACGTCCTTGAGCGAGGTGGTGCCGTTGGCCCGTTCAACGTCGGCAATCAGGAGGCGGATGGAGTTGGTGCCGCAGTCAATGGCTGCAACGCGTGTCACTCCGGGGCTCCTGCCGTGTTGGCGGATTTCCGCACCGGGGCCGGCCGGCCCACGATGTCCGGCAGGCCCTGCGGCCCGTGGCGGCTCAGGTCCCTGGAAGGTGCCTCGCCCGTGGTGTCCCAGGCGCCGTCGCAGTAGCACCTGTCCGCGGTCCACCATTCGGTGATGCCGGCCAGTGCCTGGTCTCCGAGCGGGTTGACACCGGGACCCGCGGCCAGGGAATGCCCCACCAGGACGTGCAGGCATTTGACGCGCGTGGGCATGCCCCCGGCGGAGATCCCGTCAATCTCGGGGACGGCGCCGATGCCGGACCGCTCTCCGATGGCGTTGCGGGCCGCGAGGTAATCTTCGTGTGCTGCGCGGTGGGCTGCGGACAGTTCCTCATCGCCGGCCAGCTGTTCATTCATCTCATTCATGACGCCTGCGGCTTCGAGCCGCGACACCGCCGAGGTGATGACCGGGTGCGTCAGGTAAAAGGTGGTGGGAAACGGGGTCCCGTTGCTGAGCCGGGGAGCTGTGGCGGCCACGAGTGGATTGCCGCAGACGCAGCGCGCAGGAATCTCCACCACATCGCGGACCGGCCGTCCCAGCTGGCGGCTCAGGACTTCAAGATCGTGCGCTGATGGTTGGCGGGATTCGTCCCGGGCGGCTGCCGTGTTGTGTTCCACTGTGGCGGGCCGTCCTTCCTGTTGCGGTTCAGTCTGTAGCCGCGCGCGTGATGGACTCCCACAGGGAATCCACCCACGGCAGATCGGCGGGGTCTTGTGCTGCTGTACCGGCCTGGCTGCTGGTTTCTCCGGCCGGCAGATCGCTGCCGAAGACCCAGTAGCCGGTTTCTCCCGGCATAACCATGTTAATGCGGTCGCGGGCCTGCTGCTTCACGTAGTTGGGGTCCTGCCACCGGGAGACCTGCTGCCGCAGGGTGTCGCCTTCTGCCTGGCGGGCAGCGATATCGGCGTTCAGCGCGTCGATCTCGGCCTTCTTGTCGAAGAAGATCTTCACCGTGGGCGCCAGCATGATGGTGATGGCAATCATCACCACGGCCAGCGCCAGCATCCGCCCGGAGAATGCCTTGGCCGGTACCGGCTGCTGGTCTTCGTCGTCCGCCGGAGCCGCCGGAGTTGCCTTGTCCCCGGTTGCCTTGTCCCCGGCTGCGCTGCTCCCCTTGCGGCTGGCCGGTCCAGGCCCCTTGCGGGAAGGCTGGTCCGGGCGTCCGGCTGCCGTGCCGGCCGGCTGTGCGCCGGCCCGTTGTGCATCCGCCGCGTGACCGGCCCTTGTGTCCTTGCCCGGGCCGAAGTCCGCGCGGATGACGTCCGCACCCTCGGAGGCTTCCTTCGCGGAACGGGATGGGGCGACCTTGGGAACTTTGGGACGGCGGGTAGCCATGACACTCCTGAAACGCGCAGCCTGCCTGGGCCGCCACTATCTGGGCTGAAACAAGTGCTGCCGGAACAGCAACGGTGGCTATGGTCTTTCAACCATAGCCACCGTTGTTTGCTTTACGCGGCTACTAGCCCTTGAAACGCGGGAACGCGCTGCGGCCTGCGTAGCGGGCGGCGTCGTCGAGTTCCTCTTCGATGCGCAGCAGCTGGTTGTACTTGGCCACGCGCTCCGAGCGGGCCGGGGCGCCGGTCTTGATCTGGCCGGCGTTGGTGGCCACCGAGATATCGGCGATGGTGGTGTCCTCGGTTTCGCCGGAGCGGTGCGAGGTGATGGTGGTGTAGCCGGCGCGCTGGGCGAGGCTGACGGCGTCGAGCGTCTCGGTCAGGGAACCGATCTGGTTGACCTTCACCAGGAGAGAGTTGGCGGTCTTGGTGTCGATGCCGCGCTGCAGGATGGCGGGGTTGGTGACGAAGAGGTCGTCGCCCACCAGCTGCACCTTGTCGCCGATGGAGTCGGTGAGGGTCTTCCAGCCGTCCCAGTCGTTCTCATCCAGCGGGTCCTCGATGGAGACCAGCGGGTAGTCAGCCACGAGCTCGGCGTAGTAGGCGCTCATCTCGGCGGAGGTCAGGGACTTGCCTTCGAACTGGTACGCGCCGTCCGTGAAGAACTCGGAGGAGGCCACGTCCAGGGCCAGCGCGATGTCCTTGCCCGGGGTGTAGCCGGCGTTCTTGATGGCTTCCTGGATCAGGTCCAGTGCAGCACGGTTGGACGGCAGGTTCGGCGCGAAGCCGCCTTCGTCGCCCAGGCCGGTGGCGAGGCCCTTTTCCTTCAGGACGGACTTGAGGGCGTGGTAGACCTCAACGCCCCAGCGCAGGCCCTCGGAGAAGGTCTCGGCACCCAGCGGGACAACCATGAATTCCTGGATGTCGACGTCGGAATCCGCGTGGGAGCCGCCGTTGAGGATGTTCATGAGCGGCACGGGCAGGACGTGAGCGTTCGGGCCGCCGAGGTACTTGTAGAGGGGCAGGTCAGCGGAGGCGGCGGCGGCGTTGGCCACGGCCAGGGAAACGCCCAGGATGGCGTTGGCGCCCAGCTTGCCCTTGTTCGGGGTGCCGTCCAGGTCCAGCATGGCCTGGTCGATGCTGCGCTGGTCGGTGGCGTCGAAGCCGGTCAGGGCGGGAGCGATCTGGTCGATGATCGCGTCAACAGCCTTCTGGACGCCTTTGCCAAGGTAACGGCCCTTGTCGCCGTCGCGCAGTTCAACGGCCTCGTGCTCGCCGGTGGAGGCACCGGAGGGAACCGCGGCGCGGCCGATCTGGCCGTCGGAGAGCAGGACTTCAACTTCTACGGTCGGGTTGCCGCGGGAATCGAGGATCTCGCGGGCGTGGATGGCATCGATAAGCGCCATGAATTTGCTCCTTATGGGCGATTAACGGGGGGATCTTGCAGAAAGACTCGACGTACTCGTCACAGACCAGCGTAGTCGAGAGTGGTTCGGGTTACGGAAACCTATTTAGCCCCGGACGTCATGATGGTGCGGTTATCCCGGGTTGTGCTGCCGCGGCCACGCGCCGCTGGTAGCGCCGCACCGCGCCACGGAGGGCCCGCTCGGCGTCAAATCCACCTGCGTGGGCGGAATTCACGACGGCGAGCAGCAGGTCCCCGAGCTCTTCCTCGGACGTGAAGCGGGCACCATCCGCCGGCGGCAGTATCCCCGCTGGTTGGGGTAGCCCCAGCCCGGCCCGCGCCGCGCGGTCGATGGACTTCTGCGCCCGGGCCAGCGCGGGAAGCGCCTGGGGAATGCCCTCGAACGGATCCTGCCGCTCCGGACGCTCCGCCCGCTTCACGGCATCCCACTTCTGCACGATCTCCTCGACAGTTGCCGGAAAGCTGTCCTGCAGGGAGCCGTCGGGACGGAACACATGCGGGTTGCGGCGGACCATCTTGGCACCCAGGCCGCGTGCGACGTCGTCGAACGTGAAGGCGCCGCGCTCCTCAGCGAGGCGGGCGTGCAGGACCACCTGAAGCAGGACGTCGCCCAGCTCCCCCTGGAGCTCGGCGTCGGTGTCCTTTTCCCCCGGCACGCCGGCCTCGATCGTCTCGGCCACCTCGAACGCCTCTTCCAGCAGGTATTCCACCAGGGACGCGTGCGTCAGGGCACGCATCCACGGGCAGTGTTCCCGCAGTTGCGCTATGACCGTCACGAGGCTTTCGGAGGGAGTTTCAGCCAAGGTTCGCGTAGGTGTCGTTGATGTACTCCACCAGGGCTTCCTTCTCCTCAAGCGGCAGGAAGGCAGCCTCGGCCGCGTTGAGCGTCAGCTCCAGCAGGTCATCGAGGTCGTAGTCGAAGGTTTCCACCAGCAGTTCGAACTCGTCCGTCAGGGTGACACCGCTCATCAGCCGGTTGTCGGTGTTGATGGTGACGTTGAAGCCGAGCTGGTAGAGCATGTCCAGGGGATGGCTTTCGATGCCCTCGCCGAAACCGGCGATCGCACCGGTCTGGAGGTTGGAGGAGGGGCAGATTTCCAGCGCGATGCCGCGGTCGCGGATCCAGCTGGAGAGGTCTCCGAGGGTGACCAGTCCGATCGTGTCCTCTGCATCGTCGTCGAACTCCACCATGATGTCCTCGGCAATCCGGACGCCGTGGCCCAGCCGCAGGGCGCGCCCGTCCACCAGGGCGGACTGGATGCTGTCCAGCCCTGCCGCCTCGCCGGCGTGCACGGTGGCCGGGAAGTTCTGCTGCGCCAGATAGGTGAAGGCGTCCCGGAAACGGGAAGGCAGGAAGCCGTCCTCGGCTCCGGCGATGTCGAAGCCGACCGCGCCCTTGTTGCGGTGGCGGACGGCGAGTTCAGCGATTTCCTGGCCGCGGTCTGCGTGGCGCATGGCGGTGATGAGCTGGCCCACCTGGATCTCGCGTCCGCTCTCCCCCACGGCTTCGACGCCGGCTTCGAGGCCTTCCTGCACGGCCTCCACGGCCTGGTCCAGCGTGAGGCCCCTCTGGAGGTGCTGCTCGGGCGCCCACCGGACTTCGCCGTACACCACGCCATCGTCCGCGAGATCCTCAACGAACTCCTTGGCAACCCGGAACAGGCCCTCGTGGGTCTGCATGACGGCCACGGTGTGGTCAAAGGTTTCCAGGTAGCGGACCAGCGAACCGGAGTTGGCGGACTCCCTGAACCATTCGCCCAGCGCCACGGGATCGGTGGACGGGAGCGTGTGGCCCACGGCGTCGGCCAGTTCGATGATGGTGGCCGGACGCAGTCCTCCGTCCAGGTGGTCGTGGAGGGAGACCTTGGGCAGGTTCTTCAGGTCGAAATCGATGGCAGGGGCAGCGTCAACAATGGGCTCAGTCACGTTCCCACCTTAGGGTGGGCGGGAGTTCAAAGCCAGCCGCTAATGCGCGGCAGGTTTGCCGTCCCGGGCCGCGGGGGTGAGGACTGCCGAGCTCCCGTTACCGGGGTCCCGGGCGCCGGAGGAACCGCCGTCAAGCCACTCATCAACCTCTTCGGCGTCATTGCGGGCAAGGTGCTTGTGCCACCAACGCAGGACGTGGTCGATGACGATGCCGAGCACGATGGCGAAGACCACGGCTATGCCCGCGCTAAGCAGCGGATTGTGGTGGAGCCAGGGGAAGGAACTGGCCAGCAGGCCGATGCCGATCGAGTAGCCCACCCACGTGATGCAGGCGAAGGCATCCAACAGGAAGAAGCGGCGGTGGGCGAAGCCCGTGCTGCCGGCCACGTAGTTGACGGCGACCCGGCCCCACGGGATGTAGCGGGCAGTGAAGATCAGCACGGCGCCGCGCTTTTGCAGCTCGTAGCGCGCCCAGCCGAAGGCTTTCTGGACCTTGGGGCGCCGCATCCACTTCCACCGGTCCAGGCCGATCCGCCGGCCGAGCATAAATGCCATGTTGTCCCCGGCGATGGCCCCGATCAGGGCTGTCAGGCCGAGGATCCAAAGATTGGGCTCTCCGCTGTGCCGGGAAAAGGCCGCCAGTGCCACGATGAGGGTCTCGCTGGGGACCACCATCGCGAAACCGTCGACGAAGAAGAACACGAGCAGTATCGGGTAAATCCACCATTGACCAGCTGCATGGAGCACGGCCTCATTAATAAACTCCACGCGGGTCTTGCTCCTATGCAAAATGGCGTAGCCGTAAGGGGCCGCAGCCAAAGCGGAAATCGTTCCTAAGTGTCCCATGTCCAAGGCGCGATTCGCTACGCCCTGGCCTTTACGGAACAACGCTTCAACTACGCTTCCGGTTCCTTCATCCGCTCCACCATCGGGGGACGGCGACGGAGGCGGTTGATGCCCAGGTCCACCATGATCCCCAGCGCCACGGCGCAGATGATGGCGATGGCCGCGCCCAGAAGGTGGTTGTCCTCGAACCACTGCCCGAAAAACAGCCCGATCCCCACGGAGTACCCGGCCCAGAGAGTCGCGGAAAGAACGGTGAGGCCGATGAAACGCAGGTGGGGATAATGCGTGAAGCCAGCTGTCAGGTTCACTGCCACCCTCCCAATTGGCACGAACCTCGCCACGAGGATGAGCGAGGCCGGACGCTTCCGCAGTTCCCTGCCCGCCCACCGGAACGCGCTCTGCATCCGGGGGTTACGCATCCAGCCCCACCTCGTGGTGCCCACCTTGCGGCCGATCAGGTAGGCGATGTTGTCCCCCGAAAATGCCCCCAGCGCCGCCACCAGCATCAGGACCCAGGGGTTGGGAACGTCCGCGGTGGCGGCAACGGCGGCGAGGCCCACCACCACCGATTCGCTGGGGATGGGCGGAAAGAAGCCGTCAATGACGCAGCAGGCCAGCACCAGGACCAGCACCCAAGGCTGCCCGGCCGCGGCGAGGATGAAGTCATTGATGGCCTGCATGGATCCCTATGCTATTCGGTCGATGATCAGCCGCTGCGCCGGCCGCGATCCCTCGGGCGCAATGACCACTGCGTGCTCCAGGGCTTCCCTGGCCCGCGCGAACCGTTCGGGGGTGTCCGTGAGCAGCGTCATCAGGGGCTCGCCGGCCCGGACCACGGCGCCGGGCTTGGCGTGCATGCGGACCCCGGCGCCGGCCTGCACGGCGTCCTCCTTGCGGGCACGGCCGGCACCCAGGCGCCACGCCGCAACACCGACGGCCAGGGCATCAAGTTCCACGAGCACCCCGTCCGCCGGGGCGTAGACCACCTCGGATTCCCGGGCCGCCGGGAGTTTGGCCCGCGGATCGCCGCCCTGGGCCGCGATCATGCGGTTCCAGACATCCATGGCACGGCCGTCCCTGAGGGCGGCGGCCGGATCGGCGTCGTTCACTCCCGCAGAGGCCAGCATTTCCTCGGCGAGCCTGACGGTCAGCTCCACCACATCCTCCGGGCCGCCGCCGGCAAGCACCTCCACGGATTCTTCGACCTCGATGGCGTTGCCCGCGGTCAGTCCCAGCGGAGTATTCATGTTGGTGAGCAGCGCCACGGTGTTCACTCCCGCGTCCTTGCCCAGCGCCACCATGGTCTCGGCAAGCTCCCGGGCATTGGCCTCATCCTTCATGAAGGCGCCACTGCCCACCTTGACGTCCAGGACCAGGGAGCCGGTCCCTTCCGCGATTTTCTTGCTCATGATGGAGGAGGCAATCAAGGGAATGGCTTCAACCGTGCCGGTGACGTCCCGCAGTGCATACAGTTTCCTGTCCGCAGGAGCCAGGCCGGCGCCGGCGGCGCAGATCACGGCGCCCACGTCCTGGAGCTGGGCCAGGATTTCCTCATTGCTGAGGGAGGCACGCCAGCCAGGGATGGATTCAAGCTTGTCCAGGGTGCCGCCGGTGTGGCCAAGGCCCCGGCCGGAGAGCTGCGGTACGGCGACCCCGAAAACCGCAACCAATGGCGCGAGCGGCAGGGTGATCTTGTCCCCCACGCCGCCCGTGGAATGCTTGTCCGACGTGTACTTCAGGCCGCCGTCAGGCCGGCGGAGGCTGGAGAAGTCCATCCGTTCACCGGACGCGATCATCGCAGCGGTCCACCGGGCGATCTCGGTGCGGTCCATGCCGTTGAGCAGGATGGCCATGTTCAGGGCTGCCATCTGCTCGTCCGCGATGGCGCCGCGGGTGTAAGCATCAATGGTCCAGTCGATCTGTTCCGGGCTGAGCGTGCCCTTGTCCCGCTTCACGCGGATGATGTCGACGGCGTCGAAGGGTTCCGCAGTGTTGTCCACTGCGCGGGTCTCTGTCACCTTATGAGTCACTGTGTTTCCTTCAGGTGTTCGGGACCGAAGGCGTCAGGCAACACCTGGTCCATGGACTTGATGCCTTGGGTAGTCATGAGCTCCATATCCGGGGCGCGGAATTCGTACAGCAGCTGGCGGCAGCGTCCGCACGGCATGAGGATGTTGCCGCTGCCGTCCACGCAGTAGAACGCCCGGAGCAGCCCGCCGCCGGTCATGTGCAGGTTGCCCACCAGCGCGCACTCGGCGCAGAGGGTAAGGCCGTAGCTGGCGTTTTCTACATTGCAGCCACTGACGATGCGTCCGTCGTCGGTCAGTGCCGCCGCTCCCACCGGGAATTTCGAATAGGGAACGTAGGCGTGGCGCATGGCGGCGACGGCGGATGCCTCCAGCGCAGCCCAGTCAACCGGCCTTGGTGCGCCCGCAGTGCCGTCCACGACGTCAGCCCTTGACATAGGGGATGCCGCTGGCCGCCGGTCCCCGGGATTTGCCCACCAGACCGGCCACCGCAAGGACCGTGACCAGGTAAGGGAGCATGGCCATGAACTGGCTTGGAACCGGCGTGCCGATGATCGTGACGATGCTCTGGAGGTTGTCCGCGAACCCGAACAGGAGCGCTGCGAAGAACGCTCCGATCGGGTTCCACCGGCCAAAGATCAGGGCTGCCAGGGCGATGAAGCCGCGGCCGCCGGAGATCTCTTTGGTAAAGCTGTCGATGGCCACCAAGGTGAAGAAGGAACCGCCGATGCCTGCCACGGCACCGCCAAGGGTGACGTTCCAGAACCGGGTGGCATTCACGTTGATGCCCAGGGTGTCGGCGGCCTGCGGGTGTTCGCCCACGGCGCGCACCCGCAGGCCCCAGCGCGTCTTGAACAGGCCCACCCAGACCACCAGGACGGCGACGTACATGAGGTAGCCCACCAGTGACTGCCGGAAGAGAATGGGGCCGATGACGGGGATGCTGGAAAGGACGGGGATTTCGATGATGTCCAGCCCCGGCGGCGAGTTGAACTGCGCCTTGTTGGCCTGCATCACCGTGCTGAACAGAAACCCGGTCAGGCCCGAAACCAGCACATTCAGGACCACGCCGACGATGATCTGGTTCACCAGGTACTTGATGCTGAAAAGAGCCAGGACCATGGACACCACGGCACCGGCCACGGCGGCGGCCAGCAGGCCGATGAAGGGGTTCTGCGTCATGCTGGCCACAATGGCGGCGGTGAACGCACCGCCGAGCAGTTGGCCCTCAATGGCGATGTTCACCACGCCCACCCGCTCGCAGAGGACGCCGGACAGTGATCCGAATACCAGCGGAACGGCGAGGGTCACGGAGCCGGCGATGAGGCCGGCCAGCGAAATGTTCGGGGTCCGGGCGCCGCCCACCACCCAGATGAGGAACGCGGCCGTGAACAGGACGATGAAGGTCACCGTCAGCCAGCCCGGGGCCGGCATGCCCTTGGTCTTGAGGTACACCGCATAGGCAGCGAGGCCCAGCAGGAGGATGGACAGCACAATGCCGCCGGCGGCCGCGTTGACCGCCAGGGCCGGCAGCTGGAAGAAGTCTTCCCCCGTGGAAATGCCAAAGCTGGCAGTCTGGTTAGGGGCCATCAGGCCAAAGAACACCAATGCGATCAGGCCGAAAGCCGTAAGCATCGCCGGCGTCCGCCAGCTGACGGGTTTGGTGGAGACGGCGGAGCCTGCCTTCGTTGAGGCATCCTCCGGCTGCGGTTTTCCGGAGCGGGGCGAGGAAACTGTTGTGCTCATGCTGCACCTCCGGTGGTTGCTGCCTTACGGGACTTGCCGGCTTTGGCCGGTTTCCTGCGCCTGGGATTGAGTCCGAACACGGCCCTGACGAGTGGCGGTGCCGCGATGAAGAGCACGATCAGGGACTGGACCACCAGGACGATGTCGATGGGCGTGCCGGTCTGGATCTGCATCTGGACCGCCCCGGCCCGGAAGGCGCCGAACAGCAGGCCGGCCGCGAAGGTGCCCCACGGCGTCGAACGCCCCAGCAGGGCCACTGTGATGGCGTCGAAGCCATAGGTGGCGGCAACGCCGTCGGTGAGGACCTTCTCGGTGCCGGCCACCTGGGCGACGCCGGACATGCCCGCCAGCCCTCCGGCGAGGGCCATCACCAGGATGGTGGAGCGGGACACGTTGATGCCCGCCGTCTGCGCCGCCTTGGGGTTCGCGCCTACTGCGCGGAATTCGAAGCCCACGGTGGAGCGGTTCAGGAGCCACCAGACCAGGACAGTGGTGGCTATGGCCAGGAGGAAGCCGAGGTGGAGCCGGTACTGGGTGCCGAAGATCTGCGGGTAGACAGCCGTGGGGTCCAGGATGGGCGAGATGGGGTTCGACTCCCCCGGCCGCTGGAACGCCGGGGTGTTCAGCAGGTACCGCAGGAAGTACAGCGCGATGTAGTTGAACATGATGGTCAGGATGACTTCGTGGGCCCCCGTGCGGGCCTTGAGGAGTCCGACGAGTCCGCCCCAGAAGGCACCGCCGATAATGCCGGCCACCAGGACCAGGAGCAGGTGCAGGCCCACGGGAAGGTCGAGCGCGAAACCCACCCAGGCGGCCAGGATGCCGGCCACGATGATCTGGCCTTGGGCGCCAATGTTGAACAGCCCCGCGCGGAAGGCCAGTGCTACGCCCAGGCCGGCCGTGATGAGAGGGGTGGCGATGGTGAGGGTCTCCATGAACGGCGCGAACTGGGCGGCAACGCTGTTGCCTCGGGGGTTGAAGACCGAGCCTTGGAACAGGGCTACATAGGAACGCGTGGCTGCGTTCCAGACGGCGGACAGGAAGTCGGTGGGCCGGGCGAAGAAGTACGTGGAGGTGGTGGCCACCTGCTTGTCGGTGCTGGCGATCAGCAGCCCGCCGATGATGAGGGCAAGCAGGACCGCCAGGACGGAGACCATGCCGCTGCCGGTGAAGATCTTGCGGAGCAGGGTGTCGGGCCCGCCGGGGATCTTCCCGCTTTGGGCGGTGGCCGGAACGGCGGACGGTTCCATGACCCCGCCTGCGGTATCAACCGCGACGACGGCGGCCGTCCGGTCCTCCGAGGCAGCGGGCTCCTGCGCTTCAGGGCCAGGCTCGCCGGCCGCGTGCTTGGGGGGATGCGTGTCAGACATGGTCGCCTCCTTCGGCGTCGGATACGGAAGCCGTGGTGGCGGGGCCCTGATCACTGCCCGTTGGGGCCGTATGTTCCTCCGGCGGGATGCCCGCCATCATGAGGCCCAGGACGTCGCGGCTGGTTCCTGCCGGAACCACGCCCACCAATTTGCCCTTGTAGAGCACGGCGATCCTGTCGGCCAGTTCCATCACCTCGTCAAGTTCGGTGGAGACGATCATGACGGGAGTGCCCTGGTCCCGTTCAGCCACAATCCGCTTGTGAAGGAATTCGATGGATCCCACGTCAACGCCGCGGGTGGGCTGGGAGGCGATGAACAGGCGCAGCGGACGGGACAGCTCGCGGGCCATCACCACTTTCTGCTGGTTGCCGCCGGAAAGCGTTCCGGCGGCAAGGGCTCCTGAAGGGGTCCGGACATCAAACTCTTCGATCCGGGTAGTGGCGTTTTCCAGCACCTTGGCAGGGCTCATGCTGATGCCCTTTGCAAAGGGGGCCTGATCGTACCGGTCCAGGATCAGGTTCTCGGCAATGGAGAAAGTGCCGATAAGGCCGTCAACGGAGCGGTCCTCGGGCACGAAGCCCACTCCTGCGTTCAGCACCTCCTTGACGCTGCGGCCCACGAGCTCCCGCCCATCCAGCAGGATGGAACCGTGTACCCGGTCCTGCAGGCCGAGGATCGCCTCCGTCAGCTCGGTTTGGCCATTCCCCTGGACGCCCGCAATTGCAAGGATCTCGCCCCTGGCTATTTCAAAACTCAGGCCGTCCACGACGTGCTGGCCGTTGGGAGCGATGACGGTGAGGTCCCGGACCTCGAACGTCTTTTCCTTCGGCCGGGCCGGGGCTTTATCCAGTTTGAGGTTGACGGCACGGCCCACCATCATGGATGCCAGTTCGGTAGTGGATGCCGCAGGGTCAGCCGTCCCCACCACCTTGCCGCGGCGGATTACCGTAATAGTGTCCGAGACTGCTTTCACTTCCCGCAGCTTGTGGGAAATGAAGACAATGGACGTTCCGCCGGACTTGAGCTGGCGCATGATGTCCAGCAGTTCGTCCGTTTCCTGCGGGGTCAGGACGGCAGTGGGTTCGTCCAGGATGAGGACCCTGGCATTGCGCACCAACGCCTTGATGATCTCCACGCGCTGCTGGACGCCCACCGGCAGGTCCTCCACCAGTGCGTCCGGGTCCACGTCGAAGCCGTACTGGTCCGAGATCTCCTTGATCCGGCGGCGCGTTTCGTCCAGGTTGAGGAAGCCGGCGGCCTTGGTGGGCTCGGCGCCCAACGCCACGTTCTCGGCGACGGTGAAGACGGGAACCAGCATGAAGTGCTGGTGCACCATCCCGATCCCTGCCGCCATGGCGTCTCCCGGTCCACGGAAGGAAACAGGCTTGCCGTCAACGAGGATCTCGCCCTCCGACGGCTCGTAGAGCCCGTACAGAACATTCATGAGGGTGGATTTTCCGGCCCCGTTCTCACCCAGCAGGCAGTGGATCTGCCCGGATTCCACCACCACGTTGATGTGGTCGTTCGCCACCAGGGTGCCAAAGCGTTTAGTGATCCCTCTGAGTTCAAGTTTCAAAACTCTGACCAATCTCGAAGCGTCCAGTGATCAACTGGACGGGATATGTGGCTGCAGCACCAAGCCTAGTGGGTGCAGTCATGGGAAAGGCAGGCTGCGGCCGGGTAGGGGCAGCCAGCAAAAAAGCGCCACCGCCCGGCCAGTCGGTAACCGGCCGGGGGTGGCGCTCAGGCGGGGTCAGGCCTTGGGGCTTGCCGCGGACTCGACCTTCAGTTTCCCGTCGATGATGTCCTTCTTGATCTGGTCCAGTTCGGACTTCAGTTCGGCGGGGACCTGGGAGTCGAGGTCGTGGAACGGGGCCAGCTGAACGCCCTCGTTGGCCAGGGTGCCAACGTACGGCGTGTTGCTGAACTTGCCTTCCTTGTCCTCCTTGACGACTGCCTCAACGGCGTCGCCCATCTGCTTCATGACCGAGGAGAGCATGATGTCCTTGTAGTCAGGAGCGGTAAGGTAGCCATCGGAGTCAACCCAGATGAGCTTGACGTCCTTGCCGGCGGCCTTGGCCTCCTTCAGCGCGGAGCCTGCGCCCTTGCCCACCGGACCGGCCACGGGCATCACGATGTCCGCGCCCTGGTCCAGGAAGTTCTGGGTGAGCTGCTTTCCGACGTCCTGTTTCTCGAAGTCGCCGGTGAAGCTGCCGTCCTGGGCTTCCTTGTTCCAGCCAAGG
Organism: Arthrobacter sp. PGP41; assembly: GCF_002953935.1. NCBI lineage: Bacteria > Bacillati > Actinomycetota > Actinomycetes > Micrococcales > Micrococcaceae > Arthrobacter > Arthrobacter sp. PGP41. The sequence goes on along the minus strand of NZ_CP026514.1, from coordinate 1,219,181 downwards.
AGCTTGACGTCCTTGCCCTTCTTCTCGTTGTAGTACTTCACGCCGTCCGCATAGCCGTCCATGAAGATGGTGACGGTGGGGAGCTTGATGCCGCCGAAGGTGGCAACTGTTCCGGTCTTGGTGGTTCCCGCGGCGAGGTAGCCGGCGAGGAAGGCAGCCTGGGCGGTGTCGTAGATGATCGGCTTGACGTTGCTGATCGGCGTTGCGTAGCCAAAGTCGACGATGGCGAAATGGCTGTCCGGATTGGCGGTAGCGTGCGTCTTGGTGGCATCGCCGAGCAGGAAGCCTACGGTGACGGTGAGGTCGCAGCCGGCCGTGACCATCGCCCTGAGGTTGGGTTCGAAGTCGTTGTTGGTCTTCGACTCCACCTGGTTGACTTTGATGCCCAGGTCCTTCTCGGCCTTCTTGAGGCCCTCGTAGGAGGATTGGTTGAAGGACTGGTCATCGAACCCGCCGGAGTCGGAAACGATGCAGCCGGTGTAGTCGCTGGCTCCTGCAGTTGGGGTGCTTCCGGCTTCGGGGGCTGCGCCACAGGCGGTCAGCACGAGCGCCGAAGCACCGAGCGTAGCCACGCCGGCCATTGAACCGCGCTTGAAACTTTCACGCAGTGATTTCTTCAATTTTCCTCCAGGATGAAGAGAGTGGCGCTACGGCTCGAATTCAATGAGTGTCCGTTTCTGCACTGAAATTCTGTTGTCACTGAGGGCACGCAGCACTGCGCCGGAGCGCACTGATGGCACCCACTTTAGTGGCCCGCGCCACGTCCGGTAGCACAGCCGCAGGGTATCCCGAAGATTGTTTACAAGTTGTTACCAACCAGTAGGGGGCGCCACCGGGTAGCGGCGCCCCTGCCGCTTGATGACGGCCGCCGTAAGCGGCGGCCGGCTAAAGGCGGACCAGCATCTTTCCGGTGTTCGCCCCGTCCAGGAGGTCCATGAACGCCTGCGGGGCGTTCTCCAGCCCGTCCACGATCGTCTCGTCATACCGGACGGTGCCGTCGGCCAGCCAGCCCGCCATCTTCCCGGCGAACTCCGCGGCGTGTTGCCGCTGGCCGCCCACCAGGAACCCCCTGAGCGTGAGCTGCTTGCCGATTGCAAGCATCAGGTTGCGGGGCGCAGGCGTTGGTTCGGTGGAGTTGTACTGGGCTATGGCCCCGCACAGCGCCACCCGCCCGCCCACGTTGAGGACGGCCAGTGCCGCCTCCAGGTGCTCTCCGCCCACGTTGTCGAAGTAGACATCAATGCCGCCGGGGCCGGCGGCCTGCTCCAGTTGGCCGCGTACGGGCCCGTCGTGGTAGTCGAAGGCGGCGTCGAAGCCCAACTCCAGGAGCCGTGCCACCTTGGCCGGGGAACCTGCCGAGCCGATGACGCGGGAAGCGCCCATTGCCTTTGCGATCTGTCCTACGAGCGAACCGACTGCCCCTGCGGCGCCGGAGACGAAGACGGCGTCTCCCGGAGCGAATTGGGCGACCTTGAGCAGCCCGGCGTAGGCGGTCAGGCCGGTCATGCCCAGGGCGCCGAGGAACGCTGACGCAGGCGCCAGGTCCGTGCGGGCAGTTTTCGTGGCTGCCGCAGCTACCACCGCGTAGTCCCGCCAGCCGAGGGAATGCACGACGACGTCCCCCTCCTTGCGCTCATTGGAACGGGACGCGACCACCTCACCCACCGCGCCGCCGTCGAGCGCTTCATCCAGGGCGAACGGCGCTGAATAGGACTTCACGTCATTCATGCGCCCCCGCATGTAGGGGTCCACGGACATGAAGAGGTTCCGCACCAGGACCTCGCCGTCACGGAGTTCGGGCAGCCGGGATTCAGCCAGTCGGAAATTCTCCGGCGCGGGCCGGCCCACCGGGCGGGAGGCCAGCTGGATTTCGCGGGTGCTGGCGGGCAGGGTTCCGGCGCTCATGCGGCGTACTCCATGACCCTGATGTCCACACTGATGTTGCCGCGGGTGGCGTTGGAGTAGGGGCAGATTTCGTGCGCCTTGGCCACAAGCGCCTCGGCCGCTGCCAGGTCAAGGGCAGGGAGCGCCACCTCCAGTTCAGCAGCGAGTCCGAAACCGGCGCCGTCCAGCTGGCCCAGGTGCACCTTGGCGGCGACTGCGGAATCCGTCAGGTCGGCGCGTTCCTTGCGGCCCACCAGCCGGAGTGCCGAGTGGAAGCATGCGGCGTAGCCGGCGGCGAAGAGCTGCTCCGGATTGGTGCCCTGACCCGTTCCGCCGAGCTCCACGGGGCTGGCGAGGCTGACCTCGAGCTTGCCATCGCTGGTGCGCGCGGTGCCGTCGCGGCCTTCACCCGAGGCAAGCGCCTCGGCAGTGTAAAGAGATTTCACGGGTGGTATCCGTCCTGTAGGGGTTGAATAAGTTCTTTTGACCGGGCTGTCAGTGCGCCTTGTGAAGGGCGTCCGTCAACCGGCCCAGCGTGCTGCGCAGCTGATCCAGTTCCGCGGCGGTAAGCCCCGCGGCCTGGGCGAGACGCTGCGGGATGGCGCCCGCTTTGGCGCTTAGCTCCCGCCCGGCGGGGGTGAGATGGATGGCCACGCGCCGCTCATCCTCGCCCGAGCGGCGGCGCTCAACCAGCCCCAGTGCTTCCAGCCGCTTCAACAGCGGCGAAAGGGTGCCCGAGTCCAGCCCGAGCTCCTCGCCGATCTCCTTCACGCCACGCGGCTCGTTTTCCCACAGCACCAGCATCACCAGGTACTGCGGATAGGTCAGTCCCAGCTCCTCGAGGACCGGGCGGTAAACGGCGGTTGCGGCCCGGGAGGCCGAATAGAGCGCAAAACAAACCTGGCGGTCCAGCCGGGGGGCATTAGTCATGAGTCCAACGATAGGGCACCAATAAGTTGTGCACAACTTACTTGTGCCAGGGCAGGCGGTTGCCCTGCGTGCCGGGAAAGTACGACGGCGGCTGCCGCCTCCGGATTACAGGTCGCGGATGGTGCGCAGCGCCGCTGCAGTGAGAACGCGGATGCCCAGCCCGAGGGCCCGCTCGTCCACGATGTAATCCCCGCGGTGCAGGTCGTATTCCTCGCCGCCGGGAGTCTTGGTCCCCAGGCGCATCATGGCTCCGGGGAGTTCGGCAAGGAACCAGGCGAAGTCCTCGCCGCCCATGGACTGCGGGGTCAGGACCACGGCGCTTTCCCCGATTTCGGCGCGTGCCGCCGCTTCGATGATGGCCGTCTCGTGCTCCGAGTTCACTACCGGCGGCACTCCCCTGGTGTGCTCCAGCCGCACGTCCACGCCATAGGGCGCGGCCACCTGGTGGACCACCTCGTCCAGGAGTTCGCCGGCCTCGTGCCAGGCGTCCCGGTCCAGGCACCGCATAGTGCCCGCCATGTAGCCGGTGCCGGGAATCGCGTTGGGTGCCGAACCCGCGGAGATCTGCCCCCACACCACGGACACCCCGCTACGGACATCCACCCGGCGAGAGAGGACGGCGGGAACGTTGACCGCAATCTGGGCCAGGGCGAACACGAGTTCCTCGGTCAGGTGCGGGCGGGACGTGTGTCCGCCACGGCCGGACAGTTCAATGCGGATGGTGTCGGACGCTGACGTGATGGCGCCGATGCGCGTCCCGATCTTGCCCACGTCGATCCGGGGGTCACAGTGCAGAGCCAGGATCCTCGGCACGCCGTCCAGGACGCCCTGTTCAATGCAGGCGTGGGCCCCGCCGGGCATGGTTTCCTCAGCCGGCTGGAAGATGATGCGGACGGTGGCGCCGAGCGGCTCGTCCTGGTGCATCCGGTGCAGCACCAGGGCGATGCCCAGCATGGTGGTGGTGTGGACATCGTGGCCGCAGGCGTGGGTCACGCCGTGGTTCTTCGAAGCGAACGGCAGGCCGGTCTCCTCGATGATGGGCAGGGCATCGATGTCGCCGCGCAGTGCAGTGGCAATGGGTCCCTCCCCCACATCCACCGTGAGGCCGGTGCCCTCCAGGCGGCGCGGCGTGAGGCCCGCAGCTTCAAGCCGCTCAGCGAGCTTGTCCGTGGTGCGGAATTCCTTGAAGGAGAGTTCCGGGTGTGCGTGCAGGTCCCTGCGGAAGTCGATCAGTTCCGGCAGGAGCGGCTCGAGCCACGGAGCCACCAGGGCGGTGGGCTCGGCTTCAGTAGTGTAATTGCGCACTGCTTCACTCTAGCGAGGGTGTCGGCATTAGCGGCCATCACGGTCGCCGCGTTACATCAGAGGACGTCGGTATCCCCGCTCGCCTTGAGGGCGTCGACGGCAGCCTTGACCCGCTGGGAATTGGCCATGGTGGTTACCAGCAGCGCGTCCGGCGTGTCCACGATGACCACGTCCTGGATCCCGATCAGGGCGATCACGCGCTTGGTGTCGGTGACCACCACACCGCTGGAGTTTTCGGTGAAGACGCGCGCACCTTCCCCCAGCACCGTGACGTCGTCAACTTCCTTGGCACTGTTGAGCCGGCCCACGGAGGCGAAGTCGCCGACGTCGTCCCAGCGGAAGGAACCAGGCACGACGGCGACGTCCCCGGCTTCGGCGGCAGGCTCGGCCACCGCGTAGTCAATGGCGATCTTCGGCAAGGTGGGCCAGACGCGGGCGGTGACCTCGTCCCGCTCAGGGGTATCCCAGGCCCGTGCGATTTCCTGCAGGCCGCCGAACAGTTCGGGCTGGTTGGCTTCCAGGTGCTTGAGCAGCAGCGCCACGGGCGCCACGAACATGCCCGCGTTCCATACGTAGTTGCCGCTGTCCACGTACTGCTGGGCCACCTGTTCGTCCGGCTTCTCGACGAACTCCACCACGTCCTGGGCGCTCGGAGCGCCTTCGATGTGAAGGGCCTGGCCGGAGCGGATGTAGCCGAATCCCGTGGACGGGTGGGTGGGCTTGATGCCGATGGTCACGATCTTGCCGGCAGCCGCCGTGTGGATTGCCTCGCGGACCGCCTCCTGGAAGAGGTGGTCCGGGCTGATCACCTGGTCCGCAGCGAAGGAACCCATGATCGTGTCGGGGTCGCGCTCATGCAGGATCGCGGCGGCAAGGCCGATTGCTGCCGCGGAATCCTTTGGCTCGGACTCGAGGACGAGATCCGAATCCTCGAGCTCCGGAAGCTGCCGGCACACCGCATCCCGGTGGGCCTTGCCGGTGACCACCAGCACCTTGCTTCCGGCAAGCGGGTGCAGCCGGTCATAGGTGGCACGCAACAGCGTGCTGCCCGAGCCGGTGAGGTCGTGCAGGAACTTGGGAGCTGCGGCGCGTGACAGGGGCCAGAGGCGGGTCCCCACGCCGCCGGCCGGGATCACCGCGATGAAGCGGTCAAGGGGTGATGCCGGGCTTGTCACTTTGTCTGTACTCATCAACGCCTACTTTAGCGGAACGGTCACTGCGCCCTCCCTTAAGCGGTTCAGGCCCCTGCGGGACGGCAGTCTGGCAGCCATGCCCGGCACTGGCCGCGGCGAGTGTGTCCTTTGTCTCAAAATTTCGTGGGATCCGCGCCGCTGCTGGTCACCAAGGAACTCCTAAATTGAATAAGCTGTCAGCGAAGCCTAGATTTAGGCCTGAGCTACGAGTGCTCTCGCAGCAGGCGTTCCCCCCGCGTGGATCTCATGCCAGCGCCGCTGTGTTGCAGGGAGGTTTATCAGTGCCGACAAAACCAGCTGGCACCTTGTACCGCGGCCGTGAAGGCATGTGGTCTTGGGTAGGACACCGTATTACCGGTGTAGTGATCTTTTTCTTCTTGTTGGTTCACGTTTTGGACACCTCCTTGGTGCGCGTGTCTCCCGAGGCCTACACCACCGTGATCGGTGCCTACAAGAACCCCCTCATGGCCCTGGGCGAAACGGGCCTTGTTGCCGCCATTGTCTTCCACGCCTTCAACGGCCTGCGGATCATTGCGGTTGACTTCTGGAAGAAGGGCGCCAAGTACCAGCGGCAGATGCTGTGGGCGGTCCTGGCCCTCTGGCTTGTCACCATGGTCGCTTTCTCCATCCGCCACCTCTCCCTCGCCCTCGGAGGTCACTAAGCCATGAGTGCAACCATCGAAAGCCCACGCAGTGGACGAAACAGCAGTGGACAAAACATGAGCGGGCGGATCGCCCCGCAATACCGCCGCCACGGCGGGAGCAAGGGCAACTTCGAGATGATCGCATGGCTCTTCATGCGGCTCTCCGGCGTGGTCCTTGTAGTCCTGATTTTCGGGCACCTCTTCGTAAACCTCCTGGTGGGCGAGGGCATCCACGCCATCGATTTCGGATTCGTGGCCGGCAAGTGGGCCGACCCGTTCTGGCAGTTCTGGGACCTCGCCATGCTGTGGCTGGCCATGCTGCACGGAACCAACGGCGTCCGCACCATCATTAACGACTACGCCGAAAAGGACTCAACCCGCCGCTGGCTGAAGACGGTCCTCTACTCGGCCACCGTCGTCATCATCGTCCTGGGCACCCTGGTGATTTTCACCTTCAACCCTTGCCCCGTCGTCGACGGCGTGCCCCTGCCCGGCGGATTCTGCCCTGCCTAGCACCGGCACCACCCCGGGCCCGCGGGTACAACCGCGGGCCCTGTTTTGCGGCGCAGGCAACGCCCGCCCGTTGTTTTATTGCGAATTTTGAGAGAAAGAGCGTCTGGTATGCAGGTCCATAAGTACGACGTCGTCATCGTCGGTGCCGGTGGCGCTGGCATGCGCGCCGCGATCGAATCCGGTCAGCGCGCGCGCACAGCAGTACTGACCAAGCTCTACCCCACCCGCTCGCACACCGGTGCGGCGCAGGGTGGCATGTGTGCGGCCCTTGCCAATGTCGAGGAAGACAACTGGGAGTGGCACACGTTCGACACCATTAAGGGCGGCGACTACCTGGTTGACCAGGACGCCGCTGAGGTCATGGCCAAGGAGGCCATCGACGCCGTGCTTGACCTTGAAAAGATGGGCCTGCCGTTCAACCGCACGCCCGAAGGCCGGATTGACCAGCGCCGGTTCGGCGGGCACACCCGCGACCACGGCAAGGCACCCGTCCGCCGCGCCTGCTACGCCGCGGACCGCACCGGCCACATGATCCTGCAGACCCTGTACCAGAACTGCGTCAAGCACAACGTTGAGTTCTACAACGAGTACTACGTCCTGGACCTGCTGACTGTCGAAGAGGACGCTGTCCGCGCGGACGGTACCCCCTACAAGCAGAAGCGCGTTGCCGGCGTCGTCTCCTACGACCTCGCCTCGGGCGAACTGCACGTCTTCCAGGCCAAGTCCGTGGTGTTCGCCTCCGGCGGCGCCGGCAAGGTCTTCAAGACCACTTCCAACGCGCACACCCTTACCGGCGACGGCATGGGCATCGCCTTCCGCCGCGGCATCCCCCTGGAGGACATGGAGTTCTTCCAGTTCCACCCGACCGGCCTTGCCGGCCTGGGCATCCTCCTTTCCGAGGCCGCCCGCGGTGAGGGTGCCATCCTGCGCAACTCCGAGGGTGAGCGCTTCATGGAGCGTTACGCCCCCACCATCAAGGACCTGGCGCCCCGCGACATCGTTGCGCGCTCCATGGCCAACGAGGTCCGCGAAGGCCGCGGCTGCGGACCGAACAAGGACTACGTCCTCCTGGACCTGACCCACCTGGAGCCCGCGCACATCGATGCCAAGCTCCCGGACATCACCGAGTTCGCCCGCACGTACCTGGGTGTGGAGCCGTACACGGAGCCCGTCCCGGTGTTCCCCACCGCGCATTACGCCATGGGCGGCATCCCCACCAACATCACCACCGAGGTCCTGCAGGACAATGACACCGTGGTCCCCGGCCTGTATGCAGCCGGCGAGGTTGCGTGCGTGTCCGTTCACGGCTCCAACCGCCTTGGCACCAACTCGCTGCTGGACATCAACGTGTTCGGCAAGCGTGCCGGCATCGCCGCGGCAGAATACGCCAAGACGGCCGACTTCGTGGAACTGCCGGAAAACCCGCTGGCGTACACCACCGAACTGCTGGACATTGCGCGCAACGGCAGCGGAGACGAGAAGGTGGCCGTGATCCGCAAGGAACTCCAGGACACCATGGACGCCAACATGCAGGTGTTCCGCACTGCGGAGACGCTGAACCAGGTCCTCCGCGACATCGCTTCCTTCGAGGAGCGGTACAAGCGGATCAACGTCCAGGACAAGGGCAAGCGCTTCAACCTTGACCTGCTCGAGGCGGTGGAACTCGGCTTCCTGCTGGAACTGGCCAAGGTGATGACCGTGGCCGCCCTCTACCGCGAGGAATCCCGCGGCGGACACTTCCGCGAGGACTTCCCGGACCGCAACGACGAGAAATTCATGAAGCACTCCATGGCGTACAAGGATGACCACGCCCCGGCGGACGGATCGGCTGAGTCAATTGCCGGCATCCGCCTGGCCACCAAGCCGGTCGTCTTTACCCGCTACGAGCCGATGGTGAGGAAGTACTAAAGATGACCGCTGAAATCGCTGAGCCAGCCTCAAAGATTGAACTGCCTGCCGGCGTCGGCGGTGGCGGCGAGATCCCCACGTTCGATGTGCACCTGCGCGTCCGCCGGTACAACCCGGAGGTCTCCGAGGAAGCCACGTGGGACGACTTCCACCTGACCATGTACGGCACGGACCGTGTCCTGGACGCCCTGCACAAGGTCAAGTGGGAAACGGACGGCACGCTTTCCTTCCGCCGCTCCTGCGCCCACGGTGTGTGCGGCTCCGATGCCATGCGCATTAACGGCCGGAACCGCCTTGCCTGCAAGACGCTCCTCAAGGACCTGGACACGTCCAAGCCCATCACGGTGGAGCCCATCAAGGGCCTGCCGGTGGAAAAGGACCTCATCGTGGACATGGAGCCGTTCTTCCAGTCCTACCGCGAGGTCATGCCGTTCCTCATCAACAAGGGGCACGAGCCCACCCGCGAACGCCTGCAGTCCGCCGAGGACCGTGAGCGTTTTGACGACACCACCAAGTGCATCCTGTGTGCTGCGTGCACCTCCTCCTGCCCGGTCTTCTGGACCGACGGCCAGTACTTCGGCCCGGCGGCGATCGTGAACGCGCACCGCTTCATCTTCGATTCACGTGATGACGCGGGCGACATGCGCCTGGAGATCCTCAACGACAAGGAAGGCGTGTGGCGCTGCCGCACCACCTTCAACTGCTCGGAGGCATGCCCGCGCGGCATCCAGGTGACGCAGGCAATTGCCGAGGTCAAGCAGGCCATTCTCTCCCGCAAGATCTAGTCTGTACCGAACCTGAGCAACGCGGGGTCACTCCGCGCCCGATAAACCTTGGTTTTTGGGCCGGAAGTGACCCCGCGTTGCTGTATCTGAAAGGTGAACCATGTCCCGCTCCGAAAAAGTCAGCTTTGAAGGCTCCACCGGCGAGATGCTCTCGGGAATCATCGACGTTCCGGAGGGGCCGGTCAAGGGCTGGGGAGTGTTCTCGCACGGTTTCACGCTGGGAAAGGACAGCCCGTCCGCGTCCCGGATGTGCAAGGCGCTGGCGGACAGCGGAGTCGGCATGCTCCGGTTCGACAACCTTGGCCTGGGCGGCTCCGCAGGAGAGTGGTCCGCCGGCTCGTTCAGCCACAAAGTGGCGGATACTGTTCGGGCGGCCGAGTTCATGCGCAGCGAAGGGAAGCCGATTTCCCTGTTGGTGGGCCATTCCTTCGGCGGCGCCGCGGTCCTGGCCGCGGCCCGGGAAATTCCAGAGCTCGACGCCGTCGCTACCGTGGGTGCGCCATTCTCACCGAAGCACGTGGCGCATGTCTTCGACGCGGCCCTGGACAAGATCCTGAGTGAAGGCAGCGCAGAAGTGGACCTTGGCGGGAAGAGGGTGGAGATCCGCAAGCACTTCGTGGAGGACCTGGAAAATGCCGACCTCACGGACTGCATCAAACAGCTTCACAAACCGCTGATGGTGCTCCACTCCCCCACCGACAACACCGTGGGAATCGAAAACGCCAGCACGATCTTCCAGACGGCCCGCCACCCCAGAAACTTCGTGTCGCTCGAAGGCAGCGACCACCTGCTGACCGGCAAGGGCCAGGCGGCCAGGGCCGCGCGAATCATTGCTGCCTGGGCCGACCAGTACCTCGACGCCGGGCAGTAGCCAGGACGCCCGCATCAGGATGCACGGGCACCTTACCTGGCTGCACCTGGCGGGCGCCCCACGTGCCCTTGTCATGGCCTGTAGAGGGGCTGTGCAGGTCTGCTTCGCGGATGGCGGCCCAGCCGGCTGAGACGAGGTAGACCTGGCTCACCAGGTTGAACCAGATCAGCAGTCCGATGATGATCGCGAACGGCGCCAGGATGGGATTGCGCCCTGCCCCGGCCAGCAGCTCGGTGCTGAAGATCTGCAATATGGTGGTGCCCAGTGCCGCCAGGATGGTGCCCTCAAGCAGGGACCGGCGGGACAGTTTGAGGCCGCCCGCGAGCCGGAACATGATGAGCGCGGTAGCCCAGTTCAGGACCAGCGGGACCGCAATCTTGATCGATGTGGTCAGCGGACCGGCAACAGCGTCATCGAGGCGCAGGAAGTCGGACACCCAGCCGGCGGCGGTTCCAAACACCAGGGAAGCTCCAGCACTGATCACCAGGGCCACGCCAAGCAGCAGCAAGGTGCCTGCATCCCGGAGCTTCAGGAGGATGGGATTGACCAGCAGCGGTGGCAACTCCAGCACACCGCGCAGCCCGTCCCGAAGTCCGGCGATCCAGCCCAAGGACGTGATGACTGTGACCACGGCACCGATCAGGGCGGTCCAGCCAAGACCGTCCGGGTTCAGCAGGTCCTGGGGGTCAACCAGCCCATCGCCCCCGTTTAGCTTCAAGAGTCCCGGCGCGCTTTGGGCAACGCTGCTAATGATCGTGTCCAGGAGCGCCGGCTGTCCGCGCAGGACCAGGCCAGCAATGGAGAAGCCGGTGGTGAGGAGGCCGGTGATGGAGAAAAACATGTTGAAGCCGATGCCGGCGCTCATCAGCGGGCCGTGCTGGAGTGTGTAGTGCCGGAAGGCGCGCATGGGTCGAAGGGCGCTAAGGCGGGCCAGCAGCCACTGGACCATGGCCATCAGGCTGGCCAAGGGACCCTTGCCGGCCCTCCGTGCCTTGTTCCACTCCATCCGTTTCTGGATGACCGCGAGCTTCAGGTGGGCGTGGTCGGTGGGAAGGGGCTGCTGTTCAGGCAATTTCGCCTGGTGCCGCAACGGGGGACGTGAGTCAGGTGCCGCCGTCGTTGTCAGTTTGGGTCCCAAATTCCAGCTCTTCCCGTAGCTGCCAGATGCCGTTGGCATCGTGCTCGTAAAGTCCCATGCTAACCACGGGGAAGGTGGCACTGTAGTTCCGCAGCACCGTTTCGGCTTCGTCGAGGCTTTCCGGGGCCACATCATGGGCGATAGTGACGTGGGGGTGGTAAGCAAACGGCAACTCGCGGTGCAGGGGACCCTGCTGGAGCTTTTCGTGCAGGTCGACGCAGTCTTCGAAGCCGTCCTCAACGTTGATGAACACCACCGGGGAGACCGGACGGAAGGTCCCCGTTCCCGCGATGGTGACGGTGAAGGGCCTCTGCCGGCGGGCCACATCCCGCACGTGCTCGCGGGTGGCCTCCCAATCCTTCGTAGGGGTAGTGGTCACCAGGGTGATGTGGGCGGGAACCACGTCCGCCAGGGGATCACCGAAGGAAGCCCGCCAACGCTGCAGCTCCGCCGCGATTTCGGCCGGAAAGCCCAGGATGACGCCGACGCTGATGTCCTCCGTGCGGGATGGGCGACCGCGCGGCGCAACGCGACGATCTGCTGGGTCTCCGTGGGGGGTGGCGGCTGTCCCCGCCGTCCGGCGGGAACGGGTGCCTTCCCTTGCGGTGACTTTGCTGGACGACATAGCGCTAGTGGACTCCGGCGAGGCTGAGGGAGGGAAGGAAACCCATGCGCTCATATACCCGGGCGAGGGTCACCGAGGCAATCTCACGGGCGCGCTCGGCCCCGTGTGCGAGCAGGCGGTCCAGCTCGGCCGGATCGGCCATCAGCTCGTTGGTGCGGTTCCGCAGGGGCGTAATGAAGTCCACCACTACCTCCGCAAGGTCCACCTTAAGATGGCCGTACATCTTGCCCTGGTACTCGGCTTCGAGCTCGGCCACCGTCTTTCCGGTCAAGGACGAGTAAATAGTGAGCAGGTTGGAGACGCCGGGCTTCTCCTCCGTATCAAACCGGATTTCCGTTCCGGCATCCGTCACTGCCGATTTGATGCGCTTGGCCGCGACCTTCGGGTCCTCCAGGAGCTGGATGGCCCCGTTGGGGGATTCCCCGGTCTTCGACATCTTGGCGCTGGGGTTCTGCAGATCGTAGATCTTGGCGCTTTCCTTGACGATGGTCGCCTCGGGGACGGTGAATGTAGGACCAAAGCGGGTATTGAAGCGCTGGGCCAGGTTCCGGGTGAGCTCCAGGTGCTGCCGCTGGTCCTCCCCTACCGGCACCAGGTCCGTCTGGTACAGCAGGATGTCCGCAGCCATGAGGGTGGGGTAGGCAAAAAGCCCCAAGGTGGCGGCGTCAGCGCCGGACTTCTGGGTCTTGTCCTTGAACTGGGTCATGCGCGAGGCTTCGCCGAAACCGGTGATGCAGTTCAATGCCCAGGCCAACTGCGCATGTTCGGGCACGTGGGACTGGACGAAGAAGATGCTCTTGTCCGGATCAATGCCCGCTGCGATGTACTGTGCGGCAACGATCCGGGTGCGCTTGGCCAGCTCAGCCGGGTCGAAGTCCACGGTGATGGCGTGCAGGTCCGGGATGAAGAAGACGGCGTCGTACTCAGCCTGCATGTCCACCCAGTTGCGGACGGCGCCGATGTAGTTGCCCAGGTGCAGGGAATCGGCCGTGGGCTTGGCTCCGGAGAGGATGCGCTTCTTTGCGGCTGGCGAAGTTGGGGTAGTCATGTGGGAGGAAACCTTCGGGGCTTAGAGCTGGTAATCCACTACCAGCGGGGCGTGGTCGGAGAAGCGGGTATCCCACGACGCCGCACGGTCCACCACCGCAGAGATCGCGGAGGCAGCCAGCGCCGGGGTGGCCAGGTGGTAATCGATGCGCCAGCCGGTGTCATTGTCAAAGGCCTTGCCGCGCTGCGACCACCAGGTGTATGGCCCGTCAACCGGTCCAGCCAGGTTGCGGTGCACATCATGCCAGCCGATTTCCTCGCCGAAGAACCTGTCGAAGTAAACGCGTTCTTCCGGCAGGTGGCCCGCCTTCTTGACGTTGGCTTTTGAGTTCCGGATGTCCAGCCGCGTGTGCGCAACGTTGAGGTCACCCACCACCAGGGCGTGGTCGCTGTGCTTGGCCAGTTCCGGGAGCCGGGTGCTCATGACATCCAGGAACCTGAATTTGTCATCCTGCTTCGCCGTGCCCACCTCGCCGGAGTGGACGTATGCGCTGGCAACGGTGAGCTGCACAGGCTGCCCCGCCGCATCCCGCAGGCGGAAGTCCGCCTCAACCCAGCGCCCGGCCGTGGCGAAGTAGTCGTCACCAATGCCGTTGCGGGTTTCCAGTGGCTCCTCGCGCGATGCGATAGCGACGCCGGCCCGGCCCTTGGCCTCAGCTTCGGCGTGCAGGATGTGCCAGCCTTCGCCCAGCAGCTGGCGCACGATGGCGTCCGGGGCGCGGACTTCCTGCAGGCAGAGGATGTCCACTTCGCGGGGCTCCAGCCACGCCGCCATGCCGTTCTTGAAGGCAGCCCGGAGGCCGTTGACGTTGACGGATGCGATGCGAAGGTGGTCCTTGTTCAATGCCGAGCTCACCCGCTCCACTCTAGTCGATGATGGTTCCGGTGACCGGCTCTCCACTGCTGCCGGAGGACTTGATCATGTCCCTGGCGTTGGTGGCCGTGATCTCAATGGTTTCCAGTGCCCTGTGGATGGTGTCCTGGTTGGCGGCGGCACCCTTGGCGCGCTCCTCCTCCACCACGCGGACCTGCACCTGGACAATCTTGAACGAGTGGTCCAGCTTGAGGTCGCGGACCTCCTCAGCCTGGCTGCGCTCGGCAACAACCCTGGTTCCGCCGTGGTCTGCCGCGGAGTACGGGCCGCGCCCTGCAGCGGACGTGAAGGCGTTCTGGGCTTCGCTAAGCTTGGCGCCGGCCTTCTTGGCCGCCTTTTGGATGCTGAACACCACAAAGCAGGCCAGCGCGAGCCAGAAGGCTGCAATGACGGCCACAACCCAGCCCACGACGTCGTTCTGGTTGGCCGCAAAGATTACGGCCACAATGAATGCTGTGACCAGGACCATCAGTCCCGGGCCGCTGATGCGGAACATGGAGAATCCGCCCCTGGCGGGTTTGGAGGATGACTTGGAGCTGCCCAGAGATTGCATGCACCCATTCTCTCAAACCCCTAGGCATGCTCCCGCCTCCTTCCACCCCCGGCGAACATTCCCAACTAGGTAGCGCCAAGTGTCGTTTTGAACCCCCAAAACGACACTTGGCGCTACCTAGTTGGGGGATACTTCGCTAGCCGGTTTGGCGGCTACTTCAGGAAGAGCTGGCGCAGGCGGACAGTGGTGAGCAGCATGCCGACGGCGGTCATCACCAGGTAGTAGCCCACGTGGACGGGCGTCGCGGCCGTGAAGGAGCCAGCGCTGATCTGGCGCAGGAGTTCCACCCCGTGCCACAGCGGCATTGCCTGGATGAGCCACTGGATGGCCTGCGGGTAGACGCTCAGGGGGTAGAACGTGGCGCTGAACAGGAACATGGGCAGCATGAGGAAAGTGATCCAGTCCATCTGCTGGAACGTCTTCATGAAGCTGGTGATACCCATTCCGATGCTGGCGAAGCCGAAAGCGATCAGCACCGAGCCGGGAATCATCAGCAGCGCCCACGGAGTGGTGATCAAACCCATGACGCCCATGACCGCCGTGAAGCCCGTGGCGTACAGCATGCCGCGCAGGAGGGCCAGGAAGATCTCGCCGAGGGCGATATCCAGCGGTCCAAGGGACGTGTACAGCATGCCTTGGTACAGCTTGCCGAAGTTCATCTTGAAGAAAACGTTCCAGGTGGAGTCGTACACCGCGCCGTTCATCGCCGAGACGGCAAGCAGGGCCGGTGCGATGTAGGCCGCGTAGCTGATCGGCGCTCCGCCTGGCCCTTCCACATCGCCCACGAGCGCCCCCATGCCCACGCCCATGGAGAGCAGGAACAGGACCGGCTCGAAAAAACCGGACAGCATGATCAGCCAGTGGCCGCCCAGCGTCGCTTTCAGTCCGCGCGAAATCACCGCCCGGGCGTTCCTTGAATACAGGGCGCCGAAGGCCCTGCTGCGGGCCTCCTCCACAGCGTCCGCCTCCGCCGTTGCCCCCACCGCGCGGCTCATTGCGCCATCCTCGTGGCGAACCGGCGGCGGGTCAGGACCCAGCCAAGTACCGCGAGTCCGGCCAGGACGCCAACATGGACAAGGGTGAGGACCGGCGGCTCCTTATACCCGTAACTGAGCACCCGGCCCAGTTCGGTGCCGTGCCAGATCGGCGAAATCCAGCCGACCCAGCGGACGGCAAGCGGGAGGGTCTCCAGCGGGAAGAACGTGCCGGAGAACAGGAAAAGCGGCATCACAACGAGCCGCATCACCAGGGCGAACTGCCCCTTGTCCTCCGTCAGCGACGCCGAGTACGCCATCAGCGGCAGCCCGAAGGACAACCCGGCGAGGGTTGCCGCCAGGATGCCGGCCCACGCCCAGCCCGACGGGGCGGCACCAAACAGGGCGACAGCCCCGAAATAGATCGCCGACTGCACGAGCAGGCGCAGTGTCACCGCCATGATGTGTCCGGCCGCGATCTGGCCAGGCGTCAGCGGCGAGGCGTGCGGGCCGTAGTAGGTCCGGCGCCATTTAAACCCGGCCATCACCGGAAACGTGAATTCATTGGCCGCGGTCATGACGGCGGCAGAGACGAGCAGTGCCGGCGCAATGAAGGCGAGGTAGCTACCGCCGCCGAAAGCCGCAGCGTCGCCGTTGTCCACCAGTGTGGCCAGGCCCACCCCCATGGCAAACAGGTAGGCCACGGGCTGGCCGACGCTGTACATCAGGATGGACCAGCCGTAGCTCTTCATTACCCGGAGCACCTGCTCCGCATAATAGAACGCTCCCCAGCGCCGGGCCTTGGCTGCAGCAACTTCGGGGCTGTGGGCCCGCAAGGCCTTCGTGGCCGCAGCCTCAGTCAACGAGGCTCCTGCCCGTCAGCCGCAGGAACACGTCCTCCAGTGAGGACCTGCGCACCAGCGATGTCAGCGGGCGCAGCCCGCGGGACGCCACCTGCTCAAGGGCGGACTCGCCGTCGTGCGCGTAAATCAGCACCCGGTCAGGGAGGACCTCCAGCCGTTCCCCGATGCCCTCCAGTTCCGAGGCTATGGTGGTGTTCCGCTCGGATCCGAACCGCAGCTCAACCACCTCCCGGGTGGAGTGCTCCCGGATCAGCTGGGCGGGCGAGCCTTCTGCCATGATCCGGCCCTTGTCCACCACGATGAGGCGGTCGCACAGCTGCTCGGCCTCGTCCATGTAGTGCGTGGTCAGGATCAAGGTGACGCCCTGCTCCTTGAGCCTGAACAGGCGGTCCCAGAGGATGTGCCGGGCCTGCGGGTCCAGGCCGGTAGTGGGCTCATCCAGCAGCAGGATCCGGGGTTCGTTGATCAACGAACGCGCGATGGTCAGCCGCCGCTTCATGCCGCCGGACAGCGCGTCCACTTTGGATTTCGCCTTGTCCGTCAGCTGCGCGAATTCCAGCAGTTCGTCGGCCTTCGGCTTCAGGTAGCTCATGGGCAGGCCGAAGTAGCGTCCGTAGACCAGGAGGTTGTCCCGGACCCGGAGCTCCTCATCCAGGTTGTCCTGCTGCGGCACCACGCCCAGGTGCGCCCGCACTTCGGGCCCGTGCGAGTCCGGGTCGAGGCCCAGGATGCGAAGGTTTCCGGAGGTGCGCCGGGTGACGCCGCCGATCATTTTCATGGTGGTGGATTTCCCGGCACCGTTCGGGCCAAGCAGGCCAAAGGACTCCCCCGCCGGGACGCTGAAGGAGATTCCGTCCACGGCGGCCACGTCGCCGTAGGTCTTCATCAGGTTCTCTGCCGTAATGACCGTACGGTGGTCTTCGCTTCGCGGCCCGGCGGCAGGCTGGACAGGGCCGACTGCTGCGCCCGGCGGCACGGCGGCTTTGTTGTGCACCCTCCGCAGACTAGTAGAGCTGCGGCGCAGGTGGAAGGGGACTGCCACTTCTGCGCTTAAAAGCCCGACGGCGGCACGCGCCTTTCGTGCAAAAGGTGCGTGCCGCCGTCGGGCGTTGCTGCTTTGGCCTGGCGCTAGGCGCTTCCCGAGCCGCTTTCCTGCGCCACCTGGCGTTCCGCGGCTTCCACCACGTTGGTCATCAGCAGCGCCACGGTCATGGGACCGACGCCTCCGGGGTTCGGTGAAATCCAGCCGGCCACTTCAGCAGCGGCGGGGTCGATGTCGCCGTAAACCCGGCTCTTGCCCGTCCCGGGATCGGTTTCCCGGGTGACGCCGACGTCCAGCACGGCCGCGCCGGGCTTCACGTCGGAGGCCTTGACGATGTGCTTGGCACCGGCCGCGCCCACAATGACGTCCGCCTGCCGGAGCAGTTCAGAGAGGTTCTCCGTTCCCGTGTGCGTCAGGGTTACCGTGGCGTTGACGGCGCGCCGGGTGAGCAGCAGCCCGATCGAGCGGCCGATGGTGACGCCGCGGCCTACCACCACAACATGCTTGCCCTTGAGGCTGTAGCCGTTGCGCTCCAGGAGCTCGATGACGCCCCGGGGCGTGCACGGCAGCGGTGAGGTGATCTCGCCGTTGACGTTGAGCACCAGCTTGCCAAGGTTGGTGGGGTGCAGGCCGTCGGCATCCTTGGCGGGGTCGATGCGCTCCAGGATCGCATCGGTGTCCAGGTGCTTGGGCAGCGGCAGCTGGACGATGTATCCGTGGCAGGCGGGGTCCGCATTGAGTTCGTCAATGAGGGCCTCGACCTGCTCCTGGGTGGCATCGGCCGGCAGCTCGCGCTGGATCGAGTTCATCCCGATTTCCGCGGACTGCTTGTGCTTCATGGACACGTACAGCTGCGAGGCCGGGTCCGCGCCCACGAGGACGGTTGCGATGCCGGGCGTGACGCCCTTGGCCTTAAGTGCGGCCACGCGTTCGGCCAGCTCGGCCTTGATGGCGGCGGCGGCAAGCTTGCCGTCTAGGACCTTTGCGGTCTGGGTGGTTTCAGTCATGGGTCACCACTGCTCGTGCTGCGGGTACAGCGGGAAGTCGGCGGCAAGCTTGTCCACGCGGGCCTGCAGGGACTCGACGTCGGCGCCGGTGCCGGCCTTCAGGGCGGTGGCGATGATCTCGGCAACCTCGGTGAACTCGGCGGCGCCGAAACCGCGGGTGGCCAGGGCCGGGGTGCCGATGCGCAGGCCGGACGTGACCATCGGCGGCCGGGGGTCGAACGGAACGGCGTTGCGGTTCACGGTGATGCCCACCGAGTGCAGGAGGTCTTCTGCCTGCTGTCCGTCCAGCCGGGAGTTGCGGAGGTCAACGAGGACCAGGTGCACGTCCGTGCCGCCGGTGAGGACGGAGACGCCGGCTTCTGCGACGTCCGCCTGGTTCAAGCGGTCGGCGATGATCCTGGCGCCTTCCAGGACACGCTCCTGGCGCTCCTTGAACTCCTCGGTGCCGGCAATCTTGAAGGCCACGGCCTTGGCTGCGATGACGTGCATGAGCGGGCCGCCCTGCTGGCCCGGGAAGACACTGGAGTTGAGCTTCTTGGCCCACTCCTGCTTGGCCAGGATCACGCCCGAACGCGGACCGGCGAGGGTCTTGTGCACCGTGGAGGTGACGACGTCGGAGTACGGCACCGGGCTCGGGTGCAGTCCGGCGGCAACCAGGCCGGCGAAGTGCGCCATGTCGGTCCAGAGCAGGGCGCCCACTTCATCGGCGATGGAGCGGAAGGCGGCGAAGTCCAAGTGGCGCGGGTACGCGGACCAGCCGGCGATGATGACCTGCGGCTTTTCGGCGATGGCCTGCTCGCGGAGCTTGTCCATGTCGATGCGGAAGTTGTCTTCCTCAACCTGGTAGGCAGCCACGTTGTACAGCTTGCCGGAAAAGTTCAGTTTCATGCCGTGGGTCAGGTGGCCGCCGTGCGCCAGGGAGAGGCCCAGGATCTTGTCGCCGGGAGTGATCATGGCGGACAGGGCCGCGGCGTTGGCCTGGGCGCCTGAGTGCGGCTGGACGTTGGCGTACTCGGCGCCGAACAGGGCCTTGACCCTATCGATGGCCAGTTGCTCGGCAATGTCCACGTATTCGCAGCCGCCGTAGTAGCGGCGGCCGGGGTAGCCCTCGGCGTACTTGTTCGTGAGGACGGAGCCCTGGGCTTCCATGACGGCGCGGGGGGCGAAGTTTTCGGAGGCAATCATTTCCAGGGTGCCGCGCTGGCGGCCAAGTTCCTGGTCCAGGACTGCTGCGATTTCGGGGTCGAGCTCAGCCAGCGGCTGGTTGCTGACGGCGGTGGTTGAAGTGGCTGTAGTCACGAAAAACTCCTGGCTAGGCGGGCACTGCTAAGGTCAGGCTACCGGCTGGGGCACCTTCACACCGCGTCGATGACAGGGTGTGAACGCGCACGGGATGGCGCTGCGGTACTGACGGGGTGCAGCCCCAATTCCGGCAAAACATGACCCTCGGCCCAGGCGTACGATCCGTGGTCTTCGTGATTGCCGCTCCCTGGTGGTTAGCCACCCAACGCCAGTTGCGACCCCCTCAGCGTACCAAACCACGGCACCGCTGCGCGGGTAGGCTTGTATGCGTGAGTGAAGAGCAGCTGAACCAAGCCTACGTAGTTACCCTGTCTTGCCCGGACCGCCCCGGAATTGTCCACGCGGTGGCCGGCGCCCTGCTGGTGGCGGGCTGCAATATTACGGATTCGCAGCAGTACGGCAGCCCTGCCACGGGGAACTTCTTCATGCGGGTAGAGGTGACGACGACGGCCGCGAAGTCCGAGCTGCGCGCGGCCCTCGAGCCGGTGGCTGAGGCGTTCGGGATGCAGTGGAGCCTCAACACCGTGGGCCGGAAGGTGCGCACGCTGGTCATGGCCAGCACCTCGGCCCATTGCCTCAACGACCTCCTGTTCCAGCAGCGCTCCGGGACGCTGCCCATCGAGATCCCCGCCATCGTCTCCAACCACCAGGACCTGGCCGGGCTGGCGGAGTTCTACGGCATACCGTTCCACTACATCCCGGTCACCCCGGACACCAAGGCCCAGTCGGAGGACAAACTCCGCGGCATCATGGCCGAGCACGACATCGAGCTGACCGTCCTGGCCCGTTACATGCAGATCCTCTCCGATGAGCTCTGCACGGAGCTGACCGGCAAGGCCATCAACATCCACCACTCCTTCCTGCCGTCCTTCAAGGGTGCCAAGCCCTACCACCAGGCCCATGCCCGCGGTGTGAAGCTCATCGGCGCCACCGCCCACTACGTGACTGCGGCGCTGGACGAGGGTCCCATCATCGAACAGGAAGTCATCCGCGTGGACCACGCCCGGACCCCGGAGCAGTTCGTGCAGATGGGCAGGGACGTGGAAGGCCGCACGCTGGTCCAGGCGGTGCAGTGGCATGCAGAGCATCGCGTGCTCCTGGACGGCAACCGGACCGTCGTCTTTAACTGACGGCCGTCTTCAAGAGGGCGGGGACGCGGGATGGATCCGGCCGCCAAGGATGCAGAGCGGCGACTCGCCGACTTCTACAACCGCCGTGCCGCCTCCGGTGCCGACCACCCGCCGTCGCATAACCGCGTGGAGCAACGCGACCGCTTTATTGCCCTGCTGAAGTCCGAAGGCCGGCATTCCGTCCTGGAAGTGGGGACGGGGACCGGACTCGACGGCCTGAAGTTCGTTCAGGCCGGCATCCACTACACCGGAGTGGACCTCGCCGAGGGGCAGGTCCGCCGTGCGAGGGGGCGGGGCCTTAACGTCTCGGTGGCCAGCGCCCGGGCCCTGCCGTTTCCCAACGGCGCCTTTCCTGCCCTGTGGACGATGAGCACGCTGCTGCACATTCCCGCCGGCGACATCGATGCCGTCCTGGCCGAGCTGGTGCGGGTGGCCGCGCCCGGCGCGCCGATCGCCGTCGGACTCTGGTCCGGTGATGATGAAGAGGTGCTGAATCCGGAGGACGACGCCGGCGAGCCCCGCTTTTTCAGCCGCCGCAGCGACGCCACGGTCCGGGAAGTCTTTGGGCGCCACGGGGGGATCGAGGACTTTGTCACGTGGCCGGAGGGAACGGGTGCGGAGTCGGGGCCCGGCGCCGGGCACTGGACGCAGCATTACCAGTTCCTGGTCCTCCGCACCCCTCACCCCAGCTAACCCCCGAACCCAACTAGGTAGCGCCAAGTGTCGTTTTGGGGGTTCAAAACGACACTTGGCGCTACCTAGTTGGGGTGGGGCGGGGATGTCCTAGGCTTGGCGCATGGCTCCTCTTTACCCTTTCGCCGGAAACACCCCGGCTGTCCACGAATCCGCCTTTGTCGCACCCACGGCGTCGGTCATCGGGAACGCCACCCTGGCCCGGGATTCCAGCGCCTTTTACGGTGTGTCCGTGCGGGCTGACACTGCCGCCATCACCGTGGGCGAGGGCAGCAACCTACAGGACAACGTGGTGCTGCACGCCGACCCGGGCTTCCCCTGCACGGTGGGCGAACGCGTCAGCGTGGGGCATGCCGCCGTCGTCCATGGCTGCACGGTGGAGGACGACTGCCTGATCGGCATGGGGGCAACAGTACTTAACGGCGCAGTGATCGGCGCCGGCTCGCTGGTAGCGGCCGGCGCCGTGGTGCTCGAAGGCACCGTGGTCCCGCCCCGCTCGCTTGTGGCGGGCGTTCCGGGGAAGGTGCGCCGGGAACTCACCGACGAAGAGTACGACGGCGTCCGGGCCAACGCGGCGCGCTACGTCGAGTTAGCCGCGGCGCACCGGCAGATACACGGCTAGTCGAGGCTGATTGGGCCGATCGCGTCCAGCAGTTCGCCCGGCCCCGGGTTGCCGGGCGCTGACGAGCCGCCCAGGTGGTTCACCACGCCCCACACGGCGTTAAGGCCGGTGGTCACGGCGCCTTCCGCCCAGCCGGCGGTGAAGGAAACGTCGTCGCCGGCCAGGAAGATCCCGCGCTGGGAGGCCGGCAGCGCGTCCTGCTTGAAGTGGGTGAACAGCCGCTGCTGGTACCGGTAATGGCCAGGCAGGTTTGCCTTGAAGGCGCCCATGAAGTTGGGGTCCGCTTCCCAGGACACCGTGATGGGCTGGCCCACAATGTGGCCGGCAATGTCCACGCCCGGGTAGATCTGCTCCAGCGAGTGCAGCATCAGTTCCACGCGTTCATCAGCGTCCAGCGCCAGCCACTTCAGCGCGTCGTCGTTCCAAGTGTAGGAAAGCAGGATGACGGCGGGCTTGCCCGGGCCGTTGTCCAGCAGGTAGGTGGCGCGGTTGAGCCGGTCCGTGAGCGTCATCGAAAGAACCTCGTTGCCGGTGTCCGGGTCGATGTCCTTCCAGAACGGCCGGTCCACCATGACGAACGTCTTTGAGGACTGCATGTAGTGCGAGCGCTCGATCGCTGTCCACAGTTCGGCGGGGAACAGCGCCTCCTCGGTGTGGATGCGGGTGGACAGCAGCCAGGACTGGCACGTGGCCACCACCGCCGGGTATGTGGCTTCGCGGCCCCACCGTTCGCGGATCCGGAAGTTGCCGTCGGCGTCGCGGCTGATCCGGCCGACTGCCCCGCGCGGCGAACCTGAGTGCAGGGAGGCCAGGGACGTTCCTTCCGGCCAGTGCACCATGCCCGACGGCGCGTGCTGCCACAGTGCTTCGGGCAGCCTCTGCGCTCCCCCGCTGATGAGGCGGTGCTGGTCGTCCGCGTCGGTGTAGACCACGCGAAGGATCTCCAGGATGGAGTTCGGGAAGTCGGTGTCCCATCCGCCGGTGCCGAAACCCACCTGGCCGAAGGCCTCCCGGTGCGCGAAGCCGGCCGCCATGAAGGATTCGCTGGCCGCGATGAAGCCGTAGAAGGTCTGCTCGTCCATCAGCGGCAGCAGGCCGTTCCAGAGTTCCTTGATCCGGGCCGTGTCGCGGGCCCGGATGGCTTCCTGCATCTCGACGAACTTGGCGCCGTCGTTGACCGCGGCCTTCCAGGCGTCCGCCACTTCCCTGAAGAACGGCGGCAGGTCGCCGGGCTTTTCCGCGTAGTGCTTCTTGCCGGCGAGTTCAATCACGGTGCTGGACGTTGCCGGGGACAGCGGGTTGGGGAACTCCTGGGTGTCCAGCCCCAGCAGGTCCACGTAGTGGTAGAACGCCTTGCCGGATTCCGGGAACCGCATGCCGCCGAGGTCCGCCACCACTCCGGGCGCCGCGGGGAACGAGGCGGTGCGGAGCCGCCCGCCGATCTGGTCCGCTTCATAGACCACCGGCCGGAGCCCCAGCTTCATGAGCTCGTAGGCGGCGACCAGGCCGGACAGGCCCGCCCCGATGACGGCCACCTCGGTCCCCAGCAGTTCAGGTGGAACAGACCCCAGGCCGTCCGGGTGGGCCAGGTAATGGTCGTAGCTGAACGGAAAGTCCGGGTTCAGCATGGTGATGGGGCCGGCCGCGGCGCCGTCCGCCGTAGGGCCGGCGGCCCGGGTGGCCGTGGTGCTGGACGGGTCTGAGGCCGGCAGTTCGGTGGCGATGGTCATGGAAGTTCTGCCTTTGACGGTTCGGGTGTGGGCTGTGGTGAAAGTTGCGGTCCGGCAAGTCCACGGTATTCCTCGTTGCTGAGGGCCGCCAGCCGCGAGTTCCGCCGGCCGTAGCCGAAGTAGGCGGCAGCGCCCACCAGCATCCAGAGGGCAAAGACCACCCAGGTGTCGGCGCCGAGGTTGGCCATCAGGTAGGCGCACATCGCGGCCCCCAGGATGGGTGTGAGCGGGAAGAGCGGCACGCGGAAGGTCCGCTCCAGCTCCGGCCGCGTACGGCGGAGGTAGACGACGGCGACGTTCACCAGTGCGAAGGCGAACAGGGTGCCGATGCTGGTGGCGTCCGCGAGCGCACCGAGCGGCACAAGCCCGGCAGTGAGCGCGACGGCGATGCCCACCAGGAGCGTGCCGGCAACGGGGGTGCCGGTGCGGCGGGAAACGCGGCCGAAGATTTCCGGGATGAGGCCGTCGCGGGCCATCGACAGCAGGATGCGGGTCTGCCCGTACAGCACGGTGAGGACGATGCTGGCGATGGCCAGGACGGCGCCCACCGCGAAGACCAGGGCAATCCATGGCTGGCCTGTGGTTTCCTCAAGGATCTTCACCAGGGCGGCCTCGGTGCCGTCGAACCAGCCCCACGGCCGGGCGCCGATGGCGGCAACCGCAACCAGGACGTAGATGGTGGTGACGATCAGCATGGAGAGCATGATGGCGCGGGGCAGGTCGCGCTTGGGGTTGCGGGCTTCTTCGCCGGCGGTGGAGGCGGCATCGAACCCGATGTAGGAGAAGAACACCCGGGACGCCGCGGCTGAGACGCCGGCGGCGCCCATTGGCAGCAGCGGCTCGAAGTTCCCGGCGTTGAACGCAGTGAAGGCTACGGCGCAGAAGAACAGCAGGATGCCCACCTTCACCACCACGATGGACGTGTTGATCCAGGCGCTCTCCTTCGCACCGCGGACCAGGAGGATGGTTGCGAGCACCACGATGACCATGGCCGGGACGTTGACCATGCCGCCGTCGCCCGGCGGCTGTGACACCGCGTCCGGGAGGACGGAACCGAACACCGCCAGCGTTTCATTCACATACTGACCTGCGCCCACGGCGACTGCGGCAACGGACACCGCGTATTCCAGCACCAGGCACCAGCCGCAGATCCACGCCATCCCCTCGCCCATGGTGGCGTAGGTGTAGGAGTAGCTGGATCCTGCCACCGGCACCATCCCTGCCATCTCCGCGTATGAAACAGCGGACAGCAGCGCGGCCAGGCCGGCGATCGCGAAGGAAATCCAGATGGCGGGCCCGGCCAGCGGAACGGATTCGCCCAGGATCACCAGGATGCCGGTGCCAAGGGTTGCTCCCACGGAGATCATGGTCAGCTGAAGCACCCCGAAACTGCGGACCAGGCGGGGGCCGCCGTTGTTGCTTGCAGCCTCGCTGACCATCTGGGCGATGGGTTTGCGGCGCAGCAGTTGCGCGGCCAGCGTCGGGCGGCCGCTTGTTCCGCTAACGCCGGCAGGCGCGCTGCCGGAGAGTGTAGGCACAGTCATCGTTGACGTCCGTTCGTGTCGGTGAATGGTTGAACTGGTTTCCCCTTCCCCAGCGTAGGGTTGTGAGGAGCATCTCAACGAGTGCAAAGTGACCTATAGTCTTCACTCATGAGACGCAATGCACCACCCGCCACAGACCGTCCGGACCAGCTGGACGCCGTAACGCTGGGCCAGTTCCTGGCAGCGCTGCCGCGCGAAGTGGTGGTGCTGAACGACGCCGGTAACGGGCAGGCGCCGCTGCGCTGGGTGGAACCCAGCGAACTGGAGGACCCCACGCCGTACCTCCTCGACGGCGAATTCGTCCTGACGGCCGGCCTGCCCTTCCGTGACGGCGGCGGCGGCGGCGGCCCCGAGAGGGCGGATGAGTACGTCCGGCGGCTCGTGGCTGCCGGGGTTGCGGCCCTGGGCTTCGGCCTGGAGCCGTATTACGACGCCGTACCGGACCACGTGGTGGCGGCTTGCCGTCAGCATGGTCTCACCCTGGTGGAGGTCCCGGCCACCGTTCCCTTCGCCGCCCTGGGCCTCGAGTTTTCAAAACTCCTTGAATCCGGCAACGCGCAGGTGTTCCGCCAGCTGGCGGAGACCAACCGGCACCTCATGAGGGCGGTCCTTTCCGCCCGGCCGGAACACGAGCTGCTGGCGGCGCTGATCCAGCGCGTTCCCGTATGGGCCGTCCTTGTGGGCACGGACGGGAGAGTGCGCGCCCGGGCGGGGGCCGCCGTCGGGCTTTCCCAGCTGCAGCCGCTGCTCAAGCGGCTCCTCAGCGGCAGCGGCCCCCGCGTGGAGACGGAAACACTGGAAACGTCCGAAGGATCTACCTTGGTGTTCGGCCACCCGCTCCGGAGCACCAGGGACGCCACGCTCGGCAGCCTGGTGCTGGGCACAAGCAGGCCGCTCACCCCGGCGCAGAACAATGTGGTGTCCTCCGTGGTGGGCCTGCTGGAGCTGCTCGTGCGGCAGCGGACCAGCGGTTCCCTGGCCCCCAGCCAGCTTGCAACAGCCCTGCTCCTGCACCCGGAGAGCCTGTCCGACGGCGACAGCCGCGGGCTGGGCAGCCTGCAGGACTTGCTCGCCCAAAGCGTCTCGGGAACCAGGCAAGGCCAGGTCCGGGTGGTCCAGGGGGTACGGGCCCAGGCCGCTGCCGCCCCTGCCGCCGACGGGCCGGTGCGGGAGCTGCTCCAATGGCGCAGGCTGTTCGACACCAAAATGGTGGAACTCACCGACTACGGGTTCACCGCCGTGACGCGACTCAAAGTAGACGAGCCCCTGCTGTCCGAGGTGGAACAGCTGGGCTGGCGGCTGGTGGTGGGTGAACCCACAGGGCTGTCCGGCCTCGCTGCCGCGTATCGGCGGGCCACCGCCTTGCGCCCACGCGTGGCAGCGGGCGGAAGGAGCCTCAGGGAAGAGGAGCTGACGTGGTCCGTCACCGGCCTGCTGGGCGGTGATGCGGGCGCCCTGCTGGCCGCGCGGCTCCTCGCGCCCGTCCTGGAGCTCGACGCCGAACGCCGGGCGTCACACCTACGGCTCCTTCGGTCCTGGCTGGCAGCCCACGGAAGCTGGGACGCAACCGCCAAGGACGTTGGGCTGCACCGCAACAGCGTGCGCCGGCAGATCAATGCCGTGGCAGAGCTGCTGGGCATGGACCTGGGGCAGGCCCAAGCCAGGGCCGAGCTGTGGATCGCGCTGCAGTACGCGGAGGACGCTGCACCGGATGGCCAAGTGCGGGACAGCGCCTAGCCGTGGGCCCGGTTCAGAGGCCCCAGGACCGGTAGGCGTCCGGGCGGCGCTCATCCAGGTAGGGCACGGACCGGCGCTCACGGGCGGCGGCGCCGGGATCCACCTCGGCGTAGAGAAGCTGCGGCTCCCCGCCTGCCTCCGCCAGCAGACCGCCGTCGGGCCCGGCCACAACGCTGCCGCCCAGGAACTTGCAGCCGTCCTCCTCCCCTGTGTGGTTGGCGTAGGCGATGGTCAGCTGGCTCTCGAGCGCCCGGGCGCGGAGCAGGACCTGCGGGACGTCGTCAAAGCCGTGGGCCAGCGCGGTGGGAACCAGCAGCAGCTCCGCCCCGCCGACGGCCGCGGCCCGCACGGACTCTGGAAATTCGACGTCATAGCAGATCACCATTGAGGTGGGAATCCCGTTGAAGTCCACGACGGCGGGCCTCTCGCCGGCGGGGCTGAAGGCCGCCCGCTCGTCGGGACCGAACAGGTGCACCTTGCCATAGCTGAGAAGGCTGTTTCCCCTTGCGTCCACAAGCGTGGCGCTGATCTGCCAGTCCCCCTGGCCAGTGACCCGGGGCAGGCTGTAGACCAGTGCGATGCCGTTGTCGCGTGCGATCCCTGCCAGCCGTTCCTGGAGCGCCGGCAGGAGGGAAGGCTCGAGTTCCGCGCGCACCCGCCGGGGGGCATAGCCCACGGCGAAAAGCTCAGGGGTGACCAGGACCGCCGCGCCACGGGCAGCCGCATCACGGGCAGCGGCGGCGATGGTGCGGCAGTTGGCCTCAACATCAAGGATCGCGGAGTTAGCCTGCAAAACTGCCAGCAGCACTGGTCCACCTTCCATATTTAGGGCCTCCGGGTGGGGCCGTCTGTCCAGCGTACCGAGGCTGCAACCGCGGCCCGAGGACTGTTTGCACCCTTCAACACCCATCCGAGGGCAGATTGACTTACCCGCCTGCGGAGAGCATCAAACCAACCCAATGCGTTAACTTCTTGACTACAAGAGTCCGGATAGGGCAATCTTCTTAGCATGTCCGCAATCCCGCGCTCAACGAGGAGCAAGCCCAAGAATCCCGGCTCCCAATCCGCCCTGCGGCAGCTGAACCAGCAACGGATCATTGAAACCCTGATGGTGGGCCCCGCCACGCAGGCCGAACTCGCCCGGCAGACAGGCCTCTCCACTGCGACGGTTTCGAACATCGTCAAGATCATGCTTGATTCCGGTTTGGCGTCAGCAGAACCTACCACCAGTTCGGGCCGCCGCGCACTGAACGTCCGGCTAAACAGCAACGGGGCCGTGGCCGTTGGAATCGACTTCGGGCGCCGGCACCTCCGGGTGGTCCTGGCGTCGCTCAGTTACCACGTGATCGCGGAGGAATCCGTAATGCTTCCCCTTGGCCACCAGGCCGAAGAAGGGGTCCAGGCGGCAATGGCCCTGCTGGAGAAACTCCTGCGGGAAAGCGGCGTTGAACGCACGGCCGTGGTGGGCGCCGGCGTCGGAATTCCCGGCCCCATCGACCGGCGCACGGGCACGGTGGCGCAGGGGGCCATCCTGCCGGAGTGGGTGGGCATCAACATCCTCCAGTACCTCGAGGAAACGCTGAATATCCCCGTATTTGTTGACAATGATGCCAATCTTGGTGCCTGGTCCGAGGTGACCTGGGGGCACCATTCGGGGGTTAGCAACCTGCTGTTCCTCAAGATTGGATCGGGCATCGGTGCCGGACTTATCCTCAACGGCGCGCCCTACTACGGGAACGTGGGGATCACCGGCGAAATTGGCCACGCCACCATCCACGAACAGGGATTGGTGTGCCGCTGCGGCAATCGCGGATGCCTGGAAACCATCGCCTCCACCACCACCATGATCGAACTCCTCAGCCGTGGTGAGGACCGGCCGCTGACACCTGCGGACATCGTTCGCAAGGCCCTGGCCCGGGACTCGGCCACACTCCGGGTGATCGACGATGCGGGCCTCGCCGTAGGCCGCGCCCTGGGCAACGTGGCCAACCTGATCAACCCCGAAGTGATTGTGGTGGGCGGCCCTCTGGCCGGGCTTGGCGACATCCTCCTGGAACCCATTAGACGGGGCCTAATCAGGCATGCGGTGCCTGTCATCGGCGAGACCACAACCCTTGCCATGTCCTCCCTGGGAGATCGGGCCGAAGCGCTCGGGGCGGCCGCCCTGGTGTTCCAGCATGCAGGAATCCGCAAAACATAGACCGTTTCGTTATCCGCGGTTTGCGTTAAAGACTTGACGACAACAGCAGTGATCCAGTTTACTTTTGGATCAGACGGCCCTGCGCTTTGCCGGCCGGACAAAGAAGTCATTGCATTGGAGGGTTAGGGTTCATGACGTCCCAGACCACGCAAGCGGAACCGATCATCCTTGAGATGCGGTCCATCACCAAGGAATTTCCCGGCGTTAAAGCGTTGGACAATGTGAGCCTCCGCGTGAAGGCCGGGGAGATCCACGCCATCTGCGGCGAAAACGGCGCCGGCAAATCCACCCTGATGAAGGTCCTTTCCGGCGTCTACCCGTACGGCAGCTACGACGGGGACATCGTCTACCAGGGCCAGGTGCAGCAGTTCCGGGACATCCGGGCCAGCGAGCACGCCGGCATCGTGATCATCCACCAGGAACTGGCGCTGATTCCCGAGCTGTCCATCATGGAGAACATCTTCCTGGGCAACGAGCCCACCAAGCGCGGCGTCATCGACTGGGCAGAGGCGCGGTTGCGTTCCCTTGACCTGCTGGCCCGCGTGGGACTGCGGGAGGACCCGGAAACGCCTATCAAGGAAATCGGCGTAGGCAAGCAGCAGCTGGTGGAAATCGCCAAGGCCCTGAACAAGTCCGTGAAGATCCTCATCCTGGACGAACCCACAGCCGCATTGAACGAGTCGGATTCCCAGCACCTGCTGGACCTGATGCTTGGCCTGAAAGCCAAGGGCATCACCAGCATCATCATTTCCCACAAGCTCAACGAGATCGAGCAGATCGCCGATGAGATCACCATCATCCGTGACGGCAAGTCCATCGAAACGCTGAACGTGAAGGCCGACGGCGTGGACGAGGACCGCATCATCAAAGGCATGGTGGGCCGCGCGCTCGAATCCCGCTTCCCGGACCACACGCCCAAGATCGGCGAGGTGTTCTTCGAGGTCAAGAACTGGACCGTTGCACATCCCAATGTGCAGGACCGGCTGGTCTGCAAGAACTCAAGCTTCTTCGTCCGCCGCGGCGAGATCGTGGGGTTCGCGGGTCTGATGGGCGCGGGCCGCACCGAACTCGCCCGCTCCGTGTTCGGCCGCTCCTACGGGCGCTTCGTCTCCGGACATGTCTATATGCACGGGAAGGAAGTGGCCCTCAAAAGCGTCCACCAAGCCATTGAAGCAGGCCTTGGCTATGTCACCGAAGACAGGAAAACCCTCGGCCTGAACCTGCTGGACGACATCAAAACGACTACGGTGTCAGCGAACCTGGAGAAGATCAGCAAACGCAGCGTTGTGGACACAAATAAGGAGTTTGCGGTCGCCGAGGAGTACCGGAAGTCCCTTCGGACAAAGGCCCCTTCGGTCCAGGAAGGGGTAGCCAAACTCTCCGGCGGGAACCAGCAGAAGGTGGTCCTCGCCAAGTGGATGTTCACGGACCCTGAACTGCTGATTCTCGATGAACCCACCCGCGGCATCGACGTTGGCGCCAAATACGAGATCTACGGCATCATCCAGGAACTGGCCAACCAAGGAAAAGGCGTGATCGTAATTTCCTCGGAACTGCCGGAACTGCTCGGACTCTCGGACCGCATCTACACCATTTTTGAGGGTTCCATAACAGGCGTGCTCAACAAAGAGGAAGCAAGCCAGGAGAGCCTGATGAAACTGATGACTTCAGCCCGAAAAGCCGCCTAACCCTCTGGAGCCTTCCAGAACCTTCCAGATACGAGGACCGAAAACAATGAACGCGCTCAAGAAACTCTTCGGTGGCGACACCCGCCAGTTTGGGATGATCTTTGCCCTGGTGGCTCTGATAGTTCTCTTCCAGTGGCTTACAGGCGGCATCACCCTCACACCGGGCAACGTCATCAACCTCTTCAACGGAAACTCATACATCCTGATCCTGGCCATCGGCATGGTGCTGGTCATCATTGCAGGCCACATCGACCTTTCTGTGGGCTCGGTGGCGGCGTTCGTGGGAATGGTGGTGGCCATCGCCATGCGCGACTGGAACATTCCCTGGTACCTGGCCATCCTGCTGGGACTGGGCCTCGGCGCCGCAATTGGGGCCTGGCATGGCTGGTGGACCGCCTATGTCGGCATCCCTGCGTTCATCGTGACCCTTGCGGGGATGCTGATCTTCCGCGGTGCGCAGCAGTTTGTCGGCCAGTCCAACTCGATTCCTGTTCCCAGGGAGTTCCAGTACATCGGCGCCGGCTATCTTCCCGAAGTTGGGCCGGACACAGGGTTCAATAACCTCACACTGCTCCTCGGGCTTGCCGCCGTTGCGTTTGTTGTGTTCAGCGAAGTCCGGCGCCGCCGTACCGCGAAGGCACTCGGAGCTGAAGTCTCGGAAACGTGGGTCAGCGTCCTCAGGCTCGTCCTAATCTGCGGGGCCATCCTCTACGCCACGTATCTGTTCGCCACCGGCCGCCCGGGGACCTCTTTCCCGGTTCCCGGCCTCATCCTCGCCGTTATGGTGTTGATCTACGGCTTCATCTCCTCCAAGACCGTGGTTGGCCGGCACGTCTACGCAGTAGGCGGCAACCGGCACGCGGCAGAACTCTCCGGCGTGAAGTCGAAGAAGATCAACTTCCTGGTCATGATGAACATGTCCATCATCGCCGGGCTGGCCGGCATGATCTTCGTTGCCCGGTCAACCTCTGCGGGCCCCTCGGACGGTACCGGCTGGGAACTTGACGCGATCGCGGCCGTATTTATCGGCGGCGCGGCAGTGACCGGCGGCGTGGGTACCGTCATCGGATCCATAGTCGGAGGCCTGGTCATGGCCGTTCTGAACAACGGCCTGCAACTTCTGAGTGTGGGCGCCGACTGGCAGTCCATGATCAAGGGCCTGGTACTGCTGGTGGCTGTGGCCATCGACGTTTACAACAAATCCCAAGGTCGCGCATCAATCATCGGCTTGATGATGAAAAACTTCAGCCGGCCGTCCAGCGGAACCGGTACACCGCTGCAGCCGGACGAAGTCACCTCCACCCGAGAAACCATTTCCAGGGAAGCCTGAGCATTTCAGCTTCCTGAACCAATACCCCCAACAGAAAGTGGACACAGAAATGCGAATGTTTGGCAAAGCAGGAAAAGCAGCAGCAGTTGCTGCGATCGCAGCACTGGCGCTGACGGGCTGCGGACGTTCCGAACCATCCACATCAGGCGGATCGACCGGCGGAACCGGCGGCTTCGCGCAGGACTCCGCTATCGGCGTCGCACTTCCCAAGAAGACCAGCGAGAACTGGGTCCTGGCGGAAAAGCTGTTCAATGATGGGCTGACCAGTGCCGGTTTCAAGCCCACCGTGCAGTTCGCCAACAACGGTGTGGCCGAACAGCAAAACCAGATCAGCGCCATGATTGCCAAAGGCGCCAAGGTGGTCATCGTGGGCGCCCTTGATGGCTCCCAGCTCGGAACCCAGCTCCAGCAGGCCAAGGACGCCGGCGCCACCATTATCGCCTACGACCGCCTGCTCCTGAACACCGAGAACGTGGACTACTACGTGGCTTACGACAACTTCAAGGTGGGCGAACTCCAGGGCCAAGCCCTGCTGGAAGGCATGAAGGCCAAGAAGCCCAGCGGCCCGTACAACATTGAGCTCGTGGCAGGGTCGCCCGATGATGCCAACGCGAAGGTCTTCTTCGACGGCGCCATGAGCGTCCTGAAGCCGAAGATCGACGACGGCACCCTCAAAGTGCTCTCCGGCCAGACGACCTTCGAAAAAGCCGTAACGCAGGACTGGAAGGCCGAAAATGCCCAGCGGCGCATGGACACCCTGCTAACCGGCAGCTACGGCACCGAGTCCCTGGATGGCGTCCTCTCCCCGAATGACACCTTGGCCCGCGCAGTCCTAACCGCCGTCAAGGGCGCCGGCAAGCCGCTTCCGGTGGTGACCGGACAGGACTCCGAGGTTGAATCCGTGAAGTCGATCATGGCCGGCGAGCAGTACTCCACGATCAACAAGGACACCCGGAAGCTCGTTGAGCACGCCATCACCATGGTGAAGGACCTCCAGGCAGGAAAGACGCCTGAGATCAACGACAAGGACTCCTACAAGAACGGCGTCAAGACCGTTCCCGCTTACCTGCTGGAGCCCGTAATTGTCACCGCCGCCAACGTGAAGACAGCCTACGTCGGCGACCCGGTACTCGAACCGATCACCAAGTAAGCAACCTCTTTGCAGGAAAGCCCGGCCCCTCTTGTGGAGGCCGGGCTTTTCCGTGCCCACAAAAGGGGACCCAACTTCTGGGCACCGCCGCCGTC
Organism: Arthrobacter sp. PGP41; assembly: GCF_002953935.1. Lineage (NCBI taxonomy): Bacteria > Bacillati > Actinomycetota > Actinomycetes > Micrococcales > Micrococcaceae > Arthrobacter > Arthrobacter sp. PGP41. The sequence goes on along the minus strand of NZ_CP026514.1, from coordinate 1,185,804 downwards.
GTTGCGGTGCTGACGGCCGCATCGCCCTGGCCCTGGCCATGCTGGTGGCCAGGGCCAGGATGTCGGCGCCAAAGTCCAGGAGCTCAATGCCTCTGTCGGCACGGTCCTGACCGTCAACCCCGCCGGCGGGCAGGGCTTCGAACGTGGCGGCGAGCCGCTGACCGCCGAGCAGGCAGCTACCGCAGCCGCCATCCCCAACGTCAGTGCCGTCGTCGGGACCCAATCCCTCCGCCTCCGCAATGCCACCGAAGCTGCCGCTCAGGCCACTTCAGGTGCCGGGGCAGGCCCGGCGGCCGGCAGTGGCCGCAATCAGGCCGCCAACGGCACCACGGGAACCACTGGTAGCACCACCCAGCCCGTCCGGTCGCTACCCGTCACGGCAACTGGCATGGGCCGGAAGTGGACACCACCGGATAGGCGCTGGCCAGACCCACACCGTCGCGGGCCTGTTCGACGCCGGCACCACGTTCGGCAACAACGCCGTCTATGTCACGCTCCCCACTGCCCAGGCCATCGCAGGACTCCCCGGCGACCTGCCCAGCATGATCGTCACCGTCGACTCCCTTGGGACGTTGCCTCCACCCACCAGTGCACCCAACCGCACCATCGGCCTGCAGTTCGTCCTGGAAGCCCTCGTCCATGCAGGACTCAGCCGTGCTGCCGGGGCGGGCGTGGCGTCCTTCGCCAGCGGCGGCATCGCCTCAGCACTGATCAGCACCAACAGCACCAGTACGACGGCGGGCGCCACCACCGGGCGCGGCGCAGGCCTGGCGGGGGGGCTGGCGGGGCCGGGATGCCTGTGGGCGGCGTCTTCCCCGGCTGAACTGGTTTTCCCTTCGGGGGCCGCTCGGCGGCGCGTCGCAGTTGGTGGCCTTCGTCACTGCAAGGCCTCCCCGGGGTCATCGCAGCCGGCATCGGCGCCGTGTTCGGCGTTGCCATCATCGGCGCGCTCGTCCCGGCGCTGCTCACAGCGCGCATCCGTCCCGTCGAGGGTGGCCATTGCCCGCACTCTGGCCAACCAGCCAACGCTGATCCTGGAAGACGAGCCTGCGGGCAACCTGGACGAGCAGACCGGTGACCACATCATCGAACTCATCAGCTCGCTCAGCCGGCATCACAGCACCACCATCCTGGTGGTCACGCACGACCGTGCCCTGGCGAACAAGACCGCCCGGCGCTTCCGGCTCCAGCAGGGAAAGCTGACGGAGGAGCCGGTGCGCAGCCGGAAGTGCCGTGCCGGCCACCGGCTGAGTGCAGGGGGAGGTTCCGTCGGGACCCCTCCCCGCGACTGCCAAGCGGTCCCGGCGCTTTCCGCAAGCCACATCCGAACGCTCTTCCACTTTCCGCAGGTCATAGCCGAACCGTCCAGCACTGCAATGAGAGGATGGGCACCATGAGTGCGCCGATCGCAAAGCCATGGCTGTCCAACCAGCCAGATCAGGATCCCCGTTCCCCAACCGGAACTCCCGTCCGTTGGGGAATCATCGCCACCGGCGGCATTGCCCGCTCCGTGTCCCAGGACCTGGCTTTGCTCGCAGACGCCGAACTGTATGCCGTCAGCTCCAGGGCCCAGGACACAGCCGAGGCCTTTGCGGTCGCATATGACTTCACGAAGGCCTACGGCGAGGTCGGCGGCGTCCCCGGGTACCAGCGGCTGCTCGCAGATGAGGAAGTGGACGTTGTCTACGTGGCAACGCCCCACGCGCAGCACTATGAGATGGTGCTTGCGGCGCTCAACGCCGGCAAGCACGTCCTGTGCGAAAAGGCCTTCACCATCAACGCCCGCGAGGCGGCTGAACTCATCGACCTTGCCCGAAGCCGCAAGCTTTTCCTCATGGAGGCGGTCTGGAGCCGCTTCCTGCCGAGCATGCAGCGGGCCTTCGAGATCGCAGCGTCCGGTGAGCTCGGCGAGGTCCACTGGGTAACAGCGGACCTTGGCTTCCCGGCCCCCTACTCCCCCACCTCGAGGCTGTGGGCCAGGCAGGACGGAGGCGGAGCGCTGCTGGACATCACGGTTTATCCACTGCTCTGGGCCCTGGGCACCCTTGGCTTTCCGCAGACGGTGAGTGCCACCGGCTTCATTAACGACGACGGCGTGGACGCCCAGAACGCCCTGACCCTGGGCTACAACCACGGAGCGCAGGTGCAGCTTACGTCCTCCCTGTTGGCGCACGGTCCCCGGACCGCCACCGTTGCCGGCAGCCTTGGCTTCCTCCAGAGCGTGGGCTCCATCAACAACCCCGGAGAACTGACGGTGTCCACAGGATGGGACGAACGCCGAACCGAAACTTTTGACGTGGTGGGCCGAGGGTACACATACGAACTGCGTGAAGTAATCCGCTGCATCCAGCAGGGCCTGACTGAGAGCCCGGTCATGCCCCTGGAGGACACGTTGAACACCATGCGGCTCTTTGACGGCGTCCGCGCCCAACTCGGTGTCAGCTATCCGAACGACCGGCACTGAACAGCACATGCTCGGGGACCGCATGATCGCCGCCTAAACTCCGTTAGCGGGCCGCGACCGTCTGTAATTCCTGCGACTTGAAGTTTCCGATTTTGTCGAGTTGTTTTAGCAGGCCCTAGACTTCATGCAACATTCGGTCTTAGGCTGTAGCCATCGTCGAATGCAATCAGTACTGGGGGTGGTACGCATGGCTGGTAGTCGCTCGCCGTGGCGTGCCCTTCGACCGGTGTTCCTTGCCGGTGCTGCCGCCCTTACGTGGCTGACGTTTTCGGCATCCACGGCTTCGGCCGATACCCTTTCGGACGCAACTACGCTGTTGGGGGGCGTCACCGATTCAGTTTCTTCGGTGGCGGAAAAGCCGCCTGTTGCTCCCGCACCCGGCACGCCCGCACCTGCGCCGGTTTCCTCCCCGGGACTGGTTACGCCCTTCGTGGGAGAGGCCTCGGGGCTTGCAGACCAGCTCGTTTACTCGGTGCCCGTTGTGAACCAAGTGGTCCCGGCCGGGGCGGTATCGGTCATCTCCATTCCCATAGCGCACGCAGCTGACGCCGCGGCGGTGGAAGTGGCGGAGGCAGTCGTTCCACCTGTAGCCGAGGCGCTTCCGGCGCTTGAACCCGTACTGCAGCCTGTTTCGGACTTGGTGACAGGCTCGGCACCGTTGCCGGTTGGGCTTCCCGACCTGCCCCTCGTGAGCGGGGACGGAGGAAGTCCTGCCAGCGCCGGAACTGTCCCGGCTGGCACGGGCGGGGAAGCTGCCTCCACGGCGCCTACATCGGCTATTCCGTTCGTTGAGGCTGCTTCTACCGGCGCCGCGCCGCTTGGTGGGATTGCCCTTGCGCAGGCGTCTGCAGCTTCGCGGGCGTCCTTTGCCGGCCCCGACTCAGCCCAGGAGCAGCCGACGGCGGGCCACTCGCCCGCCCCTGCCCAGGCGCCTGCCGTGCCCGCTTCGGGCACCGGAAGCAGCGTGGCCCCCGGGGGTTCGTCCGGTGCGGCGGCCTGGCTAAGCGCCTTCAATTTCGACCTTTCAACACCCGGTGCCGTCCGCCCCGGGGATACTCCTGAGCATGCCCCTGCACCGGTGTCATTCGACCCCGGTTCCCGTCCTGACTAGTTGAGACCCGTCTGCCCTCTTGAGGCAGAACGCGGATAAAGCGGGTTGCTGTCCGAGCACCCCGACACCTCAACTTCTTTCAGGAGACATCATTATGAGTGCGAACCTTCGCAGGGGGCTGCTTGGCACCCTCTTTGCCGGTGGGCTTTTAGCCCTCGGCTGCACCGCGGCGAACGCCGCGGACACCACCAGCGGATCGGATCTCTCCGCGTCCGCCCTCATCTCGGCGGCGGCCGCTGATTCGACGTCGTTGGACCTGCTGGGTGGCCCAACGCCGTCCGACACAACAGCCGTCGCCGCCGTGGTGGACACGGCCGTCAACCTTGGAACGGTCACCGGAACCGACAACGGCACCGCCACCGATCTCACGGCAGCAGCCGCCGTCGACCTCGGCACCGGCACCAACGGCACCGGCACCGGCTCTGCCGACGCGGTTGTCGCCGCAGACGCAAGCCTGGGACTCGGAAACACCGCAACAGCCGGCTCAACCACCGCAGACGCGGCCCTCGCCGCCGACGCATCCCTCGGCCTCGGAACAGTCACCGAAACCGGCAACGCCGCGGCGGACCTCGCCGCAGCAGCCGCCGTCAACCTTGGCACCGGAAACACCGGCACCGATGCGGCCGCAACCGACCTGACCGTCGCTGCGGATGCCGTCCTCGGCCTCGGCACCGGCACCAACGGCACCGGCACCGGCTCTGCCGACGCGGTTGTCGCCGCAGACGCAAGCCTGGGACTCGGAAACACCGCAACAGCCGGCTCAACCACCGCAGACGCGGCCCTCGCCGCCGACGCATCCCTCGGCCTCGGAACAGTCACCGAAACCGGCAACGCCGCGGCGGACCTCGCCGCAGCAGCCGCCGTCAACCTTGGCACCGGAAACACCGGCACCGATGCGGCCGCAACCGACCTGACCGTCGCTGCGGATGCCGTCCTCGGCCTCGGCACCGGCACCAACGGCACCGGCTCTGCCGACGCGGTTGTCGCCGCAGACGCAAGCCTGGGACTCGGAAACACCGCAACAGCCGGCTCAACCACCGCAGACGCGGCCCTCGCCGCCGACGCATCCCTCGGCCTCGGAACAGTCACCGAAACCGGCAACGCCGCGGCGGACCTCGCCGCAGCAGCCGCCGTCAACCTTGGCACCGGCAACACCGGCACCGATGCGGCCGCAACCGACCTGACCGTCGCTGCGGATGCCGTCCTCGGCCTCGGCACCGGCACCACCGGCACCACCGGCGGGCTCGCCGCCGCCATTGACGCAGCCGTAGACCTGGGCCTCGGCGGCAACAGCACTGAGGGCACCAGCGGTGGCCTCGACACCGTGGTGAATGCCGTCGTCGACCTCGGCAACGGCAACACCGGAACCACCGGCGGACTGGATGCCGTAGTTGGGCTCGGCGTTGATCTTGGACTGGGTGGCAGCAGCACCCCGGGAACTGAGAACCCGGGCACGGCTGGCCCCGGCACCGGCGGAAATAACGGCGGGAATACCGGAGGAACCGGAACCGTAGATCCCGGGACCAGCACCCCCGGCACGGGAACGGGCACGGACACGGGCACAGGCAACGGAACGGATGCCAGCACTTCGGGCACCGGCGGTTTCTCTGCAGCACCTGCTGCCGGCTCCACAGCAGTTGGCGGCGCCATTGCCGTTGACGCCGCCGCGGGCAGCATCAACCCGCGCAGCACCCCGGCCCAGGGCGGCGCCACCGCCTTGGCCAAGACGGGCGTGGACGCCTCACTGCTTCCCCTCGCCCTGTTGCTCCTGGTGGCAGGACTCCTCCTGTCCCGTAAGCGGAAATTGTCCTGACGCCGAACGCTCTGACAGCGCCTGGCCATGCGCCTGAAGCGGCAGCACCGGCAGGCTGAGGGAAAGGAGGTGCAATAGGACAAAACCCAAGACCTTACACGACATGTCATCAGCACACATGTCCTTGTGACCGAGGGTCCGGCAGCGAAAGGCTCGTCTTTCGCCGCCGGGCCATCGGTGCGCCCGCCGGATGCCGGGCCTTATCCCCGGTTCAACCAACCCGCCCGTATAATTTGACGTACTAGAGTGCCGCAGCGCACCGGGAGGAACGGGTCATGGTGGCGGAATCGCCTAGCTCCATCAAGAATGAAGTGGTTGGCGGACGTTACCGGTTGGGTGCGGTTATTGGCCGCGGCGGCATGTCCTCGGTTTACTGTGCCCGGGATGAAAATCTGGGCCGGGACGTAGCACTTAAACTCTTTGCACCGCAGGCCCCCGACGCCGACGAACTGAAACGGCAGGAAGCAGAAATCCAGCTGCTTGCCACGCTGAACCACCCGGGACTGGTGACACTTTTCGACGCCGGGATCGATACGCGGATACCGGACGAACCGCGCCCGTTCCTGACCATGGAGCTTGTGGAGGGCCAGGACCTCAGGGGCCGGATCCGGCACAGTACGGTTCCCCTTGAGGAGCTGGCCGTCATCGGCGCGGGCATCGCCGATGCACTGGCCTACGTCCATGGGCTCGGCATCATCCACCGGGACATCAAGCCGGGCAACATACTGCTGGTCCAGATCCGTCCCGGTGAACCCCTGCGGCCAAAACTGACCGACTTCGGCATCGCACGGATCGTTGATTCAACCCGGCTGACCGCCACGGGAACCATGGTGGGCACCGCCGCCTACCTCAGTCCCGAGCAGGCGCTGGGCCAGCCCCTGGCACCGTCGACGGACATCTACTCGCTGGGACTGGTGCTGCTCGAATGCATCAAGGGCACCGTGGAGTATCCGGGCGGTGCGGTGGAGTCTGCTGTGGCACGGCTTCACCGCGCACCGGAAATCCCCGAGGACCTGCCATCAGAATGGGCTGACCTCATCCGCTCGATGACCGCCATAGAACCGCTTGAACGGCCGGCTGCGGCGGACATCGAAACTGCCCTGCGGCAGGCGCTGGTTTCGCCCGCGTCGACGCCCGGGGAGATTGCGCCCGAAACCACGCGGGTACTGCCCGCCATGCCGTTCCGCCCTCCCTCCATTACCGCCGAGGAATCGATGGAGGAGATTCGGGAGGCCGCAGAGCTCGGTGCGTCCGGTGCCGGGGACCACGGGCCGGCCCGCCCAATGGACGCCCTGAACCGGGACCGCGCGAAAGGCATTAAGCCCAGGACCAAGCGGTTCTGGCTGGCCGCCATCCTTGGCCTTGTGGTGATTGTGGCCGCTGTAGCGGCAGTGATGTTGACTTTGTCCACTCAGTCCACACCCGACGTCGTACCTTATCCCACGGTGACCGGGATCCTCGGCGAGCATCTGGAGGAACTCCAGAAGAGCGTGGAGCCGTGATCTTTCCTTTCGCACGCGGACGCCGGTCCGTGCTGGGATTTTCCGCGGTCCTGCTGGCGGCCGGACTTCTGAGCGGCTGCGCCGCAGCTGATACGGGGCTGCAGCGTGCCGCCGCACGGCAGCTGCAGGCCCGCGTGCTGGAAGTGACCCAGGCTTCGTCGCAGAACAATCCTGCCGCCGCGCTGAAGGCACTCGAAGGGCTCGAGGCTGAGCTGGAAGCGGCGCAGGCCGGAGGCCGGATTTCAGAAGAACGGCGCCGGAACATCACCACAATCGCCACGGCCGTCCGGGCAGACCTTAATGACGCCATCGCGGCCGCCGGGAAGGCTGCAGCGGACAAGGCGGCCGAAGAGGAGCGGATCGCCACGGAAACACAGGCCGCCGAGACCCCATCGCCCGCCGTCGAAACTCCGGCACCGGCTCCTGCGCCCGAAGCCAGCACCGGCAAGAAGGACAACGAGGGCAAGGGAAAGGGAAGCGGCTGACGCCGAGGATATCCTTGGCGCTGCCACGAGGACCGGTTCAGGCTTTTCCGTGGACGGCCGCGGCGCCCGGCAGCGCCGCGGCTTTCCCGGTGATCTGGTTCAGGACGGCGGCGAGGGCGGGCCAGGTGCTGTTGCCCCGCCGGGTACGGGCGTAGGCGCGCACCCGGACATCCGGACCACTCAACGGAACAAGGGCCACGCCGGCCCGCGGTTCCCGGTCGGCAGGCAGCAGGCCCACGCCCATCCCGGCCAGGATGAGGTCTTCAACCAGCTCAAGGCTGTCGGCCTGATGCCTCACCCGCGGCTCAAAGTCCCCCATCGACGCGAGCAGCCGGAGGACATCCTCGTCCGCCTTGTTCCGTGAGTTGCCGATCCAGTCCAGGTCCCGGAAGGCCGAGAGGACTTCGAAAGCGCTCCCGGCAACCGGCGCGGCGGCCTCTGGGACGCCCAGGCTCCAGGGTGTGCTCCACAAGTGGACGGAATCGAAGGCGGCGCCGGCGCTGTCCGGGGCAAGGTTGTAATCGTACGTCAACGCCAGATCCACGGAATCAGCGGCAAGCAGGGCAAGGGCTTCTGCAGGCTCATGCTCCCGGACTTCCAGTTTGACGCCGGGGTGCGTAACGGCGAGCTCCCCGACGATGGGCATCAGGATCTTACGGACAGCAGTGACGAAGCCGGCAACCCGGACTGTTCCCGCGGGCTCGGCACCCGGGTCGAGCTCGGCGGTCGCCGCATCCACCGCCGCCAGGATGGTCACCGCGTGATCGGCGAGGCGCCGGCCTGCGGGGGTGAGGCGCACGCGCCGGCCTGCAGGTTCCAGCAGCGCGGTGCCGGCTTCCCGCGCGAGCGCTGCAATCTGCTGGGAGACGGTCGACGTCGTCGTGCCCAGCGAGTCTGCCACGTTCCGCATGGAGCCCTGCCGGGCCAGTTCGAGCAGGACTTCCAGCCGACGCGTCTCCATACAGCCATTGTCCATAATTTGCGGACGATATGTGAAGAATTATCACGTGGACGCAGACGTTTTGCGTGCGGTCTACTGGCCCCATGCCCTTTTCACCTCAACACTTCAACGGTGTGCGCTCCGGAACTGCAATGGCCGGCGGCGCAATGTGCTGCGTACAACTCGGCCTTGCCGCCTCCGTGGGGCTCGCGGACCGGCTGGGTCCCGAAGGCGTTTCGTGGCTGCGTCTGGCCTGGGCCGCCGTCATCCTGGTCGCCTTCACACGTCCGTGGCGGCACCGGTTCACCCGGTCCGGCCTGGTCACCTGCGCCCTGCTCGGCCTGACCACGGCGGGCATGACCTTGATGTTTATGGCCGCGGCCATGCGGATCCCCTTGGGCACGGCAAGCGCCTTGGAGTTTCTGGGGCCGCTGTCTGTCGCGGTCATCCGGGGACGGCGATCGGGGCGATGGTGGGCGCTGGCGGCAGCCGCCGGGGTGGCAGCGTTGACTGAGCCGTGGCATGGCGGCACCGATCCTGCCGGGATTCTCCTGGCGCTTGGCGCGGCAGCCTGTTGGGCCGCCTACATTCTGCTGACCCAGCGCGCCGGTAACGCGGTGAGCGGCCTCCAGGCATTGGCGGTCTCCATGCCCGTCGCGGCAGTGGCAACCACCGTCTTCGTGGGCCCGGCGGTCGTCGCGCACCTGGACTGGCAGCTGCTGCTCGTTGGTGCCGGGCTTGCCCTCCTGATGCCGGTGATCCCCTTCAGCCTGGAGCTGCTGGCCCTGCGCCGCCTGAAAGCCTCGGCTTTCGGGACGCTGATGAGCCTGGAACCGGCCATCGCCGTCGTGATTGGATTCGTGGTCCTCGGGCAGGCCCCGGGTCTCAGCGCCGTCCTGGGCATAGCCCTGGTGGTGGCGGCCGGCATTGGCGTCACGCTTCAGGGCGCCCGGGAACACGAGGAAGGCACTCCACAACAGCACGACGGCGGCCCGCTGGCAGCCGAAGCGCCCGCTGCCCGTTCCTGAAGACGCGACAAAAGAGGCGGTGCGCCGGGTTACCGGCACACCGCCTCTTTTAATGCCCGGCTGCCGCAGCAGCGCGCGCCACCTAGCTGAGGGTCGCGATGACCTTGTTCAGCGTGGCAGACGGACGCATCACGGCCGAAGCCTTGGCCTCGTCCGGGTGGTAGTAGCCGCCGATGTCCACCGGCGAGCCCTGGACCTCGGCCAGCTCGCCCACGATTGTCTGTTCCTGGGAGGAAAGCTCTCCGGCGACGGAGCTGAATGCGGCGGCCAGGTCGGCGTCGTCCGCCTGCTTGGCCAGTTCCTCGGCCCAGTAGCGGGCCAGGAAGTAGTGGCTGCCGCGGTTGTCCAGCTCGCCCGCCCGGCGGCTCGGGGACTTGTTCTCCAGCAGGAACGTGCCTGTGGCGCGGTCCAGGGTGTCGGCCAGGACCTGGGCGCGCTTGTTGTCCGTGGTGGTGGCAAGGTGTTCGAAGCTGACGGCCAGTGCCAGGAACTCACCGAGGCTGTCCCAGCGCAGGTGGTTTTCCTTGAGCAGCTGCTGGACGTGCTTCGGGGCGGAGCCGCCGGCACCGGTCTCGAAGAGCCCGCCGCCGTTCATCAGCGGAACCACGGACAGCATCTTGGCGCTGGTGCCCAGTTCCAGGATGGGGAACAGGTCCGTGAGGTAGTCGCGCAGGACGTTGCCGGACACCGAGATGGTGTCCTCGCCCTTGCGGATGCGCTCCAGGGTGAAGGCGATGGCCTTGACCGGGGACATAATCTGGATGTCCAGGCCCTCGGTGTCGTGCTCCTTGAGGTACTCGTTGACCTTGGCGATGAGGTTGGCGTCGTGGGCGCGTTCCTCGTCCAGCCAGAACACGGCCGGGGTCTGGGAAGCGCGGGCACGGGTGACGGCCAGCTTGACCCAGTCACGGATGGGCAGGTCCTTGGTCTGGCAGGCGCGCCAGATGTCGCCTTCGGAAACCTGGTGCTCAATCAGGACGTTCCCGGAACCGTCAACGATCTGGACGGTTCCGGCTTCCTGGATTTCGAAAGTCTTGTCGTGGCTGCCGTATTCCTCGGCGGCCTGTGCCATAAGGCCCACGTTGGGGACGGTTCCCATGGTGGTGGGGTCGTAGGCGCCGTTGGCGCGGCAGTCGTCGATGACCACCTGGTAAATGCCGGCGTAGGAGCTGTCCGGGAGCACGGCCAGGGTGTCGGCTTCCTTGCCGTCCGGCCCCCACATGTGGCCGGAGCTGCGGATCATGGCGGGCATGGAGGCGTCCACGATGACGTCGCTGGGGACGTTCAGGGTGGTGATGCCCTTGTCCGAGTCCACCATGGCCAAGGCGGGGCCTTCTTCGAGGCCCTTCTTGATGAGGGCCTGCACGCTGTCGCGGACGTCCTCGGGAAGGTCCTCGAGGCTGCTCAGGATGGCGGCGAGGCCGTTGTTCGGGCTGATGCCGGCGGCGGCGAGCTGCTTGCCGTAGGTCTCAAAGAGCTCGGAGAAGTAGGCCTTGACCACGTGGCCGAAGATGATGGGGTCCGAGACCTTCATCATGGTGGCCTTGAGGTGCGCGGAGAACAGCACGCCCTCTTCCTTGGCGCGCGCAACCTGTGCCTTCAGGAACTCGTCCAGGGCGGCGGCGCGCATCACGGTCCCGTCGATGACCTCGCCGGCCAGGACCGGGAATGCCTTCTTCAGGACCTTCACGGAGCCGTCTTCGCGCACCAGCTGGATGGCGATGGTGCCCTCGGACTCGATGACAACCGACTTCTCGTTGGAGCGGAAGTCATCCTGGCCCATGGTGGCCACGTTGGTCTTGGAATCCGGGGTCCAGGCGCCCATGGAGTGCGGGTTCTGGCGGGCGTAATTCTTGACGGACAGCGGTGCCCGGCGGTCCGAATTGCCTTCGCGCAGGATCGGGTTCACGGCAGAGCCCTTGATCTTGTCGTAGCGCGAGCGGATGGCCGTTTCCTCGTCCGAGGACGGGTTGTCCGGGTAGTCCGGGAGGGCGTAGCCCTGGCCCTGCAGCTCGGCAATGGCTGCCTTCAGCTGCGGGATGGAGGCGCTGATGTTGGGCAGCTTGATGATGTTGGCTTCCGGCGTCTTCGCCAGCTCACCGAGTTCAGCAAGGGCGTCACCGATCTGCTGCTCGGGGGTCAGGTAGTCACCGAAGACGGCGATGATGCGGCCGGCGAGCGAAATGTCGCGGGTCTCCACCTCCACACCTGCTGTCGAGGCGAACGCCTCGATGATGGGCAGGAACGAATAGGTAGCCAGCATCGGCGCTTCGTCGGTGTGGGTGTAGATAATCTTGGACATGCGCGGGCGTCTCCCTGTGGGTCGGCTTGGTTGTGAAAAATTCGGTCTATTTCACCACGTACAACTTACCCGAGCGCACGGATTTCAACCCTACCGGAGCCCCTGCGTTACCCTCACGGTGAGCAGGGTTACAGCGATGGAGAACGCACGACGCCGGGACGCACCCGGCGGGTCGGCCGTCGTCGCGCCTTTCATGCCGTACGTTCCCGCCGCTGCCGCCGCGGCCATACATGATACGTCACTACTATTTACAAACCTGTCATGTAGCGATAAATTCGCAGGGTAACTTTGGGCCCTTTCCGGGCTATCCACGTTCAGACAGGACAACAATGACACGCACCTGGTCCCTGGCTTCCGGCCTCCTGAGCATCTCGGCTGCTGCCGTTCTGGCACTTACCTCCGCCGGCGGGGCCGCCGCTGCACCGACTGCAACCGAGGATAATAAGAATCCCTCCGTAACCAGAGCGATCCTTGACACCACCGGCGTGGCAGATTACTGGACGGCTGACCGGATGCGCAGCGCGGTCCCCGGTGATGTCCTGGCCGGCAAAGCCCTGGAACGGGGCAACCGCTCAAGCACCGACGTTGTGGAGAAGGGCAAGGACACCACGGTTAAGGCCACCAAGGGCAAAGCCACCATCGCCCAGAGCGAGGCCCCTGTCAGCCACATCGGCAAGGTGTTCTTCACCATGGGCGGCTCAAACTACGTCTGCTCGGGCAACGCCGTGTCTTCCGCGAACGGCAGCACCGTGGCCACCGCCGGTCACTGCGTGAATGAGGGGCCCGGCGCGGACGCCACCAACTTCATCTTTGTTCCTGCGTATGAGAACGGCGCGGCACCCTACGGCAGATGGACTGCCAAGGCCCTCTACTCCCCCACCGCGTGGAGCCGGGACGGGGACATGGCCTATGACACGGGTTTCGCCGTTATGCAGCCCCTGAACGGCCAGACGCTCACTGCCGCAGTGGGCGGGTCCGGCGTTGCCTTCAACCAAGGATACGGCCTCACTTATAAGTCCTTCGGTTACCCGGCGGCAGCCCCCTTCAACGGCGAGACCCTCAAGAGCTGCACCGGCACGGCAACACGAGATACCATCAACCCCCAGTTTGGAACCCAGGGAATCCGCTGCGACATGACCGGCGGTTCCTCCGGCGGGCCCTGGTTCATCGGCGCGGATCCGTTCGGCACCAATGCAGCCGGCGTCCAGAACTCCGTTAACAGCTACGGCTACAACCGCTCCGCTGTCATGTACGGCCCGTACTGGGGAGATGTCATCCAGGCGACCTACGCCAGTGCATCAGCATCCTAAGGACATTCCCGGCCCCGATTCCGTCAGCCACGCCGAGCTGAACCAGACGCACGAGGCGGTCCTCGAGTACTGGACAGCGGAACGGATGGCGGAAGCCAAGCCCCGGGAGCTGCGGCTTCCGGGAGAGGGTCCGCGTCTCGAGCAGGGGGACGCGGACACCGGTAAACCGGAGTCCGGGCCTTCTGACTGACACAGCCAGGAAATACTGACGGCGCCCGTCCCCTTCGCGGGGCGGGCGCCGTCGTCGTTAACTCATCGACTGCTCCGCAACTGCCGCTATCGGATGCGAAAACGGCAGTTACGGAGCAATGGGTGGGGTGGGGCTTAGTGGAAGAAGTGCCGGGCGCCGGTGAAGTACATGGTGATCCCTGCGGCGTTGGCCGCCGCGATGACTTCCTCGTCCCGGACGGAACCGCCGGGCTGGACCACTGCGCGGACGCCGGCGTCGATCAGGATCTGCAGGCCGTCGGCAAACGGGAAGAATGCGTCGGAAGCCGCCACCGCGCCGCGGGCCCGCTGGGGTGCACCGCTGCCGCTGGCGTTAGTGGCACCCCCGGGTGCGTCGCTCCCACTGGCGCTGCCGGACTCGACCTCCACGCCGAGCGTGTTGGCCCGCTCCACGGCCAGGCGGCAGGAGTCCAGGCGGTTGACCTGGCCCATGCCGATGCCGACGGCGGCGCCGTTCGAGGCAAGGAGGATGGCGTTGGACTTGGCGGCGCGGCAGGCAGTCCAGGCGAAGGCGAGGTCGGCGAGGGTCTTCTCGTCCGCAGCTTCCCCGGCGGCAAGGGTCCAGTTGGCGGGGTTGTCGCCGTCGGCATCCACCTTGTCGCTCACCTGTACCAGCATGCCGCCGGAGACCTGGCGGAACTCCGTGGGGTAGCGGCCGTAGCCTTCCGGCAGGGTAAGCAGGCGGATGTTCTTCTTCCTGGACAGGGTCTCGACGGCTTCCGGTTCGAAGCCGGGGGCGATGACCACCTCGGTGAAGATGTCCTTGACGGTGTTGGCCATTCCAGCGGTGATCGGGCGGTTGGCCGCGATCACTCCGCCGAACGCGGAAACCGGATCACAGGCGTGGGCCTTGGCATGGGCATCGGCGATGGGGTCGGGGGCATCTGCGGAACCGACGGCCACGCCGCACGGGTTGGCGTGCTTGATGATGGCCACGGCCGGTTCGCTGAAGTCGTAGGCGGCGCGGAGGGCGGCGTCGGCGTCAACGAAGTTGTTGTAGCTCATGGCCTTGCCGTGCAGCTGGTCGGCCTGGGCGATGCCCACGGGCGCGGCCTTGTCCACGTACAGGGCAGCCTGCTGGTGCGGGTTTTCGCCGTAGCGCAGCACCTCGGAGCGCTCCAGCGAAAGACCGGCGTAGGCGGGCCAGTCGATGACGCCGTCGCCGTCCTCGTCCAGGAACTGGCTCGCGGTCCAGGTGGCCACGGCGTTGTCGTAGGACGCGGTGTGGGCGAACGCCTTGGCGGCCAGCCGCCGTCGTGTCTTCAAATCAAAGCCGCCTTCAGCGGCTGCGGTGACCACCTGGCCATAGAAGGACGGGTCCACCACAATAGCGACGGCGGCATGGTTCTTCGCAGCAGAGCGCACCATGGCGGGGCCTCCGATGTCGATCTGTTCGACGACGTCGTCCTGGGCCGCGCCGGACTTCACGGTCTCCACGAACGGGTAGAGGTTCACCACCACCAGGTCGAAGGGCTCGATCTCCATCTCGGTGAGCGTGTCCATGTGGGCTGCCACGCGGCGGTCAGCCAGGATGCCGCCGTGGACGCGCGGGTGCAGCGTTTTCACCCGGCCGTCCAGCATCTCCGGAGAACCGGTGACCTCCTCGACCTCCTGGACGGGAATCCCCGCCGCGGCGATCTTCTTGGCGGTGGACCCGGTGGATACAAGCTTGACCCCCGCTGCGTGCAGGCCCTGGGCGAGCTCCTCCAGACCGGTCTTGTCGTAAACCGAGATCAGTGCCCGGCGGATGGGAACACGGTCGATGGATACGCGCTCATGCTGCGTGAAGCTCACAAATGTCTCCGTCTTATCTCGCGGAACAACGCCGCGGTTGGTGGGGATAGGCCCAGTTTATCCCGAAGCGGAGATTGCCCCGCGAGTCGGCCTGAGTGTGAACGCCGGTGCGCCCGGCTAGAGTTTTCCCAGGAGGCTGCGATGAACACTTACACCACTGTGCCGAGCGGGGAACAGGTGGTCCAGGAACTGCCCTGGCGATGGAAAGTCCAAGGCAGGATCTTTTTGATCGGCGGCCTCGGCTTCATGTTCGATGCCTGGGACGTGACGCTGAACGGCATCCTCATCCCGTTGCTCTCAACCCACTGGGCCCTCACCCCGGGTGAAGTGGCGTGGGTGGGCACGTCGAACCTGATCGGCATGGCCCTGGGCGCGTTCGTGTGGGGCACCATCGCGGACACCATCGGGCGCAAGAAAGCCTTCACAGCCACGCTGCTGATCTTTTCGCTCTTTACCGTCCTGGGCGCTTTCTCGCCCGACTTCATCTGGTTCTGCGTATTCCGGTTCATGGCCGGTTTCGGCCTGGGCGGCTGTATCCCCGTGGACTATGCCCTGGTGGGTGAGTTCACTCCCCGGAAGCAGCGCGGGCGCGTCTTGACGGCAATGGACGGCTGGTGGCCCGTGGGCGCAGCCCTGGCGGGCTTCGTCTCCGCCGCGCTGGTAGCCGTTTTCGGCGACTGGCGGCTGACCATGCTGGTGATGGTCCTGCCTGCCCTGTTGGTGTTCTGGGTCCGGCGCAGCGTGCCGGAGTCCCCGCTGTTCCTGATCCGCAAGGGCAGGCGGGAGGAAGCAGCCAAAGTCATAGACGACCTGGTGGCCGCGACCGGGGCAGAGGCCCGTGCCTACAGCCTGCCCGATGCCCAGGAGGTGCCCCGGTTGTCGGCCGGCAGCGCCTGGCATCAGCTGCGGCTCGTGTGGCAGTACAACTGGAAGATCACGGCCGCGGCCTGGTCACTGTTCTTCAGCATCCTGCTGGTGTACTACCTGTCCCTGACATGGATGCCGCGGATCCTCATCGGCGCCGGCTTTGCCGAGTACAAGGCTTTTGTCACTACGGCGTCCATGGCGGCGGTGGGGCTTTTGGGCGTGATTGTGGCGGCCCTGCTGGTGGAGCGGGTCGGCCGCAAGTGGATACTGGCCATCACCGGCCCGCTGTCCGCGCTGACCCTGGTGATCGTGGCGATCGTGGTGGACATCCCCACGGCGGCCGTGTTCTGGCTTCTGGTGTTCGGGTTCGTGGTGCAGGTGGCCATCCCGGTGCTCTACGCCTACGTTTCCGAGCTCTACCCCACGGAGCTGCGCGGCACCGGCTTCGGCTGGGCCTCCACATTTTCACGGCTGGGGGCCGGGTTCGGACCCTTGATCTTCGCCAACTACTTCTGGCCCGAACTGGGCCTGGCCACAAGCTTCGCTTTGGCTGGCGGGCTGGTGCTGCTGGCCGTGCTCTGGATGGCGTTCTTCTCCCCCGAGACCAAGCAGCGCCGCCTCGAGTAACCCCTCCGGCCTCCCAACTAGGTAGCGCCAAGTGTCGTTTTTGAACCCTCGTAACGACACTTGGCGCTACCTAGTTTTCATTCTTGGGATACCAGCCCCGGCTCAGGAGTGCTGAACGGACTTTGGCCACCGCCGGCCGGGCATCCCTCTCCATGTGCCGCTTCGAAATCCTCACAAGGAGCCAGCCTGCACGGGCGAAGTCCTCTTCACGGGCAATGTCCCGGACGATCTGGGCTGCCTCTGAGTGCACCTCACCGTCGTATTCCACCGCCACCTTCTGTTCCGGATAACTCAGGTCAGGTTGGCGGACGACGCCGGCTCCCAGTTCCGTGGGAACGTTCAGCAATGGTTCGGGCAGGCTTGCGTCCTCCAGGGCCAGCCGGAGCCTGGTTTCCGGGGCGGAATCGGACCCCACCCGTGCACGCTCGAGGGCAACCCGGGCCTTCCTGATACCCGGTGTCCCCTTGTGCCGGTCAAGCATGTCTTCGAGGTCCTCCCGGGTTGCATAGGGCTCTGACCTGCCCTCGAAGTCGGGCCGCGGAATGCGAAGCAAGTGGTCTGCAACCACGGTCAGCTCCTCGATGCTCATCTTGCGGGCGCAGTCCAACCATGTCCTCACCCGCGAAATGACCAGCAGTCCGGCAAGATTTTCGATCTCGTCCGCGAAGAACTGCCCGCGGTGTCCCTTCACTCCGGGCCGGCGCATGATGGCAACGGTGTCAGGCCGCGAGATGTGAAGCAGAGGCTGATCACTGCCCGGGAGGAAACCCGGAAACTCCCACAGGAGAAAGGCCGAGGCGTGCGAAGCGGCGGCAAACTCCGTCACCAAGGTGTAGGGACGGATGCGGGGGGCGAGGTGTGATGCATCGTCCCCGTCCGGTACCCGGACTCCCCGGCTTGGCCAGAGCAGACCAGGGTGACGCAGCCGCCGCCGGCTGATTCCGGCGTCGACCGCTTCCTGGAAAGTAAAAGGGAGGGACGCCAACTGGTCGGGTAATTGACTCGGTGCCTTCATCCGCCCATCGTGGCAGGCGGGCGGGATGCCGCAGTGGTTATCCACAGGCCAGCCCGCCCATGCCCAACTAGGTAGCGCTAAGTGTCGTTATGAGCGCTCATAACGACACTTAGCGCTACCTAGTTGGGTGGGGAGGAGGGGTTAGGGGTGGGCCGCGGCCAGGGAGGCCAGAGTGGACACCAGGAGCCGGCGTTCCACCACCTTGATGCGCTCGTGCAGGGTCTCCTCCGTGTCCGACTCCTCGATGGCCACGGCTTCCTGGGCAATGATGGGGCCGGTGTCCACGCCGGCGTCGGCCCAGTGCACCGTGCAGCCGGTGACCTTGACGCCGTAGGCCAGCGCGTCCCGCACGCCATGGGCCCCCGGGAAGGCAGGGAGCAGCGCGGGGTGCGTGTTGAGGTACCGGCCGTTGAAAGCCTCGATGAACTCCGGGCTGACGATCCGCATGAACCCCGAGGAGACCACCACGTCCGGCTCAAACCTTGCAACGGCCTCCGTCAGCGCGGCATCCCAGTGCGCCCGGTCCGGGTACGCCTTGAAGTCCACCACAAACGTGGGGATGCCGGCGGCAGCGGACCGTTCCACCCCGTACGTGCCCGGGCGATCGGCTCCCACGGCAGCGATTTCCACGTCCAGTTCCCCTGCCTTGGCTGCGTCGATGACAGCCTGGAGGTTGGACCCGGTACCGGAAACAAGGACTACGATGCGCATGGCTCTAGCTTATGGGCAGCCTCGCGTAGGCTGGAAAACATGAACACCACACCGGGACCGGCTGGGCAGCAGCGGACCAAACCGCGGCTCAGCGAGGCGGCCAAAGCCTCGCTCGCCAAGACCCACACCCTGTTCCGGATGTTCGTCGTCTCGGTGCTGGGCGCCTTCTTCGTCTACCAGCTGGACGTAACCTACCTGTGGCTGACGGGCGTCCTGACGGCTGCCAGCATCACTTTGGGAATCGTCCTGCTGGTGCGGGCGGCGCGCTTGAAGGAATCCAGACTGGTCCTGGTGGGCACCATCTCCGGCCTGGTGGTGTCCGCAATCATGGTGCTGCTCATCCTTGTCACGGCAGTGTTCTTCGATGAAGTCCGCGAATACCAGGCATGTGTTGGCCGTGCGCTAACGGACAAGGCCCAGTCCGCATGCCGCATCCAGCTGCAGGATTCACTGCCCCGGCAGATCCCCTAGCCGCGCCAGCAGCGGCACTAGCCTAGGAAACCAGCTGCGCTTCCTGGTCCTTTGACGCGTGCTCACGTTCCAGCCACGGCCCGGCCGCGTAACCGATAACGACGCCGGCACCCACCTCCGCGGCCAGCCAGACTCCCGTCCAGAACGGGTCAGGGCCGATGTCCGTCAGGCGTCCGATTCCGGCTGATCCGCGGGCCAGCCAGGCCAGCCCAAAAGCCAGCAGCCCGGCGGCCAGCCCGGTCAGCACCCCGAGCACCAGGGTAGAAAGGCTGGCCGTGAACCAGCGCAGGCGGATCTTGATGGCCAGCCATTCGTCAAAGTGGTTTTCGCCTTCGCGGAGGAACCACCAGCCGGCCAGGACCCCGGCCAGCACCGGGACGATCAGGGCTACAAAGGCGTAGTCCAAAGGCCCGGAGGGAAGGGCAGCCAGCACCGGGATGGACGGCAGCGGCCCGACGGCGGTACCCAGCGGGCCCACGTGGGAACCGGCGCCCATGGCAAAGCCTGCCCCGGACGTCCAGGCCAGGGCAAAGACCGCGAGGTTGGGCAGGAACCCAAGCTGCGCGATGGTCAGGGCCGCACCTCCGACTGCGCCGGCGTCGAGCGCTTCATAGACAGCGACCACGAGGTTCCAGTGAATGAACAGGTCAACGGCCAGCAGCGCCGCGGCCATGGCAAGCGCCGAAACAGCTGCAACGAACCCTGCCTTCGCGGCGGAACCGAGATAGGAGCCGGCCCACCGCGAATGCTGGCTGCTGCGGGAGATCCAGTCGACTGCGTCGACGCCGATCAGCCGGCTCCAGGACCCGGCCTCGCGACGCGCGCCGACCACCATGCCGAACGCGTAGGGAATAAGGGGTATGAGCATGGCGTGCCAAGGGTTGATGAGGACGTCGGGCGTGCGGCAGACAAAGCCGGTGGCTGTTCCGAAGGCGGCGTAAACAACCCATGAACCGAGCAGGGCCTGCCAGAGCTGGTCCGTATAGGAGGCGCGGGCCAGCCGTCGCCCGGCCCGCCAGGCCAGGAGGAAAGGCAGCAGGGTCAGGCCCAAGGGGATGAGCGAAAGGACCCCGGATTTCCCGTTGGCCGCGGCGTTGGGACCCGCGGCGGTGAGCTCCAGCGGCACCCCGTGGAGCAGCAGCCAGGACTGCCCGGCCAGCCGGGCCAGGACGTCGAAGGCACTGTCATGGAAACCGGCGGTTGCCCAGACGGCGATGATCGGGGCGATCACAACCAGCGCGGAAATGATGGCTGCCTGTGCCGTTTCGAGGGCGCCCTGCAGCCACAAGGGCATGGGAAGGCCACGGTCTCCGGTCTGGTCAGCACGCAGTTTCATCGTGCCCCATGGTGTCACGGCCAGCCCGTCCAAGGCGGCAACGACAGGCTTAGCCGCCTGATCATGAGGAAACTTCAGGGGCGTCCGCACCGGCGCTTTTCGCAGGCGTCCGCCGTAAGATTTAACTGTCCACAACGAGTGGATTGGAGGAGAAAATGACTACCGCATCCCCACATGCACACGGTGTTCACTTTGGCCGGGCAGACGTCCAAAACGCGGGCATGGGAGTGGGAATTGTTTTGATGCTGGTGGGTATCCTGGGGTTCATCCCCGGCGTCACCACCCAATACAGCGAACTGATGTTCCTCGGACCGGCGTCACACGCCATGTTCCTTGGACTGTTCCAGGTGTCCATGCTGCTCAACATCGTGCAGTTGGCCATCGGCGCAACCGGCTGGGCAATGTCCCGCACCGAACATGGGGCACGGAACTTCCTCCTGGGAGCAGGCGCACTGTACATCGTCCTTGCCGTCTACGGCCTGATTGTCGGAGTGGATTCAGCGGCGAACTTCCTGTCACTGAACATGATGGACAACTGGACCCACCTGGCACTGGGCGCAGTGATGATTGTTGCCGGCTGGCTGTTCTCGAGGAACTCGGCCAGCAGGACATAACCCGGAATCCGTAAGCCGGGAAACAGGAGCCGCGAATGAAAGAAGAACCTAAGTTCTGAAGATATTCGTCCTACTGGCTGGTGCAGTCGCCGCCCCGAGCGGAGGCTGCACCAGCGTTTTAACCAGTTCGGCATGCAGAAACGACGCCGGGAGCCCCCAAGTAGGACTCCCGGCGTCGTTCGCTGCGCTTGTGCCTTTGCGCCGGTCCGTTCAGCGGCGCTTCAGCCTCTGCACTGCCTGGGGCTAGCGGCGCCCGTCCCGAGCCACGCCCTCAGCGTCGATGTGCTCCTTGCGGACTTCCTCATTGACCGTCACGTCGTCCTGGACAACGTCCTTGTCAAGGCGGACCCGCTCCACCGGAACGGCTTCCTTCTGGACTACGGGCCGCTCCTCGTGGAGGGTGACCTCATGCTCCTCTTCGCTGATGTCCGGCCCGTTGAGGGCTGCCCCGCGGTTGGCGTCGGTGATGGGTTCGCGCTCCAGGCGAACTTCCTCGC
The DNA here is from genome assembly GCF_002953935.1 of Arthrobacter sp. PGP41. Taxonomy (NCBI): domain Bacteria; kingdom Bacillati; phylum Actinomycetota; class Actinomycetes; order Micrococcales; family Micrococcaceae; genus Arthrobacter; species Arthrobacter sp. PGP41. Next base: position 1,164,689 of record NZ_CP026514.1, on the reverse strand, counting down.
GCTGCACGGGGACAGTCTTGGTGACGTTTTCCGTAGTGACGTACTTCCGCAGGCGGGCGCGGCTGGTAGCTTCACGCTCGGTGCCAACGTGGAGCTTCTCCTCGGAGCGCGTCATGGCGTCATCCGTGGTGGGGCCGGAGGTGTCGTGTCCCACGGTGCCGCCGTCAGTGCGGCGGTCCGAATCGATACCAGCCGTGGGAGTGCCTGCATTCAGGTCGGCATCGCCCTGCAGGTCCACATCGTCCCGGGACTCCGAGTAGGTCCGGGCACCGCGCTCATAGTACGTGTAGAGGCGGTCCTCTTCCTCAGGGGTGAGGTGTCCGTCCACGTCCACCCGCGGGGCGTCCTTGACGTGCTCCTTGCTGTAGGGCACCACCAGGTCGTCGCCTTGGCTGTGCGCACCCTCGACGGGAACGAAGGACTGTGACGTGCCAAAAAGGCCGGTCTTGACGGTAACCCATGTGGGCTCGCCGGTGTCGTCGTCCGCGTAGAGCTGGCCGATGGAGCCGATCTTCTCGCCATCGGAGCCGATAACGTTGCCGCCCTTGGTAAGCAGGTTTTCAATGTTTTCCCGGTTGAGCATGACGTCTCCTTGGATGTGTCGTTGCGCTGGGCTTGGCTAACCAGTGGATGTACCGGCACGGCGTTCCCGTGGCGCGGCCTCCGCCCCGACTGCTTGAGGCTTCGCGTTAGCTGCCCCCATACCGTAAGCATGCTTAGCATCAAAAGGGAAGCCTACTTAGTAATTTTTTCGAAACACGGCGGTTCCTGTTCACCCAGCCTTTTCCTGCGGGTAACGCTTTCTCCCCCGCCATTTCAAGCCCCCGGCCCATCGTGGAGGGGTGAGGATCGCAATTGTTGCTGAATCATTCCTGCCACTGATGAACGGGGTCACCCATTCCATCCTGAGGGTGCTGGACCATCTCCAGGACCGGGGCGACGACGTCCTGGTCATCGCGCCCTCCGCGCAGGACGCAGAAGCGCCGGACCGCGTCAAGGGTGCCGAGATCCACCGGCTGCCGGCGGTTCCGCTGGCTGGCTACACAAACGTCCGGGTGGCGATGGGCGGTGTGTACCGGGTCAAGCGAATCCTTGCCGACTACGCACCGGACGTCGTCCACCTGGCTTCGCCGTTCGTCCTGGGCTGGCGTGCCGTCCAGGCCGCCCACCAGCTGGGCATCCCCACCGTGGCGATCTACCAGACCGAGGTTCCCAGCTACGCCGGAAGGTACGGGGTTCCGTTCCTGGAAAACTGGGCGTGGAACCGGGTGGAGAACATCCATCTGCTCGCCTCCCGCACCCTGGCGCCGTCAACGTTCGCGCTGAACCAGTTGCGCGGCCGCGGCATTCCACGGGTGCGGATGTGGCGGCGCGGCGTGGACACCGCCAGGTTTTCACCGGAAAAGCGCGACGACGGCTGGCGGGCCGAGGTAGCTCCCGGCGGCAGGCGGATCATCGGCTACGTGGGCAGGCTCGCGATGGAGAAGCAGGTGGAGGACCTGGCTGCCCTTGCCGGCGTCCCCAACGCCAGGCTTGTGATCGTGGGCGACGGGCCGCAGCGTGCGGCGCTGCAGGAAGCGCTCCCGGACGCGGTCTTCACCGGGTTCCTGGGCGGCGGGGAGCTGGCACGCGCCGTGGCGTCCTTCGACCTCTTCGTCCACCCGGGTGAGTTCGAAACGTTCTGCCAGACCATCCAGGAGGCCATGGCATCGGGCGTGCCGGTGGTGGCCACCGGCCGCGGGGGCCCGCTGGACCTGGTGGAGAACTCGCGGACGGGGTGGCTCTACGAACCCGGTGACCTGTCCGCCATGCGGAGCCAAGTGCTCGACCTGATGGGCGACGACGCCAAGCGCCGCGCCTTCGCCGCCGCAGCGCATGCCTCCGTGCAGGACAGGACCTGGCCTGCACTGTGCGCCGAGCTGGTGCGCCACTACGAAGACGTCATCGCCGGAATCCCGGTTTCCCTGGGCTCAGGCAGCACCGAAGGAGCAGCATTGTGAAAATCTCCGTGATTGGATGCGGTTACCTGGGCGCCGTGCACGCGGCAACCCTCGCTTCCATGGGCCATACCGTGGTGGGGATCGACGTCGATCCCGGCAAAGTGGAACAGCTGGCGCGCGGTGCCGCCCCCTTCCATGAACCCGGCCTGGATGAACTGCTCCGGGACGGCCGGCAAACCGGCACGCTCACCTTTTCCACCAACGCCGCCGCCGCGAAGGGCGCACAGGTGCATTTCCTGTGCGTGGGGACACCGCAGGACAAAACGTCCGACGCCGCGGACCTCACCTTCCTGGTCTCCGCCATCGAAGCCCTGCTGCCGCACCTGGCGGCGGGCGCCGTCGTCGTCGGCAAATCCACCGTTCCCGTTGGCACGGTGGAGATGCTCCGCGGCGTGCTGGCCCCCCGGCCGGACGTCGTGCTGGCATGGAACCCGGAGTTCCTCCGGCAAGGGACCGCGGTGAAGGACTCGCTGGTGCCGGACCGGCTGGTGTACGGGGTTGACGGCGGGCGCGCAGCTGCCTTCCACCCCGGCACCGGCGCACCGCTCGGGGTGACGGCCGCCTTGGACACGGTCTACGAACCGCTTCTCCGGGCAGGCATTCCCCGCCTGGTCTGCAACTTTGCCACTGCAGAGCTCATCAAGTCGGCAGCCAACGCCTACCTGGCCACCAAGATCAGCTTCATCAATGCGGTGTCCGAACTATGCGACGCCTCTGGCGCGGACGTGGCGGAACTCAGCGAGGCGATGGGCATGGACCCGCGCATCGGAGGACGGTACCTGCACGCCGGACTCGGATTTGGCGGCGGCTGCCTGCCCAAGGACATCCGCAGCTTCCGGGCCCAGGCATCAGACCTCGGCGTCACCGCCGTTGACGACTGGATGCGCCTGGTGGATTCGGTCAACCTGGGCCAGCGCGAACGGACGGTACGCCTGGCCGCCGAACTCTGCGGCGGCAGCGTCGCCGGCCGCTCCATTACCGTGCTGGGCGCGTCCTTCAAGCCCGATACCGACGACATCCGGGACTCGCCCGCCCTGGACGTTGCCGACCGGCTCGCCGCGGCCGGGGCGCACGTCACCGTCACGGATCCCAAGGCGGTGAACCACGCCTGGCTGCGGTACCCGCGCCTGCGGTTCGAAGCCGCCGCGGGGCGGGCGCTCGAAGGCGCCGAGCTGGTCCTGCTGCTGACGGAGTGGGATGAATACCGGCGGCTGTCCCCCGCCACTGCGGGTGCGGCCGTACGACGGCGGGTGGTGCTGGACGCGCGCAACGTCCTGGACGCGACGGACTGGCAGGCCCACGGCTGGGTAGTGCGCGGCCTGGGCACCAGGGGCTCCGACGTGCCGGCTGCGGAGGGGGCCCTCCCCCGGGTTTAGTCCAGCAGGCCCAGCTCGGCGAAGGCCAGGGCAACGCCGTTGCCGGCCGGGCCGGGCGTTAACCGGTCGGCAACGGCCAGCACGGCAGGGTGCCCGCCTTCCACCGCGATCCCAACCCCGGCGTACTCCAGCATTTCAATGTCGTTGGCGCTGTCGCCGATTGCCACGATGTCCGCCCGGTCAAGGCCCAGATGCTCCTCCACCACCTGGATGCCCACCGCCTTGTGGGTCCCGGCCATGAAGATTTCCCCGGCACGGTCCCCCAAGGCGGAGAGGGAACTGGGGATGAGACCAACCTGCGGACCGAGCCGGTCCACCAGCTGCTTCAGCGGCACATCTGAATCGAAACAGGAGATCTTGGCGTAGGACGTGGCACGCAGGTCGTCGCTGTACTGCATGGGCCCCAGGATGTCCTCAAGGGGATCCACATCAGTGCCCAGGACTCCGTCATGCTGCGGCCGGCCGGCGAAAATGGGTCCAAGCACCTCCCTCAGCCGCTGGTCCACGCCAGTACGCCCGTGGAGGGATTCAGGGGCTTCCAGGATGTAGGCCACATCATGGGCATCCAGGGCATCAACGATGCGCCCGGCCAGGTCCTGGTCGAAGCGCGTGTCCTTAAGGACCTGGCCGTCCAGTTCCACCCTGGCGCCGGCGCCGGTAATGGTCCCGTCAAAACCGGCCTCAAGGATGTGGGCGGGGACCATGGACAGCGGCCGGCCGGTGCACACGAAGACGAGGTGTCCCAGCCGGCGGGCGGTGCGGACCGCCTCCACATGGGCTTCCGGAGCCAGCCCATGGTCCGCGTAGGTGCCGTCGATATCGAGGAACACGGCACGCGGCCGGACGGTCTGCTGGCTGCACATGCGGGAGCTCCTTGGTTGGTGGCGGGGACACCCAATCCTATCCAGGCGCGAAAACTGACAGTCATCCCGTGACAATCAAACTCTTGCAGAGCAGTAAGCACACTGATTGAATTATGGAACCGGAAATGGGGGCCCGGCACAACTTACTGATTAAGGAGTGGCAACATGGGTATTCTCGGATTTCTCATTTTGGGCCTGATCGCCGGCGCCATTGCAAAGGCCATCTTGCCTGGCCGCCAAGGCGGAGGCTGGGTGGTTACCCTGGTTCTCGGCGTTGTCGGCGCCCTTTTGGGCGGCTGGATCGGCTCGCTGATTTTCGGCGGCGGACTGGCTGAATTCTTCGATCTCCGCACCTGGCTGCTGGCCATTCTTGGTTCAGTCATCGTGCTCCTGGTTTACGGTGCGGTTGCCAACCGCAGTGGCCGCCGGGTGTAGCAACCCCACATATTCCTCAACAAGAAAATAGCGCCGCCCCTCCAAGGGGCGGCGCTATTTGTGTTCCCGGTGGGACCTGGCAACCGGGCCGCACGCACACAGGGCGCCCGGCAGCCGGTAACCAGTTCCTGCTGTTCCGTCACCAATTCAGCATTCGCGCTTTATGATGTGCGGGGGGGGCGCAATGATTGATGACTGGAACCACAGGAAAAATCCGGCAGCACAAATGTTCGGCACAGTCCTGGACGCCAGCCCGGACGCTCTCTTGTCCATCGCGGCCGATGGCAGCATCGCAATGGCCAACGCCGCCGCAGGGAGGATGTTCGGGTACTTCAGCAGGGACCTGGCCGGGCGGGACCACAGGATGCTCCTGGCCGAGGGCTTCCGCGGCGAGGTGGAACAGCTTTTCGCCAGGCTCCTTGCCGGGCCCGAGGAGCATCTCCCGCCCCGCGAAATCTACGGAGTGCGCGGGGACGGGACGGAGTTCCCCGCTGAAGCGGCGGGTTCCCTGATGCCGGGATCCGACGACGGCGTCCCCGCCGGGCCGCTACTGCTGCTGTCCGTCCGGGGTACTTCCCACCGCCAGGACGCGGACGCCGACCTGCGGGAGGCGATGTCCCTGCTGACCGCCACGCTGGAGTCAACCGCGGATGGCATCCTGGTCATCAATTCCCACGGCAGCGTCGCCGGGTTCAATGACCAGTTCCTTACCATGTGGGGAATGCCTGCGGAGCTTTTCCAGAGTGGCAGCGAAGAGCGCATCCTGCAGCTCATTCTCGCCCAGCTCGTCGCCCCGGATGCGTTCATGGCCCGGATGGCGGAGCTCGAAGCGGACCCGGCCGCGGAAAGCCATGACATCCTGGAATTCAAGGACGGCCGGACCCTGGAGCGGTATTCCCGCCCCCAGCGCGTGGGGGACGAAGTGGTGGGCAGGGTGTGGAGCTTCCGGGATGTAACGCCGCGGCGGAAGGCCGAGGAGCAGGCCCGCCAGGCCATGATGGACTTGGCGGCGCAGACGGAGAAGCTGCGCGCGATGGCGTTCCAGGACCCGCTCACGGGGCTGGCCAACAGGGCAGTTTTCAATGACGCACTGGCGGATGCGCTTAAGGAGCCGCGGCTGAAGACCGTCGACGTCCTGCTCCTGGACCTGGACGACTTCAAGGAAGTCAATGACATCCTCGGCCACCAGGCCGGGGATGACATGCTGACGGAGGTGGCCCGCCGGCTCGCCGGCTGTGTCCCGACTGCGGACGTGGTGGCCAGGCTGGGCGGTGACGAATTCGTTGTGCTCCTGACCGCCTGCCCGGACGCCGACGCCATTGCCGAATGCATCGTCCGGTGCCTGAACGTCCCGGTCACCATCCAGGGCACGGTCCTGCGGCCAAGCCTCAGCCTGGGGCTCGCCTCCCTGGCCCGGGACAATGTGGGCGCCTCCGAGCTCCTGCGCCAGGCCGACATTGCCATGTACGCGGCCAAGGCCGCCGGCAAGAACCGGTTCCTGCGCTTCCACCCGGAGATGATGACGGCCCTGGTGCAACGGACCTACATGGAGGGCGGGCTGCAGCTTGCCGTGGCCCGGAGCGAGATCTCGGTGGATTTCCAGCCCATCGTTTCCCACCGCATGGGGCAGGTGGTCACGTTGGAGGCACTGGCGAGGTGGGACAGCGACGGCACCCGGGTCCCGCCGTCGGTCTTCATCCCGCTGGCAGAACGCACGGGACTGATCAACGAGATCGGTGCCGAAGTGATGGCACGCGGCATGGCGGAGCTGGCGCCCTGGCTCAGCCGGGACCCGTCCCGGTCGCTCGCCGTGAACGTCTCCGGTGTCCAGCTGCAGGACCCGGATTTCGCGCAAACCGTCCTGGGGCTCGCGGAGACCAAGGGCGTAGCCGCCTACCAGCTGGTCCTGGAGGTCACCGAGAGCGTGTTCTTCGACGCCGACTGCACCCTGATCAAACAGCTCAGCACCCTGCGGGACGCGGGCGCCAGGGTTGCCCTGGACGACTTCGGCACCGGCTATTCCTCGCTGGGCAGGCTTCAGGACCTGCCGGTGGACACTGTGAAGATCGACAAGACGTTCGTATCCATGGTGCACACCGGCAACGAGCGGCTCCCCATCCTCAGCTCCATGATCAACATGGCCCACAGCCTTGGCCTGACGGTCACGGCGGAAGGTGTGGAAACGGCAGCGCAGGCGGACTACCTCACGGCACTCGAATGCGACACGCTCCAGGGGTACCTGTTCTCGCTCCCGCAGCCCGGCCGGCGGCTGGACCAGGCGTTGCAGCGTGCGGAGGAAGTGCTCAATGCCCTCAAGGAGCGGTAGCGCCGCCCGGGAGGGGCGCGCCTTCCGCCTGAGGGGGATAGCATGGAAGGGCGCCTCCGCCCAGGTCTCGGGTGGGCTCCGATTACGGTTCCTCAGCGGTAACGGCTTCGGAGTACAGGCGCACGTAGGGGGAGGTTCCGCGTGTCTCAGACTGGTCTCCTGGAGGGTCGGTCCGCCGGCGGCAGCAACACGGCGCCGCTAAAGTGGCCGGCTGTGTCCACGGGCGCGGCCTTGGCTGTGCTCGGACTGTTCCTTGCCGTAAACAGCGGGTCTCCGGCCGCCCTCGTGACGGGTGACTTCCTGATCCTGGCAGCTTCCTTGCTTGCCGGAGCAAGCTGCACGCGTGCTGCGCTGCGAGGGGGCGTCAATGCCAGGGCCTGGGCCTTTGTAGCTGTCGCTGCCTTTATGTGGGCCGCCGGGATGGCCCTCTACGCCTTCTACGGCCTCGCGAACAACCACGTATATCCGTTCCCCTCCCTGGCGGATGCCCTGTTCATCGGCTACTCGGTGCCCGCGGTCGCCGCCCTCTTTGCGTTTAAGAGGCGCAGCGGCAACCATGCGGTGGCGCTGTACCGGGCGGTCATGGATGCTGCCGTGATTGCCGGTTCTGTCCTGGTGGTCAGCTGGTACATGGTGCTTGGGCAGGCCTTCGAGGCCGAGGGCGATCCGCTGGCGCGGCTCACCGGGATGGCCTACCCCGTGGCGGATCTGGTGATTACGTCCCTGGTCCTGGTCCTTGCCATGCGGCGCCAGCCGGGCGAGCGGCGGCCATGGCTGTTCCTGGGCGGCGGCCTGCTGGTTCTGGCCGTGACGGACAGCGTCTACGTGCGGATGACGTTCGACGGCGTTACCGGCACCACCGGGTCGCCCCTGGCCCTGGGATGGATCATCGCCTTCCTCCTGATTGCCTTGGCCCCGCTGGCTCCGTACGAGGAAAGCTCGGGGACGGACCGGGCTGGCTACACCCTGGCCCTGGAGTTGCTGCCGTACGTCCCGCTCCTCATGGCGGTGGTGCTGTTCGCGGGGCCCCACATGGACGAACTTGAGCCGTTCCTGCTGGTGGTAGGCGCTGCCGTGCTGGTGTTTGTCATGGTCCGGCAGGTTCTGATTATTTTTGAGAACATCACCCTCACCACCGGGCTGGAGGATGAAGTGGCCGTCCGGACCAGGGAACTGGAAGCGGCCCGTGAGGCGGCGATGGAGTCCAGCCGGCTGAAGTCGGAGTTCCTGGCCACCATGAGCCATGAAATCCGCACCCCCATGAACGGGGTGGTGGGCCTGACGGCCCTGTTGCTGGAAACCCCGCTGGACCCGACCCAGAAGCAGTATGCGGAAGGTGTCAAAAGCGCCGGGGAGGCACTGCTGGCCCTGATCAACGACATCCTCGATTTCTCCAAGCTGGAGGCCGGCAAGGTTGATTTGGAGGCGCGTCCCTTTGATCCGCGCACGTTGGTGGAGGAGGTGGCCGGGCTCCTGGCGGAACCGGCACAGGCCAAGAGCCTGGAGCTGATCGCCTACTGCGAGCCGGACGTCCCGGTACGGCTGGTGGGTGACTCCGGCCGGATCCGGCAGGTCCTCCTGAATCTTGCCTCCAACGCGGTTAAATTCACGGCGTCAGGCGAGGTGTCCATAAGGGTTACAACGGAGAGCCCCGGAGCGGCACCCGGAAGCACCGCCATGGCGTGCTTCGAGGTGCGTGACACCGGCATCGGGATCCACCCTTCCCAGCTTGGCAGGCTTTTCCAGTCGTTCTCCCAGGCCGATGCCTCCACCACCAGGAGATACGGCGGTACCGGACTGGGCCTCGCCATCTGCCGCCGCCTGGCCGATGCGATGGATGGCGAGATTTCCGTTGAGAGTGCTCCGGGGAAGGGCAGCACCTTCCAGTTCCGGCTGCCCCTGCCGGTTGCCCCGCCGTCCACCGACCCGGTTCCGGCAGCCGGTTTCCTGAGCGGCCTGCGGGTTTTGGTGGTGGATGACAACGCCACCAACAGGCTGGTCCTCGAGTCCCAGTTGCGCGGCTGGCAGCTGCAGCCGGAAGCGTTCCCCGATGCTGCCTCAGCGCTGGTGCGTGCCCGCGAGGCACACGCAGCCGGAGAACCCTTCCACCTGGCAGTCCTGGACTTGTGCATGCCGGGCATGGACGGGCTGGAGCTGGCGCGGCGCCTGAAAGGCGAAGCCGCCCTGGCGGATATCGAACTGATAATGCTCACGTCCACCATGCAGGTCAACGCGGCCGAGATCACGGATGCGGGCGTGCGCGAATGGCTCATGAAGCCGGTCCGAAGTTCCGAGTTCTACAACCGGCTGGTCCGCCTCATATCCACGCACGAGCCCTCCGTTCCGGCCGCCGGTTCAGTACCGCCGGTGCCGGTGACGGACGGGCCATCGAAGGGGCGCATCCTGGTGGTGGAGGACAACGAGGTCAACCAACTGGTGGCCCGCGCAACGGTCAGCGGACTCGGCTATGCCGTGGACGTGGTGTCCAACGGCGCAGAGGCCCTCACCGCCACCGCGGATTCCAGGTACTCAGCCGTTCTGATGGACTGCCACATGCCGGTGATGGACGGTTTCGAGGCCACGCGGCAGATCCGGGGCAGGGCCGGCACCCATACCCGCCTGCCGATCATTGCCATGACGGCGGGGGCGCTGGACGGCGACCGGGAACGCTGCCTGGCAGCCGGCATGGACGACTACCTGGCAAAGCCCGTGGATGCCGCAGCCCTGGAAGCCACGCTGGCCCGCTGGGTTCCGGAACCTGAGCCCCAGCGCGTCCCCCAGGCTGTCCAGCGCCCGCTTGCCGTCACCGGGGTCCGGGCTCCTGCCGATCCCGTAGGCCCGCCGATTCTGGACCGGGACAGGCTTGCGATCCTGCGGGACCTGGGGCCCGGCGACGGCCTGGGACTGCTGCCCGCGGCGGTGGCCGCGTTCAGGCGGGAGCTCCCCGGACGCCTCGCGGCGCTGCGTGCAGCAGTGAACGACGGCGATTGGCCCGCCCTTGCCAGGGCGGCGCACGCGCTCAAGGGGGCGGCAGCCAATATCGGGGCGGCGCAAGTAGCGGGGACCTGTGCAGAGCTGGAGCGGATGGGGCGCAGCGCACGGGACGGCGACGGCCCGGGACTGGTCCGCCGTCTCGAGGCTGAACTGCGGCTGCTGGACGCAGGACTCGACACGGCGTTAAAGGAGGCCACGTGAAGGTGCTGGTAGCTGACGACGATCCAGGGTCGCTGATGGTGGCAAGGGCCGCCGTCGAGCGCTCCGGGCACGACTGCCTGGCAGCAGCCGACGGCGACCAGGCCTGGGCCCTCTACCTGGAGCACCAACCCGATGTGGTGGTAACGGACAGGGTGATGCCGGGAATGGACGGGATGGCCTTGTGCCGGGCCATCCGGGAGCGGGAGGAGGACCTTTACACCTACGTCGTCCTGCTCACGTCGCAGGGGTCCCGCGAGGACATACTGGCCGGGCTCAAGGCCGGGGCCGACGATTACGTCACCAAGCCGTTGGACCCCTTCGTGCTGCAGGCCCGGCTGCTGGTGGCGCTGCGTGTCACCACCCTCCACGCGGACCTGGCGCACTACCGCAGGGTCCTGGCCCGGCAGGCGCGCACAGACCCGCTGACAGGGCTGCACAACCGGCTGAAGCTCTCGGAGGATCTGGAGCAGCTCCACCAGCGGAGCGTTCGGTACGGGGAAAAGTACAGCCTGGCCATGTGCGACGTGGACAACTTCAAGACCTACAACGACCTCTATGGCCACCCCGCAGGCGACCAGGCCCTGCGGGCTGTGGCGGAAGCGCTGCTCAGCTCCGTCCGGAAAAGCGACGGCGTGTACCGCTTCGGCGGGGAGGAGTTCCTGCTGGTACTGCCCCGGCAGTCGGTATCCGGCGCGAAGGCACTGATGGAACGGGCCCTGGATGCTGTACGGGGCCTGGCAATCGCGCACGCCGGCGATCCTACCGGCCAGCTGCGGCTCAGTGCTGGGCTCTCCGCATTCACCGCGGAGCACCCAGTGGATACGGTTACCCTGCTGGGTGAGGCCGATGCGGCCCTGTACGCAGCAAAGGCCGCGGGGCGAAACAGGGTGGAACTGGCGCGGCGGTCCGGCTAGGCAGCCTTCTTGGAGCCGGGCTTCTTCTGGGCGGGCTTCTGCTGGACCGGTTTCCGGGGTGCCGTCCGATCCGCTCCTGGCTGGTCCTGAGCCGGCACAGGCTGGGCGGCGGATTCTTCTTCGGCTGTGACATCCTGATCCGATGCCCGCGCTGCTTCAATGGCGCCCGCTGCTTCAGTTGTGCGGTTGCGCCGCCAGCGCCGGACCAGGTCGACGGCGGCCGCTGCGCCGGCAAGAGGGGTGAGCACCGCGGCCATGTAGACAAACAGCATCCACGTGAGCGTCGTCAGCGGCGGCTGGTTGTTGTTCAGGAGGGACAGCCCGCCCAAGAGTCCCACGGCCCAGAAGAGCAGGACAGCCGTAAGTACTGCACCGGCCGGGAAATACTGGTTGGTCACGATTTTTTTCAGGGTTTCCATGCACTTCCTCCTGCCTGGCCGGGGCGCGGCAACGGCCGCTCACCACAAGTATGGGGCCCGGAATCAGCGAAACCCCGCAAGACGCCGCGGCGAGTGATGAACGTAACTGGAGCAGCCGCCGTCGTGCATTCCAGCACGGACCTTCCGCTCGCCGGGAGGGCGCACTAGCGTGTTGCCTGTCCACTCGAAAGGCATTCCCGAAAGGTCCCCATGCGCAAAGTCACTGCCGGCCTGTTCCACTCCGTGGACGGGGTGGTCTCCGATCCCTACAGGTTCCAGTTCGACAGCTTCGACGACGAACTGGGAGCCGGCCTGAGCACCATGATGGAAACGGTGGACACCGTGGTGCTGGGCCGGGTGAGCTACCAGGAGTGGGCAGCCTACTGGCCCAATGCGTCGGTGGACGAGGACTTTGCCGCCTTCATCAACCCGGTGGAGAAGTTTGTGGCGTCGCGGACCCTGGCGGAGCCGCTGGAGTGGCACAACTCGCGGCTGATGGACGCGCCGCTGGAGGAACGGGAACCGGCCGGCGCCTGTTCCAGGACGGCGACCCAACCACCCGGCTGGTGCTGCAGGACGAGTCCCGGACCAGCAAAGGCAACGTGATCAGCACCCACGGGAGGCTCGGGGCGTAGGCCCTACTATCCGCACCGGGTCTGTGAAAGGGTTTGAATATGGATGAAGAAACCAACAGTCCTGATGACGAGGCAGTCCCGGGCACCGGCGTCAATGACCATGCCTGGGAACGGGAGCACCGGCATCCCACGCCTGAACAGGCCCGGTCCATCGGCTACCGGCGCAGGGATGCCGAAGCGAAACTTGAGCAGCACCAGATTGAGGCCCGCGAAAAGGCAGCACACTCCGAGGAACACCACGCCGAGGACACGAAGGACTGACCCGGGTGGACACGGACCCCGGGGCCACGACTATGGGTCGCGGTCAGCACTATGAGTCAGGACCACGGCGCCGGGTCCACGGCGCTCCCCGGGGTTGATGGATACGCGCCTGCCGGGCGGGCAGCGCCCGGCGGGACTCCGGTGTGGCGTGCGCCCTGCAGCACCTCGTTGACCGCCTGCCTTATGGTGAGGGATTTTCCGCCGGCCCAGGCAATCCAAAACGGATAGGACCGGCTTCCGCCCGGACGCGCGCGGTGATGGTTGCCACGCGTTTCTCTTCCTCCGTGTTCAAGGGCCGCACGTGCTCCCACCGGTAAGCATTAGCTGCTGCAAGCAACCTGATGGCGAACTCCAGGCGGTTCTGCCCGGCATAGACTCCAGCCAGTGATTCAAGAGATGCAGCGAGGTTCCCGTGGACCCCGAGTTCCAGCGACGCGTCCACAGCCTCAAGCAGAAGCCGTTCGGCGGTCACGCAGTCGCCTGCCTGTTCCTTGCACTCCGCAAGGTTAGTGAGTGCGGAAGGGCCGTTTACACCATCAGCACCGAGGGTGTGTGGACCCTGGTCAGTTCATCCGGGACTGCCACTGACGTCTGCGCGGTCCTGGCCAGCTGACTCCCAGGCCAGGTTCCGCTCCAGCATCTGGCCAATGATCCGGGCGCCTTCCGGGAAGGCGCCCGGATTCGTGCCGGAGTAGTTGAGCCGGACGAAAGGACCCGCAGGCTCAGCCGGGAACCACTCGTCGCCAGGGGCAATAATGACCCCAGCGGCTTCGCAGTCCCGGGCCAGGCGCGCCAGGTCCGTTCCGTCTGGAAGCCGCAACCACAGGTGGAGCCCGCCTCTCGGCACCTGCTCAAGGTGTGCCCGGGGGATATGCTCCCGCACGCTGGTGACCAGCAGGTCCCTGCGGGATTCAAGCTGGTGGCGCAGGCTGCGCAGGTGCGTCTGCCACCCTGGTTGCGTGACGACGTCGAGCGCGGCCGCCTGCAGCAGTCCGCTCACGTACATCGATTCGGCGGCCCGGTCTGCAAGGATGCGCTCCCGTGCCGGCCCGCGGGCAATGAGCGCCGCCACCCGGATGGAAGTGGACACGCTCTTGGTCAGCGAGCGCAGGTAGACGACGTGCCCGGAATCGTCGCGGGACGCTACGGGCACGGGGCTGGAGGTGATGCCAAAGTCGTGTGCCCAGTCGTCCTCCACCAGGAACGCGCCCTTCGCGCGGACCACGTCCAGGACCTCGTCGCGGCGTTCCGAAGCCCACTGCGCGCCGGTGGGGTTTGCATAGTTGGGCTGCGCGTAGAAAACCCGCGCCCCGGACTCGTCAAAGGCGCGGGCAAGCTCCATGGCATCCGGCCCTTCCGGGCCGCTGGGCACCGGGACTACGCGGACGCCCGCCTGCGCGGCGGCGAGGATGGCCCCCCAGTAGGACGGCGACTCCATCAGCAACGGCTGTCCCCTGCCCACCAGCGCGCTGAAGATGGAGCTCAGCCCGCTCTGGCTGCCGGGGAGTACGACGACGTCGCTTGGGTTCGGCGGCGAAATTCCCGCCGGCGTCGACGTGCTGAGCTCGTGGGCGAACCACGACTGCAGTTCGGGCAGGCCGGCGGCGGGCGGCCTGGACAGTGCCGCGTCACCGCGGGAGGCGCGGGCAAGGGCCGCCCGCACCAACCGTTCCGGGAGGAGCTCGCGGGCAGGATAGCCGGAGTGGAAGGCGATGGCGCCAAGCGGCACGTCCCGCATGGTGGCAGAAGCTGGCGGCAGCGCCGCCGACGGCGAGCGGAGCGCCGCCGTCTGCCAGCCGTAGTCGGACGGGCGCGCCATCCGGACAGCCCGCACGAACGTCCCCACGCCGGGACGGCTTTCAATGAGGCCCTGGGCCGTGAGGGTCTGCAGGGCCTTCTGCACGGTGACCGGGCTGGCCTGGTACTCGGCCACGAGGGAACGGGTGGACGGCAGTTTCGCTCCCGGCGCGGCTGAAGACATCCAGGATTTCAGGTGCGCCACTATCCGCGAACTGCTATCGTTGTTCATGAAAGATAATAGTAGCGCTACTCTGCCTTCCCGCGCAGTGATACTAAGGCCGCAGCCGTCCGGGCTGTGGCTGGGCCTGGCGGGCGTGGCAGCCTTTTCCTTCACCGTACCGCTCACGAAGGTTGCCGTTGCGGGGCTGTCCCCGCTGTTCATCGGCTCCGGCCGGGCTGTGGTGGCCGGCGTCCTGGCGGCTTCCGCTCTGGCCCTTAGCCGGCAACGGCTCCCCCGCGGAACGCAGTGGCTGCGCCTGGCGGTGGTGGCGGCCGGCGTCGTGATTGGCTTTCCGCTACTGACCTCCTTTGCCCTGACCAGCACCCCGGCAAGCCACGGCGCCGTGGTCATCGCCTTGCTCCCTGCGGCAACAGCGACGGCCGCCGTTATCCGCGGGCGGGAACGCCCGCCGCTTGCCTTCTGGCTCATCAGCGGCCTCGGCGCCTTTGCGGTCATCGCCTTCGCTTCCCTGCAGTCCGGCGGCCTGGGCGTCCTGCACTGGGCGGACCTGCTGCTCCTGGGTTCAGTGGCGGCTGCTGCAGTCGGCTACGCAGAGGGCGGCCTGCTTGCCCGTGAACTGGGTTCCTGGCAGACCATTTCCTGGGCGCTGGTCCTCGCTTTGCCGCTGATGCTGGCCGCGGCCGCCGTCTCCGCCATCCAGCAGCCGCCGTCCGCAACCCTGGCGCAGTGGGCCGCTTTCGCGTACCTCGCCGTGGTGAGCATGTTCCTGGGGTTCTTTGCCTGGTACCGCGGCTTGGCCATCGGACCTATTGCCCGGGTCAGCCAGATCCAGCTCATCCAGCCTGTGCTCAGCATCTGCTGGGCGGCGCTCCTGCTGGGCGAGGGCCTGACATGGTCCACGGTCCTCGGCGGGCTGGCCGTCATTCTATGCGCCGGAGCCGCAGTCCGGGTCCGGTTCAGGCCCGCGCCGGACGCCCTCCCCAGCACCGTCCTCCCCAGCACCGTCCTCCAGCCAGCAAAGGATTAACCGCATGTACGTTCCAGCCCACTTTGCCGCGGTCCCCGCAACCGTGCAGGACCTCCTCACCCGCCCGCGAGCCGCGAACCTGGTCACGATGACCCCGCACGGCCTCCTCGCCACGCTCCTGCCCTTCGTTTACGATCCCGACTCCGGCGAGCACGGCTCGCTGCAGGGGCACGTTGCGCGGAACAACACGCAATGGTCCCAGCCCGCCGCCGGGGATGCCCTGGCCATCATCCAGGGAGCGGACGCCTACGTTTCCCCGTCCTGGTACGCGTCCAAGGCCGAGCACGGACGCGTTGTGCCCACCTGGAACTACACCACGGCACACGTCTACGGACGGCTGGTGATCCACGACGACCCGGAATGGCTGGACCGGCAGGTCCGGCGCCTCACGGGACTGCACGAGGCCGGCTTCGCCCACCCGTGGAGCGTGGATGACGCCCCTGGCCGGTACATCGCCGGGCAGCTGCGGGCCATCGTGGGGGTCGAACTGGTCATCACCCGGATCGAGGCCAAGGCCAAGCTGAGCCAGAACCGGTCCGAGGCGGACATTGACGGTGTGGTGGCAGGGCTTCATGCGCGGGGACAGTCAGAGGCCGCGGCCGATGTGCAGCAGGCCCGCCCCCGGCCCAACTAGGTAGCGCCAAGTGTCGTTTTGGAGGCTCAAAACGACACTTGGCGCTACCCGGTTGCAAGAACTCAGCGGGCCGCAACCAGCGCTTCGCTGGCCTCCCACAGGCCGCGCGCCAGCTCGGCGTCGTAGGCCTGGGGGTTGGCCTTGGCCAGGGCTCGCTTGTAGTAGTACGCGCCGGAGATCCAGTCCTTGCCCGCCGTGCCGTTGACCAGCCAGAGGAGGGTGTCCGCGCCCTGGTCCGGCGTGAGCATGAAGCGGTTCAGCAGCGTCTTGTAGGCGTGCCGGAACGGACTGCTGGACTCGGCCGCAAAATTTGTGCGGACCACGCCCGGGTGGAATGCCGCCGTCGTGATTCCCTGCTCGCCGAAGCGGCGGTGCAGCTCGGAGGTGAAAAGGATGTTGGCGAGCTTGCCGGTGCCGTAGGCGCGGTTGGTGGAGTAGGTGTGCTCCGCCGTGAGGTCGAACAGGTCCAGCTTGCCGAAGTTGTTGGCGCCGCTGGAGGTGTTAATGACTTTTGCGTCGCTGGCAACCAGGGTGTCCATCAGCAGCGTGGTGAGCAGGAACGGCGCCAGGTGGTTGACCTGGAACGTGGACTCGTTGCCGTCAACGGTGAGGGTGCGCTTGCCCATGATGCCGCCGGCGTTGTTGGCCAGAACGTCGATGCGCGGGTAGTCGGACTTCAGCTGGGCGGCGAGGGTGCGGACCTGCGCGAGCTCCGCGAAGTCGGTGGCAAAGTAGTCGGCGTCCAGTTCCTTGGCAATGGCCCGCGTCTTCTCCGCGGAACGGCCGACGACGACCACCTGCTCCCCTGCCTTGGCCAGCGTCCGCGCGGCTGCTGCGCCGATGCCGTCGCTGGCGCCGGTGATCACGATGGTGCGAGGAGTCAAGGGGTGTCCTTCGGTTGGGGAAGTCGCGGCGCCCGGGTTGGGCATGCTGCACTACCGGCACAACGACGGCGGCGCGGCAGGTGTTCCCCGGCGCGGACAAGAGGGCATATCCTGCACAGACCAGCCAGCCGAACCCGGGGGGAAACCATGGAAATGCCCAAAGCGTCGGACGCGGACAAGGAGCGCTTCCGGTCCCTGGTGCCGGACGGCCCCGGCGTGGTGGTGAAACCGATGTTCGGCAACCTCGGTGCGTTTGTTAATGGCAACATGTTCGCCGGCCTGTTCGGGTCCACCGTCGGGATCAAGCTCTCACCGGAGGACAGGCAGCAGCTCGAAGGCGCGGAGCGGACCGTCCCCTTCGGCCCGGCGGAGCGGCCCATGGGCGGCTACACAGGATTGCCGGAGGTGTGGAACGAGGAAGGCGACGGCGACGACGCCCGGGCCAAGGCGTGGATCCACAAGGCCTTCGAGTACGTGGCGGGGCTGCCGCCGAAGGAGCCGAAGGCCGCGAAGTCCCGGACGGCAGGCAAGTAGCTAGTGGGCGGGTTCGAGGACGAGCCTTAGCCCGAATCCCACCATGACCGTTCCCGTGATCCCGTCGATGATCCGGATGCTGCGTGCGCCCTTGAGCCAGCGGGAGGCGTACCCCGTGCCGAAGATCAGGAGGGTGAACCATGCCATCGCCAGGACGCAGTGGACGCCGGCGAGCAGCGTGCCCACCAGCAAGGGAGAGGCTCCGGCCGGCATGAACTGCGGAATGGTGGCTACGTAGAACACGCCAACTTTGGGGTTCAGGAGGTTTGTCACGGTCCCCGTGAACCAGCCCTTGTACAGGTCATCCCTGCCCGCCGCCGGCACATCGTCCTGGCCGGCCGGTGCAGCGGGCGCGCTGGCCTGCCTGCGGCTCTTCCACAGCAGGGACAGTCCCAGCCACACCATGTAGGCGGCGCCGGCAATAGTCACCACGCGGTAGGCGAACTCGGATGCGGCCAGTAGCGCAGATACGCCCACGGCTGCGGCGACTCCCCACAGCATCGCGCCGGTGCTGATGCCCGCGGCCGTGGCAAAGGCGTAGCGCCGGGACTTCGAGATCGAGGAGCGCAGCACCAGGGCAGTGTCCAGGCCGGGAATCAGGGTCAGCAGCCCCGCAACCAACGCAAACGAAAAGACAGCTTGTAGGAGGGTCACGGTCCAAGGATACGGCGGCGAACAAGACAGTTCTTGTCACGCAGTTAACCAGTCATTCATGCCGCCCTCAGCGCCCGTCCAACCGGCCTTCCTACGGTCGGAGGCATGGATAACATCTCACGCAGATCCCTGATTTCCGCCGGCCTCGGGGCAGGCCTCGTCGCCGCCCTGCCGGGTGCCGCCGTCGCCGTTTCAACAGCGGACGACGCCGGCCTCCGCACCGATCCCTTTATGCTCGGCATCGCGTCGGGCGAGCCGTGGCCGGACGGCTTCGTGATCTGGACCCGCCTGGCGCTGGATCCCCTGGCCGAGGACGGCTTGGGCGGCATGCCCTCCCGCCAGGTCCCGGTGGCCTGGGAGGTGGCCGAAGACGAGGGCATGCGCACGGTAGTAGCCCGCGGCGTCGAGCAGGCCGGGATCGAAACCGCCCACTCCGTCCACGTGGAACTGAAGGGCCTCAGGCCGGGCCGCGAATACTTCTACCGGTTCCGCAGCGGACGCCACATCAGCGCAACCGGCCGAACCCTGACCGCCCCGGCGCTGCACGAGACGCCTGCGTCCCTGGCCATGGCGTTTGCCAGCTGTTCGCAGTACGAGCACGGCTACTTCACCGCATACACCCGCCTTGCCGAGGACCACCCGGACCTGGTGCTGCACCTGGGCGACTACCTGTACGAGTACAAGAAGGGCAGCTACGTGATCGGCGGCGGCAACCCGCGCGACCACCAGGGCCCTGAGACTGTGAGCCTTGCCGGCTACCGCCAGCGGCACGCACAGTACAAGTCCGACGCCGACCTGCAGGCAGCGCACGCGATCGCGCCGTGGCTCGTGGTCTGGGATGACCACGAGGTGGACAACAACTGGGCGGACGAGGTTCCCGAGAACCGCGACCCCAACCAGATGAACGACACCACGGAGCGCTTCCGGCAGCGCCGCGCCGCCGCCTTCCAGGCGTACTACGAAAACATGCCGCTGCGGGCTTCATCCGTACCGGCCGGCTTCGACATGAAGATCTACCGCACCATCCAGTGGGGCCAGCTGGCCAACTTCCACATGATGGACACCCGGCAGTACCGCGACGACCAGCTCGCGGGCGACGGCTGGAAGAAGAACGTCGCCGAGCGCCTGGCCGAGAACCGCACCATCACCGGCGCCGAACAGGAGAAGTGGCTGCTGGACGGTTTCCGGAACTCCACCCAGCGCTGGGACATCCTGGGCCAGCAGGTGTTCTTCGCCGAGCGCGACCGCAACCAGGCGCCCGAGATCGATGACGTCTCGATGGACGGCTGGGACGGGTATGCCTCCTCACGCCGCCGCATCACCCAGGGCTGGGTGGACGCCAACGTGCGCAACGCCGTCGTACTTACCGGCGACGTGCACCGCAACTGGGCCAACGATCTCAAGGTGGACTACAAGGATCCCGCTTCCGCCGTGGTCGGCTCGGAACTGGTGTGCACATCGATCACCTCCACCGGCAACGGCACCGGCTCCACCACCGACCCGGTGACGGCCTGGAACCCGCACCTGAAGTTCTTCAACGACAACCGCGGCTACGTGAACACACGCATTACCCGCGATGCGATGACCGCAGACTTCCGGACGGTGGACTATGTCACGACGCCCGGCGCCCCCGTTTCGACGAAGGCCTCGTTCGCGATCCAGGACGGCGTGCCCGGGCTGCAGGCGCGCGGTTAGGCTCGAAAGCCGGTTCCAGCGGAAGGTCCGGCCGGCACACAGGCCGGACCTTCCGCTGCCAGGCGTCCGCTGCCGGAAGCCTAGGGCTGGACGACACTCACTAGTTCTGAACGGCTGCCCGTTTCCAGGTCCTCGGTAAGCACCAGGGCACCGACCTGGGGGCAGTGGTACTTGTGCTCCCGTGCATTCTTTTCAAGCGGAGTCCAGTCGTAGACCTTGACGCAGTCCGTGTAGGTGCCGGATTTTGTGGAGACCGTCTCGCCGACGGCGAGGGTGTCCCGCATATCTTCCGCATAGCCTGCGTAGAACTCCTGCCGGTAGGAGTCACCCACGCGCTGCTCGGCCTTCATCCAGATCCCCGCCTGCGCCCCGTCTTTCCCGTGGAGAAAGCTGCCGGAGTGGTTGATCAAAATCCCATTCCAGAAGTTGTTCACGTCCTCGCCGAAATACCACACGTCGCCGTTTTTGTGCTGCGCCAGATAATCCCGGGTTTCCTCCACGAGCTGCCCGTTCTTGAATTCCCTGTCCAGGTAAATGACGGTCTCAACACCCTCAATGGTCTTGGTCTCCTGCAGGATTTCGATTTCGATCGTCTCGGTGACCTTCCCCTGCTCAACGGTCTCATAGGTCAACTTTTTGCCGACCGGAAGGGCAAAGTATTTGTTCGTGATCTTGGTGCTGAAATCTGCGGGATTGACCTGGGGGGTGTACTCCGCCGCCCTGCTCCTCCTGGTGCTTTCAGTGACAAAAAGTGCCGCCCCGGCAGCTACGAGCAGCACTACGAGGACGGCCAGGAAAATCTTGGTTGGTTGATTCATGACCTTTCCCACTCCTTCTGAGTAGAAATTCCTATTGGGGGTCAGAGCACCTTTGCTTGCCCATGGCCATAGGAGAAAGGTAGTGCAGCCGGTCGCCAACCTGAAGCCCCTCGGCTACCCCTTACTAAGGAGGGTGATCCGTCCACGTTGGGGTATCTCCGGCACGCACTAAAAAAGTAAGTAGCGCCAAGTGTCGTTTTGGGGGTCCAAAACGACACTTGGCGCTACTTAGGTGGGGAGCCTTAATTTGGCAGGCTAACCCGCCAGGCCGGCCACCAGGAAGATCACCGCGGCGATGGCGAAGCCCATCACGCCGATGAGGGTTTCCATGACGGTCCAGGTCTTCAGGGTGGTCTTGACGTCCATGCCGAAGAAGCGGCCCACCAGCCAGAAGCCGGAGTCGTTGACGTGGGAGACCACCACGGAGCCGGCGGCCACGGCAATCACCAGGGCGGCAACCTGCATCCCGTTCAGCCCCGCCAGGGCAACAGCGGGGGCGATCAGGCCGGCGGTGGTGGTAAGCGCCACGGTGGCCGAACCCTGGGCGATGCGCAGGATGGCGGAGATCAGGAAACCGGCGAGGATGAGCGGGATACCCAGGTCGCCCAGGACGTCGGCCAGTGCCTGGCCAATGCCGGAGGTGCGCAGGACGCCGCCGAACATGCCGCCAGCGCCGGTGATCAGGATGACGGAGCAGACCGGGCCCAGGGATGATTCGAGCAACTTCTCAAGCGCGCCCGCGTCCTTGCCCCGCTTGGCGCCCAGCACGAACATGGCCACCAGCACGGCGATCAGCAGTGCCACGGGGGTTTCGCCGAGGGTGCGCAGGACCTGGTACCACTGCTCGTTCTTGACGCCTGCGGGCAGGACGTTGGAGGAAGCCAGGGTGTTCAGCCCGGTGTTCATGAAGATCAGGACCAACGGCAGGAGCAGCAGGCCCACGATGGTGCGGAAGCGCGGCGGGTGCGACTCGGCTTCGGCGGTGGCGTGGCCCAGGATTTCCGGCACGGGAAGGACCAGCTTCTTGCCGGTGTAGAGGCCGTACAGGTAGGCGGTGACGTACCAGGTGGGGATGGCGACGATGAGGCCGGCGATGGTCACCAGGCCAATGTTGGCGTCGAAGAAGGCCGCTGCGGACACCGGACCCGGGTGCGGCGGCAGGAAAATGTGCATCACGGAAAATGCGCCGGCGGCGGGCAGGCCGTAGCGGAGTACTCCCCCGCCCAAGCGGTGGGCCACAGCGAAGACCACGGGCAGCATGACCACCAGGCCGGCGTCGAAGAAGATGGGGAAGCCGAAGATCAGCGAGGCCAGGCCCAGCGCGAACGGGGCGCGCTTTTCGCCGAAGACGCCAATGAGGTAGTCGGCCAGCACCTTGGCGCCGCCGCTGGTTTCCACGATGCGGCCGAGCATCGCGCCCAGGCCCACCAGGAGTGCCACCGTGCCGAGCGTCGTGCCGAAGCCGTTGATCAGCACCGGGACCACCTGGTTTGCGGGGATGCCGGTGGCGAAGGCGGTGGCGAGGCTGACCAGGATCAGCGCCAACAGGGCGTGCATGCGCAGCCTGATGATCAGGAACAGCAGGACGAGGATCGCTGCCGCGGCGATGAGCAGCAGCGGGCCTGCGCCGAGTGTTTGGGTCCATCCTTCGATGGTCATGGTTCTCCTTTGAAGCAGGATTTGTTGGGGGTCAGGGGTGGTCAGGACGCGCTGGGCGCCGGGCCGGAGGAAAGGTGAAGGGCCTGCACGACGGCGGCGACCAGCCGTTCGGGTGACTGCGCGACGTCCAGGCGGAGGCTGCCGGCGTCGAGCTCTTCCTGGCTGAGCGGCTCGAGGGTGGCCAGCTGGCTCGGCAGCAGGGCGGGCGGCATGAAGTGGCCCTCGCGGCCCTGCATGCGCTGGCTGATAAGGTCCGCGCCGCCGTCGAGGTGGAGGAAGATGACGCGTCCCTCCGCCTCGGACAGGAGCTGGCGGTAGCTTTTCTTCAGGGCGGAGCAGGTGATGACCGTACTGCAGCCTGCCCGGGCCTGTGCGGTCATCCAGGAGCGGATTTCCTGGAGCCACGGCCAGCGGTCCTCGTCCTGCAGCGGGATGCCCCGGGACATCTTGGCAATGTTCGCGTCCGGGTGGAACTCGTCCGCCTCGGCGCAGGCCCAGCCCAGCTGCCCGGACAGGGCCGCCGCCAAGGTGGTTTTGCCGGACCCGGCGACGCCCATCACCACGAGATGCATGGGTGGATTCTGCATGTTCATACCTCCGGAGAAGACGTCTTTGGCTTTCGAAGAAGCTCGCTGCGTGCCCGTCGTTGCGTGGGCTACGCCATAAGGTATCACCTTTGGACGAGATAAATACTATCTTTGCGTGTCACAGGTCATACCTTTCCGGTTTTGTTCGCTATTCTGGAGGTGCGCTTCGGCGCAGAGAGAGGCGGAAAACATGTCGACGGCGACAGTTGAGGGCACGGATGAGGCGCACGACGGCGGGGCCTCCCCCGCGATGCATGAGCGCGTTTTGGAGGCGGTCGGCGTCGCCATCGCCTCCGCGAAGCTGGCCCCGGGCAGCAGGCTCACCCTGGAGGGGCTCCAGCAGGAGTACGGAATTTCCCGGACCGTTGCCCGGGACACCATGAAGGTCCTGGAATCGATGAACCTGGTCTATTCGCGGCGCCGGGTGGGCATCGTGGTGCAGGAGCGCCGGTTCTGGAACGTCTTTGACCCCAAGCTGGTGCGCTGGCGGCTGGCCTCGGACCGGCGTGAGGCCCAGTACAGCAGCCTCACGGAGCTGCGCATCGCCGTCGAGCCCATTGCCGCCGCGGGCGCAGCGCGCCGGGCCAGCGCCGCTGAACGCGCCCAGCTTGTTGCCCTTGCGGCGGAGCTCCGGCGCCTGGGCGATGCCGGCGACCTCCAGGGGTTCCTGGCGGCCGATATCGAGTTCCACCAGCTGCTGCTGCGAAGCTGCGGAAACGAGATGTTCCGGGCACTTGAGGGCATGGTCGCGGAGGTGCTGACCAGCCGGACGCAGCAGGGGCTGATGCCGTTCAAGCCGCGGAACGAGGCGCTGCGGGCGCATGAGGACGTGGCTGCAGCCGTGGCGGGCGGGGACACGGCGGCGGCGGAATCAGCAATGCACCACATCCTGGACGAGGTACGGAACGCGATGGGGCTGCATTAGCGCGGCGGTGCCTCATCAAGGCCCCCTGTTGCCTCACGTCAATAGGTCCGGGAAGACTACTTCGTTGCCTCACTGGAAAAGGTCCGTTTCGGGTACGAGTTGAACCAGGTGTTGATCTTGTAGTCGCGGGGAGCAGCTTTGGCCTGGCTAAGTGCTTCGAGCTGTCCGGTCAGGGCCAGGATTTGCCGGGACAGTGCCGCCGGTTTGAGTCGTTTGAACTGGGCATTCATGCTGATGACGGGTTGCTTCCGGACGTTCGGATGCCGGGCGGCGCGCTGGTGCGGGGTGAGGGCGGCATCGTGTTTCTTGACCACTTTGGCCCCATGACGTTCCTTCGAAAGCAGCTTCTGCTGGGCAACAGGTAGTTCGTGAAGAGGGCATCGAGTTCCCAGATGGCGTTGAGTTTCTCCAGTTCCGCCGTAGTGTCGTAGCGGTAGTACCCCACGAGCTCACGGACGCGGGCCCAGTTCTTCTGTTCCACATGGACCCCATCGTTCTTGTTCCCCGGCCGGGACCTGGTGAAAGTGATCTGCCGGGCGTGGCAGTACTCCAGCAGGTAGTCGTTGATGAACTCGGACCCGTTGTCCGAATCAATCCCAAGGATCGGAAACGGGAACCTGCCCAACGCGTACTGCAGCGCCGCGAACACCCATTTCTGCGCCTTGTTCGGAACCGACCGGTTGACCGTCCACCCCGTCGCGATATCAGTCACGGTCAGGGTGAAACAGAACTGTCCGGAGGCCACGCCGCCCTCATGCCCAACCAGATCAATCTCAACGAACCCGGGCACCGCGCCGTCCCAATCCGCCCAGGTCCTCACCGAGATCTGGGACTTCAACAATGAGCCGGGCTTGGTATGCGATCGGCCCCGCAGCACCAGTTTCGCCCGCTCCGGGGCAAGCTTCCGGTCGATCGTCGCCGCGCTCATCCGCATCAGCAGTACCGCCTCCGCGTCCGCCAAGTCCAGTTCCCCATCCCGGCGCAGCAAGGGCACGAGCACCGGCAGCATCGGCGCCAGCCTCTTGCCGGCCGGGCCCCGCAAGACCGCCCAACAGACCACCAGCGCCTCGATCACCCGCGGACCATAAACCGGGGCCCGCGGCGGACGGGCACGCACCGGGCGCAACTCCAGAGCCTGACGCAAAGCCCGCCGCGTATAGTCCCTGTTCCAGCCCGTCAGCTCCACCAGTTCATCCAGAATCCGCACCTTCTCCAGCCGGTTCCCGCGCGCATACGCCCGGGCCTTGATCACCGTGACGGCCTTACGCTGGCTCATCGTCAGTCCCATCCCTCAAGGATGTCCGCCTCGCCTCTTCCCGGACCTTTTCCAATGAGGCAACGTATCCCTCTACGCGGACCTTTCCTATGAGTCAACGCGGGCCCTTCCCGGACACCGGGATCCTGAGTAGCCTTCAAAGTAGGGCTTACGCAAGGGGCCTCCAGCGCCATCCAGGAGATCTGCGAGGTGGAACGATGACCACTACCGGACGTTCAGGTGAAGGGCTCGCCGCTACGGCTGCGCCGGCCGTGGTACCCCGGCGCAAGGGCAGCATAGTGGTCAACTGGCTTACCACCACGGACCACAAGACCATCGGGTACATGTACCTGATCACGTCCTTTGCGTTCTTCTGCATGGGCGGCGTGATGGCGCTGCTGATCCGGGCCGAACTGTTCGAGCCCGGCATGCAGGTGCTGCAGACCAAGGAGCAGTACAACCAGCTGTTCACCATGCACGGCATCATCATGCTGCTGATGTTCGCAACGCCGCTCTTCGCCGGGTTCGCGAACGTGATCATGCCGCTGCAGATCGGCGCGCCGGACGTCGCGTTCCCGCGGCTGAACGCGCTGGCCTTCTGGTTCTTCCTCTTCGGTTCCACCATTGCGGTGTCCGGCTTCATCACCCCGCAGGGCGCGGCGTCGTTCGGCTGGTTCGCCTACGCGCCGCTGTCCGATACCACCTTCAGTCCCGGCATCGGCGGTGACCTGTGGGTGTTCGGCCTGGCGCTGTCCGGCTTCGGCACCATCCTGGGTGCGGTCAACTTCATCACCACCATCATCTGCATGCGTGCCCCCGGCCTGACCATGTGGCGGATGCCGATTTTCACCTGGAACACCCTGGTGACGGCCATCCTGGTGATCATGGCGTTCCCGCCGCTGGCAGCAGCACTCTTCGCCCTCGGCGCGGACCGCCGCTTCGGAGCCCACATCTACGATCCCGAAAACGGCGGCGCCATCCTCTGGCAGCACCTGTTCTGGTTCTTCGGCCACCCCGAGGTATACATCATCGCGCTGCCGTTCTTCGGCATCGTCTCAGAGATCTTCCCGGTCTTCAGCCGCAAACCGATCTTCGGCTACAAGGGCCTGGTCTACGCCACCATCTCCATCGCCGCCCTATCCATGACGGTATGGGCACACCACATGTACGTCACCGGATCCGTGCTGCTGCCGTTCTTCGCCTTCATGACCATGCTGATCGCAGTCCCCACCGGCGTGAAGTTCTTCAACTGGATCGGCACCATGTGGGGCGGTTCCCTGACGTTCGAAACCCCGATGCTCTGGAGCATCGGCTTCCTGATCACCTTCCTGTTCGGCGGCTTGACCGGCATCATCCTGGCGTCCCCGCCGCTGGACTTCCACGTCTCGGACTCCTACTTCGTGGTGGCGCACTTCCACTACGTGGTGTTCGGCACCGTGGTGTTCGCGATGTTCGCCGGGTTCTACTTCTGGTGGCCCAAGTTCACCGGCACCATGCTCAATGAACGCCTGGGCAAGATCCACTTCTGGATGCTGCTCGTTGGCTTCCATGGCACATTCCTCATCCAGCACTGGCTGGGCGTCATGGGCATGCCCCGCCGGTACGCGGACTACCTGGTGGAGGACAACTTCACCTTGATGAACCAGTTCTCCACCTTCAGTTCCTTCCTGTTGGGCGCCTCCCTGATTCCGTTCTTCTGGAACGTCTACATCACCTGGCGGGCGGGGAAGAAGGTCACCGTGGACGATCCCTGGGGCTTCGGCGCCTCGCTGGAATGGGCCACGTCCTGCCCGCCTCCACGGCACAACTTCACGTCCCTGCCCCGGATCCGTTCGGAGCGGCCCGCCCTGGACCTGCACCACCCCGAGATCCGGGTCCGCGAACACGAACCGGTCCACAGCGCGGCGGCGGCAGCCCTGGGCGCGGCGGACATCGGCGAAAAGGACGTCCGGGACCCGGACCCGGACAAGTAGCGAAGCGGCGGCCCGCTGCTAGATGCAGCGGGGCTGGTAGGCCGGATCCGCCGGCCCTGACGTCCTGCCCAGGGCATGGGCAACGATCTGGTGCACCACGGGGTCATTCGGCGTCTGGTCGTGCTCAAACACATCCGCCGGGCACTTGTCCTGGATGGTGATGTTGGTAACCTGCCGCGCCGGGCCGGACAGGAACTGGCTGTTGTAGGGAATCACCACTTCGTCGTAGACGGTGGAAATCACGGTGTAGGACGGCCCGGCAACAGTGTCCCCGATGGAGTTGAGTTCCTGCATGAACGGCGACCCTGCCTGCTGGTCGGCGCACGCCGCGCACCCGAGAGCCGTGTAGTCCGGGTCCGCCACGACGTCCGGCGGAGGAAGAATCACTCCTTCCGTGCCGTGGTTCGAGGGGGCGATGCCAACGAGCTGGTTGACGTTTTTGGCGCCGCCGAGGAAGCCCATGTAGTAGCGGGGCATCATGCCGCCCTGGCTGTGGCCCACGAGGTCCACCTTCTTTGCGCCGGTGGCTGCGCGGACAGCGTCGACAAACGGGGCGAGTTCCTTCGCGGATTCCGCTACCGGCGCGGTGGCGTAGACGCCGTTCGTCTCACCATAGTTAAGCGCAAAGACGCAGTACCCTTCGCTCTTCAAGTACGGCGACAGGGTGGACCAGTTTTTTGCCATGCTTTCGAAGGTCCCGGGGACCAGGATGACAGGGTAGGGGTGCTCGGCGGACGGCTTGCAGGACCAGTCGTTGGCGCCGGGCGGGGAAATTTCGACGACGTCCGCCTGGGCGGGTGCCGCGGCGAGGGAACCGGCCAGGACGGCAGTCGCGGCCAGGGACAGTGCCTTTTTGAGCAGTGACATATAAACCTCTTCGTTTGCGTGTCAGCGGGATGGGCCGGGCATGAGCCGGAGCTTGTGCTGCGGGCCGCGTTCCTGCCCGGACCCTTTAAAGGCTAGGCAGGAGCGGGCGGCCGCGGCGGGTTCTGCACGAACGTGCGGCCGGGACCGCCCGCCGCTTGCACTGGGCGCGGCCAGGTTTCGGGGGCATTCCACAAGCGTTGTTACTGATCAGTAGCTTTTTTTCTGCCGGTACTGCCGTCGCATCGTCGTTCATGGCCGCTGCACGTCTGTGCACGGACCGCCGTGTCTCTCAGGCATCGCCATTTTCCGGATAGTGCCGGTCCGCGAGGATGCGGACCGGGTTGGCATATCCTTCCGGCCCGCCGGAATCCTCATGGGACAACGGTTGGCGCCGCCGACGCACTGGAGCTCGCCGTAAGCCAGTTCGGCCGGCCCGAGCAACTCAACCTGATGAGTCCAGCCGTCGCCGAAGTCGTACTCGCACTCGCAGGCCGTGCCCGGCTTCCGGGGATCCATCAGGTCGGAAAGGACGACGGCGGAGGCCGCCTCTGCCTCCAACCCCTCCGTTGCGTCGCGGGGCCCTGCAACCACACGCCCGTTCCCGCGGGGATCTACGCACCTGACGGCGTAAAGGTGGCGGTCCTCCCAGCCGAAGGCCGCCTGCACGGCAAGATGGAATTCTTCCACTGTCAGGGCGGCGGGAAACGCGCAGGCGGCGCCAGATCCCTGGCTCGGTGTCCTCAATGCTGATGCGGAGCGGTGACGCGTGCGGCGGACCGCATAGGGCCATCCTTCCAGAGCCGGAGAAGGTCCTGCAGCGCTGATCTGGCAGCACAGCCGGGTTAAGCAAAAGCAGGGCCGGTCAGCTGACCGGCCCTGCTTTTCAAAATTCGAAACCCGAAGGCCCCAGATTCCCTAATGAATTAGAGGGCCTGGATGTTGGTGGCCTGGGGACCCTTGGGGCCCTGCTCGGTGTCGAAGGAAACCTTCTGGTTCTCTTCGAGGGAGCGGAAGCCGTTGGAGTTGATCGCAGAGTAGTGTGCGAAAACGTCCTGTGAGGAGTCATCGGGGGAAATGAAGCCGAAGCCCTTTTCAGCGTTAAACCATTTGACGGTACCAGTAGCCATTATTTTTGTCCTTCGTGAAGGTGGAGGGAAAGTCCCGACTTTCGGGCCCTCCGGTGTGGGGTGTTCAAAACCGCTACTTCAGAAGAACGCGGACTTTCGACCGCGCGTACTGCCTGAACTACCAACTGCATAAACACAACAACAGGATCAACACTACAGGAGATTTGGAGCAGCACTTACCACGGCACCCATCCGGGCATATCCTGCCAGCAGCAGATCCTGTCCGCCTCCTGACCTGCGGGAGCAAACCATGGAGATACCGCAACGGGTGAACACCCTGGTGATCGGGGCCGGGCAGGCCGGCCTTGCTACCAGCTACTGGCTGACGCGGCACGGCGTGGAGCACCAGGTGCTGGAGCGGCGGGATGCCTTGGGCGGGGCATGGCAGGACCGCTGGGATTCGTTCTACCTGAACACGCCCAACTTCTCCTTCATGCTGCCGGGCCTGACCTACGACGGTCCCGAGCCTGACGCTTTCCTCCCCCGCGACGCCGTCATCAACCTGTTCCGTGATTACGCTCAGCGGATTTCGGCGCCGGTGCGGCTGGGCACCGAAGCCACCCGGATTGGCCGGGCTGACGGCGGATTCAGCGTGGAAAGCACAGGCGGGCAATTCGCGGCACAGAACGTCGTGCTGGCGAACGGAGCCTTCCAGCTGCCGCGCATCCCGGCGGCGGCGGCCGGCCTTCCCCCGCATGTGCTCCAGCTGCACAGCCACGAGTACCGCAATCCGCAGCAGCTGCCGGACGGCACAGTGCTGGTGGTGGGCACCGGACAGTCAGGCGGGCAGATTACCGAAGACCTGCTGGCGGCCGGCCGGGTGGTGCACCTGGCTGTCTCAACCTGCCCCGAGGCGCCGCGCCGGTACCGGGGCCAGGACGTCTTCCACTGGATCCTGCAGGTCAACCTGCACGGGCCCGAGCACGGCATCAACGGTTTCCAGGTGGACCAGCTCCCCTCCCCTGCGGCGCGTTTCCTGTGCAATCCGCTGGTTTCCGGCAACGAGGGCGGCCACAGCATCCGCGTGCGGGACCTGGGCCGCCGCGGCGTCCGGCTGCACGGCCGCTTTGAGGGAATTGACGACGGCGTCCTCGCCTTCAGCGACGACCTCCCCGAACGCCTGGCGTTGGTTGAGGCAGGGTTCGGCCAGCGCCTGAAGCTGATGGCGGACGCCTACATCGCGGCAGCCGGCATCGATGCGCCGGCCCCGGAAACGCCGCAGACCGATTCATGGCTCCCCCCGGAATCCGGGGCACGGCTGGACCTGGACGCGGAGGGCATCACGGCAGTCATCTGGGCCACCGGGTACGGCCTGGACTTCAGCTTCCTGGACATCCCGGTGCTGGATGAGTGGAACTACCCCCGGCACTCCCGGGGCGTCACGGACGTCACCGGCCTGTACGCCGTCGGACTGCCTTGGCTGACGAGGCACGCCTCGGCCACCCTGGCACTGGTGGGCGACGACGCCAAATACGTGGCCGGCCACATCGCCGGCCTGGGCGGCTGAAGCCGTGCGAACGCACCCCTTGCCAACAGCCGACCCCGGCGTAGGGTTCCTTCCATGAAACCGATTCGGGTCATCCTGCTGCCGGGCGCCGTCCTCCCCGCCGATGAGGCCTACGGCCCGCTGATTGAAGCCTTGGGACCCGATGTGCAGGCGGTCGCCAAGGACCTGGAGCTCTACGCGGACGACGAACCGCCGCCCGGCTGGAGCCTGGACACCGAGATCGACGGCGTGCTGCGGGAGGCTGATGCCCTCGGGTGGGAGACCTTCCACCTTCTGGGGTACTCCGGCGGCGGCGCGGCTGCCCTGGCCTTCGCCGCAAAACATCCTGACAGGCTGCTCAGCCTGGCACTGCTGGAGCCCGCCTGGGCCGGGAACTGGGACTGGAGCCCCGCCCACACCGAACTCTGGAAACATTACGAGCGGCTGGAAACGCTCCCGCCCGAGCAGTTCATGCCCGCCTTCATGAGGCTGGGAGTGAGGCACGACGTCGTCCTTCCGCCCCCGCCGCCCGGTCCCCCGCCCCCGTGGATGGCCAAGCGGCCCGCGGGTATCAAGGCCTTCCTGCGGACCTTCAAGAGCTACCACCTGGACAGGGCCCGCTTGGCCGCCTTTCAACCGCCCGTGTTCTTCGCCCTGGGCGGCCTGAGCAACCCTGATGACTACGGCGAGATCGCCGCCCGGCTGGCCCGGGTGTTCTTCCCGGATTTCCATCTGGAAGTGTTCCCCAAGCGCCACCACTTTGATCCTCCCCACCGGATCGAGCCCAAGCGGCTGGCTGAATTGCTCCGGCGGCACTGGGAGCAGGCGGAGACAGGTTGATACTTATCTTCGGACCCTTCCTTTTGCGACAATTGCTACGGAGGCAGGCATGACTACTATTCCGCACCGTGAGCTACGCAATAACAGCAGTAAAATCCTTGAGCGCGTCAAGAACGGCGAAACTATCGACGTCACCAACAACGGCGAGGTCGCGGCAACGTTGATCCCTCCTTCGGCGTCTCCCTTTGAACGGCTCCTGCTGGCGGGCCAGGTCCGGCCTGCAAAGGCCGGTCCCGTCGACTTCCGTTCCTTGCCGCGTATGACTTCGCAGGCCAGCACTGCTGAAATTTTGGACGATCTTCGCGGGGACCGTTGATCATCTATGTGGACACCTCTGCTGTCCTTAAGCTGGTGATCGCGGAAGACGAATCAGCGGCGACTGCCGGCTACCTGTCGGCAGCGGCCTCACAGGGGGACGTACTGGCCGCCTCCATGCTCCTCTACACTGAGCTTCACTGCGCGGGGCGCCGCCGTGGAATACCGGGCGAACTCATCAACACGGCACTCAGCGGAATCAACCTTGTGGACGTTTCACGTCCGGACCTCATGTATGGCAGCGCTGCCCGGCAAGCTGCGGAGTGCCCATGCCATCCACCTGGCCACCGCAATCCGGCTGCAGGCGGATGTCCTGGTCGCCTACGATGCGGAACTACTCGCAGCAGCGGTAGAGGCAGGCCTCGCCGTCCAATCACCTGCGTGAGGGCACCTGTGCTTCATCCGGAATACATCCCGTTCGCGCCGCCGAAAATTGTCGGAGGTAACGTGTAGCTTAGGGCTCATCCGTCGTCCGCCCGCCTGCCCAATCCAAGGACGCCATGGATTTCTATGGCACTCCTCCGGGCACCGTGGTGCTCGCCCTCTTCCACAACGCGGTGCTGGACACTCCCGGGCTGTTCTGGGGCGGCGTAGTGGAATTCTTTCGCGTCAACCGTCCTTACTGCCCGGAATATTGATACTTTTTGATTGCCGCTCCGCAATAGGCGGGCCGGGGGGACCCATCGTTTTCGGATTCGAAAGGCATCACTCATGAGCACACCTCAGTATCAGCCGCAGTACCAGAGCTACCCGCAGCCAACCATGCAGGCCAAGACCAACACGCTGGCCATTGCAGCGCTGATCTCGTCATTCTTCGTCAGCCTGCTCGGCATCATCCTGGGGCACATCGCCCTGAACCAGATCAAGACCACCGGTGAAGGCGGCCGCGGCCTGGCAATCGCCGCCCTAGTGATCGGCTACTTGTCGCTGGCGCTCGCCGTCATCATCATCATCGTCGTCTTCGCGTCGGCTGCCGCTTACCAGGGCTGACCGCAGAACAGGAGACCCGTGCCCGGACATTCCGGACACGGGTCTCCTTTTTGCCCGCTTACGGCAAACTTCCGGCAGTGCGTTGACGCGGCCGTGCTCCTATTGGCCATGACCGGCTGGATGGTGGCCCGGCCAAATCATTTTGAGTGCGGACCCATCCGCAATGCGATACAGCACGAATTGCTGGCATAACCCTTTGGGGCAGGCAGGTAAAAACAACCAGCTAAACCCATAAACCCATATCGCATTCAGGAGAAACACCATGGCAACACACACGAACACCGGCACTGCAACCCGCACCAACGTGCAAAAGGCATCACTGGCCGTAGGTGCTGTATTCCTGCTGGTCGGAATCCTGGGATTCGTTCCGGGCATCACGGCCAACTTCGAACAGCTGCACTTCGCCGGCGCGCATTCCGAGGCAATGCTGCTGGGCCTCTTCCAGGTCTCCGCCCTGCACAACATCGTCCACCTGCTCTTCGGCGTTGCCGGCATCGTCCTGGCCAAGACCGCCGGCGGCGCCCGCTCATTCCTGCTCTACGGCGGCATCATCTACCTGGTCCTCTTTGTCTACGGCCTGGTTGTCCCGCAGGATTCGGCCGGCAACTTCGTCCCGCTGAACGCCTTCGACAACGGCCTGCACCTGCTGCTCGGCGTCGGTATGGTGGCCCTGGCCCTGGTCCTCACCAAGGGCCACAGCAGGACCCACGCTTAAAGGGACCGTCTAAAGGCACCGTCCGGGCGACGCCCGCACAACCGAATCCAGTAATGCCCCCGGCCGCAGCCTTCGCTGCAGCCGGGGGCATTGCCGTTTGAGCTCCCGTCCACTATTCGAGGCTGGGCACCTCGGCCAGGGCGGAAGGCCCGAGTATTCGGTTGAAGCCCCACCGACGAAAGCCAGGCGCGCTGACAACTATCGCCGAACACCCGCGCATGGAGCGGCTGGGTGGTGGTCACAGACCATCGCCACCGTGTTTGCCCTCCTCGCTACTGACCCATGCGACGGGCCCTCGCAGGGGCCACAGGCCCGGGCTGCTCCTGTAAACTTGTTGCGTCACAACGCCCCGGTTTCCTGAGCGGAAACCCAGCGTTGGGACAGGCTCCGGGCTCAGCCGGGGTGTACACCGGGGGGAAGACAAGATCGCGTGACAACGGACGGGTTCACTTGTTCGCTCAAGCCTGACGGGGGCGTAAGGAATGGCCTGGGGGCCACTGTGGCGCCCGCGAGCCGGGACGCTGGATCTTGTCCGCGGGAGCGCAGCCTGCGAAACGTGCACTGCGTCAATGCCCTTCAGCACCTCAGCCAATCGGCTGGTCCCGCCGCTGCGAACTTCTTCTGGCTTACCGTCAAGCTGCCCAACCCGTCCGTGCAGGTCCTGAGGAGGACACCATGCCATTCCCGAAACGACTCCTGAGCGCGCTTGGCGCCCTCGCGGTTGCAGCCGCTGCAGTGCAGGCAGCCGTGCCCGCTGCTGCAGCGCCCTTCACGGTGGCTCCCGGCCAGCAGGACCAGGGCGGCCCGGAACGGTACCTGATCAGCTTCTCCCCGGGCGCCGACGTCGCCCATGAGGCCCAGGCCCTGCGCTCCCAGGGCGTGGCCGTGGGAAAAACCTTCTCCGCCGCGGTGCGGGGTGCAGTCATCACAGCCACCAAGGGGCAGGCCACTGCCCTCGCCCGCTCTCCCCGGATTGCGGCCATCGAGGTGGACGGGCCCGTTTCGCTGGATGAGACCCAGCAGTCTCCGCCGTGGGGGCTGGACCGGATCGACCAAAAGGCGCTCCCGCTCTCCGGCACGTTCACGCCGCCTTCCTCAGGCGCCGGCGTCAACGCCTATGTCATCGATACCGGCGTGCTGGCTGCCCACTCGGATTTTGGCGGCCGGGTCGCGGCTGGCTGGACTTCCGTCGCGGACGGCGTGGGCAGCAGTGACTGCAACGGACACGGCACGCACGTCGCGGGAACCATCGCCGGCAGGACGTTCGGAGTGGCGAAGGCCGCCACCATCGTTCCGGTCCGCGTCCTCGATTGCGAAGGTTCCGGCTACGATTCGGACGTCGTCGCGGGCCTTGACTGGATTGCTGCGCATCACGCCGCCGGGACGCCCGCCGTCGCAAACCTCAGCCTTGGCAGCGGCGGCAACAGCGTGGTGGACGCGGCGGTCCGGGGCGTCATCGGTGACGGCGTCACGACAGTCGTGGCCGCAGGCAACACGGGAGTGGATTCCTGCACCCGGTCACCCGCACGCGTGCCCGAGGCGCTGACGGTGGCCGCCAGCGATTCCTCGGACCGCCAGGCGTGGTTCTCGAACCACGGCAGCTGTGTTGACCTCTACGCGCCCGGGGTCGGCATCCAGTCAGCCGGGCACACCTCGACGACGGCCACCGCCACTTTGAACGGCACGTCCATGGCAGCCCCGCACGTTGCGGGTGCTGCGGCTGTAGTCCTGTCCCAAAACCCCGGGCAGACGCCGGCAGGAGTTTCCGCGGAAATAACCTCGGCTGCCGTCCCGGATGTTATCGCCGGCGCGTCACCGGGCACCCCGAACCGCCTGCTCAACACGGGCCGTGATGCCTGGCTGCCCGCTCCTGTGGCGGCAGCACGGGACTTTACCGGCGACGGCCTGGCCGACCTGCTGGCCCGGGACACCGACGGCACCCTCTGGACCTATCCCGGCACCGGCAACGGCCTCTTCGGCGGGCGCATCAAAGTCGGCGACGGCTGGAACATCATGACCGCCATCAGCGCCGCCGGCGACCTCACCGGGGACGGCAAACCAGACCTCACCGCACGCGACACCAGCGGCACCCTCTGGACCTACCCCGGCACCGGCAACGGCCTCTTCGGCTGGCGCATCAAAGTCGGCGACGGCTGGAACATCATGACCGCCATCAGCGCCGCCGGCGACCTCACCGGGGACGGCAAACCAGACCTCACCGCACGCGACACCAGCGGCACCCTCTGGACCTACCCCGGCACCGGCAACGGCCTCTTCGGCTGGCGCATCAAAGTCGGCGACGGCTGGAACATCATGACCGCCATCAGCGCCGCCGGCGACCTCACCGGGGACGGCAAACCAGACCTCACCGCACGCGACACCAGCGGCACCCTCTGGACCTACCCCGGCACCGGCAACGGCCTCTTCGGCTGGCGCATCAAAGTCGGCGACGGCTGGAACATCATGACCGCCATCAGCGCCGCCGGTGACCTCACCGGGGACGGCAAACCAGACCTCACCGCACGCGACACCGGCGGCACCCTCTGGACCTACCCCGGCACCGGCAACGGCCTCTTCGGCTGGCGCATCAAAGTCGGCGACGGCTGGAACATCATGACCGCCATCAGCTAGTTAGCGAGCTTGATGAATCGGGCGCACACGGTGGCCCTTATTTGGGTGCGGAACGCGTGCCCGAGTCCGTGCCCGGCCCCCGTGTTGCAATGAAGTTCCAGTCGAAGGAACCGTCATGGCGCAGCGTCAGCCGAAGGAACCCGTGGGTGTCGCTGAACCGGTTCTCGATATACCGCGGACTGCTGGTGAAGGGGCGGAGCCCAATACCGCCAGTGGAAACCTGGAATGCCGTTATCCCGTCGTCGACGCATTCGTCCCTGCCGTTATCCCGTCGTCGACGCATTCGTCCCTATTGTTCACCGGGCATGACCGCTCGTAGTTGTGTTGTGACCCTGACAGTGTCAGGCGCACCCGGTGCTTCCACATCACGTCGATCCACGGCTTGTGGTCAGCAGCCCGGTTGTGCTCGGACGTGTTCGACGTGAAGTAGGGCTCGTGGTGCACCACCGCCAGGTGCTTCCCAGCCGCCTTCGCAGCGGCGAGGTCCTTGTCCAGCCATCGTGTTATCGCCCGGGCCTGTGCGGGGTTGTACCGCCAGTGCGCTGAGGACAGGAACGCGAAGTGCCAGTTCCCGAAGTCCTTCGAGTACGCCTCCCCGTTCTCGATGCGTCCACGCTCCTCGTTGAT
Source organism: Arthrobacter sp. PGP41 (assembly GCF_002953935.1). Taxonomy (NCBI): domain Bacteria; kingdom Bacillati; phylum Actinomycetota; class Actinomycetes; order Micrococcales; family Micrococcaceae; genus Arthrobacter; species Arthrobacter sp. PGP41. Next base: position 1,128,041 of record NZ_CP026514.1, on the reverse strand, counting down.
CGCAGCCTTTTTCGGAGCCTCCGGGCACTGGCCGTTCATGAAGTTGTCGAGGTCCTCATTGCGGCCGGGTTCCCAGTCATGGTTGGGGGCCGAAACCCAGTACAGCTTGGGCATCGTGCCACGCCACAGGGTCGCCCAGTAGTTCACATAGTCGTCGCAATAAGCGGTGTCGTACTGGAAATCGCCGAGACCCAGGAACGCGTCGATCTGGTTGTCCTGCACGAGTTGGGTAATCGCAGCAGCGTTCCGGCCGGACGGGCTGTCAGGGTCGGTGTTCCCTGCGTCGTTCATGTCGCCGACGGCAGCGATCCGGACATCAGGTGCAGGGGGCGCAAACCCGTTGGGAGGCCCGGGGGGTTCCGGAGGGCCGGTGCAGCCCGCCGTGGAGACCGTCAGGACTGCCGCGGCAATCGCAGCCACACCACGAAAGAGTCTGCGGCGACGGCGTGCTGACTGCATCCGATAACCCCCTGGAGAGGCCGAACCGGAGGTCAGCTCCCCAAGGAAGAAGCCGGACCCACCGGCACTTTGATATTCCTAAGTGCTGGACCGGCTGTCAAGGGCGCGCGTTGGAGGTCACTGACCCGCGCCCGGGCGCCTGCGACGGCGGCAACGAGGCTCGGTGTTCCGCTCACCGCCTCGCCGGCCGTGGCCGCTCCGCCGCCTGGTTCCCGCAGCAACCCCGCCTAGGTGGGACACGTCGAATGAGAGCCCGCTGCCAGCAGCTGCACAAGCAACTCCGCCAGCGAAACCGAAGCCAAGGCTTTCATCTTTTCCTTTTCCCCCCTTTGGGACCATGCCGCCCGGGCAGCTCAGTGCCAGGTCAGGCGTCAAGCCGCTTGCGCAGGAGGCAGAACTCGTTGCCCTCGGGATCGGCCAGGACGTGCCATGGCTCGTCGCCTGCCTGCCCGACGTCGGCCGGGCTGGCCCCGAGGGCAAGCAGACGTTCCAGCTCGGCGTCCTGGTCCCGGTCGATGGGGTTGACGTCGATGTGCAGGGGGAGGCGCCCGGTCCGCGGGTTGCTGCTCGGGCTCAGGATGATGGTGGGCTGCAGGCCGCCGAACCCGGCGTCCGGCGGGCCGATCTCGATGGCACCGTCCTCCCGGCCAAGCTCGACGTAGCCGAGGACATCGCTCCAGAACCCTGCCAGGAGTTCCGGATTGGCGCAGTTGAGGACCAGTTCGCTGATACGGGAGACCATGGTCCCCAGTGTACGGAGGCCCTGCCCGCACAGTCAGCAACCCATGCTTGTCCAACACACGCGTCAGACGTTGCATTAGGCTGGAATCCCCGGACCGACACCGGATCCACCACAAGCAAGCGAGGCATATCGTGCACCAGGACGCCGCCCGGTTCCTGTCCCAGCCTGTGGCTGCCCAGCCCGGCGCTCCCCTGCGCGTCGCGGTGTATTCGCGGATCGCCGCGGCCATCCGCAACGGCCTGCTCACGCCCGGTTCCATGATCCCCACCGAAACGGAACTCGGCACGGACATGAAGGTCAGCCGCACGGTGGTCCGCGAAGCCCTCATGCTGCTCGAAGAGGACGGGCTCATCAGGGCAAGGCGCGGCGTCGGGCGTTTCGTCTCGGACACGCTCCCCCGCATCGGCATCGAGCGCATCCAGCCGTTCGAGGACGTCCTCGGCAGCCCCGGCCAGCAGGTGGAGGTCAAACGCACCCAGGTGGTCCGGCAGGCCGCCTCCGAATTCGTCGCCCCCGGCATCGGCGTCGAGCCCGGCACCGACTGCTGGCTCTGGGAATCGGTCCTGATCCGCGACGGCGAGGCGATCGCCCACCTGCAGGAAAACGTCACCGCCCAGCCCGTCAGCGTCGGCAAGGGCGCCGCCGCGCCCCTTGAGATAGAGGACGACGGCGGCGCCACCCTGCTTGCCGCGCTCAACAACCAGCTGGGCCGGCTGGCCGGGCCGGGCGAGTGCCAGATCAGCCTCAGCCAGGTGGGGCCCAGCCGGGCGAAGCTGCTGGACCTGCGTCCGTCGGACCCTGTGCTGGTCCTGACCCAGTACGTGCGGAACGGCAACCGGCCCTTCTACCTGGCCAAATGCCTGGTCTCGGCCCGGGCCGGGCACCTCTCGGTGATGCAGCAGTTCCAGTCCTGACCCAGTCAGCCAGGGCTGTCCGCAACCGGAGGAGGAACGGCTCTTCACCGTCCCTCCCCTAGGATCAAGCGGTGATCTGTGGGACCTCGACCCAGGACTCTTTTGCAGCCGATTCGACAATTGCGTCGTCGATGAGTGCGGTCTGGTAGCCGTCTGCGAAATTGGGGCTCACGCTTCCGCCTTCCGCAATGGCTTTGAAGAAGTCGTAGGCTTCGATGATCTTCGTTTCCCCGTAGCCGATGCCGAGGGCCGGAATGGGCCAGAGTCCTTCTCCGTAGGGATGGGCCGGGCCGGTGTAAACGGTGCGGAATCCGCGGCGGTCGCCTTGGTCGGAGGCGAAGCAGACCTGGAGCTCGTCGCGCCGTTCGTAGTTGAAGACGATGCTTCCTTCGGTTCCGTGGATTTCGAAGGTGATGTAATTGTTCCTTCCGTACGCGTTGCGCGTCGCCTCAAGGGATCCGACGGCGCCGTTGGCGAAGCGGATCATCGTCATCACCTCATCGTCCACGTCAACTTCGCCGCGCGGGCCCTCTCCGCCCCGCACCGTTCCGAGTGCGTCAGCGCCGCCCGTTTGGAGCGGGCGCTCCGGGATCCAGGTGGACAGGACGGAGTTGACGGAGCTGAACTCACCGACGAGGTAACGGGCCATGTCGATGACGTGGGTTGCGATGTCGCCTAGGGCGCCGGACCCCGCGATCGACTTCTGGAAACGCCACGACAACGGGGAGTTGGGATCGGCGCTCCAGTCCTGCAGGTAGGTGCCGCGGAAGCTGAGGATTCGGCCGATGGAACCTTCCTCAATGTATTTCTTGGCCAGCGCGACCGCGGGAGTGCGACGGTAGTTGAAGGCGACCATGTGGACGATGTTCTTATCCTTCACCGCGTCGTACATGGCTTTTGATTCTTCGCCCGTGCGCGCCAGCGGTTTCTCACAGATGATGTGCTTGCCTGCTTCGGCCGCGGCGATCGCGATTTCTGCGTGGAGGTGGTTTGGCGTAGCAATATCTACGACGTGGATGTCCGGATCGTCGATGATGCTGCGCCAGTCCGAGGTCGAATTCTCGAAGCCGAAGCGGCGGGCCGCTTCGGCGGCCAGTTCCGGGTTGGCCTCAGCGATGACCTTGCGGACCGGGAGGGCCGGGGCGGGCCAAAAGAACATGGGCATAGCGGCATAAGCCAAGGAATGGGCTTTGCCCATGAAGCCGCCTCCGATGAGGCCGACGTTAAGGTGCTGCATGTGAATCGTGTTCCTTTCGGAAAAGTCGGGAGCCGCCTGCGGTGGCTCTCCCTGGTGGTCAGGATGGTCAGAGGAGTTTCTCGAGGTACTTCTTGCTGATCTCGGCCGCTTCCCGGGGATCCCCGTCATAGCCGTCGAGTTCCACCATGAGCCAGCTGTCGTAGCCGCTTTCCCGGATTGCCGCGAGGATGTCCGGGAAGTCGAGTTCGCCCTGGCCCAGGGGGAGGAAGGAAAAAGGGTCTTGCCGGAAGTCCTTGAGGTGGACGTGCCGGATCCTGTCGGGGTACTTCCGGATGACCGCGGCCGGATCTGCTCCGCCGGCCGCAAGATGGGCGGTGTCGGGGCAGAAACCGATCCGTGTGAGCGGCATGAGCTTGTCCAGCTCGTCCGGGCTTTCCACGATGGTGGTCAGGTGTGGATGGTAGCTCGCCGACAGCCCGAAGCTTTCGGCGATGTCCGTGACGTTGTCAAGGGCCTCGCCGAGGCGGCGGTAGTCCTCTTCGGTGGTTCCGGCCGCGCGCCGTGCTCCCCCTCCAACCACGAGCCGTTCAGCTCCGAAGTCTGCGGCCAGCTCGGCAGCCCGGTGGATCCGGTGCAGCTCGTCCGGAAGGATATCGGCGTAGATGAAGTTCGCACCCGTGTACACGCTTGTAAGGGATACCCCGGAACTGGCGAGGATTTCTTTGAGCTCCTCGGGCTTTTCCGCGTATTCCGCGAGGTTGCCGTCGAACATCTCAACACCCTCGTAGCCGACGGATGCGATGTCCCGGACGGCGTCCTTCATGGACCCGTGGGTCAGGTAAAAGAGGTCCTTGACGCTCGTCACGCCTTGGGCGTGGCCCACCACGCCGCCCCAGGTGATGGAACAGTAACCAAGTTTCATTGCTTGTGCCTTTCAGGAGCCGAAGAACAGTTGAGAGTCATGTGTGCTACTTCTTCCGGGCCATAGCGACGGCCAGGATGATGATGGCGCCGCGGACAACCTGCTGCTGGCTGCTGTCGAGTCCGGCGAGGATCAGTCCGTTGTTGATCAGGCCGATCAGCAGGGCGCCGAAGAGGGTGCCGATGATGGAGCCGAACCCGCCGAAGAGGCTGGTTCCACCCAGGATGACGGCGGCGATGGCAGAGAGTTCGTCTCCCGATCCCCACTGGAACCGTCCGGACTGGAGGCGGCCGGCGTAGAGCATGCCGGCGACGCTTGCCGCCACGGCCGAGATAAGGAGCACCTGGAATTTGATGCGCTTGGTGTTGATGCCGGTGAACTCCGCGGCATTGCGGTTGCCTCCCGTGGCCAGGACCTGGCGGCCGAACCTTGTGCGGTTCAGTACGACGGCGCCGATGGCCACGAAGATGGCGCTCCAGACCACCAAGCCCGGAATGGGACCGAAGTTGCCGGATCCAAACAGCATGTTGAACGTGTCGTTCAGGATGGGCTGGGGCGCCGAGGCTGTGATCCATTGGGCGACGCCGACCGCTATCCCCAGCATGCCGAGCGTCACCAGGAAGGACGGGATGCCGAGGAGGCTGACAAGCGCACCGTTGACTGATCCGACCACGAGTCCGACGGCGAGGCCCGCGAGGATGCCGGGAATCAGCCCCCACTGGGACAGTGCCATCGCGGTGCAGACACTGGAGAGGCCGGCCACGGATCCGACGCTCAGGTCGATCTCCGCGCATGCGATCACGTAGGTCATGCCCACGGCGATGACGGTGATGGTGGCGGTCTGCCGGAAGATGTTCAACAGGTTGTTCGGCGACAGGAAGCCCTGGTCGCGCAGCAGAATGGCGAAGAAGAGGAAGACGACGACGAAGCCGATGTAGATGACGTAGCGCCGCCAGTCGAGTTCTTTCAGGACGGTGCCGAAATTGCGGGCCGCGGTGTTCCGGGGCGCGATGGTGTTTGCCTTGCTCACTGTTCAGACTCCCTGGACTGCAAGTTGGAGATACTCCTCGTCAGCGATCTCGCTGCGGGGAATGTCGCGGATGATGGAGCCGTCCCTGAGGACGAGGACGCGGTCGCTGACCGCGAGTAGTTCGGGGTACTCGGAGGAGATGACGATGACGGCTTTGCCGGCACTCGCCAGCTCACGGATCATGTCCAAGATTTCGCTTTTGGTGCCGATGTCCACGCCGGCCGTTGGCTCGTCCAGGATCAGGATGTCCGGATCGGTGCCCAGCCACTTGGCGATGACCACCTTCTGCTGGTTGCCGCCCGAGAGGAGCCGCACCGGGCGGTTGGGGTGGGCCACCTTGACCGCGAACCTCTTGATCAGCGACGAGGACAATTCCTTGCCCTTGGCGCCGTCGAGGAGTGGTCCCCGCTGGATCTGCCCAAGGAGGGGAAGCAGCAGGTTGTCCTGGACGGAATGCTCCAGTACCAGGCCTTGTGCCCTGCGGTCCTCCGGGATGAGGGCGACGCCGGCATTGATGGCCTGCTGGGGCGAGGCAAGGTTGACCTTTTTGCCCCGCAGGAGGACGTCACCGCTGTCCACCTTGTCGATGCCGAAGAGGGCACGGGCAAGCTCGGTGCGTCCGCTTCCCATCAGCCCTGCCAGGCCGAGGATCTCACCGGACCGGAGCGTGAAGGAAACGTCCCGTACCCGGTGCCCGGCGTTAAGCCCGCGCACCTCCAGCAGGGGCGCGCCGTCGTGCACCGCATGGTCCCGTGCGCGGTAGGAAAGCTGGCCCTCGATCTTCTTGCCCACGATGCCTTCCACGATCTGTTCGGGAGTGACGTCGGTCAGTGGCGCGGTAAGCAGGTGGCGGCCGTCGCGGAGGATGGTGATCCGGTCAGCGAGCCTGTACACCTCGTCCATGCGGTGCGAGATGTAGATGATGGAGATGCCCCGCTGCTTGAGGCGGTCAATCAGTTCGAACAGCGACTCGGACTCGTGCCGGGCCAGGCTGGCAGTGGGTTCGTCCATGATCAGCACTTGGGCGTTCTGGGCCAGGGCCTTGGCGATCTCGGTCAGCTGCCAGTATGCAGTCCCCAGCCGGGCGACCTCCGCACGGGGGTCGACGTCGACCTCCATCTCAGCGAAGACCTCCCTGGCCCGTTTCACCGCGGTACGGTCGTCAATGAGGCCGCCCCTGCCGAGCGGTTCGGCGGCAAGGAAGATGTTCTGTGCAACGGTCAGGCTCGGTACCAGGCTGAATTCCTGGAAAACCATCCCGATCCCGGCGGCCTTCGCGTCCTGGATCGAGTTGATGGCGGCCAGTTCCCCGCCTATGAGGATCTCTCCAGCGTCTGCCTGATAGACGCCCTGGAGGATCTTCATGAGCGTGGACTTCCCGGCGCCGTTGCCGCCTGCGAGTGCGTGGACCTCGCCCTTTCGGACGTCGAAGGCGACGTCCTTCAGCACGGAAACGCCGTTGAAGCCCTTGGAGATCGAGCGCATTTCGACGACATTGTCTGCGGTGTTCATGGTTGCCCTTTCGGCGCGGCGCGGGGGTTGGAGCCCCCGCGCCGTCGGGTCTGGCTACTGCTTGTAGGAGTCCTGGATATCCTTCGGGGCGTCCTCGTGGTAGACCTGCTTCCAGGCTTCCAGGACGTTGGAGTGGTCAACCGGGAGGGCACTCAATGCCACATAGGCGGGCGCTTCCTTGCCGATGAGCGCGCCGGCAGCCAGCCGTGCCTCTGTAACACCCTGGTCGAACGGAACCTGCGCTCCGAGGCCGATGACGAGTTCGTCCTTGGCCAGGGCGATGGCCACATTCTTGCCGAGGTCCTCGGTGGCGATCTTCAGGTCCGGGCGGCCCGCGGCACGGGCCGCAGCCATGACACCCTCGGCGGGAACGTCCCACACCGCCCAGATGCCGGCCAGGTCAGGGTACTTGCTCAGCATGGCGTTCGCAGCTGCCTGCGCATCTCCAGCGAAGTCCGGACCGGCTATGCCCTTTTCCTCGACGATCTGGATCTCCGGGTACTCCTTCGTGATGGTTTCCTTGAATCCGTCGTAGCGCTGCTTGGTCACGAAGAAGTCGGCCTGGTGGAAGACGAGTCCGATCTTTCCCTTGCCCCCGAGCGCTTTGGCCATCTGGTGGGCGGAGACGACGCCGTTGCCGTAGTTGTCGGCCGAAACAACAGAGACGTAGTCCTTGCCGGCGGTCAGCCCCTGGGGGATGTTGTCCATGAAGACGAGCTTCGTGCCGGCATCCGCGGCTTTCTTGTACGCGGAGGCCGTGGCCACGGGGTCCGTTGGGATGGAAACGATGATGTCCGGATCCTGCGTCATGACAGTCTCGATGTCCGAGACCTGCTTGTCCGGCTTGAAGTTCGCGTCGGTTGTGGCGATGACCTTGATGCCGAGCTTCTCAAGTTCGCTCTTAAGTCCGTTTACCTGGGCTGTGGCCCAGTCGTTGCCGCCATAGTGCATCACGATTGCGGCTTTGGCGTTGAGTCCCTTGACCTTCGCGATCTCTTCGGGAGTCAAATCCGCGACGGACGCTGGCGAGGGCGTCTCGCCGTTGGGGCCCTTGCTCAGAACCTGCCCCTTGATCTTGTCAAGGGCCTGCTGGGCTTTTTCGGACACGCCGGCGTCGGGGGCGTTTGACGTGGCAGTTGTTGAACTGCTGCAGGAAGCGACAGAAAGTGACAGGGCTGCGGCCAGGGCCACGATGGGAAGCCTGCGGATCATCATTGTTCTCCAGTGCTTTTGAGTGGATGGATGGGGTGGGTGCCTGGGATGGATCAGGCGAGCGCTACTGCCAGGGCAGGGGGAACCGGCGAGAGGACGAGTCCGCCGGCGGCCGAGGCTGTGCGTAGAGCGGCGGCTTTGTCTGAAGCTTTCAGGAGCGCCTCTGCATGCACCTTGTCGACGAAAAGGCCCAGGGAACAGGGCCCTTGGTGGGCTTGGACCCACCGCACCGCTTCGCCTGCGGCTTTAGCCATTTCCCCGCCCGATTGGGCCATCGGACCGGCAATCGTGGACACGGACGCGGGTGCGCCGGAGTGGTCCACAGAGACAACCAGGCTTGCCCAGAGCAGGTTGCCATCGAAAATTCCGACGACGGCCGAGGAACCGGCGGAGACGAAGGTGCGGACAGCGGCTGCGAGATCGCCGGGCGCTGTACCCCTCAGGAGCACTTCCAAATTTGCCCACTGGGCCTGGTCGACATTTCGAAGCCCAGTGCTGGGATCGAGCGCGAGTGCGTAGACGATGCTGCTGTCAGCCATCCCGCTCCTTTCCTCATTGAACGTGCTACCTCCGTAAGCGTTTACGAACCGACCGTAAACGTTTACGGACCTCATCGTAAACGTTCACGGAGGATTGTGTCAAGCATCACGCGGGCAGCGCCTTCAGGCCGCCGGGACGTGCGGCCGACGTAGGATTGAAAACGCACGGAACCCATTGGTTCGGTCCGGGAGGTGCAAGACAGGAGAGAACGTGGCAGGGATGTCGGTTTCCCGTGAGGCGAAGGAGAAGCTAGCGGATGCCCCGCTGCGCCGGAAGCCCACCATCATGGACGTGGCCCAAGCCGCCGGCGTCTCCTTCGGAACGGTCTCGCGGGTACTCAATGACGCGCCGGACGTAAGCGCGGCTACGCGCCAGCGTGTTTTGCAGGTCATCAAGGACATCGGGTACCGCCGGAACCGGGCAGCCACCGCGCTGGTCACCAGCCGGTCGACCTCCATCGGCATCCTCTCTGACGGCTCGCCGCGGTTTGGCCCGGTGGGGACACTGATGGCCCTCGAGAACGTCGCCCGCAAGAAGGGCTACGCCACAACCGTCATCAGCGTCGAACAACCCGACGAAGAGTCCGTGCAGGCAGCCCTGGACACCCTGGACGATACCGGTGTGGGGGGAATCATTGTCATCGCTCCCCTGGTGCAGATGGCCGCGGCCGTCTGGAATGCGTCATTCCGCGTTCCGGTGGAGATGATCGCGGCCGGAGCATCATCCACTCCGAACGTCTTTACGTATTCGGAAAACCAGGAACTCGGGGCGCGGCTGGCCACCCAGCACCTTATCGACCTGGGCCACACGGATATCGCCCACCTCGCCGGCTCCATGGACTGGTTCGACGGACGCGTGCGCAAGCGTGGCTGGGAGGCCGCGCTCCGTGACGCAGGACTAGAACCAGGGTTGTGCCTCGAGGGTGACTGGAGCCCCCGGTGGGCATACGAGACCGGCCTCCGGCTCGTCCGGGAAGAAAAAATCCCCCAGGCCATCTTCGCCGCCAGCGACCACACCGCCCTGGGGGTCATACGCGCCTTCGCCGAAAACGGCGTCCGCGTCCCGGATGATGTCAGCATCGTAGGCTTCGACGATATTGAAGGCTCGGATTACTTCCTGCCACCCCTGACCACCGTGCGCCAAGACTTCACCGCCTTGGCGCTCATGAGCATGGAAGTGCTTCTTGGTGCAATGGAAGGGCGGGACGTGGACCGTACGCCAATCGCACCCACTCTTGTTGTGCGTAACAGCTCCGCCAGCGCTGGCGCCCATAGCAGCAATGTGCCGCATCAGCCTTAGCCGCCACGGATGGCGGTGCCGAGGATGTGGAAGGAGACCGGCGTGCGGGCGCCCGGAAACAGGTACCGGTCCAGGCTCTTGACGGTAAACCCGGCGCGTGCAATGGCCGCAGCGGTGTCGCGGCCCGTGTGGCATCCCCCCGCAACACGGGGCCAGAGGGTGGCATCGAGCACTAGTTGAAGCCGGACGAGACCGGGCGTGTCCGCCCGGACGTGTTCGAGGAAACGCAACCGACCGCCCGGTTTGAGCACACGGCGGATTTCCCGCAGCGCCGCCGTCTGGTCGGCCACCGAGCACAATACGAGCGACACAACCACCGCGTCGGCGCTGCCGTCAGTGCAGGGAAGCCTCTCCGCGAGACCATCAACAACCTCGACCGGTACCGGAGCGTGGCTGGCCGCTTCGCGGGCGAGGCGCCGCAGGTGCGGTTCCGGCTCCACGGCCAGGACACGGGTGACGGCGGGCGGGTAGTGCGGAAAGTTAAGCCCGTCGCCGGCACCTACCTCGACCACCTCGCCGGAGAGGCCGGTGAGCAACTCCTGGCGGCGCTGGTCCATGCCGCCGCGCTCCATCGCCTTACCCACCACCGGGTAGAGCCGCGCGAAGACCCGATGATGGACTGCCATATTGGTCACTCCTGTACCGGGCCTCGCCGGCCGACCCTTTAAACTCCGGGCGCTGTGCCGCCGACGGCCTTGTAGGCGTTCACGCGGCCATGGAACCAGTAGGTACCCGTGCCCGCGATCGGATCAGCAGTCGATTCGATGATGGTCCGGACTGATGCATTGTCGGCGCTGGCATACTTGCCCCGCACCAGCCCGGCCACACCGGCCACGACGGGTGAGGCCATCGACGTGCCGCTGGCTATGTCGTAGCCATGGGCGCGGCCGTTCTGGGCAGCGAGTTGGAAATCCCCGTTGGGGAAGGTCGAGTAAACACTGACACCGGGCGCAGCGACGTCCACCCACTTGCCGTAGGTGGAGAACGACGCCTTGGCGTCCTTGTTGTCCGTCGCCGCGACGGCGATCACGTTTGGATAGGCACCCGGGTAGATCTTGGACTGGGTACCTCCGTTGCCGGCCGCCGCGACGATCACAGCACCCGCCGTCCAGGCGTCATTGACCGCAGCTTCGAGGGTCCGTGATGAAACGCGCTGGCCCAGGCTCATGTTGATGACTTGGGCTTTTAGGGTGACGGCCCAGGCGATGCCGTTGGCAATGCTTGAGGTGGAACCGGAGCCGCTGTCGTTCAGGACCTTGCCGTCCAGGATCCTGCAGCCCGGGCACACCCCCGTGACACCAACCGCGTCCTTGGTGGCAGCGATAATGCCCGCCACGTGGGTGCCGTGGCCGTACTTGTCTTCACCGGTTGCCGCGGTACTGAAGTTTTTGCGGGCATCAACCTTGACTGCGATGTCCGGATTGTCACCGGCCACGCCCGTATCGAGCACAGCCACCCTGATGCCGGCACCGATCGTTTCGCCCCCGCCCCACGCTTCGACCGCGTCCACATCGGCGTCGGGTTTCCCCGGGGCTACGTATGTGGTTTCACGCGTATTCCAAAAGCCCTGGCCCGTGTTCTGCAAAGCGTACTGGCGGGGGACGTAGTCGACGCTGGAGTTATCAGTAGCGACGGTGGCCACCTGGTCGGCCTCGGCATACTCGACGGCCCGGTTCCGGCTGAGGGCTGCGATGAGCTGCAGTTCCTTACCGGCCGGTACCTTGATGAGGCGGGCCCCGGTGCTGCCAACCCCGGGACCGTCGCTGAGGCCGTGCTGGCGCAGCACGCCAGCCGCCGCACCGTTGTCCCTGAATTTAACGAGGATCTGCCCCGGGACGTGCGTCGGCTGGCCGGCTGCGTTGCCCGGGACCGCGAAGGTGAGAGCGCCAAACCCCATGATGAGCGCCGCGAAACCCGCGACAACAGTTCTTTTCATGTGCCTATCTTGCGGCAACCTTCGCTGGCTGGATAGATACCGGCCAAAAAAGTCTTCGGACAGCCCAGGCCACCTACCCGGCGGAGGTGAGTGCCGCCGTAGTGCTTTCCGAACCTGCGCCGAAGGGGAAGCCAAGCAGCGTCTCCACCAGGTGCGCAGCGAAGTCCTCCTCCAGCGACAGGACCACCCGGCACCGCGCGCCCTTCACCTCCGGGTACCCCGCGTACAGCCCGCGCAGGTCGCAGACGGTCTGGCCGCGGGAGGGCCCGTCGGAGGTGTCGACGGCGGCACGCACCACGGGTGCCAGGGCAGGCTTAACAGCACCAACAGCGAGCGCCGCCGCCAGCGGATCGTGCATCGCGGAGCAGGGCCGGCCGTAGATGCCCTCGTAGAACCGGAAGTAGTAGCCCAGCATCTCCCCCAGCGCCCGCGGCACCGGCGCGGAAGACGCCAGCAGCGCCTGCCGGTGCGGCTCCTCCAGCACCGAGGCCATGGTCACGTCCAGCGGCACCAGGGTGACATCCCACTCCGCGGCCAGCACTATGGCGGCGGCCTCGGGGTCGTGCCAGATGTTAGCCTCCGCCACGGGCGTGATGTTCCCCGGCGCCAGCGCGGCCCCGCCCATCACCGTCACCGACTCCACCAGGGACGGCAGCGCAGGCTCCAGCCGCAAAGCCTCGGCGATGTTGGTCAGCGGGCCGATCGCCAGCACGCGCAGCGCACCCGGATGGGAACGCGCCAGCCGCACCAGCATCTCCGCCGCGGACTCCGCCGCAAGCGGAGCGGCGGAAGGCGCCAGGGAAACCTCCCCGATCCCGTTCTCCCCGTGCACCCACGGCGCCCCGCCGGCAAACGAGCCAACAAGCGGGTCGTGTGCGCCAAGAGCCACAGGCACATCAGCGGCACCGGCGAGCGCCAGCAGGTCCAGGGTGTTGCGGGCGCCCGCGGCGGCACTGACGTTGCCGCTGACGGTCCCGATCCCCACCACCTCGGCCGTGGGGGAGGCGAGGAGGTAGGCCAGGGCGAGGGCGTCGTCGATGCCGGTATCGCAGTCCAGGTAAATGGGGGCAGTCACAAGAGATTCCTTCGAAAGGGGTAAGGGGTCAGACCGTCTCGCCCTTGGGGGCGGAGACGAAGAGGCTGGTGATGAACGCGGCGGCGGTGATGCCCACGGAAATCCAGAGGGCGGTGGCGTAGCCGGCGGCCGTGGCCTGGGCGGCGAACGGCGCCACGAGGACGACGCCGAGGCTCGCCCCGATGCCGAACGAGGCGCCGTTGATGCCGGGCAGCGCGGCCGGGGCCTCCTTGGGTGAGAGCAGCACCGAGAGCCCGTTGATGGCGGTGAGGAAGAAGCCGTTGTAGAAGATGCCCAGGGCCGCGACGGCGACCAGCACAGCCACCTGGCTGTCCGAAAACGCGGCGGCAGTGACGGCGCAGGCGAGGCTCAGCCCCGTGCCAAACCGGAGGGTCCTGATCCAGCCGCGGCGGTCGGCCAGCCATCCGGCCAGGGGCGCGGCGAACACGCCGATCAGCGCGGCGGGGGTGAGGAACAGCAACGCCGAGATGGAGGCACTGAGCCCGAAGCCGCCGTCGGGATCCTGGCTGAGCAGCACCACGGTGAAGTTGATGATGGCGAAGATGCCGGCGAGGGTGAGGACGGTGGTGGCGATGACCGGCCACACCTGGCGGGAGCGCAGGTGGTGGACGGCGATCAGCGGGTGGCTGCGGCGCTTCTCGATCATCCAGAACGCGGCGAAGGTCGCCACGGTGCCGGCCAGCAGGGCCAGCGTGGACGGCGCGGTCCAGCCGGCGGCGGATCCGCCGGAGACGAAGTAGGTGGTGAACACCAGGAACAGCGAGAGGGATCCTGCGCCCCACCAGTCCATGGCGCCGCGCACGCCCTGGGGACGTCCGGCCGGGACGATTCTGATGATGCAGGCGGCTGCGATGGCGGTCAGGACGAGCACGACGACGAAGATGGACCGGAAGCCGAGGGTCTCGGCCATGAGCCCGCCCACGTAGCCGTCCACGCCGCCCACTCCCCCGTTGATGGCGGCGATGATGCCCACGGAGGTGCCGAAGACTTTCGCGTGCAGGTTTTCGCTGAGCACGATGTAGGCGAGGGCGAAGACGGCGCTGGAGACGCCCTGCAGGAACCGGCCCGTGACCAGCAGTTCCAGCGTAGGGGCGGTGATGCAGAGGATGGTGCCGGCGCCCATGATGCCCAGGACCAGGAGCAGGGCGGCGCGGCGGCCGATGAAGTCGCTCCAGCGGCCGATGACCGGCCCGGCGATGGCGCCGGCCAGGAAGAACATGGACTGGACGGGGGCGGCGCTGTCCGCGCCCTGGCCGAATTCGGCGGCGATCTGCGGCAGCGCCGGGGTGACCATGCTGGCGTTGAGCTGGAAGGACAGCACGCCCAGCAGCAGGGTGGAGATCAGCAGAGCGGCGCGGCGGCCGGCGGCTTTCGGCGGGTCCGCGGGAGGTACGACGGCGGCGCCGCCCTGGGCGGGAGGCGCGGCTGCGGCGGGGGTTGGGGTGTTCACATCAAACTCCTTTGTTCGAGCAGAAGGGATTCGTCTTTCATGGCGATTCGAGTTGTTATACAACCATGTATGACTCACAAGTACAACCATGCGCTACACTTTTTTCAAACCCCGGCCGCTTCCGGCCCTCCCCCTGAGAGAGTTTTCCCATGAACACAACACGACCTGCCGTCACCGTGGTCGGCAGCATCAACCTGGACCTGATCGCCACCGCCGAACGGCTTCCCACCGCGGGCGAGACCATCGGCGGCGCCGTGCTCTCCGAGCAGCCCGGCGGCAAGGGCGCCAACCAGGCCGCGGCAGCGGCGCGGCTGGGCGGCAGCGCGCGCATGGTCGGCGCCGTGGGCAGTGACGCCCAGGGGCAGCGGATGCTGGACGCCCTGGCGGGTGCCGGCGTCGACACCGCCGGCGTGGCCGTCCTTCCGGGGGCCACCGGGACGGCGCTGATCGTGGTGGACCGCGAGGGCGAGAACCAGATCGTGGTGTGCCCGGGCGCAAACTCGCAGCTGTCGCTGGACGGGGTGGAGTTCGGCCCGGAGGAAACGGTGCTGTGCCAGCTGGAAGTGGGCCTGCCGGTGGTGCTGGAGGCCGCCCGGAAGACTCCCGGGTACTTCGTCCTGAACGCCGCTCCGGCCATGGACACGCCGGCGGAACTGCTGGAGCGCTGCGACCTGGTGATCGTCAACGAGAGCGAATACGCCCTGATCCCGGCCCTCGCCTCGGCGAAGCTGGTGGCCGTGACGTACGGCGCGGACGGCTCGGCGATGTTCGAGCACGGCCGGAAGGTGGCCGAGGCTCCTTCCGTTGCGGTCACGGTGGCGAACACCGTGGGTGCGGGGGACGCGTTCTGCGCCGCCCTGGTCCTGGCGCTGCGCCAGGGGTTGGACTATTCGCGGGCGCTGGCCGTGGCGAACGCGGTGGGCGGGGACGCCGTGGGCGATCCCTCGTCGCAGCCGGATTTGGCACGGCTGGGCTACTACGTGGAGAGGACTGCCGCGGCCGGCGGCGCGCGGTGAGCGTCGCACTTCGGCGGGCGGCATCACCAGCGCCACCTTCATGGAACGGGCGCACGCCCTCTACGAATCGCTGGGCTTCCGGCGGGCGCCCGAGCGGGACTGGTACGTGCCGGGCGAGGACGTGCTGCTGTGGGTGTTCACGCTCCAGCTCACGGAGGCTACGGCCCCTCTTCGCGGGATTCAGCCCTCCCGTTAACGGCGGCTACGTCCGTAAAATGGACCATGGTGGTAATTTTCTCCGCGATCGGGATCCTGTTGTGGATTGCCGTCCTGTTCGCCGCGATGGTCCTGTGCGGCATCATCTGGACGGGCTGCAAGCTGATTCTCTGGGCGATGGACCTGAAACCCCTGCCCGCCGGGCCTGGAGCCCGGCCAAAAGCGCTGGCCAGGCCCGCCGTCGGCAGCGGACGGAGCGTGCAGCGCGCGCCCTTCCCGCCCGTAGTCGCCCGCGTCCAGGACCGGCCGCGGGCGCAAGCACAGCCTGAATCCGGAGTCTGGCCAAAATGGAGCCCGTCGCACAGGCTCTACAAGGCCCGCGAGCTGTCCCTCTGGCAGGAGCAGTTCGACGCCTTGGACTCCCGCGGCTAGGGGTCCCGTCTTCAGCCAGCCGGTTTCCCGGCGGATCCTCCGGCTCGGCCTCTGCGCCGGAGGACGAGCCGTGCGGTGACGGCAGCGATGAGGCCGGCGAGGGTCACCGCCGTCACCGGACAATGCTTCCTGGAGCCCTGCGGGATCTTCTTGCGCACTTCGCGCATGCAGGGTTGCGCTAAACGCGCATCAGACTCTATGATCCTTATCATGGTCGAAGCCGGGCGGTTCTCGATCCCCCTCTCCCCCGACAACAATGAGGTTGCAACATGCATGTCCCGATCAAGGCCACCATGGAAAAAGTTCCTGGCGGCATGATGCTGGTCCCCCTTCTCATCGGCGCCCTCCTGGCCACCTTCGCGCCGGACTCCGCCAAGTTTTTCGGTTCGTTCACGGGGGCCCTCTTCACCGGCGGCACCACCATCCTGGCCGTGTTCTATGTCTGCATGGGTGCAAGCATCGACATCAAGGCCACCCCTTACATCCTGAAAAAGGGCGGCGTCCTTTTTGGCGCCAAGGTCCTGTTCGCGGTCATCATCGGCATCATTGCCGGCAGGTTCATGAGCGAACTACCCATTGAGGGCGGGCTGCTTGCAGGCTTGTCCGTCCTCGCCATCCTGGCAGCCCTCAATGACACCAACGGCGGCCTGTACATGGCGCTCATGGGTCAGTACGGCAAGCCGAAGGACGTTGCCGCCTACTCCGTCATGACGCTCGAATCCGGTCCCTTCCTGACCATGCTGACGCTGGGCGTGGCAGGCCTGTCGGCCTTCCCGTGGCAGGCCCTGGTGGGCGCCATCATCCCCCTGCTCCTTGGCGTCCTGCTGGGCACGCTTGACCCGGCCATGCGGAAGTTCCTGTCCTCCGCTGCCCCCGTCCTTATTCCGTTCTTCGCCCTGGCCCTGGGCTTCGGCCTGAACCTCGAAAAGGTACTTAGCGCCGGCCTGCTGGGCATCGCGCTTGGCCTGTTTGTGCTGATCGTCGGCGGCGCTGTGCTCTTCTTCGCGGACAAGCTGAGCGGAGGCACCGGCCTGGCCGGTCTCGCCGCTGCCACCACCGCAGGCAACGCCGCAACTGTCCCCATGCTGGTGGCTGCGGCCAACCCTGCGTACCTTCCCGCCGCCGGACCCGCCACCGTCCTGGTTGCCGCTTCCGTCGTCGTGACCGCCATCGGCTGCCCCATCATGGTTGCCTGGTACGCCAAGCGCCTCAAGGCCAAGGAAGGCGCGGCAGCTCCTGAGGTTGCACACGCAGTATGAGCACCAACACCACCACGCGCTGGGCAATCATCGCCGACGACCTGACGGGGGCGGCAGATGCTGCCGCGGCCTACGGCCCCACGCACACCAGCTCCGTAATGCTCGACGTCGGCAGCACCTGGCCGGAGGCGGAGATCCTTTCGATCAACACAGAGAGCCGCTACCTGGCGGCGGAGGAGGCGGCCGCGGCCGTCACTTCCGCCGTCGGGCGTGCCCTGGAGCAGGACCGGCGGGTCTTCAAGAAGATCGACTCGCTGCTTCGCGGCAATGTGGGCGCGGAGGTCGCGGCAGCACTGGCACGGCTCGCCCGCGGCGGCAAGGGCCTGGCCATCGTGGCTCCGGCCTTTCCCGCCACGGGAAGGACCACACTGGGCGGCATTGTCCACGTGGGCGGCAGGCAGAACACCGAAGGCCGCTTCGGCGGCGACGTCGGCGGCGCACTTGCCGCGGGCGGCCTCACCGTCGAGGTGGTGGCCGGACCTTCCGGACGCACGCCGGAGGAACTGGCGGCGCACCTGCGAGACGTGCAGGAACGCGGGATTGACGCCGTCGTACTGGACGCCTCCTCGGATGAGGACCTGCAAGCCATCGCGGCCGCCGCGGACCTGCTGGACTTCCCCGCGCTCCTGGTGGGCTCCGGCGGGCTGGCGGCGCACATCGCTTCGCGCGAAGAAGGATCTGCGCGAAATGCGCAAGTGCGACGCGTCAGCAGGACCCTGACGGTGATCGGCAGCTACTCCAGCCTTGCGCGGCAGCAAACCGAGGCACTGGTGGCCGCCGGCGCCGAGCACATCACGCTGGACCACCACGCGCTGGAGGGGCCAGCGGTGGCCCGCCTCGTCGCAGAGGCAATGACGCGGAATGACGTGGTGCTGACGCCGGACCCGATGGGGACGGTGGACAAGTCACAGGCGCTTGTGGTGGCGGAGGCCCTGGCCCGCGCCACGGCGGCGGGCATCGGGCACTGCGACGCCCTCGTCATGACGGGCGGCGAAACGGCCACGGCAGTTCTAAAGGCCCTCGGCGCGGGCAGCTTCACCGTCCTCGGTGAGATCGAGCCCGGCGTCGTGATGAGCCTGCTGCCCGAGCCCCTCCCCCTGCTGGTCACCAAGGCCGGCGCGTTCGGGGACGCCGGTACGCTGGCCCGGACCATCCAATTTCTCACTGGCACTACAACTGAAATGAGTATCAAATAATGGGACGCCCGATTGTTGCCATCACCATGGGCGATGCGGCCGGCATTGGCCCGGAAATCATCGTCAAGGCGCTGGCGGACAGCGAACTGCGGTCAAAGGCGCGCATGCTGGTGATCGGCGACCTCCGCCGGATGCAGCTCGCCGCGGACATCGTCTCCAGCCCGCTGACCCTGCGCAAGGTCGCCGAACCGTCGGAGGCATTGTTCGCCGAAGGCACCATCGACGTTCTGGACATCGACTGCATTCCGGAGGACCTCGCGTGGGGTGAGCTCTCCGCCGCGGCCGGCCACGGTTCGTTCCTCTTCATCGAGAAGGCCGTTGCCCTGGCAATGGACCGCCAGGTGGATGCCATCTGCACCGGGCCGCTGAACAAGGCAGCCCTCCACGCCGCCGGCCACAAGTACCCCGGCCACACCGAACTCCTCGCCGAACTGACCGGCACCGAGGAAGTCTCCATGATGCTGACCGCCCCCAAGATGCGCGTCATCCACGTCACCACCCACATCGGCCTGATCGATGCGATTGCCAAAATCAACGGCGACCTGGTCTACCGGACCATCAAGCGCGGCTACGAACTGCTGCAGGCCTCGGGGATCGAAAACCCGCGGATCGCGGTGTGCGCCATCAACCCGCACGCGGGCGAGAACGGCCTGTTCGGCTACGGCGAAGAGGCGGAGAAGATCCAGCCGGGCATCGAGAAGGCGCAGGCGGAAGGAATCGACGCCTTCGGCCCGCTCCCGGCCGACACCCTGTTCTTCCTCGCCGGCCGCGGCGACTTCGACCTGGTGGTGGCCCAGTACCACGACCAGGGCCACGGCCCGGTGAAGGTCCTTGGCCTGGAGAACGGCGTGAACATCACCGTGGGCCTGCCCGTGGTGCGCACGTCCGTGGACCACGGCACGGCCTTCGACATCGCGGGCAAGAACATCGCGGACCATGAGTCCCTGCTTGAAGCACTGCGGCAGGCAGTGGACCTCGCGCCGGCACGCGAGGAAGCCCCCTAAGCACCCGTAAGAGACAAACGGCCGGTCAGCGTAGAATTGCTGACCGGCCGTTGTCGAGTGGTTCCGGTGCTGCGGGGAGTTTCAGGCGGCCGGACCTAGCATGGTTACGACTGCCACGGGAAGGAGACCGGGAATGCTGAGCGCAAACGCGCGGCGCGAGGAGATCTACCACCTCGCCGTGACCACCGGGCTGGCCTCCGTGGAGGAACTCTCCGCCCGGTTTGAGGTGACCGCCTCCACCATCCGCCGCGACCTGGCGCTGCTGAACGGGCAGGGCCGGCTGGCCCGCACCTACGGGGGCGCCATGGCCCTGGGCGCGCACCCCGAGGCCTCGCTGCGGCAGCGCACCGGCGAGGCGTTCGAGCAGAAGCACGCCATTGCCCGGTGGGCGGCGGCCGTGATCCGGCCCGGAGAGAACATCCTGCTCGACGCCGGCTCCACCGTGGGTGCACTTGCGCACGAACTGCGCGGGTTCGACAAGCTCTCCGTCACCACGCCGGGCATCAACACCCTGCAGGAACTGGCCGACTCGGAGGGCATCGAGGTGGACTGCCTGGGCGGCCGGTTGCGCACCGTTTCGCAGAGTTTCGTCGGGCCCCTGGCCGAGGCGGCGCTGGAGCGGATGAGCTTCGACCGGGTGTTCCTGGGCGCCGACGCCGTCACCGCCGAGGACGGCATCTGCGAAGCCGACCACGCCCAGACCCGACTCAAGGAGCTCATGGCGAGACGCGGCCGGGAAGTCTACGTCCTGGCCGATTCCTCCAAGCTCGGCCTGCGGCCGTTCCACGCCTGGGTGCGGCTGGCACTTCCCTGGACCCTGGTGACGGACGACGGCGCCGACCCCGGGCAGGTGCAGAAATTCCGGGACGCGGGGGTTGCTGTTGAGGTGGCCGCCGTTTCGGGCTAGGTCACGGCGGGTACGCTACCTTCTACAACGAGTGAAATCCCTGAATGAAATGGACGGACACCCATGCACGCCGTGCTCGAATACGCCTACGAGGACAACTACCTCCAGACCCGCGAAAAATACCGCGCAGACCACCTCAAGGCGGCGTGGGAAGCAGCGGAACGGGGTGACCTTCTGCTGGGTGGAGCCGTTGGGGAAGGACCCTTCACTGGGTTGCTGATCTTCACAGGCGAGAACGCCCTCGAGGCCGCAAGGGCATTTGCAGGTGCCGATCCGTACGTGACCGCCGGCGTCGTGACATCGTGGACCGCCCGCCCGTGGACAACTGTGGTGGGAACAGAGGCGGCCACGCCCGTCCGCCCCTGAGCCCCATCAACCCCGCCGCACGGGGCGAGGGTGGTGCAGAGCGTGGTGTCCCGGAGGGTGCCCGCTGCTGTCAGTTGCCCGCCGGCAATGGGCCCATGTACGGCTGCTCAGGCGGAACCTACAATGAGCCATGCCCATGACCGGCCGAGCTGTCTCTATTGCGGTACTGCTCGCCGTCGAGGCAGGACTGGCCCTGTTGGCTGTGCCGGTCCATCAGGGCTTCATGGCGGTGTACGGCGACGTCACCGCTACCGCCTTCGAGGGGCTCACCTGGGGGTTGACGGCCGGTCCTTCCGGCATGGCGCTCGGTCTGGTCGCGCTGGTTGCCGTGGCCGTCCTGGTGCCCTCGTCACGGCTATGGATGAGGCTGACGGCCGCGGCCATCCCGGTAGTTGTGCTGCTCGTGATGCTCGCTGTCACGCCCCTGGCCTTGGGGCAGAAGATCGGGAAGTACCACTCCTCTCCGCAGTGCGTGACCGAGGGTACGGATGAGCCCATGGCCAGTGCAGACCGCGAGTCCCAGCGGGCGTTCGATTCCATCGCGCACATCGGCCTATACAGCGGTAGCGGCATGAGTGGTGTCGGCGGGTGTACACGCTGGTTGGTGCTCCCAGAAAACGTCGATGTGTTGCAGCACTACCGTGCGGCGTTGCCGGAGGCGGGCTGGGAAGTGGTCGAGGATGACGGACGCCACCTGCGGGCCCATCATGATGGCTTGGCGTTCGTGGTGATGCCCTGCCCTGGCGGCGGCGCCGTCTGGGCAGGAAGCGAGGACGACCCCGCATTCGGACAAGGTACGCCTGGGCTGGCGGGCACCGAAATTTGTCCGCACGGAATGCCCACGATGTAGAGGGCAATCAGCAGGGCGGTCGCGGCTAGGACAGCGGTTCTGCGGGCTGCATGTCCGTTAGCCGGGCCGTGAGTCCGGTGAGCTCGGAGATGGTTGCCGGCCGGGAGTAGAAATACCCCTGGGCGTGGGTGCATCCGAGGCGCCGCAGGTGATCGCGCTGGGCGTCAGTTTCGACGCCTTCGGCCGTGGTGGCCAGCCCGAGTGCGTGGGCCAGCCCGACGACGGCGCCGACGATGGCGGTGTCCTCGGCGTCGATGCCAAGGCCGGCCACGAAGGACCTGTCGATCTTGACCACATCCACCGGGAACCGCTTCAGGTTGGTGAGCGAGGAATAGCCCGTGCCGAAGTCATCCAGCGCGATCCGGATGCCCATGGCCCGCAGCTTCCGGACGGTAGAGATGTTGGTGCTGTTGCTGTCCAGCAGGGCGGACTCGGTGATCTCAACGCACAGGGCGCTGGGCGGAAGCCCGGCGTCGCGAAGGGCACGCGCCACGGCGTTCACCATGCCGGGGCTGCTGAGTTCAACGGCGCTGACGTTGACAGATATGTGCTGCGGAGCGCGTCCGGGATCTTTGCGCTGCCATGCCGCCACCTGGCGGCAGGCTTCGGGGATCATCCAGCGGCCCAGCGGAATGATTAATCCGGTCGTTTCCGCCACGTCCAGGAACTCGGCCGGCGCCAGCAGGCCCCGGCCCGGATGGTCCCAGCGCACGAGCGCCTCCACGGAGGCAAGGCCCCCGTCAGCCAGGCCAATGACGGGCTGGAAGAGGACGCGCAGTTGGCCGTTTTCAATTCCCTGCCGCAGTTCCTTCTCGGTGCGCAGCCGGCTGTCACGGATGGCGCGCAGGTTCCTGTCGTAGACCACGTACCGCCCCCGGCCCGCTTCCTTGGCCCGGTACATGGCGATGTCGGCGTTTTGCAGCAGGTCGGCCGCGGTGCTGTCCCGGCCGGCCAGCGCGATGCCGATGCTGGCGCTGGTCCGGAAGACGTCCCGGCCGATTTC
The DNA here is from genome assembly GCF_002953935.1 of Arthrobacter sp. PGP41. NCBI lineage: Bacteria > Bacillati > Actinomycetota > Actinomycetes > Micrococcales > Micrococcaceae > Arthrobacter > Arthrobacter sp. PGP41. Next base: position 1,105,542 of record NZ_CP026514.1, on the reverse strand, counting down.
GTACGGGCTTTCCAGCCCGTCCAGCAGGCGTCGGGCCACGGCTTCTGCCGCGGCGCGGTCCGGGAGGCCTTCGCAGAGCACCACGAATTCGTCTCCTGCCAGGCGAGCCACGGTATCGTCCTCACGCCCCAGTAAGCGCAGCCGCCGGCCTACTTCGATCAGGAGGAGGTCGCCGGCAGCATGTCCCAGGGTGTCGTTGACGGCCTTGAACCCGTCCACGTCCACGAAGAACACGGCCACCTGCCCGCTGCTGCGCTGTGTCCGGGCCAGGCCATGGCTGATCCTGTCCATCAGCAGCACCCGGTTGGGCAGGCCCGTCAGGCCGTCGTGCATGGCCTGCCGGGTGAGCAGCTGTTCAGTTTCGCGGCGGCCCGTGATGTCCTCGAACTGGGCAACCAAGTACAGGGGCACGCCATGGTCATCGGCCACCACCGCGCTTGTCATCGAGGTCCAGACGATGTCCCCGCCCGCCTGGAAGAAACGCCGGGAATCGGTGTACTCGGTGACTTCCCCGGCCACCATCTGTACCAGCCGGCGCTGGGCCGCGGACCGGTCCTCCGGCACCATGAAATCCAGGACACTGCCGGACTCCACTTCCGTGGGCGTGCGTCCCAGGAGGGCGTAAAAGGCGGAGTTGGCCCGCAGCACCTTGCCTGCATCTCCGGGGTCCAGGCTGAGCAGCGCGATGCCGATCGGGGCGTGCTCAAAGGCAAGCCGGAAGCGTTTCTCACTGAGTTCAAGCTCGGCGGCGCCCTGCCGGCGCACAGCATTCAGCTCCGCTTCGGCTTCTAGTTCCGCCAGGCGCTGCCGCTCGATCAGGTCCTCGAAAATCACCGGTCCCGCCAGCATGGATGCGTACGCCCGGCGCAGCGTCCAGTAGTAGAGGCCCACTCCCGCCGTCGTCACCTCCCACAACGCGTCATGCCAGGAGATGCCCTCCCTGGAGGCGTGGCCCTCGGGGACGTCCAGCCCCAGGAAAGGCAGCAGCGGATGGACAGCGTGCAGGCCGTGCCCCACGGAGCAGGTAAAGAAGATCGCCGCCGTTGCAGTTCCCAGCCGGTTCCGGCGCACCTGCCCGGACCGGGCCAAGGGCACAATGATGGCCACCGAAATCGCCAGGTAGGAGACGGCCACCACCGTATTTGCCGCCGACGAGAGCCACCACCAGTCCACCCGCATCCCCCTGCGCCCTGTCCGGAACACACGCATATCGGGGTTCCGTGAATCATTTGATCTTGGATGGCCGGCAGCTTTTCGTCAACATCCTCCAGGAACTCGCCGGTTCCGAGGGTACCGGGGCGGGCTTCCTGGCCGGCCGGGAGGTCTCCGTCCTGGCGAACTCATCCAAGCCCGGCCTGCGGCCGTTCCACGTCTGGCGGGCGCTGCCCCGTACGCTGGCAACGGACGACGGCGCCGGCCCGGGGCTACTCGGCGATGTCCTCGGCCCACAGGCCGGGGTTCTCGGTCTGGAAGGTGCGCATCATGTCCACGCAGCGCTGATCATCCAGGACCACCACCTCCACCCCGCGTGACCGCAAGAGTTCCAATTCGCCGTCGAACGTGCGTGCCTCCCCCACCACCACGCGGGGGATCTTGAACTGGATGATGGTCCCGGCGCACATGGCACACGGGGCCAGGGTGGTGTAGAGCGTGGTGTCCCGGTAGCTCCGCTGCCGGCCGGCGGCGCGGAGCGCGGACATTTCCCCGTGCGCGATCGGGTCGTCCTGTTGGACGCGTTCGTTGTGCCCGCTCGCGATCACCACGCCGTCCCGGGCGAGCGCCGCCCCGATGGGGATGCCGCCTTCGGCCAGGCCTTTTTGGGCGGCCTGGTAGGCGGCTTCGAAGGCGGGGAGGTCGGTGCTGCCCGCTTCCGGCGCGGCGGACCTGTGCTGCTCGTGGGTCATGGCGCCATTGTTGCACGCGGCTACGTCCCTTTCGGTGGTGCAGCAGTTCCAGTCCTAGGACCTGACTTCCTCGTTTGCAGCGACGGACTCGGCAATCCGCTTGATTGCTGCGAGCGTTTTCGGAATGCCGTCCAGCGCCTGCCGGGTGCGGTCGGCGATCTGGGCGTCAGCGTCAGCACCGTACTTCTCCCCGAACATGGCTATCCCCTCCGGCAGGAATTCCCAGGACTCGCTCAGGACGGTTCCGTCGCCTGCCGGGGTGAGGGCGAAGCCCCAGCGGACAAACCTGCCGCCCACCACCCAGGCGAACTCGCGGCCGCGCTCGGCAGCCACCACCTGCGAGCGGGTCTCCCAGGACCGGTGCGGGAGCTCGTTACGGCCGGTGAACCAGGCACCGGGCTGGCCGGCACTGTCCTCGTCGTCCCACCAGCACCGCGTGCAAACCGGGCTCCACTCACCGGTGCGGGTGATGTCGGAGACCAGGTCGTACAGCGCCTCTGCCGATGCCTTGACCGTGACCGACTCCTGGTGGTGGCGGATGCTGTTCTGGTTCATGGGTCCATCCTTACAGACAGTCACTTCTTCTGCCGCCGGCTGCCGCCGTGCCAGTCCTCCTGCTGACCGACCGTACCGGAGCTGACCCCGAAGGCAGGAAGCTGCGGCTGCTCCCGCAGGCTTCGCTTGAGCTCCGCGAAACCAGGGAACCGTGCCAGCCCCACCACGTGGTCCCACAGCTCGGCTGCCGACTGGTCGTCCGGCAGCCGGCTGATCACCGGCCCGAAGAAGGTCACACCGGCAGGCGGTTCGAAGTGGATGATGGGCGTGCCCACGTCCTTGCCCGTCAGCCCCAGCGCCTCATCCGTCTCCTGCCGGATCCCGCAGTCCCAGGAGTCGTCGTCGAGAGCCGCCGCAAGCTCCCGGGGCAGGCCGGCCTGGACCAGGACCGGCTCCACGAATTCACGCGTCCCCCGTTCCTCACGCACTTCGGCCTCGCTGCGCTGGCCGGCCGTGTCCGGGGCAGCTTCGAAGATGTGGGTCCCGAACGCCTCGTACAACCGGGCGATCGACTCGCGGCCATGCTCAGCACGTGCCCGGGCCGCCACCCGCAGGAGCCGGAGCCCGGCCGTGTGTCCGGCCTCGTACTCAGGCGGGAACTGCGCGTCATAGTCAACGTGGGCGTTGATAAGGCGCAACGAAATAAACCGCCAGTCCACGGTGTACTCGCGCTGCGCCTGCACCTGCCGCACCCACTTGCTTGTCATCCAGGCGAAAGGGCAGACCGGGTCGAAATAGAAGTTGATGTCGGCATCCACGCGTCCACCCTTGCACCTGTTAGTGACCTGCGTCTAATCGCCACGGGACGTCCTTTTGTACGCGGCCGAGCAAAACCCCGCAAGCCCCTGGTCACGGGTCCTCCACCGGGGTGCTGACCTTCCCGGGCGAGACGCACTGGAGGCCGGGGCCGGGAGCCACGTTCGTCTCCTCCCGCCAAGAGTGGACGCGGACCTCGGCAAAAACTGAGCTAAACCTGGGACACCGCCCGGCGTCCGGCCTATAGGATTCCCTAGTCATCCGGGGCCACGCGCCTCCGGCGAACTGAAAATTGGGGGTAATCAATGCCGGAACTCGGCCGCATCTACTGGACCCGGCAGGGGCTTCGCCTGGCGTACTCGGCGGTGATGGTTTGGCTCGCTGTCGCGGTGATGTCAGGGCTCATGTCGAAGACAGCACCGGCTGTCGGAGTTGGGCCGTCCGCCGCCGCAGGGGTTCTGCGCGGCATGGTGGAGAACGTCGTCGCCGCGGTTGCGCTCCCGGGCGTGGCCGCCGTCGTCCTGGGTATTGCCGCTGCCGTCATCACCCGCCGGGACGTCCGGCGCCGGGATCCGGTGCGCCGTTTCACGCGCCAGCAGCGACGTGAAGGGATGGTCCGGGCCGGCGGTGTGTGCGAACTGGAAGCCGGCTTCGGGCGCCGCTGTGGCCGACCGGCCGAGCACGGCGACCACTTCTATCCGTGGTCCAAGGGCGGTTCCACCAGCCTGCAGAACTTTGTTGCGGCCTGCGCCAGGTGCAACCGCGCCAAGCGTGCCAGAATCCCGTCGCCGGGCCAGCAACAACGGATGGAACGACGACGGCGGGAGTACCAGCCGCCGTCGGCCTCCCTCAGCGTGGGCGAACGGCAGCCCCTGCCCTGACGCCCGCCAGCACCTAAGGGTGCACCAGCGCCTTCACCGCCGTGTCCTTGTGCTTGATCAGGGTGTCGTACCCCTGCTCCATCAGGTCCTCGAGCGCGATCCGGCCGGTGATGAACGGCTTGAGGTCCGTGGCGGGGCCCCACATGGACAGGTTGCCAAATGGAGCAACACGAGGCATCGGAATAGCGGCGGCTACCGGGCACTGCAAAGTGCCAGAGCGTTCGTCGAAACCTGACTTTAAGTGATGGAGCGTCTGAGCTGGAACGGTGGGTGAACAATGTCGTAGCCATCGCCTAGAGTGATTTCGACGACGAGATGCACCAAACATGGGACCCCAATGGACTTCTACGCCATCAATTCCCTGCGGGAGAACCATGCAGGGTGGTCACTGCTCCGTGCCCAAAACGCGCCCCTGGCATTGACGTTTTTCATGGCCGCCTTCACGGGTCCAAACCAGCGCAACCTGGGCCGGCAGGAGCTGATCGACGTCCTGGATGACGTGCTGTTCGGACTCCGGGACAGAGAAGGCGAAGACAGGTTCCCCCGTCCCGCAGGTGAATACCTTGATGACTGGGCGGCCGACGAGCGCCAATGGCTAAGGAAGTACTACGTCCCCGGCGAGGACGAACCCCATTACGATCTCACCGCGGCCGCGGAGGACGTCGTCCGCTGGGTGGAGAACCTCCGCGGGCGGGACTTCGTCGCAACCCAATCCAGGCTCACCAGCATCTTCGCGGTCCTGAAGCAGCTGGTGCAGCAGTCCGAGACGGACCCGGAGGTGCGGCTCGCAGAGCTGCAGCGCCAGCGGGACGGGATCGACGCCGAGATGCAGCGGATCCGCGAGGGCAACATCCGCGTTATGACCGGCCCGGAAGCATTGGACCACTTCCAGCAGCTCACGGCCCTGGCCAAGGACCTGCTCTCCGATTTCCGCGAGGTGGAGCAGAATTTCCGCAAGCTGGACCGGCAGGTGCGCGAGCAGATCGCCACCTGGGACGGCACCCAGGGCGAGCTACTGGAGTCCATTTTCGACAACCAGCAGGACATCAGCAGCTCCCTCCAGGGGCGCACGTTCCAGGGGTTCTGGGACTACCTGATGTCACCCCAGCTCCGCACCGAGCTGCAGGACCTGCTTCAGCGAGCCACCCGGATCGAAGCCCTGGCCAACGCGGACAGCCTGAACGCGCTGGCCAACCTCCACCAGGACTGGCTTCCCGCCGTTGAACAGACCCAAGCCACGGTCCGCCAGCTTTCCCAGCAGATGCGCCGGCTCCTGGACGACAAGGTATTCCTTGAGAATAAACGCATCATGCAGCTGATCCGCCGCATAGAATCCGGCGCATTGGGCACCCGGGAGGCACCGCCGTCGGGCGCTTTCATGCAAATTGACGCGCCATCCGTGGACGTGGTGCTGCCCTTCGAGCGGCCCCTTTATGAGCCCAGCCGCAAAGTGCTGGTGGACGACGCCGTCGAAACGGCCGACGACGCGGACGTGGACGCCTCGGCCCTGTTCGGCCAGTTCTTCGTGGACAAGGAACGCCTGCGGGTCAACATTGACGCCGTGCTGGCCGAGGCGGAGCAGGCCACCCTGGCCGACATCACCGCAGCGTACCCCCTCTCGCAGGGACTGGCGGAGGTGGTGGCCTACTACCAACTGGCCACCGAATCGGACTGGGCCACCATCAACCCGGAGCAGTCCCAGCGCCTGTCCTGGCAGCTGCCGGACGGCTCCATCCGCGAAGCCACCATCGAACAGATCATCTTCGGAAGGCCGGCATGAACGTCCCCGCCACAGCTGACACTGAAACCCGCACGCCGGAGGAGCTTCCCGCTGTCGTCACCCGGCTCTTCAAGGGCGTGTTGTACGCGGAGAACGAAGAGAAGCTGTGGCAGTCCCTGCTGGGCCTGACCTCGCACGTACGCGACTACGTCTCGGTGCTTGGCCTGGACCTGGTCCTGGACGAGTCCGAGGGCTACGCGTTCCTGAGGTCCAAGGATGATCCGGACGCCGCTCTCCCCCGGCTCATCGCCCGCCGCTCCCTGACCTTCAACGTCAGCCTGCTGCTGGCCCTGCTCCGCCGGCGCATGATGGAGTTCGACATCAACAGCAGCGAGGTCCGGCTCATCATGAGCGAGCAGGAGATCGCGGACATGGTCTCGGTGTTCTTGCCTGAATCCAGCAACGAGGCCCGGGTCCTGGACCGGCTGGGGGCTGACATCAAGAAGGTGGTGGAGCTCGGCTTCCTGCGCAAGCTCAAAGGGCAGACGGACACGTACGAGGTGGCACGGATCCTGAAGGCGTACGTGGATGCACAGTGGCTGGAAGAGTTCGACGCGCGGCTGGCTGACTACCGCGCCACGCTCGCCGGTGAGCCGGCCGCCGGCCCACGCGAACCAGGGCACGGGACGGCATCAGAAATCGGGGAGGACCTGTGACGGCGGAACTGGCCACGGACTTGCAGGACAGCCTCTTCAGTCTGGATGAAACAGCTGCCGACGGCGGCACTCCCCCGGGCTTCCGGCTGCACCGCCTGGAGTTGCTCAACTGGGGCACCTTCCATCAGGGGGTGCGCACGTTCCGACTGGACGGGGCGAACAGCCTGCTCACCGGCGACATCGGTTCGGGGAAGTCCACGGTGGTGGATGCGATCACCACACTGCTGCTTCCGGCGCACAAAATCGAGTACAACAAGGCCGCAGGGGCGCAGAAGAAGGAGCGCTCCCTCATGTCGTACGTCCGGGGGTTCCACAAGAGCGCCCGGAGCGCCGGTGGAGAGTACTCCAAGCCGGTACCTTTGCGCGCCACCGGCCAGCTAACGGTGGTGCTGGGCGTCTTCCACAACGCCGTGCTCGGCAAGTGGGTCACGCTGGGCATCACGTTGTGGGCTACTCAGGAGGCAGGGCAGCCCAACCGGTTCTACTCGCTCGCGGAAGCGGACCAGTCCATCGCTGCCGACTTCAGCAATTTCGGCCAGGACCCGCTGAAGCTGAAGAAGAAGCTACGCGCCGCCGGTGTGTCGGTCCAGGATTCCTTCGATCCGTACGCAGCGGCCTTCAAGCGCCAGTTCGGGATCAGCGGCAACCAGGCCATGGAGCTGTTCCACCGCACGGTGTCCATGAAGCAGGTGGAGAACATCACCTCGTTCGTCCGCGGCAACATGCTGGAGGAGGATGACGTCGCCACCCGCATCACCAACCTGATCCACCACTTCGACGACCTAAAAAAAGCCCACGACGCCGTCCTCCGGGCCAAGGACCAGATCGCCCTGCTGACACCCATCACGGAGGGCGCCGCACTCCATGCCGCGCTGACAGCCGACGATGAGCTGGCGCGCAAACAACGCGACCAGCTGCATCCGTGGTTCACGGACCGAAAACTGCAGCTGAGCCTGGAGCACCAGGCCGAGCTGGATCGCACCGGGGTGCGGCTGCAGGAGGATTCGGACCGGCTGACCCGTGAGATCAAGCAGCTGCGCCTGGTCCTGGCCGGGGTGGAGGATGACATCCGCACCAACGGCGGCGGACGGCTCGCCGCGATTGACGCCGAACTTGCCGCTTTGGCTGCCAAGTCGGCCGAGCAGAAACAGCGGTTCGAGGCCTACTCGGCCGCGGCATCGGACCTTGGCCTGCAGGCCCCCGAGGACCGTGTCCTCTTCGACGCGAACCGGGCGGGGCTCGCCGGGGTGGAACGGGACTTGGCGGCGCGCTCCGAGGCGCTCCATGAAACGCGCACCACCCTGTCCATACAGCAGGCAGGCCTCACCACCAGGTCCGGGGAGATCAAAGCCGAGCTCACCAGCCTGCAGGCCCGGCGCAACCTGATTCCGCTCCCCCAGCTGGATATCCGCCGGAGGCTCTGCGAAGGCATCGGGATCACGGACAGCGATCTGCCCTACGTGGGCGAACTGCTCAAGGTCCGCGAAGGCGAGGCCGCATGGGAGGGCGCCGCTGAGCGGACCCTCCACGGGTTTGCCCTCTCGCTCCTGGTCCCCGCGGAGCACTACGCCGCTGTCAGCAGCTGGGTGGACGCGAACAACCTGCGCGGCCGGTTGGCGTACCTGAGGATGGGCGAGTCCTACACGCCCACGGCCGCCGAGCCGGGCACGCTGGCGGCGAAGATCGCCATCAAGCAGGGCACCCCGTTCCGGGACTTCCTACAGGACGAGCTCAGCAGCCGGTTTGACTACTTCTGTTGCGAGAACATGGCCGACTTCCGCCGGTACCCCAAGGCGTTGACTGCCAACGGTCAGCTCAAAGGCGGGCGCGGCCGGCATGAGAAGGACGACCGCAAGGACCTGGCGGACCGGCGCAACTACGTGCTGGGCTGGGACAACCATGACAAGATCGCCGGGTTCCGCGCCGATCTGGATGGGGTACAGGGCCAGCTGAAGGTTGTGGCCGGGCAGCTTGACCGTGTCAACGGTGAGATGGGGTCTCTGGGCCGGCACAACCGGCAGCTCGGTGTGGTGGGTTCCGTCACGGAATTCGGTGAGATCAGCTGGCAGGCGACGGCCCGCACCATCGAGGATCTGAAGGCGGAAAAGCGGGCCTTGGAAACCACCAGCGACGTCCTGCAACAGCTCATGGGCACGAAGGAAGAAATCTCCCGGCGACTCGAACAAACTGAATCTCGAGCCGAAAAGAACCAACGCAACATCGGGACTAACCAGGGCGCCGCTAGAGACATCGCCGAGGCAATTGAGGAGTGCCGGGCCGTCCTGGTTGACACGCCGATGACTGACGACACGGGGGTGCTGGCCGCCGTCGAACGCCTCACCGCAACAACGCTGGGGGACAAACCGCTCACCTATAAGAACACTGCCGCTGTGGAAAGCACTGTGCGGAACGGGCTGACGGACACCATCGACGCGCTGTCGAAGAGGATCGCCCGTGCAGCGGAGAGCACCGTCACTAAGATGGCGGACTTCCGCAACAAGTACCCGAACGAAACCACCGACGTCGACGCCTCTTTGGAGGCCGCGGCGGACTACAACCGGCTGCTGGAGCAGCTGGTGGGCAACGACCTGCCCCGGTTCGAGAACCAGTTCAAGGACCTGCTGAACCAAAACACCATCCGCGAGGTGGTGGCGTTCAATGCGTTCCTGGACAGCCGTCGGCAGAACATCATTGACCGGATCGGCGAGATCAACCAGTCCCTGGCCGGTATTCCGTACAACACGGGCCGGCACATCCAGCTGGAGCACCAGGCCACGTCGGACCAGGACGTGCGGGAGTTCGGCAGCGACCTGCGGGCGTGCTCGGAGGGGACCATCGGCGGGACCGATCAGTACTCCGAGCAGAAGTACCTGCAGGTGGAGCGGCTTATTGACAGGTTCCGCGGCCGGGAAGGACTGACTGACCTCGACCGGAAATGGACGGCGAAGGTGACCGACGTGCGGAACTGGTTCACATTCTCGGCGTCGGAGAAGTGGACGGAGACCGGCGAGGAATACGAGCACTTCACGGATTCGGGCGGCAAGTCCGGCGGTCAGAAGGAGAAGCTGGCGTACACCATCCTGGCGGCGGCCCTGGCGTTCCAGTTCGGGCTGGGGTCCGGCAAGGGAGCGGGCAGGAATGCCGGCAGCGGCAGGAGCTTCCGGTTCGTGGTGATTGACGAGGCGTTCGGTCGGGGCTCGGACGAGTCCGCCAGGTACGGGCTGGAGCTGTTCCAGCGGATGAAGCTGCAGCTGCTGATCGTCACACCCCTGCAGAAGATCCACGTGATCGAGCCGTTTGTCTCGCATGTGGGTTTCGTGGCCAACACCAGCGGTGACGATTCCCAATTGCGTAACATGACCATCCAGGAGTACCGCGAGGAGAAGGACCGGCGTGGCCGCTAAGGCGTGGACCACGCTGGCGGACCTGAGGGCCCTGTCGCTGAAGGCGTGGGGCAGCGGTTCACTCCTCCGGGAGCTGCTGGAGCCCAGCGGACTGTACCCCCGCCGTCGTCCGTTGAAGCGTCCGACGGCGGCAGAACTACTCAGCGATTACGAGACGGTCCGCGCGTGGGCAGCTGAGCTTTTTTCCGGGGCAGGTGCCTACTCTTTGGAGACGGTGGAGTCCGGGCGGCGGACTGTGGGGGCCAATTCCGTTCCCGCCGCGGCTGTATTTGCCACTGTTGAGGACGAGATCGGCTTTGTTGGGAAGGCGCGGGAGGTCGGCGTCTTCCGGTCTCTGACCGAGGGCCTGGCCGGACTGGATCCTCAGCTGGTGGACTGGGCAGCGAGGCGGCCGCTGAAGCTCCTCGAACTGGGCCCGGCGGCCGTGACTGCGGCGCGTATAGCTTTGTGGCTGCGGGACAACCCGGCGCCCGGTATCTACGTCCGCCAGTTGGGCCTGCCCGGGGTGCACACGAAGTTCATCGAGCGGCACCAGCAGGTTATTGACCAAATGCTGGCCACCGTCGAGCCTTCTTCCCGCGACCAGGAAATGTCCGCAGGTGACGACGAGCTGGAGTCCCCGGATCATGATGCGGGGCTCGAAGACAGCGCAGGAAGGACACCTGCGGCGAGATTCGCACGACGGCACGGGTTCCTGCACCCTCCGGAGTTAGTGAGGTTTCGTCTGTTGGATCCTGAAATTGACCAGTTCGGTGGGGCGCGGGACATTACATTGACAGCCGAAGCGTTCGGCGGGTTGCGGCTGCCCGTGGATACCGTCATCGCAACGGAAAACCAGGTCAATTTCCTGGCGCTCCCCGACCGCCCAGGGACGCTGGCACTTTTTGGGGGCGGGTACGGATTCTCTTCCCTGCGGGACGCCGCCTGGCTCCGTGACTGCCGGGTCCTCTACTGGGGCGACATTGACACCCACGGCTTCCGGATCCTCGACCAGCTCCGGGCCGTCCATCCGCACGTGGAGAGTGTACTAATGGATGAGAGAACCCTGCTTGCACACAGGGATGCTTGGGGCAAGGAAGAATCGCCCTCGCGGGCGGCGCTTGCTAGGCTGACGGCGGCAGAAGCGGCGCTATACGAGTCGCTGGGGAACAGCACCTATGGCTCGAATATTCGTCTGGAGCAGGAACTGATCAACTGGTGCTGGGCGCTCGAAGAGCTGGAGGCCTGAAGTCCGTATCCCAGCTACCGGGCCAGGCCGAGAAAGACAGCGAGCGACTGCTCAACAGCCACCATCGTTTTTGAATCAATCCGCCCTATCCTGTGTCCGGGATTGAACGCTTCGAGGTGCTCAAACGTGTTCGCTGTTAAGCCGACGACGGCTGCTCTTCATGCGGAGTGTCGGCATCTATCCTGCGAACGCGAAGTCGACGGTGATTCCGGGATCAACGCTTGCGATGAGCCCGGAGTAGAAAACCTTGGCCTGCTCCTTCAGCGCTGCTTCGTTTTGGGAGATGTACTTCTGCTTGTTCTCGTCACTGAGGATGTTGTTGACCATGCGAGTTTCAACTGCTGGCGTTGCCAGCCAGCCAAGCGCGTTGTTGCTCTCGAGGGGGTCCTCGAACGTGGGCTTGTCGAAGCCGATGCCAATGAATTGAGGAATGGTCAACCGATAGGACTTTGGACCGGTGGGTTCGATCGTCACCTGTGCCCCATCGATGCCCAATTTCGCGTCGAATTGATACTGGATCAGGGTCGTTTTCTCGCTCGCGGGTATGGCCACACCGAAAATCTCTCCATTGCTTTCGTGCCTCGAGATACCCTCCATGTGAAGGCTGAGCAGGGCGACCTCTTGCAAGCGCGTAACAGACTGAACCACCTGCGAATCGCGTTCGTGCGAGCTGCTGGTGAACATCGAACTGAGTACGCGCGCGTTAAGTGCACCGGATGCGAATGCGGCGCCTGTTCCCGCAACAACCAGCACGATGATCAGCAGAACAGGCCAAAGCCGGAACCGCGCTCTGAACAACTTTATAAGCATGAGTCTCCATTTTCATTTGACGTCGAAACGCCCTGGGGTGGTCACAGTACGGAACGGCCGGCCGGCCGTAACAGATCGCCGAGCCAAGTCCCCTCAAACCATTTGTAAGATCAAGAACTGGGCGATTATGACGCGCCCGCCGGCCCTCGGCATAAGGCGGTGAGCTGTGCGTTCCCAACCTCGGTAAACAGTACGCCTAGCTAAGTGGTGAGGGCTGGCGAGCAGCAGTGTCCGGGCCCTCCGCCAGGTCCGCTGCATCTTCCGCTGGATCTTCAACTAGCCTCGGCTCAAGGCCGTTCTCGGACAAGTACTTCATTGCCCTCCCAATTGTCTCGAGCTTCTTCTTCAGCTCTTTCAGTGCCTGAGAGGACTCATCGGAGAACTCGTCCAGCCGCTCATATTCGCGGCGGACTGTTATCTCATTTGAAGTTAGGATGCTCCACAACGTGTAGTCCGGTTCAAGCTTTTGCCGCTGGCGCAGTATCGCTGCCGCCAAGCGGCGCTGAATCACTGCTTCGACCGTTTCGGCTGAAGTGCCGGGGCTGGCAAGGCTGAAGGCGATGCCACCACCACCCGCACCTACCAGCGTTCCCGCAGTTAGAAGTCCACCAATCATTCCTCCAGGACCGAATCCGGCCAGGGCACTTGTGATGACTGCGGCCCCGACTACCCCAGGTGCCGCAGCCAGGGCTAGGCCGCCGGTAGCAACGACTAGTGCAACGGCACCCGCGCCGAGTGCTCCCCATTTCTTCCAATCAATCACGAGCGCTCCACTGAGCACATCTTGGGCCTCCTTGGCAGCCTCAAAAACGTGAGAACCGTACTGGCTGCCCAACCCCATCTCCGAGGTAAGCTCCCGCATTGCGCCGAGCCATTTACCGCGGTCTACATTGATGTCAAAGGGCCGGATCACATTTTCGGATGCCAGAACTGTCAACAGCGTTACCGCCTCCTCTTTAGTGAGATGACGGCTCGGCAGGGGCTCAGGGACGTTCGCATTCGAGTCGGATGCGTCGAAGGCCAGCCTTGCAACTTGAGAGGGCAGCGGCCTCCCCGCTTCCTTATTCCTTTGACGAATTTCGTCGACGACTGTGGCCTGCACCTGCCGCAACGCTCCAGCAAATCGAATACCCTGTTCGCCGTCCAGCCGTTCCTTGAGCAGATGGGCATAACGCAGTGCCACCAAGGCAGTCAGTTCAGACGCATCCAGTTGAATATCGAGACCTCGCTCCGCGAGGACGATTTCCTTGGACTTGGATCCGAAGAGCCCAAACCCCACGGCTTCGGCGACGGCATCGTGTGAAAGGTACGCTTCGGCGTCGTGCACGTGGTGGTTAAATCCAGTTCCAATTCGGAAGTCAAGCATCCAGTTGTACACCGACGACAGGCCTCTGTGGGCCGCTACTGGGTCCAGCACGTTCCAGAAATTTGCCCACCAAGCCAAGTTGGTGGGCGGCTCCTGCATATTTTCGCGCAGTTTGTCGACATTGAATCTGCCGCTCGCCAGTGGGCTGCCGATGGTGATCATGCCGACCACCTCGAGCTCTTTTGGTAACCGCTGAATCAGGTCTGCAGCAATTACTGACCCTAGGCTATGGCCAACAATTACTATCCGGCCGGCTGCGGGCAGTTTGCTGAGGAGGAGCCGCAGAACCTGTGCTCTGACGTCAGCGTCACCTAGGTACTTTCGGACTTGCGCGAAACCGGGAAGGTTCGCCGCCCCGTTAACCACTAGTTCGGCGCCACCCCAGCCGGTTCCGTGGTCATGTCTTCCTAGCCGAAACTCAAGCGCAGCTGTGCGTCGCTCAAAGTCCCGGCGATTCTGGCGGACCTTGTCCCTCGCAGGCTGCTTGACGTTGATCTTGGGAAGAGGGAAGGATTCATCACTGTCCCTGAGTGCGTGAGCATACCTGGGCGCAAGTACGCGTTCAGGGTTTATGGCCGGATACCCCAGGCGCGATAACGCCGCCTCAAGGCCAGTCAGCCAGGCACGGTCTCTGTTTCCGTCTCCGACGCCGTGCAGAAAGAGCAGTGTAGGTTCTTGGGACATGGGAACTCCGATCAAAATTTGAATGATTGCCTAAATGCCATATTCGCCTAGCTAACCAGCTGCACGAATGCTCCTCGAAGCTCAAGCCTCTTCGTGTCGACGCCATACTGCAGTCCTTCGTTCAGGCGGGCTGTCACACCTGCCGTCAAACGCTTGCCACCGAAAGTCCTGATAGTTTCTCGGTGGAGCTCGTCCACTGGGATGCCACCGGAGAGCCGCACAATGTCGACCATCGCGTTCCGAATTTCGACAACGCTGATGTGCTCAGGCTTCCTCGTGATGTCAGCCGTGTTCGGGCGGAACTGCTCCCACATCTCCCGGTCAACCGAGGCGTCCCAGATGAAACCGTCGGCGTCGCAATAGTGGAGTGATTCGTCCAAAACATCGAGTACGGAATTTGCCCTTTGCGAGTTCACCTTGTTGAGTTCAAAAGCAGCGCAGACGAGCTTGGCGAGCCGCTCCTGGTGGATAGGTCCTTCTGCTGCAATCACATCTTGGATAGCTTCGCGTACGGCTGTTACGGAGCGGCGGGAGTGAAGCGTGTCCAGTACTTCAAGGCCGCCAAAGCGCCGGACAGTCCAAGGCTGGTAGCTGGAACGGGCGGATGCGGTAACAAGCGCAACTGGCCTGGGGTTCGCTTGAACGGCCTCCAGGAGGGTGCCCTGGCCAGCCGGCGAAGTGTCCTTGCCTGCGACCAGAACGAACTCCTGCTCAGGTGCGGCGTCCTCTGCCGCCCGTCGTCCGGAGCGCGTCACCGCGGGAGTTCCGCCAGCCAAGGCATCCTGCGGTTCTGAAGCAGGAGCTGCCGCCACGTACGCTCCCTCCAGAGCAGCTTCAAGCTTGTCCAGCACCGCGTCCCGGTCGGCCAGCCACGCCGGCAACCACACGCGCTCTACTGAGGGCCATCGCATCATCCGCGTCAAAACATCCCGGGGCAGCCCGTCCCGATCGCCCGCCGTCCGGCGGGCAGCCCACGCGGGGCTGTCCAGAAGGACGGCCATCAACGGGCGGTTGGGGTTGTCCGGAACGGCAACGCTGATATCAACTTTGAAGTCGGACAGCCCCACGTCTGCTGCAACGACAAAGCCACGGTCCCGCAACGCGTCGGCTATCTCTTCCCGGTGCAGGTCAATACTGGCGGCGCGGCGCCCGTCATAAGGCAGAGCAGCGGTCCCCTGCTCGGCCAGATCGAGGTAGGACCGCAGGTGCTTGATGCCAACGGAGCTGGTTTCCTCAGAGCGCAGATCGGCCGGGTTGAAGCTGGAGAAGACTATAACTTGTCGGCGTGCACGGGTGACAGCAACGTTGAGGCGCCGTTCCCCACCAGACCGGTTCAAGGGACCAAAGTTCAGCGGCAGGTATCCCTTGTCATTCTTGCTGAACCCCGTCGAGAACAGGATGACGTCCCGCTCATCACCCTGCACGTTCTCGAGGTTCTTGACGAAAAGCCCCTCTGAATCCTCGTCCAGGGCAGCGACGATACGCGGATCCTCGGTGTCGCGCAGCAGCCCTTCGATCAGGGCACGTTGCTGCAGGTTGAAGGTCACCACACCTACGGAGGGAGTCCCTGCTGAATCAGCATCAAACCTCCGGCGAATCTCGGCCACCACCGCAGCAGCCTCCACCGGATTGGTACGAAGGACCTTGGACGGTCCCGAGCGGTTGAACTGGCCGTCCACGCGGACAAAGTTCACGCCATGCCCGCGGACACCCGCATTCGCAGCGCCATGGGACGGGCCCGGGAACGAGGAAAGCTTGCTGTCGTAGTACTGCTGGTTACTGAAAGCAATCAGCGATTCGTCCTGGCTCCGGTAGTGCCAGGACAGCCACTGCCGCGGCACCCGCGCTTCCACGCACTCGGAAAGGATCGACTCCATATCCTCCACCACGGAGATCTCGGCGTCGCCATCGCTGCCGGCGTCAGAGGAAATCTCTGCGAACGACGTGGGCGGCATTTGCTTGCTGTCACCCACCACCACCACTGACGCACCGCGGCCCATGGCACCCACCGCGTCGGCAACCCGAATCTGTGAGGCTTCATCGAACACCACGATGTCAAACAGTCCGGCCTTGGCAGGGAAGAACCGCGCTACCGAATCCGGGCTGACCAGCGTGCAGGGCATGATCCCCGTTATGAGGTCTGCGTAGTGTTCCATCAGTTTTCGGACGGACAAGCCACCTCGTTGCCTCGTGAGTTGCCGTTGCAGCTCGCCCATGCGTCCGGAGGTCGACGACGACGAGACCGTCCGGGAGCGCAGGACCCCGGCGGCAAGGTTGGTTTTGAGCAACTCGCGTACCGCTTCCGCGCGCGTGGTGAACCGCTCGATGGTCCGCTCGTGCACTGTGGGATCAAAGTCGGCCAACCCGGTAGCGATGCGCCGTTCGGCCAGCGACCCTTCAGCCAAGCCGCGTTCAAAGGCTGCCGCCGCGTCATCTGCTTCCAGCTCGCCGTCGAGGATGGCAATACGGGCATCCAGCAGCCCCGCGGCACGCAGCGGTTCGACATGACGGACCAGCTCGAACCACCGGGTCAGCGGTACCGACCCCGCCGCGTCCAGTCGGCGCGGCACGGACGTTTCCCACCACCGGGCCAGGAAGCCCCGCTCACCGGTCCACGCCCGCAGGTCGTCACTACCCACACCTTGGATCTTCAGGAATTCTTCCCAGGCATGGGAAAGCTCCCGCAACCAGCCGACAACGTTCTGGTGGACGTCGGGGGCATCTGTCAGGAACGTACGGAGCTCGCTCTGAAAGCCGGCGACGGCGGGCTCCGAAGCCGGCTGCACCGCCTGCGCGGCCCAGCGAAGCCAGGAAATACGGTGCCGCAGGTCGGCTTGTGCGTCCGGCGTCAGCGGGTTCCATTGCTGATCCGCAGGAAGCCCAGGCAAAGAGCCCCGCGTTGCCCGCAGTCCGGAGACCTCGTGCTGGACGGCCACCAGTTTCTCCAGCAGCGGCACCAGCTCCTTGTGGCGGATCTCAGCTCCAGGAACAAGCACGGAAGACAGTTCGGCGGCCACTGCCAACAACCGCTTTTTGCGTCCCCAGAACCCGGAAGCTGCGGCATGCTGTGCGCGGCCGAGGATTTCTGGCAGAGGAAGGTCCATAGCCGCCGGTGCTACCTGCTCAAGGCCCGGATGCTGGACGGACGCAAACGCCGTAACCAGTTTCTCCAGCTGTTCAGCATTAACTGACCAGTCGCTAGAGCGGACCACATCCAGTGTCACCAGCGGGACGTCCCGGTCCTGCAGCAGTGTGGCGAGCGTTGCGACGTCGGCCGGTGTCTGCGCGGCGTCCAAAACCGGCGGCAGTCCGGGCGTTGGCCGCAAGGCGTTCAGCGCCTCGTTGAGGCGAATTCCCAGAGCCAGCAGTTGCTGCTCCTGCTGCTCGCCGCCAGCGACAGAGGCAAACCGCCATGGGTGATCAGGTCCAGGCCGGACGGGGTCCGTAAACTCTGGAAGTTCCCGGAACACCTGCCGGATCGACTCGAGGGTGGAATCATTTAAGGACGCGGTCAGCTCCGGGCTGAGTGAAACCGTGGCGTGCTCAGGTTCATAGGTCAGAGCCTTGGTCCGCGCGCTGTAGAGGGACAGCTGCGCGCCATTCTCCTCATGGACGTTGTGGGCATACCGGACCAGTCCACGGCGGACCGAGGCAAGGTCGGTGGAGGCAGTCTCGAGCTGCTGCTTGTTCGCCGACAAGCTCAGCTCCAAGGCGTGTTTGATCTGTGCCCGAACCACTGCCGGCTTGCTGCCCTTGTCATGCAGATCAAGGGAGAACGGTCCCATCCCGACGTCGTCGAGCCGCTTCTGGACAACATCCAGTGCTGCCCGCTTCTCCGCGACGAACAAGACCCTTTTGCCGTCAGCAATGGCGCGGGTCAAGAGGTTGGTGATGGTCTGTGACTTTCCGGTGCCCGGAGGGCCTTCCAGGACGAACGTCTGGCCGGCGACCGCAGACGCGACTGCCTCCAACTGAGACGAGTCCGCTGGTATTGGACACTGGGCAGCCAAGGCGTCCAGGTCGACGTCGGGCGTGACGGCAACGCTGTCTGAATAGAGTTCCGTGGGGGTGCTGATCAGGTGTTTGACCAGGCTGTTGGCGGTGAATTCCTTCCAGTTCTCGTCAAGGTCTTTCCACAGGCGGAATTTGGCGAACTGCAACATGGACAGGTCCACGGTGTTTTCCACGCGAAAAGCCAGGCCCTTGGCCGAAACGGCGGTCCGGACAGCAGCGAAGGCAGCGTCCAGATCGATTCCAGATCCGTCTTCCTCAGGCTCGGCGAGGCCGGGGATGCGCAGGTCGTGAGACTGGGCCAGCTTCTCGAGGAGACAATAGTTCGGCGTGGACTGGCCGGTCTCGTCGAGTGTGACCCGGTACAGACCGTTTTTTCCTGCGGAAGTCAGTTTCACCGGGACTAGAACCAGCGGGGACCGAAGCGCCCGGCCGTCCAGCTCCCACATCAGGCTGCCAAGGGCCAGATAGAGGTTGTTGGCTCCGGTTTCCTCCAGCTGGGTCTTCGCCTTGTAGGCGAGCCCGCGCATCTTGGCGTTGTAGCCGTCTTCGCTGACCTCGGCGAACACGGCTTTTTTGGAGCTGAGCAGGTCGGCGAGTTCGTCTTGGGGAAGGTCCTTGCCGAAGCGGACGCCGCGTTCCTGGTGGATGGCGCTGATCTGGTTAGACGGAAGCAGGCTGACAGACGCGCCTTTGCTGATGAGGTCCTCGAAGGCGCCCATCCAGGCGGTGGGCACTGCGAGTGGGAACCGGGCCGTGTCAGTGAAGTTGATGAGCCTGTTCCGCAGGCTCAGGTCCAGCAGCGCGTTCTTCCATTGGACCACCCGGGGCGGGACATCGGTTGTGGTCCTGGCCGTTCCTCCGCTTGAGGCTGCCTTCTTCGGCAGCTCCGGCGCAGTCTTGGTTTCCGGGACGTACTTGACCACGGTGTAGGTTCCGGCGTCGGACATGGTGCGGGCAGGCAACGGGTAGATGCCATCGAGGCGGGCGCGCCTGATGTCAGTCACCGCGTTGATCTCGTCATTGCCGCTTTCCACATAGCGGTTCAGCGGGCTGTTGCGTAATGCGGCCGCCGAGATCGGCTGGCTGCCGGTGAGGAGCGTGGTTTCCACGAGGCCGATGAAGCCCCGCTGTACAAGGCTGACCAGCTCGGGCACGTCGTCGGAGGCCGCAGTGCTGAGGCTGCCCTCCTCCCGCCAGTAGCCGAGGAAGGCGTGGCCCTCCACCAGCCAGAGCAGAGGCCGGATGCCGCAGAATTCCAAAGCGGCAGCCAGGACCAGCGTGGTGTCGAGACACGTGCCCAAGCGGTCGTCAAGAACCTGCGCCGGCGTGCGTACCTGCTGACCTTCCAGTCCCCAGCTGGCGGGTGGCATGCTGTAGCGGATGTCGCGGTTGCTCATGGCCTGGGCGATGGCGAACACGATCTGGTCCACCCGGTCCCCGTCTTCCAGGTACCCGTCGAAGCTGCCGCTGCCCGTTGTTTGCATGAGGATGTCGGCGGCCTCGGACATGAGCTTGGCAATGCTGGGATGGTGCGGTTGCACGTACGCGGCCAGGAACTCGTAGGAGACGAGTCCCCGGCCGGCGATCCACAGCTGAGCGGGCAGGAGTGTCAGGTCCGTCTCTGCGCGGCCCAGCTCCGCTACGGCGGCATCGGCGCCCGCGTGGACGGTGACCAGCACCTTTCCCATCTGGCGGTCAGCCAGTTCATACATGGTGGCGGCCTGAACTGGAACGTTGAGGTCATCGAGCGTGATGGTTTGGCCTGCGGCAAGGTCCACATACTGCTGGAAGTCGCCGGAGATCCGGCCTGTCTGAGCGGAGGCCTCCACCCGGACTACTGCACCACGGATTTCCGCGCCATTGTTGGTGATCTTGACCTGCCTGACGAAGCGGAAGCCGTTGTGCGCCATCGCGTAGCTCAGTGAATCTGCAGTGGTCACGTCGACCACAACGTGAGGAGCGGATGCAGCCGGGCCATGGGCCGAGGGCTCACCTGGAAGGCTTTCCTCCGGGTGGTCGGACTGCGCGACGGCGGCCGGCAGACCCTGCTGGGCTTCTTCCGGTTGTTCCCGGCTGGGAGAGGACCGGTTCTGGTACTCGGTAAGAAGCGCAGCCAACTCGCTGTGAGTTTGGTCCAGCCCGATCACTTTGGCCAGCCGACCTGCGGTGTCCAGGGCACGGAAGGTATCGGCGTCATCGAAGGTCTCATTGTGGGCCCAGCGGTTCCGTGCCTGGCGCAGCTCGGAGGTGTGGCTGCGTGCCTCATGCGGGAGGTTGAAAGGGTAGCCAAGTGAGCCCATGGATTCAGTCATGATGCGCAGCTGCAGGCTGAGATCCGTGGGTGCGTAGGATTGCGCAGCGCGGCCGGCGTTCTCATCCTTGTGCTGAATGATCTTGGTCCATGCCACGCCGGGGGCTACCTCGGAGAGCACTGCTGCGATGTAGGGCTCCAGGCCAAACGCCAAGGCCTCAAGGGCCCGGCCCACATACTCGCGGTTGGACAGACTCATCACATTCCCCCATCTACGGCACCGCCATCAGTACCGTCATTCAATCAATGCAACCAATCATGGCATCCGGCGCTGACAATCCTGCCTGTCTGCTGGTTCTGGCACTGCGCAACGGTCCGAAAGACCGGTAGGTTACGGCCCGGACCAATGGAACCCGTTGTTTGCGGCTCTTTAGGCCCTCCCGGGGCTAGGCGCACGGAGAAAGAGCCGTCCGGCCGACGCAGCGAGCTTTGACTGCAGACGCCGCCGTTCAGTAGGGCCGGAAGGGGCTGCGACTAAGTGGACTTCCGGCTTAGCGTGCGGTGCACGAGGTGGGGAGTCGCTGCTGGGAATGCCCGACGGCGGCACCTCCCTGGGCGCCTCGCCTTCCGTGCGTGCGCCCCGGCAGGCTGGACATCGCGTGGTGCAGCCCCTCAGTTGTGAAAACCACAAGGAATTGGGCCTGGGCCGCCCCCTCTTGAGGGCTTAGTGTATTTCGGAACAACATTCTGGGCTCGCCGCCCTTTCCCTGAGCATGGTACTCCCCTGTACGTCACATGCCTTGGGACTGTTCGGTTCGTCATAGAGACGTCAACGTATCTACCACAATCAGGACAATCCCCGCGCGCTGGTGGATCATATACATAGCGCAGAGGTCTGCTCACCGTCGAATCGGTGGAGCGAGGGGCGGTCGCCAAAGCCATGGCGTACGTCAGACCTGAGGCAGAGCATAGCGCACCTCGGGAAGCATGACGGGCGATATATCCATCCCAAAACTGCGAGCACAACAGCTTTCCACAATAAGGGCACGGAAAGGGCGATAGAACTGGTGTCACGACGCCTCCCAAATTCCTAGGCGGCCCCCCGGCATTCCCACGGTTCAATTTCTGTTAAATGAGCATGCTACACAAAGTGGCCAATGCCGTGGGTGCGGACGCCGTGGGCGACGCGTCGTCGCAGCCGGATTTGGCACACCTGGGCCATTACGTGGAACGGACGGCTGCCGCTTCGAGCGCTTTCTCATGAGTGTTGTTTTCCGGCCGGCGGTGCCGGCGGACCTTCCGGAGGTTCGCCGCATCACCCGCGACGCCTACCTTCGGGCCGGTCACTTCGCCGCCGACCATCCGTACATGGGTGTGCTGGAGGACGTAGAGCACCGCGCCGAGCACGCGCAGGTGTGGGTGGCGGAAGCCGCCGGGACGGTAGTGGCAGCGGTGACGCTGACCTTCGCCGGCCAGCCCTACAGCGAGATCGCGACGGACGGGGAGCTGGAGTTCCGGATGCTGGCCCTTGACCCGGCGCACCAGGGCGGCGGCGTGGGCCGTGCCGTGCCGTGGTGCGCGCGATCGTGGAGCACGCCCGGCAGCTGTCGGGCATCGGAGCGATCAGCATCACCAGCGCCACGTTCATTGCGACGGGCGCATAGCCTGTATCGGTGGCTGGGCTTCCGTCGAACACCGGAGCGGGACTGGTACGTGCCGGGCCAGGACGTGCTGCAGCAGGGCCACGGGCCCCCTTGTCTTCAACGACACGAACTCATTTCCCCACTAGCCACGAAGGGCCGGCAGACTGCTTCACAGCCGCAGATCCTTACGTAACGGCGTCGTCACGTCGTGGACCGCCAGCCCGTGGACCACAGTGTAAGGGAATGAAGCGGCCACACCTGTGCGCCTATAAGCCCATGCACTACGCGACCTCAAGCACGCCAAATCAGTATGCCTACTCGTCGAAGAGCGAGGGCGGTTCGTCACCCGCAGCCTGCGCGGAAGGTGTGGGAACCAGCAACGCAGGATCCAAAGATGCTCTAAGAACATCGGCATCGACTTCCAGGGAATCAAACTCGGCACTGGCCTCAGATGAATCATCGAGTTGCTCATCAAAGGCCTGACGTATGACGCCCATTATTTTCGGAAGATCACTTGCGTTTTCCAGATACATCCGGAGATTCCCGACTCCCGGATGAACTATCGTACTAATGTCGGTACAAATGCCGTGGGGATCATCGAGAGTCCCCGCTGGCACCTTGGCCTGAACCACGAGCCGATCATTAGCAATGTAAACATCAGCGAACGGCCGTGTTGAGCTGAAGCTGATAACCTGATTCCCGATCTCTTCGGTGATAGTTGGGTCCAGGGCCAGGACTTCCTCTCGTAGGGCATGGTGAGCAACCCTCCAAACACTTTCAGCAAAATCTGGATAAAGTTGAGCCATCAAACTGACGGGTTTCGGCTTCGATTCGTTGACCAGGAACCTGCTGGCGACCTGTGGACGTAACCAAACTGACGTCGCCAACGTCGTCAGTTCCGAAGCACGTTGTCCAATCGCCGCCTCATTCCAAATCTGATGCACTCGCACAGACGCATTCAGCTTAAGAGGGCTACTGTCGAAGCCACCCTTCATGGTCTTCTTTTCGTGGAAGCTCTTATCGCTGTACTCAGAGTTGTACCCGGTGAGAGTCAGGTTGCCTAAGGTGTGCAACCATGCAGTTTGAACCTCTTTCCAAGAATCGCCGAGATCACTCCGCCATTCCTCAGAAAGATTGGGATTCTGCGGCAAAACATGTTCAATAGTGTAGTCGGTGATGCTGATAGGTTCTTTTCTGGCAAAGTTCTCCAGTTTCCGCAGCAGGTATAGCCGCCTCTTGAAGTGGTAGGAGTCATTTGTGGCAAGTTTTGAAGCGAACTCCTCATCGTCGGGAAACCGCTTATAGCTCTTCAGAAGAACAAGCCTAGCTATGAAATTCTCCAAGTATGCAGACTTGTCCAGACCCTTCATCAAGGTCGAAAAGGTCTTGTTCAAGGAGTTAGTCGCGAGACCGCATACAGCACGCCTAAAGACGTAGGCTTCAACAAGTCGAGCTGCAGTCAAAAAATCCATCTTGCTCAAACGTCCAGAAGCATAGTCACCATACAACTCAAGTAGAGTCGGGTAGGCTACATCGACCTTAAGCTCCGCTATATCACGGAAGACCGTGTGCAAGGCTTTGTCGGGCTCTGCACCTAAGGCGAGTGCACAATAGTGCTCTGCCGCCGTCCGGAAGTCTGCCATCAGGGCTTCGAGCGCGGCTTCCTCAGGCGGCTCGGGGAAGTTCAGCTGTTCATTGTAGTAAGACTTGAATGCGTCATAAATTGCATCGTTACGCGGAATACTCCCCGTCTTGATGGTCAGGAAATGTCTAACAAAGGGGTCGAAATGATCCGCGTAGGCCGCTTGACCGAATGCGAGTTCCATAGGACGCCAGTAGGTCTTGTAAAGCATCGCCTGAAGCGACGGTTTTAGGCCCATGAGGACGAAGTTCCGGATCAAGTCGGCCTGGCTAAGTTCTTTACCTGTCGAATTCATTGATTCGAAGATGAGCTGCGGGTTCTCCTGGTCCCGCGTTAGGGCAATGTCAACGACCATCAGCTTCATCAGGCCCCGACAAACAATTGCGAGATCTTGGCCGGTATCAACAAAATCGAAAAGCTGCTTTCTGAACCATTCAAAGTTCTCCGCAATACGTAGCGAGGGTTCATGAGGTGAAGGAGAATCGTCAACAATGGCCATAAGAGTATCGCGGTCAGTTTGAGTTAGCACCAATCGGTAGCGGCGAACATCTTCTTCGTCATCATTTATCAAGTAGCGTTTCGCTATTTTCGTGGCAGAAAAACCATCAAGTGGCTCCTGGACACCATCTAGTCGCTCAGCAATTGTCGAGGCTAGTGCCTTGAGAAGAAGAGTGGTTGACGTGAGTCGCTGTTGACCATCAATCACCAGCAAAGGTTCCTGCGCCGTCAGGTTGCTCTGACCTTTACTGATGTGTACAACAGAACCGATGAAGTGGACATTGACGTTGTCATTCGAACCAGCACGAACAATGTCACGCCAAAGCGTCTGGCATTCCTCTATTGTCCAGGAATAGGTCCTCTGGTAAAGAGGTATTTCAAATTGACGGGCCACTCTTAGCATTTCGAGCATTGGGGCCTCCGAAGCTTTCATGGCAACTCTCCTTTGAACGGAAGTGGTAGCGCAATGCCAACACGTAAACTGTGTTGAGTATATGCAGTCAAAGCACTTTTGCTAGCTAGCACATGCAACGGCCGAGTGCGTGCCGAAGTCCTAGACGCGATAGGACCACCCGACGTGCGGATCCGCCCCTGCGGGACCTGCTGCCAGACAGTTCCTATGCCGGCTCGGCTACCTGCTGGTGCATCCCGCGCAAATGGCGGTTCCCGTGCCGGGCGGCCAGCCTGAGACACTGCGCCGTCCGGGCCGGCGGGAGTTTTGCGAGAGCGCTAATTGGCTTGAAGTGGGCGTGCGCACCAACACTCTCAGGAGGCCCTGATCATCGGCGCCCCACTGCAAGCTGTCCTCCGCGAAGCAGTTAGTAGCCACCACAACTTGACCTGCACGATGACTCGGATCTTAACGGCTACCGCCTGGGACTGCCCCGGCTTTTGTTGACTCGGGGTCTTAGGCCGCTATGAGCGCGGTCCGGTTGATTGTTTCATATTCGATGGGTGGGAGTTTTCCCAGCCGTCTTTGCCGTCGCCGGCGGTGGTAGGTCCGCTCGATCCAAGTCGTGATGGCCAGTCGGAGTTCCTGCCTGGTGAGCCAGCGCTGACGGTCCAGGACGTTCTTCTGCAGCAGCGAGAAGAACGATTCCATCGCAGCGTTGTCCGCGCACGCACCGACCCTGCCCATCGAGCCTGTGCGGCCGTGGTGCCGGAGTGATTCGACGAAGCGGCGTGACCGGAATTGTGACGCCCGGTCGGAGTGCACCACAGTCCCTTCCGGTCGACGTGCCCGCACCGCGTTCTCGAGCGCGGCGACGGCCAGCGAGGATTTCATCCGCGAGTCCATCGAGTAGCCGACGATCCTGCCGGAATACACGTCCTTCATCGCGCAGAGGTGGAGCTTCCCCTCGGCCGCGGGGTGCTCGGTGATGTCCGTCAGCCTCAGCTCATTCGGTGCGGCTGCGGTGAAGTCCCGCTCGACCAAGTCGTCGCGAACCGGTGGACTGGGTCTGCGATTCGGGCTGCGCTTCTTAGAGAAGACCCACCTGATGCCATGGTCCCTGCACAAGCGCTGGACCCTGTTCTCACCCGCCGTGATGCCCTTCTCTGGGAGTTCGTCGGCGATGAATCGGTACCCGAACGCGGGGGTCATCGGCGTGGATGTCCAGGGCGGCGTTGACCAGGTGCGCATCGACACAGTCCCGTTCTGTCACGGGGCTGGCCCCCACCGGTAATAGCCTTGCTTGCTGAAGCCCAACACCCTGCAGGTCACCGCGACGGGAACACCGTCGGCGGCAAGATCCGTGACCAGCGGGTAGATCATTTTGGGTTGGTATCCCTCGCAAGATAGTCCGCGGCCCGGCGCAGAATCTCATTCTCCTGCTCCAACAAGCGGTTGCGCTTCTTCAGCTCCCGCATCTCGGCCGATTCCGACGCCGCTGGCACGGCCCCGGATTCCTTACGTTCCGCAATGGCAATCCAGCGCTTCAACGTCGTAACCGACAGCCCGAAATCCTTCGCAATCTGCGCCAGCGGCGCCTCACCCTTCCGGGCCACATCAATAACATCCTGGCGGAACTCCGTCCCATAAGCCGTGGGTATGGTCAACTCCTTCCACGAGCACAAGCTCGCTAGGTTAAGGAGTCAACAGAACCCGGGGCAGTCCCATCTGCGCGGGTCACATATCAAAGGGGCCCCTGCTGCGTGTCCTCAAATCCTTGGGCCGCCAGAAACCAAACCAACTCATCGCCGTGGTGGCTCGCCGGCGGAGTGACGGAACTACTGGAGCGTCCGACGGCCACCCCGCAGGTGTTTTGTCTCCGCCTGAGTGACCCGTAACCCTGTCGCCCTCCCGGTTGCTCTGCTGGAGCCGTGCAGGGCCCCTGCTCGGCCAGTCGGGGTCCGGACTGAACCACTGAACCAGCTACTAAAGGTCTACCGGAATGTCGCCAACGGGCTGCCGTAGCGACCAGGCCACCCCGGCTCCTTGTCCAGCGGCTTCCCACCGATACCGAGGTGGGGGATACTTAGGTGGGCAAATCCCAGGCAGCCCGTAGAAGGCAAAAATGCTTGCTATCTCTCGGTCGTGGTCGCCAACTCCTAGGTGACCAGTGACTGAGTCCTATGGAGGCTGACGTTGGACTCCCCCACGTCGCAGCTATACGCGGTTTAAGGTTATAGCAGAACAAGTTTCGAGACGTGTATCAAGGAGAGCTAGCGCATGGCACGGGAAGAGCAATCCAGGATTCTTGATTTAGTCGCGAACTCCACGGGGGGTGACATTAGGAGAGAATACTGCCCTGCGTGGCTTATGAGACCAGGAAAAACTGAATGCGGCCGCGCCTGGCCCCAGGTAAGCGACATTTACCACGCCCTCACCGGCCTTCAGATGCCCGAAGTGATGCCCTTGAGTGAACGTAGATCTCTGGACGGAGTTGTTACTCATCGAAATGGTGAGCATCGAATTATCGAGTACGACGAAGAGCAACATTTTAATCATTATCGAGCCCTTACGTTAGCGCACTATCCCGAATGGGCAGTAACTGCATACGATAGGAACTTGTGGGCGGATCACTGCAGGGCCAACGAGATCCTTCCAGGAGGCCGATTCGGTTCCGCCAAGCCCCCACTGTTCCCCATGGCAGGCGGGCGCCATCGTCAGCGAGCCTTTCGAGATATGCTCGCCGACCTATTGCCACCCCTGTACGATATTCAGCCCACATTGCGGATAGCCAGCTTTGAGGTTCGACCATGGCTCTATGAACCGGATGCGGAGCATAAAATGCTTCAGCTCGTGGAGCACAAGATAAAAATGTCTGATACAAAATCAAAATATGAAAAATAAGAACCGAAGAGGTACGATTAGTTCCCAGCCTCCGCATCTACAGCCACAACTGTGTCGTAGAGCCCGTAATGGCGCAAGCCCGGGTGGGATTCAATGCCGGTGTATGAGAGCGACGCATCTTCATAACGACGAAAGGCGAAAACGGCCTGGTTCATATGTGAGGCGTTGAAGACGTTGAGTGAAACGAGCAGGTTGAAATCGGCGACGGTTAGGCCAGTCACTGTCTTGAAAAGCTCTGGCTCGAGCTTTGTAATCACGTCATGCAAAGTGTTCTCACGAAAGTCTGTAAGGTACATGAATGCAGGGATACGCGTGGCGAACTTAATCAGCTTTTCTTGAATTTGCTTCCGCTTATTCTTATATTCTTTTTCCTCCTCAGAAAGAGCCCGTTTTTCCGAAGGAATGAGGGCCTCACCTTGCTCCTTTTTGGTACTCTTTACTGCCTCACTCTTATTAACTACAGTTTCGAAAATACTGCTTCCAAGAGCGCGGAAACCTTCGATGTTCATCACAGCCTCCATCGCCGCCTGGCTGGCCATGATTTTTTTTAGGGTGTCATTGTCGACATTGACTAGGACCGCCGATTCCCATTTACGTGCGAGAAGGGTGGCGGAGGTGCCAGCCAACGCGATATCGAGAATACCGCCCGCGTCAACTTGAGTCATGTGCGAGCCATCGTATGCCAGAACGGGAAGAAACTGCACCAGTTCTTCCACAGCATGCTCTGGGTTAGGGTCGTCTGGAGAAAGCCCGGCGCCGTAGTCTGCGATCTGACGTAGTGCACGGGTGGGAGCGAAATCGAAGACGAAACACACGGGCTTAAGGATTGCTTCCGCGCTGGGGTTGTCGCCGTTAGGATTCTTGATCGACCATGGGGACTGCACGCGGAAAGCGGCCTGAAAATAGGTCTCCGGAGACTTTAAGTTCCGGAGCATCAGGATGGAAGACCATTGAGGCACAGTTACTCCTGTGGTCAGCTTACCCACAGTCAATGTAATCGTCTTTGAATCGAACCCATTTCCGATAGCGTTCTTTACCGGCGGGAGAGCATCCAAACCGATACCAGCGCCAGCTCCAGCAACCGAAAGAACTTTATAGTCATGCCACCACGAGTTTTGCGGCTCTCCTAGCAGGTTTGCCATCGCCTCGCACGCTGCAACTTTCGGCAAAAACCACAAAGAATGTTGTAGATAAGGAAGAAGCCTCACGTCGGAATAGGGGAATGGCGGACGCGTGCCTGCTTTCAGCGCCTCGACTTGTGTGGGCATATATGCACCGCGAACTATGTCGAGCCATTTCTGAACGTCATCCTTGTGTGAGAACTGGGCGTTGACACCCGAGCCACTGGCTTCAAAAAAGGCGTTCAAGTCAAACTCGTCAAACTCCCCATGGCTGGCGACAGCAACCAGCTCGTCCGGCATTTGATACGTGAAAAGTCGCATTTCTGGGAGGGTCGCGTACGGGTTCCATTGACCTGGGTGATTATCCGCGAATTCTTTCTTCGCCCGCTGCTCGTCGGTGTAGGTCCAGTTAAATATCTGTTCTTCGATAAATTCTCCTGTTGCTAGAGCCTTGAATGGAGTACCGGATAGGTAAAGATAAGCCTTCGTAGTAATCGGAAGGAACGCATCTTCGTCATTGCCAAGCTCGTCGAGTTCCTCGTCGAAGGCGGCAAGATCCTCACCATATTCGAGGGCAAGCTCCTTTTTAGCAACCGCGGCGTCCTCCCCTTCGAACAACTCCTTTGCGCTGTCACGCCAAGCCCCATAGTGGTATTCGTCGAAAACGACTAGGTCCCAATTGCTTGCGTGTAACCACTCATTTTTGGCTTTGATGTTGCCAAATTTGTCCCGCCCAAGCAGATCTTGAAATGAGGCAAAGTAGACGAGGGGGAAGGTTGGATCTGCAGACGAGGGGTCAGCGCCTGCCGCAGTAGAAAGATATTGCCACCCGTCGAAGTCTGCATGCGATTCGAGATCAGTCTGCCAAGCATCCTCTACAGCTGGCTTGAATGTGACGACGAGTAACCTCTTTGCGTCGAGGGTGCGAGCAAGCTGATAAGTTGCGAAGGTTTTGCCGAAGCGCATTTTCGCATTCCACAAGAACCGTGGAACAGCTTTCTCGTCCTCGGACCAAATCGACATAAAGTATTTGTAAGTCTTTTCAACCGCCAGCGCTTGTTCTGGTCGCATACAGAACGTTTCATGGTGGGTTCCGCGAAGTTTCTGTCCCGTCCTTAGCTCGGTGATTACGGTTTGCACATCCGCGACTGTGCACTCCATCCATTCCAACGTGGGGTTTGCGAAACCTTTAGCTGCTAACCGACTGCGAACATCAAAGTCACGGAACACCGTACCGTCGTATCGTTCGGCGGATTCGTCCAGCTCGATCGTGAAATTTGTGATGGCTGCTGTTTGCAGTTGCTGGGAGATGCGGGTTCGAATATCCTGCGTCGTTTGACCAATTTTTAGCCAGCCCGTGTGAGCCTCATCCTGTATCGAGTATGCGTAGATACGGAGGCGGGCAGCAGGTTTGGGGGGGAGAAGTATGTCTACAGGCTTGGTCATTTGTAGTCACCCGCCCAACTAACAGGCTTCACGAAACGTCCCATGAATGCGCGATCATCTTCTGTCAACCCGTATTTCGCAGCCAAATCATCGTCCGACCACGACTTTGAAAAGTCCTGCAGCGGCACGAAAGCGTATACATTGCGGGTCACGTGCTGTGAGACCCTGAGGAGCGAAAGCATGAAGCGGAAGAACTGGGTACCCATATAGGTAGCGGCATTGCGAGACGTTTCCGTGTCCTTGAAAGGGCCAATAGCGAGATAAGTCTCAGTAGCTACATCTCCTGCCTCGGCGAGAAGGGGCTTCGATAGAACCAGGTGGGGATAATCATCATTACCAGGACTTGCATACGGAACGAATAATTTGCACTTATCGATTAGATCTGTACCGCTTTTAATCTGGTCTCGAGGAATATAACAAATGCCGCCATTTCGATAAACGCGTAGATCGTTGCCGATTTGCGTCAACCGACCATTAAATGTTGTGTCCAAGCCGAAGGGTTTACGCGAACTAACCAACTCGCTGAATCGCTTTTTTGCAGGTAGTACGAGCTCATTTTCTCCCCCACCCTCAACGGCCACAACTTTTTTCAAAATCGC
Source organism: Arthrobacter sp. PGP41 (assembly GCF_002953935.1). Taxonomy (NCBI): domain Bacteria; kingdom Bacillati; phylum Actinomycetota; class Actinomycetes; order Micrococcales; family Micrococcaceae; genus Arthrobacter; species Arthrobacter sp. PGP41. Next base: position 1,075,009 of record NZ_CP026514.1, on the reverse strand, counting down.
TACGCCTTCATTATAACGGATAAAAGTATCCAGGCCTGGTTCAAGGAGCGGTCGCTTCGCAGCTGAAGTAATTTCACCTTTTTCATGGGTGTAGACTGTAACATCGCCGGCATAGTCACGATCCCAGAGAAAATAGCAGATTCCTCCCCGGTTGTTCACGCCTGGAAAGACATCGGATGTATCGGGGAAATCGTGGAGTACTCGTATCCGGCTATCGGAAAGCATTGACGAACGAAATTCGCTCAATCCCTTACCACCGGCATACCAACGAGCCGGGATGACTAAGGTGAGCATTCGTGGGTCCAAGGCCTTAGCCTGCTCCACGAAGCGCTGATAGATCGGCGCCGCGCTTGATCCAAATCCTCCGTCATTCAACTGATAGGGGGGATTGCCGATAATTACGTCAAATTGCATATCGTCTCCAAAAAGCTCGGCAATGCGGGCCTTGATGTCGTCGGTGTGAATGAAGGCGTAGGCATGTGTTTCAAGCTGTTCGCTTCGTGCGTACTCGGCTTCAGCGGCACCGCAGTATTTACACCTGCGGTTGGCATAGGTGATCAGATCCCCGTCAGAGAGCGGGTCCGCCAGGAACGTCTTGGTGCCGCCAATCCACGCATGCTCGGTCCGCTCGAACCAGATGTTTCCTTCTTCCGTCTCGAATGTTGCCGCAATTGAGTGCGGCCCGTTGGCAAACTTGGAGCAGTAAAGGCTGCGTCGAGCAAGCAGACTGGTCAACTCGGTGATTCCAATTCCGTAGACCTGTTTAGTCAAGATATGATCCACACGATCGTCGAGATTAGGGATGAAACCGCTCAGCCCGGCGGTTAGCCGCGTTACTATCTCCCGCAGGAAAACCCCTGACTTCGTGAACGGATCGAGAAACTTTACGTTTGGATCCTCCCAAATGACGGCGCCCTCATGGGCTTCCGACCATGACTGTTCCAGCGCATCGAGCATCTGGTTCGCAAACTCGGGCGGAGTGAACACCTCATCATTTGACAGGTTTGCAATGCAGGTAAGCACATCGGGGTTATGAGTACGAAGGGCGAAGGTAGCCTTACTCACTTGCGATCTCCTGGACGGTCATTTGCGGGTAGGTCCGCGTGGGGGTGAATATATCACCCTCTTCGAGATGTTCCCACAAAGTGCCTTCGAACGACGCCCTCTGGGTAAGGTTGTCATAATCGAAGTCACGCCTCTGGTACTTTCCTTTTCCCAGATATCCCCACTCGGGGAAAGTTATAGCACCTCCTCCATAAGCGGTCATCGTCAGGGCGTCACCCTGGATGATGTTGGCCGCCAACACTTTTCGTGTCGCACGAGACCACCGCCCGTCTTCATCAAGGCCGATGAAGTTCATGAAAGCGTCGTGCAGATTCCTGCGGCATTCTTCGGCGTTATCGGGGAGCATCTCTATCCCGTAGATGCACATTAGTGCAAAAAGCCCGTAGTGTCGTTTCTCAAACTGACTTCTGCCGTGTCTTGTGTCAACGGTTCTCAACTTGCGGCGAAGTACGGCCACTAAGAAGTTACCCGAGCCACAAGCTGGCTCAAGGAACCGCGAATCGATACGCTCCGACTCGGCCTTCACAAGGTCAAGCATGTCCTCGACTGCCCAAGCGGGTGTGAAGACTTCCCCATGGTCGGCTACACGCTGCTTCGACTTGGTAAGTTTCACTGCCCCGGTCCATCCAACGTTATTTCTCCACTTCCACGGCCACATTTCAATGAACGCATCTCGAATAAATTTGGCCCCTCGTCAATTTGCTTCAGGGTTCCCCGGAGCACATGACATCTTTCCGGCCTAACGTTTCTGTCAAACGTCTTTGCTGTGACGCAGCGCGTGCCGGGACCATCCTTGCTGCCGAGGCAGAAACTGCCCAGTGGGACTCAAGTGCGTTCAACTCCATTCGACCGCCTCCCAGCCACAGACGCTATGCCTCGAGGTGTCGATACGGCGACTCCAGTCTAGTTCCTATAATTTGTCCCAAGAACCCGATGGGACGCTGACCTTCGGCGCAAGCGCGCCGTCTCCCAATGTGGCTATCAACGGTCTCGAATCGCGGCATCTCAGGCCATGTTGACGATCGCGTGCCTCGAATCGGCGAATATGGCAGCCTAACGACGCTTTCCAGTTCCTGGTGGTGAGGACGGCACAGCACGAACACTGGTTGTACCGAATTCAGGTAAGCCGTAGTTCGGCCTGAACGGACGTCTGATGCGAAGCCGTTCCGCCTCTCGGCCCTCCCCAGAGCACTTGGGTCCGGTCTTCCATCTGTGGGCCGGCATTTTCGTTGAGCCGGAGAAGAGCTGTCTTTCTTGGCGGCAGACAGGGCAGCGGCCCATCCTGATCGGTCTATCTGGTTCGGGTTCCTCGACCACAGATTGCATTTCTGCGGCGACCGCCGAAAACGAGCCTCCGGACGCCGAGCAGAAGCGACCTCGGGGGCTTGCGTGGTTGGGGATGCTGACCTTCCCGACCACGATGGCGAGGGGCTTCGCGCACATGGGGCAAACTTCGGTTGCTGAGCTCATAGCGCCACCGCAGCAGCCGTCACGTACACATCTGCGGGCATCGCTCGATGAAGCTTCCAGGTAATGGCTATCGGCCTCTCCCCCGCGTGCTGAACGTAGTCCACCTGCCCCAGGCAGGTATACGGAACTGTCAGCCCGGTCTCGTCGTCCGCTGTGTCCCTCGTGAAGATCAGAACCTTCGAACCGTGCGAGGCCCGGTCAAGGTAACGCCGTCCCGTCGGGCTCGTAGGCGATGTCGCATTCTGCGACTCCCAGTGAAAGAGCTCGGGGCTGATCGCGTAGTCCTTGTACATCGTGGTCGCCGAGTGCTTCTTGTCGTCCTTGTTGAGGGTGACAAAGAAGGCGTCGGTAGACGTTGCCGGACACCATGCGACGCCTTCCCGGTGCTGGACGTTCTTGCCTTGTTCCAGCGAGCCGTACTGCAGAGCCGCAAGAACCTCCTCGCGCCGGTACGTGGCATGTGAAAGCAGAGGGATGTGCTGCAACCCAGCGCCAAGACTCTTCGCTGCATGTTTGGATGCCGTCACTCCCAGCTTGATCACCTGCCGGATCTCGCGGCACACAAACTGGTAGCCGCGCAGGTGGTCCAGGCCGTCGTCGTACGTCTTGAATCCTCCGCCGTCATCCCACAACGTGTAGAACAGCATGCGTGCAAAAGCCTGCTCGCGCATGCCAAGGTCCGCGTAGCGGGGCGCGTCGGGAGCAACGAGCATCGAATAGGCAGCGGCCCGTTCCGGATCGTCCACGTGAATCAATGCGGCCATGCGGCCCAGCAGCTTCTTTTCCTCCGCGTCCGACAGCTCCTCGAGCTTCCCGCGCAACACGGTCTCCAGGGGTGAAAGCCCCTCGATCAGTCCCGCCTGGCGGAGGTAAGCGGTCCACGAGTCCCTGGTGGACCGGTAGATCGTCTTCACCTCGTTCCCGGACCGCTCCAGGTAGGCCTCCAGCTCGGTCTCGGCGTACGACGCAATGTTCCGGACCAGCTGCGCCCGGTTGAACCGCAGCTGCGCCTTGATGTTGTCCAGCACCACCTTCTGCGCCACCCGGTCCAGCACGATCTGCGAGCCCGACGGCAGGTACGGGAACTCGTCCTCGACAGCCTTCTCCAGCTCCTTGCGCCCGTAGCCGGTCAGCGCGCGGTAGCGCAGGTCAAAGCGGAACTCACGGCGCTGCTGGCCGATGAAGTCCAGGACCGTCAGCACCGCTTTGCCCTCCGCACGGCGCAGTCCGCGTCCCAGCTGCTGCAGGAAGACGGTGGCGCTCTGCGTGGGCCGGAGCAGCAGGATGGTGTCCACCTGCGGCAGGTCCAGTCCTTCATTGAAAAGGTCGACGGCGAAGATGCAGTTGATGTCCCGCTTACCCAGGCGCCGCAGGGCTTCCTCGCGGTCAGCATTGTCAGTGGTGCCGTCGACGGCGACCGAGGCAATGCCGGCACGGTTGAACACCTCAGCCATGTAGTGGGCGTGCTGGACCGAGACGCAGAAGCCGATGGCCCGCATCTGGTCGGTGCTGGTGGCTTTGTCCCTGAGTTCGCGGATTATCTTGGCGGCGCGGGCGTCGTTGCCGGTGTACAGGGCGCTCAGCTGGGTGGTGTCATAGTTGCCGCGCTTCCACTCCAACTGGCTCAGGTCGACGTCATCAGAGACGCCGAAGTAGTGAAACGGGACCAGCAGGTCAGCGTCCAGAGCGTCCCAGAGCCTAAGCTCACTGGCTGTCCGGCCATCGAAGAACTGCTTGGCGACGTCGACGCCGTCGCCCCGTTCCGGAGTCGCCGTGAGTCCGAGAAGCTGCTGCGGTTTCAGATGGTCCAGCAGGCGGCGGTACGTGGGCGCCATGGCATGGTGGAACTCATCGATGACGACGACGTCGAAGAAGTCAGGCTCCAGCTGCTCGACGCCGAGGGAAGACAGCGACTGGACCGACGCGAAGATGTGCTTCCACTCTTTCGGCTTGTGGTCCCCCACGTAGAGTTCACCGAAGGCGCCGTCCTGCATGACGTCGCGGTAGGTGCGCATTGCCTGCTTGAGAATCTCCTGTCGATGCGCCACGAAGAGCAGCTTTAGGTCGCGGCCGGCAGCCGCGCGGAGGCCTTTGTAGTCCAGGGCTGCGATTACCGTTTTGCCGGTGCCGGTAGCTGCGACCAGGAGATTGTGGTTGTAGCCTTTGTGACGCTCCGCTTCCAGGTCCTCCAGCATCTCCTCCTGATGCAAGAACGGGTGAACCTCAAGCCCAGTGGGTGCATCCGGGACCGCTGTGCGGCGGCCGCCGTTGCGTTCCAACGCAGCGTCCAGCCTTTCGCCGTCGCGTTCTGGATCATAACTTTGGAACGCACGCTGTTCCCAGTAGCTGTCGAACGTGACCTCGAACTTTTGCAGGAGGGCGGGCGTGGCTACGGAGCTGAGGCGGACGTTCCATTCAAGCCCGTCCAGTAGTGCGGCTTGACTTAGGTTGGAGCTGCCGACGTAAGCGGTGTGGAAGCCTGAGTTGCGGCGGAACAGCCACGCCTTCGCATGAAGCCGGGTGGAGTGGGTTTCGTAGCTGATCTTGACCTCGGCTCCGTACCGGTTGACGAGTTCGTCGATGGCCCGGCGTTCAGTTGCGCCCATGTACGTGGTGGTGATGACGCGAAGTTTCACGCCCCGATCCCTAAGCTGCTCAAGTGCCGGCTCGAGAAGTCTGATGCCGGTCCAGCGGACGAAGGCGCAGAGGAGGTCGACGCTGTCCGCCGATTCGATTTCTGCGCGCAGTTCTGCTGCCAGGTTGGGGTCCTCGTTGCTGTTGGTCAGGAGCGCGGAGTCGCTAAGTCTTGTTGTGGGGCGACGGAGCTGGCGGCGCTTGAGCGTATCCGGGCGGTGGAGGGACTGCAGCACTGTTGGGCCGTTTGCTATGCGGCCCTTCTGCTGCAACGTTTCGAGCAACCGGTTGGCCAGGGCAACTCTGTCTACAGGGCGTGCGGCAGCGAGAGCGTCGCGAACGGCGTCGGCGACATGACGGGAGAGGATATCAGGGACGTCATCGTCTTCTACGTCCGCAAACATGGGCTCAAGTTCTGCATTGCGGCCCAATCGCTGGCCAAGCACGTCCGTATTCAGTAGTTCGTATAAACCTGCGGGCAGCTGCTGCGCCGACCCTCCCCCAATGGAATTAGTCACTGCGCCAGGTTAGCGTGCAAAACCGCAATCACTGCGAAAGATCATTCAAGCGTCATGCACTCAAGATTGCCCTGGGTGGTGGTCTAATGATCATTGGCCGCATCGGGCCGTTACATGAACACAGGAGTTCCCGAGGCATGTTGTCAGAAGAGGTAAATACCCCGAAACAGAACTGGTTCGTCGGAGCGTTTTTCTCGGATCGGGACCCCCAGGACCAAACCGCCCGGTTTCTGGCCGAAGGAGTCTGGGAGAACGGCTTTGAGGACCGTCACCTCGACGTCGTAAAATCCATGCGGCCCGGTGACCGCATCGCGATAAAGGCGAGCTACGTGCGGAAGCACGGCGTCCCTTTCGACACTCGCGGCCACCTTGTCTCAACCATGGCCATCAAGGCAACGGGACGTGTCACACGTAACCACGGCGATGGCCGCAGAGTCGACGTCGACTGGAACCCGCTGGAGCAGCCCCGCGAATGGTACTTCTACACGGGACGGGCAACGATCTGGAAGGTGGCTACCGGGAGCTGGATGAGCGAAGCGCTGATCCGCTTCGCCTTTGACAATGAGCAGCAGGACATCAGCAGGTTCCGCAACGATGCGGCCTGGTCCAAACGGTTCGGCGATGAGGACCCGAGTCCCGAAGAGGACTTCCAGTGGACGCCGTTTTATGAAGAGTTGGCCACTGCGTTGCTTTCGTACAAGGATCGTCGGGGCGAGCTCCTGGCAGCTCTTCAGAACCTACAGACGCGTCACGAGAATCTTAACTATCTGACGGACAAGGATGAGAACGGCGTTTCCATGCCGCTTGACGATATCTGCCCGTTCACTGTCTTCGGGTCCTTCAATCGCGGAATTACCCATGCGAAACGAACGGCTTTGGCCGGAGACTGGGCCAAGGCCTTGGGCCTGTCGACGCCTCCGCCTACTGCTTTCGATGCAATCCCACTGCTGAACAACCAGAACTCGTGGTTCTTTTCCTACAAGCCTGAAAGGGCGTCCGGCGACATCGATGCGCTGTGGGACGCCTTTGAGGCAGCGCTCTCCCTGGCCAGCTCCTCTGAGGATCAGGCGCGAATAAGGTTTGCCGAAGCTTATGACCGTGCCCGGGGTATTCGTGGTGTCGGCGGAAAACTGAGTATGGGCCTATTTTGGATCCGCCCTTGGAACTTCTTGCCGCTCGACGGTCAGTCGCGAAGATACCTAAAGACTGCTCTGATGCTGGACGGCAACTTGTTCCAGGCGGACGGCAGCCGGTACCTGGACATATTGGACACTTTGGTAGCCAAGTTCGATGATCCTGAATATCCAGTGCACTCCTTCCCGGAGCTCTCGTGGACCGCATTCCTGGACCCGGCCGGGCGGAGTGACGAGGCGGACGGAGATCCGGTGGAGTTGGCACCGCCGTCCCCAACAAAGCCTTACTCGGTCGCCGACATTGTCCTCGACGGTTGCTTCGTGTCGGAATCCGAGCTGACGGAGATCCTGGCGCGTTGGCGGTCGAAGAAGAACATCATCCTTCAAGGCCCTCCCGGCACGGGCAAGACCTGGCTCGCGCGACGACTGGCATACGCATTGATCGGCAGTAAAGACCTGAAGTCGGCTATCCGGGCCGTGCAGTTCCATCCGAACATGTCGTACGAAGACTTCGTACGAGGGTGGCGTCCAGGCTCTGACGGCAAGTTGACCTTGGTGAATGGGCCTTTCCTCGAGATGGTTGAGCGCGCAAACGCAGTTCCCGAGGTGCCTCACGTCGTTCTCATAGAAGAAATAAACCGCGGAAACCCCGTCCAGGTTTTCGGTGAGCTGCTTACGCTCATCGAGGCCGGGAAGCGCTCTCCCCGGGAAGCTCTCCATCTTGCTTATCCGCGTGCATCAGACGAGACGGTCCATGTCCCGAGCAATCTCCATATCATTGGCACGATGAATCTCGCAGATCGTTCCCTTGCCATCATGGATTTGGCGTTCCGCCGTCGGTTTGGGTTCGTTTCGCTCGCACCTGCCTTGAACGACAGCTGGTTGCAGTGGATGAAGGCCAAACACAACGTGGAAGTAGCACACCTCGAGACCGTCCGCCGCCGCTTTGACGCTTTGAACGCATCCATCCGGGACGATTCGACGCTGGGAGCAGAGTTTATGCTCGGCCACAGCTTCGTGACGCCACCGGCAGAGGAGCGTGTGGATTCATACGTGAGCTGGTTCCGAGCCGTAGTAACAACAGAAATTGCTCCGACGCTCAAGGAGTATTGGTTTGAAGATCCCTCGTCAGCGGAGGCAGAAGTGTCAAAGCTCGTCGAGGGACTGAATTAGATATGGGTCCGGATGCTTTCGTGGTCGTTTCCGGAAAAACCCGTATTCCAGTCAGAAACCTCTGGCTGCTTCTGCTGTATGCATCCGATTTATATAAAACTGGAAGCCCATCGCTAAGCGGCATTGAAGAGTACCCGGAGCGGCTACCGGACCTACTAGGCGAGATACTTGTCGCGAGCGTAGCGGACCGCCTGAAGAAGCCACTAACACCGGGATTTGCTCCTACTGAAGGGGACCTCCGGCGAGTCCGCGGCCGAATTGACGTCCTGCGAACAGAGTCTCATCAGCTGCTGAGCCGGGGGCAAGTGGCGTGCCGCTACGAGGAACTGACCGTAGACACTCCCAGAAATCGGCTGGTTCAGGCTGCTCTTACGTTTTTGGCTCCCTTGGTCGTCTCTAAATCGCTGAGCCATCGATGCCGAGCCGATGCTAGGCGGTTGTCCGACCTTGGCGTGAGGGGCACCGATACACGATCGACTGTCCGCGACACGACCGTTCGGTTCTCACGCAACGATGTGCAGGACAGGGCGGTACTCCTGGCGGCTCGCCTGGCCCTGCAACTCATACTGCCGAGCGATGAAGGAACGGGACGGCTCCGACGATCAAGCCTCACTGACCACGAGTTCCGGCGCCTGTTCGAACGCGCGGTGGGAGGCTTCTACCGGGCCGCGGCCAGTGCATCTGGCTGGCAGACCAGTACCGGACAGTTCATCTCATGGAACTCCAACAACGAAACTCCCGGCGCCGCCGCGTTCATTCCCAAAATGCAAACGGATATTCTGCTGGAAAACTCCACGGTCAAGCGGCGTATCATCATCGACACAAAATTCACTTCTGCGCTAGCTAAGGGCCAGTTCGGCGGAGAGACCTTCAAGAGCGGCCATCTCTATCAGATCTACGCCTATGTTCGGTCCCAGGAAGCCGTAGATGACCCTCTCTCACTGTATGCGGAAGGCATCCTGCTGTATCCCTCTGTCGGACAATCGATCCGGGAGAGTTTCGAGTCGAGCGGCCATCGGTTCACGGTAGCCACGGTTGACCTCGGAAGGTCGGCGATCGAGGTTCGCCAGCAACTGCTGGACGTTCTCACCCCGCCTTCACAGATACCTTCAGCCAAGTTTGCTTCTCAGGCACAGGAAGAGGTTTGGGCTATGGAAGGCCCAACATTTCTACGGCATGACCAGCCGGAAGACCTCTCCGATCATGGCAGTCATCTTTCTTGAGTGAGCTTCGTATCGCTCTAACAGGTTGACCGATCCCTCCGGGAAACTGACTGTCCCGTCTCGCGTCAGGAATGCAATGGGTTTTGCATCCCGCGTCATATACCAGGCCCCCGCGGGTTCTGCACCAGCAGGAACAAAATCCCAGGTTGCTTTGTCGCCGACGGTCGCGGCCAGGATATGCGCCATTGCCCGGTACATAACGGTCCGTCTCGTCGTAACTGCTGCCCGTTTCCTCGCGGGCAACCCCAACTTGCTTTCGAGGTCTTCAATGAGCTTCCGCTTGTCGTCCACTGCAAAAAACTCCTTGGGGGTCAACACAATTGCCCCCGCTTCCACTGCTGCATGTCGCGAAATTTTGATGATCGGCCCAGTGTCACTCACCAGCCGAAGACTGCTAGCAGAGTCACCCAAGAGCACGTAGTGGGGGTGCCGGCGAGCAAGTTCACTGGCAAGCCAGAACGCCGCGGCGTTCGTGTGCCGAAGGGATGGGTTCCAATGCACCGGGGTCGGCGGTTTTACGGCACCGGTTGGTGGAAGTCTACGAACGGGAGTGTTCAGCTTCGTGTGGCCCAAGGTATGAGCCTCGTGGGAGCCCGAATACCAGAGGCCTGTCAGCTGGGATCGCCTGAAGGTGCCGAGCATGCCGACGGGTGGCGCGATTATCGTGACCTCAATTCTCGGGTCCGCGAGCTCAGCGGCAAGTCTGTCACCAAGAGTCTGCAATTGCGTGTGCCACCCCCTTGTAGCATCAAGGTGAAGAACGACATTATGACGATCGACCACACTTGTATATACAGGAGGCCAGATTCCTGTTGGTTCTTGTTGACCGCACATCTGCCACTCCAAATGGACCTGCATATGAAGTCCTCCGCAGCCCCAAAAGGCTTCAGCGATTTCGCGCGACTCGTAGATGCGGCTGATCCGGCGCCCGGATGTTCCAGGTTGAAAACCGAGACACCCGTGAGACTCCGGTATCCAGTCCATTTGCGGATGTGAGAAATACATAAGTGCCTCGGCACCCCAAACACGCCCTAACAATGACAATTCCGGCGTCGACTGTGGCATTCCCAAGAGGATCCAACGGGCCACGCCCAACGCCGGATCCGACCACCCAAGGGGTCCAAGGACGAGGTGCGGAAGCGGTGCCCAGTAACGGATCATGTCCAAGTGTTCTTCTTTGGACGATCGTCGTGCCATTTGCCAGGTCGCATCCCAGCCGCCCAGAGTTTGGAACATGGGACCGACTCCCCAAGACCAGGGCGCGTAGTCACCGAGAAGCGACCTGTCATGCGCATTCCATTCGCTCGAGGCTGGCGTGCCAATCTCGGGTGGCTGAATTCGTCGTTCTTCAGAAGCGGGCGCGGCAACAAAGCGTCGGACATGTTGCCATGCGGTGTCCAGTAGTCCGCTGCGAAAAAGTTTGGACACGTCAGCGCTCTGTTCCATGGACTCTCCACAAGCCAGATTGAGGAGGCCCACGGCTGCCCTCACACTGCTTGAGCGATCCGGCGCCACACGAACGAGTCGAGACAGTTCACGCAATGCCTCAACAAATGCTGGCAATTCCGCCCTGTTAACCGCAGACGGAAGTCTGAGACCCGTCACGTGTAGCAACTCACCGAGCACACTAATTGCCTCTGATATTTGTTCCTCTCTCCTCGTTTCTTGGAGCAGGGCAATCTGCAGCGGAGTCCATGCGTCAACTGCAGCCTCTACCTTGTCCGCTCTGTACTCGCGGGCCAACGTCAGAATCGCGGCGGTTTCCAAGGTCAAAAGTTCATCGTCGACAGATTCGAGAGGAGTCCAGGCTTCAAGGCTCATTCTCAGACCATAATCGACAATAGCTCGTCAAGGTCCATTCAACCGGCCCATCAAGGCTTCAACTCTCAGGGCCGCACCCATAACCGCGACGGCCTCCCCCGCGTCCCGTCAGACATCTGCCCCGTCCCGGCAAGCTTCGGCTCCATAAAGCGCCGGAAAGTGTCTCGCATCAACGGGGCGCCCGCCACCACCTCATGCAGCTCCCGCAGTTCCTTCAAAGTGAACGGCTCATTCAGCAGGGCACCAGGATCGGGGGCCTCCGAATAGGCCACCCGCAACCACTCCACAGCCTTCGTCACGATATCCGTGTGCCCGTAAGGCAATCCGGCGATCAGCTCCGGTTCCCCGGTCACGGAAGCCAGCCGGACGCCGTCGGACTTCAACGCCACCTCCAAAGCCGCCAGCGGCACCACGTCCACGTGCGCCACCGACAGCACCCACCCGCGGTCGTCACGGCCCGGTTCGTCAAACACCTGCAGCTGCCGTGGCACACGGCCGGAGATCCCTGCTTTCTCCCGCAGGCACCGCAGCACCGCGTCCGCCAGGGTCTCGCGCTCCCTCAAGAAGGTGCCCGGCAGCGCCCACTTCCCGTGCTGATGGTCCTCCGCGCGGCGCACCAGCAACACGCACACGCTCCCCTCCGAGACCGTCAGCACCGCAGTGTCCACCGCCACCGACGGCCGCGGAAAGTCAAGCAGGGACGGGCTAGGGCTGTTCTTGGAATCCTTCACACCTCTATTTATTGCAGTCTTGCGCTAAAGAAGCAACCGGTGCATACTGGGCTCAATTAGCGCAGAAATGCGATAAATCACCAGGAGGTCACCATGAAAGTTCCCCAGCTCCACGTCGGCGCCGGCAGCAGCCTCGGCCCGCTCAGCATCTTCCCCGTTTGGACCGCCGCCCCCGGGAGCCTCGGCATCAGCACCGGCACCCACGCAGACGTCGCCGTCACCGAACTCGCCAGCGGCGCCCAGGTGTCCAGCCTCACCGTCACCAACAACGGCCCGCACCCGGCACTGCTGCTGGAAGGCGAGCTGCTTGAAGGCGGCCAGCAGCACCGGACGTGCGCCAGCGACGTCGTCCTCGGCCCGGGCGAAAGCCGCGACATCGACACCTTCTGCGTGGAAGCCGGCCGCTGGGAAGCCGGACAGCACAGCCACCGGCGGCAGGCACGGCGCGCTCCGATGAACGTGTGGTCCGAGCTTGCCAACGGTCGCACCAGGCAATGGGGTGGCGACCGGCAGGACCGCATCTGGGAACGGGTCCGCCGCTTCGACGCCGCCCGCGGCGCCTCTGCCACCAGCTCCCTCCTCCAGCACATGGACTGGTTCAAGGACGACAAGGAGGAACGGAACCGGTTCAGCGCCGCGGACGCGCCCGCCCCGCTGGAGGGCCAGCGCGGCGTGGTGATCGGCCTGGGCCGGCAGCCGCTGCTCCTGGAGGTCTTCGGCACCCACACGCTCTTCCGCCGCCACTACCGGCAGCTGATCGAGTCGGCGCTGCTGGACCTTGAACTCCTGCCACCCCAGGCACTGAACTCAGGACCGATGCCCGGCCAGTACGCCCGCGACTTCGCAGCGCACGTCCAGGCGATGGACTTCGGAACGTTCGACGGCGGCGTTGCGGCTGTGGAGGTACGGAACCACGGCTCCCTCCGGAGCCGGAATGTCTCCCGCGCCGCCGGAGCGGTTACCGCCGCCGGCATCGCCGTCGCACTCCCCCAGCGTCGGCCCCAGCTGGCGCACCTGACCGGCTGGAACACCCAACACCCCCTGATGGAGATGGCATGAAACTGAACCCTCTGCAGAATGCTGCCGGCGACGCCCTTGGGGCCGGCTACGAGTTCGGTGCGCCGCTGCCGGAGGGCGCCGACGTCACCATGAAGGGCGGCGGCCCGTTCGGGTTCGCGCCGGCCGAGTGGACCGACGACACCTCCATGGCCATCCTGATCGCCGAGGCGCTGCTGGAGTCCGCGTCCGACGGCGGCTCCTCCTCCCCTGCGGCACTCACCGCAGTGGTCCGGGCATGGTCCTCGTGGGCGGCCGAGGCGAAGGACGTCGGGGCCCAGACGAGCTCCGTCATCGCGGCCGCCCGGCGGCTGGCTGCCGCTGCTGGCCGCGAGGTTGAGGCCGCTGACTTCACTGCCGCGGCCGCTGACTTCCATACTCGGACCGGACGGAGCGCCGGCAACGGGTCGCTGATGCGGACTGCTCCCCTCGCGCTTGCATACCTGGACCGGGAGCCCTCTGAGCTGATGGCTGCTGCGGCTGAGTTGAGCGACCTGACCCATGCCGATCCTGACGCACAGGAGGCCTGCGGGCTGTGGTGCGTCGCCATCCGTTATGCGGTTATCACCGGGCAGCTTGATGTCCGGGCCGGGCTGTCGCTGTTGCCTGCTGATCGTGCTTCGGTGTGGCTGGGGCGGATCGAGACGGCCGAGCGATCCCGGCCCCGCGACTTCACCCGCAACGGCTGGGTGGTGGAGGCGTTCCAGGGGGCGTGGAGCGCCATCCATCATGCAGGCCTTTCGGTTGCCGGCCCGGCTCACCTGCGGGCTGCCTTGGAGGAGGCGGTACGGGGCGGGCGCGACACGGACACGGTGGCCGCCATCGCCGGCGGCCTGCTGGGAGCTGCCTGCGGCTACACGGCAGTGCCTTTCGAGTGGCGTCAGCGGCTTCACGGGTGGCCGGGGATGCATGCCCGCGACCTGATGGTCCTGGGCATGGAGCTGGGAGGCGGCGAAGGCCAGCGGCTCGGTTCTTGGCCACGGGCTAAACGGCACGACTACAGCATGTGGAGCCGCACGGACTCCCTGGTCCGGCATCCGCACGACGACGGAGTATGGCTTGGCGGGGTCGGCTCGCTTCAGCGGGTGGCCGAGCTGGGCATCGATGCGGTGGTGTCGCTCTGCAGACTGGGCACGCTGGATGTTCCGGACGTGGCACTTGAGAACCATGCCACCTTCTGGGTGGTCGACTCTTCTGTTGAAGGCGACAACGCACATGCCGCGTATGTCCTCGGGGAGGCGGCGGCCGCCGTCGAGCGCTACCGTGCTGAGGGCAAAACGGTGCTGCTGCACTGTGTCCGCGCGGAATCCCGGACGCCGACCGTTGCAGCGTTATACGGGGCTCGTGTAGCCGGCATTTCTCCGCTGGAAGCGTTGCAAGAACTACAGCGCGTGCTGCCCGGGGCACGGCCGAATCCCTTCTTCATGCAGGTGCTGGCAGAAGCCGAAACCATCACCGACACGGCGGCCGGCGGTGCCACGCGCGCAGGTGCCCAATAATGTCCGAGGCTGCTGATAGGAATATGACCATGACAACAACTCCTGAACTCAGCCGGGAGCAGCGCGACGCTGCAATGGTTGAGCGCTACGCGGACGGCGAGACGCTGGACGCCATCGGCCAAAGCTTCGGCATCACCCGCGAGCGCGTCCGGCAGATCATCGCCAAGGTCGGCGGCACGAACGCCGAGGAATCCCGCAAGAACCAGATCGCGGCACGGGAAGCGGCCACCAAGGCGGCGCACGAAGCCTTCCTGGCTCAGTACGGTAACCTCGCCCGCCAGATGGCGAAGCGCGGTGTCAGCCGCCCCGATACCGTCCTGAAGCTCCAGGCACTCTTCCCCACGATCGACGTCGATCTGGCCGAGGATGCATTGAGGGGATCGGCGATTCTCTTCTCCAAGGCCCAGGTCGACGACATCTTTTCCCAAGAGGCACTGGCTGCCGGGATCTGGTTCCTGCTGGGATCCGACCGGAATCTTGCGCCCGACCGTGAGTGGGCGGTTGTGAACCTGGACCTGTCCCTTATGAGTGAGCTGCGCGCCGCCCTGGAGTCCGCCGAAGCGTCGCCGGACGACGTGGCGACCATCCTGGGAGTTATTGGCGCCGCGCAGAAGCATTTGTCGGAGGACCCGGCCGTCAGCATCACCGGCGCCCGTTACCAGGAGCTCCGCGACGAACTCGTTGTGGCCTTCGGCCTAGTGTCTCGGCAGGGAGCTTTCCCGTGGCCGCCCACCCGACAAACGGTGATGAAGCGCTTCGGGGGCTGGAACGAGGCCCTGGAGGCCATGGGGGGCTAGCGTCCAAGGGGCGGCCCAAAGGTCTCGTCAAATTCACCCGGGAGGACTACGACGACGCGGTGAGTGACTTTTGCTTTCACTCGTCAGCAGAAGAGACGAATGCGACATTTGCAGGCTACGACGAATGGGTGAAGCAGGAGCTAGCTGAGAGCCGTTCCCGCCCCTCCGGTGCATCGGTAAGGAATATCTACGGCACTTGGGCGCATGCGATCCGTTCGGTGAAGGGATAGGCGAGAAGCATTGGGGGACGTTGTCGGCAAGGAACAGCATCATGTGGGCATTCATGTGCCGTCAGACTGGATAATCGAGTCTGACTTTATGGACTGGTACAGGAAGGGTGATCCGCTCCGTGCGATCGCCAAGGCGACGGAGCGGGACCTTGAAGAGGTCTGCCTCCTGATCATGGCGGAAAGCAGCCCAAGCGATGAGTTGGAGCGCTCACGCGCGGTTCGGCGGCGCGCGTCGGCAACCAACGAGGTGCTGCTCGCCAACGAGGAAATGGTTGAGCGGCTCCACGCCTCGGAAATTGGTCGCGATGACATACCCAAAGTTTTAAAAGCACTGGGTATTTCAATCGACATCCCGACCGCCGCGGAACTGCTGCACATCCCGGGTATTCCCGGTGGTCAAACGGTCGAGGACATCCCGACACGGCGGATCGGTGACAAGCTAAGCCTGCTGTATGTCACGGGAGTACACCATGAAATAGAACCGGACTACCAATTGGCCTTGGGAAAGATGTCCCTCACCGCAGTGTCGGAGCTCCGCGGCATTCTGAATGAACGCTTGCCATATCGGCGCATGGCAGAGATTCTAGCCGTCATCGAAGCAACAGCTCTTGCCATCCGAGCTAGAACAATCACGACCATTTCTCACGAGGACTACGAGAGCGGTATGCAGGCAGTGTCGAGGCGCCTTGGTTCAATTACGAACGACCCGGCTGATCCCTGGCCCGTTCCGGGACGAACCTTGCGTGCACGCTACGGTCACGGGTCTTGGGAAAGTTTGCTGAACTCGGTGGGTATGCGGATGCTGTCTAGTGACCACCGCTTCACCGAGCTGGACTACCTGGACGTCCTCGACCGTTCCACCGAGGAATGCATGCAATTCGGGAATCCCATGGACATAGAGTTTTACGACCAGTGGATTATCGCGGCCGCCGCCGTGAGAGAAGAACATCCTTCAGCCGTAGAGCTCATCCGTCGTTACGGAAGCTGGGAAGCGGCGGTAGAAACAATTCTCCCATCGGACCCGCCGGAGGATATGCAGCCCGACGAGCCCTCGTACATTGACTGCGACTCCGGCTGGGGAACGCTGGAAGAGCTTAATGAATGGGAAGCTAGGGAATTTGAAGAATGGCGGGTCGTCGAGAACCTCGTTGCCGAAGCAATCGAAGCACTACCATCCGGTTCCTTTTTGCACATCCAGTACAGTCACACCGCCGCGCCCTATGCTCGGGCCACGCCTGGCAGCAATGGAGTTAGGTGCGAAATCGTCTCCGATTTGGGTATTCCTTCTCACGAGTGGCGCATGAGCACGCATTGGCTCTCCAGCAACGGTTGGTCGGCTCCCAGCCCGGAAAACACCAATTGGCTCAAGGAAGGGGTACCGCGAACGGAAGCCGCTGCCCAAATTCTCCTGGCCATCCAACGAGGCCGCCATCCGGTGGAGGCGACGGAGTTGAGGTGGAACGTCGGGACGCGTCCCTCATAGTCCCCGACCGTTCCGCTGAGCCTCTGCCAAGAGTTTCATGGAGAGATCCAAACCGTCACCACGCCGAGCTAGGAACCGCATCATGAAGACTCAACGATTCGGTCCATTACCTTGACTTCGAGCCCGGCGGAGTGGTCCAGGACCTGCGACGCGCGAGTTGAACATCGGCCCAGCCGGGAACACCTCCCGCGATAATGTCGGTGCCCACCTATAGCCTTCCGAGCATCAGTTAATCCGTGCAAGGAGGCCCACATGCCGTTCCCTACTCCGCCGTCACGCCGATCCCTTTCGGCCGCTGAAGCTGTCGCAAAGCGTTCCGGACTTACAGTGCTGATCGTGTCCCGACGGGGCCTCATCCTGTGGGCCGTGGCACGAACGTTCGAATCTGCCGTTCTGGGAGTGCGGTCGGGCTGGATCACCGAGGCCGCCGCAGGGCCGCATTGGGGCAAAGCCTACGCGGAGGCCGCCCGCGCCGTTTCGGAACTGGCGGCGGGCGGGAACGAGCCCGTCTTTTCCGTTGTGGATACTGCACGCGAACGGTTGCTGGGGCTTGGGCTTCCTGTTGATCTTTCCTATCCGCCTGCTGTAGGCGTCGTGGTGACAGAAAAAGCCGTGGCCGAGAGGCTTGATGCACTGTTCTGCCGGCTGGAGATTGCTACAGACGCCTCCATCGGACACCGCACTCCTTGGGCAGGGCACGGCTGGGTATTGGATTTCGGAAAGGGCCTGCCGCTTCGCCCCGGCCTGAAGGCCGTGGGCGGCGGAAGCATCCTGGAAAGCGAGCTTCGGGCAATCCGGCTGGCTCTCGGTGCTGCCAAGAACGCCTATACCGGCGTTTTGGACGGACGCTGCGCCGTCACCGTTTCCTCCGACAACCTCACAGCCGCGAGGATGCTCAACGACAGCGGCTTCCAACCCGGACAATCAACTGCAGCCTGCCGCGAAGAGATACAACGGATACAGGCCCTGACCGCATTTGCCGACGTTCATTTCCAGTGGGTCAAAGGCCACGCCGATCATGAACTGAACGTTCTCGCTGACCGGCTGGCAGTGATGTCCCGAAGGCACAAGGAAGCCGAGCTTCCAGCACACGAGACCTTGCGAATGGCCGCAAGCGTTGTCGAACAGCGAAATATGGGCTTGGCTGCCTGAACAGCCTCCCGGATGAAGTCGCCCTGACCCATGGCGGAAAGGCAAAGCCAAGATTGTCAACGTCACGCGTTTTGGCCGTCTGCCCGTGGAAGCCCCAGACTTGAGCTGGACCATGGGACGCCTCCCTGCTAGTCCGGTCCGCCCGACTCAGTCCTATTGAATCTGCCCTTCACGGGCGCGCCAAACTCTGCGGCCAACGGCCACAGTTCTTACACTGCATTAGGAAGATGGAACGTGCCATGGAAATGCTGAGCGATTTCAGCGTCGATACATTGAAAACTCTTGTATGGCTCGCTGCCATTATTATCGGCGGATTCTTTGCCGTTGGGCGCCCGGTGTCTTCTCTACCGAAAATAACAGCGAGGGCCGTCAATGCTTTGCTTGCGGGAACGATGTCATTCGCTGCGGCCAATCTGGCGGTGGTGTTCTATATTCTTGCCCACCTCACTGATCCGCGCTGGTCTGTCGGAAAAGATCCAACACTTGAGAGTCCCCAGCTCTCTGCCGGACCGATCTTTCAGCCAATCACCGATACTCTGAATGACATCCTCGGCAGCCTGACCGGAAGCCTGAACGACGCCATTGCATTGAAAAATGCATTCCTGACCATGCCGGACTTCATCATTGCGGCCGGTTGGGCATTCCTACTGCTGGTAGGCCTTGTGATCGCAAGTCGCATCCTTTCCTGGTTCATCGAAAAAGACCAGATGGCGCAGATAGAACGGAATACCCGCGACCTGGCTGATATCCGCGCCCAGTTTGGACTTGCCGCTTTCAAGGACTCCGCCAAGTCGCGCTCCTAACATCGGGAAGTTTGACCTGTCCGTGTCGCCGTAGTGATTCAGGCCAGCCCGGCTAACGTTGGATCAGCGCAAAGCCCGGGAGCCGGTTTATCAATATGGGGGCGGCAATGAGGTGCATTCCGGAAGAACCGGAGTTCGGCGAAGGACATCACGCGGAAAAGGCCGTCTGGACTGCCCTCAAGAACAGCCTCCCCGATGACTGCGTCTTGGCCCACTCGGTCCACGTCCGCGACGGCCGGAATGAATACGAGATTGACCTGCTGGTCCTCTGGCCCAACGTTGGCATGGCTGCCATCGAGGTCAAGGGCGGCCAGGTCAGCATCACGGACGGGCAGTGGTACCAGTCGGACCGCACCCAGAGACGCAAGATCCAAAGCCCCGTGGCGCAGTCCCAGAGCTCACTCCACGCCCTCAAGAACTGGCTGGAGAACCAGCTCGGTGCGCGCCTGAGCAGCCGCTGCGTCTACATGGTCAGCCTGCCCTACACCGACGTGCCGCGGGACTGGACCATGGCAGGCTGCCCCCGGTCGCTCATCCTCGACCAGACCGGCAGCAAGTCCCCCGCCGACCTCGTCCGCCAAGCCATCGAAAACGAAGGCGGCGGCGCCTCCCCGCTGGCCCCGGCCTTCCTGGAACGCATCGTCCGCAAGCTGGGCGGAAACCTGGACACCGCCGTCGTACCTTCCACCACCTCGCACGAGGACGAGGCAGAGCAGGACCACCTCACGGAACGCCAGTCCGTGCTGCTCCAGGCAACCCGCTCACTCAACAGGGTCCGTTTCACCGGCGGCGCGGGCAGCGGAAAGACGTGGCTCGCCGTCGAGAAGGCCAAGCTGCTCAGCAAGCAGGGCAAACGCGTAGGCCTCTTCTGCTACAACAAAGGCCTCGGGCAATACCTCCAGGACCGCGTCGGGACATGGAAGCGGCAAGCCAAGCCGGTGTTCACGGGCGAGTTCCACGAATACGTGCGCGGGCTGGGAGTCCCGGACGGCTCGGGGCAGGACTATTTCGACGTCGAGATGCCCCGCCTCCTGAAGGAGCTGGCAGCCGGCCTGGAGCCGCACGAGCGGCTGGACGCCGTCGTCGTCGATGAAGCGCAGGACTTCGCGCCCCTGTGGTGGGACGCCCTTCTCGCGTGCACCAGCGACCCGTACGCGGGTGAGGTATACGCGTTCATGGACGACCGGCAGGACGTCTACCAGCGCTGGGGAGGCGCGACGGCGGACCTCACCAGCGGGCCGATGGCCACCTTCGTGCCCATCCACATCGACGATAACCTCCGGAACACCGTCAAGATCGCTGAGACGTTCAAGCCATTCGCCGGCGAATACTTCAAGCCCCGCGGAAGCACGGGCCTGCCCGTCCGGTTCGTGGACTGCCCAACCGAGGACGCGCTCGAGATCGCCGGGGACTGCCTGGATTCGCTGATCGACGAGGGCTGGGCGAACAACCAGATCGCGCTTCTCACCACCAAGGACCGCCACCCCATTCATTTGGACTACTTTAAGCGCGGCGCCACGGAAGAGTACTGGCGGGACTTCCACGCCAACGACGGTGAGTTCTACGGCCATGTGCTGGGTTTCAAGGGCCTGGAACGGTCTGTTGTTGTTCTCTGCGTGAACGGTTTCAAGGACATGGACCGGGCCCGGGAGCAGCTCTACGTCGGGCTGTCCCGGGCACGCAGCCTACTGGTGGTTGTGGGTCATTCCGGGCTGCTGGAGGAGGCCGGCGGCCGCGAGCTCAAGCTCGCGCTATCGCGGAGCCAGGCGTGGAAACCTGTGCTGGAAGACGGTTAGTGGCGCTGCTCACCTAAATTGTCGGTGCCCCGCAATACTCTTCAGGCACCAGATCAGAACCGTCCAATGGGGGATGAAATGCCAGAACTAGCCGACGCCGGGTCCCACCCGGTCGCGACGCTTCCGCGGGTGCCCGTCCAGGCTCCGCCCGCGGCGGTGCCTGCCTCCTACGACTACGGCTTCCTGTATCCGTGGCAGCAGGAGGCGCTGAAGGCCTGGCACTCGAATGCGCGCCGCGGCGTGGTGGAGGCCGTGACCG
Source organism: Arthrobacter sp. PGP41 (assembly GCF_002953935.1). Classification (NCBI taxonomy): domain Bacteria; kingdom Bacillati; phylum Actinomycetota; class Actinomycetes; order Micrococcales; family Micrococcaceae; genus Arthrobacter; species Arthrobacter sp. PGP41. The sequence goes on along the minus strand of NZ_CP026514.1, from coordinate 1,054,166 downwards.
GTTCCGGCAAGACGCGCGTCGGAATCGCCGCCGCTTTCGAGGCAGTCCGGCAGGGCATCAAAGTCCTGATCCTGGTGCCAACGGCCGAGCTTCAGCGCCAATGGCTGGTGTCCCTGCGCCGGGACCTGCCCGCCGCTCGGCGTGGTGCCCTTGGCGACGGCCGGGCCGATTCCCTCGACGACGTCGACATCCTCGTGGCCATCGTCCACTCCGCGTCCAACCGGGAGACGCTCCGCTCGCACAAGGCGGGACTGATCATCGCTGATGAGTGCCACCGTTATGCGGCACCAATGTTTACCGGTGCCCTGCAGGAAGGGTACGCCTGGCGGCTTGGGCTGACAGCCACGTTCGAACGGGCGGACGGTGAGCACGAGAACCTCCTGACCCCCTACTTCGGCGGCGTCATTTACAACCTCTGGTACGACCGTGCGCTGAAGGACCAGGTCATCGCCCCGTTCGACATCGCTTTGGTCGGCGTTGACCTGCTGCCGTCGGAACAGAATGACTACGACGAGTTCTCGACGGTGATGGTGGAGGCGGCGCGAAACCTGGAGACGTACGCCGGCATCCCGCGGCGGCCCTTCCCCCAGTTCATCACTGCCGTGGCCGCGCTGGCGGCTTCGGATTCGCCCAGCCGGGAAGCAACCATCGCGCGCAGGTACATGCGGGCAATGTCATCGCGGCTCACCCTACTGGCCGAAGCCAAGACGAAGTATCTGGCACTTGCAGCACTGAAGGAAACCGTTGATGGGTCCCGCGGGACGCTGGTGTTCACCCAGACCCAGGACTCCGCCCGGCGGGCGCAGGAGCTGTATACGTCCCTCGGGTCGACCGCCTCGGCCGTGTTCAGCGGCATGGCCAAAGATGAGCGCCGGCAGGGCCTGGAGGATTTCCGCTCCGGCGCATCACAGGTACTCACCGCGCCGCGGCTCCTCGATGAAGGCATCGACGTACCCGAGGCCGACCTCGGGATCATCGTTGCAGCCAACCGGAGCCAGCGGCAGATGGTGCAGCGGCTGGGCCGCGTTATCCGCAAGAAGGCCGACGGGCGGCCCGGACGTTTGGTTGTCCTCTACTCCAAGGGCACCGTGGAGGACCCGGACGTCCAAGGCGAGGAGTTCCTGGGCAAGGTTCTGCCCTTCGCCCGCAACGTGGGGTTCTTCGACATCAGGACGGACCAGGACGGGTTGCAGGAGTTCCTCCGCCAGGCCGACCCTGAAGTGGCTTCACGGCCCGAGCCCGGTGAGCCCGCGGCGGGTACGCCCGGGAACGGCGCTGGACCGGAGGTCGGCAGTGATCTGGAGTCGGCGGTGGAGCCTCCCGTGGAGGAGGACGACGAGAGCGCGCCTACGTCGTTTGACCTCGAGGACTCCGGCTGGAGTGAGGAACTCCAGGGGCTGGAGGGCTTCAGCGACGACGGGGTGTCTGACTACCTCCAGCGGGCAGGCCGCGCGGACCTGCTGACAGCCGAGCAGGAAGTGGAGCTCGCCAAGGACATCGAGGCCGGCCTGTACGCTGCCCACCTGCTGGCGGACGGCCCTGCCCGCGGGCGCCGCGAGACCCGGGAGCTCCGGATGATCGCACAGTTGGGCGAGCGGGCTGCGGACGCATTGCTTGAGGCGAACCTCCGGCTGGTGGTGTCCATCGCCAAGAAGTACGTGTATCACGGCATGGACCTGCTGGACCTGATCCAGGAGGGCAATATCGGGTTGCACCGGGCCGTGTGCAAGTTCGACTACACCCTGGGTTACAAGTTCTCCACCTACGCGACGTGGTGGATACGGCAGGCTGTCACCCGGGCGCTGGCCGACCAGGCTCGGGTCATCCGGCTCCCGGTCCACATGGTGGAGCAGATCCACAAAGTGCAGGCAATTCAGCGTGAAGCGGCCCGGAAGGGGCTCGAATACAACCTTGAGGAACTCGGCAAGCTCACGGATCAGTCGACTGCAAAAGTGGAGTATCTTCTGGCGCTGGACCAGCCCGTACGTTCGCTGGACTACCTCGTCCCGGACGGCAAGGGGGGCCTCGAGCCGCTGGCGGACCAGCTCCTCGATCCCTGGCACGTGGATGTCGTTGACCAGATCGCCAAGGAACAGCTGACGGCCCAGGTGCATGCGGTCCTGGACACGCTGACTGAACGGGAGGCCGGAGTCATTGCGATGCGTTTCGGCCTGGACGACGGCGAGGAAAAGACCCTGGATGCCATCGGCAAGGCCTACGGCGTCACCCGCGAGCGCATCCGCCAGATCGAGTCGAAGACCATGGCTCTGCTCAGAGAACCAGAACGATCCCAGTCCCTACGCGAGTACAACTTCGACGGCGTCGCCGGATCCACAAGCACCGAGGCCGGTGCAGCATGATGGCGGAGCCACGCAGGCTGCCGTGGCCGACCAAAAGTGCGGCGCCGGTGGACAACTACGAAGAGTTCATCGGCCGCCTTGATGCCGCGAGCGCCAAACTCAAGGCCCGGCGCAACACCCTGAACGAAATTGTTGAGATCCTGGCACTGCTACTGAGGCAGAACACCACCGGTATTCAGCTCTGGGAGCAGCGGCTTCACGTGTGCGAAGAGCTGTTGGCACATGCCGCCGGCGAACCCGACCGGAGCACTGCCCTGATGGAACTTCACGAGGTTGCGCTCAAAATGGAGCCCCTGTTCCGGAAGAGGGCGCAGCGGGTCGACGTGCGGCTGGCCGCGGTCCGCGCGCGCTGCGCGGAGATCAACAGCTCCCTCCGCGGCCTGGAGAAGAGCAAAATCAAACTGACGTCATCCCGGATGATTGCGAAGGAACGCGAGAGCCTGAGCAGGGCGATCGGAGAACTCAGCGGGACGCCGGACGCGGTTGCAGTGGCCAACCCGGACCCGGGCCTGCGCAGCGATCTCCAGGACGCACGGCACGCCATCATCCTGGCCGAGGCCCTGCTGGAAGCGAAACGGGAAAAATGATGCCGAATCCCAAACCGGAGCAGCGTGTGCTCCATGCCTTTACCTCCGAACAGTGGAGCGGCCGGCCAGCAAAGGACGGCGGAAGCATATTCGTTGGGTCCGCCATCATGGGCGCAGTGCTATGCCTGGTCCTCATGATCTTCGTGCCGGGCCTCAGGAGCGGAGGAGCATTCACCCTCTTTACCGCTGCCTTCGCCGTCCTCTTCACGGTGCTGGCAGTCAAGGCGAAGGCTTCTACCGAACGCAAGTTCCTGGAGGCCCTGACCGCAACACTCAACGACACAATCGTGGGGCTGACCGGAAACATTGAACACCGGTTGTCCGCCCAACAGTTCAGGGCACTGATCGAAAACGGCGCGCCCCTGCCGCTACCTGTCAACGGTGTTCCCGGGCTGGAACTCCAGGCAGTCCGGGCGAAACCGCCTGTGCAGGCGCGGAATCCTGCCATAAAGCGTGTGGACAACGTTGTCTGGACGACGCGCATCGTCGTCACCGCCACCCCTCCCGACTATGGAGTAACGAGCTTTGACCGTTTGATGGCCGCCGCTGTAGACCTTGGAGGCGACAGCGGCGCGCAGAAAACAGCAGGGTAATCCGATGGCACTACCGCACGGACCCTGCCATACCGTAGTACAAAGCCAGCAGACAACACTTGGGGGCAACAATGATCGTTGAGTTCGGATGGCTTCTGGACCGAGCCCCGTGGGCTTACACCGAGCCTGGCCTGAACCATGTGCGGGTAGGCCGCAAGGGGTTGACCACCCTGCTGCAGACACGGCTGGGCATTACCCGCCCCGACACCCCGCACGCCGAGCGCATCGGCCAGTACCTGCAGCGGCTTCAGTCCATCGACACACCGGACCAATGGTTCCATGCCTCGCTCCAGGTAGATCCATGGTCCACCGCCCGGGAGCTCCTCGACGGCCGGGACGACGCCGTCAGCAACGGATGGGACGGCACGCTGCCCGAAAACGGTCCCGACTTCACGGGTCCTTCGCCGTTGCTTCGCACGCTGACTGACGCGGAACATGCCCAAGGATATTTGGCCCCCTCGCTTGCGGACGACACCCTGGAACTGCTTGACGCCCTCGACACTCCCCTGCCGCTCGGGATCGACCAGCTGATCCTCCAGCACCCCGAGACATCCTTCCCCGCAATCTGGCAACGCATCATCGCCAAACTTCGCGGGCACGGCGTCCAAGTCAGCGATGCGACTCAGGCAACTGTCCAGCCGCGCCTGACAATTCTCACAGCCGAAACAGAGTGGGAGGCCGCCGAGCAGGCAGCCCGTTGGCTTTCCAACGGAGACAACGCCAGAACAGCTGTGGTGTGCTCGGACAGCACCTCCGTCCTTGACCAGTACCTTGCCGGGCATGGACTGCCCCGCCTGGGTGTGGGCGCCCGCTCCCCGTGGCGGGTACAGGACCAGCTAATTCCCCTCTTCTTCGAGCTCATCTGGGCCCCGGCCGACGTACGGCTCCTGGCTGAGTTCCTGTCGCTCCCCGGCAGCCCGGTCAAGCGACGGGCAGCGCACCACCTCCTCCAGGCCCTCCAGCAGGCACCCGGCACAGGCGGCGCCGCCTGGAAGGAGGCCATCCGGAAGATCGCCGACGACGAGCAGCTTGGTCATGATCTGGCCGCCATCCTCGACCGTACGTTCAACGCCGGCCTGATCACCGGGGACAGCGCCAGCGGAGCCGACCTAGCGGGGAGCGCGGCGTGGTTCGCCGGGCGGCTGCGGGCCCGCGCCGCGGTCGACCCCGTCTTCCAGGCCCCGTCCACCCAACTACAGCGGATTCTGGAGCTCGTCGCGCCCCTCCCGTCGGTCTCCCGCCGCGAGCTCCGGCGCATCATCTCCGCCGTGGTGACGCCAACGTCCAGCCCCTTAGTCGCCGCGGAAGCCAGTCCTTGGCTCCGGCTCAACCATCTGCACGAACTCGGTGGAAACGTCGAGAACGTCCTGTGGTGGGGCTTCCGCAGTGGATCCATGGCTCCTGGACGGCGCTGGGACGCGCACGATGTCGAGACCCTCGCCAGGGTGGGTGTCCACCTGCCGTCACCGGAAGGCCTCGCGGCGCTTTCGGCCGGGCAGACGCTCGCAGCCGCCGGCCGGTGCCGGAACCTGGTCATCATCCAGGCCCAGCAGCTCAATGGCGAGCGGACCGAAAGCAATCCGCTCCTGGAGGCACTGGCCGCCGCCCAGCCCCCGCGTCCGGAAGAGGGAACTGCGAAGTCATTGTCCGAACGCATCGCTCTATTGAGCACGACGCCGGCCGAGCTCACCGGCCCCGACGGCCGCTGGCGGTTCGCCGGGCGGAGCGCCCACCTGGTTCCCGTGGACCGGCACCTGCCCGTTCCACCTCCGCCTGTCCACGAAGTTGGCCCGAATCCCTCGCTACGACCGGACCGGCTGTCCTTCAGCCAGCTAACGACGCTGCTCGGCTGTTCCCTTGCCTGGGTGCTGCAGAAGAAGTCACAGCTGCACGTTGCCGACGCCGCTGGCATCCCCATGGACAACCAAATGCTCGGGAGCTTCGCGCACAAGGTGGTGGAGGTCCTCCACCACCGCCTTCGCCCCGAGAATCGCGCAGTTCCCGACGAAACAGAGATCCGGCTGACCGTCGACGAACTGATTCCCCACTATGCCTCGGAACTGCTGCTGCCGGGCCAGTTGCGTCGCCGTGCCGCCGTCACCGCCACCCTCGTGGCCTCGATCGGAACCTTCTTCAGACAGCTCTCGAGGGGCGGCATAACGCTCCAGGACGTCGAGCGGGAATTCGAAAAAGACGTACTTCTGTCCGCCGACGGCGAGGAATTCACGGTCCAGGTGAAGGGCAGCGCAGACGCCGTGGGCATCGACGCGGAAGGCCGCACCGTCGTCGTCGACCTCAAGTGGACCAACAACGCGAAGTACCGCCGCGAGGAAATCCAGCAGGGCACCGCCCTCCAGCTAGCGCTCTACCAGTGGGCCCTCCATTCCGGCGACACCCCGCCCGATGACCCGACGGCGTTCTACCTGCTGAAACAGGGCGCTTTCGCGTCGGCCCATCCGCACTTCGGAACGCCCCTGCCCCGGGCTGTTGAGCCCGCGCTGCTTTGGACACAGGCTGTGGCGGCCGCCGAATTCACTGTTGAAGAGGTGCTCGCGGGCCGGATCACCGCAGCCCAGCCGGCCGACGACGCCCGCACGGCAAACGTGCCTGACCGCGCCCAGGTGGACGCCGACGCTGGCAGACACCACATAAAACCGCCTTGCCGTTTCTGCGATTTCGGTGTGCTCTGCGGATTGAAGGGGGACTTTTCATGAACCTGCTGGACAACGTCACCATGGTCTCGGCGAGTGCCGGGACCGGCAAAACGTTCCATCTCACCCAGGTCATTGCCGAGAAGATCGAGGACGGACTGCCTGCCGACGCCGTGATGGCCACAACCTTTACCAAGAAGGCGGCTGGTGAGCTGAAGGAGCGCATCGGGGCGCGGCTTCTGGACCAGTCGGGTTCAGCCGCCTCGTCTGGAGACCTCCAGCTGGCCGAGTCATTGCAGCTCGCGGCGCAGCAACTGCCGGCGAGCCTTATCGGCACAGTGAACAGCGTCTGCGGAAAACTGCTTCAGGAGCATGCCATCGATGCAGGGCTCTCCCCGGCACTTGAAGTGATCGGAGAGGAGCAACTCCACGGGATCTTCCACCTGGCCACAGACACCATCCTCGCTGAGCACGGAGCCGATATCCTGCCCATCGCCCGCAGGATGGGCACTGACGGAAACGGAGCCCGGGACGCCCAGCCGTGGGAAGAGACTGTTCGCGCGATCGTAGACGCCGCGCGCACCAATCTCCTTGATGCCGACGATCTGGCCGCCTGTGCCGAGCAGTCCTGGCGCGGGCTCCGGGAACTGCTGGACGAGCCGGGCCAGGACGACCGGCAGGTATGGCACCGGGAGTTCATCGAGCGGCGGATCCAGCTCGATACCGTTGCGAGGACGGGAATCGGTCCGGACGGAAAAGCCGCGAAAATCACCACGAAGGCTTTCTGCGAGCAGTACCCCAAGGTGATCCAGAAGCTCGACCAGGCGGTCAACGTCGATGACACACCATGGGAGATCTGGCGCGGTTTCATCGCGTCCGCCCCTGCCGCGCCGATCAAGTCGATCTTCTGGGACCTGCGGGAACGCATTCATGAGGGACTTCTCTCCAACCCGGCGTTCCACTCCGACTTGGAGCAATACATCCGGCGCATCTTTGCCTGTGCCAACGAATGCCTCCTGACCTACGCCGAGTTCAAGCGGCTTCACGGGCTCATGGACTTCGTGGACCAGGAGACCCTCGTCCTCCAACTCGCCCGGAACAGCGAGGCCTTCCGCGCATCGTTTGGCCGGCGCATCAGCTTCCTTGTTGTCGACGAGTTCCAGGACACGAGCCCGCTGCAGCTGGAACTCTTCCTCCAGCTCAGCAGCCTGGTGAAAGAGGCCGTGTGGGTGGGCGATCCGAAGCAGTCGATTTACGAGTTCCGCGGCACCGACCCCGACCTGATGCAGGCGGTCGTTGACCGCGTGCCAACAAGACAGCAGCTTTCACAGTCCTGGCGGTCCCACCAGGCCGTCGTCGAGCTGTCCAACGCGGTCTTCGAGCCCGCGTTCGCCCAGCACGGCATGGCTTACGACACCGTGCACCTCGAGCTGCCGGAGGATCACAAAGACTGGTCACCCGGAAGCCTCGAGGCCTGGACGCGTCCCCAAAGCAACGATGGCGAGCGCTTGCGTGCCACGGCGGCCGGCGTTGCTGAGTTCCTGGCGCGCCGCACAGAGTTCAGCCCGGGAGACATTGCTGTGTTGACCCGGTCCAACGCCGATGTCGAGGCGCTCTCCGCGGCCCTTGACTGCCTGGGTATCCGGGCAAGCCGCAATCCGCGCAAGCTTGCCGACGCCCGTGAAATCCAGTTGGCCCGCGCAGGAATGGCGTATGTGGCGGACGGCTACGACACGGTGGCACTCACCGAGATCGTGGCCCTCCACCCCGGTCATCCTGCGAACCTGACATGGCAGCGGGAACTGCTGTCCGCCGTCGAGCCCTCAACGGTGCTGGACCGCTGGAGAACGGAACCATTGCTGACAGCGCTGGATGCGCTGCGAACGCAGGCCAAGACGGCCACGCCGACCGAAATCTTCGAAGCGGTGGTCGGTGCGCTGGGACTTCCGCGGCTAATCAAGTCCTGGTCCGCGCCGGCGACACGGCTGCGCAATCTCGACGCTTTCCGCGGCGCCCTTGAGGACTACTACGAGCGTTGCCTGGCGCTCCGCTCGCCCGCCACCCTGCGGGGATTCCTGACGTTCTTCGGTTCGGAGCAGCAGCAGTCGGCTGAGAACGCCGGCCCGGACGTCGTCAACGTCCTCACCTACCACAAAGCCAAGGGGCTGGAGTGGCCTGTGGTGGTCATGGAAGCACTGGACAAGGACCTGCGCTTCGCGGCGTTCGGTGCCGCCGTGGAACAGGACGGAACGCTTGATCTTGAGCAGCCCCTCGCCGGACGCTGGATCCGCTTCTGGCCCAGCCCTTTCCCCTACTCCGGTTCTCCGCTGGATGCCCGCGGCAAGGAGAGCCAGGTTGCCTTGAACGCCGAGGAGCGCGAGCGGCGGAACATGGCACGGCTGATGTACGTCGGAATGACCCGGGCTGTGGAGACGAATGTGCTGACGGGCAAGGGAAACGTCCCTGGCCTGCTGAACAATCTCGGCGTCGAATCCCTTCTGTCCTGGTCTGCAACCGAGGAACCCGATGTTCGGGACCCCGGGTTGGACCTGTTCGAGGACCCTGAGTCGCCAGGCGCCTCGGGGACCTTGAACGTTGCCGGCGGCGGCGTCTTTCCGGCCCGGGTTGCGACACTCGAACCGGTGGAGCAGACTGCGGCCGTACCCGCAGGGGCCGCACACTTCACAGACGCGCCGAGTCAGCTACCTCCCGCCGCGTATCTTCCGGCGCGTCTGACCGCCAGCTCAGAGGGTTCCGACGGGGACAAGGCGACCGTGTCCTTGGCTGCCGAACTTGGCTCTCGGCTCGCCGAGCATGGTGCGGACGAATGGGGCGCCGTGGGAAACGCCGTCCATGCCTACCTCGGCACCGAATACGGTGCTCTGGACGGCGGTCAGCAGCTAGGCCTTGCGGAACAAATCATTGGCCGCTGGAAGATCGGACATCTGGTCTCCCCTGCGCTTCTCGTGACCTCAGGCACCCGTTTCGAGGAGTACCTCGACGCAGAGTTCCCCGCCTGGATCCGGCATCGTGAGGCTGCAATCGGCTGGCGCCCGGAGAACAGGGTGATGGAAGGCTGGATTGACCTTCTGCTTGAGGGGCCGGAGGGCTACGTGCTTGTTGATCACAAGACATATCCGGGCAGCGATCCCGAAGGCCATATCCGGGAAAAGTACCTTGGCCAAATGGCTGCCTACCGCGGCGCTGTTCTCGCTGCGACAGGAAAACCGGTGTTGCGGACCCTGATCCACTTCCCGGCGTTGGGCAGCGTTTACGAGGTAAGCGAGGGGTAGAACCCGGGTGCGGTCACCACCAGTAATGACCGCACCCGCCGTTCTGGCAGGCCCATTTCGGAACACCGAGTTCTGTCTTACCGGTCCGCGGGTAGTAGCGCTCTTCAGTGAGTACGACGCAGCCTGCGAACTCCGCTTTCTGGTACTGCTCCCTCTCATCGGGCATAACCATGCCGTAGATGATGCGCCAAGACTCATGCCCGCAAACCGGGCACTTCCTTGTCGCAGTTCTTTTCCTTGTCGCGCCCTCATTAGCCATACGAGCAATATAAAGGCAGGCGTGGACATTTCCCGACTTACAAAAGGTTCTTATCGCCAAGCGTTTTTTGTAATCAGCCGGTTCGTTTCACAGCGTCACTGTTCTGTGGCCCACTTTAAGGTCGGCGTCCACGGCCTGGCCAGACCTACACCACGCTCCCTCGCGCGGAGACGCTACGATCAGTGCAGGTCGGGGCCGCCCGCCTCGACGATCTCACCGAGCACGCTGATAGGTTCGTCGGAGTCGTCTAGGCCGGATTGGTCCTCATAAGGAAGCCATCCTTGTGATTCCCCCTCTTCAAGGCGCGGGTACTTTTCAAGGAGAAACCGCCGACGGTATGCGATATTGGCGGCGTCAAAGATACCTTCCAAAGTGGTCCAGTTAAGGGTCCCGCCGACGAGAATTCCTGCGACGGGAACAACCTTGCCAAGCCCCTGCTTCGTAAGGCGAACGCCGAATGCCTTCGCGAATTGCTTCGAGACCTGAGAGACGATCGATTTATCCAGAACTTCCCAAGTCTTTTTGCGGACAAGAGCTTGGGTGAGGCGTGAAATGTCGGCCAGTGCGGCAGACTTCGCACCGGCGGACACAGCCGTTCCGGCATTGACGACAGACATGATGAAGAGCTTTTCAGCAGGTTCTTCCGGATCGTAGCCGTAGTGCAACGACACTTCGCCGACGCAGCGGGACCCAAGCGCCAGAACTAATGCGGCGTCGCCAACGAAGGCGCCGGCGATTACGGCGCCCGAAGGTGCTGCCGCGGCACCACCAGTGAGGGGGACTGCAAGTTCCCCGCCGGAGATCGCCAGCCCTGCACCGGCTCCAGAAAGCGCAGCAGCAAGCGGATATCCCCAGCTCGCCCCTCGTCCACGAACAGCGTCGACCTGCTCGAGGTCCAAACGTCGCAGGTCGGAAAGGTTACTGACGGCATGCTTTCGCTTCCTGTGCTTCGCTACCACTTGCTTTGGTGAGAGTCCTGCCCTTGAGACCCGAGCCACCGATTTGCGCATCGATGTAAATGCAGCGCCGCTCCAATCGGAAATTCCGTCCGGAATGGCCTCGGCCGCTTTTCGAGCCCCGGTGCCGAGCACGTGAGCTCCCCTGGAAACGAGCTCCTGTCCCCGGACAACGGTAGCTTGAGCTCCTGGCCTTTCCTCCAAATACTGCGTGGCGCGCTCACCGATCTTCTCAGCGCCGATGGCCACCTGCTCGCCCGCATTTCGTATCGCCTGTGAGAGCGGTCGGCCTTTGAACCGCTGGATGTTCTGCCATGCTTCGAGCTCGTACGTCGAGGGTTCTGTCATGCCGCAATTATGCCTACACGTAGCAGTGAACGCAGTCCGACACGATGGCAACCGGAAAGCGACCCACGAGCAGTACGAGCCACAGGTACATAAGAGCATCGAACTTCATCATGAAGACATGTAATTCTTGGATATTTTGATGATCAATCTTGAGTCATTGCTGAGCAAGGGCAGTTAGATTGGTCTTACGGTTCACAAGGTTGGTAGCCAGGAGTACCGAACGGCAAGGCCCTTGCTCACTCAGCGAGGGCCTTGCATGTTTCCGACGTGGTGCAGGGGCGGCGGGCACTTATCGTCTTTGTCTTTACCGCCCGTTGGTCTTGGCCGGTATAGACGGAGAAGGGGCGGCTGCCTGGGTTCGCAGCTCTCGCCGAGGGCCTTACCCCTAAAGCCGCCGCTGCCGGAACATCGGAAACGACTCCCGGACGCGGTCCACCGTCTCCAGCGAAACTTCCACCGTCCGCACCCGGGGATCCAACCCAAGGTCCGCTTCCACAACACCCATTGGGTCCATCAGCACACTTCTGCCCACGGACACTGGCGGCGCCTGGCACACGCCCGCGACGTACACGCTGTTCTCGATTGCCCGCGCCGCGTTCAGCGCCAGCCACTGCTCCGTCTTGTGCTCGCCCGGCACCCAGGACGAGCAGACCAGCAAAACCTGCGCGCCGGCGTCGGCCAGCGACCGGGCCAGCTCGGGGAACCGCAGGTCGTAGCAGGTCATCAGCCCGAACCGCACTCCCCCGTGCTCGAACACCACCGGCGCGGTAGACGGGCCAGGCTTGATGAACTCCGACTCCCCGAAGCCCTGCGCGTCGAAAAGGTGGATCTTTCGGTAGGAAGCCAGCCGGCCGCCGTCGGGCCCGAAAGCCACCAGCGTGTTGTATGCCCTGCCCGACTCCTCCGAGGTCTCCACCACGCCCGCCACCAGCGCGATGCGGTGGCGGCGGGCGATGTCAGCGAGCTCCCGGCAGACGCGGCCGTCCAGCGGCTCGGCCACCGCGGGGAAGGTCGCGTCCACCTTCTTCTTCTCGTAGGTGGCGTACTCCGGGAATGCGATCAACGCGGCGCCGTCGTGCGCTGCCTCGGCGGCGAACCTGTCGATCGCGGCGATGTTGGCCCGGATGTCGGCGCCCGACTCCAGCTGCCCCAGCGCTATCCGCACAAGAGTTCCTTCCCTCGGCCCACCGGCCACACTACAAACTACAAACGAAACGGACTCAGGCAGCCGCCTCGACCGTTGCCTTCTCGGTCGCCGCCATCTCCGGCGGCGCCGCCTTGAAGCCCCGCGTGATCAGGGCCAGGACAATCACGCCCAGCACCAGCCAGGACAGTCCCAGCGTAATGGCGTTGCTGTCCAGCCGGGAGAGCAGATAGGCGCAGATGACGGCGCCGATCACCGGGACCACCACGTAAGACACCGGGTTCAGCTGCTGCCCGGCCCGGCACTGGCGCACATAGTGGAACACCACCGCGGCGTTCACCAGCGTGAAGGCGGTGAAGGCACCAAAGTTGATGAACGACGTCGACGTCGCCACGTCCAGGAAGATCGCAATCAGGCCCACGACGCCGGTGATCACCAGGTTCGCCACCGGGGTGTGGAACTTCTCGCTGAGCCGGCCGAAGACCGCCTTGGGCAGGACGGAGTCGCGGCCCATCGCGTACAGCAGGCGGGAGGCGCTGGCCTGCGCGGCGAGGCCGGAGGCGAACTGCGCCACCACCAGGCCGGCCAGGAACACGGCACCGAACAGCTGCCCGCCGATCTGCAGGGCGATGGAGCTGGCCCCGGACGCCGAATCCTCGAACACCCCGCCGGGGTGGACGAGCTGGGTCACGTAGGAGACGGCCACGAAGATGCCGCCGCCGATCAGGGCCACGAGCATGATGGCGCGCGGCACGGTCCGGCGCGGGTCGATGGTTTCCTCGGTGAGGGTGGTGACGGCGTCGAACCCCAGGAACGAGTACGCGGCGATGGCGGCGCCGGCGGAGATGGTGGTGAAGCTGGCGGTGTCATTGAAGAAGGGCTGGCCGCTGGCCAGTCCCCCGGCGCCGTTGGCGGACACCACGCTGCCGATGGCCAGCGCCACGAAGAACACCAGGACCAGCAGCTGGAATGCCATCAGGACGTAGTTGGCCTTGTCCGCCACCTTGATGCCCAGGATGTTCAGCAGCGTGGTGATGAGGATGAAGCCCACGATCCAGACGCCGATGGGGATCCCGGGGAACTGGGCGCTCAGGTAGGAGCCGCCGATGAGCCAGATGACCATGGGCAGGAAGAGGTAGTCCAGCAGCACGGCCCAGCCCACCAGGAACCCGATGCGGGAATCAATGGAGCGGCGGACGTAGGTGTAGGCGGAGCCAGCCACGGGGTGGGCGATGGCCATCCGGCCGTAGCTGTGCGCGGTGAACAGCATGGCCACGAGCGCCACGAGGTACGCGGCGGGCGCGGCGCCGCCGGTGGTTTCGGCGATGATGCCGAAGATCCCCAGGACGATGATGGGGGTCAGGTACGCCAGCCCGAACAGGACCAGCGAGGGCAGCTTCAGCGTGCGGGTGAGGGTGGTTGTCACGGTGTTTCCTTAGGGCTTGTAGGACGGCGGTGTCCAGGTGGACGGATTGATCCGGCCTTGGTAGACGGAAAGTTCGACGGCGGGCTCCCCCTCGCGGAACTGCGACCAGGGGCGGTTGAGGTTCTCCGTGCCGTGCGTGCGGACGCGGTCGACGGCGGCCAGGTCCAGTTCCGCGGTGAGCAGCCGGGGTGCGTCGTCGGGCGCCTCGGCGAGGGTGTTGCCCTCCGGGTCCACGATGATGCTCCTGCCCTGGCCGGTGGGGCCGGCGCAGTTGACGCTGACCATAAACACCTGGTTCACGATGGCGTTGGCCTTGGCCAGGATCAGTTCCTGTTTGCGGTCAGGGGTGGTGGTTTTGACGACGTTGAGGATCACGTCGGCACCCATCCAGGCGAGCTGGCGGGAGACCTCCGGGTACCAGGCGTCGTAGCAGATGTTCAGGCCCACCCTGCCGATGCCGGGCAGGTCCACGGTGGTGAACTTGTCGCCGGGGTCGTAGGGCTCGAACGGGCGCCAGGGGAAGATCTTCCGGTAGTAGCCGGCGAGCTCCCCTTCCGGGGACAGGACCAGCTGGGTGTTAAAGAGCTGTCCTTCGGGGCCGCGTTCGCAGACGCTGCCCGGGACCAGCCAGATGTTGAGGTCTTTCGCGAGCTGTTTGAGTTCTTTGACTCTTGGTCCGTCCAGCGGTTCGGCGGATTCTTGAAGGATTTCCGTGCGCTGCAGGTCGGGGTTTTCGTCGCCGAAGAGGTGCAGCTCGGGGAAGACGACGAGCTTGCTATGCGGCTGGGCTTCGAGGGCTCCTTTGACCTCATCGGCGAAGGCCGAAACGGGTTCGCCGATGAGCCGGGGCCTTGCTTGGGCCGCGACGAGGGGAAGGATGCGTTGCATGGGTTTTTCTCCGCGTTGGGGTGTGATCCGGGTTATATTAGATCAGAATGATCCAATAAAGGGAAGAGGGCCGGCGTGGGCCGTAAAGTAGCGGATATGACCCGTCAGCTGGAGGACACCGTTGAACCCCCGCGCCTCGGCGCCGGCAGGATGCCCGGGATGGAGCGCCGCAGTGCCATGGACGCCGTGCGGATGCGGATCGGGATGGCGATTTCGTTGGGGCTCTTGAAACCGGGTGAGCGGCTGCCGGACCAGGAGGAAGTTGCCCTGGGCCTCTCGGTCAGCCCCATCACTGCCCGCCGTGCTCTGGCAAGCCTGGCGGAGCAGGGCGTGGTGGTGCGCCGGCGCGGCCGGGCCGGCGGGACGTTCGTGGCGGATGCGCCGCCTACTGATGTTCTGGCCTCACTGTCGGCATCCCCCGCCGAATCCCAGGCGGTGAACCGGCTGGTGGACCGGCGGCTTTTGTTTGAATGCGCCGTGACGCACTACGCGGCAGTCAACGCCACCGCTGAGCAGCTGGATGAGCTGGAGCGGCTGACCCGGGAAATGGCCGAGGCGACCGACTGGTCCTACTACCACCGGATGGACGAGCAGTTCCATGAACTGGTGGGTACTGCGTCATGCCTGGACTCCGCCGTCGAGGTTTATCACGAGACGCTCGCCGAGCTCTACGACTACTTCATCCCTTACCCGATCGAGAAGCTGCACAAGTCCAACCAGGACCACATCGCCCTGGTGGCAGCCCTCCGCGCCGGAGACGTTCAGGACGCCGTCGAGGTCGCCCGGAAGCACGTGGATATCCTGCACCGGACGATGTTCATGGGACTAAAGAAGGCGGCTCATTAGAGGCCTGTCCCGACTAATAAAAAGGTCTTCTCGCCGGCTCAGTGATCCGCCCCAGCCGCATCCCCTCGCGTGAGATTGCGGTAGCGAATAGCCAGGGCAAGTTCCAGCAGGTCATTTAGCCGTAGCGGATCGTACCCGGTCAAAGTCTGTATCTTTTTCAGTCGGTGGGCCACTGTGTTGATGTGCACAAAGAGGCTCCTCGCAGTTTTGGATTGAGAGAAGTCATTGTCTACCAGGGCCTGGAGTGTCTCCAGTAGATGCGGGTGGTCTTCCAGCCGCCGCAATCGGGTGGCCATCAAAGCATCGGCGGTCTTAGCCCGGTCCAACAGCAAAGAGTCCACCAAGACGGCTTCATAAGTGACTACGGCTTGCCGCCGCTCTTGGCGCATGCCCACATCCGCGGCCGACAAGGCTTCAAGACAAGACGAGCCAGCACTTGCGAGATCCTCGCCGACAGTGCCGACACCGACGATGAGGCGCCCGTCCCAGTGAAGCCCTGCGATGGTCGACTTTAAATTTTCGATCACTCTGGCAACCGGGCCAGCGGGAGAAAATAAGCCGACTTGCGCTGCCGAGGTTCCTCCGAACAGGACCGGCCCTACAGCGGACGGCTGCAGGGCAAGCGTGAACCTGGTCCGCAGGCGAAGCGCCTTCAAAGGGTCCTTTTCTCCCTCGGTCGCTATGGCCACCGCCAGGTATGGGCGGCCGGGCTCCACCGAAAGCATCTGCGCCCACGTCGACAATTGCGCGGGATGAAGCGCGATACCGCTTATGAGCGCATCCATCAAGTCGCTCTGCGCGCGTTCATGCAGCGACTCCAGCACGGAGTAGGTCTCACGATATGAATTGACCGTGTGCTGGGAAAGTCGGTCAAACGTGTCAATTACCAAATCCGCATAATGCCGGGTCAACTTTAGCGGCCACCGATGGCGGTCCGACAAGACATCCAGCAGGAGGACCCGTTCAGTCACGCGGAACGCCAGAATGACCGATTCCAATGGGACATTCTGCTTCGCACGCCGGCTTCCGAGATCACTCTCTATCGCAAGCTCGCCGAATGTGGGCGTTTCGCCGCGTCGCAGCACGTTGATGGTGAGCCTAACGTAGCGTTCCACAGACCTGATCAGATCCGGCTTCTGCAACTTATCGGCCGAGTATCCGGGCAGCTCGTTCCAGATCAGGTCCACCACTTCGGACGTCAGGCGTGCAATGTCCGGATCATACCTGCGAGCCCCTGATTGTGAAACCATCACAATATGATAGCGCCCAACGGTGGGGGTTTGCCCTCTTCTTTGGGTCTTTTCCACATGTCAGCATTGGAGCAACGCACGAAGACGTGTGTGAACCCGCAAGGAGAAAATATGAACTTTCCTCTCGACATTGAATCCGATCTAACGACGCCTTCCGAAGAACTGATCCAGGACATCGCCTCCCTAGAAGGAGACATTGCGGTACTCGGCGTCGGAGGAAAGGTCGGCCCCAGCGTCGCCATCATGGCGAAACGGGCAATTGATAAGGCCGGCCTGAATAAGGAAGTTTTCGGGATCGCCCGTTTCTCGGACCCCGAAACCCGAACCCTCCTTGACTCTCATGGAGTCAGGACTTTGGCAGTGGATCTCACCGACGACCAGCAACTGGACTCCCTGCCGGACACCAAAAATGTCATTTACATGGCCGGCGCCAAATTCGGGACGACGGGCAACGAGCACTTCACCTGGATGATGAATTCGTACCTTCCGGGCCGTGTCGCCCAAAAGTTTCGGGACTCCAGGATCGTGGCCTTCTCGACACTCCTGACCTACCCCATGGCCGATGTGCGCCACGGCGGGTCGACAGAGTCCGACGCGCCAGGTCCTCTCGGCGAATACGCCGCTTCTTGCGTGGGACGGGAGCGGGTATTCGAACACTTCGCCCTCAAGAATGAGACCCCGCTGCTTATCTTCCGGCTCGGTTACTCGATCGAAACCCGGTACGGGGTCCTCCAGGAAATCGCCCAGACGGTTTTCGATTCGAAGCCGGTAAGCCTGGAGATGAGCCATGCCAGCGTTATCTGGCAGCGCGATGTTGCCGAATATGCCATCCGCAGCCTGAACCTTGCCTCGACTCCTCCCCGGAAGCTGAACATCACAGGACCGGAAATTGTCTCTGTCCGGTGGTTGGCCGAACAATTCGGGCGGCGGTTCGGCAAGGAAGTGACCTTCGAGGGCCAGGAAAACGAAACCGCCTATGTCATGGACGGAACGGCACTACAGGGAGAGTTCGGCTATCCCTCCGTGACTCTGCATCAGATGATCGAGCGAGTATCTGAGTGGACACAGGCGCAGGGACCCACGATAGGAAAACCAACAAAATTCCAACAGCGCAATGGACAGTTCTAGCCCAGACGCGACAAGCCAGGAAGCAATCAAATGACATTGAGCGTTACGGACAGGCAACCCCGGCCTGCATCCAGACCTGTCGGAACACGCCGTGCTGCAGCGGCCTGGGGTAAACATCGGACTTGGATCATGCCTGTGGTGGTAGGAATCGCCGCCGTTCTTCTTTGGCAAGTCCTGGTGACATCGTTGAAAGTCCCCACGTACATCCTGCCTTTGCCCACGGAAGTGGCAAACACTCTTTGGACCGAACGGGCAGATCTGTGGAATGCAACGCTGGTGACCACATTCGAGGTCCTTACCGGATTCATACTCGCCGTACTCATTAGCGTTCCCGTGGCCATGCTGATCGTCTCGTTCAAGTGGTTCGAGACGATCGTCTATCCGTTCCTTGTTCTGCTACAGACCGTACCGAAGATTGCGCTGGCTCCGCTCTTCGTCGTCTGGTTCGGCTTCGGCATCGTGCCCAAAGTACTGGTCACGTTCTTGATCTGCTTCTTTCCGATCCTGCTTGACACTATGACCGGCCTGCGCTCTTCCAGCCCCGAGATGGCCAGCATGGTCAGGTCGATGGGTGGCGGCAAGTGGTCTATTTTCACGAAGGTACGCCTCCCGGCCGCCTTACCCCACTTGTTTTCCGGGTTGAAGGTTGCCATAACGTTGGCAGTCGTCGGAGCAGTGGTCGGGGAGTTCGTCGGAGCCACGGAGGGTCTCGGCTACCTGCTATTGCGGGCGAACGCGAACCTGGACACGCCCTTGCTGTTTGCGGCCATCGTCATCCTCACAGTCCTCGGTCTGATCGTTTACTACACGGTGACGTTGATCGAACGCCTTGCTATTCCCTGGCACGTATCCCAGCGCGCCGAGACAGCGGTCACCACCGGACCTGCTCTCTAACCACAGTCCTTATTCCCTAGAACCCATCGGAGAGTTCTCGTGAAAGCACGAAAAAAAGTTACGTTCACCGCCTTGGCAGCATCGGCCATTATGGCTTTGAGCGGCTGCGCCACCCCGGCTTCAAACCCGTCCGGATCCGAGGCCAAGGGATTGGACAAGCTGCCAATCCGCCTGAACTGGACATTTGAAGCGGCCGACCATCCATGGTTTTTTGCCGGAATGGTCGAAGGCATTTATGCCAAGCACGGCATTGAACTCCAGCCGCAAGAAGGAACAGGATCTGCCTCGACATTGCAGTTGGTGGCATCCGGCAGCGACCCGGTAGGTCTCGTCGATGCAGGGACAATGATGGGTGGCGTGGGCAAGGGGCTACCCGTCAAGTCAGCCTGCGTTCTGGCACAGCGCAACCCCATGTCTGCCATTTTCCCGGCCGGCGCGGGCATCTCATCGATCCGGGATTTGGCGGGAAAAACGGTGGCTGTGACGCCCGGCGACTCGCTGTCGCAAATATTTCCGGCAGTCCTCGCGAAGAACGGTATGTCCAAGGACGACGTGAAATTGGTGGGCCTGTCCGACCCCGCAGCGAAGCAGAACTCGGTACTGACAGGAGCCTCGGATGCTTTTCTCGGCTACTACACCCTGCAGCTCCCCGCAGTCGAGCAGAGTTCGGGCAAAGACATGGACTATCTCTCGTTCTCGAAACTTGGCGTGGACACGCTCAGCATGGCGATCGTGACCAACACGAGCTGGGCTAGCCAGAACAAGGAGCTTCTCGACCGCTTCATCAAAGCAACGCAGGAGTCTGTCGATTTCGTGGTGGCGAACCCAGCGAAGGCAGCCGACCACTTTGTAAAAGGTGTGCCGCGCTTCGATAGGGAGCTGGCATTGAAGCAGATCGAGGCCACTATCCCGCTGCTGCACACAAAGGCCACCGAGGGGAAGCCTGCATGCGTGACGGAAGAATCAGACTGGAAAGAAACCCAAAAAATTCTTGTCGAAAACACGGGCCTTCAGGAAAAGCCGCTCGATCTCTACTACACCAATGAGCACGCACAATGAGCCACACGGTAACGCCAGGGGCAGTGAACATGAAGCGCAGCGCAGGGACACCGATCGATATCCAGGACCTGTCGATCGAGTACCAATCGGGCAGCAAGACCGTAAGGGCCTTGGAACCGATTAACATGCAGATCAAGGCCGGGGAGTTCGTATCCGTCGTGGGGCCCAGCGGATGCGGTAAATCGACGCTCCTTAAGGCAGTGGCCGGGCTCATCCGCCCCTCGTCCGGCAGCGTCCGAGTCGGAGGAATCACGGTCACGAAGCCCCACTCAGATCTGGGGATCGTTTTCCAGAATCCGCTCCTAATGGACTGGCGGACGATCATCTCCAACGTGCTCCTGCAAGCCGAGATGAGGGACATGCCCAAAGAGGAGGCCACCGCGAAAGCCAAGGCTCTGCTCGCCCAGGTGGGCCTTTCCGGATTCGAAAATCACCGCCCACATGAGCTTTCCGGCGGCATGCAACAGAGGGTCGGCATCTGCCGGGCGCTTCTGCATGAACCTCCCCTTATCATCATGGACGAGCCCTTCGGAGCCCTTGACGCCCTCACCCGCGAACAGATGTGCTACGACCTGCAAGCGCTGTGGATTGAACGACGTCCCACCGTTCTCTTCATCACCCACTCAATCGCGGAAGCCACTTTGCTTTCAGACCGGGTCATCGTCCTTTCAGGAAGGCCCGGACGCATCCTCGCCGAGTTCGAGCTCAATCGCGACCGACCCCGGCGGCTGGACGACGAGGACCATCCCGAAGTGGATCATGTCAGCCGCGAGATCCGCCGCCTGTTGGCCGTGAAGAATCCTTCGTAGGAAATGACATGAAGCTCATTTCCTACGATCAGTCCGGATTTGCCGCACTTGCCATAGTCCGGGAAAGCGCTGACGGTTCCAAGGTGCTGCCGGTAACCTCGTGGGCCGCTGCCGAGGACATGACCTGTGCTGTGAGTATGCGCGACGTTTTACAGGACTGGACATATTGGAAGGGCCGCTTAAGCGAGCTGGCGGCTGGATCCAGGCCCGAAGACTGGTTGCCTGCAGCGGAGGTGGAGATTCTCGCACCGGTACCAAGCCCCGGATCCCTGATCGGAATTGGCCTCAACTATGAGGATCATGCCGCCGAAACCGGTTCACCTCGCCCATCCGAACCCGTCGTCTTCGCTAAGCACCCATCCTGCATTGTGGGGCCCGGGCGTGACATCATCCTGCCGGACGCATCACAGGAAGTGGACTATGAGGCAGAACTCGCAATCGTCGTCGGACAGCCGGCATTCCATGCCGATGTCGATGAAGCGCGGAATGCCATCGCCGGTTACACGATCATGAATGACGTGACGGCCCGGGACTGGCAGCGGCGGACAAGCCAATGGATGGCGGCGAAATCCTTTCCGAGCTTCGGTCCCATGGGACCGCTTATGGTGACCGCCGACGAACTCGGGTGCGCGGAGGATCTCAAGATCTCGCTGTCTGTAAACCAGAAGCGACGCCAGGACTCATCAACCAGCCACATGATTTTCGGTGTCGTGGACATCGTGCGGCATGTCTCATCCGTTTGGCCGCTCGCACCCGGAGACGTCATCATCACTGGAACACCAGCGGGAGTGGGCTTTACACGACACCCGGCTGCATTCCTTCACGCTGGCGACGTCGTCGAAGTATCAATCGAGGGCATTGGCGTACTCACCAACAAGGTAATTACCGCGGACGGAAGCCGCAAAGTGAAGGCCTCGGGCACGTCGAAAGGCTTGGCCGATTCCCTCCATACTTTGGGCCAGCGGTGAGCCGGAGCGTGAGTTCCCGCTTACCGGGTCCGGCTGACAAACCCAGGCGGTGAGAAGACCGAAGCCCCCCAACTCCGACCGCAGCTTTGCCGCGGCCTAGCACCGCATTAACCAGACAGGGATTGCAAATGATCAAGGAAGAACCACAAGGGCCGGTCATTCCGGCCACGATGAAGGCGGCCGTGTGGGACGGCGAAGGGGCCAGGCTCAACGTAGAGTCGATTCCTACCCCGGAACCGCAAAAGGACGAAGCCCTGGTCAAGATTGCGGCCTGCGGGGTCTGCCATAGCGACCTGCACGTGATGAAGGGCGAAGTGGCGTTTCCCTCGCCGGCCGTGCTCGGCCATGAAATCAGCGGAACCATCGTGGCAATCGGCGAAGGTACCTTCCACTCGGAAAGAGCTGTGGGAGACCGGGTGGTCGGGGCATTCATCATGCCATGCACCAAGTGCGACTCATGCAGCAAGGGGCGCGACGACCTGTGCGAACTGTTCTTCCAGGAGAACCGGCTGCACGGAAACCTGTTCGACGGGACCTCCAGGCTTCGCCGCTCTGACAACAGCCGCCTCTCCATGTACTCAATGGCCGGCATGGCTGAATATGCAGTCGTGCCGCTTTCAGCTCTAGCCTCGGTGCCTGATGAACTTCCGCTGGAAGAGGCCGCCGTCCTAGGCTGCGCGGCTTTCACCGCATTCGGGGCAGTCACCCGCTCTGCCCGGCTTGAGGCCGGGGAATCCGTCGCCATCGTTGCTGTTGGCGGGGTCGGATCGAGCCTCATCCAAGTCGCAAAATTTGCCGGCGCCGCTCCAATCATCGCAATCGACATAAGCGACGCCAAACTTGCAGCAGCGAAGTCCCTGGGGGCTGACTTCACCATCAACTCAGGCACAGAGGATGCCGTAGAAGCGGTACGGCGGCTGACGGGAGGGAGAGGTGCAAACGTTGCATTCGAAGCACTAGGTCACCCAGCGACTTTTGCCCAAGCCATTTCCCTTCTCAGCGAGGGGGGACGAATGGTGGCTGTGGGGATCGCTGCGGGTGCCCAGACCGCTTCGGTTCCGATTACGCCCCTCGTCCGGAGAGGACAGTCAATCGTGGGTTCCTTCGGCGCACGAACCCGAAGCGACCTGCCGCTCGTAGTAGACATGGCCAAGACCGGAGGGTATGCACTGGATCAGGTCGTGACCCGCAAGTATCCGCTCGCTGACGTGCAAAAGGCCTTCACGGCAATGGAAAAGGGAGAGATCCATGGCAGGGCAATCGTCTGCCCGGAACAGCTGACGCCATGGACACCGGACGAAGGCTCGCATCAGCTTGAAAACCTCACAAGGGCCAATGCTCTCTAGCTAATCAACCGCCACGACTGGTAGCGAGCGGGCCGGGTACGCAGAAATCCGCCGGATCAGCAACTGCATCGCCGCCTCACGCTTGGCCGCAGCGACCGCAGCCAACTGGCCGCCGCCTTCGCGTCCCGCCGATCCTGGCACTGCCAAAGACACGTCCCAGCTGCTGATCCCCTGTCCACCACGGACAAGATAGCCGGGCATCAGAAAGGAACTATCCGTGCATTTTCAATCACTGTCGGGCGCGGCGGCCTTGGTCAACTGGATCACGGTCGGGCGCAGCGACGTACCCACATTCGATGACTGGTACAACTACCAACATGTGCCGGAACGGGTCTCAACACCGGGTTTTATGCGCGCCCGCCGTTTCATAGCAACTGACCAACCCGATTCAGCGGAAGCAAACTACCTCACCGTGTATGAGACCGCTGACCTCTCGGTACTGAATTCGCCGGAATACCTTCGCCGACTCAACAACCCGACCGAACTGACCCAACGCGTTATCCCCACCTTCCGGCAGTTCCGGCGGGCAGCCTGCGTCATCAGCGTACAGCGCGGTTTCGGTTCCTCCAGCCGCGTACTGGCGATCGAGCTTTCGCCCGAGCGTCGCCACGAACAACCGTTGCGGACGCTGATCGCAGATACGCTGCTGCCGGGCGTGATCGCAGGACACCTTGTACACACCGCGTGCCTGATGGAACCAGACGCCGCAGTGAGCTCCGCGAAAGATTCAACCCGGGAAGGCCGCGCAACCGCCAGCGCACTGCCCGCGTCTTGGACAATTCTCGCCGAACTGCAAACAGGCGTCGATGCAGAGCGCGTAATCAAGGAATTCGGCAAGGGAATCGAAGGGTCCGGGATCGATCCGAAGACCATGGGCTCCGGCGGGGAGTTCCAGTTGCTCTACGAACTTCGCGCAGCAGCAAACGTCGCAGCCTAAGACCAATAACCAGGAGGAACATAAGTGCGCATCGCAAACGTTACCAACCGACTCACTATCGTCACCGGGGAAGGGGCCGTGGATGTTGCGGCTGCGAGCGGTGGACGTTTCGGCCCCGATCCGCAGTCTGTGTATGACGAATGGGAAGCATTCGTCGGCTGGGCGCGCACTGCCGACCTCTCGTCATCGGCCCCGTTCGACTTTGACGCCCTCGGTTCACCAGTGCCTCGCCCCCGCCAAGTTTTTGCTATTGGTCTGAACTACGTAAACCATGCCAAGGAATCTGGCCTGCCAGTGCCTTCCGTCCCGATGGTCTTCACGAAGTTCCCCAGCGCCATAACGGGCCCGTCCGGAACGATCGAGCTATCCGGCAACTCCGTCGACTGGGAGGTTGAGCTGGTCGCAGTCATAGGGGCGGAGGCAAGGAATGTATCCGAAGCAGACGCGTGGCAACACGTAGCTGGCCTGACTGCAGGGCAGGACATTTCGGATCGCCAGGTGCAACTGGAAGGTACCTCACCGCAGTTCAGCATGGGCAAGTCGTTCGAAAAGTACGCTCCCATAGGCCCTTGGCTTGTGACCACGGATGAATTCGAGAACCCGGATGACCTGCGGGTGAGCTGCCTCAAGGGTGAGGAATCGGTACAGGATTCCCGGACGTCGGACCTGGTCTTCTCGGTTCCGCAGCTTGTCTCCTACCTGTCCAAGATCGTAACCCTCTATCCGGGCGACGTGATCTTCACAGGTACGCCAGAGGGCGTAGGGCTTGGGCGGTCTCCGCAGATCTATCTTTCGGAGGGGGACGTACTCACGACGACCATCGAGGGAATCGGCTCGATGATTCACAAGTTCGTCAGCCCCGTCAACGAGGAAACGCCGAAGAAAATCCGCGATGAAGCCGAGGAGGCCACCTCCGGAGCAGCGGCGAGGTAGCCACAGGCTGCGGCGGCCTTCCTGGGCCGGAGGCCCCACGGCATGCCCGGCAAAGGTGCATGACGAAGGGCGCACCCGGCCAGCGCTCGAGGCGGCGGACGAGGTACTTCCGGCGCGGGACGCACCAAAGGCGGCGAACGACGTCGACCTCGGCCTTGGGCAGGTTGCCCGCCTGCTCGCCGGGGAGAGCATCTGGCCGGAGCTAGGCCGGAACTCCACGAGCTCGCCGACCGCCTCGGCGCGCTGACTGCCGGCACCGCCTGGCGCTCAACCTCCACGAGGGCGAGGGACACCTCGGCGTCGCGGCGGCTTCGGCACGGACCCGCGGCCGGGCTCATGGCCTACGCCGACGTGGCCCTGGTGGCCGGGGCTTCATCGGCTGGGCACCCATGTATTGGACCGACGCCGGCGCCCGGGGAACGTTCGTGGCCGGCTGCCGGATCACGTCCAGCGTCCGGGCCCTTGGCTAGTGAATTTACGCCCCGCGGGCCGCGAAGGCTCCGGTAGCGGGCTAGATATGTTGGTGCGGCTTCATCACCAACGATGGCAGCACTCGGGTTTCTGGCACGCCCATTTGGCTATGCCGCTTTCAACTTTGCCCGTGGCAGGGTAGAAGCGCTCTTCGGGGACGATTACGCAGCCGGCAAATTCGGCTTTGGGGTCCTGCTCACTGCGTCGGGCATGACCATGCCGTAGATAATGCGCCATGATTCGTGGCCGCAAACCGGGCACTTCGTCGTCGCAGTTTTCGCTTGGTGTTTCCATTTTCTGCCACCCCAGGAACGCAACCTCGGCCGCAAGCATTCTGCGGTCTTACAAAATTTTTTAGGGCTAACGGCGAACGAGCCGCCACAGGGACGTGACCTCGGCCGCGCGCGCCTCGAACAGGGGATCGTCGCGGTCCGATGCCTTCGGGTGCGTTGGCTTGGTGTCGAGCCGTTCCACCACTTTCAGCCCTGCAGCACCGATGGCGGCCAGCAGATCCTCACGCGAGCGCAGGCCAAGGTGCTCGGCCAGGTCGGAGAGGACCAGCCAGCCCTCGCCGCCCGGCTCCAGATGGTCGGGCAGTCCGTTCAGGAAGCGGAGCAGCATCCTGCTCCCGGGGTCGTAGACCGCGCTGTCCAGGCTGGAATGCGGCGTGGCGGGAATCCACGGCGGGTTGCACACGATCAGCGGCGCCCGGCCCGGCGGGAACATGTCGGTCAGGACCGCCTCGGCACGGTCCGCTACACCGAGGTTCCGGAAGTTCTCGGCGGCGCAGGCGACGGCGCGCGGCTCATTGTCCGTCGCCACCACGCGGCGGACGCCGCGGCGGGCGAGGACGGCAGCGAGCACGCCGGTGCCGGTTCCGACGTCGAACGCCAGCGTCTCAGAAGGCAGCGCGGCGGTGGCCACGAGATCCACATACTCGCTCCGGGTGGGGAAGAACGTGCCATAGTGCGGGTGGATGCGGCCCTGCAGGGCCTCGACGTAGACGCCGTTCCGCCGCCACTCGTGGGCGCCAACGGCCCCGACCAGCTCATGCAGGGACACCACGGACGGTTCGGTTATGCCACCGTACGCCTCGGCGGCGGCCTCCCGGATGTCCGGGGCGCGGCGCAGCGGCACCACCGGGCCCGGATCAAGGGGAATCAGCAGCAGACCGAGAATGCGGGCACGGTGCGAGGCGGACTGGCGGTGCCGGTAGAACCTCTCGGCACCGGTTCCAGTGGTCCCCTTCTTCCCGCCGCCTACCCGCCGGTCCAGGGCGTTGAGGAGCTGCCGCCCGTTATGGAAGTCACCGCGCCAGAGCATCGCGATCCCCTGGGACGCCATCCGGTACGCCTCATCGGCCGTAAGGGAATCGTCCACCACATCGGCCCGCGCCGGCGCCGGCCTGCCGTTCGCCGACCGCCAGCGCGCGGTCATGCTGGTCCCCGCTTCAACCCAGATCACAACGGCAGGCTCATCCGCCGCAGCAGCGCTCACGGGATTGGGGACCGGCGTCGGGATTAACGCGGGTGCTGGCGGGTCAATGCTGATGAAGGATCCATTCTGAAAATCCGGGAGCCGGCCGGGGTGACGATCGCGGCGGCGGTTCGACGACGTCCAAGGCTGCGGCCCAGCTTCCAGACCCCTCATCCGGCTGCGCGCCGGGCTTGGTCGATGGCCGCCGGGGCCCTTGAACTAGATACTCAGGATACAGGTGTGCTGTGGCCGCCGTCGCTCATCCGGGGACAGACCGACACTCCCCGCCAGGTACGTATTCCCCACATCTCCGGTCGGTACAGAAGGGCGCGCCCGGCCAAAGCCGGACGCGCCCTTCGTGCGCTCTGAACCCGCAACCCGGGCCAAGGCGGATTATTCAGTCGATAAGCACCGGCTGCTTGGCGTCCTCCGACGCTTCAACAGGCGCAACCTTACGGTTCCGCTGGTTCACCCAGCACCCAACCGCCAGCAGCGCGACGAGCGCGAACGTGCTCAGGAGCTGGGGACGGGAATCCTCGCCGATGAAGCCCACCGTGAAGATCGCCGCGAGGATGACCAGGCCAAGCACGGTCAGCCACGGGAAGCCGGGCATCCGCAGGGGAAGCTCCGTACCCTCGCGGTCGGCACGGAGGCGCAGCGCGAGCTGGGCCAGGAGCGCGGACGTCCACACCAGCAGGCAGGTGGAGCCCACGATGTTGAGCAGGACGCCCAGGACCATCTCGGGGAAAACCAGCTCCAGCACCACCGTGACAACGCCGAAGGCAACGCTCGCCAGCACCGCGGCCACCGGGACCTGCCCCTTGGACACGGAAGCAAGCAGCCGCGGCGCTTCGCCCCGCTCAGCCAGGGAGTACGCCATCCGGGAGGCGCCGTAGAGGTTGGCGTTGAGCGCGGAGAGCAGCGCCGCGACGGCCACCAGGGTGATGGCGGTGGCCGCACCGGGCATGCCGGCGGCCTCCAGCACGGCGGCGAACGGGCTCTTCAGCCCCGCCGAACCCACGGGAACCACCGCAGCGATGATGAAGATGGCACCGATGTAGAACACCAGGATGCGCCACAGCACGGTGCGGACGGCTTTCTTCACGCTGCGGGCCGGCTCTGCGGTCTCGGCTGCGGCCACGGACACAATCTCGGTGCCGCCGAACGCGAACGCCACCACGAACAGTGCCGTGGCAATCCCGGCGAATCCGTTGGTCGCGAAGCCGTCGCCCATGAAGTTGGAAAGGCCCGGCGACTGCACACCCGGCAGCCAGCCGAACAGCAGCGCAAAGCCCACCAAGAGGAACCCGACGATCGCCGCCACCTTGAGCAGGGCGAACCAGAACTCGAACTCGCCGAAGTTCTTCACGCTGGTGAGGTTCACGGCGGTGAGCACCACGATGAACACGAATGCCATCAGCCACACCGGCAGTGCGGGGAAGATGGTGGCGAGCAGGCCTGCCGCACCGAGCGCTTCGGCGGCGATGACCACCACCAGCTGCAGCCACCAGAGCCAGCCGACGGTTGCGCCGGCGACCGGCCCGTAGGCCTTGGCGGTGTAGACGGAGAATGCGCCGCTGTCCGGGTTGGCCGCGGCCATCTCGCCGAGGGCCCACATCACCAGGATGATGAGGGTACCGGCCACGAGGTAGGAGATCAGCACCGCCGGGCCGGCGGCCTGGATGCCTGCGCCGGAGCCGATGAAGAGGCCCGCGCCGATGGCGCTGCCGAGCCCCATCATGGTGAGCTGGCGGGGTTTGAGGGCGGCGCCGAGGGCGCGCGCAGACGTCTTTGTCTGTTGTTCCATGGGAATTCCTCTGGTTGTAGGTGGAACTGTTGGGGATAAAACTTCAGGCTGCGTGGGCTTCAAGGATCCGGAGCACGCGGTCGTTGGAGGCGGGATCGGCCACGGTGACCCGCACCCCGTCGCCCTGGTACGCCCGGACCAGGATGCCCGCGCCGTCGAACGCCTCCAACAGCCTGGCAAGGAGGGATTCATCGGCACGGATCCACAGGAAGTTGCCCTGGCTCGGCTGCAGTCTCCAGCCCTGGGCCGCCAGTTCCGCGGCCATCCGTGCGCGCTCCTGCCTGACGGCGGCAACCCGCGCTTCCATCTCCTCCCCCGCGTCCAGCGACGCGACGGCCGCCTTCTGGGCCAGCGCGCTCACGGAAAAGGGCAGGGCGGTCCGGCGCAGCCCCTCGGCGATGGCCGGCGCCGCCACGGCGTAGCCCACGCGCAGCCCGGCGAGGCCGTAAGCCTTCGAAAACGTGCGCAGGATGCAGACGTTCGGGTACCGGCGGTAGAGCGCCAGGGAATCGGGGCCGCTGCCGGCTTCAGCGTATTCAATGTAGGCCTCGTCGATCACCACCAGGACGCTGGACGGCACAGCCTGCAGGAACGCCTCGATGCTGTCGTGGCTGATCGGCACCCCGGTGGGGTTGTTGGGCGTGCAGAGCAGGATCACCCTGGTGCGGTCAGTGACGGCCGCGGCCATGGCCTCAAGGTCGTGGCCCTCCGCCCCGTCCAAGGGGATTCGGACCGGCCGGGCGCCTGCCAGCTCCACCAGGATGGGGTAGGCCTCGAAGGACCGCCACGCGAACACCACCTCATCGCCGGCGTCGCACAGTCCGGTGATGACCTGCTGGAGGACGCCCACGCTGCCTGGACCCACCGCCACCTCCGCAGGGGTGACGCCCAGGTGCCGGGCGAGCCGTTCGCGGAGTTCGACGGCGGCCATGTCGGGGTAGCGGTTCATCCTGCCGGCCGCTTCGGCCACCGCGGTGACGGCTGCGGGCAGCGGGTCGTAGTGGCTTTCATTGCTGGCGAGGGCCGCGACGTCCACGCCGGCACCGCGGCGGCCCGGCACGTAGGACGGAAGGCCGGCGACGGCGCCGCGAAGGGCGGGCAGCGCTGCCTCGGGACCGGCCACAAGCTGATTACTGGTCATGAGGTCCGATCATGGGAGTGACCCGGGCCACATTGCAAGATACCCTCTAACCATTGGGACTTCTGCTCAACTTCTACTGTGTGTGGTGAAAATATGACCATTGCGAACTCTCGCACCCTGGATTCCCTCGACGGCAGGATCATCCTGGCCCTGGACAAGGATCCCGAAGCCAGCGCCCTGGCACTCTCCCGCACGCTCGGCGTCGCCCGGAACACGGTCCACGCCCGGCTGGCGCGGCTGGAGCGCAGCGGCGCGCTCCGCTCCTTCAGCCGCAGGCTGGACCCCGCCGCGCTCGGCTACGACCTGATGGCCTTCCTTTCGCTATCGATCAGCCAGACCCGGACAGGCTCGGTGGAGCACGGGCTCGAGGCGATCCCGGAGGTCATCGAAGTCCACGCCACCACCGGGGACGCGGACCTCGTGGCCAAGGTGGTGGCCCGCGGCACCGGGGACCTCTACCGCATCACCAACCAGATCCTGGAGATCGAAGGGGTCCAGCGCACCAGCACGGCCATCTCCATCCTGGAACTCATGCCGCCCCGCTACGACGGCCTCATCAGCCGGCTGTCGGAGCAGGAGGCGCGCCCCTCGGACTGACCCGCAGGGCGCGCCACAACTGGGCAGATTGTCACTGCCAGCAACTCCTGCTGCCAAAAGTCCCAGCAGGATCCGTCGGTATTGCAAACATGAGACGCAGGCCACACGATGCCTGCATGACTACTCTCACCGTCTCCGGCCGCGTGGCGCAGGTCCTCAGCAACTATGTCAGCGATGTGTTCGGCGTGATGGGCAACGGCAACGTCTACTTCCTGGACGCCGCGGAGAAGCAGGGCCTCCGCTTCTCCCCCGTCCGGCACGAGGGCGCCGCCATCGCCGCGGCGGACGCGTACTACCGGACGTCGGGACGGCTCGCTGCGGGCACCACCACCTACGGTCCCGGCTACACCAACGCGCTCACCGCCCTGGCCGAGGCGGTCCAGGCGCAGATCCCGGTGGTGCTGGTCACCGGGGATGCACCCACCAGCGGCGCCCGGCCCTGGGACGTGGACCAAACGGCCATCGCCGCCGGCCTCGGCGCGGCCACCTTCACCGTCACCCGCGACGCCGCAGGTGCCATCACCCGGCAGGCGGTGGAATACGCACTCACCCGGCGCACCGCCGTCGTGCTTGCCATTCCCTACGACCTCGCGGCACTCGAGGCCGCGGACGAGGACCTTCCGGAACCGGCGGCGCCAAAGGTGACAGACGACGCCGACGGCGGCCTTGGGCGGGCAGCCCGCCTGCTCGCCGGGGCCAGGCGGCCGCTGATTCTTGCCGGCCGGGGTGCGCACCTCGCCGGCGCCGGCCCGGAACTCCGCGAGCTCGCCGACCGGCTCGGCGCACTGACCGCCGGAACCGCCCTGGCGCTCAACCTCCTCAACGGCGAGGGGTACCTGGGCGTCGCGGGCGGTTTCGGCACCGACACCGCGGCGGGCCTCATGGGCGAGGCCGATGTGGTCCTGGTGGCCGGGGCCAGCTTGAGCCCGTTCACCATGCGGTTCGGGCACCTGATCGGCCCGGACAGCACCGTCATCCAGATCGACGCCGGCCTGCAGCCCACGCACCCCCGGGTGGACCTGTTCGTCAGCGCGGACGCGAAAGCCGCGGCGGCGCGCCTCCTGGCGCTGCTTGACGGCGGGACTGCGGCGGAAGCCTGGCGCGCGGAAGCCCGCCGTCGGCTGGCCGAGGGTCCGGGGCACCACCCGGGCTCCGCGGAAACCCCGGACGGCCGGCTGGACCCGCGGTCCCTTGCCATCGCCCTGGACGCCGTGCTGCCGGAGCGCCGCACGGTGGTCCAGGACGGCGGCCACTTCGTGGGCTGGGCGCCCATGTACTGGAACATCCCGCGGCCGCAGGACCTGGTGATGGTGGGCACCGCCTACCAGACGATCGGGTTGGGACTTGCGAGCGCCGTTGGAGCAGCCCGCGCGCTGGAGGACGGCCGCACCCTGGTGCTGGCCTCCGGCGACGGCGGCTTCCTGATGGGCCTGTCTGACCTTGAATCGCTGATTGCCGCGGCCCGCAGCGCCATTGTCGTGATCTACAACGACGCCGCGTACGGCGCCGAAATCCACCAGTACGGCTCCCAGGGCCTGACCGAAAAGCCGATGCTGATCCCCGAGGTGGACTTCAGCGGGATTGCCCGCGCTTTGGGTGCCGAGTCGGCGATCATCCGCTCGTTGGCCGACCTGTCCGCGCTGCAGGACTGGACGGACGCCGGCGCTAAGGGAATCTTCGTGGCCGACTGCCGGATCACCTCCACCGTGCGGGCACCGTGGCTGAGCGAATGGATGAAGGCCTCCCAGGCAGCGAAGGCGGCGGTGGCGGGGTAGCGGCCAGGTCCCCTCCACATCGCGGGTGGGCTCGGATGCCTGGTGTTGGTCACCCAGTCGGATGCACTGCGATTAGTTAGCCCTGAGGCTCCTCGGCCCGTGACTTATCATCGTCTGCACCGGGCTTGTCGTGAACCTTCTTCGGGATCTTGCCCTCAACGTCAGCGGGGACGGGAGGGTCCTTCTCATCATCAGTAGACATAGGCCAAGCCTAAGCTGCCCCCGTTTGCCGCCTCTCATACGAAAAACTGACGGCCACCCTTTCATCCGGGTGGCCGTGAGTTTTTAGTGCCTGCTGGGTGCTACTGCTCCGCTTCCGCGGCAGCCGCCTTGACGGCGTCCTTCTCGGCCCGGAGAGCCTCGGCGTCGTGCTGTTCCTCGGCTTTTTCCTGGTGGATGACCACTGCGAAAAGCTTCTCCATCTCCTTGGCCACGCCGGCAGCTGATGCCGGGTTCTGGCCGGTCACCAGCCGGTCGTCAACCACAACCTTTTCCTCAAAGACATCAGCGAAGACGTGGGTGGCGCCCTGCTCCTCAAGCCGGTCTGCCAGGAAGAACGGAATGACCTTGTCCTTGCCTGCAGCGACCTCCTCGTCGTTGGTGAAGGCGGCCACCTTGCGGCCCTCGACGAGGCGGAGCCCGTTCTCCAGTACCACGTTCAGCAGGCCGGCCGGTCCATGGCATACAGCGCCCACCAAACCGCCGTTGTTGTAAACGCTGGCCACCAGGTTTTGCAGGCCTTCGCTGTCCGGGAAGTCCCACATGGTGCCGTGGCCGCCCACGAGATAGACGGCGTCGTACTGTTCCGGATCCACGACGTCGACGCGGGCAGTGTTGTAGAGGCCGGCGCGCGTGGTCTCATCCTCCGTGAAGGCGATCTGGATGGGATCTTTCGTGTCCACCTCGTCGCGCGGGGGCTGGCCGCCCTGGATGGATGCAAAGTCGACGAAATGCCCGGAATCCTTGAACACCTTCCAGGGGTGTGCAGCCTCGGCCACGTTGTAGCCGGTCTTCTCTCCCGTATCGCCGATCTCGGAAACGCTGGTCAGTACCATGAGGATTTTCTTCATGAAATGCTCCTATCGTCCAACTCCCCACCCTACGCCCAGCCCGATCCGCGGCGTCCGGAGGCGATTCAGGGCTGGCCTGTGGGGACGAGCCGGTAAGCGAACCGGCTGTCCGGGCCACCGGGTCCCATCGTGAGGTCGGCCCCCTCGGTGGGCAGCACCACCGGCGCCTTGAACACGCTCCCGCCGCAAGGGACCAGCACGGGGGCGAGGACTTCCGCACCCTTCCAGGTGGAGACGGACAACTCGGCTACCGGCAGTCCGGCACAGACTATCTGCAGTTCATACTGGCCCGGTGGGGCCGACAGGCTGGCCGTGGTGGTTGTGTTCCCGCTGCTGGTTCCCCGCAGCTCTCCGGGCATAGGCGGTTGCAGCTGCTGTGCTGCCCAGTCTGAAAGGTCTTCGAGCTCCGAAAGCCTGCGGTCAGGGTTGGGCTGCACCTTGACGCCCGTTGCGGCGGGTCTGCCCGTGGGCGGCACCGCGCTGATGGTGAGGGGCCCGCCGTCGTGCCTGACAAAGCGGTCCAGCGTGGAGGTGCACTCGAAGCTGGTCGCTTCCGGGACGCCGTCAGCCTTCATGAGAGTGAGCTTGGCCCCGTAAACCCCTGCGCAGGCGCCGGTGACCAGGTAGTCTCCGGGCGCCAGCTCAAGGGACAGCTTCCCGGCAGGTTCAGCCTCCGACGGCATGCCGGGGTCCGTAGGGGAAGCCTCGAGCAAACGGGCCACTTCGTTGACGTTGTCCTTGAAGGACGCGGCCGACGGCGTTGCGGGCGGTGGGGATGAAGGCGCCGGCGGCTCGTCCGGGCCGCTGTACTCACACCCCGCCAGCGACATGGCCAGAACGGCCGCAGCCATGAACATTCCTGCGTGCCGAGCCGGCATCCCCCCATGAGCTGACATGACGCCGAGTCTACGGTCTCCCGCCCTCGCCCGTGATGGGGGTGCCACGCGTGTGAAGGGCTGGCATAACCGTCTGGCCTTTAGTCGGCGAGATCACGCTGTCGGCACCAACGCCAAGTGCCGCCGTCGTCAGTCCACGTTTCACATCGCCGTCGGATTCCCGGGCCGGCCCTTGCGCTCCGCCCGCGCGATTTCGAAGCTGCTCTCGAACGGCAGCGAGTCCACGTCCAGCAGCGGGTTGCTGTCCTGGGTCTCCACCAGCTTCCGGGCGGCTTCCTCCGACTCCACGCTGGGCATGGACCCGGGCAGGTGCCGCCGGGCTGACTCGGGCAGGAACCGGATGGCCACTGCAGCCACCGCGGCCACGGCCATGAGGTAGTACGCAATCGCCATGTCGTCGCCGGTCAGCTGGATGAGGGACGCGATGATGAACGGGGCCGTTCCGCCGAAGATGGCCACCGCCAGGTTGTAGGCAATGCCCATGGCGGAATAGCGGTGCTCGGTGGGGAACAGCGCCGGCAGCGCCGACGCGAGGTTCGGCACCGAGAACGCCACCGGGAAAGCAATGAGGGCCAGGCCCAGCAAGGTCATAGGGAGGCTGCCCGCCGCTATGGCCAGGAAGGCGGGCACCGCGAACACCACGGTGCTGAAGGCCCCGATCCACAGCACGCGGCGGCGGCCGATCCGGTCCGAAAGCAGCCCCGTGAACGGAATGCACAACGCCATGGCCACCAGGACCGGGATGGTCAGCAGCGTCCCCTCCACCTCGCTGTACCCCTTGTTGCTGGTCAGGTATGTGGGCATATAAGACGTGAGCGCGTAAGCCACCGTATTGGCTGCCGCCGCCAGAATCATGGCCAGCAGGATGGGCCGCCAGTGCGCCTGCAGAATCCCGACCGGTCCCACCGGGCGGAGGTCCTCCCCGGCCTCGGGGTGCTTGGCTGCCACGGCTTCGGCTTCCAGCGTGGCCTTGAAGGCGGCCGACTCCTCGATTTTCATCCGAAAGTAGACGGCCACGGCGCCCAGCGGACCGGCTACAAGGAAAGGAATCCGCCAACCCCACGCCTCCATCTGCTCCTGGCCCAGCGCCAGCTGGAGGAGGGACACCACCAGCCCGCCCGCCGCGAAACCGAGATAGCTGCCCATGTCCAGGAAGCTGACGTAGAAGCCCCGGCGGCGGTCCGGCGAATGCTCGCACACGAACGTGGTGGCGCCCGAGTATTCGCCGCCGGTGGAGAAGCCCTGCACCAGCTTGAGGACCACCAGCAGCACCGCCGCCCAGATGCCCAGCACCGCGTACCCGGGCAGCAGGCCGACGGCGAACGTCGCGACGGCCATGAGCATCAGGGTCATGGCCAGCACCTTCTGCCGGCCGATCTTGTCGCCCAGCCAGCCGAAGAAGATCCCGCCCAGCGGCCGGGCAATGAAGGTGGCGCCGAAGGTTCCCAGCAGGAACAGGTTCTGCACGGCCCTGTCCGCCTCAGGCAGGAACACCGGCCCCATGGTGGTGATGAGGTAGCCGAACACGCCCACGTCGTACCACTCCATCGTGTTGCCCACGATGGTCCCGCCGAGCGCCTTCTTCAGCGTGCGGGGGTTGACGACGTTGACGTCGGATACCTGCAACCGCCGCTGCTGCCCTCTGTGCTCTGTCATGGCCCGCTCACCGCCGCCTCGCTCGCTTGGCTGGGCATACGTCGTCGTTCTTCCAGCCCGCCTGGCCGGCAGGAGCCCAACACTTTCGATCATCCTGCCACCGCACCCGCCAGGGCAACAACGGTTGCGCTTTTGGGAGAAGTACGACGGCGGCACGCACTTTGAGAGCGCGGGCGTGTGCTCCGCTTGGGCGGACCCTGCGTGGCCCCCAGGTCTGCTGCTTTGGCCCAGTCCAGTGAGGGCCGACCAAAATGTCGTACCCCCGTTAGACGATATTCCTGTGGAAAACGGAGCGGGAACCGGGACGGGCGTGGAGGCTATCTACGCCACCGTTGCTGCGCTCGCCGCGCTTGATGCCGAGGACGCCGCCCTCGCTTCTGCCGGAGCCTCGGGTACCGCTGGGGACGGAGCCGATGTATTGCAGCGGGCGTACGAAATCCGGCTCGAGCGGATGGGGCTGGAGAAGAAGCTGGAGTCCCAGGCCTCGGCGCGGAAGGTGCGGTCCGCCACCGAAGCGATGGACCTGCAGCACGCCATGACCCCGCCGGACGCGCCCCTGCACGACCGGACCTACGCCGAGATCTCCACTGTTGAGGAAATCGCCGGGATCCTCACCATCAGCTCCGGTGCCGCGTCCGCGTTCGTCACCCAGTCCCGGCAGGTGTGTGCAATGCCGCCGGTCATGGACGCCCTGTCCGCCGGCAGCCTCTCCTGGCAGCAGGCCCGGATTTTTGCCGACGAAACTGAGGGTTTGGACCACGCCGCCGCAGCCGCGCTGGTGGAGCACTTCCTCGACCCCGACGCACCCAATCCGGCCCGGGGTTGCCCCGCCCCGGAACTGGTGCCGGCCCGGTTACGGGCAAAGGTGCGGGGCTGGCGGGAACGCCATCACCCGGAGTCGATCGAGAAACGCCACCGCAAGGGCGTGGCCGATCGGCGCGTGGAATTCACGCCGGACCGTGACGGGATGGCCTGGATCGCTGCATACCTGCCCGCCGACCAAGCCCTGGCGGTCTGGAACGACCTCACCGCAACTGCCCGAAGCCTCCAAGGCCCCAACGAACCCCGCACCCTCGCCCAACTCCGGCCCGACATCCTCACCCACCGGCTCCTCACCTACCGCGGCGCCATAGCCCCGGGGCCCACCGGCACCGGTTACGTCTTGGGCGAGGCGCCGGCGGACATGATCGGCCCGGCCACAGTCGTCGGCTCCGACGAACCCGCAACAGACCCGGGCACTAGCGACCATCCCGGCAGCCACGGCAACCGGGCACCGGCGGATGCCGCGAAGGTCCCCACTCCCCGCGCCGACGTGCTTGTGACCGTTCCGTTCTTCGCCCTTCTCGGACTCACCGGCGAACCCGCCGTGCTCGACGGCTACGGCCCCATCCCCGCCTCGATGGCCCGCCAACTCCTCTCCGCGGGTGCCGAGTCATTCCGCCGCGTCCTGCTTGACCCGAGCGACGGAACACCACTGGAAATCGGTCGCACCAGTTATCGACTCACCAAAGCCATGAGGAAAGCGCTGCATCTTCGGGACGGCAAATGTGCTTTCCCCGGCTGCAGCAACAACGCCCTCGACAACGAAATCGACCACCTCAAGGCCTGGCAACACGGCGGAACCACCGGAATCAGCAACCTGGCACAGGTCTGCCCAAAACATCACCGGCTCAAACACAACAGCGGCTGGGAACCGACGCCGGCTGCCAAGGACGAACCGCCCGGCTGGACGTCACCCACAGGGCAGCAGTACCAAGCCGAACAACCCGACCGCGAACCACCTCAATGGCCGCCGGGCATTCTGTCACCGGAAATCAGTGCGCTGGAAGGGCTGCTGCTCCAGCTCTTGTCAGGATGATGGGCCACGTGTTCAAGTCAAGGTGCTCCAACCATGTGCTGAGGCTTGGTTTACGGGCAAGCACGACGGCGCCGCGCGCCATGCGGAGCACGCCTGCCCGCCGCGTGGGCTGGCCCTACCGTGCACGGAGATTGCCTGCCGCGCCCAACGCAGGCGCCGCCGTCGTGAGTCCAGACAGAGAAAAGCCCTGGCACGAACCGTGCCAGGGCCTTTCTCTCTCTGCTAAGCCGCGGTGCTGCGTGTAACCGCTATCCGGCGACCCGGAACGCCAGGGTCTCCGTGAACGTCCGGCCGTAGACATCAGTGGCAGTGACCGTGGCCGTGTGCTCGCCTGCTGCCAGGTCCGCGGGCAGCTGCAGCCGCCACAGGTGCATCATGCGGTCGGCCAGGCTTCCGCCGTTGACCAACTGCTCCTGGACGGCCACCGGGTCAGAGTACTCAGCACCGGCCAACTGGCCTTCGCCCTGCATCTGTTGGGTACGTACCGCCTCAACCGTCTCGCCGCCGTCAAGCTGGACCTTCACTGCGGAGCCGGTGCTGCCCATCCAGAAGTTGGTGGTCAGCCATGTGGTGTTGACCAGGTCCTCACGGGAAACCGTCATCGGATCAGCGAACGCGGGGGCGCTGCCCTTGTTGGCGAGGTTCCGGGCGTACCACTCGCGGTAGCGCGGGGTGTTCAGGCCCAGGGACATCTGCAGTGACTCGTCCTCGCCGCGGACGGAGAAGCGCTCCTGGAACTCGGTGTTCTTGATGTCCAGGGTCAGCACTCCCGGCAGGCCGCCATCGCGCTGGTACGCGAGCGGGTAGCCTTCAGCGGTCTGGCGTCCGGAGTACCAGTCGCCGGAAATGGCGCCGGCGGTGATGTGGGTGAACGGCAGGGCGTCGATGCCGAACAGCTCGGACCAGCCCGCCAGGGAGTCGCCTTCGCGAAGGTTCTCGATGCTGTGGGTGTGCCCGCCGAGCGCCACCACCTCGCGGCCTTCGAGGATCTCGTAGACCTCCTTGACCTGCGCCACCTGGTGCTTGCTGCTGCCCTGGTCCGCGTAATCCAGCAGCGGAATGTGGGCGGCCAGGACAATCAGCTGGTTCTCCGGCACCTGGGCAATGTCGTTGCGCAGCCATTCAAGCTGCCGCTCATCCAGCGAACCGGTGTAGTCGCCCTTGGCGGCCGGCTGCTTGGTGGGGAATTCCACGGTGTTCAGCGCGACGACGTGGGCCTTGCCGGCGTCGTAGGAGTAGTACTCCGGGCCGAGCTTGGCCCTGAACGTATCGAACGTGTGCTCGCTGCTGGTGGCATCGAAGTCGAGGTCGTGGTTGCCGGGCAGGAAGCGTGCCGGGCCGTTCAGCATGCCCGCCAGCTCCCGGGTCTGCGGATACAGCGAGAGGTCATCGCCCACCACGTCGCCGATGAACAGCGCGCCGCAGCCTGCGTAGTCCGTGCGAGCGGCGAGGTCGGTGAAGGCGCCGGTGCGGGCGTACTCCACCTCGTCCTGGTCGTAGGTCTGGACGTCGCCGCCGATGACGCAGTGCTGCTCCGGCGACTGGGTCAGGCCGCTCTTAGCCAGCGGGAAGTTCACCTGGTCAGGCAGCGGTCCGGTGGGCTCGAGGCCGCCGAACTTCAGCTCCGGGGAACCCGCGGGCAGGTGGTGGTAGAAGAACTGGGCCACGTTGTCCGCATCCACCGGAACCTGGTAGCCGCGCGGCTGGGTCACGGACACGGTCATGTTGTCGAACGCAGGCAGCTCATAGCGGCCCTGGCTGTCCGTCTTTGCCACGTCACGCCCGTTGGATACGGTCACCCCGGCGAGGCCCCGCTCGTTGCCGTCCTGCACCGAGTCCTGGTCCTCGTCCACGTAGGCGACGCCGTCGATCACCTGCTGGTTCTCGTCCGGTCCTTCGATTACGTTGACGCTGCCGCGGTATGCCGTGGCAGCCCAGTCGGCAGGCTCGACGGCAGGCTCGACGGCATTGCCGGTGGACGGGTTGAGAAGGGAAGCCGCGCCAATGACTGCCAAGGTGCCGGCAGTCAGGGCCAAGGGCCGGGCGGGATGGAACTTGGACGGTCTGGCAATCAAGTACACGAAGATCCTCCGGGTTGAGTGAATGCTGCCGGCGGTTTCAGCCGGCAGGTCCACCCTCACAGCACCGGGTAAACGGTTACCCACTGGTAGGTCACAGGCAGGGGAAGGGCGCGTAACCACTCGGACCGGGACGAGTACTGGAGGACGCATTGGAGTGGCCCTCCGGGCGCGGAACGGCACGGTGGGTCCGGACGTTGATGTGGTATGAGACGGCGTGTTGTCATCCCGGTTGTGGCGCTCATGGCTGTCATCGCGGTTGCCGTGGGGCTATACCTGTTCCAGCCGTGGCGCATCTTCACCAGCTCAACTGTGATCGAGGATGTGCCGGCTGCTGCCCCTCCTGCATCCGAATCGGTTGGGCCCTCGGCAGCGCCCGCGCCCGCCGCGCCCGCCCCGGTTCCACGTGAACTGGCAACAGGCCGGCTCATCAGCCATGAACACGCCAGCTCGGGAACGGTGCGGATCCTCGAGCTTCCCGACGGGAGCCGGATCCTCCGCCTTGAGGGCCTCAATACCTCCGATGGCCCCGACCTCCGGGTGTGGCTCAGCGATGCCCCGGTGATCGAAGGGTTGGCGGGCTGGCATGTGTTCGATGACGGCGCCTACCTCGACCTGGGCGCGCTCAAAGCCAACAAGGGCGATCAGAACTATGACATCCCGGCAGCCACAGTGCTGGGAGACTACACCTCTGTCAGCATCTGGTGCGCCCGCTTCACAGTGTCCTTCGCCGCCGCCGAGCTGAAGACGTAAAACGGTCCCATGGAGCTGGCCTCCGCAATGGTGGCTGACATGGAGGAGCGCCGTGGACACCTAAGCGGTTCTCAGGAACGTCACTGCTCAGGAACGTCACTGCCCTGCCGGACGCTAAGGTTGGCTTGGGCAGATGGACGGCTGCCTTGGACTGGGTTGCATAGGGGGACTCAATGCGGAGCACAAAGAAAGCTCACGTGCGGTCCGCCACCGGCCTGATGGTGCTGGCCTTCGTCCTTGCAGTCTTTGCAGTTGGTTCGCTTTCGACTGACGCCGCGCTGGGCTGAGCCATGGCACTGGGGATGACGCGGGCCGGAACGGCACTGCGGTACGGCATGGTCTCGGCGCTCCTGGTCGGGATCCAGCTTTACAGCCTGTGGTTCCATTCAGCCGGGGTCTATCAGGGCAACGCCAACGTGTCCCTCAGCGATTTTCCCGAAGATGTGGACGTTGTCTTCGTCCTGACCTTCGTTCCCACCGTCGTTGGCCTCAAATACCTCGCGTACGACGCCGCAGTCAGGGCGTTCACCAAGGACTACAGAACCCCCGCGCTCGTGGTGTGTTTCATCGCCGGATACGCGGCAGCGCTTGCCAGCGACGCGGCGTGCCTCTTTGCGGCATCACGGCCCATCGCGGACTCCGGGTTGGCTGCCCTGGGCACCATCCTGCAAAGTCCGATACCCCTCCTGGCAGCCGGGGGCATCATCGCAGGGACGGTGCTCCTTAAGGACCGTCCCCCGCAGGCCGGGGCTACGCCTACCCCCGGCCAGTGACCGTGCGGACAATATCCTGGTCACCGCGCTGGTTCCTGTTCTGCTGCCTCGTGGCCCTCGTTGGCGCCACTCACGCGGCGACGCTCGCAACCATTCCCGCCACGGCCGCCACGGAAACCGTCGATCCGCAACACGCCTACGCCGCCGTGGACGCCTTCCTCCTCGACCAGCTCGAAACCCTCGGCATTCCCGGTGCCGCGATCGCCGTCGTGCGTGACGGCAGGCAGGTGCACTCCGCCGCCTTCGGCAAGGCGGACCCCGCCGGGCGGCCGATGACGCCGCAGACCCCGGTGCTGCTGGCCTCCACCAGCAAGTCGCTGACGGCCATCGCGGTGATGCAGCAGGTGGAGGCCGGGCGGCTGCGGCTGGATGAGCCGGTGCGGACCTACCTGCCCTGGTTCACGCTGGACGATCGCCGGTCCCCGGCCATCACGGTCCGGCACCTGCTCCACCAGACCAGCGGCATGTCCTCGAGGGACACGGCCTTCGAGGCCTCCCTCAGCCAGGACCCGAGCGCCCTCGAAGCATCAGTCCGGGCACTGGCCGGCTCCCCGCTGGCCGGCGAACCGGGGCAGCGTTTCCACTACGCCAGCGCCAACTACAACGTCCTGGGCCTCTTAGTGCAGACCGCCGCCAACCAGCCCTTCGGGGAGTATGTGGAGCAGCACGTCTTCGCGCCGCTGGGAATGGTGCACAGCCATACGACGGCGGCCGCCGCCCGGGAGGACAGCGCGGCCGAGGGCCATGCGCGCTGGTTCAGCTCGTTCTGGGTCCGGACCGACGTTCCGGCGCCAGCCGCGGGGATGCCCTCCAGCACCCTGTATGCCTCGGCCGAGGACCTGGGCCGCGAGCTGGCCGCACTGCTCGACGGCGGCCGACACAGGGAAGCGCGCATCCTGGAGCCAGGGAGCGTGGCGGCGATGTTCGAGCCCCGTACCACCGTGGACGGCGCGAAGGGCTACGGCATGGGCTGGTACACCCGGCCGCTCGTGGAATCCGTTGACCCCGCTGCCCCGGCGCCGGCGGCCGGGGACGTGCCGCTGCTGCTGGAGCACCAGGGGGAATGGGGCAACAGCCACACCTACCTGGCCATGGTCCCGGAGTCCGGGCTCGGCGTGGCCCTGGTCGTCAACGGCAACGACACCGCAGCCCCGTCCCGGCTGAAGGCCATCGACACGAACATCCTAAGGATCCTCCACGGGCGCTCCCCCGTGCCCGCCGTGGTTTTCGAGGACTGGCTGCAGCAGTTCAGCTGGGCCGTCTCGCTGGGGCTGCTGCTGGCGGAGCTGCTGAGCCTGTGGCTGTCCCTCTCGGTGCTTTTACGACGGCGGT
The DNA here is from genome assembly GCF_002953935.1 of Arthrobacter sp. PGP41. Taxonomy (NCBI): domain Bacteria; kingdom Bacillati; phylum Actinomycetota; class Actinomycetes; order Micrococcales; family Micrococcaceae; genus Arthrobacter; species Arthrobacter sp. PGP41. The sequence continues at coordinate 1,011,808 of NZ_CP026514.1, read as the reverse complement.
TCGTCCGCAGTGGGCGTTGGGCTCCCCTGGCGTGGGCCGCCGCCGCGCTGGCACTCGACGCCTTCGCCCTCTGGCTCTGCCTCGTCTACGCGCCCGCCCGGTTCGACACCGACCTGCTGGTCATCGTCCGCCAGTTCCCGGACGTGGGCGTTTCGCTGGTGCCGGTGCTGGGGCTGGCCATCCTGTGGCCTGTCCCGCGGACAGTCTGGCTGCTCAGCAGGGTGCTGCACCGAGACCCGCGGCGTACCCTGAAGCCATGAAAGCCGGCGTCGGTTCCGTACGCATCCTGGCGGGACGCGTGAAGGCGGTCTACGAAAACCTTCCGCTGCCGGCGCCCGTCGTCGCCGCGATGGCACTCGATGCTGCGCTCGCCAGGCTCCGCCCACTGCCGCTCCCCGGTCCCCGTTCCGTCCACAGGATGGTGGGGGCGGGACTGGTGATCACTGGCGCCGGCCTGAATGCCTGGGCCCTGGCTGAACGCCGGCGGCGCTCTGCCGGCCCGTTCGAGCTGGAGCGGCCGGAGGACCTGGTGGTCACCGGCCCGTATGCCGTCACCCGCCACCCGATGTACGTGGGCTGGTGGATCATCCAGCTCGGCGCGGGAACCATGGCCGGGTCAGCCTGGGTCCTCGCGCTGCTGCCCGCGGAACTGCTGGGGGAGCACCGGTTTGTGCTGAGCGAAGAGGACACGCTCGCCGGGCTGTTTCCGGAGTCCTACCCGGACTACGCACAGCGGGTGCCCCGCTACCTCGGCCTCCCCCGCCGGTAGGTTACGTCGCGCTGGTAGCCACGCGCGGCGCCATGGCTGAGCGAGTGGATGAAGGCGACGCGGGCGGTGACGGGCTAACGGCGCCCGGACTTAGCTGCTGCAAGCTGGCGTGGGGTGTGGGAACCGGTCCCGATAACACTTCAGGACGGCGGAAGATGTCTCCGGCCACAGGCGTGCGGCCCAGGGCCCAAAATCGACGGTGGACAGGGCTGCGCAGGCCAAGTCCGCTTCCCGGTCCACCCAGAGGAAACTTCCTGCCATGCCGAAATGCCCGAAAGTGACGGGGGAATTATGCGGACTCGTCCAATGGGGTTCCTTGGTGCCGCGCACCTCGGCGCCGAGGCCCCAGGAGTTGTCCCAATGGCGGCCGAATCCGGGCAGTATCCCGGCCAGCCCCTGAAACTCAACTGAGGACAGGGCGTCCACCACGGAGTTGGTGAGGATGCGGGGCCGCAGGAGCTCCTGGGCAAGCCGGGCGATGTCACCGATGGGTGCCATGCCTCCTTTGGACGGCGGGCCGGCCAGCGATGTCCGGTCCATGCCGAGCGGCTTCAGGACCCGCTCGCTCAACTCACTTTCGAAGGGCCTGCCGGTCTGCGCGCTGAGATACTCTGCGGCCAGGTCGATGCCCCGGTTCGAGTAGATCCTCCTGGCCCCGGGCGTAGCCCGTACCTTTTCCTCCTCGAACCCAATGCCCGAGGCGTGGGCCAGCAGGTGGCGCAGGGTGGAATTCGGGGGGCCGGCCGGAGCGTCAAGCGAGGCGTCCCCCTGTTCTGTGGCGACGAGGAGGGTAAGGGCAGTGAGCAGTTTGGTCACCGAAGCGAGCCGATAAACGCGTCCTTCGTCATGGCAGCCCAGGACCCCTTCGGGCCCCACGACGGCGAGGGAGGGTGCGCCCGGCCAGTGTTTTAGCTGGACCAGCACGTCGGCGGCCAGGTCCGCAGGCTGGGTGGCGTGGTGGATCATGCTTCCTCTTTCGGTTCTGCAGGGCCCCGGCCGGGAAGCCGGAACAGGTCGGCGGCGAGGCGATGTGGTTTCAGCGGGCCAGGAGGGTTGCGGCTTCCTGGCGGGTGGTGCCGGAGTCCTGGATGCCGTCGGCGATGTGGGCGAGTTCGGCGGGGATGTCGCGGCCTTTTTTGCGCATTGCGGTGGCCCAGAGCCGGCCGGCGCGGTAGGAGGAGCGGACCAGCGGGCCGGACATGACGCCCAGGAACCCGATCTCCGTGGCCTCGTCCTGCAGGTCCACGAATTCCTGCGGCTTGACCCAGCGGTCCACCGGCAGGTGCCGCTCGGACGGGCGCAGGTACTGGGTGATGGTGATCAGGTCGCAACCTGCCCCGTGCAGGTCCCGGAGGGCTTCGGAGATCTCCTCGCGGGTTTCGCCCATGCCCAGAATCAGGTTGGACTTGGTCACCATGCCCAGGTTCCGGCCCTGCGTGATCACATCCAGGGACCGCTCGTAGCGGAACGCGGGCCGGATCCGCTTGAAAATCCGGGGCACGGTCTCCACGTTGTGGGCGAACACCTCGGGGGCGGAGTCGCAGATCGCCTTGATGTGTTCGGGTTTGCCGGAGAAGTCCGGGATCAAAAGTTCGACGCCGGTGCCGGGGTTCAGTTCGTGGATCTTCCGGACCGTCTCGGCGTAGAGCCACACGCCCTCGTCGGCGAGGTCGTCGCGGGCCACCCCGGTGACGGTGGCGTACCGGAGCTGCATGGCCTGCACGGAGCGGGCCACCTTGGTGGGTTCGAACATGTCCACCGGGGACGGCTTGCCGGTATCGATCTGGCAGAAATCACACCGCCGGGTGCACTCGGACCCGCCGATCAGGAACGTGGCTTCCTTGTCCTCCCAGCACTCAAAAATGTTGGGGCAGCCGGCCTCCTCACACACCGTGTGCAGGCCCTCTTTCTTCACCAGGTTCTTGAGCTGGACGAACTCCGGCCCCATCTGCACCTTCGCCTTGATCCACTCCGGCTTCCGCTCCACCGGGACAGCGGAGTTACGCTGCTCAACGCGCAAAAGCTTCCGGCCTTCAGGTGCCAAGGTCATTGCAGCACCCCCGAGATTGCCGTGCCGGCCCGGTGGCGTTGGGCGAGGAGCGACAACGCTGCCTGCGCCTCCTGCTCGGTCCGGCGGCCGTCCCAGCCGAGGCAGGGCGCCAGGTGCGAACCTACCTCGTGGGCGAGTTCTGCGGTGACCAGGCCGCGGAAGGCCAGGCTGGTCCGGCGAATCAGGACATCGGCGACGTGCGCTACATGCTCGTGCTCGGCCATCCAGGCGAGCTCAAGCACGCTCAGCTCGGCGGTGCTCCGCAGCGGGGCGTCCTGTCCTTGGGCAAGGAATGCCAGCACGTCGTCGGCGCGGGTGCCGTAGCGGGCCAGGAGCGTCCGGGCGCGGTCCGCGCTGATCCGAGGTCCGGTGCGGGCAGCGATCCAGGCCTCGATGCCGGCGTCGTCCTGGGGATAGGCCCGTCCTCCGCCGACGGGCAGGTTCCGTGTATCCACGGAGCGCACCCGCCCGAGCAGTCCCAGGACCTCGTCGGCCACCTGCTCGGACAATGCCCGGAAGGTGGTCCATTTTCCCCCGACGATGCTCAGGACGGGCCGGTCGGTTCCGGGCAGGACAGAGCGTTCGATGCGGTAGTCCCGGGACACGAAGCCCGGGGCGGTGTCGTCATGCCGCGGCAGGGGCCGGACCCCGGAGAACGTATGGACGATGTCCTTCCGATCCACTGCCACGGTGGGGAACACGTGGCGGATGAGGTCGAAGAAATACTGGATTTCGGCGTCCGTGCAGACGGGCTCGAGGTCCTCCCCCGCGTCCACGTCTGTGGTGCCCACCAGCACGCGGCCGCCCATGGGGTAGATGAGGACTATCCGTCCGTCGCTGTGCTCGAAGAAGATCTCGCGGCCGCCGGTGGCGGCCAGCAGCCCGGGGTGGTCCAAGACGATGTGCGAGCCCTTGGTCCCGCCCATGAAGCGCGACGGCGATCCCAGGGCTCCATTGGTCGCGTCCACCCACGCGCCGGTCATGTTTACGACGACGTCCGCGGCGAAGGTGAATTCCGCACCGGTGAGCTCATCGCGGAGGCGGGCGCCGCCGTCGTGCGTTCCGACGAACGACACGTAGTTCGCGGCGCGTGCGTGGGGCCCGGCTTCAAGTCCGTCCCGGAGCGCGTCCAGGGTCAGCCGCTCGGGGTCATGGACCGAGGCGTCGAAATACGTGGCGGTGTATTTAACGTCCGGCCGCAGGGCGGGTAACTCCGCCAGGGAGCGTTTGCGGCCCACGAACCGGTGCCGCGGGACCGTCCCGCCGCGCCGGGAGAACGCGTCATAGAGGCTCAGGCCCACCTTCACCAGGAGCGCCCCGCGTTCCTGCGGTTTGCCTGAGCGGTGCGTGATGAAGCGAAGCGGGGCGTTCAGCAGCCCCGAGAACGTCGAGAACACCGGGATGGTGGTCTGCAGCGGCTTGACGTAGTGCGGTGCGATGCGCAGGAGCCGGTTCCGCTCGACCACTGATTCGTGCACCAGGCGGAACTCGCCGTTCTCGAGGTAACGGATTCCGCCGTGGATCATGTGGGACGAGGCCCCGGAGGCGCCCTGGCAGAAGTCGCCGCGCTCTACGAGGGCCACCTCGACGCCCTGCAGCGCAAGGTCACGGAAGGTGCCGACGCCGTTGATGCCGCCGCCGATGATGAGGACGCGGGCGCGCGGATGGTCTTTAAGGGCCCGGACAGTGGACCGGACGGAGTGGTCAGTGGACACGGATGGCTCCCGACAGGGTGTAAGGCGAATGGGGGTCGATGGCACGCTCGGCACGGAACTCCGTGGGCGTGAAGCCGGCACGCGCTGCCGGCTGAAGCTGGGGCATCAGCGTGCCGGCCAGGGCTTCGCGGACGTCGTCCACGGTGGCTCCCTGCACGGCATCGGCAACGCAGCCGACGGATTCGGGGCGGAAGTCGAGGCCCAGGAGTGCGTATGCCTCCTCAAGGGCCGCCCGGGCCGGGCCCGCATCCTCAACCATGACGACGGCGCTAAACAGATAGCCGTCCTTGGTCAGGCGCTGCCCGGTGCCGGCCAGTTTGGCGCGCCCGGCGTGGTTGACGCTGAATTCGCCGGTGCAGTATTCGCCCGGCACGGCACCTATGCGCGCATCGGCCCCGAGGTCCCGGAGGGCCGTGGCGGTGTGGTGGCCGAAGGATTCGAAGCGTTCCTTGATCGAGCGCCGCGGGTCCGGGTGCGGCGCCCAGAGGTGGACCACCAGGTCACCAAAACCGTACAGCGCCAGGTGTCCCCCCACTGGCCGGATGATCGGTTCGTAACCGTGCGCTGCCAGGAGGTCACGGGCTTTTGGGTACCCGGGGCGGAGCGAATCCCGGCGGCTGAAGGCCGCCGTCGGAAGCGGCAAGGAGAAGTTCAGCTCACCGGCTGAGGCGGAGGAGAGCGCACGGAGCCGCCCGGCGATGAACTCCATGTCCTCCGGGCCGGAGCGCGGTTTCGGATCGCGGACCAGCCGGATGAAGCCGGAACCGAACGGCGGATGCTCGCCGTTCACAGCGTTCCGGGACCCGGATTCCGCCCGGTCACGGTCCTCACGGCGTCACACCAGCCTGCATACAGCTCCTCGCGCCGGTCCGCGGACATCGCCGGTTCGAACACCCGGTCGAGATGCCAACCGGTCGCCAGGTCGTCGCGGCCCCAGAGCCCTGCGCCCATCCCGGCCAGGTGGGCTACCCCCAACGCCGTGCGCTCCAGCTCGGTGGGGCGAAGCACGGGAACGCCGAGGATGTCCGCCTGGAACTGGCAGAGCAGGTTGCTGCGCGCCGCGCCGCCGTCGACCTTAAGCTCGGGAACCGGGTTTCCCCCAGCCACGAGCACATCGATGTTGTCCCGCGTCTGGTAGGCCATCGCCTCGATGCCGGCCCGGACAATATGCTCGGCGCTGCTCTCCAGTGTCAGCCCGACGATGCTCGCCTTGCTGTCCCGGGACCAGTGCGGCGCACACAGGCCGGCGAATGCCGGGACTATGTAGACACCTCCGGTGTCCGGCACCCTCCGTCCCAGTTCCTCGAGGTCGGTATCGGCGGAAAGGATCCCCAGGCGCTCCCGCATCCACTGCAGCGTCTGGCCGCAGTGGAACACAACGCCTTCGATTTCATAGGCGGTTGTTCCGCCCGCCGTCCAGCCGACGCTGGCGGTGAGGCCGTCCAGGATCGCGGGGGCCTGGCCGCTGTTGGCTGTCAGGACGCCGGCGGTGCCGTAGGTGTTCTTTACCGACCCACCCTCAAAACATGCCTGGCCGAACATCCCCGCCTGTTGGTCACCCATGATCGCCATGACGGGCACGCTGGACGTCCCCGGAAGGCCGACGTCGGCCGGCCGCATGTCGCCGAAGTGCGAATCGGACGGCAGGGCGGGGGGCAGCAGGCGGGCAGGGATGCCGCAGGCCTCGAGAAGCTTCTCGTCCCAGTCGCGTGTTTCAAGGGAGAACAGCGCCGTCCGGGATGCCTCACTGTGGTCCGTGAAATGCGACCGGCCTCCGGTCAGCTGCCACAGCAGCCACGTATCCACTGTGCCGGCGGCAAGCTCCCCGCGCTGGGCGCGTTCCCTGACTCCGGGCACATTCTCCAGCACCCAGGCGAGTTTGGCCGCGCTGAAGAAGGAATCGTTGAAGAGCCCGGTCCGCTGCCGGAACTCCGGGTCAAGGCCGTCCGTACTCCAGCGCTGGACGATTCCGTCCGTCTGCTTGGACATCCACATGATCGCGTTGTGGACGGGCTTCCCAGTCCGGCGGTCCCACAGGAGGCAGGACTCCCGGTGGGTAGTGATTCCGACGGCGGCCAGATCGTCCGTCGTGGCGCCCACCTTGGCCATGACAGCCTGCATGCTGTTCCGCTGGGCCTCCCACAGCGCGACGGGGTCGAGTTCAACCCACCGCGGCTTCGGGAAAAGGGGAGTCACCGGGTGGCGGGCCTCCGCCACGATCATTCCGTCAAGGGAGACCAGTACTGCACGTGCGCTCGTCGAGCCTTCGTCCAGTGCCAGGACGTACCGGGCGCTCACGGCGTGGAGCCCTCCACTGCGGGCCGGCCCTGCGCGGCGCGGGTGGGCACCGCAAGCCGTTCCAGCCATTCGCGGTAGCCGCGGACTTCGGCCGCCTGGCGCGCCTGGTCCCAGCCGCATTCGGCACCCATGACTGCAGCGGCCCGTCCGACCACGTCGAGGCCATGTCCCGGCTCGAAGGCCAGGAGCATCCGGCGTGCCAGGACATCGGTGAGCGTCTGGGCGAACTCACGCCGCACGGCGAGGAGGATCTCGGCCTCCAGCGCACCCGTTGCGGGATCGAGGACGGGGTGGCCCGCACCGGTGGCGTCCGCTTCGGCGATGACGTCCAGTGCCCGCGTCCCGTACAGGGCCAGCAGCCGTTCAATCGTCCGCCGGTCGAGGCCTTCCCGGCCCAGCGCGGCCCGCGCAGCACCGAAATCACCCGCTGCCCCGGGGAGCGGGAGGCTGGCCGTCACGCACTTCGGGCTCCTGCGTCCGAGGCGCTTGAAGACGTCGTCCACCGCGTCTTCGGCAAGCTGGCGATAGGTGGTCAGTTTCCCGCCCACCACGGTGATGAGCCCGGGCAGGTCCGGGGCGTGGTCGTGGAGAACATGGCTCCGGGGGATCTCCCACTCTTCCACATCAGGTGCGTAGGGCAGTGGGCGCACCCCGGAATAGGTGAAAAGGACGTCAGCGGGCGTGAGGTTTGCGCTTGGGATGAGTTCATTGACCTCGCCCAGCAGGTAGTCCATCTCGTCGGCGTCGCAACGGGCCTCGCCGGGATCGTCGTCGAACCGGAGGTCCGTTGTTCCGATGAGGTAGCGGCCCATCCACGGGATCACGAGGACAAGCCGGCCGTCAGTCTTGGACTCGTAGTAAACGACGTCGTCCGGGGCTCCCGGGAAGGGATCCACGATCAGGTGGCTGCCCTTGGTGCCGCCATTCAGGCGCGGCTGGTCCGGCGCGCCGCGGCGGAAGATCCGGTCAATCCACGGCCCGGCCACGTTGAGGACGATCGGTGCACGGACCTCATGCATTTCATCGGTCAGGGTGTTCCGGTAGCGCACGCCGACAACCCGTCCGCCTTCCAGGACAGGTTCCTCGACCCGCGCCTTGGTCCGGATCACGGCGCCGGCTCCGGCTGCCGCAAGGGCCACCTCGGTGCAGAGCCGCTCCGCATACTCAACCTGTCCGTCCGTGAAGACCACTGCCCCGCGGAGGCCGCCGGGTTCAATGCCCGGGAAACGGCGAAGGATCGCGTCCCGGTTCAGGACCTCGTGCCCCTGCGTCTTCTTGTCGAAGGACAAGGCGTCATACAGGAACATGCCGATCCGGATCAGCCAGGCGGGACGGCGGCTGTGCGAGCTCAGCGGCATGATGAGCCGGAGCGGTTTGACCAGGTGGGGCGCAAGCCGGAAGAGGAGCTCGCGCTCACGCAACGATTCGCGGACCAGCGCGAAGTCGCGGTGTTCGAGGTACCGCAGTCCTCCGTGGACAAGCCGTCCGGACCACGCGGAGACGCCGCTGCAGATGTCATCCTGCTCGAGCAAGACAACCCGCAGCCCCCTGAGCGCTGCATCCCGTGCGATTCCCAGGCCGTTAATCCCTGCCCCTACGACGACGACGTCGAACGGAGTGCTGAACTCCTCCATAGCGCTTCCCTTCCAGCCCCATAAGCAATAGAATAAATATTTGCAAGCTGCATTTCCATTTACAAGTGTTATGTGCCCCAAGTCACGTGTCAAGGGGGCCATAAGATGGGCGGAGCAAAAGAAGGAGTCCAATGAATGACATCGACGCGCAGCGACTGATGATCAAGGTTGCGCGCCTTTACCATACCCACGAGATGCGCCAGACGGATATCGCCAAACGTCTGCAGATTTCGCAATCCCGGGTGTCGAGGCTGCTGGCCCAGGCCGAGGACGCGTCGATCGTGCGGACCGTGGTGGCTGTTCCCCCGCATATCCATGCGGAGCTTGAGGAACGCGTGGAGGCGCTGTACGGACTCAGCGAGGTCCACATCATCGACGCGGTCAGCGACAACGAGCAGGAGCTGGGCAAGGACCTGGCGCACACGATGGCCTCCCTTTTGCAGGACGTGGCCTTCGAGGTGAGCACGATCGCGTTGACCTCCTGGAGCAAGACGATGCGGATGATGATCGACACCATGCTGCCCATGCGCACCCGGTGCAAGCACGTCGTCGAAACGCTGGGCGACCTCGGCCCGCCCTCGCTGCAGCACGCCACGGCACGGTCCACCCAGCAGTTCGCCGCCCTCACCGGGGCGCAGCCCGTTTTCCTCCGGACGCCCGGCGTGGCAGCAAGCCCGGAGATGAAGGAACTCCTGCTGAGCGGCGATCCGCATGCCCGGGAAGCACTGCAGATGCTCGACTCGGTGGATCTGGCACTGGTGGGCATCGGCGCTGACGAGATCGATCCGGACCTGCGCCCGGGGGACAATTTCTTCTCGGACGAGCAGTTCGCCCGTGTGCGTGCACTCGGGGCGGTTGGGGAAGTCTGCCTGCACTTCCTCGACGCCGACGGGAACCCGATCGACTCGGAACTCGAGGACCTGGTGGTCGGCATCACCCGGGAGCAGCTTCGCAACGCCCGGCACCGGTGGGCGGTAGCCGGCGGCGCCCGAAAGCACCGGGCCATCAGGGCAGCAGCGGCCGGCGGGTGGGTGGACACGCTGGTCACGGACGCGGCCACCGCGCGCTTCCTTGTCGACACGGCTTCGGCGGACCGCAAGGCGGCCGCGGACCTAAAGCCCGCGCAGTCAACCCCGCGGCGGCGGACGGCCGCCTCGAAAGCCTAAAACCGCCCGCGATACCGGGCACCTATTGACAACGGTGTGACGTACGTCCCATGATCGATTGCATATTCATTAGAAGTGCGCATATCGATTCACACCCCTGCGGCTGACTAGCGTGAATCGGCGCCACGCCACCTGCAGGAGGTACCGTGTCCACCGCCCTCGACAAATACGCCGACATGAAACCGAACTGGGACTACCCGGTCGTTATCGAGTCCCACATCAACGGCATCCGCACCAAGGAGATGAACCCGAACACACCCATCACCTACGAGGAAATCGCGGAAGACGCGATCAGGTGCTGGGAGGCAGGCGCCGGGGCGATCCATGCGCACAACACCAGCTTCGACCTGCTCGGGGAGAACGCCTACAAAGACTACATGCGCACCTGGGACCGGGTCCTCGAGAAGCACCCGGACATCACGTGGTACCCCACCACCTGCAACAACCTCCGGCTGCTGCCCCACGAAAACGGGCTCGAGCACGTGCCGCACCTGTACGAGGGCGGCAACGTACGCATCGGCTGCGTGGACACCGGCCTGACGCTTTTCGCCGTCGAGGAAGACGAGGAAGGCTACCTCTCCGGACCGGAGTTCGGATTCAACTACCAGCGCGTGGCAAGCCAGGTCAAAATGTTCCGCGAAAGGGACCTGGCCATGGTGTTCGGCGTGTACGAGCCAGGCCACCTGCGCCACGCCATGCACTACGTCAACCGGGGCCTGTCGACGCAGGGCTCCATGTGGGACTTCTACCTCATCGGAGACTACGGTCTCACCGCCATGGAACCGATCGGCACCAACGGCATGAAACCGAGCCTTGAGAGCCTTTACTACTACCTCACGATGATTGAGGAAGCCAAGGTCAGGCACCCCTGGTACATCTCGATCTGGGGACAGGGCGCCCTCGATGACACCGCCATCCTCCGCCGGGCCATCGAGCTCGGCGGCCACATCAAGACCGGCTTGGAGCTCTTTTACGATCCGGCCCGCAACCCCACCAACCTCGAGCTCCTCCAGCAGGCCCAGGAGATCGCGCGGGAGGTGGGCCGGCCCATCGCAACCCATGAAGAAGCGCGGGCCCTGTACAACATCACCTGAGCACGTCAAACCCAACCATCTATTTTTCACGAGGAGGCGCAATGGCTGCGCACAACGAAGGCGGGGTCACCCCCTTCACCATCTCGATCCCGGATGAGGACCTCAAGGATATGGACGAGCGGCTCCGCCGCACCCGATATCCCGTGGACTTCGCCAATGACGACTGGCGGTACGGATACAACACCGACTACCACAAGCAGCTCGTCGATTACTGGATCCACGAATACGACTGGCGGGACGTCGAGCGGCGCATGAACGAACTGCCGCACTTCAAAACGGAACTCATGGGCGTTCCGCTCCACTTCATCCACGTCAAGGGCAAGGGGCCGAACCCCATGCCGCTGCTCATCCACCACGGCTGGCCCTGGACTTTTTGGGACCTCCGTAAGGTCATCGGACCGCTCTCCGACCCGGCGAGCTTCGGAGGCGACCCGGCGGACGCCTTCGACGTCGTCCTCATCTCGCTCCCGGGTTATGGCTTCTCCTCGCCCCTGACCGAACCGGGCTGGAACTGGTGGCGGACCGCGGACCTGGAGAATGCCCTCATGAAGGACGTCCTCGGCTATGAGAAATACGCAACGGCCGGCGGCGACTGGGGCGCCCTCATCGCCCAGCAGCACGGCCACAAATATGAGCAGGACGTCTACGGCGTCTACACGCACTTCCCGGCCCAGATGAGCCACTATCTCGCCGAACATCCCGACGCCCCTCCGGGCGTGAAGTACGACCCCTTCCTCGGACTCCCGGACGAGAGCGAGTACAACGACGCGGATGAGAAGGGCTGGTTCGAACGCGGCAAGCTCTTCGTCCAGAAGGAGAGCGGCTACGGCGAAATCCAGTTGACGAAGCCCCAGACGCTTGCAGCCCTCGTGGCCGACTCCCCCGCAGCCCAGCTGGCCTGGATCACGGAGAAGCGTTACTTCTGGGGCCTCGAGGAGCGCGGCCAGGGCACCGAAGCCTTTGAGCGCGTGTGGCCCAAGGAGGATCTGGTCACCACCGCCGCCGTGTACTTCCTCACCAACACCGGCGGCACCTCCTCGCGCTACTACTGGGAGTGCCGCGGCAACCCCTGGAAGCCCTCCCACGACAGGTTCCCGGTAGTAGGGGCGCCGACCGCCATCGGCATCTACCCGGGCGAAATCTACAAGCCGCCACGGAGCTGGACCGAGAAGTACTTTAACGTCCAGCAGTACCGCGTGCACGACGACGGCGGCCACTTCGCCCCGCTCGAGGTGCCGGACACCTACGTGGACGACGTCCGGACCTTCTTCAGGACGCTCCGCTAGGTCGGCGTGCAACTGTGGGGAGCCTGCTTGGCAGGCTCCCCACAGTTGTTTAACCCTCGCGGGCACCAGTGTTCGGCAACCCCTTGACAGGCGCTTGTGAGGTAACGCACACTCGTTAGCATGCAAATGCAGTAGCTGAATATTTATCTTCAGTTGCACTTCGGGTCGTCTCTCACAAAGGAGTCTTTGATGCACCTCAGGAAATCCATTGGGCGCCGCATTGCGGCGTTCGGGCTGGTGGCCGGCCTGTTGGCCACCACGGCCTGCTCTTCAACCACGGCCGGCACCCAGCAGCCGATCGACAAGAAGGACATCGTGCTGGTCGCGTCGGTCATCAACACGACCAACCCCTACATGGCCTCCATGATCGAGGGCGCCAAGGCCCTGTCCAAGAAGCTTGATGTGCCCCTCGAGATCGTCGACTCCGAGGGCAGCTCGCAGACCGAAATCTCCAAGATCCAGGCCATCCTTGCCCAGGGCAAGAAGGTGGCACTGATGGTCAACACCGTCGCCAGCTCGGATGCTCCCCCCATCATCAACGCCGTCAAGGCCGCCGGCGGCTACGCAACTGTCTGGTGGAACAAGCCGGACAACTTCGAGCCGTGGGACCAGGGCGACAACTTCGTGGCCTTCCAGAAGCACTCCGGCGTCGAGAGCGGCCAGTGCACCGCCAAGGCACTCGCGGACAGCATCGGCGGCAAGGGCAACATCGTGGCCCTCGCCGGCGTGCTGGACAGCACCACCAGCCAGACCCGCGTCGCCGGCCTGCAGGATGCACTCAAGGCCTACCCTGACGTGAAGCTCCTCGACACCCGCCCGGCCAACTGGGACCCCCAGCTCGGCCTGAAGGAGACCCAGAACCTCCTCGCCAAGTACGGCGACCAGGTTGACGGCATCTGGGCTGCCGACGACGGCATGATCATCGGCGCCGTGCAGGCCGTGAAGGACGCGGGCCGCATCAACGACGTCAAGTTCGCCTCGGACGGTCTCTACCCGCCGGTCGTCGACATGATGAAGGAGAACATGGGCAACGGCGCCATCGCCGGCGAGACCTTCCACCGCGGATTCATGGCCGCCGCGATCGGGCTCTACACCTCCTACCTCGCAGCCACCGGTGAGATCAAGCCATCGGAATTGCCCAAGGAGAAGCGCAACAGCCTGTTCAAGCTGAGCTGCGTCACCCCGGACAACCACGCCGAATTCACCAAGTACGACGGCGATATCGACGGCTGGATGGACGATCTGATCGAAAACGGCCCCTGGGACACCGAGCCCGTGCCGCTGGTCTCCGGCGGCCCGGAGAAGCTGCCCTAACGGACCGCAAACGGCGGCTCCGGACACCGCGCAGACGGGTCCGGAGCCGCCCCATCCGGAGCAACCACGACAGGTGAAAGTAATGACACAAAAGGACACCGGGACCGGCCTCCTCGAGGCGCCCGCCCCATCACAGCCACCCCTCCGGGCAGGCCGCCGGTTCGAGGCCAAAAACCTCGGCGAAGTGCTTGCCCTGGTCGGACTGATCGCCGTTTTCGCGGCGCTGAACCCCGCGACGTTCCTGACGCCGGAGAACCTGCGGACCATCCTGGACCACGCGTCCCTTCCGCTGATCATCGGCGTCGGCGCCACCCTGGTCATCCTGACCGGTTCAATTGACCTCTCCGTAGAGGGCGTGATGGGCGCCGCAGGCATGACCTTCGTCCTGATGACGGCCAACAGCCGCGGAAGCGCAGACCTGGGGCCCTGGGCCATTGTTGCGGCGCTCGCCGTAGGCGTGGGCCTCGGCCTCCTGAGCGGCCTGGTGCACACGCGCCTCAAGGTTCCCTCATTCATCGTCACGCTGGGCGTCTGGTTCGTGGGCCTTGGAATCGCCACTGTGCTCTTCGGTGACGAGTCCATTCCCTTCCTGCCCGACGGCGGCATCAAGGGCTGGCCGTCCACCCTGACCTTCGGGTTGCCCAACTCATTCCTGCTCGCCGCCGCCTTCGTCCTGGCGGGGATGTTCGTGGCCCGTTTCACGCGGCTGGGCCGCTTCGCCTACGCGATCGGCGACAGCGAGGAGATCTCCAAGGGCAACGGCATTCCGGTCCTCAGGTACAAGCTCTACGTCTTCGTTGTCGCCGGCGCCTGCAGCGCCGCCGCCGGCGTGTTGGCAGCCCTGAAACTCGGCGCAGGATCGGCCACCGTGGGCGTGGGGACGCTCTTCCTGACCATCGCGGCCGTGGTGATTGGCGGCACGTCCCTGGGAGGCGGTAAAGGCGGCATCCTCCGCACCGCGATCGGTGTGCTCATGCTGACCGTCCTCAACAACGGGCTCATCCTCAGCGGGGTCAGCCCGAACATCCAATCCGCCGTCTCCGGAACCGTCCTGATCGCGGCCGTCCTCGTGGCTACCTGGCCGCACCGCAGCAGACTGAGGATCGTAAAATGACCAACGCTTCCCTGGCGCCCCGCACCGGCGTCGAAACCCCGGCACTCAAGCTGACCGACATTTCGAAATCCTTCGGCGCGACCCACGCGGTCAAGAATGTCTCCCTCGAGATCCCGCGCCATGAAGTGGTCGGGCTGATCGGCGAAAACGGCGCCGGCAAATCCACCCTGCTGAAGATCCTGACCGGGCTGCACCAGCCCGATTCGGGAGTCATCGAGGCAGACGGCCGGCCGGTCAAATTCCGCAGGCCGCAGGACGCCGTTGCCGCGGGCATCGGCGTCGTGCACCAGGAGCAGTCGCTCCTGTCCAACCTGTCCGTCGCTGAAAACATCGCGATGAATGCCCTGTCCTCCAAGGATGCGGCCACCAGTTACGGGTTCTACCGCTGGAAGCGCCTCAATGCGGAGGCAGCCGCCATCCTCGCCCGCGTTGGCTCCACCATCGACCCTCGCACCACGGTCAGCGACCTCTCCTTCGTGGACCGCCAGATGGTCGAAATCGCCCGGGCACTGCGAGTGGATGAGGCCATCCACGCAGCACCGCTGGTGATCCTCGACGAGCCCACCTCAGTGCTGGAGCGCAACGAAACGGCGATCCTTGAGCGCGAGATCCGCTCACTGCGGGAAATCGGTTCGGTGCTGTTCGTCTCCCACCGGCTCGACGAAGTCCTCCGGATCTGCGACCGCGTAGTGGTGATGCGGCACGGCGAAGTCGTGGCAGACGTGCGGCGGGAGGAAGTCAGCGAAGATGACCTCTTCCGCCTCATGATCGGACAGGAATCACGGGCGCGGGTGCGCAAGGGCGGCAACGCCGCGGGCGCCGTCGCGGCCATCGAGGCCAAGGGCCTGAGCCGGAAGGGGCAATTCAAGGACGTTTCGTTCGCCGTCTCTCCCGGGCGGTCCCTGGCCATCGTGGGCGCCATGGGCTCCGGGCGCGAATCCGTCTGCCGGGCCCTCTTCGGAGCCGAGCCGTTCGACTCCGGCACCCTCGAGGTGGGGGGCCGCCCCGTCCAGGGCTGGTCGATGCGCCGCGCCGTACGGAACGGACTGGCCTACATCCCCTCCGAACGGAAAGTCGAGGGCATGGTCGGCGGCCTGAGCGCGGCCGAAAACCTCACCCTGGTCCATCCGCGCGAAGCAGCCAGGGGCCCGTTCCTGCGGCGCAAGGCCCGTATGAAGGCCGCCGAGGAATGGTTCGAGCGCCTCGACATCCGGCCCCGCGACCCCCGCCTGCCCCTTGGCCGCTTCTCCGGCGGCAACCAGCAAAAGGTGGTCATGGCCAAGTGGCTGCGCGCTGAGGAGCTTAGCGTCCTGATCCTTGACCACCCGCTCCGCGGCCTAGACCCGGGAGCTTCGCAAACGGTGAACGACCAGATCCGTGCCGCCCAGGAGGACGGCGCCGCCGTGATCCTGCTGCCCGACACGCTCGAGGAGGCCCTCGAGATGGCGGACGAGATCATCGTGATGCGCGACGGCGAAATCACCGCCCGCTTCGACCTCTCCGTCGCCAGCCCGACTTCCCTCGACCTGCTTGAAAAGATGGTGTGAATCCCATGTCAAAGAAAGCCCTTCTCGAGCATCCGGCCACAGTGCCGGCCGCCGCCGACGGCAAGGCGAAGTCCGCACGCCGCCCGCGACGGAATCTGTGGTTCACCGCCGGGCCCTTCGCGGTGTTCCTTGCCCTGTTTGCCCTCGTGGCCATCCTCCGGCCGGCATTCCTGACCGGCGGCGGCATGGCAATCCTTGCCGTCCAGGCCGCGACCATCCTCCTGGTTGCGTTGGGGCAGGCGATGGTGCTCCATGTGGGTTCCATCGACCTGTCGAATGCAGCGATCGTGATCTTCGCGGCGATCATCCTCGCCCAGACCCTTGGGCCCCTCGGTCCCGCCGCACCCGTCGTCACCCTCGGCGTCGTGACCCTCATTGGGGCCGCCAATGGTTTCCTGGTTGCGTTCGGCCAGATCCCGTCCTTCGCCCTGACGCTCGGCACGCTCGGCATCCTGCAGGCAGCTTCACTGGTGATCAGCAATGCGACCACCGTGTATGCAACGGCGAACAGCCAGCTCCTCGCTCCCCTGTTTGGGACCGCGTTTGCCGGCCTGCCGCTGGCCTTCTGGGTCGGTGTGCTAATGGCAGTGGGCCTGTGGGCCTTCCTCCGGTTTACCCGGGCCGGTGAAGGCATGACAGCCGTGGGACTCAACGAGAAGGGTGCTTTGTTCTCGGGCCTGCGGACCCGCTGGTTCAAAGTGCTGGCCTTCGCTCTCTCCGGTCTTCTGGCTGGCCTCGCCGGCATCCTCGTCATTGCACAGGCCGGGGCAGCCTCGTCCTTCGGCCTGGGAAGCGACCTGCTGCTGCCGGGTATCGCGGCCGCCATCGTTGGCGGGACGGCCATCACCGGCGGCACCACCAACCCGATCAACATCGTTTTTGGCGCCCTCACGGTCGCGCTCGTGCCTATCGGCGCGGCTGCCGTGGGCGTGACACCCCAGGCGCAGAGCCTGGTCTATGGCCTGGTGATTATCGCCGCCGTGGCGCTCACCATGGGCCGGGGCCACACTGAAGTGGTCAAGTAACCGCCGGACCTCCGAACACTCCATGTCCTTGTCCTCCGAACCACCGCGAGGCCTTCCTCCTCTTTCCGAAAGGCACCCCATGTCAGTTCTCAAATCACTCCAGCCGCAAGAGGTGTTCTCCTTCTTCGAGACCCTTGCCGGCATCCCCCGCGGCTCCGGCAATGAGAAGGAAGCTGCCGACTGGGTGGTCAACTTCGCCCAGGCCCGCGGGCTGGAAGCCACCCAGGACGACCTGCACTGCGTCCTGGTCCGGAAACCGGGCCAGCTCGGACTTGAGGACGCGCCGCCCCTCATCCTCCACGGGCATCTGGACATGGTGTGCGAGAAAGAGGACGGAGTGGTCCACGACTTCGAACACGACCCGATTGAACTCCTCATCGAGGGCGACTTTGTCACGGCGAACGGCACCTCCCTGGGCGCCGACAACGGCATCGGCGTCTCCTACATCCTGGCCCTCCTCGACTCCACGGACATCCCGCATCCTCCGCTTGAAGCGGTCCTGACCGCCATGGAGGAAAAGGGAAAGGTGGGGGCCGCCGGATTCGACACCTCCAAGTTGTCCGGCAAGCGCATGATCGACTTCAACTGGATCACCGACAAGGAGATCCTCGCCGGCTGCAGCGGCGACATAACCTTCACCGTGGACATCCCGGCGGAATGGGAGGCGGCTCCCGCCACGCATTTGGATGCGCTGCAGCTCAAGGTCCGCGGCTTGTCCGGCGGACATTGCGAGTTCGATATCCATCTTGAGCGCGCCAACGCCGTCCTGGTCCTCGCCCGGGCACTCAACACCGTACTTGCGCAGTACGACGTGCGGATCTCCGACCCCCACGGCGGTGCCCAGAACAACGCCATCCCGGCGGACGCCCAGAGCACCCTTCTCGTGCGGCCCGAGGACGCGGACGGCGTGCGCAAGGTCATTCTGGAGCTTGAGGATGTGCTGCAGAACGAATACCGCCAGGCTGACCCCGGCCTGCGCCTCGAACTGGCACCTGCCGAGACTCCGGACCGGGTCTTCTCCGCCGCGGCCGCGGCACGCTTCGCCCGCCTGACTGCACTCATCCCGAACGGCGTCCTCAGCTGGAGCCTCACCGTTCCGGGGATCGTGGAGAGCTCCAATAACCTGGGCACCGTGCGCACCACGGCCAACGGCGCCAGGCTCATGTCCACCATCACCGCCGCGGTGACTTCCCGCAAGCACGAGATCCTTGACCGGGTCCGGGCGCTCGCCGCACTCGCAGGCGGCGGGGTCACCGTGGAGGAGTACGGGCTGGACGCGGCCGAATTCCCCTACCGGCCGGACTCGCCGCTGCTGAAAGTGGCACGGGAAGCTTTCCGCGATGTCATGGGCCAGGAAGCAGACGTCCACGTCTCCCAGTGCAGCCTGGAACTGGGTATGTTCAGCCAGAAAATCCCCGGACTGGATATCATCTCGATCGGCACTGAACTGCACGATCTCCACTCGCCCAAGGAGACTGTGAACCATACTTCGGTCACCCGCGTATGGCCCCTCGTCAAGGAGGTTGTGTCCCGTCTGAAATAAACGGGCACCCGTCCACTGAAACCAAGGAAACCCCCGGCTATGAAGGCCGGGGGTTTCCTGCGTGTCCAGGGCCCCTGGGCCTGTCCCGCTAAGGCTGACCCATCCCGGAGCTGAGGCCCCGGCTGGCGCCACCCGACGCAGCCGCTGCCCGGCGTCGTCCCCTGTTCGTCGCGTTAGCCTGCTGTCCGTCAGGCGGCGGCCGGAAATGCGGTCCAGGGCAGACGGGATACGGCGCATACCCACGGTGCCACTCCAACAAACGTGCGTCGGCGTTCGTAAGTGGGCGCGAACAGGCAAGTGCCCTACCGGAACAGATAGCGGGCCCGCACCGCGGTCAACAGCTGCTACTCCGCAGGTGACATGTCCTCGGTATCCACGGGACCCGCCGTCAGCACACAAAAAGGAGGCCGGACAACCTTGCGGTTGTCCGGCCTCCTTTGCCGCGGGTGCTCCCAGTCAGCTTGATTCGAGGTTTTCGCGTATTGCGGCCAGGAACCGGGCGCCGGTGGCGCCGTCAATGGCCCGGTGGTCGCAGGTGAGGGTAAGCCTCGCACGGGGCCTCCACGCACCCTGCCCGTCGTCGGTCGGCACGAACTGCTGGCGCGTGGCGCCGACGGCGAGGATGGCAACCTGCGGGACGTTGAGGATGGCATCGAACCCGTCGATCCCCATCATGCCCAGGTTGGAGACGGTAAAGGTACCGTCCGTCACGTCGTCCATGGTGAGCTTGCCCTCGCGGGCGCGCTGGACGATGTCCCGGCGCGCATCCGCCATACCCGCCAGGTCAAGCGACGCAGCGTCCTTGATGACCGGAACCACCAGCCCTGCCGGAGTATCGACGGCCATGCCGACGTTGACGCGCTCGAACCGGGTGACGGTCTCGTCGGCGTAGTGCGCGTTCAGGGCCGGGTGCTCCCGCAGCGCGGCCGCGCAGGCGGCAAGGATGGCATCCGTGACCGTGGCACCGGGGCTGCGCTCCTTCACGCGGAGCGCAGCCCCCATGTCCGCCTCAACGGCAAGGTGGAAGGCGGGCGCCTCCCACGCGGCCACCATGCGCCGCGCGGCAGTCCGCCTGATTCCCTTGAGCGGGACGACAGTCCTGCCCTCTTCCTCGACCGCCGTCACCGCTGTGCCTGGACCAGGCCCCGGGCCTTGCCGGCGCATCCGTACAGCTCCATCTTCTCGATGGTCGCCTGGATCATCCTCTCGCGGCCCTCAGCCATCGCGTCTTCCAACTGGCGGTCACCCTGGGACCAGACGGCCTCGATGCCCGAACGGAACGCGAGGCGCAGGTCCGTATCCGCATTGAACTTGTGCACTCCGGCAGCCATGGCAGCGCGGATCTCGTCATCCGGGACACCGGAGGCGCCATGGAGGACCAGCGGGATGTTCACGGCGGCCTCGATTTCCTTGACCCTCTGGATGTCCAGCGGCTGCGACGTCGCCAGGGGGACACCGTGGACGATGCCCACGGAAATCGCGAGGAAATCGACTCCCGTCTCGGCGACGAAACGCTCCGCTTCGGCAACGTTGGTGTAGTAGGCCTGCCAGTCTACTTGCTGGTCGGCGTCGGGGATCTTGCCCAGCTCGGCCTCCACGGGGATGCCGAAGGAGTGCGCCACCTCGACGACTTTCCGGGTGGTGCGGATGTTCTCCTCGAACGGAAGGTGGGCGCCGTCGTACATGATGGACGTGAACCCAAGCTTGATGGCCTCGAAGACTTCCTCCCACGGCCCGTGGTCCAGGTGGATCACGTATTCGGCCTCGGATTCCTCGGCGATGCGGCGCGTCATCTCGTAGGCCTTCTTGAGCCCCATGTGGGGCACGATCGCCCGGCCCACCTGGAGGAACACCGGAGACTTGGCACGTTCGGCAGCCCTGACGAGCGCTTCAGTAGTCTCCTCGTTGTGCATATTGAACGCCCCGACGGCGTACGCGCCCTCGGACGCGTCCTTAACGATCTGGCGTGGATCGACCTGTGGCATAACCGGCTCCCTTTCCTGCCCTGGACCGTCAGGCCGTCTCGATGTAGGCGATCACGCTGCGGACGTCGACCGTTTCGCCTTCGGGGACGACGATTTCGGCCAGGACGCCGGAGGCGGGGGACTCGAGGGTCTCCTCGACCTTTTCAGCTTCGACCTCCGCCAGCGGCTCGTCCTCGGTGACGGTGTCGCCGACGTTCTTGAGCCAGGTGGCGATGGTGCCTTCGCTCATGCCCATGCCCCACTGGGGCAGCAGGACCTCAACTTTTGCCATGTTCTTTCTCCTTGTTTTGGTTGTTCTTTAGGGGGTGTCACATGCGCGGTGCGGGCGATGTGAGTTCGCTGTCCAAGGTGTTCGCCATCAAGCCGGTGATGCGGCGGACGGCGTCCTCGATCTTTGTCCGGTTCGGGTAGAGCTGCTTCTCGAGGGCGGGACTGAACGGGATCTGGGTATCAGGGGTGGTCACCCGGACGATCGGGGCCCTGAGGGACTCGAAGGCCTCCTCGGCCACGATGGCCGAGATCTCCGCCGCGGCGGAGCACGTCCGGTGGGCCGGGTCGGCGATGACCAGCCGGCCGGTGCGCTGGACGGAGCGGATGACTGCCTCGGTGTCGAACGGGACGAGGGTTCGCGGGTCGAGCACTTCGACCGATACGCCCTCTCCAGCGAGGGTTTCCGCAGCGGCGAGGGCTTCCGGGACGGCGCTGGAGATCGCGACGACGGTGACGTCGTCGCCGGTCCGGGCAACGTTGGCCTGGCCGAACGGGATCTTGTATTCCTCTTCCGGGACTTCGCCCTTGCTGCCCCACAGCATGCAGGCTTCGAAGGTCAGGACGGGGTCATCGGAATCCACCGCGCTGCGGAGCAGGCCCTTCGCGTCGTACGGGTTGGACGGGACGATGATCTTCAGCCCGGGGACGTTCATGAACATCGGGTACGGCCGGTCGGAGTGGTGCGCGCCGGTGTTCAGCCCGTAGAACATCGCTGAGCGGAACACCACGGGGATGGACGCCTGCCCGCCGAACATGTAGCGGTTCTTGGCGGCCTGGTTCACGAACTGGTCCATCGCCATGTACAGGAAGCTCGAGTACGACAGGTCGACGATCGGGCGCAGGCCGGTCATCGCGGCGCCGATCGCGGCCCCAACGATGACTTCCTCGGAGATCGGGGTGTTGCGGATGCGGTTGGCGCCGAACATCTCCAGGAAGTCGCCCTTGTCCTTGCGGGACTTGCCGGCGCCGGTGGTGCCGTAGACGTTGGCTTCGACGTCCTCGCCAATGATGACGACCCGCTCGTCGGCCTCCATGGCCTCGCGCTGGGCGGCGCCGATGGCGCCAAGGTAGCTCATGACAGTCATGCGATTGCTCCGATCGGCTCGGTGTAGAGGTCTTTGAAGGCGACGCTGGGGTCGGGGTAGGGGCTCTCGTCGGTGAACCGCACGGCTTCATCGACCTCGGCGAGGACTTCGGCCTCCAGGGCGTCGAGTTCCTCGGCTGTGGCAATCCCTTCCCGCTCGAGGTGCCGGCGGAACAGGACGATCGGGTCCCGCTCCACCCAGGCCGCCTTTTCTTCCGCATTGCGGTAGTCCGTGCCAAGACGCAGCCCCTCGGAGTGCTCGTTGAACCGGTACGTGACCACTTCCACAAGGGAAGGACCCTCTCCCCGTCGGGCGCGTTCGACGGCGGTCGTGACCGCCTCGAACACCGCGAGCACGTCCTGGCCGTCCTCCACCCGGACACCGGGCATCCCGAAGCCGGCCGCACGGTCCGCAATCACCCCGGACGTCACCGTGTGGGCCGGGGTGGACAGCGCGTACTGGTTGTTTTCGCACAGGAAGACCACCGGCAGGTCCCACACGCCGGAGATGTTCATGGCCTCATACAGGCACCCCTGGTTCGCTGCGCCGTCGCCGAAGAACGCCAGGGACACTTTGCCGTTGCCCAGCACCTTGCTCGAGAGCGCAGCACCGGTGGCGATCGGAATCGACGAGCCGACGATGCCGGACTCCCCCAGGCTCCCGACGGCGAAGTCGGCCAGGTGCAGCGACCCGCCCTTGCCCTGGCAGACGCCCGTTGCCTTGCCCACGAGCTCGGCCATGAGCGGCCCCAGGGGGGAGCCCTTACCGATCGGGTGTCCGTGGCTGCGGTGGTTGCCGGACATGTAGTCCCCGTCCCCGAGGGCCATGCAGGCACCGACAACCTGGGCCTCCTGCCCGATGCTGGTGTGCACGGTTCCCGGGATCTGGCCGCGCTTGACCATCCGGGATGCCCGCTCGTCGAAACGGCGAATGCGCAGCATGCGCCGCTGCATCTCCAGCAAATTCTGCGATGAAAGATCCATCACGGCTCCTCTCTGAGTAAATATTCAAGGTATGAATTCTAATTCTATTTGTGGGTAGCCGAACTGGCAAGAGCCTGATCGGCCACAAGCGTGCGCGCCTGGTCAGGAGTCCCGGAAGGGCTCCAGGAGTGCATCGATGCGCGGCAGCACCAGGGTCGGCTGCCGCTCAGGGGGCAGCAGCCCTGCCATCTCCACGGTGGCCTCGCCCGTGAGGACGAGGGCCGAATCCATCCCGGCGTCTACCGCCATGGCGATGTCCGTCTGCAGCCGGTCCCCCACCATGACGCAGTCCGATCCGGAAAGCCCCAGGACGTCCAGCGCTGTCTGCAGCATGACGCCGGCCGGCTTTCCCACATTGGCCTCGCAGCGCACTCCCGTGCATGCCTCGATCGCGGCGATCACCGCCGCAGCATCCGGCTCCCCCCGGCCCATCGGCATGGGACAGTAGGCATCGGGGTTCGTCGCCACCAGGCGGGCCCGCCGGTGCTGCCAGAGTGCGTCAAAGGCGATCTGGAGCTTGCGGTAGTCGAAGCCGCGGTCATAGCTCGCGACGACGACGTCAATGTCCCGGGGATCCTCGGTCAACCGGAAGCCGGCCGAGCGGATGGCCTGTTGGAGCGGCTCTTCGCCAATGACGAACACCCCGGCCCCCGGGGCTTCCTTGCGCAGCCACGCGGCGATCGTGACCAGCGGGTTCACGATCCGGTTAACCGGGGTTGGCAGGCCCAGCCGGGTCAGCTTGTCCGCGTACATCTGCGGGTTCTTGGTGGGGTTATTGGATAGGAAGAGTGTTTCGCGTCCGGCCTCCCGGAGACCGTGCACCAGCTCCGCAGCCCCTGGAAGCAGCTCGTCGCCCAGATAGATCGTGCCGTCCAGGTCGAAGAGGTAGCCGGCATAGGCCCTCACGGGCCTGGACGTCAGGGTTGTTGAAGCAGTCATCGCGTTGCCTCCGCGAGTTTGGCGAAAACAGCCCGGTTGGCGGGATAGATATCGCGGTAGACGTCGTAGAGCCGGTCGTACGCTGCGGCCGCGCCGGTTCGGGGCTCGTAGGACAGCCCTGTTCCGCTCATGGCCTTCGCGGCGGAGGCCACGGAATCGTGGATGCCCGCGGCGGCCGCGGCCAGCATCCCCGCACCAAGGCAGGTGCTCTCCGGGTCGCGCACCACGGAGACGCTGCGCTGCATGACGTCGGCGATAATCTGGCACCATACCGGGCTGCGGGAGCCGCCGCCCAGGGCGACCACTTCGGCCACGGGCTCTGCCAGGGCCTTCTCCGCCCCCGTGGTCAGGAGCCGCTGCTCGAAAGCGAGGCCTTCGAGCAGTGCCCGGTACACGTGCGCCTTGCCGTGAATGCCTGTGAGGCCCAGCAGCGCACCGCGCGCGTTATGGTCCCAGTACGGAGTGAGGGCACCGGTCCAGTACGGCAGGGCCAGCAGGCCCTCCGAACCCGGGGGGAGAGCCGCGGCCGCGGTCTCGAGGACCTGTTCGGGGCTCAGCCCCAGTCCGAGGCCTTGGGCGTCGATCCCCGAGAATTTCTCGACGAACCAGCCCAGGTTGATGGTGCCCCCGCCGATGAAGGTCTCCAGGGTGTAGGAACCGGGGACAGCGGCCGAGAGCGTCCTGTATTCCCGCGCATAGGAATAGTGTTCCGAGAACGTTCCGGACACGATCCCGCTGCCGAGGTTTAGGTAGGCCCGGCCGCCGGTGGTCGCGCCGGCACCAAGCTGTGCGCATTGCCCGTCCCCCGCGCCGGCCACGACGGCGACTCCCGACGGAAGGCCAAGGCGCGCGGCGGCGTCGTCCGTGAGACTGCCCAGGACGCTGCCGGGT
Organism: Arthrobacter sp. PGP41; assembly: GCF_002953935.1. Classification (NCBI taxonomy): domain Bacteria; kingdom Bacillati; phylum Actinomycetota; class Actinomycetes; order Micrococcales; family Micrococcaceae; genus Arthrobacter; species Arthrobacter sp. PGP41. The sequence continues at coordinate 987,100 of NZ_CP026514.1, read as the reverse complement.
GGCCGGAGTTCGCTGAGCTGCCCGCGGTCAAGGCCCACCGCGGTGACCAGTCCGTCGTCGTAATCGAAGGTGGACATGTCCACCAGGCCGAGCGGATCCGCCGAAGCCCAGGAAGTGAGCCAGGCACCGGTGAGGCGGTGGACCAGGAACCCGTGCACGTCCACCACCTTGCCGATGCGTGAGACCGTGTCCGGTTCATGGGCCTGGAGCCAGTGGAGCTTGTACCAGGCCGGGGTCGGGTTGGCGGGCTTGCCGGTGAGGCGGTGAACGTCCTCCGTGCCGAAGGCGGCGACCTCCTCGGTGGCACGGGTGTCAAGCCACAGCATTGCCGGCCGGAGCGGGATGCCCTCATCATCCAGGCAAACAAAGCTCTCGCGCTGATGGGTGATGCAGATGGCGCCGATCCGGGAGGTGTCCACGGTCTGGGCTGCACGCCGGATCGCTTCAGCGGAGGCGGTCCACCAGTCCTCTGCGTTCTGTTCCCCCCATCCCGGACGGGGCTGGCTGAGGCTGAAGGCGCAGCGCGCCTGCGAGAGCGCTTCGCCGCGGGCGTTCCAGACGACGGCCTTGGCGGCCGTTGTGGAGCAGTCGACGCCGATCACATAGTCACGCAGCATGGCTTCACTTCCTTTCCGGGGCCGCAGCTGCAGCGGCCTGGGCGGCGCGCGCCAGCACCTCGTCCACGTCCGCGGTCCCCCACCACCCGAGGAGCGTGAGCAGGTCCACCACCGTGAAGCGGTTCCGCATGAGGGCGCAGTTTTCGACCGCCCACCGTCCCAGTTCGGCATTCACGGAAGGCTCAAGCCCGGACAGTGAGACTGGGGCGCCGGCGCCCGCGAGCGCAGCGGCGATCGAGTCTGCGGGCCGGACGAGTCCGCGGAGTTCGTCCTGGACGTCCGCCCAGCCCTCCAGCAGCGCGCCGATGCGCGGGAGCCCGCGCCCGACGGTGTCGAGTTTGGCGGAGTAGTCGCGCCAGCACTCTTCGGCCACGCGCAGGGTCGGGTCGACGCGCTCGAAGGCGGTGAGGACCTTGCGCCTGGCGGGTCCGTGATCGAGGGCTGCCAGGTGCGGGCGGCTGCCGGGCGCCGCGGCGAGCCTCTCGAACAGCATGTCCCAGGCGCTGGCGGCGATGACGGAACCGGCCCCCACCTGGGCGCCGTGGAAACCGATGGGCTCGTCGTGGGCGCCGTGGTACTGGTCGAGCATGTGGCTGATCAGGTGTTCGACGCCGGACAGGACGGCCGTCGTACCGGCGACGCCGGTGACGATGCCGCGCAGGGCCAGCGCGCGGGCGAGGGCGCCAACGGATTCCGGCTCCGCCTCCCGGACGCCGGCGCTCCAGCTTTCCAGGTCCTTGCCCACCATGCCGAGCAGGCGGACGGCGCTGGGCTTGTAGGTCGGGTCGGTGCCCACCAGCGAGGCGAGCTTCCAGTCCGCCGGGGCAACCAGCATGGACGTCATTTCACCGAACCCGGCACGGTTCATGGCTTCCGGAGCCTCGGCGATGACGTCCGTATCGGAGATGACTGCGTCCGGCCAGCATGAGGGTACGGTTCGTTTCACCCCGTCCCGCAGGACCACGGACACGTCGTCGGTGTACCCGTCGACGGAGGCGGCGGTCTGAACCGAAACCAGGACCGGGGTGCTGCCTCCGGCGCCTGCGCGCTGGACCGCGACCTTCGCGATGTCGCTGATGGTGCCGCCGCCAACAGCGACGACGGCATCCGCGCCAAGGACAACTCCGGCGGCCTCGTCGAGGACGCTGTCGACGACGTGGAGCTCAGCGTGCCCGTCATCGAGCACCGACCGGACGACGTTGAACCTGGCTGCGAGCTGGGCCTGGATGAGGTCTTTGACGTCCTCCCCGGAGCGTGTGATCCGGGTACGGTCCACGAGGAGCGAGACCCGCGGCGGCACGCTGCCGGGCTGTGGAGCCGGCAGGAGCCGGGTGACCGCGTCGGCTACTGCACCAAGCGCGCCGGGGCCGAGGATGAGCTGCCGGAGCCCGCAGGGGGCGAGCGTATGGTCGGGATCCGCCTGGGTGAGCAGTTCTTCGATGGGCTCTACGACGTAGGTGTCGGTGGGCATGGTGTCCTCTCGGAACGGTGGTGCGCCCTCAGGCGCCTTGGCGGGAACGGCTGGCGCGGTCGGTCAGGACGGCAACGATGATCGCGACGCCGATGACCACCGGCTGGAGGTTCGGGGAGACATTCAGGAGGGACATGCCGTTGTTCAGGACGCCGATGATGAGGAGTCCGATAAAGGTGTTCAGCATGCCGCCCGAGCCGCCGGACAGGCTCGCACCGCCGATCACGACGACGGCTATGACATTCAGGAGGTCGGCTGTGCCGGCCGTGGGCTGTGCAGAGTCGAGCCGGGAGCCGACGATGACGCCGGCAAGGGCTGCGAGGAAGCCCGCCACCACGTACACGCCGATCTTGATGCGCGTCACGTTAAGGCCGGAGAGCCGCGCCACTTCGGCGTTCCCGCCGATGGCGTAGAGCGCGCGGCCCGAAGGACGGAACCGGAGCCAGTAGGCCGCGATAAGGAACGTGGCCACCATGATGATCCCTTCGAGCGGGATCCCGAGGATATCGTTGCTGGTGATGGCCAGGTACCACTCCGGGAACCCATTGATAGGGTTGCCGTTGGTGAGGTAGAGCGCCAGCCCGGCCGCCGCGGACATGGTGGCGAGGGTGGCGACGAAGGGCTGGATGCGGCCGTAGGTCGAGAGTACGCCGTTGATCAAACCCACCGCGGCCCCGACGGTTAGGCCCAGGACAACGCACAGTTCGAAGGGAACGCCGGCGGAGCGGTAGAGCCACGCGCTGGTCATGAGCGACAGAGCCAGAGTTGATCCTACGGACAGGTCTATGCCGCCGATAAGAATGACCAGGGCCGCACCCACGGCCATGATGCCAATGTCCGCATTTTGGGTGACCACGTTGGAGAGGTTGCGCCACGTCAGGAAGTACGGCGACATTATGGAAAGCGCGATCATCACCGCGATGAGGCCAATCAGCGGCCCGGGAACCCGCCGGAGCACGTTGGCGGCAATCCCGGCCAGGCCACGGCCCGTATCCCGCCCCGGAGAGGTGCCAGTCCCCGCATCTTCCGGGGTCCGGCCGCCGCGTCCTGAGGACCGTTGGTTAATGGCATGATCCGTTGTGGTTCGCATGGCTGATGCTCTTTCTACTGCTGGGAAATAAGGGGGGAGGCCGCTGATTCCGACGAGTGCACGGCCAGCGACATGACGGTCTCCGGGGTAGCTTCTCCCCGGCGGAGAATCCCACGCTGCCGGCCACGCGACATCACCAGGACCCGGTGCGAGAGTCCCAGGACCTCATCAAGCTCGGACGAGACGACGATGACGGACATTCCCTCGGCCGCGAGGGAGCGGATGATCTCGTAGATAGCCATCTTGGCGCCGACATCAACGCCGCGGGTGGGTTCGTCGATAATCAGGACCTTCGGATCCTTGACCAGCCATTTGCCGATGAGGACCTTCTGCTGGTTTCCGCCGGACATCGACTTCACCGGCAGCGCCATGTTGCCGCGGACGTCGAGCCGGCGGGCCTGCGCGCCTGCAACTTTCCGGACCAACTTGCGTGTCAGCATGCCCTTGCGGGCGAGCTCCCGCTCCCACGGGAGTGTCACATTCTCCTCGGCGGTGCGGTCCAGGTTGAGGCCCTGGCCCTTGCGGTCCTCCGGGACCATGACGATCCCTGCGCGGATCGCTGATTGGGGGCTGCTGCAGGGAAGCTTGCGCCCCTCAAGGATGACCTCACCCGAGTCGGGACGGTCCACACCGGCGATGGCCCGGACCACCTCGGTCCGCCCCGCGCCGACGAGGCCGGCAATCCCGAGGACCTCCCCCGCGGCCAACTCGAAGTTGATGTCCGCGAACGCACCGCGCCTGCCGAGGCCCCGAACTTCAAGCACGGTCGTATCGCGGCTTGGCTGCGGCGGGACGTGCTCGTACGTGAACTCGCGCCCGACCATCGCGTTGATGATCTTCTCCTTGTCCACGTCGCCCGAATTCCAGGACTGGACGCGCGAGCCATCACGCAGGCACACGATCTCGTCTGCGACCTCGCGGACCTCGTCGAGGCGGTGGGAGATGTAGACGACGCCGGCGCCGGCGGCCCGCAGCGCGCGGATCCGCTCGAGGACGTGTTCTGTCTCCGTTTCTCCAAGGGAGGCCGAGGGCTCATCGAACACGACGTACCGGGGACGGCGGCTGAGGGCTTTGGCGATCTCGATCTCCTGCTGCATGGCCATCGACAGGCCGCGGACGGGGCGGCGGACGTCGATTTCCACCCCCAGCGAGTCGAGGACGGTCCTCGACTCGCGGCGGACGAGTTCCCAGTCCACGCGGCCGCGCCGGTGCGGAAGCCGTCCGAGGAAGATGTTTTCGGCGACCGAGAGGTCCTGGATCAGGCGCGTTTCCTGGTGGATGAGAGCCACACCCTGCCGGAGTGCTTCGGCGGGGTTGGACGGGGCGTAGTCCGCCCCGTCCAGCCGCATTGTGCCGCCGTCCGGCTTTACGACGCCGGTGATGATCGAGCTGAGGGTCGACTTTCCCGCACCGTTTTCGCCCACGAGCCCCACAACGGTGCCCGGCTCGACCCGGAAGTCGACCGATTTCAGGACTGTCACCCCGGAGTATGCCTTCATCAGGCCAGTGCCCTCCAGGCCGGCCGAAGCTTGTTGAGTCGTCATCGTGGGATCACTTGAAGGACTGGGCGTCCGGGCCGTAGAAGTCTTCGACCTTGTGCTTAGTCACAGTGTCCTTGTTGATCAGCACGGTGTCCTGGTACTGCTCCTTCGGGATGTCCTGGCCCTTGCCCTCCATGAGGGCGATGGCGTTGCGCACGGCGAGCTGGCCCATCATGTACGGCTGCTGTGCCATAGTCGCCTGGGTCAGACCACTCGCGACCGCATCGAACATGGTCGGGAAGCCGTCGATGCCCACAGAGAAGATCGTCTTGCCGGATGCCTTGGCCGCCTTGGAGGCGCCGAGGGACATCGCGTCGCTCTCGCCGAACACCGCCTTAAGGTTGGGGTGCGCCGTGAGAATGTTCTGGGTGGCCTTGTAGGCCTCGGTCTCATCCCAGTTGGCGGTTTCCTCGGCAACGACCTTGATGCCTGGCGTCTCCTTGAGGGCCTTCTGGCATCCCTCCGTCCGCTGGATCTCCGCGGTGGATCCGAGTACGCCGTGCAGAATGGCTATCTCGCCCGACCCGCCGATCTGCCCGAACATCCACGTGCAGAGCTCGTAGGCCGCTTTGACGCTGTCAGTCGCGATGTAGGTGGCGAGATCACCCTGGCCGGACTCCGGGCGCTGGTCCACCGCGACCACGGGGACGTCCGCCTTGTTGGCGGCACGGACACCCGCAGCCGCAGCTGTTGAGTCCTGGGAGGTGAAGATCAGGGCACCGATCTCCTTCGTCAAAAGATCATTGACCTGCTTGACCTGCGCCGACGAGTCGTTGTTGGCAGAGGTGATGTTCACCTCGTAGCCCAGCTTCTTTGCCTCGTCCTTGATGCCGGCAACCTCAGCCACATAAAAGAGTGACTTCTGGTCCGCCACCGACACACCAATCACCTTCTTCTGGTCCCCGGCGGGAGCACCGGCGCCCCCGCATGCAGCAAGCGAGAGCGCCATCATGGCGGCCGTCAGAACGGCACACCCCGAGCGGATCATCTTGTGGGAAGTCATCATCGTCTCCTCTTGTCTTAGCGACTTCACTGTCGGGTAGAAATTTTTATTCAGCCACGCAATTACTATGCAATGATGGTGCGGCATGGATCACATTGCTGTCAAGGGAAACTCCTTCCCGGCTGGAGCCGGCTCCGATCGTCGACGGCTATGGATGGCGGGTAGGGGCAATATTGGGCCATCATCTGAAGATGAGCCACTCCGTAAAGACCCCAGCATGGTGGCTCCCGCCAGCCCTGCGTGGCTACAAAATCGAGTGGCTGCGCCACGACCTGGTGGCGGGCGCAGCGCTCTTCGCGATCCTGGTCCCCGCGGGCATGGCATACGCCCAGGCCGCCGGTCTTCCGCCGGTAACAGGTCTCTACGCCACGGTAGTGCCCCTGATTGTGTACGCGGCGGTGGGGCCGTCGCGTGTGCTGGTGCTGGGGCCGGATTCCGCGCTCGCCCCGATGATCGTTGCGGCGCTGGTTCCCCTGGCGGCGGACAACGAACAGAAATCCGTGGCCCTGGCCGGCCTCCTGGCCATCCTGATCGGCGTCATCCTGCTGTGCGGTTCCGCCCTGAGGCTGGGCATCATCACGGGACTGCTGTCCAAGCCCATCCGGCTGGGCTACCTCAACGGGATCGCCCTGCTGGTGGCGATGTCCCAGCTTCCCACCCTCCTGGGAATCTCCGTGGAGGACGGCACTCCCTGGGAAAAACTGCTCGCCGCAGTGCCGAAGGTGCTTGCCGGCGAAACCAACATGACGGCAATGCTGCTTGGCCTGGCCTCGCTGGCGCTCATCTGGGTGTCCCGCCGGCTGAAGTGGAAGGTACCGGGCGTGCTCATCGCCGTGGTGGTCTCCTGCCTTGCCGTGGCCCTGCTGGGACTCCAGGAACGCGTCAAAGTCACCGGAGCCCTCCCGCAGGGGCTCCCCGCACCGGCCCTCGGCGGAATCGGGTGGGCCGACGTCCTGGCACTGCTGCCAGCTGCCGCTGCCATCGCCCTGATCGTCTTCGTTGATACCGGAACCCTGTCCCAGTCCCTCGCCGCGGCCGAGGATGAGAATGTATCCGGCAACCATGAAATGGCAGCCTTGGGTGCGGCAAACGCGGCCAGCGGGCTGCTGGGCGGGTTCCCGATCTCGGCCAGCACCTCCCGCACGCCGGTGGCCGTGGAGGCCGGCGCGAAATCCCAGCTCACAGGCGTGGCAGGTGCCGTCCTGGTGCTCGGCTTCATGCTCGCCGCCCCCGGCGTCACCGAGTTCCTGCCCGCCACCACCCTGGCCGCCATCGTCATCGCGGCAGCCGCGGCAATAGCCGACCCCGCCGGTGTGCGGCGGCTGGTCGGCATGAGCCGCAGTGAATCCCTGGTGATGCTCGCGGCATTCCTGGGGGTCGCCATCCTGGGGGTCCTCCCGGGCATCGCCGTCGCCGTGGGCCTGGCAATCCTGGACTTCCTGCGGCGCGCCTGGGACCCCTACCGGGCCGAGCTGGTGGACGTCCCCGGGGTGCCGGGATACCACGACGTAAGCCGCCATCCGGAAGGCGAACGCGTCCCGGGCCTGCTGATCCTGCGCTTCGACGCGCCGCTGTTCTTCGGCAACGGGTCACTGCTGGGATCCTTCGTCCGCAACAAGCTGGACCAGGCGCCGCCGGGCACCGAACGCGTGGTGCTGGCGGCAGAGCCCGTCACGGGAATCGACACCACGGCCCTGGACGAGCTGGTGCAGCTGGACGAATGGCTGGAACGGCACGGCGTGGACCTGGTGTTCGCCGAGCTCAAAGGTCCGGTCAAGGACAGGCTGCTGCAGTACGGCATGGCCGCCCGCTTCTCCCCCGAACACTTCTACCCCACCGTGAGCGAAGCCGTGCGGGCGTTCCAGCGGGAAGACCGGGAGGCCTAGGAGTCCCCAGCCGCGGGCACCTGCACGTCCACCCACACCAGGAGTACGCCGGGCGAACGGGACAAAAATCCAGCGTCACATCCCGGGCATCAACCCCAACTGCCCCATCAGTGATGCAACGTCCGGATGGGCCCGGAACGAGGCGATTTTTCCGTCCCTGACCGAGGCGAAATAGGTGCCGGATCCAACCACCGATTTGCCCGTGGCCGGAATCTCCTGGCCTCCCATGCGAAGGGGACCGGTATTTGTGCCGGTGAACTCCACTTCCCCCGCAACCTCGTCATCGCTGACCACCCTCCTGGTGGTCTTAATACGCATGTCCGGGAATGCCGTGAACCATGAGTCCATGTAGGTCCGGACCTCATCCCGCGTGCGGAAAGGCTCGGGGACCGTCACATCCGAAAAGGTAAAATCATCGGCCAGCAGGTCGGCGAACGCCGCCGTGTCATGCTGGTCCCAGGCCGCCATTCCGCGGTCGTCAAGCTGCTCTACTTCAGCGCGTGACATCACACATCTCCTCCTTGAAATGCCCTGACGAGCATCATGCTAGTCCTGTGGTATGCACAGTCAATGGCCGCTGCAAAGGCCGACACAGGGGTTCTGCCCGCCAGCAGGTTTGGACGGTGCTAGGTTCGGGTACACGATCATGACAACGCCGCTGCGGGGACTGGGCACCAATAGTTCCGGGGAGCGTTGGCGTACGGATTCTTGAACAGCGGTGTTTCCTGACTGGGGGGTACGGATGGCTGGCAGGCGTGATGAAGGCTTGGTAATGCAGTCGCTGTTGCTTGATGAAATCGGGCAATCGGTGATCGGGATGGACGCCCAGTGGCGGGTCACGTACTGGAACCGGGCCTCGGAGTTGCTGTATGGGTTGAGCGCATCCGAGGCTTTGGGAGCAGCAATCGCTGATATTGGGATCGTCGGCGCGGAGCGTTCCCATGGGGAGAGCGTGTCCCGTGAGATAGCACAGCGGATCGCCGCCGGTGGGGACTGGTCCGGGGAACTCTGGGTCCGCCACAGAACCGGGAAGGAGTTTCCTGTCCATGCCACGGTCAGTCCGGTCCGTGGACGGCACACCGTGCCGGTGGCCGTGGTCGCGATTTCGAAGGACATCACGGACAGAAAGCACAATGAGGCCGTCTTGCGCCGGTTCTCGGCCGTCATTGAATCCTCGGGAGACGCCATCGTCAGCGCGGACATGACGGGGACCATCACCAGCTGGAACTCGGGAGCGGCCCGGATGTTCGGCTGGACGGCGCGGGAAGCCGTGGGGCAGAGCTACCGGCTGCTGACCACCCGCGATCACAAGGACTTCGATGAAGAAGTCAGGGCCAGCATAGGCAGCGGACGATTCGTGACCGGCCTGGCGGTGCGCTGGGGCCGCAAGGACGGGTCCGTGATCGATGTCGAGCTGACGGTCTCACCGGTATACGGCCCGAACGGCGAGCAGATCGGCGCGTCGGCGATCGCCCGGGACATCACCGAGATCCAGCGCCTCCGGGCGGCGGCCGCCGTGGAACGGGAGAAACTCCTGGCTGCCCAGGAGATGGCCCACGTCGGAAGCGTCGAACATACCAAGGAGACTGGCGAGACCTGGCATTCGGAGGAATTCGGCCGGATCTTCGGCCTTGGCCCGGGGCAGACGGCAACCCGGGACCTGATGCTTGAATTGACGCACCCTGAGGACCGGGAACGTGTCCAGGCCGTCTGGAAAGACCTGGATGAGGGCACGGTGTTCGCGGACTTTGAGTACCGTATCGTCAGGGCTGATGGCCAGCAACGGTGGCTGCACTCCCGTATCAGGAACGTGGAAGTGGATGAGCGGAAACCCGGGCGGTTCCTGGATACGGTGCTGGACATCACCGAGCGCAAGCAGGCCGAACAGATCCTGGAATGGCAGGCCCGCCACGATCCCCTGACGGGGCTGCCTAACCGATACGTGATCACTGAGGTGCTCCAGGACCTGCTGGACCGGGACTCCCGCGCCGTGGTGATGTTCGTTGACGTGGACCGGTTCAAGCTGATTAACGACGGCATTGGCCACGGGGCCGGGGACACTATCCTCATGCTCCTGGGCGAGCGGCTGAAGTCCTTTGTCAAGAGCGGCGATACAGTGGGCCGCTTCGGCGGGGACGAGTTCGTGATCGTGTGCGGGGACCTGATGCTGCGCGGCGCCAGGACCCTGGCGGAACGGATCAGGCAATCCACCAGGCACCCGTTTGAAGTCGACGGACGCAAGATCTACCTCAACGTCAGCGTCGGCATCGCGCTGGCCGGACCGGACGATACGGCGGAGTCGATGCTGCAGGGAGCCGATGCGGCCATGTACCGGGCCAAATCAGCAGGCGGGGACTCATCAGCCGTTTACGACGTGCTGATGTCCGGAAAGGCCGCGGGGCGGCTGAACCTGGAGTCCGGACTGCGGCTTGCCCTGGAAAGGGGCGAGTTCTCGCTGAACTACCAGCCCATCGTTGACGTCAACAGCGGAGACACCATTGGTTTCGAAGCGCTGCTGCGCTGGCAGCACGGCGAGCACGGGCTGATCGGGCCCGATACGTTCATTCCGATTGCCGAAGAGACAGGCTTGATTATCCCCATCGGCACATGGGTACTCCGTGAAGCCCTGCGGCAGGTCCAGCAGTGGCGCGGGCGGCTAAAGGGAGCGGCAGGCGTTTCCGCCGCCGTGAATATTTCCGGCCGCCAATTCCTGGCAACCGATTTCACGGACATCGTCGAGGCGGCGATCCAGGCCGCGGGCATCGATCCCAGCGCTGTGGACCTGGAGATTACCGAGACAGTGCTGATGGACCAGCCCGACCTGCCCAAGGAGACGCTGCAACGTCTCCACAGCTTGGGCGTGGGGCTGTCAATCGATGACTTCGGAACAGGGTACTCCTCCCTGAGTTACCTCAGGTGGCTTTCGGCACGGACCCTGAAAATTGACCGCACTTTCGTCGAAGAACTGGGAAGAGGACCCCACGGGGCAACCATCATTGAACTCGTCCTTGGCATGGCCGAAAGCCTCAGTCTCCGGGTAGTGGCGGAAGGTGTTGAGACGGCGGAGCAACTCGCCGAACTCCGCCGCCTCGGCATTCGCTACGCCCAAGGGTTCTACTGGAGCCCTCCCCTGCCTCCGGAGGACGTTCCCGCATGGTTTGAAAAGCCCCTCTCCGGCGTCAGGCCAAGGTCCGGCGCGGTGGGCGCCCTCGAATGCTGACAACCCGGAACGGCATGGGATGCCGTTCCGCCACGGGCAGCAAGACTGCCGGGGCCAGCCCCGAACGCTGACGATTTCCCCTTTAGGGCAACCGTAAGAGGGCCGTCGTGGGCTACTGTCCCGGAGGCCGGTAGGACGGCGTCTTCTTGGCTGCTTCGTCGATGTCTTCCACAGTCAGGAGGGGCTTCAGGCGGACGTTGACGCTCCCCGTGGAATTGACTATCAGTGACAGTGCGGCAGCACTTGCATCGTCCGGCGCCTCGAAAATGCCGAGGACGTCGTAGTAGCCAAAAGCGTAGTAGAAGCTCTCCAGCGAACCGCCTATGGACTTGAGGGCCTCCGTCAGGGCCTCACGCCGCTTCGTGCCGCCTTCCTGCATAAGCCCCTTGATTCCCGCGCCCACATACGTCGCTTCAAACAGATACTTCGGCATGACCTTTCCCTCCTACATTCCCATCCCGGTTGTAGCCGCGGGAGCAAGTGCCACACCGAGTGCAATGGCAGCCAGCGCCACCGCAACAGCACGGTTGGCGAGCCGTTTCCACGGAAGCATCTTCTCCCCGGCGATGAAGGCCCCGATCAGGGCCATCCAGCCGACGCTCATCACGCCGAGCGCGAACAGCGCCGTCATCAGCGCCCAGCAGCACGCCACGCACCAGGCGCCGTGCTCCACGCCCATCCGCAGGGCCCCCGCGTAACCCGGCCGCATCCGGTGCAGGAGGAAATCCATGGGCGAGCGGCATTTCATCAGGCTCACGTTCTTGGCCGGCGTGAGCTGATAGAGGGCCGCCATGGCTATGACTCCCGCGGCGACGTAGCGGCCGTTTGTATCCGGAGCAAGAATTCCCGGCGCCACCGCTGCCGCCCACGCATAGAGTGCATAGGCCGCCAGGCCAAAGACCGTCCATGATGCAAGGTAGCCGGCCACGAAGGCGGCAGTGGACCCTGCCGGTGCGTACCGACCAGCCTGCCGCCGGTGCCGCTGGATCCGGTGGTAGGCCACCACCATCGGCGCCACGGACGGGAACATCATGGCTGCGAGCATCACCACCCATGTCACGGTGAAGAAGCCCACCGGTCCCGGGGCGGTCCAGGCACCCATGTCCATCCCGGTCAACTGCGTTGACGTCAACACCCAGCTGGCAGCGGCGAGGAAGAGCAGGACCGCCACGAGGGTGGCCTCCCGCGGATCAACCCGGGAGGCGTGTGCCACTGCCTTGACGGTCCTGCTCCTGAACAGCTTTCCGCGTTCCACCGGCGGGCCGTTCAGACCCGGCCCTTGGGGGCACCCTCCGCCATCTCACTGGCGAACGTGAAGTCGGATGTTTCGCCGTAGATGCCGTCGAAGTCGATGCCGAAAAGGTCCACGTGCCCGGGCCCCTTTCCGATCAGGAATTCGGGCGCAAAGCCGTACATTGCGTTCTTCACTGTGGTCACGCCGCCGTCCGGTCCGGGCAGCGGCTCGAACGTGAACCGGGCCTTGTCCGAGACTGAACCGGAAGGACGCTCACCGTCCGTGAATGTGACCGCGGCGCGTTCCAGTCCCAGCCACTCGCCGTACAGGCCGGCAAAGTCGCCGAAGGGGCCCCCGGCCTGGCCGCGAAGGATGGTTTCCAGGGCGCCCACCTGGGCATCGGATGCGGACTGGTCGACGACGACGCCTACCTTCCAGCCCCCGGCCGTCAGATTCGCGGGGAACCAGGCGACGAACGCGAAGTCGACGCCGGAAAGGTCCGTGGCGTCATGGTTCCCCCTTGCGATATGGAAGACATTCAGGTTGCGGCACTCACCTCCGGGCCCGGTGGGCACGCCGTCCACGGGGCACGGGCACACCAGCTGGCACGTGCAGCTGCCAGCGTATGTTCCAGACATTTCCCAAGACACAGAATCCTCCTCACCTGGCGCCATCGCCGTGCAGAGGTGGCCCGGACCGGCGCCTCATTCCGTGAAAAACGGGGGTCATGACCCCGTTAACGCAGACGCTATTCCTCCGGCCGAAGGCAGTCAAGATGCCGGGATACCTAATTATTGGGTCCGCGGTTAACGGTGCCCGCGGCCGGTTGGGCGACGGGCGCGCTACTCCCCCATGCCGGGATGGACGGGAACAAAATCGACTTTGTTGCCGGAGTTTTGCCGGCCGGCGGGCGTCCTGGAGAACCCCCGCGCATCCAGGCCGTTCTTCGCGCGGAATTCCGCGAGGGCTGCGTCGTAGGCATTGTTGAGGGTCTGCCCTGAGAATTCGCCGGTGCTGCCGTCGGTGAAGGCGATCCTGATGCGGACGCTGTTGGGGTAGTGCCGGTTCATCCGGATGAAGCCGTCTGCGTCCTGCTGGAGAGTAATCAAGGGACTCCGCTTTCGTGGTGGGTGCAGCCTCCAGTCTGGCGCAGATTCACGCGCGCAGGTACCAGCCATGCAGTAAAGAGTGGCCGGGAGGCGCATAGTTGAAGAATGACAGGTCCTTACACCCGGGGCGATTCCTTTACCAGCGAGGCTTCCCGGAAACACATCAGGCGGGCGCTAGGAGACTACGGGGCAACGGACGTTCTTTTCACCCAACGGGGGAACCAGAGTGCCATCGCTTTCAAGGGCGGCGGCCGGCAATTCCGGATTGTCCTTCCGCTTTTGCAGTCTGAAGGCGCCCTGGCCATCCGCGGGGACGTAGCCGAAGGCCCGCTTCACGAGGCGAACGCAAAAGTCCTCGAACGCGCCAACCGCAAATCGTGGCATGCCCTGGCCCTGGCCATCGACGCCAAACTCGCAGCGGCGGCGGCAGGCATCGCCACCCTTGAATCCGAATTCCTGGCCCACGTGGTTCTCCCGGGGAACAAGACTGTGCTCGACGAACTCAAACCCGTCATCGACTCCGCCTACCGGTCCGGCCGGCGTCCGTCATTCGGCGGTCCGGCGCTGCCTTAACGCCCCGGCCATTTTCCATCAGATGGTTGGCAGGGCGCCCTTGGCGCTTTCCACCAGGACATGGGTGCCTGCCTGGACATAGACGACTTCGCCGTCAATCTGGCAGGGTACGGCGTCCCGCGTCGTGAAGGCATAACTGCTGACGCTGGGCTGATGCCCCAGTCCCAGCGTGACGGCCCGGAGGGTCATCAGCGCCATCCTCATAAGCCCGGCATGGGGTAATGTGACCACCTCGAACCGGCCATCGTCAGGGTGGTCCGCCTCGCTGACCGTTCCATACTTGGCCATCCGGGAAATGTTGGCCAGGATCAGGCTGTCGAACTTCGCGGTGGCACCGTCTGCCCGGACCAGTTCAAACGGCCTCAAACCCGAAAGCGTCCGGGCCACGGATATGAGTTCCAGGACTTTCCCTTTTCCACCCTTTTCGATCCCGATGGCCATCAGCGGCGTGAGCCCGAACCCCACATAGGAGTGGGCGTACCGGACCTGCTCCCGGTGCATCCCGCGGAAGGTCACGCGCAACAGGTCGATTCGCCGGACGCGGCCCTCGCGGATGGCTTCGGTGAGCGGCCGGACCGGCATGCTCCTATGGTGATCGTTGGCGTTCCCTGCCGGGAGCACAGTGCACACCGCCCTACTGGCGGACACGTCCATCACGCCGTTGACCACCTCGTTGTACCCGCCGTCGCCGCTGACCGAAACGATGAGCGGAGTTCCGCTTTCGGCCGCCGACCGTGCCAAGTCCCGGGCGTGCCCCGCGAACTCCGTGGGCAGCAGGTCCACTGGCAGGTCCGGAAGGTTCGCGGCAAGCTCCTCCTGCAGGGAATCGATCCGCGCGGCCATCCCGGCCCTCGTCGGATTGAAGATCAGGACTACCCGGTCAAAGGCAGGTGCCCGGTCATCAGCCATCGTGCCCATCCTCCGGTGCCCTTTGTTGCCTTGGTGCGGTCAGCTCCAGCCTATCCGTGGATACCCCTCCTGAAGGTGACCGCGCCGCCGTCGTCCGCAGAGTGGTGCCGGACATGCCGGGACAGGAGCTACCCCTCGCAGGCAACGCCGTCGGAATCCCCGTCGAGCCCGGACCTGTACCCTGGCGAAGCGGCGTAAAGGGGCGCCGCTCCGGCAGCCACAACCTCGGCGCAGTTGGCGTAATAGACCGCGGCAGGAGCGGCGGGCCCGACGGCGGCGGGCGCCACTTGACCGGGGCACCCGGCGAGGATGACCGCGATCGCGTCGTGCTCGGCCTGCGTCACCCACAGGCTGTACCGCGCCTTCACCGAAACCTGCCGGGCGACGTACTCGCACCGGAAGCCCTTGTTCGGCGGCAGCCAGGTGGCGGCGTCGCCGTCGCCCTTTTGCTGGTTGGTGGGGCCGTCCGTTGCCTGTAGGTTCAGCGGATCGTTGGCGAACGCCGTCCGCTGCTCGGTGCTCAGCTGCTGCGCGCCCTTCTGCCAGGCGTCGCTGAGCGCCACCACGTGGTCGATCTGCACGGCGCTGCTGGTGGTGGTGCCGCGGACGAAGCTGATGGTTGTGCCCGTGTACGGGTCCGCCAGGATGCCGGTCTTGACCGTGCAGGGGACGCTGGTGGTGTAGGTGACCTCGGTCAGGTCCCGCCGCAGGATGTCGTTCCGGGTATCGCAGCCGTTCTGGTCCACGTCCGCCCACGTCGGGCCAAACAGAGCACGTTCGTATCCGGTCTTGGGCGCGCGGCCCTTCACGGGGAGGGTGGCCAGCAGGTCCGCTGCCTCAACGGCAGCCGAAGCTTCGGCCGCGTATGTTGCGGTGCTGTCCATGGTGTCTGCGGCTGCCGGGGCACCCCCGGAGAACAGGGCAAGGACAGCGGCAAGGACGACGGCGGCCGCCGCGCGGGTGCCGGATGCAGGCATCGTTTCAGGCAAGGACGTGTTGTTGGACATGCAGTTCCCCAGGTTGTGTGCACGATAGGTTCGGGCGCCGGCATCATGGCCGTGTTTGCGCCAGGGAAGAGCCTATGGCCCGCCGCGAACCGGAAACGTGCGTTTTGGTGGAACTGCGGAAATTCTTAAGGACTCCTGCGCCAACCCTGCGCCGCGGCCGGCGCGGGCAGGGTTGGCGCCATTCCTCACCCGAAGAGCGCAGCCACCCGGGTCAGGGTCTGGTAGATCCCGTAGGCAAGCGGGACGCCCACCAGCGCCCAGGCGATGGCGAGTTTGCCGACGGATACTTTGGCGGGCGCCTGCGCGCCGGGGGTGTGTGCAGTGCTCATCTCAGGCCTCCATGGCAGGTTCGTGTGCCCGTCCCCGATCGGGGCGGGGTTCGTGGAATCGTGCGTCCACCGGCTTGACCATCAGGTTGGCCAGGAAACCGACCACCAGCAGCGCCACCATGGTCAGCAGTGCCGGCTGGTAGGAGGCGGCGTCCAGCTGGCCGGGCTTGCCCTGCGCATCCAGGAACGCGTTGACGATCAGCGGACCGGCCACGCCGGCGGCGGACCAGGCGGTCAGCAGCCGGCCGTGGATGGCGCCCACCTGGAAGGTTCCGAAGAGGTCACGCAGGTAGGCCGGAACAGTGGCGAAGCCGCCGCCGTAGAAGGAAATGATGACGAAGGCAAGCGCCACGTAGAGGAATGTGGTGCTCGATCCGGCCAGCGCCAGCACCGTGTAAAGGACGGCGCCGACGCCGAGGTAGACCATGTAGATGCGCTTGCGGCCGGTGACGTCGGAGGTGGCGGACCAGGCGAAGCGCCCCGCCATGTTGCCGATGGACAGGAGCCCCACGAAGCCGGCGGCGACGGCGGCACTCACCAGGGACACGCCGTCGGACTGGCGGAAGAAGTCCTGGATCATGGGCGCGGCCTGCTCCAGGATGCCGATGCCCGCGGTGACGTTGCAGAACAGGACGATCCAGACCAACCAGAACTGCTTGGTCTTAATGGCGTTCTTTGCGGAGACGTTCTCCGTGGTGACGAGCTTGGCGGCCTTGACCTTGGCGGGGTCGAAGCCCGCCGGCGCCCAGCCCGGCGCGGGAACCTTGATGGTGAAGGCGCCGAAGAGCATGTACGCGAGGTAGACGACGCCGAGCGTCAGGAAGAGCTTGCCCACGGCATCGCCGCTGGCCACCCAGTCCTTGGCGCCTGAGTTGGAATCGTACATCTTGAGCAGCGCCGTGGAGACTGGGCTGGCGATCAGCGCGCCGCCGCCGAAGCCCATGATGGCCATGCCGGTGGCGAGGCCGGGCCGGTCCGGGAACCACTTGATCAAGGTGGACACAGGCGAGATGTAGCCGATGCCCAGCCCAATGCCGCCGATGAAGCCGTAGCCCAGGTAGACGAGCCAAAGCTGGCCCGTGAAGATGCCCAGCGATCCGATCAGGAAGCCGCCGGCCCAGAACATGGCCGAGGTGAACATCGCCTTGCGCGGGCCGTTCGTGTCCACCCAGGTGCCCATGATCGCGGCCGAGAGGCCCAGCATCACGATGGCGATGGAGAAGATCACGCCGATTTCGGTCAGGCTGGCGCCGAAGTGCTTGACCAGGGCGGTCTTGTACACGCTCGTGGCGTAGGCCTGCCCGATGCAGAGATGGACCGCGAGCGCGGCGGGCGGCACCAGCCAGCGGTTGAATCCCGGCGGGGCAACAGTTCGTTCTCGGTCCAGCCAGCCCATAGATATTCCCTTTGCTTTGTTCGACGCTTGCTTATCCGACGCTTGCTTATCCGACGGCGTCGATGTCTGTTCGATTTAGGGGCGAAAAGCCCCACTTGGGCCAATGCCTCCGGCAATCATGGGGCAAATCGTCACCAAGCGTATGATTTTTGCGCCGAGCGGTATTAATTCCGCGGCGAGCGGCAGGAGGCAGGGCTGCGCCTTCCACCCGGGCCTGACCAGCGATGAACGCACCAAGGCGTCGCCGGGCACCTGCGCCCTCGACATTAAGACCTGAGAATTCCGTGACCCGACCCTCACTGTGATAGTCGATAGGTTGTCTTCCTTATCCGAATCTTCCACGACGGCCTCAGCCTCGGAAGAACGCAGCGCCCGCATCGCAGTCACGCTCTTTCCTGTGCTTATCCTGGCCGGAGGAGCCGTGGCGCTTGCCGCTCCATCAGCGTTTACCGGGCTGGGCCCCTGGATCAGCCCCCTTTTGGGACTCATCATGTTCGGCATGGGGCTGACGCTCACGCCCCCTGACTTCGCCGTCATCGCCAAACGTCCCGTCCCGGTGGTGATCGGGGTGGTGGCGCAGTACGCCATCATGCCGTTCCTGGGCTGGCTGGTGGCCGCGGCACTGGGGCTGCCGCCGGCGCTGGCCGCGGGCGTCATCCTGGTGGGCTGCTGCCCGGGTGGAACGGCGTCCAATGTGGTCTCCTACCTTGCCAAGGGGGACGTTGCCCTGTCCGTGGCGATGACCACCGTCTCCACCCTGATCGCTCCGCTGCTGACGCCGGTGCTGGCACTGTGGCTGGCAGGCCAGTACATGCCCGTGGACGCCGGTTCCATGGCGTGGTCCATCGTCCAAATCGTACTGTTCCCTGTGCTGCTGGGACTCGTGGCCCGGCTCTTCCTGCCCCGCCTTGTCAACATGGCCCTGCCTGCCCTTCCCTGGATTTCCGTGCTCGCCATTACCGCCGTGGTGGTTGCCGTGGTCGCCGGAAGCGCAAAGGCCATCTTCGCGGCCGGCCTGCTGGTACTTGCAGCAGTCATCCTTCACAACGGCCTTGGTTACGCCCTGGGTTACGCGGCGGCCCGCCTGTTCAGGTTGCCGATCCCCTCCCGACGCACCACCGCGATCGAAGTCGGCATGCAGAACTCGGGTCTGGCAGCCGGGCTGGCACGGCAGTACCTGACGCCGGAGGCGGCCCTGCCCGGAGCCATCTTCTCGGTCTGGCACAACGTTTCCGGTGCAGTTCTGGCCGCATACTGGCGCCGCCGCAGCACTCCAGTCCTCCGCGACGGGGAGTTGGTCCCGGCGGCTGCGGAGTAACGGGGCTTACCGTGGGGGCCGGTAGGTCCGCCTGTCCCCCCGGGCCTCCGGATGGTATTCAGCTGATGCCCGTCGCGCCAGCCCACCCGGTAGGCGCCGGCCCCTTCCCTACCGGTCCGTCTTGACCACCGTAAACAGCACCGCCGAGTCCTCGTCCGCTTCCAGGCTGTGCAGCCCGTCCGGAATGATGAGCAGATCCCCTGCCTTTCCCTGCCAGGCCTCCCCTCCGGACTTCAGCCACACCGAGCCCTTGATCACGTAGACCGTAGCTTCGCCGGGATTCTGGTGTTCGCTGAGCTGGGTACCTGCGCGGAAGGCCATGACGGTCTGGCGCAGCTTCTTCTCGTGGCCGCCGAACGCCGTGTCCGCAGCCCGGCCGCTGGGAGCCGCCACGGCCGCTTTGAGCTGCTGTCTGGCCAGGGCATCAATCGATATCTTCTGCATGCGGACACCGTACCCAGCCGGGACAGCCAGAGCTAGGGCACGCGCACATTCTCCTACAGCTTGGGGATCAAGATTGGGGTGTTCTTCTTGTAGGCCTCATAAGCGGGATCGCCGCCCCATTTCTTGTCAGCCTTTTTCTCCAGCAACGGGATGCCGCTGCCCTTGATCAGCAGCAACGCTACGAACACCGGGGACAGCAGGGCCAGCCATTGCCAGCCCTCCAGGACCGGAACAGCGATAACGAGCACCCCGGTCCAGAGCACAATCTCGCCGAAGTAGTTGGGGTGGCGGGACCTGGACCACAGGCCGGTGGAGATGAATCGGCCTTTATTGATCGGGTCAGCCTTGAACCGGCCCTTCTGGTTGTCCGCCAGGGCCTCAATACCGAAACCAACAGCCCACACCACAAAGCCCGCCAGCGCCCACCAGTCGAGCGCAACCCGGGCAACGGACGTGATGGCAATCCAGGCCGCGGCCGCGGTGAGGACCACCCACAGCCCCTGCACCGTCCAGGTGTTCAGGAACCGGATGAACGACGGCTTGATTTCATCGAAGCGATCATCCTTGCCGTGCTTGCTCACACGGCGGAACAGGAAGCTCCCCAGCCTCACGGCCCATGCCACCACCATCGCGGCCAGGAGCAGCCCCCGCGCATCCACGCCCGGGGTCAGAACTACCAGAAGCACCGTGATGGAGATGTAGGTCAGGGCGCCGGTGAGGTCGTAATACTTTTCGGTCTGTGCCCTAAATGCGGGGACGAATGCCAGCCACTGGATGACGAAGGCCGCCGCCACCCCCAAAGCAAACAGGGGGAAGCCGCCCACGGTGGCACCACCCTGGCTGCCGGCGAGGGCGACGAGCATCCCCACCCCTACCGCGATCATGAAGATAACGAGCGCCTTGCGGTCCGAGTCCTTCATCAGGTCCTTCCTTTCCCCACCATGCAGGCAGCCGCGCTGGGTGAGCACTGCAGCACCATTCCCCGGACTGATTTCAGTACCTAGCTTGTCTAATTACTATATGAACTAGCAAATTCCGCCATCCCGGGCTTCCGGCGCCCATTCGATATTGTCTGAGCATGGACGTGGACACGCTGCTCAATTTCCTGTTGGTCCTCTTCTTTGTGCTGCTGGGCGGGGTGTTCGCCGGGACGGAAATGGCGCTGGTGTCGCTCCGCGAAAGCCAGGTGCGCCGGATGGAAAAGTCGGGGAAGCGCGGCGCCCGGATCGCCGCCCTTGCCGGCAATCCCAACCGCTTCCTCTCCACCGTGCAGATCGGCGTGACGCTGTCCGGCTTCTTCTCGGCCGCCTACGGCGCCTCCACCATCGCGCCCGACGTCGAACCCCTCCTCGAAGGCATCGGCTTCGGCGCCGCGGCCGAACCTGTTGCGTTCATCGGCATGACGCTGCTGGTGGCATACCTGTCCCTGGTGCTCGGTGAACTGGTGCCGAAGCGCCTGGCCATGCAAAGCGCCGTCGGCTTCACCAAGGTGCTTGCCCCGCCGCTGGGGGTCCTCTCGCAGATCATGCGCCCGGCCGTCTGGCTGCTGTCCGTCTCCACCGACGCCGTGGTGCGGCTCTTCGGCGGCGACCCCCACGCCAGGCAGGAGAGCGTCAGCTCCGAGGAACTCTGGGACATGGTGGCCGAGAGCGAGGAACTGGAGGAACACAGCCGGAGCATCCTTAGCGACGTCTTCGGCGCCGGGGACCGATCGCTGCAGGAAGTGATGCGGCCGCGCACCGAGGTGACCTTCATCGACGGCAACCTCACCATCGCGGCCGTACGCAGCATGGTCAGGGACGGCCCGTTCTCACGGTATCCCGTCATCGACAAAACGCCCGACGACGTCCTGGGCTTCATCCATATCCGTGACCTCATGCCCCGGGACGGGAAGTACGACGACGGGCTGGTGCGTGACATCGCGCGGGAGATCCTTCCGCTGCCCGGCACCAACAAAGTGCTGCCCTCGCTGTCCCGCATGCGCAGGCTGGGCCAGCATATTGCGCTGGTGGTGGACGAATACGGCGGCACGGACGGCATCGTCACCCTGGAGGACCTGGTGGAGGAACTTGTGGGCGAGATCTACGACGAGTACGACACCGGCGCCGAACCCGAGGACCGCGTCACCAGGACCAACGGGGCGGTGGACGTGGACGGCGGGCTGATCCTGCAGGAGTTCGAATCGGCCGCCGGGATCGAACTGCCGGAAGGGCACTACGAGACGGTGGCAGGGTTCGTCATCGACCGGCTGGGCCGCCTCCCCCGCGTCGGCGACCAGGTGGAGGTGGCAGGCCACGTGCTGACGGTGACGGCGATGGACCGGCTGCGCATCTCCCGGATCAGGGTCACCTAGCAGCCGTTGACCGGGACGCGGATGGGGAGTGTAATCGAAGACGAGGACGCGTCCTGCGCACAAAAGCTCATCATGGATGGTGGATCATGTCCGCTGGAGTAAGCACTCGGGAAGGCCGGCTGCAGGTTCCGGGCGGTGGTGTCTGGTATCGCGTCGTCGGCGACAGCCCGGCTGTACCCTTGGTCATTGTTCACGGCGGCCCGGGTGCCACCCACGACTATCTCGAACCGTTGGAGGCCATGGCCGATGAGCGGCCGGTGGTTTTCTACGACCAGCTGGGCGCGGGAAAATCCGATGCACCGGACGACATTGGATTGTGGACCAACGAACGCCTGGTTGACGAACTGGGCAGGATACTTGACGGCCTCGCTTTGGACCGGGTCCATTTGCTTGGCCACTCGTGGGGGACAATCGTGGCGGCCGAGTACGCCCTCCGGGCGCCGGACAGGTTGGCGGGCTTGGTTCTGGCTGATCCATGCCTGAGCCTGCCGCGCTACGCTGAAACTGCAGCTGCACTCCGGGGGGAGCTGCCGGCAGAGGTCCGCGCTGTGCTTGACCGGCACGAGGCGGCAGGCACCACCGACTCAGATGAATACCAGGACGCCTCCATGGAATTCTATCGTCGGCACGTCTGCCGGCTGGACCCGTGGCCTGAGCCCCTCATGCGGACCTTTGGCCAGCTGAACCAAGTCATTTATGAGCGGATGCAGGGGCCCAGCGAATTCCAGATCACTGGAATCCACAAGGATTACGACGCAACCGGCCGCCTGGGGGACCTATCCGTTCCCACACTGTTCATCTGCGGCCGTCACGACGAGATGCGGCCCGAGGATACGGCGTGGTACCACAGCCTGGTACCGGCATCGGAGCTGGTCATTTTCGAGAACAGCAGCCACATGCCCCATCTCGAGGAGCCCGATCTGTTCCTGCAGGTGCTCCGTGATTTCCTGCGGCGGGCGGAACAGGCCACTTGAGAAAGCTCTGCCGGGGTGTCTTCCCCGGTGATCAAGCGGTTGAACCGTCCGTTGACAGCAGCCTGCGGCGGGCGTGGAATTTAAGTGGCTTCGGCAAGCAGCCGAAACCAATCCACGAAGCGGCCTCCGCTTCCGTGAGGCCGCCCAAATTGGAGGTCCACAATGGGACAGGCACGCGAAGTAATGGATCGCCTGAACAAGGCCATGGAAACAAAAGACAAAGAGGCGCTCGCACGTAGCTACGCCACCGATGCCGTGGCTTACACCCCTGACCAGGGTGAGCTCCGCGGCCGTGACGCCATCACCGGGTACCTGATGGAATTCTGGGAAGCGATGCCCGACGTCAGGTACAACCAGACGGGGCGGTACGAGTCCGGCAACGTAGCGATCGATGAAGGCATCGTCGTCGGAACCAACACCGGGCCGCTGCGCATGCCCACCGGCGAAACCCTGCCGGCCACCGGCAAGCAACTCAGTGTCCACAGCTGCGACGTCGCCACAGTCGAGAACGGGGAGATCGCCTCTCACCACTTCTATTTCGACCAGGTGGAGTTCCTGGCGCAACTCGGACTGATGCGCGAACTCACCTCGCACTGAAGGAGGTAGGAGCTTTAAAGACGGAGGGGGGCGCCCAGCCGCCCCCCTCCGTGTTTTGTTCCGGGTTTACGGATCCTTGAAAATCCAGAGGCCGCTGTCCCGGTCACTGCCCAGGACGTAGGTGGCTCCGTCCTCACCTACGAACGTCTCCACTCCCCAGAAGTCGTTCCCTGCCTCATCCAGGTAGCCGCCGACTTCCACCAGTTCGCACGTGGCGTTATCGGCCGGGTTGGTGCACTGGATCTGGACCGCCCGGAGGCCGCCGGAGTAGTACGAGAGGTAAGCCAGGGACGGGTCTTGCGGATCAACGGCCACCTCGTGAACGCTGAGGTCCCCGGAATTGAGCGCGTAGGCGGGATCATGTGCTTCCGGGATGGCGAACGTGTCCAACTCCTGCAGGGTGGCCGCGTCCAGGAGGTGGACGTAGCCCCAGCCGTCAAAGACCGACCCCACTTCAATGTCCGCCCCGATGGTGCCGACGGGAAGGGCTTCGGGGTAGGTCCACGGCTCATCCAGCGGTGCAAGGTCGAAGAGCCGGTGGAATGCCGCGTGGGTGGTGCAGACAGCAACGATCTCGTCCACGAAGGCGCCTGAACCGCAGAACGGCTCAGTCGTGGCAGCCTCACCCGTGTGGTGGTTGACGAAAAGCACGGCGTCCCAGCCCGCAAGGGCTGCCTGATGGGCCTTCTCCCCCGGGAAGCACGCACCCTCCGGGGCACTTAGGTCCCCGACCGGACCTCGTTGGAGCACCAGGGTGGTTTCCTCCCCGGGTGCCAGCGATTCCACGTATCCCGGGACGCTCTCCGGCGTGGGGACAGGCGCGGAGCCGGGGCAGGCGTAGCCGCCATACACCACAGGACCATTCAGGGTCAGGTCCGGCAGGACGGCAGGCGCCTGGCCCCCGGAAACAATCACCGAAGGGTAAGTGCCCGGGTGGGCTCCGCTGGTGATCTTGAAATCGTCCGTGCGGTAGGGTGCGAAATCCTCATCCGTGCTGATGATGAACCTGTTGTCGGCCGTAAACTCCGCCTGGTGCGCGTTGCCCTCAGGCGTAAGGGACACACCCAGGGATTCAAGCAGTTCAGGGTCCACCGCCGCGAAGTCCGAGTCCCCGAGGAACACGGCGTTGGCGGGATCATCGACGTTCAGGAGAACGTAACCGCCGTCCCAGTACGAGAGCAGCATTATGAAATGGCCGTTGATTTCCTTGACCACCATGTCATGAAGGAAAGAATCGGTAAGCCCCAGTTCCGGCTGGTCTACCTTGAACGCATTCAGGTCATATTCCGCGACCAGGCGCGGCCGGTGCGGGTTGGTGATGTCGAGGATGTCCACATCCGTGACTTCCTCATTGTCGGTCATCACCACATAGGCGTTGGCCCCTGCATCCCAGGCAAAAACGCTGTGGATCTCGTTGGAATCCCGGCTTCCCGGCGCGCGGTCACCGAAGTTCTCGGACAGCTTCTTTGGGTTGAGGGGGTCCGTAACGTCGAAGAGCGACACGCCGCCCTTGCCGTTCTTCCCGCAAGCTTCGTTGTTCACCACAAGGATTTCTCCGGTGAAGCTTGCGGTGCTGAGGGTGACGACCTGCAGGCCCTCACCCGGGCGTGAATCCTGGTGTGACGGGATGAATCCCACCTGTTTCGGTTCCGCTCCGGCCGCGCCCTGGTCCACGCCGGTGATGTCCACAATGTAGACGCCGGCATCCGGGCTGGTCTGCCCGCCCGTTTCCGGTCCCGCACAGTCAGGCTCGCCCCAGTTGGCGAGGTAGGCGGTGTTCCCATCTGGCGAGACACTCACATCGGCGATCAGGTCGGGAGTGTCTGTCAGGCGGACGACATCCAGCAGATCAATCTTCCCGAACTCCCCGGTTCCGACGAGGTGCCCTTCGTCCATGCCGTGCTGGCCATCCGGGTGGGCGGTGGCGCCCGAGAGTCCGAGCGCTGATAGTGCCAGGGTACTTAGTGCTGCAAAAACAACCAATCTACTGCGTTGCGGCATGCTTTGCCTCCAGAAGAATTTTTCTTTAGCCCCCAATGGCGCTCAGCCTAGACCTCGAATTATTCCAGTGTCTAGGGATTTTCAGGTTTCATTCAGGTTCATCAATTATGGGACCGGAAAAGCAGCTTAGAGACGCCTCCTGTCAAGGCCGTTAGGGCGATGTCACAGGACACGCTGGCAGACGAAAGCCGTGGATGCCTCCAAGAACGAAGGTATCCACGGCATTCAGTCAATTGAACTTACGCAATAGCGGCTACTCGCAGGCAACGCCGTCGGAATCACGGTCCAGACCGGCACGGTAGCCCGCCTGCCCGGCGAAGAGCGGCGCGGCACCGGCAGCCCTGGCCGCGGCACAGTTGGCGAAGTAGGCGGCCGCAGGCGCCGGGACAACAGCGGGTGGGGCCGGCACCGCAGCCGGGGCCGGAGCAGCGGGAGCCGGCGCAACCAGGGCCGGCGCCACAGCAGGTGCGGGCGCCGGAGTGGCAGGTGCCTCCTGGTTTGTGGGCGCCAGCTGGCCCGGGCAGTCGGCCAGGATCCTGGCCATAGCGTCGTGCTCGGCCTTGGTTACCCACAGGCTGTAGGTAGCCTTCACTGAAATCTGCCGGGAGACGTACTCGCAGCGGAAGCCCTTGTTCGGCGGCAGCCAGGTGGCCGCGTCGCCGTCGCCCTTCTTCTGGTTGGTTGGCCCGTCCGTCGCCTGCAGGTTCAGCGGATCGTTGGCGAAGGCGGTCCGCTGTTCGGTGGTGAGCTGCTGCGCGCCCTTCTGCCACGCATCGCTGAGCGCAACAACATGGTCGATCTGCACCTTGCTGCTGGTCCCGCTCCCCCGCAGGAAGCTGATGGTAGTGCCGGTGTACGGGTCCGCCAGCGTCCCCGACTGCACCTTGCAGGGCACGCTGTTGGTGTAGTTGATGCCCGTCATGTCCCGCTTGAGCATGTCATTGCGGGTGTCGCAGCCGTTACGGTCAACATCGAGCCACGCCTGCCCAAACAGCGCGCGGTCGTACCCCGTCTTGGGCGCACGGCCCTTGATGGGGAGGGTGGCCAGCAGGTCGATCGCCGTGGTGGCGAACGCGGGCTGCATCCTTGGAGCCGCCATAGCGGCGGCCTGCGGCACCAGGCTGGTGGTGTCGGGATCCAGCGGTGCGCCCGTTTCTTGGACGGACGACGGCGCCGGTGTTGCTCTGGCGGGTGCGCCCGCCAAAGCGGCGGCTGGCGAAGTTGTGGTTTCGGACGAGGCGGCCTTCAGGTCGGCGGGGCCCGCGCACCCGACGAGGACCGGAAGGACCAGCAGCGCGCTGGTCCCAGCGACGGTGAAGGTAAAGGCGCGTGGCGGCAATGTTTCCCCATTAAATAAAGGCCCGGCAATAAGCCGGGCCTCTTGCTAAGCCAAAACTGATTATGGGAAGAACCTATTTCCCCGGACCGCAGATGACGCCGAAACTGGGGAGAACCTTTGGCAATTTTGATCAGGACTTGATTGTTCATGCCGCATGGAGGATTCGGCGCTCAACAAGCGCTGCATCTTGAGGCCAGCCAGGTGGTGACCAGGCAGGGCTCAGCCCGCGGGGCACCATGCCCGCGCGGGCTCGTGGCCCTTGTTATGCGCGCTGGGAGAGATTGAGGATATTTCCCTCGCTGTCCAAGAACCAGGCGGCCTTGCCCCAGCTGTCCGTGGCAATTCCGTTTTCCGTCTTCAGGCCGGGGAAGTCGTAGTCTTCGAACACCACGCCGCGGCCCCGCAGTTCCTCCATGTCGCGCTCGAGGCTGTCCGTTTCCCAGCCCATCTGCGTGTTCCTGGCCGTACCCGCGTTATCTGTCTGGTACACAAGGAAGCTTGTTCCGTTGCCGCACCGGTACACCAAGTTGTCCTCCACGGTTTCGGAGGGCTCCAGCCCCAGCTTTTCCCGGTAAAAATCCTTGGCCCTGTTAATGTCCTTTGCGGGAAGGACAGCCATGACTGCTGAATCTTTGAGCATGGTGATTTCCTTTTGAGCATTCTTGTATTGGCGGCGGTTGCTCTCCCCCGGGCGCGGACCCGAACCACCAAGTCCGGGAACGCATGGCCGCCCGTCGCGCCTGTTTTCCGGGGCGGCCACCAGGGACTCTGCGTGCCCCGCCAGCCGTCATTGGCGCGAGGGTCCCCGAAGCCTATGTGGCCATTATGGAACCGAATTGTGCCCACGGAAATAGGGGATTGCTACTGCCCCTGCACCTGTTTCAGGCCCTTGGCGTATGCGGCCTGCCCCACGTGCTGGAGACAGTCTGCCAGGGTGCTCACCAGACGCACGCCCAGCGTGACAGGCGGGTCCCACCGGGTATCCACGACGCGGTCCAGGTCCCGGTCCCCCAGGTCCTGCAGGAACTCCACGGTCCGCCGGTGGACGGCGTCGTAGTACTCCAGCAGCAGTTCCGGCTCAGCCTGCACCGAATCCACCTGCTCCGTGGAGTGGCCGTAGCCGGTGTCGCGGGGGTTCAGCGGGAGCCCGAAGCGGCCCACGAAGTCTTGCTCACTCCAGGCCTGTTCGCGGCCGGCGACGTCCGCCACCTGCGCGTCCTCCACGCGGCTGAGGTGCCAGATCAGCCAGGCAATCGAGTTGCCGGCGCCGCCCGGCCGCCAAGCAAGCGTCCCGCCGTCGAGCCCTTCAAGGGTGGCCTCCACGTTCTCGCGGATCCGGCCGAAGGCGTCCAGCAGCAGTTCGTTGGTGTTCACAGGTCCCTCCCGGTACGTGTCCGTTAAACGCTAGCTTCGCACGTGCCGTTCACCATGCGTTAGGCACCCCGATGCCCGGGCTTCCTACCCTCACAGGTGACGGCGGCCGGAACCCGGCGGCAACAATGCAGAGAGGCAGTGATGACCATCAAACTCAACCAGCCCAACTTCAGCAGGCGGGCGGCCCTGGCGGCAGCCGGAACCCTGGGTGCA
This sequence comes from Arthrobacter sp. PGP41, assembly GCF_002953935.1. Taxonomy (NCBI): domain Bacteria; kingdom Bacillati; phylum Actinomycetota; class Actinomycetes; order Micrococcales; family Micrococcaceae; genus Arthrobacter; species Arthrobacter sp. PGP41. Next base: position 959,102 of record NZ_CP026514.1, on the reverse strand, counting down.
CTCGGCATGACGGTGGCGGCCGCAACCGGAGCCACCGCGGCACCGGGAACGAAGGCACCCAAGCCCGCCCTCGCGTTCCGCCCGGACGGCCGGTTCAAGGTAATCCAGTTCAACGACACCCAGGACGACGAGCAGACGGACCGCCGCACCATCGAGCTCATGGACCGCACGCTGGATGCCGAAAAGCCTGACTTCGTGGTGATCAACGGGGACGTGATCAACGGCGGCTGCGACACTGAACTCGAGGTCAAGCAGGCCCTGAACCACGTGGTCCGGCCGATGGAAAGCCGGCAGATCCCGTGGGCCGTCACGTTCGGCAACCACGACGAGGACTCGGTGGCGAGGACCGGCATGACCGAGGCCCGGATGCTGCAATTCCTGCAGAGCTACGCGTTCAACGTCAACGGCGACTCCACGGATGGCCTCACCGGCACGTCCAACTCGCTGCTGCTGGTGCAGTCCTCGAAATCCAAGGACCCGGCCTTCGGCCTTTGGCTCATCGATACCGGCCGCTACGCCCCGGACACCATCAACGGCCAGGACTTCGAGGGCTACCCGGACTGGGACTGGGTCCGCATGGACCAGGTGGCCTGGTACCGCAACCTCTCCATCGCCACCGAGCAGAAGTACGGCAGGAAGATCCCCTCCCTGATGTGGGGCCACATCGCCCTGCACGAACACCGCAGCATGTGGTTCGCCAGCATCGATTCCCGGACGGACGCGGACCACCAGCGGGCGGTGAAGAAGCACGGCATCGTGGGCGAGCGGAACGAGGACGAGTGCCCCGGCCCCTTCAACTCCGGGCTGTTCAACGCCTTCCTGGAACGCGGGGACGTCCGCGGCTACTTCGTGGGCCACGACCACGTCAACACCTACGTGGGCAACTACTACGGCGTGGAGCTCGGCTACGCCCCCGGGACGGGATTCGGCGCCTACGGGCTGCCGGGCGCCGACCGGAACCGGCTCCGCGGCGCGCGCGTCTTCGAGCTGGATGAGAACCACGCGGGGATCTACAAGGAAACCCGCCTGGTGTTCGCCAAGGACCTGGGCATCGACCTGACCGCGAACGACCAGCCGATCACTCCGCTGCCCCTGGACGCGGCGCAGCTCTAGGCGCTACTTCCGGATCTCAGCCAGCCGCAGCCGGACCATCTCCTCCACCACTTCCTCGGGGACGGGATGGTCCGGCGTGAACCGGACAGTACCCTTGGACAGCGAGAAGCCCGCCAGTCTGGGCGCGACGGCGTCCACCACCTCGGGCGAGAACGGAAAGATGGACAGGTGCTTGGCAGCCGCCGCTACCCCGATGAGCGGTTTGCCGTCCACCTTCAACGCCGGCATCCCGTAGCTGCGCCCCTCTTCGGCCTCCGGGATCACGCGCCGCGCCGCCGCAATGACGCGCTGCAGGGAGCTGCGCTCCGGCTCGTCCAAGGCGGCAAGGGAATCGTCAACGTCACCCATGCGGCCATCCTAGCCCCGCAGGGATGGCCGACGGCGGGACGGCAGTTCCAGCGCCATGGCAGCTCCCTGCGCCGCGGCCTGGCGCAGTGGGACCCGGCGCCGGTGCGCAGGAGCAGTCCGGGCGCACTGAACCCGGGCCATGTTGCGCAGCCCCGTAGCGCCGGGCTTCCCGTTACGCCTTGGCGGCGCGGATGGCCTTCCGGACGGCTGCGCCCACAGCGGTGATGACCGGGACGAGGCACACCAGGGCAACCACGGTGTTCGGCCGGAACGCCACCTGACCGCCGATGTTCCGGTAAACGCCGAGCGGCAGCACCATCCCGCCACCGCCGCCCCCGGAGGCGCCGTCCTGCCCGGCCTCCCCGCCGCCGCCGAACCCGAAGGACACCAGCGCTACGGGAATGACCTCTTCCCCGCCCAGCTGGATTGGGGAACCGTAGGCTTTGGAAACGCCGACGTTCTTGAACGCGTCAATCAGGGACGAGAATGTATCAGCCATGGCCCCACCCTACGAGCGTTGCGCAGCCAGTAACAGACCCGCCAGGAGTTCAACGATGACCTACCAGAAGGATCCCCGTGTTGACCAGTACATCGGCGCACTCCTGCCCTGGCAGCAGGCCATCTGCCTGAAGGTGCGGGACCTCGTCCATGCTGCCGACCCCGGCGTCGAGGAGACAATAAAGCGCACCGTCCAGCCGTACTTCGTGCTGCAGGGCAACATCTGCGCCCTCCTCGCCGCCAAAGACCACGTCAATGTTTTCCTGTACGACGGCGGGCTCACCCCGGACCCGCACAACATCATCACGGGCGGCCACGGCAACAAGACGGGCCGGATGATTTCCTACTACGCGGGCGAGCCAATCAACGAGGAGGCCCTGCTGGAGATGTTCCGGGCAATCATCGAAACCAACCGCGCGGGCGGCTGGCGGAAAATCAAGGGGAGCCAGTAGTTCCCGGCTCAGCTGCCACTGCCGGCTGTCAGGACATTGTCAGCCCTGCACGCGCTGGCGGTAGTTCCTCGGCGTCTCCCCTGCGTCGTTCAGGAAGTGGCGGTTGAAGTTGGACAGGTTGGAGAACCCCACTTCGTAACAGATCTCCGAGATGGCCTTGTCGCTGTGCTCCAGCAGCCGGCGGGCATGTGCAAGCCGGAGCTTGCGCACCAGGTCACTGAAGTTCTGGCCGGTAGCCCGCTTGAAGTATTTGGAGAAGGTGGGCTCGGACATGCCCACCAGCTCGGCGGCCCCGGACATCTTCACGCTGCCGGCATGGTTGGTGAAGACGTACTCGAGCACAATGTCCACCACGGCGGCGGCCTGGCCATCCAGTTGCGGCCGGAACCATTCGTCCGCGAGGTATCGCCGTTCTTCCTGCGGAGCCCGCGCCAGCACCACAAAGAGATCCAGCAGGTGGCGCAACCGCACCAGACCCGTGCTGGCACCCATGGCTTCTATGGCGGCGGCCGCGTTCTCCGCCGAGGGCCCCAGGAATTCGATCCCCCGCTGGGACTGCTCCAGCAGTGGCTTCACTTCAGCCATCTCCGGGACCAGCGAAGCCGTCTGCTCAACCCATTTGCCGTCGAACTGGATTACGGCATCCCGGTTCTCCAGCACTTCGCCGGGTTCAAGGTCGCTAACCCAGTCGTGCGGCAGCCCCGATCCGACGAGGGACACGTGGCCGGCTTCGAACGTGCCGATATGGTCGCCCACGATGAACTGTCCGGTGCCTTTGCGGATGAGGTGAATCTCGTACTCGGGGTGGTAGTTCCACCGCGCCACCGGGCTGGGATAGCTGTGTTCCACCCACCGGACGGAGTGGTTGGGATCGGGCGGGATGATCTCCCGGTTGGCCCTCATCCCCAGCAGCCTCTCGGCCAGCCGGGCTGCAGCTCCGTCCGCTGTGTCCGTGGCAGTCATGTGTTTCTCCGCGCCCGTAGTGGTTATGAATTCTGGACAAGATCCAGGGACCTGTCCCCAGAGTAGCGCCTGATGCAGGACCTGCTGCGGAAAATTAGTATCAGAAATCGGCAACCACGGCGCTAGTTGTGCCCCACGCCACCGGCCTAATCTTGAGGAACATCAGCGGCACATCGGCTTCCCGATTCCACGCCGCGCCACGGTCAGGCATCCCGACGCAGCAGTCGGATGTGGTGACTGCGCACCCCCTGAAGAACAAAGGAGTCCTCAATGCGCCCAAAAATGCGCACTGCCACGCTGGCTGCCGCTGCCTTGTGCATCGCACTCTCCGCATCGGCCTGCTCCGGTGCCGGCGGCGGCACTGCTGCCGGTGACCAGAACAGCATCAATGTCCTGATGGTGAACAATCCCCAGATGGAGGACCTGCAGAAGCTCACTGCAGACAACTTCACCAAGGACACCGGGATCAAGGTGAACTACACGATCCTGCCGGAGAACGACGTCCGGGCCAAGATCAGCCAGGAGTTCTCCAGCCAGGCCGGCCAGTACGATGTCGCGTCCCTGTCTAACTATGAGATCCCGTTCTACTCCGCCAACAACTGGCTGGCCCCGCTGGACAGTGTGGCCAAGGACGCCGAATTCAACCAGGACGACATCCTGCCGGCGTACACCGCCTCGCTCACCGGCAAGGACGGCAAGCTCTACGGCGAGCCCTTCTACGGCGAGTCGTCCTTCCTGATGTACCGCAAGGACATCCTTGAGGCCAAGGGCCTGGCGATGCCGGAGAAGCCCACCTGGGACCAGGTGGCCGAGCTCGCCGCCCAGGCCGACGGCGCCGCGCCGGGAATGAAGGGCATCTGCCTCCGCGGCCAGCCCGGCTGGGGCCAGGTTTTCGCACCGCTGACCACGGTGGTGAACACCTTCGGCGGCACCTGGTTCGATAAGGACTGGAACGCCAAGGTCAATTCTCCGGAATTCACCGAGGCTACCAAGTTCTACGTGGACCTGGTCAAGAAGCACGGTGAAGCCGGCGCCGCCCAGGCCGGGTTCACCGAATGCCTGAACAACATGAGCCAGTCCAAGGTGGCCATGTGGTACGACGCCACCTCTGCAGCGGGCGCCCTCGAAGCGGAGGGTTCGCCGGTGAAGGGCAAGATCGGCTACGCCCAGGCTCCCGTCAAGAAGACCGACTCCTCGGGCTGGCTGTGGACCTGGTCATGGGGTGTGCAGGCTGCGTCCAAGAAGCAGGACGCCGCAGGCAAGTTCATCGCCTGGGCCAGCTCGAAGAAGTATGAAGAACTGGTCGCCTCGAAGCTGGGATGGGCCAAGGTTCCGTCCGGCAAGCGCATCTCCACCTACGAGAACGCCGAGTTCCAGAAGGCCGCACCGTTCTTCAAGGCCGAACGCTCCGCCATTGAGAACGCCGACCCGAAGAACCCGGGTGTGCAGGAACGTCCGGTGGTTGGCATCCAGTTCGTCGGCATCCCCGAGTTCGCGGACCTTGGCACCACTGTCTCCCAGGGCGTGAGCGCAGCGATAGCCGGACAGGGCACCGTGGAGGACGCACTGGCCAAGGGCCAGGAAGCCGCCCAGAAAATCGGCGACAAGTACAAGAAGTAACCACCCACCAATCGGTTCTGTGGCCCGCCCTGCCGGCGGGCCACAGAACCGCAGGAGAACATCATGACTTCCGCAACAGCGCGCGTCGCCCGTTCAGGGCACAGCGCCCCCAAACCTTCCAAAGACGCCAGGGCCCGTGAACGCGCCACGGCGTGGGCACGGCGCGCACCGCTGCTGCCGGCCCTGATCTTCCTCATTATCGTCACGCAGCTTCCCTTTGCTGCCACCCTGATCATTTCATTCATGAACTGGAACAGCCTCCGCCCGGACCAGACGGGATTCGCGGGTTTCAGCAACTACGTGGAGGTCCTTACCAACGCGGACCTGCGCCAGGCCATCTTCACCACCATCGTCCTCACCGTCTCGGTGGTCCTGGCCAGCCTCGTCATCGGGCTGGTCCTGGCCCTGCTCCTGGACAAGAAGTTCATTGGCCGCGGGCTTGCCCGCACCCTGCTGATCGCACCGTTCCTGGTGGTGCCCGTAGCTGCTGCTCTCGTATGGAAGCACGCCCTGCTGAACCCGACGTATGGGCTGTTCAACGGCGTCCTGACCTGGATCTGGTCGCTCTTCGGCAGTGACACCCCGCCGCAGCCGGACCTCCTCTCGCAGGCTCCCCTGACCGCGGTCATCCTCTCGCTGGTGTGGCAGTGGACGCCGTTCATGATGCTCATCCTGCTGGCCGGGCTGCAGTCCCGGCCCATGGACACCGTGGAAGCGGCGCAGATGGACGGGGCCAGCCCCTGGGAAATCTTCCGCCATCTGACCCTCCCGCACCTGCGCCAGTACCTGGAACTGGGCGGCCTGCTCGGTGCCATCTACATCGTGCAGAACTTCGACGCCGTCTTCACGCTCACCTCGGGCGGCCTGGGCACGGCCAACCTGCCGTACTCCATTTACCAGACCTTCTACTTCGCCAATGAATACGGTCTGGCTTCCGCAACAGGCGTCGTGGTGGTCATCGGCACCATCATCGTGGCCACCTTCGCCCTCCGCACCGTCTTTTCACTCTTCAAGAAGGAGGCAGCACGATGAGCACCCTCACTCCTGCCGAACCCCGCAAGCCGGGCCTGGCCCGTTTAACACCGCCCACCGCCCTGAACACCGGGTCCGGCCGCCGCGGATTCGGAAGGTCCGGCCGGGGCAAGTCCCGGATGGATCCCACGCGCAACAACACCGCCGCCGGCATCGCCGCCTGGCTGCTGGCCCTGTTGTTCGTGGCCCCGGTCCTGTGGATGATCCTGACCTCCTTCCACTCCGAAACGGATGCCGCCACCAACCCGCCGTCCATCGGCGCACCCCTGACGCTCGATGCCTACGCGGAATTCTTCGGCGCCAGCTCCGGGGTCAGCCCCTGGCCGCCGCTGATCAACTCGGCCACCGCCTCGGTCCTGTCCACGGTCCTGGTGCTGGTCCTGGCCATCCCGGCCGCGTACGCCCTCTCGATCAGGCCGATCAAGAAGTGGACGGACGTGATGTTCTTCTTCCTTTCCACCAAGATGCTGCCCACCGTCGCCGCGGTCCTGCCGCTGTTCCTGTTCGCCAAAACCATCGGCGGGCTGGACAACATCTGGTTCCTGGTCCTGATGTACACGTCCATGAACCTGCCCATCGCGGTCTGGATGATGCGGTCCTTCCTCGCCGAAGTCCCGGTGGAAATGCTCGAAGCCTCCCAGATCGACGGAGCCGGCCTGCTCCTGACCCTCCGCGCAGTGGTGGCCCCGGTCGCGATGCCGGGGATCGCCGCCACAGCCCTGATCTGCTTCATCTTCAGCTGGAACGAACTGCTGCTCGCCCGGGTCCTCACCGGCGTCATGGCCGGAACCGCCCCGGTCTTCCTCACCGGCTTCGTCTCCAGCCAGGGCCTCTTCCTCGCCAAGGTGTGCGCGGCCGCCGTCGTCATCTCCCTGCCCGTGCTTTTTGCCGGGTTCGCCGCCCAGGACAAGCTCGTCCAGGGACTCTCCCTCGGCGCCGTGAAATAGCAGGCCGTGAGATAAACCAGCCCGCCCAACACTCAGAAGGATCACTCCGATGACCACAACAACCACCCAGTCCCCGGCCACCGGCTCCGGTCTGCCGGCCACCATGCGGGCGTCCATCCTGAAGCGCCAGGGCGAGATGGCCATGGAAACCCTGCCCCTCCCGCAGCTCGACGCTGACCAGGTCCTGGTGCAGGTTGCCGCCGTCGGCGTCTGCGGCAGCGACGTCCACTACTACGAGCACGGCCGGATCGGCCCGTACGTAGTGGACCACCCGCTCATCCTCGGCCACGAACTCTCCGGCCGGATCGCCGCCGTCGGATCCGCCGTTGACCCCGCCCGCACCGGCCGGCGCGTCGCCGTCGAGCCCCAGCGCCCCTGCCGCACGTGCAAGCAGTGCAAGGCCGGCCGCTACAACCTCTGCCCGGACATCGAGTTCTACGCCACCCCGCCCGTTGACGGCGCCTTCGCCGAATACGTCACCATCCAGTCCGACTTCGCCTACGACATCCCGGACAGCGTCAGCGACGAGGCCGCCGCCCTCATCGAGCCGCTCTCCGTAGGGCTGTGGGCCTGCGAACGCGCGGAGATCAAGCCCGGCAGCCGGGTCCTGATCGCCGGCGCCGGGCCCATCGGCATCATCGCTGCCCAGGCCGCCCGCGCGTTCGGCGCCACCGAGATCTACATCTCCGACATCGCCGAAGACCGGCTCGCCTTCGCCCTCGAACACGGCGCCACCCACGCGCTCAACGCAAAGACGGACAGCGTGGAAGGGCTCGACGTCGACGCGTTCATTGACGCGTCCGGCGCACCGCAGGCGGTCCGCGCCGGGATCAAGGCCGTGGCCCCTGCAGGCACAGTCATCCTGGTCGGCCTGGGCGCGGACGACGTCGAACTCCCCGTCTCCTACATCCAGAACCGCGAGATCTGGCTCTCCGGCGTGTTCCGCTACACCAACACCTGGCCGCTGGCCATCCAGCTGATCGCGGACGGCAAGGTGGACCTGGACATCCTAGTCACCGGCAGGTTCCCACTCGCGGACTCCGAGAACGCGCTCAAGGCGGGCAAGCAGCCCGGCCAGCTCAAAGCCGTTGTCTACCCGGGCCGCTGACCATGATCACCGTCATCGGCGAGTCGCTTGTTGACATCATTGAGGCCCCCGGCCGGGGCTCCGCGCAGCAGGTGCACCCGGGCGGGAGCCCGCTCAACGTCGCGGTAGGGTGCGCGCGGCTGGGCCTGGGGACCAGGCTGGTCACGCACTATGGCGACGACGCGCACGGGAAGCTGATCGCTGACCACCTGCGCACCAACAATGTTGAACCGATCGTGGGAGGTTCCCTGCCGACGTCGTCGGCACTGGCGTCCCTGGACGCTACCGGCGCAGCCGAGTACACGTTCAACATCAGCTGGGACATCAACGGGGCCTCCATCCCGGCCCTTGCCGCGGTGCAGGGTTCGCTGCATGTCCACACCGGATCCATCGCCACGGTCCTGGCACCCGGAAGCAAGGCCGTCCGGGGCCTGGCCGAAGCGGCACGCCCGCACGCGACGGTGAGTTTCGACCCCAATTGCCGGCCGGCCAGCAGCCCCGATGTTGAAGCGGCACGCCGTGAAGCGGAAGACTTTGTGGCCGCCAGTGACTTCGTTAAAGCCAGCGACGAGGACCTGCGCTGGCTCTACCCGGGAAGGACCCTGGACGAGTCCCTTGCCGCCTGGCTGGAGCTGGGACCGGCACTGGTTGCGCTGACGCGAGGCGCGGACGGACCGGTGGTCCTGACCCGGAAGGGGCGCGTGGAGATGCCGGGCGAAACGGTCGCCGTGGCGGACACCGTGGGGGCGGGTGACTCCTTCATGGCGGCCCTGATCGCCGGCCTGGCGCAACTGGACGCGCTCGGTGCCGCCAACAGGCCGCGCCTGTGGAGCCTCTCCCCCGAAGACCTGGATGCCCTGGCGGCCTACGCGAACAGGGCCGCCGCCATCGCGTGTTCCCGGCCGGGGGCCAACCCGCCCACGTCAGCCGGGCTGGGTTCCCTGTCCGGAAAGCCGGCCGGAACACCGCCCGGCCGGCCCGCCTCTGCAGAAGGTTAGCCCCATGACTGCACTTCAAACCCGCACCCTTGCCGGCCTGCCCGCGTCCCTGGCTGTCCCCGCCTACGACCGGGCCTCGCTGACGGCGGGAATCGTCCACTTCGGGGTGGGCGGCTTCCACCGCGCGCACCAGGCCATGTACCTGGACCGGCTGATGAACGACGGCAAGGCCCTCGACTGGGCCATCTGCGGCGTGGGGGTCCTGCCCGGTGATGCCCGCATGAAACAGGTCATGGACAGCCAGGACTGCCTCTACACGCTGGTGGTCAAGAACCCGGACGGGACCCGGGAAGGCCGGGTCATCGGCTCGATCATCGAGTACCTGTTCGCCCCTGACGATCCCGAGTCCGTCATCGAGAAGATGGCGTCCGACGCCGTCCGGATCGTTTCACTCACAATCACGGAGGGCGGATACAACTTCCACCACGTCACCGGCGAGTTCGACGCCGGCAACCCGGACGTGGTCCACGACCTCCAGGCGGGGGCAGCACCGCGGACGATCTTCGGCCTCATCACGGCAGCCCTGGCCCGCCGTCGTGCCCGCGGCCTGGTCCCCTTCACGGTGATGTCCTGCGACAACATCCAAGGCAACGGCGACGTGGCGCGCAGGACGTTCACCGCCTTCGCCACCGTCAAGGACCCGGACCTCGGCGCCTGGATCACCGCGAACGTTCCCTTCCCCAACAGCATGGTGGACCGGATCACGCCCGTCACCACGGACGCGGACCGCGCCGCCATCTCGGCGGAGTTCGGCGTCGAAGATGGGTGGCCCGTGGTGTGCGAGCCGTTTGAGCAGTGGGTCCTCGAGGACACGTTCAGCCTTGGACGTCCCCCGTTAGAGGACGCCGGGGTCCAGCTCGTGGCGGATGTTGAGCCGTACGAACTGATGAAACTCCGCCTGCTCAACGCCCGCCACCAGGGCATGTGCTACTTCGGCTACCTGGCTGGCTACCGCTACGCCCACGAAGTTGCCCAGGACCCGCTGTTCGCGCAGTTCCTGCTCGACTACATGGACAAGGAGGCCACCCCCACCCTGGAGCCGGTGCCCGGCGTGGACATCGCCGACTACAAACACACCCTCATCGAACGCTTCTCCAACGAACACGTCCGGGACACCCTTGCCCGACTCTGCGCGGAAAGCTCGGACCGGATCCCCAAATGGCTGCTGCCGGTCATCCGCATCAGCCTTGAGCGGGGCGGGGAAATCCGCCGGTCCGCGGCCATCGTTGCCAGCTGGGCCCGCTATGCCGAAGGCGCCGACGAGCAGGGCAACCCGATTGACGTCGTCGACCGGCTCAGGGCCAAGCTGATGGCCTCAGCCGCCCGGCAGCGGCAGGAACCGCTGGCCTTCATCTCGGACCGGGAGGTCTTTGGCGACCTGGCCGGCAACCAGGAATTCATCGCCGCGTATTCCCAGGCGCTGACAAGCCTCCACGACGCCGGATCACGGGCCACACTTGAAGCATTGGCGGGCCAGTAGGGCAGGGGGCAAGCCAGGGTCAGCGCCGCCTGCAGGAAGCACAAAAGCCCCGCAAATTCGGCTGTCCGCCTTTTCCCGCCGGGACCCGGACTGAAGCACGGGGCGGTCATAGCCAGCTTCCGGCGGGTGGAGTTGTTCCCGCTGATGTAGTTGAACAAGCGCCGGAAGGCGAAGTTTCCGGCACGGTCAAAGGTGGCGGCCACCTTGGTTTCGCCACAAACGTGGCCGGGATAGTGGCGCAGTTCGAAGTGCGAATGGCGCCGGACCAGCTCGAAGGGTTGCTGTTCTGTCATGGTGCACCAGGGCCTACGCCGCCCCGCCCGCGACGGCCACACCGGCCGACCGCTTGCCGCTTCTTCAAAGCGGTAGCATACTTATTAGCAGGACTAATTAGCATTGCTAAGCATTTTCGGAGGCGCAACGCGGACGTGACCACAACCAAGAACAAGAGCACGGCCGGGCAGATCAGCCCGGACACCCTGGCCATCGACCTCCGAACCGCCGTGATGCGCACCTCGCGGCGGCTCCGCGTCGAGGCGACCGGCGACGTCATCACGCCGGGCCAGTACACGGTGCTGGCATTGCTCAACGGCAGCGGACCCAGCACCCTCCGCGAACTGGCCACAAGCGAGCACGTGCAAGCCCCGTCCATGACCCGGATCGTCAACGCCCTCGCCGAACTGGGCTTCGTCTCAAGGGCGGCAAACCCCGCCGACGGCCGTCAGGTCCACATCGACATCACCGATGCCGGCCGGGCCGTCCTTGAAGAGGCCCGGAACCAGCGGACCGCGTGGCTTGCGCAGCGCGTGGCCGGGCTGAGCGAGGAAGACCGGCTGGTCCTGAGCCGGGCCGCACACATCATGCAGGAGATGAGCGGCAGATGAGCGCCATGTTCCGCGCGTTGGAAGACCGCAACTACAGGATCTGGGCCGGCGGCGCGCTGGTGTCCAACATCGGGACCTGGATGCAGCGGGTGGCGCAGGACTGGCTGGTCCTGACCGTCCTCACCAACTACTCCGGCGCCGCCATCGGCATCACCACAGGCCTTCAGTTCCTCCCCATGCTGCTGCTTGGCCCGTACGGCGGAGTGCTGGCGGACCGCTACCGCAAGCGGGTAATCCTGCTGTGGACGCAGGTGGCCATGGGCGTGACCGGGCTGGCACTCGGGCTCCTGGTGGTGACCGGCACCGCCCAGCTCTGGCACGCCTATCTGGCCGCCCTCTGTCTTGGGATAGCCAGCGCCATCGATGCACCGTCGCGCCAGTCGTTTGTGTCCGAACTCGTGGGACAGGACAACATCTCCAACGCCGTTGCGCTGAACTCCGCCTCCTTCAACACAGCCCGGCTGACCGGCCCTGCGATCGCCGGGGTACTGATTGCCTGGGTTGGCACGGGACCGGTCTTCCTGCTGAACGCCGCCAGCTTCGCCGCCGTCATAGTTTCCCTCTTCCGGATCCGGACCGCAGAACCCGCCTCCGCTGCCCCGGCAACACGGAGCAAGCACCAGGTGGCGGAAGGCGTCCGCTATGTGCGCAACCGGCCGGACCTGGTGCTGACCATGGTCCTGGTGGGCATCCTTGGCGCGTTCGGAATGAACTTTCCCATCATCAACGCACTGATGGCCACCACTGAGTTCGGCGCCGGCCCGGGTGAATTCGGGCTTCTTGGTTCGATCATGGCCGTGGGCACGCTGGCCGGCGCGCTGCTTGCGGCACGCCGGGCGGGGCCGCGGCTACGGTTCCTGTTGGGCGGTGCACTGGGACTCGGTGCGTTCACCCTCCTGGGGAGCGTGTCGCCGTCGTTCTGGCTGTACGCAGCCGTCCTGATCCCCATCGGGCTGGCGTCCATCACGTTCCTGAACAGCTGCAACACGAGCATCCAACTCTCCGTGGAACCGCAGTTCCGCGGCCGCGTGCTGGCGCTCTACTTGGCGGTCCTCCAGGGCGGTACCGCCCTGGGCGCGCCCCTGATGGGCTGGATCGGCTCAGAGTTCGGCGCGCGCTGGTCAGTGGCTTCCGGCGGCGTCATCGTGCTGCTGGCTTCAGTCGCCGGCGTGATCATAGCCAGCCGGAGGAGCAGCCTGGGTTTCCGGGACCACCTGCGGATGGTGTTCCGCAGGAAGCGCCAGCCTGCCCTGTAAATATTGGGTCCTCCGGACCAACCCGGTCCGCACGAATTCCGCCCCTTATTCAAGCAACGCGGGGTCACTTTTGGCCCAATAATGGTCAATTATTGGGCTGGGAATGACCCCGCGTTGCAGTAGGCCGCGGAACCTAGTCCCGGGGCGATCCGCCCAGCACCACGTTGACCGGCTCCTTGCCGTCGAGCATCAGGCCGATCTGCTGCCTGATCAGCCGGACCATCCGCGGGAACATCGCCGAGCTTGCGCCGCCGACGTGCGGGGTAATCAGCACGCCGGGCGACGTCCACAGGGGATGGTCCGCGGGCAGCGGCTCGGGGTCCGTCACGTCCAGCGCGGCACGCAAACGGCCCGACGACGTCTCCGCCAGCAGCGCATCCGTGTCCGCCACCGGTCCGCGGGCCACGTTCACCAGCAGCGCCCCGTCAGGCATTGCGGCCAGGAACTTTGCGTCCACCAGCTGCTTTGTCTGCTCGCTGAGGGGCACACTGACCACCACGATGTCGTGCAGGGGCAGCTGCTCATAAAGCGAGTCGATCCCGAGGATCCTCCCGCCGGCGTCCTCGCGTTCGCGGCTCGCCATCCGGGTCACCTGCGTTTCAAAGGGCAGGAGCCGGGCTTCGATGGCCTTGCCCACTCCCCCGTAGCCCACCAGCAGCACCCGGCGGTCTGCCAGGCTGGGCCGCTGGCTGTTGTCCCAGGTTCCGGTGGCCTGGTTGCGTGCAAAATCGGCCATGCCGCGCTGGCTGGCAATCATCATGCCCAGGGCAAGTTCCGCCGTCGACGTTTCATGCACCCCCGCCGCGTTGGCGAAAAGGCAACCGGCGGGCAGGACGTCCGCCACGCCGTCGTACCCAATGGACTGGCTCTGGATCAGGCCGATCTCCACGGACTCCAGCGCAGCCAGTACCTCCGGCCCGCGCATGTACGGCGGCACCACGATGTCCAACGGACCGTCGGGGGCAGGGCCGGAAAAGTCCCACACAAAGAATTCGACGCCGGCAGCCGGCGCAAGCGCGTCCACCAGTTTCTGGTCGGGCAGGGAAACCCGCAGCGGCGCGGTCATGCCGCCACCACGAGCTTGACGTTCGCCGCACGCAGCGCTGATTCGATTTCCCGAGGCGGGGGCGCGTCCGTCACCAGTACATCCGCGGCGTCGAAGGCCGCCAGCCGGGCCAGCGCGTACCGCAGCATCTTCTGGTGGGTTGCCACCACTACCACCTGTTCCGCAGAGTTCATGAGTGCGATCTTAGTGGCGCGCTCCACGTCACGCTCAATGTAAAACGCCTCATCATGGATTCCGCTGACGCCAATGAACGCGGTCCTGGCGCGCAGCCCGGCCGCGGCACTGACAGTCATGGGACCGTTGAACGCCTGGCTGTCCAGCAGCAGTTCCCCGCCGAGGCAGATGGTCCGTGCCGAGGTCAGCTGCAGGCACCGCTGGATGGCCGGGGCCGAGTGGGTAATAATTGTCCCCTTGAAGGCGGCGGGCAGTTCCTGCGCGATCTGGTACGTGGTGGTGCCGGCGTCCAGGATGATCGCGTCCCGCTCCCCGATCATGGATACGCAGGCGCGGGCCACGCGAAGCTTGGCTTCGGCATCCTCGCGGACCCGGGCAGCGAAGTCCGCGTTCTGGCCCTGCCCATGGATGGCGCTCACGCCGCCGTGCACCACCCGGACCAGGCCCAGTTTGGACAGTACCCGCGTGTCCCGGCGCACTGTCATGTCCGAAACCGCGAAAGTCTCGGCCAGATCGGTGGTGGAAATGAACCCCCGCCGGCCCAGCTCGTCCAAAATGGTGCGCTGGCGGGGCGTCAGCGGCGCCTCCTCGCGTGCGATGCTCATGACCCTTCTTCCTGCCCCACCCGCCGGACCCCGGCCCGCCGCAGTGTTGCTATTCCAACACCAACTTACCTAGTGATGTACCCCGGCACCGGCATTCGTAAGCTCGACGGGGCGTCCTTCCGCGATTGAACGTTCGGCCGCGAGGCCCATCCGGACCGATTGCAGCCCGTCCGCAACCGTTACTTCCACCGGCCCCTCGCCCAGGATCGCCTTCCGGTACCCAAGGTGCTCGTAGTAGGTGGAGCCGTGGTGCGCGCCCGCAGCAAGCACTGCCTCATCCACCGGGACCTCGTGCTTCTCCGGGCCCAGCGGCGAGCGCGGGCTGAACTCCACGGTGGCTTCCGCCTCATCGCCGGGAATCCAGTGGTTGGCTGCCACCGGGATGAGCGTCTCAATCTTGGCGGCATCCCCCACGATCGAGATCCGCTCCTGGAATTTGGACCCCTCGGCGAACATGGACAGCTCCAGCATGGCGCGGCGGCCACCCTTGAAGTCCACGATCACGTACGCGTTGTCGATCATGTCAGAGACGCGGCCGTCGTAGACCTCGTCCATGTGGTTCACGTCGTGGCCGCCGCTGGCATAGACCCGGACGGGCTCATCCTGCAGGATCAGCCGCATCAGGTCGAAGAAGTGGCAGCACTTCTCCACCAGGGTTCCGCCGGTCCGCTCCGCGAAGCGGTTCCAGGCGTCCACCTTGTGCAGGAAAGGGAAGCGGTGCTCCACGATGGAGAGCATGTAGATGTTGCCGAGCTTGCCGTTGTGCGCAGCCTGGATGACTTCCTGCACCGGCGGCATGTAGCGGTACTCCATCGCCACCCACACCGCTGCCGGGTATCCGGCGGCCAGACCCTCCAGTTCGTCGGCCTGCTCGGCGGTGGTGCACACCGGCTTCTCCACAAGCACCGGGAGGTTCGTGCCGCTGGCAAAAATGTCTTTCAGGATGCCGAGGTGCGTGTCATTGGGGCTGGCGATGACCAGCGCGTCCACCAGACCGGAGGCCAGCAGTTCCTGGTGGGAGGGAAAGGTCTCCACCCCGTAGCCGATCTCCGCAACGGTCTCCTCCAGGGATGAGGGCTGGGGATCTGAGACTGCGGTGATGCGGCTTCCGGGGATCAAGGCGAGGTTTCGGACGTGTTCGCGGGCCATGTGGCCGGCCCCGATGAGGCCGTATCGGATAGTCCGGACCGGTTCCGCAGAAGGCAATGACATGTGCTGCTCCGTTTCTCTACGTTGAGTTTTGGGGGACCGTGGCGTTGCATCCCAAACAGAACTATACCGAAAGTGTTGTTATTCCAACATAGCGTGTGTATATTTCTTCAGTATCAGCCCGGAACTACAACGAGGTGGAACGTGCCCCAACCGTCAACTGGAACCCTGCTCTTCGTAGGCTGCGCCACGCTTGACTCCATCGCCTTGGTGGAGGACTACCCCGCTGCGGACAGCCGCACCGTAGCCACGGACTTCGCGACGGCGGGCGGCGGCCCGGCCGCAACCGCGGCAGTGGCAGCCGCCCGCGCCGGAGCCAACACAGCTTTCGCAGGTGTCCTCGGCACCGACGAGGAAGGCGACCGCATCGTCGCCGGCCTGCAGGCCGAAGGCGTGGACACCTCCGCCGTGATCCGCGATCCCAACGTCAAAACGGGGGCCAGCGTGATCGTGGTCAGCAAGGTTTCCGAAAGCCGGGCCATCGTCACCCGTCCGGTGCCGCCGGTCAGCTTTCCCGCCGGCAGCCGCTTCCATGAACTGGTGGAATCGGCAGCCTGGGTCCACGTGGACCACTTGGGCTGGAACGCCGTCGCCTCCGGCGCACGCCGTGACCGTGGCACCCCAAGAATCAGCGTGGATGCCGGCAACCCCATTCCGTCCTTCAATCCCAAGGGCGTCGCGCTGTACGTCCCCACCATCGAGCGGCTGCGCGCGGAGTACGGCGAGCACCTCTCCCCCGCGGCGCTCCTTCAAAAGGCGGTCGACGACGGCGCCTCCGCCGTCGTTGCCACCGCCGGCTCCGAAGGCGCCTGGGTCAAGGACGGCAACGGCGACCCGGTCCACGTGCCTGCAACCCCCGCCAATATCGTCTCCACCCTGGGCGCCGGCGACGTGTACCACGGCGCCCTCCTGGCCGCCGTCGCCGCCGGGCTGCCGCTGGTGGAGGCTGCAGCCTTTGCCGGGCGCACCGCCTCCGCGTCCTGCCAGGGACTGGACGGCCGCTCCGCCATCCCGCACCAGACCATCAACCCTGTCCTCGCCTCCAAACTGCCCGCCTAACCAAACGCCCAGCTGAAAGAAGCAGCCCATGAGCCCCACAGACCTCTCACCCCTCCAGCGCCCGTCAGGCGCCTTCGCGATGCTCGCCGTGGACCAGCGCGAAGCCATGCGCAACATGTTCGCGGAACACACCGACCAGCCCGTCACGGACCAGGACCTCCAGGACTTCAAGCTCCAGGCCGCCAGAATCCTCACCCCCTACGCCTCGGGCGTCCTGATCGACCGGCAGTTCGCCCTCGACCAGGCCATCGAGGACAACGTGGTGGACCCCGGCTGCGGGCTGATCGCCTCGGCGGACCACTTCGAATCCGCACACGGCGAACTGGTGGGCGAGGTAACCATTGACCGCCTGGTGGACCCGCACAAGTACAAGGCCCTGGGCGTGAAGGCCCTCAAGCTCCTGGTCCTCTACCGCCCGGATGAGCCCGCCGAGGGCCGGGTGGAAATGGTCCGCGAATTCGTGGAACGGTGCCAGTCCGCCGGCCTCATCAGCATCATCGAGCCCGTCTCCCGCAAGCCGCTGGCCGGCGGAGACTTTGACTGGAACGCCGGGATCCTGGCGGCCGCCAAGGAGCTGGGCAGCCTGGGTGCGGACCTGTACAAGGCAGAAGTCCCCTTCCACGGCCAGGCCTCCGAAGCAGAGGTCCGTGCCGCGTGCGCCGACCTGACCAACGCCATCGACGGCCCCTGGGTGGTGCTCTCCTCCGGCGTCCCCGAGGACGTCTTCCCGGAGGCGGTCCGGTGGGCCTGCCTGGAAGGTGCCAGCGGCTTCCTCTCCGGACGCGCTGTGTGGGCGTCCTGCATCGGCGCGCCCGACGTCGTCGAATCCCTGTCCACTGACGCCGTCCGGCGGCTGCAGCGCCTCTGCGCCGTGGTGGACGACGTCGTCACCGCCCAAAGGACCAACGCATAAGCACCCGGGGAGCCAAAGCGTCGTGACCGTGGCAACCCTTTCCGCAGTCAAGTAAACAAGGCACAGCAAACACTCAACGAGGAGACTATTGTGAGTCAGATTTCACGCAGGCAGGCCATCGCAGTTCTCGGAGCCCTGGGCTTCGGCGCCACGGCGGCAGCATGTGCCGGGCCGGGCGGTTCCACCGCACCCGGCGGCGCCACCGGCCCTGCCGCGCCCTCCACCGGAGCCGTCACCGGCAAGGTGTCCTTCGCCCACTGGCGCGGCGAGGACAAGGCGGTGTTCGACGAACTGATCACGCGCTTCGCCGCCATGCACGACGGCGTGGAGGTTGCCCAGGACATTTCCACGTCCAACGACTACAACGCCCAGGCTCTCCAGAAACTGCGCGGCGGCTCCATCGGTGACGCCTTTGCCACGTTCCGCGGCGCCCAGTTCAAGAACTTCACCGAAGCCGGCATCTACGCGGAACTGAAGGGCAGCAAGGCTGTTTCGAACTACCAGGAAGGCCTGCTCTCCGCAGGCAAGTCAGGGGAGAGCCAACTGGGCCTTCCCTACCAGGTGGTGTTCCCCATGCCCATGGCCAACGTGGACCTCTTCGACAAAGCCGGCGCCGAGCTTGCACCCAAGGACTGGGATTCCTTCCTGGCCATGTGCGACAAACTGGCCTCGGCCGGCGTCATTCCCATCTCCTGGCCGGGCGGCGATGTTGGAAACGGCGGCCAGCTGTTCAACTGCATGATTGCCAACAACGCCCCCGTGGACGACATGTGCGCCCAGATCGAGCAGGGCAAGCTGAAGGTCACGGACGACTGGTTCATCAAGATGCTCAACCAGTACAAGGACCTGGTCCCGTACCTGCAGCCCAACGCCACGGGCACCGCCGTGGAGCCGGCCCAGAACCTGTTCTCGCAGGGGAAGGCCGCCATGCTGGCCACCGGCTCCTACCACATCGCCGCAGTCCGTGGCCTGGGCGCCCAGTTCCCCATTGAACTGGTGTTCCCGAACACCTCGGATGGCAACGGCAAGTACGAGGGCGTCTACAACGCCACGTTCATCCTGGGCGTGAACTCTGCCAGCAAGAACCAGGCCGCGGCGGCCGCCTGGATCGACTTCCTGTCCGAGCCGGAGAACGCCGGCTACTACGCCAACAAGACGGCCCAGCACGTGTCCGTGAACAATGTGGACTACACCAACCCCGACCTCAAGCGGTTGAGCCCGTGGCTGGAAAAGAAGACGGCGCTGGCGGCGCGGTTCCAGTTCCAGAACCTCGATGTCCGCAACGCCGTGGAAGCCAGCGCCACCGCCGTCATCTCCGGCACCAGCCCGGAGCAGGCAGCGGCGGCCGCCCAGAAGATTGTTGACGAACGGCTATGAGCATCCATCCCGGGACGGCGCCCACGCGGAAGGCACCGGACAACCACACGGAACCTGACGACGCGAAGAAGCGCCGCCGCTCGCCCACGCGGGTGAATCCGGCACTATACCTGTTCCCGCTTCCCGCGGTGGCCGTCATTGCTTTCTTCCTGGTGATGCCCACGCTGCAGGCCTTCCAGTACGCCATCACGGACTGGAACGGCTTCTCGGCAGCGTTCAACTACGTGGGCCTGGACAACTTCATCCGGGCCTTCACCAAGGACTCGCTGTTCACCAACGCGCTGACCAACAACCTGAAGTTCGTGCTGCTGGTGGTGATCGCGCAGACGCTGTTCTCGCTGCTCCTGGCGCTGCTGCTGACGAAGAATTCGCGGGGAAGCGTCCTGCTCCGCGCCCTGTTCTTCTTCCCCACCATCCTGTCCTCGGTGTCGGTGGCCTTCATCTGGAAGTTCATCTACGACCCCAACTTCGGCCTGGCCAACTCGGTCCTGGGCGGCGTTGGCCTGGAGTCGCTCCAGAGCTCCTACCTCGGCAACGACGCCCAGGCCCTGTACTGGGTGGCCGTGACCCAGGTGTGGTTCCACGCCGGGCAGATGATGGTGGTCTACATTGCCGGCCTGCAGGCCATCCCGCGGGAGCTGTACGAGGCAGCGGAAATGGACGGCGCCAACAAGTGGCAGCAGTTCAAGTCCATCACCTGGCCGTTCGTGGCCCCGGCAACGTCCATTGTGGTGGCCTACACCACCGTGCAGTCGTTCAAGGCCTTCGACCTGATCCTGGGCATCGCGGGCAACCCGCCCAAGCAGTCCCTGGACATCCTCTCCACCCGGATCTACAGCACCTTTGCCAACTCGGAGTTCGGCTACGCAGCCGCCCAGTCAATCATCTTCATGGCGATGATCGCTCTGGTCACCTGGCTGCAGCGCCGCCTGCTCCGCCTCACCCCGAAGGGGGAATGACAGCATGTTCGCGTCAATAACCCGCCGCGGAATCCTCGCGATCTACGCGGTCATCATCATCGTTCCGCTGACCGTGGTGGGGTTCGGCAGCTTCAAGTCCACCCAGGAACTGTTTGCCGGGCCGTTCAGCCTGCCGCAGTCCCTCTCCCCCGCCAACTATGCGGAAGTGATCGGCGGCCAGGACCTGGGCTCGTCCTTCATGAACAGCGTGATTGTCACGGCCATTTCCGTGCCGCTCACCCTGTTCCTGGCCAGCCTGGCCGGCTACGCCGTCTCCCGGCTCCGCGGTTTCATGTCCTGGGCCATCTTCGGCTTCCTCGTCCTGGGCATGGCCATTCCCGCGCAGGCCAACATGGTGCCGCTCTACGTCCTCTTCGGGCGGCTGGGTCTGCTCGACAACCTTACGGGCCTGGTGGTGGCCAACCTGGTGTCCACCCTGCCCATCGCCGTCTTCATCCTGGGGGGCTTCATGCGGACCCTGCCCAAGGAACTGTACGAGGCTTCCTCGATTGACGGCACCGGCCCATGGCGGACGTACGTTTCCATCGCCCTGCCGCTGTCCGCCCCGTCCATCGCCGCGGCCGCCATCTTCCTGTTCGTGATCCACTGGAACGAACTGCTGTACCCGCTGCTCTTCATCCAGTCACCCGGCAACCGCACCCTGCCGCTGGCACTGCTCAGCTTCCAAGGCGAGTTCCAGACCGACTACCCCCTGCTCTTCGCCGGCGTCATCATGGCTTCCCTGCCCGTGGTGGTGGCCTACGTCTTCCTGCAGCGGTACTTCGTGGCCGGCATCACCGCAGGCGCCAGCAAGGGATGAGCGTCACGACGACGGCGGCCAGCCGCGCCCGCCCCGCCGCAATGGACCCCTTCCAGCCCAATGAAAGGCATCATTCGTGAACCTCAAGTCAGCCCAACACCTCGTCAACGGCACCTGGAACACCGCCGGAACCGCCAAGGACGTGACTGACCCCGGCAACGGCAGCACCGTGGGCGAGGTGGCCTGGGGCACCGGCAAGGATGCCACCAAGGCCGCCGACGCCGCGGCGGAGGCCTTCAGTTCCTGGTCACGCACCACCGTCCGGAACCGGGCGGACCTGCTCCGCAACGCCGCCGACGTCCTGGCAGAGCGACGCGACGAACTTGCCCACACCCTGGCGCTTGAAGCGGGCAAACGGCTCCCTGAAGCGCAGGGCGAAGTGGACTTCTCCGTGGAATACTTCCGCTGGTTCGCCGAGGAAGCGCGCCGCGCCACCGGCACCGTCAGCCCGCCCGAGCTGCAGGGCCGCCGCCACCTGAGCCTTCGCAAACCCATCGGCGTGGCCCTCAGCCTCACCCCCTGGAATTTCCCGGTCTCCATCCAGGCCCGGAAGCTCGCGGCGATGCTGGCGGCCGGCTGCACCGTGGTGGGCCGGGTGTCCGAGAAGGCCCCGCTGGCTGCCACCGGGCTGTTCGAAGTCCTCCACGACGCCGGGTTCCCTGCAGGCGTCGTCAACCTGGTCCACGGCCCCTCCCGGGAAATCACCGCCGCGCTGATGTCCCACCCCGCTGTCAGGGCCGTCAGCTTCACCGGCTCCACGGGCGTGGGCCGGCAGATCATGGCCTCCGCCTCCGAACGGGTGGTCCGGCCGCTGCTGGAGCTGGGCGGCAACGCGCCCTTCATCGTGTTCGAGGACGCCGACCTGGATGCCGCCGTCGAGGGTGCCGTCCTGGGCCGGCTCCGCAACACCGGACAGTCCTGCGTGGCCGCCAATCGGTTCCTGGTCCAGGACAGCATCGCCGAGGAGTTCGCCGCCAGGCTGGCCGCGCGCTTTGACGCGATGAGCATCGGCCACGGCGTTCCCGACGGCAGCCAGGTTCCCGACCTCGGTCCCATGATCGACGCCGACCGGGTCACCGCGGTCCAGGCCTTGATCGACGATGCCCTGGAGCGCGGCGCCCGACGCGTCACCCAACGCACCGATGTTCCAGGCCACGGCTCCTTCCTGGCGCCCACCCTGCTGGCGGACGTCCCCGACGACGCACCCCTGGTGACGGAGGAAGTGTTCGGCCCGGCAGCCGGCGTCGTAACCTTCTCCTCGGAGGAGGAAGCCATCCGGAAAGCCAACGCCACGGAAATGGGCCTGGCCGCCTACGTCTGGAGCAGCAGCCCCAGGCGCGGCTGGGACATTCCGGAGCAGCTCGAAGCGGGCATCGTGGGCGTGAACGATCCACTCCCGTCCGTGGCCTTCGCGCCCATGGGCGGCGCCAAGCAGTCAGGGCTGGGCCGGGAAGGATCAAGCCTGGGCCTGGAGGAATTCGAGGAGGTCCAGTACGTGGCCTGGAGGCCCTAGGTGCTGACCACCGGGCTGGTGCTGGGCGCCGTGGTGATGGGAGCCGGGATGCAGCGCATCACCGGGATGGGTTTCGCCCTGGTGGCTGCACCCTTCCTGGTCCTGCTCCTGGGCCCGGTGGAAGGTGTGGTGCTGGTGAACATGTGCGGTGCCGTGACCGCGGGGGCCATCATCTTCCGCGTGGTGCGGGACATTGACTGGAAACGGTACGTTCTGCTCACTGCCTCGGCCCTGCTCGGGATCATCCCCGCCGCCTTCCTGATCCACCTCGTTCCAACGGCGGTGCTGGAGATCGGCATCGGTGTGATCCTCGCCGCCGGGTTGACCGTTCTGCTGGTCCTCAAGTCGGCCACCCTGCCAGCGCGCCGCCGCTACCTGTTCACCGCCGGCGGCCTCAGCGGCTTCATGAACACAGCGGCCGGCGTGGGCGGCCCGGCGGTCAGCATTTACTCCATCGCCACCCGGTGGCCGCACACCTCCTTCGCTGCCACCATGCAGCCGTACTTCTTTACCATCGGGGCGTTCTCGCTCATCTCCAAGTCCCTGACCGCGCCGGCCGCGTTTCCCGCGCTTCCGTGGGGAATGTGGACGGCCGTGGGCGTGGCCTGCCTAGCCGGGCTGGTGCTCGGTGACGTCGCCGCAAAGTTCGTCCCTGCCCGCGCCGCGCAGATACTGCTGATTATCCTGGCCTACCTGGGCGCGGCCGCCACCATCATCCGCGGCGTGTTCGACGCCGTCGGATGACCCCAACAACTTCGCTTGCACCCGTAACAAAGAAAGGAACTAACATGACGTGGCTGAACAGCGCCGCCCACGCACGATGGCTCGAGGCGGAAACCGACCGACTGGTCAATTTCGCCTCAGCTTCCAAGGTCCCCACGGGGTTCGGCTGGCTCGACAACTACGGCAAGGTGTTCGCCGATAAGCCGACCCATCTGTGGATCACCGCCCGGATGACGCACAGTTTCGCTGTCGCCGCGCTGATGGGACGCCCCGGTGCCGCAACACTCGTGGACCACGGGATCGCGGCGCTCAACGGAGTCCTCCACGATAAGGAGTTCGGCGGCTGGTACGCCGAGGTCGACGAAAGCGGCCCGGTGAACGACACGAAGTCCGGCTACCAGCACTCCTTTGTGCTCCTCGCTGCTGCCAGTGCCGTTGCGGCCGGGCGACCGGGGGCCCGAGAACTGCTCGACGAAGCGCTGCGGATAGCCGACACGAAGTTCTGGGACCACCAGGCCAACATGTGCTTCGACTCCTGGAACCGGGAATTTACGGAAACCGAGGCATACCGGGGCGGAAACGCCAGCATGCACTCCGTGGAGGCGTACCTCATCGTCGCCGACGTGACCGGGGAGAACCGCTGGCTCGAACGGGCCCTGCACATCGCCGAGGTGCTCATCCACAAATTTGCGCGCAACAACAACTACCGGGTGTTCGAGCACTTCGACCCGGAGTGGAAGCCCATGCCGGAGTACAACACCGATGACCGGGCCAGCCAGTTCCGTGCCTATGGCGGAACCCCCGGCCACTGGGTTGAGTGGGCGCGCCTGCTCCTCCACCTCCGCGCCGGACTCGAAACCCGCGGCCTGGAGGTCCCGGCCTGGCTGCTGGAAGACGCACGGGGCTTGTTCGATGCCGCCATCCGCGATGCCTGGGAGCCGGACGGCCATCCGGGATTTGTCTATACCGTGGACTGGGAAGGCAAGCCCGTTGTCACCACCCGCATCCGCTGGGTGCCCGCAGAGGCAATCGGCGGCGCGGCAGCCCTCTACATCGCCACCGGCGAGAAGAAGTATGCGGACTGGTACGAGCGGATCTGGGACCACGCCCGCGACTGGTTCATCGACTACGAGCACGGATCCTGGAAGCAGGAACTCGACGAGGACGGCAACGTCACCTCCACCGTGTGGTCCGGCAAGGCGGACATCTATCACCTGTGGCACTGCCTGGTGGTGCCCCGCCTTCCGCTGGCTCCCGGTCTGGCTCCGGCAGTTGCGGCAGGCCTGCTGGACGCACGGCTCAACGGCACCATGCAAGGCGCGAGCCTGTGATCCACTGATTCCGCACCAGGTTCCCTGCCCGCGCTGCCTCCCCCACGCCGGCGGCCGATATCCCCCATGAAAGGACAACCATGCCTGCCATCTCCTCCGAAGAAACAGTCCTGCGCATCACCGCCGCTGATGATGCGGAAACCCTGAACCTGCGCGTCGATGCCGGCGCCCCGGCGTTGATACGTATCGACGTGCAGGGCACCCGCACCTGCACCTGCCAGGGCGGCAAGTCCGTGCGGCCGGGCTCCTACACGGACACCGACTTCGGCACCCGGTAGCCGTTACAGCCGGCGCAGCCGGTTGGCGAAATGCGCCCTGACAAGCACTGCAACATAGCTGCGCAAGGCATCTGCTTGTACAGGAGCGCCGGCGCGATCCTGTAAATTTAAGGGAGGAATTGTCCGGCCAGCGAGCCACGTTCCACCCCTCCCCCTTGAATGGATCGTTCCCCCATGTCTTCCGCCATTCCCGCGCCGGAACCTGCCCGCTTCCCGTATGCCGCGATGGTGGTTCTGGCCACTATCGCCTTCACCGCCATCACCACCGAACTCCTGCCGTCCGGGCTGCTGCCGCAGATCAGCGCTGGCCTGAACGTGTCCGAGCCGGTGGCGGGCTACTTGGCCGCGGCCTATGCCGCCGTCATTGTGGTCACGGTGGTCCCGGCCGCCCGGCTGCTGGGAAAGATTCCCCGGCATGCGCTGCTGGTGGGGCTCGTCCTGACGTTCGCCGCCAGCAACGCCATGGTGGGACTCGCGCCGGACTTCACCGCTGCGATGGTCGCCCGGCTGGTGGGCGGCCTGGCGCACGGCCTGCTCTGGACCACCATGGCCCCGTTTGTCGCAAGGGTGGTCCCGGCGGACAAGGTGGGCAAGGCCCTGGCCATTGTCTTCAGCGGCAACAGCCTGGGCCTGGCCATCGGCGCGCCGGTGGGCACCGCGCTGGGCGGCTTCCTTGGTTGGCGCTCGGCGTTCCTGGTGCTGGCAGGGTTCGGACTGGTCCTGACAGTGCTGGCGTTTTTCCTGCTGCCGCGGGTCCAGCGCATTTCCGACGCCGTGCGTCCTTCACTGCGCAAGGCAATCGCCCAGCCCGGGGTAAAGTCGGTGGCCATCGCCTGGCCGCTGCTGGTCCTGGCCCACTTCGCGCTGTTCACCTACATCGCGCCGTTCATCCGCGAGGCGGGCTTCCCCGACTACGCCATCAGCCTCTCCCTCACCGTCCTGGGCGGTTCGGGGCTGCTGGGCATCTGGATCGCGGGCCTCACCGTGGACTCCCGGCCCCGGCGTTCCCTGCTGGTGACGACGGCGGCGATCGCCCTTTCCATGTTCTTCCTCCCCCTTGCGGTGGGCAACTTCGCCGTGGCCTTGGTCCTCATGACGGTCTGGGGTGCGGGACTCGGCGCGATAGGCATCTACAACCAGTCCGCCATCCTGCGTGCCGGAGGGGAGTTCCAGGAAGCCGCGAACGGCCTCACGGTGCTCACCATCCAGCTCGGCATCACGGTGGGCGCCCTGTACGGCTCCGCGGCACTTGTGGTGGGCGGACCGCTGTTGGTCCCCGTAGCCGCGGCGCTGCCGGTGGTGGCGGCCTGGATCATCACCCTTGCCGGAAAGAAGCACGCGTATCCGCCCGGACGGCGGGAGCGGGTGTGGCTCGAGCCGAGGCCCGTCCGTCCGGAGGACGTTCGTGTGGCGGAACCCAGTGCACCGCCGTCGCGCCCCCGTCCCTAATCCCCATCGATTGCTCCCTACCGGCCGTTTTCACCGCTCATAACGGCATTTGCGGAGCAATCGATGACGGGCGCGTGACAACTTCGTCAAATTTTTTCCCCAAAGCCGTAACCTTCTTGACCCCGTTTTCGATCCAGTAAGTGCGGGGACATCCCGCGAAGTTGAACGTAATCCATGAAATTCGTCAACGGAGGGTCTCATGTCTTACTCCACTTTTTCCGGCAACAAGCTGCTTATGACCGTACTGGCGGCAGGCGCTTTGGCGGTGGGTGGCACCGGCGTCGCCGCCATGGCCGATTCAGTGCCGGACAGCCCCGTGGCGGCGGCCACGGAGTCGCCGACTCCCACGGAAACCGAAACGCCGGAGCCCACCCCCACCGAAACTGAAACCCCGGAACCTGAGCCTACGGAGACCGAAACGGCCGAAGCTGAGCCTACGGAAACCGCGGATCCGGAGCCGGAGCCAACTGAGACGGACGAGCCCGAAGGCGGCCCCACATCCACCCCGGTCGGCCCTGACGTAACCGGCGCGGCCGCGGTGGGCCTGTGCAACGCATTCGAAAACGGCGGCCTGAACTCCACGTCCACGGCCTACACGGTGCTCATGCAGGTGGCCGGCGGAGATGAAGCCATCGACGATTACTGCGCCACCATCCCTGCCCCGCAGGATATTGAGGACGGCACGGACGATGGCACCCACGACGGCGCGGTCCAGCCGCAGGGCGTTGAGCTGCAGCGTGAAGGAGCCTCTGGCTCCAACGGCAGCAACGGCGGCGCTAGACACCAGGGCAACAGCGCCAAGAACTCCAACCAGGGACAGCGGTAACCTTTCATTAGGAGCGGTGACCGCACCGGGACGGGCTGTCCGTTCCCGGTGCGGCGCCATCCCAACGATGTCCCGCCGGGGCATCTGCCGCAGGGGGGCGGATGCAAGAAGTCAGCGACGAAGCAGCGGCGCACGGTCAGATCGACCAAGGCGCCTTTTGTGCTGTGTACCGGGAATTGTCGCCCGGGGTCTTGAGCTATCTGCGGGCCCGGGACGTGGAAGATCCCGAGGCCATGACCCAGGAGGTTTTCCTTGCCCTGTACCCTCAGCTTGACGGGCTGAACGGCGGGGCCAAGGGTGCCAAGTCCCTGGCCTTTTCCATCGCCCATGCCCGATACGTGGACGAGCACCGCCGCCGGGTCAAGGCCCCGTTCAGCACCGGATACGACCCCGACGCCGACCCCCGCCGCACCGATTCCGCCGAGGACCAGGTGCTGGCTGGCGAGGGCTCCGAAAACGTCAATGCGCTGCTGGGGACGCTGCAGCAGGATCAGCAGGAGGTCCTTGCGCTAAGGATCGTCGCGGACTTGTCGCTTGAGACGACGGCGGAGATCATGGGCAAAACGCCGGGCGCCATCAAGCAATTGCAGCGGAGGGCCCTGTCCCGGCTCCGGAAGCACTGTCCCTCCCTGGGAGAAGGTCGCCATGAGCAGTGAACACAAAGCAACCGGCGCGGACAGCACGCAGCACGGGCACCGGCTGGAGGATGAGCGGTGCGTGGATGCCCTGCTGGCTGAAGCTGGTTACACGGACGACCCTGGGCTCCGGGACGTGCTCCTGAAGCTGAGGGAACTGCGGGTTGCCGATGTTCCACCGCCCTCGGCCGAACTGGCCGCGCTGATGGGCGGACCCGGAGAGGCCACCGTTAACGTGCTGGAGCCGGGCAAGCAGCCGAAGAAAAGGCGTATTGCCTTCACCACGCTTGCAGTAGCGGCCTCGCTCGGCATCGCAAGCGGCGCGGCTGCCGCGAGCGAGGAAATCCGCCGCAGTGCGGAAGGAACCATCATGAACATTGTCCGGGCGTTCTCCGCGCCGCTGCCCACAGCTCCGGCGCCCGCCCTGCCGTCCCGGGAACCGGGTTCGGCTCCCGCCGTTGCGGGCGATCCGGCGGAGGACCGGACCGTGCCTTATCCCCCCGGGCCCCGGCCTGCTGAACATCCGGCGTCCGATTCCGGGCAGGAGCCGGCGGCGGAAAAGCCGCCGACGCCGGGGCATGCCCCGGGTGCCGCCAAGGCTTCTCCTGATGGTGCAGCGGGGGCAGCGGCCGGTGTGCCGGCGGATGCCAACCGCGGGGCGGAAACTCCGGGTCCGGGCCCCACCGGGGCACCTCCGGTCCCGGCCCCGGCTCCCGTGAACAGCACGGAACCCGCCAATGAGCGGGGAATCAGCAGGGCACACCCTGACGGCAAGGATTCACCGCTTCCGGCCATCGAACCGCAGGACAAACAGGGCACCCGGCGTTAACCCCGGCGCCAACTCCCCGCACCCGGCGCGCAACCTGCCCCCTAGCGTTGACGGGTCACCGGCGAACCGCCGGAACCGCCACCTGGAGGAACGGCATCATCACCGACTACCCCACCCGCCTGCGCACCCTCATGGCGGAGCGCGGCCTGAAGCTGCCCAAGGCCTACTCGCTGCAGGGCTAAATTCCGCGGAAGGCCCGACGGCGGCTGCCGGACGTCCGCGGAGGAGTCCGGCAGCCGCCGTCGTGCTTTTGCACCACGCCGGGGCGGAGGCGGATTTCGGCCCCGGGCGCGACGTTGGTAGAGGTTAAAGGATGCAAGACCTACTTAATCCCGCCATGCCCTTCATTGCCGTCACCCTGGCGGTGGCCGCAGGCCTGGTCCTGTCCTGGCTGCTGCGCAGGCTCGTCCTGCGCCTCAACCGCAAGCGTCCGGAACTGCAGGCCACGTCCCGGGTTGCCCGCCAGCCGCTGCGCATGGCCCTGTGCCTGATCGGCGTCCGCACCGCGCTGGGACTCACGGCAGCCGGCGAAAGCTGGCACGGCGCCGTCGACCACCTGCTGCTCATATCCCTCATCGGCTCCCTCGCCTGGCTGGCCGTGGCCGTACTGCTGATCGTCGAGGCGGTGGTGCTGGGCCGGTACAGCGTGGACGTTGCGGACAACCGGCGCGCGCGGCGGCTCCGCACCCAGATGATCCTGGCCCGGCGGATCGGGGTGGCGCTGGTGGTGGTGCTCGCCGCCGGCTCGGTGATGCTGACCTTCCCGGCCATCCAGGCCCTCGGCGCCGGGCTGCTGGCCTCCGCCGGCGTGATCTCGATCGTGGCAGGCCTGGCCGCCCAGACCTCCCTGGTGAACGTCTTCGCCGGCATGCAGCTGGCCTTCACGGACGCCATCCGCGTGGACGACGTTGTAGTGGTGCAGAAGGAGTGGGGCCGGATCGAGGAAATCACCCTCACCTACGTGGTGGTCCACATCTGGGACGACCGCCGCCTGATCCTACCGTCCACCTACTTCACCACCACCCCGTTCGAGAACTGGACCCGGCGCCAGTCCGAGGTCATGGGCACCGTGGAGTTCGACCTCGACTGGCGCGCCCCCGTGGAGGACATGCGCGCCGAGCTGCGGTCCGTCCTCGCCGGCACTGACCTGTGGGACGAGCGTGTGGGCATCCTGCAGATCACCGACGCCACTGGCGGCTTCGTCCGGGTGCGCATCCTGGTCAGCGCCGCGGACAGCGCCGCGCTCTTCGACCTGCGCTGCCTCATCCGCGAGGCCATGGTGAGCTTCCTGCAGCAGGGCCATCCGGAAGCGCTCCCCCAGCAGCGCTGGACCGAGGCAGCGTCCGACGGCGGCACCTCCGCCGGCCGCCAGCAGCCATTGCGGGGGCTGGGTACGTCCAGCCGGGACGGCGCCCGACCGGCCGCGGATCCGCACGAGTCACAGCTGTTCACCGGCTCGATCGAGGCTGTGCAGCGCTCGCGTGCCTTCACCGGGCCCGGCGAGGATGTCTTCCAGGACCGAGACCAGACCCTGGCATCACGGAACTAGGAAAGTGGACGCCGGTTCCTGCCGTCCCATCCCCGCTGCCGCAGGTGGCGGGATGCCACCAGGGACGCACCCATGAACAGCACACCAGCTACCACCGTGGCGACGCCCACGTAGAACCAGGCATCCCGGGCGAAGATCATCAGCGCTGCGCCTACGATGCACAGGCCTTTCGCGGTGATGTCCAGGTACAGCTGCGCCTTTGGAGAAGCCATGTCTCCACGATAAACCCGGCAACAGGGACTACTGGTGCGCCCGCTGCCGCCACAGCAGGCTCACCGCGAACGTCACCGCGCACAGGACCAGCATCGCGAGGACCATCCGGGACCAACTTTCCTGGTCCACGCCACCGCCCGCGAAGACGCCGATCATCACCGTGGCGGTGATGGCGCCCACGTACCGGCAGGTCTGGTAGATGCCGGCCGCAACGCCGCGCTCCTGCGGCCCGATCGAAACGAACATGCCCTGGTTGGTGGCGATGCCCACCGTTCCGTAGGGGACACCCATCAGGGCAGTCAGCACCACCACCAGGGGGATCACCAGGGTGCCGGTCAGCAGCCACATCAGGGCGGCCGCCACGGTGAGGAGGACGACGCCGGCAATCAACACCCGCCGCACGCCGAACCTTCCCATCGCCCGGACCGCCCAGGGCGTAGCCAGGACGGACATGCCCGCCAGCGGCAGCATCAGGAGGCCAACAACGCCGGGATCGTAGCCGCCGGCTTCCTGCAGGAGCTGGGGAAGGCCGAAAAAGACAAAGTAGTACACGCTGCTGAACACCGCGAAGGCCAGGTAGATCAGCATCAGGGATTTGTTGCGTCCCAGCAGCCGCAGGTCAAGGAACGGGCGGTTGAAGCGCAGCTCGCGCCAGGCGAACAGGGCTGCAATGACCGTTCCGGCGGCCAGCATCCACCAGCGGTAGGCGGGAAAGACGTTCAGTGCGGCCATCATCACCAGCAGCAGGGCGGCCACGAATCCCAGGATCCCGGGGATGTCCGAGTCGCGCAGCAACTGCGCGACGCTGCCGCGCTCCCGGGCCTCGTCCTTGGGTGCTGCCTGCCGGACGATCAACAGTGCGGCCAGCGCCAGCGGGACGTTGACCAGGAACAAAGCCTCCCAGCCCACAAGGCTGACCAGCAGTCCACCAACAACGGGGCCCACCGCAGCGGCCGAGGTGTTCGCCATCTGAAGCCTGCCAAGAGGACGCGCCGGCTCCATGTTGGCACGGTGTGCAATGGCCCCCACCATCACCACAGCACTGGGGTACGCGGTGGCCGTACCGAGCGCCATCACCGCACGGGCCAGGCAGAGCAGGGCGAAGTTCGGGGCCAACGGTGCCAGCGCACACGTCACCGCGACCAAAGCCATGCCGAGCATGAACATGCGCCGCGGGCCGAACCTGTCGGCCAGCCTGCCCATCACGGGCTGGCCTGCTGCCGACGCGAGGTAGAAGGACGTGACCACCCAGGTGACGGCAGCGACGTCGAGCCCGAAGTCCGCGCGGAGCACCACCAGGGCAACGGCGATCATGGAGGAGTTGAGGGGATTCAGCGCCGTGCCCAGGCTGAGGCCGGCGACGGCCAGGGCAGTCCGGGATTTGTTGCTCACGGAAACAGTCTGGCGCACACGGCACAGATGGCGCGAGTTGATGGGCTATCCGGCCTGGTTCCCGGCCCGCACCGGCGGGAACAATGCTTCCTCAACCAGTCCTGTCAGTTCGCGGATTGCGTCGGCCTGCCCGGCGGCTTCCAATCCCTCCGCATTCTCGGTGTAGATCACCAGCGCAAAGGATGAGCCGCGGTAATTCAGGATGGCGGCATCGTGAAGCTGCCCGTCGAACTCCCCGTACTTGTGGAACACCTCGATCCCGGCCTGGGAGCCGGCGGGGATCAGGTCCTCGTTATTCGTCTCCTGCATGTAGCCGAGCAGTTCCGCCGTATTCTCCGGGTTCAACAGGTCCCCGGCGTAAAGCTGTTTGAGGACACTGGCCATGGCGGCGGGAGTCAGGAGGTTCTCTTCGGGATCGTAAGTGACACCGATCGAGGCGGAATAGGCGGTCAGCTCCGGGTAGCCCACCGCATCCATCAGGAGCAGCCAGGAATCGTTGTTGCTCTGGTTCACCATCGCTTCAAGCTGGAACGCTGCGTCATAGTCCCCCAGGGGGTCGTCGAGGCGCGCCTCCCCCTTTTCCACCAGGCGGTAGTAGGCCGCTGCCGTGATGATCTTTGCCGTGCTGGCCGCGTTGAAGGCCTCCTGGTCCCCGAAGGTCAGCGCTGCGTCACCGGAAACGTCCGCCAGGGCCACCCCGATCCGGTAGCCGGCCTTATCCGCCAGAAGGGAGTCGATGCGGTCCTGCAGCGAATTCGGGGCGGCAGCAACAGGCTCCGTCGGCGCCGCGGCCGGGACCGGTTCCGCTCCCCCGGCCAGCGGCACCGATCGCTGGACGGCCAGGACAAAGGTGGCGGCTATCAGGAGCGCCACGGCACAAAACAACACCGCAAGCCGTCGCCTTGCCGCCCGCGGGCCCGGACGGGCCTTCGGCCCGGACGGAGTGTTTTTCTGGTCCACCGACATAGGGGCTCCTGCCTCCTTCAACAGCCCGGTCTGCATCACGCGGCCCCAGCGCACGGGATGCGATGTTGATTAGACCATTGAAGGTCGGGAGCTGCCTGATAAGCCGCAGGCGCGCCATGTCCCGGCACCCCTTTATGGACACTGCACCCGCGGACGCGCAGGTGCGGTGTCCGTCAGCGGGTGCGGGCGGCCAGCGCAGCGTCCAGGAACTCCAGGTGTGCGGGAGCAACACGCACTGTGTGACCCGCGTAGTCAGGATGGCTGATGAGGAATTTCCTGATGTAGGGGCACACCGGGACGATTCCCATTCCGGCGCTGACCGTGGCACCCAGCGCGGCGGTGGCGAGCTGGCCCGCCAGTCCCTGGCCGCCGTACTCCTCGTTGATCACGGTGTGGTAGAAAATCCGCTGCGGCGAGCCGCCGCCGTCGTAATCCTTGTACGCGGCCTTGCCGATCACGTTGCCGGCGTCGAGCACTTCGAAGCGCTCGCGGCCGGGGTTGTGACGGACGGTGATGTCACTCAAGGGGAATCTCCTTCTGTGCGGTGTGTCCTTCAGCTAACCACAGCCGAGGGATACTTGTTCCCGCACCCTTCCCTTGCCCGGCCCACCGTCCGCCAGTCCTGGGTCAGCTCAGGTAGCCGTTCGGGTTGAGGACGTACTTGGTTGCTGCACCGGCGTCGAACTCCGCGTAGCCCTGCGGCGCTTCCTCAAGCGTGATCGCCTTGGCGTTCACGTTCTTGGCGATGTTCACCTTGTCGTTCAGGATGGCCATCATCAGCTGCCGGTTGTACTTCATCACCGGGCACTGGCCGGTGGTGAAGCTCAGGGACTTGGCCCAGCCGGTGCCCAGGCTCAGGCTCAGCGCGCCCTTCTTGGCGGCCTCGTCGATGCCGCCGGGATCACCCGTCACATAGAGGCCAGGGATGCCAAGCGCGCCGCCGGCCGCGGTGATCTCCATCAGCGAGTTCAGGACGGTGGCAGGTGCTTCCTCAGCGTCCTTTCCGTGCCCATGCCCCCGCGCCTCGAAGCCCACCGCGTCCACGCCGCAGTCCACTTCGGGCACCCCGAGGATCTGTTCGATCTGCTCCGCCGGGCCGCCCTTGGTGAGGTCCACCGTTTCGCAGCCAAAGCTGCGCGCCCGCGCCAGCCTGTCCTCGTTGAGGTCCCCCACAATCACGACGGCGGCACCCAGCAGATGCGCGCTCGTCGCCGCTGCGAGGCCCACAGGACCGGCTCCGGCCACATACACCGTGGAACCAACACCCACACCGGCGCTCACGGCTCCGTGGAATCCCGTGGGGAAGATATCCGAGAGCATGGCAAGGTCCATGATCTTCTCCATGGCCCGGTCCTTGTCCGGGAACTTCAGCAGGTTCCAGTCGGCATACGGCACCAGCACGTAGTTTGCCTGGCCGCCCACCCAGCCGCCCATGTCCACGTACCCATAGGCGCTGCCCGGGCGGTCCGGGTTCACGTTCAGGCAGATGCCGGTCTTGCGCTCCTTGCAGTTCCGGCAGCGGCCGCAGGCGATGTTGAACGGCACCGAACAGAGATCGCCGACTTTAATAAATTCCACGTCGCGGCCCACCTCCACCACTTCACCGGTGATCTCATGCCCCAGCACCAGGTTGGGCGGGGCGGTGGTGCGTCCGCGGACCATGTGCTGGTCCGAGCCGCAGATGTTGGTGGCTACGGTCTTGAGGATCACTCCGTGATTGACCGGACGGCCCACATTCGCTGGGTTGACCCCCGGCCCGTCCTTGAGTTCGAAACTGGGGTAGTCAATGTCGATCAGTTCAACCTTGCCCGGCTCTTTGTAGGCAACGGCTTTGTTTCCTGTCATCTCTGTCTCCTGTTGTCAGGCCTGCCCGGTGGGACGGCCGTGATTTTGGGTCGTTGATGCTACCCCGGGCAAGGGCACCGTCCGGTGGGCCGATATTCCTGGCGCCTCAACATCAGGTGGGGATCGGGCCGGAAAGGGTCCAATGGGCGGGGGTCCGCCCAGTCTAAGCACGGCGTGGCCGCGTAGCCATAGGTTCGACCCCTAATATCTCCACTCACGGGAATTAAGGGTTCCGGACACCCGGTGACTTCCGCGCCGAACCCTTGTAGTCTCGGCACGGAGAACGTTCCAGCGACCCAACACCGAGCCAAAACCAAGGAGTGGACATGCCGGCCAATGAGGACGAAATGCAGATCCTGGACCAATGGAGCAACCGGCTGGCCCAGGCGCTGCAAATCCTGGACCTGGACGTGGACCACGAACTGCTCCTGGACCTGGCCCGGAAATCGGCCGGGTCTGTCACCCACGCCGCAGCCCCGGTGACCACCTTCATGGTGGGATACGCTGCGGGACTGCAGGCCGGCACCGGCAGTGCCGGCAACCGCGGGAACGCGGCTGCCGCGGTGGCCAAGGCCGCGGACACCGCCTTCCAGCTGTGCGAGGACGGGCACGACGGCGGGCCCGCCAGCAAGGGCTGGGCGGACACCGCACAATAGTCGCGCCTGCTTATCCCCGCGGCTTATCCCGCGGCCGTTGGCTCCTCACGGAAGGCGGCTACGGGCTCAAGACGGACGATCACTGCTTTGGAGACGGGCGTCTGGCTGCCCTCCGCCACGCTCTCCAGCGGCACCAGCACGTTGGCTTCCGGATAGTAGGCGGCAGCGCACCCGCGGGCTGACGGGTAGGACACCACCCGGTAGTTGCGGAGGACCCGCTCGGCGTTGTCCCCGTACACACCCCGCACGTCCACGTGCTGCCCGTCTTCAAGCCCCAGTTCGGCAAGGTCTTCCGGATTCACGAACACCACCTCGCGGCCCTTCTTGATGCCGCGGTAGCGGTCGTTGTGGCCGTAGATGGTGGTGTTGAACTGGTCGTGCGAGCGCATGCTCTGCAGGATCAGGGTGCCTGCCGGCCGCTCCACATGCTCGAGCTCGTTGACGGTCAGCATGGCCTTGCCGGTGGGGGTGTGGAACGTGCGGGAATCGCGGGGACCGTTCGGCAGGACGAAGCCGCCCTCCTGCCTGATCTTCCGGTTGTAGTCCTCGCAGCCCACCACCACGTGGGAGATGTGCTCGCGGATCAGGTCATAGTTCTCTTGGAAGCCCGCCCAGTCCGCCGCGATCCGGTCACCCAGCACCCGCTGTGCCAGCTGGCAGACGATGGCCACTTCCGAGAGCAGGCCGGGCGCCACGGGTTCCACCGTGCCGTGGGAGGCATGGACGGCGCAGACGGTGTCCTCCACGGACACGAACTGCGGGCCTGACGCCTGCCGGTCAATCTCGGTCCGCCCGAGCGTGGGCAGGATCAAGGCCTCGGCGCCCGTGACCGCGTGGGAGTGGTTGAGCTTCGTGGAAACCTGGACGGACAGTTCCGTGCCTTCCATCGCCGTCTCCGCGGCCCGGGTGTCCGACATGGCGCCCACGAAGTTGCCGCCCATGGCGATGAAAACCTTGATCCCGCCGTCGCGCATCTGCCGGATGGTCTCCACCGCATCCGCGCCGTGCGTCCGCGGCGGTTCGAAGCTGAATTCCTTGCCCAGGGCGTCCAGGAATGCCGGTGGCATCTGCTCCCAGATCCCCATGGTCCTGTCGCCCTGGACGTTGCTGTGTCCCCGGATGGGCGAGGCACCGGCGCCGGGCTTGCCGATGTTGCCGCGCAGCAGGAGCAGGTTGATGATCTCCTTGATGGTGGCAACGCCCTTCTTCTGCTGCGTGATGCCCATCGCCCAGGTGATGATCACCTTCTCCGCAGCGAGGTACCGGGCTGCGAGCTCGTCGATTTCCTCGGTCCGCAGGCCGGTGGCCTCAAGGACGGCGGCCTCGTCCAGTTCAGCAAGGTGCGCCCGGAGTTCCTCGAGGCCGTCGCAGTGTTCCTCGAGGAACTGGTGGTCCAGCACAGTCCCCGGATGAGCGGCCTCGGCATCGAGGACGCGCTTGGAGACGGCCTGCAGCAGCGCCATGTCGCCGCCGATCCGCACCTGCAGGAACTGGTCTGCCAGGTCCGTGCCGCGGCCGATGATCCCCTTCACCTTCTGCGGATTCTTGTAGCGCATCAGCCCGGCCTCGGGCAGCGGGTTGACCGCCACGATCCGGGCACCGGCCTCCTTCGCTTCTTCGAGGGCGGTGAGCATCCGGGGGTGGTTGGTGCCCGGGTTCTGGCCCATGATGATGATCAGCTCGGCCTTGGCGAAGTCGTCATAGGAAACCGTTGCTTTGCCGATGCCGATGGTCTGGCCCATTGCCCAGCCCGAGGACTCGTGGCACATGTTGGAGCAGTCCGGCAGGTTGTTGGTGCCGTACCCGCGGATGAAAAGCTGGTAGAGGAAGGCTGCCTCGTTCGAGGTCCGGCCGCTGGTGTAGAAGGCTGCCTGGTCGGGGCTGGGCAGCGACTTCAACTTGTCCGCAATGATCCCGAACGCTTCGTCCCAGCCCACGGGCCGGTAGTGGTCTTCGCCTGCAGGCTTGTACACAGGCTCCGTCAGGCGCCCCTGCATGCCCAGCCAGTACTCGGACCGTTCCCGCAGCTCGCTGACCGGATGCTCCGCCCAGAATTCGGACCCGATCACCACCGGGGTGGCTTCCCAGGTCACTGCCTTGGCGCCGTTCTCGCAGAATTCGAACGTTTTGCGGTGGCCAGGGTCCGGCCAGGCACAGCTCATGCAGTCGAATCCGTCCTTCTGGTTCAGCGCCAGCAGGGTCTTCCGCGACCGGTCCAGGCCCATGTGCTTGAGGGCCGGCTGCATGGAATGGTAGACGCCGGGCACGCCGGCAGCCCAGGTTTTCGGGTGGCCGCTGACTTCAATCTCAGACTCGTCAGCCTCTTCGACTTCGGGATTCTTGCGCGTCACTGCTGGTTCTCCTCGCGTTCGGCCGGTACCTGCCACCCTCCGCATGTTCGGGGGTCCGGGCCCTTTCCACACTTGTTCAGGGAAACCGGGAAGTCAAGGAA
The DNA here is from genome assembly GCF_002953935.1 of Arthrobacter sp. PGP41. Lineage (NCBI taxonomy): Bacteria > Bacillati > Actinomycetota > Actinomycetes > Micrococcales > Micrococcaceae > Arthrobacter > Arthrobacter sp. PGP41. The sequence continues at coordinate 921,585 of NZ_CP026514.1, read as the reverse complement.
AACGGCTTCCTGTCCATGACACCGCCGCGAACAATTGACGACGGCGGCTTCCGGGCCGCGATAGGCTGGTCACCTCGGCTGAAGCAAGCGGCTGCGGAAACCACTCTGCGGAGCGCCTTTTATGTCAGACGATCTTGCCCTCTCCGCCCTCGCGGCGTCCTCCTTTTCCCTGTCCCACCTGCGGGACGGCCAGCTGGCAGGCATGGCCGCGCTGGCCGCCGGCCGTGACGTCCTTGCGGTAATGCCCACCGGCTACGGAAAGTCTGCGATCTACCAGGTCGCTGCCCTGTTCCTCCACAACAAAACCCGGCGGCCCGCCGTCGTGGTCTCCCCGCTCATCGCCCTGCAGGAGGACCAGCTCGACGCGCTGGCCGGGGACCTGGGGGCGGGCGCCGCCGTCGCCGTCAATTCGTCCCGCAGCGATTCGGAGGTGGAGGCCGCGTGGCAGGCGGTGGAAACCGGCAAGGCCGCGTTCCTGTTCCTCGCCCCGGAGCAATTGGCCAAGCAGAAGACGGTGGACCGCATCGCCGCCCTGGACATCTCGCTGTTCGTGGTGGACGAGGCCCACTGCGTCTCCTCCTGGGGCCACGATTTCCGCCCCGACTACCTCGGACTGGGCAGCGTCCGCGAACGGCTGGGCAATCCTCCCGTTGCAGCACTCACCGCCACCGCCTCGTCCCCGGTCCGGGACGAGATCGAGGAGCGGCTGCGCATGAAGGACCCGCTGGTCCTGGTGCACGGCTTCGACCGGCCCAACATCGGCCTGGACGTCGTCCGGCACCATGAGGACAAGGGCAAGCGCCAGGCCGTGGTGGAACAGGTGGCGGCGATGGCCCGGGAGGGGCAGGGCCTCCTCTACGCCGCCACCCGCAAAGATACCGAAAAGTACGCCGCCAGGCTGGGCAAGGAGGGGCTGCGCGCGGAGGCGTACCACGCCGGGCGTTCCGCGGCGGAACGCGAGCGCATTCACGAACAGTTCCTGGACGACCAGCTGGACATGGTGGTGGCCACCACCGCCTTCGGCATGGGAATCGACAAACCCAATGTGCGCTTCGTGGTCCACGCGGACATTCCCGAGTCGCTGGATTCCTACTATCAGGAAATTGGCCGGGCCGGGCGTGACGGTGAGCCGGCTGCGGCCGTGCTGCACTACCGCTCAGAGGATCTGGGCCTGCGGAAGTTCTTCGCAACTCACTCCCCCGATCCCGAGGCGCTCCTGGCCCTGTTGAAGGTCCTCAAGTCAGCGGGCGCGCCTGCCCCCAGGTCTTCCCTTGCCGAACTCACGGGTTTATCGGCCCGCCGCATCACCTCGCTGGTGAACCAGCTGGAGGAAACCGGCGCTGTCACGTCCGGCAGGCGCGGCGTCCGGCTCGTCTCCACGGAGAAGCTGCCCGCCCTGGTGGGTGGCGCCGTCGAACTCGCCGAAGCCCGGCAGCGCGTGGACCAGTCCCGGCTCACCATGATGCGCGGCTACGCCGAGACGGACAGCTGCCGGCGGCAGTTCCTGCTGGCCTACTTTGGCGAGCACCTGCCGGAACCGTGCGGCAACTGCGACGCGTGCGCCGATGCTGCGGCCAAGGAGCCGGCCCTTCATTCAGCGGACGACGGCGGCAGGGCTTTCGGCGATCAGGCGGAGGAACGGTTCCCGCTCCAGTCCGCCGTGGTCCATAAGGAGTGGGGTCCGGGGCTGGTGATGCGGCACGAGGATGACGTGATGACCGTCCTGTTTGAACAGGAAGGCTACAAGACCCTCTCGCGGACCGCTGTAGTGGAACACGAACTTCTGAAGCCAGCATAGGTAGGTAGGCTGGGAAGAGACCCGAACGAAAGGCCCGCCACGTGGAAGTACCTTCTTATGTCTGGACCCTGACCGTCATTGGGATCGTGGGCCTGCTGGTCTTCGACTTCTTCTTTCATGTCCGCAAGGCACACACTCCCTCGCTTAGGGAATCGGCCATCTGGTCAGCCCTGTACGTGGGAATCGCGCTGCTTTTCGGGCTCGGCGTGCTGCTGCTCGGCGGACCCACCATGGGCACCGAATACTTTGCCGGGTACATCACGGAGAAGGCGCTGTCCGTGGACAACCTCTTCGTGTTCCTCATCATCATGGCCAGCTTCCGGGTGCCCCGCGCGGACCAGCAGAAGGTGCTGCTCTTCGGCATCGTCTTTTCGCTCATCGCCCGCACGGCATTCATTTTCCTCGGCGCGGCCCTGATCAACAGCTTCGCGTGGGTGTTCTACATCTTCGGGCTGATCCTGCTCATCACCGCCGGCAACCTCCTCAGGCCGGACAGCCACGACGACGACTCCGAAGGCCTGGTGGTCCGGCTGGCCAAGAAGTTCCTGCCGGCGTCGGAACACTACGACGGCGACAAGCTCTTCACCGTGCAGGACGGCAAGCGGGTCCTCACCCCGATGCTCCTGGTGATGGTGGCGATCGGCGGCACGGACATCCTGTTTGCGCTGGACTCCATCCCGGCAATTTTCGGCCTGACCCAGAACGTGTTCATCGTGTTCACGGCCACGGCGTTCTCCCTGATGGGCCTGCGGCAGCTGTTCTTCCTGATCGACGGCCTGCTGGACCGCCTGATCTTCCTTTCCTACGGCCTGGCCGTCATCCTGGGGTTCATCGGCGTGAAGCTCATCCTGCATGCCCTGCATGAGAACACCCTGCCGTTCATCAACGACGGCCAGCACGTGAATGTGGTGGAGGTCAGCACGGAGGTGTCCCTGAGCGTGATCCTGGGTGTCCTGGTGGTCACCGTGCTGGCATCCATCTTCAGCCCCAAGGGCAAGGCCAAGAACGCCGTTTCCGGTGCGCGGCGGCATGCCGTTGAATACCTGGACCTCAACTACGAGACGGACATGAACGAGCGGGACAAGATCTTCGCCGCAATGTGCCGCGAGGAGGACCAGATCCGCAAGCTCCCGGAGAAGTACAAGCGCCTCATCCGGAACGAGCCCGAGTTCATGGACCTGCTGCGTTCCGCCCATGCCGAGCATGACAAAGCCCAGGTGCGGGCGGCCGCGGAGGGCTGACCCGCCCACCCAACTAGGTAGCGCCAAGTGTCGTTTTGGGGGCTCAAAACGACACTTGGCGCTACCCAGTTTCGGGGCCCGGCTGTTTGTCGGTGCCTCTTGCTAGCTTTGATTCTGGGCCACGGGACTTCTCCTCCGGCCCGCCGATGATAGCCCGGCTGTCGATGGGGAGGCCCCGTGTTCCTGCTTGAAGCTGCTGCCGCTGGCGCGCCGCCGGACCTGGTGTTTTCCGCCAGCGACCTTGTGGCTGCCAGCGAGTGCGAGTACCGCATGCTCCGGGTCCTGGACGAGAAGCTGGGCCGCTCCCCCAAGGCCGTCTTCCCCGCAGACGAGATGCAGGTCCGCGCCGGCGAACTGGGCGACCGGCATGAGCAAACCGTCCTTGCCAGCCTGGTTGCCAAGTACGGCGAATGGGATTCCAGCCGGGGTGCGGGCGTGTACTGCCTTGACCGTGGCCAGAACGTGCGCGGGGAACTGAAGGCCAAGCATGCGGAAACAGAGCTCGCCCTGCGGTCCGGGGCGGACGTGGTGTTCCAGGCCACGTTCTTTGACGGGGAGTTCCTGGGTTACGCAGACTTCCTGGTCAACGAAGCCGCGGGCACCGGAGACCCCGGCCGCTACGAGGTCTGGGACACGAAACTCGCCCGGCACGCCAAGGCGGGCGCCCTGCTCCAGCTCGCCGCCTACGGGGACCAACTGCTGGGGATGGGCATTGAGCCCTCACCGGTGGTCACGCTGGTGCTGGGCACGCGCATAGGTGAAGACTGGCTCCGCAGCAGCCACTCCCTGCCGGACCTGCTGCCTGTTTTCCGTGAACGGCGGCGCCGTTTCCGCGAACTGGTTACGCACCACAGGGAGGCTGACGCCACGGTGCAGTGGCAGCAGCCGGGAATCGCCCACTGCGGCCGGTGCGATTACTGCGCCGAGCAGGTGCAGCTGCACCGGGACCTGCTGATGGTGGCAGGAATGTCTGTGGTGCAGCGAAAGAAACTGCACGCCGCCCGCATCACCACCATCGACGAACTCGCGGCAATGCCTGCCGGGGACGCCCGGAATTCCGTGGCCCGGCTCCGGTCGCAGGCGCGGATGCAGCTGGGGCTGGACGCCGCCGCCGGCTCCCGGACGTTCATCAAGGACGGCCAGCCCCATACGGTCGCGTTCACTGTCCTGCCCGGAAGCACCATCGGGTCGCTCCCGCCGCCCAGCCCCGGGGACATCTTCTTCGATTTCGAGGGTGACCCCCTCTGGCAGGATCCCGCCACCGGAGCCTGGGGCATCGAGTACCTGTTCGGAGTGGTCGAGGCGCCGGCTCCAGACCATCACGGGGACCCGGTGTTCCGTCCGTTCTGGGCGCACTCCAGGTCCGGGGAGCGCCGCGCCTTCCTGGATTTCCTTGCCTACGTAGAGGAACGCCGGGCACGGTATCCGGACATGCACGTCTACCACTACGCGGCGTACGAAAAAACGGCGCTCCGCAACCTCTCGCTGGCGCACCAGGCCGGGGAGGAGACGGTGGACAAGTGGCTCCGGGAAGGGCTGCTGGTTGATCTTTACGCCACCGTCCGGCATTCGCTGCGCATTTCCGAGCCCTCCTACTCCATCAAGAAACTCGAACCGCTCTATATGGGCAGCAACCTGCGCTCGGGGGACGTGAAGGACGCCGGTGCCTCCGTGGTGGCCTACGCCGCGTACTGCGCGGCCCGCGATGCCGGGAATATGGCGGAAGCGGACAAGGTCCTCGCGTCCATCTCGGACTACAACCAGTACGACTGCCTGTCCACGCTCCGGCTCAGGGATTGGCTGCGGGAGGTGGGGGCGCAGGCCACCGCGCCCGCAGCATCCCCGGACCGCCGGGGTCCAGCCGAGCGCCAGCAAGCGCCGGAACAGCGGGCTGCCCCCGGGGAAAGTCCAGCGGAGGCCCGGCTGTGCGAGTACCTGGCAGACCTCCCGGACAACCGCTCCTGGACAGATGACGAACGCGCCATCGCGATGGTGGCCGCCGCCACCGGCTACCACCGCCGCGAGCGCAAGCAGTTCTGGTGGCAGCACTTCGACCGCGTGGAAGCACCGCTCGAGACCTGGGCGGACCAACGGAACGTGTTCGTGGTGTCCTCGGCCGAGGTCGTCTCCGACTGGGCGCTGGCCAAACCCCGGGAGCGTATGCGGACCCGGGTGCTCCGGCTCAGCGGCACCATGACCGAGGGGTCGGACTTCCGGGCAGACTCCACCTGGTGCCGGCTCTACGATGCACCGCCCCCGGAGGGCATGGCCGCGCCGGACGCTGCTCCCGGTGCACGCGCCTACTCCTTCGGGACCAGGATCAGCGAGCTGGCTCCGGCCCCTGACAACCCGGAGCACACCATCATCACCATCGCGGAGCGCGAGTCGGGGAAGGTTGCCGCCTACCCGCACCTGCCCGTGGCCCTTACCGAGGACCAGCCGCTGGCCACCGCGAGCATCGAAGCTGCGATCGCGGAGATCGCCGCCGCCGCCGTTGGCGCGTCCGTGCCATCGCTGCCCGCCCAACCCGGGCTGGACATCCTGCGCAAGCAGCCGCCGCGGTTCAGAAGCCTGGACGGACCGGTGGTCGTGCCCCATGGCACCGATGGCGCCGCGGACTACGCTGCGGCGATCACGGCGTCACTCCTGGACCTTCAGCGCTCCTACCTCGCCGTGCAGGGCCCGCCGGGCACTGGAAAGACGTACGTCGGCGCCCACGTCATCGGCCGGCTGGTGAATGAGGGCTGGAAAATCGGCGTAGTGGGCCAGTCGCACAACGTGGTGGAGAACCTGCTCTGCCGCGCCATTGCCGCCGGCGGCGTTGATCCGGCGGCGGTTACCAAGAAGCTGGCGGCCCCGCACGACGTTCCTTGGAAGTCCAGGGGCGAGGGCGACGTCGCCCGACTGCTCGCATCCTCCGGCGGCTGCCTTGTGGGCGGAACGGCCTGGACCATGACCGGCAAGGAGGTCCCGGCCGGCTCCCTGGACCTGCTGGTGATCGATGAAGCCGGGCAGTTCTCGCTGGCCAACACCCTCGCTGTTTCCCGGGCCGCCAAGCGGCTGCTCCTGCTCGGCGATCCGCAGCAGCTGCCACAAGTCACCCAGGGCGCGCACCCCGAGCCCGTGGATGAGTCCGCACTGGGGTGGCTGGCCGCAGGCCACGCCACCCTGCCTGCCAGCCTTGGCTACTTCCTGGCCGACAGCTGGCGGATGCACCCGGAACTGTGCCGCGCAGTTTCCGGGCTCAGCTACGAAGGAAAGCTGAAGTCCGCCCCGGCAGCCTCGCAGCGGAAACTCGAGGAGCTGCCGCCCGGCGTCGAAACTGTGTTCGTGGAGCACACCGGCAACACCACAGCGTCCAGGGAAGAGGCTGCGGAGGTGGTCCGTCAGGCGCGGCGGCACCTTGGCCTGAAATGGAAACCGGGGGCGGAGAGCGAGCCGCGGCCCCTCGACCAGCAGGACCTGCTGGTGGTGGCCGCCTACAACGCCCAGGTCCACCTGGTCCGGAAAGCCCTGGAGGAAGCCGGGCTGCCGGATGTCCGGGTGGGAACCGTGGACAAGTTCCAGGGCCAGGAAGCACCCGTTGTGATCGTATCCATGGCATGCTCCGCCGTGGCCGAGGCACCGCGGGGAGCTGAGTTCCTGCTCAACAGGAACCGGATCAATGTGGCCGTGTCACGCGGGCAATGGCGGGCCGTGATCATCCGCTCCCCCGAGCTCACCAGCTACGCGCCGCACAAGCCCGCAGCGCTGGAGGAGCTGGGTGCCTTCATTGGGCTCAGCCCGCGGGATTGAGCCAAGCGGGTCAGGAGCCGTAAAGCTCAGCGCGCCCTGAACCCGCGGAAGCCACCCTCGGCCGCGGAGATGGAGTCCTCCACGCGCTCCACACGCCCGGGGGTGCGCCCGGAATTCAGCCAGGTGCGGAGTTCGTTGATTTTCCCCTGGGGTCCTTCGGCGACCAGGCCCACCGAGCCATCGGCGAGGTTCTTCACCTCGCCGATGAGGCCGAGCTCTTCGGCTTGGCCCCTGGTCCAGTAGCGGAAGCCAACACCCTGAACCACGCCGAAAACCCGGGCAGTCAGCCGCACCGCACCCGCGTCGGATGACGCGGCTCCCTCGGATGGCGGGGCGCCGTCAGAAGGATCGGGCACCTCGGATGACGGACCTGCGTGCCTGGCCAAGGTGCCTCCCCTCCGTCAGTGCCGTCCCCTCCCAACTAGGTAGCAGTAAGTGTCGTTTTGAGCGTCCAAAACGACACTTGGCGCTACCTAGTTGGGCAGGCGGACGGACACTTAGTTGATGGTGATGTCGCGGGTGCTGTGGTTGTAGCGGATGGTGACCGGGCCGCCGGCGTGGTGCAGTTCGTGGTTGGGGCCGTCGAACGCGCCGAACGCGCCGTAGTTCTCTTCCCAGGACCGGTTGAGGGCGATCTTGAAGGTGTAGAAACCGGCGGGCAGGTCGGCGTTCTTCTTCCAGAGCTGGTCCAGGAAGTCGAACTCCATCTGGGCTTCGTCGTACTGCGGTGCCCAGTTCTCCGGGGCGCCCAGGATCGTGTTGAAGTCGCCCGCTACAGCCACGGCTTCGGGCTGCGGGTGCGTCTCAACGTCCGCGTCCTCGAACGGCTCCGCTGCCACGGGTACGGCGGTTTCAGTGGCCTTGGCCGGCGCCTTGCGCGTGCGCACGGCTTTGACAACGGGCTCGACGGCGTCCTCGATCACCTTGGCTGCCTTGCCCACGGCGGCGGCGGCCTTCTTTGCCGGGGTCTTCTTTGCAGGAGCCTTCTTGGCGTCGGCGGCCACGGCTGCCGGCGCTGCCGTTTCGGGAACCGCGGTGGTCCTGCGCACGAAGCCCTCGGGAGCAGTGGGAACCTGGACCTCGGCAGGCACTGGAGCGCCGGCGTCGAGCGCGGTGGCAAAGGACACTGCGTCCGGGAAGGCAACCGTGGCGCGCATGCCTTCGTCAGTGATGGTCCAGCCGGACCGGCCCTTGACCAGCCAGCCGGCCTTGACCAGCTTTGCGGTGGCTGAGGTGAGCGTCTTGTGCCCGCGGGGAATTCCGCCGCTGAGCAGTTCAGCTTCGTGCTCGTTGAACGGCACGCGTGCCGTAGCCTCCGCGAGGACCTGCCCCGCGTTCAGTGCATCGCCGGACCACACGCCTTCGGTCAGGACATCCAGCACGGTCTTGAGGCGAAGGAAGGTGTTTTCTGCGGTGGACTTGGCCATGATTCCCCTTTATAAATGCGATCGGTCTTAGGCATCTTGCCAACTGCCGGTTAATTCGCGCGACTTGAAATGGTTAACACTGCGTGTCGTGACCGACTATTAAGCGGACGTCCCCACAAAATGAGGCTGAGGTCTCGGGAAACGGGCTGACTGCACAACCCTTGAGCGCTGACATGGGTGCGACATTGCACTTCCCCAGACACGCCTGCGGCACCCATATTAGCGGGATTAATCAGCGGCTGTTGCCTGGGACACGTTAAGCGCCCGCCACTTCGCCGCCGTTGAGTTCCTCCAGCAGTTCCGCCTTCCGTTCCTCGGAAGCGAAGGACGAATGGATCGAGTTCGCGGCCAGCCGGGCCTTGTCGAAATCGGAGAGCTCAAACACCGCCCCCAGCTGGGCGAAGTTGTCGTCCACATAGCCGCCAAAGTACGCAGGGTCGTCCGAGTTGACGGACACGTTCAGCCCCGCCGCGAGCATTGCGGGCAGCGGATGGTCGGCAAGGGTGTCCACGGCCCTGAGCCTGACGTTGGACAGCGGGCAGACGGTGAGCGGAATCCGCGCATCCACCAGGCGTTCCACCAGGTCCGGATCCTCCATGCAGCGGATGCCGTGGTCAATGCGTTCCACGCCCAGGATGTCCAGGGCTTCGATGATGTACGACGGCGGCCCCTCCTCGCCGGCGTGCGCCGTCAGCCGCAGGCCTGCTTCGCGTGCCTTGTCATAGAGCCGCTCGAATTTCGACGGCGGATTGCCCACCTCGGCGGAATCCAGGCCGACGGCGGAAATGGGTGCGTCCATGGCCAGCAAGCTGTCCAGCACTTCCAGTGCCGACTCCTCGGAAAGATCACGCAGGAACGCAGCGATCAGCAGGGTTGAAATCCCAAAGTCCTCCTGCGACGTTGCCAGTACGGACGCCACACCGTTGACGCAGGTCTGCAGGGAAATCCCGCGTGTGAGGTGGGCCTGCGGGTCCATCATGATCTCGGCGTGCCGCACCCCGGCTGCAGCTGCGCGCTCCAGGTAGGTCCGGGTCATGTCCGCGAAATCCTGCTCTGTCTGCAGCACAGCCATGTTGGCGTAGTACAGGTCAAGGAAGGACTGCAGGTCCGTGAACTCGTACCTTTCCCGGAGCTCGTCCAGGCCTGCGTACGGCAGGGTGATGCCGTTTCTCTCTGCGAGTGCGAAGATCAGCTCGGGCTGGAGGGTTCCCTCGATGTGAAGGTGCAGCTCCGCCACCGGGAGGAGCCTGGCCGGCACGTCAAGCCCAGCTTCGTCCGGTTCTGTATCAGGCACGGCAGTGCCGTCCGCAAAGTTATCCATCGGGTCAGGATAATGCCCGGGGCCCGAATCGCCACTAGAGTCGAACCAATGCAGAACGCTAAGCACGCTGATGACCTGCAGTACCCCGCTCCTTCACCTTCCGCCGACGGTTTTGTCCGCGTCCGCGGAGCCCGCGAAAACAATCTCCGCAACGTGGATGTGGATGTCCCGCGCGACGCGATCGTGGCGTTCACCGGCGTCTCAGGCTCGGGCAAGTCCTCGCTGGCGTTCGGCACCATCTACGCCGAGGCGCAGCGGCGCTACTTCGAGTCCGTGGCTCCGTACGCGCGCCGCCTCATCCAGCAGGGGCACAATCCGAAGGTGGAGCTGATCAGCGGACTGCCTCCCGCCGTCGCGCTTCAGCAGCGCCGCGGCGCACCCAGCAGCCGGTCCACCGTGGGAACAGTCACCACGCTCTCCAACTCCCTGCGCATGCTTTTCTCCCGGGCCGGCACCTACCCGGCAGGCTCCACCCAGCTGGACTCGGACACCTTCTCCCCCAACACCGCCGCCGGCGCCTGCCGGGAATGCCACGGCCTGGGCACCGCGCACACGGTGACAGAGTCCTCGCTGGTCCCGGACCCGTCACTCAGCATCCGGGACGGCGCCATCGCGGCGTGGCCCGGCGCCTGGCAGGGGAAGAACCTGCGGGACATCCTCACCCACCTGGGCTACGACGTCGACGTCCCCTGGCGCAAGCTGCCCAGGAAACACCGCGACTGGATCCTTTTCACGGAGGAGCAGCCGGTGGTGGAGGTGACTCCGCAGCGTGACCGGGTGGCCAAACCGTACAAGGGACGGTTCTGGAGCGCCCGGAGCTATGTGCTCCATACGCTGGCTGATTCGCAGAGCGCCTCGATGCGTGAACGCGTGCTTGCCTACATGGAGTCCGGGCCGTGCCTCCGCTGTTCCGGGACGGGGCTGGTGCCGGAGGCCCTGGCCGTCACGTTTGCGGGCAGGACCATCGCGGAACTCAACAGGCTTCCGATGGCGGAGCTCGCCGAGGTTGTCCGTCCCACCGCTGCATTGGACGACGCCGGCACGGCGTCCCGCAGGCAGCTTTCCGGGGAGTCCAACGAGGTGGCGGTGGCCATCACCCGGGACCTGCTGCAGCGCATCACGGTCCTGCTGGACCTCGGGCTGGGCTACCTGGCGCTCGGCCGGGCCACCCCCACCCTTTCGCCCGGCGAGATGCAGCGGCTCAGGATCGCCACGCAGCTGAGGTCGGGCCTGTTCGGTGTGATCTACGTGCTGGATGAACCCTCCGCCGGCCTTCATCCGGCAGACGCCGAGCCGCTGCTGGAAGTGCTGGAGCAGCTGAAAGCGTCCGGCAACTCGGTATTCGTGGTGGAACACAACATGGACGTGGTCCGCAGGGCCGACTGGCTGGTGGACGTGGGCCCGCGCGCCGGCGAAGGCGGCGGCGAAGTGCTCTACAGCGGACCTGTCGACGGCCTCGCCGGGATCGAGGCGTCAGTCACCAGGCCGTTCCTGTTCGACGACGGCGGCTCTGTCCCGCACGGCTGTTCCAGTTCCGGCGGGGCCAGGGAGCCGCAGGAGTGGCTGGAACTGACGGACATCAGCCTGCACAACCTGCGCGGACTGGATGCAGAGTTCCCCTTGGGCGTGCTGACAGCCGTCACCGGTGTTTCAGGCTCCGGTAAATCCACTCTTGTGGGCAAAGTCCTGGGCGAGGTGGTCGCCTCTGCGCTCAAGAGCCCGGTGGAGCAGGAGGACCCCGCGGAGACCCTGGAGCTGGGAAACGTTCGGGGCAACCACCGCATCGACCGGCTCGTGACCGTGGACCAGAAGCCCATCGGCAGGACCCCGCGTTCCAACCTGGCCACCTACACCGGACTTTTCGACGCCGTCCGCAAGGAATTCGCGGCCACCGGGCAGGCCAAGGCGCGCGGTTTCGGCGCCGGCAGGTTCTCTTTCAACGTGGCTGGCGGGCGCTGCGAAACCTGCCAGGGCGAAGGGTTTGTGGCCGTCGAACTACTCTTCCTACCCGGCAGCTACGGCCCCTGCCCGGAGTGCGAGGGATCCCGCTACAACCCCGCAACACTTGAGGTGCGGTACCGGGGCCTGAATATCGCCGAGGTTCTGGCCATGACGGTGGATGTCGCCTCCGAATTCCTGGCCGGCATCCCTGCTGCCGCGAGGAGCCTCAAGAGCCTGCGGGACGTGGGTCTCGGCTATTTGCGGCTGGGGCAGCCCGCCACCGAACTCTCCGGCGGCGAGGCGCAGCGCATCAAGCTCGCCACCGAGCTGCAACGGGCGCAGCGCGGCCACAGCCTCTACCTCCTCGATGAACCGACCACCGGGCTGCATCCGGCCGATGTGCAGCTCCTGATGGCCCAGCTCCACGGCCTGGTGGACGCCGGCAACTCGGTGGTGGTGGTCGAGCACGACATGGCAGTGGTGGCGGGGGCAGACTGGGTCATTGACCTTGGGCCGTCAGGAGGGGACAAGGGCGGGCAGATCATGGCAGCCGGGACGCCCGCCGCCGTCGCAAATTCCACCCGCAGCCGCACCGCTTCCTATCTGGCCGCTGCGCTCGGCCAGGCAACCACCAGCCAACACCCAGGAAAATCTCGATTTGATAACGCCCGGGTGATGTCCTAGCGTGAAACGCATGCCCGCTGCTCGCGGGCGAAGGAATGCCCGGTGCTGCCTCCACCACAACTGCCCAGCAGGCAGCCACCGAAATTGACCTCTATTCGTCAGGGGCGGGCAGTGGCGCGATGATCTCCGGGGACGGAACCAGCGCAGGTGGCCTTCAGGAGCATCACCATCATGAAAAACACCAAATTCCGTACTGCCGCGCGCCGCGGAGCCACTGTAGCCGCCATCTCCGTGGCAGGCCTGGCGATCTCAGCCACGGCGGCCAACGCCACCACCAGCACGTCCACCTGGGACGCGCTGGCACAGTGTGAGAGCGGCGGCAACTGGGCCACCAACACCGGGAACGGCTACTCCGGCGGACTGCAGTTCAGCCCCACCACCTGGGCTGCCTACGGAGGCACCGGCTCAGCCGCGGACGCCAGCCGGGAGCAGCAGATCGCCGTAGCCGAGCAGGTCCAGGCCTCACAGGGCTGGGGCGCCTGGCCGTCCTGCGCCGCGCAGCTGGGCCTGAGCGGCGGCGCCACCGGAGCCGTCCAGGCAGCGCCGGTCCAGAGCGCTCCGGTCCAGGCCGCGCAAACCGCTCCGGTCCAAAGCGCACCCGTTGCCCAGGCGCCGGCGGCAAAGCATGCCACAACAGTGGCCCTCAGCGGCGAGACCTACACGCTGCAGGCCGGTGACACCCTGAGCATCGTGGCCCAGAAGCTTGGCGTGGAGGGCGGCTGGCAGCACCTGGCCGACGCCAACACGGACACCATTTCTGATCCCAACCTTGTTTTCGAGGGTCAGGTCATCCAGCTCCCCGCGTAGTGGCTGCACAGGCCCTGCGGCTTGTCACAGCCGGGGCCAGCCACGGCGGGGCGCCAGCCCCAGCGGCACCACCGACAGGTCGGCGATAGACAAATTCCGTTGACCAAAAACGACGCCGGCACGCCCCCACAAGGGACGTGCCGGCGTCGTTCTTTAATCCCTACAGGCACCGCCTGGCGGGTCAGCTTGCTGCCGGCAGCTCCCGCACGATGCGCACCTTCCAGGCGGAGTCGTCGCTGGTGTCCAGCAGGGCGACGGTGCCGTGGGCAAGGTTGAGGGCGACGCGCTTTGCGGCGAGCAGTTCCAGGTAGAGGTGCTCGTTCATCCGCGCAGGGGTGTCGATCATGTATTTCACGGCGTCGCGCACCTTGCGGTAGTTGGCGCTGCGCTCGCGGTGCATGTGCAGCTCCAGGGCGGAGCGCTGCTTGAGCCGCGGCTCATGGCGGTTGAGCCATGAAACAGCCGCGTGTACGGCCACCACGAGGGTGAGCGACACGGCGTAGATCCACCAGCCGCTGGAGAGCAGGAACAGCGGCAGGTTCCCGATGGCTACAATGGCGATCACTACGCGGAGGGCGGCGATCCGGCGCATTGTCCGGGCGACTGCAGCCATGCCGTCGCGGAAGCGGTGCTGTTCCTTGCGCGCCGCGGCAGGATCGATGGTGAACTCGTCAAGGACCAGGATGCCCTTTGCTTCCGGGCTTAGCATTTGCCCGTAGCGGGGCACGAAGGCCGGGGCGGTTCCGGTGGTTTTTTCAACTGTTGATGTCATGAGTGAGCTTCCAAAACGCTGGGGTGGTTGCGGTGATCTTAGTGCCTGGAGGCCACTGGCGTATGCATGCGTCCACGATGTGAACATCCAGGACATCCCCATGTGGCCCGTGGCACTGCAATTGGCACATCCGCCAGGTGCCGTCAGACTGAAGAGATGCAAACCTTCCTTCCGTACCCCGATTTCCGGCAGAGCGCCGCCGCCCTGGACACCGCCAGGCTGGGCAAGCAGCGCGTCGAGGCGCTGCAGACGCTTCGATCCCTGGTGCTTCCGGGCTACGGCTGGCAGACCCACCCGGCCATCCGCATGTGGATGGGCTACGTGCCGGCCCTCACCCTGTACGGCCTGGCAATGGTGGACGAGTGGACCAAGCGCGGCCACCCCGACAACACCCGGGCGAACATCACCGAGTTCGCACCGCAGGCCGCGCACCCGGACTATGCGGCGAAGATTCCGATGCCGCCGTGGCTTGGGGATGCTGATTTCCACCTCAGCCACCGCTCCAAGCTGGTGCGCAAGGAACCGAAGTTCTACAGCTCAGTGTTCACCGATGCAATCCCCGAGATGGACTACATCTGGCCGGAGCCCAAGCATGAGTTCCTGCCGCAGGAGCCCGAGGGCGACATTCTGTGGATCCTCCGTTCACCGCACCACGACGTCGACCCCCAGACGCTGAACACGGTGGCGCTTCCGCCGGTGAGCCGGAGCTCCGCGGCCGCAGCGGCGGCCGTTCTTGGCGACGATGACTACTCACCTGTCTTCCTCGACGACGGATCCCGCCGTCCTTCCCGGCAGCCCCGGAAGGCGCCGCCCAGGCAGCTGGTCAAGAAGCCAACCCGCAAACGCCTCGCACAGGAGGAAGCGTTCTCGACGCTGCCGGGCAAAACCCCGGTGGCCGTTCCGTTCGAGCACGGCGCGAAGTTCGCGGTGGGACAGGTGATGGGCCGGCCCATCACGCTGGAGGACGGCAGGTTCGGCAGGAACTTCACTGTTACTGAAATCATTGACCGCTCCGCTTTTGCCTACCCGGCCCTTCTCCAGGACCCGCGAGTCTTCTTCCCGGTTGAGGCGCCGTAAGGCATGACCATCCTTTTAGCCGGCTGCGGTGACTTGGGGACTGAGGCCGGGATGCGTTTCCACGCCCTTGGCCACCGGGTCGTCGGCTGGCGCCGTTCCCCTGCCAAACTGCCGGCGGCCATCGAAGGTGCAGCCGCGGACCTGAGCGCGCCCAACCTGCCGCCAGTCCCGGCGGACACCACCGCCGTCGTCATAGCGGTAGCTGCCGACTCGCCGACGGAGGAGGCCTACCGGGCCGCCTACATGGACGGTCTCACCCATGTGCTTGATGCCTTGGAACGCGACGGCGTCAGGCCCCGGCGGGTGCTCTTCGTTTCCTCCACGGCGGTTTACGGCGATGCCGGGGGCGGCTGGGTGGATGAAAATACGCCTCCCCGCCCGGGCGGGTTTTCCGGCCGCGTCCTGCTGGAAGCGGAGCAGCTGCTGCAGGCAACATTCAGCGGAACGGCAACCACTGCGACGTCCCTCCGGCTGGGCGGCATCTACGGACCTGGCCGCACCCGCCTGATCGACCAAGTCCGCGGCGGCACCGCCGTCGTCCCGGAAGATGCCAGGTACACCAACCGCATCCATCGCGACGACGCCGCTGCCGCCATCGTGCACCTGGCCACCATGCCTCCAGAACCGGCCCCCGTTTATGTCGGCGTGGACAACGACCCCGCCGATCTTGGGACGGTGCTGCGCTTCCTCGCCGCGGAGCTGGGGCTTGAGGAGCCACCCGTGGGTGATGCCGGGCTCGCACGGGGCGGCAACAAGCGCTGCCGCAACGAACTGCTGCGCAGCACGGGGTTCCAATTCGCGTTCCCCTCGTTCCGGGAGGGCTACCGGGACATCCTCGCCGGCAATGGGGTACGCCACCCATAGGTTGCGGCCGCACAGCGGAGCCAGCGTTTAGGCTGGCAGCTTGGGCCTCGGGCATATAGGAAGGCGTAACCCATGGATTTTCGGCACATCATTGAAACGGTCGGCGAGTTCGTCGATTTTGCGGGGGTGGCCGTGATGGTGATCGGGGCCCTCATCTCCATCCCGCTCGCGCTTCGCGGCCACCAGCCCCGCAAACTGCCCGCCGGCGCCGAAAAGCTGACGTTGTACCGCTCCTACCGTCAGCTGCTGGGCAGGTCCATCCTCCTGGGACTTGAGCTGCTGGTGGCCGCAGACATCATCCGCACCGTCGCCGTCACCCCAACCTTCGAAAGTGTCGGCGTTCTCGCCGTCATCGTGCTGATCCGGACGTTCCTCAGTTTCTCGCTGGAGCTGGAAATCACCGGGCGCTGGCCGTGGCAGAAGGAGTCCCGGGAGTCCGGCGACCCCGCGGGCGCCCCCGCAGGCTAAGCGCCGCGTGACGGCCGGCCGCCTCCGGTAGGCTTCGCACGTGGACACCCACCCAACAGCCGCAGGTCTCTGGCCCGCCCCGCCTGAGCTGCCACCGCCCCGCATCATGGACCAGCAGTGGGCCGACGCCATATTCCTTCATTGGCGCATCCCGGAAAACGTCGCAGCCCGTTTTATGCCCCCTGGAGTGCAACCGGACCTCTTCGACGGCAGTTCATGGGTGGGGCTTATCGGTTTCCGCATGGAGAACGCCGGAATCGGACGCGGCCCCGGGATCCCGTACCTGGGCAGCTTCAATGAGGTCAACGTGCGCCTCTACTCGCGGGAACCCGACGGAACCCGGGGCGTGGTTTTCCTGAGCTTGGACGCGGACCGGCTGCCCGTGGTTGTGGCGGCCCGGGCAGCGGGAATTCCCTATGTGTGGTCGCGGATCCGCTATTCCCAGATGAGGCCGCCGGGCAATGAAGCATTCGGATTTTCGGTCAGGCGCTTCAGGCAAGGGGCACGGAGCAGCTTCGCCGTCGAACCCCGGTCCGGTGCCGCAGTCGACGACCCGTTATCCATCTTTCTGACGGCGAGGTTCGGCATGCACGGTGCATTCCGCAGGCGGAGCATCTACATTCCCAACACCCATGAACCATGGCCTCTGCGCCGCGCCAGTCTGCACCATGTGCAGGATGAACTGATTGCCTCAGCGGGTATCGGGGTGAGCGGGCCGCCTGAATCGGTCCTGTTTTCGCCTGGCGTGCGGACCCAGTTCGGACGGCCGAGGCTGATGGGGAGCCCCCGCCACCCTGCGGTTGCCTAGGCGTCCTGCCAGCCCCGGCCCTCGCTGAACGTGGCCACGAGCGTCCCAACTCCGGCCTGAAGGGAACTGGACGGGTCAAAGTAGAGGGAACCTTCAGAGGCCCGGCTGTGCAGGATCAACTGCTCAGCCTCAAGCTTCGCTTCGGGAACGGTGGCAGCGATGATGCCGGTCCTGGCCGGCAGTTCCGGGGTGTGGACCACTTCAGCATCGGTCTCCGACAACGGAATAGTGGTCCCGGGGTTGATCTCATCATGGGGAAACTCAAACTCGGCTTCGTCGGGCGCGGCGGGAATCGTGTACTCCAGGAAATAAGTCATGAAGCAACCTTTGCAGAAACCACCTGCCGCCGAAAGTCGGCCGGGGCCGGAGCCATTCCACACGTGTCTTCCCACGTCAACGGACCGCTCCTATACTTGCCGGATGATGATGTCGCTGTGGTTTGGCGTCATAGCATCCAGCGCTCTCGTCCTGGGTGCGTTCATCGGCGTACGGTTCGAACTTCCCAAACGGCTCCTTGCCATGCTCCTGGCCTTCGCGGCCGGATCGCTCATCACTGCCCTGGCTTTCGAACTGTTCCAGGACGCCTACGAACGCGGCGGCATCCTCCGCGCAGCCATTGGTTTGATGCTGGGTGCCGTCGTCTTCACGGTTCTGAGCGCTTTGCTGGACCGGTGGGCACAGGCCGGAGACCAGAAGCAGGCCAAGGCGGCGGACGAGTTCCAGGGCAGCGCCAAACTGGATACCGACGCTGCGGCGAGCGACAAACGCCCAACCTCTGCCTCGACGGGCGGAGCGGCAGGCCTGGCATTGCTGGCGGCCGTCACCTTGGACGGCGTCCCGGAAAACCTTGCCCTCGGAATCTCTTTGGGAGAAGGAACGGGCGGCCTGGCGCTGCTGGCCGCCATCTTTGTATCGAACTTCCCTGAAGCCCTGGTAGGTTCAGCTTCGATGCGGAGCCAGGGCCGGTCTGCAGGCAGCATCATCGGGCTGTGGGTGTCATGTGCCGTTCTGCTGGTCATCGCCGTCGTTATCGGAGCCGGCCCCCTGTCCGGTACCGATCCCGAGGCAATATCAATACCGCTGGCATTTGCTGCCGGCGCGGTGATCGCATCCCTGGCGGACACCCTGATGCCGGAAGCCTACGAACACGGCGGCCCCGCGGTGGCCCTCAGTACTGCCGCAGGATTTGTCCTGGCGTTCATACTCTCGCTCGCCTGAAGGTGCAGGAAACGGCTACTTGTCCAGGCCGGCCTTCCGCAGCGCCTCAGCCATGGCCGTGTTGACAGGGGCTTCCTTCCTGGCGGCAGCCGGCGCCGCGGATGAACGGGCTGGCGACGGCATGTTCCGTGCCGGAGTGCCGCCCTTCTCCCTGCCGCGTTCCCGGGGTCGTGAACTGTTGCCGGCGCGTCCTGAGCCCGGCCCGCCAACGGAGGGTTCGTCGTCGAGCCTCAAGGTCAGCGAAATCCGTTTCCGGTCAGGATCCGCTTCCAGCACCTTCACCCGGACCACCTGGCCGGACTTAACCACTTCCCGCGGATCGGAAACAAAACGGTTCGCCATCGCCGAGACGTGGACCAAACCATCCTGGTGGACGCCCACATCCACGAATGCGCCGAACGCAGCGACGTTGGTCACCGTTCCTTCCAGCACCATCCCGGGCTTGAGGTCGGAGATCTTCTCGATTCCCTCGGAAAAGGTGGCTGCCGCAAACGCCGGACGCGGGTCCCGGCCCGGCTTGTCCAGCTCGGACAGGATGTCCTGCACCGTGGGCAGGCCCAACGCATCGTCCACGAAGTCCCGCGGGTCCAGGGAGGAGGCCGGCGTGGAACCGGCCGCAGCCAGGATCTTCCGCGCCACGGCATAGGACTCCGGATGCACACTGGATGCGTCCAGCGGCTCCGCTCCCCCGGTGATCCGGAGGAAGCCGGCGCACTGCTCGAACGCCTTGGCGCCGAGCCGCGGCACCTTTTTCAGGTCCGTGCGCTTGGCGAAGGGCCCGTGTTCGTTCCGGTAAGCCACGATGTTCTCGCTCAGCAAGGGCCCGACGCCGGCCACGCGGCTGAGCAGCGCGGGCGAGGCAGTGTTGACGTCCACGCCCACGGCGTTCACGCAGTCCTCCACCACGGCGTCCAGGCTACGGTCCAGTTTCGAGGCTGTCACGTCGTGCTGGTACTGGCCCACACCGATGGATTTCGGATCGATCTTTACCAGCTCTGCGAGCGGGTCCTGGAGACGGCGGGCAATGGAGACCGCACCGCGAAGGGACACGTCCATCCCCGGCAGTTCGGCAGCTGCCAGGGCCGACGCCGAATAGACGGACGCGCCGGCTTCGGACACCACCAGCTTCTGCGGCTTCCGGTCCACTTCCGGCAGCCGCTTGATCAGCTCGGCCGCGAGTTTGTCAGTCTCCCGCGACGCCGTGCCGTTGCCAATGGCGATGAGTTCGACGGCGTGCTGGCGCGCCAGCCGCACCAGGGTTGCCAATGCTTCGTCCCACTTCCGGGCGGGAGCATGCGGGTAGACGGTGTCCGTGGCCACCACCTTGCCGGTGCCGTCCACCACAGCCACTTTGACGCCGGTGCGGAGCCCCGGGTCCAGGCCGAGGGTGGCCCGGTTCCCTGCGGGCGCGGCCAGCAGTACGTCGCGCAGGTTGGCGGCGAAGACCCGGACGGCCTCGTCCTCGGCGGCAGCGAACAGTTTGCCGCGGAGATCCGCCGTCAGACGGGACAGCAGACGTGACCGCCATGCCACCTGCGCGGTCTGGACCAGCCACTGGTCGGCGGGACGGCCACGGTCGGCGACCCCGAGGCACCTGGCCACCGCGGCCTCGTACCGCGAGCGCGCGGCGGCAAGGCCGTCGTCGTCCGTTGGATCCGCCTCGGCGAGGTCCAGCTCAAGGACGCCGTCCTTCTCGCCGCGGAGCAATGCGAGGACGCGGTGGGAAGGCATCCCGGCGGGCGCCTGGGCGAACTCGAAGTAGTCGGCGAATTTCTGGCCGTCGGTTTCCTTCCCCTTCTTCACGCGGGACACCATGCGGCCTTGCGTCCACAGCCGCTCGCGCAAGGTGGCCGCGAGGTCAGGGTCCTGCGCCACCCTCTCAACCAGGATGGCGCGCGCCCCGGCGAGCGCCGCAGCGGGGTCGGTGATGGCGTGCTCGGCGTTGAGGTACTTGGCGGCCTCGCGTTCCGGGTCCAGGTCAGGCCGCTTGAGCAGGGCATCCGCCAGGGGCTCCAGGCCCGCCTCCCGCGCAATCTGTGCCTTCGTCCGCCGCTTGGACTTGAACGGCAGGTAGATGTCTTCAAGCCGGGACTTCGTGTCCGCGGCAAGGATGGCCTTCGCCAGTTCAGGAGTCAGCTGCCCCTGCGCTTCGATCGCATCGAGCACCGAACGACGGCGGTCTGCTAGTTCGCGGAGGTAGCGGAGCCGTTCGTCGAGCTCGCGGAGCTGGGTATCGTCCAGCGTCCCCGTGGCCTCTTTGCGGTACCGGGCGATGAACGGCACGGTGGATCCGCCGTCGAGCAGTTCAACAGCGGCCTTCACCTGCCAGGCCTTGACACCCAGCTCTGCGGCTATCTGCGAGTAGATGGCATCGTCCGGTTTCGTGGACGGGGACGGAGCGGAGGGGGCCTGCGGCAGTTGAGTCACCAGAACATCTTGCCTTACGGGCTTGCCCCGCTCCACTGCCCGGCGCGGCGGCCGTCTGCTCGCACGGGCCGGCTAAGGTATTCCGCTCCCGCCCGCAAAGTGCTGTAGTGGAGATGCCGTCACAGACGCCCAATGCTCGAGGAAGAGGCCACCATGCGGGAACTGCTTATCGTCTTTCAGGAGGGGTTCGAGGAGGCCAACATCACTGTGACGGTGAACGGCAAACAGGCAAGACGGGACCTCGGTGTGTCCACCAATCCGATTTTGGGCATTGCCAACGAGGTGTCCGTGGAGCTGCCGGCGAAGGGCGCACAGGTGGGCGTTGAGGTGACCAACCGGGGGTTGAAGGCGATCACAAAGGTCAGCGGCAAGCCGAAAAGCGTGCTGGTTTCAATCGAGGACGGCCGGCTGGTGATGAGGGAAGGGACCGGCCGGGAGGCTGTGCTTTAGCGGCATGCGCTTGCCGAAAACCAGGCCTAGCAAAAGTCCATTCGCTGGAGTAGCATCTGATCACCGCCGGCATCCCTGAGGACCCGGCGGGCCAAGTTAACAGTCTGAGCCGGAGGCCGTCGGATGGCCCTCGGCGCCAGCTGCCGGGACAGCACACCGCGCAGCCAGCGACGGCGGCACCCAATGCCGGGTGCCGCCGTCGTCGTTAATCCCGTCCTAGTTCTGGTAGGCCGGGTAGTCCGTGTATCCCCGGGCGCCGTCGGCGTAGAACGTGGACGGGTCCGGCTCGTTCAGCGGGAGGCTTTCCTTCCAGCGGCGGGCAAGGTCCGGGTTGGCGATGGCGGGACGGCCCACCACCACGGCGTCAGCGAGGCCGTCTGCCACCAGGGACGTGGCCTCATCACGGGTGGTGATCACGCCGAATCCGGTGTTCACCAGGAAGGCCCCGCCAAAGCGGGCACGGAGATCCTGCACCAGTTCCCCTGACGGCTCGTGGTGCAGGATGCTCAGGTATGCAAGGTTGAGCGGGGCGATGCTGTCCACGAGCACCTCGTACGTGGCACGGACGTCCGCGGCATCAGTTTCGGCAATGCCCTGCACGTTGTGCTCCGGGGAGATGCGGATGCCAACGCGGTTGGCGCCAACGGCGGCCACCACGGCGTTGACGGTTTCGATGACGAACCGGGCACGGTTCTCGGGCGAGCCGCCGTAGCTGTCGTCGCGAACGTTGGAGTTGGGCGCCAGGAATTCGTGCAGCAGGTAGCCGTTGGCTGAGTGCAGTTCGACGCCGTCGAACCCGGCCTCGATGGCGTTGAGCGACGCGTTCACGAACTCCTGGATCACCATGGGCAGCTCATCCGTGGTGAGCGCATGCGGCACCGGGTAGGGCTGCTTGCCAAGCGGGGTGCGGACTTCGCCTTCGATGGCGACGGCGCTGGGAGCCACCAGCGCAAGGCCGCCGGTGATGTCCGGGTGCGAGACGCGGCCGCCGTGCATGATCTGGGCGAACATGCGGCCGCCTTCGGCGTGGACGGCGTCGGTGACCTTCTTCCAGCCGGCAACCTGTTCTTCGGTGACGATGCCCGGCTGGCCGGCGTAGGAGCGGCCGGCCGGTGCGGGGAACGTTCCTTCGCTGACGATGAGGCCAAGGGACGCGCGCTGGCGGTAATGCTCGACGACGAGCGGGCCGGGGACGCCTTCCTCACCTGCGCGGAGCCGCGTCAAAGGCGCCATGACCAGCCGGTTGGGGAGTTCAAGTTCGCCGAGGGTGAGAGGGGAAAACAGCATGTGCAGTTCCTTTCGAAGGCTGAAGACGTACTGTCCTTGCCAACCGGGAAGCATCTGCTGCTATTCCGGCTGCGATGGGAATCACAGCGGGTTCGCAGGCAAACCCTGGCCTTGTTGGGGCCCTACCGAGGCGCACCGGGGCAGCCCTGGCCGTGGGGATTCGCGTTGCAGTCGTCGGCGTAGTTCCGGGTGAGCGAGCGCCACACGCTGATGGTCTGGGGAGCAGCGCTGAACTGGCCCTGGCCGGGAATCGGCAGGGCCGGCCCGGCGTTGACCGAGTACGTTCCCTGGAAGGTGGTGGTCAGCACCACTTGGAAGTCACCCGTGGCGCCGTAGGCGTGACTCGTCCGGGTCTTCTCGCCCCAGCGGTCCTGCGGCAGGGGTCCGCCCATTGACGGCTGGGGACCGAACACGGTGCCGTCCCCGTAATTCCAGGTGTACTGGACCGGGGTGGCGACGATGTGCACCTGCTGCCCGAACATGGTGACGTCGAACTGCTGTTCAGCTGCCTCCGCGTAGAAGTTGGTTTCGGCACCCCTCAAGGTGTGGGGACTCGGTTGGGCCACCACGGTCCCGGCGTTGACCGGAAGGCTCTGGAACTGCCGCTGGATGTCGGCGGCGATCTGTTCCAAGGCGTCAACGGGCTTCTGGTCATAAATGCATGTTGGGCCGGCGAAGAACGAATAGACATCGAGGGCCTTCAACGACCGGTACCAATTCACAGTCCGCCCATTTTCCCCGTCGGTACATTGGACATCCGGGCCGCTGCAGTTGGACCCGTCCAGGGTTGGATCGGTTCGGCAGACATGCTTGAAGCGGTATTTGAAAGGGTCTGTGGGAATGCCAATCGGTACAGTCGTCCAACCCTTGCTGGCCGGATCTTGGTACCACCCCGAGGCTGCCGCACCGTTGCCCTCCCAGCCAGTCCCGATCGACGGTGAACTCGCCGTGTCCGCCCATGCTCCGGCAATTGGAAGCCAAAGAAACAATAAGGCCACTACCGCTATCTCGAGGCAGCGATCGCGGAAGTCTCGCCGCCTCATCACTGCACCAGGTGCTCTACCGTCTTGGCCTTCCACCCACCACCGGCAAATTCTGCGACGACTATGTCGCCCATGGCAGGCTTACGAGGAACCGACCCCTTGATAGTGCCGTCTGGCAAGTGATAATCGACGGTGTCTTGGTAAACCTGAACGATTGCTTGGTATTCCCTTGGGCCGGTTTCAATGAAGTCGCTATGCACGCCTTCTACGACCATTTTCCCGCCTGCCAACCAGCGACCCTCTGCGTGCCAATCAGTAACTTCTGTCCTTACCTTCGCGCAGCTCGCGCACGCCGGACCGGATATCGCTTCCAAGGGGCCCATGTCCCCGGTTTCATAGGCGTAGCTAAGGGTGGAGTACCAATACCTGGCGAAAGCCTCCAGGCCCTCCTTCGTCTCCGTCTTTGCCACCTCGGGCAGCACGGGGACGGGGACGTTTTGGGCCGGCCCGGATGCATCAGCCGGCTTGTAGACGGCGCTCGGCGTTGGCGTCGGGGAAGGGCTGCTGCTGGCTGGAGTTGTAGCCGTCGCCGTCGCCGTGCCGGGGTCTGCAGGCGCGCCACCCGCGCAGCCGGCGAGTATCAGCCCCGCTGCAATGATAAAGGCGGCAGCACTGGACCGGGCTTGCCAAGGCGTAGGGACGTTCTGTGATGTCATGGGCCGCTAATCCCCCAGTAGTTTCAAGACGGCTTGCTCCGGACAATGACTTAAGGGTAGCCCAGGTCACAATTCAGCGATCAAACTTATCCACAGCTACCTCGCCAACTTTTACCACCACCAACGGCCGGGGAAAAGTCATAAAGAAAGCCGGCACATAAGCACCGGCTTTCCCTATTACAGCGAATGGCTACTTCTGCGGCGGCAGCACCAACTCCCCTGTCTTGTCCGTGGACAAAGCGAGTGAAGAAACATACAGCGGGCCGCCGTCGTCGGCATCCTTCGCCGAACGGACCATGTCCGGACGCTCGAACTCAATTCCGGTCACGTGGCACAGGAGCCTGGCGTCGCTCGGGTTCCCGTCGGCGTCGAACATCGGCAGGTCAATACCGTCGTCGGCGCGGCGGAGGTAGTACTGACCGCGGGTGGCCAAGGCGAGCACTGGTGGAAGGACCAGCGCCAGGCCCACCGCAAAGATGGGCGAGAACGGCTGGATCGCGGAACCGAATGCTCCGAAGAACACCGCAATCGAGATCCCTGCGGAAGCCAGCATCGAGACGAACCCTACCGGGTTCACGGCATACAGCATGCCGCGGCGGAACTCGGGAACCTTGGGGGAAATCTTCAACAGGTACTTGTTGATGGCAATGTCGGACGCGACCGTCACCACCCAGGCCATGGCGCAGTTGGCGTAGAACCCGAGGATGGTGTTGAGGAAGTCGAACATGTTGGCTTCCATCAGGACCAGGGCAATGGCCAGGTTGACCACCACGAAGACCATCCGGCCGGGGTAGGTCTTGGTAATGCGGGTGAAGCTGTTGGTCCATGCCAGCGAGCCGGAGTAGGCGTTGGTGACATTGATCTTGATCTGCGAGATGACCACCAGCACCACGGCGAGCGTCATGGCCAGCCAGGCCGGCATCATCTCCCGGTAGACGCCCAGGAACTGGTGCACCGGCTCGTTGGCGGTCGCCGAGGCTGCGGGATCCAGCGTGGCGATGAGGTAGATGGCAATGAACAGCCCGACAATCTGCTTGACCGCCCCGAAAATCACCCAGCCCGGCCCCGCCAGGATCACGGCGCGCCACCACGCACCCTTGTTGGCCTCAGTGCGCGGCGGCATGAAGCGCAGGTAGTCGATCTGCTCGGCAATCTGTGCCATCAAGGACAGGCAGACGCCGGCAGCCAGCATGACGGACGCGAGGTTCGGGCCGCCGTCACCCGATTCGCCTGTATAGGCGAAGAAGGTGTTGATGCTCTCCGGGTGCGAGACCAGCAGGTACCCCACCGGCACCACCATCAGGAGCAGCCACAGCGGGGTGGTCCACACCTGCAGCTTGGCCAGGGTGTTCATCCCGTAGATCACCAGCGGAATGATGATCACGGTGGATGCGGCGTACCCGAGCCACTGCGGAATCCCCAGGCCCACTTCCAGGCCCTGGGCCATGATGGAGCCTTCGAGGGCGAAGAAAATGAAGGTGAACGTCGCGAAGATGACGTTGGTGACCACAGACCCGTAATAGCCGAATCCCGAGCCGCGGGTAATGAGGTCCAGGTCAATGTTGTAGCGTGCCGCGTAATATGCCAGCGGGAAACCCGTGGCGAAGATGATCACGGCAGCCGCCAGGATGCCGAAAATGGCGTTGACGGTGCCGTACGCGATGCCGATGTTCGCGCCGATGGAGAAGTCCGCCAGGTAGGCAATACCACCCAAAGCACTGGTGGCCACCACACCGGCACTCCACTTCCGGTAGGAGCGCGGCGCGAACCGGAGCGTGTAGTCCTCAAGGCTTTCCTTGGTGGCGTTCAGCGCCGCGGCGTTGCCCGCGGCGCTAGTTGCGGGAGCGCTTCCGACGGCGGCGGCGCCGGGCTGTGCCGGCGGTTCCAGCAGTTGCGTTGTCTCTTTGTCACTGCTCATGGAATTGCGTCGCTTTCGTATCTTGGGGGATCTGATGCGACGCTATCCGGCACAAACGACAGCTTGGTCACGGGCTTGTTTCTTGGGCGTTAAGCCTTGACTGCTGCTGTAAACAAAGGGAGCAACTGCCCATTGTCGCAATTCCACAAAACCGGCCGCACATCCCGGAATTAGTCTCGGAAAGAGGGATCACCACCGAAAGCTAGGACGCCGATGACAAGCAATTCACACACGACGGAATACCCCATCCTCGAGACCGCCCGGCAGCAGGTCCTGGAGGGCGGAACCGGCCTCTCGGAGGCGCAGCTCGTGGAGATTCTCCGGCTTCCCGATCACGCAGTCCCGGCCGCGCTGGAGCTTGCCCATCAGGTCCGCCTCAGGCACTGCGGAGAGGCTGTGGAGGTGGAAGGCATCATCTCGATCAAGACCGGAGGCTGCCCGGAAGACTGCCACTTCTGCAGCCAGTCCGGGCTCTTCGACAGCCCGGTCCGCGGCGTCTGGCTGGACATTCCGGAGCTGGTCAAGGCCGCCAAGGAAACTGCGGCCACCGGGGCCACCGAGTTCTGCATCGTGGCCGCGGTCCGTGGGCCGGACATCAAGCTGATGAACCAGATCAAGTTCGCGATCGACCGCATCAACGAGGAGGTGGACATCAACATCGCCTGCTCCCTGGGCATGCTCACCCAGCGGCAGGTGGACCAGCTCGCCGGCTGGGGTGTCCACCGCTACAACCACAACCTCGAAACCGCGCGCAGCTACTTTCCCGAGGTGGTCACCACCCACAGCTACGAGGAGCGGCTGGAGACCTGCAACATGGTCAAAGACGCCGGGATGGAGCTGTGCTGCGGCGCCCTCATCGGCATGGGCGAAACACTTGAACAGCGGGCCGAGCTCGCCGCCCAGCTCGCCGCGCTGGACCCGCACGAGGTCCCCCTGAACTTCCTTAATCCGCGGCCCGGAACCCCGCTGGAAAACCAGGGCATCATGGACGGCAAGGATGCCCTCCGCGCCATCGCCGCATTCCGCCTGGCCATGCCCCGCACGGTCCTGCGGTACGCCGGCGGCCGCGAGCTGACCCTCGGCGACCTCGGCACCCGCGAAGGACTTCTGGGCGGTATCAACGCGGTGATCGTTGGCAACTACCTCACAACCCTGGGCCGGCCGGCCGCCGCCGACCTCAACCTCCTGGTGGACCTCAACATGCCCATCAGGGAACTCCAGAAAACCCTATGAGCACCCCGCACAATCCAGCCGCGATCTTCTGCGCCCTCTGCGGGGAGCCCCGCAGCAAGGAAGCGTCCGACGGCGGCAACGCTCCGCCGTCGGACGCCCGCCGGGGCATCGCCCTCCACCCGGCGTGCGCCGCACGGCTGCAGCTGGAACCGCCGCGCTACTGCCCCGATTGCGGACGCCGCCTGAAAGTGCAGGTCTCGCCCCTTGCCTGGCGGGCAACCTGTTCCCGGCATGGAACGGCCACCCCGTCGCAAGGAGCAAACTCGTCAAAGCTCTGGAATATTTCTACATAACGTAGAAGAATAGCTTCATGATGTTTGAACATGCAGATGGACAACCCGTACTGGAACTCAACGATGAGCAGTCCTGGCGGCTGTTGGAGGGCACCAAGCACGGGCGGCTCGTTGTATCCGTTGCCGGCGAACCGGACATCTTCCCGGTCAACTACGTCACGTCCGCCCGAAAGCTCTATCTGAGGACGGCCCCGGGCAACAAACTTGCCCAACTCACCATCAACTCCTCTGTCCTCTTCGAAACGGACGGCGTCCTCTCCGAGGAGGCATGGTCCGTGGTGCTGCGCGGACAGGCACGCGTTCTGAGCAACTCCGGGGAACTGGCGGCGGTGGAGGAACTGGGCCTGAAAAGCTGGGTTCCCACCTTGAAGGACTTCTACGTGGAAATTGAACCCACGTCCGTCAGCGGCCGCCACTTCCACTTTGGCGAACAGCCTGAACGGGAAATCTAGGAGCTCCCGGACTAAAAGCATGGCGGACAAGCTCACCCCCGAGCAGCGCAGCTGGAATATGTCCCGGATCCGGGGCAAGAACACCAAGCCTGAGCTGCTGGTGCGCAGGCTCCTCCACGCCAAGGGCTACCGGTACCGGCTGCACGGCAGGTCCGGGAGCACCCGCCTGCCCGGCAACCCGGACCTGGTCTTCGCCGGCCGTCGCAAAGTCATCTTCATCAACGGCTGTTTCTGGCACTTCCATGAGTGCCGGGCGGGTCAGCATGCGCCGAAGGCCAACGCGGAATTCTGGGCCGCCAAGCGCACCCGGACCCGGGACCGGGATGCCAGCCAGCGCCGCCTGCTGGAGGAGGCCGGCTGGGACGTCCTGACGGTGTGGGAGTGCGAGCTCAAGGACAGTTCTGCCCTCGAGGCGGAGCTCGTGCAGTTCCTCGAAACCCGCCGCTGACCCTTCACCCGGGCTGTTGCCGGCTGCCTCGACCCTCAGCTCCGACGCGCCGTTAGGGCAGCCCTGAAGGCGGTCCGGCTGGCAGGCAGGCAGGACATCAGGTCCTGTTCCAGGTCGATTCGGAACCACCGCAGTCCCATCAAGAAACGCACAATTCTCTTCGGGAAACCTGCCCGGCAAAAGCAACAGACCTAACCTGAAGTGACATTCATGCCCCACTTAAACGCCTCCTCCAGGAATGGACCGCCACCCACCGAAAGGACCGCCATGAGCGCCGCCGATGATGCCCCCCGGCCCTTGGTGGACCAGTCCGTTCTCGACCGGCTCCGGGAAGAACTGGAAGAGGATGAGGGCTACTGCAGGGTCTTTGTGGGGAACTTTATCGAGTTCCTGCCGCATCGCATTGGGCGGCTCCGCCTTGCCCTGACCACGGGAGACCTGGAAGGTTCAGTGGACGCGGTCCTGAGCCTGAAGACCGCCAGCCAGATGGTGGGTGCCGAACGGCTGGCCAGCCTGGCCATGGAACTGGAGGGCGAAATCCGTACCGAGGCACAGGAGGCGGACGTGGCTGTCTTCCTGCCGCGGCTGGCTGTCGCCTTCTTGAGGCGGATCAACCATTGCAGCCGGCAGACGATGCACCGCCTTGAGGCTCAGTGGGCCTCCGGCGCCAGCCGGTAGCCGACTCCCCTGACGGTTTGCAGCCAGCGCGGTTTCTGGGGCGAGTCGCCCAGCTTCTTCCGCAGGTTCCCCATGTGCACCTCGACGGACCGTTCGTCAGCCTCGCTGATGTAGCTGCCGACGTCGTAATCCTCGTCCCGCAGCCGCCGCACCAGGTCCGATTTGGTCCGCACGGTCCGCCCTGCTTCCAGGAGTGCGTGCAGGAGTTCGAATTCCGTACGGGTCAGGTTCATTTCCTTACCGTCCACAACCACGGTCCGGGACGAGTAGCTGAGCTCCAGCCCGTTGTGGCTGAAGTTGCCCCGCTCGGGGTGGGCTCCCCCGTCAGCTTGGTTATCCGCGGACAGGGCCTGGGCAGGGTCCGGGACGGAACGGGGACGGCGCATCATCGCTGCGATGCGCGCACGCAGCTCCCTGGGCCGGAACGGTTTGGTGAGGTAATCGTCGGCCCCGGACTCCAGCCCGATCAGGGTGTCCAGTTCCTCGGTCCGGGCCGTGAGCATCACGATGTAGGCATCGGAAAATTCACGGATCTGCCGGGAAACCTCGAAGCCGTCGATGTCAGGCAATCCAAGGTCCAGGGTGATGACGTCCGGGCTGAGGTTCTTGGCGATCAGGACGCCTTCTGCCCCGCTGCTGGCAACACTCACCTCGAAACCGGCCTGTGACAGCACCGTGCGTACCAGTTCCCGGATGTCGTGGTCATCCTCGATGACCAGTCCCACTCGTGCATCACTCATAGCGCCCCCTCAGCAGCCAACGTCAGAAGTATAGCTGGCTGCCGATATCCTGCTGGTATGGCTCCACTGACCCCGCTCCCCTACCTGTGCACGCCATGACCGCTCCAGTGGCGTGGGCTTCGGGTAAGTTGAGGTTTTTCCGGCGGCCCTTTCACGAGTACAGCCTGACCCAGCGGGTGGGGCTGAGCCAGATGCCGCTGTTCATCACCACGTTGTTGACGGTGTTCCTGGTGTGGGCCTTCTTCCCGGGCACCATGGACAATCCACTCTTTGCCGCCTTCGTAATCTCCCAGCTGGCCATCATGGGCCTTTGCTACCTGGTTCCGTGGGAGCGGCTGCCCTACACGAGCTTCCTGGTCATTCCGCTGCTGGACTTTGTCTCCATCGGGGTGGGCCGGCAGGGCGGGCAGGAGAGCCTGGCGGGCATCACCCTGCTGGCCGTTTTCCCGGTGATTTGGCTGTGCGCGTCAGGATATTATCCCAGGGCGGCGTTGTGGTTGTCCTTCCTGGGGCCGCTGGCCATCATCTGGGTTCCGCTGCTGTTGAAGGGGAACTTTTCGCCCCAGGACCTGGCGCGTTCTTTGCTGGTTCCGGTGATAGTGCTCGGAATCGGTACATCCGTGAGCGTACTGACCCTCAGCATGATGCGGCAGCAGCGGGAACTTGAGGAAAAGGACGCCCAGCTGCAGGCGAACCTTCGGACCAGCCAGCGCCAGGAGGCACTGCTCAATACCGTTTTGGACACTGTCCATCTGGGCGTCCTTGCCGTGGACGCGGACGGTCACGATGTCCTGATGAACAGGAAGCAGCGGGCAAACCACGAACTGGCCCGGCCCAAGGAGATCGCCGACCCGAACGAGTCCCAGCTGCTGGTATTCGGGCCGGACCGGAAAACGCTGGTTCCCGTGGAGGAACGGCCGGTTCGCCGCGCCGTCCTGGGTGAAACCTTCACTGATTACCTGGTCTGGCTGGGAGCCGGCAGCGACCAGCGCGCCGTCGTGACCACCGCGCGCGCCATGAAGGACCACGACGGCGCTTTCGCCGGCTCGGTGGTCGCGTTCAGCGACGTGACGGACCTGGTGAACGCCCTGACGGCGAAGGACGACTTTGTTGCCAGCGTCTCCCACGAGTTCCGGACCCCGCTGACCTCCATCCTGGGCTACGTGGAACTCCTGCTGGCTGACAAACCGACGGAGGCGCAGCGGCAGATGCTGGAGATTCTTCGCCGGAACTCCGAGCGGCTCCTGACCCTGGTCTCGGACCTGCTGTCCAGCCGCAACGGGCAGCTGATCGTCACGCCGGAGGCCGTGGACGTCGCCGAACTGGTGCGGTCCAGCGTTTCCTCGGCCACGCCCCGGGCAACAGACGCGGGGGTGGCGCTCCAGGCGCAGACCCCTGAACGGCTTGAGGCCCACGTGGACGGTGCCCGGATCTCCCAGGTCCTGGACAACCTGGTGTCCAACGCCATCAAGTACTCCCCTGACGGCGGCAGCGTGTTGGTCTCCCTGGAGCAGGAGGACGGGCACCTGGCCTGCCGGATCACCGACACCGGCATGGGTATGAGCCCCGAGGACGCCTCCGAGGTTTTCGCCAAGTTCTTCCGCTCCAGCACGGTCCGCCGGACCGCCATCCCCGGTGTCGGCCTGGGCCTCCCGATCAGCAAGGCGATCATCGAGGCCCACGGCGGAACCATCGGGGTGGACAGCACCCTCGGCGAAGGGACCACCTTCACGTTCCGGGTTCCGGTCTAGCCCTCACGGAGTGGACTGCCGGACCACCTCACCCCAGGACTGGCGGGCGAGTTCCCGGACGGACGCGAGGATTTCCAACGGCGGCCTGGACAGGTCCAGCGGGAATTCAATGATATCGATGTCCGTGTTGAGGATCCGGCGGAGCTTCATTTCCCCCGTCCCGGCGTAGACCAGCCAAGCGGTGGGCACCGCCAGCGCGGTGCAGTGCGCCAGCATCTGGTAGTGGTCCGCGGTCAGGGAAGCGCCAGTATCCGAAGCCGCGGTGTACTTGGCGTTGTACACCACCACCGGCCGGCCGCCGAGCAGGTGTACGGCGTCCGGGCGCACCGAAAGCCGGTCAGCGTCATGCACCGCCTCGCTCAGGAGCGCATTGAACCGGAGCCGGAGTTCGCCCGGGTAGGCGGACATCGCCTCCCGCAGCGCCGTGCCCACGAAATCCTCAAACACCCGGGACATGTCCACCACGAAGGAGGCTGTCTGCTGCGTGCCTTCGCCGGCTTCCGCGGAGGCGTTGCGCAGGATCAGCTCCGCCAGGCGCAGCACCGCGTGGTAGCGGACGTTCATCCTGGTGGCTTTCCACCGGGGCAGCGGTGCTCCTGCCGGGAGGCGCGTAACGGCGTCGAGCTTTCCCTTGAGCTGGCGCAGCCTGCTCAACACCTCGGGGCGGACGCGCGGCACCTGGCCCATCCGCTCCAGAGCGGCGCGCAGGATCCGGTTCTCGGCAATGTCCTCGGTGAACTCGTCATAGGACACCTCCAGGGGCACCAGCATGCCGGGCCGCCGGGAAATCTGGTCCGAAATCCGGATCCGGCCCTTGACCGTCCGGAGCGATTCATCCACGGTGAGATAGCCCTGCAGCACGCCGCGGCCCAGGGCACGTTCGGCCAGTTGCGCCAAGGACTCCGCCAGCGCGCTCCACAGCTCCCGGTCCTCCAGGGCTGAGACCGAATCGGGGCGGAAGCCCTGCTCGCCGGCGTAGCTGAGCAGGAACAGGAGCCGGCTGAGCCCCAGCCGGTCCTTGGGACGCACGTCGAGCTGCACGGTGGCCGTGCGCACCGAACCCACTTTGCCCACCGGCTCGATCCGGTACAGCCCAAGGCCCATGGGTGATGCCTTGGCCAGGCCGCTGGAATTCAGGAAGGACGCGCTGGCCGGGTCCAGCCGCTCCACGATGCCGCGGGACAGTTCGTCCAGCACCAGGTGCCGGACAGACGTGCCGGGGTCAGCGGCCCGCAAGGCGTCCCAGCAGCTGGTCCAGCCCGAAGCGCTCCTCGAGCTGCGCCCGGGTCAGCTGGCCGTGGTAGTGCTCCTCCAGCAGCGGCATGAGCTCGTACTTCCAGATCCGGCGCAGCCCGGCAGGGGTCTGGGCAGCCGGCTTCATGAAGTAGGACGGCCCGATCATCAGGTCCCGGTCCCACTCGTCGATCGCACTGTTCAGGGCATCCAGCAGCAGCGCCGGCGTGAGGTCGAGTTGCCGCGCCTGGAGGAACCGCAGCAAGGAGCCCTTCACGGGCTCGGTCTGCGGGTGCAGCTCGATGAAGGAGAATCGCCGCCGGATGGCCGCGTCCATCATGGCAATGGAACGGTCCGCGGTGTTCATGGTGCCGATGATGTACAGGTTGTCCGGCAGGGTGAACGGCTCGTTGGGGCTGTACTGCAGGTAAATCCGGTCGTCCCGGTATTCCAGAAGGAAGTACAGTTCGCCGAACACCTTGGCCAGGTTGGCGCGGTTCATCTCGTCGATGATGAGGAAGTACGGCTTGTTTTCGTTGCCGGGCTTCGCCGCCTCCTCCGCGAGCCGGCGCAGCGGCCCAGCCACCAGCTTGAAGGAGACCTGGCCTTCGTCGGTCTTGTCCGGGCGGTACCCCTCGAAGAAGTCCTCGTAGGCGTAGGAGGGATGGAACTGGACCAGTTTGACCCGCTCGTCCGTGGTGTCGTCCGCCAGTTCGGCGGCGAGGTGCTTCGCCAGGTAGGTCTTGCCGGTCCCGGGCGGGCCGTACAGGACCAGCTGCCGGTTCTCCTCCAGCAGCTCGGCGATCTCCTGGAGCGGCTCAAGCTCCATGTGCAGCGAGTCCGCGAACTCGCGGGTCAGCGGGCGGAAGCCCTCCTGGACGGGAGGTACGACGGCGGCCGCTTCAGCGCCGTCGTCGGGCTCTGTTTCCGCCTCTGCCGGCAGAAGTGCCTGCAGCGCCTGCACCACCTTGGTCACATCCACGACGATGCCGGGGGTGGCCAGCTGCCGCTGGACGTGCCGGGGAAGGCTGGTGGTGGTGTGTCCCTCGTCGAACCAGCGGACCTTGCGGCGCAGGCGCCGGTTGTCGTCGTTGTGTTCGGGCTCCCCCAGCACAACCCCCAGGCTCACGGTGCCGGCGTGCTGGTACAGCACCAGGTCCCCCGGCTTCATGACCGTCAGGAAGGCAAAGACCGCCGTCTTGGTGTCCTCGCGCTCCACGTAACCGAGGTGCTTGTAGTCCTCGTCCACGGCGTGCTGGACCAGCCCGGCGGTAACGCCGGGGTCCAGCAGTCGAAGGTGTTCGACGTCGAGGGTCGCCTTTTCCTCGCCCTGCCAGGCGGTAAGGAGCTCTGTGTTGTCGCTGTGCGTGCGCAGCAGCCAGGCCCGCCGGCCGGGGTCGCCCACCTTGCGCCACTGGCTGACGAGCTGGCGGGAGTACCAGTCGATGCGCTGGCCGGCCTGCTCATCCAGGTGCAGGCGGATACGGTGGATGTCAGCGGTGATGTCCTCTTCGGCATCCCCCTTCGCGCCGCCCACCAGCGACGCGAAGGCGTCCCGGATCTCCTGCCGCTCCACGTCCGCCACCACGGGCTCGAAGTAGCTGGGGCAGGTGAGGAACTCGATGCTGCGGCGGATTGCGGGCTGGTCGTCCGGGGTTGCGGCCGCCAGCCGGTGGAACTCGAGCGGGTCCTGCAGCGCCGCCGCGATGGCCGCCGTGGGCTGCTGGTCCACGTGCTGCACAAACCGGCACAGCCATTTCAGGTGGTCCCAGATGGTCCAGTTGAACTCGGCGGTTCGGTCCCTGATGACACCGTGGTCCGTCATGCCCTCGTAGAGCTCGTCGGGCAGTTCCAGCGGAGGCTCCAGCCATGAAGCAGCCTCGGCCACGCGGGCACGCTTGACCTTCAGTGACTTCACCTCATGGGCCAGCGGAAGGGACTGCAGGAACAACAGTTCGACGGCCAGCTGCTTCGCTTCTCTGGAGGCGCCGTCCAGGTTCTGCCGCAGGTTGGTCATCATGGGGGCCTTGGGGTCAGGCGTCCCGCGTTCCAGCCGCTCCAGAAGCTCTGCGGCCGCGTCCCCGGTCCACGTCAGGGTTCGGCCATCCAGGGCCGACGGTTTCCCCAGCAGCCCCGGGCCCAGTACGAACCATGCTGCGTCCTCAATCTCCTCTGATATGCCGAGGGCGCGGGTCATGGCAGCAGTGGAGGCGGGGGTCATGGATTCAAATTTACAGGGTCAAGCTGGACGGGCGCTCAACAGACGGTGAACGGCCGGTCTTGGCCCGGCTCACTACATGGCGGTGACGGGCTTCTTCCGGCCGAAAATGAAGTAGCCCATGGGACCGATGAAGTTGATGAAGGACGCCGCCCGCCAGGCTGCCTTGGGACCGTTGATCATTGCGGCCGGGCGCTTGGAGATATCGCGCTGGGCTGCCACCAGCAGGGACATCTGCACGATGCCCACCACAATGGTGCCTGCCTTGGCCGACGGAGTCATTTCCTTCCAGGTCTTTTTCTTGGCCATGTTCTCTGCTCCTTGGTTGGGGTTTCAGTTTCCGGTGCAGGCGCCCGCTGCGCAATGGGTGGCAGTGCCCTGCCGCCGCAAGACGGCTCAGGCAGTGAACGGTGCCAGCCGTTCCTTCTGTTCCGGAGTAAGCCGCTGCACCCGGCCCGTGGCTTCGTCCACGAACGCAAGGTGGCTGCTTGCCTTCACGCAGTCCTCCCGGGTGACCGGGTCCTGGACCAGGTAGTTGATATCAAAGCTTGCCCCCTTGACGGCCCCGATCCACACCAGGACCACGGCCGGAACGTTGCGGTATTCAAGGGTCCTGACGTACCGGATCTTGTGGTCCACCACCAGGGCCATGGTCCCGTCCGGGACATCGTTGAAGAGTGAGACGCGGGGTTCAATGCCGGG
This sequence comes from Arthrobacter sp. PGP41, assembly GCF_002953935.1. Taxonomy (NCBI): domain Bacteria; kingdom Bacillati; phylum Actinomycetota; class Actinomycetes; order Micrococcales; family Micrococcaceae; genus Arthrobacter; species Arthrobacter sp. PGP41. The sequence goes on along the minus strand of NZ_CP026514.1, from coordinate 885,835 downwards.
CAGCCCCGCGCCCCGCGGCGGGCCGAAGGCTGCGATCCGGGCTTCCTCCAGCATCCGGACGATCTGGACGTTGTTGATGTGCCCGTATGCGTCCATGTCACCCCAGCGCATGGGCACCAGCACCTCGATCCGGCGGCCGCCCGTGGATTCCGGCTGCGCCGGGGTGTCCTGCTGCGCGGGCGCCTCCTGCGTGATCAACTGTGCATCCACGATCTTGCCCTTTTCCATGACCAGAATCGTATCGGCATCGCGGAGCGCGGGGAGTACGCCCCTGGTGTCACCTGCCCGCCGGGGCGGGCTCCGCCGTCGAGCTTTCCTGCTTCCGCGCCTGTTCCGGCGCCGGCTGGATGTCAACCGTCCGCCGCAGCGGCTTTTCCTTGATGAACAGCACGGACACCAGGGCGGCGACGGCCACGGCGGCGGAGATCAGGAACACTTCCGCGGTGGCGTCACCGTAGGCGGCCCGCATGATGTCGCGGACGGGTTCCGGCATGTGCGCCAAGTCCATGCTGGAGCCCGCAGCGCCGCCCTGGACGGGGATACCGGCCGCTGCCAGTCCCTGGGTGGCCAGTTCGCTGACCCTGTTGGCCAGGACGGCGCCCAGGACAGAGACGCCAATGGCCCCGCCCACGGACCGGAAGAACGCCACGGAGGCGCTGGCCGTCCCAATGTCCGCAGCCCGGACCGTGTTCTGCACCGCCAGCACAAGGTTCTGCATCAGCATGCCCAGGCCAAGCCCCAGCACCGTTGTGAAGATTCCGGCGTGCCAGAGCTCCGTGCTGTGGTCCATGGTCCCTGCTAGTCCCAGCCCGCCGATCAGCAGGATGGATCCCGCGATCAGGTAGCCCTTCCACTTTCCCGTGCGGCTGATCAGGAGTCCGGATGCCACCGAGCCCGCCAGGTTGCCGGCGATCATGGGCAGGGTAAGCAGTCCGGCCTCGGTGGGGGTGGCGCCGCGGGCCACCTGGAAGTACTGCCCCAGGAAGGTTGAGGAACCGAACATCGCGACGCCTACCGCCACTGAGGCGAGGATGGCAAGGGCCGTGGTGCGTTCGGAGATGATTTTGAGCGGGATGATGGGCTGTTCCACCTTGGATTCCACCAGGACCAGCAGTGCCAGCAGGAGCATTCCGCCGCCCACCATGAGGGCGGACTGCCAGGAGATCCAGTCGTAGTAGGCGGGGTTGCCGGCGAAGGAGACCCAGATCAGCAGCAGGCTTACGCCGGAGGTGAGCAGGATGGAACCGAGCCAGTCGATCGTGGCGGGCCGGCGGACGTGGCTGATCTTCAGGGTGGCCTGCAGGAGGATCAGGGCGACGACGGCGAGCGGCACGCACACGAAGAAGGTCCAGCGCCAGCCCAGCGGGCTGTCCACGATGAAGCCGCCCAGCAGCGGTCCGCCGGCGGTGCCGACCGCCATGACCGCGCCCATGTAGCCGGAGTATTTCCCGCGGTTCCGCGGCGGGATCATGGTGCCGATGATGGCCTGGGCCAATGCCGTGAGGCCGCCCATGGCAACGCCCTGGACGACCCGCGCACCCAGCAGCAGCGGGATGGTGTCGGAGAGTCCTGCCATGACGGACCCTGCAACGAAGATGATGATGCTCAGCTGGACCAGGACCTTCTTGTCATAGAGGTCAGCAAGTTTGCCCCAGATGGGCGTAGTGGCGGCGTTGGCCAGCAGCGCGGCGGTGATCACCCAGGCAAAGTCGGTCTGGGTGCCGTGCAGGTCGGACATGATCGTCGGCAGGGCGTTGGCCACGATCGTGCTGCTGAGGATCGCCGTGAAGAAGGCGGCCAGGAGGCCGGTGAGCGCTTCCATGATCTGGCGGTGGGACATTTCGGGCGGTGCAGCGGGTGCACTCGGCATGGTGGCCGGGGCGGCTGTGGTTGCCATGGGTTTGCTCCTAGGGGGTGGTGATGGTGCCGGCCGCCGTTGCCCGGGCTGATTTCCTGAGTGATTCGGTGAGCTTGTGCAGGGTTTTCGCCGTGTTGCCGGCATCCTCCTCGCTCCAGTCCCGCAGGTAGTCCTGCAGGGCTGCCGTCCGCTGCTCCTCGATGCTCCGGAGCCTGTCTACTCCCAGGGGCGTGAGGGCAACCAACTGTGCCCGTCCGTCGTCGGGGTCCTGCCTGCGGACCACCAGGCCGTGCTCCTCCAGGTCCGCGATGTGGCGGCTGAGGACCGGCGCGCTGACCCCCAGCCGCTCGGCCAGGCTCGTGGCGCGCGACTCCCCCTCTCCCACGAACCGGAGGACGCCCTGGAGTGCGACTCCGGTCTCCTGCCCGCGGACTGCGGCAGTGGCGATGCAACGCACCGCGCGCTGGAGATCGAAGATCTGGTAGACGAGATCGGCCGCCGTATCCGGTGCAACTGCCATTGCTACAGACACTCCTTACTTGTTTGCCTGAAGCAACTATATACCCATTTGATTGCTTCAGGAAACTAAAGGGCTTCGGGGATGACGAAGGGCCCCGGCTCCTTGCGGAGGCCGGGACCCTTTTTCTGCGTATTCGGTTGAGTGGGCCCTATGCGGGGAGATGGGTGGGGGCGAACATCTTCAGGAGCGTTTCCACCACGACGACGTTGGGCCCGTCACCGGCGAAGCCCGCCTTGAGCGCCTCCCCCACGTCCTCCGGCGCCACTTTTGTGGCCGGCACGCCGAAGGCTTCGGCGAGTTTGACGAAGTCCGGCCGGGCCAGCTCGGTGGCGGTTGCCTTGCCGAAGGCGCCCACCATGTATTCGCGCAGGATGCCGTAGCCGCCGTCGTCCACGATCAGCCAGGTGACCGGCACGTTGTGCTGCTTCGCCGTGGCCAGTTCCGCGATGGAGTACATGGACGAGCCGTCGCCGGAGACGGCGAGCACCCGGCCCGGCTTGCCGACTGTTTCCAGCCCCACGGCGGCGCCGATCGCCGCCGGGAAGCCGTAGCCCAGGCCGCCGGCGCCTTGGGCGGAGTGGAACTGGCCCTCCCGGGCGTCCCAGCAGCTCCAGCCCCAGTAGGCGGCGATGGTCATGTCCCAGAAGGTCTGCATGTCCGCCGGGACCGCTTCCCGGATGTCGGCCATGAACTTCAGCTCCTTGGCAAGGTCCTGGGATTCCAGGCGCGCCCGGACTTTCGCCAGGGATTCCTTGACCAGGTCCTCCGGAGAGGTGCCGTGCCAGTTGGGCCTGGCATGCGCAGGCTCCACCTCCAGCGCCTCGTCCAGGGCAGCCAGTGCCTGTCCCGCGTCCGCGCGGATGCCCAGCCCGGGCCGGTTGGACTCCAGGACCCGGGGTTCGGCGTCGATCTGGATGATCCTGCCGCGCGGCTCGAATGTGAAGTAGTTGGACGTGACCTCGCCCAGCGACGAGCCGATCACCACCAGCACGTCGGCATCCTCGAGCACGTCGGTCATGTAGCGGTCCTCGATCCACGACTGCAGCGAGAGCTCGTGGTTCCAGGGGAACGCGCCGTTGCCGCCCGGAGTGCAGATCACGGGGGCACGCAGTTTCTCCGCAATGGACAGCAGCGACTTCTCAGCCCGGCCCCGGCGGGTACCGCCGCCGGCAATGATGGCCGGGCGCTCGGCGGCCTGCAGCCATTTCACCGCTTCGCGGACCAGCTCCACCCGCGGCGGGTTGTCCGCCGCTTCAGCGAGGGCGTCCTCCACCGGCGGCACCATGATCGGATCGAGCAGGACGTTCTGCGGAATCTCGAGCCACACCGGCCCCTGGGGCGAGGAGATTGCCTCGGTCCACGCATCCTGGATGGCGGACGGGATGCCGGACGCGTGCTGGATCAGCCGCTGGCTCTTCGTCACGTTCGCGGCCGAGGCCTTCTGGTCATCGAGCTGGTGCAGCATGCCCTTGCGCCGGGCGCCCAGGCCTTCCAGCGGAATCTGGCTCGCTACCACCACCATCGGCACGCCGGTGGCATAGGCTTCCTGCAGCCCGGCCAGGGACGTCAGCGCACCTGGACCGGTGGAAAGGAACAGGACACCCACTTCACCGGTGGCCCGCGAATACCCGTCCGCAGCGAAGGCGCTGTTGTTCTCCACCCGCGAGGAAACGAACTGCAGGTTGCCCCGGCCCATTGCATCAAACAGTCCCAGCGCATGCTGCCCGGGGATGCCAAACACCGTCTTCGCGCCCAGCGCTTCCAGTGTTTCCACGACGAGGTCCCCGCCGTTGCGCGCACCCGTACCCGGACCTTTCCCTGCCGGCACAGCCGCCCTGCCCGGATCGTGCTCGACCATCACCGCTACTCCTTGCCCGCCGGTGCGAAGCCTGCCGGCCGGCGGACCTCCTGGCCGAGCGCCTGGGCGGCGTATCCCGTTGCCGAGCCGAAGCGGCTTCCTTCCACGGCGTTGTCCGCCATTAGGGTGACCAGTTCGTAGGCGACGTGGCTGGCGGCTACGCCGGTGATCTCGGCATGGTCGTAGGCCGGGGCCACCTCCACGACGTCGGCGCCCACCAGGTTCATGCCGCGGAAGCCCCGGATGATCTCCAGCAGCTCGCGGCTGGTGATGCCGCCGGCTTCGGGCGTGCCGGTGCCGGGAGCGTGGGCCGGGTCCAGGACGTCGATGTCCACTGAGATGTACAGCGGGCGGTTGCCGATCCGGTCCCGGACCTTGGCCACGGTTTCCAGGACGCCCTGGTAGTAGACGTCCGCGGAGGTGACAATGCCGAACCCGAAGCGATGGTCGTCGTCGAGATCCTTCTTGCCGTACAGCGGGCCGCGGGTGCCGATATGGCTGATGGCTTCCGTGTCCAGGATGCCCTCCTCGACGGCGCGGCGGAACGGGGTGCCGTGGGTGTATTCGGCACCGAAGTACGTGTCCCAGGTGTCCAGGTGCGCGTCGAAGTGCAGCATCGCCACCGGGCCCCCGGCCCGCTCGGCCGCGGCGCGGAGAAGCGGCAGGGCAATCGTATGGTCACCGCCGAGGGTCACCAGCTTGCTGCCTCCGGCGGTGAGGTCCAAAGCATTCTGCTGGATGGTTTCGATGGCTTCGTTGATGTTGAACGGGTTGACCGCCATGTCCCCGGCGTCGGCAACCTGGATGTTCTCGAAGGGGCTGACGTCCCATGCCGGATTGTAGGGGCGCAGCAGCCGGCTGGCTTCCCGGATGTGGTTGGCGCCGAAGCGGGCTCCCGGGCGGTAGGAGACGCCCGAATCGAAGGGCACGCCCACCACGGTGACATCGGCTTTGGCCACCTGGTCCAGCCGCGGCAGCCGGGCATAGGTGGCAGCGCCCGCGTAGCGCGGGATGCGGGATGAATCAATGGGGCCTAGGTTGCCGTTGGCTTCGATGCGCAGCTCTTCCACTGGAGGCCTCTCCTTCGAGGAGTTGAGGGACTGTTGTGACTGCCATCATACACCCGGGTTTTCCTATGTGCACCGCATGTTTACGGAGCCTCACCCATCTGAGTAACGCTAAGTGTCGTTTTGAACGCTCAAAACGACACTTAGCGCTACCTAGTTGTGGGGGTTAACGGCTGGCGGCGGGAACCAGGACCCAGAGCACCTCAACCGGCTTGTCCGTGGGGTTCATCCAGGTGTGCGGCTCACGGCCCGGGAAGGTCACCGTGTCTCCGGCGCCGAGGTCGTATTCCTCATTGGTGAGGATCAGGCGGATCCTGCCCTTGATCACATGGAGAACGTCAACGTCGCAGTCCACGGCATAGAGCTCGGACTCACCGCGTCCATGCGGTTCAATGCAGGCTTGGATGATCTGGATGCGCCGCTCCGAACGGGCGGTGAGGAGCCGCTCCACGATGCCCTCGCCACCCAAGGAGATCCTTGGCCCCTCGTTGCGTTTGGTCAAGTGCGTTTCCGGCGCTGCGAACAGATCGCCGATGGAAATCGACAGCACCTGGCAAAGCGTCACGAGCGAGGCGACGGACGGCGACGTCAGGTCGCGCTCAACCCGGCTGAGAAACCCCTTGGTCAGGCCCGTAGCGTCTGCCACCTGCTCTATGGTGAGCCGCTGGGACTGCCGGGCCGCACGGATCCTGGAACCGATGGCTACCGGAACATTGCTCGGCTCAACTGGCAGTGCCTTCATCTACGAACCTTTCATGGCCGGCCGCCCGGCTCCGCTCTGGAGCAATCCTAATGGCCGGCCCCGCCTGTGACGCGACCGTTGCGTACGCGCCGCGGCGACGGCAAACCCCCTTGACTGTTACCACCATCACAGCCTAACTTAGGAAAACCATTGTTGCCTATAGGGCAATAACTCGAAAACCTCTCCCCATCTCCGCAGCAGTTGTCCGGCTCCCCCCGGTACCCGGGCTGCAGCCCCGCTGCCAACACGCTCCAAGGAGCCAACATGGACCTAAGTGTCATCAACATCGCCATCGTGGTGGCGTACCTGCTCGCGATGCTGGCCTTCGGCTGGTGGGGCAAGTCCCGCACCAGGAACAACAGCGACTTCCTGGTTGCCGGCCGCCGCCTCGGCCCCTTCCTCTACACGGGCACCATGGCCGCCGTCGTCCTGGGCGGCGCCTCAACCGTGGGCGGTGTAGGCCTCGGCTACAAGTTCGGGATCTCCGGCATGTGGCTGGTAGTGGCCATCGGCGCCGGCGTCCTGCTGCTGAGCCTGCTCTTCGCCGGGACCATCCAGAAGCTGAAGATCTACACGGTCTCCCAGATGCTCACCCTGCGCTACGGCAGCAGGGCCACCGAAGCCTCGGGCATCGTGATGCTCGCCTACACGCTGATGCTGTGCGCCACGTCCACCGGCGCCTATGCCACCATCTTCGTGGTGCTCTTCGACTGGGACCGGGCTATGGCCATCGCCGTCGGCGGCGCAATCGTGCTGGTCTATTCCACAGTAGGCGGCATGTGGTCCATCACCCTGGCGGACCAGGTGCAGTTCATCATCAAGACCGTAGGCATCTTCTTCCTGATGCTGCCGTTCACCCTGAACGCTGCGGGCGGCTTTGAAGGCATCCGCAGCCGTGTGGATGAAAGCTTCTTCCAGATTGACGGCATCGGCGCCCAGACCATCATCACCTATTTCGTCGTCTACACACTGGGCCTGCTGATCGGCCAGGACATCTGGCAGCGGGTCTTCACGGCGAAGACCCCCACGGTGGCCCGGTGGGGCGGCGCCACTGCAGGCATCTACTGCATCCTTTATGGTGTGGCCGGCGCGTTGATCGGCATGGCCGCCAGCGTGGCCCTCTCCGACATTGAGATCGCAGCGAAGGACGATGTCTATGCAGAGGTGGCCCAGACCCTGCTGCCGGTAGGCATCGGCGGACTTGTCCTGGCGGCGGCCGTGGCCGCAATGATGTCAACGGCTTCCGGCGCCCTCATTGCCGCTGCAACCGTGGCCCGCGCAGATGTCCTGCCTTTCGTCGCCAGCTGGTTCGGCAAGACCATCAACACCGAAGACACAGACAACCCGGAGCACGATGTCAAAGCCAACCGCACGTGGGTCCTCGCCCTTGGCATCGTGGCCATCGTCATCGCCATCATCACCAAGGACGTGGTGGCAGCCCTGACCATCGCCTACGACATCCTGGTGGGCGGCCTCCTGGTGGCAATCCTGGGCGGCCTGGTATGGAAGCGCGGCACGGGCCTGGCCGCCGCGGCCTCCATGGCAGTGGGGTCCGTGGTGACCCTGGGCACCATGATCATCCTTGAAGTCAACGCCAAGGCGCCGCTGGACGGCATCTACGCCAACGAGCCCATCTACTACGGCCTCCTGGCCTCAGCGGTGGTCTACATTGCGGTGTCCCTGCTGACCAAGCCCACCGACCCCCAGGTCATGCGCAACTGGCAGCGCCGGGTGGCCGGGCAGGACAGCGAAGAAGCGCCGGTTCCCACCGCAATCCGCTAGGTCCGGCGGACCGCTCCACGGCAAAGTACGACGGCGGCACCTCCTGTAGCGTTCCAGCGAAGGAGGTGCCGCCGTCGTCAGTCCTACTCGGCTTCGCGGACCTCGTCGGGGTCCTCGAGGGGGACCACCCGGTCCTCTGCGTCGATCACGACAGGAGGCACCTGGACCACAGGTTCCTCCTCGTCCAGGAGATCGTCCTCGGTGTCCCAGTCGTCCTCATCTACCGGTGCATCCTCGGCGTAGTCGTAGGCGGGGTCCGCCTCCACGGCATCAAGGTGCGGCATGTCCGGGTGCTGTCCGGTGGTGCTCATGATTGAACCTCCGTTTGTTCGCCTGACGTGCTCTTTCAGTGAGGGCGCGGGCCGCGCCACACTTTCATCACAGCACCGCCCGGCATACGGGTCAATAGCGCTGGAAAGCGGCTGGCGGCACCCTCAGGAGCAGGACCGTGATTTACGGCGGACCGAAATGTCCGAGGGAGGATTACCTGCCAAAAACCGGCGGATTTTCGCAGTAAGCTGGCACTGCAATGGGGCCGAACCATGCTTCATCCAGCCCAGGAGTGTCCGTGTCTCCGCACGCCCAGAACAACCGAAACACCACGCCCCAGGCGTCGCCCCTTCCGGCTGCACCGGAAGCTTCCGGGCCGAACCGGCAGTCCCGGCCGTCGCCGACGGACATCAAACGTTGGCGGCAATACCTCGCGGACGAGCGCGCCGAGGCCGCCGTTTACCGGGACCTGGCGCAGAGCCGCCAGGGTGAAGAACGTGACATCCTCCTGGCCCTGGCCGAGGCCGAAGGCCGCCATGAAGCACACTGGCTGGGCCTGCTTGGGGACCGTGCGGGCAAGCCCCGGCGTGCATCCCTCCGCAGCCGGCTGCTGGGTTTCCTGGCCCGGCACTTCGGCTCGGTGTTCGTGCTGGCGCTGGCCCAGCGCGCTGAAGGCCGCTCCCCCTATGCCAAGGACCCCAACGCCACGGATGCCATGGCGGCCGATGAGCAGATCCACGAGGAAGTGGTCCGCGGACTGGCAACACGGGGGCGCAACCGCCTGGCAGGAACTTTCCGGGCAGCGGTGTTCGGCGCCAATGACGGCCTGGTCAGCAACCTGTCCCTGGTGATGGGCATGGCTGCATCCGGCGTGGCCAGCAGCGTGGTGCTGCTGAGCGGCATTGCCGGCCTCCTGGCCGGCGCCATGTCCATGGGCGCCGGTGAGTTCATTTCCGTCCGTTCCCAGCGGGAACTGCTGGCGGCAACGCGGCCCACGCAGGTCACGCTGGTAGCGGCTCCCAAGCTTGACCTTGAGCACAACGAACTGCTGCTGGTGTACCTGGCCCGGGGCATGACCCAGGAAGCCGCGGAACACCGGGTGGCCGAGCGCACCGGCCTGCTGCCCTGTGACTGCGACCCCAGCTTGTCGCTGCAGCCCGAACTGCCCGACGTCGATGACCAGCATGAGGCCGTGGGCACAGCATGGGCCGCGGCCCTGTCCAGCTTCTGCTTCTTCGCGTCCGGCGCGATCGTACCCATCCTGCCGTTTGTGTTCGGCCTGACAGGTGTGCCGGCTCTGGTGGTGGCGGGCGTCCTGGTGGGCCTGGCCCTGCTGGTCACCGGCGCCACCGTTGGTCTGCTGTCCGGCACGTCGCCCCTGACGCGCGGGCTGCGCCAGCTTGCCATTGGCCTCGGCGCTGCAGCAGTCACCTACCTGCTGGGGCTGGTCTTCGGCACCGTGGTGGGCTAGCGGTGGCATCTTAATGGGCGGAGCCTAGTGGAGGACCGCCGCGAGGGGTCCCGCCATGCGCGGGCCAGGGTCCGCCGAGGCACACGAGGGATAGCCAGGCTCCTGGTCATCGCCGGACTGGCCACGGCGGCAGTTTTTGGTGCGGCCGTGGCAGTCAGCGATCCGCGCTTCAAGGAACTGCTGGATGTCCGCATCGGCCCGGGAACCGGACAACCAGGCGGAAAGGCCGGCGATTCAGGCGGCCACCAGGATACCTACCCCACGGGACAGGCCGGCCAGGCACCCCCGGCTGAGGGCCGGACGAAGACGCCGCCTCCGGGACTCGAGGAGTCGGACGCCCCGCTGGCCGCCGCCAGCCCTCCGCCGCTGGGCAGCGATTCCTACCGCTTCCTCGCGGTCAACGGGGACGGCAGCCCCGTAGGGTATTCGCCCTGCAGGCCGCTGCACTATGTGGTCAACGACGAACTGGCACCGGCCGGCGCGCAGCAGCTCATCATGGAGGCCATCGCCACCATCTCGGCCGCCACCGGAATCCAGTTCATCTACGACGGAACCACCCGGGAACAGCCCTCTCCGCAACGGCCGCCCTACCAGCCCGAGGCCTACGGCGAGCGCTGGGCGCCGCTGCTCATCGCCTGGACAACCCCGGAAGCAGCACCGCAGCTGAAGGGCAAGGTGATCGGCACCGGAGGCAGCACCCACTTCAGTTACGACGACGGCCCCAGAGCCTTTGTGACCGGAGGCCTGGACCTGGACTCACCGCAGATCGCCGATGAACTCCTGAACCCGGATGGCCACCTGTATGCCAGGGCCGTGATCCTCCACGAGCTCAGCCACGTCATGGGACTTGACCATGTCGAGGACCCCACGCAGCTGATGTACCCGGAAATCGGCACCCCCGAGGGGTTGTCCGCCGGAGACCTCAACGGGCTGTATGAGCTGGGCAAGGCCCAGTGCCGCAAGGACCTCTGACCCTCCGGACCCGGATGCCCGCCGGGTCTCAGGTGGCCAGCCCTGGCCCCGGTTGGCTTCGCAGCACGTCCACCGCATCCTGCACGGAGTCCACCAGGAAGATATGGTCTTCCATCGGCCGGCCGGCTGCCAGGCTGCGGAGCATGGGCCATGCGGGGTACTGGTGCTCCCAGTGGTGCCTGCCCACCAGCACCATCGGCGTGACCGTTTCCCGCGCGCCGTAGTAGTTCTCGCAGGCGTCCTGGAATATTTCCTGCACTGTGCCCGCGGCCCCGGGAAGGAACACGATGCCTCCCTTGCACAGCTCCAGCAGGATGGCTTCCCTGATGGCATTGGCAAAGTATTTGGCAATGTGCGTGGCGAAATAGTTGGGCGGCTCGTGCCCGTAGAACCACGTGGGGATGCCGAGCGACGGCGTCCCGCCGGGAAAGCGTTCGACGACGGCAGCGGCCGCGCGCGCCCACGCGGACACCGAGGGACGGAACCCGGGGACGGAGGCGAGCATGTCCAGCGCCGCCTGCACCTCGGCGTCGGACGCCTCGCTGAGGTACGCACCCATGTTCGCCGCCTCCATGGCGCCCGGCCCTCCGCCTGTGGCAACCACGCGACCGTCCTGTGCCAGCAGCCGGCCCAGCAGGGCGGCCTGGGCAAAACCCGTGCTGCCACGCTGCGCGGCGTGCCCGCCCATCACGCCGACCATGGCACGGCCCTGCCAGGGCCCTGTCCTGGCCAGCTCGTCCAGGGCGTCGCCGATGGCATGGTCATGAAGCGCGGAAGCAAGGGTGGCGTCCAGCCGGTGCCGGTGGCCATCGTGGATGCTCCATTGGTAGATCCGGGCATCCGGAAGCTGCTCATAAGCGGAGTGCGGCAGCCCGGCGTAGAGCTCCTGGGGCGTATAGAGGGTGGCCCGGTAGGGGTTGAAGGGCACCGTCTCAAGCCGTGGAAAGATCAGCGCTCCCCGTTGCCGGAGCAGGTCCTCTGCACCGTCATCGAACGTGCAGCCGAGGAAGATGGCACCCTCCACGTGCATGCCTTCCAGCGCGGCGGTCCTCCCCCGCAGGTCCAGGGACTGTGCATGCCAGCCGTGCATGTCCAGGGCGCCTGCGCTGAGCAGCCGGTCGAAGCTCTCCAGGTCCTGGACTTCGAGGTTGTGCGGGTGGGGGCCCAGGTTTCCGGAGAGGTTCACCGTCTAAACCTAAAGCAATGCGGGGTCAGATACCGTCTCTCCGGTGCACCGGAATGGGTTGAATCTGACCCCGCGTTGGTGGAGTTGCTAGGCGGGAACCCGGACGGTTTCGCCGTGGCGGAAGTGCGCTTCTAGATCCTCAAGGGAATGGCCCTTTGTCTCCGGGACGAACTTGCTGACGAACATCAGGGACGCGAGGTTCACCAGGACGAACAGGCCAAAGGTGCCGGTGGAACCAAGCGCTTCCACCACGATCGGGAACAGGAAGGAGATGGCTGCGTTGACCGTCCACAGCGCGAACACCGCGATTCCCATGGCGAAACCTCGGATGGCCAGCGGGAACATCTCCGAGAGGAGCAGCCACACGCAGGTACCGATGAAGCACTGGACGAACGCGACGAACAGCATCATGGCGGCGAGGATGGTGTAGCTGGCCAGGTCGGACTGGGGCAACAGGAAGACCACGGCAAGCAGTGCCTGGGAGCCCACCACTCCGGAGAAGCCGATGATCAGCATTTTCCGCCGGCCGATGAAGCCGAGCAGCCAGATTCCGAGGATGGTCATCAGCACAGAAGTCACGCCGACGCCGATGGTGGCCACCAGGGATGCGCTGACGCCGAGCCCGCTCTTTTCAAGGATGCTGGGGGCGTAGTAGTTCACGGTGTTGATGCCGGTGGCCTGCTGCACGACGGCAAGGCCAATGCCGATCCAGAGAAGGCGGCGCATCCAGGGGTTGTCCCGCAGGTCCCGCCAGGCGTGACCGCGCTCTTCCTTGGCGGTCTTCGCAGCCTCCGCAATTTCCTGGAACTCACTGGCGGCTTCTTCGGGGCTTCGGCTGAGGTTGAGGACACGGCGGCTATCCTCGAGGCGGCCGCGGATGGCGTACCAGCGGGGGGACTCGGGGAGCATCAGCATTCCGGCGAGCAGCGCGAGGGCGGGAAGGGACGCGATGCCCAGCATGGTGCGCCAGACCTCGGTGTCGTGGATCAGGGCATCGAGCAGGGCGTTGATGGCGAACGCCAGCATCTGGCCCGTGACGATCATGAGCTCGTTGATGGTGACCATGCGGCCGCGCAGGTGGGCGGGCGCCATTTCGGCCAGGTACAGCGGGCAGGTAACGGCCGCCGCGCCCACACCCAGGCCCAGCAGGATGCGCGCCGCGATCATGAACGGCACGGTGGGGGCGATGGCGCAGCCAATGGCACCGAACAGGAACAGCAGGGCGCAGACCAGCAGGGAACCCCTGCGGCCAAGCCTGTCCGCCATGCGGCCGCCGGTGAGGGCACCCACCGCGGCGCCGGGGAACAGCAGGGCGCTGACCACCGTGGCTTCCTCGACGGCGGTCATGTTCAGGGAGTCGTTCATGTACAGCAGGGCGCCGGAGATAACGCCGGTGTCGTAGCCGAAGAGCAGGCCCCCCAGGGTGGAGATGACAGTCAGCCGGGCGAGGTAGCCGCGGCGCTGGGTGCCGGGCACGGTCGGCGATTGTTTCTGCAACAGCATTGTTGCCTCTCAGATTCTCTCGGGGACCGGAGTAGCGGTCAGGAATGTGATGCGTAACACCCACGTTAGAGCGCTCTAACGCCGCATGTCAACATAAAGTTCTAATGTCAGTACATAATGCGCCTAGCGCATTATCCCCTGCCGCATGGCCGATCCCTTGACCCAAGGAAAGCGCCTGCTAGGATCGAAGGACAGATAGTATGTCCTATCAAGCGAACATATAGTGGCAAAGCGGCCGTTCACGCCCCACCCGGGCGAAGACGCCCCGCAACAGGAACATGAGGGAAGTACCGTGGCGAACAACCTGGGTCTCAGCATCGACCGCTCCTCCCCCGTCCCGCTCTACCACCAGGTGGTGCAGGGCATAGAAGCGGCCATCTTCAGTGGCGTGCTGGAACCCGGCAGCCGGCTGGACAACGAGATTGACCTGGCGGCGCAGCTGAACCTTTCCCGCCCCACGATGCGCAAGGCCATGGACGAACTGGTCCGGTCCGGCCTGCTGGTGCGCAAACGCGGCGTGGGAACCCAGGTGGTTTCAAGCCAGGTGCGCCGTCCACTCGAGCTCTCCAGCCTCTACGACGACCTCACCAACAACGGCAAGAAGCCCACCACCGATGTCCTGAGCTTCTCCCATGTTGAGGCGGACGACGCCACCCTGGCCACGCTGCAGTTGCCGGCGGGCTCCAAGGTCTACCACTTCACCCGGCTGCGCAAGGTGGGGGGCAAACCGTTGGCGCTTATGGAGAACTGGGTCCGTGACGACATCACCGACATGGATGAAGCGTTGCTGGCCGCGGAAGGCCTGTACGCCATCCTGCGCCGCGGCGGCGTGAACTTCCGCCTGGCCAACCAGCGCATCGGGGCCGTGGTGGCCAACGACTACCAGGCCTCCCTCCTGGACACCGCTCCCGGGTCCGCGCTGGTCACCATGGAGCGCACTGCCATGGATGACACCGGCCGGCGCGTGGAAACCGGGCACCACGTGTACCGCGGCGATTCCTACAGCTTTGAAATGACACTCGTACAGCGATAACGCAAGGAGCCAACTCCATGACCAACTGGGTCTACCCCCTGGGCACCGCCGCCGACGGCAAATGGGACGTCTCAATCGGGACCTCCGATTCCTCCCTTGCCGTGGACGGCTGGGCACACACCGGACTGAAGGTGGGCACCCTCGCCGCCGGGGCCGACGTCGTCCTTCCCGCCGCCGCTGAGGAGCGCATTGTGGTGCCCCTTAATGGATCCTTTACCGTCACGGTGGACAGCATCGAGTACCAGCTGGAAGGCCGTGCATCGGTGTTCCACGGCCCCAGCGACGTCCTCTACTCCGGCACGGGGCGGGGGGTCACCATCAGCTCGGCCGACGGCGGCCGCGTGGCGGTTGCCACGGCACCGGCGAAGGATTCGTACCCCACCCGCCTGGTGACTGCCGCCGAGACGCCGGTGGAACTGCGCGGGGCCGGCAACTGCTCCCGCCAGGTCCACAACTTCGGCACGCCCGCCGCGCTCGAGGCCGACAGGTTCATCGTCTGCGAGGTCCTCACTCCCGCCGGCAACTGGTCCTCGTACCCGCCGCACAAGCATGACGAGGAAAAGGACGGCGAGACCCACCTGGAGGAGATCTACTACTTCGAGACGCGGGTGGCCGCCGGCTCAGCTGCACCGGCCGATGCCGATGCCATGGGCTACCAGCGCGTCTACGCCTCCGATGACCGCCCCATCGACGTGTCCGCCGAGGTCCGCACCGGTGACGTCGTCCTGGTTCCTTACGGCTGGCACGGACCGGCGATGGCTGCCCCCGGCTACGACCTGTACTACCTGAACGTAATGGCAGGACCGGGACCGGTGCGCGAATGGCTCATCAGCGACGATCCCCACCACGGCTGGGTTCGCCAGACGTGGGACGGGCAGGAGATCGACCCCCGGCTGCCGTTCGGAGCCTGAACGAGGTCCCGGCGCAGACCCGCTACGTGGCAGAGTGGGGTCTTGTGAAGCAGACTTCCCCCGCCCGCTCCGTGACCATGGAGGACGTGGCACGCGAAGCCGGCGTGAGCCGGGCGCTGGTCTCCCTGGTGATGCGCGATTCCCCCAAAGTCTCGGCCGCCAAGCGGACGGCGGTGCTGGAAAGCGCGGCCGCCCTGGGCTACTCCCCCAACCGGCTTGCCAGCCGCCTCGCGAGCCACCGCACCAACACCCTGGGCGTCCTCTTCCTCGACCTGCACAACTCGGTCTTCGCAGACATTTACGACGGCATTGCCGAGGGCCTCGCCGGCAGCGGCAACCAGGTGATGGTCGCCGTCGGCTCCGCTGATCCCGGCACCGAACTGGAAGCCGTGAGGAACTTCGTGGACCTCCGCGTGGACGGGGTCATCCTGGCCGGCTACACCGGCTTGGCCGGTGAACTGGAGGCCGCCCTGCGCGGGACGGCCGCCGTCGTCATCACCAGGGAATTAAAGGTCGACGGCGTCGATTCGGTCCTGACGGATGACTTCCGCTCCGGAGCGCTCGCCGTGGAGCATCTGCACGGGCTGGGGCACCGGCGGATCGCCCATGTGGATATCTCCGACTGGCTGCCGTACACCGACCGCCGCGAAGGCTACCTGCACGCGATGAAGCAGTTCGGCCTTGAGCCGATGCTGGTGCACAGCGACATGACCGAGCGCGGCGGGCGCAACGTCATGGAACGGTTCCTGGCTTCCGGCGCCGTGCTGCCCACCGCGATCTTTGCCCACAACGACCTCACGGCCATCGGCATCATGGAGGCCCTGGCTACGCACGGGCTGAGGGTCCCGGACGATGTGGCGATCGTGGGCTGCGACAACATCGAGCTGGCCGCCTCACCCCTCATTGGACTGACATCCATCGACCAGCACGCCGGGGAACTCGGCCGGGTGGCGGCGCAGGTCATGCTGGACCGGCTTGCCGGTTCCGGCCCCTCCGTCACGCGCAAGCTCGATCCGGCGCTGGTGGTGCGGAGCTCCTCAGATCCCGGCGCGGGACGCTAGCCACCTACGGCAAGCTCCCGCGCCCGGAGTTTCAGTGCACGCCCGCCGTGGCGTGTTCCACCCTCACCGGGACACCGCTGGCCAACGATTCCTGGGCGGCGTCCGCCACCCGGGAGGCGGCCACTGCGTCCTCCGGTGTGCAGGGGTTGTCACGCTGGCCAAGGACAAGCTCAACGAACGCGGCCATTTCGGACCGGTAGGCCTGGTCAAAGCGCTCGGCGAAGGTCCTGTGCGGCTCACCGGACGGGAAATCCACGCCGGGCTCGGCCGACGCCATGGCGGTTTTTTCATCCAGGCCCACCGTCAGCGATCCCTTGGAACCCTGGATTTCCAGGCGGACGTCGTGGCCCGCCCCGTTGTAACGCGTCGCTGAGACAGTGCCCACGGTGCCGTCGTCGAACGTCACGAGCGCGAGCGCCGTGTCCACGTCGCCCACAGCGCCGATGGCCGGGTCCCCGTTGTTGGAGCCCTTTGCGTACACCTCAACGATCTCGCGGCCCGTCAGCCAGCGGAGGATGTCAAAATCGTGGACGGAGCAGTCGCGGAACAAGCCGCCTGATGTGGCCAGGAACTCCACAGGAGGCGGTGCCATGTCACAGGTGACGGCACGCAGCGAGTGGATCCAGCCCAGTTCGCCGGCCTGGTACGCCCGCTTGGCTTCCAGGTAGCCGGCATCAAAGCGGCGCTGGTGGCCGATCTGGACCACGCCGTGCTTGCTGCGGATATAATCCAGCACGGGCAGGGCATCCGCCACATTCATTGCCACCGGCTTCTCGCAGAATACCGGGATGCCCGCGTCCACCCCGGCCTTGATCAGCCCAGGATGGGTGGCGGTGCCTGTGGCCACCACCAGGCCGTCGATGCCGGAGGCAAGGAGGGCTTCGACGGACGGAAGAAACTCGGCGCCCGCGCCGGCTGCCACGGTCCGGGCGTGCTCTTCGGCCACGTCGGTGAGCCGGAGCCTGACGTTGATGCCCTTGGGGTTCAGCACCCCGTTGAGGCCCGCGATGTTGCCGGCGTGCATCACGCCGATCCGGCCCACGCCTACCAGGCCAAGCGTTACTTCCTTCATGGTTTTTCCTCTGCATAGACGGTAAAGGTGGTCCGGAAGGCGTCGAGGGCCGCGGCGCTGTCATCCCTGGCCCACGCCTCCATGCCGACTGGATCCGCGAAGATGTCGTCGGCACTGGCCGTCACCTTGGCAGTGCCCCGCTCCAGGGCAAGGCTCCGGGCGGACTCGATGTTGGGGTCGGCGATGGCGGCCAGGACTACGCCGGGGATGCGGCGGGCAACGCTGTCCGCATGGAATGCGCCCATCCAGCCGGAGCCGATGAGACCCATCCGTACCGGGACCGGGACTGCCGTGGGGTTGTGGGTGATGTAACCCAAGGGCTCATCCTTTCGGGTTTGTGTACAGCGACGGTTAAGCGGACGGGTTTCCTTCGCCCGGAAAGCTAATGCCGAGCTGGCGCCGGATTTCGTCCGCTGCTTCCATCGTCCGGATGGAAGCAGCGAGTGGACGCTGGGGGCTTTCTGCTTGTCCGGCTGCAATGCAACGGGCCACTGCGGCGGCTTCGAAATGCAGGCCTTCGAAGTGCCCGCCCGCCGGCTCGCTGTGGCGCAGCCGTGTCCCGTCCGGGAACCGCAGCTCGAAGCCGCCGGGCATGTTGAAGGGGCCGTCAATGGCCAGCGTTGCCTGGGAACCAACAATGGTGGCGGCCGTGGGGGTGACATTATGCAGCTGCGTGTTCATGGCTGCCTGGCTGCCGCCCGGGAATTGCATGATCGCCGAAAGCTGGGCATTAACTCCGGATTCGTGCGGCTGGCCGATGACGTGCACCTTATCGGGGGAGCCCAGGACTTCGGTGATGAGCGCCAAAGGGTAGGTCCCTAGGTCCAGCAGCGGTCCCCCGGCGAGCGCTGGATCAAAGATACGGTGGCTCCGGTCGAAGTGCTCGCCGTACTCCGCCACCACCGTGGTCAAGGTCCCCAGTGTCCCGGCTTCGAGGATCTGCCGGATGACGTCGAATTTGGGCAGGAAGAAACTCCACATCGCCTCGGCGGCGAAAACGCCGGCGGATCCGGCCCGTGCGGCGATGTCCCGTGCCTGCCCGGCATTGAGTCCAATGGGTTTTTCGATCAGGACGTGCTTGCCTGCTTCGAGGGCGAGCAGGGCGGCGCTGTGGTGGAAATTGTGCGGTGTGGTGACGTAGACGATGTCGATACCGGGAGCCGCCGCGAGTTCCTCGTAACTTCCGTATGCGGCCGGCACGCCAAACTTCCCGGCAAACTCTTTGGAGCGGGCCAAAGAGCGGGAGCCGACGGCGGCA
The DNA here is from genome assembly GCF_002953935.1 of Arthrobacter sp. PGP41. Lineage (NCBI taxonomy): Bacteria > Bacillati > Actinomycetota > Actinomycetes > Micrococcales > Micrococcaceae > Arthrobacter > Arthrobacter sp. PGP41. The sequence continues at coordinate 867,271 of NZ_CP026514.1, read as the reverse complement.
ATAACCTGGCGGGAATGCGCCTGCACCGACTCCGTGAAACGCTCTGCAATCCACCCGGGCCCCATGATGCCCCACCGCAGGGAGGGTGCATCCTTCGAATCCGGGACGCGTGGTGCCGGCATGACGGGAACAGCCACTAGTAGATTACTTTCGTGAAGGCTCCGTCGCTGTGAAGCGACCGGATCATGGCCTGGGCAACCTGCGATGCTCTCAGGCCGTCTTCTCCGGTGGCGAGCGCTGCGGGCTCGCCCCTTTCGAGGGCGGAAATCCAGGCCTGGAGCTGAAGACGGTAGGCGTCGGCGAAACGCGGGCGCCAGTCAGCGGGGATTTCGGCCGTGCGATGGCCCTCACGCTGAACTACCAGGGCTGCGGGTTCGGGCAGGGCAGCGGTGCCACGCTCGGAGACGACTTCACACCTGGTGGTATAGCCGTACTGCGAGTTCAGGAACAGTTCAAGGGTCGCCAGGGTTCCGTCGGCCGTCCGCAGGAGCATCAACGCAGGGTCCTGCAGTTCTCCGGGACTGTGCCGGGAGCTGCGCCCCGCCTGCCATGAAACTTCGGTGATGGGCGAGTCCAGCAGCCAGGGGATGATATCGAACTCGTGAATGGCCGAATTGGTGATGGCTGTTTCCGAGCTGGTGCCGGGGCCGGAGGCTGCCGTGCGGCTGGTGCAGTGGACAATCAGTGGTTCGCCGTGGCTCCGAAGCCGCGTGGTTTCGCGCAGGGCGGCGTAGCCGGGATCGAAGCGCCTCATAAAGCCCATGGACAGGAGCCTGGCACCGGTCGCCGCGATGATGTCCGCTTCGGCCTCCACTACGTCAAGGCTCTCCAGGAGTGTAGGGGCCAATGGCTTTTCACATAGAACGGGCGTCATCGCTTCGAAGCATTCCAGCACCAGTCCGGCGTGGGTGGAGTCGTGCGAAGCGATAACGACCGCGTCCACCTCGCTGGCGTTGATCAACTCCGAGGGGTCCGTCGTGGTCCTGGCCGACGGCGGCGCAGCAGCAGCCGCGCGTCCGGCGTCGAGGTCTGCCACGAAGGTGACTTCGGCACCGTTGACGGTGGCGGAAAGGTTCCTGATATGGTCTGCGCCCATAACGCCGGCGCCAATGACGCCCACCCGGATCGGCATGTTCTCTTCCTGTCTGCTGGCTGCTCGTCTTCGCGGCATGGCGAGGGGCCCGTCGGGTCTCGCGGCGGGCCCCCGTCTCCAGTGGTGTTATGCGTGCCGCGGGCTGCTTTCCTTTGCCTCCGCCGTCTCGGTCACTTCAGCCACCTCGGCCTGGACTTCCTTGACGATGTCGCTGTGGCCGCCGAGCTGTTCGAGCTCGTGGGCAAGCTCGGCAAGTTCCGCGCCGCCGGCCATCTGGGCGGTGAGCTCGTCCAGGGTGATGTCCTTTTTGTCGTAGTATCCGATGGATTTGCCCCGCTTGAGCAGGAGGAACCGGTCGCCCACGGGGAAGGCGTGGTGCGGGTTGTGGGTGATGAAGATGACCCCGAGGCCCCGGTCCCTCGCCTGGAGGATGTAGCGCAAAACTACGCCCGACTGCTTGACGCCCAGAGCCGCCGTCGGCTCGTCCAGGATCAGGACCTTGGCTCCGAAGTACACTGCCCGGGCAATGGCGACACACTGGCGCTCACCGCCCGAAAGCTGGCCGATGGGCTGTTCCACATCGCGCAGGTCGATGCCCATGTCGGCGAGCTCTTTCTTGGTGATGTCCTTCATCTTTTGGACATCGAGGCTCTTGAACGGGCCGAATCCGCTGGTGAGCTCGGACCCGAGGAAGAAGTTGCGCCAGATCGGCATCAGAGAAACCACGGCGAGGTCCTGGTAGACCGTGGCAATGCCGACGTCGAGGGCATCGCGGGGGGAACTGAACTTCCGTTCGTCGCCCATGACGTACAGTGAGCCTTCGTCGTGCTGGTGCAGTCCGGCGATGATCTTGATCAGCGTGGACTTACCGGCGCCGTTGTCCCCCAGGACACAGGTGACGCGTCCGTTGTCCACAGCCATGGTGACATCGCGAAGGGCAATGATGTTGCCGTAATGCTTCCCCACACCTTCCAGGGAGAGCAAATGGACCGGGGTGTGCGTCAGCGGGTCCTTTTCGTTCTTGAGCAGGGTCTGCTGGTCGATGGCTTTGGCGTTCATTTTCTTCGCCCCTTACTTCAGTTCCGCGCGGCGTTTGACGATGAGGTTGACGATGGTGGCCAGCAGCAGCATCAGGCCGAGGAAGAACTTGAACCAGTCCGGGTTCCACTGCGCGTAGACGATGCCTTTGTTGGCCATGCCAAAGATAAACGCGCCGATTGCACCGCCGACGGCTGATCCGTAGCCGCCGGTGAGCAGGCAGCCGCCGATCACTGCGGCAATGATGTAGAGGAATTCATTGCCCACGCCCTCGCCCGACTGCACGGCGTCGAAGGCGAACAGGTTGTGCATGCCAAGGATCCAACCGCAGAACCCAACCGCCATGAACAGCCCGATCTTGGTTTTCGTCACGGGCACGCCCACAGCGCGTGCCGAGTCGGCGTTCCCGCCCACTGCGAAGATCCAGTTGCCAACCTTGGTACGCAGCAGTACCCACGATGCGACGGCAACCAGGATGATCCAGAAGAACACGGTGATTTTGACTTCAACGCCGCCGATGCTGATCGACGAGGCAAATACGGCGCGGGCCGATTCGAAGCCGTCCAGCTTGGAAATGGAAGGCGAGGACACGCTGCCTCCGATGAGGCGGGTGAGTGCCAGGTTCAGGCCGGTAAGCATCAGGAACGTCGCGAGGGTGACGATGAAGCTGGGAAGCTTGGTCTTGATCAGGATCCAGCCATTGATGAACCCGATGGCCAGCGAGACTACGAGCGCCAACGCAACACCCACCCATGCGTTCATGGAGAAATTCCAGCTGAAAAGGGATGCGGTCAGCGCAGATGAGATAACTGCCACGCCGGTGGAAAGGTCGAATTCGCCACCGATCATCAGCAGCGACACACCCACGGCCATGATGCCGATGGTGGAACTGCCGTAAAGAATGGTCGCCAAGGCGTTGGGCTGCGTGAAGGTCGAAGAAACCAGCGCGAAGAAAACGAACAGGACCACTGCTCCTACGAGCGCGCCAACTTCGGGGCGGCCCAGGAGCTTCTGGAAGGGGTTCCGTTGTCCGACCCGCTCGTCGCCGCGCGGCCCGGCTGCCGAGGCGGGGGCCGGGGGCAGGGTTGCTGTATTTGCCATAGGAATAACTCCTTGTTGGTCAGGCCGTGCGGCGGATCGCCGCCGCACGGCCTGAGTCCCGGATCTAGCGGACGCCCTGCTGGGCGAATTTGAGGACGTTTGAAGCGTTGGACTTGTCCACAATGGTCGGGCCGGTCAGCACAGGCTGTCCACCGCCGAGCTTGAACCCGCCGCGCTTGGCCTGCCAGAGGGAATCAACGGACATGTAGCCCTGGAGCCACGGCTGTTGGTCCACGGTGAAGATCACGTCACCATCCACGATCTTCTGCGCTAGCTCTGCGTTCAGGTCGAAACTGGCGACCTTCGACGAGCTGCCGGCGTCCGCGACGGACTTGAGCAGCGTCAGGGTGATCGGTGCGCCCAGGCCAATGATGACGTCCGCATCCTTGGCGGCCTGGAGCTTCGCGGTGGCGGTGGACTGGACGGCGGTCATGTCCTTGCCGTCGACATACAGGATCTCCGCGCCCGGAACCTTCGCCTTGACGCCTGCGCATCGTGCTTCCAGGCCAACATGGCCCTGCTGCTGAATCACGCACACGGGGTGCTTGAAGCCCTCGGCGGCCAGCCGGGTCCCCACGGCCTCGCCGGCGAGTTTCTCGTTGGAACCGAAGTGGGTGAATGCGCCGAGCTGCGACGAGATGCTCTCGCCTGCGTTGAGGCTCACCACCGGGATGCCGGCGTCCGTAGCCTTCTTCAGGACGTCCTTGAGGGCATCCGGGGTTGCGAGGGTAAGGGCGATGCCGTCGACTTTCTGGTCAATGGCCTGTTGGACGAGCTGGGCCTGGCGTCCGGCCTCAGGGTCGCTGGTGTAGAGCAGTTCCACATTGTCTTTAGCGGATGCCTCCTCGGCCCCCTTGCGGACAATGTCCCAGAACGTGTCGCCGGCCGCAGCGTGGGTGATCAGCGCGACCTTCATTCGGTCCGTGGTGGCCACTTGGCCTCCGCCGGCGCCGCCGCCTGCGTTCTCGGTTTTCCCACCGGTGCTCGAACATGCAGCAAGTGCCAGCATCGGCACTACCGCCGCAACCAGAGCCACCTTACGCCAAGAAATATTAGCCACAATAATCTCCTTTGATCCCAGGTTCCGGGCTGCCACTCTGCCGCCTCCGGAACTCTGTCTACCTAGATCATGGTGACTTGACTCACCAATGTCAATAGTTTGTCCTGACATTAGGATGTTTTAACGAATCAACTACTTTGGGGCGATTGGGGCCGGCGGGCCTGTGGTGCCGCGCACCACCAGTGCCGGCTCAATGAGCTTCTTCTGGCTTCCGGCAGCCCCTGTCTCAATGCGCGCCAGCAACGTCTTAGCCACATCAATCCCCACAAGGTCACTTCGGTTGTCGATGGAAGTAAGTTCCACATACTTGGACTTCGCCACCGTGGAATTGTCATACCCAATCACGGAAATTTCGGACGGGACGGACAATCCCCGCATCTTGATGGCGCCGAGGGCACCGAGGGCCATGGTGTCGTTGGCCGCGAAAATAGCCGTGGTCTCCGGATGATGGTCCAGCAGCCAGGATGCGGACGAAAAGCCGTCCTCCTCCGAAGTTCCCCCCGACTCCCCGACGACGCACACGTCAAGACCCGCCCCCTGCAGCTGGCCGGCAAAGCCCGCCCTTCGGTGGTCGGCGGCGCCGCCGGAGCCGGACAGGTGCCCGATCCTGGTGTGGCCGAGGCCCAGCAGGTGTTGGGCAGCCATGGCGCCACCGCCGTCGTCGTCATTTGTGATCAGGTCAGCCCCCGCAGGCACGCCGCTGCGCCAACCTGCAACGACGGTGGGCACCCCGGCGCCGGCGAGCATTGATGGAGTGGGTTCGGCCGCTATCACCAGCCCGTCCACGTGCATGGCCAGTAGTCCATCCACCGCCTCACTGGTGCGGTTTGCGCCAGGGCGGGAATCGGCCAGCATAACCCGGTAGCCGTCCTCCGTCAGCACGGATTCCATGCCCCGCAGCAAATCGACAAACCAAAGGTTCCGGTAGTCATCTATGACAAGTCCTATGCTCTTCGTCCGGCTGCTGGCCAGCGCCGTGGCAGCCCGGCTGGGACGATAGCCAAGCTCCGAGATCGCCGCTTGCACGGCATTGCGGCGCTTTTCGCTTACTCGCACCGGGTTTTGCAGCACCAGGGAAACCAGCGATGGCGAGACTCCCGCCTGCTTTGCCACGTCATAGATCGTCGGGCGCCGGTTTTTGGGGCGGTCATGCGTCATGGAAGTGCCTTTCATCTCTCGGTTGAGAATATCCCGGGAACGATTGACAGGACATATGGACATGGCTACGCTCAAGGTCAGCGCAAAAATTGTAGCGCTACAAAATGCCGCCGGCGATCCCCGCTGCGGCTGAATTTCAAAGGAGAAATCAATGGCTGAAAGCCTCGGTGTAGCAGTCATCGGCGCAGGCATGGCCGGCAAGGCGCACGCTGCCGCGTACCGTACGGCGTCCGCCCTGTACAGCCCGGTCCTTCCTCCGGTCCGACTGGTCTCCATCGGCGACGTCAACGCCGAATTCGGTTCCTTGGCCGCCCGTCGATTCGGGTACGAGCGTAACGACACGTCATGGCAGGCAATTGCTGAAGCCGATGACATCGACGTGGTCAGCGTAGTGATCGCCAACTCCCTTCACCGTGAGGTCGTTGAAGGTCTGCTCGCGGCCGGCAAGCACGTGCTGTGCGAAAAGCCTTTGAGCGATTCCATGGACGACGCTCGTGCGATGGCCGAGGCGGCGCGCAACGCGTCCAGCATCGCGCGCATCGGCTTCACGTTCCGCCGCACCCCGGGCATCGCTTACATTCGGGACCTGATTCAGACAGGGGTGCTCGGCAACGTCCTGCACTTCAGCGGCCGCTACTGGACCGACTACGGCTTCAGCCCCTCCGCCCCCATGAGCTGGCGGTACAAGGGCGGCCCGGGCTCGGGCGCTCTTGCCGACGTCGGATCCCACTTGGCGTACGTCTCCGAGTTCCTCTGCGGCGATATCCAGGCTGTCTCCGGCGGTCAGCTCAGCACGGTCATCACCAAACGTCCGCTGCCGCTTGCCGCTGTGATGGGCCATGACCACGTTGCCGTCAGCGACACCTTCGAAGCCGTCGAGAACGACGACTACGCAGCCTTCAACGCGGAGTTCGCCACGGGCGCGGGAAGCTTCGAAGTGTCCCGCGTTGCCGCCGGCCACGCGAACAGCCTTCAGTTTGAGGTCTTCTGTGAAAACGGCGCCGCCAAGTTCGACCAGCGCCGCCCCTCCGAAATCCAGCTGTTCCTCAATGACGGCTCTGGCCACGAAAACGGCTACCGGCAGGTCATTCTCGGTCCCGGTCACCCCTACATCGCAGGTGGCCTCGCCATGGACGCGCCGGAGGTGGGGTTCGGCCAGAACGACGCCTTCGGCTACCAGGCCCGCGCCTTCCTCGAAGAGGTTGCCGGCCTGGGCGAACAAGAGTCCCTCCCCCGCTGCGCCACCTTCGACGAGGGCGTCCGAAACATGGAACTGCTCGGCGCCGTCACCGATTCGGCACTCAACAACGGAAAGAAGATCTCGCTGTGAAGCTGGGTGTCTATAACGCGATCCTGCATGACCGGCCCCTTCCCGAGGCATTGAAGGTCATCGCCGACCTCGGCCTCACCGGGATCGAAATCAACACCGGCGGGTTCCTGCCCGCGGTCCACGTGCCCGCCATGGACCAGATCCTGGAAAGCGACGCCGCCCGCGATGACTTCCTGGCGATTTTCGAGGGAACCGGGGTGTCAATCGCCGGCCTGAACTGTAACGGCAACCCCCTGCATCCCAAGCGTGAGATCGGCGAGAAGCATGCCGAAGACATCCGCCGTTCCATTCGCCTCGCGCACCGCCTTGGGCAGAACCGGGTGGTCACAATGTCAGGGCTGCCCGGCGGAGAGCCCGGCGCCACCGTCGCCAACTGGATCGTGAACGCCTGGAACTCTGCGGCGCTGGATGTGTTGGACTACCAATGGGGCGTGGCAGCGGAGTTCTGGAGGGAGACCGACCGCCTCGCCGCGGACCATGATGTCAAAGTGGCCCTGGAACTGCACCCCCAGAATATTGTTTTCAACACCGCCGATGTCCGCAAACTAATCGAGCTGACGGGGGCAACCCACGTTGGCGTGGAACTGGATGCCTCCCACCTGTTCTGGCAGCAGATGGATCCGGTTGCCGTGGTGCGGGAACTTGGCCCGCTCGTGTTCCAGGCGGCAGCGAAGGATGTCCGGATAAACACGGAGAACGCGGCGCTGTACGGCGTGCTCGACAACAGTTTCCGTCGACTCTCGCCCGGGGAAAACCGCACCAACCTGGGCGGTGACGAGTGGGCCAATGAGTGGCCCAAGGACTCTGCGTGGGATTTCGTGGCCCTGGGCCGTGGGCACGACACCGCCTTCTGGACGGAATTCCTACGCGCACTGTACGAGGTAGATCCAGACATGCTGGTCAATATCGAGCATGAGGATGTTTCACTCGGCCGCATCGAAGGGCTGGAAGTGGCCGCCAAGGTGTTGAAGGACGCTGATGCAGCGCTCACCTCTTCGCTGAAGCCGACGGCCTGATCGCACAACAAACCCGCACAGCAGGAGGGGTGGCGCACACGCGCCGCTCCTCCTGCTGGCTTTCCCGCCACGGCCGCGATTCGCCTTAGGTCCTCCGTCGCGTGTGCCTGGTGTCTTCGGAGGGCAGGGTTTCGGGAAACCGAAGTTCAATGGAGATGCTGCCGACCGACTGTAATCCGACCGATGAAGATCAGGAGGGTGTCCACCCGGTGCGGTCGGCGTCGATGATGGTGCGCAGGACTTGTGCTGGGACGCCGGCAGCGATGGTGTTGGCGGGGACGCCAGCCGGCGTCGGGCGTTTCTATTGCACTGAGGGTGCCTTGCGTCGAGGGGTTTAGGCGTTTATGCCGGAACGCTCTTTGAAGAGGTGCTCAAGCTCCTCGAGCGACTTGTCCTTGGTTTCCGGGACCATCCGCTTGACCCAGGCGATCGCGCAGATCTGCAGTGCCACGAAGATGAGGAAGGTGGCCGATACTCCGATCCACGAAACCATCTGCGGGAAGAAGAAGCCGATGAGGAAGTTGACCATCCACAAGACGAACACGCAGATTCCCATAGCGACACCGCGGACGTGCATCGGGAAGATCTCGGACATGGTCAGCCAGGTCACGGTGCCGATGCAGCCCTGCATAGAGGCCAGGAACGTCACCATGAACAGCAATACCAGGTAGCCGCGAAGGGTGCTTTCCGGCAGGGCCAGAGAGATCATCGCGATGGCCAGCAGGGATGTGGCTGTGCCGCAAAGTCCCACAATCAGCATGGGTTTACGGGGCACACGCGACATCAGGTACATGCCTATAACCACGGCCACTACGGAGGTAATGCCGTTGAGAACGTTTGCGATCAGGGCGCCCTGGTCGCCGAATCCTGATGAAGACAGGATGGACGTTCCGTAGTACATGATCGCATTGACGCCGCTGATCTGGTTGATGATCGCCATGCCGAGACCCACCACGAAGATCCTGCGAATCCAGGGGACGGTAAGGTCCTTGACCGTTCCGAGTTTGGCCTGGTAGTCCTCACGGGCCGCCTGCCGCACTTCGTCGAACTCCGCCGGCACCTCCCCGGCAGCGCGGGTGGAGCGCAGCACCTCCAGGACAGCACCGAACCGGCCGGCAGACGCCAGCCAGCGCGGGCTTTCCGGCAGGACCAGCATCCCGAACCACAGCACCACAGCCGGCAAAGTAGCGATCACGAGCATCCACCGCCATATGTTGGCCTCTTCCGGGAAGGCGTTGCCCAGCACTGCATTGAACGTGAAGGCGAGGAACTGGCCGGTGACGATCATCAGTTCGTTCTGCGTGACGATGCGGCCACGCTGGGCCGCCGGCGACATCTCCGCAAGGTACACGGGGACAATTACCGACGCGCCGCCCACTGCGAGCCCCAGCAGGGTCCTTGCCGCAATCAGCAGTTCAGTGCTGGGCGAGATGGTGCAGAAGATGGTGGCGGCAACGAAGATCAGCGCCAGCCCCATGATGGTTTTGCGCCTGCCGAAGCGGTCCGAGAGCCGTCCGGCGCTGATGGCTCCGAAGGCAGCCCCGAAGAGCAGCGTCGACGTGACGAGGCCCTCGGTCAGCGGTGTAAGGCCAAGGTCGCGCTGCATAAATGGGAGGGCGCCGTTGATGACTCCGGTGTCGTAGCCAAAAAGCAAGCCGCCGAAGGTGGAGAACAGGGCCACCTTCCGCATGAACTTTCTCGGATCGGATTGAGTGACCTTCGGGGGCGCTCCCCCGCCGATGGCCACTTCCGGGGATTCGGACTCCGTTAAGATTCCTTTGCTGTGTTCCATCCGCGCATCCACTACTTCGTCTTGGCGATGTAGGCCTTCATCGTCTCCAGCTGGTACCGGGAAACCTCATCAGCCTTCTCGTCCTCCGCAAAAACGCTCGACACCATCACGGTGTCCTCCCGGTCCAGGAATCCAATTTCCTTCAGCCCGCCGAAGAATTCGTCCCAGTTGACGTCGCCGTCACCGATCTTCAGGTGCTGGTGCACGCGGACGGGGTTGCCCGGCGGATTGGTGATGTACCGCAGCCCGTGCGAGGCATGGTGGTTCATGGTGTCGGCAACATGGACCAGGCGCAGCTTGTCCCCCGCTGCCCGCATGATGTCCAGCGGTGCGTTCTGCATGTGGAAGCTGTGCGAGGCCACGTAGACCAGGCCCACGTTCTTCGAGTTCAGCCCCCTGATCACCCGGATCGCTGCCAGGCCTTCCTCCACGAAGTCGTCCGGGTGCGGGTCGATCAGAAGGTCGAGGCCCTCGCGTTCAATGATCGGCAGGAGCTCCTCCATGGAACGGTAGAAGGCCCGCTCGGACTCCTCGGCCTTCTCCGGCCTTCCGCTGAACTCCGTGTTGATGGTGCCGACGCCGAGGTCCACCGTGATCTGGATGACCCGCTTCCAGTAGCGGACTGCTGCTTCGCGGGCATCCTCGTCCGGGCCGGACCAGCGGAGCACGGGCAGCACGGACGCGATCTCAATCCCCGCGTCCCGGCAGGCCTTGCTGAGCTGACCCACGAGTTCGTCATCGGCCTTGGGGTGGTTGTAGAAGGGGATCAAGTCCGCGTGCGGGGTCATCTGCATGTACTTGTAGCCGAGGTCCGCCACCACCTTCGGGAATTCGAGCAGGCTGTGCGAGTGGTGGAAGGGCGTAGGGTCAAGTGCGATTTTCACGAAAAAACACTCCGTTGTGGATCAGTCAGGATGGGGCTAGCTGTAGAGGTCTGGCTTGGGGGCAAGCTTCACGGCGACCTTCTCACCGTTCTTCTGTGCCTCGACACCTGCTTCGCAGCAGGCTGCGGTGGCGTAACCGTCCCAGGCCGTGGGACCGCCGATCCCGCCCTTAAGTGCCGCGTCCACCCATGACTGGATTTCGACGTCGTATGCCGCACCGAAGCGCTCCTCGAAGCCGGGCGTGACGTTGCCGCCCCAGTGGCCTGCGCTGCGGGTGTAGGGTCCCTTGTCCCCGCCGATGCTGACGATGCCCTCTTCGAAGGACGCCTGCGTGGCCACTTCATAGCCGAACTTGGCGTTGACGTAGATTTCGACGTCGGCCAGGACACCTGACTCGGTCTCCAGCAGGACGTGCTGGGGGTCGTGCTGGCCTGCGGGCGCGTTCCTGGTCGCCTTGCCCAGGCGGACCTGGACGCTGGTGATTTCTTCACCGGTGAAGTACCTGATGGCGTCGAACTCGTGCACAACGGAGTCGTTGATCAGCATCTCGTTGGTGAAGCCGGCCGGCGTGGTGGGGTTGCGGTGCTGGTGGTGCAGCATCAGCAGCTCGCCCAGTTCACCGTTCCGGATGATTCCACCCAGTGCCGCGTACTCGGCGTCGAAGCGGCGCATGAAGCCCACCTGGATGCGCTTGTGGCCCAGTGCAACCTCGGCCTGGACGATCTTCCAGGAAGACTCGGCGTCCGGGGTCAGCGGCTTCTCGCAGAGGATGGGGATGTCCTTGGCAATGGCCTTGAGCAGGATGTCCTCGTGCAGGAAGCCCGGGGTGGCAATGAGTACTGCGTTGACGTCGCCGTTGTTGAGCGCTTCCTCGGCGTCGGCAAGGGCAACAGCGCCCGGGATGCCTTCAATGGCTGCCTGTGCGCGGGCCAGGTCAACGTCGACGACGGCGGCCACCTCGGCTCCGTGGATGCGGGTGTTGAGCCGCTGGATGTGGTCGGCGCCCATGCGTCCGGCGCCGATGACGGCGACGCGGAGGTTTTGAGTCATTGTTTCGTCCTTCTGTATCTGTAACGGATGCGGGCTGTCTTGTGTCAATTGACGGTGGTTCGGGAACCGCAGGACAGCAGGTAGTTGCGGGTGCGCTTGGCGATCGGCATGGGCACGTCGAAGGCCACCGGGTACATGTCCTGCTCCACGATGCCGAAGATGGGGCGGTTGAGGCCCTCCACCGCTTCGATGACGGCGCGCAGGTCCGGCAGGCCGTTCGGCGGCTCGGTCATAACGCCTGCCAGGTTGGCGGCAGCCCAGGTCATGTTTTCCTCGTTGACCTTCTTAAGGATCTCCGGGTTGATCTGCTTCAGGTGCAGGTAGCCGATCCGGTCCGGGTAGTTCTTGATGAGCTCCAGGCTTGATGCGCCGCAGTACTCGGCATGGCCCGTATCCAGGCAAAGGTTCAAATACTGCGGATCGGTTGCAGCCAGGAGGTGCTCGATGTCTTCCTGCGCACCCACATGTGAGTCGGCGTGGGAGTGGAACTGCTGCTTCAGGCCGAAGTCCTCCAGGAGGGTTTTGCCCAGGCGGTTGTGGCCGTCGAAGAGGTCGCTCCACGCCTTCTCGCTCAGCGTGCCGCTTTCGACGGCTTCGCCGGTAACGTCGTCGCGCCACATGGCGGGAATGACCACGATGTGTTCGCCGCCCATCGCGGCGGTCAGTTCGGCAACTTTGCGGGCCGGCTCCCAGGCGGTTTCCCACTGCTCCAAGCCGCGGTGGAAGGCTGTGAAGACCGTGCCGGCGCACACCTTAAGGTCGCGCTGCTTGAGCTCCTCGGCCAGCCGTGCGGGGTCGGTGGGGAGGTAGCCGTAAGGGCCCAGTTCGATCCACTTGTAGCCGGACTCGGCAACCTCATCGAGGAACCGTTCCCACGGCGTCTGCTTGGGGTCATCCGGGAACCAGACGCCCCAGGAGTCCGGCGCCGTGCCGATGATCAGTTTGTTGTCAGTCATGACAGCGTTGTCTTTCTGTTGTCGGGGTGCTCAGCCGGGATGGCGTAGGTCGAAGGGGTCAGTCGCGCCGTCCGCGGCCTTCAGTGGCGTCGTCGGCCCGGCCTGGAACGGCGTCTTCTCCGTGCGCCAGCTCGTCGGGGAGTCCTTCCGCTATTCCGTCGTGCCGTACAGCGTGATCGTCCGCGTGGGAGGGAAAGTTGTAGGAGGCGCCCGAAGCGGCCGTGGGTTCGGGCCAGCGGGAGGTGATGACCTTGCCGCGGGTGTAGAAGGAGACGCCTTCGGGGCCGTAGATGTGCTTGTCGCCGAAGAGGGATGCTTTCCAGCCGCCGAAGGAGTGGTAGGCCACCGGGACGGGCAGGGGCACGTTGATGCCGATCATGCCGACGGTCACGGAGCGTTGGAACTTGCGGGCTGCGGCGCCGGAGGAGGTGAAGATGGCGGTGCCGTTGCCGTACGGGTTGGCGTTGATCAGCGCGATGCCGTCCTCCAGGCTGTCAACGCGGACCACAACGAGGACCGGTCCGAAGATTTCCTCGGTGTAGGCGGTCATCTCGGTCTTGACGTGGTCGATGACGGTGGGGCCGACCCAGAAGCCGTCCTCGTGGCCGGGGACCACGAGGTCGCGGCCGTCAACGACCATCGCGGCGCCGGCCTGTTCGGCTTCGGTGACGATCCGGACGATGCGTTCCTTGGAGGCGGGGGTGATGACCGGGCCCATTTCGGCGTCGGGGGCGGTGCCGTTGTTGACCTTCACGGCCAGGGCGCGTTCTTCGACCTTCTTGACGATCAGGTCTGCGGCTTCCCCGACGGCGACGGCGACCGAGATGGCCATGCAGCGTTCCCCGGCGGAGCCGAAAGCGGCGGCGGCGAGGTGGTCCGCGGCGTTGTCCAGGTCGGCGTCGGGCATGATGATGGCGTGGTTCTTCGCCCCGCCCAGTGCCTGGACACGCTTGCCGTGCTTGGTGGCGGTCTCGTGGACGTACTGGGCGATCGGGGTGGAGCCGACGAAGGAGATGCCGTCCACGTCCGGGTGGGTCAGGAGACCGTCCACGGTTTCCTTGTCACCGTGCAGGACCTGGAACACGCCGTCGGGCAGGCCGGCCTGCTTCCAGAGCTTGGCCAGCAGCATCGAGGCGGAGGGGTCGCGTTCGGAGGGCTTGAGGATGAAGGCGTTGCCGGTGGCGATGGCCATCGGGGCCATCCACAGCGGCACCATGACCGGGAAGTTGAACGGGGTGATGCCTGCGACCACACCGAGGGGTTCGCGGAAGTTGAAGACGTCGATGCCGGTGGAGACCTGGTCGGAGTAGTCGCCCTTGAGCAGGGTGGGAATCCCGCAGGCGTATTCGATGACCTCAAGGCCGCGGCCGATCTCGCCCTTGGCGTCGGAAAGAACCTTGCCGTGCTCCGCAGTGATCAGGGCAGCGAGGTCGTCCACGTGGGCTGCGACCAGCTCGCGGAACTTGAACAGCACGGCGGTGCGCTTGGCCAGGGAGATATCGCCCCAGGTGTCGGCGGCCTTGCGGGCTGCGGCAACCGTTGCGTCCAGGTCCGCCCGGTTCGCCAGGCGCAGCTCTGCACTGACCTGGCCGGTGGCCGGGTTGTAGACGTTGGTGGTGCGGTCGCCCTCACCGGCGCTTTCGGCGCCGTCGATGAAGTGGTTGATGACAGTGGTGGTCGTCGTTGACATGTGTGGACTTCCTTGGTCTGTGGCTGTGCGGGGTGGGGTGTCAGCCGAGCAGTTTGCGCTGGCGGGCTTTGTGGTCGGAGTAGGTCTGGTATGCCGCTTTCGTCGAGTCCAGTTCGGAAACCTGGGAGACGGGCACGTCCCACCAGGACTCGGAGGACGGGGCGTCCAGCAGCGGGTCGGATTCGACGTGGATCAGGATGGGCCCGCCGCGTTCCGGGGCGGCCTTCGCGTCGCGGATGGCCTGCTCGAGTTCGGCAATGACCTTCTCCCCCGGTTCGATCCGGATGACCTTCACGCCCAGGGACTCGGCGTTCAGGGCCAGGTCCACGGGCAGGGTCTCGCCTTCGTCGAAGCTGTGCTGTTCCTCGTTCAGCGCCCGGTACTGGGTGCCGAACCGCTGTGAGCCGAGCATTTCCGAGAGCGAGCCGATGGAGGCGTAGCCGTGGTTCTGGATCAGGACCACGATCAGCTTGATCCGTTCGGCGACGGCGGTGACCAGTTCGGTGTGCATCATCAGGTAGGAGCCGTCCCCCACCATTACGACGACGTCGCGCCGGGTTCCGCCGTTGGCGGCTTCGGCCAGCGCGGCGCGCTTGACGCCGAGCCCGCCCGGGATTTCGTAGCCCATGCAGGAGTACGCGTACTCGACGTGGTAGCCGAAGGGGTCGCGGACGCGCCACATCTTGTGCAGGTCACCGGGCAGGGAACCGGCCGCGCAGATGACAACATCCTGGGCGTCCATGGCCCGGGACGTGGCGCCGATGATCTCGTTCTGCGCCGGCAGCGGGGTGTAGCGGGTGTTGAACGCGGCGTCCACGGTGGTGTCCCAGCGCTTCTTCTCGGCCTCGATTTTCTGTTCCAGGTCCGCGCCCACGCGGTACCCGCCCAAAGCTGCGTTGAGCTTCACCAGTGCCTTACGGGCGTCGGCGACGATCGGCAGCGTGGTGCCGTGCTTGTACGCGTCGATCGGGGCGACGTTGATGTTGATGAACTGTACGTCCGGGTTCTGGAAAGCTGTGCGGGACGCGGTGGTGAAGTCCTCGTAGCGGGTGCCGATGCCGATGATCAGGTCCGCCTCGGCAGCGATGGCGTTCGCCGCCGTCGTGCCCGTGGAGCCAATCGCCCCCAGGGAGAACGTGTGGTCCCAGGGCAGGACGCCGACGCCGGCCTGCGTGTTGCCCACCGGGATGCCCGTCAGTTCGACGAACTTCGCGAGTTCGTCGTTGGCGTAGGCGTACAGGACGCCGCCGCCGGCGATGATCAGCGGGCGCTTCGCGGCACGGATCGCCGCTGCGGCGCGGGCGATGTCGTCGTCGTCCGCGTCCGGGCGGCGGATCCGCCACTCGCGTTCGGCCAGGAACTCGGCAGGGACGTCGAAGGCCTCGGCCTGAACATCCTGCGGCAGCGAAATGGTCACTGCACCGGTCTCAGCCGGGTCCGTCAGGACGCGCAGGCCGTGGTGGAACGCGGAGAACAACTGCTCCGGCCGGGTCACCCGGTCAAAGAACTTGGACAGCGGCCGGAACGAATCGTTCACGGTGATGTCGTAGGCGTACGGCTGCTCCAGCTGCTGCAGCACGGGATCCGCGGCGCGGGTGGCAAAGGTGTCGCTGGGCAGCAGCAGCACCGGCAAACGGTTGGTCGTCGCCAAAGCGGCACCGGTCAGCAGGTTCGAGGAACCAGGACCGATGGACGTGCTGATCGCGAACGTCTGGCGGCGGCGGGTGTGCCGGGCATAGCCCACGGCCTGATGCACCTGGGCCTGCTCGTTCCGGCCCTGGTAGTACGGCATGATGGCCGGATCCAGCTGCTGGTACTGCTTCAGCGCCTGGCCCACACCGGCCACGTTCCCGTGCCCGAAGATGCCGAAGGTTCCCGGGATCAGCCGCTCACGGTAATCCACTCCCCCGACCGTGTCCACGGTGTACTGCCTGGAAAGGTATTCCACCACGGCCTGGGCGACCGTCATTCTGCGGGTTGCAGTTCCTGATGTTGTTCCCATGGGGAGGCTACTCCGATACTTCTTCGGTTCGGTTTGGGGTGGTGTGGTTCAGCAGCGAGGCGGCGGTGGCAACGGCGCCGGCAACATCGCCGCCGGCCGGGTACAGGAGTGTCCGGCCAACGGTAAGGCCCTGCACCCCGGGCAGCGCGAGGGCTGCCTGCCAGCTTGCGAAAACCTCGTCCTGGCTGCTGTCCGGGTCCCCGCCCAGCAGGACAGTGGGCATGGTGGTGGCCGCCATGACCCGTTCCATGTTCGCAACGACGGGAAGCTTCATCCACGTGTAGGCGCTCGTGGAGCCCAAGCCCTCAGCGATGGCGATGGACTTGATCACGGCGTCCGTTGAAAGGTCGTTCCGGACGCGGCCGTTTTCCCGGACCGACAGGAAGGGCTCCACCATGGCGATCAGCTTACGCTCGGCAAGCGAATCAATAGCCTTGGCTGTTGCTTCGAGAGTGACAACCGTGTCCGGGTCCCCGAGGCAGATGCGCGTCAGCATCTTGCCGCCATCGGCACCAAGGGCCTCAAGAGCTGCTGCCGTGTGGCCGGTGAAGCGGTCATCGAATTCGTTGACCAGGCCCGCGAGCCCGCCGCGGTTCATCGAGCCGAAAACCAGCTTGCCCTCAAGCGCGCCGAGCAGCAGCAGGTCGTCCATGATATCCGGCGAGGCAAGCACGCCGTCCACGTCCGGGTTGGCCAGTGCAATTTGCAGCCGGTCCAGCAACTGCCGGCGGTCTGCCATGGCCACGGGATCCGAACCGACGGCAAGGGCGCCGCGTGCGGGGTGGTCCGCAGCCACAATGAAGTTTTGCTTGCCGTATTTCAGGCCGGGGTGGCGGCGCCGTGCCTTCGCGGCCCGGGCTATGGCGTCCGGGTCTTCAAGCCGGATGGTGCTCAGGTGGGCGTAGCGGCGGGGGTCGTCGTCCAGGGCATTGTTCGAGGCGAGGGGCGTGAGGGTCACAGTGCTGCTCCTTCGGTGGCAAACTGACCAGGAACCAGGCGGCCGCGTTCGGCAAGCAGCGAGGTGACTTCCTCCGGCGTCGGCATCGCGTCGGCGCAGGAAAGGCGGGAGGCGACGATCGCGCCGGCAGCGTTGGCGTAGTCCAGGACCTGGGCCAGCGGCCAGCCTGAGAGCAGGCCGTGGCAGAAGGCTCCACCGAAGGAATCGCCGGCGCCAAGGCCGTTGACCGTTTCCACCGGTACCGGTGCGGAGACAACACGCTCGGTGCGGGTCTTCGCCATGACGCCTTCGGCGCCAAGCTTCACGACGGCAATCTCAACGCCGGCTGCCAGGAGGCGGTCAGCCTGCTCATCAGGCGTCCCCTCCCCAACGGCCACCGCGCATTCCTTGTCGTTGCCAATGGCCACGGTCACGTGCGGCAGGATACGGCCGACCTGTTCCCGGGCTTCCTCTTCGGAGGCCCAGAACATGGGCCGGTAGTCCAGGTCCAGGATGGTGAACTGGCCGTCCTTGAGCCCGGCGTGCGGGCGGGCCTCATGAGCGGCAATGTGCGCGCTTCGGCTCGGCTCCTGGCACAGGCCCGTCACCGTGGACCAGAAGATCCGCGCGTCGCGGATGGCGTCCAGGTCAAGCTCTTCGGCCTTGATCTGCAGATCCGGGGCAGTAGGGAAACGCCCGTAAAAGTAGAGCGGGAACTCGTCCGTGGCCGGCTTGATCGCACAGAACGTCACCGCCGTGGGCCATTCCCTGACCGGGGTGACGAAGGTATCGTCAACGTTGAACTTCTTCAGTTCCCGGTGGAGGTACTTGCCGAAAGCGTCGTCACCGGTGCGGGTAATCACGCCGGTCCGGCGGCCATGCCGGGCGGCTGCTACCGCAACGTTCGACGGCGATCCGCCGAGGTACTTGCCGAAGGACGTCACGTCTTCCAGGTCCACCCCAATGTCATTCGGGTAGATATCAACGCTGATGCGCCCGATGGTGAGCAGTTCGTGGGTCACGGTATTTGCGGACCTTTCTAGTTTGAACTCTGTACCTCAAACAGCTAGAGCTCCGGTGCCTGACTGGCCCCTCCATGAGCGGGGTCACACCCACTACTTTGCCCTAGAATTAATGTCCTGTCAAAGGTTTGTACTGACATGTTTACAACTTGCCATACCGGCGGTTTTAGGCTCCCGCAGGAGGCCTGGAAGGGTCCCTGCGGGTCGAAGTCGGCGGCCTATTTCCGGGGTACGGCAAGCTCGCCGGTAACATACTGGGCGCGGCCAAAGCCGAAGGACCAGTCGCCGGCAGTGTTCTCCACGTAGCCAATGAACACGTCCTCGCCAGCGATCCCCACCTCGGCGAGCTTGTCCGCCACGGCAGCAAAGAGCCGCTGCTTTGCCTCCTGCGACCGTCCGCCCTGGGTGAAGATCTGGATCATCACCACACCGCTTGTCCGCTCAAAACCGAGTCCGGCATCCTGGGCAAAGATCTGCCCGGCGGGATGCTCGGTGAGGATGTGGAAGTAATCGCGCTCCGGAATGCCGTATTCGGCAAGGATGGCGTCGTGGATTCCCCTGCTCAACTGCTGCAGGTCTTCCTGGCTGCGGCCCTGGTTTACATCGATACGAACGAGTGGCAACGGTCTCTCCTTATGCAAGTTTGTACTGACATACTAACAAAGTTCGTCGAGCTAGGGCAAGAGCTGCGGTGCTTGTGCGAGCGCCTGAGTAGGCGTAGGCTTAAACAACCTAAAGGTTGATAAAACAAAAGGTTGAGCAAGGAAGGGCCCTGATGAACTCCGAAAGCGCAGCCTTGGACTCGGCCTTCATGGCCTTGGCCGATCCCGTGCGGCGGAGCATCATCGCCCGGCTCAGCCGGGGCCCGGCCACCGTGAACGAATTGGCGGAACCGTTTGAGATCTCCAAGCAGGCGGTCTCAAAACATATCCAGGTACTCGAGCAGGCGGGACTGGTCACCCGGACCAGGGATGCGCAGCGCCGGCCCGTCCACCTGAACCCGGCGCGGCTTGAGGCGCTGACAGCCTGGATCGACCAGTACAGGCTGGTCCGCGAAGGGCAGTTCCGGAGCCTCGACGCCGTACTTAGATCACATGCTGCGGCCAGCAGCGATCCATCTCCAAGGAGTCATCATGAGTAATTCCCTGAAACTCAGCGTTCCTGAGGGCGTCCCCTTCATCGACTACGAGCGCGAGTTTGATTTCCCTGCAGCGGACGTCTTCCGGGCCCACAAGGAACCGGACCTGATCGTCCAGTGGCTGGGCCCGCGGGGCTACAAGATGGAGATCGGCCACTACGATTTCCGGACCGGCGGCAGCTACAGCTACCTGCACACCGGCCCCGAAGGGGTGCCCTACGAGTTCAGGGGCATCTTCCACACGGTCCGCGAGAACGAATTCGCCATCCAGACCTTTGAGTTCGGCGGCTACCCGGACGTGGTGAGCCTGGAATTCATGACCTTCGAGGACCTCGGCAATGGACGGTGCCGCCTGCGGGGCCACTCCGTCTACCCAAGCCAGGAGGCGCGCGACGGGATGGCCCAGTCCGGAATGGAAGGCGGCATGAGCGAGGGCTACGAGCGGCTGGACGAACTCCTCAGCGGCGCCAAGGTCTGACGGGCCAAAAGTACGACGACGGGAGGTCACCTTTCGCCTGGAAAGGTGACCTTCCGCCGTCGTGCGTTAAACAGCAACGCGGGGTCACTCCGCGCCCAATCCAGGGGATGGATCGGGCCGGGAGTGACCCCGCCTTGTTTGTTACCAGGAGTTAGAGCGCTGCGTAGACTTCGCGCAGCAGCTTGGCGGTTTCGGACGGCGTCTTGCCGACCTTCACGCCAGCGGCCTCAAGGGCTTCCTTCTTGGCCTGGGCGGTTCCGGCGGAACCGGAGACGATGGCGCCGGCGTGGCCCATGGTCTTGCCCTCGGGAGCGGTGAAGCCGGCCACGTAGCCGACAACAGGCTTGGTGACGTTGGCCTTGATGAAGTCAGCCGCGCGCTCTTCGGCGTCGCCGCCGATTTCGCCGATCATCACGATCGCCTTGGTCTCGGGGTCAGCCTCGAATGCGGCCAGGGCATCAATGTGCGTGGTGCCGATGATGGGGTCGCCGCCGATGCCGATGGCGGTGGAGAAGCCGAGGTCGCGCAGTTCGTACATCATCTGGTAGGTCAGGGTTCCGGACTTGGAAACCAGGCCGATGGGACCCTTGCCCGTGATGTTGGCCGGGGTAATGCCGACCAGTGCCTCGCCGGGGGTGATGATGCCGGGGCAGTTCGGTCCGATGATGCGGGTGACCTGGTTGCCGTCCGCGTCAACCTTGGACTGGGCCAGCGCCCAGAACTCGGCAGAGTCCTGGACCGGCACGCCTTCGGTGATCACGACGACCAGGCCGATGCCGGCCTCGATCGCTTCTACAACGGCGTTCTTGGTGAATGCCGGCGGCACGAAGACGATGGAAACGTCGGCGCCTGTTTCCGCCATGGCTTCCTTGACGGTGCCGTAGACGTTGATTTCCTTCTCACCGTGCAGGACCGTGGTGCCGGCCTTGCGGGCGTTGACGCCGCCAACAATGTTGGTGCCGGCCTTGAGCATCAGGGCGGTGTGCTTGGTGCCTTCGCCGCCGGTGATGCCCTGGACGATGACCTTGGAGTCCTTGTTCAGATAGATAGACATGGTGCGTCCCTTTACTTAGCTGCGTTGGCGAGCTCGGCTGCCTTGTCGGCGCCCTCGTCCATGGTTGCGGCCAGGGTAACCAGCGGGTGGTTCGCCTCGACCAGGATGCGGCGGCCTTCCTCAACGTTGTTGCCGTCAAGGCGGACTACCAGCGGCTTGTTCGCGGAGTGGCCCAGTTCGGCCAGTGCACCAACGATGCCCTTGGCTACAGCGTCACAGGCGGTGATGCCGCCGAAGACGTTCACGAAGACGGATTTGACCTGCTCATCGCCGAGGATGACGTCCAGGCCGGCGGCCATGACCTCTGCGGATGCTCCACCACCGATGTCCAGGAAGTTGGCAGGCTTCACGTTGCCGTGGTTTTCACCGGCGTAGGCGACGACGTCCAGCGTGGACATCACAAGGCCTGCGCCGTTGCCGATGATACCCACTTCGCCGTCCAGCTTGACGTAGTTGAGGTCCTGCGCCTTTGCCTTGGCCTCAAGCGGGTCAGCCTCATCCTTGTCAGCGAGGAGGGCGTGCTTTGCGTGGCGGAACTCGGCGTTCTCGTCCAGCGAGACCTTGCCGTCGAGGGCCACGATCTCGCCTGCGCCGGTCTTGACGAGCGGGTTGACCTCCACCAGGGTGGCGTCTTCCTTCTTGAAGACGTCCCAGAGCTTGAGGATCACTGCGGCGACCTTGCCACGGAGTTCCTCAGCGAAGCCGGCGGCCGCGACGATCTCGTCGGCCTTGGCCTGGTCGATGCCCACGGCGGGATCGATGGCGATCTTGGCGAGCGCCTCGGGGCGTTCGACGGCGAGCTGCTCGATTTCCATGCCGCCCTCAACCGAGCACATGGCCAGGTAGTTGCGGTTGGCCCGGTCCAGCAGGACGGAGAAGTAGTATTCCTCGGCAATGTCCGCGCCCTGGGCAATCATCACCTTGTTGACAGTGTGGCCCTTGATGTCCATGCCCAGGATGTTGGTGGCGTGTTCAAGTGCCTCATCCGCGGACTTTGCCACCTTGACGCCGCCGGCCTTGCCGCGGCCGCCAACCTTGACCTGTGCTTTAACGACAGTAACGCCGCCGATCTTCTCGGCAGCTGCCTTTGCTTCTTCTGGGGTGTACGCCACGATGCCGGCAAGCACGGGTACACCGTGCGCCTCGAACATATCGCGCGCCTGGTATTCAAACAGGTCCACGGTTTAGTGTCCTTCTACGTCGAAGTAGTTTCTGTACAGTCGGACACCATCGCAAGACGATGACCGGGCTGCGGAATTGCACGCACCGGCGGCCTGTTGGAAACGAGCCACGCGGCGTGATGCTCCATTGGGAACTCTAGTCCTTTGAAGGGACCGGCCCGTCCCAGACTACCCCTTATGTGAGTAAGGACACTATTCTATGAAGCGTAGAAAAACCGCGGAATTACGGGGTTTTTGAGGCCCCTGCGGTCGCCGGCGGGGCGCCTGCGGCTGGTCCTGCGATCAGTTCGTAATGATCCGGCGACACGAAGAATCCGACCCCTGCGGACACGTTTCCGCACGCTACACCGCCGTTGTAGGCAGAGCAGCGCAGCCCGTTATGTTCGAGGATTTTCCCGTCCGCAAGGACAGGCAGCTGCGTCAGCGGTCCTGCCTTGCTGCCCCGGGGGCCGTACGCTGCCTCCATTTGTGTGACGCCGGAACGGCACTCGCCGTACCTTGCGGCGTCAGGCGTCAGCAGGGCAACCCCGCCCAGGTGTCCGAGGTTCGTGCCCGCACAGTCGTCTGCCACGTCTTCGGATTGCGGCGCGGGGTACCTGGACAGTTCGCAGTGGGCCACCGGCACAATGGCCAGTTTGTTGTTTTCGCTGTCGCTGAAGCTGTCATGCTCATAAGGAAGGTTGATGTGCGGCCCGCGGGCGGCCGTGAGGGAACATGCCACGGTTCGGTCTTCCGTGAGGAACGAGACAACGCCATCAGCTCCGCCGGAGTAGTCCTCCGGGTCAGCCAGCGCTCCCTGCGCCAGCTGTTCCATTGGTGGCAGCGGCGGCGGTGCTACATACCCGCGGTCTTCCACCGTCACCGCGCACCCTGTGGCACCCAGCAGGAAAAGGGAGGCGAGCATCCCCCCAACCGTCCGCCTCATGGGTCAGGCGTCGAGCTTGGTCAGCGGCGCGTAGCGCAGCAGCAGCCGCTTCTCGCCGACGTCGAACTTCACCTTGGCCACTGTCTTGTCCCCCGCTCCCTCGAGCGCCAGGACGGTTCCGTTGCCGAAGCTCGTGTGGTTGACCTTGTCCCCAACGTTGACTGCAACAATCTCTTTTTGCGGTTGTACCCTGTTCCGCGCGATAGCGGCGGGAACATCGGCATTGAAACCCGCAGAGGCATCAGCCGACGCGCCGCGCGCAGTCCCTGCACCCCAGAAGGATCCGCTGTAGCGGCTGGAGCCAATGGAACCGCTGCTCCCCCAGCCGCCCTGCCTGCTGGTTCCTTCCCGCTTCCACTCCAGGAGTTCGGCGGGAATCTCCTCGAGGAACTGGCTGGCAGGGTTGTACTGGCTCTGCCCCCACATGCTGCGGACCTCGGACCGGGTGACATAAAGCCGCTTCCGGGCGCGGGTAAGGCCTACATAGGCAAGCCGGCGTTCCTCGGCCAGTTCCTTGGGGTCCGTGGCTGAGCGTTGGTGCGGGAACAGTCCGTGTTCCATGCCGGTCAGGAACACCACCGGGAACTCGAGGCCCTTCGCGGTGTGGAGTGTCATCAGCGTGACTACGCCCAGCCGTTTGGCTTCCGCCACGGCGGCATCAATGTCTGCTCCGGGCGCGTCAGGGATCTGGTCTGCGTCTGCCACCAGCGAGACCTGCTCCAGGAAGGCGCTTAGCGACCCTTCCGGGTTCTCCTGTTCGTACTCACGGACGACGGCGACGAGTTCCGCCAGGTTTTCCACCCGCGACTCGTCCTGCGGGTCAGTACTGGAACGCAGCGCGGCAAGGTAGCCGGTCTGCTCCAGGACAGCCTCCAACGCCGCCGCGGCGCCGGAGCCGGCAGCCACCTCGGCGAGGTCATCCAGCAGCTTCACGAAACCGAGGACGGCGTTCACGGACCGGGTCGCCATTCCCGGAGCCTGGTCGGCACGGCGTGCAGCGTCCATAAAGGAGGTCCGCTCGCGCTGGGCCAGTGCCGCTACGGCGCCCTCGGCCCGGTCGCCGATGCCCCTTTTTGGTTCGTTAAGCACCCGGCGGAGGTTGACGTCGTCGTCCGGGTTGACCAGGACGCGCAGGTAGGCGAGGGCGTCCTTGATCTCCTTGCGCTCGTAGAAGCGCGTGCCGCCCACCACCTTGTAGGGCAGGCCCACGCGGACCAGAACGTCTTCGATGGAGCGGGACTGGGCATTGGTGCGGTAGAAAATGGCGACATCGCCGGGACGGAGGTTGTCTTCGTCCTGGAGCCGGTCGATCTCCTTGGCAATGAACTGGGCTTCATCGTGCTCGTTCTCGCCCACGTAACCGATGATCTTGTGGCCGTCCCCCTCGGCAGTCCACAGCCGCTTCTCGGGACGGTTCGGATTCCTTGAGATGACGGAGTTCGCTGCGCTGAGAATGTTCTGGGTGGAACGGTAATTCTGCTCCAGCTTGATGGTCCGGGCCTCGGGATAGTCCTTTTCGAATTCCACGATGTTGCGGATGTCGGCGCCACGGAATGCGTAGATGGACTGATCGGAATCACCCACGACCGTCAGCTCTGACGCGCCCGGACCTTCCCCCACGATTTCCCGGACCAGGGCGTACTGGGCATGGTTGGTGTCCTGGTATTCGTCCACAAGCACATGCCTGAACCGGCGGCGGTAGGACTCAGCAAGTGCGGGGAAAGCCCGGAACATGTAGACGGTCTCCGCGATGAGATCGTCAAAGTCCATGGCGTTCGCCTGGCGCAGCCGCTGGGTATAGCCCTTGAAGACGTCGGCTACGGCCTGCTCGAAAGGATCGTTGTAGTTCGCCGCAGAGGCGTACGAGTCAGCATCGATGAGTTCGTTCTTCAAGGCGGAAATCTTGTGCTGGATGGCCTTGGGCGCGAACTTCTTGGGATCCAGGTCCAGGGCTTTGGATACCTGCGTGATGAGCCGGAGCGAGTCCGCGGAGTCGTAGATGGAGAAGTTCGACTTGAGGCCAACGTTGGCCGCCTCTTGCCGAAGGATGCGGACGCAGGATGAATGGAAAGTGGAAATCCACATGATCTTGGCACGTCCGCCCACGAGCTTTTCGATGCGTTCCCGCATTTCCGCCGCGGCCTTGTTCGTGAAGGTGATGGCCAGGATTTCTCCGTGGTGGGCACGTCCGGTGGCGATCAGGTAGGCGATCCTGTTGCTAAGCACACGGGTCTTGCCCGAACCGGCGCCGGCCACGATCAGCAGGGCGGGCCCGACGTGTTTGACCGCTTCTTCCTGCTGCGGGTTCAACCCCTCCAGGAGCTGGGCTGCGTCCGGCCTGCGATCGCCGTGGCGATGCCCCTCCCCGTGCTGAGCATCAGGCCCGTGATTGCTGCCCGCAAGGCCCGCACCTGGCCGGTTCTCCCAGGGCGCAGAACCGCCAGGACCAGCCGCCGTAGCGCCGTCAGGGCGCGACTTGGTGCGGGAAGCCGCTGCGGAAGCGGCCTTGAACGGTCCGTCAGAGTACGGGTCAAACAACATATCCATGGTGCCTACAAGTCTAGGCGGTGGGGCCGACACCCAGGTCCAGGCTGTGGATTACGGGCTTTATCCACATAGCGCTGAGGGTGCGTGCCGTGCATGGGCTGGCAGGACCCTAGGCCACCGAACCTGACTCAAGGGCGGCACGCAACTCGCGTACCGCCGTCGTGCCTCCTGCCATGAACCATTCCAGCCCGTTCACGCGCACGGTGTCCACAGCACCACCGGCGGCCCGCACAATCGCCTTGCCGGGCAGCCAGTCCCATTCCGGGCAGCTGTGCTGGAACCAGCAACCGATCTGCCCATCCGCCACCCGGCCCAGGTCGCAGGAGCCGGAGCCGAGCATCCGCAGTGCGGCGGCCGACGTTGCGGCCGCATGCCAGGGCATGGCGCAGAGGGGGTCCATCAGCCAGCTGGGATGGATATAGGTGGCCGCCCCAAGCTCGGCAACGGCGGCCGCGTTCCGCTCTCCCCTGTTGTCGTGGAAAACCGTCAGCTGTTCGCCGTTCAGGGTGGCGGGGTGCGACCGTCCCCCCAGCCAGAGCTTGTCCTCCTCCGGCTGGAAGATGGCGCCCAGCACCACGCCCGACTGGTCTTTCAGGGCGATGGCCGAGCACCAGTAGGTGGACCCGTGCAGGAAGTTGTAGGTGCCGTCCACGGGATCAATCACCCAGGTCCGGCCGCTGCTGCCCTGCACCGACGCGCCTTCCTCACCCAGGATTCCGTCCTGCGGCCGGCAGCGCTGGAGCTGCTCCAGGACATAGGCTTCCGCTGCATGGTCGGCCGCCGTCACGACGTCCGAGATGGAGGTCTTCTGCTGTGACTGCAGGCCTGCCATCCGCATGAGAAGCGCCAATTGGCCGGCTTCACGCACCAAGGCGGCTGCAAGCTGGTAGTCGTCAAGTGAAGGGTCAAGTTCAACAGCGCTGTGCCGGCCAATGGTCATGGCTTCAGTTTATGGGGCGCGATAATGGTGCCATGGCCAAGACACCTGCCCAGCGGATCAAGAAGCACGGCTCCAGGGCGGCGGTACCCCAGCACCACCTCCCGCCCGTGGTGAACCCCACAACGGCCCGCACCCCGCAAAAGGCCCAAAGCAACGGCAACCTCCTCCTCATCGCGGGCGTGGTGGCCAGCCTGTTCCTCTTCTGGTACCTGCACCTGCTGACCCTGGACCAGCTCCGGCAGCTCTCCGGCGGCCTCGCCATGCCGGACTCCCTTATTGGCGGTTTCGACCCCGCCTACATCGGCACACTGCAGGCCGCCATGGACGCGGACGCCCGCGGTCAGCTCAACTATCTGCACAAGACGGCGGGCACCTTGTTTCCGCTGATTTTCGGGTTCACGTGGCTGCTGCTGATCGGGACGAACGTTGCCCGGAAGGCGCTGCGCTGGGCGCTCTGGGCTTTCCCGCTGCTCTTCGTGGTGGTGCGGCTCTGGGCCAACGTGGCTATCGACGGCATGCTGGCAGCAGAAACACCCGACGCCGGCCAGGTTGCCCTTGCATCGGGCCTCACCGTTGCCGGCTGGGTCCTGCTGGTCCTGAGCCTGCTCGCGGGCGCTGCCGCAGTCATCCTCGGTACCCGGAAGCCCAAGGCAGCTAGTTGACCGCAGCCATGCCCCGGACCTCCTTGCGGTGCCGGTGCACACGGTGCGCGATGACCAAGCCTGCGGTGGCCATGCCCACCGTGACCGGGTAGCCCATCAGCCGCTCCAGCGTGCCCGGCTCCGGCACATCCATGCGCGTCAGCCCACCGGTCGCCAGGGCAGCGGAAGAAACAGCACCGCAGGCCAGGATGAACCAGGCGAAAGCTGTCTTCCGCAGCCAAAGGACTCCCAGCACCAACAGCGCGCCCGCCCCGGCGAGGAAGTACACCAGGGCGCCCACGAAGTGCCAGCTTGAGCCCGCATCCTCCGGCACCAGTCCAACAATTACAGTGCCGGCCCCGGCAGCCCCTGTCAGGATCCGCACCCAGACAGCCGCCATCCAGGGCCGCCGCCGCGGCTGCACCCGCAGGTCCGCCCGGGCCGCCACGCACAGCAGCCCGGACGTCAGCAGGACAGCACCCAGCAGCATTCCCAGGCCTTGGACCACGAACGAGGCGTTCATCAGCCAGTTCAGCGGGGAACACACGTGGCGGCCGTCATAGATCCCGCAGTTCAGTGCCCCCAGGTCGCTGATATAGCCGGTCCGGAGGTCGTAGGCAGTGGGTCCTGCCCACGCTCCGACCGCTGCCGCTTCCGCCGCGAAATACTGCAGCACGCTCAGGACCGACCACGCGCCGATGTACTGCCGTGTGGAGGTGGTGTCCGGAATAAAGGCGAAGGCTGGGGCGGCGGACGGCGCTGAACTCATGCCTTGAGCGTAGTACGGCCCCGCACCTTGTATGCTTGTATCCGTGTCCGGCCGGACTGGCCCGCCGATCCTACGGACGCAAGCCCTCGTAGCTCAGTGGATAGAGCACGGCTCTCCTAAAGCCGGTGTCGTTGGTTCGATTCCAATCGAGGGCACTTGAACCATCCTTCCCCGGAGTTCCAGCTTCGCGCCTACCTCCTTGGCCCCGCCGGGCCCAGCCGCGCCACGGGCACTGCAGAGGCCGGACGGTGGGCCGTCCAGCGGGACCTGCTGGACCGCGCGGAGGGCACCCGCGGCACCTTTTCCGGCGTCGTGCATTTTGTTCCCACGGACGACGACGGCCTGGCCCTTCGCGAGGAAGGCACCATGCGCTGGCCATCCTTTACAGGCCCCGCCTCCCGGGAATACCTGCTGAAAAACACAGCCCGCCCGGATGCACTGGATGTTTTCTTCCCGGACGGCCGCCCCTTCCACACCATGAGCTTCACGCCGGAGACCAACCTGGACCAGCACTGGTGCGACCCCGACACCTACCGCGTCGCCTACGCCTACGGGGACGCCGACAGGTTCAGCTACACCTGGGACGTGAAGGGCCCGAAGAAGGACCTGCTGCTGGCCTCGCATCTGGTCCGGATCCCAGGCGGTGCCGCATGAAGGACCGCATTGTGGTCTCCGCCGTCTGCGTGTTCGACGACGCCGGCCGGCTCCTCACGGTGAGGAAGCGCGGCACGGCAATGTTCATGCACCCGGGCGGCAAGCCGGAGCCGGGCGAAACAGCTGTCCAGGCGGCAGCCCGGGAGCTGGCTGAAGAAGTTGGCATCGTCCTGGATCCAAGTGAACTGCAGCTGATGGGCGTCTGGATCGCCGCTGCCGCCAACGAGGCCGCCACCGATATTGAAGCCACCGTCTTCACTGCGCCGGGCACGTGGGCGGCCCGTCCTTCCGGGGAGATCGAAGAAATCCGCTGGCTGGACCTGGCTGCCCTGGGCAGCGGCACGGAACCCGTCGAAGACCTGGCGCCGCTGCTGACGGACCACATCCTGCCCGAGCTCGCCGCCAGGCCGGGCAGCGCTTCCCTGGGAGCCTAGAACTCCGGAACTGCTTCCTGGGCCACCGCCGTGGCCTCGTCGAACTGCGTCCGGTAAAGCTCGGCGTACCGCCCTTCGGCAGCAAGCAGTTCGGTGTGGGTCCCGCGTTCCACGATCCGGCCATCCTCCACTACCAGGATCGCGTCCGCGGCCCGGACAGTGGACAGGCGGTGCGCAATCACGACGGCGGTGCGCCCCTCGAGCGCGGCCCCCAGGGCCGCCTGCACGGCGGCTTCGTTGGTGGAGTCAAGGGCAGCCGTTGCCTCATCGAGGATAACCACCCGAGGCTGGGCGATAAGCAGCCGCGCAATGGTGAGGCGCTGCCGTTCACCGCCGGAAAGCCGGTAGCCGCGCTCCCCCACCACAGTGTCCAGCCCGTCCGGCAGGGAACGGATCATGGTTTCCAGCCTGGCCTGCCGGATGACCTCCCACATGTCCGCTTCCGTGGCTTCGGGCCGGGCAAGCCGCAAATTCGAGGCGATGGACTCGTGGAAGAGGTGGCCGTCCTGCGTGACCATGCCCAGCGTGTCCCGCAGGGAATCAAAGGTGACATCGCGCAGGTCCACGCCGGTGCCGGGAACAGTGCCGCCCAGGCGCACCGCACCGGAGTCCACGTCGTAGAGCCGTGCGAGCAGCTGCGCGATGGTGGATTTGCCGGCACCGGAGGAACCCACCAGCGCCACGGTTTGGCCCGGTTCCACCCGGAAGCTGATGCCGTGCAGCACTTCCTCCCCGCCGCGGGTGTCCAGCGTGGATACCTCTTCCAGGGAAGCCAGGGAAACCTTGTCCGCGGAGGGGTAGGCGAACCGGACGTCGTCGAACTCCACGGAGACCGGACCGGGCGGAACGGCCACGGCGTCCGGTTTCTGCTGGATGAGCGGCTTCAGGTCCAGGATTTCGAACACACGCTCGAAGCTGACCAGGGCGCTCATGATTTCCACCCGCGCGTTGGAAAGCGCGGTAAGCGGCGCGTAGAGCCGGGTGAGCAGCAGCGCCAGCACCACGACGTCGCCAGCCGCCAGCTGGCCGGTGATGGCCATCCAGCCGCCCAGCCCGTACACGAGGGCGAGCGCGAGCGCGGAAACCAGGGTCAGCGCCGTGACAAAGGTGAACTGCAGCATTGCGGTGCGCACCCCGATGTCCCGGACCCGTCCGGCCCGCACCGCGAATTCCCGGGATTCCTCGTCGGGACGGCCGAACAACTTCACCAGGGTGGCACCGGGGGCGGAGAACCTCTCGGTCATCTGGGTGCCCATGGCGGCGTTGTGCTCGGCCGCCTCACGCCGCAGGTCCGCCAGCCGGGACCCCATCCGGCGGGCGGGGATGAGGAAAATGGGCAGCAGGATCATGGCCAGCACGGTCACCTGCCAGGAGGTTCCCAGCATCACCACGAGAGTCAGGATCAGCGCCACCACATTGCTGACCACGCCGGACAGGGTGCCGGCAAACGCTGACTGGGCGCCGATGACGTCATTGTTCAGCCTGCTGACCAGGGCCCCGGTCCGGGTACGGGTGAAGAAGGCGATGGGCATCTTCTGCACATGGTCGAACACCCGGGTGCGGAGATCCACGATCACGCCCTCGCCAATGGTGGAGGAAAGCCAGCGGCTCACCAGCCCCAGGCCTGCTTCCGCAACAGCGACGACGGCAATCAGCACCGCGAGCCGGACCACTTCCCCGGCGGCAGCCTTGGCCACGATGGCGTCCACCACCTGACCGGCGAGGACAGGCGTGGCGACGGCCAGGAACGCCATCACCACGGACAGTGCCACGAACGCGATGAGCTTTCCGCGGTGCGGCCGGGCAAAGCCAAGGACGCGCTTCAGCGTGTCCTTGGAGAAGGGCTGGGAACCGCTTTTGGCCCGGGTGATCTTGTACAGCGAGCTCCAGGCCACCCCTTCCATGCTCATTGCTGCTGCTCCTCTACCGTGCCGTTATCCACATTCCAACGTACATCCAGCCGCACGTTTTCCAGCAGCCGCCGATCGTGGGTCACCAGCAGCAGCGCCCCGTCATAATTTTCCAGGGCCTCCTCCAGCTGCTCAATGGCGGGAAGGTCGAGGTGGTTGGTGGGCTCGTCCAGGACCAGGAGGTTCACGCCGCGGGCCTGGAGCAGTGCCAGCGCGGCCCGGGTCCGCTCGCCCGGCGACAAAGAATCAACGGTCCGGGACGTGTGGTCCGCCCTCAGGCCGAACTTGGCGAGCAGGGTGCGGACCTCGGCCGGGGTCATATCCGCCAGGACGGCCTCGACGGCGTCGGCAAGGGTAAGGTTGCCGGCCAGCAGCCCTCGGGCCTGGTCAATCTCCCCGATGGCCACGGAGGCACCCATGGCGGCGCTCCCGGAATCCGGCCTGATACCGCCCAGCAGCAGCCGCAGCAGGGTGGACTTCCCGGCACCGTTGGGTCCCGTGATGCCGATCCGCTCCCCCGCGTTGAGCTGGAGGTTGACGGGTCCCAAGGTAAAGTCGCCCTGCCGGACCACGGCGTCGCGGAGCGTTGCAACCACGGAACTGGAGAGGGGTGCCTTGCCGATGGAGAACTGCAGCTGCCATTCCTTCCGCGGCTCTTCCACCGCATCCAGCCTTGCAATGCGGGACTCCATCTGGCGTACCTTCTGGGCCTGCTTTTCTGAAGACTCGGTGCTGGCGGCCCGGCGGATCTTGTCATTGTCCGGGCTCTTCTTCATGGCGTTCCGCACGCCCTGCGAGCTCCATTCACGCTGGGTCCGGGCCCTGGACACCAGGTCTGCCTTGGTGGCCGCAAACTCCTCGTACTTTTCGCGGGCGTGTCGCCGGGCAACGGCGCGTTCCTCGAGGAAGGCGTCATAGCCGCCGTCGTAGACGGCCACAGCGTTCTGGGCAAGGTCCAGTTCCACCACCGTGGTGACACAGCGGGCCAGGAACTCGCGGTCATGGCTCACCAGCACAGCACCGCCCCGCAGGCCCTTGACGAAGTCCTCGAGCTTGGCGAGGCCCTCCAAGTCAAGGTCATTGGTGGGTTCGTCCAGCAGCACCACGTCGAACCGGCTCAGGAGCAGTGCGGCCAGCGCAACCCGCGCGGCCTGCCCGCCGGAAAGGCCGGTCATGGCCGCGTCCGGGCCAGTCTCCAGCCCAAGGTCAGCCAATACCGCGGGAAGCCGGTCATCCAGGTCGGCTGCGCCGGAAGCCATCCACCGGTCGAAAGCCAGCGCATACGCATCATCTGCTCCCGGGGCACCTGCTCCCAGCGCCTCCGCCGTGGCTTCCATCTCGGCGGTGGCCTGGGCACAGCCTGTGCGCCGGGCTATGTATCCGGCAACGGTTTCACCCGGCACGCGTTCGTGCTCCTGGGGAAGCCACCCTACAAAAGCGTCGGCGGGGGCAAGGCTGACCGAGCCGTCCTGCGGCTCGTCCACGCCGGCGAGAAGCCGGAGCAGCGTCGACTTCCCGGCTCCGTTGGCACCCACCACGCCCACGACGTCTCCGGGCGCGACGGTCAGGGAAAGCCCCGAGAACAGCTGCCGGTGGTCATGACCGCCGGAGACGTCCTTGGCTACAAGGGTTGCAGTCATTGATCCATCCTTTCGCCGCTGCGTCCGCAGCGGGTTTCCCTGCCTGAAACGAGCGGCAGGGCCATGCCGATTGCCCGGGAGGAAGGCGCGCGGGCCGCAGGACATGAAAGAACCCGCTGGTCCGGACTTGGGGGGTGTACGGACCAACGGGCTCGACCATTAAGCATAGTCGAAACGGCAGTCCTGGTAAAACCAGGCCACCAAGGGCAGGCTAAAATCTACGAAACACCCGTTCTGCAGAGAGCACTTCATGACCCTCCCCGCCAAGGCGTTCCAGCGCTGGCTGCAAGGTATTGCGCCGGACGCCAGCACGGCAGATGTCTGCAGGGTCTCCGGGATCAAGCGGACCACGCTCGCCCAGCAGCTGGTCCGCGGAAAAGTCGCTGTGGGCACGGTGGTCAGCATCAGCCGCGCGTACGGCGTTAATCCTGTTGCAGCCCTCGCCAGCTTCGAAGCCTACCGGGACCTGGCAGGCCCCCTGCGTCCCCCCACCCCCGCTGAACTGGTGAGCCAGATCTCCACGGCCGACCTCCTGCGGGCACTGCTGGCGCGGCCGGCGATGGAAGCAGCCGTCCCCGCCAAGGAAACACTGCCGCTCTCCGCTGTCCCGCACTCCACGTCGGTAAAGAACTGGGTTGATGCAATTGACGACGGCGAAGTGCGGCACCGCGTTTCGGCGGCCACCGGCGTCGCGCCGCAAAACTACTCCGCCCAGCTGACCGCGAACCGGCTGTCCCCTGAACTGGCCATAGCCACGTCCCTCGCCGCCGGCGTCGGACCCACAGGCGGGCTCGTGGCTACCGGCCTCATCACGGAGGAAGAAGCCGGCTGGCCGGCCGGCGCCCGGCAGGGGGCATTGGACAGCCTGTCCGACGGCGACCTCACGGCCCTGGCCGGTGACAGGCTGCAGGCACTGGGCAAGGTGTTGCGGCGCCAAGAACAGGACCAGGCGCAAACCGAAAAAATCTGGGAGAACCTGGGATGATCGAAATTCTTCAGTGGTCCACCCTTGCCACCTGCGGCCTTGTGGCCGCTGCCCGCATCCCCAGCGCACTGCGCGGCGAGAACAGGTCGCTCTTCTATATCTTCGCCCTGATGACCGCCGCCATCCTCCTGAGCATCGAAGCACCGTACGTAGCCATCGATCACGCGTTGGGCGGCATCAACCTTGCCAACCTGCTGCTGCGGTTCATCATCTTTGCCGCCATCTATTTCATCGGGATCCGCGTCACGCTCGGCTTCGGTGCCGAAGGCGCCTACCGGCTCATCACGGGGAAGGCCGGCATGATTGTGCTGGGGGTCGTTTCGCTGGTGATGACAGTGGTGTTCTTCATGATGGACACCACGGGCTCATCGGCGGGGCTGTCGGCAATGTCAGTCAGAAGCGAGAACAACGCCCTCTTGGCGCAGTACTACGGTGCCGCGGGCCGAGCCTACCCCGCATATGTGGGCCTGGTCCTGCTGCCCGCCATGGCGCGGGCTGTCCGGAGCCGGCTGCCGGTGCTGGTGCGGGCGGCAGCCGGCCTTCTTGCCCTGGGCGGCGCGGCGATCGGCCTTAGCCTGCTGTTTCCCCTGGTGCCTCCGGGGTGGAGCGCCATCATGTTCGTGGTCAACTACACCGCGGTGCTGTGTTACGTGGTTGGGCTGGCGCTGATCTGGGCGGCCCGGGTGCGCAGCGGCAGGCCTTTGTCCACCAAGAGGACATATACCGAAAAGTAACCGAGCGGGCTTTCACAAAAACATTAGAATATGAAACAATCATGAATGTGTGAAGGTGGAGCGCAGGGCGTTTTCGAACGGGGATATTTCTTGAACGCTGGCGCTCCGGGGGCCTTTGCATGCATTGGGGGGATGAGTGGTGGCGGGACGTTGGGGACCGCCCCCACTCAGCCTATTTAAGGCACTTTTCGGGGCGCTAAGCCCCACTCCCACGGCTTACTTCGAAGCTGGGCCAGCCGCCCGGGACACCCTCAGGGTCACCAGCTGGAACGGCCTCAAAGCCAGATCCACTCCGCCCTGGCCCGGTTCCACTCCGGGGGCCGGGACCGGGCGCTCCAGCAAGTCGACGGCAGTCACGGAGCGCACCTGAAAGTTCGCCGTGAGCTTCCCCGCAGAGCGCTCGCCCAGTGATTCGTACAGGCGGACAACCACGTCGCCGGACCCGTCCTCGGCCAGCTTGACCGCTTCAATGACCAGCGCAGGGTTCGATACGGAGAAGAGCGGTTCCACCGGTGAAGCGCCGCGGACCAGCCGGGGCATGAGGTTGGTTCGGTAGCCTTC
Organism: Arthrobacter sp. PGP41; assembly: GCF_002953935.1. Taxonomy (NCBI): domain Bacteria; kingdom Bacillati; phylum Actinomycetota; class Actinomycetes; order Micrococcales; family Micrococcaceae; genus Arthrobacter; species Arthrobacter sp. PGP41. Next base: position 832,551 of record NZ_CP026514.1, on the reverse strand, counting down.
CTCCACGGCACCGGCAATGCCGGCACCCGGACGGATGGTGACGGTGAGTTCATGAAGCCCGCGGTCGGCGTCGGGATCCGGGAACTTCGGGGCGCGCAGCAGTGAAAGCCGCACGGTAGTGGTGGTGCCGCCGTCCGAATCCCTGATGTTCCGCGTGACATCGTGCCCATAGGTGGATGAGTTGGAGATGGCCACGCCATAGCCTGGCTCGGCAACGTGGATCCACCGGTGTGCGCAGATTTCGAACTTTGCCGTTTCCCAGGACGTATTGGTGTGGGTGGGCCGGAAGACGTGGCCGAACTGCGTCTCCGCCGCCGACCTCTCCGCCCGGACATCCAGGGCGAAACCGAGCTTCAGCAGCTTTTCGCGTTCCTGCCAGTCCACGGAGGTGGTGATTGACAGGGAGGGACTGCCGGCCGCAAGGCTGATGTGCTGAGTAACGGCGGACGCGCCGGCAAGCCGCTCCACCGAGACAACGGCCGCTGCCCCCTCCCGGCTCAACCGCAGGGATGCCGCCTGGGTCAGCGGCGTGACATTGCGCCGGTAGAACCCGTCGATGTCCCAGGCGTCCCATTCGTTGGGCGTGTCGCGGTGCAGTTCCAGGAGGTTGCCGCGCTGGCCAGGGGCAATGGCTTCGCGCCCGGTGGCATGATCCACCAATGACGTGAGGAGCCCGTTACCGTCCAGCACCGCGCGGATGACGCCATTGTCCAGGATGTAGCCGCCGTCATGGGCCTTGGCGTACACCTCTTCGGCCGGCACCGCCGGTTCGCCCGCAGCCAGGGCGGCCACGCCGGCCCTGGCATGCGGCGCTGCGTTCAGCAGGAACATCCGTTCGCCGTTTCCCAGCACGGCGGCGGCCGCTTGGCCGATGATGGCTTCAAGGGCTTCGCCGATTGCCTGGTAGTTGCGCTCGGCATCCTGGTGTACCCAGGCAATGGAGCTGCCGGGCAGGATGTCATGGAACTGCTGCAGCAGCACCAGTTGCCAGAGCCGTTTGAGCTCGGCGGCCGGGTAGGCGTAGGCGCCGCTGGTACGTACGGCGGCCGTGGTGCACCACAATTCTGCCTCCCGCAGCAGGTGCTCGCTGCGTCGGTTGCCCTTCTTGGTCCTGGCCTGGCTGGTGTAGGTTCCGCGGTGCAGTTCGAGGTACATCTCGCCAACCCAGACCGGCAGGACGGGGTAGTCTTCCTCCGCCTGCGTGAAAAAGCTCTCGGCCGAGCCGATCCGGACTTTGGGCGAGCCTTCCAGATTGGCGGTGCGGGACGCTGCCGCCAGCATTTCCCGGGTTGGTCCGCCGCCGCCGTCGCCGTAGCCGAACGGCACCAGGGATACCGTGCCACGCCCATGGTCGCGGTAGTTCCGTTCAGCGTGGGCCAGTTCGCGGCCGGTCAGCTCCGAGTTGTAGGTGTCTACCGGCGGGAAGTGGGTGAACAGTCTGGTGCCGTCGATGCCCTCCCAGTTGAAGGTGTGATGGGGAAACTTGTTGGTTTGGTTCCAGGAGATCTTTTGGGTCAGGAACCAGCGGCTGCCGGCAGACTTGACGATCTGCGGCAGTGCAGCGGAGTAGCCAAATGAATCAGGCAACCAGGCTTCGTGGCACTCAATGCCGAATTCAGCCATGAAGAAGCCTTTGCCCTCCACGAACTGGCGTGCCATGGCCTCACCGCCGGGCATATTGGTGTCCGACTCGACCCACATGCCGCCCACGGGGACGAACTGGCCGGCGCGGACCTTCTCGCGGATACGGCTGAACAACTCAGGGTAGAGCTCCTTGATCCAGGCCAGCTGCTGGGCCGAGGAACAGGAGAACACAAAGTCCGGATGTTCATCCATCAGGGACACCACGTTGGAGAAGGTCCGTGCACACTTGCGGACAGTCTCCCGCACCGGCCAAAGCCAGGCGGAGTCGATGTGGGCGTGGCCGGTGGCCACCAGTTGGTGCGCTGAGGCATAGGCCGGCCGGGCCAGTACTTCAGCAAGTGCTTCACGTCCTGCTGCCGCCGTGCCCGCAACATCGTCCGGGTCCATGATGTCCATCATGCGTTCAAGGGCGCGGAGGATTTCATGCCGCCGCGGCAGTTCCAGGGGCAGTTCCGCCATCAGGCCGGAGAGGGTCCAGATATCCTGCTGGAGTTCCCAGACCGCCTGGTTCATTTCCGCAATGGCGATGTTCCCCAGCCGGTACTGTGGCGCCGTCCCGGCCGTTGATTTGTCGCCGTACGGCATGGCGGCAAAGGTCCAGCCCTGCGCCACGTCCGGGTTCGCGGCGGCCTCCACGTAGAAGTCGACCGCCATGCCGCCACCCAGCAGCTTCAGCGGTATGTACTGGTTCCTGGGCGAGACAGCCTTGATGATGGTGCCGTCGGGACGCCACGCCATGCCTTCGCACTGGAAGCCGGGAATTTCGGTAGTGAATCCAAGGTCCACGAGCACTTCAACAGTGGTATCCGGCCCGGTGCCCCACGATTCGGGGACCTCGCCCTGGAGCCGGAGCCACTTCGTCCCCCACGGCTTGCCCCAAGGGACCCCATGCTCCTGCGGCTGGAAGTCCTGCCGCATTGCCTCCAGCGCGGGGACTGGCTCGTCGGGCGCATCCCAGCTGCTCAGCGCGAGGGGAAGGCTCCGGCTGTAGACCGCCGGGCTGATGCGCTCACGCACGAACCTTTGGAGGCGGACTTCCGTTATCCGGCGGTCGTCATGCAATGTGGGCCTTCTTTAGCGGTTGGGACTGGAGCATGCTGTCCATTCGATGGATAAATCTACCCGCTGGTAGCCCGTTTACCAACCCTTTCGGAAAACGCATCCCGGACGTTGCCCTGCGCGCAAGTTAAGCTTACGACGGCGGCGCGGCAGCCACCGGCCGCCGTATCCTTCCGTCACCGGCATAGATGTTAAGGCTTGTTCCCCTGCTGAAGCCGGCGAGGGTCACTCCGCTGGCCTCGGCCAGTTCGACGGCAAGGCTCGACGGTGCACTGACCGCGGCGAGGACGGGGATTCCGGCGAGCGCGGCCTTTTGGACCAGCTCGAAGGATGCCCGGCCGGAAACCTGGAGCACGGTGCCGCTCAGCGGCAGCAGACCTTCGCGCAGGGCCCACCCCACAACCTTGTCCACGGCATTGTGCCGCCCCACATCCTCCCGAAGGCACAGAAGCTGGGCGCCGCCGTCGTCCCCTATTTTGAAAAGCCCGGCAGCATGGACGCCGCCGGTGTCGTCAAAGAGGCGCTGGGACTCCCGGAGGATGCCCGGAAGCGAGGCAAGCACCTCCGCGGAGACGCTCAGGGGATCCCCGGCGGGGCTGAAGTGCGAGGATTTCCGGACGGATTCTATGGAGTCGGTCCCGCAGATGCCGCATGAGCTGGAGGTGTAGACGTGCCGGCCGATTGAAGGAAGCTCAACGCCTGGCCGCAGCTGGGCCTCCACCACGTTGAAGGTCTGCACCCCGTTTTCGTCTTCCCCGGCGCAAAAGCGCAGCGAAACGAGCTGGCCGGACTCCCAGATGACGCCCTCGGAGACCAGGAACCCGGCCACCAGGTCAAAGTCATCCCCCGGCGTGCGCATGGTTACCGAGTAGGACAGGCTGCCCAGCCGGATTTCCAGCGGCTCTTCCACCGCCAGGACGTCCTCCCGGTACCGGACCGGGAACTCGAGGGCCTTCGGGGAGCCGTCCAGTACATACTTGTGCACCTTGCGGCGCTGGGTCACGCGTCCCATCTTCCACCGTTCCTGTCCATGTCTCCATCATCGCAACCGCTTTGGGGTGATGCCAGCGTGGCTGCACCATGCGGGCACGCCTCAGCCAAGGAGTGCGCTCCAGTCTACGGGGCCGGCCGGCGCCGGTTTGGCGGCCGGCCTGCCTGTCCGTCCGGCACTGCGCGCCTTCGGCTTGGCAGCGGGGTCGGGTGGCGCGGGGATGGGCGGCCCCCAGGGAAGGGCAAAGGCGGGCACCAGCTCTCCCAACTGCACCCCATGGGGAGGCACAACCATCACGCCGTCCGCTGAAGCCAGCCCGCGCATCATGCCCGGGCCGGTGTGCTGGGCCGGAGAGGCCATGCCGTAAAGCAGGCGGAACGGGACCAGGCGCGTGCGCCCGGGTTCGGGATCGAGGGTGGTTCCGCAGGGCACCTCCTGCACTGCGGGCAGGGGGCGGTGTCCCAGCGCCGCCAGCAGCGGGGCCCCCACTGTGGAGAGGGCCATCATGGCTGCAAGGGGGTTTCCCGGCAGTCCCAGTACGAACCGCCCGTCCGGAAGTTCGGCCAGGACGGCCGGGTGTCCGGGACGCATGGCCACGCCGTCAATAATCAGCCGTCCGCCCAGCTCCCGCACTGCCCTGCGAAGGTGGTCCGTTCCGGACTTTCCCGTCCCGCCCGTGGTGATGACGACGTCGGCCGGCAGGTCCGGCGCGCCCGGCACCCCGGGAATCACGTCCTCCAGTGCCGCCAGCCACTCAGCGTACGAATCGCCGATCCGTTGCTGCCCGCCGGCCAGCCCGCCCAGCATGCCCACCACGGCGGGCAGCTGCGGGCCGAAAGTGTCACGCACCTGGCCTGGAACCGGCACGCCGCGCCCAACCACTTCAGAACCGGTCAGCAGCAGCCGGACCAGGGGCTTTCCCTGGACCACCAGTTCGTCATAACCGGCAAGGGCGGCGAGGGCGAGGTGCGCAGGGTTCAGCACCGCCCCGGCCTTGACGAGGATGTCCCCTTCCGAGGCCTCCTCCCCTGCTTTCCGGACATGCTGGCCTGTGCGGGGTTCGCCAGGACGGGCAGTGCCGCCGGTCACCAGGACGGGCAGCCCGTCTTCGTCTTTGTCCAGGCGGGCGCTTTCGCTGCGCAGCACCGCCTTTGCCCCGGGCGGTATGAGTCCCCCCGTAGCAATGGGACTGGCCTGGTGCGGGGCCAGCGGCGAACCTGCTTCCACCAGAATCCACGGCCCTGTGCCGTTAACGGCCCAGCCGTCCATCGCCGACGACGCATAGTGGGGCATCTCCTGCAAGGCCACAATGTCCTGGTCCAGCCTGCGTCCGAGGGCCAGTTCCAAGGGAACAGGGCCGGCGGGGATTGGAGTGCCGGCGTCGAACGCTGCCTGCCGGGCGTCTTCCCACGTATGGTCGAGGTGCCTCGGTTCCCCGCCCTCGGGGGCATCCGCTACTTCCTGGGAGTCCTTCGTCATTCGCCGGGAGCCCCGGCGGCTTCAGCATCGTAGTCGGCAGCCAGGGAACGGGCCACGGCCAGCGCGGACTCCATGGATGCAGCATTGGGTGCCCGGCCCGACCCGGACGCCAGCCCGGCGGCATAACCCGCAATGAACGTCGTCAGGGGCGCGGCCGGACGGACCACCGAATGGGCGGCCACACCGGCCAGGGCGAGGATGGCGTTGACGTCCACCTGGACGTCCTCCAGTTCATAGGCCTGGAGCAGGGACCTGCACCACTCCTCCAGCGTTTCATCCTGGCTTTTCACGAACATGCCTCCCTATTTAACTGCGGTTGCGCCGGTCCTGGCCTTTGTCCTGGTTGCCGGCGGCAATCCCTAGTGCGGCGGCATCATCCCAGGTGTCCACGTCTGCCGTGGAACCTGCAGGGACGGTGACAGGCTGCACCTCCAGACTAGCAAGGAGGGAGCGCACGGAGCCGTTAATAAGGGCACCACGGGACGAGAGCTGTGCTGCCGATGTTTTTAACGCAGCTGTGCGGTAAAGACCGGCCAGCGGCTGGAGCCGGCCGTCTTCTGCGCGGGCCATGGCCCCGTCTGCGTCCGCTGAAACCATCGCGGCCACCAGTACCGGCACTGCGTCCCGGACCAGCGGCATGTCACACGCCAGCACCAGGGTGAACTCCGCCCCGCGCCCGTCCCGGGCCAAGGCGTCGAGTCCGGCGGAGATGGCGGCTGCCGGCCCTGCGAACTGCGGCTGCTCCCGGCAGAAAAGTACTCCGGGAAGTGAATGTCCGGCTCCCGGGCCCACCACCACCGTGCGCGAAGCACCTGCTGCAGCGGCCAGTGCGCGCTCGAGGAGGGTGTCATGGTGGAAAACCAGGTCCTGTTTCGGGACCCCACCCAAGCGGGAGGACCGGCCACCGGCCAGGATCACTGCATCGAAGTCCAGCCGGTTCTGTTCCATTCCCCCAGCCTAGCCATCTGTGGCGTTGCGGCGTGCCGAAGGTTTCCGGTCAGGCGGCGCGCTCCGGCAGCAGGAACGGATCCCAGGCGGGGGTGGGTTTCTCAAGTTCCTTGATCTGCCAGATGGTTCCATGCGGTGGCTCCGGGACGAAACGTAGTTTCCAGCCCATTTCAGCCGGCGTATGGTCGCCCTTGACGTTGTTGCAGCGCAGGCAGGCCGCCACCAGGTTCTCCCAGGAGTCCTCACCGCCCCGGGACTTGGGGTGGACATGGTCGATGGTGTGGGCCGCTTTTCCGCAGTACGCGCATCTGTGGCCGTCGCGTCTGAGCACCCCGCGGCGGCTGACAGCGGTGGCCTGGTTGTACCTCGGACGGATGTAGCGGTTCAGGAGAATCACGGAGGGACGTCCCAGGATTTCCTGCGGTCCCACCACGGGATCATCGCCTTCGGCAACCACGCTGGCCTTGCCCGTGAGCACAAGCACCAGCGCCCGGCGGAAAGTGATCACCGCCAGGGGCTCATACCCAGCATTCAGAACGAGAGTGCGCATGCACGTACCTCTTCACGGCCGCACCCGTCCAGGGGCACGAGGGCCGGCTGCCCTCGGCATGTCCGGGCTATGGATCGACACCACAAGAGTAAACACAGAAGCGCGTGTTCAGCTAATCGCCCTGTCCCAGAACTGTCGTGTCGGTCCAGTCAAGGGGCGCATGCTGAACGGCCGGAGCAGCGCGCAATTAAAAGGAAAGAACCCTTGCCGCGAGGGCAAGGGTTCTTTGCGTCCTGGTTGGACCGCCGGTGGTGGCGTCTCAGTTAACCCGGATGAAGACGGGGCCGGAGCCGACGTTGGCGCTGAAGACCACCGTCTGGTTTCCGTTGTAGCCACCGTGGACGGCCTGGCCGTTGCCTGCGTAGACAGCAATGTGTGCCATGCCGGCGCCACCGTCTGCGTAGTAGATCAGGTCGCCCGGCTGCGCCTCAGCGGCACTGACGGTGCGGCCCAGGGAGAGGTAGCCTGCAGGCCAGTCGTGGAAGTTGATCCCCACTGCTGCCAGGGAGTTCGTGACCAGCATCGTGCAGTCCTGCATAACGCCCAACTGGGCGTACGCAGCGGACAGGATGGCTGCACCCTTGCCGCTGGCGGAAGCAGTGGGAGCGGCGGCAGGGGCCGTGGAAACCGTGGCGGTGACCTTGGGAGCAGCAGGCTTGGCGACGGGGGCCGGCTCGGCCTCCTGGACCTCGACAGGTGCGGGTTCTTCGATAACCGGGGCCGGCGTGGTGGTGACGGCGGGCTTTTCGAAGGTGATGTTGATCGTGGAAGCCGCGGAGATGGGGGCTTCGACGGCCGATTCAACTTCCAGGGTGGATGCGGGAGCGGAGTCGCGCTGGACGTTGGAGTCGGCAGCGTTTGCCGCGATGCCGCTGGTCAGTACCAGGCCGGAAGCGGCGGCGATGACCGCGGCCTGGCGGCCTACGCCACCGGCGTTCTCGCCGACAGCCTTGGCGATGATGGCGATTGAGTTGGTTTTGGTGACTTCGGCGCGATGCCGTGCGGTGGCACGAGTAGTCATCAGTTCTCTCTTTCGTTTTCCTCAGGCCGTTGTGGGCACCAAGGGATGCGGACGCGCCGGCATCTTGGGGGTATGCCGGCACGCCCCGAACGGGGATGTGGTGTTAGCGGAAAGCGTGGTGGAGCAAAGAAATAGTTCCTGGACCCGAGGGTCCAAGAACTATTTGCTGACGGTGAAGAACGAAGACGTGCCGGTGGCGGCCACGGCGTGGAGCAGCGTGCCCTGGGAGGGGTTGAGCGCGCTGACCATCATGCCGTTCCCGACGTAGATGCCGACGTGCGCTCCGCCGTTCTGCATGACCAGGTCTCCGGGCTGCGGGGTGGAGGTGGGGGTCATGGCAGTCCAGGCGTTGACGCGGGGGATGCTGATGCCGGCCTGGGCATAAACCCACTGGGTGAAGCCTGAGCAGTCCCACCCGGTGACGGGGCTGGTGCCGCCCCAGACGTAGGGGCTGCCAATGCCCGTGTAGGCGATGGCAGCAATGCCGGAGGTGGCGGCGGAAGAGACAGTCTTGGCCAGCTTGTCCGCAGCAGATTCAGTAGTGGACGCTGCGCCCGTTTCGGTGGCGGTGGACTGTGCCCGCACCGGCTCCCGCTTCGGGGCGGCGGTGGTCTTGACCACGGGCCGCTCGAACGACACGGTGGCCGTGGGTGCTGCGGTGACTGCCAAGGCAGCCTGCGCAGAACCGGACTCGGTCGAAGCGGAAACACCAGCGGTGGTGTCCGCTGCGTTGGCGGGCAGGCCCATGCTGAGGATAAGACCGGAAGCTGCGGCGATGACGGCAGCCTGGCGACCTACTGTCCCGGCATTGGCACTAACAGCCTTGGACACAGTGTCCAAGGGGTTGGTACGAACCGTTTGCGCACGGTGGCGCGCAGAATTGTTGCGTGAAGACACGAAGGTAGCCTCTCCCAATGCCTACGAGGTGAGCTGTCGGATTCGGATGGGAGTCACCCGGCCGCGCTGCTTCCAAGGAAGTTTTGCGACTTAACCCCAAGGTCTTAGCCAAAGCCAAGACCAAAATTGGTTCCCCCGCCCCTGCCAGACGATGAAATGCGAACGGACCTTGAGCGGTGGCAGAGTTAGGCAATCCGCACAAGAGCGTCAACTTCGGAAAAGTTGACGCGAGTTAGACGGTACAGCAGTTTTGGGTGAATGTCACATTCAGGTCACGGCAAGTCGCGATCATCCGATAGTTCACCGTCATTTGGCTACAGCCAGCCAGTCGGATCGACCACTTCGCCGTTGACCTGCACCTCAAAGTGGAGGTGGCAGCCCGTGGAGGCGCCCGTGGTCCCGCTGAGGGCCACAACCTCCCCGCGTGAGACCGTCTGCCCCTCCCTCACATTGAAGGAGGAGAGGTGGTTGTAGGTGGTTTCCAAACCGTTGCCGTGGTCCACCACAACACGGTTTCCGCCGCCGAACTGGTGCCAGCCCACGAAGGTCACCGTGCCGGTAGCCGCAGCGAGGACGGACGTGCCGCACTGGGCCACGTAGTCCTGGCCGCGGTGGAAGTCGCCTGAGCCCCCGGTGATCGGACTGACACGGTAGCCGAACGGCGATGCTGTGGTCAGCGTGGCCAGCGGGGCGCCGAGGCTTCCTGCCGAGGCAGCACGTGACACAGAGCCGGCGGACTGGGCACTCAGAAGCTGCTTGAGCTTGCCGTCCGGATCCGCCTGGGTGACGACGGCAGAACGGCTGAAGTCGATCTGGGCACCGGCCTCGGCTGAGATCTGGGGCTGCGGGGTTGCGGCTGACGCTGCGACCGGTATAGCACCGGGAGCGTCGGTGGCCATCACGGGGCTGGTGGCCGGCACCGTCACGGTCAGCACCAGGCCTGTCGCCGCGAGGGCGATTCCGGCCTTCTGGCCGATCCCGCTCGCTGCGGCAAATTCGGTGACCTGGCGGAAGGGACCACGACGGCGGCGTGCATCACGGTGCGGATCGCGGGGGCGTTCCGTGGTGATGACTTCAACAACCCGCGGCGTCGAAGAGGGTACCGCCGCGCGGCGGCGTCCCCTGGGGGTCTGCATGGACAAGAAGGGTTCCTCTCTGGAAAGCCTGCGAAGTTAGCTGTCGGATTCGGGTCAGAGAGTTCAAAGACCCGGTCCGCCGTAAGCAAGCTTCGGCACAGAGGTATCCCCGGAGGATCCTTCACTGGAAGAGGCTTGCTGCTGACGGACTTCACCCCAAGGCAGTCCCCCGGCTGCCGTTTGTGGTTCCCCCGCCTCTGCCAGTAATGACTCGTGCACCTGATCCGCTGGCAGAGCTCGGCTCCGAATCAGGTAACGCTTTAGTATCAACGCTTGGGTTTAACTATAGGGCCAAAAGTCCCAAAGTAACAATTCCGTTATCTTTGCGTAACCGGCCCCCATTCGGGTAGCCGGGAGGCCCACAGCAGTCCCTAGCGTACGGCCACGAAGACGTGCGCCGCGACTTCCGGCGGCAGTTCCAAGGCCCCTTCGATGCCCGGGACGCGGACCGAGATGTACTCCCCGACCCGCTCCAGCGATACCGACGCACCGGGCCGGATTCCGCCTTCATCAAGCTGGACCAGCAGCTCGGGTTCCACCTGGATCGGCTCTGCGAGGCGGCTGACTGTCACCTCGGATGCCGGGCCGTAAGTCTTCATGGCCTCAAGCAGGCTGACTGCCGGATCCGCCGCGGACTGCGCCTGGCCCCCGAGGGCCGCCAATCCCGGGATGGGGTTGCCGTACGGGGACTCGGTGGGATGGTTCAGCATTTCGTAAATGCGCCGTTCCACCCGTTCGCTCATGACGTGCTCCCAGCGGCAGGCTTCGTCATGGACGTAGGCCCAGTCCAGCCCGATGACATCAGCCAGGAGCCGCTCCGCCAACCTGTGCTTCCGCATGACTTCGGTGGCGCGCTTCCGGCCCACCTCCGTAAGTTCAAGGTGCCGGTCTCCGGAGACAACCACCAGGCCGTCCCGTTCCATCCTGCCGATGGTCTGCGAAACGGTGGGCCCTGAGTGTCGCAGCCGCTCCGCGATCCGGGCGCGGAGGGCAACGATGTTTTCTTCCTCAAGCTCCAAGATGGTCCGAAGGTACATCTCCGTAGTGTCGATCAGATCCGTCATCCAGCTCAGCTCCTCGAGCGCAGTACCTTGCGTTGTCCCACCGTACCGCCTTCTCGTGCAGCGTGGTCCGTTGGAAAGCTTAGCCTATTTTGAATTTGTCCTAATAGTTGACGTCGTGGGCAGGGCGCTGTCTCAGTGTCTGGACTATGACGGTCCAGGTTCCCGCTGAAACAGCTGTTCAGGCAGAATGAAGGAGGGCCCGAGTGACAGCCGCCGCGACTGCCTGCCACCTACATCCGTCCGGACCAACACCCCGTCCACGCCGAAATTGGAGCACCTGTGAGCGAAAACAGCATCACTATTCCCGCCGACCTCCTCCCTAAGGACGGGCGGTTCGGCGCCGGTCCTTCCAAAGTCCGGCAGGAGCAGATCGATGCTTTGTCCGCCGCATCAAAGACCATCCTGGGAACGTCCCACCGGCAGGCCCCGGTCAAGAACCTGGTGGGATCCGTACGCGAAGGCCTGAGCCAGTTCTTCCGCGCCCCGGAAGGCTATGAAGTGGTGCTGGGCGTGGGTGGTTCCACGGCGTTCTGGGACGTCGCCAGCTTCGGCCTGGTGGAGAAGAAGGCCCAGCACCTCTCATTCGGTGAATTCGGCTCGAAGTTCGCGGCAGCCACCAACAGGGCGCCTTTCCTGGATGCCTCCTCCATCATCAAATCCGAGCCTGGAACCCGCCCTGCCGCGCAGGCTGAGGCGGGCGTTGATGCCTACGCCTGGCCGCAGAACGAGACATCCACTGGCGTTTCCGCTCCCGTGAAGCGGGTGGCAGGCGCGGATGAGGGCGCACTGGTCCTTGTCGACGCGACGTCGGCAGCCGGCGGCCTGGACGTCGACGTAGCGGAGAGCGACGTCTACTACTTCGCCCCGCAGAAAAACTTTGCCTCCGACGGCGGGCTATGGCTTGGCCTGTTCTCGCCGGCCGCACTGGAGCGTGCGGCCCGGATCAAGTCCAGCGGCCGCTGGATCCCGGACTTCCTGGACCTCCAGACGGCCATTGACAACTCCCGCCTGAACCAGACCTACAACACGCCGTCGCTGTCTACCCTGGTGACCCTGGACGCCCAGGTGCAGTGGCTGAACGGGAACGGGGGGCTTGACTTCGCTTCGGCGCGGACTGCTGATTCCGCCGGACGCATCTACAGCTGGGCGGAGTCCTCCGAATTCGCCACGCCGTTCGTCGCCAACCCGGACGAGCGCTCCAACGTAATCGCCACGATTGACTTCGACGATTCAGTGGACGCGGCCGCGGTGGCCAAGGTCCTGCGCGCCAACGGCATCGTGGACACGGAGCCGTACCGGAAGCTGGGCCGCAACCAGCTGCGCATCGCCACGTTCGTGGCCATCGAGCCGTCCGACGTTTCTGCCCTGCTGGCCAGCATCGACTACGTAGTGGGCGAACTGCGCAAGTAGGCCAACTGCCTTAACGTACGACGGCGCCGCCCGGGATCATCCCGGACGGCGCCGTTCGTGTGTGGTCAGGAAGTCCTTGCTTCGTCGCCGGGCTCCCCACCGTCGTCGGGCTCTTCGTCCCCGGATTCCTGGTCCTGGTCCTCTTCCGGCTCCTGGGCCGGCACCGGTTCCGGCTCCTGCTCGTCCTCGGGACGGACGCGTTCTGCCCATGGCACCCATTCCGGGGCAAGGATCGAATCTTCCGACGGCAGGAGGCCTAGCTCGTTGACGGTGACCACCTTGGAGCGGGAGTTGCGGGTGAGCACCGCATACCATTGCCAGCCCAGGTAGCCGGCCAGCCTGGATTCAAACAGATGGGTCACCAGGCGGTCGCCTTCGCTCTTGGCCGCAAGGTGTTGGCCGATCGTTGCCGGTGCCGTGATGCCCTCGATGGCCGTGCGGGCGGTGTCCACCGCTGCGGCCAGGAAGGCATCAGGCTTCCCTGTCCGCCACACCGGGACTCCAGCGCGGCGCCTGGACACAGTCTTAGCCCCTACCGGCTGTTCAGCTTCCGGGTTCATCGGTGCCTAAACGTCCAGCTCGTCGGCAACCTTGCGCAGGGCAGCGGCGATGGCCTTGCCCTTGTTGCCTTCCGGGTACTTGCCTGCGGAAAGGGTCCCGGAGAGATTGTCCAGCACGGTCACCAGGTCCTGGACCAGCGGGGCGAGTTCCTTGGCGTTGGGCCGCTTGGCCTTGGCGATCGAGGGCGTCTTGTCCAGCACGCGCAGGCCCAGGGCCTGGGCGCCCTTGCGTCCATCGGCTACCCCGAATTCAACCCGGGTGCCGGCCTTGAGCTCTGTTACGCCTTCGGGCAGCGACGATTTGGGCAGGAATACCTCCTGGCCGTCTTCGCCTGCGAGGAACCCGAAGCCCTTGTCCTTGTCATACCACTTGACCTTGCCGGTAGGCACGTAATCAACCTTCTTCGTTCTGACGTCTTCTGACACGGCCAGCCGTCACCGCATCCGCATTGCAATGCGGGTTCAAGGTATGGCGGCTGCGGACCGTGTTGGTCTATCCCCCAAGGTTATCCTGCCTACCGCCCTATTGACGCTTTCAATGGCCCAGTGCAACCTTCCGGCTGCCTTCCTCCAGCACCATTCACTCCCGGTGCGGCAGGAGCGGTAGCGTTGCGTCCATGACACCCTCGCGCTACCGGCGTGCCCTGATGATCCTCGCCGCGGCTGTCGCCGTGCTTTCCCTAGTGGCAGTGGGCGCCGTGATGGCCCTTGCCTTTGCCGGCTCAGTGGCTCCGGCCTGGGTCACCTATATGGCGCTCTACGGCCTGCCGCTTGCGTTCCTCCTGATGCTGTTCCTGGTTCTGGACAGCGTTGCCGGGCGCCGCCGGGCAGCAAACCCGGACCGGCGGTAACGTTGGACTGATGTCCCTCATTCGCGCATTGAGCAAGGAGCTGGAGGCACGCAGCGACGATTCGCTGCGTGCGCTGTTCGATGCGCGGCCGGACCTCATTTCGCCCCCTGTTCCGGACTTCCCTGCCCTTGCCGCGCGGGCAAGTGCCCGGCTGAGCGTGCAGCGGGCACTTGAACGCCTCAACCGCCCGCAGATGCAGGTCCTCGAAACCCTCCACCTGTGCACCAATACGGACACCGGCCACAGCGCGTCCGCCGCGGGGCTCCGGAAGATGATTTCCGGGTCTTCGGCAGCCTCGGTGGAGCGGATCCTGCATTCGCTGCAGGAACTTGCGCTGGTGCACCGCGCCGAGCCGCCGCACGGTACCCCGGCATCCGCGGCGAAACACCACTACTACCTCCCGGTGGGTTCGCTGAAGGACGTGGTGGGCATCTATCCCGCCGGGCTGGGCAGGAGCTACACCGAGCTGGTCCGCCTTCAGCCGGCCTTCGCGCAGCGTGCCGTGCAGCTGGTGTCCGAGCTGCACCGCAGCGGTGTTGCCATCCACGAGGCCACCACCCCCATGGAGGCGGCGCTGGCGCTGCAGCATTGGACCGCCTCCCCCGAGGCCCTCCAGGGCATCCTGTCCACTGCCCCGGAGCGGACGACGGCGCTGCTCGCCAGGTTCCGGAACTGGGCCATGGGTGCCGTCCCCCAGGCGCAACGGAAGGCCTCAATCACCGCGGAGGGATCCGACGTCGGGCCTGTTGACTGGCTCCTGGCGCGGGGCCTGCTGGTGCCGCTGGACGCGGCGCACGTCGAGTTGCCGCACAGCGTGGGGATCTCGCTGCGCGGCGGTGCAGTGATCGACGATTTCACGTTGTCGCCACCGGTCCCCCGACTCGGCCGGACCTCAGCGGCGCTGCGCCGGAACGCAGCGCTCAGCGCCATTTCGGAGACGCTGCGCCTGGTAGGCGATTTGCTCCACGCCGTCGGGGAACAACCGCTCGCCACGCTGCGCAGCGGCGGTGTGGGAGTGCGCGAGATGCGGCGCCTTGCCGAACTGCTGCGGATCGACCTGCAGCACACGGGAATCCTGTTGGAGCTGTCCGCACTGGCCGGACTCATCCGCCTGGATGTCGATTCCTCGTCCTGGGTCCAGCCTCCGCAGCTGGAATGGCTCGTCCTGCCGCGGCAGGAACAGTGGCTCTGGCTAGTGAACGCCTGGCTGTCCAGCGAGCGCGTGCCGTCCCTGGTGGGCCAGCCCGTCCACGGAACGCGCAGCGTGCCGGCGGCCCACCGTTCCGCCTCCGGCACCACCATCATCGCGCTGTCAGCCGAAGCGCAGCGTCCTGATGCCCCGGTGGTCCGCAAGCGCATCCTGGAGATCCTGGATGAACTGACCGCCGAGGCAGGCGCCCCGGACGGGACGGCACCAGTACTTGATGCGGCAGCCGTTCTCCAGCGCGCAGAGTGGGCACAGCCCAGGATGGCCAGGCGGTTCAGCTCAATGATCCGCGGCGTGCTCGCCGAAGCCGAGCTCCTTGGCCTGGTGGGATCCGGAGCCCTGAGCCAGCTTGGAAGTGCGCTGGCGGAAGACAACCCTGAAGCCGCGCTTGCCATTTTGGGCGAACACCTGCCGGCAGCTGTTACACACGTGTTGCTGCAGGCCGACCTCACTGCCGTCGCCCCGGGGTACCTGGCCCCCGAACTGACCGGGAAGCTGCTGCTGATGGCTGACGCGGAAGGCCAGGGACCAGCCACCATCTACCGCTTTTCAGCCGGCTCCATCAAGCGTGCACTGGACAGCGGACACGACGCCGCCGCAATCCTTCAGTTCCTCCGTGAGCATTCTGCCACCGCGGTGCCCCAGCCGCTCGAATACCTTGTGGAGGACACGGCCTCACGGCACGGAAGGTTGCGGGTGGGGGCGGCAGCCAGCTTTATCCAAAGCGAAGACGAAGCCGCGCTCCTGGAGCTTCTCTCCGGGCCAAAGGCGTCCGGCCTGAACCTGGCGAAGATTGCCCCCACTGTCCTGGTTTCCTCCGCACCGCCGCGGGAAACCGCCCAGGTCCTCCGCAGACTGGGGCTCTCCCCGTCGGTGGACGGCGCGGATGAACCTGTGGTCCGGCTCCGGGCAACCCCGGCCCCGCAGGACCACCTGCGCCCTGTCTACACCGCCCCGCGGACTGCACCCGGGGCTGAGGAGGTGGATGCCCAGCTCGCAGTCCTGCGCCAGGCGGGTCCCGCCGTCGGACACCGCGGAGGTTCCGGACACGCCGGCGGTGAAGCCGGCACCCAGCTGGGGCTTGAAGCCCTGCAGCGCGCCATCAGGCTCAAGCAGCGGATCAGCATGAACGTGGTGGACGGGCTGGGGAATGCCAGCCTTGAGATAGTTGTTCCGCTATCTGTAAGCGGCGGACGCGTCCGGGTGTTTGATCCTGCCAAGGAAACAGAACGTGTGCTGTCCATCCACCGCATCATCGATATTGAGGCTGCAGAGGAACTGCGCCAGTGAAGGACTTCCCTGCGTGAACGACGGACCCCTGATCGTCCAGAGCGACAAAACCATCCTGCTTGAGGTGGACCATGAACTGGCAACCGAAGCCCGCCATGCCATCGCGCCCTTCGCCGAGCTGGAACGTGCACCGGAGCACATGCACAGCTACCGGCTGACACCGCTGGGGCTCTGGAACGCACGTGCCGCCGGGCTGGACGCGGAGAAGGTGCTGGACACGCTGCTGAAGTATTCGCGATTCCCGGTGCCGCATTCGCTGCTGATCGACGTGGAAGAAACCATGTCCAGGTACGGGCGGCTGCGCCTGGAGAAGGACCCGCAGCACGGGCTGGTCATGCGGACTGACGACTACCCCGTATTGGAGGAAGTGATCCGGGCCAAGAAGATCCAGCCCCTGCTGGGGCCCCGGATCGATGGTGAGACCGTTGT
The DNA here is from genome assembly GCF_002953935.1 of Arthrobacter sp. PGP41. Lineage (NCBI taxonomy): Bacteria > Bacillati > Actinomycetota > Actinomycetes > Micrococcales > Micrococcaceae > Arthrobacter > Arthrobacter sp. PGP41. The sequence goes on along the minus strand of NZ_CP026514.1, from coordinate 816,015 downwards.
GGTGCATGCCTCCCAGCGGGGGCAGCTCAAGCAGCTCCTGCTGAAGATCGGCTGGCCGGCGGAGGACCTGGCCGGGTATGTGGACGGTACCCCGCACCTGATCGCGCTCAACGAGGATGGCTGGAAGCTGCGGCCGTACCAGCGGATGGCGAGCGACAACTTCTGGTCCGGGGGAAGCGGCGTGGTGGTGCTTCCCTGCGGAGCCGGGAAGACCCTGGTGGGCGCCGCGGCCATGGCAACGGGCTCAACCACAACCCTGATCCTGGTGACGAACACAGTGGCTGCCAGGCAGTGGAAGGACGAGCTGCTCAAGCGCACGTCCCTCACCGCGGACGAGATCGGCGAATACTCGGGGTCTGTGAAGGAAGTCCGGCCGGTGACCATCGCCACCTACCAGGTGCTGACCACCAAGCGCGGCGGCCTGTATCCGCATTTGGAGCTTGTGGACGGCCACGACTGGGGACTGATCATCTACGACGAGGTGCACCTGTTGCCGGCACCGATTTTCCGGATGACCGCCGACCTCCAGGCACGGCGCCGGCTGGGCCTCACCGCAACCCTGGTCCGCGAGGACGGCCGCGAGGGCGAGGTGTTCAGCCTCATCGGGCCCAAGCGCTACGACGCACCTTGGAAGGACATCGAGGCCCAGGGTTACATCGCCCCCGCAGACTGCGTGGAAGTCCGTGTTGACCTGCCCAGGGACGAACGGGTGGCCTATGCCATGGCCGACGACGCGGACAAGTACCGGCTCTGCTCCACTTCGGAGTCCAAGACGCAGGTAGTGGAGCAGCTCGTGGCCCGGCATGCCGGGGAACAGCTGCTGGTCATCGGCCAGTACATCGACCAGCTGGACGACCTCGGGGAACGCCTGCAGGCGCCCGTGATCAAGGGCGACACCTCGGTGAAGGTCCGCCAGAAGTTGTTTGACGCCTTCCGTGCGGGGGAGATCCAGACGCTGGTGGTTTCCAAGGTGGCCAATTTTTCCATCGATCTTCCGGAGGCATCCGTGGCGATCCAGGTATCGGGTTCGTTCGGCTCGCGGCAGGAGGAGGCGCAGCGGCTGGGCAGGCTCCTGCGGCCAAAGAAGGACGGCCGGGCGGCACGTTTCTATTCACTTGTTGCCCGGGACACCCTGGACCAGGAATTTGCGGCGAAGCGCCAGCGGTTCCTGGCAGAGCAGGGCTATGCCTACCGGATCATGGATGCCAAGGACGTCCAGACCGCCGACTAGTGCTGCGGAAGCCAAGACGGCGGAGTGCCGACACCCCGAGGTTCTCCAACCCGGCTCCCAACCAACGTCCAGACAACTCCCAGAGTCTGGGAGCAGAATGGGAGCATGAACAAGAACGGTCCTGAAGCGAAGCTCCTTGTTGTTGACGATGAACCCAACATCCGGGAGCTGCTTTCCACGTCGCTGCGGTTTGCCGGCTTTGAGGTTGTCTCGGCTGCGAACGGCCGGGACGCGCTTGCTGCGGCCGATGCCCACGCACCGGACCTCGCAGTGCTGGATGTCATGCTTCCGGACATGGACGGCTTCACCGTCACCCGCCGCCTTCGGGCCTCGGGCAAGCACTTCCCGGTGCTGTTCCTGACTGCGAAGGACGATACCGAGGACAAGGTCACCGGCCTCACTGTCGGCGGGGATGACTACGTCACCAAGCCCTTCAGCCTTGACGAGGTGGTGGCACGGATCCGCGCCGTCCTCCGCCGGACGCAGCCGCTGCTGGATGACGACGCCGTCATCCGCGTCGACGACCTGGAGCTCGACGACGATGCGCACGAAGTGCGGCGCGGAGGCACGGTGATCGAGCTCTCCCCCACCGAGTTCAAGCTGCTCCGGTACCTCATGCTCAACCCCAACCGGGTGCTGTCCAAGTCCCAGATCCTGGACCATGTATGGGAATACAACTTCAACGGTGATGCCTCCATCGTGGAGTCGTACATCTCCTACCTGCGCCGGAAGGTGGACATCGACCCCAACGCTCCTGCCTTGATCCAGACCAAGCGCGGCGTGGGGTACGTGCTTCGGACGGCTGAAAAGCGCTGACCTTGCTGCAGCGATGGAAGTCGGCCTCGCTGAGGACGCAGCTGGTGGCCATGATCATGGCGCTGCTGATAGTTGCCCTGACGGTGACCGGGGCGGGAACGCTGGCCCTGCTCCACAGCTACCTGCAGGCACAGGTGGATGACAAGCTCAACGCGGCGGTGGACCTGGCCCGGCAGCAGCGGTCCTTTACCCCGCTCCAGGCGCCCAACCCAATGGTCCCGACGGACTACTCACTCATTCTCTTCGCACCGGGTGAGGAACCGTATCCGTTCGGCGGCGACCCTGAGAGCCGTCCGGACATCAGTTCCATCACGGTGCAGCAGGCGCAGGAACGCGGTGCCGTTCCCTACCAGGTGCGCGGTACGGACGGGCAAAACTGGCGGGTGGTGGCCGTGCCGGTGCAGAACAACCAGACTACCGCCGTGGTGGTCATCGGGCTGCCCCTGCAGAGCGTGGACGATGTCCTCAAGCATGCCTCCCTGGTGGTGACCGGGGTGGGGCTGCTGACCCTGCTGCTGGCCTCCCTCATCGCGAGCTGGACCGTTTCCCGCTCCTTCCGCCCGCTGGCCCGGGTGGAAAAGACGGCGGCAGCCATTGCGGCCGGTGATCTTTCCCGCCGTGTCGACGTCGAAAACCCCGGCACCGAATTGGGGCGGCTCAGCAGGTCGCTGAATGCCATGCTGGCCCACATTGAGACGGCCTTCGCTGCACGTACAGCCTCGGAGGCGAGGATGCGGCGGTTCGCCGCGGACGCGTCCCACGAACTGCGGACCCCGCTTGTAACCATCCGTGGCTTCTCTGAGCTGTACCGGCATGGCGCATTGACCACCCAGGAAGACGTGGCCACAGCCATGGGAAGGATTGAAAGCGAAGCCAAGCGCATGGGCTCAATGGTGGAGGACCTGCTCCTGCTGGCCCGCCTCGACGAGCAGCGGCCGCTGCAGCAGAAGCCAGTGGACCTTCAGCTGCTCGCCCATGACGCCGTGGTGGACACGCAGGCCAGTGACCGCTCGCGGGTAATTTCGCTGACCGGGCTCGACGGCGGACCTGCCGCAGCTGCCCCCGTGCTGGGAGACGAGGCCAAACTCCGGCAGGTGGTGGGCAACCTCGTGGGCAACGCACTTCGTTACACCCCGGAAGACAGTCCGATCGAGGTGTCGGTTGGGGTTCGTGCGATGGAGGACGGACAGCTGCGCTCGGTCATCGAAGTGCGCGACCATGGGCCCGGCATCTCCGAAGAGGACGCCTCCAAGGTCTTTGAGCGCTTCTACCGGGCGGACACCTCACGGACCAGGGAAACGGGCGGCAGCGGACTCGGCCTGGCAATCGTGGCTGCGATTGTAGGGTCCCACGGCGGTTCCGTGCGGGTGGAAAATACCGACGGCGGCGGCGCAACTTTGGTGGTCAGCCTTCCGCACCGTGATGATGCGCTGAGTACCGGAGCGGCTACTGAGGCGGAAAGGGCAGAGACGGCGGGGTTGTCCACATATAGCCCCGGACCATAGCAGCGGTGGGAACCTGCTCCCTACGCTCGTTGTCAACGGTCCGGACCCGCCGGGCCCCGCAGGCGAAAGCTGCCGCCATAGCGAAAGGCACGGCCATGAGCATTATTTCCGTCGATACCGAACTCCTTCAGCTGAAGTCCGCAAGTGTCCAGGCGACAGTGGACAGGATCAGTGCGGACGTCCAGGCGATGAAACGCGGGCTGGACGAGCTCCAGGGGTCGTGGCGCGGCACCGCCGCCACTAATTTCCAGGCGCTCATCACGGAATGGACCGTCACGCAGGGACGGGTGGAGGCCTCGTTGGCGTCCATCAACACGGCGCTTGCCTCCGCTGCAGCCACCTACGCACAGGCGGAGCAGGGCAACACGCAGCGGTTCAGCTGACCGGGGCAATACCCGGTGGCCAGCTCAACCGGCGGCTAAGCCTCAGGAGTACCTTGGTGGAACCTCAGCCGCCAACGGTCGCCGTCCAGCACCCACAGCGAGCTTCTAAGCGTGGTGCCCGAGCGCGCGAAGCTGCGGTACGTCAACAGGACCGCGTCAGCGCCAATACGGTCCACGCCAAGAATCTCAATGTCCGTCCGCTCCCCGGGGTCCTCCTCGAGGGCCATCATCATGGCATCGCGGGTCCACACCCTGCCCGAGCTGCCGATCTCCATGAAATCGGGGTGCAGGAGGACAGCAGTCCGGCCGATGTCCCCGCGTACCAGGGGGCCCAGCAGCTCACGTTCCAGTTCCTCCACCATGCCCTCGGGCGGGACGGCACCTGGCCGGGCTGCCGCGTCCGGTTCGCCGAAAGCGCCATTGTCCAGCTGGCTGAAAAGGTCCGGCTCCTCATAGGCTCCTGGCACGGTTCCGGCTTCCCGCGGTGCGCGGCGGGCGTCCTGGACCGATGGCACGTCCTTAACCGCCGGCGCGCCCTTGGCAGCCGGGGAGTGGGGCGCGTGGTGGGCGCCGGGAAAACCGGGTCCGGACCGGGCTGCCACCCCCTGCTGATACGCCGTCGCCGCCGCCCTGGCGCGCTCGTCCGCGGCTTCGTTCAAGTCATGTCCGGCATGCCCCTTGACCCACTCGAAAGTGTACTTCCGGCCGGTGAGCTCCCGGTCCAGCTCCTTGAGCAGGTCCACGTTGAGGACCGGCTTGCCGTCGGCCTTGCGCCAGCCTTTGCGCTTCCATCCCGGCATCCACTTGGTGATCGAGTTGATGACGTACTGGCTGTCGCAGAGGATGTGCAGGTCCTCCTGGGGAAGGTGCGCCGTGGCCCGCAACAGGTCCAGGACCGCCATCAGCTCGCCTTGGTTGTTCGTCCCGTGGGGCCATCCTCCGGCGCGCCAGCAATCGTCGTTCACGTACCAGGCCCAGCCGGCCGGACCGGGGTTTCCCAAGGCCGAACCGTCGGCCGCTGCAGTAATTGTCACCGGTCCATCCTCCCAGACCGGCAGGACAAACCGGGCCTTTGCCGCAACCACTCCACGAAAACAAATGCGGCCCCCTCAGTGAGGGGGCCGCATTTTGTTTACAGCGGGACAAGGCCCGGCAGGAGGGCTTAGAAGCCGCCCATGCCGCCCATGTCGTCGCCGCCGCCCATGGGGGCCGGGTTCTTCTCCGGCTTGTCGGCAACTACAGCTTCGGTGGTGAGGAACAGGCCGGCAATGGAAGCCGCGTTCTGCAGGGCAGAGCGGGTTACCTTGACGGGGTCGTTCACGCCGGCAGCCAGCAGGTCGACGTACTCGCCGGTTGCGGCGTTCAGGCCGTGTCCTGCGGGCAGGCCGCGAACCTTGTCCACCACAACGCCCGGCTCCAGGCCGGCGTTGAATGCGATCTGCTTCAGCGGAGCATCGATGGCCACGCGGACGATGTTGGCACCGGTGGCCTCGTCGCCGGACAGCTGCAGGTTGGCGAATGCCTTGGCGCCGGCCTGGATGAGGGCCACGCCGCCACCGGCAACGATGCCTTCTTCAACAGCGGCCTTGGCGTTGCGCACTGCGTCTTCGATGCGGTGCTTGCGCTCCTTGAGCTCAACCTCGGTTGCGGCACCGGCCTTGATGACTGCAACGCCGCCGGCCAGCTTGGCCAGGCGTTCCTGCAGCTTCTCGCGGTCGTAGTCCGAATCGGAGTTCTCGATCTCGGCGCGGATCTGGGACACGCGGCCGGCGATCTGGTCGGCGTCGCCGGCACCCTCGACGATGGTGGTCTCGTCCTTGGTGACAACAACCTTGCGCGCCTTGCCCAGGAGTTCCAGGCCGGCGTTTTCCAGCTTGAGTCCGACTTCCTCGGAGATGACCTGGCCGCCGGTGAGGACAGCGATGTCGGCAAGCTGTGCCTTGCGGCGGTCACCGAAGCCCGGAGCCTTGACGGCCACGGACTTGAAGGTGCCGCGGATCTTGTTGACGATCAGGGTGGCCAGGGCCTCGCCCTCGATGTCCTCGGCGATGATCAGCAGCGGCTTGTTGGACTGCATGACCTTTTCGAGGACAGCAACCAGTTCCTTGACGTTGGAGATCTTGGAGTTGACGATCAGGATGTACGGATCCTCGAGGACCGTTTCCTGGCGCTCCGCGTCGGTAACGAAGTACGCGGAAATGTAGCCCTTGTCGAAGCGCATGCCTTCGGTGAGTTCGAGCTCCAGGCCGAAGGTGTTGGATTCCTCGACCGTGATGACGCCTTCCTTGCCCACCTTGTCCAGGGCTTCGGCGATCAGCGCACCGATTTCCTCGTCACCGGCAGAGATGGATGCCGTTGCGGCAATCTCTTCCTTGGTTTCGATCTCCTTGGCGGAGTTCAGCAGCTCGGCGGTGACGGCCTCAACGGCCTTTTCGATGCCACGCTTGAGGGACAGCGGGTCGGCGCCGGCGGCAACGTTGCGCAGGCCTTCCTTGACGAGGGCCTGGGCCAGCACGGTAGCGGTGGTGGTTCCGTCGCCAGCGACGTCGTCGGTCTTCTTGGCAACTTCCTTGACCAGCTCGGCGCCGATCTTCTCGTAAGGATCGTCCAGCTCGATCTCCTTGGCGATGGAAACACCATCGTTGGTGATCGTGGGAGCGCCCCACTTCTTTTCGAGGACGACGTTGCGTCCACGCGGGCCGAGGGTGACCTTAACGGCGTCGGCGAGGGTGTTAAGGCCCCGCTCAAGGCCGCGGCGTGCCTCTTCATCAAATGCAATGATCTTGGCCATAACGGCAGTAGTCCTTTCGGGACAGTCGTTAAGAATGAACCTTCGCTGCAGTGCCCGCGACGGACGACCCTTTGCCGGCGGCCTCTGTATGCCTCCGGGTGCGGATCTCACTCCAGTAAGGTGTTTCTTCGCTCCTCGCCCGCTGCCGCGCGCCGCCGGCCGGAACCAGGCTTTGCTTTAGCAGTCGGTACGTCAGAGTGCTAAGTCAATAATTAGCACTCCCCACGTGAGAGTGCAAGCGAAAAGGGCGCGGAAACCGCTGCGGCGGGCATCTCTACGCCAACGGCGATCAGCCGGCACGTCCTGCAGTTTCGCGGCCGGTGGGCGTTGGATTGTTGTCTGCCCCGTAGGTGAATACCGTGAACGTTGCCGAGGTGATGTCACCGTTGGCGTCGAAGGCAACCGGGCCGGATTCGCCGTCGTAATCAATGCCGGCACCGGAGGCCTTCACTGCAAGGCATTCCCTGTAGCCGGGGCAGGGCGGGCCCGGCGCCGTTGCAGCCCCGCCGGCCGCTCCGGCCGCAGTCCCGCCGGAGACGGCGACGAGGTTCGCCGCTATTGAGCGGCCGGAGTCGTCCTCGGCCTTGGCAGCCGCGAGGGCCGCGAGGGTCACGGCGTCATACGTCTCCGCTGCGAAGGACACATCCTTCAGGCCCGGATCGATGCCCAGGAGCCTTTCCTGGAAGGCGGCCGATGGCAGCTCTCCGGGGACCACGGCACGGGCGCCCTCCAGGGCTTTGGTTCCCAGCTTGGACGCGTAGCGGCCGAAGGCGCCTTCACTGAGGATGATCTTCGAACCGGCCAGGGCGGCGTTGTTGAGTTCGGCCAGGGCACCCTGGGCGCCGTCGCGGGCCACCAGGATGACGGCGTCGGGTTCCGCCCCGCGGGCGGCGGCAGCGGCACTTCCCGCTTCACCCGGTTTGAAGCCGGCCGTGGCAACCACGTCCAGGCCGGCCTGTTCCGCGGAATCGGCGACGACGGCGGAGACGTCGGTGCCGTAGGCACCTTCCTGGAACATCACGAAGACGGTGGAGGCGCCGGCGTCCTTGGCGAGCTTAGCCAGCACCGGTCCCTGCGCGACGTCGGCGGCCGCCGTCCGGAAGTAGTATCCGCCGCTGGGGATGCTGCTGAGCCCGGCCGCGGTGTTGGCCGGCGAGATCATCGGCGTCCTGGCCCGGGAGAGGATGTCCACGGCGGCCTTGGCGTGGCTGGAGTCGGTGGGGCCGATCACTACGTCGGCCTTGGCCTGGACCAAAGCCTGCGCCTGCGCCGCTGTATCCTGGCCGGCTTCATAGGGCAGCAGTTCCACGGGCCGGCCTTTGTGGCCGCCGGCAGCATTTATTTCTTTGACTGCGAGCTTGGCTGCGGCCGCCTGGGGCGCGTTCAGGAAGCTGCTTTGCCCCGCGTTGTCCAGAATGAGGCCAATCCGCAGGGCGCCGTCACCGGACGCCTCCGCTGTTTCCACGCGGGCGTTTCCGGTGACCCCGGAACAGGCGGTGAGGGCCAGCGTGGAGCAGAGGGCAGCGGCGAACGCAGGACGGAGGGCCCGGGCAGGGACAAACAGATGCTTCACTCGGCCGGCCGGACGCTTTCCGCCTGGGGGCCCTTCTCGCCTTCGCCGACTTCCAGTTCCACCCGCTGCCCCTCGTCCAGTGCCCGGTAACCTTCGCCCTGGATGGCAGACCAGTGGACGAAGATGTCGTCGCCGGAGCCGTCAACGGTGATGAACCCGTAGCCCTTTTCCGCGTTGAACCACTTGACGGTTCCTCGTGCCATGGTGACCACTCTTTCCGTTAGGTCCGGGGATGCTGCGCCGGTGCCGCCGTGCCGGGCCGAAGCCCGGAATTTACTCTAGCCAATGCATATTGGTGCCGCTGGCACCCGGCGGTGCTGCGGGCAAACGTTATTCAGGCGTAACGCTGTGCCCCCGGACCGGGTGCGGCCCCGCGCAGCGCGGCCGGTGAAAGAACCGGGCTTACCGGTACCCCGGGCCCAGCACAACCACCAGCGGTACCTGGAATTCGGTGCTGCTGACCACAGTGGGGACGCCCAGGAGTTCCGCGAGGGCTTCTGCGTTGGCCCGTTGGGCTGGCCCCGAATAGAAAATGACGGAGCCCTGCTGCGGCGCGCCGGCCCAGTTCCCCACCTGTCCCAGGGGCCAGCCGTCCGCCTGCACGGTTCCGCCTACACGGCTTGCCAGCCCGGCGGTCCCGGCGGCGTTGTAGACCGCCACGGCCTGGGTTTTGTCTACGGACGAAGCCTGCGCCGTGGGCCGGGTGCTGGGCCCCGTCCCAGTTGCGGGGACCGTGTCGGTTCCGGCCGTTTCCTGCGCGGCGGAGGGCTCAGGCTCTGCCGAGGGGGCGGTGGACGCGCCCGGCTCCGCGGAAGGGGTCGACCCCGCTCCGGCCAGCGGCGCTTCCAGGCTCGACGAGGCCTGGCTTGCCGGACCGGCAAATCCCAGCTTGGGCAGGATCAGGAAGGAAACCAGCCCGATGGCCAGGGCAACGCATCCCACCGCCAGGACGGGCCACAGCCGGACCCGTGACGGAGCAGAGGCTGTGCGATGGACACCTTGTCGCGACGCGGTCTCCGGGACCTTGTCGAATTCATCGCGGGCGTATTTGGTCATGGGAATGAGACATCCTTGCGTGTTGCTGCTGAGGAACCAGCGTGAGCGTCTTATGCGTCGGACCCCAGGCGCCGTGCAGTGCGTGCACGGTGACGCGACGTACGTAGTCTACGCAATCTCTTGACCAGCATGGGGTCGTGGGCCAGCGCATCCTCGGTGTCGATCAGGGCGTTGAGGAGCTGGTAATAGTGCGTCGCGGAGAGATTAAAGAGTTCCCTAATGGCCTGTTCCTTGGCACCGGCGTACTTCCACCACTGCCGTTCCAGGGCGAGCATCTGCTGGTCACGCTCGTTCAGGGGGGAATCCCGCAGCCTGAAATCCGGCAGCAGGGCGTTCCGTTGTTCCTGCTCCGGCAGGTGCTCCCGAGCTGGTTCCGCCACGGCGCACTCTCCCTTGCTGGTTACGTAAAATGTCTGACCCCCATGCTACGGACGAATAACACTGTTGTCATTTGTGCCGGGGGCCTGGCGGACCGGGGCACAGTGGCCGCCCTGCGAGAATGGGACGGTGTTTGAATCAGATGCCCTTTTCGAACTGGCGCAGGATCCGGCGCGCGGGCAAGGTTTCGCCGAACTGGCGAAGCTGCCGCTGAAGGAGCTGATGGCGCCCGACTGGGCAGACGCCCTGGCGGGCGTGGACAGCGGACTCAGGGACGTGCTCACCTTCCTTGCCGGCGAAGAGGCGGCCGGGCACCCGGTGCTGCCGGCGCCGTCGAACGTCCTGCGGGCGTTCCGCCAGCCGCTCGCGGAGGTGAAAGTCCTGATCGTAGGGCAGGATCCGTACCCCACGCCGGGGCACGCCGTCGGCCTGGCCTTCTCCGTTGATCCGCACGTCCGGCCCATCCCGCGGAGCCTGGCGAACATCTACCGGGAGCTGGAGGCGGATCTGGGGCTTCCCGCGCGGGTCCACGGCGACCTTTCCGCCTGGGCCGGACAGGGGGTACTGCTGCTGAACCGCGTGATGACCGTAAGGGCCGGAGCCGCAGGGTCGCACCGCAGGAAGGGCTGGGAGGAGATTACGACGGCGGCCGTCCAGGCCGTGGCCGGGCGGCGGGCTCCGGACGGGTCACGCCTGCCGCTGGTTGCCGTGCTGTGGGGAAAGGATGCGGAGAGCGTGCGTCCGCTGCTGCCGGGGGTTCCGGCTGTGTCCAGCGCGCATCCCAGCCCCCTGTCGGCGGCCCGCGGGTTCTTTGGTTCGCGGCCGTTCAGCCGCGTCAACGCGCTGCTGCGGGAGCAGGGTGCGCCGGGCGTAACCTGGGAGCTTCCGACGGTACCCTAGCTTAGGCTTGCCTTATGAGCATTGTTCCCGCCGCCACCAGCGCCACCAAGAAGAGCCGACCGCAGGTCAACCTCGCCGTGCTGCGCCGGGAACAGCTCTCGCCCCACATGGTGCGGATAGTTGCCGGCGGGGACGGCTTTGCGGACTTCGTCGACAACGGCTTCGTTGACCGGTACGTGAAGATTGTCTTCCCGCAGCCGGGCGTCGCCTACCCCTCCCCGCTGGATCTGTGGAGCATCCGCGAGAGCATGCCGCGGGAACAATGGCCTTTCACGCGCACGTACACGCTGCGCTGGGTGGATCCCGCAGCCAGGGAGCTTGCCATCGATTTTGTAGTCCACGGCGACGAAGGGCTGGCCGGACCGTGGGCGGCGAAGGCCCGGCCGGGCGACACCCTGACCTTCACCGGGCCGGGAGGGGCGTACAACCCGGCGCCGGACGCTGACTGGTACCTGTTCGCCGGGGACGAGGCGGCATTGCCCGCCGTTGCGGCCTGCATAGAGTCCTTGCCGGCCGAGGCCGCCGGCCTCGCCTTCCTTGAGGTTGATTCCGAGGCCGACATCCAGCAGATCGCCGCCCCCGCCGGAGTGAAGCTCCACTGGCTGTTCCGTCGCCGCGTACCTGCGGGCGAGAGCGGCCTGCTAGTGCAGGCGGTGGCAGGGGCAGGCTGGCCCGCCGGCCGGGTGGACGTTTTTGCCCATGGCGAACGCGGCTACATGAAGGCGCTGCGCGATGTTTTCTTTGTACAGCGTGGCTTAGAACGCAAACAGGTGTCCCTGTCCGGTTACTGGGCAAAAGGCCGTGTTGAGGACGATTTCCAGGCGGAGAAGAAATTGCCCGTAGGACAGATCTAAACCGGCTCCAGGCAGCCGGTCAGCGGCGGCGGGCGCGCCGCCGCTCGTTGCTGGCAAGGCTGCGGGTCAGCGGCCGCGCCAGCGTGTCGCCAAGGACGATCCCGCCGGCCGTTCCCAGGACGATGGCTCCGGCGTTGAGCATCCCGCCGGCACCCAGCAGGATCTCGGCTTCCTCGATGGTGAGCACGTACATGGACCGGAAAATGGTGAGGCCCGGCAGCAGGATCAGCGCCGCGGGCACGGCCACCACCAGCTGGGGTGCACCCATCCTCAGTGCGACGACGCGGGCCAGCAGGCCGATGGCCACTGCGGCCAGCGCCGGAGAGAACCGGTCCCCGATGCCCAGCAGGCCGCCGCCCAGCAGGACGAAGTAGCCGGCAACCCCCACCGCCGCGGTGGGAAGCAGGAGCTGCCAGGTGGTTTGTTCCGTGACCCCGATGGCCATCACCGCCACGGCAACGAGGATGACCAGCACCCAAAGGTCGTAGGCCGGCGGAAAGGTCTGCGTCACGTCAATGCGCTGCATGCCGGTCAGCTCCCCCACCACGAAGGCGACGGCGATGCCTGCCACGATGGCCCCAAAAGTGAGCAGCGTGGACAGGAACCGCCCTGCGGCCGTAACAGGGAAGCCGTTGATGGCGTCCTGCACAGAGGAGACGAGGCGCCCAGTGGGCAGGAGCAGGAGGATGCCTCCCACCACCACGATGGCCGGCGACGCTGTCAGGCCAAACTGCCAGAGGACCAGCGCCAACTGCGTCACCACAAAGGAACAGCTGGCCGTTATGAAGAAGTCGGGAACCCGCCACCGGCCCAGCTGGCGGGCCAGCAGGCTCACCCCGATGTTGGCTGCGAACGCTATGGCAGAGGACGCCGGTCCGCCGCCCAGCACGGCAACGAAGGCTGCAGCAAAAACGCCGAACGCCGCGGTCACCATCCAGCGCGGGAACGGCTTGGGGCTGGTGATTGCCTCCTCCAGCCGCCGGATGGCCTCGTCCCGGCCCACTCCCCCGGCGACGATGTCGGTCACCAGCTGGTGGACCTTGGCCAGGCCGGCGTAGTTGTTGGTCCAGGAGCGGACTACGCGCAGCAGCGCGATGGGCGTCTGGTCCTTGGGGGCGTAGTTGATGCCAACGGACTGGTTGGTGATGTCCACCTCGATGTTCTTCAGCCCCAGGGCGGCAGTGACTGCAATGATGCTGGTCTCCACCTCCAGGGCACCCGCACCGTAGCGGAACATGGTTTCTGCCAGGTGCAGGGCGAAGTCCAGGGTCTTGCGGGCGGAGGTATCCACCCCTCCCACCTGGATCGTGGGGTTCGCGTAGGGGCTGCCGGTGAGCCTGTCCACGATGCTCAAGGGAGCCGTGGGCGGGTTTTCACCCTGGACCAGGCGACGCAGCATCCTCTTGGCCGCAGCGTTCTGCCGCAGCTGGGAGGGAGTCAGCGGCTCGGTCTTGGGCAGGCCGTCCGTGCGCGGCCTGGCCTTCGGGGATCCGGCGCCGGGGCGCTCGGGTCGGTCAGTCATGGTCCCTCCTCCCGTTGTGGTGGTGTGCAGGCGGCGTCAGGCGGAGCGCTTCAGCGGCAGTTTGCCCAGCACGATGCGTGCGGCGCCGGCTGCCATCCGGGCGAGCCTGTTGGCGTGGAATACGGCGGGCCGGACAGGCAGCACGAAGTCGCCCAGGAGCTGCACTACTTCCCCGCCGAAGCCCTTCTTGAACGCGTAGCCCCCGTGGCCTTCCTCGTCTTGGCCGGAGATGCCGAACGTCCCGTAGAAGTTGTACCGCGGATAGCCCTTTTCGAGGGCGTGGAGCATCATTCCCCAGTACAGCGAGGTAGCGCCGTTGAAGTAGATGTAGTCCTGCACCGTGCCGCCGATGACGCAGACCACCTCGTCGCCGTAGCAGACGAAGTGGATCGCGGCCACGGTGGCCACGCCCACCGAGTCGGGAAAGCGCTCGATGTCCTTAAGGCTTCGCTCGTAGCTGTCCACCAGGTCCTGCACCACTTTGAGGCGGTTGTTCTTTTTCTTGCTGCCGGTCTCCGCCACCTCATGGCGCAATTCATCAGCGGTGTCTGATTCAGCGGCAAGCCGCTCCGTGATGGACTTCCGGTAGGCGGGGATGTCGATCTTGGCCATCATGAGCTTGGTGAACTCAGGCGACGTGGTGCGGAGCAGCTGCTCGTAGTAGGCGCGCTCCCGGTACACAAAGCCCTTTTCGTCACCGGCCCGGCTCAGGGCGCCGTAGAACTCGTCGAGGGTGTCCAGGGTTGCCTGTTCCAGGAAGACGCCGTTCTTCTCGGCCTTCCGAATGGCCTTCCGGGTCCGGTAGCTGGTGCCCATGATCAGTTCTTCCGCGTCCTGGATGCCTTCGAGGTTTTTGATGAACATCCAGTTCACGTTCACGAAGTTCATGTCCAGGCCCTGGTGCCGGAGGCCCAGCCCGCCGAGCTGTGCCACCAGCGGCCGGTTGTCCTCGATCTCGGGGTGCTCGGCGCCATCGGCGTCACGGGCGATGTACCTGAGGTTCGGGGAGATCCGCAGTTCGGCGGCCTTGCGCTCGGCCGCGCGTTGCCGGAGGAGGCCGACGACGGCACGCACCAGGTCAGGGTCCGTGTAGTCCATCAGGGGTCCCTTGGCGCATTCGCAGACTGTGTATCCCAGCCGGGTGGTGGTGTAGTTCAGTTTCCCCGCTGCAACCAGTTCGCCGTCCTGGCGGACGCCGAAGAGCTCCACCTGCTGTCCCCTGGCGCGCTGGAACCGGGCAAAGTCAACGGATTGGAGAAAGCTGTTCTGCGGGTGCTTCAGCGCGAACTGCTCGAATTCGGCGTCGCTGAGCACGGCGAACTCGAGATCGGCGGCGGGGATTGCATTCAAGGAGTTACCTTCTTCACGGATAAGTGCCTGGCAATGGCGGGCAGCGGGCGAGGTCGGTCGGGATGGGGCAGGGCAGCCGGCGGGGCGCTCCTGCCCGCGGGTCAGTAGAACTGCTGGCCGGTGCGTGCGGTTTCGATCCGGCGGAAGACCTTCTCTGCTCCGTTAACCCAGAGCCGGTGTTTCACGGGCGAGAGAACGTAGTCGTGGCATCCCACGAAGTCGGTGACCGTCTTGGTGAAGCTGGTCTTGAACATACCCATGCCGTACAGGTTGTGGGTCTTGTCCTTGATCCGGGAGGCTGGCGGCGTGCCGCAGAAGTCGTATTCCGTGCAGCCCAGTTCCTGCATGCGCCGGATGGCTGCCCACTGCACCAGGTGGGAATCACCGTATTGCCTGCGGTTCTGGATGGAGCCGCCGTCCTTATAGGTGGCTTTTGCCCCGTAGTTGATGACGAAGGCTCCCACGCTGGGCTTTCCGTCCTCGTAGGTGAAGAAGAAACTGCCTTGGCCGCGGTTGCAGAACTCGTCCCAGAAGGCGGCATAGTACTCGTAGCTGCGCAGGGGCATGGAGCCTTTGGCCTTGACGGTGTCGGCCATGAGGTCATAAAGGGCCCGGTAGGTTTCCGGTCCGTGTTCCTCGCGGACCACTTCGCAGCCTTCCCGCTCAGCGCGGCGGATGGCGTTGCGGGCGCGGGAGGAGATGGCCTTGAACACCGCTTCTTCCGGTCCGGAAATGTCCAGCAGGGCCGTGGAGTCGTTGGACTGGATGTTGGGTGCCTTGACCAGCCCTGCGTCATGCAGGTGCGCCCGGGCCTCCTCGGAGTCGACGACGTCCGGCTCGATCTTGATGGTGAAGACGTTGAGCTTCCGGCTGCGGGCGAAAGCCGCGCAGGCTTCCAGCGCTGATTTCAGGTCACCTGCAGCCGCCAGGTCAGGGCCCTTGATGAGATACCAAAGCCGGCCGAGCAGCGGGAAACTCTTTTCGAGCACCAGGTTGTAGCTGGCAGTTGCCGGGTTCTCCAGCACCAGGAACCGGACTTTCCAGCCGCTGCCGTTCTTGACTGAGGCATATGCGGCGGACTGCAGCATGTTGCCGCCGTTGGGGTTGGCCGTGACGTGCTTGTCCCAGTTTTCAATTTCCTCGGCTGTGGCAAATCGTGCGGTGAATTCTCGCAAGGGGGCCGTGTCCAATCGGTTTCGTGCGCGGTTCGGTACTCGTGTCTGCGTGCGGACATGCAGCCTCAAGTCTAAAGCCTGATGCCCTCCCGGCTTTTCAGCAAGGCCCCGGCCCGTGCCTGCCTTGACGCGCACGGGGGCGTTGGCGAGGGTGGAAGCATGCAGCCGAAGGATGGAGTGGCGTCCCCGCCGGAAGGAAGGGACCAGCCGTACGGTACCGGCGTCCAGGCAGCAGCGCTGGCCGGATTTCTGGCGGCGTCCTTCCTGGTTGCGGCGCTCGGCGGGTTCTCCACTGTCAGCAACGTAGACGGGCGGTACGCCACGGCTGACAAAGCGCCCTGGTCGCCGCCCAACTGGCTCTTCGGGCCGGTGTGGACGGTGCTGTACGCGGCCATGGCGGTGGCTGCCTGGCTGGTGTGGCGGAAACGGACGTCCAGGACCGGGCCCGCACTGGCGGCCTATGCCGTCCAGCTGGGCCTGAACCTCGCCTGGACTCCGGTGTTCTTCGGCCTGTATCCCGTCCTGGGCACGGCCGCGCTGTGGCTGGCTTTGGCCGTTATTTTGGCGCTGGTCGCCGCCGTCACGGTGACGGTGCTGTACTTCGGTCCCATCAGCCGGACCGCTGGCCTGCTGCTGCTGCCCTACGTTGCCTGGCTGGTGTTCGCCTGCACCCTGAACTGGTGGGCCGCCGTTTACAACTGACTGCTTCCTTTAGCATTCGACGACGTTGACGGCGAGGCCGCCCATGGCCGTTTCCTTGTATTTGGAGCTCATGTCCTTGCCGGTCTCCCGCATCGTGATGATGACCTCGTCCAGGGAGACCCGGTGGGAGCCGTCGCCCCAGAGCGCCATCTTCGCCGCGTTGATCGCTTTCGCCGCCGCGATCGCGTTCCGCTCGATGCACGGCACCTGCACCAGGCCCCCGATCGGATCACACGTCAGGCCCAGGTTGTGCTCCATCGCGATCTCCGCCGCGTTCTCCACCTGCGCCGGGGTCCCGCCCATCACCTCAGCCAGGCCCGCCGCGGCCATCGACGACGCCGACCCCACCTCGCCCTGGCACCCCACCTCCGCACCCGAGATCGAGGCCTGCTCCTTGTACAGCACCCCCACCGCGCCGGCAGCGAGCAGGAACTTCACCACCACATCCTCCCGGTCCACCCGGGACGCGTTCTCCATCCCCGGCGCGAAATGCAGGGCGTAATACAGCACCGCCGGGATGATCCCGGCCGCCCCGTTCGTCGGCGCGGTCACCACCCGGCCGCCGGAAGCGTTCTCCTCATTCACGGCCAGGGCGATCAAGTTAACCCACTCCTGCCAATACCTCGGGTCATGGAACTCCGCGTCCTGGCCTTCGTCCTGGGATCCGGCCGGCCGGGAGCTTTCCTTCCGCAGCCGGTCATACCAGTCCGGGGCACGGCGGCGGACCTTCAACCCGCCCGGCAGCACCCCCTCACGCTTCAGCGACGCGGCCACGCAGCCCTCCATCACCGAATAGATGTGCAGCAGGCCCGCCCGGATCTGATCCGGGGTGCGGCTGTCCTCCTCGTTCACCCGCATCACATCACTGATCCCCAACCCCGTGTCCCGGCAGTGCTCCAGCAGCTCCGCGGCAGTCCGGAACGGCAGCGGCAGCTCCTTCTTGGACTCCTCGAGCTCCTGCTGGGCCGCGTCCTCCTCACCCTCACGGACAATGAACCCGCCACCCACCGAGAAAAACGTCGCCGCATGCAGCACCTGCCCTTCGGCGTCAGACACCGTGAACGTCATCCCGTTCGTGTGCCGCGGAAGCACCGTCAGCGGCCGCAACACCATATCCTTCACCCCGTACGGCAGGGGTACGGAACCGGCCAGGTGCAGCAAACCCGTCTCCGCGATCGCCGCCAGCCGCTCCTCCACCTCATCGGGCAGGATCAGCTCCGGATGGAACCCCTCCAGCCCCAGCAGGATCGCAGTCATCGTGCCGTGGCCGTGGCCCGTCGCCGCCAACGACCCATACAAATCCACCCGCAACGACGCCACCTCCGCAAGCCTGCCGGAACCCTTGAGCTCCTCCGCAAACACAGCAGCAGCCCGCATCGGCCCCACAGTATGGGAACTCGAAGGACCGATCCCAATCGAAAAAAGATCAAAGACACCAACGGCCATCGTGGGATTCCTTACTTGACGTGTAGCGGGCGGGTAGAGCGTCACCAAGGCGACATGCGCACGAGGGGCGACGGAGCCGGACTTTTCGAAAGCGTGCTCCCCACCGTCTCCCTAACCTCGCAAGCTCGGCTAGGGAACCCTGACGGCGTGGGCCCAAGGCACGCGTGAAAATGTCCGGTCCGCCGGCCCCGAAGCCAGCCACGGAGGATCCGACTATTTGGCGCGTTTGTAGAACGGCAGGTCGACGACTTCGAACGGCTCTGCCTTACCTCGCAGGTCGATATCCAGGGTGGTGCCAACAGTCGTGAACGCGACGTCCACGTAGGCCATGGCAATGGGGTACCCGAGGGTGGGTGACGGCTGGCCTGAGGTGACTTCGCCTACTACGGCGCCGTCCTTGAGGACCGGGTAGTGGGCCCGGCCTGCACGGCGGCCGAGTCCCTTGAGCCCGACCAGCCTTCGGCCGGCGGAGGCGCCGGCGGCCTTCTTCGCGGTGAGGGCCGCTTTTCCCACGAAGTCGCCTTCCTTGGACAGTGCGACGACGGGTCCCAGGCCTGCGGCGAAGGGATCGCCCTGCAGGGAGAGCTCATTCCCGTAGAGCGGCATGCCTGCCTCAAGCCGGAGTGAGTCGCGCGAGGCCAGCCCGGCGGGCGTCAGCTCCCCGTCCTCGGCAATGGCGATCAGTGCCTGCCACAGGCCGGTGGCGTCGTCGTTGGACACGAAGATCTCAAACCCGTCCTCGCCGGTGTAGCCGGTGCGTGCGAGCAGCAAATCCAGTCCGGCGCCGCCCACCAAGAACGGAACCTCGACGGCGGCATAGTACTTCAGTTCCGTCACCTGGCTGTGCTGGGCTGCGGGGACCAGTCGGAGCAGCAGTTCCTGCGCCGTGGGGCCTTGGACGGCGATCAGTGACGTGACGGCGGAGGCGTCATTCACCTCCACATCGAACCCGGCAGCCCGCTTGGAAAGCTCAGCAGCCACCACTGCGGCGTTGCCGGCGTTGGGGACCACCAGGAAGCGGTCGGTACTGCCTTCTGCGCTACCGGCGGTTGCGGGCCGGCGGTACGTGATGAGGTCGTCGATGATGCCGCCGTCCTCATTGCAGATCAGAGAGTACTTGGCCTTGCCCACCGGCATGGCGGAGATCTTTCCCACCAGCGCGTAGTCGAGGAAGGCGGCTGCGTCCCGCCCGGTCACCCAGACCTCACCCATATGGGAAAGGTCGAAGAGCCCTGCGGAATTGCGCACGGCGCGGTGTTCGGCGAGCTCGGAGCTGTACTTGAGCGGCATCTGCCAGCCGCCGAAGTCGGTGAAGGAGGCGCCCAGCTTTTTGTGCTCGTCGTAGAGGGCGGTGTGCTTCTCAGCCATGGAGCGTGTCCTTAGTTTTCGAACTCGGAAAGCGGCGGGCAGGCGCAGACCAGGTTCCGGTCCCCCGCTGCGCCGTCGATGCGGCCCACCGGCGGGAAGTACTTGTCCTGCTTAAGCGTTTTCACCGGGAACACGGCCTGCTCGCGGGGGTAGGCGCGATCCCAGTCGCTGTTGATCGCCGCGGCGGCGGTGTGCGGAGCGTTCCGGAGCGGGCTGTCAGCAACAGTGAAGTCACCGTTCGCCACCTGGTCGATTTCGGCGCGAATCGCGATCATGGCCTCGATGAAGCGGTCGATTTCCCCGATGTCCTCGGATTCCGTGGGTTCCACCATAAGCGTCCCCGCGACGGGGAAGGCCAGGGTGGGGGCGTGGAAACCATAGTCGATGAGCCGTTTGGCCACGTCCTCGGCCGTGACACCCGTGCGGGCGGTCAGTTCGCGCAGGTCCAGGATGCACTCGTGGGCCACAAGGCCGCCTTCGCCGGTGTAGAGCACCGGGAAGAAATCGTTAAGTCGGGCTGCGACGTAGTTCGCTGCCAGCAGCGCGGACTTGGTGGCCTCGGTGAGTCCGTGGCCGCCCATCAGCTTCACGTACGCCCAGGAAATGGGGAGCACGCCCGCGGAGCCGTACTTGGACGCCGAGATAGGCACGTCATTGCCTTCCGTCCAGGTGGCGGCGTTGCCGGGCATGAACGGTGCCAGGTGAGCCTTGGCAGCAACGGGACCGACGCCGGGTCCGCCGCCGCCGTGCGGGATGCAGAACGTTTTGTGCAGGTTCAGGTGCGACACGTCCCCGCCGAACTTGCCCGGCTGCGCCAGCCCGACCAGGGCGTTCAGGTTTGCACCGTCGATGTACACCTGGCCGCCCGCTGCGTGGATCGCGTCGCATACTTCACGGACGTCGGCGTCGTACACCCCGTGCGTGGACGGGTACGTGATCATGATGCAGGACAGCGCGTCCCTGTTCGCCTCGATCTTGGCGTACAGGTCGGTGTGGTCGATGGTTCCGTCCGGTGCCGTGGCCACCACAACCACCTTCATGCCCGCCAGGACAGCCGAAGCCGCATTCGTGCCGTGCGCCGAGGCCGGGATCAGGCAGACGTTGCGCTGCCGATCGCCCCGCGAGTGGTGGTAGCCGCGGATCGCGAGGAGCCCGGCAAGTTCGCCCTGGGAGCCGGCGTTGGGCTGGATGGACACCTGGTCGTACCCGGTGATCTCGGTCAGCTGCGCCTCGAGGCCGGCAATCAGTTCGCGCCAGCCCTCCGTCTGGGAGTCCGGGGCGAAGGGGTGGATGGAGGCGAACTCGGGCCAGGAAATGGCCTCCATCTCGGCCGTGGCGTTCAGCTTCATGGTGCAGGAGCCCAGCGGGATCATGGTCCGGTCCAGAGCCAGGTCCCTATCCGAGAGCTTCCGGATGTAGCGCAGCAGCTGGGTTTCGGAGCGGTGGGTGTTGAATACCGGGTGCTGCAGGTACCCGGAGGAACGCTCGACGGCGGCGTCCAGCTGGAATGCTCCTTCGCCGTCCGCGGCGGCCGGGACGCCGAAGGCCTGCAGCACCCCGGCGGTAATTTCTGATGTTGTCGTTTCATCGGTGGAGAAGCCCACCGTGTCCGCGTCGATGCTGCGCAGGTTGATGCCCGTGGCTTCGGCGGCAGCGACGATCCCGGCAGCCTTGCCCGGCACGGAGACGGTGACGGTGTCGAAGAAGCTCGTGTGCAGCACGTCCAAACCGGCGGCCCTAAGGGACGCGGCCAGCATCTTTGCGTGGGAGTGCGCGGCCTGGGCGATCGCCTTCAGGCCATCCGGGCCGTGGTACACGGCGTACATCGAGGCCACGATGGCCAGCAGCGCCTGGGCGGTGCAGATGTTGGACGTGGCCTTCTCGCGGCGGATGTGCTGCTCGCGGGTCTGGAGGGCCAGCCGGTAGGCGGGAAAGCCGGCGTTGTCCTTCGATACACCAACAAGGCGGCCCGGCATGGAGCGCTCGAGGCCCTTCTGCACAGCCATGTAGGCCGCGTGGGGGCCGCCGTAGAACAGCGGGACGCCGAAGCGCTGGGCCGAGCCGACGGCGATGTCCGCGCCCTGCTCGCCGGGAGGGGTGATGAGGGTGAGGGCCAGGAGGTCGGCGGCCACGGTCACCAGCGCGCCGCGGCTCTTGGCGTCGGCAATCACTGCGGCGTGGTCGAAGACGCGGCCGGAAGCGCCGGGCTGCTGCAGCACCACGCCATTGATGGCACCGTCGGGCAGGCCGCTGGAAAGGTCGGCCACTTCCACCTCGAAGCCGAGCGCTTCTGCCCTGCCCTTGACGATGGCGATGGTCTGCGGCAGGCAGTCCGCGTCAAGGACGGTCTTGCCGTCCCGGGCATCTGCGTTCTTATTGGCCCGGCGCATCATCAGCACTGCCTCGGCCACTGCGGTGGCTTCGTCCAGCAGGGATGCATTGGCGATGGGCAGTGCCACGAGGTCCTGGACCATGGTCTGGAAGTTCAGCAACGCTTCGAGGCGGCCCTGGGAAATCTCGGGCTGGTAGGGCGTGTACGCGGTGTACCAGGCAGGGCCCTCAAGGATGTTGCGGCGGATCACCGGCGGCGTCACGGTGTCGTAGTAGCCCTGGCCGATCATCTGCACGGCAGTCTTGTTCCTGGCGGCCAGCCGGCGCAGTTCAGCCAGCACCTCCACTTCGCTCAGGGCGGCCGACAGTTCCAGCGCGGAGTCCTGCCGGATGTCCTTGGGGACGGCGGCATCAACCAGCGCGTCCACGGTGTCGTAACCCACGGCCTTGAGCATGGTTTCGACGTCGGCCTGGCGCCTTGCGCCGATGTGCCGGTCAACAAAGGTGGCGGCAGAAGCGGGTTCGGCAGTTGCCGGGGTGGCAGTGGCCGGAACGGCGGAGGCCGGAGATACAGTCACGAGGAACTCCATAACTAAGGCGGCGCAGGGTACGCCACATCGATTCGGGTCCTCCCCGCTCTGTATCTGGACCTGAGAGTTTCCGCGTTGCCTGAACACGCGGGCACCGCTTGCACCGTCGGTGAGCACAACAGCCAAGATCCGGGGACCGGACCTCGAAGCGGACGCCGTGCTGCTTTCCAGAGGTGCCTCGCCGCGGCGGTACATGGGCCTGTGAGATTCCTGGGGAGGT
The DNA here is from genome assembly GCF_002953935.1 of Arthrobacter sp. PGP41. Lineage (NCBI taxonomy): Bacteria > Bacillati > Actinomycetota > Actinomycetes > Micrococcales > Micrococcaceae > Arthrobacter > Arthrobacter sp. PGP41. The sequence goes on along the minus strand of NZ_CP026514.1, from coordinate 793,824 downwards.
ATTGCTCCTACGGCGCCTGCTTGTACCTTCTGGCAGAACTCTCCCGCCGCAGATCAAAGGCTATTCATTTGGGTTGTCTTTGCGCACCGGTAACGGCCCGCACACAGCCCAATTCTCCTATGCCGCGGGCCCGGGGGCAAATGTCAGCCAGCCCCGCAGCCGCTCCAGAGCTGGCACCGTGACCGCAGCCTGGGAACAGGCTGAAAACGGCGCCCGGCGCCGGACAGTACGTCCGGTGCCGGGCGCTTGGCCTGGGCCAGGCGTGGCTACTTGGAGTCGGGGGCAGTAACGCTCGCGGTGGGCTTCATGGTTTCAGCATTGACCATCCAGGCGAACTGCTCCAGCTTGGCGATGAACTCGTGCAGCAGGTCGGCGGTGGTGGGATCCTCTTCATCCACCTCATCGTGAACCTTGCGCATGGTGCCAACGGCGGCCTCAAGGGCGGCCACGATCCGCTCGATCGCGTCCTTGGTGCTGATCAGGCCTTCCGGGAACTGGGCCAGGCTGGTGGACCCGGCCACGGTGGAGCTGCGGCCATCCGGCAGGGCGTGGAGGGCCCGCATCCGCTCGGCGGTGTCGTCGGCGAACTGGCGGGCAGCGTCAACGATCTCATCCAGTTGCAGGTGCAGGTCGCGGAAGTTGGTTCCCACAATGTTCCAGTGTGCCTGCTTGCCTTGGATGTGCAGTTCGATCAGGTCCGCGAGCACGGCCTGCAGGTTGTTGGTCAGTGTCGGTGAAGCTTTCATGCATCCTCCTCAATTGGTCCAGTAAGCCCGACGCTACCAGCACCAGCCGGCACGGCGGAGGGCCGGCAGGGAATTTCTCAGTGAGCTTACTAAATCGCTCACATCCGAAATAAAAGAACAGCGTTCATTATTTTCCTTGCTTCCAGGACCGTGTATCGACATACTAAATGAACGTCATTCATATAGTGACCGCCGTCTCAACTTCTCCAGAAAGTGGTGCCATGACCGAGACCATCCGCACCAGCACATCCGCCCATGGTTCCGGGAGTGCCTCGCCGGCAACCGCCGGCACCAGCCCCAAGGGACTGAAGGGCGGTCAGCTGGGACTCCTCGCCGTCGTCGTCCTGGGGATTTCCACCATCGCCCCGGCCTATACGCTGACCAGCGCCCTGGGCCCCACGGTCAATGAAGCCGGGCTCCAACTGCCCGTCATCTTCCTGATCGGTTTCATCCCCATGATCCTGGTCTCCCTCGCCTACCGGGAACTCAACGCCGATTCCCCGGACAGCGGCACCACCTTCACCTGGGTTACCAAGGCCTTCGGCCCGTGGGTTGGCTGGATGGGCGGGTGGGGCCTGCTGGCGGCCAACATCATTGTGCTCTCCAACCTCGCGGGAGTCGCCGTCGACTTCTTCTATCTTTTCCTTTCGCAGCTGACGGGCTCGCCGGAGCTCGCCGAGCTGGCGGCAAACAAGGCAGTGAACGTGCTGACCTGCTTTGTGTTTGTGGCCCTGGCCGTCTGGGTCAGCTACCGCGGCCTCCACACCACCAAGCTGGTGCAGTACTGCCTGGTGGGATTCCAGCTGGTTGTCCTGGGCCTCTTTGTTGGCATGGCCTTTGCCAACTGGTCAGCCTCTGACACTGCCATCCCGTTCAGCTGGGAGTGGTTCGACGTCACCAGGATCGAGACCTTCGGGCAGATCGCTGCAGGCATCTCACTGTCCATTTTTGTGTACTGGGGCTGGGACGTCTGCCTGACCGTCAATGAGGAAACGTCCAACGGCAAGAGGACGGCGGGCCTGGCCGGGACCCTGACTGCCGTGATCGTCCTGGCGATCTACCTGACGGTGAGCATCGCCACCATGATGTTCGCCGGTGTCGGTGATACCGGCAACGGCCTGAACAACACCGAGATCCACGAAAACATCTTCACGGCACTGGCCTCCCCCATCATGGGTCCGTTCGCCATCCTCATGTCCATGGCGGTGCTGTCCAGCTCTGCCGCGTCCCTTCAGTCCACGTTCATGTCGCCGTCCCGCAGCCTGCTGGCCATGGGGTACTACGGTGCGCTTCCGGAGCCGTTCAGCAGGGTCAGCAGGAAGTTTGCGACGCCGGGCTTCGCCACGGTTGCCGCCGGCATCATGTCCGCGGGCTTCTACGCCGTGATGCACGTGGTCAGCGAGAACGTCCTCAATGACACCATCCTGGCGCTCGGGCTGATGATCTGCTTCTACTACGGCCTCACCGCCCTGGCCTGCGCCTGGTACTTCCGCCACAGTGTCTTCAGCAGCCTGCGCCACTTCCTCCTCCGCCTGGTGTGCCCGGTGCTGGGCGGCGTGGGCCTGTTCGTGGTGTTCCTGCAGACCGCCGTGGACAGCTGGGCGCCCGAGTTCGGCAGCGGCTCCGAAGTGTTCGGGGTGGGGCTGGTCTTTGTCCTGGGCGTCGGCATCCTGGCATCCGGCGCCGTGGTCATGCTCATCATGGCCAGGGTCCGCCCCGGCTTCTTCCGCGGCGGGACGCTTAGGCGCGATACCCCTGCGCTTGTGGTCCCGGAGTAAGGGTCCGGAGCCCGTTACCGCGGACGAAAAAAGGTGCCGTTCCCCGCATAACGGGGGAACGGCACCTTCGGTGTTGATCGGCTGGCTGCTTACTGCCCGCCGTCACCAGTAATGCGCTACGTCAACCACCAGGCGCGACCCGGAGCCCGGCCCGTCCAGGGTGAAGACCCGGAACGGCAGGCGGGCCCGTACGCCCAGTCCGATGCTGGTGTAGCCCTCGTAGCTGCCGGCAAAAACCACCTGGCGGAAGGTCTGGTAGCGGGCAACGTTGGAGAGTTCAGCCTGGTCGGACGGGGTGTAGGTGGAGTTGTAGTCGCCGTCGTAGGCGGGCGCGTTCACTGTCACCTGCAGCCGCGCGTTTCCCCGGACGGGGATGGCGAAGCCGGACCCGTCCTGGACTATCTGGGGAACGTACCGCACGGTATAACCCGCAACGGCGCCGTGGAGGTCCACCACCATCCTGTCGAAGCAGTAGTGCTGCCCGGTCCGGACGTTGGTGACGGTGGCGGTGCTCATGCTTTGGTCGGCCTTGGCCAAAGACCCCCATACGAGCCCGCAATAGGATGTGGAAGCGGAGGCGGGCCCCGGGACCACGATTCCCAGCCCGGCCGCCAGGAGGATGGCAGCCAGCCAGGTGTAGAACTTTTTCATTTTGGAGCCACCCATGTTGTGGAGCGAATGGATAGCTCAAGCGTAGGAGCCTTTGCGGCGCGAAACGAGGCTTGTTGCCGCTTCGCCACGTAACCGTTAACCCGCCGCACCCTGCATCACGCCCATGTATAGCAGGGGCCGAAACAGGGCCCACGCGGGTCCGTTTGGAACCCGTTCCGTGTTCTTTTGGCAGTGTTCCGGCACCTTGCCGTTACCGGGATAACGACGGCGGCAGGAGACAGGACGCGCCGGTCACCCGAGGGGGTGGCCGGCGCCGGCAATCAGGAAAAGGAGTCAGCCTTCGCAGTCGCGGCAGTACTTCATGCCGTTCTTTTCCCGGGCAACCTGGGAGCGGTGGCGGACAAGGAAGCATGACGAACAGGTGAACTCATCGGACTGCTCGGGAACAACAATGACCGTCAGTTCCTCGTTGGAAAGATCCGCACCCGGCAGGTCAATGCCCTCGGCGGTATCGTTCTCATCGACGTCAATGACCGCGGTCTGGGCGTTGCCGCCGCGCGAGGCCTGGAGGGCCTCCAGCGAGTCAGCCGGAGATTCTTCTTCCTGCTTGCGTGGGGCATCGTAATCGGTAGCCATAGCGTGTTCACTTTCGTTGCTGCGCAGCACCATTTCAGGCACCTCAGTGAAGCAGTTTAGGGCATTATCCCGTTACCGGCGCAATACTGTGCTCAACCAGACATTTCTGCACGCTTCGCCAGGGATTCCCCATGGCTCCGCCGGGCGTGATCTCCCCCAACAGCCACTCCGCTCAACGCCGGAAGCCATCCCCAGCGCGCGGCGTCAGCCATGGCATCGGCCGCCTGCCCGCCCGTCTCGTAGGCAAACGTGCTAATGAGCCAGGTGCGGAGCCGGAGGAGGATGTCTGCGAGCATGCCTGAAACCTACGCAGGGATTGTTGTGCCCGTGTTTCACCGCGGTCTCGCTGGCGTTAATCCGTAGCGGATTCCGTTGGCACCGTTCTACGCTGGAAACCCTCCGGCCGGCTGCGGCCGGAGCCCCGCTCTGGAAGGACGCAGGATGGCAGTAAGGCTGAACCGGAAGGCACTCTCACACGCCCGCAAGCTCATTGAGGCAGGAAAGGTCCAGCGCGATGTCCGGGATGACTGGAGTGAACACGCGCCCTCCACAGAGCAGGAGAACTCGTTCATCGACAAGCACGGTTTCGGGACCTTCGCAGACTGGCACCTTGGCCGGGATGATGACAAGTCGGAGGGGACCAAAGGCAGCGTGAGCTTCCCGTTCGGGGACTTCAACAAAGTCCACCGCTGCGCTGTCATCTCGCTGGAAAGCAGGGCGGCGCAGCACGGGCATGAGGACATTAGGGACGCGGCGAAAAAGCTGCTCGAACTGATGGACTCGGACTGAGGAAATTTTCCACCGTACCGGGGCGCTGCTAGGGCGCTGCCCGCGTTGTGTCCGAGGCCGTGTCCGCCTGCGAGCGCTGCCGGCGGCTGAGCAGGATAAAGGGGGCGGCAATCAGTTGCACTGCCCCGCCCACGGCCAGTGAAGCCGGGTAGCCGTAGAGGTCCGCGGCCCGGCCCAGCATCGGCTGCACCACCACTCCCCCGGCCGAGCCCATCAGGGAATCGAAGCTCAGCACTGTGGCGCGCTGCTTCGAGGCAATCATGTCGTTCAGGTACGCCTGCCTAACGGGGGTGCCGGCCGAGGACACCACGGCCCAGAGTGCCAGGAGCACCAACGCCAGCCAGAAGGCGCTGGTGAACATGAGCACCACCAGGATGAGTGCACTGGCCACGTTGGTGGCGATCAGCACGCTGGTCCGCCGCTTGACCAGCCTCCGGATGCGGGGCGCCATCCATCCGCCGACGACGTCGGCTCCTGCCACGAGGGCCGCAGCCAGGCCTGCTATGGCGTAGGCGCGCGGGTCTCCGAAGAGCTGAAGCAGGTAGGGCTGCAGGGCATAGAAAACGTAGATGCCCACTCCTTCGGTGAAGGGTGCGGCCAGCATGATGAAGCGGACGGGCGGGTTCTTCAGCCCGTTGTCCACCGAGGCACGCAAGACTGCCCGGGTGGCCCGCAGCGGGTGGGCCGAACGCTCAGGTGTGAAGCCGACGTCATGCATGAGCAGGAAGGCCACGGCAAACATGGCACCGAGCACACCCACCCGGACGAGGAACGGAACCCCGAGGTTGGTGGCCTGCGCAATGACCCCGCCTGCCACGGAGCCCGCCAGCATGGCAACGCCGGAGACCATCTGCCCCCGGCCAAGCACCGTTTCCAGCCCGCCTTCGTAGCCGGAGAAACGCAGGGCGTCCACCAGCCAGGCCTCCACTGCGCCGGAGAAGAAAGTGAAGCCCAGGCCCAGCAGGACCGAGACGACGGCCCACCACCAGAACGGGGCCGAAAACTGCCACAGGAGGAAGTACAGGAAGGTGGACCCGGCCAGCGTGAGGGTGCCCAGCAGGAACGAAACCCGGCGGCCCCAGCTGTCCGCCACCACTCCGGTGGGCACCTCGAACAGCACCATGCCGGCGGTGAAGAAGGCATTCGCGGCAAAGGCCTCCAGGTTGCTCAGCCCCGCATCCAGCAAAAAGAGCGTGTTGATGCCCCAGATGAACGAGGCCGCCAAAGTGTTTCCCAGGGTAAGCGTCAGATAGACGCGCTGGATCTTCCTGGCTGCGTCGTTCATGGCAGGTGCGGCTACGGGGTGCTGAAGCTGGCGGGTACCGGATCATGCCGGAGGTACCGGCGGCGGAACCGCCCGGATCCCGCGGTGAGGGCCCGCAAATCCACGGCGTACCGCAGCAGTTCCTGGTCCGGGACCTCAGCGCTGATTTCAGTCAGGCCGTCACCTGAGGAGGTGGTTCCGGTGAGCCTGCCGCGGCGGGCGGACAGATCGCTCATCACGGATCCCACGTGCTCGTCCGTCACAGTGATGACCACCGATGACACCGGCTCCAGGAGTTGGATCCGCCCTGCTGCGGCCGCCTCGCGCAACGCCAGCGCCCCGGCCGCCTGGAATGCGGCATCGGAAGAATCAACGCTGTGCGCTTTGCCTCCCGTGAGCGTCACCCGCAGGTCCACCACGGGGAAGCCCGCGCTGACACCCTTTTCCATCTGGGCGCGGACGCCCTTCTCCACGGACGGGATGAACGTCCCCGGGATCACGCCGCCCACCGTCTTGTCCACGAATTCGAAGCCACCGCCGCGGGGCAGGGGTTCCACGTCGATGTCGCAGACGGCATATTGCCCGTGGCCGCCGGACTGCTTGACGTGCCGGCCATGGCCGGCGGCGGCGGCCGCAAATGTTTCACGCAAGGGCGTCACCACTTCCACCGTATGCAGCTTCACGCCCTGGTCCCGCAACCTGTCCAGCACCACCTCGGCGTGGGCCTCCCCCATGCACCAAAGGACAAGCTGATGCGTTTCCTGGTTCCGTTCCACCCGCAAGGTGGGATCGCCGGCGGCGATCTTCCCGAGGCTGCGCGCCAGGGCGTCCTCGTCACTTCGCGAATCAGCCTCCACGGCCACGGGCAGCAGCGGCTCGGGCATCTCCCAGGTGGCCAGCAGCAGCGGCTGGTCCCGGCCGGAAATGGTGTCTCCGGTTTCGGCGCTTCCCAGTTTCGCCACCGCGCAGATGTCCCCCGCCACGCAATGCGGGACAGGCCGCAGCGAGGCACCCAGCGGTGAGTAGAGGTGCGTAACGCGCTCGTCCGTGTCGTGGTCCTGGTGCCCGCGGTCGGCCAGGCCCTGGCCGGTGACGTGCACCGGGGCGTCCTCCCGGAGCGTGCCGGAGAAAACCCGGACCAGGCAGATCCGCCCCAGAAACGGGTCGATGGAGGTGCGGACCACCTCTGCCGCCAACTGGCCCCCGGGGTCGCAGGACAGGGGGCCGGCAGGCGCGCCCGCCAGATCCGTCACCTCAGGCACCCGGCCGTCCGACGGAGGCGGGAAGGCCCGGACCAGGACCTCCACCAGTTCCGCGGTCCCCAGTCCGGTGACGGCCGACGTGGACAGGACGGGGAAGAAGGACCCGCGCTCGACAGCGGTTTCCAGGTCGGCGACGAGGACGTCGGTTTCGATGTCTTCGCCTTCCAGGTAGCGGTCCATCAGGGTCTCGTCTTCGCTCTCGCCGATGATCCCCTCGATGAGGTCCCCCCTGGCGGCACCGTGGGCCGCCAGTTCGTCCGCATTCGCTGTTCGCGTCGTTGCGGACGGCTCTCCGGACGAGTAATCGCTGACCGTCCCGGACAGCAGGCCCAGCAGGCCGGTGACCTCAGCGCCCGCCCGCACCGGAACGTAAAGCGGAAGGACGCCCTCGCCGAAGGACTTCCGGCAGGCGGCCAGGACGCCGTCGTAATCTGCCCGCGGGTGGTCCATGCGGGTGATGGCGACAGCGCGGGGCAGGCGCATGTGCTCGCATTCATCCCACAGCGCCGTGGTGGTGGCGTCGATCCCGTCTACAGCGGACACCACGAACAGGGCGGCGTCCGCGGCGCGGAGTCCTGCGCGGAGTTCGCCGATGAAATCCGGGTAGCCCGGGGTGTCCAGGAGGTTCACTTTGATGCCGTCAACCAGCAGCGGCACCAGAGACAGGGTCACTGAGCGCTGCTGGTGCACCGCAGCGGGGTCCGAATCACTGACGGTGGTCCCGTCCGGAATGGATCCTTTGCGGGTGATCATGCCGTTGGCAGCGAGCAGCGCCTCGATCAGCATGGTCTTTCCGGCACCTGAATGGCCTACGAGCGCCACGTTCCGGATTTTGGCGGGCTCCTCGGCTGCGATTCCGGCGGAGGCATCCGCGCGTCGGGACTCGGGTCCGTTCCTTCCGGCCGCTGTCCTGGCTGAGTCCTTGGTGCCTCTGACCGACATGGGAACCTCCTGGCGCCTTCGCCATCCAACCGGGCTGAACGTGTCCTCTGATTCGACACCCTGCAGGGGCTGTACGGCAAGGGCAGGCAGAAGGGAAATTACGAGCCGCGGGCCTTCCTGGTAGCCGTATCATTGGCCTTCTGGATGGCTTTGACCAGTTGGTCCTTATCCATCTTGGAACGGCCGTCGATGTGCAACTCCCGCGCGAGCTTGTAGAGATGTTCCTTCGAGGCGTTCGCGTTCACGCCGCCCGCGCTGGGCTCGGAGGACCGCACGCCCCCTTCGGCCCGTTTGTCCGAGGGGCCGCGTTTTTCCTTCGGCTCCCAGTGGTCGCCCACCTTCTCGTAGCTGTGCTTCAGCGAGGCGTAGGCCGCCCGGGCGGCCCGCTGCTCGTCGTGGTCGTAGCTCTCGAGGGCTGAATCGTAGGTTTTGGCGAACGTGTCCTGGGCCTTCCGCCCGGAGCGCTGCAGTGTCGAGGGAAGCTCGTCCTTGCGGGCGTGGCCGTTCTTTCCGGTCTTGGGCATGGCACCCACACTCCTTTTATCAGCAGGCTGACGATCCGGATAAGACCAGCTTAGCCGTGCCGGGAGGAGAAGGTAGTGGAGCCCCCTGTCGGATTCGAACCGACGACCCCCGCTTTACAAGGAGGAGTATCCGGGGTGTTCCCGGCGGTGCCCTGAACCGGCCCGTGACCAGCGATTTTGCAACTGTTGATGTCGAAATCGTACCCGCGTGTTCCCTGCACTTCCCGTTCATAGCGTGTCGTAAACGTGTCGTCCATGGCGCTGCCCCGTTGCACTGGCCCCTTGCCACCGTTGAGATCTTTTTCGCGGGCCCCTTTGCCTGGACCACGGCAAGGGTGCGCCAGTGCGTTCTGTAATGCATTTCGGGCGTGAGGGCTTCTCCCAATTAAGATCCCACCTGTCCACCCCTTAAGCGCGGTACCTCTTTCGTCCTTTCGACTCTCAGCGGCACATACTCGCCATCGGCTCGACTTCCCCTGAGAATCGTCCCGAGCTCAGCCAAGGGCTCACAGTCGAGCAGCGACGGGTTCTTCTCAAGCATCAAGGTGATGGTCTCCCCGACCTGCTGCGCCGTAAGTGCCCCCATTGCGGCTGTCAAGCCGGCTGGAGCACCGTCCTCGATTTTGGCATTGAGCAGCATTCTCATTTGCTCTTCACTAAATGCCCTGGCCAGTAGAGCCCCAACAAAGCGTTCCCGTGCCTCTGCGCTGCCCATGCGGGCTCGATAGTCTTGGAACGCAACTTCCAGTTCTGTCGAGGAATCTGCACGCACAGGTTCAGTCGCGGGAACCATTTCAGCAGGGGCGGCCCCGCGCTCGACATTCCGAGTTCCGATGAATCTGTTCCACGTCGACTTCATAGTCAGGAGCGCAGTATCGCTCGTTGACTTCATGGCCGGAATCGCTACGTCATGCAACCATCTCTTGACGTGCGGCGTAGCTGCAGCCGCCAGCGTCGCAACGATGATTCCAAGGCGAAGCAGGGCCTCAAGCGCCTCGGCGAGTTCCTCGTCTGTAAGCTCGCGGCCTTCTGCTGCTCCCGGGTCCGAAACATACACGTACTGAATGTTCGGCGAACCGGCGTCGTCCTCGTCGGGCTCGAATAGCTCCGCATGACCAACGAGATCGTTCGTTTCATTGTCAAAGAGATGCGCGCGGTACGCACCATCAGTGTCTCTTGAAAACCCGAGATGCTGTCCGTCGGGAACTTCGACATCGAATCTTTTCCTAGCCATTTGTCGCCTTCAATTTGTCGTGGTGCCAGACGAGTACGTCATGCAAGCGGATTCCCAGCCTTCCGGCACTCCAGGACCTGCATGCGCTGCTGCCGGGCGGGCGCGATAAATTCCCCAGGAGCCATGCTTCACTGGACGGGATCATTCTCGAAGCGGTCTATCTGGCACTGGTCGAGCAGATGGGCAAGAAAGCTGTAGGCGGCAAGGCGCTCCATTGCTTGCTGCTCGGTGAGCTCGTCTCGAGTGTGGGTAGTAACATTCCGGACGGTCAGGTTCAGGCCGGTGGCCAGAGCGTTCAATGATTTTGCAAGGGGTTCAAGCCCACCCCGCATACTCTTGGCCGTCTTGTCGTCGGCGGGGCCGGGCCAAGCGAGTTTGGGTTTGCCCTCAACCGCCTCGCCTGCTGACAGGGTCTGTTGCCAGAACACAGTGTCGTCTACATCGTTGCGTTTGAGCTTCTGCTTCCAATAAACGGTCAGCCCTTCAGCGGCTTCGCGTACAGCCACTCGGTACTGGTGAGTTGTCCAGTGTGCAGCTGCCCCCGCCCAGATGACGGGGTGAAGCTGAGCGGGTGAAAAGCTGGGCAGACTCGAGTCCGCGGTGGCTTGCGCGTCGGTTAGCAATGCCTCGAGTCGGCCTTTGACGTTCGCCATCGTCATTCGAATATCGCGTGGTGCTAGCGGAGCCTTAGGTGATGACATGAATGACCAGTTGGAAATTGGGTCGATGACACCAAGCCCTCCAACAGAAATGAACGCCCCAGTGACTGCGACTGCGCGTGCGGCCAACCCTGCGGCCTCTGCCACATCGAGTTCAAGGCGGCGTACGAGATCAGGGTCTTGTCCGTCTTTGGCCCATACGGTTGGAAGAAGACCACGAGAAGAAAGGTGGTCAGATTCTTGTTGCGTTTCCATCCATGCGCCGAAGGCCGTTTCAAAGCGTCGAACCGCGTCGAGTAAGCGTCGTAGATAATCCTCGCCGTAATCGCTCAAATCATTCCCCTTGTGATTACCCAGCTCGCAGTTGATGTTCTCGTGCTTCAGCTTATGCGGACGGGCGCTGACACCGGCATGTAGGACTGTCTTTCTGGGTCGGCGGACGCGCCTTCGAGGGAGCCGGATCGGCAGCACATAGGCTGGTCGGATGGATACTCCCAGCCGTGGCTACGCAGAAGGGTCCGAGAATGCCGAGTGGCCATTCGGCGACAGCTTTCGGAGCCACGGCGACCTGGCGGCACATCTCCACCAAGTTGGCCGGCGGCACGCCCGGCGCGCGCTGAAGCTGTACACGTCAATGGATGAGTTCGAGATGTTGGACGCAGCCTTCAGCGTGGGGTCGGCCGTTGAGCTTCTCGCCAAGTCACTTCTCGCTTCCGTCTCACCCACGTTGCTGTTGTCCGCCACTCCCGACGTCGGGTCGATCCTGAAGTTCTCTGGAGCAACAGCTCCCGGATTTAACCGGCCGGACGCGGTTACGGTGAAGTCCTTGGACGCCGGCAAGAGCATCGAGCGATTGAAGCAGCTTAAGATGGCGCCGCCCTGGCTCCCCGCCGACAACGCAGTCTTTTGGGTCCGCAACGGGTCAGCCCACATGGGAGTGGTGGACCAGAACACGCTGCGGTCGGCGGTGCGTCCCATGGTTCGCTTCGCTGAGTTCGTGCGGCGTCACTACGGCCGGCCGGCCGACCGATGGTGGGGTGCAGAACTGGATGAGCTGGCGCACGGCATCGCCCGTGCTGAAGTCGAGCAGTCGGAGGAGATCGTCCACGCCAAGATCGCCGCGGCGAAGCTGCGCCTGAGGGAACTTCGGGAAAGTCTGCCGGCTTCCTCAGCGGAGACGATCCTGAAAGCGATGTCCGGGCGTTCGCGCACGTTCATCGAGCACGACGAAGATCAGAAGTGCCCGGCCTGCGGATACACCGGAAAAGCCATCGGAGTGATCCTTGAGTACGGGATCGACGCGGATCATTACGACGGTGGCGTCACGTACTACAGCCGGATGGGTGTCACGCATTTTGAGTGCAGCGTTTGCGACCTCGAACTCACCGATGAACTGGAAGTGATGGCGGCAGGTCTCCCCACCGAGATCGACTACGTGGACGAGGACTACGAGCCGGAGCCCTGGCCCGAATAGAACTAGAGGCAGGGTGGCGCGTCACCGCCTACATGATCTGGAACTGCTAAGAACGATTGACAAAAGGAATCTAGATGTCACGAGTTGAGTGGACGCGATATAGCGGCGAGGACATTGAATCTGTGGTTGCCATGTTCATCAGTGCGGAGTATCCGGAAGCGGAGCGAATCACTCCGTCGATCGGCGACGGTGGCATTGACGTGCTGGTCAAAACCGATAGGACACGCGTCTATCAGGTGAAGAAGTTCACGCGGCCGCTCACGGACAACCAGAAGAAGCAGGTGGAGAAGTCCGTCGACAGGTTGGTCACCGACCCGCGCGTCAAAGACCTGAAGGTGGACGAGTGGCACCTGGTGATGCCATGGGACGCGACCTTGGAAGCGAAGAAGTGGCTGACGGACTACGTCACTGCAAAGGGTCTGCCGGAACCAATCTGGGATGGCCTGACGCGGTGTGATCTCTGGGCAAGCCAGCACTCCAACATCGTTGACTACTACCTGGGCGGGAACGCTGAGCGCATTCGGGAGATGGCGTTGTCCATCGTTCAGGGATTGCGCCTGAAGAACATTCGGGAAGAGGACGTTCAAGGTAGGGACGTCTCTGGTTTTACGGACGAGCTCAAGGAAACGGTGGAGGTCCTCAACCGCGAAGACCCGTTCTACTTCTATGGAATCCATGTGGAGCCCCAGCTCAAAACTCCCGACAGGGAGGACGTACGCGAGGCGCTGAAGAACATCAGGCCCGGGGTAGTGTTGTCGACCCTAATGGGCGATGGCCGCCTGAGCGTGCAGGTGGACGTCTACGTCAAGAACCAAGTGGCGTTTGAACTGAATCCGCTGAAGATCAACTTCGTCACAACTGCAAAGCCTGGGTCCGACGAAGCCACCGCCATTCAGGACTTCATGAAGTTCGGCAGCCCGATAGAGCTGTCCGCCGGGAGCGTTAGTGGTTCATCTGCGTTGCCCGGAGGACTTGGGGGAGAATTTGAGAACGCAGCCGTAGCGGTGTTTCCGAACTCCAACATCTCGGAAGGGGAACGTGAACTGCGCCTGGTGCTGTTCGACGCGGAAGACCAACAGATTGATTCACTGGTAATCCACCGGCAATACACCACAACAGGTATTCCGACAGACCAGGGTCCACGGGGCATGGAGTCGCGTTTGACTGATGTCCATGGCGTTCTAGATGTCATTCTGAGGCTCGATGTGGATGAGCAGACCTCGAAGATGGCCACAACGGTCCACGCTCCGGATGGCAAGCTTGCCGTCGACGTCCTTCCACCGCTGCGCTTCTATAACAAGATGAAAGCTCCAAATACTTTGGCCGCCGCGCCCCGCTTCGGTCCCATTCCGGACGTTCGAAATTCGCTGTTGGAAAGGGGTGGCACTAGTGCGGACGTGTGGTACGACGTGGCCGAGGCGCTCAGCCTCATCCAGGAGCACACTCCACATCGGCTCCACTTTCCGAACCTTACAGACATCGAGGAAGGCCTCATCGAACAGATTCTTCGTACGGGAGCCCTGCTCAAAGGGCAGACACTGACCCTTAGCACGGGATATGTTGCGACCGAGCATGATCCCCAGGTTTCGGACGACGCAGAGACGACTGTGATGCTCATGCCTTGGAGGATCACCTTGCAGGAGGGGCTGGTCGATCTGGGCTACCTTGCCCACGCGTTCTCCGGCTCGTTCTATAAGCGAGCCGACGAGGGGCCGGACGGTCTGTACGACGTGTGGAGCGTCGATGACGGGAAGGTGCTCGTGAGAATGCTCTCTGAGGAAGAGCAGAAGGCACTTCCGGACATCCCGGAACTATCAGGCTTGTAGCGCGACATTTCACAGTCGGGGAGATACGCTCACGAGTGGAGCTGACAAACTAATACCTCACGGGCGACGGCAGCTTGTCATCCCCGGCACTACCGGTGCCGACTCGAAGTAAGCGGTCGCAAAACGGCGGACAGGACACATTCCTTGTGTGTCGGTCCTACCGCTGTGACTGGTGGTGCAAATAGGCACAAGTTCGCGGATTTAGGTCTCAGCGAGATTTGAGACCGAACAGTTAGGTTTTGCAACGACACTGCAGGACGTCGATGAGGGGAACAACTTTTGACCGGCACCATGGCTGACCTCGGGGAGACCCCGTTCCAGCAGGACATCGAAAAATGGGCTCAGGCGGCAGTGCGAGTGCTGCAGGAAGTAGCCGGCACGTATGGGAACTTCATCTCGTACAAAGAGCTCGCCACCAGGGTTTTTGACGAGACGGGGACCAGCACGCGAATGCTCGTTCCGAACTTCAGCTCAAGGCTGCTGAACCGAGTCATCCACACTTGTCTGGAGAAGGAGCTACCGGCATTGTCATCCTTGGTGGTCAGCGCAACTGACGGTACGGTCGGCTCCGGATTCGACGCAGTGCTACGGGCCTCAGGGCGCGAAGTGCCGGAGACTGCGCTGGAACGCGAACGGATTGCCGCGGCCGAACGCTTGGAATGCTACAGGAGGTGTGGCGCCGACGTGCCAGCCGACGCCGAACCGCGTTTGACACCCAAGTACGAGGTCCGCGTGAACCCGCCGAAGCAAACGGCGCCCAGGCCGAAGCCAGTATGTGCCGTGCACGGGATCCAGCTGCCGGCTACGGGCGTCTGCGACGACTGCGCGTAGCCCGGGGACCTAGGGCCAATGGTGCTGACCGTGCTGCTCCTCGGCGATCTGTGCGCCGACTCGAAGTGTGGCCTCTTTGAATAAAGGCTTGTGAAGCTCCAGTCAATTTCCGGTCGTCGTCAGACGTCGCAGCCGAAATCGTCGGAGGTCCTCATGCCAACTTTCCGTCATCGGTCGCTTTCAGCCGTCGCCCCACCGAGGACGCGACGAACGGTCCGTTCGCTTGTGACCATTAGCCTCGCAATCTCGGCGACAGTTCGGCCGCTGGCTCTCATTCGGACGACCTCGTGCTTTCGTTCGTCAGACAACGCGGGAGGGCGGCCTCCTACGCGGCCTCGCTTCCGCGCCGATTCGAGCCCCGACTGCACTCTTTCTACTAGAACAGCTTTTTCCATAGCCGCCAGTCCTGACATCACGGTCATGACGAGCTGTCCGGCCGGCGTCGCCGTATCCACACCCAACGTGAGGATACGAAGCGATACCTGGCGTTCGTGGAGGTGGTCCACGAGTGTGAGCAAATGCCGTGTATTCCTCCCGAGGCGGTCCAGCGCCTGGACTACTATCGTGTCACCGGGTCGAGCATAAGCGAGCAGCTCATCGAGACCGGGACGAGCTGTCAAACTTCCCGAGACCCCGTGATCCCTAAAAATCCGCTCGCAGCCCGCTTCTTCCAGTACGTCGATTTGTCGGCGAAGATCCTGATCCGTGCGGGACACCCGGCAATAGCCGAGGAGCGAACCGGCAAAAACCCGGGTCGACTCGGCTAGGTTCCGCCGGGTGTTTTCGCCGGACTGCGAAGCGCCCCTGGGACTACCGGCAGTCGCTTGGCCAATAACTTTCGATTTCGCCGGAACGACTACGGCAAGGTCTTTCACACTCGTCACATCTTGCATTTAGTCTTCCAATCGTGTCCGGAGCTGTTCGTCTCGACTCGTCGCAGCTAGTTTTTCCAGCAAATCGTGCCGTCCGCTTGGTATCGTCTCCCGGATGACCTGCACCACGAAACGGACGTCGATGACGGCGCTCATGGCCAGTTCTTCGAGAGGGCCTATGAGCGCGATGTTGGCGTTGCGGGGGTCAGCATCAAGAGGGCACACACCATGAAAGTAACGGTCCAGCCAGCGGGCCCGAAGCATCTTCCCAGCGGCCAATCCCATGACTTCCCGGAACGAACGGCCGGTTGACCGAAACATGAGAATCGCATTTTGTTGTTCCGCAGTCCACTGCATGGCTTCAGGCAGGAGCCTGGCTTCCAACCCCGCAGCAAAGGCGCCCAGGTAGAGTCCATCGACTAGTAGATCCTCGTTAACGCCGCCGGGAGCGTGCTTCACGGCCTCCGAAGCTTCCGCGATCTCGTCGATCGAATACTCAGGTTGCAAGTCCATTATCTGTACTCCGGCAGCCTGCAGGTAAGCCGTCCCTCGGCTAGGGACCGTTTCGGGAGCGGCTTGGGTTGTCCTGGCAGGGACTCTCTGCGGATGCTATGAGACGTCGGTGGCGTGTTCATGGCACTGATGTGTGAGGCCGACAAGCGTCCTCTCACCAACAAGGACTTTGGCAAGCAACCTGCCGACATATTGTGGCCTTCGGTCAAAATGACCAGACATGGCCAAATCATGGCCAACCGGGGATGGTCATCAAAATCCGCGCCACTGCTGGGAAGTAGGCCCCTTATATAGACATAACCGACCAAACCAACCATTAATCTCTCTCTATAGGGTCTCCCTGTTCTTGTTCTTTTCCTACGCCCCGAGCCACAGAGCATGCATAGTTGTATCTCTTCCCTATAGGGGTACTCGTCTGGTCGGTCAGGTCGGTCAGAATCGAGGACGGGCCTTGCTTCCGCTTGTTCTAGGGCTTTTTTGTGTCCACCCTCGCTTGGACACAGCACGGGCGGACGTGGTCATCGCCTTCACAGTTTCTGGCCTTACTCGCGTAAGTACAGATGCTCATCATCAGTACATGCAGAAGCATGCATGAACGGGAGTCAGGGCAAAAGGAAGCCCCGCCGCACGAGGTGCAGCGGGGCTTCTAGAACCAAGGGAGCTTCACTCCCCGTCGTTGCCGCCGACGAGGATGGTATCGACGGTGATGGGAACTCCCGACGGCCGCACGCGGCTGCTACCGGAACCGGACGTCAGGCGTACGGTGTTGGATACGGCGCCACGGCTGTTCGTCGGTCGGGTGATGGACGCCGGGCTCAGCTTTTCGTCCCAGATAGAGGCCCACGCCGAGCCAGTGCCCTGGCCGTGTTGGATCAGGGCGGGGTAGGCTGCTTGGGCTTTTGCGAAGGCCGTCTCGACCTCAAAGACGATGATCTTCTGGCCGTCCTTGGTCACGACCGTCCCGATGGAGGGTCCGTTGGGGCTGAGTTTCCCGTCCGCGCCCGGTCCGGCTGACCAGCCAAGCCGGTGGTTTGCCAGCGCGTCGGAATCTTCGGTGCCCTCGAGGGGGGGCGCCGAGGGATTCTGCGCGTTGATCACATGGGCGCCTCCGGAAGCGAGCAGGGCGGACAGCGCGCGCACCAGAGCGGCTCCTGGGGAAGCCTTCGTGTTTTCCGCCTGGGCTGATGCGACGACGGTGATGATGTCCCGGCCCATGCCGGTCTCCAAGTCGAAGAGGTCTCGCAACTCCTTACCCATGTCCAGCTCCTCTGCGAAAAGCTGCAGGACCTCGAACGTCAGGAGCACGTCCGCGGCAAGCGAGGAGGTACGTTCCAGGGACCCCGTGACTTTGCCCGTCGACTTCATGATGGCTTCGATGGACTTCTGGACGTCTGCACGCCTGTCTTCAAGCCCCTCGAAGAACGCCTCCCAGCCGCCCGGAGTGGTGATGGCGGTCTGGCGGATGAAACGGATGAAGTGTCCGGTAAAGCGTGCCGGTACGCCGCGTTTGGCGAGTTCGTTGATCGCGTCGGTGGGGACCCTTGAACCGGCCAAGCTGCCGTAACCAAGGTAGGCGGGGATAAGGCGTTCTTTCGCGGAGGGGGTGGTCAGCTCGTTCTCCGCTGTGATGATCAGCTGGGCGACCGGCTTGTTGACCTTGCGCGTGCTCATGTCCGCGTTCATGCGGCCCTTCGTCGAGTTGTTGAAGATCGAGCGTGTCAGGTCCGCGAGCTTACCGTCTTCCGCCTCCGCCTGCCTCTTGACCGGTGATGGGGCCAGGTCATCGACAACCCAGATCGGGGTGCGGGAGACGCAGGTTTCGATGTACGCGATCGTGTCCTTGGCCGAGCCTGGGAGCTGGTCCAGCCAGGTGGACCGGCCCTTCGCCCAGAAATACATCATCGCCTTGGCAGTCCAGGTCTTTCCTCTGCCCTTGGGACCCCACAGGAAGATGGTTGCACGGGGCCGCAAGGGGATCGTCGGCCGCAGGGCGCCGGCGAGGACCAGCGCCGCGGTGGAGCGGTCCTTCCAGGCGCCGGCAGTGATGTAGGTGCTCATGATGTCGCGAAGGTCCTGGCGGGCCGATTCCCGCACCGCCTCGTCCTTCAAGTCGTCACCTAGCGGACTGACGCCCACGCCAAACAAGTCAGCGACCGGGATGTCCTGACTGTCCACACCTGCCGCTGTCGTCCCTTCGACGGTTTCCCCGATGACCTGGTCGCCGACGATGAACACAGGAGCGGATCCGTCTACCGGAACCCAGCCCATCTGCTGCCAACGCGTCCGCTTCTTGGTTTCCTCCGGCCGGTTCGTCTTGATGGCCTCAAGAAACTGTTCTCCTTGCTTCTTGCGCGGAGGCCAGTTGGGGTGGAGCAGTACGTTGTTAGGTATCTTGGCGTTCGCCATGATCCAGTCCTGCGGCTGGTGGTGAAGGATCGTGCTAGGTCCGGTGATGACGCCGCTGCCCTCTTTCCCGTCACGCTTCCAAGAAACCTCGATTTCTACCATCGAGTCCGCGCCGTCATGGCTCCTCGCAGTAGCATCGAAAGTGCCTGTGCGCAGTTCCTTATCAGTGGGTTGGCGACGCGTTTCCATCGTCTTGATTCGTCCACCCAGGCGCACGACCGTGGCCCACTGCAAGGAGCTGTTGGTCCCGCTGGGGCCGCCGTTTACGGCGATGCATTCCTCGATGGTATGCCCGTCGGGGGACACGCGAACGGCACCCTTGAATACCGCAGCGTCCACTACCGAGCCTGCAGGCAGTGTGTTCTGCAAAGCGTCGATAAGTGCGGGCCACGCCTTGGCAGCCAGGAGGTCTGCCACGCTGATTCGTTCGGCTTCGTCGTCGGCATCGTTCTGCCTCTTCGGCGCGAGGTACAGCACAGAGGCTGCTTTTTTATTCTTCAGCGCCTCGGCGAACTTTTCGATGTTGCGGTGCACGAATTCGGAGGATTCAGTCTCCGTTGGCACTGCGAGCAAGATGTCCCGGCGCTTGATCCTGATCTCGTTCAGGTCCGTAACGCTCCACGGCATTTGGCCGAACCCAGATGCAGCGAGCACCAGAATTCGATCCTTTTCCGAAATGCGCGCAAGGAGGGCGTGAAGGTCCGCGGTTGGATCCGTCGGACCACCCTCCACGAGCGGCTCCACGGCGGTGAGCTCGGCCCGGGCGGTGCCCGCGTGGAGCAGGTAGGCGCTCAGGACCGCGTCGGCTTCGGCCGCGTCGTTGCAGATCAGGATGGTCCCGTCGGAGTCGATCCAGTCTGTGGGGATGGCAGGGTGGAGGTCCAGCTGTCCGGAAAAATTCGGAATAGTCACTGACGCAATGCGCTTACCGCTCGCATCCGGCCACGGGAGTGATGGGAGGACCTCGTGGTACGAAGGAGCCGGAGTTGCACCGTCCCGATTCGCCCACTGGATGGCCGACGGTGTGAACCGAGGAATCATCAATCCTTCACCGCCCCTTTGGGCGATGGCGGAAGTCAGCTGAAGGCCGAGCCTGCTTCGTCCCTGTAGACCCATCTGCCGGTACAGCTCCCGGTGGTTGGAGTCGTCGATGACGAGGTACCCGCGTGCCTGTGCGACCAGTGGTGCAACGCCGGCCGCTGCCAGTCTGCGGGCCTGTGAGCCCGTGATGAACGTGGCGTAGTCCGCTTCCGTCCACTTCACCGAGGGTGAAAAGGTGCTGACGTTTGTTGGCGTAACCGGGGAAATACCAGGAGGGCAGGAGACGCCGACTGCCACCCTCATTCGCTCCATGACGCCGGGACCGGCGTCTACCGGCTCCACGGCCTCTGTGGTTAATAATGCGTTCACAAAATGTCCTGACTGTAGGTAATCTTTGGGACGCCACTGCCGACGAACCCTCTCCGGCCCCACCCAAGCGAGGACCGAACAGGCTTTTCTATGCGGCCCGGGTCCTGACGGCGGTCAGATTCCCTCACCGGCAGGACGGCACCTTCTGTAAGGGCGACGAAGACCGAACTAATTCAATGGTGCTCAGGCGCCTATAGACAGCGGGCAATACCGGCCGCAGCGCGATAGCGCATCCACATCGTCGCCATTTGGTGGCGGGTCTTCTGCGATCTCCTAGGACAGCGAGGTATAAAAGGAGGTCGGGCTTCGCCCTCCCCCCTTGCCGAACCGCCTACAGATCGACCACTCGCGATGTGTAGAGATGCGACAGCGGTGCAGCCCTCAAGGCGGAAATGAAGATACAGCTGCAAGGTCGTACCCGTTTGGTGCCGGGCGACGCAACGGCGACGACGGCGCCGGGTGCGGCTGGGACTCGGGCGGAATAGACCTGCCAGACGAGTAAGAGCACGGCGCCCGGCGGCTCAGCAGTTCTGAAGGTCAGCGTATTGTCGACCCGCATCGCGGGTACCCCCTTGGCGCAAGACCCCATGGGTCAGGTGACTGAGTCGTCTTCAGCCCGCGCACTCTACGAACGCCGCCAGCACTACCTTTATAAGCCCCGCTAGAACACACCAGCTAGCGCACAAACCGGTCACAGTGCGTCTAACCATCTTGCCTTTGCAACATGTGGCCTCAGATGAAGAGATGATGCCCCAGGTAAGCGGAACACCGCATCCGGGGAAATGCCGATTCTAGGAGCCGATCGCACGTTCCCGGATTCCCCGAATTAGAACGCTGTGGTGACGGCCGTGAATCAAAAATCTGCGCATGTTCTCTCGTATGACCGCACACAAACATGCCACGATCAGCTCCCCCGGGAAAGCCGTGCAGGCGCGACGAAAGCGTGGCCGCGCAAATACCACGGCCCATGTACTGCACGCATCCGAAGCCGCGTCCCGGGCCAGCGACGGGCTTGCCACCCACGACCGGCATGATCCCTATTGGGACAGGCTGTGGGCACCCGGCTCAGCACCTGTATGGTTCACTGAAGCGATTGCCCGAGAAGTGTCCGCCACGAGAGCCGTAAGAATCAACCGCCGACTGCTTACCGAGAAGGACAACGCTTTGCGGCTCCTTCGCAGCAACCGAGGCCGGGCCCACCGTCTCGCCGCGTGGGGAGTCATCGACTCCTGGCGAACGGTCAGCGCCCAGCAACTCGCGGCATTCACTGGCTCCACGCACTTCCTCGACCCGAACTACTCCACCAGTGCAGCATCATTCGCTCTAGGGCTCATCGACCAAGGCACCTACTCGCACCCGATCACCGGTTTCAACCTCAACCGCCTCACCGTCTACAGGCCCTCCAACACTAACGTCTTCGAACAGCACATCGCCCCGACACTCACATGGCCGGAATGGGCCACAGTCACCGGCGGCCTGCCCTGGTCCTCGGCCGGCCGCCCCGGTCGGCACAACATCCTCGCCGCCGAGCTTGGCCTACGCGCCGCAGAGCACCTCCCGATCGGAGCGGTCCTTGGAGAAAAGTTCTCCACCCCGGACCTGCTTGCGGGCACAGGACTGGGCAAGGCAGCCATACCAGGAGACAGACGGCCCGCGGATGGAACGCTCATCCGCAAAGACGGCCTCCGCATTGCCTACGAACTCGTCACCACCGCATCGGACAGCTTCGAACAAAAGGTACGCCGCTGGGCCCAACTCATCATCCAACGCCCCCTCGAGACCTCGGGCCTAACGGTGCTTCTGATCGCCGCCCCGCACCCAGACCGTCCACGGCACACCGCCGCCGACCCCGTCCACGAGATCAAACGACGCCTCAAGCGCGTACTCCAGGAATTCCCCGGCACCGGGCAGGACTCCCCCGCCGCGAGAATCGGGCTCGCTCACTGGGAGGACTGGTTCCCGGGGCAGCATCTCCTGTCTGAGGAATTTCTCAACTTGACCGCCTCTTACGCCGTGAACGGATCCTCCGGGTTCGATCGATGGGCACGGCGGGACCTGCTGGGAGACTACCCGTTCACCGCATGGCGGACCTTCGAGGCCACGGCGGTCATTAACAACGCACCGCTGCTTAGTGCGTCCCCGCACTGGCTTCGTACCGGGGACCACACCGCTCTGATCGGATCTCCCATGGACAGAGCACGAGAGAACGTCCCGCAGCGCCAACCCTCAAAGCAACCGCAGCGGTCGGAGAATCCCGCAAACCCTGTCGCCGTCGGCGCTGGCATAGGTAGTCTCTCTTCTAGGCTGAAGTGCGCATCGTAGCCGTGCGTTCTGGGCTGCGCCTGTACTGCACACACCACCGGCTGGGTTCCTTTGAAGCTCCGGTGGAGCTGGTGATGCCAACGATTAGTGCTAGCCGCGGACATGATCGACCGCCCCTGGAGGCCGGATCACCGGCCGCTAGGCCATCGGGACGCTGTCTGTGGACAGCACACGCGGCTCCGCCGCCTGCTGGAAGCCAGAGATTTACACTACGTGGTGAAACACTCAATCTGGCGAAGAAGTCACCACACCGCGCCTCAGATCTTGGCACCAAAACGCCCGCGGAAAAACTCCTTTGTCGGGACTCTAGCAACTAGGCGTCCGCTAAACCACGCGGCAATAGGTCAGCTTCAACAGCCAGCATCCATTCGCCGTCTCCGAAACGGATCTCGAATAATTGCGTTCCCTTCAGGTCAGCGCCTCTTGGGTGCGCCTCAAAGTAGGGCCATCCATCTCGGGTTTGTGCCACGGCGTCCCGCGTCTCGACGGCGTAAAACCACCCGAGCGGTTGTTCCTGCTCGCCCATGAACTATTTCCTTCGACTCTGTCGCTGCGGACATTCAATAGGGGCGGCTGAAGCCGCCCAACATCTAGCTGCGGGTTGCGCCGCTCCCGGGCTCAGCGGAACAGCTAAGGTCAGATGCCGACCTCGTCGTCATCTTCCCCAACTCCGCCGTCCAACTGCTCAGGGTCGATCACCAGATCGGGTTTGTTCCTTAGCATCCTAATGTCGGCAAACATGTCCGTCAGGTCAAAAATCCGATCCTCCATGCTGATCCATTGTCGGTACGCCTTTGCGTCCGGATTGCTGCCGGTGAGCGTTTCAACGGGGATGCTAGTGCCCGGCGGAAGTTGCGCGAATGGCGAGCGTAAGTCCAAGAGCATTCGCTTGTTTACGTGGTAAACCCGGTCAACCAGCGGGTCAGTGCTGAGGTGCCGCAGGATGTTTGGCTGGAACTCATTGACTACGAATGCAATCTGCAGGTCTGGGCGACGCTTTCTGTAGAAATAAGACTCATGCAGGTACGTGCCGACCCGCTCCTTGCGGAGCGTCCACTTGGTGGAAATTAGGAGTCTGAAGTCACGAGGCCCAAAGAGTACGAGATCCGGGCGCGAGTGGTATCCCTCCGGGGCCAGTTCGAAGCCCTGAAGAGTGCGCAAAGGCGGCGTGCGAGACGGGATGACACCGCAAAGCTTTTCTACCAACACCTGGAGCGCAGTTTCGAAGGCGGCACCGGTGACGTTTGGGTCTCGCTTCGTTTTTGGAGGTCCGAAGCCCTGATTCGCTCTCACTTCGGCACGAGCCTTGCCAATTTGGTCGACGATGGTAAGGGGGTCTCGGGTCTCTCCTGGTACAAGGTGGGTTGCCAGATAATCTGCCGCCCGCGCAGCGAGCATCCGGCCATTTTTTGTATTGAGCTTGTCAGACTCGATGATGTGGAAGTACTCCGTTCCGTCCACATTCTCAGACCACATAGTGATGGCATAGACGTATGCCCAGGCGTTGTCCACTGTCAATTTGCCAAGCAGCGGGGGCAGCACGTTATCGACAAGGTCGGTAATCGTCGAGAAGTACCAGCCCGTAGGGAGTTTGAAGTTTTTCGCCATGGACCTAGGCGCTAACTGATCTTCGAGCGAAGTCGCTCGGTGGCAAATGCAGCGTGGCGCGCGTGATCCACCTGCCCCCGAAAGGCCCGCCACTGACCCAGTCGGAATGTCATGGTCTCACCGCGACGTCGCTCTTCGATCTCGAAGTCCCGACGGATGAATGCAATCCTGCGCTCGATCTCGTCCTCGGTGAAAGTCCCTCCAAGGGTCTTGCGCAGTCCTGCGAGTGAGATGAACCCGGTCTGGTCGCGAAGCGCCCGGTACACCTCGTCGCGGTACTGACTACCAGCGCCATGGTTTCCAAGTGGCTGACCATCCTTGCGGAGCGCGGAGGCGATCGCGAGTCCGATAGCGCGGGCCACTGGCGGCGGAAATGCATTGCCGATCTGTCGGTAGGTAGCTGTCTTCCGGCCCTTGCCGTCACGGAAGTCCCATTCGTACCCGGGTCCAGACCAGCCTTGGATGCGCGCGACCATCTCGTTCGTCAGCTTCGGCATGAAGTTGACGGGCACATCAGGGCCCGGCGCAGCATCCGCGATGCCCAGGCCGTCGACGCCCAGGGAAAGCCATTCCCGCTTCGCACGCGTCGGGCCTAGGTCGGGTCCGCCGTGCTTCTTGGAGCCACCGACGATGGTGGGAGCCACGCGGTGCGCGTTTCGTGCCCAAGCTTCGGCACCGGGCCATCCGTTGGCAGCCATAAGGTCATAGACGGCGGAGCCAACCGTCTGTACGGCGGGCGTCGGTTCGGGCCAAGCGAAGTACGGCGCGAACTCATCGCGCAGGGCCACGAGGATGAATCGCGGGCGAAGCTGAGGGACACCGAAGTCCTTGGCCTCTAGCAGCCGCCAGTCGGCGCGGTAGCCGAGCTCGGTGAAGCGATCCAGTACTGCCTGACGGTAGCCCGCGAAGCGCGGCATCGACAGCCCGCGCACGTTCTCGAGCAGCACAGCGTCGGGCTGCATGCGGCCGGCTGCCTCAACGGCCCACGCGAAGAGATCACGCTCGTCGGACGACCCCAGCTGCTTGCCGGCGAGGGAGAACGGTGGGCAAGGAACGCCGCCTGCGAGCAGCGAAACGCCTCGGTGGTCTTCGGGCTTCCAGACCGACTCGTCCGCGACGTCGCCGATGGCAATGAGCGGCTGAGGTTGGCCGTCTGCAGTCGCAAGTCGGGATAGATTGCGCTCAAGTGTAGCGGCTGCGTCGCGATCGAGCTCGACAGCCAATGTATGCCGAAAGCCTGCGAGGTGCAGTCCGAGACTCTGGCCACCAGCTCCGGCGCAAATCTCTACTGCGGTTAAATCAGAATCACTCGTTTTCGCTTCGTTCACCCCTATATTCTGACAGGAGCCACCGACGATTTTGGGACGCGCGGCTCGTCGGCTCTGGTTGGCACCGAGTGCGAGCCGGAAGTTGCGCTGCAACCCGCCGTGCCCAGGTCAGTTTCGATTACCTAGGCAGTACCGGGGCAGGAAGGTCGATTTCCTCGTCCTGGGCCGCGAGACGCCACCATTCGCCGTCGATGCCGACACCTTCCTCCGGGGCCGCTGGCGTGACACGTACGCTGACGAGTTCCCCGGGTTCGGGAACAACTGCGCCGAGTGCAGCCGCTATGTTGCGCTGGATGAAGTAATCGCCCCCCAGAATCAGGTATCCCTCTGGGCGAAGGGCACTGCGGGAACCGCCGTTGTAGCGCACTCGCTTCATGTAGTCGTCTTGTTGGGCGACGGTGGCGATGATGTTGCGGGACAGACGTCTATTCGTAGCCTGTCGGAAGAGCTCGTTCACGCGAACCTGCCCACTTCGTCCGGCCATAATTTCGGACACCGCCGATGGCGGGAGCTGGAGTAAGGCGTTCGGCTGCATTTGCGCGTCCTTGAACACCCACGTGATTTGAGAGCGGCCCAGCACGTTCAACCCCGTTTTCTTGTCACGGTTTTCGCTGGTTCGCCGGTTTTCCTGAGTTGCCCGCACGACCCCCGCGCTCCACACGGACTTCCGGTCATCGGCCTGTGTGACCAGGACTATTTGCTCGAAGCTCTCGATCGGGAGCATCCATGCCCCGGTATGGGAGTACTTGCAGTCAACTTCAAACCCGGCGATCGTGAAGTCCAACACGCACCCATCTGGGATTTTGAACTCGCGCTGCAAATTGATCTCGATGAGCGTTCCGAAGTGCGTCTTCTCGGTCTTGAATAGCTGCTCGACGCTGTAGCGGCCAGTGTGCTGGCCGTCATAAAGCTGATCGAAGGTTGATCGGAACACCTTCGCCATCCTCGATCCGTCTGGGTCGAGTCGCCTAAGCTCAGTCACGACCGCAACAACAGCAGGATCAGCGACGCTAGAGGGCAGGTCGAATAGGCTCACTCGAAACACAGTACGCGGTGCAACGGGCAACCCGCTTTTGAAGCCCGGACTTACAATCCTCCTCCGTAGCAGAGCACGGAAGCGGGAACCCGTGCGTCGATCCGATGTTGCTCGTCGCCACTTATGACGGGGCTACGGCGTGTGCAATGACTCCGGCCAAGCCGATATGGGTCGCTGAACCGAAGTATTGAGATTCCTCGGTCCACAGTCCAGGAAGCAGCGCTCGTTGATACCAACGGCAGATCCGCGAGGAAACGGCGGAGGCAGAGGCAGTCGAACCGGACGTCGGCTCCAGTGTAAAGCGACGAGAGCGGCGGGACGGCCATTCTGATGCGAAACATCCTTCGTTCTGGTTCCGGTATGCCGTCCTGGCTGGTCTCCTTCGTGTCGCGCGTGTGCCTCTTCTGCTGGGCCTACGCCAAAGCAGGCAGTATTCTTCAGACATCTGTCACCTTCAGCAAGAGAAGTTATTTTCTCCTCTCGGACGGATGACACTGCTAGCTGGCTGCATGTTCCTTGGGGCTGTTCGCAAATGCAGTGTGATGTGATCGGACTGTCGAGTATGGGGGGCTGGACCATGGGGGTCACGACCGACGAATCGCCTGGTCCTGGTGCTTCTGACCTGCAGGTGGAAGGCGCTACCGCCCGTCCCGTCGCCTCGAGCACGGAAACGTACGAGCAGTGGCAGAAATTGCTCGCAGACGTGTTCCTGCATCAGCATCTCGGCCCGACGGTATTTTTCGTAGACGACAGCGAACTTGGACGCTTGAACCCCGGCGAGGACAGCGCCCGCAACCTCTCCGCGGCCGTCCGAAGCCGCCTCCGCCTGACGGCTGGCCGATCGATGTTTAACCCTCTGCTCATCGCGTACCGGCGATGGCAACGTGGGCCAAAGGTCGAGCCGCCGCCTGTGCTTCCGGTGATTGTTATCTCCGTCTTGGCAGCCACGAGGATGCGCTCAGACAAGGCGGCGAGGTCGACGAACTACTACCTTCGCCTCGCCCAGACCATCCTCCCGGATGGCACGGATTCCGAACTTGAAGCGCTGCGGAGAGACCTCGAAGAACGCGGGGCCTTCCTCCAAGTCGTCGATATGTGGGTTGGCCTACATCACTGGATCGAGGGGCAGCAAGGCGCCGTCGGCACCTCAACGATCCCGGAAGTTCCCCACCCATCACGAATCGGTTACCCCCTCTCGCAAGCTCTTGTCCGTCTGAGTGATCGCGCATCGTTGACGCGCCTTTTTCAAGCGCTCGATGTTTCTCCAGGCGACTCGCCCGCCCCGGAGACCCTGCTGCGTGCGCTGGACATCTGGGCAGAGGACGGGCGGAACCGGCTTAGCGAAGCGTTCATGGGCGCTCTGGCAGACTCCCAGATGCGTTCCTTGTTGGGGTCGGTCGTCGCTGCCCACGCCCGGGCCTGGGACGGCAGCGTGGTGACAAGCGAGGGGAAGCAGAGTATCGCGGTCAAACTCGGCATCGATTTAGACACGTGGCAGACTCGTTGGCTATTCCCTGTGCCGAAGGGAGGACCCAGGACGCTTGTCCTTGCGGGGCAGGGGGAGTCCCAAGGGGTTAGCCTCAGCGCGGTCGAGGGCCGTGAGTACTACGCGGATCATAGCGCTCCCGCCGTGACCTTTTCCCGCGTCCACTCCGGGTTCCAGCTTCGGGGCGGGGAATTCGCGGCCGTGTTCCCGCCCTCAGGGGTCGTATTCTTCTCTCCCGACCCCCAGACCGGCGCCTGGTCATCGGTTCCCGGCATGGTGCCCTACGAGGAGCATGTCATCGCTGTCATCTCTCAGCATGCCGTTGATTTCCGGCGTCTGCTGGAAGAAGCTGCCGCGGAGGGCTGGCGCCGGGTCCCGCAGCGGCGATCCTTCCTTATCGAAGGCTACGAGCTTTTCCAAAGAGTGCGCTTCTTTGATGGGCAGGCGCTCAGGGATGTGCTCTCACGCTTGCCCGGCCTCCGCACCATAGGTGCCGTCTCCGAAGTGGTTCCGCGTGCCAAGCTAGTCCATGGCTTGCCTGTCGCCTCGTCGATCTCGGCCCACCACTACCTCTCCGGCGGCGCGCCGGACCTCCTCCTGCCGTTCGGCAGGGAACATCGCATCGCAACTGTCAGTCTCGACGGGAGGAGGGATAGAGTCCCTGCCAACGGTTTTCCACTGCCGATTCGTCGCTTCGTCGACGAAACGGGCCGTCATGTTGTGCAAGCCGACGGGCAGGAGCTTGTGTTCACCACAGTCAGCGAGGGCCCTGATCCCGCTCCGCCTGCTGGTACCGGGGTTCTCGGCTGGACCAGCAGCGGACAGATGAGCGAATCGAACCAGGCTGACGCCGCAGTGATGGGCGCACTTGTCCCCGGGATTACTGCCACGGGCACAGTGCTCGGGCTCCGCGGTAGGGACGAGTCCTGGCTCCTGCACGAGGACGGGCACGGAGAGAAGGTGGCGGAACCTCCACCGCCCCGCTTCCTCTCCAGCATTGACATCGAGTTCTACTCGCCAGTCTTTGAAATTGGCGCAGCCTCAACCGCTCGGTGGCTCGCCCAGCGCCGTGGCCGTCTCTGGCGCCTGACGGAGATTGGCCCCGCAAGCCCGAAACATTACGAAGTCGAGATCGACCTTTTGGACGCCTGGAAGCGGGCGTGCGCTGACGCGAACGGGGCCCGGCTCTGGAAGATGCGGCTGCAGATTGCAGGGGATGCGGCATGATAGGCGACCTCCTCCTATCCTGGATCAGCGAAACCGGCAGCGGCACGATCGCTGACTTCAGCACACGCGCACTTTGGCTCGCCCGTACCGAAGACCTCACTGTGTCTGACAATGTCGGCGGGAAATGGCTGCGAGACATCGCATCTTTGGGGCACTGCGAAGTGGACTGGAGGCAAGGCAAATGGTCCGTTGCTCCGCCAGTGCTCACTAGACTTCCGCTTGCCGACGGCATTGCTGTCCTTGTAGGTGCACGTAGGCCGCGGCTGGTGCGTGCTATCGAAAATGCGGGACTTTATGTCGAGCGGGCACGACGGCCCAACCGTGGTCGAACAATCCCGCCGCCGGCAACGATAATGATCCCCTACAAGCAGGCCCAGGACCTCGAAGACGCCGCTGACGACATCGGTGTCAGCTATGTCGGCTGCGCGGCGGCCGGCATAGCCGGGAAGCTGCAGCAGTCCCTTCCCATAGGCCCCAGCGCACCGCCGGCCTACGATTCTCTGTTTGAGCAGCTCGTCAGCTTCAGTCCCCAGCGTTGGTCACCAGCGTCCCCCAAGGACCTCGCACTGCCCGACGGCCTCTATCGCGAGCAGGTCCACGGCCGCTGGCGGTACACGCTACGCCGTGAGGGCTCCTGGTACGCCGCCGAGCTCTCGCACGGCATCTTCGCCGAGCTTGCTCGACGAGGCCGCACGGTCATCCATTGGCAGCCGGACTACCCCGACTGCAGCAGAGCGGGAACCCTCGTCCTCGATCAGGGTGTCCCCCTCCCTGCACTTCACTCGAGGGTGCTCGTCCTCTGCAGCGGCTTCATACCGCGATTCGACAGCTCGGCCGAAGCCGCACTCTACGACAACGTCCCCCGCGAGATCGCCGAGCGCGTCGCATCTTCCCTGGGACAGACCCTCCAGATCAGCAACTGAACAGGAAGAACGGCACAATGAGAAACGCAAGCACGCACCTTGACGCAATTCAGACGTTCGAGCACCTGCGCGACGCCTACTTCCGCTACTACGACACGCCCTTCGGTCTCGCGGACGCGCGCCTCCAGGAGGAACGTCGAGCCCTGCTCAACCGCGACGGCGGCGTCTACCGCGAACCGTTGATCGAACTTCGGCCCGAATACGAAAGCGCCGGCCACACCCTCGCCGCATCTGTCGCAGCAGCAGGAGCGGACCCCGATCTCGCCGAGTTCGCCGGTATCGGCCTGCTCCAGGGTGTCCCCTCGTTGTACCGGCATCAAGAGGAAGCCCTCGCCGCGGGTGTGCAGCAGGGAGGGCATATGGTCATCACCGCCGGTACCGGGTCAGGCAAGACCGAATCGTTCCTCCTGCCCGTCCTCTCGTCGCTGCTCAACGAATCTCGTTCTTGGACGGGACAGGGCGCCGTCCCGGGTGACTGGTGGGCCGGCGACAGCAACCCATTCGTTGCCCAACGGGACGCCGAAACGGGGCGCAAAGCCGCCGTCCGAGCCCTCGTCCTTTACCCAATGAACGCGCTCGTCGACGATCAGCTCATCCGCCTGCGCCGCGCCCTCGACAACGACAGTATCCGTGCATGGCTTGATGAGAACCGCAACGGGCACCGCTTCTATTTTGGCCGCTACACGGGCGCCACACCGGTCACCGGAACCCGAGGCAACAACCTTGCGCTCGGAGAACTACGCCGCTACCTGCGCGAGACCAGTCGGCGCGGGGCCCGGGCGCGGGAAATCGCAGCGCAGAAGGCCGACGACGACCTCCGCTACTTCGTGCCGCGCCTGGATGGCGCGGAGATGCGCTCACGATGGGACATGCTCGACTACCCGCCGGACATCCTAATCACGAACTACTCCATGCTCAACGTGATGCTCCTGCGCGAGCGGGACGGGCACTTCTTCGATTCCACCCGCCAATGGCTCGAAGACCCAGCCAACGTGTTCACTCTCGTGGTCGACGAACTTCACACATATCGCGGAACCGCCGGCACGGAAGTGGCCTACCTCTTGCGTACCCTCAAGCACCGTCTGGGCTTGGATGCACGCCCCGAGCAGTTCCGCGTCCTCGCCGCATCCGCCTCACTCGACCCCGGACGCGACAGTGACTATCTGCACCAGTTCTTCGACGTCAATCCGGGAACGTTCACGTTCATCGGGGGCTCCAGCATCACGCCATCCACCTACCAGACCCCGCCCCCGGTCGACCCGGTAGCCCTGGCTGCCGCAGATGCGACAACCGCAGCTGACCATGGTCGAACGGGTGGTGTCGTCGACGCTCTCCGAGGGGTCCTTCACGGCGATGGAACCGGCGCGGCTAAGACGCTCAACCAGATCGCCCAAGATGTCTTTCCGGGCACGACGGAAGACGTCTCGGAACGGGCGATCTCAAAAGTCCTCGCCGGCCTCGCCAAAGACCCGCTGCCCGGCGACCCAAAGTTCCGCGCCCACCTATTCTTCCGCAACGTCGTCGGCATGTGGGCGTGCTGCGACCCCGGCTGCCCTGCGGTCTCCGACCCGCAGCCAGACCGGACCATTGGAAAGCTGTATGCCGAGCCCGCAACCCGGTGCGAATGTGGTGGGCGCGTACTCGAGCTGCTGTACTGCCAGAACTGCGGTGACGTCATGCTCGGTGGCTTTGCTCCCGAAGGCGAACTCCAGAAGCCCGCGGTGAGGACCATGCTGCTTGCCGACGTCCCGGAGCTCGCAAAGCTGCCTGACCAAGTCAGTCTTCAACGCACCGCCGACAACTACCTTGTCTACTGGCCTCGCCCTGAATCCAAGCTGACGAACCTCGACTCACCATTCTGGAACCGCGACAGCAACGCCGTCGCTTACGCCTTCCGGCAGAGCAAGCTTAACCCCGCCTCCGGCGAACTCAGCAACGTTGCTGAAGGGTTCACCGGATGGAGCTTCCACGCCCGTATCGCCCGGAACAAGACCACCGGCGAACTGCAGCGTCCGGTCGATACCGTCAGCCCCTTCCCGACGCAGTGCCCCAACTGTGGCGACGACTGGGAGATCCAGTTTGGCCGCAACGGGCGCCTCAAGCCAACCGATCCGGCCACACAACGTTCACCGATCCGGCAGATGCGCACCGGTTTCGAAAAGATCAACCAGGTACTCACCACCGAGCTCGCCAACGACCTCGGAGAAGCAGAGCGCAAGCTCATAGTCTTTACCGACAGCCGCCAAGACGCCGCGAAGCTCTCGGCAGGCCTCGGCCTCCGGCACTACCAGGATCTGCTTCGCCAGCTGCTCTACGCTCGGCTCTCGGCCTCAGGCGGCACCGCTCAGGACGTCAAATTGGCCGAAGCCCACGTGCTCCAGAATGAGAAATCCCCGGAATCCTTCGCCGCTCTCGACAGACTGAAGCAGCGCGATGCCGCCGCACTCGCCGAGCTCCGCGAGGTGTGGGACGGCAAGCCCGGAACCGGCCCAGCCGACGCCGAACGCCTGAAAGGGAGGCTCGCAGCGCCTCCATCGTTGCGAGAACTTGCCGCCGAAGTGTCTTCCGATCTTCTCAAGCTTGGGATGAACCCGGGCGGGCCCCATGCCCGCCTCCGGGAGACTTCCGAAGATCCCGCAATTCCATGGTCACAGCTCTACAACTGGCAAGTCAGCCCACCGTCGCCCAAGGCCGGCCTTACTGATCCTCAGACAGCATTGCTTAACGACATCAGCAGCTCTCTCGAAGAGGAACTGCTGCAAGGGCTGTTCTCAGGAGGAGGCCGCGACTTCGAGTCCCTCGGACTCGGTTGGCTGACTCTAGCCTCCGACACTGCCCCCGCTGACGGGCCGACCGATCACGCCACTGGGCAGGCACGTGCGGCACTGCGCATCCTCGCCGACCAGCGCCGATTCTTCCGCCTCCGCACACCGCGCCCAAACCCGACGCCCACACTTCGTAAGTTCTGGACGGCCGTGGCTGCCGCGGAGGGAGTCAGTCCCGATAGCGTCCACGACGAGGTGCGCACGAGGGCGGGCACGGCTCTCGTGGATTATCTGATCGATCCCTCTGCGGTAGTGCTGCGGACGGGTGAGGGACGCGCTTGGGCCTGCGCCAAATGCAGCCGCCGTCACTTGACCACCGGCAATGGCTACTGCACGAAATGTTCAGCCCCTTTGCCCGATACCGCCGTCCCGATCGACGCTGATCAGGACTACTACGCTTGGAAGGCCACCCGGGGCGACGGCATGTTCCGGATCAACACCGCAGAGCTAACCGGGCAGACCGACCGAATCGATGCGCAGTCCCGTCAAGCACGGTTTCAGAATGTATTCCTCGGCTCCGGTGAAAACGAGCTAACTGACGCCGTCGACCTTCTCTCCGTCACGACGACGATGGAAGCCGGAGTGGACATCGGTGCCCTCTCCGCCGTCGTCCTAGGTAACATGCCCCCTACTCGGTTCAACTACCAGCAGCGCGTGGGCCGCGCCGGGCGCCGCAACTCGCCCGTTGCGATCGCCCTAACTGTATGCCGCGGCCGCAGCCACGACGAGTACTATTTCGAACGACCTGATCGCATCACCAACGAACCCACCCCCAAGCCGTATCTTGCCTTGAACCGGCCAGAAATCTTGGCTCGCTCGCTGCGCAGCGAAATCCTGCGCCAGGCATCCGTTGACATCATTTCCGTCACCGACGGGGAAGACCCCAGTGTCAACGTGCATGGCGCGTTCGGGAAGACCGCGGACTGGCTGACGGTGCTCCGGCCCCGTTTCGAACAGTGGCTCCAGGAACACCCAGACAGAATCCGGGATGCGGCTCGCTCCCTTACGCGGAGCACGGTTTTCCACGACACCGCCGACGATGAAGCGTCAAGATGTGCCTCAACATTCGTGGCCGAGATCGACGCGGCAGCGGCTACCCAGAAACACGAGGACCTCAGCCAGTTGCTCGCCGAATGCGGCCTCCTCCCCATGTTCGGGTTTCCCACCTCAGTGCGCTATCTCCACCTCAGCCGACCGAGGCGTTCCTATCCGTGGCCGCCGACCGGAGTCATCGACCGCGACTTGAGCATGGCCGTAAGCCAATTCGCCCCGATGAGCGAAGTGGTCCGCGATGGCATCGTCTACCCGGTCGTCGGGATCACCGCATTCAAGCCCGTGGGCACTCGTCCTCAGCCGCTACCCGATCCACTTGGGCCGGAGTCACCGCTGTCGATCTGCCGTGCCTGCTCGTATCTCGGCGAGCAGGAGGCCGGAGGGCAACCAACGAATACCTGTCCCAGATGCGGGGCCGGGCCCAGCTTCTACACCACTGTCCCGATGCGCGAACCGCTCGGGTTCCGCAGCGCGCGTGGAACTGATTTCGATGGCAACTTCTCCTGGAGCCCCCGCGCCATGGCCGCAAGAGCCATGACCGACATGGATGCCCTCACCCCACAGACTCCCGGCCAAGCCATCTTCCTCGCCGGCCCCGGCTCCCGCTATGTCATCAACGACAACGGCGGCCAGTGCTTCAGCCTCCGCGGGGCAGCTCCTGGAGCCCCGGAGTGGGGCGGCTATGTCTCCACGCGCGCCATCGAAGCTGGGCTACTCCATCCCTCCTCCGCCGCCGGAGACCCGATCAGCGTTGCCCTCGGCGCCGTACAGCACACCGACTTCCTCTTCGCCGGGGCCGCCGCTCCCACGATTCCCAGTTCGGGACTCCGTCTCAATCTCGTCTCAGGCGTCCGCCAGCCATACGGCGCTCAGGAAGTCTCTGACAGCCGCCGCGCCGGGTGGTACTCATTCGCCTTCCTGCTGCGCACCGTCGCTTCTGCGGCGCTCGACATCCAGCCCCTTGAACTCGCCGCAGGCATCTACTCCGGCACGACGAGCGGGGCTCCGGCCACCTTTGCCTTCCTGGCCGACACCCTCGAGAACGGAGCCGGGTTCAGCACCCACCTCGGCTCATCGGGTTTCCTGCCCGAGTTCCTCGACTCGACCGCCGACTACCTCACGGAATTGGAGGATCCATCCCACGCAGCTGCCTGCAGCTCCTCCTGCTACCGCTGCTTGCGTGACTACGGCAACATGGCATATCACGCACTGCTCGACTGGCGGCTTGCCAGAGACCTGTTTGGGCTTCTTCAAGGCAAGCCCTTGAGCATCGATACTGCGGCGGAGGCTGCTGCTATCGAGAGCTGGGCGCGGGCCTACAATGCGGCGCCCATCAGCAGCACCGTCTCCGCTGCACGCTTCGACAGCCCCAGTGAAGGATCGTTCGCTGTGGTCGCCCGTCATCCATTCGAAGCGTCCGAGGAAACCCTCATCGCTCCCCGCCTTGCCGAGGCGATGGCTGAGATCGAAGCATCCGAAGAGGGTCTGGACGGAGTTGTCTTCGTCGACTCCTTCACGCTCGACCGGGACCCCCGCCGGGTACTCAAGCTCATCTCTGACTCCGACCTAGTAGGCACGTGAAAGGGGCAGACGAGTTGCCGCAATGGTGGTCATCCACAGCCGCCTGGCGTCTGTTGAGCTGCCCTCTCTCGGCGGTGCCCGCCAACGAGCCCGCTAGACCGTCGGCGCAGGTTCTTGGCAATGCTGGCTCCGTTGCTCACCTGGCACTTCAGCAATGGATTGAGAACGGAGAATGGACGCGTGAGGATCCGGGCATGCGGCTGCAGGGGCGCTTCGATGAGATTGTTGCAAGTCACGGGATCGACATTTCCCGCATGCCGCAGGCCGTCATCACGCGGGCACGGCTGAAGTCACGGGGGAGGGAGCTCAGCGCCATCCTCGCGGAAGCAGAGCCTGGTATTCGCACTGAATTGCTGCTGACTGACGAAGGCAACCATCTATTCGGCATCCTCGACGTCGCAGCTGGCGGTGCCGAGGGACTCATCATTGACCTCAAGACCGGTCGCGACGCCTCCGCGGAGCCCTCCCCGGCGATCAAGCACCAGATGACGTTCTACGCTCATCTCTTCCAAGTCACCTTCGGTGTGCCTCCGAAGCACGTGATCGTCTTCAACCTGCAGCAGGGCCCCGCAGAGATCGAGGTCAGCCCCTCTGCGATCACCAATCTCCTAGGGGACATCCTCACGGCGCAGTCTATGGGGCGAGCCCTGGCGCGACCGCAGCCAGACGTATGCCGGTTCTGCACGAAGCGGATGACTTGCGAACCACATTGGAAAGCCGTGGCCGCCTGGGATCCCCCGGACGCAATTGAGGGGACGATCGTCAGCATTGAACGCTCCAGCTCGGGCCTAGTCGCAGTGTCTATCGACGGACATTGGCTCACCGGCATAGTCGGCAGCCAGCTTCCCGATGACGCCAGGCCTGGCCAATTTGCTCGGGCGGTGCGCGTCCGGCGGCGCAGTGACGGCACGGCGCCCCCGGAATGGGCTGCGAGCAGCATCACTGAGATCCGCGTCCTGCCTGCACCCTAGGCTCGATGCCGGTACCTTGCGGAACTTGAATGTGCTTGTCCCCCGGGCGCGCCGTCACCGCTCCGCGAAGTCGCGCTCCCAACAGCCGCCGAAAGACCCCAGAATGAGCCGCCAGACCGGGTGACTCAATCCGGGGTTAGCCCTCGCAAGTCTTATTCACGGGGGTTGGAGAGACAGTACCGGTGCCGCTAAGAACGGGGCTTCGGTGCGAGACCACCGAGGACCGCCGTGTAATCATCAACCTCTTTGAGCCGCTCAATGTACGCAGCATGCGTCATCGTCAAGTCCGCGTGACCCAGCATAGAGGCCGCGGCTTTGTCCTCCACTTCCCTGGCGAGGAGGGTCGCCACTGTACGCCTGAACGCGTGCGGCGTAATCAGCTGGGCATTCTCGATCCCAGCAGCATCCAGGGCGGCGCGCAGTTGCCTCCTCACGCTGGAGGCCTGCATGTAGGTTCCGCGCCTTGACCAGAACAGCGCACCAGCTGCATTTTTGGCCGGAGATTCCGCGATTCTACGTACGAGCACGTCAACGACGAACCCAGGCACCGGAATGATTCGTTCGCTGCCGGGGTTCTTCAGGAGGTCTTGCCGGTACTTAGGGCCGCGCCGCGGTTCCACCAACGTGCCAGTTATGGCGATTTTTCCCACGTCGCCTGACAGATCGATGTCTTCGAACCGGATCGCAAGTACTTCGCCGATGCGGGCCCCCGTGCCAAGCAGCACATCCACGACATCTGCAAGAACGCTACTTGGCCGCGGACCGAAGCGCCCGGGTTCCAACCCCCAATTCCGCACAGCTTCACGGACTTCCATGACGGTCGACTCACTGAGCCCTACGGGCTTCTTGCGTGGCTTCCTGAGGCGATCTACTTCAACCACTGGGTTGCCCCAGACATAAAGGTCGTGCCGGACTGCGTAGGACATGATCTGCTTGAGCACCGTTTTCGCCAGCCGGGCATTCGTATGCCCTTTTCCATTCTTCACCAGTGACCGGAGGAAGCGGTCGCACGTCGACGTAGTGATTTCCTTGACCTTCAGCGCACCGAGATCCGGTGCGATCAGGTTGTGGACGATGCTCTCGTACTGGTCCCATGTCTGTCGGCGAATTGCCTCGGTGTTCTCGACCGAGACCATGTTCCCGTTCTCGTCGACTACTACTTCCGGAACTTCGATGCTCAAGAGCCACTTTTCTGCCACGTCCTTCAGCGAAGGATTTTCAGCCAAGCGCCATTTCTCCTGCTGGCGTTGAATCATAGACGTCAGCAGTGCGTTTTTGGCCTTGTCCTTTGTGGAACCGAATTTGCTGTAGGCCCTTGTCACACCGTCATATCCGCGGAACCTGCAACTTGCCCGCCACTTCCCAGACGCTGCGTCCTTCTTCGCACTGATTGTCCCCCATGCCCCCAGCGGGAGGCTTGACCGCCCCATCAGCCTGCTGCTTTCGAGGTATCGGCAACCCATGCCTCAACTGCGGCACGCTGGTAGCGAACAGCGCCGTGAAGCTTCAGGGCCACCGGCCCGATGCCAGCGGATCGCCAGTTGCGGAGGGTTTTGGGAGCCACCTGTAGCCAGACGGCCACCTCCCCGGTGGTCATGAGCTGCTCTGCGTTGCCTTGGTCCGTGACCGGTCCCAAGGCCTTCATTCTCGTTGTCATGGGGTCTTCTATGCGCCCCAAGGCCCGACGGGCGATGACCAATTTTATTGAAAGCGTGTTGTAAGCGTGTTGTGCGTCGTCTTCAGGCATGAAAAACCCCTCTATAACGGGCAAAATCGCCGGAATAGAGGGGTTCTTAGAGCCCCCTGTCGGATTCGAACCGACGACCCCCGCTTTACAAGAGCGGTGCTCTGGCCAACTGAGCTAAGGAGGCGCGCCCCTGCGGGCTCGCGCCTGAACGGCGCTAGATAAGGTTAGCCCAAGTGGCGCCGGTGGTAAAAACGCCGGCGCCTAGGCACGAACCGGCCTTAAAGTATGGCGGCCCGTTCCGGGAAGAATCCGGAACGGGCCGCCGACGTTGCCGTGGGGCTTTTAGGCCTTGGCGTCGATTGCCGCCTGGATCTCGGCGTTCAGGTCCGAAGCGCCGTCCCACTTCTTGCCGTCGATGAAGATGGTGGGCGTACCCGTGATGCCGGTGTTTGCGGCAAGTTCGGTGGAGTATTTGACGTAAGGACGGAAAGTCTTGTCGTCCACGCAGCTGTTAATGTCGGCGCCTACGTCGCTGGCCAGGGACTTCAGCTTGTCATCTGACAGGCCTGCTCCGCCTTCGGCGGGCTGGTTGTCGAAGAGGATGTTGACATAGTCCGCGTACTTCTCGGGGGCCTTGTCTGCAACGCACGCGGCGGCGTTAGCCGAACGTGAGGAGTAGTTGGTGCTGGACTGGCGGTCCAGGAAGCCCAGCGGCCGGTACTCCATGCTGATCTTGCCTTCATTGCGGAGGCTGGTCAGGGCCTCGTTGTAGGTTTGTTCGAACCGCAGGCAGGCCGGGCAGATGAAGTCGATGTACGCAATAACCTTGACGGGCTGTCCCGCTTCGGCCTCTGCCCCCGGCGCCACCACGGGGTTGGGCTGCGTTTCAGGCTTGGCCGGAAGATTAGCCATGTCCACCGTGGCCGGGTCCGCCTTCTTCACTTCGGAGTTGGCCAGCAGGGTCACGCCGCCGTTGACGTTGGCATGGGCCGGTACGGGCCCTTGGTCGGCGATGGGCGTGTTCTGCCTGATGCTGGTGGTCACCACCAGCGCAACGACAGCCAGGATGGCGACGACGGCGGCCACGATGCCCCAGCCTATGAGCAGCTTGTTGCGCTTGTCCTTCTTCAGCTGCGCTTCACGGATCTGGCGGGCCTTTTCCCGCGCCTCCGCGGTTCGCTCAGCCTTGGACTTACGTACTTCGTTTGCGGGGCTCATGTGTTCCTTGGGTCGGTTGACGTGGGGGGACCACTTCGTGGCAACTCCTACATTTTAGGGGAGAAAGCTGGGAGCTTGCGCTTTCAACTAATCGCCGGGTTGACCAACGGACGAATAGCACGGAAGATTCCGTCCCGTTAGGGTGGGCTGAGAGGCACAAGCAACCCCAGGGGGCCGCAATGCAAACACCCGTCCAGGAAAAACCTTCCGCAACATCTACGTCCGGCGCTGCCGGATCCGGCCACGGCGGAGCGACGAAATACGACTTCATGGTGGTGTCGAACAGGCTGCCAGTGGACCGTTGCGCACCCGGTGAAAGCGGGGACGACGGCTCCGGCTGGCGCCGGTCCCCGGGCGGGCTGGTGACAGCACTGGCCCCCATGATGACCAAGACCGACGGCGCCTGGGTAGGGTGGCACGGCGCCCCCGACGAGACGGTCAAACCCTTTAGCCACGGCGGCATGGACCTGGTCCCGGTCCAGCTCAGCACCGACGAGGTGGAGCTGTATTACGAGGGGTTTTCGAACGCCACCCTCTGGCCGCTGTACCACGATGTCATCGCCCCGCCGGAGTTCCACCGCACGTGGTGGGACGCCTACCGCAAGGTCAACAGAAGATTCGCCGACGCCGTGGTGCGCCATGCGGATCACGGCGCCACCGTGTGGGTGCAGGACTACCAGCTCCAGCTGGTGCCGCGCCTGCTGCGTGAAGCGCGGCCGGACCTCCGGATCGGGTTCTTCAACCACATCCCGTTCCCGCCGCCGGAGATCTTTGCCCAGCTGCCGTGGCGCCAGGCCATCATTGACGGGCTCCTCGGCGCCGACCTGGTGGGCTTCCAGCGGCCCAGCGATGCCGGAAACTTCATGCGCTCCGCACGCCGCTTCCTCGGCGCCAGCGTTAAGCAGCAGCAGGTCCATGTAAAGGGCCAGGACGGCGACGTGACGCACATTGCCCGGGCACAGGCGTTTCCCATCTCCATCGACGTCCGGCAGATCACCGAGCTGGCCTCCAACCCGGACATCATTGAACGGGCCCGCCAGATCCGGCAGGACCTCGGGAACCCCAAGACCATCCTGCTGGGCGTCGACCGCCTGGACTACACCAAAGGCATCCGGCACCGGCTGAAGGCCTTTGAGGAGCTCCTGGCTGACGGCAAGCTTTCCGTTGGCGACGCCACCCTGATCCAGGTGGCCAGTCCCAGCCGCGAACGCGTTGAGCAGTACCGCCTCCTGCGCGAGGAGGTGGAGGGCACCGTGGGCCATATCAACGGCACGTACGACACCATCGAGAACACGGCCGTACGCTACCTGCACCACAGCTATCCGGTGGAGGAGATGGTGGCGCTGTACCTCGCCGCCGACGTCATGCTGGTGACGGCCCTCCGCGACGGCATGAACCTTGTGGCCAAGGAATACGTGACGGCGCGCACCAACAACGACGGCGCCCTGGTCCTCAGCGAGTTCGCCGGCGCAGCCGACCAGCTCAAGCAGGCACTGCTGATTAATCCACATGACATTGACGGCCTCAAAGGCGCCATCATGCGTGCCGTGGACTTGGAGCCGCGGGACGCGTCGCGGCGGATGCGGGCCATGCGCAAGCAGATCCTCGAGCATGACGTGGACCACTGGTCCGCCGACTTCCTGCGCGCGCTCAACGAAAAGGTGGTCCGCGATGACTCATGATGCCCGCCACGCCAAGGACCGGCTTTCGCTGTCCCCTGAGCTCCGGGAAGCCATCCGTCGGATCGCCGGGACCGAGCACCTGCTCGTGGCCATGGACTTCGACGGCACAATGGCGCCCATCGTCGGCCGCGCCGACGACGCCCGGCCGCTGCCCCGCTCGGCGGCCGCCTTCGCCGGGCTCGCCGTGCTTCCACGGACGACGACGGCACTCATCTCCGGCCGCGCCCTCGCCAGCCTGCGCGCCGTCGCCTCCCCTCCGGTGGACACGCTCCTCATCGGCAGCCACGGCGCCGAGGCATGGCTGGGTCCGGGATCCACCGGGCTCACGCTCGATGAAGGGCAAAAGGCCCTCCTCGCCGAGGTGCGCACCGTCCTGGAAGACATCGCCAGGGAAGCTCCGGGCACCACGCTCGAGGACAAGCCGGCAGGGGTGGTCCTCCACACCCGCCTCGCCG
Source organism: Arthrobacter sp. PGP41 (assembly GCF_002953935.1). Taxonomy (NCBI): domain Bacteria; kingdom Bacillati; phylum Actinomycetota; class Actinomycetes; order Micrococcales; family Micrococcaceae; genus Arthrobacter; species Arthrobacter sp. PGP41. The sequence goes on along the minus strand of NZ_CP026514.1, from coordinate 752,644 downwards.
CCGATGACGTCGCCGAGGACGCCGTGGCCGCTGCCCGCTCACTGCTGCAGGACCGGAAAGGGGTGTTCCTCAAGGACGGTAAGCGGGTCCTTGAGACCTCAGTGGTCAACGCATCCAAGGGCGAGGGCGTCACCTTCCTGCGGCAGGTCACCGGCGCTACCGGTGTCCTGTTCGCCGGCGACGACACCACGGACGAAGACGCCCTGGCGCGCCTGGCACCGGGGGACGTGGGCGTCAAGGTGGGCCTTGACTTCACCCAGGCCGAATACCGCGTAGAGGCTCCGGTGCATATTGCCGAACTGCTGGAGGTGCTCCTCCAAGAGCGGAGCATCGCCGTAGCAGAGGAGGATCCCGCAGCTGCGCAGGGGTAGGTGCCCCAGGGCATGCGCAAGCTCACGTGTGACTTCCGTAACATTTGCAACCATTGTCGAAACATCTGACATACTCTTGCATGTGATGTGGCGCACAAGAACCGTGCGGCGTCACTCGGCGCTCCTCGGCCTCGGCCTGGGAGCGTCAGCAGCACAAAACTGAACAAACATGAACCATTCACAACGGATCGTCCGGCACGTACCTGCCGGTGAAGGGATTGATAACTGTGGCTACAGTTACTTTTGATAACGCTACGCGTCTGTACCCGGGCACAGATAAGCCCGCGGTCGATAAGCTCAACATCGACATCGCCGATGGCGAATTCCTGGTCCTCGTTGGACCCTCCGGTTGCGGCAAGTCCACCTCCCTGCGCATGCTCGCAGGCCTTGAGGACGTCAACGCCGGCCGGATCCTGATCGGTGACCGCGACGTCACCGACGTTCCCCCGAAGGACCGCGACATCGCGATGGTTTTCCAGAACTACGCGCTGTACCCGCACATGACTGTGGCCGACAACATGGGCTTCGCCCTGAAGATCGCAGGCGTTTCCAAGGAAGAGCGTGCCGAGCGTGTCCGCGAAGCCGCCAAGCTCCTTGACCTTGAGCAGTACCTGGACCGCAAGCCGAAGGCCCTCTCCGGCGGTCAGCGCCAGCGCGTCGCCATGGGCCGAGCCATTGTGCGTAACCCCCAGGTCTTCCTCATGGATGAGCCGCTGTCCAACCTCGACGCCAAGCTCCGCGTGCAGACCCGTACGCAGATCGCATCCCTGACCCGCCGCCTCGGCGTCACCACCGTCTACGTGACGCACGACCAGGTCGAGGCCATGACCATGGGCGACCGCGTTGCCGTGCTGAAGGATGGCCTGCTGCAGCAGGTTGACACCCCGCGCAACCTGTACGACCGTCCCAAGAACGTCTTCGTTGCCGGCTTCATCGGCTCCCCTGCCATGAACCTGCTGGAACTGCCCGTGGTCGATGGCGGCGTGCAGTTCGGCGGCACCGTCTACCCCGTGCCGCGCGACGTCCTCGAGGAAGCGCACGGCTCCACCGTTACCCTTGGAAGCCGGCCGGAAGACCTGGAAACCGCGCCGCAGGGTGAAGGCCTGAAGGTTGAGGTGGACGTCGTCGAAGAACTCGGCGCCGACGCCTACGTTTACGGCCACACCACGCTTGACGGCAAGGACCACGACATCGTGGCACGTGTCGACGGCCGCCGCCCCCCGATGAAGGGCGAGGTCATCTACGTCCGTCCGCAGTCGGGCCACGTGCACCTGTTCGACACCAAGACCGGCCTGCGCCTCGGCGACTGATTCCCAGCAAAAGCCAAACCGACGGCGGCCCGCACCTTTACGCAATGGTGCGGGCCGCCGTCGGCCTTTTAACTGAGGCCCGGGAGAATTTAGCGGGCCGCCCCGATGTACGGAAGAATTGAGCCATGACCGAGGAATACAGCGCCCAGTGGCACGATGAACCCACCGACTATGGGCAGATCGGGAAGCTGCCGCGGTTTGTGGCCGCTAGCGCTGACGACGGCAAGGCAGCCTCGGTCTCCAGCTCGCTGAACATCACGGCGGCGGCCGCGGACCCCGAGCTCCTGGACCTGCCGTGGCACATTGCCCTGGAAGACTGGCCCGCAGAGAACCTGGCGGCGCTGCCGCGCGGCATCTCCCGCCACATCGTGCGCTTCGCCCATCTTGGCGGCTCCGTCATCGCCATCAAGGAAACGTCGGAGCACGTGGCCCGGCACGAGTACCACATGCTCCGCAAGCTGGCCCGGCTGGATGTCCCCTGCGTTGAACCGGTGGCGGTGATTACCGGCCGCACCACCCTGGACGGGCGTCCGCTGAACCCGGTGCTGGTCACCCGGCACCTGAAGTTTTCCATGCCGTACCGCGCCCTGTTCTCCCAAATGCTCCGCAAGGACACGCTGACGCGCCTTATCGACGCCCAGGCCCTGCTGCTGGTGAGGCTCCACCTCATCGGCTTCTACTGGGGCGACGTGTCCCTTTCCAATACGCTCTTCAGGCGCGACGCCGGGGCATTTGCCGCCTACCTGGTGGACGCGGAGACCGGCGAGCTCTACCCGGACCTGTCCACGGGCCAGCGCGAATATGACCTCGAGATCGCCCGGGTCAACATTGCGGGCGAGCTGATGGACCTTCTCGACGGCGGGCTGATCGAGGAAAAAGTGGACCCGGTGGCAACCAGCGAGCTGATCATGGACAGCTACCGCCGCCTGTGGCAGGAGCTTACCGAAAAGGAGTCCTTCGAACTGGGTGAGCGCTGGCGGGTCAGCGCCCGGATCCGCAGGCTCAACGAACTCGGCTTCGACGTCGAGGAATACGCCATCAAGACCACCCAGAACGGCACCACCATCCAACTGCAGCCCAAGGTGGTGGACGCGGGGCACCACCAGCGGCGGTTGCTGAGGCTTACGGGCATCGACGCCCAGGAGAACCAGGCCCGCCGGCTCCTCAATGACATGGACTCCTTCCGCGCTGACAACAACCCGGACATGGACGAGGAATACAGCGCCCACCTCTGGGTCAGCCAGATCTTCGAGCCGATCGTCAGGTCCATTCCACGGGACCTTTCCGGCAAGCTCGAACCCGCCGAAGTGGTGCACGAAGTCCTGGAACACCGCTGGTACATGTCCGAAAAGCAGGAACGGCATATCCCGCTGGCGGAGGCTGTGCAGTCCTACATCGACTCAATCCTGCGGCACCGCCGGGATGAGGCCGCCATCATGCTGAATCCGGACACGGAACTGTTGAAGATCCTCGAAGTGGAAACCGAGGAGTCGCGCTACGGCGAAGACGAGTCAATCGACGAGTACCCGGACTCGGACGACTGACCCGCACGCCAAACCCTAGATAGCCTTCCCGGGGTTGAGGATGCCCGCAGGATCGAACAGGTCCTTGATCCGGCGCTGGAGTTCCCGGACCGGCTCGGCCTGTTCCTGGCCCAGCCAGCGCAGCTTGTACTGGCCCACTCCGTGCTCGCCCGTAATGGTTCCGCCCATTGCAAGCGCGGCCGTGATGGACTCGTCCAGGACCCGTTGCAGCCTGTCCATGGCACCGGCGTCCGGATTGTTGCCCGCACGGTCGATCCAGAAGGTGGGGTGCAGGTTTCCGTCGCCGGCATGCGCCACCACCTTGAGGTGTACTGCGTGGTCCACGGCCATCGCTTCCAGGGCAGCAACGTAATCCACCAGCCGGGAACGGGGAACGGCGACGTCCTCGCCCACGCGGTATTCGTCGTCGACCTCCACTCCCCTGCTGTGCCGGCGAAGCTCCACCAACCGCTCCGCCTCCGCGCTGGCCTCGGTGGTGACGGCTGCACCCCCGGCCAAGAGGACCTCCCGCACTACCTGGGCCTCCGCCGCTGCCCCGAACCCGTCCGTCTGGATCAGGAGCAGAGACCGGCCCCGGGCGGTGAGGTCAGAGCCATGGATGTCATCGAGCTGGGCCAGCGTGCCGCCGTCAAGCAGTTCCATGATGGCGGGCTGCACGCGTGCCTTGCCGACCGCCAGTACGCCAGCGGCAGCCTGCCGGAAGTCCGGATAGAACGCCGCAACCGTGTGTACCTCCTGGGGCAGGTACTTCAGGCGGACCGTGATGCCGACGACGATTCCGAGCGTGCCTTCCGATCCCACGAACAGGCTGGTGAGGTCGTAGCCGGCCACGCCCTTGAACGTCTGGTGGCCGGTATGGATAAGCGACCCGTCAGCCAGCACCACGTCCAGCGCGAGAACCGAGTCCCTGGTTACTCCGTACTTTGCACACCGCAGCCCGCCGGCATTCGTGGCAACGTTCCCGCCGATGGTGGAGCTGCGGAAGCTGGCTGGATCCGGCGCATACATGAGCCCATGCTGGGCAGCAGCCTCGTTAAGGACGGCGTTCACCACACCGGGCTCCACCACTGCCGTTTCGTCATCAGGATCAAGGGCAAGGATGCGGTCCATGCGCTCAAGGGAAAGAATGATGCAGTTTTCCGTGGCGTGGGCACCGCCGGAGACACCCGTCCCTGCGCCGCGGGCCACGAGGGCGACGCTGCTGCCGGCGCAGGCGCGAACGACGGCCTGGACATCTGCCACCGTCTCCGGAAAGACAACCGCCAACGGCAGCTGGAAGTCGATGACGGGGGCCTGGTCCACGGCGTACGTGCGGAGGGCGGTCTCGCCCACCTCTATCTGACCGGGCGCAAGGATGGCTTCCAGCTCGTCAACTATGCTTCCCACGAAGCCTCCATCCGTCATCGCACGTGTTCCCCCAGTCTAGGCGTGCAGGGCGGTGCCCGGTCCTAGGAGGCCGGTGTGCCTGGAGCACCCATGAAACGAGCGTACCGGGCAAGGATCCCGGGCCAGTCGCTTGCGTACTTCGCCCTGGTGCCGGCCGGGTCCTCGGCCCCTTCCCATCCCTCATGGAACACCCGGACCTCGGTGCCGTCCGCGACGGCACGGAAGGCGACGAGGAGTTCGGTGGACCACAGCGCTGTGGTGCCGGGATGCCACGTGGCGTGGAATGACAATGGCGGCTGCCAGTCATCAAGGGTTCCCCAGATGGTGGTCCGGCCGTCGTCCGCCGTCTCCAGGATGAGGTTCTCCTCGAATTCCACGTAGGAGCCCGCACCGTACACGCCGTGCGATTCCAGGGGCCACCACAAGTGGGTGTGGTCCGTAAAGCCCGCGAAGGCGTGGGCAACGCTTCCCGGAACTATCACCGTGTTCACCACGGGGGCCAGTGGCTCAGGGGCCGCTTCGTCGTCGTTCCCGGAAGGTTCCTGCGCGTGGCTGAAGAGGCTGTTCATGGTGCCCAACTTTACCGTCTGGCCGGCCTCCCACGCCGCCGCCCAGCGGTGCGTGGGTGGGGTGTTGGTGGTTGTAGCCGGTGGTTAAAGCAGCAGGGCCCTGACGTTGTTGTCAGGGCCCTGCTTCAATGTATGTCCGGCGGTGACCTACTCTCCCACACCCTCCCGGGTGCAGTACCATCGGCGCTGTGGGTCTTAGCTTCCGGGTTCGGAATGGGACCGGGCGTTTCCCCCACGCTATGACCGCCGTAACCTTGTTACCCGTCCGCCCGGGTGTGACCCGGGGGTGGGAAGTGTTGTGGTTACAACATGCTGTCCTGCCCGTGTTCGGGGGCAGGGTGGTGTTGTTATTCAGTTGGTGTTCCCCGACAACGTTTGGTTTGTTGTTTGGGAACCACATAGTGGACGCAAGCAGTCTTGATTTTTCTTTTTACCAACCCTGGTGTGGAACCGCTTTTGAACCGGTTTCACGGGTGTGGTGTGTGGTGTAAGTTATCGGCCTATTAGTACCGGTCAGCTTCACGAGTCGTTAGTCCTCGCTTCCACATCCGGCCTATCAACCCAGTGGTCTGGCTGGGGGCCTCTCACACACGAGGTGTATGGAAATCTCATCTTGAAGCGAGCTTCCCGCTTAGATGCTTTCAGCGGTTATCCCATCCGAACGTAGCTAATCAGCGGTGCACTTGGCAGTACAACTGACACACCAGAGGTTCGTCCGTCCCGGTCCTCTCGTACTAAGGACAGCCCTTCTCAAATTTCCTGCGCGCGCAGCGGATAGGGACCGAACTGTCTCACGACGTTCTAAACCCAGCTCGCGTACCGCTTTAATGGGCGAACAGCCCAACCCTTGGGACCTACTCCAGCCCCAGGATGCGACGAGCCGACATCGAGGTGCCAAACCATGCCGTCGATATGGACTCTTGGGCAAGATCAGCCTGTTATCCCCGAGGTACCTTTTATCCGTTGAGCGACGGCCATTCCACAATGTACCGCCGGATCACTAGTCCCGACTTTCGTCCCTGCTCGAGATGTCTCTCTCACAGTCAAGCTCCCTTGTGCACTTACACTCGACACCTGATTGCCAACCAGGCTGAGGGAACCTTTGGGCGCCTCCGTTACTTTTTAGGAGGCAACCGCCCCAGTTAAACTACCCATCAGGCACTGTCCCTGACCCGGATTACGGGCCGAAGTTAGATGTCCAAAGTGACCAGAGTGGTATTTCAACGATGACTCCACCCGAACTGGCGTCCGGGCTTCAACGTCTCCCACCTATCCTACACAAGCCACTCCGAACACCAATACCAAACTATAGTAAAGGTCTCGGGGTCTTTCCGTCCTGCTGCGCGTAACGAGCATCTTTACTCGTACTGCAATTTCGCCGAGTTTATGGTTGAGACAGCGGGGAAGTCGTTACTCCATTCGTGCAGGTCGGAACTTACCCGACAAGGAATTTCGCTACCTTAGGATGGTTATAGTTACCACCGCCGTTTACTGGGGCTTAAATTCTCAGCTTCGCCTTGCGGCTAACCGGTCCTCTTAACCTTCCAGCACCGGGCAGGAGTCAGTCCGTATACATCGTCTTGCGACTTCGCACGGACCTGTGTTTTTAGTAAACAGTCGCTTCCCCCTGGTCTCTGCGGCCCCGATCCCCTCCCACCAGCAAGTGGTGTTCAAGGTTGGGGCCCCCCTTCTCCCGAAGTTACGGGGGCATTTTGCCGAGTTCCTTAACCATAATTCTCTCGATCGCCTTAGTATTCTCTACCTGATCACCTGTGTCGGTTTGGGGTACGGGCGGCTAAAACCTCGCGTCGATGCTTTTCTCGGCAGCATAGGATCACCGAATCCCCCCAAACGGGGGTCCCATCAGATCTCAGGCATCATGAACAGCGGATTTGCCTACCGTTCGCCCTACATCCTTAGACCGGGACAACCATCGCCCGGCTCGGCTACCTTCCTGCGTCACACCTGTTAATACGCTTGCCTCCCAGGATCAGGTCCTGCGCTCCACCAAAACCCTTCACCCACAAGGGGTGTCAGGCAGGTCTCGGGCAGTTAGTATCCCCTGTTCAGCATGGGCGGTTTTTCGCCGGTACGGGAATATCAACCCGTTGTCCATCGACTACGCCTGTCGGCCTCGCCTTAGGTCCCGACTTACCCAGGGCAGATTAGCTTGACCCTGGAACCCTTGATCATTCGGCGGACGGGTTTCTCACCCGTCTTTCGCTACTCATGCCTGCATTCTCACTCGTGTAGGCTCCACCGCTGGTTTACACCGCGACTTCACCGCCCACACGACGCTCCCCTACCCATCCAAACGCCTGAACCACAAGGGCTTAGCTAATATTTGAATGCCACAACTTCGGCGGTGTACTTGAGCCCCGCTACATTGTCGGCGCGGAATCACTTGACCAGTGAGCTATTACGCACTCTTTTAAGGATGGCTGCTTCTAAGCCAACCTCCTGGTTGTCTTCGCAACTCCACATCCTTTCCCACTTAGCACACGCTTAGGGGCCTTAGTTGGTGGTCTGGGCTGTTTCCCTCTCGACTATGAAGCTTATCCCCCACAGTCTCACTGCTGCGCTCTCACTTACCGGCATTCGGAGTTTGGCTGACGTCAGTAACCTTGTAGGGCCCATTAGCCATCCAGTAGCTCTACCTCCAGCAAGAAACACGCAACGCTGCACCTAAATGCATTTCGGGGAGAACCAGCTATCACGAAGTTTGATTGGCCTTTCACCCCTACCCACAGCTCATCCCCTCCATTTTCAACTGAAGTGGGTTCGGTCCTCCACGACGTCTTACCGTCGCTTCAACCTGGCCATGGGTAGATCACTTCGCTTCGGGTCTAGATCACGCCACTGCAACGCCCTATTCAGACTCGCTTTCGCTACGGCTGCCCCACACGGGTTAACCTCGCGACGTAACACTAACTCGCAGGCTCATTCTTCAAAAGGCACGCCGTCACAGCTACAAGGCTGCTCCGACGGATTGTAAGCACACGGTTTCAGGTACTGTTTCACTCCCCTCCCGGGGTACTTTTCACCTTTCCCTCACGGTACTGGTCCGCTATCGGTCATTAGGGAGTATTTAGGCTTATCAGGTGGTCCTGACAGATTCGCACGGGATTTCTCGGGCCCCGTACTACTTGGGATACTCTCACAGGCGGTACACAACATTACGGTTACGGGGCTAACACCCTCTCTGGCCGGCCTTTCAAAACCGTTCACCTATGCCTGCACATCACACCCCACCAGCCCGGCAGAACTGGTATGGAAAGTCCCACAACCCCGACCATGCAACGCCCGCCGGCTATCACACATGGAACGGTTTAGCCTGATCCGCGTTCGCTCGCCACTACTAACGGAATCACTATTGTTTTCTCTTCCTGCGGGTACTGAGATGTTTCACTTCCCCGCGTTCCCTCCACGCACCCTATGTGTTCAGATGCGGGTCACCGAGTCACTCGCGCGCTCGGCGGGGTTTCCCCATTCGGACACCCTGGGATCACAGTCCGGTTATCGACTCCCCCAGGCTTATCGCAGATTCCTACGTCCTTCTTCGGCTCCTAATGCCAAGGCATCCACCGTGTGCTCTTAAAAACTTGACCACAAAAGATCAAAAACGCTAATTTTCGAGAGAACCACGAAAACCACTGCACCATCCCGAAAGACAGCACAACAGATCCAGGTTCATATTCTTGGAAATTGCTTCTTATAAAAGATGCTCGCGTCCACTATGTAGTTCTCAAACAACAACCCCAAACCACACACCCCACACACACAACATGCATGACCGGTGCAGCCAGGAAACCAGAAACACACAAACCCGCAACCCCACCCCAAAAAAAGGGCAAGACCACGGCCCTGTTGCCTCAGGACCCAACAGTGTGCCAAACACTAAACCACCCGCACCCACCAGCACCCTTCCAGGAACCCCCGCAAAGAGGAACCGTACTAAGCACCGGAAAGAACCGGCAGCCGCTATTCGTTGATATTCCACCCTTGAGCACCCGCCGCAGAACTAGCGTCTGCGCAACGGGCTGTACTCCTGACAAACCCCCGCACCGCATACACGGCACGAACAATCTGTAGGTGCTCCTTAGAAAGGAGGTGATCCAGCCGCACCTTCCGGTACGGCTACCTTGTTACGACTTAGTCCCAATCGCCAGTCCCACCTTCGACAGCTCCCTCCCACAAGGGGTTAGGCCACCGGCTTCGGGTGTTACCAACTTTCGTGACTTGACGGGCGGTGTGTACAAGGCCCGGGAACGTATTCACCGCAGCGTTGCTGATCTGCGATTACTAGCGACTCCGACTTCATGGGGTCGAGTTGCAGACCCCAATCCGAACTGAGACCGGCTTTTTGGGATTAGCTCCACCTCACAGTATCGCAACCCTTTGTACCGGCCATTGTAGCATGCGTGAAGCCCAAGACATAAGGGGCATGATGATTTGACGTCGTCCCCACCTTCCTCCGAGTTGACCCCGGCAGTCTCCTATGAGTCCCCACCATCACGTGCTGGCAACATAGAACGAGGGTTGCGCTCGTTGCGGGACTTAACCCAACATCTCACGACACGAGCTGACGACAACCATGCACCACCTGTAAACCGACCGCAAGCGGGGCACCTGTCTCCAGGCGTTTCCGGTTCATGTCAAGCCTTGGTAAGGTTCTTCGCGTTGCATCGAATTAATCCGCATGCTCCGCCGCTTGTGCGGGCCCCCGTCAATTCCTTTGAGTTTTAGCCTTGCGGCCGTACTCCCCAGGCGGGGCACTTAATGCGTTAGCTACGGCGCGGAAAACGTGGAATGTCCCCCACACCTAGTGCCCAACGTTTACGGCATGGACTACCAGGGTATCTAATCCTGTTCGCTCCCCATGCTTTCGCTCCTCAGCGTCAGTTAATGCCCAGAGACCTGCCTTCGCCATCGGTGTTCCTCCTGATATCTGCGCATTTCACCGCTACACCAGGAATTCCAGTCTCCCCTACATCACTCTAGTCTGCCCGTACCCACCGCAGATCCGGAGTTGAGCCCCGGACTTTCACGGCAGACGCGACAAACCGCCTACGAGCTCTTTACGCCCAATAATTCCGGATAACGCTTGCGCCCTACGTATTACCGCGGCTGCTGGCACGTAGTTAGCCGGCGCTTCTTCTGCAGGTACCGTCACTTTCGCTTCTTCCCTACTGAAAGAGGTTTACAACCCGAAGGCCGTCATCCCTCACGCGGCGTCGCTGCATCAGGCTTGCGCCCATTGTGCAATATTCCCCACTGCTGCCTCCCGTAGGAGTCTGGGCCGTGTCTCAGTCCCAGTGTGGCCGGTCACCCTCTCAGGCCGGCTACCCGTCGTCGCCTTGGTAAGCCATTACCTCACCAACAAGCTGATAGGCCGCGAGTCCATCCAAAACCACAAAAAGCTTTCCACCCCCCACCATGCGATGAGGAGTCATATCCGGTATTAGACCCAGTTTCCCAGGCTTATCCCAGAGTTAAGGGCAGGTTACTCACGTGTTACTCACCCGTTCGCCACTAATCCCCCAGCAAGCTGGGATCATCGTTCGACTTGCATGTGTTAAGCACGCCGCCAGCGTTCATCCTGAGCCAGGATCAAACTCTCCGTTGAAGTAAAACAGACACAACCCCAAGCCCCGGGAAAACGGAACAAAAAGGCTGCACAAAATTTGAAACCAGCTGTAAAAACCAGACCACCCACAGGGGCGGACAGCCCGGTCAATTCAACCAATCACTAAAACAATTGGTATCAACAAACTTGGCACACTATTGAGTTCTCAAACAACAGACACACCCGGCACCACCACCAGCAAAAAACCACCGTGGATCGCTCCGGAGCAACTTTTCAAACTTACCCGCTGGCCTCTCACTTGTCAAACCGGCGTCCGCGACTCTCTTTAGCCAAAGGCTTGAGTGTCGGTTTTCCGTCTGACTCCGTGGAGCAGCGCGGAAATAAACTCTACCACCACTTTTTCCAGATGGCCAACCGGGCCGCAGGCCGCCTCCCGCGGCCTGCCCTGGAGACCGGAAAAGGCCCGGAACCACGCGGGTTCCGGGCCTTCCGGCCATTCGAGGACCAGGTCCTAGCTGCCCGCCGGAGCTCCCGGCTTGAAGTAGGCGGCCCCCAGCGGCGGCAGGGTGACGCTCAGCGTTGCCGGCTGACCGTCCTGCCCCTGGTCCGTTGCCTTCAATTCACCGGAGTTGAGGACACCGGATCCGCCGTAAGTGGTGGCATCCGTATTCAGCACTTCGGTCCAGGCTCCGGCCTCCGGCACCCCCAGGGTGTAACCGACGTGCGGCATTCCGGAGAAGTTGATGGCGCAGACCAGCGGGTTGTTCTCCTTGTCCCAACGGATGAAGGACAGGACGTTCCGGTCCGCGTCTCCCCCGTTGATCCACTGGAAGCCCCCAGGCTCGTTGTCCCTGGTGTACAGCGCCGGCGTGGAACTGTAGACCTCGTTGAGGTCCTTGGTGAGCAGTTGCACGCCGTTGTGTGCGGGGATGTCGGCAAGCCACCAGTCGAGCCCATGCTGTTCGGACCATTCTGCTTCCTGGCCAAACTCCGTGCCCATGAAGATCAGCTGCTTGCCCGGGTGGGCCCACTGGTAGGCCAGGAAAGCGCGCAGGTTTGCGAGCTGCTGCCAGCGGTCGCCGGGCATCTTGCGGAGCATGGAGCCCTTGCCGTGGACTACCTCATCGTGGCTGATGGGAAGCAGGAAGTTCTCCGTAAAGGCGTACACCATGGAAAACGTGACCGTGCCGTGGTGCCATTTGCGGTTGATCGGCTCCTCGGAAATGTACTTGAGCGAATCGTGCATCCATCCCATGTTCCACTTCAGGCCGAAGCCGAGGCCGCCATGGCTGGTGGGAGCGGTGACCCCCGGAAACGCGGTGGACTCTTCGGCGATCATCACGGCGCCGGGGTGCGTCTTGTACACCGTGGCGTTGACTTCCTGGAGGAAGGAAATGGCTTCCAGGTTTTCCCTGCCGCCGAATCTGTTGGGCTGCCACTGCCCGTCCTGCCGCGAGTAGTCGAGGTAGAGCATGGAAGCCACGGCGTCCACGCGCAGGCCGTCGATGTGGAACTCGTCCAGCCAGTACAGGGCGTTGGCCACCAGGAAGTTCCGGACTTCGGTCCGGCCGAAGTCGAAGATCAGGGTGCCCCAGTCAGGGTGCTCCCCCAGGTTCGGGTCTGCGTGCTCGTACAGGGGCTCGCCGTCGAACTGCGCGAGTGCCCAGGAGTCCTTGGGGAAGTGGGCCGGGACCCAGTCCAGCAGTACGCCGATACCCGCCTGGTGAAGGGTGTCCACCAGGTAGCGGAACTCGTCGGGGTGGCCGAACCGGGAGGTGGGCGCGAAGTACGAGGTGACCTGGTAGCCCCAGGATCCGCCGAAGGGGTGCTCAGCCACGGGCATGAACTCCACGTGCGTGAAGCCGAGCCATTTAACGTAGTCCACCAGTTCCTTGGCGAGTTCCCGGTAGCCGAGTCCCAGCCGCCAGGAACCGAGGTGCACCTCGTAAACGCTCATCGCCGAGTTGTGGGGATCCCGCTGGGCGCGTGCCTCCATCCATTCGTCGTCCTTGAAGGCGTACGAAGGCTCAACCACCCGGGAAGCGGTCAGCGGGGGCACCTCTGTACCGAAGGCCAGGGGATCTGCCTTCTCCACCCAGTGGCCGGCCTTGGTCCTGATTTCGAACTTGTAGCACGCCCCTGCCAAAACGCCCGGAACAAAGAGTTCCCATACCCCTGAGGAGCCCAACGAACGCAGGGAGTTCTCGCGTCCGTCCCAGGCGTTGAAGTCGCCCTTGACGCGCACGGCCTGGGCGTTGGGTGCCCACACGGCAAACGAAACACCGTCCACGTCCCCCAGTGCGGACTTGTAGTGCTGGACGTGTGCGCCGAGCACCTCCCACAGCTTTTCGTGCCGGCCCTCACCGATGAGGTGCAGGTCCACTTCACCCACAGTGGGCAGGTACCGGTAGGGCTCGTCCATGGTGACCGGTTCGGCGCCGGGGTAGGTGACCGACAGGCGGTAGTCGGGAACATGCCCCTGCTGCAGCGGTTCAAGGACTGCCACCCACACGCCGTGGGCTTCATGTTCCATCGGAACTTCGCCCGCCGGGGTTATCACCGTCACTGCTTCCGCGAGGTGCTTCACCGTACGGATGGTGACGTGGCCGTAATCGTCCAGGTGCGCGCCCAGGACAGAGTGGGGTGCGTGGTGTTCACCGTTCGCGATCTTGCCCAGGGTGCCTTCGTCTACGTGCAGCGGCACCCCCGGCCGGTCAGTTCGTGCTGAGCCTGTCATTTCGTTACCTTCCGATGCTGCCCCGGCGTGATTGCCGGCGCCGTTACCGCCCAGGAGCCGCCGGGAGGCGTTCACGGGGATCGCCAACCAGTCGGGCCTGTTACGCAATTCATAAACTACTTCGTACAGTGCCTTGTCCAGCCACAATGCCACAAAGAGGGGCGACTCCCTGTCCACAAGCCCGGGCGTGACAGCCGCGTACCCTGCCAGGAAGGCCTCCGCGCAGTCGTCAACCCAGTTGGCGGGGACCTGGGCCCCTTCCTGTTCGCGCTGGGCTGCTCCGGCCGCGTAGTCGAAGGACCGCAGCATGCCGACGACGTCTCTCAGCGGAACGTCGGGGACGTTGCGTTCTGCGACGGGCCGCAGCGGTTCGCCTTCGAAGTCGAGGATCGCCCAACGCGCAGGGCCTCCCGCCGGCCCAGGGACCTGGAGGATCTGGCCGAGGTGGAGGTCCCCGTGGATCCGCTGCAGCGGGCCGGCCGGGGCGTGGTCCAGCTGGTCGAGGAGTGCGGTCAGGGCGTCGTCATAAGGGCCGACGGCGCTTCCGGCTTCCGCCCATGCCTGGCGGACGCGCTGGGCTACAGCGGGAGCGATGACCTGGCCGGGCTGGTGCTCTTCTGACTGACCCAGCGCTTCGGCCAGCCGCTGGTGGACGGTGGCCGTGGCCGCACCGAGCGCGCGGGCTTCTGCCGTGAAGTCAGTGCCGGACCTGGCGGCGTCAACGGCCAGCAGCCATGCGTCCCGGCCACCCGCCAGGAACTCGTGCGCCACGGCCAGTTCGCCCTGGACATACCGCGGACCAGTGCCGTTGGCTGCCGATCCGTTTGCCGCCTGGGCGAGCCATTCGCCGCGCACCCAGCCCAGGGTGGCGGGAACTTCCAACGTGCCGGCGGCGGTCAGCGCAGCGCCCACTTCAACTTCCGGATTGGTGCCGTCGGACAGCACCCGGAACACTTTCAGGATGGCGGCGGACTCGCCGTCGTCCACAATGACTGAACTGTTGGACTGCTCGCCTGACAGCACCTTCACTACGCCGCGGCTGGTAGGCAGCCGCCGCTCACCGTCGGCGCGGAAGCCGGCGGCGGTTCCGTTGGGCGCCTTTTCCCGGTTCCGGATGAGCTCAAGCAAACTGCCCACGAAGTCGGGATCGTGGACGGCGTCATAGACCCAGGTCCTGGATGGATCCATTCCTGCTGCCTGCCCCACAAGGGCACGCTCCATCCCGGCAGCCGGCGCCTGCCGGAAACTCAAGGGAACCTGGACAACGGCAGTCCGCCTGCCGCCGTCGGGCGTCTGCGTGGTGACGCTCAGGAGGAACACGGCCAGCCCGGCGTGGCCCGAGGGGTCCTCGAGCCCCAGGCTGCCGGCCTGGGACATCTCAAAGTCGGGCGTCTTGACCGGAAACCAGCGCTGCCGTGGCAGCCATTCCTGGAGGAGGGCAGTGAGGGCGGGGGTGAGTATTGGCTGGTTCATATCTCAGTTCTCAATCGAGAGGATCGGCATTGCCTGCGTGTACGGGGACGACGGGTTGGATGCAGCCGATCGGATCCGCAACCAGAAGAAGTCGTGGCTGCCAAGGGTCAGGGTCAGGTTTCCGTCCTCGTTGATGCCGGGGAACGGCTGGCCGCCAAAGACATCGCGCAGCCCCCGTCCGGCGAACTGCGGGATCTTCAACTGGGCCGCGACTGGATGCTGCGAGAGGTTGAAGGTGCACAGGATGGTCTCCGCGACGGCTCCCGCCGAGTTGCCGTCCGGCAGTTCGCGGAGGTAGGCCAGCACGGCGTCGTGGTCGGCATCGACGTGCTTGAACCCGCCGAGGCCGAATGCGGGATGGTTCTTGCGGACACTCAGGATCTGCCGGGTCCAGCGCAGCAGCGAACCGGAATGGGCCGCCTCAGCCTCCACATTGGCCATGCCGTAGTTGTAGACCAGGGACTGGATGGGCGGCAGGTAGAGCTTGCCCGGATCCGCGTTGGAGAACCCGGCATTCCGGTCCGGGTTCCACTGCATCGGGGTGCGCACGGCGTCGCGGTCTTCAAGCCAGATGTTGTCACCCATGCCGATCTCGTCCCCGTAATACAGGAAAGGGCTGCCGGGCAGCGAAAGCAGCAGGGCGTTGATCAGCTCGATCTCCGCGCGGGAGTTGTCCAGCAGGGGCGCGAGCCTGCGGCGGATGCCGATATTGGCACGCATGCGGGGGTCCGGCGCGTACCAGCCCAGCATGGCCGCCCGCTCGTCCGCGGTGACCATTTCCAGGGTCAGTTCGTCATGGTTCCGCAGGAAGGTGCCCCACTGAGCCCCGTCCGGTATTTCGGGGGTGTCCTGCATGGTCTCGATGATCGGGGCGGCCCTCTGGTCCCTGAGCGCGTAATACAGCCGAGGCATGATCGGGAAGTGGAAGGCCATGTGGCATTCGGGCTCTTCCTCCGTCCCGAAGTATTCCACCACTTCGTTCGGCGGCTGGTTGGCCTCGGCGATGATGACCCGCCCGGGATAGCTCTCATCCACCATGGTGCGGAGCTTCCGGAGGAACTCGTGGGTGGCCGGAAGGTTCTCGCAGTTGGTCCCCTCCTCTTCGTACAGGTAGGGGATGGCGTCAGCCCGGAAACCGTCGATCCCCTGGTCGAGCCAGAACCTGACCACATCGAACAATGCCTCGATGACCTTCGGGTTTTCGAAGTTCAGGTCGGGCTGGTGGCTGAAGAACCGGTGCCAGAAGAACTGGCGGCGGATGGGATCGAAGGTCCAGTTGGACTCCTCGGTATCCACGAAGATGATGCGCGCGTCCTGGTACTTCTCGTCGGTGTCGCTCCAGACGTAGAAGTCCCCGTAGGGGCCGTCCGGGTCCTTGCGCGACTCCTGGAACCACGGGTGCTGGTCCGACGTGTGGTTCAGGGGCAGGTCGATGATGACCCGGACGCCCCTGGCGTGGGCTTCGGCAACCAGCCGCTTGAAGTCACTGATGGTTCCAAACTCGTCCAGGACCGAGTTGTAGTCGGAGATGTCATAGCCGCCGTCGCGCAGCGGTGACTGGAAAAACGGCGGCAGCCACAGGCAGTCCACGCCCAGCCACTGCAGGTAGTCGAGCCTGTCAATGAGGCCGGAGAAGTCGCCGGAGCCGTCACCGTTGGCATCCGCAAAGGCCCTTACCAGTACTTCGTAGAACACGGCCTTCCGGTACCACAGCGGATCATGCTGAAGGCCCGGGGCATTTAGCTCGAACGTGCTCTTGGGAGTGAAATGCTGGCCGGAACTTTGCGGATTGAAATTCACTGATGCATTCTCCTCACGCGCAGGATGTGCGCGGGCTCCACGTGCGGGTCAAGCCGGACGTAGTTGTACTCGCCCCACTCCCAGCTTTCACCGGAGATGAGGTCATCCACGTGGAAGCCTCCGTTATGCGTCAGGTCCCGGGCGTCGAGTTCGAGGGCCGCCAGGTCCAGCGAGACCGTGGATTCCCTGGTCCCGTGCGGATCTACGTTGACCACCACGATGAGCGTGTCCTTGGTTCCGTCCGGAAGGGTCTTGTGCTTGGAGTAGACCACCGTGGCGTCGTCCGTGCTGTGGTGGACCGTCAGGTTCTGCAGGTCCTGCAGCGCGGGGTGGGCGTGCCTGATCTCGTTGAGCCTGGTGATGTACGGGGCGAGGGTCCGTCCGGACTGCGCCGCAGCGTCCCAGTCGCGTTCTTTGTACTCGAACTTTTCGTTGTCGATGTACTCCTCCGCACCGGGCCTGGCCACGTGCTCAAACAACTCGTAGCCTGCGTAGACCCCCCACAACGGACTGGCAGTCGCGGCCAGTGCGGCCCTGATCCTGAACGCCGCCGGCCCGCCGAACTGCAGGTATTCGGTGAGGATGTCCGGGGTGTTGACGAAGAAGTTGGGGCGGAAGAAGGCCGCTGACTCGTGGCTCACCTCGGTGAAGTAAGACTCGATTTCCTTCTTGGTGTTCCGCCAGGTGAAGTAGGTGTAGGACTGCTGGAACCCCGCGCGGCCAAGCGCATGCATCATGGCTGGACGCGTGAATGCTTCGGCCAGGAATACCACGCCGGGAACCTCTTTGTTTACCTGCGCAATAAGCCATTCCCAGAACCACACCGGCTTGGTGTGCGGGTTATCCACGCGGAAAATCTTTACTCCGTGGCTCACCCACAGCAGCACAATCCGCAGAATTTCGTTCGAAAGGCCCTCGGGATCATTATCGAAATTGAGCGGATAAATGTCCTGGTACTTCTTTGGCGGATTCTCGGCATACGCAATGCTGCCGTCCACGCGGGTGGTGAACCACTCCGGGTGCGACTGTACCCAGGGATGGTCCGGGGCCGCCTGGAGCGCGAGGTCCAGGGCAACTTCCAGGCCCAGTTCGTTTGCCCGCGCCACGAAGGCGTCGAAGTCCTCGAAGGTGCCGAGGTCCGGATGGATGGCATCGTGGCCGCCTTCGGCCGCGCCGATTGCCCAGGGCGAGCCGGGATCGTTGGGGCCGGCGATCAAGGTGTTGTTAGGGCCCTTGCGGTGCTGCACGCCGATGGGGTGGATGGGCGGCATGTAGAGGACATCGAAGCCCATGGCGGCGACGGCATCCAGCCGCCTGGCAGCGGTGCGGAAGTTGCCGGAGGTCCAGGTGCCTGTGGTGTGGTCCTTGACCGCCCCCTCGGAGCGGGGGAAGAACTCGTACCAGGCGCCGCGCCCGGCACGATCACGTTCAACGTTCAGCGGGAACCTTTCGGAGACGGTCACCAGTTCGCGGATAGGCTGGTGCGCCACAACCCCCGCTACGTCGTGGCCGAAGCCGGCCCCGAGGCGTTCTTCCGTGCTGAGGGACGTGTCGGCGAGCCTGCCGGCGGCGGCACGGAGCACGCCCCGGTCCCAGTCGCTGCGGGAGTCGTCTTCGGAAGCTTCGCCGAGCAGCGCGGATCCTTCCGCCAGCATCAGCTCCACGTCGATTTCGGCGGCCACCTTCACCTCGGCGTTGTGGTGCCACGTGGCGTAGCGGTCGTGCCAGGCCTCGATGGCAAAGGACCAGTTCCCCTCTTCCGACGGCGTGAGCACGCCTTCCCAGCGGTCCGTTCCCATGCCGCGCTCCCCGCGCGGCGGTGCGAGCCTGACCCTCTGGCGCTCGTTGCCTTCGGGGTCGAAGAGCACTGCACTGACACCCAGTTGGTCATGCCCTTCGCGGAAAGCCGTGGCGCCCACCACGATTCCTTCGCCGGGCAGGGCCTTGGCCGGAAACTTGCCATCCTCCACGACGGGCTGCACGGCGGTAATCGGGAATCGTCCGAACCGCAGCCCATCAGTGATGGGGCGGGTCGACATTTTCATTGATACGGCGCTGGTTCCTGAGTTAGTCGTCACAGGCTCGACGTTAGCGAGAAAAGAGCAAGATTGCTAAGCCTGCGCACCAATTTCTGCGCGTCCCCCGTCATTTCTTCCCGGCCAACTGTCATTTACCCAAAAGAAACCCGGGGCTGGTTCCGGCCGCGCATGTTGTCGGTTAGTGTGACGCAGGTGAAGGCAATCCGCAGATTTACCGTCCGTACCGTCCTCCCCGAACCGATCCGGCCACTGGCCCGCCTGGCGAGCAACTTGCGCTGGTCCTGGCACCGCCCCACGCGGGAACTTTTCGCGGGGCTCAATCCCCGCCTTTGGGAAGAAAGCGGCCAGGACCCGGTGGGTTTCCTTGGGATGGTAAGCCGCGAAGAATTCCAGCAACTTGCCGCGAACCGCGCGGTTGTGGAACGTGTGCGGGCCGCTGAGGAGGACCTTGACCGGTACCTCGAGGAGCCGCGCTGGTACCAGGGCCTTGGCCCGGATGCCCCTGCATCGATCGCCTACTTCTCACCCGAATTCGGCATCACCGAAGTGCTCCCCCAGTATTCAGGCGGCCTGGGAATCCTGGCCGGCGACCACCTGAAGGCCGCCTCGGACCTTGGAGTGCCGCTGATCGGTGTTGGCCTTCTCTACCAGGCCGGCTACTTCAAGCAGTCCCTGTCCAGGGATGCCTGGCAACAGGAGACGTACCCGGTACTGGACCCGGACGGCCTGCCGCTCACGCTGCTTCGCGAGCCTTCGTCGGACGGCATCGGACGCCCCCTTCAGATCTCGCTTCCCCTGCCCAACGGCCGGCGCCTGCTGGCACACATCTGGCGGGCCGACGTCGGACGCGTTCCCCTGCTCCTCCTGGACTCCAATGTCCCCGGCAACGACGACGCTGCCCGCAGCATCACCGACCGCCTCTACGGTGGCGGCGGAGACCACCGCCTGCAGCAGGAGCTGCTGCTGGGCATGGGCGGGGTCAAGGCCCTGCGCGCCTTCCAGCAGCTCACCGGCACCACGGCCCCGGAGGTGTTCCACACCAACGAGGGCCACGCCGGTTTCCTTGGCGTCGAACGAATCCAGGAACTCATGGCCGGGGACCAGGCGCTGACGTTTGACGAGGCCCTTGCGGCGGGGCGGGCATCCACTGTTTTCACCACGCACACCCCGGTCCCTGCCGGCATCGACAGGTTCGAGATAGCCCAGATCCACCACTTCTTCCAGGCCGGCCTGGCGCCCGCCGTTCCCACGGACAGGATTCTGGAACTCGGCCGCGAGAACTACGCTGACGGGAACCCGTCCGTGTTCAACATGGCCATCATGGGCCTGCGCCTCGCGCAGCGGGCCAACGGCGTCGCAAAGTTGCACGGGGAAGTTTCCCGCGGGATGTTTTCCGCCCTGTGGCCGGGATTCGACCACTCCGAGGTGCCCATCACGTCCGTAACGAACGGCGTGCACGTGCCCACGTGGGTGGACAGCCGCATCTCGAAGCTTGCCCGCGACCAGTTTGGCAGCGAAGCTGAGGCGAACGGCCGGTGGGACCTCGCCTACAACGTCAGCGACGCCGATGTCTGGGCGCTGCGGCGCGAGATGCGGGCGGCCCTGGTGGAGGACGTCCGCCGCCGCCTGCGGGCTGCCTGGAAGAAGCGCGGGGCAGCTGATGCGGAGCTGGGCTGGACGGACAACGTCCTGGACCCGGACATCCTGACCATCGGTTTTGCCCGCCGCGTGCCCACCTACAAGCGGCTCACCCTGATGCTGCGCGAGCCTGAGCGCCTGAAGGCACTGCTCCTGCACAAGGAGCATCCCATCCAGCTGGTTATTGCCGGCAAGTCGCACCCCGCTGACGACGCCGGCAAGAAGATGATCCAGGACCTGGTCAGGTTCACCGACGATCCCGAAGTGCGCCACCGGATCGCCTTCCTGCCCAACTACGACATCGCGATGGCCCGGACGCTGTTCCCGGGCTGCGACGTCTGGCTCAACAACCCGCTCCGGCCGCTGGAGGCATGCGGAACGTCCGGCATGAAAGCCGCGCTCAACGGGTCGCTGAACCTCTCCGTCCTGGACGGCTGGTGGGATGAAATGTACGACGGCGAAAACGGCTGGGCGATTCCCACCGCCAACAATGGCGCATCACCGGAGGAACGCGACGACATAGAGGCAGCAGCTTTGTACGAGCTGCTCGAAACCCAGGTGGCCCCGCGCTTCTACGGCAGCACGGTATCAGCCGGCGCCGGCGCTGCGGGCCCTTCGACGTCGGGGGCCGAGAAGGTGCCCACGCATTGGGTCTCCATGATCAAGCACACCCTCTCGCACCTCGGTCCGGCCGTCTCCGCCGAACGCATGCTCCGCGACTACGTGAACATCCTCTACCGTCCGGCCGCGGAAGCGGGGCGGAACGCTTCCGCGAACTCCTACTCGCAGGCCCGCACCCTGGCGGCCTGGACGGCAAAGGTACGTTTGGCATGGCCGCTGGTGCACGTGGAGCACGTGGACTCCGTGGGCGTCTCCGAGGATCCCCAGATCGGCGACACGCTGCAGGTCAACGCGTACGTGGCGCTGCACAGCCTCACCCCTGAGGACGTATCCGTGGAAGTGGCCTATGGACGGGCCGAGGAAAGCGACACCCTCACCGACATCACCGTGATGGAGCTGAAGGTACAGGAGGACCTCGGCAGCGGGCGCCACCTGTTCAGCGGCTCGCTGGTGATCGACCGCTCGGGACCGTTCGGTTACACCGTGCGGGTCCTGCCGCGGCACGACGCCCTCGCTTCGAAGGCCGAGCTGGGACTGATCGTCAACGCTTAGCCGCGGGTTCCGCGGGTAAGGGTCCCGGCAGGCAGTCAAACCGTATGCAGGAGGACCCATGACCGAACGAACAGTCTCCGATGTGATCGTGGACCGGCTCACCACCTGGGGGGTGGACCGCGTCTTCGGCTACAGCGGCGACGGGATCAACGGTTTCATGGGCGCACTGCGCCGTGCCGAAGGAAGGGTTGAGTTCGTCCAGGCCCGGCATGAGGAGACGGCTGCCTTCATGGCCGTGGGCCACGCAAAGTACACCGGCGGGGTGGGAGTGGTCACCTCCACCCAAGGCCCTGGCGCCGTCCACCTGCTGAACGGGCTCTACGATGCCAAGCTCGACGGCGTTCCGGTTGTGGCGATCGTAGGGCAACAAAGCCGCACCGTGCTGGGGTCCGCCTATATGCAGGAGATCGAGCTTACGGTCCTGTTCAAGGATGTGGCCGCCCAGTTCGTCCAGCAGGTCAGCGCACCGGAGCAGGTCCCCATGGTCCTGGACCGGGCTTTCCGCACAGCCAAGGCCACCTCCTCACCCTGCGTGGTCATCATCCCGCATGACATCCAGTCGGCACCGGCCCCCGAACTGGAACAGGAACACGGCATTGTGGTCACCGCGCCTTCGTGGAGCACAGCAACCAGGATGCCCCGGGATCAGGATTTGGAGGCTGCGGCAGAGCTCCTCAACTCCTCGGAACGGATTGCCCTGCTCGTGGGCCAGGGGGCGCGGCACGCCGCCGGGGAGGTGGTGGCGGTGGCCGAAAAGCTTGGTGCCGGAATTGCCACCAGCCTGCTGGGCAAGCCCTATATGGATGAGACCCTGCCGTTTGCGGCAGGCACCATGGGACACCTGGGAACCACCGCCAGCGCGCACCTGCTGGGCAACTGCGATGCGCTGCTTATTGTGGGCTCCAACGATCCCTGGACGGAGTTCTATCCTCCGCCCGGCTCAGCCCGGGCTGTCCAGATCGACATCGACGAGCGGAAGATCGGCAACCGCTACCCGGTTGAGGTGGGTTTGGCGGGCGACGCCGCTTTGGCGCTGCGGGCCCTGAATCAAAGGCTGCAACCTCGCGGCCCAGGGCAATGGCGGACCGACGTTGAGCGGGAAGTCTCCCGCTGGCGGGCTTTGGCCGGGGAAAGGGCTGCCGTCCCGGCGAGCCCGGTGAATCCCGAGCGGGTGGTCCGGGAACTGAACGACCGGCTGCCCGGGAACGCCCTGGTGAGCATCGACGTCGGCAGTTGTGTTTACTGGTATGCCCGGCAGCTGGTCCTTCCGCCGGGCGTCCCGGCGCACCTGTCCGGAACCTTGGCCAGCATGGGATGTTCGCTCCCCTACGGCATTGCGGCAAAACTGGCGCATCCGGACCGGCCGGTAGTGGCCTTGGCAGGTGACGGCGCCATGCAGATGATTGGCATCGCCGAACTTGTGACGGTCGCCCACCGTTGGCGGCAGTGGGCCGATCCGCGCTTCGTGGTCTGCGTGTTCAACAACAGGGAACTCACCGAGGTGACATGGGAGCAGCGGGAGTCCGAGGGCGAACCGCGGTTCGCGGCAAGCCAGGAGCTGCCGGACTTTCCTTTTGCAGGCTACGCAGACCTGCTGGGCCTGAAAGGCATCCGGGTTGAGGACCCGGACCTCATCGGGGAGGCGTGGGAGCAGGCGTTCGCCGCGGACCGCCCCGTGGTGATCGAAGTGCTGACGGACCCGGAAGTTCCCTTGCTGCCCCCATTCCCTGCCGGCCGGGAGAAGGCGGAAAGCATGCGCACGGCGCTGGCTGAAGAGGAGAACGGCGGCCGGGCCCTGGATCTTCTGGCGACCTACACCGGCCAGGAAGAGCGCTCCTAAAGCGGGACGGCGTTAAAGCAGGACGGCGGTGACGGCCAGGTCCTTGCCCGCGTAGCGCTCGGCGTCCTGGAGGATTTCGCAGATGATCCCGAACGCCCTGTCACTGCGGAACGGCGCAGCCACCTGCCACAGGACCGTGACCGGAGCGTTGCCGTTGTCCGTGATGCTGTCCGCGAAGTCATGCAGTGAATCATTGAGCGCGTCGAGGTTGACGCCGTAGTGTTCCGGAAAGTTGAGGACCTCGCCGAAGGTTTCCAGGACAGCCTTCTTGCTGTCAGCTGCGGGAACCACCAGGCTGCGGCGTCCCGCGTCGGCCACCTGCTCCTGCAGTTCCTCAAGGGTCCAGGTGTCGCCGGAGTAGATCTTCATGGCTATGCTTAGCTGCCTTCCGCTATGTATTTGAATGACTCGTAGTGATCGTCCGTGTAGTATTTCTCGCCGTCAGCGCCGGCCACGATGCGGCGCGCTCCCCTGTCCGATTCCCCGGGAGTCGGCACTGTGTACTCGCGGTAATACCCCCTGTCCCGCCGTGGCAGGATGCGCTCGAAGTTACCGAAGGGCTGGCCGTCCTGGCTGTAGCGGTACGGTCCGCCCGCGCGGATGAGTTCGAGAACCCTGCGTCCCTCCGCGGGGAGCGCGGACTCACGAACCTCCGGCAGCCCCGAAGGGTTGACCTGTCCAGGAGAGGCGCTGGTCCCGGGTGCGGCGCTGGGCGCAGGCACGGCACTGGAGGTGCCCTCCGGCGTCGTATCTTCCGTCAACTGGCCGAGGAATCCCGTGCCGCCGAAGGCCAGGAAAGCGAGCAGCACCAGGCCCGCCAGCAACAGGGGCAGGACGGAACGGTGGCGCATTGTGGAAATCCCCCGTGCCTAGCTGCGGTAGATGCTGATGGAATAGGCCTCCACGAGGTCCTTTTCCCCTGCGGCAACCTGCCCGCCCTGGCGTTCCTCATGCAGTGGCGAGGTAGTCAGCCGGAGCTCGAACATGCGCAGGGCTGTGGCCCCGGCCGTGACGCGCGGCAGCGTGAACTGCAGGTCCGAAGCGCTGCCGTTGACCACCATCAACCCGGCAAAGCCGCCGTTGTCCGAGCCCAGGAGGAGCTGCACCACGCGGTTGTGGGGATCGTTCCAGCGTTCCATGGACATCGGGTGGCCGTTCTGGTCGAACCAGTACAGGTAGGACTGCTCGTCGAGGACAGGGAAATCGTGGGGCTGGGCCGCGAGGAACTCCTTGCGCAGGCGGATGTAACGCTTGGTGCTGCGGAGCATTTCGTGAGACTCGGGAGTACGGGTCCAGTCCAGCCACGCGAGGGAGTTGTCCTGGCAGTAGGCATTGTTGTTTCCCTGCTGGGTCCGGGCAAGTTCGTCGCCGGCGGTGATCATGGGAACGCCCAGGGAAACCAGCATGGACGCCATCAGATTGCGGCGGGACTGGGCCCGCTTGGCGAGGATCGTGCCGTCCTCGGTAGGACCTTCCACGCCGTGGTTGTAGCTTCGGTTATCCCCGTGCCCGTCCCTGTTCTCCTCGCCATTGGCCTCGTTGTGCTTGCGGTCAAAGGAGACCAGGTCATTGAGCGTAAAACCGTCGTGGGAGGTGATGAAGTTGACTGACGCCAGGCGGGAGCGTCCGGAAGGCTGGAAGAGGGCGGCGGAACCGGACAGCGAGTCCGCGAGCTTGGCGAGGGGCCCGCCGTGGCCGCCAGCATCCAGGGCGGCGCGGTCGGTGAGCCAGAACGAACGGAGCGCGTCCCGGAAATGGTCATTCCAGTCGACCCAGCCGACCGGAAAACGTCCGGTCTGCCAGCCGCCGTAGCCCACGTCCCAGGGTTCGGCAATCAGCTTCACGTCGGACAGGACAGGATCGGCGGCGACCGCAACCAGGAACGGGTGCCGCGGGTCAAACTCGTTGGCCGCGTTCCGGCAGAGGGTCACTGCGAGGTCGAAGCGGAAGCCGTCAATGTGGAACTCATCCACCCAGTACCGGAGGGAGTCGAGGACCATCTGGACCACGCGGGGCTCGCCGAAGTTCAGGCTGTTTCCGCAGCCCGTGGTGTCCACGTATCTCCCGTGCCCGTCGGTGCGGTAGTACGCCTGCTCGCCCAACCCGCGGAAGCTCAGGGTCTGCCCGTCGGGGCCGCCCTCGGCCGTGTGGTTGTAGACGACGTCCAAAATGACTTCCAGCCCGGCGGCATGGAGGTGCTTGACCATTGACTTGAACTCGTCCTGGACAGCCTGCGGCCCGGCCTTCTGGGCGGCGCGCGTTGCATAGCCCGGATGCAGGGCGAAGAAGGCCGCCGTGTTGTAGCCCCAGTAATTGGTTAGTCCCAGGTCCTGCAGGTGTGGCTCGTCCAAGTGGAAGTGCACCGGCAGCAGCTGCACCGAGCTGACGCCCAGGCTTGTGAGGTGCTCGATAATGGCGGGGTGGGCCATGCCTGCGTAGGTTCCCCGGAGTTCTTCGGGGACGTCGGGGTGGAGCATGCTTTGTCCCCGGACGTGGGCCTCATAGATGATCGTGTTGCGCCACGGCAGCCGCAGCCGCTGGTCGGTTCCCCAGTCGTAGGCGCCTGCCATGCGCACGCTGGCAAGGAAGCCGTCCTGCTGGTCCACGGCGCGGCCGTAGGGATCAAGCAGCAGCGGCTGGCCGGCGTCGCCCTCAATTTCGCTGGTGGGCGCTGCGAAGGGCAGGGACTGCTCGCCGGATGCGGGCCGGAAACCATAACGGGATCCATACGGCAGGTCCTCGACGATGCCGTGGTGGACGCCATGGGTGACGTTGGGCAGTGCCTGGGTCCGCCACTCCCCGCCCGGGGCGGCGTAGACGACCTCCAGGCTGGATACGCCAGGCGCATAGCAGGCCACGTTGGCCCGTCCTGCATGGTTGCTGCCCGTCCCGTCCGAGCCGGCGCGCGGAACACTGACACCGAGCGGAACCGCCGTGGAGGCGTCCATGGTGGAAGCAGTGTCGAAGAGCGGCATGACCATAACCCGGCGCCTACTTTGCGGCGCGCTGCCGGGAGACCTCATACAGGGAGATGCCTACGGCCATGGAGGCGTTGAGGGATTCCATGGCGGAATCGATGGGAATGGAGACGATCTGGTCGCAGTTCTCGCGGACCAGGCGGCTGAGTCCCTTTCCTTCCGAACCCACCACGATGCACACCGGTTCGGTCGCCAGGGTCAGGTCCGGCAGGGAGACGTCGCCGTCGCCGTCCAGGCCCAGGACGAAGATCCCCATGGATTTGAACTGCTTCAGGGCGTTGTTAAGGTTTGAGGCCCGTGCCACCGGCACGCGGACAGCGGCGCCGGCGCTGGTCTTCCAGGCTGAGGCGGTGACGCCGACCGAGCGGCGTTCCGGGACAATGACGCCGTGGCCGCTGAAAGCGGAAACCGAGCGGATGATGGCGCCAAGGTTACGGGGATCGGTAATGCCATCCAAGGCAACGAAGAGCGGGGCGTTGGCGACGTGGCCCTTCTTCCACTTCGCCACCGTATCTTCGGCCAGTTCGTAGGCGTCCTGGTAGTCGTACGGCGGGATCTGCAGCACCAGGCCCTGGTGGATGGCGTCGTCGGTCATCCGGTCCAGTTCGGGCTTTCCGGTTTCGAGCAGCGGAATGCCCCGCTCGGCGGCGAGCTTCAGGGATTCCTTGACACGGTCGTCCATTTCGATGCGGATGGCCACGTGCAGGGCCTTGGCGGGAATGCCGGCGCGGAGCGCCTCTACAACCGAGTTGCGCCCGGTGACGACTTCCTCGGTGGCACGGCCCTTGGGGCCGGACTTGGCCGCACCGGCGCTGCGGGCGCCCGGGTTGCGCTTGGCCGCAGACCGCTCAGAGAGCTGTTTGGCCTTGTGCGCCTTGTGGTAAGGGCGGTCCTCTGCCTTGGGCGTGGGGCCTTTGCCTTCCAGGGCCTTGCGGCCATGGCCACCGGTCCCGATGGTTGGGCCCTTCTTCGCTTTAACCGATCGGCGACCATTGTTGGCCATTGTGTTCCACCCTTGATTGTGCTGACTGAGTCTGCCTACCAGTCTACTGACCGAAGAAAAATCGGCTGCCAAGGATGGACCCGCTTGTCCTGGAAACGCGCCGGTCAGTCCCGCTTCAGGCTCCAGGTTGCGCCGTCCGGGCCGTCCTCCACCAGGATGCCGGCAGCGGTGAGGGTGTCCCGGATGGCATCTGATGCCGCCCAGTTCTTCTCCGCCCTTGCCGCGGCACGGGCTTCCAGCTGGGCCTGCACCAGGACGTCCAGGGCGGCCTTGTCCTTGGCGTTGCCGGCATCGGTACCTGCCACGGCATTCAGCCCCAGGACGTCGGTCATGACTGACACCGTGTCTAACGCGAGACGGGCGGCGGGGTCATCGCCTTCGGCAAGGGCGGTGTTGCCGGCCCGGACCGTCTCGTGCAGGGCGGCCAGCGCACGCGGGACGTTCAGGTCGTCGTCCATGGCCTCGGCGAACGTGCGCAAGGTATCGGCGGAGGAGCCGTCGGGGCCGGCAACTGAGCCGGAGCCGGTACCGAACCGGGCGGTCGCCTTGGCAATAAAACCATCAATGCGTTCGACGGCGGCCGCGGCCTCCTGGAGGGACGTGGGCCGGTAGTCCAGCACTGAGCGGTAGTGGGCCTGGCCAAGGTAGTAGCGGACCACGCGGGGGGATGCCAGTTGCAGCATCTCGGCAGGGCTGACGGTGTTGCCGATGGACTTGGACATTTTTTCGCCCTCGTAGGTCACCATGCCGTTGTGCATCCAGAAGTTGGCGAACGGGTGGCCCGCCGCCTGCGACTGGGCCAGCTCGTTTTCGTGGTGCGGGAACCGGAGGTCAAGGCCGCCGCCATGGATATCGAACTCGGCGCCGAGGTACTTGGTGACCATGGCGGAGCATTCCAGGTGCCAGCCCGGGCGGCCGGCACCCCAGGGGGAAGCCCAGCTCGCCGTCGTCGGCTCTCCTTCTTTGGACCCCTTCCACAGGGCGAAGTCGCGCGGGTCCTTCTTCCTGTTGCTGAATTGAGGTTCGACGTCCGGGGCTGCCTGCATGTCGTCGATGTTCTGCCGGGTCAGTGCGCCGTACTTGCTCCAGGAACGCACGTCGAAGTAGACATCGCCGGAGTCGTCCAGGGCGGGATAGGCGTGGCCGCGGTCGATCAGCTGCTGGATGAGGGCGTGCATCTCCGGGATGTGTCCGGTGGCGCGGGGCTCGTACGTTGGCCGGGAAACGCCAAGCGTGTCGTAAGCCTTGAGGAATTCCTGCTCATAGCGGTAAGCGAGTGCCCACCACTCTTCCTCGGCCACTTCGCCAGGTTCCGGGGTGAAGCCCGGCGCGAAGGAGGCCTCGGACTTGGCCAGGATTTTGTCGTCGATGTCCGTGACGTTTCGGACCACCGTGACCCGGAGCCCGCGGTGAACCAACCAGCGGGTGAGCTGGTCAAAGGCAATGGCCGAGCGGATGTGGCCTACGTGGGGCATGCCCTGCACGGTGGCCCCGCAGTAGTAGAGGCTGGCTTTGCCCTCGACGATGGGGACGAAGTTCCGGACTTCGGCGGAGGCAGTGTCATAGAAGCGCAGGGTCACCGCTCCAGATTAGCTGATGGGAAGGTGCGGCCTCGGGTAGACAAGTGCAGTGGCCACCGCGGCGATGCCTTCACCGCGGCCGGTGAACCCGAGGTGGTCGCTGGTGGTGGCGGTGACGCTGACGGGCGCGTCCGCGGCGTCACTGAGGACCTGTTGGGATTCCTCCCGCCGCGGGCCGAACTTGGGCCGGTTGGCGACGAACTGGACAGCCACGTTGCCGATCTCAAATCCGGCGGCCCGGACAATCCGCGCAGCCTCGGCCAGCAGCGCGACGCCGGAGGCGCCGGCAAACTCCGGCCGGTCCGTACCGAAATGCGTGCCCAAATCTCCTACCCCGGCGGCGGAAAACAGCGCATCGGCGGCGGCATGGGCCACCGGATCGCCGTCGGAGTGCCCGGCCAGGCCCCGTTCGCCCGGCCACAGGAGTCCGCCCAGCCACAGCGGGCGGGGCTGGTCCTCAGTGGCGTAGGCGTGAACGTCCAGCCCGATTCCGGTGCGGGGGATAACCATGTCCGCAGATCCCATTCCTAGCCTTCCACCCAGCGCGCGCCCAGCGGCCCCTCGAGGAGGCCCTCAGCGAGGATCAGGTCCAATGGAGTGGTTATTTTCAGGGACTGGGTGGACCCCCGGACCACGTGGACGGGGATGCCGAGCATTTCCACCAGCATTGCGTCATCGGTGACGGCGCCGGACTCTTCCCGGCCCAGGCCCCGCGCGGCTTCGTGCGCCTTCAGCAGCGTGCCCAGGTGGAAGCCCTGCGGCGTCTGCACCGCACGGAGTCCCTCGCGGGGAGCGGTCCCGGTGACAACCTCCGGTGCCAGCTCGGTGTCCGGGCCGGTGGTGGCAGCTACCGTCTTGACGGTGTCCACTACCGCTACGGCAGGAATAACTGCCACGGCGCCGGCAGCCAAGGCGTCCGCCACGCGGTGGAAGACGGACTCGGGGGTGAGGGCGCGCGCGGCGTCGTGCACCAGCACCGCTTCTATGCCGTCCATCAGGGCTGCCATGCCGGCCCGGACGGAATCCGCGCGGGTGCTGCCGCCGTCGACAATGGAAAGTAGCGGGCCTCCGTCGGCCAGTTCCCGCCGGAAGTCCTCGCACAGGCTGCGGAGGGCGTCGTCTCCGGGGGGCAGCGCGACGCACACCTGGCTGCCTGCTCCGGATGCGACGATGCCGCGCAGGGCATGCATCAAGATTGGCTCGCCGCCCAGGGGGACCGCCGCCTTGGGCATGCCGTAACCCAGCCTTTGCCCTGTACCTGCTGCCACCAGGATCACCGCGGTGACCAGGCGGGTGGGTGTTTCGCTCATGCGGACTAGCCTACGTCCCCTGCAGGGCCGGCGCCTGAACACCTCGGGAGGAATGCCCGCGGCCTGCTTTTGGGCAAAAAGAAGCCCCGGCGGCACTTGGGTGCCCCCGGGGTTCAATTCTTAGGAAGCCAGGACCTCGTCGAGAACGCTTGCAGCCTTCTCCTCGTCGGTCTTTTCAGCCAGCGCCAGTTCTGAAATCAGAATCTGCCGGGCCTTGGCCAGCATTCGCTTCTCGCCTGCGGAAAGGCCCCGGTCGTGATCGCGGCGCCACAGGTCGCGGACGACCTCTGCAACCTTGATGACGTCACCGGAAGCAAGCTTCTCCAGATTTGCCTTGTACCTGCGCGACCAGTTGGTGGGTTCTTCGGTGAACTCGGCGCGAAGCACATCAAACACGTGCTCCAAGCCTTCCTTGCCCACTACGTCCCGTACCCCAACAAGGTCAACGTTCTCTGCTGGAACTTCAATGGTCAGATCACCCTGAGCCACCTTGAGCTTGAGATACATTTTCTCTTCGCCCTTGATGGTGCGCATCTTGATTTCTTCAATCTTCGCAGCACCGTGGTGAGGGTAAACTACTGTCTCGCCGACCTCAAATACCATGTGGACATTTCCCCTTTCCCGCTGACCAGTTTATCACGATTCAGGCATATGACCGGCCCGGAAGAGGGCGCCGAACCGCAGGAATACGCGGAAAACGGGCCAAATCGGACCCCTTCACCCCCTTGACGAACGCGGATAATAGTGCATGTGCCGCGTCCCGGGGAAGGCCGATGTGACAGCTTCGAATCCTCGTTTGGCCTGCTTTGCGGATAGGCTATGCGTGATTAATGTTTCAAGACTCTTTGAGGAGTACGCGACGTGCGTTTCACTGCGATGACCCGGGCCCAGCGCGGCAAACTGGCACTGACGGCAGCCGCCCTCGGCGTGGGCCTGCTGACCGCCGGCTGCGGTTACATCACGCCCCAGCAGACCAGCGAACAGTACGCTGCCTCGGACGGCATCGTCGCCGACCTCGGCCCGATCCAGCTGCGTAACATCCTGATCATTTCCTCCGGCGAGGACCAGCCCGGCCGCCTGATCGGCGCCGTCTACAACTCTTCTTCCCAGGACGTGACGCTCACCGTCAACGGCGCAAAGGGCTCGCAGACCGAGGTTCCGGTCAAGGCGAACTCCTACACGCTGCTCAACGAAAGCTCGGATGAAGCCATCCTCAGCACCACCGGAGGAATCCCGGGCTCCCTCGTGGACGTCAAGATCACCGAAGACGGCACCAACGTGAGCAACACGGTGAAGGTCCCCGTCTTGGATGCCACGCTGCCGGAGTACAAGGAGTACCTGCCGGCCGGCAGCACGCCCTCGCCGAGCACGTCGGCCACGCCGTCGCCGTCGGCTTCGAAAAGCGCAGGCGGGACCGGCCACTAACGCTCCGGGCTGAGTCCACTGCCCGACAGGACAGGGAAAAGGAGGGGCCCTTGCGGCCCCTCCTTTTCCATCCCCTTCGCCGGTGGCCCTTTCTAGGGCTCGAACTTGTAGCCAAGCCCCCGCACGGTGACCAGGAACCGCGGCGCCGACGGATCGGGCTCAATCTTTCCGCGCAGCCGCTTCACGTGGACGTCGAGGGTCTTGGTGTCGCCGACGTAGTCAGAGCCCCAGACCCGATCGATGAGCTGGCCGCGGGTCAGCACCCGGCCTGAATTGCGCAGGAGCATTTCGAGGAGCTCGAACTCCTTCAGCGGCAGCAGCACCTGCTCGCCGCCCACGCTGACCACATGCCGTTCAATGTCCATCCGGACAGGGCCGGCCTGCACTGTGGAAGAAATGAGTTCCTCCGGCTCGCCCTGGCGCCGCAGCACTGCCCTGACCCTGGCCACCAGTTCGCGGGAGGAGTAGGGCTTGGTGACGTAGTCGTCCGCGCCGAGTTCCAGGCCCACCACCTTGTCGATTTCCGCGTCCTTGGCCGTCAGCATGATCACCGGGACACTGGACCGCTGGCGGAGCTGGCGGCACACTTCGGTGCCGGACAGCCCGGGAAGCTGCAAATCCAGCAGCACCAGGTCCGCCCCGTTCCGGTCGAACTCGGTGATGGCGTCCAGGCCGTTGTCCACGACTTCGACCTCAAAACCTTCCTTGCCCAGCAAATAGGACAGCGGATCGCTGAACGACTCCTCATCCTCAACAATCAAAATCCTGCTCAAGCTTTTGCTCCTCGTTCGGTGGCGCCGGTGGCGCCGGGTACTTGGGTAACAGTTGGCTTTTCGGACCCTGCGGTTCCCGCCCGCGCGGGACCGGCGGCGGTGGTGGCGGTAGCAGGTGTTTCTTCCCCGCCTTCCTGTCCCTCCATCTCGGGAAGCCGGAGGGTGAAGGTGGAGCCCTGCCCTGGCTGGGACCAGAGGGTCACTTCCCCGCCGTGGTTGGACGCAACGTGTTTGACGATGCTCAAGCCAAGGCCTGTCCCCCCGGTGTGGCGGGAGCGGGCTGAATCCACCCGGTAGAAGCGTTCAAAGACGCGTTCCTGGTCCTCGGGGCTGAGGCCCTCCCCCTGGTCCGTAACGGAAATGGAAACAAGCCCTTCCCGACTGCGTACGCCGATTCCCACCCGTGTGTTCTCCGGGGAGTACCTAATGGCGTTGTCGATCAGGTTGCGCAGCGCGGTCACCAGCAGGTCCTGGTCCCCGAAGACCTTCGCCTCGGTCCGGCCACCCACCACAATGCGGATGTTCTTGCTCTCCGCGGGAAGCTGGGACCGGTCCACTGCCTCGGCGATCACGGCATTGACGTCAACCGGGCGGCCCTGCTGGGTGACGCTTGCTCCCTGCAGTCGGGAAAGTTCGATGATGTCCTGGACCAATGCGGCGAGCCGGCCGGATTCCTTGTGCATTCGCTTGGCGAAGCGCCGGACGGCCAGTTCGTCGTCCGCCGAGGACTCCAGGGCTTCGGCCAGCAGTGAGATGGCGCCCACCGGCGTCTTCAGCTCGTGGGAAACGTTGGCTACGAAATCGTTCCGGATCTCTTCTGTCCTGGTGATCTCGGTGCGGTCGTCCGCAAGCAGCAGGATGTATTCCTCCCCGAGCATCGCCGCCCGGACCTGGACAATGATGGTTCCCTGGCCGAGGGGACCGCGGGGAAGTTCCAGCTTCCTTTCGAGGATGACGCCATCGCGGCGGACCCCGGCGGTCATGTCCAGCAGTTCCTTATGGACCACCGTGTGGCCGCGGACCAGGCCGTAGGCATAGGCGGCCGGGTTGGCACGGACCACACCGTCCACCGCGTCCACCACCACAAAGGCGCGTCCGACGACGGCAAGCACCTCCGCAGCGCCCGCCGGCAGCGCGAGCTCGCCGGCGTCAACGTCCAGCAATTGCCGCTGTTTCTCACTGACCCGGAAAGCGAGCACGCCGAACGTACCGAGCGCCAGGCCGATAAGGCCGGCCACCAGGCCGATAAGCATAGGATCCACAGGTCCACCTTATGCTGTATATGAAGGCCAAACGGCGCGTCCCGGCCCCTTGGGCGGACGGTTCAACTAACGTTCACCTGCAAGGGCTTAACCGTTTACCGGACTTTGGGATTGTGGGTAGTTGGAGTGCCGAACGGCGACGCGATTCCTGCTGCCCGGACCGGGCCGGCGGGAGTTACAAGGAAAGGACGCCTACGTGCGTAAGGTTTTTCAGGAAGAGCTGACCCAGGTTGGTGACCAGCTGGTGGAGATCTCCCGGCTGGTCAGCGAGGCCATGGACAAAGCCACCACCTCCTTCGAGGTGGCGGACGTAGACCTTGCGCAGGACGTCATCGCTGCGGATGCCCGCATCGATTTCCTGCAGAACAGCCTGGATGAAAGGGCAATCGACATCCTGGCCCTGCAGGGGCCGGTAGCCAGCGATCTCCGGATGATCGTGGGATCGCTGCGGATGAGCGCTTCCCTTGAGCGCATGGGCGACCTTGCCCGGCACATCGCCCAGCTGGCACGCCTGCGCTTCCCCTCTACCGTCATCCCCGAATCCATGACCGGCACGTTCAAGCAAATGGCTGAGCTGGACAAGGAAATTGCGAACAAGTTGACGGTCCTGCTGGAAACCCGTGACCTTGAAGTGGCCCGGGACATCCTGAAGGCGAACACGGCCATCAACGACCTCCACCTCAGTGTGTTCAAGGCCATCGCAGCACCCGAGTGGTCCGAGTCGCCGGCAACCACGGTGGACGTCGCACTCGCGAGCCGGTACTTTGAACGCTTCGCGGACCACGGAGTCTCGGTCGCCCAGAAGGTCACCTACCTGGTGACCGGCGCCTGGCAGCCTACAGGGACCGAACACAGCTGAAGCGCTGCGGAATAACGACGGCGGGCCGGTCACGTGAAGTGACCGGCCCGCCGTCTATGTACTGCTTACTTCTTGCCCTGGTTGGCGACTGCCAAGATGGCCTGTTCCGCGGCTTCCGGGTCGAGGTAGGTTCCGCCGGGCTTGATCGGCTGGAAGTTTTCGTCGAGGTCGTACACCAACGGGATGCCCGTGGGAATGTTCAGGCCGGCGATGGCTTCGTCGCTGATGCCGTCCAGGTGCTTGACCAGTGCGCGCAGCGAGTTTCCGTGGGCCGTGACCAGGACGGTCTTGCCGGCTTTGAGGTCCTCCTTGATGTCCGATTCCCAGTACGGCAGGAGGCGGACCAGGACATCCTTCAGGCACTCGGTGCGGGGAAGGGCGTCTCCGAGGTCTGCATAGCGGGGATCGTGCGCCTGGGAGAACTCGGAGTTGTCGTCCAGGGGCGGCGGCGGGGTGTCGTAGGAGCGGCGCCACTCCATGAACTGTTCCTCGCCGTACTCGGCAAGGGTCTGCGCCTTGTCCTTGCCCTGCAGCGCACCGTAGTGGCGTTCGTTCAGCCGCCAGTCGCGCTTCACCGGGATCCAGCCGCGGTCGGCCTTGTCCAGGGCGATGTTCGCGGTGTTGATGGCACGCTTCAACAGCGAGGTGTAGAGGATGTCCGGGAGAACATTATTCTCAACCAGCAACTCCCCTCCTCGTGCTGCCTCCTCGCGGCCCTGGTCGTTCAGGTCAACGTCCACCCAGCCGGTGAACAGGTTCTTTGCGTTCCATTCGCTGTGGCCGTGGCGCAGCAGAATCAGCTTGTAAGTCATGATTTTCATCCTAGCCGAGCAGTGTTGCCGCCCGCCCAGCGTTACAAGCGATGCCCGGTTAGGCGTCACCTATTGGTGCAGGACCTAGTGCTGCAGGGATAAGGTTGGGCGGTGGTGCAAAAGGCTGAACGGGTAACCGCCCCGCAAATTTTGGGCAGGAATACCGGCAGGCCGGGCAGGCCGGTTGGCAACGTCACCCGCGGCACCACCAACCCCAACCGGATGCGCCGGGTGGACCGTTGGCTGACGGGACCGCAGGCCTGGCGGCTCCGGAACGCCGCGGATCCGCTGGTGGTGGACCTGGGCTACGGCGCTGCGCCGGCCACCGCCGTCGAGCTTTATGAACGGCTTTCTGCCGTCCGCCGGGATGTCCGGGTCTTTGGAATCGAAATCGAACCGGAGCGCGTCCGCGCGGCTATTCCCCTGGAGCGGCCCGGGCTCAGCTTCCGTGTGGGCGGCTTCGAACTGCCCGTGCCTGGCCAGCCGGTCCTGGTGCGCGCGTTCAACGTCCTGCGGCAGTACGAGGAAGCGGACGTGGCCGGAATCTGGCGACTGGTGCAGGACCGGCTGGCTCCCGGCGGCCTTTTCATCGATGGCACCTGCGACGAGATCGGGCGGCGGGTGACGTGGGTGGCACTGGATGCGGAGCGGCCGCTGTTCCTGAGCATCTCCGTCAGGTTCGGCAGCTTCGTCCTTCCCTCGGACGTTGCCGAAAGGCTGCCCAAGGCACTGATTCACCGCAATGTCCCGGGCGAACCGGTGCACGCGCTCTTGCAGGCCATGGACCGGGCCTGGCTTGAGTGCGCGCCGCTGGCGTCCTTCGGGAACAGGCAGCGCTGGCAAGGCATGTGCAGGAGCCTGCGGGACACGGGCTGGCCAGTCCAGGACGGGCCTTCGCGGTGGCGGCTCGGGGAGCTCACCGTGGACTGGGATGCCGTGGCACCCCTGGCCGGCGGAGGCGCCGGCTGATTCACCCCGGCTAATTCACCAGGGGCCGTAGGGCCCCGTGTTGCGGCTGCCGCCCCTGCCCGCGTCCTTAACGGCCGGCCGTACGTCCGCCAGGTAAACCGAGGCAGCAACGACGGCGGCGAGCCCGAACAGCCCAAAGGTTCCGAAGAATGCACCGCCACCACCGCTATACAACGAGAGGGCGCCGATCAGGGCCGCGCCGCCGGTCAGTGCCAGCCAGAAAGCCTTGGTCCGCTTGCCCGTGGCCTCGAACGCGTTTGCACGGTGCCGGGCACAGTCCGCCACCGCCCAGAGCTCCAGCCCCAGCGCAACCAGGGCAAGGATAAAGAACAGGGCCTTCTCAACAGGCTGGATGATAACGAGTTCAACGTCCACAAGCCCAAGCCTAGCCGTCCAGCGAGTCCAGCGCCTGCTTCACATCAGCCCAGAGATCCTCCACGTTCTCAATTCCCACACTGAGCCGCACCAGGTTCTCCGGGACGCTGGCCGGCTCAGCGGTGTGCCGCCGTCGCCGTTCAATGAGTGACTCCACACCGCCCAGCGATGTGGCGGGCAGCCACAGCTGGACTGCGGCAACCAGTTTGTCGGCGGCGTCAGCGCCGCTCAGGCCCGCCGCCGGACGTACTTGGATACAGATGATGGATCCGAAGCCCTTCATCTGCGCCTTGGCGCGTTCATGGCCGGGATCCGCGGACAGGCCCGGGAACCGGACGGATTCCACCGCAGGGTGGTCGCCAAGCCGCTCGGCCAGGACCATTGCAGAAGCCTGGGACCGTTCTATCCGCAGCGCCAGCGTCCTCAGGCCGCGCAGCGCCAGCCATGCTTCGAAGGGCCCCGCAATCGCACCGTGGATAGTCCGGTGATGGAGCAGCGCGGACCGAATGTCCGGGTTGGAGGTGGCCAGGGCGCCAAGGACGACGTCGGAATGGCCCGCAAGGTACTTGGTCACCGAGTGCAGGACGACGTCGGATCCGAGCAGCAGGGGCTGCTGCACCAGGGGTGTGGAGAAAGTATTGTCCGTGACGACGATGGCCCCGACGGCGTGGGCGGCGTCGGTGAGGGCGGAGACATCCGCGATGCCGAGCATGGGGTTGGTAGGGCTTTCGAGCCACAGCATCGCCGCCGGCCGGGCCTGCGGCCCCGCAGCGGGGCTGCGGGGTGCGAGGGCCTCCCGGACCGCGCCGGTGTCCGCAATGTCTACGGTCCGGAGCTCGATGAAGCCCTTCTGGGCGAGCTCAGCGGCCATGACCAGCGACCCGGAGTAGCTGTGCGTGGGCATGACCAGCACTCCCCCGGCAGGGATCAGGGAGAGTGCCGAACTGACCGCCGCGAGTCCTGACGCGTAGAGGAGGCCCGGCAGTTCTGAGCCCTCCAGCTGGCCGAGCGCCTCTTCGAAGGGGTCCCAGGTGGGATTGGAATACCGGCCGTAGCCGCGGTCGCCGTCGCCGAGTGCCCCGGTACCGAAGTATGTGGAGGAAAGGACCACTGGGTGATTCACCGGCTGGTCGCGTTCCCGCGGGGGACGCCCCGCCGCAACCACAACCGTCTCGGCTGACAGGGCAGCCGCCTGCTGTTCAGAAAGACTCATGGTGACAGCGTACTGTCCGCCGGGGACGGCCCGGAAAGCCGTTACCCGCCCGATGGCGCCCGCGGGAATCCACAGCTGAATCGGGAATTGCCGGCGGGGGTCGGTAGGCTTGGGTGGTGAGCAAACAGAGGGCCGGTCTTTTCATCGCGTTCGAGGGCGGCGACGGCGCGGGTAAGTCCACGCAGGCTGCACGCCTTGCAGAAGTCCTCGAATCGCGTGGCCTGACTGTCCTGCTGACCCGCGAGCCGGGCGGGACCCCCATCGGCGAGAAACTGCGCTCCCTTGTGCTGGACCACGGTCACGGGGAAATTGATGCGCACACCGAGGCCCTGATTTTTGCCGCTTCCCGGGCAGCGCACGCCAGCCAGGTGATCCGGCCTTCGCTTGAACGCGGCGAAATAGTCCTGACGGACCGGTACATCGACTCGTCGGTGGCATACCAGGGTGCAGGACGCGCCTTGGGCGAGGACGCCGTGCGGTCCCTCAACGAGTGGGCCACTTCGGGCCTGCAGCCCCACCTCACTGTCCTGCTGGACGTTGACCCAGCGATAGGCCGCCGCCGCCGCACGGCCGGCGAGACGGCGGAGGACCGCCTGGAGTCCGAAGCTGACGAGTTCCACCTCCGGATCCGGGAGGCCTTCCTGGAACTGGCGCACCGGCGTCCGGAGTCCTACCTCGTGCTGCCTGCCCACGAATCCGTCAGCGGGCTGTCCGCCCGGATCCTGGAGCGGGTGGATACCCTCCTGGCCGAACAGGACGAAACACCGGCGGGCGCATCGCAGGCCCGGGCCACGGCGGCCGGGGGCGCCCCGTGACGGTGTGGGACGACCTTCAGGGCCAGCCCGCCGTCGTCGAACAGCTGCGGCAGGCCTCCAGCGGCGAGGGACTGACGCATGCCTGGCTTTTCACCGGCCCGCCGGGTTCCGGGCGTTCCAATGCGGCCAAGGCCTTTGCCGCAGCACTGAACTGCGACCAGGAGGACGTCAGCCTGCGCGGCTGCGGGCGCTGCCCCGCGTGCCTGACCATCCTGGGCGAGACCCATTCGGACGTCACTTTCGTCCGCACCGAGAAGGTCACCATCACCATTGACGAAGCCCGTGAACTGGTGGCCACTGCCGGGAACCGGCCCTCCGCGGGCCGCTGGCGGATCATCGTGGTGGAGGACGCCGACCGCATGGCCGAGCGCACCACGAACGTCCTGCTCAAGGCCATCGAGGAGCCAACTCCCCGGACTGTGTGGATGCTGTGCGCACCGTCCCCGGCCGACGTCCTGGTGACTATCCGGTCGCGCTGCCGCAGCGTGGCGTTGCGGTTGCCGCCGGCTGCGGACGTCGCCGCCCTGCTGGTCAAGCGCGACGGCGTGGATCCGGCCCTCGCGGAGCGCGCCGCGCGGGCAGCTCAAAGCCACGTGGGCATCGCCCGCCGCCTTGCCCGTGATCCTGCGGCCAGGGAACGCCGGCTGGAAACCGTGCGGTTTCCGCTTGGCTTGCGCGGCGTTACGGCTGCCGTGATGATGGCGGACAAACTAGTCAAGATCGCCACCGCGGAGGCCACCAGCTCCAACGAAGAACGGGATGCTGCCGAGAAGGCCGCCTTGCTGGCAACACTGGGCGCACCCGAGTCGGGGACGCTCCCGCCTGCCATGCGCAGCCAGGTCAAGCAGCTGGAGGAAGACCAGAAGCGCCGGGCCAAGCGGTCCATCACGGATTCCCTTGACCGGACGCTGACGGATCTCCTCTCCTTTTACCGGGATGTGCTGATTATCCAGCTCGGGAATGCTGTGGAGCTGGTGAACGTTGAGCTGAGGAGCGAATTGGAGGATTTCGCCACCCGCTCCACGCCGGAATCCACTCTTGCCCGGATGGATGCCATCAACAAAGCCCGCGAACGCATCACCACCACCAACGTTGCACCGCTGTTGACCATTGAGTCCATGGCAGCCAGCCTGATCTAGTCCTTCAAGGAGACCGATGACTGCCCGCCCCCTGCCCGCACGGCCGCGACCCGTGGCGCTTGGCGTCCGCGCCCTTGGGGCCATGGTCCTTGCCATGGTTCTGGCGTCCTGCAGCCTCCTCACCGGCGGCGGCCGCAGCGAGGAGGCTGCCACCGCCAAGGCCGACCCGTCGATCGTTGCCTCTGCTCCCGCCGGGCTGGAGAAGTTCTATTCCCAGGAGGTCGTTTGGGAACCGTGCGAGGGTGAGTTCCAGTGCGCCAAGGTGACTGTGCCCATGGACTACGGCAATCCCGACGGCGGTACAATCCAGCTCGCAGCGCTGAGGGCTTCGAGCACGGGGAAAAAGACGGGCAGCCTGCTGGTCAATCCGGGCGGTCCCGGCGCCTCCGGCTACGACTTCGTCAAGGATGCCGCTGGAACCCATTTCTCCCAGGCTGTTCGCGATTCGTTCGACGTCGTGGGCTTCGACCCGCGGGGCGTGAAGCGGTCCGCCCCCGTGACCTGCATGACGGACGCGGAACGGGACGCAGCCAGGGCGAAGATCTACGACCTCGAAACGGATGCCGGCCTGGCTGCCGCCCTGGCGGACAACAAAGCGATCGCCACCCAGTGCGGGGAGCAAACCGGCCCGGTGCTGGGTCACATCGACACCATCAGCTCCGCGAAGGACCTGGACGTCCTCCGGGCCGTGGTCAATGATGCGAAGCTCAACTACCTCGGCTACTCCTACGGCACCTTCCTGGGGTCCACGTACGCTTCGCTCTTCCCTGACAATGTTGGCCGGATGGTCCTCGACGGTGCCCTGGATCCGTCCATCAGCAATGAGGAACTGACCAGCGGCCAGGCCCGCGCGTTCGAAAGGGCCATTCGGGCATATGTAGCCAGCTGCCAAGGCCAGGACGGATGCCCGCTGAGCGGGGATGTGGAGGCGGGCGTCCAGCAGATCCGCGACCTGATTGCCGCCGTCCAGCAGACTCCGCGCACGGCAAAGGACGGCCGTGTAGTCAATGCCACCACGTTCGTCAGCGGCCTCATCACGCCGCTGTACAACGACCAGAGCTGGCCCGCCCTGACGCAGGCGTTGGAAGCGGCAATGACCGGGGACGTAAGCCTTATGCTGCGGCTCGCGGACCTCGGCGCAGACCGCTCATCCGACGGAACGTACACATCCAATTCGACCTTTGCGTTCAACGCCATCAACTGCCTTGATTACCCCATGGTGTCCGACACTGCCGGGATGCGCGCCGAACAGCAGCGCCTGATGCAGGACTCCCCCACCTTCGGGTATTTCTTTGCCTATGGCGGCACCAACTGCGTCGACTGGCCGTACCCGAACGTGCGCACCCCCGCCCCGGTGGAATACGACGGCGGGTCCACCATCGTGGTGATCGGCACCACCGGTGACCCTGCCACGCCGGTGGAATGGGCGTCATCGCTGCGCAAGCAGTTGGGCAATGCGGCACTTATGACCTGGAAAGGCGAAGGCCACACCGCCTACGGCCGGTCCAACGGCTGCATCGAGGATGCGGTTGACGCCTACCTTGTCAGCGGAAAGATTCCCACGGACAACACGGTGTGCTGAAGGCCTCCGACTGTACCCGGGCGCCCATTTTGACCCGGGCGCGGGGACTCTATTACAGTTGACTCTTGCATGAGGCGCCCGGTTCCGCCGGAGGTTCATGCGGTGCTTCCTTAGCTCAGTCGGTAGAGCGTTTCACTCGTAATGAAAAGGTCATCAGTTCGATTCTGATAGGAAGCTCGGGATAAACCCCGGACAGCCCCTAAATCTAGGGGTTTCCGGGGTTTTTCGCTGGTTAACGCCCGTCCACCCCATAGGGCCGGGCCACACTTTGTCTCCGGTCGTCGTCATTGAGCTTCGGACATTACAGGACCTGCATCGGCACGAACCCGTGCCCCAGTCTCTATCGGCGCTGGGAGGCAGGGAAAGAGCTTACCTGGGACGATGTCGAGGCCATCCATTCGGAGTTGGATTCGAAATGAAGGCGACCGTCCCTGGCAGCAGGCATCTAACCTCCATGGGTCTATGGCTGCCGCCCTCCTATATTCGTGGCCGCTGAGGCTTTACAGCTGGCAGGCCTACGCCTCATCCTGTTGTGAAGGCTCAAGTAGCGGGGCCTCGGACAGGAGACCGGCATGGCTGATTCCACAGGCTTCCTCGGCCGCGCATTCCATCGAAACACCGCCGCAGCCCCGTCCCTGGCCGACTTGCTGCCAGCATCCGGCCCGGAGTTGCGAATGCGGTTCGAACCCCGTTTGGCCGAGCTCGTGGGTACTGTCGTGGCCACACTCCGCGTCGCCGGAAGGACGCCCGTACCGGTCCACGATTCGAATGGACGGCACTGGGCTCCCGCCTACATTCTGGGCAGACTGGAGCAAGATCACGCCTCAACCGGTGCCGCTTCCGACACGGCGGTGGCTGAGGTGGTGGTGGACGGCTCCGGCCGCATGGTCCGCAACCACACGGTGCAGGTCATCCGCGGCGCACACCGACTGACGCCCATTAGCTGCCCGAGCCTGGCCGACCGCTACGAAGAGCTCATCCTCGCCGTCAAAATGGGAGAAGAACCCCGTGGCGACGCAATGGTTCTGACACGGCACGGGGACCTGCTGATTGTCGGCCCCGGGCAGGCGCCTATAACATTGTCCGATTACCTGAACGACCTCTGCCGTTCGGCTGTCGGGCGCGCTGTAGCTCTCTAACTCTTAATCCTCTTGACACCTGCCGTTGTCTGTCCTGCCATCCCGGGCGCCTACGTTTGAACGCGCCCGGCCACCGGGCATCCCCATCACGCACCTGGAGCAGACATGAAGATGAAGCGCGTCCTGGCCATCGCAGCCGTCGCCGCCGCCGCCCTGACAGCCGGAACCTCCGCTGTTGCCACCAACGGCCAAACACCGAATGGCCTCACGGCAGAAGCGGAAGCCTTCACCAAGGTTGACCGCAACACCCAGTGGAACCAGGTCCAGAAGCTCAAACTGGACTTCCCGACCTTCCACACGCAGGGCATGTCGCTGGTGGGAGACAAGATCTTCCTCAGCAGCGTCGAGATCATCGAACCGAGCGTGCGCTACCCGTCGCCCGTGGACGGCTACGACCGCAGCGCCGGCGAGGGCCGCGGCCACGTCTTCGTCATCGACCGGCAGGGCAAGCTGCTGAAGGACATCGTCCTGGGCGAAGGCGACATCTACCATCCGGGCGGCACGGATTTCGACGGCGAAAACGTCTGGGTGCCGGTGGCCGAGTACCGGCCCAACAGCAGCTCCATCGTCTACACCATCAACCCCGACACCTACGAGGTCACGGAGCAGTTCCGCCAGGCGGACCACGTGGGCGGCGTCGTCGCGGACCGCAAGACCAACCGGATCAGCGGCGTCAGCTGGGGTTCCCGCAAGCTGTTCACCTGGAACGGCCAGGGCGCGCTGCTGGGGACGCAGGCCAACCCCAGCCACTTCATCGACTACCAGGACTGCGAGTATGCCGGAGCCGGGCACCAGCTCTGCTCGGGTGTCACCAACCTCAAGACTGCCGACGGGAAGCCGTTCCAGTTGGGCGGCCTCGCCCTGACCGACCTCGCAACGGGTGAAGTCGTCCACGAGGTGCCTTCCCAGCTTTTCTCCACCGCCGGGCACTCGATGACCCGCAACCCGGTTGCCCTCGAGTCCGACGGCGGCGTGCTGCGCATGTTCGCTGCCCCGGACGACGGCGAAGAAATCGCCGGTACAGAGCTGTTCGTGTTCGAAGCCCGCCCCTAAACCGGCACTAATCCGTGGCCGCGGGAGGGATCAGGAATCCGGTCCCTCCCGCGGCACATCCTGGGCAGTAATCCCCGCCGATGGTGGCCGGGCAGGGCTACACTGGCCGGATAACGACGGAGGGGAACCAGGGCGGCGCTGCCGTTCTTTCCGCTGGTCGGTCGGAGCCAGCGAACGCGAGGAATCCCGTGACCTTCTTCCAGGACTTTCCCATCCCGGCGTCCGGCCCCAGGCGCCCCGCCACGAGGTTTGTGCCGCCTCCTTGCCGGTTGCGGCAGGCCGCGACGGGCGTCCAGTGTTTCTGGCCGGAAGACTAGCCAGACCTGGCAAGCCGCTACGAAACCCGCACTGCGCCTGGCGTGCCGTCTTCGACCTCAAACACCGCATGCGTGTACTGTCCTGCGCTCCGTGTGCCCACTGCGGTGG
The DNA here is from genome assembly GCF_002953935.1 of Arthrobacter sp. PGP41. Taxonomy (NCBI): domain Bacteria; kingdom Bacillati; phylum Actinomycetota; class Actinomycetes; order Micrococcales; family Micrococcaceae; genus Arthrobacter; species Arthrobacter sp. PGP41. The sequence goes on along the minus strand of NZ_CP026514.1, from coordinate 708,464 downwards.
CCATCCGAAGCTCCGTACGCCAACGCTCAGGAGTGACCTGGCAACGGACGTAGCCGCGCCGGTCGCCGTCGAAGAATTTAATGTGCGGGTTGAACCCGATCATGGGCTCGTAGTAGGGCCCGTAAACTGGCACGTCACCGTTAGAGCTGATGGAGGTCCCGACGAACTCGGTGGCCACCACCGGCGAATCGGGCCGGTCGAAGTCCAGGTGGACATCGTTGACGAAGGTGGAGTGCCAGTCGCCGGTGACGAACACGGCGTTGCGCACCGCAGGCCCCGCGATAACATCCAGCAGCCTTTTGCGCGCCGCCGGGAAGCCGTCCCAGGCGTCGTGCCACAGCAGCTCGCCAGCGGCACCGTCGTGGTCCAGGCGGGACACCATGACGTTGTTCCCCAGGATGTTCCACCGTACGTCCGAGTCGCGCAGGCCGGCGTAGAGCCACTGCTCCTGTTCCGGGCCGAGCATGCTGATTGAGGGGTCGTAGGCCGCTTCGCATGCCTGGGCTTCGCCCCAGCCGCAGGGCGGGGCGTCACGGTACTGTCGCCCATCCAGGACGTCCAACTGAGCAAGGCGGCCATAGCGCAACCGCCGGTAAAGCTGCATGCCCGTGCCCTGGGGCAGCGACCGTGCCCGCAAGGGCTGGTGCTCGTAGTACGCCATGTAGGCCGCGGCCCGCACTGCGGTAAAGGCCTGGGTCTGGCCCTCCCAGCCTCCGGCATAGTCATTCTGGACCTCGTGGTCATCCCAGGTCACGATGAACGGGAACCGGGCGTGGGCAGCCTGCAGGTCGGGATCCGACTTGTAGAGGGCGTAGCGGGCCCGCCACTGCTCAAGCGTTTGCGGGGCCGGCTGCGCGGCGGCGGGCACTGGTGTGCGGCGCAGGCCACCGTCCGCGGAGATCTCGTACTCGTAGACATAGTCACCCAGGTGCACCACGAAGTCGAGTTCCTCTGCCGCCATGTGGCGGTAGGAGGGGAAGAAGCCGTCATCCCACTTCTGGCAGGAGGCGAAGGCAAAATCCAGCTGCCTGACATCCGCCCCCGGGGCGGGCAAGGTTTTGGTCCGGCCTACCGGGGACCAGTGGTTGCGGAACTTGAACTCGTAGAAGTACTCGCTGTCCGGTTCCAGGCCCTCCACTTCCACGTGGACCGAGTGCCCCAACTGCGCGGGAGCATGTGCGCTGCCGCCCTGGACAACATTGCGCATCCCGGCGTCGGTGGCTACACGCCACTCCACGACGGGGTGGCCGGGGGGCATGCCGCCGTTCGGCTCGAACGGTTTCGGGGCAAGGCGGGTCCACAGCACCACGCCGGAAGGCGTGGGATCGCCGGATGCAACGCCAAGCGTGAAGGGGTCATCCTTGCTCCGCGCCGGCGTCGTGGCAGCGTCCGCCTTGGTGGCCGGGGCGGCGGCCAGCGCGGCAGCGGCGGAGACACCGGCCACGCCGGAGAGGAAGAGGCGGCGGTCTATCAGGCGGGAGTTTCCAGGCAGGATCAAGGGCATGCTGCCAGCGTCCCCTTGAGCCTTGAACAGGACGCCTCCCGCCGGGAACTCCGAGGGAACCCGCCGGTAAACAAGCGATGAAGGGGTGCGGCAGCTGCCAGCGGAAACTAGCCGTGAACACTCCGCCACAACCTGCTGAACTCCGGCGTGTGGCTTCGTCCTCCAGCTAAGCGCCTGGCTAGGGTCGCAGCATGCAATCCCCACACAAACTCCCCGTCAAGGCTGCCGTCACCGCCCTGGTCCTCGGGCTTCCCGCAGCGTTCCTCACCACCGCCGGCCCTTCCGCAGCTACCCCGTCCCTCCCGTCAGGGGACGCCCAGGCCCTTCCCGCCGTCGAACTTAACCTCGGCGCCCAGGACCTGCCCGAAGCGCGCGACGTGACGGAACTGGCGCCCGGCCTGACCCGCACGTCGATTACCCGCGGAACCCCCAACCCTTCCCTTTTTTGGACGGCTGAAGTGGCCATCCCGGCGAATTCACCCGACCCGGACGCCCCCTCGTCGGCCCTGTCCGGTGAGGCACAAGCCCAGTCCGTCGCCAACGCACTCATCGCAGCCGGCGTGGCAGCCAGGGTGGAGAAGGTGCGGTCCCCGCAGTTCGCCGATGCCGGCGGTGATTTGGGTTACCGGGTGCGCGCCGGCCAGTTCGCCACGAAGGACGACGGCGCTTCCACCGTCGCGCGGATCAAGGCGGCAGGCTATTCATCGTCCGTGCTTTACACAGGATGGGACGGTGACGCCGGGAGCATTGACCAGTCAAGGGGCCAGTGGAAGCTGGAAGTCCTGACCATTGACCCGAAGGAGTTCACAGGCGAGCTGGCTTCAACATACGGCCCCGACCTGGTCAACCGGGAAACCACCAGCCAACTGGCGGCTGCCGATGGTGCTCTCGCCGGCATCAACGGGGGCTACTTCGTCCTGGACCCAAAGGCCGGTGCCCCCGGCGATCCCGCAGGAACAGCCGTGTTCAACGGCGAGGTCCTCAGCGAACCGGTCGGTGACCGGCCCTCGCTGGTGATCGACGGCAAGAAGAACGAGTCCAGCATCCAGCGGTTGGGCTGGCGGGGCACCGTGGCCGCGGTGGGCGGCGGCCCGGAGAACAACGACGGCGGCAAGGCCGCCAAGGATGCACAGCTGGCCTTGGACGGCATCAACCGTGTCCCGGGGCTCATCCGGAACTGCGGCGGAACGGGCGATGCTCCCACCGTCCTCCCCCTGCACGACTACACCTGCACGGACCCTGACGAGGTCATTGCCTTCACCGCGGACTTCGGCCCGTCCACACCGTCCGGGCCGGGGCTGGAAGTGGTGCTGGACGGCCAGGGCACAGTCACCTCGGTCAACACTTCCCGGGGCACGGCCGTGCCGGCCGGGGGACGAACGCTGCAGGCCACGGGTGCCGACGCTGCCACGCTGGGCAGCTTGGCAACGGTGGGCGCCCGCCTGGACGTCGATGCGGACCTCATCAGCGGGGACGGCAAACCCCTGAAGACCAATACGTCCACGGACGTGGTCAACGGCGGCCCGGTCCTGGTGTCCGGCGGCGCCGAAAATGTCACGGTGAAGCGGGACGGAATGGTGCGCACCGGGGACAATAACAGCTTCTACTACGGCTGGGTGCACAAGCGTAACCCGCGCACCATCGCCGGCGTTGACGGCCAGGGCCGCACGCTCCTGGTCACCGCCGACGGACGCCAGACGGCATCCCTTGGGCTGAGCATCAAAGAGGCGGCAGACGTTGCCACGTCACTGGGCATGGTGGAGGCCATCAACCTCGACGGCGGCGGATCCACCACCATGGCCGTGGGAGGGAAGGTCGTCAACAGCTCCTCCGACGCATCGGGCGAACGTCCCGTAGGCGACGCAATCCTCGTCCTCCCCCGCCGCAAGGACTGAACGCCGGCTGCGGGTGTGGCAGCCCGCGGGGCGTGCACCCGCGGCAGCCGCGGCACCTAAGATGGCGTGCATGGAAGACGAGGCCCTGGCTGGGATCGCGAGCGGGCTTTACGCCAGGCCGCTGGAAGACTTCGTGGCAGCACGCACGGCTGCGGCCAAGGAGGCTGCCGGGTCGGACAAGGACCTTGGAGCAGCAGTGCGCACCCTGCCCAAGCCGTCAGCCGCCGCGTGGGCCGTCAACATGCTGGCCCTGCACCAGCCCGGTGTCCTCGCGGAGCTGGCGGACCTTGGTGGCAGGATGCGCGAGGCACAGTCGTCCCTGGACGCCGGGGCGCTGCGGGAGCTGGGCCGTGAGCGCCGCGTCCTGCTCGCTGCCGCCGTCGAGACCGCCCGCGCTGTTGCCAGGGAGCAGGGCCGGGGCATCAGCGATGCCATGGCGGGCGACGTCGAAGAGACCCTTCGGGCCCTGACGGCCGATGAAGGGGCAGCGGCCGCCGTGCGGAGCGGGCGCCTCCTGAAGGCGTTGTCCGCCGACGGAATGAACACCGTGGACCTGGAGGGGGTTGTTGCCGTTCCCTCCGCGCTGCCGCCGGCTGCGATAGCTCCGTCCCCTGGGCCAGCAGCCACAGTAAGCAGGAAAACACGCACGACGACGGCAGGCACCGCCCGTGCCAGGCCGGACAGGCCGCGGCTAGAGGCAGTCCGCCAGGCCCCGCGTCCAGCGTCACCGCCTGCATTGGAGAAAGCCAAAGCCGCCCTGGCGGAAGCGCAGGCCGCCGAGGCTGAGGCGGCCCGGGCTGCCCGCGAACTGCAGGACCAGGCGGACCAGGCACGGACCGGGATCGCGGAACTCATTCAGGAGGCAGCTGAGCTCCGTGCCCGGCTCAAGGGCGTTGAAGAGCGGCTGGAGCGCTCCCGGAAAGTGCTGGCGGCCACCACTGCGGAGGCCAAGCAGGCGGTGCGTGCCGCGGACAAAGCCGAGCGGACGGCGATGCTCGCGCAGGAGCGGGTCCTCCGGCTGGGCAACACGCGGGGCTGATTCCAAAGAATGTCAGACCCCGGTTGCAGACTGGATTCATGGAAAACCAACTGGTACAGGAATTTCACGTCACGTACTTCGACGCCGACTGCGGCCGTGCCCGGGCAGAGGTTTTTGACACCCTGGCCGAGGCGGAACGTTTCGCCAGCCGGCACTGCCGCGAAGAGGACGGCTGGGCCGTCGTTGACGCAGTGGCAGTCGAGCACGTCCGCACTGCCGCCTGACATGTTCCAGCTCCCTGCCGAACCCGTTTAACGCGGGCCGCCCCGGCTTGTTGGACAATCCGGGGCGGTTTGCGGGGCCGGCACCCGGGCGCGGGCGCCGGCCGCCGGCTAGGCGAAGTCGGAAACTGCAGGGTCCGCGCCGATGCGGCCTTCGCCGTTGGCGGAGCGGTCCAGCGCGTTGATTGCCTCCACGTCGTCGGAATCCAGGCTGACCTCAAGCGCTGCGAAGTTTTCCCGGATCCGGGATTCGGTGACGGACTTGGGAATCACCACGTTGCCGATTGCGAGGTGCCAGGCAATGACAACCTGTGCCGGGGTGGCGCCGTGCTTGGCTGCGATCGAAGCGACCGTTCCGTCGTCCAGCAGCTCGCCGCCTTGGCCCAGGGGCGACCACGCCTGCGTCAAAATGCCGTTGGCCGCGCCGAACCCACGCAGTTCCCGCTGGCTGAAGTACGGGTGGAGCTCGATCTGGTGGATGGCCGGAACCACGCCGGTCTCATCGATGAGCCGCTGCAGGCCCTCGACCGTGAAGTTCGAAACACCAATGGACTTGACCCGGCCGCGCTTCTGCAGCTCGATCAGCGCCTTCCAGGTGTCCACGTACTTGTCCTGCTTGGGCTGCATCCAGTGGATCAGGTAAAGGTCCAGGGTCTCCAGCCCGAGCCTGTCCATGGATTCCTCGAAGGCAACCAGCGTGGACTCATATCCCTGGTCCGCGTTCCAGAGCTTGGTAGTGATGAAGAGCTGCTCCGGGGACAGGCCGGAACTGGCAATCGCCCGGCCCACACCCGCCTCGTTACCGTAGATCTTGGCGGTATCGATGTGGCGGTAGCCCGCTTCAAACGCCTGGCGGACCACTTTTTCAGCCACGCCGTCCTCAACCTGCCACACGCCGTAGCCGAGCTGGGGGATGGTGTTTCCGTCATTAAAGGTCAAGGTAGGTGAAAGAGTCATTCGTCCATCCTGCCAAACTATCGGCTCCACCCGGAGGATACGGGCGTGAAGTAAGCCAGGCGCTTAATCGGGACTACCCGACTGCTGCGGCCCTGAATCCTCTTCGCTGAGGTGCCGTTCGGCGTCGGCCACCTGCTGGAAAACGGACTCGGCCCGGCGGCGGACGGAGGCTGCACCTACCGGGATGGGGCCAACGGCGAGCCGGAGCATGGCGGCCGCTTCCGCCGTCGTGGCCAGCGAATTGCCCGCCTTGGACAGGGCACGGTGAACCCCGGAAAGGGCCACGGGGATATCGAGGCCGTCGTTGGGTGAACGCCGTTGCGCTTCCATGCATACCAGCCGCACCCGTTCGAGGAGGCTGGCCAATTCATTGGCGATCTCCAGCAATTCGGCGTACAGCTGGTCATCCTCCACGCCCTCGAGAACCTGGTGGAAGCGGTCCAGCCCCCGCTGGAAACGGTCATGGGCCCGGCGCCACAGCCCCTGGCCCAGTTCCGCGTCGTCCTTGCGCCCCTGCCTGGCGGCGCTGAAAAAGCCCAAGCGGAGCCTACAGGTATTGTCCGGGACCGTGGTCCGGGTCGTCCCGCTGGCCAGGCCGTGCCGGGCTTCCGGAGCGCGCACCGGCGCCGGCGCGCTGTGGCTCCCCGTTCTCGCCGATGACCACTCCCGGGGCAATCATGGTGCCCGGCGGGAGCTGGCGGAGCTGCATCTGCGCGGCCGCTTGCTCACGGGCCGCGTGCTGGGCAGCAATGGCAGTCTGGATGCCGTGGAACAATCCCTCCAGCCACCCGACAAGCTGGGCCTGCGCTATCCGGAGTTCAGCGTCGGAAGGCGTACCCGCATCGGGGAAGGGCAGGCTGATCCTGTCGAGTTCCGCCACAAGTTCAGGAGCCAGCCCGTCCTCCAGCTCCTTGATGGAACGGGCATGGATCTCGGCAAGCCTGCCCCGGGCAGCCTCATCCAGGGGCGCAGACTTCACTTCTTCCAGGAGCTGCCGGATCATGGTTCCGATCCGCATGACTTTGGCCGGTTCATCCACCAGGTCCTGGACATTGCTGCCCTTGGGCTTCCTGCCACCGGCAGGTGCGGACGGCGGGGGCACCTGCGGCTGCCACTCATCGACGGGAGTGCCCTCTACCGGGAGGTCCTCAGCTGACTGAGTGCCTTGTGGATCGCTCATGCGTTCATACTCTCATGAGCAATCCACCCGGAACCCACTGGATGATCCCTCCCGGCGGCTTGTACGCTGCAAGCTCAATCAGCAGCACCGGCCCTGGGGGTTGTTGTCCTGGCGGTCGGTCCGGTCACGCCAGAACTCACGCTCGGTCAGGGGTGCCTCCCCGTGCCCGGCCGCCCTGTGGTGCTCGAGGTAATTGGCGTAGGCGTCCGCGCCCAGGACTCCGCCAAGGTAGCGGGCGAAGCCCTTGAACCCACTGGAGAGTCCGGTGAGAGCCGCGCCCATCAGTGGTGCCCTGCCCGTTCGAAGCGGAGTTTAGCCGGAACCTTCTCCCATTCCGCCATCAGTTCACGCTCGGCAGGAGTGGGAATGAGTCCGGCAGGGGCAAAGACACGTGAAGGCTTGGCGGGATCTTCATTGTCCGTGATGACCGCTCCCGACCTGCGGCTGCGGAAAGACTTGATCGTGGCAAGCAGCGCCGTCGCGATCACAATGATGCTGAGCACCACGAAGATCACCGAGAGCCAGCCCTGGATGGCGGTGTTGCGGACCACGGCCTCCATTGCAGCCACCGTTTTGGCAGTACCGAACTCGGTCTTCCCGTCGGCCAGGGCCTTGCTGAAGGCCGCGTTGTTGGCGAAGTAGCCCACGGCCGGCGTGGACGAGAAGATCTTCTGGTAGCTCGCCGTGATGGTGACCACGGCAGCGAACGTTAGCGGCAGCGCGACGATCCACAGGTAGTTGAACGTTCCCCGCTTTGCCACGATGGCCAGGCACACGGACAGTGCAATCGCGGCAAGCAGCTGGTTGGCTATGCCGAACAACGGGAACAGCGTGTTGATGCCGCCCAGCGGATCGGTGACGCCCATGAGCAGCACGGCCCCCCAGGCCCCGACCATGACCGCGGTGCAAAGCCAGGCACCCGGCCGCCAGGAGTGCTCCTTGAACTTGGGGATGAAGTTGCCGATCGAGTCCTGCAGCATGAACCGGGCAACACGGGTACCGGCGTCCACTGCGGTGAGGATGAAAAGGGCTTCGAACATGATGGCGAAGTGGTACCAGAACGCCATCATGGCCGTCCCGCCGATGAACTGCTGCATGATGTGGGCGAGCCCAACGGCCAGGGTGGGAGCACCACCGGTACGCGAAACGATGCTTTCTTCGCCCACGTTGGCGGCGGTTTCACTCAGGAAGTCAGGCGTGATGTTCACCCCGGCCAGGCCCAGGCTGTTGACCCAGGTGGCTGCTGTCTCCACCGTGCCGCCGGTCAGCGCTGCCGGGGAGTTCATGGCGAAGTAAAGGCCGCGGTCGATTGATATTGCCGCCACCAGGGCCATGATGGCCACGAAGGACTCCATCAGCATTCCGCCGTAGCCGATGAAACGCGTCTGCCGCTCCTTTTCCACCAGCTTGGGTGTGGTACCTGACGAAATCAGTGCATGGAAGCCGGACAAGGCACCGCACGCAATGGTGACGAACAGGAACGGGAACAGGGCGCCCGGGAACACCGGACCGTTTTCCCTGCTGGCGAACTCGCTGAAGGCGGGTACGGTGATCTCCGGCCGAACCACGATGATGGCGAGCGCCAGCATCACGATCACACCGATCTTCATGAACGTGGAGAGGTAGTCACGCGGCGCCAGGAGCAGCCACACGGGCAGGATGGCCGCGATGAAGCCATAAATGATGATGCCCCAGGCGATGGTCACCTTATCGAGGCTGAAGATGTCCGCACCCCACGGGGTTTCCGCCACGATGCCGCCGCCGATAATGGCAGCCATCAGCAGGACGAAACCGATCAGCGAAACCTCCATCACCTTGCCGGGCCGCAGGTAGCGGAGGTAGATGCCCATGAACAGCGCAATCGGAATGGTCATGCCGACGGAGAAGACACCCCACGGGCTCTCGCCCAGGGCGTTGACGACGACGAGCGCCAGGATGGCCACGATGATCACCATGATGAGCAGGGTGGCGATGAGGGCGGCAGTGCCGCCGATAACGCCTAGTTCCTCGCGTGCCATCTGGCCCAGGGAGCGGCCGCCGCGCCGCATGGAGAAGAACATCACGAGGTAGTCCTGGACGGCGCCGGCCAGGACGACGCCGATGATGATCCAGAGAGTTCCGGGCAGGTAGCCCATCTGGGCCGCGATGACCGGGCCCACCAGCGGGCCGGCGCCGGCGATGGCGGCAAAGTGGTGGCCGAACAGGACATTGCGGTCCGTCCGGACATAGTCCTTGCCGTCGGCCTTGTACTCCGCCGGAGTGGCGCGGTGGTCATCGGGCCTGGTGATGTAGCGCTCGATGACCTTGGAGTAGAACCGGTAGCCGATCAGGTATGTGCACACGGAGGCGAACACGAACCAGATGGCGTTCACGGTTTCGCCGCGGATGATGGCCAGCATGAACCACGCCACGCCGCCGAGGAGTGCAATCGCAGCCCAGAGCGCGATCTTTCCCGGTGTCCATTTCCGTTCTTCGGCCTCACGGACCTCGTCATCCACCGCTGTCGGCGGCAGCGCCGGGTCGGTGGCGGCCACGCCCCTGCCTCCGGATGCACTACCCCGCTGATCAGGCGTCTTGGCCATGTCTCCTCCTTGAGATTGTTATGCGTCTTCTGTCACGCACCCTACCAAGCCGGAGTCATAATCCGGAGGCGTTCTTCCAGCTGCCGCAGAAACGTGCGGTGAGCGGAGTGGACGCGGCGACGACCGGAGCGGGCTGCCACCGTTCCTGCACCAACGCAGAGAAGGCCCCCGTCCGGAAGGTCCGGGCGGAGGCCTTGGCTCGCGGGAAAAGCGTAAAGCTGCCCCTACGCGTGTGAGTAGGTGAGGCAGTCAGCGTTGTCCGCGCCGGGGCCTACGTGGACCTCTGCGGCCTTGCACATCAGGTGGTCATTGTGGACGCACTCGGAGCGCTGGCACGCCCCGACGTCGGCAAGGACCTTGGGCAGTCCGCCATGGATTCCGGTCTCGATGAACGTGGCGCAGTGTGCGTGGTTTTCGGCGCCGCCCACCGTGATGGCGGCGGCATTGCAGTTGGTGTGGTCGTTAAAGGAACAGTTCGTTACGCTGCAGTCGGCGACGTGCGTTGTCATGAGCTTCCTCCGTTTGTTCCACCGCCCGGCCGGACGGTTCGTGGAACTTACGGTATGCCTGTCCGGGGCATTCAAAAAGACCCAATTGTGTTACTTATTTCGCCAGCCCCTGCTGGATCATCCTGGCCTCGCACAGATCCAGCCACCGGACTTCCGCCTCCGCCTGGAATATGAGGGAGTCCAGGACCAGCAGCGATGCGATGTCACCCGCGCGCTGGTTCAGCGCCGTGTCCCGGCGGGCCTTCGAATAGTCCTGCAGGGACTTCATGGAGGACAGCCGCTGGCTCTGGATAATGGCCTTGACGTCGACGCCGGGCAGGGTGACGGCCAGCGCCAGCTTGATGGCCAGCTCGTTGCGTGGCGGGTTGTTCCGTTCCACGGGGGCGGCGAACCAGTTCCGGATTTCGGCCTTGCCGGCTGGGGTGATGCTGTACACCACATGGCCGTTTCCGTCGTCGCCGTCCCTGGCCACCAGCGCATCCCGTTCCAGCCGGTCCAGCGTGGTGTACACCTGCCCGATGTTCAGCGGCCAGGTGGCACCGGTGCGGTTCTCGAATTCAATCCGCAGCTGGTAGCCGTAGCGGGGCTGGTCCTCCAGCAGGGCGAGGAGGCTGTGGCGGATGGACATGCTGTTCCTTGTTCTTGGCGTCCGTGTAGCGCGGGCATCGGTGTACGGAACCTACATGACCAGGAGGACCTTCCCCACGTGGTCGCCGGTGTCGAAATACCGGTGGGCGGCGCGCACCTGGTCCAGCGGGAAGGTCTTTGCCACCAGCGGCCTGACCGATCCGTCGCTGACGAGCGGCCACACGGCGTCGCGCACGGCGTTCATGATGGCGCCTTTTTCCGCTACCGGGCGTGGGCGCAGGGCGGTGGCAACGACGGCGGCGCGCTTCTTCAGCAGCTGCCCCAGGTCGAGCTCCCCCTTCGTTCCGCCCTGCAGCCCGATCACCACCAGGCGTCCGTAGTCAGCGAGCGCGTCCACATTTTGGGCCAGGTACTTGGCGCCCACGACGTCGAGGATCACGTCGGCGCCCTTGCCCCCGTTCTGGCGGCGAAGGCTTTCCGGAAAGTCCTCCTCGGCGTAGTTGATGGCGATGTCGGCCCCCAGGAAGGCTTTGGCCGTGCTCACTTTTTCGTCGGATCCTGCAGTTGCGGCAACCCTGGCGCCGAGGGCCTTGGCGAGCTGGATGGCCATGGTGCCGATCCCGCCCGTTGCACCGTGGATCAGGACGGTCTCGCCCGCCTGCAGCTGGGCCGTCATCACCAGGTTGGAGTAGACAGTGGCCGCAACCTCGGGAAGGGCGGCCGCAGTCACCAGGTCAACGCCGTCGGGCACCCGAAGGACCTGCTCGGCCGGGACCGCCACCTGCTGCGCGTACCCGCCGCCGGCCAGCAGCGCCACCACCTTGTCACCGAGGGAGAATGCCTTTGTGACGCCGGGACCGAACCCGGCGATCCGGCCGGATACTTCAAGGCCGGGAATTTCCGATGCGCCGGGAGGCGGCGGGTAGAAGCCCCTGCGCTGCTGCACGTCCGCCCGGTTCAGGCCGGCAGCCACGACGTCGATGAGCACCTCTCCGGTACCCGGTACCGGGGCCTCCACCTCGCGGACCTCCAGAACTTCCGGGCCGCCCGGCTCCGAAATGTAGACGGCTTTCATGGAACACTCCCGTTTCTGACTGAATACTGCGTGCAACCAGTGTGCACCGGACGCCTTCCGGGTTCTGTTTTGTTGCAGGCAAGTGCCTATGAAACACTACTGGGTGAGGAAGGTTGTCCGAGCGGCCGAAGGAGCTAGTCTTGAAAACTAGTGTGCGGTAACCCCGTACCAAGAGTTCGAATCTCTTACCTTCCGCGAAACAGGACCCCTGCCGGCCAGCATGCTGACCGGCAGGGGTCCTTTCTTTTGCCCTGCAAAGGCCCGCGGGCGCCGGGTTCCGGCTGCCTGATGCAACCGCTGGACGGCTACAGCGCCAGGATGGCCCCGGCGATCTCGTCCGCGTCGCGCAGGGTCCGCTGGCCGCTGCGGTAGTTTGGCCCGCCGGGCTGGACGGCCTCGGCGGCGATGGCGGTGCCCCACTGGACGGATGAGAGCTGCAGCCCCAGCACGTACAGGCCTCCGGTCACGGAGCCGTTGGCTGCGACCGGGCGGTAGGGATGCGGCACCACGTCCAGGCCGGTGGACTGCACGGGGGCACCCTCCACCGTCATCATGAGCCGCGGCCGCACCAGGCCGTCTGCCAGCAGCTGCTCCAGCACCGGCGAATCACTGGCCGAGACCCGGTTACCGGGCGCGAGCGCCTCCACCATGGTCCGGGCAGCCACCGGAGCTCCGGCCACCCAGGGGGACGACGCCGTGAAGGCGCCGTTCTTCCGGTCCACTGCGAACTTGGGGTCCGGGCCTACGAAGCTCACCACTCCTGCCCTGGCCAGCGCCGCAAGCTGCTCGGAGCGAAGGGCCGGAGGACCGCTGGCGAGTCCTTCCACAAACGACTCGAACCAGCCACGCAGTCCCGCCACCCAGGATTCATCGGTGATGCCGCCGTCGGCCACTGCTGTCTTCAGCGCGGCACGCCCGTGGTGGAGTGCCCCGATGGCCATCTTCACGGGGTCATCCTCCCCGAGCGCGGACCGGCGGGCGTCATCCAGCAGATAGTCCACGACGGCGGCATCGAGTTCGGCGCGTGAGGCAAAGGATCGTCCGGCAAGGGGGGCGGCGAGCGCCGGCAGGTCCAGCCGGTGCCGTGGCCCCACGTGCACGGCCAGCACGCTCTCCACACTGTCTTCCCAGTTCACGGCACTGTGCGCGTGCGGATGGAGCGCCTCATCCAGGGCGGCGAGGAAGGCCGCCGGATCCGGTACCGCGTTCGGCTGGGAACGTACCAGGGTGGAGTAATACGCCCACAAAGCGTCACGGTGCAGGAGCGGCCAGAAATCGTGGTCGAACGCCGGGCGGATTCCTGCCGTGCGGAATCGTTCCAGCGCCGCTTCGGTGAAGTAGCGCAGGGTTACCGACGCCGGGTAGTAGCCGTTCAGGGCCGCCTTCGCCCGGTAGGGCGTGCCCCGTCGGGAGGCAGCAATGATCCTCGGCTCCTGGCCCGAAGGCTCGTACCTGAGCACCGTTCCGTTGCTGACGAATTTTCCGCCGCGGCCCTCGGTCAGCTGCACCATGGTGTCGAAGAAGTTCAGGCCCATGCCGCGGACCAGGACGGGCTCCCCTGCGGGAACCAGGGACCAGTCCACGTCCGCAGGGACAGCCGGCGGGAAGTATTGGAGGCCCAACCGCTTGGCCGACGCCTGCAGTTCGCGCTGCTCAGGGTTCAGGCGGGACGGGACGTGGCCCAAGGCAAGCACCACGGCGTTGGTGCTCAGCGTCTCTCCCGTGGCCAGGCCGACGTCGAACGTTCCGTCCCCCGCGGGGCGCACGGACTGTGCCGACGTTTCGTGGAAGTCGATGGTGACGCCGTCGGGCGCTTTGGACGCCAGCTCCTCCAGCGTGCTGCGGAGGTAGCGGCCGTAAAGGGCGCGGCTGGGAAAGTCATTCGGGCCCAGGACGGCCAGTTCAGCGAGCTCGTCCTCGGCCAGGGACGGCGAGGGGTCGCGCTGCTGCCGGGCCCGCCACTGGTCGAAGGTGGTTCCTGCGACCGGCGGCGCCAGGTCAGGGGCCTCCGGGATCAGCGTGGGGTAGAAGGATTGCGTGTTCATCAGGAACAGCCGGGACTGCTGCGGCTGCCACACGTGCCCGGGGCCCGCCGGAAAGGGGTCGATGACATCGATGTGGAGACGCACCGTTCCTGCACCGGAAGCGATCTGCGCGGCGCAGCGGGCAAGCAGGCGTTCCAGCACGCTGGTGCCCCGCGGACCTGCGCCGATGATGGCGGTCCGGATGCTCTGCGTTTTTTCCACGCCATCCAGCGTACGGGCTGCAAACAAAGTGTGCGCTGAACGCTTGACTTGCCAGCCGTCCGCGGATGTTGTTTGGATGGGGCGCATGACCACCACTGAAGCTGATCCAGCGCCCGCCCCCGGTTCCGGCAACCCTTCCGGCACCGACCCGCAGGGCATCGCGCCCGAGCCCACTGACGAAAACGCCTGGCTCGAGGACATTTACGGCGAGGAGCAGCTTGCCTGGGTGAAGGAGCAGAATTCGCGCACCGAGGACCTCCTGGAGGACGCGGACTACGCCGGGCTGGAAAGCAGCATCCTGGAGGTGCTGGACTCCACGGACCGGATCGCCATGGTGGGCAAGCGCGGCGACTGGTACTACAACTTCTGGAAGGACGCGAAGAACCCCAAGGGCCTGTGGCGCCGCACCACCTGGGAGAGCTACTGCACGGATTCCCCCGAGTGGGATGTGCTGCTCGACGTCGATGCGCTGGCGGCAGCTGAGGGCCAGGAGTGGGTTTTCCACGGCGCCACCTTCCTGCGCCCCGCTTCCGGGGAACCGTACCGGCATGCACTGCTGGCCCTCTCCCCCGACGGCGGCGACGCCAACCGGTACCGGGAATTCGACGTGGAGACCCGTGCCTTTGTGGACCCTGCGAAGGGCGGCTTTGACCTGCCGACGGCGAAGGGACACGTTTCCTGGCTGGACGCGGACACGCTGCTGGTGGCCTCCACGGCGGACGGACTGCCGAAGACCGCCTCCTCCTACGCCCGGACGGCTGTCACGCTCAAACGCGGGGATTCCCTGCCCGGAGCGCCGCGGCTGTTCGAGGTGCCCGAGCAGCACATGATGGCCGTGGTTGTTCACGATTCCACTCCGGGCTTTGAGCGCACCTTCGCCGTTGACTACATCGATTTCTTCAACCGCAGGAACCTGGTGCTGCGTGAAGGATCCTGGATCCAGATCGACGTCCCCACCGATGTAAACGTCAGCGCGCACCGGGAATGGGTGCTGTTCCGGCCCCGGCAGGACTGGGTGCTGGGCACATCAACGTACCCGGCAGGCTCGCTGCTCGCTGCCCGGTTCGAGGATTACCTGGCCGGCTCCCGGGACATAGCCGTGCTGTTCACCCCGGATGCGAATACGTCCCTGCAGTCCTGGAGCTGGACCCGGGACTTCCTGCTGTTGAACCTCCTGAAGGACGTGTCCTCCGAAATCCGGGTGCTGGATCCCTCCCGGCCGACGCACAATGCCCAGGCTGCGTGGGCGTCGTCGGCGTTGGATGCCTGCCCGCCGCTGCATGACGTCAACGCCTACGCAGTGGACGACGAAGACGAGGCCGACGGCGGTGCGGGCAACGACTTCTGGCTCGTCGCCACGGGCTTCACCACCCCGACCACCCTGCTGCGCGGCACCTTGGAGCGTGCGGCGTCCGGTACGCCCGGCGTGGTGAGCCGGCACGCGGTGGTCAAGGCGTCGCCGTCGTTCTTCGATGACGGTAACTATGAAGTGCAGCAGCACTTCGCCGTATCCGACGACGGAACCCGGATTCCCTACTTCCAGGTTGCCTCCCGGGACCTGCCACTGGACGGCGAGAACCCCACCCAGCTTTCCGGCTACGGCGGATTCGAAGTTTCCCGGACACCGGCCTACAGCGGCACCGTCGGCAGGGCATGGCTGGAACGCAGGACCTCCGGCGCGCAAGGGGCGGACGGGGAAGCACCGCACTCCCGCGGCGGCGTGTACGTGATGGCGAACATCCGTGGCGGCGGCGAATACGGGCCCGCGTGGCACCGGGCAGCGTTGCAGGAGAACCGGCACAAGGCGTACCAGGACTTCGCTGCCGTTGCCCGTGACCTGATCTCCCGTGGCGTCACGTCGCGGGAGCGGCTGGGGTGCGTGGGCGGGTCCAACGGCGGCCTGCTGGTGGGCAACATGATGACCCGGTACCCGGAGCTTTTCGGGGCCGTTTCCTGCGGAGTGCCGCTGCTGGACATGCGCCGCTACACCAGGCTGTCCGCCGGCCACTCCTGGATCGCCGAGTACGGCGACCCCGACGTCCCGGAGCAGTGGGAGTACATCAGGACTTTCTCCCCCTACCACTTGCTCAAGGACGGGGTGGAGTACCCGGAGACGTTCATCTGGACGGCAACCTCCGATGACAGGGTCGGCCCCGTCCAGGCGCGCAAGATGGCAGCCCGCATGCTGGCCATGGGCATCCCCAACGTCTGGTTCCACGAGGCGCTGGAGGGCGGACACGCAGGCGCCTCGGACAACCGGCAGGCCGCGGCGCTGCAGGCCCGCAGCCAGCACTTCCTGTGGAAGGCGCTGGCTGGCGGGGCCACGTAACGATGGCGCTCGAGGTGCGGCGGGCGGTGGCGTCCGACGTGGAGCGGCTGGCCGAGATCCACGTCCGCTGCTGGCAGGAGACCTACCGCGGAATGCTGTCCGACAGGTTCCTGGCCTCGCAGAATACCGGCTCGCGGCTGCCGCTGTGGCGCCACCTGCTGGTGGCCGCGGAACCCGCGCATGCCTGGGTGGCGTCCGACGACGGCACGGTAGTCGGGTTCGCCGGCATCCGCAGGGAGCCGGGGGCCGCTTCGCACGGCTTTGCGCCGCCGTCGTCCGGCGACCTGGAACTGTGGGGGCTGTACCTGCTGGCGTCGCACCAGGGGCTGGGCCTGGGCCGCCGCCTCCTGGTGGCAGCGCTGGACAATGAGGCGGCGAGCCTGTGGGTGGCCGCCGACAACCAGCGCGCCATTGGCTTCTACCGGCACTTCGGGTTTGAACCTGACGGCGCCGCCGACGTGATTCCCGGGTGGGAAGACCTTCGCGAAATCAGGATGGTCCGGGGCGGACCGCCCCCCGCAGTGAAGCGCTCACCGGGCAACCAGGGAGTCCCCTGAAGGCCCGGGCGACCCGTTTTGCACTGCATGCCCCGTTCTGCGTATCCTTGGTGGGCTAGGAATAGCAATTGGAGACGTGCCAGAGCGGCCGAATGGGCTTCACTGCTAATGAAGTGTGGGGCACAACTCCACCGGGGGTTCAAATCCCCCCGTCTCCGCGTTTGGCCCCGGTCCTGGACCGGGGCCTTTTGCGTACCCCGGCATGTCCAACACCCCGGACGCATCCGTCCGTGGGACGGACACCCGGCGCCTTGCACGTCCCGGCGGTGGCAGGATTGTCGGATGGCAGCAAGCAACACGGTGGATGAGGCGCACGGCGCGGTGCAGGCGTGGAGCCCCCGCCTGGCGCTGCTGGTGGCTGCCACTTTCTTCATGGAGTTCCTGGACGGCACCGTCCTCACCACGGCCATCCCCAACATCGCTGCCGACTTCCGGGTTCCCGCCGCGGACGTCAACATCACGATGACGGCCTACCTGCTGACCGTCGCCATGGGCATTCCGCTCAGCGGCTGGCTGGCTGAGCGCTTTGGCGCCCGCCGCATATTTTGCCTTGCCATCGCCATCTTCACGGCAGCATCCCTGGCCTGTTCGCTCAGCCAGGACCTGGTTGCCCTCACCCTCAGCAGGACCGCGCAGGGGTTCGGGGGCGCCATGATGGTTCCGGTGGGAACCCTCCTGGTCCTCCGCGGGACCCCTAAGGCGGACCTCCTCCGCGCCACTGCGTTCCTGGTGTGGCCCGGGCTCCTGGCGCCAGTACTCGCACCGCTGGTAGGCGGGGCCCTGACCACCTATCTTTCCTGGCACTGGATCTTCCTGATCAACCTCCCGCTGGGTGCGGCCGCACTGCTTGCGGCACTCCGGCTGGTTCCTGCTGCCGTGGGCGACGGCGGGCGGCGGCTGGACTGGTTGGGCCTGTCGCTCACCACGCTGGGCGTGGGCGCCCTGGTGGCGGGCCTTGAACTGGTGAGCGCCCACCCTGACGCTCCCTGGGCGGCCCTGAGCGCTGGTTTCGGCGTGGCGGCCGTTGCCTGCGCCGTGTTCTGGATGCGCAGGACCCCTAACCCGCTCTTTGACCTCGGGGTTTTCAGCACCCGCACGTTCAGGGCGATGGCCACCGGCGGGTTCGCCTACCGGCTGGCCATCAGTTCCGTCCCGTTCCTGCTGCCGCTGATGTTCCAGGCCGGGTTCGGCTGGTCCCCGCTGCACGCAGGTGCCATGGTGGCGGCCGTCTTCATCGGCAACATCGGCATCAAGCCGGCCACCACTCCGCTGATCCGGCGCTTTGGCTTCAAGGCGATGCTCGTCTTTGCCTCCCTTGCTTCTGCGGCCACGTTTATCCTCTGCGCCCTGCTCACGGCAGAAACGCCAGGGCCGCTGACGTTTGCCCTGCTGGTCTGCAGCGGCGCCTTCCGCTCGATCGGGTTCTCTGCCTACGCGTCAGTCCAGTACGCCGACATCGCGCCGGCACAGCTCACCTCGGCGAATACTGTTTCTGCCACACTGGTCCAGCTCGCCACTGCTGCGGGCATTGCCATCGGGGCCTTGCTCATCCGCCTGTTCGACGGGCTCAACAGCTTTCCAGCTGACGCAGCCGGACCTTTCCGCGGCGCGTTCCTCGCCATGGCAGTGCTGATGTTGGCGAGCACGGCGGACAGCCTGTTCCTGCCGCGGCATGCCGGAGCGGAAGTCAGCCGAGGTAAAGCCCAGCGGGTCTAGCCCTGCCGGCCTAAGTCAGGGCACCCAGATTCAGCCCGCCTGGGCCAGCACCAGAGGAAGCACAGCACCAGCCCCGGCCTGGCGAAGGGCCCGGCCGGCCACGGTGAGCGTCCACCTGCTGTCCACGATGTCATCGACCAGCATCACGCTGCCGCCCTGCAACGGGCCCAGTGCGGCCTCAAGCTCCGGCCCCACCACCAGGCGGTCCCACACCCCCGCCAGCCTGTAGGCGCTGTTGCCGCCGCGGCTTCCCGTGGGGCCCCCGTGGGCAAGCTGTAGCTCGCCCAGGTATGGGATGCGGCCGATCTCCGAGATTCCCTTCGCAAGGGATCCCACCAGCTCAGGCTTGCCCCGCGAGGGGATGCTGACGATGGCCGCCGGCCGTCCCGCCCCGCTCCACCCGGGATTGCCGGGGTTGCCCGTACCCCATTCGCGCAGCACCTGGACACATGCCTGAAGCATGCCGGGGTCAACGGGCCGGTCCCCCGCGCCGGCCGCAAACAGCTCCCGCAGTGCCCCGCCCCAGCCCAGGTCTGTCAGCCTTGCGAGGACCCGCCCCTCGGAGACTCCTTCTGCAGGTTTGAGCTTTCCCTTCACCGGGACACCAAGACGGTCCATGCCGCTGGGCCACTGCAGCCGTGGTTCCAGCACCCCGCCCGCCCTGCTGAGGGTCTGGCCGGCCGCAGCGGTGGCATGCTCGGCAATCTCTGCCGGGAACCACCTGCCGGCGCAGTTATCGCACCTGCCACAGGCGTGGGCGGTCTCGTCGTCAAGGACGGACGTGATGTATTCCATCCGGCAGCCGGCAGTGTCCTGGTAGATCACCATGGAGTCCTGCTCGTCCACGCGGGCCTCCGCTATCCGCCGGTACCGCTCGGCGTCGTAGGCCCAGGGCCGGCCGGTGGACCGCCAGCCGCCGCCCACGCGTTCCACGGCGCCATCCACCGAGAGGACTTTCAACAGCAGTTCCAGCGGAGTGCGTCGGAGGTCCACCCTGGCTTCCAACGCGACCGTGGACAGTGCGGTGCCTGCTTCGGCCAGCGCCGTGAGGACGGCGGCGGCTTTTTCCTCCGACGGCATGGAGGCCGTGGCGAAGTACTGCCAGATGTCCCGGTCTTCGGGGCCCGGCAGGAGCAGGACATCGGCGTTTGCCGCCCCGCGGCCGGCGCGCCCAACCTGCTGGTAGTAAGCCACCGGCGAGGACGGCGCTCCGAGGTGGACCACGAAGCCGAGATCGGGCTTGTCAAAACCCATGCCCAGTGCGGACGTGGCAACCAGCGCCTTTACCTGGTTGTCCTTCAGGAGCTGTTCGGCGCGTTCCCTGTCTGCGGGGTCCGTGCGCCCGGTATAGGCCAGCACCTCGTGGCCGGCCTCCGCCAGGAGGCGCGCTGTATCCTCCGCCGCGGACACCGTCAACGTATAGATGATGCCGCTTCCGGGAAGGTCGGCCAGATGCGTCAACAGCCAGCCCAGGCGCTGCTTGGCATCAGGAAGTGACAGGACCCCCAGCCGCAGGGAATCCCTGCCCAGCGCACCACGGATGGTGAGGACGCCGGCGCCGAGCTGCTCTTCAATGTCGTGGACCACCCGGGAGTTGGCCGTGGCTGTGGTGGCAAGGACGGGAACCGAATCCGGCAACCGGGTAATCAGGTCCGCGATCCTGCGGTAGTCGGGCCGGAAGTCGTGGCCCCAGTCGGAGATGCAGTGTGCCTCGTCGATGACGAGCAGGCCTGTGCGCCGGATGAGTTCGGGAAGCTGGTTTTCGCGGAAGGACGGGTTGGTCAGCCGTTCGGGGGACACGAGCAGGACGTCCACCTGGTCAGCGGCGAGCTGTTCGCGGACGGTGTCCCATTCCAGCTGGTTCGCGGAGTTGATGGCCACGGCACGCACTCCTGCCCGGGCCGCCGCGGCTACCTGGTCCCGCATCAGGGCGAGGAGTGGCGACACGATGAGCGTGGGCCCGGCCCCGCGGCGGCGCAGGAGCAAGGAGGCCACGAAATAGACTGCCGATTTTCCCCAACCGGTACGCTGCACTACCAACGCCCTGCGGCCGTCGTCGACCAGTGCCTCGATGGCTTCAAACTGGCCCTCGTGGAAACCGGCCGTCGGGTTGCCCACCAGCTCGCGGAGAACGGCGAGCGCCTGCGCGTGGGTCGCCGAAGACGGAAGGATGTTGCTGTTTGCCGGTTCAGGAACGGGTACGGGTTCAATGAGGCTGGTGGCGTGCTGGTTATCGACCATTGATTCAGTATCCCAGCCGCCTCCGACACCAGGCGCACGGGAGCGTCCTATGTGGAAACCCCGCCACCGCAGGTTCGTGTCACATACGCCTGTCCCCACCCGTCCTCCACAGCCACTTTCGCGGCCCACGTAAGATAAAGCCCGTGACTAGCGAACAGACAACGACTTATGACCTTTCGGCATCCTTCAAGGCGTACGACGTCCGCGGCATCGTGGGCGAATCCATCACCGCCGAAATCGTCGAAGCCGTGGGGGCCGCCTTCGTGGACATCCTCCAGCTCGAAGGCCAAACCATCCTGGTGGGCGGCGACATGCGCCCGTCCTCCCCGGAGTTCAGCAAGGCCTTCGCCAACGGCGCAGCCACCCGCGGCGCCAACGTTGAGCTGCTGGACCTGATTTCCACGGACGAGCTGTACTTCGCGTGCGGTTACCTGAACCGTGCCGGGGCCACATTCACCGCGAGCCACAACCCTGCCGGCTACAACGGCATCAAGATGTCCAAGGCCGGCGCCGTTCCCATTTCTTCCGAGTCCGGCCTCAAGGACATCCAGGCCCTCGCCGAGAAGTACCTCAACACCGGCGCCATCCCGGCCGCGGCCAAGCGCGGGCTTATCGGTGTCCGCGACGTCCTCAAGGACTACTCCGAATACCTCCGCAAGCTCGTGGACCTGTCCGGGTCCCGGCCGCTGAAGGTTGTTGTGGACGCCGGCAACGGCATGGCAGGGCTCACCACCCCTGCAGTGCTGGGCGATACCCTGCTCCCCAAGCTGCCCCTGGACATCATCCCCCTGTACTTCGAGCTGGACGGTTCCTTCCCCAACCACCCTGCGAACCCGCTGGAACCGGAGAACCTCCGCGACCTGCAGGCGGCAGTGGTGGAGCACCGCGCGGACATCGGCCTGGCGTTCGACGGCGACGCCGACCGCTGCTTCGTGGTGGACGAGAAGGGCGAGCCCGTCTCGCCGTCGGCCATTACCGGCATGGTGGCGCGCCGCGAGATTGCCCGCGCCAAGGCCCTGGGCGAGGCAACCCCCACGATCATCCACAATCTCCTCACCTCGCGGGCCGTGTCAGAGCTTGTAGAGCACGACGGCGGCCGGGCTGTCCGCACGCGGGTGGGCCACTCCTTCATCAAGGCGGTCATGGCGAAGGAAGGCGCCGTCTTCGGCGGGGAGCACTCAGCCCACTTCTACTTCCGTGACTTCTGGAACGCGGACACGGGCATGCTGGCGGCCATGCACGTGCTGGCGGCCCTGGGTGAACAGGACGGACCCCTTTCGGAACTGGGCCGCGAGTACGAGCCGTACGTCAGCTCGGGCGAGATCAACTCCGAGGTCGATGACAAGCCCGCCGCCGTCGAGCGTGTCCGAGCGGCCTTCGCGGACGAGGACATCACCATCGACACCCTGGACGGCAGCACGTTCACGGCCAACGACGGCAGCTACTGGTTCAACCTGCGTCCGTCCAACACCGAACCCTTCCTCCGGCTCAACGCCGAGGCGACCGACCGCGCCACCATGGAACAGGTCCGGGACCGGGTCCTGTCGATTGTCCGGGCGTAGGCCAGCGTGACAGACACCCCGGAGCCGGGCTCCGAAGGACAGGGCTCCTGGCGCGGCTCGGTGCCGGATGCCACCGCCACGGACCTGGAGAACCTCCTGGGCACGGGCGTCAGTGCCGCCCAGGAGCAGCTGCACCGCAGCGGCGGCTTCCTGCCCTTCGCCCTGACCGTCCAGAACGACGGCGAGGTGCGGCTGGTGGCCGTCTCGCCGGCAGACGCCGCGGAAGGTTCAGACGGCGACTTTGATGCCGACGCCATGATCAGCGACCTCACAGCCCTGCTGCGGCAGAACCGGGAGGACTTCCGGGCTGCCGCCGTGGTCTGCGACATCCTGCTGGTGGAGGAGGACTCGGACGCCATCCACGTGGCGGCTGAACACCGCGACGGCTCTGTCTTCGCTGCCGTGCTGCCCTACTCGGCCAATGCCGGAACCCAGACGTGGGAATTCGGGGAGCTGGCGGCCGATGCCAGCGAGCCCGCGATCTGGGTGGACTAGACCGGCGGCGCCTCCATGAAGATCAACGCGTTCGCCGACGTCAGCCTGCGGGCCCTCATGGTGCTTGCGGCAGCCCCCGCGGGTGCCCTGCTGACCACGCAGAACGTCGCCGACTCCGTAGGCACGCCCTACAACCACGTCAGCAAAGCGATGGCGAAGCTGCGCACCCTCGGATATCTCGAGGTGGTCCGCGGCCGGACCGGCGGTTCCCGCCTTAGCCACGCCGGCCGCAATGCCACCGTGGGTCAGGTCCTGCGGCAGCTCGATACCCGGACCGACGCGGCGGACTGCGTGGCTCCCGGCGGGAACTGCCCCCTGATCAACGAATGCCGGCTCCGCTCCGCACTCTCCCGGGCACGCGAGGCTTTCTACCAGGAACTCGATTCCGTCAACATTGCGGACCTCCCCGTGTCCGGCCAAATGGCCCCGGTCTTCAGCATGATCGGACTCCGCCCGGGGCTCTGACACCCCCGGCCCCGCCTTCACCACCGGCCGATTTGCTTCCAACTTCTACAAGATGTAGAAGTTGGGTATGAAAACCAGCATATGGAATGCAGGTATTCACGAAGGCCGGACGAAGGCCCCGGTCACTACCTCAGGAGTTCCCATGCTCTCGGAAAAATCCCGCCCCGTCATCGAAGCAACGCTGCCCCTGGTCGGTTCACGGATCGGCGCCATCACCCCCAACTTCTACGCGCGCCTGTTCGCAGCGCACCCCGAGCTTCTGGACGGCCTGTTCAGCCGCTCCAACCAGCGCTCGGGCAACCAGCAGCAGGCTCTCGCCGGAAGCATCGCCGCTTTCGCGACCCACCTGGTCAACAACCCGGGCACCCTTCCGGAGACCGTCCTCTCCCGGATCGCCCACAAGCACGCGTCCCTGGGTATCACTGAACCGCAGTACCAGGTAGTCTACGAGCACCTCTTCGCTGCCATTGCCGATGACCTCTCAGAGGTGATCACCCCCGAGATCGCCGAGGCATGGACCGAGGTCTATTGGCTCATGGCCGACGCGCTGATCAAGATCGAGAAGGGCCTGTACGCACGCCAGGCCAACAGCAAGATGTGGGCTCCCTGGCGCGTGGCCGCGAAAACCCCCGCCGGCACCGGTGCCATGACCTTCACGCTGGAGCCCGCGGACGACACCCCCATCACCGAAGCGCTTCCGGGCCAGTACATCAGCGTCAAGGTCACGCTGCCGGACGGCCTTCGCCAGGTCCGCCAGTACTCCCTCTCCGGCGACGCCGGCACCGGCCGCACCTTCACCACCAAACTGGACGACGGCGGCGAAGTCTCGCCCGTGCTCCACAACAACGTGCAGGTCGGCGACATCCTGGAGATCTCCAACCCCTACGGCGAGATCACCCTGAAGGACGGTGACGGGCCGGTGGTGCTGGCTTCCGCTGGCATCGGCTGCACCCCTACCGCGTCCATCCTTCGGTCCCTGGCAGAGTCCGGATCCGAACGGCAAGTGCTGGTGCTCCACGCGGAAAGCACCTTGGACAGCTGGGCCCTGCGCAGCCAGATGACGGACGACGTCAATCGTCTGGACGGTGCCAAGCTGCAGCTCTGGCTCGAACAGCCCGCGGCCGGAGCCAAGGAAGGTTTCATGTCTCTGCGTGAGGTGGACCTGCCGGCGGAGGCGTCCCTATACCTCTGCGGCCCGCTGCCGTTCATGAAGAACATCCGTGACGAAGCCATCAACGCCGGCATCCCGGCCGCCCGGATCCACTATGAGGTCTTCGGCCCGGACATCTGGCTCGCCAGCTAGAAGCCAACGACGGCGGCCCCGCACCTTTCGCGAAAAGGTGCGGGGCCGCCGTCGTCCCGCTGAGGAACGCCGCTGTTCCTAGGAGGCCTGTCCCAGCCTGGACTTCAGGCCGGCCAGCTCGGACTGAAGTGCCGCCGGGAGCGACTCGCCGAAGTTGGCGAACCATTCCTCGATGGACGCAAGCTCCGTGGCCCACTCGACCGGGTCCACCTTGACGGCTTCCTCAACCTGCGCCGGGGTCATGTCCAGGCCGTCGAGATCGATGGCATCGCCCGTCGGCACAAAGCCGATGGGTGTTTCGACGGCGTCGGCCTTGCCCTCGAGCCGCTCGATGGCCCACTTGAGGACGCGGGCGTTGTCGCCGAAGCCGGGCCATGCGAAGCCGCCTTCGGAGTTCCGGCGGAACCAGTTGACCAGGAAGATCTTGGGCAGGCGCTCCGGGTTGGCCTTTGCGGAGAGGTTGACCCAGTGGTTCAGGTAGTCGCCGGCGTCGTAGCCGATGAAGGGCAGCATGGCCATGGGATCCCGACGCACCACGCCTACGGCACCGGCTGCTGCTGCAGTGGTTTCCGAGGACAGGGTTGCTCCCATGAAGATGCCGTTGGACCAGCTGCGCGCCTCGGTGACCAGCGGAATGGTGGTCTTGCGGCGGCCGCCGAACAGGATGGCGGAGAGCTCCACACCATTGGGGCTGTGGTACTCCTCGGCCAGCATGTCGATCTGGTCGATCGGGGTGCAGAAGCGGGAGTTCGGGTGCGCAGCAGGCGTGTCCGAATCCGGAGTCCAGGAGTTGCCCTGCCAGTCGGTGAGGTGCGCGGGCACTTCCTCGGTCATGCCCTCCCACCACACGCCGCCGTCGTCAGTGAGGGCGACGTTGGTAAAGATGCTGTTGCCCTTTGCAATGGCACGCATCGCGTTGGGGTTGGTGCCCCAGCCGGTGCCGGGGGCCACGCCAAACAGGCCGGCTTCGGGGTTGACGGCGCGGAGCTCGCCTTCCTTGCCGAAGCGCATCCAGGTGATGTCGTCGCCGAGGGTCTCCACCTTCCAGCCCTTGATGGTGGGGTCGAGCAGCGCAAGGTTGGTCTTGCCGCAGGCAGACGGGAAGGCTGCCGAGACGTAGTACGTCTTCTGCTCGGGGGAGGTCAGCTTCAGGATGAGCATGTGCTCGGCCAGCCAGCCTTCGTCGCGGGCCATCACGGAGGCGATGCGGAGGGCATAGCACTTCTTGCCCAGCAGGGCGTTGCCGCCGTAGCCGGAGCCGAAGGACCAGATGGACCGCTCCTCAGGGAAGTGGACAATCCACTTGTCCGGGTTGCACGGCCACGGCACGTCATTCTGGCCGGGCTCCAGCGGGGCGCCGAGGGAGTGCAGCGCGGGGACGTAGAACGCGTTGGTTTCAGTGATGCGGTCCAGCACGTCGGTGCCGATGCGGGCCATGATCCGCATCGAGGCAACAACGTAGGCGCTGTCCGTGATCTCGACGCCGAACTTCGGGTCCTCCGCGTCCAGGTGGCCCATGACGAACGGGATGACGTACATGGTTCGGCCGCGCATGGAGCCGGCAAACAGTCCGCGCAGCTTCTCCTTCATCTCGGCCGGTGCCATCCAGTTGTTGGTGAAGCCTGCGTCGCGCCTGTTTTCCGAGCAGATGAAGGTCTGCTCCTCCACACGGGCAACGTCCGCGGGGTCGGAGAAAGCGGCGAAGGAGTTGGGGAACAGTTCCTGGTTCAGCCGGGTCAGGGTGCCGGCAGCCACGAGCTCGTCTGTGAGGCGCGTGTTTTCCGCCTCGGATCCGTCAACCCAGTGGATCCGGTCCGGCTGCGTAAGCTCGGCAACCTCTTCGACCCATGCCAGCAGGCCGGCATGTGTGGTGGGTGCTTTCTCAAGCAGCGGCTTCTGTGCCAGATCGCCCATTACGGTTCCCTTCCTCGGGTTCATCGGTGTGTCCTAAATGTTATGGTCCGGACCACTGCCGTTTTTCGGACGTCAGCTGACGATTTGAGGTCACAGAAATAGAATTCCGCGGGAAATCAAGGAACTTCAGGCTGAAATTCTACGACAAAGTGACGAAGGTCACCTATACCGGTCTAGTAGCCGAGATTACACGCTCTTCGATTTGGCATCCCAGCCAACCCTCGCGTAAAGTAATTCGAGGTTCAGGGAGAGCGGTTCTTCTCCAGGAACACGGAATGCGCCCATAGCTCAGCTGGATAGAGCGTCTGTCTACGGAACAGAAGGTCAGGGGTTCGAATCCCTTTGGGCGCACCAATAAGGTCCGCACCGGTTCGCCGGTGCGGACCTTTTGCGTTGACCCACGTCCGCACCTCCCGGGCGTAGGCTGTCCCCATGATGCCCGAGCCTGTGAAGCAGGAATTTGACGTTGTGGTGATCGGCGCCGGCGCCGCGGGGGAAAACGTTGCGGACCGCGCCGTCCAGGGCGGCCTTTCCGTGGTGCTGGTGGAGGCGGAATTGGTGGGCGGCGAGTGCTCCTACTGGGCATGCATGCCGTCAAAGGCCCTGCTTCGGCCCGGAACGGCGCTGCACTCCGCGCAGACGGCGCCGGGTGCCAAGGAGGCCGTCACGCGGACACTGGATGCTGCCGCAGTGCTTAAGCGCAGGGACCACTTCACGTCCAACTGGCAGGATGACAGCCAGGTTGACTGGGTCAAGGATTCCGGCATCGACCTCATCAGGGGCCACGCCTGGCTTACGGCTCCCAAGTCGGTCCAGGTAGCAGGGCTGGACGGCACCTCGCACCTGCTGCAGGCGCGCCACGCGGTGGTGCTGGCCACAGGGTCAATGCCGAACATGCCCCCGATCGAAGGGCTTGAGGACGTGCAGGTCTGGGGAACCAGGGACGCCACCTCCGCCAGCGAAATCCCGGAGCGGCTCGCTGTCCTGGGCGGTGGCGTCGCCGGGACAGAGCTGGCCCAGGCATACGCCCGCCTCGGGTCCACTGTGACGCTCATGGCGCGCAGCAGGCTGCTGGGGAACTATCCGGAGGAGGCGGCCAGTCTGGTTGCCGCCGGCCTGCGCGCGGACGGCGTGGACATCCGGCTCAATACCGTGACGGAGGGCATCACCGCGAACGACGACGGCACGTTCAGTTTGCAGTTGGCCGACGGGTCAGCGGTCATCGCTGACAAGGTCCTCGTCGCCACGGGCAGGCATCCCGCGCTTGAGGGCCTGGGACTGGAAAGCGTCGGCATCGAGCCGGACAGCCGCGGCCGCCTGAACCTCAGTACGGATATTTCCGGCCTGGTGGAGGGCATCCCTGGCGACGGCCCGTGGCTGTATGCCGTGGGTGACGCAGCCGGCCAGAACCTGCTGACGCACCAGGGCAAGTACGAGGCGCGGGCGACGGGCGATGCCATCACGGCCAGGGCCAAGGGCGAACTGAGCGGGCGGCCGGCCGACTGGAGCCGCTATGCACAGACTGCCAACCAGCATGCCGTGCCCAATGTCGTGTTTACCGATCCTGAGGTTGCCACCGTCGGCCGCACCCTGGAAAGTGCCCGCAAGGACGGCTACAACGCCTCTTCGGTGGAACTCCCCATCCAGGTTGCCGGGTCTTCACTGCATTCGGAGAATTACGAGGGCTGGGCGCAGCTGGTGGTCGATGAGGACCGGAAGGTACTGCTGGGCGCCACGTTCGCCGGTCCGGACGTGTCCGAGCTCCTGCACGCCGCAACGATCGCCGTAGTGGGCGAGGTCCCGCTTGACCGGTTGTGGCATGCGGTCCCGTCTTACCCCACGATCAGTGAGGTTTGGCTGCGGCTCCTGGAAAAATACGGCCTCTAGGACGTCGAACCGACCCCTATTTGAACTGACCGGTCAGTTTAGTTAGGCTGGGACCGGACGCATTCTGCGAAAGGCCAAACTTGCTCTCAGCACAGCTGCTCTCTGTCATGGGCCGCAGGGACCCCCTGCTTCCGGCGACTTCCCTCCACGTGAACCGCGGCGAACTCCTGTTGGCCACCGGGCGACGGCAGGACCACCGCACAGCTCTTGCGCTGGTGCTCAGCGGCAGGATGAAGGCAACAGGAGGCCTCATCACCTGGGACGGCAGCGAGCGCATCAAACCGCGCCGGCTGGCCAGCGCCCTGGTGGACTCCCCCGGTGTGAACGAGCCGGAACAGCACCTCAGCGTCCGGGACCTTGTCACCGAGGACCTTGCCCTGGTCCCGCGACGCTACCGGGGGGCATTGCTAAGCAACCCGTGGCTGAAGGTGAACAGCTTCGAGGACATTGCCGGCCTCTGGACCGAGCAACTGGACCCCGGCCGGCGGCTTGAGCTCCTGACCGCGCTCGCGCTGGCAAATCCGCGCACGGACTTGCTGGTGGTCGATTCCCCCGACCGGCACGGTGCGGATGAGTCCGAGTGGCTGCCGGGGCTGCAGCGCCTGGCGTTCGACGGCGGACGGCCGCTCGCCGTCGTCGCCACTGTTGGCGCCCTCCCGACGTCGTGGGACGGACCCAGCGCAGCCATCGGCAACGCCGCCGCGGGGGATGCCGCCACGGGGAATGCCGCGGAAACTGCTGAACTCGAAACAGAGGTTGCCAAATGACGGTACTGCGGCTGGCCCGCTCCGAACTCAAGAGGATGACCGGCGGGCTGCTGCCGAAGCTGACCATCCTCGCGCTGACCATGGTCCCCCTGCTGTACGGCGCCGTGTACCTCTACGCAAACTGGGATCCCTACGGCAACCTCGACCACATCGACGCGGCCCTTGTTGTTGAGGACGCCGGCGCCCCGGCCAGCGACGGTACGCGGCTCCAGGCGGGGGCGAAGGTGGCGGACAGCCTGGTGGACGGCAACGTGTTCCACTGGATACCCGTCGCCACCACGGAAGAGGCGGACCAAGGGGTCAGCAGCGGCGAATACGCCTTCGCCTTGAAAATTCCCCGGGACTTTTCGGGCAATCTGGTCTCGCCGGGCAGCTTTGATTCCGCCAGCCGGGCAATGCTGAACGTCACCACCAACGATGCCAACAACTACCTCCTGAGCACCATTGTGGATAAACTCACCACCGCCGTCCACAGCACTGTTGCCACGGAGGTGGGCGAGGAAACGGCCAACCAGCTGCTGACGGGTTTTGGCACCATCCATGCACAGATGGTCAAGGCCGCAGACGGCGCCGGCCAGTTGGCGGACGGCGTGGGGCGGCTCCGCGACGGAGCCGCCGCCCTCCATGAGGGCACCGCCGAGTTGAGCAACGGCGCCGGCGGGCTTTATGCCGGGCAGGCCAAGCTGCGCGACGGCGCCAACGAGCTGACCGATGGCGCAGGCCAGCTCAGCAGCGGACTCTCCACGCTCAAGGACAAGACGTCCACGCTGCCCGCCGATTCCCGAAACCTCGCCGCCGGGGCAGCGCAGGTGGCAGCCGGAAACGCGCAGCTGAACGCCAAGGTGCAGGGCGTTGCAGCCCAGTTGGAGGCCGCAGACCAGGGGCTCCGGACACGGGTGATGGAATCAAACAACAGGCTCATCGCGGCAGGCATCCTCACGCAGGAGCAGGCCGACAGCATCCTGGCCGACTTCGACGCCACGGCCGGCTCGAGCCCTATGGCTGCAGCCAAAACGGGGATCCAGGCAGACGCCGCCCAGATCCAGCATTTGGCGGACGGAGCAGCGTCCGTCAGTGCCGGCGCGGCGCAGCTCGCCGCGGGCACGCCGGCCTTGAGGGACGCCGTGTCGCAGGCTTCGTCCGGTGCCGACCAGTTGCACACCGGGGCTGCCGCGCTGGCCACGGGAGAACAGGCCGCGCTCGACACTGCCGGCCGCCTCGCTGAAGGAGCAAGCAGGGTGGATGCCGGGGCAGCCCAGCTGGTGGATGGTGCCGGGACGGCAGCGGGCGGGTCACGCACGCTGGCGGACGAAATCAGTAAAGGGGCAGGGCAGGTGCCCAACCCTGATGACGCCCAGAAGAGCAACCTCTCCCGCGTCATGGCAGACCCCGTTTCGGTCAGCAACGTCTCACAGGCCAAGGCGGAGTCGTACGGCGCCGGGTTGGCGCCGTTCTTCCTCACCCTTGCGTTGTGGATCGGCATCTTCATGCTGGTCCAGGCAATGCGTCCCATCACCCAGCGGGCGCTGGCGTCCAATGCGGCATCCTGGAAGATCGCACTGGGCGGCTGGCTCCCGTTCCTGGCGGTCTCGGCGGTACAGGCAACCCTCCTCACCCTGGTAGTGAATCTTGCCCTGGGGCTCAATCCCGCCCACCCTGTCCTGATGTGGCTCTTTATGCTCGCCGCAGCCATGGCGTTCAGCGCCCTCATCCAAGGCGTTGTGGCGCTGCTCGGGTCTCCGGGGAAACTCGTGGTGCTGATCCTGCTGGTCCTGCAGCTGGTGTCCTCCGGCGGCACCTTCCCCTGGCAAACCACTCCGCAGCCTCTCCATGTGGTCCATGAGGTCCTGCCCATGGGCTATGTGGTGGCCGGGATGCGGCACCTGGTCTATGGCGGGGACCTGGCCATGATCGCACCCACGGTACTGGGCCTGGTGGGCTATACCGCGCTGGGTGCGGCCATGTCCACGCTTGCGGTGCGCAGGAACAAGTACTGGACCCTGAAAACGCTGAAACCTGAGATTGCGCTATGAGGACGGAGCCACCGGGAGCAGCGAAGAGTCTCCGCCCTGCCCGGACCGGCGTTACGCGCCAGAAACTCTTCGACGCATCCATGGAACTCATCGGCGAGCGGGGTGCGGCGGGTGTCACGGTTGATGAGATCGCCGCTGCGGCGGGCGTCTCCAAGGGAACCGTCTACTACAACTTCGGCAGCAAGTCGGAGCTCATCGCGCAGCTGCTGCGGCATGGTGTGGACATCCTGAAGGCCCGCCTCCTGTTAGCGCCGGAACAGGGAGCACCGGAATCGGGAGCTGATGGTCCTGCGGACCACGCCGGGGCCGGCGGCACCCGGGCAAGCGACCCGCTGCGGGCCATGGAGGCAATGATCGGCCAGGCCATGGACTTCATGGCGGAGTACCCGTCCTTCGCGCGCCTCTGGGTCAGCGAAAACTGGCGTACGCCCAGCGAGTGGCAGGGCACGTTCGCGGTCCTTCGCGGCGAGCTGCTGGCGGTGATCGGGGAGGCAGTGGAGAAGGTGGCAAAGGAATACCCCGTGGACCCGTTGGTTTCCCGGGGCAGCCTGGAAACCGCCATCTTCGGGGCCTGCTTCGTGGTGGGACTGGACCGCCAGACATACCACCCCGAGCGGACGCGTGACCAAAGCGTTGCAGCAATCATGGCCATCATGCGCGGCTACGTGCTGAAGCAGCCTCCGGCTCAGGGATGATTGGACCCATGGGGAAGAGCGGAAAGTTCGCGGTTATTTCCGGTATTGTTGCGGCCGGCCTGCTGGTGCTGACCGGGATGACGCTCGCTGAGCCGGTGTTCATCGCGTTCCTCGGTGTCCTGGCGCTGGCGTGCCTGGCCTGTATTACGGAGATCCTGAACCGGGGGCGGCGCCTTGCCCTGCTGGTTGCCGGTGGGGGCGCCAGCCTCACCATCGGCTTTTCCCTCGCCTTCATCAGCACGTGGGAGCTGGCTTTCGCCGGCGAGTCCTCGTTTGTAGGAACGCCGTTGCCCACCGACGATCCCGACAATTACTTTTTTGGTGCTGCCGCTGCAGCCGTGGTTACCCTGCTCGTGCTGTTCCTCGGTGCGGCCTGGCCCCGCGGGCGCAGGCTGCAGGCTCTGTCCAGGAAGGGCACGGCTGGGCGGGGCACGGCTGGGCGGGGCACGGGCAGAAAAGGCACTGCCGCCACGGGCCCAGCAAGCAGGGGCGCTTCCGTGAAGGGACGGACGACGGCGCCGGGCAGGCCAGCTGCCAAAGGGACAGCCCAGCGCAAGCCGGCCCAGCAGGCATCGGCACAGCGGACTCGTGGTGAGGGAACCGGCGGCCTCCGCGCGCCTGCGCGGGTGCCTTCCAGCGCAGCCAACCGGCCGTCGTCGTCCGCTTCCCCTGCCAGGACAACGCCGAAAACGGGGGCCAAACCTCCACCGCGCCGGTGACTCCTGCCGGCCCGTCAGGATGGCGCCAGGCTAGTGGCGGGCCCGGGGAACCTTGAACTTGGTGATACGGGCGTCCTGTCCGTCCAATTCGGCCCAGGACTTCTCCGTCTCAAGGACGGTGAGGGCGTTGGTGGGGTACCTGGTGGCGGCGTCCATGTAGGCATCGTGGTCGGAATCCCGCGAGGCGAGGTGCATTGCCAGGTCCTGGACCCCCGGCAGGTGTGAAATCACCATCAGTGTGGTCACGGTGTCCGGAACGTGGTTGATGACCGTCAGCATCCGAAGTGCGGAGGCAGCGTACAGCCCGTCTTCAAGCTTGGGGGTGGGCGCTTTGTCCCCCAGCTCCGAGCACACCCAGGTACAGGTCTGCCTGGTCCGCAGGGCACTGGAGCAGAGGATGAAGTCCGGGACGATGTTGTGCTTGAGCAGCCAACGGCCCGCCAGCGGCGCCTCACGGTGGCCACGCTCCTCCAGCGGACGCTCGTGATCGGCCACGCCGCCAGGCCAATCGGCCTTGGCGTGGCGCATGATCACAAGCCGTCGAAGATGGTGCCCACTCATGGCCTAAGCCTATAGCCAGCCGACGCAGCGCACGGTGACCCAACCCGGCAGAAAGCCGCTTTGGCGTGGTCGCGAAAAGACCTAGATCGAGTATTCCGGAGCGGCCCAGACAACCACTTCGGGGTGCTCGTAGAACCGGTATCCCTGGCCGCGGACGGTGCGCACGGTGTTGGCGAGCCGGCCCAGCTTGGAGCGCAGCCGGCGGATATGGACGTCGATGGTGCGCTCGTTGGGGACCTCTTCGGCATTGCGCCAGAGACCTTCCAGGAGCTCATCGCGGCCCACGGTGCGGGTTCCGTTTTCCACGAGGTAGTTCAGGAGTTCGAACTCCTTGAACGTCAGGTTGAGGGACTCGCCGTCCAGGTGGACCTCGCGGCGGGCGAGGTCGATCAGGACACCGGACGGGCGCGGCTCCTGGGCCTGCGCGGGACGCGGGGCCTCAGTGCGCGGGCGGGTGTTGACGGTGGGGTCGCCGAAGGTGGAACGGACGACGTCGAGCGCGGAACCGGGGGTGCCTGCGGGAGCCACGGCGACGGCTGCGTAGCTTTCTGCTCCGGACACCAGGGACTGGGCGTAGGCGCGGATTTCCTGGGCCAGCTTGGCGATGGAGGTTCCGGCGGCTGCTGCGGTTTCCTCGTCGATACCCATGTAGAGGACGAATCCGCGGGCGACGTTGTCATTGGCGACGGGCCGGACAGCAGCCGGGCCGGCTACTACGGGAGTGGGGGCCGTCATCGGCGCCGCCTCGGCAGGCTGGACGGCGCGGAGCTGCCCGTAGGAATTGGGGTTATAGCCCTGGGGCGCATAGCCCTGGGCGGGAAAGTTGCTTCCGGAAGCAGAGGGAGCAAGGGCAGGCCGGGGGCCGAAGCCGGGGCGGAGGCCGGAGGGCTGGCCCGCCTTGGCGGCGTTACGGACAGAGATGTGGACGTATCCGGATGCAACTGACATATGTGCTTACCTCAATGTGAATGGCCGTCATCACGGCCCGAATGCTGGGTTTCCCCGCAATGAGAACTGGGGAGGGGCGCCCGACGCTGGGCTGGGGGCGAATGCCTAAGAACTTCGGAGGGTGGGAAGGTCAGGCGTGCATTCGACAACAGCGCATGTCGGCAGCAGCGGATGTGCTGGGCCAATATTCTGCGGCTGCAGGTGCTGTTGAGTTCTTGTTCACATTGGAAGTGTGCAGCGTAACAATGCCAACTTGCAAGTAACAATGGACGCGATCGTCCGCATAATGAGACGAAATCGGCTAATGTGCTGCAAATCACGATTCTGGCAGAGCCATAAAAATAACGTTCGTTATCCTTGAAGGGGCGCACTTTCGGCCTTGGACAGAACTTTGTTCGGCGGAATGGGAGTTTCACGCTAAAATATTCAGGACCGGGACTGATAGGGAAATCCCACTCACCGCCTTGCCGTCGTGTCCAACCGCCCACGGTTTCGGACAAAAAATTCTCCGGGGAAACTGCACCTCAACGGCAACCCCGCCGCTGGGGCATGGCAGGAGCAGCCGCGTCTCCGGCATTCAGCTCGCTACGCCGGGATATTCACAGCTGGGCCACAGGTTTGCCATAGCCGGGCATAAACCAATGATCGGAGAGTTGTCCCATGGCCACTTCGCACTCCATGACAAACAACCTCCCCAAGCTCACCCATCCGGACGGCTCCCCCATCAGGGCCCTCGTGGTGGATGACGAACCCAGCCTCTCTGAACTCATGAGCATGGGGCTGCGCATGGCGGGCTGGTCCGTGGCAGTTGCTGCCGACGGCCCTGAAGCGGTGAAGCTGGCCAAGGATTTCCGCCCCGACGTCCTGGTCCTCGACGTCATGATTCCAGGGTTCGACGGCGTCGAGGTCCTGGGCAGGATCCGCGCTTTCGCGCCCGAGGTCCCCGCGCTTTTCCTGACCGCCAAAGACGCGGTCCAGGACAGGATCGTGGGCCTCGCCGCCGGCGGCGACGACTATGTCACCAAGCCGTTCAGCATGGAGGAAGTCCTGCTGAGGCTGCACGGGCTGGTACAGCGCTCCGGCGTTGCCGCCATGGACACTGCTGAACTGGTGGTGGGAGACCTTGTTCTGAACGTGGACACACGCGAAGTCACGCGGGCCGGTGATGACGTCCAGCTAACGGCCACCCAGTTCGAGCTGCTGCGCTACCTCATGGAGAACCCCAAGCGCGTCATCAGCAAGGCCCAGATCCTGGACCGGGTGTGGAACTACGACTTCGGCGGCCAGGCAAACATCGTGGAACTCTACATTTCCTACCTGCGCAAGAAAGTGGACGCCGTGCACCCGCCCATGATCCACACCGTGCGGGGCGCCGGGTACGTCATCAAGGCGGCGGAGTAGGCGGCGCCATGACCGCCGTGCACACCGCGGAGCCGCAGCGCCGGTGCTGGCTCAGGCCTGGCACCTGGCACCTGCGGACCCGGCTTATTTTGCTGGCCATGGCGCTGCTGATCGCCATCTGCGGTGCGGTGGGCGTGGCCAGCTACGCCTCCATGGACGCGTTCCTCACCCGCCAGCTGGACGAGCAGCTGAGCCAGGCCGCAGCCCGCTCCAACGATCCCGGCCGGCCTCCCTCCGGCGGCTTCAACGGCAGGGACCCCCTGGATTCCCGCGGCCAAAGCGTGGGAACACTGAACGCGCGCATCCTCAACGGCCAGGTCAACAGCGCCGGCTTCCTTGCCCCGGACACCACGCGCTCCGCACTGTCCACCGAGGACAAGCAGGTCCTGCTGGCACTGGCCGCCGACGCCCGGCCTGTTGACCGCAGGCTTTCAAACGGCAACTACCGGCTGATCGCGG
The DNA here is from genome assembly GCF_002953935.1 of Arthrobacter sp. PGP41. Classification (NCBI taxonomy): domain Bacteria; kingdom Bacillati; phylum Actinomycetota; class Actinomycetes; order Micrococcales; family Micrococcaceae; genus Arthrobacter; species Arthrobacter sp. PGP41. Next base: position 672,616 of record NZ_CP026514.1, on the reverse strand, counting down.
TCAAGACCAGTTTCGGCGACGTCCTGGTGACCGGACTCCCCCTGGCTGCCAAGGAGGGCACGCTCGCGTCCCTGGTGTGGACCTTCGTGTTCGTCTCGCTGGGCGGGTTGCTCCTGGTCGGGCTGGTGGGCACAGTCCTGATCCGCCGCACCATGAAGCCCCTTGAACAGCTGTCCGAGGTGGCCACCCGGGTTTCGCAGCTGCCCCTGGATGCCGGCGAGGTGGCACTTGCCGTGCGTGTACCGCCGTCGAACTCCAACCCCGGAACTGAGGTGGGCAGCGTGGGGCACGCGCTGAACCTCATGCTGGACAACGTTGCCAACGCGCTGCAGGCGCGGCAGAAGAGCGAAACCAAGGTGCGGCAGTTCGTGGCTGACGCTTCCCATGAGCTACGCACGCCGCTGACCGCCATCCGCGGCTACACCGAACTGATGAGGATGACGGAAAACTTCACTCCGGACGGGCAGAAGTCGCTGGCGCGGGTGCAAAGCCAGTCGGAACGGATGACCGCCTTGGTGGAGGATCTCCTGCTGCTCGCGCGGCTTGACGAGGGCCAGCCGCTGAAGCTAAGCGAGGTGGACCTAACGCAGCTGGTGGTGGAAGCCGTCAGCGACGAGAAGGTCATGGCGCCCGGGCACACCTGGCGGCTGGAGCTCCCCGACGAGCCGGTGGTGGTCAACGGGGATCCGTCGCAGCTGCGGCAGGTGTTGATGAACCTGCTCTCCAACGCCCGCAAGCACACCCCTCCGGGCACCACAGTGGTAACGGGGGTGTGGAAGACCCCGGAGGGAGCCGCGGTTGTAACCGTAACGGACGACGGCGGCGGAATACCGCCGGAGTTCGTGGACCAGGTCTTCGCGCGGTTCGCCCGCGCAGACGCGGCACGCGCGGGAACGGCCAGCACGCCCGGCGCACCCGCCGCTGAAGGCACCAGCGGTTTGGGGTTGTCCATTGTCGAGTCCATTGTTGAGGCCCACGGTGGACGGGTCACGGTGACGTCTCAGCCCGGCCGCACACAGTTCGCCCTGCAGCTGCCCTTGGTTCGCGAAATTACACAAGGCGGCGCGCCGCCATCGTGATTCCTGTTACCAAAATGTGACTTCTGCGCTGCGCTCCTGTACCGTCGAATGGGTGCGGCCCCCGTTCGGGCCGCATATCCCGGGTTGACGCCAAGCTCTGCCACTTCCCGGATTCCTCTTGAGCAACGGCAGAGGCGGGGGACCCACCGTCCCGGGCACTGAATGCCCTTGGGGTTAAGCCTGCACGTGTTTTTTCCGTGCGGCCGGATGCCCTCATCCGAACCCGACAGCTAACTCCGCAGGTGTGAGAGGCGATCCATCATGTCCAAGTTCCTTGTAAAACCACGCCCGCAATCGGGCTCGGATGCCCGCGCTACGCGTCGAGCAGCCAAATTCCCGTCCTTCGGCCGGCGCGCCGGGTTCCTGGCAGTATCCTGCGCCATCCTTGTTGGAGTTGGCGCTGCGGGCCAGGCCACCGACATGGGTGCCCGCGTGGCAGCCACCGAGGCGCCCGCTGTCGAGTCCCTGTCGAAGCTGAGCATGGAGCAAAGCGAAATCCGGGCCAACCCTGCGCCTGAGTCCGCGGCTGGGCCGATCAATGTTGTCCCGCAGGCAGCCGAACCGGCTCCAGCTCCGGCAGCCGAGCCCGCACCTGCCCCTGCGCCGGCACCCGCTCCCGAACCGGCGCCGGTACCGGTACCCGAGCCCGCACCCGTCGTCGCGGTTAATGACCCCGCGGGCGCCCAAGCGTACGCAGCCGGCCAACTGGCTTCCTATGGCTGGGCTCCGGACCAGATGCAGTGCCTGCAGACCCTATGGACCAAGGAATCGGACTGGACCACTACGGCCACCAATCCGAGCAGCGGCGCCTACGGCATCGTCCAGTCCTTGCCGGCTGAGAAGATGGCCAGTGCCGGCGCCGACTACCTCACCAACTACCGCACGCAGATCAACTGGGGCCTGGATTACATCCAGGAACGCTACCAGTCCCCGTGCGGTGCACTGAACTTCCACTTGTCGAACAACTGGTACTAAAGCGGCACCGACCGCGTCCGGTGACTCAAACCTCACAGCCGGAAGGAAATGACCCTCCTGCCCTCGTCATCCACGCCGACTTCGACGGCAATTGAACTGTAGTCAGCAATGTGCAGCATGCCGGCAGGCAACGGTCCGGTGTTGGGTCCAACAGCCACCGTACGGATGCCGGCGGCGACCCCTGCTGCAATGCCGGCGGGAGCATCCTCAAACACCACCGCATCGGCAGGATCCACGCCCAAGGCGGCGGCGGCCTGCAGGTATCCCTCAGGATCCGGTTTTCCCCGGGTTACCAGCTCAGCTGTCACGGCCGTGGCAGGCATGGCTAGACCCGCGGCGCCCATCCGGATGTCAGCCAGGACGCGGTCAGCGGACGTGACGAGGGCGATGGCGTCTGCTGGAAGTGCCGCCAGCAACCGGGCTGCCCCGGGCAGGGGCAGGATGCCGTCGGTCCGGACGCGTTCCATGGCACCAAGTTCCGCGGTCAGTGCCGGCACATCGGCGCCGGGCGGAGCGAAGCGCTTCACGGTGTCGCCTGCTTGGACGCCGTGCGAAGTCCGCAGGATCTCTCCAAGGTCCAGCCCGTAGCGGACGGCAAACTCGCCCCAAACCTGTTCAACTACCGCGGTGGAATCAACCAGGGTCCCATCCATGTCAAAGAGGACGGCACGGCAGGTCAGTGCCAGGGTTAGGGGAGGCATCGGGACGGTCATGCCTCCCATTCTGCCCCAGCCCTCGCGGAGACCTAGCCGGCGATGCCGTACAGCCGGTCGCCTGCGTCGCCGAGGCCGGGAACGATGTAGGACTTCTCGTTGAGCCTTTCGTCGATGGAGGCCAGCACGATGGTGACATTGGCATCGGAGAGTTCTTCCTCCAGCTTTGCCAGGCCTTCCGGAGCAGCAAGCAGGCAGATGCAGGTGACATCAGAGGCGCCGCGCTTGAACAGGAACTTAATGGCTTCGCGCAGCGTACCGCCGGTGGCCAGCATGGGGTCCAGGACGAAGATCTGCCGGTCGGTAAGGTCCTCGGGCAGGCGCTCGGCGTAGGTGATGATGTCCAGGGTTTCCTCGTCACGGGCCATGCCGAGGAATCCCACTTCAGCGGTGGGGACGAGCTTGGTCATGCCCTCGAGCATTCCAAGGCCCGCGCGCAGGATGGGTACCACCAGCGGGGTGGGCTTGGTGAACGCCGTGCCAACAGTGGTGCTGACGGGCGTTTCGATGGTGACTGGCTCGGTGCGGACCTCGCGCGTTGCCTCGTAGGCGAGGAGGGTCACCAGCTCCTCCGTCAGCTGCCGGAAGACCGGGGACGGAGTGTTTTTGTCCCGGAGGACGGTGAGCTTATGGGCGACCAGCGGGTGGTCCACAACGAGAGTGCGCATGGGTCAAAAGTATCACCCGGCCGCCGGGCCCCTCCCCGACCGGTCGCCGCTGGCCTCCGCTTCCCCGTTGGGTTCCTCTCGAAGGACGGGGTGTTCAAAGGTAGGCGCCGGGCCCGCGTGCTCGCGGCGGCGTATCAGGTGGAACAGCCGGTGGGCCAGGATCACCATGGACACCCATGCGAGGCCAAGGAACCAGCCGGCCATCACATCGGTCAACCAGTGGTGTCCCAGGAAAACCCTGCTCAGGCCCATGGCGATGATGAAGATGGCGCCGGCCGTTATTGCGGCGATCCTTGCCCACAGGATTTGGAACTGGAGGCACATCAGATACACCAGGACCCCTATCACCACTGTTGTGTTCAGCGTGTGTCCGCTGGGGAAGGACGGTGTGGTCTCATAGGGCGGCACCGCCTCCGAATGGTCCGGACGGGTCCTGCCGACCAGGCGCTTGCCCAGGGTGGTGGCAGTTGTGGAAACGAGGGCAGCGCCGCCCACCAGGACGATGGGCCGCCACGTCCTGCTCAGTAATGTCAGCCACGCAGTAAGGATGCTGGCGAGGATCGGCATGCCGATCCCGCCGCCCACGTTGGTAAAGCCCGTGGCGAAGGCGTCCACCTCCGGATTCCGCAATGACTGGGAGTATTCCAGCGCAGGAATATCCAGGCTGGCAAGCCCTTCCTCGGCCACCACATTGGCATACACCTCTGCGCCGAGCAGTGCCAAGGTGACCACGAGTGTTCCGCCGATGATCATGGTCAGCCACAGGGCGGCATAGGGCTTGATCCACTTGTCCATGCGGTCTCGGACGGTGCTCACTGTGCCTCCCGGCGTCTGGGGCGTCACGGGCTCTGGTTATCCCACGAAACTATCATTGAGCCATGGTCTCCGCAGAGAAAAAATATAACGCGTGGATGGGCTTTGCCCTTGCCGAGGCCCGCCGCGCCCTCGCTACGGAGGATGTGCCGATTGGCGCGGTGGTCATAGGGCCCGACGGCGCCGTGCTGGGTTCCGGCCGGAACCAGCGGGAGGAGCTGGGCGACCCCACCGCCCACGCCGAGATAGTTGCCATCCGGGAGGCGGCGGAGCGGTTGCGCCAGCTTTCAGTGCTCGACGGCGGCAGCGGCGACGGCTGGCGGCTCGCCGACTGCACGTTGGTGGTGACCCTGGAGCCCTGCGCCATGTGCGCCGGCGCCATTGTCCTGGCCCGGATTCCCCGGGTGGTTTTCGGTGCCTGGGATGAGAAGGCGGGGGCGGCAGGATCCGTCTTCGACGTGCTCCGCGAGCGCCGCCTGAATCATTGGGTTGAGGTTTATCCCGGGGTGCGCGAGGCTGAGTGCGCCGGGCTGCTGCGTGAGTTCTTCGCCGGGCACCGGCTCTAATTCCTGATGGCGTCCAGCACCACCGCCGCTGTCCGGTCCCAACCCGGCAGCGTGCCCGCCGCCCCAACCGCCCTCTCCCGCCAGGAATCCCTGGTTGCGGGGTCCTCGAGCCAGCCGCGGAGGACCTGGGCCAGCAGGGCGGGGTTGGCAGGGTCATCATCGGCAGGGAAGGCAACCTTCGCTCCGGGAAGCGGGCCGTCGTCGTCCGTACCTGGTATGCCCAGGCGCAACGCTTCTACGGCGCCCGTCCCGTCACGCACGATCACCGGGATGCCCCGGGCGAGCGACTCGGTGACCACCATGCCGAATGCTTCAGCGCGGGAGACCAGCAGGCTGAGGTCCGCCCGCTGCCATGCGCTTTCCAGCGCCTGGCCGGTCAACTCTCCAGTCACTTGGATCCGGCTGCCCAGCCCGTTCGCCTGAACGGCAGCGCGAACCTTGCCGGTGTATTCCTCGTCTGCCCGGTCTGATCCCACCAGCGCTGCCGTCCACTCAAGGTCCTGCAGCCGGCCCAGTGCCCCCACCACCAGCAACTGGTCCTTGTTGGGCAGGAGTGCGGCCACGGTGACGATATGGGGCGGCGTGGATCCCGAAGCCAACGGCGCCGGATCAGTACCGGGAAGGGCGACCTTCAGCCCGCGAAGGCCGTGGCGTGCCGCCAGGACGTTCCTTGCCCAGGTGCTGGTGCACAGCACCCCGGTGGCGGCACGCAGGGACCTTGCCTCAAGTCCGTAGCGGGCGGGGGCAGGCATGTGGACCAGCACCCAGGTTTCCCGGCCGGCTTTGGCCGCGAATTCCAGCTCATCCGGCGCGCCCATGGCGATCAGCCCATCCACGAGGATCACGGTGCCCTGCAGTCCTGCGTCCGGTTCCCAGGCGCCAAGCAGTCTGCCCAGCCGGCGCCGTGCGCGGGCATTGGCTTCCGGCCAGGAGCCGTCCACTGCGATTACCTCGACCTCTGTCCCCAAAACCTCCAGGCCCCGCACCAGCCGCGCGTTGTAGACGTTGCCGCCGGAATGGTGGTGGATGTTGCCGGGGACCAGCAGACGGATGGGGGGCACGGGATCAGGCTGCTGGAAGGTCCGCTGCCGGGAGGTCCAGCGAGTAGGTGGCCCAGGCGTCCGGGTTTTCGCGCAAGGTGACGTCGATGCCCTTAAGCTGGCCGCCGTCGTCGTCATCTTTCAGCTTTTCCGCAACTGAATGGGCAATGTATTCCGCCAGCGCCTCGGTGGTGCTGAGTTTGCCCGCGAAATCCGGATGCTCGTCCAGGTTGCGGTAGTTCAGGCCTGCCAGAACGTCCTCGATGATGGTGCCGGCGGCGCCGATGTCCAGCACGATAGCGTCCTTGTTGAGCGTCCGACGGCGGAAGGACACTTCGGCGACGAAGGTTGCCCCGTGCAGGGCCTGGGCCGGCCCGAACGCCTCACGGGGGAGGCTGTGGGCGATCATGAAGTGGCGGCGGACGGTCAGGCTGAACATGGACTTACCTCTGGTCTTCTCGGGTCTGGCGCGGGTCTTTGGTCTGGCGGTCTTCGTTCTCGCGGTCTTCGTCGCGGGGGTATTCGATGACGTGGCACAGGGCTTCAAACTTCCCGTTGGCGAGGTCCTGAACCGTCCCGGGCAACTCGGCGAACGGCGAGATACCGGTGAGGAAGGTGTCGAATACGGGGTCCTTCAGCAGCGAGACGGCAAGGTCCAGGCGGTCGGCGCTGGTCCTGCGGTGGCGGCGGGCACGCGCCACCACACCCACCTGGCTGGCCCGGATGGATAGCCGCCGGGCATGGAAGTCCTCCCCCAGCGGCAGGGTGACCTCGCGGTTGGCGTACCAGGACATCTCGATGACGTCCCCCTCGTCGCCCACGAGCTGCAGGCTCCGTTCCAGGCCTTCCTGGGATGCCGAGCAGTGGAAAACGATGTCGCAGTCGGCGAGCGCGTCATCCGGGTGGGCGAAGTCCACGCCCAGGGAGTCGGCCAGGTGCCTCCGGCGCGCATCCAGGTCAACCAGCTGCAATCGCTGCAACGGAAAGGTCCTCAGCAGGGTGGCAACCATGCCGCCCACCAGCCCCGCTCCCACCACCGCAATTCGGTCTCCCAGCCGCGGACCCGCCTCCCACAATGCGTTCACGGCGGTTTCCACCGTGCCGGTGAGCACTGCCCGGCGGGAGGGCACGTCGTCGGGGATCTTCGTCAGTGAGCCAACCGGCACCACGTAGCGGTCCTGGTGGGGGTTCAGGCAGAAGACGCGCTGCCCCGGCCAGCCTTCCGGCCCCTCCTCGACAACCCCAACGGAGAGGTACCCGAACTTCACCGGCCCGGGGAAGGTTCCCTCCTGGCGGGGTGCCCGCATCTCCTCGGCAACCCGGGGCGGAACAGCGCCTGCATGGACCACCATTTCCGTGCCCTTGCTGATGCCGGAGTACAGGGCGCGGACCAGGGCCTCGTCCGGTCCGGGGGTCGGAAGCTCCTCAGGACGCAGCTCGCCGTGCTCCCTGGCTGTGGTCCAGTAGGCGGTTGCATGCGAGGGGCTGGATTGCTGCGGTGGACTGGATTGATTAGTCATCTTGCTGATGAATCTAGCCGTCAACGTGCGCGCGGGAAAGTTGGACGGCGGCAGCACCCGTTGTCCCGTCGATTCCTCCCCCACGGGAGGCGCACTCCGGCAATCGTCATCATCAAAGTCACCACGAGGGTTTCATTACGGGACGCCGGCGCTTGCCTGGCAGGCCATTCCCCACCAGACATCTTCGGGCAGTGGGTCCTTGGGCAGCTGGTATCCGGGCAGGAACCAGTCAGCAAAGGTGTCCTCGGGGAACTCCTCCTTTGGATACAGGTCCTGGAGCGACAGATCTTGGAGCGACTGACCGGCTGCTGGAGGCCAAGCATCAGGCAAGCCATCAGGCGGCGACACTCCCGAAAGGTCGTTGGGCAGCGACACTCCCGAAAGGTCGTTGGGCGGTGGCCACATCTCCACAAGGTCATCAAGCGCGCGGAGCTCTGCCGGCACAGCCCCTTCCGGCCATCGTGGTGGTTCCCAGTCCTGGTGTTCGCTCTTGTAGATCCGGCCTGTGGGTGAGGTCCAGCCGGGTGGTTCGTTTTTCGTTGCCGGCGTGGGTTTCCAGGCGCTGGCGTGCCGGAGCTTGTGGTGTTTCGGGCAGGGCTGGCCGAGGTTGCTGATCCCGGTGGTGCCGCCGTTGTGCCAGGCGAGGAGATGATCGGCCTCGTTGTCGAAGGAATTGTTGCTGCAGCCGGGGAAGGGGCATTTGCCGTCCCTCATCCTGAGCCAGTTCCGCATCGCCTTGCTCACCCGGTAGCTGGTCCGGCCGATTTCCAGCGGCGCCCCGTCCCGCGGGTCCACCAGCACCCGGTAGAAAGAGTTCGCACCGCCGGCGACGAGGTCCCGGGCCATGGACGCCGGGATGGGCCCGTACCCGTCCAGCATGGCCGGTTCCCCGGTCAGGCCCAGCAGGGAGAACACGGGCACGGTGACCAGGACCTCGGCCCGGGGCGAGGCAGTCCCGCTGCCTCCGCTGGTGGTGCCGCTGGTGAGGAGCCCTGCGTTGAGAAGCCCTGCGGCGAAACTGTCGGCCCTTAGCTGGGTCAGGGTGCGGGCCTCGGCAGGTCCCTGCAGGCCCCGGGAGAGTGCCGTGAGCCGGTTCCAGACCGCCGAGGCCTGGTCCGCGGGAAGGTACGCGGCAATCCAGGCCATCCCGTCATTGTCCGGCCAGTATTCCACCCGCCGATCCGCCGCCGACTTGGCGTGCCGCTTCTCCAGGCTCTCCGGATGGTGCCGTTCCCGCCAGGTACGGGCCTTGGCCTTGAACCGGTAGGCGGGCATCTCCCCCATCGGACACCCGCGCACCGCACCAGGTGCCTCCACATCAGGTGCCTCCACGTCAGGTGCCTCCGGGTCCAGGAAGTGCGCCTCCAGGGCCGCTGCCGCGGACGGGTCAAGGCGTACAGCCTGGTCCACCATGGTCCGCGCATGTGCCCAGGAGATGGTCCCGGCCTGCAACGCCGCCAGGGTCCGGGGCAGCGAGGTGGTCAGGGCATGGGCTTCAGCCAGCAAAGCACCGGCGGCCCGATCACCGATGGCCAGCGCACACCCGATCTCGGCCACCAGGCTCCGGTCCTGCGCCGTAGCCTCGTAAGGGGATCCGGGCGGAGGATTCATCGCCCTTGTGGCCCCGGCCAGGACCGCCGCAGCCAGCGCCTTCGCCGCCGCCAACTTCGCTTCCGACCGAGCCACCCCGCCCAGGACGTCCAAGGCCGCATCAACAACCCGCTGCAACGGATCATCACCGAGCACGCCGGCACCCGCACCGAGCGGGATGGAATCATCAGCGAGAGCCTCGGCGACAGGGGCCCCGCCAGCGCCACGCCCGCCTTGACGGGAACCACCAGAAGCAGCGGCGGAACCAGAAGCTGCAGGGCTTCCGCCAGCCAGCGCAGCCATAAACGCAGCGACAGAAGCGTCAACCGCTTCCTCCGCCTGCACCACCGCCGCGCTCGATTCCATACCTCCATCATCGTGAGGGGGTCCGACATTATTAGGCCCTCAGCCCACCGCCTGCGAAAAAGTTTTGAATCTTCTTGGGCCACCCTTGTCCGGGCGATAGCGAGCCAGGCGGGATCGGCCCCGTTTTGGGGATGGGCGCCTCGCTCCGGTACCCTATTGAGGTTGGTGACGTGTCCGAGCGGCCGAAGGTGCAACACTCGAAATGTTGTTTGGTGTAAAAGCCAACGTGGGTTCAAATCCCACCGTCACCGCCAAGTAGCAGGGCCCCGTTTCTCTTTGTGAAAGAGAAACGGGGCCCTTTTGGTTTGTGGACCAGTTGCCGTTCCGGCGTCCTGCGTCGAGTGCCCGGCACGGCGTGGAGACCGGTGAAGCACATACATTGGAAAGGAAACCGAAAAGCACCTGCCGGATTGGGATTTCCGCACAAATTTTCCGCATTCCGCGGTGGATACCATGGGCTGACCGGACAGAGCCGTCCGGCCAGATCGACCAGAAGGAACCCATGACTGCGGTGACGGTGGACGATATCCTCTCGGATCTCCCCTTGGGCTTTGGAAGCCTCATCCTCCGGCCGGCGGACGGCTCCGCGGTGGAACGTTTCCTGATCATGGACGCCGAGGATGAAAAGCTGGACGGTGACAGGGCGTTTGTCCTGCTGATTGGAGTCCGCGGACGGTCGGCTTTGCCCGCATTGCGCCGGCTGCTGCGGAACCCCCCGCCGGTGGTGGCCGTCAAGGGAAACCGGCAGGAGCTGTCCGAAGCCGAAGAGTTGCTGCGCGACGCCGGTACCGGCCTGCTCCTGGTGGACCCGGCAGCCGATTGGGACCGCCTGCTGTCTATCGCCAAAGACAGGATCCAGCCGCGCAGCTATCAGAGCGAAGTCCTGACGCTGCTGGAAGAAGACCTGTTCGCGATCGCCCAGACCACTGCCCGTCTCACCTCCAGCCATGTGGTGATCGAGGACGCGGCCAACAAGGTCCTGGCGTATTCCACCGTTTCCAATGACATAGATGAGCTTCGCAAAGCCTCCATCCTGGCCAGGCGCGGGCCACGGAAATACGAGCTGCTGCTCAAGGACCTCGGGGCCTACCGTGAACTGCATGGCACCCGGTTCCCCGTGCGCGTACCCGCCAGGCCCCAGGACGGACTGCGCGAACGCGTAGCCATCACGCTTTTCGCCGGTAACAGGATCATGGGCTACATCTGGCTCCAGGAGACCGGCGACGGCTTCGGCCCGGACGTTGACCAGGTGTTGCAGGGTTCCGCTGTCCGTACCTCGGCTGAGCTGATCCGTTACCGCAACCAGCAGTCCGTGCACATGCGGGAAGACCGTATTGCCCGGATCCTTTCAGGCCCCGCGGAGGCAGCAGCCAGCGCGCACAGCGAAAAGATCTCCGCTGACCGCCCGGCCGCTCTGATCCTGATCGGGATTTCCGATGTCGAAGCCGATGACGCCGCACTAAAGCACGGCGAGCTTGCCAACCTGGCTTCCATCCACGCCGCTGCCTACAAAGCTTCCGCAATCGTGGGGCAGTTCAAAGGCGACACCGCAGTGATTGTCCCCGGCCTGCAGTCTGCAGCAGCGGAACCGGGACTCCGGGGCCTTGCAGAGTCCATCGTCCGGGATGCACGCAAGCACCTTGGCATCACGCCTTTTGCGGCCGTAGGCCCGGTGGTCCCGGACCTGCTCTCCATCCACTCGGTCACCCGCATGGCAGAAGCACTGTTGAGCTGCGTGGGAAGGTCCACAACGTCCTCAGTGGCCACCGTGGACGATTTTGAGGGAGAGATCCTTTTCCGCGAAGCAGTACAGAATTTCGCGTCTTCGGCTTTCCGCCACCGCAGCCTCTCGGCCCTCCTGTCTGAGGACGTTGAACTGGCCGAAACGCTGCGGGTGTACTTCGAAGCTTCCCTTGATGTTGCCTTATGCGCCCAACGGATGAAGCTGCACAAAAACACCGTCTACTACCGCATCAGCAAGGTATCCAAAGTGACCGGACTGGACTTCGGCAACCCCCGGGACTCGCTGGTTGCCCTGCTGCACATCCAGGAATGGGCTGAAACATCCAATCGAAAAGCGGGCCGGAAATGACCGTAGCGATTGCGGCCCCACCGCTCGGCCCCCTCCTCCACGACCTCGTGCGGAACCATCGGCCACGGCGGGAGTCTGGGTCTGTCCCGGCGAACATCCCGTTCCTTGCGGACGTTCCCTTCAACAAGTTCGGCATAGCCGTTGCCACCACTTCCGGCCAGGTCTTCAGCTCCGGCGACGCGGATGTCCCCTTCTCGATCCAGAGCATCTCCAAAGTGTTCACGCTAGCCATGGCCCTGCAGGGCGACACCACCGGAAGGCTGTGGTCCCGGGTCCTGCGTGAACCTTCAGGGACCCCGTTCAACTCGCTGGTCCAACTGGAGGCGGAACACGGGATCCCGCGGAACCCCTTCATCAACGCCGGCGCCTTGGTGGTCACGGACCACCTGATGGAAGAAACATACGACGCCGCCGCTTGGGTACTGCGGTTCCTCACCGCACAAGCGGGCGTCAGCGGGCCGTACATCGATGAAGCGGCGGCCGCCAGCGAGCTTTCGGGCAGCAGCCGCAACCTGGCGCTCGCGCATTTCCTGAAGGACTTCGGCAACCTGAAGCGACCGGCGGAAGCAGTGGTGGAGAACTACGTCCGCCACTGCTCCATCATGATGACCTGCGTTGAACTCGCCAAGGCAGGGCTTTTCCTGGCCGGGGAAGGCCGGGGAACGACGGGCCCCGTCCTGTCCCCGAGCGAGGCCAAACGCGTTGGCTCCATCATGCTGACCTGCGGCATGTACGACGCTGCCGGAGAGTTCGCGTACCGGGTGGGCCTTCCTGGCAAAAGCGGTGTAGGTGGCGGCATTCTGGTCATCGTTCCCGGCGAGTGCTCCATCTGTGTGTGGAGTCCCCGGCTCGACGGCAAAGGCAATTCCCTTGCCGGCACTGCCGCCCTCGCCGACCTTTCCGACCGCACCGGCTGGTCAGTTTTCTGATCTGCATTCCCTTGCCTGCCATGTGAAGGTATCTCCCCACAACCTTTCCCCACCCAGTCAGATCTTCCCCGGATCGAAAGGATCAACCATGCCCCACAACCCCAACGACGAGGTTGCAGCAAATCACATCATCGACGGCGGGCACGCCCACGCCTCCGAAACCGCCCTGCACGCCGAGGACAAGGGCTACCACAAGAATTTGAAGCCCCGGCAGATCCAGATGATCGCGATCGGCGGTGCGATCGGCACCGGCCTGTTCCTCGGCGCGGGCGGCCGGCTCAACGCCGCGGGCCCGTCCCTGGTCATCGCCTACGCCGTCTGCGGGTTCTTCGCGTTCCTGATCCTGCGCGCCCTGGGCGAACTGGTGCTGCACCGCCCGTCCTCGGGCTCCTTTGTTTCCTACGCCCGTGAATTCTTCGGCGAGAAGGCCGCGTTCGTGTCGGGCTGGTTCTACTGGATCAACTGGGCCACCACCACCATCGTGGACATCACCGCCGCGGCCCTCTACATGAACTTCTTCGGCAACTACATCCCCTGGATGGCGGCAGTCCCCCAATGGGCCTGGGCACTGATCGCCCTCGTGGTGGTCCTTTGCCTGAACCTCGTCTCTGTGAAGGTCTTCGGCGAAATGGAATTCTGGTTCGCCCTGATCAAGGTCGCCGCCCTGGTCCTCTTCCTCATCGCCGGCACCTACTTCGTCATCTTCGGAACCCCCGTTGACGGCCAGCAGGTCGGCCTGAGCCTCCTCTCGGACAACGGCGGCGTCTTCCCCAACGGCCTGCTCCCCATGATCATCCTCATGCAGGGCGTCCTGTTCGCCTACGCCTCAATCGAACTGGTCGGCACCGCCGCCGGCGAAACCGAGAACCCCGAGAAGATCATGCCCAAGGCCATCAACTCCGTGGTCTTCCGCATCGCCGTGTTCTACGTCGGCTCCGTCATCCTCCTGGCCCTGCTGCTGCCCTACACCTCCTACGAAAAGGGCGTCAGCCCCTTCGTGACGTTCTTCGGCTCCATCGGCATCCAGGGCGTGGACGTCATCATGAACCTCGTCGTCCTCACCGCCGCACTGTCCTCCCTCAACGCAGGCCTCTACTCCACCGGCCGGATCCTGCGCTCCATGTCCGTCAACGGCTCCGCCCCCAAATTCGCCTCCCGCATGAACAAAGCAGGCGTCCCCTACGGCGGCATCGCCATCACCGCCGGAGTGTCCCTCCTGGGCGTCCCGCTGAACTACCTCGTCCCGGCCCAGGCCTTCGAAATCGTCCTGAACGTCGCCTCCGTAGGCATCATCATGACCTGGGCAACGATCGTCCTCTGCCAGATCCAGCTCAAACGCTGGGCCGACAAAGGCTGGCTCGAACGCCCCTCCTTCCGCATGATCGGCGCCCCCTACACCGGCTACCTGTCCCTGCTCTTCCTGGCGGGCGTACTGGTAATGGTCTTCATCGACTCCCCCCTCACCATGCTCGTCACCGCCATCGCCTCGGTCCTGATGGTCGTCGGCTGGTACGCCTGCCGCACCCGCATCCGCGAAATCGCCCAAACCCGCGAAGGCTACACCGGCCTCTCCCCCGTCATCGCCAACCCCACACCCATCAGATAACCGAACAATAAAGAAAGACCATGACAACGGAACCCGCAGCAGCAACCCTGACCGAACCGCACATCCCGCACGCCGCCGTCGAATCCTCCGCGCAGCACGGGCTGCAGGCAAACCCTTCGGAGAAGCCAGAACCAGCAACCAAATCCGCGGGCCATGTGATAGTTGATTCGCTGGCCGCGCACGGGGTGGAGCGCACCTATGTGGTGCCGGGCGAGAGCTTCCTCGACGTATTGGATGGCCTGCACGCCTCGGATATTGAAACCATCGTCTGCAGGCATGAGGGCGGCGCCGCCTACATGGCTGAAGCGGACGGAAAGATGAACCAGCGCCCCGGCGTGGCGATGGTGACACGTGGGCCCGGCGCCGCCAACGCCCATGTTGGCCTGCACACCGCGTGGCAGGATTCCACCCCCATGCTTCTGTTTGTGGGCCTGATCCCGTTCGCGCACCGGGACCGGGAGGCCTTCCAGGAGTTCGACATCAAGGCCTGGTTCGATACCGGTGCCAAGCGGGTGATGGTCCTTGACCACGCAGAACGGGCGTCCGAGATCGTGGCCGAGGCAGTGTTTGCGGCCATGAGCGGACGGCCGGGCCCGGTGGTGGTGGGCCTGCCGGAGGACATCATCCGCCAGCAGATCGACCCTGCGCTGCATCCGGCCATACCCGTAGCCTCCGGTGGCATGAGCAGCACGGATGCTATCGCCCTCCGGGCTGCACTGGAAGAATCGAGCAGGCCGCTGTTCGTTACCGGCGGCAACGACTGGACCCAGGCGGCGGCAGACCAGCTGACCGCCTGGCTGGAACGGCACCAGATCCCGGCAGCTGCGGAATGGCGGACACAGGGGACGGTGTCCTTCGATTCGCCCTCCTATGTTGGCCCTATTGGCTATGGCCGGCCCCGCCCCACCTACGATCTCCTGGAGGAAACCGACCTGCTGGTCTTTGTGGGGACGGTGCCGGGCGATGTTATTACGGACGGGTTCGTCTGCCGGCAGGACTGGAGCAAGAAGAACTTCCTGGTTACCGTGGACCCCTCGCTCCGCGGCCGGTCGGGCCCGGTCTCCCGGCAAATCCTGGCCAAGCCGGAAGCCTTCGTACGCGACCTCACTGGCATCAGCCTGCCGGCCAAGGAGGAGTGGAAAGCCTGGACCGCGCGGATGCGGACGGAGCAGCAAAGGTTCGCCGCCCTGCCCCCGGCCTCCCCCGCACCGGGCCGGGCGCGGATGGACACCCTGATGGCGAACCTGGTGCCACGGCTTCCGGAGGATGCCATGGTGACCTTCGGCGCTGGCGAACACACCAACTGGGCCCACCGCTACTTCCCAACCCGCCGGTACGCCTCGATGATCAGCGCCCGCAACGGCTCGATGGGCTACTCGGTCCCCTCGGCCATCGCGGCCTCGCTGGCGGAACCGGCACGCCGGGTGGTCACCATTGCAGGCGACGGCGAGTTCCTGATGAACGGCCAGGAACTGGCTACGGCGGTCCAGTACGGGGCCACGCCGCTTGTGATCGTCATGGACAACCAGGAGTACGGGACCATCCGCACCCACCAGGAGCGGCACTATCCGTCCCGCGTCTCCGGCACGCAACTGAAGAATCCGGACTTCGGCCTGATGGCCAGGGCCTTCGGCGGTTTCGGGGTCACTGTCACCAAGGACAAGGACATCCCCGCTGCACTCAATGCAGCCCTTGCAGCCATCGACGAGGACGGCGTCTTCGCGCTTATCCACCTCGTCGTCGAACAGCGCGTTAAGGCCTACTAAGCGCCGCCCCCGCCCGGCAACCACGCTGGCTTGGCGGAGCACTGGCACACAGCAGCGGACGACGGCGGAGGGTCCCGCCGTCGTCCGCTGTTGCGTGGGGGCTGGCCGGCCGGCGGATGGCCTCGTCCCAGCCGTCGGGGTTGACGCCGGTCAGAGCCGGGTGTCGAAGGAACCGCAGAACACGTTGTCGTTGAACGTGCCCTGGAATGCGGACTTGCCCTGGATCTTTTCGATGGTGGCCCGGATGGCCTCGCGGGACCCTGCGTGCGCGTGGATGGCCGTTTTGACCATCGGCACATCGATCAGGTGGTTTGGCTGGTTCAGGGACACAAACACCGTGGGGACCTCGGTGACGTACCAGGGGATCTCCGCGGCCATCGGCGTGGACCACTTGATCCGGATCGCTGCTTCCTGCGCGAAACCCTTGACGTTGGCGAACACAAGAGCGGCGTCATACTTGTCCGCGTAGTCGCCGGTGGCTTCCTCGGAGATGACCGACATGAAGTTGATGCCGGTCTCCCCCGCAGCCTCCCGCTGGTCCGCGGTCTTGAACAGGTGCACCTCGAAGCCGGCGGTCTCCAGCTCCTCCTTGACGGTGTCCAGGTAGGCCAGAGGATCGGCGCGGGTGAAATCCGCCCCGCCGGAAATGCCGTACAGCCGGATGCGCGGATGCGTCTGCGGCGTGATGGGCAGGTTGTGTGCAGTGTCCTTGACCAGGGTGACGGTCTTGTCCGCGATGTCCGCCGCAACAGCCCGGTGTTCGGAGCTGCCAATCACGGCAAGCGCCGAGGGAGGCGGAACCAGCTGGTCCGCAGGCTTGCGGTGCAGCCCCAAGGCAGCTTTCAACCCAAGGATCCGGCGCAGCGCATCATGGAGGCGCTGTTCGGTGATGACGCCGGACTTGAAGCCGTCCAGCATGTAGCCGAAGTCCTCCGCCGGATTGCGGAAGAAGAGGAACATGTCGCAGCCGGCCGCGATGGTGGCCGGCACCAGGTCCTTGCGCTTCATGGCCTGGGTGAGGCCCACCATCTGCGAGGCATCGGTAAGGACAAGGCCGTTGAACCCCAGTTCGCCGCGGAGCAGGTCCTGCAGCAGCTCCGCGGACAGCGTGGCCGGCAGGATGTCCGCGTCCGCCATGCCCGGCCGGAAATGCCGGGACAGCTCCGGGGCGCCGATGTGCCCCACCATAATGGACTGCACGCCGTGCCCGATCATCTCCCGGTACACGTGCCCGTAGGTGCGGTTCCACTCCTCGTAGCCAAACGTGTTGTAGGACGTGACGACGTGCTGGTCGCGTTCGTCCACGCCGTCGCCCGGGAAGTGCTTCATGGCGCACACTGTCGGGGACTCGCTGATGCCGTCGAAGTATTCCTTGGCGCGCTCCACCACGATTTCCGGGGTGTTCCCGAATGCCCGGGTGGAGATGACCGTGTTCCGCCAGTTGTAGTGGATGTCCACGATCGGCGCGAAGGCCCAGTTGCAGCCCAGCGCCGCGGTTTCCACCCCGGCTACCTGCCCCATTTGCCGGGCGATGGCCTTGTCCGGGTGGGAGCCGGCCTGCAGGTGCGTGGACACGAATGTGCCGTCGTCACAGCTTCCGGCTCCCCCCATTTCCGGGTTGGAGGCCACCAGCAAAGGGATGCGGGTCTTCGACTGGGCGTACCGGATGTGCTCCTGCACGGCCGCGGACGGGCCCGGCCGGTACCGCATGCCGCCCACATGGTAGTTCTCCAGCACGCCATCGAGGTACTCCGGGGAGTAGTCGCTGTTGTGGTTGATGAACAGCTGGCCGATTTTTTCCTCGAGGCTCATGCCGTCCAGGGTGGATTCCACCCAGGCCACGGCGTCGTCGTCGAGGTTGAACGGCGCCGCCTGGAGGTCGACGTCGAACTGCCGCGGCCGGGTGCCGGAGGCACCGGCAGGGCCGGCAGTGCTGAAGCGTGCGACGGCGGCAATTCCGGTGAGTGCTTCCCGCACCACCTCGTCCACGCCGGCAGCGATGTCGACGACGAAGCCGGATTCGTCAGCCTCCAGGGGTTCCAGCGTGGCGAGCTGGGAGTCAAGGAGGGCGGGCGGCATGAAGTGGCAGGTGCGCCCTTCCGTCCGCGCCCTCAGGACCTCCTTGCTGCCGTGCAGGTGCAGGAAGATGGTGTCCGGGGCCTGCTGACGGATGGCGTCGCGGTAGCTGCGGCGGAGGGCAGAGCACGCCAGGACCATGCCGCCCTCGCCCGCGTTGGCCAGCTCGGTGCCCACCGTCGCGAGCCAGGGCCAGCGATCGTGGTCCGTCAGGGGCGTGCCGGCCGCCATCTTGGCGACGTTCTCCACGGGGTGGAGGGAGTCGCCGTCGAGGAACGGCACGCCGAGTTCCCGGGCGACGAGGCCGCCGATGGTGGTCTTGCCGCAGCCGGACACCCCCATCACAATGATGCGGAGCTTCGGCTTCCCGGCGGCCGGGATGGAAGTGCTCACCAGTCGTGGACCGTTCCGTCGATGAGGCGGTTGTAGGGCAGGTAGGCCTGCTGGTACGGGAACGCCGCCGCCGCTTCTTCATTGAATTCGACGCCGATGCCGGGCTTGTCCCCGGGGTGGAGGTAGCCGTCCACGAACGTCATGGACTGCCCGAACACCTCGTTGGTCTTGTCCGAATGCTGCATGTACTCCTGGATCCCGTAATTGTGGATCGCCAGGCCCACATGCAGCTGCGCCGCGAACCCCACCGGGGAAATGTCCGTAGGACCATGGAAGCCGGACTTGATCTGGTACTGCGCGGCGAAATCCATCACCTTCTTCAACGGGGAGATCCCGCCAAAATGCGTGGACGCGGCCCGGACGTAATCGATCAGCTGTTCCTTGATGATCGTCTGGTAGTCATACACGGTGTTGAAAATCTCACCGATCGCCAGCGGCGTGGTGGTGTGCTGCCGGACCAGGCGCAGCGCCTCCTGGTTCTCCGCCGGAGTGCAGTCCTCCAACCAGAACAAATCATAAGGCTCCAGCGCCTTGCCCAGCTTCGCCGCCTGAATCGGCGTCATCCTGTGATGCCCGTCATGCAGCAACGGGATCTCCGGACCGAACTCATTCCGGACCGCCTCAAACACGGTAGGCAGGTGCCGCAGATACGCCCGGGTATCCCAATCCTCCTCCACCGGGAACGCACCCCGCCCGGCCGGCTCGTAGTCATACCGCTCCCCCGAAGCCTGCGCCTGCGCGGCGACCCCGTACACGGCCTTGATCCCCGGCACCGCGGTCTGGATCCGGATCGACTTATACCCCAGCTCCAGATGCTCCCGCACCGAATCAAACAACGACGGCAAATCCGCGCCCGACGCGTGCCCGTACGCCCGCAAACCGTTCCGCGACGCACCCCCGAGCAACTGGTACACCGGCATCCCCGCCAGCTTGCCCTTAATATCCCACAACGCCATATCCACCGCCGCGATCGCCGCCATCGTCACCGGCCCCCGCCGCCAATACGCCGACCGATACAGAAACTGCCACGTATCCTCGATCCGGTGCGGATCCTTCCCGATCAGCAACTGCGCAACGTGTTCTTTGAGATAGGCGGCGACGGCGAGCTCACGCCCGTTCAGCGTCGCATCACCAATACCAGTCACACCATCCTCCGTAGTAATCCGAAGCGTCACGAAATTACGGGAGGGACTGGTCACAAACACATCAGCAGCAATGATTTTCACAAAAGATCCAGGCTTTCTTAATCGATGGAGCGGTACTTGGTGGATTGGCAGTGCAATGGCTTAGTTGGTGGTGGCCGGCTGTTGGACGGCCACAGCTTCCGCGGCGCCAGGTTCCGCGGGGGTGGAGCTTACGGTGTTGCAGAGGCCTTCGATCAGGTCCACTGTGCCGCCGTCCCGGGCGAGGGCAGGGTCCACCAAGGACAGGAGGGCATGGATCCGCTCCCTGCCGCTGAGCGAGTTGGCTGCGGCAACCTCGCCGGCGAGCGGGTCCTGGACCGTGCCGCCAGCCGTGTAGTCCATCCATGCAGCGATCATCAGCGCCGCGGCTGAACCCGACCGCCCCGCGGCACGCTCCGCCTGCAGAACGGGGACGGCACGCATCCGGAGCTTGGTGCTTCCGTCCATTGCGATTTGCGCCAGGTGGTGGGCAATCCGGGCGTTGCGGAACCGCGCCAGCAGGGCCGCGCGGTAGGCCGGGATCTGCAGGTCTACGCCGTCACCCTCCTGTTCCGTGAGGTTGGTTTCCGCCTCGTCCCAAAAGCTCTCCACGGCCTGCAGGCAGCGCGGGTCCGCCAAGGCCTCCGCGACGGTGGTATGGCCGCGGAGTTGGCCGGCGTAGGCGAGCAGTGAGTGCGCACCGTTCAGGAGCCAGAGTTTACGGTTCTCATAGGGTTCGATGTGGTCCACGAACACCGCGCCGGCATCTTCCCAGTGCGGACGCCCGGCGGGAAAGTCCCCGCTGAGCACCCAGTTGGAGAAGGGCTCGGCCACCACCGGCGATGTGTCGCGATACCCGCAGGCGGCCTGGACGGCCGCAATGTCGGCGTCAGTGGTGCGCGGTGTTATCCGGTCCACCGAGGTGCTGACGAAGCTGACGTTGGCATCGATCCATCGGGCCAGGTCCGCATCCCAGGCCTCGGCCATGCCCGTTACGGCATGGTGCGCAATGCTGCCGTTATTGGCGAGGTTGTCGCAGCAGACCACAGCGAGCGGTTGCCCGGAAGCTGCCCGGCGGGCGGCGAGGGCGAACACGAGGCGGCCCAGCGGCGTCGTCGGTTGGCCTTTGCCGGACGAGAGCAAAACAAGGTCGGCGGCTACGCCGGGCGCGGTGCGGTCCAGCCGGCCGTCGGAACCGATGCCGTAGGCGGCTTCAGTGATCGTCAGGGTGATGACGGCGGTACCGGGGGCCGCCACCAGATCCGCCAGGCGCTGCACGTCAGCGCCGTCCACTGCCTCCACAATGCTGCCGATGACGGTAAAGGAGTCGCCGTCGTCCGCACGTTCCACCAAGGTGAACAGACCGTCCTGTTCGGCGAGGGCCAGCGCGGCATCGGGGCGGCGGCCGGTGAAGGCCGCGATGCCCCAATCCTGGGCATCGGACGCCTGCTGGGTGTACCAGGCCTGATGGGAGCGGTGGAAGGCGCCCAGGCCCAGGTGAACGATCCGCACTGGAGCCTTGGCCAACTGGCGCAGGTGGCGGTTCAACTGCGGAAGGCCCCCGGCGGACCCTGGCTGTGGTGGCAGTTCAATAGTCACAGCTTGAAGACCCTCCTCGGCGAACCGTCAACGATGTCCACGATCAGTTCGCGGGCGCGTTCTTCGCTGATGCGGTGCTCGGCTACCAGGCGTGCCAGGAAGGCCGACTCGATCCGGCGTGACGTGTCGTGCCGTGCCGGGATGGAGCAGAAAGCCCGTGTGTCGTCGATGAATCCCGAGGAGCGTGAGAAACCGGCGGTTTCCGTGACGGCGGCGCGGAACCGCAGCATCGCATCCGGCGCATCCAGGAACCACCACGGGGCACCGATGTAGACGGACGGGTAGAACCCCGCCAGCGGTGCCAGCTCCCGCGAGAACACGGTCTCGTCCAGGGTAAACAGCACCAGGTGGAAGTCCTTGGCCGTGCCGAAGTCCTGGAGCAGGGGCCGGATGGCCTCGGTGTAGTTGATCGCGAACGGGATATCGTGGCCGGTGTCCGCGCCAAATGATTCGAACGTCGGCCCGTGGTGGTTGCGGTACGAACCCGGGTGGATGGTCATGACCAGCCCGTCCTCCACGGACATCCGCGCCATCTCGTAAATCATGTGGGCTTCGAAAGCGTCGCGGTCCGCCGGACTCGCGTTCCCCGCACGCGCCGACTCGAACAGCCGTTCCGCGTCGGACCGGTCCAGCTTCAGGGTGGCCGGCGTTCGGACGCCGTGGTCGGCGGACACCGCCCCGTTCTCGACGAAGTGGCGCCGCCGTGCTTCCAGCGCGCTGATGTAGCCGGTGTATCCCGAACCGCCTACGCCGGCAGCAATGAGACGCTCCACATTGTCCTGCCAGGCCGGATGGGCAATGTTGAGGTACTGGTCCGGCCTGAAAGTGGGCAGGACGCGGCTGGCGAAGGCCGGATCCTTGGCAAGGGCTGCGTGGCTGTCGAGCGTGTCCAGCGGATCGTCGGTGGTGGCCAGCACCTCGATGTTGAATTCCTTGAACAGCTGCCGGGGCCTGAAGCCTGGTTCGGCAAGCTTGGCCGAGATCGCGTCGTAGATCCTGTCGGCGTTTTCGGCCGTGGGCTCCTCATGCAAACCGAACACGTGCTCGAATTCCTGCCGGATCCAGTATCCCGAGGCCGTGCCTTCGAAGGCAGGCCACGCGGCACAGAAGTTCCGCCAGACCTGCCGGGAGCCTGCAGCGGAGTCCCCAAGGCCCAACTGGTCCATCGGGACGCCGCCGGCATGGATCAAGCGGGTCACATAGTGGTCCGGAGTGACCAGGAGCGCGGCGGGATCGGGAAAGGGCAGGTTATGTTCGATGACGGCGGCATCAACGTGTCCATGCGGTGAGATGATCGGGAGGCCGGCCACGAGGCTGTAGAGCGAACGGGCAATCTCCCGAACGCCGGGTTCTGCGGGCAGGAGCCGGTCGGGGTGGGCTGCTATTGAATGCACCATGGCGTCAACGCGCCCCGGCCCCTGCGGTGAGACCGGCGAGTGCCGCCGTACGCCGCAGGTAGTCAAGATTGCCGGCAGTACGTTCGGCAAGGGGCAACTCCGTGGAGAAGTCTTCCACCGTGACCCAACCGTCGTAGCCATGGGCAGCGAGCGCCCTGAAATATTCGAGGACACTTCCCTGTCCGGACTGCAGCGGTGCCCACTCGTTGCTGAACACCGCGGCACCAGACTCGTCCGTTGCGTCCTGCCGGACCCACACGGCGTTCTTGACATGGATGTGTGCCAGGTATTCCCCCAGCAGTTCGAAGGCGGGAAGGTAGTCTTCCTGGCCCTCGATCAGCAGGTTTCCGAGGTCGTGGATGACCCCCACGTGCGCGGGGTCGAGGCCTTCCAGCAGGCGCCGCGCCGAGGAAGCGGACGCGGTGATGGTGCGGTGGTGCAGCTCCACCAGCGCCTTGACGCCATGGTGGGCCGCTCTTTCAGCCACCCATTCGAAGTCACGGCGGGCTGCCTCAAACAGGGCAGGATAAGGAATCCCGCTGGGTCCTTCATTGCCCCACGCCGCCGTTCCCAGCGGAAGCGTGGTGACGCGGACCTGGCCCGCGCCCAAGGCGGCCGTGGCCGCCAGCATCCGCTCGACGTCGTCGTGGTTGTCACACCGCGCATAGCCGCCGATTCCGGAGAACTCCAGCCCGGCGTCGCGGGTGATTGTTGCCACCCGCCCAAGATTGTCTTCGAGGCCGGTCAGCGGAATCGTCGCTTTGTTGCCGGCCCAGAAACCCGGCTCGGGCGCCTCCGCCTGGTCAGTGATCCGCCACTCGATGCCGTCCCAGCCCTGACCCGAAAGGTGGTTCACGGCTTCCTCCGGGGTCCAGTCCGGCGTGGAGGCTGTAAATACTGAAAATTTCATCGCTTCAGGCGCTTTCTGCCGCAGTGGAGCCCGTGCGGACCTCCAGGTCGTTGTACTTGCCGGCCAGGACGTCGTCGAAGAGGACTGCCTGGTTGAGCGTGGCGGAGACATAGACGGCACGCACGGTGGCCAGGGCATTGACGGCATCGCTCACCGTGACCCCGGGCTGGCGGCCTTCGGTGATGGCCCCGAGGATGTCGCGGTACTGGCGGATGTGTCCGGCCGGGTACACCGTGGGGTCCTTGGCCTCGTAATCCTCTGCCGGGTACTTGGCCAGTTCTTCCTGGGCCTGGTTGCCGCCGCCCTGAAGCCCCATGTCCGCGGAAGGGCCGCCGGCGTCCTTGGAGTGGAAGTAGTGCAGCTGGTCGTTGTCCACCACTGCGGAGCCTTCCGCGCCCATCAGCTGGACCCGCACGGTCAGGCCCGGGTATGCGGCGGTGGTGGCATGCAGTACTGCCAGGCCGCCGTTTTCGAACGTCACGGTTGCAACGGCGGTGTCCTCCACCTCAATGCGTTCGTGTGCCAGGCGGGCCGTGTGCGCGTGGATTTCCACGGGGCGGCCCATGAACCACAGCAGCAGGTCAACCGTGTGGACGCCCTGGTTCATCAGGGCGCCACCGCCGTCCATTGCCCAAGTGCCGCGCCAGTCACCGGAATCGTAATAGCCCTGCCCGCGCCACCAGGCGACAGAGGCGATGGCGGACGTCAGCCGGCCGAACCGGCCTTTTGCCACGGCATCCGCAACCGCAACGCTGGCCTGGTCAAAGCGGTGCTGGCTGATGACGGAAGCGACCACCCCGCGGCGTGCGGCTTCATTCGCTGCCGCCTCAATCTCCTGGGCGCGGCTCAGGTCCACGTCCAGGGGCTTTTCGATGACAACGTGCTTGCCGGCAGCCAGTACCTCGAGGCCCTGCTGGATGTGCAGTCCGCTGGGGGTGGCCAGCGCCACCAGGTCGATGTCCTCCGCGGCAAAAGCATCTGCGATGGACTCATGCACAGAGGGCCTGGGGCGTCCGCTCTTTTCGATGAAGTCCGCAAGGGCAACAGCGGCGTCCGGGATCGCGTCCACCAGCGCCACAATGCTGGCGCCGGGAAACTCCTGCAGGGCAACTGCATGGGTCCGGCCAATGACGCCGCAACCCGTGATGGCAACCTTCAACGTCTCACTCATACTGTCTGCACTCCTGCTTCCGCTGTGACTTTTGCAAAGGCCCGGGCAGCAATACCGAATGCTGTGGGGCCGGAGAATCCACCGAGGCCGTGGGCGCCGGCAAGATGCGGCTCCAGGGAGGCGAAGCCGGTGAAACCGTCAGCCTTGAGCGCTTCGACGGTGCGCAGGACGTCGCCGTCGCCCTCCCCCGCCGGGACCACATGTCCGTTGGAGAACAGGGCATCCTTGACCTGGAGGTACTCCAGGTGCGGGCGGAGCTTGGCGTAGCCCTCGTCAAAGGGCTTCACGCCCACCTGCACGAAGTTGGCCGCGTCCCAGGCCACTTTCAGTGCCGGTGAGTCCACGCTTTCGATGATGTCCAGCACTCGGTCCGGAACGTCCCCGAAAATGTCCTTTTCGTTTTCGTGCAGCAGGACCACGCCTGCCTCCTCGGCGACGGCGGCGAGCGCCCTCATCCGTTCGATGACGGCATCACGGATGCTGTCCACCGGAACGGATTCGCCGTAGTAGAAGGAGAAGATCCGGATGTACTTTGCACCCAGGACTTTGGCCGCGTTGGCGGCCCTCCGCAGGCGCTCCACCTCGTGTTCCACGGGGAGGCTGACGTCCACCTTGCCGATCGGGGAGGCAATCGCGGAGACCTGCATGCCCTTGTCCTTGAGCAGCGCGGCAAGGTCAGCGAGCTGGTCATCGGACAGGTCCACGATGTTGGTGCCCCACGCGCTGCGCACCTCGATGTGGTTGGCGCCCAGTGCCTGCAGCACTGCGATCTGCACGACGGGGTCGTCGTCGATTTCGTCGCCGAATCCGGACAGGGCCCACGAGACCTGGGTGGATGAAACCATGGCTATTTAACTCCTCCGGCGGTAAGTCCGCCCACTAGATAACGCTGGAAAATCAGGTAAAGAATGACCACGGGAGCGGCACATACCAGCGCCGCAGCCATCATCTGGCCGTAGAACGGGATGGCGCCGCCTTCCTGGGAGGCACCGAAGACCTGCAGCGCCACCGCCGCCGTCTGGCTTTCCGGCCGGGTCATGACGGAGGCAAACAGGACGTCGTTCCAACCCAGCAGGAAGGCGAAGATGCCGGACACCACGATGCCCGGCCAGCTCAGCGGCAGGATGATCCTGAACAGGACACCCAGGTTGCTGGCGCCGTCAATCTTGGCCGCCTCCTCGAGTTCCCGGGGCAGCCCGCGCAGGTAGGTGACCATGACCCACGTGGAGAACGGCATGGCGAACGTCAGGTAGGTGACAAAGAGTCCCCACTGGGTCCCGATGACCTGGATGCCCAAGTAGGTGGCGGCTGACGAGAACAGTACGAACACCGGCAGCACCATCAGGGTTCCCGGCACTGACTGCAGTGCAAGGAGGCCGCGCAGGATGGTGAGGCGGCCCCGGAAGCTGTAGCGGACCAGGACGAACGCGGTTGAGACGGACAACGCTGCCGAAACAACAGCTGTTGCGCCTGCCACCAGGACGCTGTTGGCAAGCCCTGTGGCCAGTCCCACGCTGGTCCAGATCTTCGAGTAGTTCTCCAGGGTGAAGCTTGAGGGCCAGAACTCTCCGTTGGCCACTCCGATGTCCGAGTTCACGGACGCAAGGAAGATGTAGAACACGGGGATCAGCACGAGGGCACCGAGGAACACGAGGATGATCGCGAGCAAAGGCCCCGGAAGCAGCCTCAGGACTTCGTGTTGTTTCTTCGATCCCGGACGTGGAATGTCCGCGGTGGCCGGACTCCGCCTGGTGACAGTGGAGGTGCTCATTTCTTGGCTCCAGGTGACTCGGCGTCGTCGAGCTTGACGGCGCGCAGGTAGACAAACAGCGGAATGGCGATCAGGACCAGGGAAACGAAAGCCATGGCAGCGCTCAGCCCGAAACGGAAGCTTTGGAAGCTGGTGACATACGTAAGGATCGGCAGCACTTCCACGTCGGCCGGGGCCGGAACTCCGAAGAGGACGTAGGGAAGCGTGAAGTTGTTGATGTGGTGCAGCATGCCGATCAGGAAAGCGAGGGAGAGCGGCCCCTTGAGGTAGGGGAAAATGACGTAGCGCAGCTTGTTCCACCAAAGGGCGCCGTCCAGGGCTGAGGCCTCATGGACCTCATGGTCCACGGACTGCAGCCCGGAGAGTGCAAGCAGGTAGATGAAGGGCCAGGAAGCCCAGATCTGGACCAGGACCAGCGTCCAGAAGGTCTGCGGCCCGTTCAGCCACAGGCCGGCCTCGATGCCGACAGTCCCCAGGGCCTTGTCCACGATGCCGTCCGGCTGGAACATGGTGCGCCAGACGGTCGCCACCACGAACGACGGAAGCACGTAGGGGATCAGGAAGACGGACCGGATCACGGCCCGCCCCTTGAACGCGTTCTGCGTGGCGACGGCGGCGGCTATGCCCAGCGGAAGGGTCACAACCATTGCCAGCAGCGAGTAGCTGACGCTCAACCAGGTGGCGTGGAGGAGGGGTGAGGACGTCAGCGCTTCGACGAAGTTCTCGACGCCGATGAAGGGCGAGCTGATCCACTTGCGGAGGGTGTACTGATCAAGGTTGAGGGTGGACATGAAGATGCCCAGCAAAAGCGGTACAACGATGATGATGATCATCAGGACCCCGCCCGGGATCAGCATCCACAGCGGGCGGTTGCGTTCGCTGAGGCCCCTGCGGCGCGGGCTCTTCTTCTGCCCGGTTGGCTCGTGGCCGGCGGTGTCAGCGGCGGAGTGTGCCGCCCGGCTTGCGGCGGACTCCGCCGCAAGCCGGACTTCGTTGGAAGCGTCAGTTGACATCAGAACTTATCCTTTGGAGGCCCGGTCCAAGGAGGCCTGGCCCTTGCTCTGGGAATCCTTGATCCGTGCTTCAAGGGCAGCGCTGTCCACCTTGCCGGCGGCAAGGTCCGGGACGGACTGGACCGTGACGTTCAGCAGGCCGAGCTGGATGTCTCCCCAGGCGCCGGTGAACGGCGTCGCCTTGGACTTGGCGGCAGCGTCCGTGATGGCCTTGAGTTTGGGATCTCCGGCCAGTGCTTCCAGTGCTTCTGCGTTGGCCGGCAGGTCGCCGAAGATCTTCTGGTAGTTCAACTGCTCCTCTTTGGAGGTGACCAGTTTGATGTATGCGAACGCCAGGTCCTTTTGCTTCGAGTAGTCCGCTACCACCAGGTTGTCACCGGAGAGGATGCTCGCTGCGTCCTCGTTCTTCGAGCTCGACTCTCCCGGAGGCGTCGTAGGCATCAGGGCGTACTCGTACTTGCCCGCAACGGCCGACTTTTCAAGGGTCGGAATGGAGCTTGAGGTGGTCATCATCAGGTAACCGGCCTTGCCGCTGGCAAAGGCCGCGACGGCGTTGCTGTTGCTCCAGCCCACGGAGGCCGGGTCAACGATCTTGTCCTCGGTCAGCCAGCCGAAGTAGGTTTCGTAGGCCTTCTTGACGGCGGGGTCGTCGAGCTTGAGCTTGTTCCCGTCCACGATCGGGTTGCCTGCCTGGACGGACATCGCCCAGATGAACTTCCAGGGATCGAAGTTGTCCTTGTAGCCGGTGGCCAGGCCGTAGGTGCCGTCCTTGGTCATCTTCTTCGCCTGCTCCGCAAGCTCATCCCACGAAGTGGCCGGCTTCTCGATTCCGGCCGCGGCCAGCAGTTCCTTGTTGTATGCCATCACGAAGGGGCGGCTGACGAACGGAATGCCGGCCTGGTGCTCCTCGTCCGGACCGGAGATCCCCAGGGCGGCCTTGTTGAACCGATCCTTGCCGCCCACCTTCTTCCAGTCGTCGTCGGACAAGGTCACAAATGCCTTGGTGGCATAGGCGGTCGGCGTGAAGGTGGTGCCCAGTCCGTAGATGTCCGGGCCCTGGCCCGAGACAACGGAGGTCTGGATGCGGGTCAGTTCGTCGTTGGCCGAGGCGAAGGTCTCGAACTTTACGTCGGCACCGGTTTCAGCCTTGAACTTTGCCGCGATGTCGCTCTGCCATTGCTTCTGCTGTTCCGGGTACTGGTTCAACACGCCGACGAGGACGTTGAGGGTCTTGCCCGTTCCGTCCACCTTTCCGTCCGAACTGGTGGATGAATCAGTAGTGCCGGAGCCGCCACCGCAGCCGGTCAATGCCAATGCCGCAGCCGTAACAATAGCCGCGAGCCCGGAAGACGATTTAAACCTCATTGTTTTCTCCTCTTGGACACCCACATGGCCACAACGTCTAGTGGCGCGCATCACTGCAGGCGATTCGAAACCCAGTCTAGGGAGCTGGCAACTCGTGCGGCAAGCGGTTGCCAAAAGTTGCCAAAAGATGTTTCCATTGAGGTACGGCCACTCCACCGCGGATGAAGGACCGGGCGCCTTCTCGGCACGAAAGGACAGGGCCAATGACTGCACCAACCCCGGGAGCACGCGCTGAGGGGACATCGGAGGGACGCGCGGGTGCGGAGAAACTTCCAACAATCCGGGACGTCGCCCAACTCGCCGGCGTGGCCACATCAACGGTTTCGCGGGCCCTCTCCAAACCCGACCGGGTTAATCGCCACACCAGGGAACGGATCCAAGCAGCGGCCGCACAGCTGAACTACGTGCCCAGCTCACAGGCACAGGGCCTCAGCTCAGGGCGCACGAACGCCGTCGCCGTCGTTGTGCCGGACATTACCAACCCGTTCTACTTCGACATCATCCGCGGCACCCAACACCAGCTCAAGGCTGCGGGGTACACGCAGCTGCTCGTGGATACCGAGGAGTCCAATGAAATGGAGCTTGAAGCGCTCCACAAGATGCGGCGGTCTGCTGACGGATTCATCCTTGCAGCCTCGCGTTTAACCGACGCGCAGCTGGCCGAGGTCTCCGAGACCCAGCCGCTGGTGACCATCAACCGGGCGTCCACGAGTGCTCCAACAGTGGTCATCGACACGCCCTCGGCGATCATCCAGGCCCTGGAGCACCTGGCGTCCCTGGGCCACCACCGCGTCTGCTACGTCAGCGGGCCGCCAACATCCTGGTCCAACCGGGCACGGTGGAAAGTCTTCGAGGAGGAATCATCCAAACGCGGAATGGAGACCCACCGGATTGGCCCCTACACGCCCAAAACCACGTCGGGCGCAGCCGCGGCGGACGCGGCAGTGCGCACCGGCGCCACGGCGTGCATCGTGTTCAATGACCTTCTTGCCATCGGAATGCTCCAACGGCTTCGTGAGCGCGGAATCCGCGTACCGGAGGACATCAGCATCGTCGGATCGGACGACATCTTCGGCGCGGATTTCTGCAACCCCCCGCTGACCACCATTGCCAGCCCCATCGAGCAGGCCGGCCGGGTGGCGGTGTCCATGCTGCTTTCCCAGCTGAATCCCGTTCCGGGCCGCTCCAGCCGTCAGCTTGCCGTGATGCCCACACACCTTACGGTGCGGGCATCCACGGGGCCCGCGCGGGATTGATCCGGACGGCCTGCTACAGCCGGTCCGTCCTGTCCTCGCCCTTGTGGCCTGCTCCGCGCAGGTTCTCCTGCACCTTGCCGAAAAGGTCCTTGATGGTGGACTCAGCGTTCGTGATGACGTCCACGGGCACATAAACGTCGTGGGTAAGCGGCAGGTCGTATTCATCCTTCAGGTGCGTGCCGTTCCCGACCCCCTTCAGGGACAGGTAGACCATCGCTTCCGTGCGGGCGATTCCCGCGAGCTTTCCAAAGACGATGGTGAACTCGTTGGGCTGGAAGCTGATGGTCTGGCCGATGTGGCTGCGGCCAAGTTCACCAGCGGGAACAACCTTTTCTGACTGGCTTCCGGTGTAGTCCATGAACTTCTCCTCAACATCGCCGACGGTTACTCAGGCAGTCTAACCCGGCCCTGAAGAGGGGGTACATGGCCGCCGCTCGGGCAGCGGGCCCTGCCCCGGCCCGCGGCGGATAGAATCTGAACGACTGACTTCAGGGCCGGAAGGGGACCAACCGTGGATGCACACCGTCCCCGCGTTCCCTTCCACTTCCTTCGCTCGTCAGCCATGGCCGCTGCCATCCTGACCCTTGCCGCCGGAGCACACCTGGCGGGCGGCGGCGCGCTGCCGGCGCCCATCGTCATGCTGGCAGTGCTGGCGTTGACTGCACTCGGCAGCACCACGGCCACCCGCCTGCGGCTGGGATTCCCCGCCGTTGTGGCGCTCCTGGGTTCCGGGCAGCTGGTACTGCATGAGGTCCTTGCTGCCTCGAGCATCCCCGCAGCCGCTGGCGAATCCGGCGCTACCGCAGCTCACGGCAGCCACCTGCCCGGCGCCGTTGCGCTGCCGCTGGACCACATTGGCGGGGCCGCGGCAACGTCCGGGCCCCTGATGCTGGCGGCCCACGCCCTGGCCACACTGGGGTCCGCCCTCCTTCTCGCCAAGGGCGAGGATGCACTGTGGGCGCTTGCTGCCTGGCTTCGGCCCCTGACGGCGCTCCCCCGGCCGGCCGCGTGCGACGACGGCGCCGCGCCTTTGGCTTCTTTCGCGCCTTTCGCCGTGCCGCTGCATCCGTGGCGCAACCTCCGGCAGGACAGCCGCCGCGGCCCGCCTTCCGCCGTCGTGCTCTCCTCCTGACCCTGCCGGATCCTGCCGGCGCGGACTCCCAAACTTACGCACCCCGGGCCGTTTCCGGTGTGCGCCGGAAAGGCAAACCCATGAACACCCCATTTCTTCGCCGTGCCCTGCAAACTTCCGCCGCAACCGGGGGCGCTGCCGTACTCCTGCTGGCGGCCGCGGGCGGTGCCGCGGCGCATGTCGGCGTAACGCCGGACAAAACCTCGGCCAATTCCTATGCCCTGCTCACCTTCGCGATCCCGCACGGCTGCGACGGATCGGGCACCACCAAGGTGGCCATCACGCTGCCTGCGGAGCTGAACGATGCCCAGCCGACGGTCAACCCCAACTGGACGGTGGAGAAAGTGACCGAGCAGCTCGCCGAGCCAAGGAAGCTCGCCGACGGCACCGCCATCACCAAGCGGACCAGCCAGATTGTCTACACAGCCAGGTCACCGTTGGAGCACCAGCTCCGGGACACCCTGGTCCTCTCCGTGAAACTCCCTGACGCGGCGGGAACAACGCTGTATTTTCCCACCCTCCAGACCTGTGAGGCAGGGCAGACCGACTGGTCCGACATCGCGAAGGAGGGCCAGGACGTGCACTCCCTGCAGGCTCCTGCGCCGTCGGTAACCGTCACCGAGGCAACCGGCGCCGCCGGCCACGGGACGGAACACGCCGCATCAGTCTCCGACGGCGGTGCCGTGGCAAGTGCAGATGATGGCGGTGCAGACGCGCGCAGCTGGGCGGGCCTGGCGGCCGGGGTCGGCGGGCTGGTGCTGGGCGGCACGGCGTTGGCCAGGAGCGCTGCACGAAGCAAATAGGGCGCTTTGATGCCCGGATCATCACGATCCGGGCATCAAAATGCCATACTGCCTCGTGGCGTCGTTGACGCGGACACCGGCTGCGGCGAAGGTGGTGCCATGAGGTCTCAGCGAATTTTCCAGGGGTTGGTCATTTCCACGGCTGCCATGGCGGCGGCATTGATGCTCAGTGCCTGCAGTCCGGGCCAGTCGCAGGCACAGACGCCTCCGCCGGCAGGCACCAGCTCAGCCAGCCCGGATGCAACGTCCGCTGCTCCCACGACGCCTGCCCCGCCGTCGTCCGCAGGCACGCCCAGCGGCTCAGAGACCCCGCCGCCGGGGGCACCGGCCCGCTGCAAGGCGGCCGGGCTTACGGCTGCCACCGATGCATCAGGGGGCGGCGCCGCCGGCAGCGTCTACATGAAGCTCAACCTCACCAACACCGGCGCAGAACCGTGCATCCTCCAGGGCTTTGCCGGCGTCTCCCTGGCAGCCGATGGCGCCGGCGCCCCCATCGGTGCGCCCGCCGTGCGCGATGAAACCACTGCTCCGGCCGACGTCCTCCTGGCCCCCGGCCAGACCGGCTCCGCCGTGCTGCGCTACACCCAGGCCGGAAACTACCCGGACTGCGCCATGGTAGACGCCGCTGGCTACCGGATCTACCCTCCCGAGGAAACCGAATCCCTGTTCCTGGCCCAGCCCACGCGCGCCTGCAGCAATGCCGAAATCACGCTGCTGACCATCGGGCCGTTCCAGCCGGCCTAACCTTCCCCCGGAAACGGTCCAAGAAAGACCGCAGGCGGTCCGGCTGGTGCCGGGCCGCCTGCGGTTTTTTGTGCTGTGCTGCTGGCCTGCGGGTGCTTACCTGGTGGCTGTGGTGGGTCGTCCCGCGCGGGCGGTTCCCCGCGACAGGGCGAGGCCCAGGCCAACCATTGCCACGC
Organism: Arthrobacter sp. PGP41; assembly: GCF_002953935.1. Classification (NCBI taxonomy): domain Bacteria; kingdom Bacillati; phylum Actinomycetota; class Actinomycetes; order Micrococcales; family Micrococcaceae; genus Arthrobacter; species Arthrobacter sp. PGP41. Next base: position 639,924 of record NZ_CP026514.1, on the reverse strand, counting down.
CGAGGACGAAGTGCAGCCAGTCGTCCGCAATGTTCACCGGGACAAAGTTCGCTGCCGTGTCCTTGCCGATCAGCAGGCCGTAGATCCAGAGGACCAGGTAGATGGCACCGCCTCCCACCAGGTAATTCCTGGACTGCGCGGCGCTGCGGGCCATCGCGATGCCGGCCGCGCCGAAGAGCAGGTGGACGATGTTGTGCAGCACCGACACCTGGAAAATGCCCAGCAGCAGCGCTTCCGAACCATGTCCGGCGAAACCCAGGGCCTGGTAATTGGTGGTGATGCCGGGAATGAATCCCAGGAGGCCCACCAAGAGGAAGACTGCACCCACTGCGAGGGTTACCTTTTGAATGTTGGTCCGGTCCACCGCGCGACCGTCGGAACTCATGCTTGTCATGATCTCTCCTGTTTGCCGTTATGTTCACACCGTGGCTGCCGGGCTGCCACCTGACCATAGACTTAAACCCCGACATCATAAGTATACTTAGTAAGTGCGTTGCGGATAGATGAGGATTCATAACAGACCCATCACAAATGGCCCACCGGGGCCTGGAGCAAAAGGCAGGATGAGCAGGCATGACGTCGATTTGGTTGGATCGGGCGGACACCTTCACAACAGACCCGTTCGAGCCCGGAAGCAGTTATGACACCGTGGTGGCAGGAGCCGGACTCACCGGCCTCGTCACGGCACTCCTGCTGGCCCGCTCGGGGCAGAAAGTGCTTGTCCTGGAGGCCAGGTTCCCCGGTGCCGTCACCACAGGAAACACCACCGCCAAAGTGTCCCTCCTCCAGGGGACCTTCCTGTCGCAGCTCGCCCGCCAGTACTCGCAGAAGCAGGTGCAGGCATATGTGGACGGCAACCGCGAAGGCCAGGCCTGGCTCCTGCGCTACCTCGACGAGAACGGGGTGCCGTACCAGCGGAGGGACGCCTACACCTACGCTGCATCCCCCCAGGGCACGGAAAAGCTCCGCGAAGAGGTCAGTGCCGGCACCACCGCAGGGCTGGACATGGAATACGTGCGCGACGCCGGGCTGCCGTTTGCCGTTCACGGGGCCGTGCGCCTGGCGGACCAGGCACAGATCAACCCGGTAGAGGTGCTGGACGTCCTGGTCTCCGACATTCGCAGACGGGGAGGATCGATCGTGGGCGGCGTGCGGCTACAGGACGTCACGGGCTCCGGACCCGCCACCGTCCACACAGCCCGGGGCGACGTCACCGCCAACGAGGTGGTGCTGGCCACCGGCACCCCGGTGCTGGACCGCGGCCTGTACTTCGCCAAGCTCACACCCAGCCGCTCCTACGCGGCGGCACTGCAGCTGCAGGAGGACCAGGAGCCTCCCCCGGGAATGTACCTCTCGGTGGAACAACCCACCCATTCACTGCGGGACTATGAGGCGGACGGCCGGCGACTGCTGCTGGTGGGCGGGCACGGACACCACGTAGGGAGGGCCAGGTCCGAGAAACACCACCTGGGCAGCCTCCTCGACTGGGCCGTCCAGCACTACCCCGGCGCGGTTGCCACCCATACCTGGTCCGCGCAGGATTATCTGCCAACCAACCTCATGCCCTTCTTCGGCAAGTTCCCCCGCGGCAAAGGCCATATCTACTTCGGTACCGGCTACAACAAGTGGGGCATGACAAACGCGGTGGCCGCCGCCGTCGGAATTTCCGCTGACATCCTGGGCGGCAACGTGCCGTGGGCGGACACCATCCACCACCGCGTCACCGCTCCCTCCGGAGCCCTGTCCGCCGTCGCCCTTAACGCGGGAGTGGCAGCCAGGCTGGCCTCCGGCTGGGGACAGGTGGCTGCCCAGGGCCTGCGGAAGGACAGGGAGGACCAGGCTGCCGGGCCCGCGCCGGTGGTTCCGGCCGAAGGCGAAGGCAAGGTTTACCGTGAGGGACCCAAACCCGTGGCGGTATCCACCGTTGCCGGCACCACGTGCAAACTGTCCGCCGTATGCACCCACCTCGGCGGGATCCTGCACTGGAATGACAGCGAGCTGACGTGGGACTGCCCGCTGCACGGCTCCCGCTTCAGCAGCGACGGAAAGCTCCTGGAAGGGCCCGCCACCAAGGATCTTCCGGCCGCAGGAAAGGTTTGAGCCGGGCATCGGGGAGGCCGCCGGCATGGCCGGAGCATGGCCGGCATCAGCGTCGGTGGCTTGGGGCATGATGGAGGCATGATCCAGGAACAGGGCGGTGCTGCTCCCATGGCACAGTTCAGCCGGCCCACCAGGGACTGGTTCCTCGGTGCCTTTCCAGGGCCAACGCCCGCACAGGAGGGTGCCTGGCGCGCCATTTCCTCAGGTTCGCACGCCCTGGTGGTGGCTCCCACCGGCTCGGGCAAGACCCTTGCCGCTTTCCTTTGGGCGCTGGACCGGCTGCTCGCCGCCCCCACGGCAGAAACGGAGGCTGCGGAGCGCCCTCCCGCCGGAGCCGGCGCTGCCGCTGCCACCGGGGAAAAAGGCCCGGCCAAAGGCAGGCGGACACGCGCCCCGAAGCGCAAGACCCGCGTCCTCTACATCTCGCCGCTGAAAGCCCTGGGCGTGGACGTCGAACGGAACCTCCGCTCGCCGCTGATCGGCATCACCCAGACCGCCAAGCGGCTGGGTCTGCCGGCACCGCTCACCACCGTGGGCGTGCGCTCGGGAGATACGACGGCCGCGGACCGCCGCACGCTGCTGGCCAGCCCGCCGGACATCCTCATCACCACCCCGGAATCGCTGTTCCTGATGCTGACCTCCAGGGCACGGGAAACGCTGACCGAAGTGGACACCATCATCATCGATGAGGTCCACGCCGTGGCCGGTACAAAACGCGGCGCCCACCTGGCCGTCTCACTGGAACGTCTGGATGCCCTGCTGCCCAAGCCGGCGCAGCGTATCGGCCTGTCCGCCACCGTGGAGCCCAAGGAGCTCGTGGCGCAGTTCCTGGCAGGTTCGGCACCGGTGGAGATAGTCGCCCCGCCCGCCAGGAAGAACTGGGACCTCACAGTCTCGGTCCCCGTGGAGGACATGTCCGATCTTCCCGGCGCTGCCGGCGCTTTTGACTCGGGCCCCGCCTCAGGACTGCAGCCGCAGGCATCCATCTGGCCGCATGTGGAAGAGAAAATCGTGGACCTGGTGCTCGCCAACCAGTCCACGATCGTCTTCGCCAACTCCCGCCGCCTGTCCGAGCGGCTCACGGCACGGCTCAACGAGATCTACGCTGAGCGGCAGCTGGCGGCGGTGGGCGGCGGCTGGGATGGTCCGGACGCCCAACCTGCGGCACCAGGGGTTCCCGCCTCCACGGCCACGCCGGCGCACATGATGGCGCAGGCGGGAAGCTCGGCGGGCGCGGATCCGGTGCTGGCCCGCGCGCACCACGGCTCGGTCTCCAAGGACCAGCGTGCACTCATTGAAGACGACCTGAAGTCCGGGCGGCTGCGGTGCGTGGTGGCCACCTCATCCCTGGAACTGGGCATCGACATGGGTGCCGTGGACCTGGTGGTGCAGGTGGAGTCGCCGCCGTCCGTGGCCAGCGGCCTGCAGCGGGTGGGCCGCGCCGGCCACCAGGTGGGCGAAGTCTCCCAGGGTGTCCTCTTTCCGAAGCACCGTGCCGACCTCGTCCACACAGCCATCACCGTGGAGCGGATGCTCGCCGGCAGGATTGAGCGCCTCAGCATCCCCGCCAACCCCCTGGACATCCTGGCCCAGCAGACCGTCGCCGCCACCGCCCTGGGCAGCATCGACGTCGAGGAATGGTTCGCCACCGTACGGCGCTCCGCACCTTTCGCCTCGCTCCCCCGCTCCGCCTTCGAAGCCACCCTTGACCTGCTGGCCGGCCGTTACCCGTCAGACGAATTCGCCGAGCTCCGTCCCAGGATCATCTGGGACCGCAACGCGGGCACCATCGAGGGCAGGCCGGGGGCTCAGCGCCTGGCCGTGACCTCCGGCGGCACCATCCCGGACCGTGGCCTCTTCGGCGTGTACATCATCGGCACCGAGGTGGAAGGTACCGCAGCCCCATCCGCTGAGGGCAAGCCGGCGCCTGCGCCAAAGGGAGGACGGCGGGTTGGCGAGCTGGACGAGGAAATGGTGTACGAGTCCCGGGTGGGGGACGTCTTTGCCCTGGGCGCGACGAGCTGGAAAATCGAAGACATCACGCACGACCGCGTGCTTGTCTCCCCTGCCTTCGGCCAGCCGGGCAAACTTCCCTTCTGGAAGGGCGATTCCCTGGGGCGGCCCGTGGACCTGGGACGCGCCCTCGGCGCGTTCGTCCGCGAACTGTCAGCGTCCGACGTCGGCCCGGCCACCGAGCGCTGCGAGGCGAGCGGCCTGGATGCCTTCGCGGCAAACAACCTGATCCAGTACCTCAAAGAGCAGAAAATGGCCACCGAGGTTGTACCGAACGACACCACGCTGGTGGTGGAGCGGTTCCACGACGAGCTGGGCGACTGGCGGGTGATCCTGCACAGCCCTTTCGGCATGCCCGTACACGCGCCCTGGGCCCTCGCCGTCGGGCAGCGGCTCCACCAGCGCTACGGGATGGACGGCTCCGCCATGGCCGCCGACGACGGGATAGTGCTCCGCGTGCCCATGATGGAGGATGAGCCGCCGGGAGCGGAGCTGTTCCTGTTCGACCCCGAGGAACTGGAGCAGATCGTCACCGCCGAGGTGGGCGGCAGCGCGCTCTTCGCGTCGCGGTTCCGTGAGTGCGCCGCCCGTGCCCTGTTGCTGCCGCGGCAGACCCCCGGCAAGCGCCAGCCGCTGTGGCAGCAGCGGCAGCGCTCCGCGCAGCTGCTCGATGTTGCGCGGAAGTACCCGACTTTCCCCATCGTGCTGGAAACCGTCCGTGAATGCCTGCAGGACGTTTACGACCTCCCAGCCCTGAAGGACATCGCGGCGTCGATGGAGCGGCGCGAGCTGAGGATTGTCCAGACCACCACCTCCCAGCCGTCGCCGTTCGCCAAGTCCCTCCTGTTCGGGTACGTGGCCCAGTTCCTCTACGAGGGCGACTCCCCGCTGGCTGAGCGCCGGGCTGCCGCGCTGGCCCTGGACTCCACGCTCCTCAACGAGCTGCTGGGGCGGGTGGAACTGCGCGAGCTGCTGGATCCCAAGGTCATCGAAGCCACCGAGCGGGAGCTGCAGCGGCTGGCCCAGGACCGCCGGGTGCGCGGCATGGAGGGCGTCGCCGACCTGCTGCGGCTCCTCGGCCCCCTGGCACCGGAGGAAGTGGCCGCCCGGCTGGAACCGGCCGCGGCGGTGGAATCTGCACCGGTGGTTGAGCCTGCCGGCGTGGTTGAGCCTGCCGAAACCGAGTCCGCCCACCCCGAACCCACCCACACCGGGCCCACCAACACCGGGCCCACCAACACCGGGCACGCCCAACCCGCAGAAGCCGCCGCCCACCTCATCGGCCTGCAGCGGGCCAACCGCGCCATCAAGGTCAACATCGGCGGCGTGGAACGGTTTGCCGCCGTTGAAGACGCCGCGCGGCTCCGCGATGCCATTGGCGTTCCGCTGCCCATGGGCGTGCCGCTCGCCTTCATCGAGCCGGTGGCGGACCCCCTCAGTGACTTGGTTTCGCGCTACGCCCGCACGCACGGACCCTTCACCGCCGCCGAGGCTGCAGCGCGGCTGGGCCTGGGCGTGGCAGTTGTCAGCACGGCCTTGAAGCGGCTGGCCGCAGACGGGCGGGTGGTGGAGGGCGAGTTCCGGCCGCATGCCGCACCGCCGGAAGCCGCCCCGGACGCCAGCGTTGACGGCGAAGCGGCTCCCGCCGATGGTGTGGAGCCTGGCCCCCAGCCGGCTGGTGACGCGCCCCCGACGCTCCTGCCCCCACATGCTGCCGTCAGCGAATGGTGCGACGCCGAGGTCCTCCGGAAGCTCCGCCGTCGATCGCTGGCGGCCCTCCGCGCGGAAGTGGAACCGGTGGACGCGGCAGCCTACGGGCGCTTCCTGCCCGCCTGGCAGCATGTCCGCACCCCGGGCGCCGGCCGCGGCCAGCCCTCGCTGCGGGGCCTTGACGGCATCATTACGGCCGTTGACCAGCTCTCCGGAATTCCTGTTCCGGCATCCGCCTGGGAGCCGCTTGTCCTCGCCAGCAGGGTGTCCAACTACCAGCCGGCCATGCTGGATGAGCTCATGGCCGCCGGGGAAATCCTCTGGTCCGGCGCAGGCGCCCTGCCCGGGAATGACGGCTGGATCAGCCTCCACCTTGCCGACTCCGCGGAACTGACCCTGAATCCTGCGGCCGAGTACGAACCCGGTGCTGCCCAGCAGCGGCTGCTGGACCACCTGCGGAACAACGGCGGCGGCTACTTCTTCCGGCAACTGACGGACGTCGCCGGCGGCATGGACTCCGTGCTCAGCGACCAGGAAGTGGTCGCGGCGCTCTGGGACCTGGCATGGGCAGGCCGGATCACCGGGGACACCTTCGCCCCGGTCCGCGCCCTGATTGCCGGTGGACATACAGCGCACCGGCAGGTGGCGAGGGCACCGCGGGCCAGGGCTCCGCGGCTCAGCAGGCTGGGCCGCTCGCACGGCAGCGGGCTCATGGGTTCGCCGGGGCTGGCGGGCGGGCGTTATGGCGGGTTGGCCGGGGCGGCAGCAACCCCTCCCATGGCTGCCGGCCGCTGGTCCGCCCTTCCGCAGCCGGAACTCGACGCCACCATCCACGCCCGCGCCACTGCCGAACTCCTGCTGGACCGCTACGGCGTGGTCACCAGGGGATCGGTGATGGCGGAACAGATCCTGGGCGGTTTCGGCCTGATGTACAAAGTCCTGGCCAGGCTGGAGGAGGCCGGACGTTGCCGCCGCGGCTACTTCATTGAGCACTTGGGCGCGGCCCAGTTCGCCGTTCCGGCAACTGTTGACCGGCTGCGCTCGTACTCGGAGGACAGCCAGCTGGCCAAGCCCGAGCCGGTTGCCCTGGCCCTGGCCGCCACGGACCCTGCCAACCCGTACGGTGCAGCCCTTCCCTGGCCCGCCCTCCAGGACGACGCCGGCACCGGGCACCGTCCCGGGCGGAAAGCCGGCGCCCTGGTGGTGCTGGTGGACGGGGCGCTGGTCCTGTACGTGGAGAGGGGCGGGAAGACACTGCTGGCCTTCAGCGACGATGATGCCGTCCTCGCGGCGGCAGGCACGGCCCTGGTGGGCGTGGTGACCCGCGGCGCGGTGGACAAACTGATCATGGAGAAGGTCAACGGCCACGGCATCCTTGACACCCCGGTGGCTGCAGCCCTCAGCTCCGCCGGCGCCTACTCCACCCCGAAGGGATTGAGGATCCGTGCCTGAGGGCGACTCCGTCTGGCGGGCAGCCAACCAGCTGCACCAGGCACTGGCAGGGCAGGCACTGCTTGCCTCCGATTTCCGCGTTCCGCGCTTCGCCACGCTGAACCTGGCTGGCTGGACCGTGGCCGAGGTGGTCCCGCGGGGCAAGCACCTGCTGATGCGCGTGGTGGGACCGGATGACAAGAGGCTCACCATCCATTCCCACCTGAAGATGGAGGGGACATGGCAGGTCTATCCGCCCGGGGGGAGGTGGCGGAAGCCCGGCTACACGGCCCGGTGCGTGCTGCGCACCGCGGCTGCGGACGCCGTCGGATTCTCGCTGGGCATCGTGGAAGTGGTGGCCACCGCAAGCGAGGATTCCATCGTGGGATTCCTGGGCCCGGACCTGCTGGGCCCGGACTGGGACGCGGACGAAGCCGAACGGCGGATCCGATCCGCCCCGGACGTTCCGGTGGGAGTGGCCCTCCTGGACCAGCGGAACCTTGCCGGGATAGGCAACATCTACCGGTGCGAGGCCTGCTTCCTCTCCGGGGTGCACCCAGCCTCCCCGGTGTCCTCCGTGGCGGACCTGCGGACCCTCATGACCGACGCGAAGCAGCTCCTGGAAGTCAACCTGGGCCCCGGCCGCCGGGTCACCATCCTCAACGCCAGGGGCCTGCCGGTGGGCAGGATGGCGGGGCGGCCCGGCTACTGGGTGTACCGCAGGGACCACCAGGCCTGCCTCAAGTGCGGAACGCCCATCCGGCGCGGGGTGCTGGGCAAGCTGGACGGCGACGAGGAACGGGACATCTACTTCTGCCCCACATGCCAGCCATTGTTGGCCTAGGATTCCCGGCCTCCGCCTGCCGCCTCAGTTGGTGCTGGCAAGCGGCTCCGGGGCTGCGCTTCGGGAGTCGCCGCCGCTTCCAGCGTCGGCGTGTGCAGCGGGCACCATGAACACCGGTAGCAGCAGCTGGACCAGGGGGCCGATGGCAAGGGCGTACACAACGGTTCCCACTCCCACGGAGCCGCCAAGGAACCAGCCGGCGGCGAGGACCACAACCTCGATCAGCGTGCGGGACACCCTGACGGACCACCCGGTGCGCCTGGCCAGGCCGGTCATCAAGCCGTCGCGTGCGCCGGGACCGAACCGGGCGCCGATGTAGCAGGCGGAAGCGACGCCGTTCAGCAGCACCGCGCCGGCAAGCAGGCCGATCTGTCCACCCAGGTGGGAGAACGCCGGGATCAGTACGAGACCGATGTCCGCGAAAACACCAACCAGGACGGCGTTGCAGAGGGTCCCGAACCCTGGCCACTGCCGCAGCGGAATCCATAGCAGCAGCACCAGGAAACTGACGATGATGACCACCACGCCGATGCTGAGCCCGATCCTTCCGGCGACGCCCTGGTGGAAGACATCCCACGGGTCCAGGCCCAGTCCGGCGCGGATGAACATGGCGAGGGAGAGGCCGTACATGGCGAGGCCGGAGAAGAGCTGAAGAAGTCTGCGGGGCAACATACCCACGACTCTGGCAGAGAACTGGCCTTGATTTACATAGCCAGTCTGAAATACTGGCCTGATGCCATCCCTTACCGCCTCCGGCCTTTCCCGTCTTTTGGGCGGGTGGAACGTAGGTGCAGCAGCCGCTTACCGCGAACTGGCCGACGTCGTACGCCTGCTGGTGCTCGACGGACGCGTGGCCCTGGACACGGCCCTGCCCAGCGAGCGGGCGCTGTCCGAAGCCCTGGGCGTCAGCCGGACCACAGTGACTGCCGCCTACGCCCTGCTCCGCGACCAGGGTTTCCTTACCGGCGGCCAAGGCAGCAGGAGCCGGACACGGATCCCGCCGCTGACACCGGCAGGCACCACGGTGTTCACAGGCCCCGCACGCAAGGACCCGGCGCTCACCGCCCCCGGACTGGCTGCCCCGGAAGGACTGATCGACCTCGCCTATGCCTCGCTTCCCGCCAGCGGAGAGGTGGTGCACCGCGCGTTCGCGGCGGCCCTCACCGAGCTCCCGGCCCTGCTCCCCGGCTTCGGCTACGACGCCATCGGCCTGCTCCCCCTGCGGGAGGCAGTGGCGGCGCGCTACTCCGCGGCCGGAGCGCCCACCACCGCGGACCAGATCCTGGTGACGTCGGGCGCGCAGCATGCCCTCAACATCGTCCTTCGCGCCCTTGCCGGCCGGCAGGAACGGGTGCTGGTGGAGCACCCCAGCTACCCGAACGCCCTCGATGCCATCCGGGCGGCCGGGTGCCGGCCCGTTCCGGTGGCATTCTCGGGGGGCCGGCCGGGGTGGGACATGGACAGCATGCAGGCGGCACTGCAGCAACAGCGGCCCAAGCTGGCGTACGTGGTTCCGGACTTCCACAATCCAACGGGCCAACTGATGCCGGACTTCCAGCGCCGCCGGCTGGCCCGCGCGGCCGCGGCTGCCGGCACCGTCCTGGTGGTGGATGAGACCCTCCGGGAGCTGAACCTTGACAGCATCTGGACCACGCCCGTCGCGGCTTTCAGCCCGGCAGTGGTAACCATCGGCTCGCTCAGCAAGTCCCATTGGGGCGGCCTCCGCACAGGCTGGATCCGTGCTACTCCGGACCTGGTCCAACGGTTTGCAGCAGCCCGGACCTCGCTTGATCTCGGCGGACCCCTGATGGAGCAACTGGCCGCCGCCCACCTGGTCAGGGCCCTGGACGAGCCGCTGCCGGCCCGGATAGCCGCGCTCCGGGACAGCCGGGCGGCGCTCCTGGAACTCCTCGCCGGCCACCTGCCCGAGTGGGAGGCGGCGTACCCTGCCGGCGGCCTCTCGGCGTGGTGCAGGCTGCCGGCCCCCATCAGCACTGCGCTGACGGTCATTGCCCCCGACTTTGGGATCCGGCTGGCGGCAGGGCCGCGCTTCGGTGTTGGCGGTGCCTTCGAACGCTACCTCAGGGTGCCCTTTACCCTGCCGCCGGAGACGCTGGAGGCCGCAGTACTGGCCCTGCGTTCAGCGCAGGACCGGCTGGATGCCGCCCCGCAGCTCCGGCGCACCCTCAGGAACGCCCCGGCCGTGGCCATTGCCTGACCCGGGGACGCCAGCCCTACGCGTACACCTTCGCCAGGAAGTCGCCCCATGCCTTGGCGGTGGCTTCGGAATCTCCTTGGCCGCTGAAATCATGGACTGTCATCCCTACGGGTGCGCCCCACGCGTTGCGGCCGAAGAAGCGGTACATGGCCTCGGACGTCCGAACGCCAAGGAAGTGGTCATTGGAGAAGTCCACTTCCCCTGAAAGCCTCCCCACGCCGTCGAGCTCCACATCCACGCGGGAACCGTCCTCCGCGGACGGTATGCCCAGTGCGCCGCGCAGGCGGGCAAAGCCGTCAGCGGCCTGGGACGCTGCCGGCGCCTGGATGTCCGTGAACACCACGGGCTTTCCGTCGAAGTACCGCAGGTACTGGCCCAGGGTATGGAGGTAGAACTCGGTGTGGCGGGAGGCGCCGTCGTACTGTTCGTCCCAGTTGTCCGCAAAGATCCCGCTGTGCACGTAGTGCAGGCGCGCGCGGCCGCCGTCGAGCGGTTCCAGGACGTGCTCCAGCTGGTTGAACCAGCCATCCGGCCCCTCAATCCTTGACACGAGGTGCGTCGGGTATTCCTTGACGGTCTTGACGTCGGGCCACTGGTCCGTGGGGAACATCCACGCAGGCGTTCCGGTGGTCACCGCCTCCCACACGCGCTCCGGCGTGCCCGGAAGCTCGGTGTCGCAGACGATTTCGAAGTTGCGGTTGTCAGTCATTGTCCTGCTCCTTGCCTGAGGGGGTTTCCATGGTTTCTTTGACCGGCTTGAGGACGGGATGAAGGGCCACCACCAGGCGGTGCCGCCGCCCGCGGGGCGCGTCGCCGTCATGGTATTTGTCCACCAGCCGGGTGACTGCCACGCCGAGCTCCTCGGCGAAGGCTGCGCGTTCGGCCGCGGTGCGGAAGGTGACTTCACCATCCACCGCGAAAGTGGCCAGCTTCTGGCGGGCTGCGGCCGCACCGGCAATCAGCTTGCCCAGCTCCTGCACCATCCGGCCTGCAAGCGCCAGCAGCCAGAATGCCGAGAAATGGCTCGAAAAGCGGCCCGGATCCGGAGAGATCGAAGCCAGCGCCTGGGGCGAGATCAGGTAGGACGAGGCCGTGGCCTGGAAGATGCGCTCGGTCACGTTGCCCTTGCGCCGCTCCTCCAGCAGCTCCACCAGGCCGTGCTTCTCCAGCGCCTTCAGGTGGTAGTTGACCTTCTGCCTCGGCAGCGCCAGCCTGACCGCGAGCCGGGTGGCCGATGCCGGCTGGACCAGCTCCCGAAGGACCCGGGTACGGATCGGATCCAGTGACACCTCGGCCGCCGCCGGGTCCTCAATGACCGCTATCTCCAACATGCTTCCAGTATGCTTACCGACAATTTTTATTGTCAAGAACTTTTTTATCGTCGGACTCGGGTTCGCCGCCGGAAGGGGCGGAAGGGCAGCAGCGCGCGCCGGTAGAATGGACCGGTGATGCAATCCCCCCTTCCCGTGCGCGACGGCGTTAACGCCACCCGCCTGCGCCTGCCGGAGGAGGGCCCCTGGGACACGGCCATGGACTACATGATGCACCGCTGGGGGCACATCGATCCACAGGGCATCGAGGACAGGTTCGACGCCGGCGAGATCGTTGGCGAGGGCGGGGTACCGCTGGACCGGGCTACTCCCCTCCAGGACCACACTTTCATCTGGTACTACCGCAGCCTGCCGCCGGAGACGCGGATCCCGGTGGACACCACCATCCTGCACCAGGACGAGCACCTGCTGGTGGTGGACAAGCCGCATTTCCTGCCCACCACCCCGGGCGGCACCTATATCCAGGAGTCGGCGCTGGTGCGTCTGCGCAACCAGCTGGAGCTGCCGGACCTGATCCCCATGCACCGGCTGGACCGCATGACCGCCGGCGTACTGCTGTTCTCCACCAATCCGCAGACCCGCGGCAAGTACCAGGTGCTCTTCGAGAAGCGACAGGTGCAGAAGGAGTACGAGTGCGTGGCCGCCGCCGAACCTGCGCCGGGCCACGCCGCCGTCGAATTTCCCGTGGTGGTCCGCAACCGGATGACCAAGTCCCGCAGCTACCTGCTCGCCGAAGTCGTGGAGGGTGAGCCGAACGCCGAAACGCGGATCGAGCGGCTGGAAACCTTCGACGCCGGAGCTTCCCCGGGTGCCTCCGGCGCCACAGTCGCGGCATCAGGCAGTCCCCGGCGACTGGCGCGGTACCGGCTGGAACCGCACACCGGAAAGACCCATCAGCTGCGGGTGCACATGGCTTCCCTCGGCCTGGGCATCATCAACGACGCCTTCTATCCGGACCTGCTGGACAAGGCGCCGGACGACTACAGCCGGCCGCTCCAGCTCCTGGCCCGCGGCATCCGGTTCATTGACCCCATCACCGGGAAGCCGGTTGAGTACCGCAGCGGGCTTGAACTCAGCGCGGCCGGCCCGGCCCGCAGCTGACCGGCCGCTCCTGGCCGCTTCGTCCGCTGGATGGCGGGTGCCGGCGGGACTATCCTGAGGGATACCTGGGCCAAGGCAAGGAAGCACAAATGGACGCGCTCATCGAAATACCCGGCGATCGGACAGCCGCCCGTTCTGCCTACGCAGCAGCCGGGCTGGGCGCGGTGGGAGTGGCCACCCTGGGCGCCATGTTTGCCGTGGAAGTGCCACGCAACGGGCCCTATGTCTTCGGCACAATCAACGACGCAACTGGCGCCTTGTTCAACCTGGCGGCCATCCCCGTGATCCTCCAGGTCCACCGCCGGCTGCCCCGGACGGGTGCGTCCGAAGCCGCAAAATGGGTTGTCACGGCCTCCTGCGCGGCCGGATCCGCAAGCTCGTTCCTGCTCGTTTCCAGGCAGCTCGACTTCAAGAGTTCCACCGCCATCTCCGTCGCGGCGATGACCGTCCAGGCCGGCTGGTTCCTGCTGGCACACCGGAAGCTCCTGGCGTCCGGCGGGTACCCGCGAAACCTCGCCCGCCTGGGACAGGCCATTGGAGGCACACTGCTGGTGGCGTTGCCGGTGGCTGGCCTGACCTGGGCGGAGCAGCTTCCACGCTGGATCCGCTACGGCATCGGCGGGACAGGAGTCGCGGCGGGAGCAGCCGCCTGGGTCGCCTGGCCGTACTGGTACTTCCTGGCCGGCCGGCAGTTGGGCCATGGACTTCGGCAGCGCTGAGAGCTGGGGGACGGCGATCTATTTTTGGATCATCCCCGTGGTTCTCGGTGATGCCATCTTCCCGCCCGTTCCCTCCGAAATGGTGGTGATCACCGCCGGCGCCCTGTCCGCGGACGGACGTGCCAACGTCTTCCTGGTGGGAACACTCTCGGCCGTGGCCTCCTGGATCGGCGACATGGTGGTTTTCCAGCTCTTCCGGCGGCGGCTGAGCCACGTGCTGGACCGGTGGAAGTGGGGCCGGCGGGTCCATCAGGGCATCCACGAGGCCATCGCCAAAGCCGGCCGTTCCTCCACCTACGGGACCATCATCGGTGCAAGGTTCATCCCGGGCGGCCGGCTGGCCACCTCCGCCGCGGCCGGCATAGCCAACGTCTCCGTGGGGGGATTCAGCCTGTGCGCAGGCATCGGGGCGGTGCTGTGGGCATGCTGGCTGGTGGGCCTGGGCTACTTCACGGGCTCGGCAACCAAGCTGCCGTTCTGGGCCAGTTCGCTCATCGGGGTGGCGCTCGGGCTGGTGGTGGGCGCCGCCGTCGGCATTATCGCCACCCGGCGCCGCGGCAGCCGGTCTCCGGTGGAGGAACCCGGGCCGCTGGGCTGACCGCCGCACGACCCTGGGCGCAGGATGCCAGAGTGGTCCTAGACAGGTGCCCAGCGGCCGCGGTTCCGGCGCAGCACAGTGAGCGAACCCGTGAGGGCAACGCGTTCGACGGCGTCCCGCATCATGGCTGCCGATTCCCGCGCCTGCTGGTTCTCGCCGCTGTATTCGGTTGCCTCCACAAGGAACCGCAGGTTCAGCTGCGGCACGCCGCCGGCGATCTGCAGCTGGTTCGACTCCACATGATGGCGCAACCCCAGCGCTTCCACCGCAGCGTCCATCACGGCTTCGGGCGGGTTGCCCGGCCGAAGCCCCGTGATCTTCAGGCGGGTCTGGAAGGAAGGCATGCCTTCAACCCTAATCAATAGCGGCGGTGAAAAGCCCGTCCGGCAGTGGAAGCACATCACCCATGGCGGTCTCCGGCACGGCGGGACTAAACTATTCCCGCGGTCTCATCGTCAGTATCAACAACGAGAAAAGAAGACGGAACATGAGACGGAATATCCTTCGCGCTTTTGCAACCACATTTGCAGTCCTCTTGGCCTCGATTTTGGGTATAAGTGCCGCTTCGGCAGGCTCGGAGAAGAACGCCCTGGCGGCTGTGCGCCAGGCCACCGTCCAGTATCATAACGTGGACGCAGCCATAGCGGCCGGCTACCAGGCAGTGGGTGAATGTGTTCCAGGCATGGGTTACCACTACGTCAAATTCAGCCAGTTCGGCCTGATGGACCCGATGGTCCCGGATGCACTGACGTACGCAGCCAACAGCGCCGGCCAACTCAGGCTGGTGGCAGCAGAATGGTTCAAGGTGGACGCGGACCAGAACCTGGGAACCGACAGCGACCGGCCCTCGATGTTCGGCAAGGCATTTGACGGCCCCATGCCAGGCCACGCCCCCGGCATGCCGATCCACTACGACCTCCATGCGTACCTCTGGCAGGGTAACCCGGACGGCGTGCTGGCAACCTACAACCCGAAGGTCCGCTGCCTGTAGCGGCAGCAGCGGCTACTTAGGATGCGCATCACTTTTGGTTGCTCCCGGCACCGGGAAGCAACCAAAAGTGGTGGCGCAACGCCAGAAGGGCCTAGCCCGTGTTCCGGAGCCCGGCTGCCACGCCGTTGACGGTGATCAGCATGGCGCGCTGGAGGCGTTCGTCAATTTCGGCTCCGCTGATGCCGTCAGCGGCGTCAGCCGCCTCAGCCCGGACGCGGCGCAGGAGCTCCACCTGCAGGTAGCTGATCGGATCCAGGTACTGGTCCCGGATCTCGAGTGAACGCTTGAGCGTGGGCTGGGCGTCCAGGAGCAAGCTTTCGCCGGTCAGGTTCTGGACCTCGGCAACGGTCAGCTCGTACTCCTCCCGGATGGACCGGAAGATGTGATGCAGTTCCTCGGGGACGAGGGTGGAGACGTAGTAGCCGGCGATGTCCAGGTCCGTCTTGGCGAGGGTCATCTCCACGTTGGAGAGCACCGACCGGAAGAAATGCCAGTTTTCCCACATTTCCACGAGCTGGGCCGCGTTGCCGGCCTCGCGGGCCGCCTTCAGGCCCGAGCCCACGCCGAACCAGCCGGGGACAATCTGGCGGGACTGGGTCCAGCCGAACACCCAAGGGATGGCACGCAGGCCGCCGAGCCCCGCACCGGAATCCGGTCGCTTGGACGGCCGTGAGCCGATGTTCAGCGAGCCCAGTTGCTCCACCGGGGTGGAGGCCATGAAGTAGGCCGGAAGGTCGGGGTTGTCGATCAGGTTCCGGTAGCGGTCGAAAGCCGCGTCGGAAATGGTCTCCATGACGTGCCCGTAGCGTTCCCGCTGGTCGGCGGAGGTGCGCGGGTCCTTGTGCAGGGCCGAGCCCTGCAGCACGGCGGCCAAAGACAGCTCAAGGTTTTCGCGGGCGAGCTCGGGCAGGGAGTATTTGTCCGAGATGACCTCGCCCTGTTCCGTGAACTTGATCTCGCCTTCCAGCACGCCGTTGGGCTGCGCCAGGATGGCATCGTACGTGGGTCCGCCGCCGCGGCCCACGGAGCCGCCGCGGCCATGGAACAGGCGCACGCGCACGCCATGCTTGGCGGCGACGTCCCGCAGCTTGCGCTGGGTCTTGTGGATCTCCCACTGGCTGGTCATCACGCCGGATTCCTTGTTGGAGTCCGAGTAGCCCAGCATGACTTCCTGGACGTCCCCGCGCAGCCGGACCAGTTCGCGGTAGGAGGGATCGGACAGCAGCTGGTCAACGATCTCGGCGGAGGCCCGCAGCTCCTCAACGGTCTCCAGCAGGGGCGCAAACCCGAGCTTGGCGTAGGGCTTCTCGCCAAACAGGTTCACCAGGCCGGCCTCACGGGCCAGGACGGCTGCGGCCAGGACGTCATCCGCGCCACGGGTCATGGAGATGATGTAGGTCTCGATGACATCCGGGCCGTACGTGCGCAGCGCGCGGCGGATCTCACGGAAGACGTCGTACGTGCCATCAGCGGCGCCGTCGAGCTTGATCGGGTGCCCGGACAGCGGCCGGCGCGAGGCGAGCTCTGAACCCAGCACCTCAAAGCGCTCCTCGCGGCTGAGCTCCGCATACCGCAGGCCGGGGCCGCCCAGGCGGTCCATCAGCTGGCCGACGGCGTCATGGTGGTGGTCGGCGTGCTCGCGGATGTCCAGGGTGGCCAGGTGGAGCCCGAACGACGCGATGGCGCGGCGGACCCGGGCCAGTGCGCCGTCGGCAGCCAGTGACGCCGAGTGGTTGCGGAGCGAGCGCTCCAGCAGTTCAAGGTCCGCGAGGAGTTCATCGGTTCCGCTGTAGTCGCGGCCGTGCTCGTGGTTGGATCCGGCCGCCACCCTCTTGCCGGTGTTGATCAGCTTGGCCTTGATGCAGGTGAGCTTCAGTCGGTAGGGCTCCTGTGCGTTGAGCTCCAGGACGCGCTTGTCCAGGCCCGGCAGGTTCTTCAGGTCCGAGTCGATGGAGTCCAGCAGTTCCTGGTCCGCACCTGCGAGCGCAGTGGAGTTGGACAGGATGGAGATCAGTTCGTCGATCATGCCGATGCTGATGCGCACCGCATGCTGGTTCTGGATCTGGAGGATCTCGCGGGTGACCGCGGCGGTGACATTGGGGTTGCCGTCCCGGTCGCCGCCGATCCACGAGCCGAAGCGGATGGGGGCGTCCTGGGATGCGAGGGTCACGCCGTGTTCGCTGAGCAGGTCCGAGAATTCGGTGAGCATTTCCGGCATTGCGTCGGTGAGGATGCTGCCCAGGTAATAAATGGCGTTGCGGGCCTCGTCCACCGGCGTGGGCCGGACCTGGCGGAGCTCGTCAGTCTGCCACATCTGGTCGATGATTTCGGCCAGCTGGCGGTCCTGGCGCCGGCGTGCAGTGGTGCCCTCGGCGGTGGGCTGGGCCAGCACGTCGGAGAGCTTGCGGATCTTGTCCAGCACGGACCGGCGCGAGGCTTCGGTGGGGTGGGCGGTGAAGATGGGGCGGACGTCCAGTCCGTTGACCACTTCCTGCAGCACCCCGGGGCCGGCCTGGCTGGCGATGTCCGCAATCGTCTTGGCCAGCCAGCCGTCCTTTTCCGCGCGGGTCCGCAGGCCGCGCACCCGGTGCACCTGTTCGGCCGCGTTGGCCAGGTGGAAGTAGAAGGCGAAGGCACGGACCAGGTCGGTGGCCTGCCCGATGGGCAGGGAGCCCAAAAGCTCGCGGACCTGGGCCACGACGTCGTGGGCGCTCCACGGGCCGGTGGCGTCGGCACCGCCGCGGGCGGCTTCCTTGGATTCCTTCGTGAGGAGGCGCACCTGCTCAACCAGGTCAAGGAGCTCAGGTCCGTGCTGGCGGACCAGCGACTCTCCCAGCAGGGTGGAGACGCGGCGGACATCTGCCCGCAGTTCGGAGGCAAGATCGGTTTCGGGATTCATTGCAGTGTGAGCCATGGAAACTATCTTTCGAGGGTTCGGACTTGGCTCGTACACTGCGCTGGATACTGTGAGCCACGTAACTAGCTAAAGATGCTACCCGCAGTGTGGCTGCAGAGGGAATTCGTCTCAGATAATGTCGCCGGCCGGGTAGCCGACGTGGCGCTTGACCTGGTTGAGTTCAGCGCGGAGTTGGTCAACTTCAGACTTATAGCCTGTGAATTCTGCCTTGAGCCGCTTGGCGGCCCTGGCGGTGACTACCATGGCCACCAGCGCCAGGGGCACCGAAAGCGCGAGCGCCCAGCCCGCGGCAACAAAGAAATCCAGCGCCACCGGCAACGCGGACCGGAAGTCCACGAACTCGTTGATGCCGTCGGTAACGCCGCCCAGCATCCCTTCCAGCGGTTCCAGGAACTGCCCCACCATCGGTGCGTCAGTGAGCGGAGGCGGGCTCAGTTTTGACTGCTGGTCACCGCCCCAGCGGCCGTCGCCCAGGTGGTTCAGGACGTAGATCCCCGCACCGGCACTGGCTGCCATGAACACCACCAGGGCTGCCAGACCCGCCAGGTCGGGCCGCCGCGGCCGCCACAGGAGGATTGCCACGCCGACTGTTACTGCCGTGATCCAGGTCAGGGCCTTGAGCCATTCGGTGCTTACTCCAGCAAGTATGTCCACGCCACCTATTCAACAGGGCGGACCGTACCAAAGTGGAATGAACGCCGGCGCGGTGCGGTTGTAGGGTATGGCAATCCGACCGTGTGAAAGGAACCATGGGCACCCTCCCCGCAGCCAAGGTGGAGCGCTGGCAGCGCTTCCGCGACAACCGCAACAAAGCCCTCGCCGCCCGCCACGGCTGGCTGACCCTCACCTCGTTCCAGTGGCTTGAGAACTCCCCCGCTGCCGTCGAACTTGCTCCCGGGCTCTGGTCGACGGACGGCACGACGGCGGAACTCACCGCGGTGCCCGCCGACGGCCTGTCCCTGGTGGAGTCAGGGGAACCAGTGTCCGGGACGATTTCCGCGGCCCTCGCCGATGAGGAGTCGCTGATGTGGGTGCAGTTCGGCGGACCTGGCGGGGACCAGGTGGTGGTGGAACTGGCCAGGCGGGCCGGGCGCTATGCCATCCGGACCCGGGACTCGGCCTCCCCAGTGTTCACCGAATTCGCCGGAGTGCCTACCTTCGACTACAACCCCGACTGGGAGGTTCCCGGTCGGTTCGAACCCTATCCCGAACCCGTGGACGTGCCCATCGCCACGGCCAATCCCCTGGTGGATGGCATCCACCGCACCGTGGGCGAAGTCGTTTTCCGCGTTCCCGGGAGCGGCCACGAGTGCCGGCTGCAGGCGGAGGAGGAGAAGCTCGGGGCGCTGACCGTCACTTTCCATGACGAAACCAACGGCGCCGCCCCGCCGGGACAAACGGATGACTGGCGCAAGCTGTCCTTGCCGCGGCCACGAACGGATTCAACCGGAAATGCGACCGTGGTGCTGGATTTCAACCGGGCCATCAACTATCCCAGCGCCTTCACCCCGTACGGCACGTGCCCCATGCCGGTGAGGAACAATTCGCTGGACGTGCGCGTGGAGGCGGGCGAGAAGCCGTACCCCCGCGGGGGTTAGGTGATTGCCGAAACCCCCGTGATGGCGCGGCCCACAATCAGGGTGTTGACCTCGAAGGACCCTTCGTAGGTGTAGATGGCCTCGGCGTCGGAGAAAATCTTGGCCATCCGGTACTCGGTCAGAATCCCGTTCCCGCCCAGGATGGACCTGCCCAGCGCCACCGTTTCCCTCATCCGTGCGCTCAGGTATGACTTCGCGAGTGCTACCTGCGGCATGTCTGCGGCTCCGTCATCCTGCAGCCGCGCCAGCCCTGCCATCATGCCCATGCTCGCCACCGCGTTGCCGAGCATGGTCACGAGCTGCTGCTGGATCAGCTGGAACTGCGCCAGCGGGCGGCCGAACTGCCGGCGCTCCACGGCGTACTGCCGGGCGACGTCGAAGGCGGCCAACTGCTGGCCGACGGCCTGCCAGGCGACCATGATCCGTGAGCCCCGCAGCAGCTCCTTGGTGTCCTCGAAGCTGTTGACGGACGCGAACCGGTCGGCCTCGGCCACCCTGACGTCCGCCAGGAGGATGTCCGCGTTCTGCACCGTCCGCAGCGCAATCTTGTTCTCGATCCGGGTCCGCGTGACGCCTGGCAACGTGGCGTCCACGATGAACCCGCGGACCAGCCCGTCCGCCTCGTCCAGCGCCCACACCAGCATGTAGTCGCAGAACGTCCCGTTGCCGATCCACCGCTTGGCGCCGTTCAGCACCCAGGCGTCACCATCGTCGTCGGCCTCGCCTGTCACGGAAGAGATGCGCCTGGCCCGCGTCTCCATGCCGCCCGCCACATCCGAACCATGATTGGGCTCGGTCAGGGCGAAGGCACCCGTGATGCGCAAATCCGAGGCGTCTGCCAGCAGCCGCCGCTTCTGGTCCGCGGACCCGAAGTCGTACAGGGCCTGGACAAACAGATCGTGGTGGACCAGGAAGAAGGTGGCAATGGAGGTGTCCACGCGCGTCATCTCTGCAATCACCAGGCCGGCGAACAGATTGCTGTAGCCGCGCTGGGCGGGCGTGCTGAGCTCAAGGGCAGCCAGTTTGGGCAGGATGTGCGCGGGGAACTCGGCCTTGTTCCACCAATCCCCTGCGTACGGAGCTACCTCAGCGGCCAGGAATTCCCGCAGTTCCGCGAGCTTGTCGCGTTCCTTTTGGCCCAGGAGGGATTCAAAGGCGAAGAAGTCCGCGGCGGGCAGCTCCGGCAGGGCCTCGTCCTTCATCTCGTGTGCAGTCACTTCGGGCCCATCCGGATGGCGCCGTCGAGGCGGATGGTTTCCCCGTTCAGCATGGCGTTGTCCACGATGTGCGCCACGAGGTTTGCGTACTCGTGGGGCCTGCCCAGCCGTGAGGGATGCGGCACCTGCGCCCCCAGGGAATCCTGTGCCTCCTGCGGCAGGCCGGCCATCATGGGTGTCTCGAAGATGCCGGGCGCGATGGTGACCACCCGGACCAGCGAGCGGGCCAGTTCCCGGGCGATTGGCAGCGTCATGGCCGCCACCGCGCCTTTGGAGGCCGCATACGCCGGCTGGCCGATCTGTCCTTCGAAGGCCGCGACCGAGGCGGTATTGATGATCACGCCGCGCTCCGGGCCGCCCAGCACTGTGGTGGCCGGTTCGGTGGCTGCCATGGCTGCCGCTGCGAGGCGCACCACGTTGAAGGTGCCGATGAGGTTCACCTGGATGACCCGGTTGAAGGCCTCGAGAGGAAGCACGCCGTCCCGGCCCAGAACCTTTCCGGGGGTGGCGATCCCGGCGCAGTTCACCACGATCCGCAGCGGGCCAAGGCGGACCGCGGCGTCGACGGCGGCCTGGACCTCGGACTCGCTGGTCACGTCCGCGGGCGAAAAGACGGCGGACCTGCCCGGGCTGCCGGCCGCGTTCAGTTCTTCTGCGAGGGCAGCCCCTGCCGACGACGGGAGGTCAACCAGCACCACCGAGGCGCCGTCGTCGAACAGGCGCCGGACTGTTGCCGCCCCCAGGCCCGAGGCTCCCCCGGTCACCAGCGCCACAGTGCCGTTGACGTCCATACATCCTCCTTGATGCGCGTCCCCCACGGCAGGCCGGCCGCGGAGGTTAGTTAGTGAATGTTAACTGAAATACGGAAGCCCTGCATCCATGGGCGCTTCCCGGGGGCGGGAGGCAGCGGACTAGGGTGGGATCCATGACGCGTCCGGACCCCGCCCCTGACCGCCAGGATCTTTCCCGCTGGCACGGCAGGGCAAATGAAGCTGCACGATCGGTGACCACGCTCTTCGGCAGGAGGCTGCTGTTCCTGCCGGGCACCCACCTCGGTGCCGTGAAGTGGACCCCACATTCCCGGCGCAGGGATCCGAAGGGCGCGCTCCTGGGGCCCTGGCACTACTGGTGGCAGGCCCATTACGTTGACTGCCTGGTTGATGCAGGGCTGCGGGAACTCGGCTGCGGCGCCACCCCCGCCGCGAGGTTCAACGGCCGGGAGCACCCCAGCGCCGGGCAGCTCGCCTCCCGCCTGGTCACCGGAATCCGGCTGCGGAACGCCTTCACGCTCGTCAACAACTATTACGACGACATGGCCTGGCTGGCGCTTGCCACCCACCGGCTCGACAAGCTGGCCGAGGAGGCCCGCAAGCCGGGGCGCGGGCGCAACGCGCGCGTCCGGAAGTCCCTCACCCTCCAGTTCGAGGCAGCATGCACGGCGGACCTGGGCGGCGGCGCTTTCTGGAGCAAAGCACGGGATTTCAAGAACACCCCGGCCACTGCGCCGGCCGCTCTCTACTTCGCCCGGACGGGCCGCCCCGAAAAGGCACAAGCGCTGCTGGACTGGCTGGACGCCACCCTCTTCGACCCGGACCAAGGCCTGTACCTCGACGGTGCGCGGCTGAACGCGGCCGGCGAAGTGGTGGTGGAACGGACGGTCTACACCTACAACCAGGGCCCCGTCCTGGGCGCCCTCCTGGAACAGGGCGGGGAGGCGAACCTTGCCCGGGCAGCCGTCGTGGTGGAGGCGGTGGACCAGCACCTGACGGTTCCGCCCCTCGCCAGCGCACCATCCACCGGCACAGCATCCACCGGCGAGGCCCGCGTCCTGCGGTGCGAAGGGACGGGCGACGGCGGCCTGTTCACTGGAATCCTCTGCCGCTACCTGGCGCTCGCGGCCGCCGACGCCAGGCTGTCCCCCCGGACCCGAAGCACCGCCGCCACGCTGGTGGCCAGTACGGCAGGCGCTTTTTGGGCCGGTCGGCGCCCCATGGAAGCCGGCGAAGCCGACGGAAAGAACGGCGCAAGCATCTTCTCCCTGCACGCTGCCAACCCTGCACGGGAAACCTGCCCCGCGGGCACCGCCGTCGAGCTTTCCACCCAGCTGCAGGCATGGATGGCCCTGGAGGCCGCGGCAACCCTCCCGGACAGCCCCGGCAATTAGGGCACGCAACACTTCCGTAATTCTTGTGATCCTGCTCACATAACCCCGCTGCGGCTTGGTGGCTTAGGTATGGCTAACCTACGCTTTCCCCGTAGGCCTCCCGAATCCCGGCCCATGAGGACTCCGGTCCCGTTGACTTTTTTCCAGAAAGCAGCCCCCATGAAGATCCGCAACAGCGCCCTGGCCGGCATCGCACTCGCCGCCACCGCAGCCCTCGGACTGACCGCCTGCGGCGGCGGTTCCACTCCGGCAGCCACCGGCTCGTCTTCCGCCGCTGGCGGGGACTCGGGCGGAATCACCGTCTACAACGCGCAGCACGAGAGCCTGACCAAGGAATGGATCGACGCCTTCACGGCGGAGACCGGCATCAAGGTCACCATGCGCCAGGGGTCGGACACCGAGCTGTCCAACCAGATCATCCAGGAAGGCGACGCCTCCCCGGCCGACGTTTTCCTGACGGAAAACTCCCCCGCCATGACCCAGGTTGAGAACGCCGGCCTGTTCGCGGATGTGGACGCGGCAACCGCCGCGCAGGTGCCGGCAGAGTTCCGTCCTTCCACCGGCAAGTGGACAGGCATCGCTGCCCGCTCCACGGTCCTGGTGTACGACAAGAACAAGCTGACGGAAGACAAGCTGCCCAAGTCCATGCTGGACCTGGCCAACCCGGAGTGGAAGGGCAAGTGGGCCGCCTCGCCGTCCGGCGCCGACTTCCAGGCCATTGTCTCGGCACTGCTCGAGCTCAAGGGCGAGGCCGCAACCGAGGAGTGGCTCAAGGGCATGAAGGAAAACTTCAAGGCCTACAAGGGCAACAGCACCGCCATGAAGGCCGTCAACGCCGGTGAAGTGGATGCGGCCCTGATCTACCACTACTACTACTACGGCGACCAGGCGAAGACGGGCGAGAACTCCAAGAACGTCAGCCCGTACTACTTCAAGAACCAGGATCCGGGCGCCTTCCTCTCCGTATCCGGCGGCGGTGTCCTGAAGAGCTCCAAGAAGGCTGCTGATGCCCAGGCGTTCCTGAAGTTCATCACCGGCAAGAAGGGCCAGGAAATCCTAAAGGACGGCACCTCGTTCGAGTACGCCATCGCCTCGGATGTTCCGGCCAACGAGAAGCTGGTTCCGATCGCGGAGCTCCAGGCCCCCACTGTCGATCCCGCCAAGCTCAACTCGAAGAAGGTCACCGACCTGATGACAGCGGCAGGACTCCTCTAAATCCGTGACTCCTGATCTCTCGGCTCCCCCTCGGGGGAGCTCGACGACGGCGGGCCGGGGCAGCAGCCCCCGCCCGCCTTTCGGCGTTTCTGCGGTGTCCGCGCTGGCGGTGCTGATTGCCCTGTTTTCGCTCGTTCCGCTGGCCTACGTGGTGTACATGACCGCGGCAACCGGCTGGGACACCGCCGTCGAACTCATCTTCCGTCCGCGCGTGGCCGAACTGCTGCTCAACACCCTCCTGCTGACGGCGATCACCGTCCCGCTGTGCCTGGTCCTCGGTGTCGCCGGGGCATGGCTCGTGGAACGCACAACGCTGCGCGGCGCGCGGATCTGGGCTGTGCTCCTGGCCGCGCCGCTGGCCATCCCTGCGTTCGTCAACAGCTACGCCTGGGTCTCGGCAATCCCGTCGCTCGGCGGCCTGAGCTCGGGGGTCCTGATCGCAACACTGTCCTACTTCCCGTTGGTCTACATCCCCGCCGCTGCCGCGCTCAGCCGGCTGGACCCTGCCATCGAGCAGTCGGCGGCCGCGCTGGGCCTCGGCGCCTGGCGGTCCTTCTTCCGGGTAGTCCTCCCGCAGCTGCGCATTGCCATGACCGGCGGTGCGCTCCTGGTGGCCCTGCACCTGCTCGCCGAGTACGGGGCGTTCGCCATGATCCGCTTCGACACCTTCACCACGGCCATCATGGTGCAGTACCAGTCAACGTTCAACGGTGCTGCCGGAAACATGCTGGCCAGCGTGCTGGTGTTCTTCTGCCTCCTCCTGCTGCTGGCCGAAGTCAGGAGCCGCGGCACCGCCCGCTACGCCCGCATCGGCCCCGGCGCGCAGGCGAAGGCTCTGCGCCTGCCGCTGCACGCGTACCAGCTTCCCGCCCAGCTGTTCCTCGTGGGACTGACCGTACTGGCCTTCGGCCTCCCCCTGTTCTTTGTGCTGCGCTGGGTGGCCTCCGGCGGAACCGCCGCCTGGGCCGCGGACGAGTTCCTGCCGGCCCTCCTCACCACGCTCGGCTATGGCCTGACCGGCGCAGCGGCCACCATCGTGGTGGCATTTCCGATGGCATACCTGGCTGTCCGCCACCCCGGCTGGTTCAGCAAGTCCCTGGAGCTCTCCAACTACATCACCAGCTCCCTGCCCGGCATCGTGGTGGGCCTGGCCTTCGTGACGGTGAGCATCCGGATTGTGCCGGGGATCTACCAGACCGCAGGGGTGCTGGTGGCGGCCTACGTCCTCCTGTTCCTGCCGCGCGCCCTGGTCAACCTCCGGGCTGGACTGGCGCAGGCTCCGAAGGAACTGGACGAGGCCGCCCAGGCCTTGGGCAAGCCTCCGCTCGTGTCCTTCGTCCGGGTCACCCTGCGGCTCACGGCACCAGCCGCCGCGGGCGGCGCGGCTCTCGTCTTCCTTGCCATCGCCAACGAGCTCACCGCCACCCTGCTGCTCTCCCCCAACGGAACGCGCACGCTGGCCACCGAGTTTTGGAGCAAGAGCAGCGAGATCGACTACGCAGGCGCCGCGCCGTACGCCCTGCTGATGATCCTGCTCTCCGCGCCGATGACGTACCTCCTTTTCCAGCAGTCCAAGAAAGTAGCCGGACAGTGACAGAACAAGCCCCCTCGAGGCTGCCGGAACCGCGGATCGCGCCGTCCGTGGCGCCCACCACAAACAGCCACCTGGAGATCACGGACGTCACCAAGAACTTCGGCAACCAGGCCGTCCTGAAGGGCGTCAACCTCTCCGTCGCCAAAGGCGGAACCACGGCCATTGTGGGCCCGTCCGGGTCAGGCAAGACCACCCTGCTGCGGCTGATCGCCGGCTTCGAGCACCCCGAGACGGGCAGCATCGCGCTGAACGGCACCAAAGTGGCGGGCGACGGCGTCTGGGTGCCCGCGCACAAACGGCACATCGGGTATGTAGCCCAGGACGGCGCCCTGTTCCCGCACCTCAGCGTGGGGCAGAATGTGGCCTTCGGGCTCGATCCGGACCGCCTGCCCGGCGGCCGGCGCGCTGTGGCCGCACGGATCAGCGAACTGCTGGAAATGGTGTCACTGGATCCGGCCATGGCCAGGCGCCGCCCGCACCAGCTCTCCGGCGGGCAGCAGCAGCGCGTAGCACTGGCCCGGGCCCTGGCGCGGGAGCCCGAACTGATGCTCCTTGACGAGCCCTTCTCAGCACTCGACGCGGGGCTCAGGGTAGCCACCCGCCGGGCAGTGGCCAAGGTCCTGAATAAGGCCGGCGTGACCACCATCCTGGTGACCCATGACCAGGCCGAGGCGTTGTCCTTCGCGGACCAGGTGGCTGTAATGCGTGGCGGCAAACTCGCCCAGATCGGCAACCCGTTCGTGGTGTACACCCGCCCGGCGGACCGGGCCACGGCCGAGTTCCTGGGGGACGCGGTCATCCTGGACGCCTGGCTGGAGGGTTCGCTGGCAACCTGCTCCCTGGGGGCGATCCCCGTCCGGCGGCCGCCGGCGCAGGGCCGGGTGCAGCTGATGCTGCGGCCCGAGCAGATCAGGATTGCCGAGGGCGGAAACATCCGCGGCGTTGTAGTGGACACGGACTACTTCGGCCCGGAAACCACCGTGCGCCTGAAACTGTCCGTTCCGCCACAGCTGGCCTCCAGCCCGGACCACCGCTACCCCGGCGGCGGCGAGATCATCACCATCCGGCACTGGAACGCCTCCATCGCCCGGCCCGGCATGGAGCTGTGCCTGCGCGTGGTTGGCGAAGGCGTGGCGTTCCCCCTGGACGACTAACCCCAACTAGGTAGCGCTAAGTGTCGTTTTGGAGCCTCAAAACGACACTTAGCGCTACTCAGTTGGGGGCGGGCTGGTCGGTTGGGGTGACGGCGCAGGGTCGCCGGGACGCTTCTTCTGCGGATACGGGGCCTCGCCCCGCGCCAGCATGTCCACGAACCCGGCAATCCGCCGTTCCCGGGTGGCAGCCTGCACAGCGGAGTTGACCCGGTAAATCAGCGCAAACCGGTTTGTCCTGGTCAGGACGTCGAACATCGCCTGGGCGGCGGGAACCGCGGCAATGGCGGCGGCCAGGTCCTCCGGAACCTCGGCCACGGCCTGTCCGCCGTACGCGTTTGCCCAGCGCCCGTCAGCCTTCGCCGCATTCACAGCCGCCCAGCCGGCGTCGGTCATCTTCCCCGCCGCATCCAGCCGCGCCACGTGGCCCACGTTCCGCGCCGACCACGGACTCCTGCGGGTCCGGGGCGTCATCCGCTGGAGCGACGTGTGCTCATCACGGCGGCGCGCCTGGCCATCGATCCAGCCAAAGCACAGTGCCTCGTCCAGTGCGGCGGCGTAGTCCAGTTCCGTCACGTTTCCGCCCTTTTTGTGCAGCACCAGCCACACGCCGGGGCTGGTGCTGTGGTTCGCCTCGAGCCAGCTGCGCCATGCGGCCGCGTCCGGCAGCAGCAGTTCCTCGAGTTCAACGGCCATGCCCCTATTGTGCTCCTGCAGCCCGCCGGGACAAGCGCCGAGACAGCCGCCGGCCCACGTGGCAGTATGGGCCCTAATCGTCCCGTACCGATCCGAAGGACAAGCCATGCTCCGCGTCCGCCCCCTTCATTCCACCTCCAGGCCCGACTCCTGGGACACGCTCCTCACCGCGTTGGGCATGGTCATTACCGAGAACGACGCCGGGTGGCGGGTTTTTGACGCCGGCTCGGGCCGCCTCGCCCTCCACACCGTCCCCGAAGGCGCTGCGGAGGACGGCACCACAGCACTGGCGGTGGAGGTGGGGGACCTTGCGGAATTCGCCCGCCGGACCAACCTCGCGGCAGATGAGGACGGCGCCGCCCCCGCGGAACTCGTCACCGCGGACCATGGCGAGGCCTGCAGGATCACGGCCCCCGACGGATTCACGTTCCTGGCGGACAAGGCGTCCCACTTTGCGCAGTGCGCGGACGCTGACCCGGCGCTGGCCGTCGCCGGGGTCTGGTTTACCGAAGATCCCGCCGCCGCCTCCCGCACGCTGCAGCACATCGGGGCGCGCCCGCGCCCGGTTCCGGACCAGGACGACACCGCCGATTTTTCCACCAAGAACGGCGGTGTCCTGCTGGTGCGCCCGGCTTCAGGACCGGCACGTTCAGGCCTGGGCTTCGAGTACGACGGCGCACTGGAACCCCTGCGGCAGCGCCTCGCCTCGGCAGGTCTGCGGGTCAGCCTCACGGAGGAAGCGTTCGGACGCACCCTCCATGTAGCCAATCCCGACGCGGGCGGGCCCGGCGCCGGGCACGTACCGGCCACCCTCTGGATCGCCGGGCGCCACCACGGGTGAGAAGTTGCCCCACGGGCGGCAGGGGGCCGACGGGTGACGGGCGGGGCCGACGCATTCCGCCCGCAGCTGAGCCTCGGCTATCCAGCGGGGTCCCATGGGGTAGAACTTAACCATGAACGTGCGCACTCCTGACCCGAATCCCGGCTGGCTCTCCGAAGAGGACCTCTTTGAGGCGCGCGGGCGGCTGCCCATGGTGTACGTGGAGGCAGTGCCCGTCAGGCTGGACCCCCTGGGCTTCGTTAACGAAGTGGGAACCCTGCTCCAGGCGGACGAGGACGGAACTATGGTCCGGTCCCTGGTGTCGGGGCGCGTCATTTACCGTGAAACGATCCGCGCCGCGCTGCTGCGGCACATGGAAAAGGACCTGGGACCGCTGGCGTTCCCGCAGCTGCCCATCAGCCCCGTGCCGTTCACCGTGGCCGAATATTTCCCCGCACCGTCCCAGACCGGCTTCACCGATGACCGGCAACACGCCGTGGCCCTGGCCTATGTCATCCCGGTGACCGGCGAGTGCGAGCCCCGCCAGGACGCCTTGGAACTGACCTGGATGACCCCAGAGGAAGTCCTCAGCCCGGGCGTCCAGATGGAGTTCTCCGGTGGCCGCGGAGCCCTCATCCGCCAGGCCCTGGCCTTCGCCGGAGTGGGCTTCTGACACCCCCGCCGGGACGTGGGGGTCCCCGATTTTAAGGGCCCGTCTTTGTAGACTGTAGGGCGGACCGCAAGAGAACTTAAGGACTCCCATGACCGAAACACCAGCCGCCCGTCACCATCTTGAACAGCAGGCTGGATCCCTGACCACCGGCAACCACATTGTCCTGCCCGACGGCGGGCGGACGGCGGAGATACACCAGGTTGAGCTGGAACGGGACGATTTCGGGGCGCCCGCGCTAGTCCTCGCCAGCCTGTCCGGCGGCGGTACCCTCCGCATCGCGGTGGGCACCACAGTCACGGTGCTGGAGGAAGAGTCCGACGCCGTCACGCAGCTTCCGCAGGCAGCCGGCGTCCCTGCCCCGGCAGTGGGAGACGCGGGGCAGGAACACGCCAAGCAGCCCGGCGAAGAGCCTGCCTCCGCTGCCGCCGCTCCCGCCGTCGTCGTACCTCCCCTCCCGGCGGTCCCGCCGGCGGTGAGCGGTCCCAGTGAAGAGGACCTGGCACTGATTCCCGCACCGCAGGGCACTCCGGAATCAGTGGTGGAGGCCGCGGCCGAAGCGCATCCTGATGCCCAGGGCGTGCTGCTGTTGGCGGACCGGCTGGCCAAGGGCGTCAATTTCAAGTCAGGCAGCTGCCTGAAGGACCTGAGCGACCTTGCCCACGAGCTGTTCATCACCCTCAAGGATGCCGAGGGCGCACTCGCCGTGGCCGACCTCCTCAATGTCCTGCCCTTCGACGGGAACCCTGGGCGGTGGGCGTCCGTGGAGGCATCCCTGGCGCTGTCCAGCTACATCTGCCGGCAGGACGGCCAGGCGGAGCGGGCTGAGGTTTACGAAAAGCTGCTCCGGACCCCCGAAAACCAGGAATCGGATCCGTTCAAGGCCAGGATGGCGGCGAAGGTCCGGCAGCGCTCGCTCAACGAGCCGAACCTGTACGACAAGGAAATCTTCCGCTCCATCGACAACTCCAACCACGACGCCGAGCGCGAATGGCGCCTCCTGCGGCTCGAATCCCTGCTGTTCCTCCGCGCCCACGGGGGCTCGGAAACCATTGGGATGGGCGAACTCGAGCGGCGGATCAGCAACGAGCTGGAAGCCGTCCGTTCCTGACGATGCACCCGCCCCTGAACAGGGTGCCGGGTTAGGTAATTTGCCCCCTTCCCGGCACCCGGCCGGAGTTGTACATTCGGGGCTATGACCAACAATCTGAGCGTAGTGATCAACGCCGACGCGCCGCAGGTCTGGACCATGCTGCGGGAACCGTCCAAAGTAGCCCAATGGCATGGCTGGCAGGCTGAAGACCTGGATGCCGAGATCAAGGAAATCTACTTCTCCGGTGACGTTGAGGAGTCCCCGGACCACACCAGCCTCACCGTTCACGGCGGGGACACCTTTGAACTTCACCCCGAGCCCAATGGAACCCGGGTCAGCGTGACCCGGAGTGCCATGGACCACGATTCAGAGTGGGCGGCCTGGGACGAGGACATCACGCAGGGCTGGCTCACGTTCCTCCAGCAGCTCCGCTTCGCCCTGGAACGCCACCCCCACGGCAAGCGCCACACCCTGTTCCTGCATCTGACGGAAGGGCAGGGCTCCGCGATCGAGAAACTCGGACTGGCGGATTTGCCGGCACCGGGCGAGAGCTACCAGCTTAAACTGGGGACCGGCGAGGAGATCAGCGGGAAGGTCTGGTACCGGACCAGCCACCAGGTGGGTGTCACGGTGCACAACTACGCGGAACACGGCGAAGGGCTCCTGGTGGTGGCCGACCATCCTGCCATCAAGGACGTACGCGCAGAGGGCGAAGGGTCCCTGGTCATCGCCTCCACCTACGATCTCGGCGCCGCCAGGCTGGATGCCATCCGCTCATCCTGGGATGCCTGGCGGGCTGAGCACTACCCCGCAGCGGAACCGGTCAGCTGACCGGCCCGGTTGCCGGGACGGTGCTGATTGCTGGCACACTTGTACGGTGCCAGCCAACCCCGCCCCTGCTCCACACCCTGCCGACGCCCCGTTTGAACCGGGCCCGCGCACTGCCGGCGATGAAGCACGGGCACGGCAGTCGGAGTTTTCATTCCGGGTAGGCACGCGCCTGGCCGAGAGCTGCCCGCCGTCCGCCCCGCAGGAGGCGTCCAACGGGGGCCGGTTCCTGGGACGTACGGGCACCATCTCCACGCCCCATGGCCAGATCCAGACCCCGGCCTTCATTGCCGTGGGAACCAAGGCCACGGTCAAGTCCGTACTGCCCGAAGCCATGGCGGATTTGGGGGCACAGGCGCTGCTGGCCAACGCCTACCACCTGTACCTGCAGCCAGGCGCGGACATCCTGGACGAGGCCGGCGGCCTGGGCGCGTTCATGAACTGGCCAGGGCCCACGTTCACGGACTCGGGCGGATTCCAGGTGATGAGCCTGGGCTCGGGCTTCAAGAAGGTCATCGACATGAAGACTGTGGCTGCCGCCGGCGGGCCCGGACCGGACGACGCGGTGGCCCCCGGCAAGGAACGCCTGGCCCATATCGACGACGACGGCGTGTGGTTCAAGAGCCACCTCAACGGCGACCGGCACCGGTTCTCCCCCGAAATCTCCATGCAGGTCCAGCACCGGATCGGAGCGGACATCATGTTCGCTTTTGATGAGCTCACCACCCTGCAGAACTCACGCGGCTACCAGGAGGAGTCGCTGGAGCGCACCCGGCTGTGGGCGCTGCGCTGCCTCGAGGAGCACTTCCGGCTGACGGAAGAAAGGGCGGGCAAACCGTACCAGGCCCTGTTCGGCGTGATCCAGGGCGCGCAGTACGAGGACCTGCGCCGGAAGGCGTGCCGGGACCTGGGTGCCATGCCGTTCGACGGTTTCGGAATCGGCGGGGCGCTGGAGAAGGAGAACCTGGGCACGATTGTCCGGTGGTGCAACGAGGAGCTGCCCGAGGACAAGCCCCGGCACCTGCTGGGCATCTCCGAACCGGACGACATCTTCACGGCCATCGAGAACGGCGCGGACACCTTCGACTGCGTCTCCCCCACCCGGGTGGCCCGCAACTCCGCCTTCTACACGCCGCAGGGCCGGTTCAACCTGTCCGGAGCCAAGTACAAACGCGATTTCGGGCCGCTGCAGGAAGGCTGCGACTGCTACGCCTGCGCCAACTACTCCCGGGCCTACATCCATCACCTGTACAAGGCCAAGGAGATGCTGTCCGCCACGCTGATCTCCATCCACAACGAGCGGTTCGTGGTGAAGATGGTTGACGACGCCCGCCTGGCCATCGAGGACGGCACCTTCTTCGACTTCAAAGCAGACACCCTGGCGCGGTATTACGCGTAGCCGGCGCGCCGCCGTCGGAATTGCGTCCGATAGCCTGACCCCATGCTCATTGGAATCCCTGCCGCGGAAGGCACCGCGGAAGCCCTGGTGGCCCGTCCTTCCAGCGGCGGCGGGCCGTTCCCGGGCGCGATCCTGTACATGGACGCCTTCGGCCTGCGCCCGCGCATCGGGGACATGGCGCAACGCGTTGCCGACTGGGGCTATGTCGTCCTGGCCCCGAACGTCTTCTACCGGGATGGAACTGTTGCCGAGCTTGCCCCGAAAGGGGACATGACCACTCCGGAGGGCAGGCAGGCAGCCGGCCAGGCGGCGTTCCCGCGGATTGGCCACCTCACTGCTGACAAGGCGCTCGCGGACATCGATGCCTGGGTTTCGGCGCTCACGGCGCTCGACGACGTTGCGCCGGGTCCCATCGGCACCTTTGGCTACTGCATGGGGGCCAGGCTGGCGGTGCGCACCGCAACAGCCCACCCGGAGGTGGTGGCGGCATGCGGCGGCTTCCACGGCGGCGGGCTGGCCACGGACGAGCCGGACAGCCCGCACCGGGGACTCGGCTCGGCCAGAGCCGAGTTCGTGTTCGGCCACGCAGACCACGACCGGAGCATGGATGCTGACGCCGTGGCCCGGCTGGGGAAGGCCCTGAAGGCCGCAGGCCTCAAGGCGTCCAACGAGGTCTACCGGGGTGCATCCCACGGCTACTCAATGGCGGACACTTCGGCGTTCCACGTGGGAGCCACGGAACGGCACTTCCGGGAGCTGCGCGCCCTGCTCGACCGGACCTTGAAGGGCTGACGCCACCTCACTTCTTTACCGGATCACCAAGGACGTCGCAGGGAGCGCCAGCCGTCCCGGCTGGCGGGGCTGTTGGAGACAGCAATCAGCATGCGGACTGTACAGCAGCACAAAGACGCGTCCGACGACGGATGGCAGGATGGTGCCATGACTTCCGTTTCCGTTGACGCACCCCGATCCGCCGCAGCTCCCGCAGTTGTCCTGACCATCGCAGGCTCCGAAGCTACCGGCGGCGCCGGCGCCCAGGCGGACCTGAAAACGTTCCAGGAGCTCGGCGTCTTCGGCATCGCCAACCTCACCTGCATCGTCTCGTTCAACCCGAACGACAGCTGGAACCACCGGTTCGTCCCGGTGGACCGGCAGGTGATCGCCGACCAGCTGGAAGCGACGACGGCGGCGTACGGTCCGTCGTCGTCCGCTCCTTCGGAGCCCGGCCGCCCGGTGCTGGACACGGTGAAGATCGGCATGCTGGGCAGCCCCGCCACCATCGCCACAGTCGCTGACGCCCTGGCCGCCGGCCAGTTCGAAAACGTGGTCCTGGACCCGGTGCTGATCTGCAAGGGCCAGGAACCCGGGCACGCCCTGGACACGGACCAGGCGCTGAAGGCGCAGATCCTTCCGCTGGCCACCTTCGTCACGCCCAACCACTTCGAGGCCGAATCGCTGTCCGGCCTCGACATCACGGACGTCGAATCCCTCAAGGCCGCCGCCATCCGGATCCATGAGCTCAGCGGCGCCGCCGTGCTCGCCAAGGGCGGGGTGCGGCTGGAAGGCCCGGACGCCGTCGACGTCTTCTATGACGGTGAAACCCTCGAGGTCCTCAGCGCCCCCAAGGTGGGCGAGGTGGCGGTTTCCGGGGCTGGCTGCTCGTTGGCCGCAGCCGTGACGGCGGAACTCGCCAAGGGCGCCACCCCGCTGGAGGCTGCCCGGACGGCCAAGGAATTCGTCACCGCGGGCATCCGCAACCGCGTAGCCTCAGGAGCCCCGTTCGATGCCCTCTGGCAGGGCGGAGCCCGCTAACCCGCCGCCCCCCCGACGCTCTCTCACTTGATGCGCGTTTTCCCGGAACCCTCTTGCACCTAGCGCGAGAGGGTTCCGGATTTTCCGGCATTAACTGATAGAGCGTCTGAGGTCGGGGAGGGCGGCGAGGGCAGGCCCGGGACACGCGCTCACCTGGGGTCGGCCACAGTTCCCATAAACAGCGGCAGCCCAGTTTCAACGTGGACGATCTGGTAGTGGTACGGCCGGTCGAACTCGATGGTCCGCTCGGGCTGCGGCGGGACGCTGGTGGCCATTCCGTTGATCTGGGTCACCGCGGCCGCGATGGTGCCCTTTTCGGCCACGGTGATGTTGGCAGCCTGGGCGGCCTGGGTGACCATCATCTGCGGCTGGATGCTGTTGAAGTCCTCCGTGGTGCCCAGCATGTTCTCCAGGCCCAGCGCCTCGAAGACCTTGCGGAGGTCAAAACTGGACCTGTGGTCCCAGCGGGGCAGCTGGACCTGGACTGACGCGGGCCGGGCCACATCAAACATGTCCGCGATTTCCGTCAGTTTTTCCGCGTCGAAGGCCGCCGGGGCGGGAGTGTCAGCGGGAGCGGCCGTCTCCGCGGGCAGGACCAGCCGCATGACGAAACCGTCGGCGTAGGGTAGGTCAACACCCTGCCAGCCGGCACCTTCCGCATACTTCATGGTGAGTTCGTTGTGCATGGCCGGCACGTTGATTTCCTCGCCGGCGGCTGTCGTGAACGGCAGGTCGGAGGTGGCGTTCGGATCGAACGGCATGCTCCAGGCGGCGGCGAAGTACAGGGAGTTGAGCAGGCTGAAGGTGTTGTCGGGGTCGTATTCCGCCGGGGCTTCCTTGATCCGGCCGCCGGTATTCCTGCTCACCCACGCATCTATGGCGGGCTTCGTTGCCCCTTCGTCGCTGAAATCCACGGGATACACCCCGGATCCGTAGTGCCGGGCCAGGGTGTCCAGGAAGGACTGCCCGGTAGGCACGTCCTTGTCCACGAAAAGTCCGTTGGCGGAATGCATAACCGGTTTCTGCGGCGGATTGTCCTCATCCACTGCGGCGGGGTCGCCGTCGAACTTCTCAAGCGAGCGGAGGAGCGAGTTCATGGCCTCATCGCGCTTCTCAAGGGGGAACTGCAGGACGCTGTCCATCTCGGCCGCGGTCCCGCCGGTGGCACCGGCGCGCAGCATGGCGAGGGCAATCAGCAGGCTTCCGGGCGAGGACACCACGTTCCCGTTGTCGCCGTCGCCGCCGTCGGCCAGCAGCGCCTCGCCGAGGACGAACGCCGAAGCCCGGAAGGAGCGCAGTTCAGCGGCGTAGTCCGCACGGTCCACCGAAACCCGCTCGACGCCGTCGGCCGTGAGGAGTTCCGGGGCCGGCGGCCGGGCTGGCACCGCACACCCCGCCAGTCCTATCAAGGCACCCAACGCAATCATCCGCTGAAAACGAAACACCTCTGTTGCCTCCCCCGGCATGCCAAGGCAGGAATCCGCCTCCTCCCAGTGAAACAGCGACGGCGGCGCGGGACGATGCCGGGAGGGTCACGCTTTGCATTCGATTTGGTCTCGCCCGGCTCGCGGGACGCCGCGCCGGGCCCTCTCTCACTTAACGGTGGAAAACCCGGGACCCTCTCTCACTTTCCTGAAGAAAGTGAGAGAGAGTCGAAGGAAAATCCACATCAAGTGATAGAGCGTCCTGGCGTGGTGGACGGACGACGGCGGGCGGGCACCCGCCGTCGTCATTTGTCCTGCCGCAGGTGTGCTTCCGGGAGCTAAACGCCCAGCAGGTCCTTGTCCTTGCTGTCGTCCTTGTCTCCGTCCTTGCGCTCCTGCACCCACGCGTGGCCCTGCTCCTGGTCCAGGTGGGTTGCCTTCTTGTTCTTCAACGCAAAGATGTACACCAGCAGCGAGAGGGCAATTGCCACGGTGACGTAGGTGAAGAACAGGTCAACCCGCTCGGCCTTCTGGAAGGCTGCGCCGATAAGCGGAACGGTCCCGCCGAACAGCGAGTTGGCGATCGCGTAACCCAGGCCGACGCCGAGGGCACGGATGGAGGCCGGGAACAGCTCGGCTTTCACCAGTGCGTTGATGGAAGTGTAGCCGCCCACAATCACCAGGCCACCCATCATCAGCATGAAAGCGGTGAAGGGATCCTTGGTGTTGGCCAGGGTGGAGAGCAGCGGCCAGGTGAACAGGACGCCGGTGATGCCGAACCACAAGAGCAGCGGCTTGCGGCCCACCTTGTCCGAAATCATGCCGTACACCGGCTGCAGGAGCATGAAGATGAACAGCGCCCAGAAGTTGATCACCGAGGTGTCGGTCTTGGCGATGCCGGAGGTATCGTTCATGAACTTCAGGATGAAGTTGGTGTAGGTGTAGAAGGCCACGGTGCCGCCGAGCGTAACACCGATGCAGACCAGCAGCGGCTTCCAGTACTGCGTGAACAGCAGCTTCATGGTGCCGGGCTGGGCAACCCCCGCTTCGGCCGGGGTCTTTGCAGCCTGTACCTGTTCCTCCGAAACGGTCTCTTCCATAGAGCGCCGGAGCCAGAGGACCACGAGCGCCGCGACGCCGCCCAGCGCGAACGGGATCCGCCAGCCCCACTCGGTGAGGTCCTCCTTGGGCATGGCATTCTGCAGGATCACCAGGACCAGCAGGGCCAGCATCTGGCCACCGATCAGGGTGACGTACTGGAAGCTGGAGAAGAAGCCGCGCCGCCTGGACGTTGCGGCCTCCGACATGTAGGTGGCGCTGGTGCCGTACTCGCCGCCCACCGAGAAGCCCTGGACCAGGCGGATCAGGATCAGCAGGATCAATGCCCAGACTCCCACCTGCTCCGTCGTGGGCAGTACGGCGATGGCGAATGACCCCGCAGACATCAGGGTAACGCTTAGGGTAAGCGCGGCCTTGCGGCCCTTGCGGTCCGCGTACCGGCCGAAGAACCAGGCACCGATGGGCCGCATCAGGAACGACGTCGAGAAGACGGCCATCGCTTCCAGGCCCGCCTGGAGGTCGTCCTTCGAGTTGAAGAAGTGGGACTGGAAGTAGGCGGCGAAGACCGTGTAGACGTACAGGTCATACCACTCCACCAGGTTGCCGGCAGAGCCCTTGAGGATGTTGCTGACCGCCCGCCGGGTCTGGGCCGACTCACTCACTGCCGCGGTTTGCTGGGTGCTCATCGCTGAACCTTCCTTGGCTGTGCGGCCCTGGCTGTGCGCCCAGGCCCGACTTTCGTGCTGTCCATGGCAGCATTGCTCATGGTTCCTCCTCGACGTTGAACGTCCCCTGGAAGCCCGGGGACCCCACCAAAGCTATTGGTGAGCCAGCGCACAGCCCAAGCGAAATCCGAATTCCTAACACTTCCTTAGGTTTTCCCGCGGGCAGCGGTCCCGGGCGGCGGAGCTGAACCGCCCCGGGCCGGGCGGAAGACAAGCGAAAGGGGTAATCTCCAAAGGCGGGCAGGGGAAATCGCGTCCCTGGAAACGGAAGCCGCCCAACGGAACAGGAACTGGCAATGGATGTGCTGATCGTCGAGGACGACGACGCCATGGCATCCGCCCTCGGGGCGGCCGTGGTTTCCGCCGGGCATGCGTCGGCCAGGGTTTCCCGGGGCGCCGATGCACTCCTGGAGCACCGGCGCTTCGGCGTGATCCTGCTGGACCTGGGACTTCCCGACATGGACGGCCTTGAGGTGCTCCGGAAGCTTCGGCAGGTCACGGACGTTCCCATCCTGATCCTCACAGCGCGCGACGATGAGCGGAGCGTGGTCCTTGGCCTCCGATCCGGGGCTGATGACTACCTCGTCAAGCCGGTCAAGCTCGTGGAGCTCCTGGCCCGGATCGAAGCCGTCACCCGGCGGGCGGGCCGCGCGCCCGGCAACACGCAGCGGCGGATCGTGCTGGGGGAACTTGAGGTGGACCTCGAACGCCGCCTGGCAGTCCTCTACGGGCAAGTGCTCCCCCTGACCGCCACGGAATTCGATCTGCTGGCTCTGCTGGCCAGCCATGCAGGGTCAGTAGTGACCCGGGAGCAGATCTTGGACGCCCTGTGGGGCGATGCGTTCCTGGCCTCCTCGCGGTCACTTGACGTGCACCTGACCGGGCTGAGGTCCAAGCTGCAGCTGCCGGGGTTCATCATCAACGTCCGCGGAGTTGGTTATAGGGTCGAGGCGGACCCTGAGTGAAGCTCCGTGTCCTCGGGATCCTGAGCATCCTCTCCGTCCTCCTGGTGCTCATCGCGTCCAACGCCCTCCTGGCTTCGGCCAGCCGGGAACTCACGCAGGAACTCCAGATCAACAGGGCCACTGCCCTGAACAGGCTGGCGCAGGTTGCGTTCGACGCCGGCACTGAGGGAGGCGATTCCACCCAGTTGCAGGCCGAAATGGACAGGTACTCGGAGCTCTACGAGGAAGGAGTCCTGATCCGGCTCCAGCAGGGCACCCTGCGCTCCGGCGGCCTGAGCGAGGACCGGGCAGACGTGCGGAATGCTTTGGCCAGGGCCAGCCTGAACCTCAGTGACACCACAGTGGCGCCGCTTCAACCGTTCGGCACAGGCTCGGAGGTGATTTCCCGCTCGTTTGGAAGCGCCAGCCAGGTACTCGGCGCAGCGGTCCTGGAAGTCAACCAGGACGCTGCCCGGCAGAAACTCCGCGAACGCTGGCTAGGTGTCGGACTGGCCGCGGCGGCACTCATGGCAATGCTCCTCATCGCCGCATCCCGGGTGACCCGCTGGGTGCTGCGCCCGGTCCACCGGCTCAATGCGGCCGTCGCCGAACTGGAAACCACCGGCCGGAGCAGCCGGCTACCGGAGGAAGGACCTCCCGAGCTGAGGGCGCTGAGCCGTTCCTTCACTGCGATGGCACAAAGCGTCAGCGACAGCATCGAAGCGCAACGCCAGCTCATTGCGGACACCTCCCATGAACTGCGCAACCCTGTTGGTGCGCTGCGGCTGCGCGTCGACTTGCTGCAGCTGGAATTGAAGACCACCCGGGAAAAGACGGCTGCATCCGCCGTCGAGACTGAGCTGGAGAGGGTGGAGGAGATCCTTGACGGCGTCCTCAAACTCGCCGCCGCCGAACACCGGGCCTTCGAGGACTCCGCCGGCACACCCGGTGAGGCGCCTTCCCGACGAGATCGGGGGCCCATTGATCCAGTCCCTGTCCTGCAGGAACAGGCCGAACGTGCAGCACCTGCCGCGCGACGTGCCGGCGCCTCCATCCATTTCGACAGAACGCCCGGCCAGCCCGCACTGATTGCCTGCGACGCCGGGGACCTCGCGCAGATGGTCGGGGAACTGCTGAACAACGCGATCAAATATGCCGGCCGCGCCCGGATATCAGTTGCCGTCCGTCAGGTCGGCGCCACCGTGGTGATCCAAGTGTCCGACGACGGGCCCGGGCTCTCGTCCGAGGAAAGGGCAGCTGCCACACAGCGGTTTTGGCGCTCACCGAAGCACCGGGACGTGCGCGGAAACGGCTTGGGCATGACCATCGTCGAAAAGCTGGCCGCAGCCAATGGCGGACGCCTGCTGCTCCGCGAGGCGCACCCGCACGGCCTGGCGGCGTTCCTGGAGTTTCCCCTGGTCCCTAAAAGCGGTCCGGAAGCCACGGGGCAGGTGGCTCCGCATGCCTGACGTTCGTTTCAGCCTGCCGTCGAGACGCGAAGCCATCAGGGCCGGTGTTGCCGCAGGGCTCGCGGGACTGCTGCTACCGGCCCTGGCGGCCTGCACCCCGGCGGACAGCCCGGACGCCGTCACCGTTGCGGGCGGCGAACCGGGCGGCTTCTACCTGGAGTTCGCCACCCTGCTCGCCGCGTCCCTGCAGCGCCATGGAGTGGCCCGGCAGGCCACGGCCCTGACCACGGGGGGCAGCCTGGACAACCTCAGACAGCTCGCTGCCGGGCAAGCCACGTTCGCCGTCGCCCTCGCTGATGCCGCCGCGCAGAGGGAAGCAGGGAAGAACTCGTCCGACGCCGGCATTACGGCGCTGGGGCGGGTGTACGAAAACTACGTCCATTGCGTGGTCCGGAAGGCCAGCGGCATCCGGAGCATCGGGGAGCTGGCCGGCAGGACGGTGGCTGTGGGCGAGCCGGGTTCGGGGACGTCCCTCACCACTCCCCGCCTCCTTGAGGCCGCCGGGCTTGGTTCCGTCGCTGCCGGCGGGGCCGGTGCTGCCGGACAAGCCGTCACCGTCCTGAACCTGGGCCTCAATGACGGCCTCGCGGCACTGCGTGCGGGGTCAGTGGACGCCCTGTTCTGGTCCGGGGGCGTTCCCACGGCCGCGATCTCCGCCGCCCATGACGACGTGGGTCTTAACTTCCTCGATCTTTCCCTGTTGTTGCCGGCGCTTCGGTCCAGGTACGGCGTCTTTTATGACCGGGTCCTGATCCCGGCAGGCGCTTACGGGGGTGCCCCTGCCGTCTGGACGGTGGGGGTGACCAACCTGCTGCTGTGCCGGCGCGACCTGGACGCCCGCACCGTGAAACGGACCGTGGAATTACTGGTGGGCCATGCTGAGGAGCTGATCCCCCGCTCGAGCCTGGGCGTTCAGTTCCTGAGCCCGGATTCCCTGATTAACACGGCTGGCATTCCGTTGCACCCGGCAGCGGCGGACGCTTACCGCGAGCTGCACGGGTGACCCGATCCTCTCTCACTTAATGCTGGAAAACCCGGGACCCTCTCTCACTTTCCTTAAGAAAGTGAGAGAGGGTCCCGGGAAAACGCGCATTAAGTGAGAGAGCGTCCGGGTCACGTTCCCGAGTGCGCCTGAAGGAAGCTGTACACCTCGGTTTCGTCGACGCCGGGGAAGGCGCCGGGCGGCA
This sequence comes from Arthrobacter sp. PGP41, assembly GCF_002953935.1. Taxonomy (NCBI): domain Bacteria; kingdom Bacillati; phylum Actinomycetota; class Actinomycetes; order Micrococcales; family Micrococcaceae; genus Arthrobacter; species Arthrobacter sp. PGP41. The sequence continues at coordinate 598,886 of NZ_CP026514.1, read as the reverse complement.
TGGCCGCCAGCAGGTGCGAATGGGCCCGGGCGGAGGGCCATGCGTTGCCGGCCCACTGCGAGGCGAGCTCGGTCGGCGGCCGTTTGCAGCAGTTCGGATCGGGGCAGGTGGACTTGGCCCGCGCGGTGGTTTCCCGTCCGCGGAACCATTTGACGTGCTGGTACGGCACGCCGATGCTGAGCGAAAACTCGCCGCTGGCTGAACGTTCGGTGCGGGCGGTGCACCAGTACGTCCCGGAGGGCGTGTCGGTGTACTGGCTGTAGGCGCTGAACTTGTCCGGAACGTCGAACACTGCGCGGGAAGTCCAGGCCTTGCACGACGGCTGGCCCTCGATGGCGCCGGTGTGGTCCTGCGGGAACGCCACGCCGTCGTTCTCGTATGCCTTGTAGATGATTCCGCTCTGGTGCGTCTTCTGGAAATGGGTGGTGATGCCCAAGTGCTGCGTGGCAAGGTTCGTAAACCGGTGGGCTGCCGTTTCATAGGACACGGCAAAAGCGTCCCTGATGTCCTCCACGGCGATTTCCTTGGCGGCCTTCGCCTTCTGCAAAAATTCCAGGGTTGCCTTTTCCGGCAGCAGGAGCGCTGCAGCAAAATAGTTCGTTGCCACGCGCTGGGCCAGGAAGTCGCCGTAGTTCTTCGGGGTTTCGTGCCCCAGCACGTAGTGACCCAGGGCCTGCAGCAGCACCGACCGGGGGTCGTGGTCCTGCCGCTGGTTCTGGGTCAGGTAAATTCTGCGGTTCTTCAAATCGGTCACGGAACGGGTGGAATGCGGCAGGTCACCCACATGGTGCAGGGTGAATCCGAGGTTCTCGGCGATGTCCGCGATGACGTGCTGGCTAAGCGGGCCGGTAGTGTAACCAACCCCCTTGAGCACCTTCTGCGCCTCGGCCTCGTACTCCGGAAAATAGTTGCCGCGCTCGCGCATCATTGCCCGCAGTTCACCGTTCGCCCGGCGCGCTTCCTCCGGGGTGGCCACCTGCTCGTTCATCTTGCGCTCCAGCTCATGCAGCAGCCCCACCTGGGCCTCCAGCACGTCCACCGGAAGCCGCGAGCTGATGCGGATTTTGGGCAGGTTCAGCGTCTCGTAGAGCGGGCTGCGCTGGTAGCGTTCGAGCTCGATCTCCAGGGCGGCCCGGCGGCTGGGAGGTTCCGCGCCGAGAAGTTGGTCGATGCTGACATTGAGGGCGGACGCCAGGTGCTGCAGGAGCCCCAGCTTCGGTTCCCGCTTGCCGTTCTCGATCAGGCTCAACTGGCTGGGTGCGGTACCGACGGCGGCGCTGAGGTTATCCAGGGTCAGTCCGGCTTGCTTGCGCAGATGGCGCACGCGGCGGCCCAGGCTGATGACGTCCAGTTCAGCAGACGCGGCGGACGGTGTTGGCGGCGCGGCTTCGCGGTTCCAGCTTCCAGGGGACATTTCTAAAGAATACGTGAAGAAACGCATTTCTTTCCAGCATTTCTCTCTAGAAAGCCTCTTGGAAGTGCGGAAAAGTAAGTGTCACGGAAAGAAACACCGCACCGGAAGGCCGGTGGGAACCTCAATGACGCGGTTCCCACCTATCCGATCCCGGAGCTCAATCAAGGAGATCAACGATGACTGCAGCATTTGAGCCCACCCAGCAGACGCCCGGCCAGGACGCAGAATCGCAGGCCGCCGCCCTGGAGCTCGAGTGGGCCGCCAACCCCCGTTGGGAAGGTGTGACCCGGGACTACTCAGCCTCCGACGTCGTCCGTCTCCGCGGCCGCGTCTCCGAAGAGCACACCCTGGCCCGCCGCGGCTCGGAGAAGCTGTGGAAGCAGCTCACCGAGGAGCACAAGACCGGCGGCTACACCAACGCGCTCGGCGCGTTGACCGGCAACCAGGCCGTGCAGCAGGTCAAGGCCGGGTTGCGGGCCATCTACCTTTCCGGCTGGCAGGTCGCAGCCGACGCGAACAACTCCGGCCACACCTACCCGGACCAGTCGCTCTACCCGGCCAACTCGGTCCCGACGGTGGTCCGCCGGATCAACAACGCCCTGCTCCGGGCCGACCAGATCGAGTTCTCCGAGGGCATCCGGACCGTCGAGGACTGGCTGGTCCCGATCGTTGCCGATGCTGAAGCCGGTTTCGGCGGCCCGCTGAACGCCTACGAGCTCATGAAATCCATGATCCAGGCCGGCGCCGCTGGTGTGCACTGGGAGGACCAGCTCGCGTCGGAAAAGAAGTGCGGCCACCTCGGCGGCAAGGTCCTCATCCCCACCCAGCAGCACGTCCGGACCCTCAACGCTGCCCGTCTCGCCGCGGACGTCGCCGGCACCCCGTCGGTGGTCATTGCCCGCACCGACGCGGAGGCAGCGACCCTGATCACCTCCGACGTCGACGAACGCGACCAGGAATTCATCCTCCGCGAAGGAGGACAGCCGGTCCGCACCCCGGAGGGCTTCTACAAGGTCCGCAACGGCATCGAACCCTGCATCGCCCGCGCCAAGGCCTACGCCCCCTACTCCGACCTGATCTGGATGGAAACCGGCACCCCGGACCTCGAGCTCGCCCGCACGTTCGCCGAAGCAGTCAAGGCCGAGTTCCCGGATCAGATGCTCTCCTACAACTGCTCGCCGTCGTTCAACTGGCGCAAGCACCTGGACGACGCCACCATCGCGAAGTTCCAGCGTGAACTGGGCGCCATGGGCTTCACGTTCCAGTTCATCACCCTGGCCGGCTTCCACGCCCTGAACTACTCGATGTTCGACCTCGCCCACGGCTACGCCCGGGAAGGCATGAGCGCCTACGTCGAGCTCCAGGAAAAGGAATTCGCCTCCGAATCCCGCGGCTACACCGCAACCAAGCACCAGCGCGAAGTCGGCACCGGCTACTTCGACGACATCGCCACTGCGCTCAACCCGAACGCATCCACCCTCGCCTTGGTCGGATCGACCGAAGAGGGCCAATTCCACTAAAACTTTCCCAAGTAAGTAGCACTAAGTGTCGTTTTGGAGGCTCAAAACGACACTTACTGCTACCCAGTTGGGCCTGCATCAGGAGCACATGACATGAACAGCTTCACCGACACCTTCACCATCAATGGCATTACCTTGACCGCGCAGCCTGTGTGCCGGCAGCAAGAGGTGCTGACTCCGGATGCCCTGGCGTTCATCGCCAAGCTGCACCGGGCGACGGCGGCACGGCGGCAGGAGCTGCTGCAGGCCCGGCGCAGCCGGCGGGGTGCCATCGCCTCCGGGCAGGACCCGCGGTTCCTCCGCGAGACCGAGCACATCCGCAACGACCCCTCCTGGCGCGTCGCTCCGCCGGCACCCGGCCTGGAGGACCGCCGCGTGGAAATCACCGGCCCGGTAGACCAGAAGATGACCATCAACGCCCTGAACTCCGGCGCCAAGGTCTGGCTGGCGGACATGGAGGACTCCTCCACCCCCACCTGGCGCAACGTCATCAAGGGCCAGCTGAACCTCACCGACGCCCTGGAACGCCGCATCGACTTCACCACCCCCGAAGGCAAGGAATACAAGCTCCGCCCCGCCGGCGACCTGCCCACCATTGTGGTCCGCCCCCGCGGCTGGCACCTGCCGGAGAAGCACATGCTGATCGACGGCGAACCGGTCGCGGGCGGCATCGTGGACTTCGGCCTGTTCTTCTTCCACAACACCCGGCGCCTGCTCGCCCAGGGCAAGGGACCGTACTTCTACCTGCCCAAGATCGAAAACCACCTCGAAGCCCGGCTCTGGAACGACATCTTCATCCTCGCCCAGGACCTGCTCGGCATCCCGCAGGGCACTATCCGCGCCACCGTGCTGATCGAGACCATCACCGCGGCCTTCGAAATGGAGGAAATCCTCTACGAACTGCGCGACCACGCCGCGGGCCTGAACGCCGGCCGGTGGGACTACATCTTCTCCCTGATCAAGAACTTCCGCACCCGCGGCCCCCGCTTCGTCCTCCCGGACCGCGGCCAGGTGACCATGACCCAGCCCTTCATGCGCGCCTACACCGAACAGCTGGTCCGCGCCTGCCACAAACGCGGGGCCATGGCCATCGGCGGAATGGCCGCAGCCGTCCCCAACCGCAAAGACCCAGAAGCGAACACCAACGCCCTCGAAAAAGTCCGCGCCGACAAAACCCGCGAAGCCAACGACGGCTTCGACGGCTCCTGGGTGGCCCACCCCGACCTGGTGCCCGTCTGCCGCGAGGTGTTCGACAGCATCCTGGGCACCCGCACCAACCAGCTGGACCGGCTCCGCGAGGACGTCACCCCGGATGACCGCGCCCTGATCAACGTCGCCGCTACCGAGGGGACCATCACCGAACAGGGCATCCGGAACAACATCGAAGTGGGCATCCGCTACATCGAGTCCTGGCTCCGGGGCAACGGCGCAGTGGCCATCCACAACCTCATGGAAGACGCCGCCACCGCGGAAATCTCCCGCTCGCAGCTCTGGCAGTGGATCTACGCCCGGGCCATCACCGACCACGGGGAAATCATCACCCACCACTGGGTGGAGGAGCTCCTGGACGAGGAATTCGCACGGTTGGAACGCTTCGACGGCGACCGGTTCGAGGACGCCCGGGACATCTTCGAGGAAGTCACCCTCGGCCAGGACTTCCCGTCCTTCCTCACCCTCCCCGCCTACGCACGGTACCTGACGGAGGCCCGTGAGAAGGCCACTGTCGAGGAGCTCGCGGCGGCGTAGGTTCCAACAAGACTTCCGTCCGCCGGGCCGGCACGCCCTCCGCAACAGGCACCTCCGAAATCCGGAGGGCCGGCCCGGCGACGGAGCACCTCCAACGCACCAATGCACTCCCTGATCGCTCTCTCATTCGATGCTGGAAATCACGATCGCTCTCTCACTTTCCTTAGAAAAGTGAGAGAGCGATCAACTATTTCCCGCATCAAGTGAGAGAGCGTCGGAAGGGGCGGAGGGCGTACGACGACGGCGCTGTTCGCCTCAGCGGTTTTTCGGCACCTTCCGCACGGAAAGGGTGGTGGTGAGGAAGAACGTCAGCACCGACGCCAGAATCAACAGCATGGGCACGTCCCAGGAACCGGTCAGCCCCTGAAGGTACCCCAGCAGCGGAGGAGCGGCCGCCCCGATTGCATATCCGGCGCCTTGGACGACGGCGGACATCTTCCCTGCCGACGCCTGGTCCCGGGCGATCTTGATGATGGCGGTGAAGATCAACGTGATGCCGCCACCTTGGGCTACGCCGCCCAGGGAGCACCACAGCCACCACCAATCCGGGGCCAGCAGCAGGCCCAGGGGGACTGTCAGCCACATCAGGCCAAGGGCCACGGCCACGGTGGTCGTACTGGCAAACCGCGCCGCCAAGGGAACGCCCAGGCCGCCGGCGATCGCCAGGATCTGGAACAGCGAGGATCCGGCACCGGCCGCGGCAGGGGCCATTCCCAGCTCGTCGGCCAGGATCTTCGGCAGCCAGGCGGTTACCCCGTAATAGGAGAAGGCCTGTCCCGCGAAGCCTGCCGTCAGGCCGGCCGTGGTCCACCGCGCACCGTCAACCGGAGGCAACCGGATGCCTCCGCCGTCGTCGGGGGCAATGAAGAAAGCCCGGCGGGCCCCCACGGCCAGGGTCCAAAAAACTACTGCCACCACCGCCAGCACGGCCACGGATCCCAGCGCGAACCGCCACCCGGCCAGGCCGGCGAGCGGCGCTGTGGCCACCGAGGTCAGGAACGAGCCGATGTTCAACGCCGCGGTGTAGATGCCCATCGCGGTCCCCTGCCGGGCCTGCCCGAAATCGCGGCGGATGATCAGCGGCACCGCGATGTTGCCCACCGTGATGGCCAGGCCAATCAGCACCGTCCCGGCCACCACCAGGATGGGGCCTCCCGCCGAACGCACCAGGACCCCGGCAAGTACGCCGAGGATGGTCAGCGTCACCGCGAACTCGGCACCGAATTTCCTCGCGGCCAGGGAGGCCAGCGGAGCGGCAAGGGAGAAGCACAGCACCGGGATGCTGGTCAGGAGCCCCAACAGGACCGGCGAGAAGTTGAGCTCTGCCTGCATCAGGTCCACTACCGGGGCAACTGCCACAAAAGGGCCCCGCAGGTTCAGGGCCAGCAGGCCAATGCAGGCCAGCAGGATCCAGCTGTTGGGAATTCGGGCGAGGATCCGGCCGTTCACGGGGCCAGGAACCGGTTTGGGGGTGGTTTCATCACTCCCATTGCTATCACGCCGTACGTGGCAGGGGTTTGAGGAAAGGCCAGGACCCGCTGCCTTACGATGAACATCACGCCAAGGTTACCCGGGACGAAGGACAATGCCATGAAGCACCGCCTCGCCATCCTCGACGACTACCAGGGCGTGGCCCACGGTTTCGCCGACTGGGCTGCCCTGGAAGCCGAGGACGTTGCCACCATGACCTTCCGTGAACCCTTCGCCTCCCCGGAGGCCCTGGTGTCCGCGCTCGCGGATGTGACCATGGTGGTGGCCATGCGCGAGCGCACCGCCTTTCCGCGGGAGGTGCTTGAAAAACTTCCAAACCTCCAGCTCCTGGTGACCACCGGGATGGCGAATGCCTCCATTGATGTGGCCGCCGCCGCCGAGCAGGGCATCACCGTTTGCGGCACCCCGGGCTCGCCCGCCGCGGCCCCCGAACTGACGTGGGCCCTGCTGCTGGCCCTCGCCAGGAACCTGCCGGCCGAAGAGAACTCCGTGCGGGCAGGCTCCTGGCAGACCACGGTCGGCTTCGAACTGGCCGGCAAGACCCTGGGCGTCGTGGGCCTTGGCAAGATTGGCCGACGGATTGCGGCGTACGGGCAGGCCTTTGGGATGGAGGTCCTGGCCTGGAGCCAGAACCTGACGGCGGCGGCAGCGGAGGAGGCCGGTGCCCGTTTGGTGTCCAAGCAGGAACTCTTCCGCCTGGCGGACGTTGCCACGCTTCACCTGCGGCTCTCCGAACGCTCGGAAAACATCGTGGGCGAGCCGGAACTCCGGCTGCTGGGACCCGAGGGTGTCCTGGTGAACACCGCCCGGGGGCCCCTGGTCAACCAGGACGCCCTGCTGAAGGCCCTCGCCGAAGGCTGGATCCGCGGGGCGGCGCTGGATGTGTTCGACCAGGAACCGCTGCAGGCCGGGCACCCGCTCCTCGCGGCGCCCAACACCGTGCTGTCGCCGCATCTCGGCTACGTCACGCGGGAAAGCTACCGGCAGTTCTACGGCGGGGCTTTCGAGGACGTCACGGCCTGGCTGGCGGGCTCGCCCGTCCGGACCATCACGCCGTGACCCTGCTGCCCACCCAGCGGAACCATTGCCAGGTTGAACTACCGGGAGGACGGACGACGGCGCGTCGCGCATCCCTGCGGTGACCCGCCCGCCGTCGGACTTCCTTGGTAGCCGTGGGGACTTCCGCCGCCGGTTCAGGCGTCCCCGAGGTACCAGCCGCGCCGGGCGTTGGCCACCCCGGGCTGCTCGCGGAAGACATCCGGCTGGGCGGCCCAGCGGACGCCGTTGGCCAGCACCTGTTGGATCTCAGCCTGGTGGTAAACCGGGTAGTCCTGGTCACCGGGGCTGAAATAGAAGATCCGGCCCTTGCCGCGGGTGAATGTCACGCCGGAGCGGAACACCTCACCCCCTTCAAAGGAGCTGATGAAGATGAGGTCATCCGGGTCGGGGATGTCAAAGAGTTCGCCGTACATCTCCTGCTTGGGGATGATCAGCGGGTTTGGAACGCCCTGCGCGATGGGGTGGGACGGTTTGACCGTCCACACAGTCTCGCGTTCACCGTCGTTGCGCCACTTGAGCGAGCACGTGGTGCCCAGGAGGCGGGTGAAGATCTTGGCGAAGTGGCCGGAGTGGAGGACCAGCAGGCCCATTCCGCCCAGGACGTGGCGCTGCACCCGATCCACGACCTCGTCGCTGACCTCGGCGTGGGCTTTGTGTCCCCACCACAGCAGGACGTCCGTGGAGGCCAGCTCTTCCTCGCTGAGTCCGTGCTCAGGATCGGCGAGTGTAGCCGTGCGGATGACGGAGTCCGTCAGATGCCCGCGCAGGCCGCCGGCAATAGCACCGTGAATCCCTTCGGGATACATTTCGGCCATGGTGGCCGGCGTATTCTGCGCCTCGTGGACGCCCTCGTTCCAGACCAGGATGTTGAGTTTGTCCGTCATGTCAGAGCGCAACTTCCCGGTGTTCGAGTGCGGACCGGTAGCAGGCGTCCAGGACCAGGGCCCGGCTGAGGGCCACCGAGCCGTCATGCGCGCCCCACTCCTGCGGGCCGCCGCGGACGGCGTTGACGAAGTCCTCGACGACGGCGTCGTGGGCGCGGCCGGGCTCAGCCACCACCTCGTAGTCGGCGTTTTCGCCGTCCTTCTCCTTGAAGATCCTCAGGTCCGCAACCGGTGCCATGGAAGCCCCTACAGCGCGCAGTTCGGCGCCTCCGTCCGTCCCGTACACGGTGAAGTCCAGGAGATCCGTCTCTTCCCGGTAAGCCGCCCATCCCGCCTCGAGGATCAGCGTACCGCCTCCTTCGAGCCGGAGGAACGCGGTGGCGAAATCCTCCACCTCGAACTTGTGGCTGGACTTCATCGCAGAGTAGCGGGCGTTCCCGCCCAAACCACGCGGGCCCAGCTCGGAGTGGGTGGCGGCGGAAACGGACAGGACCTTGGGTTCGCCCAGCAGGTGCAGCGAGTAGTCCAGTACATGGACGCCGATATCGGCCAGCGGACCGCCGCCGGCCAGTTCCGGGTTGGTGAACCAGCTGCCCAGCATGGGGATGCCGGAGCGTCGAAGCCAGGAAGCCTTGGCGTAGTACGGGCGGCCCAGCTCACCGGCGTCCATGATGCCCTTCAACTTCTGGATGTCGCCCCGACGGCGGTGGTTGAAGGCAACATCCAGCACCCGGCCGGCCTTGCGTGCCGCGTCCACCATGGCCTGGCCCTCGACGCCGTTGCGCGCCAGCGGCTTTTCGCTCAGGACATGCAGCCCCGTTTCCATGGCTGCGATGGCGATGGGTGCGTGCAGGAAGGTGGGCACGGCCACGCTGACGGCGTCCAGCCCCTCCAACTCGATCAGGTCCTCCCAGCGGGCGAACGTGTGCGGGATGGCATACTCGTCCTTCAGGCTGGCCAGGAGGTCGGCCTCCATGGCGGCGACCGCCACGAGTTCCACACCCTCAATGCCCTTGTAGGCCTTGATGTGCTGCTGGCCGGCCCAACCGATGCCAACCACCCCCACCTTCAGGGTTTCCGGCTGCTGATTGCTCACAGGTAGATCCTTCTCTTTTTTCGTGCGATGGAAATGGGGTTGGGAAGTCAGCCCTTGACGGCCCCGGCGGTCATGCCCGAGACAATCCTCTTTTGGCAGACCAGGACCAGGATGACAAGGGGCAGTGTGATCAGGACGGACGCGGCGCTGATGGTGCCCATGGGCTGGTCGAACTCGCTGGCGCCGTTGAAGAAGGCAATGGCCACCGGGACCGGGCGCGCGTCCGGCGACGTCGTCAGCGTGACGGCCAGGAGGAACTCGTTCCAGACGGAGATGAACACCAGGATGGCCGTGGTGGCCAGGCCCGGCACCGCAAGCGGCAGGATCACCTTTCGGAAAGCCTGGAACGGGGAAGCGCCGTCCATGTACGCGGATTCCTCCAGCTCCCGCGGGATCTCCCGGAAGAAGGACGTCAGGGTGTAAATGGCCAGCGGCAGAGCGAAGGTCATCTTGGGGATAATGAGGCCCAGGAGGGTGTCGTACAGCCCGATTTCCCGCCAGATCGCGAACATGGGTGCCGCGATGGCGATCGCCGGAAATGTGGTCACGGACAGGATCAGCGTCAGGATCAGCGCCTTCCGGCGCATCTTGAGCCGGGCCAGGGCGTAAGCGGCAAAGGATGCGAACACCAGCGCCAGCGTGGTGGTGACGACGGCGATAATCACCGAGTTCCGTAGCGCCAGCAGGAATTCGGCGTTCTGGAGGACAGTCAGGTAGTTATCCAGCGAGGGTTCGGCGGGGAACAGTTCCCCCTTGCCCAGGCTGGCGCCTTTCTTGAGGGAAGTGTTGACCAGCCAGTAGAACGGGACCAGCGAGAAGGCCATGACGGCCAGGACGAAGAGCCACGTTAGCGGGTGAAGTTTGGCTTCCCCCCGCAAACGTTGGCGAGGTGCCTTGGACCGGGCCGGTGTATCGGCGGGACGGTCGGCAAGCAGCGTACCCATCAGTTCTCCTTGGCGACGGCGCGGATGTTGCTGCCTGCGAAGCGGATATAGACCATGGAGACCATCATGACCGTCAGGAACGTCAGAATGGACAGCGCTGAGCCCTCACCCACCAGTCGGTTTTCCCGCAGCTCCTTGTAGGCAAGCATCGACATTGATTCGGTGCCGTTGGCGCCGCGGGTCAGGACGAACGGCAGGTCGAAGACGCGCAGGGAATCCATAGTGCGGAAGATCGCCGCCAGGACAATCGCGGGCTTCAGCAGGGGCAGGGTGACATCCCGGAAGGTCTGCCATTTGCTGGCGCCGTCCAGTTCAGCCGCCTCGTAGGTCTCATCCGGAATGACCTGCAGGCCGGCCAGGATGATGAGCGCCGCGAAGGGAGTGGTCTTCCAGACGTCAGCCAGGACAACCACGGCCATGGCGTAGCCAGGTTCACCCAGCCAGACAATGTCGCCGGCGGGCAGGCCCAGGGCGGAAAGGACCGTGGTCACCAGCCCCAGGTTTGGTTCGAACATGGTCTCCCAGGTGATGGCGCTGACCACTGTGACGATCGCGTACGGCAGCAGCACGATGGTGCGGAGCAGCGCACGGCCCCGGAAGGCAAGGTTCAGCAGCAGGGCCATGGCCGTTCCCAGCACCAGTTCCAGCGACACCGAGAGCCCGGCAAAGAGGAAGGTCTGGCCGAAGGCCGCCCACCATTCCTTGCTCGCCAATGCCGCGATGTAGTTATCGAGGCCGACGAAGCGGGACAGGCCGGCCTGGCGGACGCTGTACTGGTTCAGCGAGAGCCACAGGGCGTAGCCGATGGGCACGGCGGCCACCAGGGCCATCAGGATGAGGGACGGTGCCGTCATCCTGACGGCCAGGCGGCGTTCTGCCCGGTCGTGGCCGCTCACGCGGCCACGACCGGAAGTCAGGACAGGGGGTGCCATGGTCAGAAGGTCGCCTTGGCGGTCTTGATCTCTTCAGCCATCTGCTTCGTTGCGTCATCCGCTGTGGCTGTGCCGGACAGGACCGCGTAGACGTTCTTGTTGATGGCCTGGGAAATCTGCGGGTACACCGGGGAGACCGGCCTGGGCTTGGCACCCTTGACCGAGTCGAGCAGTTCCTTCGCGAACGGCATCTTGGCCAGGACTTCGGGGGCGGAGTAGGCGGCCTCGTTCACCGGCGCCTGGGAGTTGTCCATGGCCACGTGCTTCTGCCACTCCGGGGAGGTGGCGAACTTGATGTAGGCCACGGCTGCGCCCGGGTTGGTGGAGTGGGCGGAGATGGCGAAGTTCCAGCCGCCCAGGACGCCGCTTGGCTTGGCGGAGCCGTCAAAGGAGGGCAGCGGTGCCACGCCGAAGGTGCCTGCCAGGTTGGTGGCGTTCAGGAGGCGATAGACGTGGGGCCAGTTGCGCTGGTATCCGAAGTTGCCGGACTCGTAGGCCAGGCGTGCGGGATCTTCGTTGTAGGTCAGCACGGCACGGTCCGCGGAACCGTTCTTGATGCCGTCGGCCATGAAGTTCAGGACCTTGCGGGTGGTGTCGTTGTCCACCGCCACTTCGCCGTTGGCATCCAGGACCTCGCCGCCGGCGCTGTAGAGGAGTTCGAGGAAGTTCACCGTCAGGCCCTCATACTGCTTGCCTTGGTAGACCAGCCCGTTGCCTGGGGCCTTGGCTGCCTCTTTGTAGAGCTGCTGCCAGGTTTCCGGCTTGGCCACCTTGTCCTTCTGGTAGTAGATCAGGCCGGCGTTCGTGTAGAAGGGTGCGGCCCAGTACTTGCCGTCGTACTTCACCGTTTCCGTCGTGGACGTGATGAGGTTGTCCTTGATTCCTTCGACCAGTTCGGTCTGGTCAAGCAGCCAGCCCTGGGAGGCGAACTCGGCCGTCCAGATCACGTCCGTCATGAAGATGTCGCACTCGGTGGACTTGCCTTCAAGGCGCTGGACGGCCTGCGTGCGGGATTCGTCCGTCGTGGCACCGATCTCCGTGTACTTCGCCGTCATGCCCGGGTTGGCGGCGTTGAAGGCAGCCGTGGTGTTCTTGTGGATGCCGCTGGCGTCTTTGCCGCCGCACAAATGGATGTTTCCCTTGGCGCCTTCTGCGCTCTTGGGATCGGCAGCGGCCGCGGCCGGGGCCTTCGATGGTTCCGACGCCGGCTGGTTTCCGCAGCCGGCGAGCATGACACCGGCAACTACGGTTGCTGCAACACTCTGGGCGAGACGACGGCGTCTTGCTGGCATGGATGCCTTCACGAGTTTCCTTTCGGGGTGGCCTGGTCCGCCCGTGCCACGGCCATAATGGACGGCCGCAGGTTTCCGGACAGCGGGACGATGAAGCGGTCAGCCGCCACTTTCAACCGTCATAGGTCAAAAGTATGCAAGCGAGCCGCTGTAAGCAGATTTCCATGGAGTGTGATCCATGTCAACAAGAATCGGATGGGATTTTTGAGTATCCGATTGGATCCCCCGGGGTACCTGCGGGCGCCCGAGGGCATGCCGGAACGAGGCCTGCGTGCTTGGGTGCACGCGGCCGGGCCCAGAATTGCGGGGCTACTCGGCGGGGGCAGATGTCCGGATTGCGGTTTCCACCGCCTCGGGCGAAAGGACGTGGTCAATCACCATCCGGCTGGCACCAAGGATGGCGGCATCCGCCGGAGCTTTGGACTGCTCAATGCGGAGCCGGGATGTGGCCAGCGGCAGCGATCTGCGGTAAACAGCCTCGCGCACCCCCGCCAGCAACTGGTCCCCGGCGCGGGCCAGGCTTCCGCCCACCACAATGACGGAAGGGTTGAGCAGGTTCACGCAAAATGCCAGGACCTCCCCCAAATCCCGTCCGGCCTGCCGCAGCGCATGGATGGCCTGGACGTTTCCCTTGGCCGCGAGTTCCACCACGTCTGTACTGGTGGTGGCCTCGATTCCTTCCGCACGCAGCTTCCCGGCCAAGGCCGGTCCGGATGCCAAAGCCTCGAGGCACCCGCTGTTGCCGCAGCGGCACAGCACGTCCTCGCCGTCGGGGACCCGGACATGCCCCAGGTCGCCGGAAGTACCATCCGCGCCACGCTGGATCTGGCCGTTGCTGATGATGCCGGCGCCGATTCCCGTGGCCACTTTGACCAGCAACACATTCTGGAATTCCTGCCAGTGGGCGTACCGCTCACCGATCGCCATAATGTTCACGTCGTTGTCCACCAGCACCACCGTGCCCAGCTGCCGGCCAACGAATCCGGCCACATCGAACCCGTCCCAGCCCGGCATGATGGGAGGTTTCACCGGGCGCCCCGTGCTGTGTTCCACAGGACCGGGGAGTCCTATGCCCACTCCGGCAAGATCGCCGACGCGGCGCCCAACGTCTTCCAACAGCTTGCGCCCTATTTCCATGACGCGGTTGAGGACGGGCTCAGGCCCTTCCCCAATATCGATGGCTTCGGAGTGCCTGGCAAGGATGGTGGCATTCAGGTCTGTGACCGCCACCGAGGCGTGGGTTGCGCCTATGTCGGCGGCGAGCACCAGCCTGACCCCCGCGTTAAACGCAAATTTCGACGGCGGCCGCCCGCCGGAGGAGGCCGCTTCGCCGGCCGGACCCACCAAGCCCATGGCAAGGAGGGCATCGATCCGGGCGGCAACAGTGGTCCGGGCAAGGCCGGTCAGGTCCGCCAGTTCGGACCGCGTGCGGGGCTTGCCGTCACGGAGCAGCTGGAACAGGTCACCGGTGCGCGAAAGCAGCCCGGCCTCCTGCTGTAGACGCGGTTGTTGCCTCGGAACGATCGCCATACCTAAGGAATAGCACATTCGGAAATACTTTGGTTCGAGTAATCCTTGACTTTTGATTGACTTGCGCCAAAAGTCGCCGTAATTTGTAAAAAACCCAACTCATGTGCTGCGGCACGTGCAGCAACGAGCAGCAAGGAATGGGCAGGCCATGGACTACTCGCTTCAGCTTTACACTCTTCGGCGGCCGTTGGAAGAGGACCTCCCCGGAACCATCCGCAGGGTCGCGGACATCGGCTTCACCCAGGTGGAGCCCTACAATTTCGTGACCACCGCGAAGGAACTGGGCACTGCCCTGAAAGAGAACGGACTGACGGCGCCGTCCGGCCATGCCCCGCTGCTCAGTCAGGACCAGGACGAAATCTTCACAGCGGCCAGGGACCTGGGCATCACCACCGTCATCGAGCCCTATATTCCGGCGGACCGCTGGCAGTCCGCAGAGGACATCCGGGACACGGCGGGGAAGCTGAACGAAGCCGCCAAGAAAGGCGCGGAGTACGGCATCCGGGTTGGCTACCACAACCACCAGTGGGAGCTGGAGTCAATCATCGAAGGCCGGACCGCCCTGGAATACTTCGCCGACCTGCTTGATCCGGAACTGGTCCTGGAAGTGGACACCTACTGGGTGGCCGTGGGCGGGCAGGATCCGGTGGACATCCTCGCCAGGCTCGGGGACCGGGTAAAGCTGATCCACATCAAGGACGGCCCCCTGACCGCGGATACCAAGGCCCAGCAACCGGCCGGTAAGGGCAAGGTGCCGGTCCTGGACGTCATCGCCGCGGCAAAGGCCCTGGAGGTAGGCGTGGTGGAATTCGACGACTACGACGGAGACATTTTCCAGGGCATCGCCGAGAGCCTGGCTTTCCTCAACAACGCAGGAGCCAGCGCATGAGCACCCCCTCCAGCAGCAAAGGCCCGGTGGGCGTCGGTGTCATCGGCGCGGGCAACATCAGCAAGCAGTACCTGGACAACCTCACCACGTTCCCCGACCTCAAGGTCCACGTCATCGCAGACCTCTTCGAGGAAGCCGCCGAAGCCCGGGCCAAAGAATACGGCATCCCCGAGTGGGGCGGCGTGGAAAAAGCACTGCAGCACCCCGGCGTCGAGATCATCGTCAACCTGACCATTCCCGCAGCCCACGTCGAAGTGGCCACAGCAGCCGTCAACGCCGGCAAGCACGTCTGGACCGAGAAGCCCTTTTCCCTTGACCGCGAATCAGGCTTGGGGCTCCTCAAAACCGCCGACTCCGCGGGAATCCGCCTAGGCTGCGCGCCGGACACGTTCCTCGGTGCCGGGCTCCAGACTGCGCTGCGCCTGATCCAGCGCGGCGACATCGGCACGCCCCTGACCGGCATGACCACCTTCCAGACGCCCGGCCCGGAGTCCTGGCACCCCAACCCCGCCTTCCTGTTCCAGTACGGCGGCGGCCCCCTGTTCGACATGGGCCCCTACTACCTCACCACCCTGGTCCAGGCGTTCGGCTCCATCCGCAAGGTGGCCGCCGTCGGGTCCATGGCCAAGGACGTCCGCGTCATTGGCTCCGGTCCCAAGGCCGGCGAGGAATTCACGGTGGAAGTCCCCACCCACGTCTCAGCGATGGCCCAGTTCGAGAGCGGAGCGTCCTCCCACAGCGTCTTCTCCTTCGAGTCCCCGCGTACCCGGATGGGCTTCGTGGAGATCACCGGCACGGAGGCCACCCTTTCCCTGCCGGACCCCAACAACTTCGACGGCGACGTCAGGCTTTGGCGCGCGGGCGACGAGGACTGGACCACCATCCCGGCCACGGGGCCTGCGAACGGCCGCGGCATGGGCGTCCTGGACATGGCGCGTTCGCTCCGCGCCGGTGTCCCGCACCGGGCCACCGGCGACCTGGCGTACCACGTGCTGGATGCGATGGTCTCCATCTCGGAGTCCATGGATTCAGGAACGTTCGTGGACGTGGCAAGCTCCGCGCCGGCGTCGGCACCCCTGCCCGAAGACTGGGCGCCGGAAGCCCTGACCCTCGGAGGCTCCGCATGAGCCCCGACACAGGCACCACCGCGCCGCTGGGCGTGGCCATGATCGGCTACGCCTTCATGGGCAAGGCGCACTCCAACGCGTGGCGGAACGTCGCCAGCTACTTCGACGTCCCCGCGTTCGAGCAGAAGGTCCTGGTGGGCCGCGACGCCGCCGCGGTCTCGGAGGCTGCCGCCAAGTACGGATGGGCGGAAACGGCCACCGACTGGCGCACGGTCCTGGACCGGGACGACATCCACATCATCGACGTCTGCGCCCCGGGCTGGATGCACGCGGAAATCGCCATTGCCGCCCTGGATGCCGGCAAGCACGTCCTGCTGGAAAAGCCGCTGGCCAACACAATGGCCGAGGCTGAAGCAATGACGGCTGCCGCAGCACATGCCCGGTCCAAGGGCGTGCAGTCGATGGTCGGGTTCAACTACCGCAGGGTCCCGGCTCTCGCCCTGGCCAAGGAGCTCATCGCCGAGGGCAGGATCGGAACAGTCAGGCACGTCCGCGCCGCTTACCTGCAGGACTGGCTCGCGGATGACCAGGCGCCCATGTCCTGGCGGCTGAAGAAGGAAACCGCGGGCTCCGGCGCGCTCGGCGACATCGCCTCCCACGCGATCGACCAGGTCCTGTTCCTGCTCGATGACCGGGTCACGGAAGTCTCGGGCCGTGTGCACACCTTCGTCAACCGGCGCCCCAGCCCGCGAGGCCCTGCAAGCGGGCTTGAAGATGTGACAGTCGACGACGCCGCCTGGGCTACGCTGTCCCTCGCCTCCGGAGCGGTCGCCTCAGTGGAGGCATCCCGGGTGGCCACCGGCCGGAAAAACTCCCTGCAGCTCGAGGTTTTCGGCGACAAGGGAGCCCTCCGGTTCGACCTGGAAAACCTCAACGAACTCCAGTTCCTGGACGCCACCGCCCCCGCCCGGGAGCAGGGCTTCCGGAGGATCCTGGTCAGCGAGCCGGAGCACCCCTACGTGGATGCGTGGTGGCCGCAGGGCCACATCATCGGCTGGGAGCACACCTTCACGCACGAGGTCCGCGACTTCCTGCTGGCCGTCAGCTCCGGAACCGCGCCATCGCCGTCGTTCGACGACGGACTGGAAGTCCAGCGCATCCTGGACGCGGTGGAGCAATCCGCCGCCTCCAACAGCACCCTGGTCCAACTCTCCCCCGCCGCAACCCCGGCAGCCGGCACAGCCGGTACCACCGAAGGAGCCTGACATGCCCCGCCCGTTTACCCTGTTCACCGGCCAGTGGGCCGACCTGCCCTTCGAAGAGGTCGCCAAACTGGCGTCCGGCTGGGGCTATGACGGCCTGGAAATTGCCGTGTCCGGCGACCACCTGGACGCCTGGCGCTGGGACGAACCCGGCTACGTCGAGTCCAAACTCGAGATCCTGGACAAGTACAACCTCAAGGTGTGGGCCATTTCCAACCACCTCAAGGGCCAGGCCGTGTGCGATGACCCCATCGACTTCCGCCACCAGGACATCGTCGGAGCGAAGGTCTGGGGCGACGGCGATCCCGAAGGCGTCCGGCAGCGGGCCGCCGAGGAAATGAAGCACACCGCCAGGCTCGCCAAGGCACTGGGCGTGGACACCGTCGTCGGCTTCACCGGCTCCTCCATCTGGCAGTACGTGGCCATGTTCCCGCCCGTCCCGGAAAAAGTCATCGACGCCGGCTACCAGGACTTTGCCGACCGCTGGAACCCCATCCTGGACGTCTTCGACGAATGCGGCGTCCGTTTCGCCCACGAAGTCCACCCCTCCGAAATCGCCTACGACTACTGGACCACCGTCCGCACCCTCGAAGCGATCGGCCACCGCGAGGCATTCGGCCTGAACTGGGACCCGTCCCACATGATGTGGCAGGGCATCGACCCCGTCTCCTTCATCTGGGACTTCAAGGACCGGATCTACCACGTGGACTGCAAGGACACCAAGCTCCGCCAGACCGGCCGGAACACCGTCCTGGGTTCCCACCTGCCCTGGGGCGATCCGCGCCGGGGCTGGGACTTCGTCTCCGCCGGACGCGGCGATGTCCCCTGGGAAGCGTCCTTCCGCGCCCTGTCCGCGATCGGCTACGACGGCCCCATCTCCGTGGAGTGGGAAGACGCAGGCATGGACCGCCTCCATGGTGCCCCCGAAGCCCTGGCTGCCCTCAAAAAGTTCGACTTCCCGCCGTCGAACACCTCCTTCGACGCCGCCTTCAAGCAATAGCTCCCAGGGGCGCGCACGTAGAATCCCTGCATGGCCCACACCATCCGCCCTGCAACAACGGACGACGCCGAGGCGCTGGCAGCCCTGGCAGCCGTCACGTTTCCGCTGGCGTGCCCGCCGTCGACGTCGCCTGAAGACATTGCGTCGCATTTGGCGAACACCCTCAGCGAACGGCACTTCCGGACGTACCTCGGCGCCCCGGACGTCACGGTCCTGGTGATCGACGTGGAGGGTGCCCTCCGCGGGTACAGCCTCCTGCTGACCCGCCCCGCGGAGGACCCGGAGGTGTGCTCGGTGCTGACACTGACGCCGGCGGTGGAGCTTAGCAAGTGCTATGTGCATCCCGGGCACCACGGCCTGGGCCCCGCTGCGGAGCTGATGCGCGCGAGCCTCCAGGCCGCGGCCGGATCAGGCGCAGCCGGTGTGTGGCTCGGGGTCAACAGCCAGAACGCCCGCGCCATCCGGTTCTACGAAAAGTCAGGGTTCCGCAAGGTGGGAACCAGGTCGTTCCGGCTGGGACATATCGTGGAGCACGATTTCGTGCTGGAGCGAGCCCTCCCGTGACCGGCCTCCACCGCCTTCTTATGCGTACTCAGGCGGGTAGGCCAGGGGCGGGCGCGGTTCCGCCAGGAGCTTGAGGCCCGGCGGCAGCCCCTCCACGGTGCCGTGGGTCCCGGACGCCCTGATGTTGATCCGGGCGGTGTCCAGCAGCACGTTGTCGGCCCGGAACTCGCCCACCTCCTCCGGCAGGATCGGCGCCAGGTGCACTACCCCGTGCGTGAAAACGGGGTCGAAACGGAGCAGTGCCCGGACCAGTTGCACCGGCGCCGCCGCCGCCCATGCCTGCGGCGAGCAGGCGGTGGGGTACGCCACCGGCCCGAAGAACTCGCCCCGGTCAAAACCGCAGAACAGTTCGGGCAGCCTGCCGTCAAAATGCTCAGCGGCGTCGAAGATTCCGGTGGCCACCTTGCGTGCTTCCTCCACGAACCCGTAACGCATCAGCCCGGTGGCCACCAGGGCCGAATCATGCGGCCACACAGAACCATTGTGGTAGCTCACCGGGTTGTAGGCACCCATGTCCGATCCGAGGGTGCGGATCCCCCAGCCGGTGAACATCTGCGGGGACATCAGGTGCTCCACCACGGAGGCCGCCTTGTCCTCGTCCACGATGCCCATCCAAAGGCAGTGCCCCATGTTTGACGTACACGCGTCCACCGGCCGCTTGTCCTTATCCAGCGCCACGGCGAAATAGCCCTTGTCCGGCAGCCAGAACTTCTCGTTGAACGCGGTCTTCAAATCGGCGGCGCGTTCAGCCCAGTGCTGTTCCAGCGCACGGTCGCCGCTCCAGCGGGCCAGCAGGGACCGGCCCACATAGGCGGAGTAGACATAGGCCTGGACTTCACAGAGGGCAATGGGCGCCTCGGCCATGGTCCCGTCCGCGAAGTTGATGCCGTCCCAGGAATCCTTCCACCCCTGGTTGACGAGTCCATGGTCGTTGGGCCGGAGGTACTCCACAAACCCGTCGCCGTCGCGGTCCCCGTACCGCTCGATCCATTCCAAGGCCCTGTCCACGTGGGGCACCAACGGCTGCACAATGTCCTTTGACTGCCCCCACCTGCTCAGCTCGCCAACAAGGGCTGCAAACAACGGGGTGGCGTCAGCGGTGCCGTAATAGGCGCTGCCCCCCAGCGCCAGCCCCGCGGTGACGCCCAACCTCACTTCGTGCGGGATGCGCCCCGGTTCCTCCTCGGAGTCCGTGTCCACTTTCGTCCCCTGGAGGCCAGCCAAGGTCTGCAACGTCCCGGCCGCCAGCTTAGGGTCCACCATCAGGCTCATGTAGGAGGAGAGGATGGAGTCGCGGCCGAACAGCGCCATGAACCAGGGGGCACCGGCGGCAACGGCCACCCGTTCCGGGTGGTGCGGATCGAAGATCCGCAGGGACCCCAAGTCGCTTTGGCTGCGGTTCAGCAGAGCCTGCAGGTTGGCGTCCGCAACGGTGATGAGCGGGACGTTCTGCTCCCAGTGCCGGTGCCGGCGGGCGCCTTCCCGGTGGTGCGGCAGCCCGTTCTCGGTGAAGGCGTCCGCCGGGGCCTGCCCGTTGATCAGGGGGACCACGATGATGCTGGTGGCCCATTTGCCGCGCGGCGGAATGGTGGCCCGGAAGCGGAGCCCGTCTGTGCTGACCGCGGCGCCGCGGGCACGGACAGCCGTTCCCCGCCGTTGGCCGTTCCGGGCGCTTTCGATTACGAGCTGGCCGTCGCGGACCGTGCGGGCGGCCTCAGCATGCTTGGACGTGCGGCCCACCTTGACGTCGAAAAGATCGTCCTGGTCTGCACCGACAAGGAGTTCGATGTCGCAATCCACAGCCTCCGCCGAGTAGTTCTCCAGCGTGATGTCGTCCTGCAGGCCGGGGCCGATGTGGCGGGTTTGGCGGACCACCAGCGGGCTGTCAAACCGGCCGTCCGGCCACTGGGCCCTCCCAACGAAGGTGGCTTCGAAGGGCTTGGGCCGCTGCGCCGCCAACGGTTCGCGCAAGGAGCCGTTAACCCGGAGGATCCAGTGGGAAATGATGCGCGTGTCCTGGTAGAAAGCACCGTTCGTGCCGGTGTCTGAACTGATGTCCCCAGTGCCGGAAGAGATGCAGAACGAGGATCCTTCCAGCACCGTCACCGAACCTGATTCGGATGCGGCGGCCTCGGTGTCGGCGTTCCATGCAGTCAAGGGAAAGGGCTCCTTTGCTGGGAGGCGGACTTACCACGGTTCGGAAGACCGTCCCTTAAAGATTCTGGTGCAAACCAACCACATCCGGAACCCCCGAGGGGGCCTCCCCTGCCAGCAGCTTCTCGAAGATCCGGAGGTACTCGTTCACCATGCGTTCCTCGCTGAAGCGTTCCTCCACCGCCCTTCGGCACACCGCCCGGTCCAGGCCTGCAGCCATCTCCACGAAACCGGCCAGCTCGTCCGTTCGCCCCAGGTACCCGGTCCGTCCATGGTCGATGATTTCGGCTGCCGAGCCAACCGCAGTGCCGATCACCGGAGTTCCTGTAGCCAGCGCCTCAATCATCACCAGGCCGAAAGGCTCCGGCCATTGGATGGGGTTGAGGAAGGCGAGCGCCTCACCCATCAGCCGGTACTTCGATGCATCGTCCACTTCCCCCACGAATTCCTCATTCGATCCGAGGACGGGTTCGACGGCATCACGGAAATAGCGGATCTCATCCGGCTCGCGCATTTTGACGGCGATCCTGAGCGGTATTCCCGCCTCGCGGGCAATCATGACTGACTCCAGCAGTCCCTTATCCCGGGAGGCCCTGCCCACAAAGCAGAGATAGCCCCCACGGCCGGAGCCCATCGGCACGGAGGAAAGATCCATCCCGTGATGGATCACGCGGGTGATGGGCATGCCAGGTGCGTGCGAAGCCTGGTCACGGGAAATGGCGATGACCGCCGCCTTCCGCGCAATGGCACGGTAGATGTCCTGCGCTTGTGAATTGAGCGGGCCGTGGATGGTGGTCACCACAGGGGTCCGTTCCGGCCGCAGTAAATACAGGGGGCCGGCCATCGTGTGGTCGTGGATGATGTCCACGCCGTCCATTCCCGCATAGGCGCGCGCCACGTGGCTCAGTTCGGAGAGGGTGAAGTTCAGGTCCTCCGGAGCCGACGGCCGCATCCCCGGAACCCTCGGCACCGGGCAGGTGCTGTCAGCTGGTGCCGCCAGCAGCACGTCATGCCCGGCAGCGGCAAAGCCCCTGGCCAGGCTGTCCACAACTCTTTCGGTTCCGCCGTATGTTGCAGGCGGCACCGAAATCCACGGTCCTGCAACCAGTCCTATCCGCATCCCTGACCTCCAGGATAATGACAGGCCGGGCTCCCCAGCGGGCCGGGCACCTTGTTCCGCGGAAACCGTCCGGCCCGCGGCGCTGGTTCGGGTTGACACCCCGAGGGGCCGTCTGCTCAACCCACAGTCTGACTATTGCCCGGAACCGGCCCGCAGACAAGACCCACTGTGCGGCAACTAACACCCGGGTCCGGAATGGCGGCCCGGAGTCCGCGGTTACCTCCAGCATGAAGATAGAGATCTGGTCCGATGTTGCCTGCCCGTGGTGCTTTATTGGCAAGCGGCGCTTCGAAGCTGCCCTTGCGGCCTTCCCGCACCGTGATTACGTGGACGTCACCTGGCGCAGCTACCAGCTGGACCCCACCCTTCCCGAGCACTATGACGGCACGGAACTTGAGTACCTGAGCTCCCGCAAGGGCATCCCCGCGGAGCAGGTCTCGGCGATGTTCGGCCACGTTGCCGGCCAGGCGAAGGCCGAGGGCCTGAATTACCGGTTCGACTCGGTGGTGGTGGCAAACAGCTTCACCGCGCACCGCCTGATCCACCTTGCCGCTGCCCACGGCAAGCAGGACGCTGCAAAGGAACGCCTGCTCAGCGACCACTTCGAGCATGGCAAGGACATCGGCAGCCGGCAGTACCTTGCGTCGCTCGGTGTCGGGCTCGGCATCGACCCCGACGCAGTGGATGAACTCTTCACCACGGACAAGTACGCGGACGCAGTCCGCTACGATTTCGAGGAAGGCCGGTCCCTGGGCATCAGCGGCGTCCCGTTCTTCGTGATCGACCGGAAGTACGGACTCTCCGGGGCACAACCCGCCGGGACCTTCACTGCCGCCTTGAACCAGGCATGGCAGGAAGCCAATCCCCTTGTCATGGTCAACTCCGGTGATGGGGAGGCCTGCGGACCGGACGGCTGCCCGGCCTAGGAAAGCGCAGCAGGAAGGGGCGGGGCGTTTACTGACACACGGCGGTAAAGTGTCTGTATGCCCAGGATTTCAGCGGCCACCAACGCCGAGCAGCGAGCGGACACCCAGCGGCGTATCCTTACGGCCTTCGGCGAACTCCTTTTTTCGCACGGGCTGCCCGGGCTGACCATGACGGACGTTGCACGGCACGCCGGGGTGGGCCGGACCGCCGTCTACAACTACTACGCGGACATCGAAGAACTGCTGATCTCCTACGCCCTGGATGAGACCGAAAAGTTCCTCGCCGAACTGCGTGACTCGTTGGGGCGCCTGGACAACCCCGTGGACAGGCTGGCGCTGTACGTCCGCGCGCAGGTGGTGGACCTCAGCCGCCGCCACCTCCCCCCGGGGCCTGCCATGGGAGCCGTGCTCTCGCCGTCGTCCTTTGCCAAACTCGCCAACCACGTGGGCGAGCTGAGCATCCTGCTGCAGGGGATCCTGCGGGACGGAATGGAACAGGGCTACCTCCCAGTGGCGGACGTCAACCAGCAGGCACAGCTGATCCTGGGCACCCTGTCCTCCAGCGCGGCCCGGGGCAGCGATGAGCCCGCCGAACTGGAAGCCCGGGTGGCCAGGACGGTTCGCTTCATCCAGCTGGGCGCCGGGGCAAGGTTCGACGACGACGGCCGCCCCGTCCGGCTGGCCCCGCTTCCCGCCGTGGCGGGCTAAGCAGCACCGCAGTGGGCGGGCGGCTGGCCACGCGTCACGGAGTTGGCGCCGCCGACGGTATGACGGGCCATTTGTCGTCGTCGGCAATGCGCCGGCTTTCCCTCGGACAGCTCAGCTTCCCGGGCGTCTGGTCAACGAGCTCGGGCGGGGCCAGGGCGCTGTAGTTCTGGGAGAGGATCACGTCCACGCTTCCGTCTGTCCTGCTGTCCTGGAAATAGTCCGAACCCGGCAGGTTGCGCTGGACACTGAAGGCAGCGGCCTGGCCGGCGGCTCCGGAAACCACAGCCGCAATGCCACGGTAGCCGGCGTCGATGTTGGACACCGCCCCCACCACGAACTTCCGGGCCAGGAACTCATCCGCCACCGAGCGGGCCAGCCCGGGCCTGCTCGTGGAGTTATAGACGTTGAGGTTGATCTGGTCGTGGGGGGTGTAGTCGAAAGTGGCGGCGGGGCAGGTGGAGACGGCCTCCTCGGCCGGCGCTGCGGCGGGAAACTTCAGCCGTCCGTCGATGATGGCCAGCGCGGTAATGATGGCCGCCAGGATCAGGCCAATGAGAAGGACCAGGACAACCCCGTGCAGCGCCCGGCGGCGCACGCGCGCCGTATCGTCGGCCTCGCGGGCCGCTTCAAAGGTGGCCCGCAGCTCGGGGCCCGTGACAACGCGGTGGCCGTGGAGGACGCTGACGTCCTGCTGCTTCTTCCTAGCCATCTATCACCAGGACCCGCGCGTGGATTGCGGTGCGCTGGTGCAGGGCGGTGCGGACGGCGCGGTGCAGCCCGTCCTCCAGGTACAGGGTTCCCTGGTACTGCACCACGTGCGGGAACAGGTCACCGAAAAAGGTGGAGTCCTCGGCCAGCAGGGCTTCCAGGTCAAGGGTTCGCTTAGTGGTCACCAGCTCATCCAGCCGGACTGGCCGCGGGGGGAGCGAAGCCCAATCCTTGGGCGTCATGTAACCATGGTCGGGGTAAGGGCGGCCCTCGCCCACAGCTTTGAATATCACCTTGCCACACTAGGCATCCTGCACGTCCAGCGAAAGTGCCCGGGCGTGCCTGTTGCAGGTTGTGGCCAAACAGTGACCATGTGTCACATGCGGTGCCCAATACCCGCCGGGAACAGCCCGCGCCCGGCGCTGCTGAGAGAATAGATGCATGACAGCATCCGAGTCCCCCGCCGTGTCCGTACCAGGAGCCCATGCACGCGCCACGCCGCCTCTGGCACTCCTGCTCGACGTGGACGGGCCGGTGGCAAGTCCGGTCACCCGCGATGTGAAGCGGGAGATCATCGATGACCTGGTGGCCCTCGCCGCCGCCGGCATCCCCGTTGTTTTCAACACCGGGCGCTCTGACGCGTTCATCAGGGAACAGGTCATGGAACCCATGATCGCCGCCGGGATTCCGTCAGGCACCATCATCCACGCCGTCTGCGAGAAGGGCGCCGTCTGGTTCAGCTACACCGCGGCCGGGCCCGGCCCCATCCATGTGGACCGCGAACTCGCCGTGCCGGCAGCCTACGGGGACGACATCCGGCGGATGGTGGCAGAGGACTATGCCGCGCACATGTTCTTTGACGAAACCAAGAGGGCCATGGTGTCCGTGGAGCAGCACATCGAGGTGCCCAGCGTCGAGTACCTGGCGGAGCAAAAACTCTTCGACGCCGACGCCATGGAGCTGATGGCCCGCCACGGGCTGGGAGTGGTGCGGCTGGACCACCACGCCCCCAATTCCGACGACGAGGTGGACTACCGGGTGGACCCCACCATCATTTCCACGGACATTGAATCGGTGCGGCTTGGGAAGGACCTGGGAGCCAGCCGGGCAGTGGAGCTGCTCGCGGCACAGGGCATCACCCCGGAGGCCTGGCGGACCGTTGGCGATTCGCGCACGGACTATGCCATGGCTGACTGGCTTCACCACAACGACCACCCGGTCAAGCACGTGGATGTCCGGCCCGCGGACGGTATCCCGGAAAAACCGTACCAAGTCCTGACCGCCGAGGACCTGGGGCTTGGGGCGTCCGTAATCCACGACGACGCCGGCGGTGCTTTCCTGCGCAGCTGGCGGGAGGCGCTGGGCGCCTAAGCCCCTTCCGGGCATTGGTTGCCCGGACCCTGCCGTTTTACGGGCGGGGCTATCATGCACATAGGAACGCTAACCAATACGCAGCACGGAGACCATCATTACAGAAGCACCGGTTCAAGACGAGGTCTACTACGGCGGCCAGGCATCCGTAGAGGAACAATTTCACGCGGAAATCACCTCCGCAGAAGCTGAGCAGCGCCTCAACCCGCGCCCTGACGTCATCACGCACAAGGGCCGCATCGCGCTGATCAACTACAACAGGACTCCGTACCAGGCCATGGTGGAGGACCTGCTGTTTGTCAGGAATGTGCTTGCCAACGCCGGCCTGGCCTACCTGCTGGTCAGGGGCAACAATGACCGTCCCGTCGTTGCCCTGGACTGGAAAGACCGGAAGAAGCTCAGGGCCGCCCTGGTGGAAGCCTGCCAGGACGAACCTTTCTACTCCATGACCGTGGACGCCAAGAAGAAGACCTCCCTGCTGGTTGCGGACGGCGAACTCTCCTCCAACCGGAAGGCGCGCATCTTCCGCCTGTACCGGCCGCGGGTGGAGCCGGCCGGCGGCTTCGAGTTCGGTGCGTCCGCAGGTGTCCAGCTTGAGCTTTGGTCCTTCAAGGGCGACGAGATCATCCTGCCGATCGAGAATTCCCTCACGCGCAGGACCCTGCTCCGGCAGGACGCTGTCCGCGGCACCGTTGAACGCTATGGCCACACGTGGCCCACCATCGAGAACATGTTCGCGGACCACGCCAGCGACATCAGCTTCGACATCGACCTCGTGTTCTCCTGGGTGGACGGCAGCTCCCCTGAGTACATTGCCGCCCGCCGGGCCCAGCAGAAGGACGTTGTCCTGGGCGAAGGGGATGACCATGAGGCCCGCTTCCGGCAGATCAACGAACTCAAGTACGCGCTGCGGTCCGTCTACATGTTTGCGCCCTGGATCCGCCGCATCTTCATTGCCACGGATTCACCGGCACCCGCGTGGCTGGCGGAACACCCGTCAGTGACCATTGTCCGCAGTGAGGAATTCTTCTCGGACCCCTCCGTGCTGCCCACCCACGACTCCCAGGCGGTGGAGTGCCAGCTCCACAACATCGAAGGCCTGTCCGAGCACTTCCTGTATTCCAATGACGACATGTTTTTCGGCCGGCCGGTCAGCCCGGACCTGTTCTTCACGCCGGGCGGCATCACCAAGTTCATTGAGGCGGAGACCCGGATCGGGCTGGGCGAGAATGCTGCAGAACGGAGCGGGTTCGAGAACGCGGCCCGTGTCAACCGCAAGCTGTTATGGAACAGGTTCGGCCGCATCACTACCCGGCACCTGGAGCACACAGCCGCGCCGCTGCGGCGCAGCGTGGTGGCGAAGATGGAGCGCGAGTTCCCTGAGGAATTCCGGAAGACGGCGGCCAGCCGCTTCCGGGCGGCGGACAACATCTCCGTGACCAACTCCTTCTACCACTACTACGCCCTGCTGACGGGCCGGGCGGTGACCCAGACGGCGGCGAAGGTCCGTTACGTGGACACCACCATGCGGACGGGACTGAATTACCTGCCCAAGCTGCTGGCCAAGCGGAACATGGATTTCTTCTGCCTGAACGACGGCAGCTTCCCCGAGGTGGATGCCGACGAGCGCGCCAAACTGGTCACGGACTTCCTGGAGAAGTACTTCCCCATCAAGGCGCCTTGGGAAAAGTAGGCAGCGAAAAGTAGGCAGGGAAAAGTAGGCAGCGGCCTACCGGCTTGTGGGGAGCCCGATCTTCGCGCTGTTCCGCTGCTTGGCGGTTTCTGGAATCCGGATCCCGGCGGCGGCCAGCCGGAACTCGGTCTCTTCCGGGGAGACGTACTCCCCCACCGTGGTGGAACGGCCCAGCGGAACTACCGAGTGGACGATGGTGTGCTCGTACACGTGGACCAGGTTGAAGGATTGCCCGCTGTCCTGGCCCCGTGTGCCGCCAACGGGAACATTGAGGTCCTGGGTGTAACAACTGGCCGATGCCACGGAGACAGGGATGCCGGCGAAGCTCGCCGTGGTCGAATAATGCAGGTGGCCCGCGAGGATGGTGCGGACGTCCGAGTTCCGGACTACTGCCTCCAGCGACGCCTGGTCACGCAGCTCTACCAGGACCGAGAGGTCCAGGATGGACGGTATGGGCGGGTGGTGCAGCGCCAGGATGGTGCCGTCGGGGGCAGGAGTGTCCAGTTGCCGCGTCAGCCAGTCCAGCTGCGACGGGCTCAGCTCGCCGTGGTGATACCCGGGAACTGAGGTGTCCATGGTGATGACGCGCAGCCCGTTGACGGAGTAGCTCTTGTCCACGGGCGCGTCATTCGGGGCTTCGTCCAGCAGTCCCGTCCGGAAGTTTTCACGGTTGTCGTGGTTGCCCATCGCCCAGATCACCTGAGCGCCGAGTTCCTCGCAGGCGGGCTCAACGATTGCCCGCAGTTTCACATAGGCTTCAGGATCGCCCTTGTCGGCGAGGTCGCCGGTGAAGATCACGGCCTCCGGCCGCGCCCCGGACGCCTTCACTTCTTCGAAGAGCTGGATAAGGCGTGCTTCGCTGTCAACGACGCCGTAAAGAGGATCCGGACCTCCCATCAAGTGGGGATCGCTCAGGTGGAGTAGGAAGTGGCGTGGCCGGGGATGTTCGGCCTCGATGTGCTCCATTGCTGCCTCTGTGGTTCGGTGGGAAACGGCGCTTCCCTTGTACCCTTCAGTAATGTTTATCCAATCAGACATTTGGCAAACTTTGGGTAAATCGCCGTAGTTGATGTGGAAAAAGATGAAAGAACTGCGCTTTTCAGCCGCCCGGTTCGGCGAAGGGCCCGTTTTTCAACAGAGGGCCTCCTCGACGGCGTCGATAACCGCCGCCGAATCGGGCTCCACGGTTGGCGCGAAGCGGTTCACCACCCGGCCGTCCCTGTTGACCAGGAACTTCTCAAAGTTCCATTTCACTAATCCGGGCAGCAGCCCGCTCTTGAACTTGGTGAGCTCCGCGTAAAGCGGGTGCTGGTTCCTGCCACGGACGTCCGCCTTGAGGGTGAGGGGGAACGTGACCCCGAAGTTGCGCTGGCAGAATTCGGCGATTTCGCTGTCGCTGCCGGGTTCCTGGCCTGCGAACTGGTTGCACGGTACGCCGAGTACTTCAAACCCCCGGTCCCGGAATTTTTGATACAGCGTCTCCAGCCCCGTGTACTGGGGCGTGAACCCGCAGTTGGAGGCAACGTTGACCACCATCACCGCTTTGCCCTTGAACCTGCCAAAATCGGTCGGGGCACCGTCGTTCAGGGTCAGCGGGAACCGGTACAGGTCGGTTACAGACCGCTTCCCCAAAAGGTTGTCCATGCATGGAATTCGTCACCAACGGACCGCGGTATTGGTCAGGGCTGGGCGTTTCCTGCAAGGATCCCGGCGCACTTTTAAGGCACCGGTGAGGGGCCGGTTGCCTATGGCGCTGGTTCGATGGGGGCGGGTTCGGTCGGCGCGGGCTCGGTCGGGGCGGGCTCGGTCGGGGCAGGCTCGGTCGGTGCAGGTTCGATGGGGGTGGGAACCGGCTCTACCGGACTCGGCTCAACCGGGGCCGGTTCAACCGGAACCGGCTCAACCGGGGCCGGTATTACCGGAACCGGCTCTACCGGGGCGGGCTGGGTCGGTGCAGGTTCGATGGGCGTGGGAACCGGCTCAACCGGGGCAGGTTCAACTGGAACCGGCTCAACCGGGGCCGGCTCGGTCGGTGCAGGTTCGCTGGGCGGGGGAACCGGCTCAACCGGACTCGGCTCAACCGGCGCAGGTTCGGTCGGCGCCGGTTCGGTCGGTGCCGGTTCGATGGGGGCGGGAGCCGGCTCAACCGGACTCGGCTCAACGGGGGCCGGCGTGCCGGTCTCAGACGGCGACGGCGACGGCGTCCCCGGGTCAAACTCAGACGGCGACGGCGACGGCGGCGACGGCGTCCCACTCTCAGACGTCGACGGCGCCCCCGGGTCAACCGTCGCAGCCAGCAGCAACGAGGATGCCGGCCCGGCGGAGGAGCCAGCCGCCGTCGTCGGCAAATTTGCCCATGGAGCGGCCGAAGGAGGCTTGCTGCCCTGCCCCATCGGGATGGTCCAGCGTATGGGCACCGGCCCTATGGACGGAACAGTGGTGCCTGGCAGGTAGGTCAGCGACTCAGCGGGCCCGGCTCCGACTGGCCATACCGCCATCAGGCGCCATTGCAGCGGACTCGTGTGGCGTCCGTTGAGGATTGTTTCGAAATGCAGGTGGCATCCCGTCGACCACCCGGTGGTGCCTACCCTGGCAATGGCCTGGCCAACTCTGACGGAGTCACCGCTGCGGACGGCAATGGACTCCAAATGGTTGTAGGTGGTGATGAGTCCGTTGCCGTGATCGATTTCAACCCGGTTGCCGCCGCCCCAGGGATGCCATCCGGCCGCACGGACCACGCCTGAATCCGCAGCGTAGACCGGGGTGCCGCACGGGGCCGAATAGTCTTGGCCGAGATGGAAATCCCCAGCCAGCCCGGAGAGCGGGCTTACCCGGAATCCGAAGGGCGACGTGGGAATCAGCAGTTTGAGGGGCGCCATGAGATAACCCGCCGGCGGCCTTCCCAACCCTGTCAGCTCAACGGTCAGCGCTGGCGGAGCACCCTCGGCGGAGCTGCCCGGGAGCGGCCGCGGAAAACCGGCTTCAGCTTGGGGATCGGACAGGATGGCAACAGTCAGGGGAGCCGCGGCTACAAGGCCGTCCGACGGCGGTGCACCCCCCGCCGCCGCTCTGCCATTGGTCCCGCCATCAGCGCCGGTTCCGTCACCTAAAAGATTCCCCGCGGCACCGGCACCGGCATGGGCAACGGAGGCCGTGGCGGTTCCCGGTTCAGAGCTGCTGCCGGAGAGGTTGAACGCGCAGACGGAGATGGCGAGCACCCCGGTGGCGACCACGGTTCGCGCACCATGCAGGCGAAGGCCATTGGGGTTCTTATCGTGTTTCCCGGATACCGCGTGAGTGCCCAAAAGACTGACTCCAGGACGTGGCCACCCGCGCATTGTCTTGACGGGTACCTACCATGTGAACATACAGTCGCTGCCCTGTGAACCCCGCAGCGGGCACACTTTGGGTTTTTTGGGGAGACACCGAACTGCAGCATCGCCACGGCCACCGGACCACTCCGCTGCAGCTTCGCTGAATCGTGCTTACGATAAGCTCGACAGCCGAGTTCTCCACAGGAGGGCGTGCACCATCAAAAGCATCCTCAGCCCCATCAAGAAGCGCTTGGTCCGAACCTTCAGCAACGGTTCCGAAGGGGTTCAGCAATGGCAATTGGATCTTGCGGAGGGCGATGACCCGGGGTACCACCTGCCCGGTTCCGCGGTATGGGCGGTGCACGGTTCAATGTCGCCCATCGTCGCCGGAATCCGAGCCCTGCTGATGCAGTCCCTGCACCCTGGCGCCCTTGCCGGCGTCCACGAACATTCAAACTTCCGCGAGGATCCCCTGGGCAGGCTGGCCAACACCATCCGCTGGATCTTCACGGTGACCTACGGCTCCAAGGACGCCGCCGGGAACGCCTCACGGAGGGTGCGCCGGCTGCACGAGGCCGTCCAGGGCAGCTACAGCGACAACCAGGGGGCACAGCGCACCTACAGCGCCAACGATCCGCACCTGGCCAGCTGGATCCATCTGGCCTTCACTGACGCCTTCCTCACGGCCCACAAACTGTGGGGAGGCACGATTCCCGGCGGACCGGACGCGTATGTCCGGGAGTGGGCCCATGCGGGCCGGCTGATGGGAGTGGAGGATCCGCCGCTCACCGAGGCGGACATGCACAGGCAGCTGGACCGCTGGTACGAAAGCGGTGATCTCCGGGGTGACGGCCGTGTGGCAGAGACAGTGGGATTCGTCCGCAACCCGCCCTTGAACCGGATGCTCCGGCCGGGGTACCGGCTCCTCTTCGCGGGCGCTGTATACAGCCTGGAGCCAAGGTACCGCCGGATGCTCGGGCTGGAAGTTCCCCGACTGGGTCCCCTGCCGCTGCCGGTGAGGCTCGCAACGAAGCTGGTTCTCGGCGTCGCACGCCTGGCCTTGGGGCACAGGGGTCCAAGCGAGCTGGCCGCCAGGGAACGGCTTCGGCGGCTGGGCGTGGCGGCCGCCGAAGGGCGGGATGACGCCGCACCAATAGAAAGGACCCGGCCCCCGATTGAACGGGAGCCGGGTCCTCACCGGCGGAGAATGGGGGATTTGAACCCCCGAGGGCGTTAACCCAACACGCGTTCCAGGCGTGCGCCATAGGCCGCTAGGCGAATTCTCCAGCTGCTTCTGAATCAAAAGCAGATACTAGGCTACCTGATGTTTTCCGCATCGCCCAATTGGCCGGAACAAGCTGGTCCTCCACAGGCCCTGAGAGGGCTGCCCGTCACTTTAACCACGAAATGGACGCCCCCAACGCGTCCATTCCCCAGACACCGTTGAGCTGCCGGGTCCGGCCCGTTCAGCCAGGCCACGCACCTCACAATCGGAGATTGCCCCAATCGGCGTATGTACCCATAATCCGGGGAGTTGCCGGGATAAGCAACGAGTTTCGTCCGCTTGCCGGCTGCTTTCGGGCACGATGGAAACCATGAAGGAGCTGCATGCACTGGTGGTCTACGTCCCGCGTTCCCACACGGACCGGGTCCTCGCGGCCATCGGTAACGCCGGAGCCGGCAGGATCGGCAATTACTCGCACTGTTCGTTCGTCGTGCCCGGGACGGGCCGCTTCACTCCCCTGGAAGGCTCCGAACCGTACCTTGGGCACGTGGGAAAGCCGGAGGAGGCGGCCGAGGACAAGATTGAATGCGTGGTTGACCAGGCATTGCTCGACGCTGTGGTTGCAGCGCTGCGGGCGGCGCATCCCTATGAGGAGCCAGCCTTTATGAGCTGGCCGGTGGAGGGCTGGCGCTAATCGATTCGAGTCGCGCCGGAAGTTCGGGTAAAGTGTCTGACGGCCCCTCATGTGGCGTCATCCTGTTGAACTCCCCCAGGACCGGAAGGTAGCAAGGGTAAATGGGCTCTGGCGGGTGCATGGGGGGTCTTTACTATTCCCCCACAGGGCGGCAGGATGTCGGCCCGGATTGGTAGGGTTTTCTCTGTGACAGTTACTACCGCCCTCTACCGCAGATACCGTCCAGATTCGTTTGCTGACGTTATCGGGCAGGAGCATGTCACCGAGCCGCTGATGACGGCTTTGAGGAAGAACCGGGTCAACCACGCCTACCTCTTCTCCGGCCCAAGGGGCTGCGGCAAGACCACCTCCGCCCGTATCCTGGCGCGCTGCCTCAACTGCGCCCAAGGCCCTACCGACACCCCCTGCGGCACCTGCCCCAGCTGCGTTGAGCTCGCCCGCGGCGGTTCCGGCTCGCTGGATGTCATCGAGATTGACGCCGCCAGCCACGGCGGCGTGGACGACGCCCGGGACCTCCGCGAGCGGGCCACCTATGCACCAGTACGGGACCGCTACAAGATCTTCATCATTGACGAGGCCCACATGGTCACGTCCGCCGGCTTCAACGCCCTGCTGAAGATCGTGGAAGAACCACCGGAACACATCAAGTTCATCTTCGCCACCACGGAACCGGACAAGGTCATCGGGACCATCCGCTCCCGCACCCACCACTACCCGTTCCGGCTGGTGCCGCCGGAACCGCTGATGGCCTACCTGGAGCTCTTGTGCAACCAGGAGAACGTCCCGGTGGCCCCCGGCGTCCTGTCCCTTGTGATCCGTGCCGGCGGCGGCTCCGTCCGTGATTCGCTGTCCGTCCTGGACCAGCTGATGGCGGGTGCCGGGCCGAACGGCCTGGACTACGAACTTGCCGTGGCACTGCTCGGATACACCCACGCGTCGTTGCTCGATGACGTGGTTGAGGCCGTTGCCGCTTCTGACTCCGCTACCGTTTTCCGGGCCGTGGACCGGGTGATCCAAACCGGCCACGATCCCCGCCGCTTCGTTGAGGACCTGCTGGAGCGGTTCCGCGACCTCATCATCGTCCAGGCCATGCCTGAAAGCGCCCAAACCATTCTCCGCGGCATGCCTGCGGACCAGATTGCCCGCCTGAAGAACCAGGCCCACAACCTGGGGGCGGCCGAGCTGTCGCGCGCAGCGGACGTCACCAATACCGCGCTGACCGAGATGACCGGCGCCACCTCCCCCCGGCTGCACCTTGAGCTGCTGTGCGCGCGGATCCTTTTGCCCAGCTCGGAGCAAAACGAGCGCGGCATGGCGGCGCGGATAGACCGCGTGGAGCGCAGGCTGAACTACGCCGGGAACGACGTCGGGGCTCCCGCCGGGTCAAGTGTGAACGGCTCCACAGCTGCCGCCACACCTGCCGCTCCGCCGGCACACGTTTCCGGGGCAGCCAACGCCGCTGCCCGGGAAGCAAGGCCCTCGGCTCCTGCGTCTTCAGCTGGCGCCACCGCTGCCAGCGTTCCGGCCCTGGCTACCGCGAAGGCGGCGCCCGCGGCTCCGGCCGTTGCGGGCCCGGCGCCCGGCACCCCGGCATTGCCGGCAGCCACCGCAGCCCCCGGGGACCCGGCAGCTCCCGGCGCGGGCTCCGTCGGGGAAGCTTCCTCTGCGGCCGGCGGACCACGCTCTGCCCTGACCGCCCCGCGAGTCAGCACCGGCGACTGGCCGGTAGACGATTCGGCAGGGAACCGCCCGTCTCCTGCCCCCTCGGATCGTCCAGCCGGTCGCGGCCCCGGCTTTGCCTCGCCGCCGCAGGCCCCGGCGGAGCCGGCCGCTGCGAGTGCGTCCGGCTCGGCGCAAGATGCCATGGAAACGCAGGGTTCCGGCCCGGCTCAAGGTGCCATGCGCACGCCGGGTTCCGGCCCCGCTCAGGGCTCCGGCCCGGCGCCCGCCGCCGAGCCCAAAGCAGCTCCCCCTGCCGGGCAGGCGGAGAAGTCGCCCACCCCAGCGGCACCCACCGCGGCGGCGCCTGCCGGTGCGCCCGGACCCATGGGGGACGTGGAGGTCTTGCGCCGCGCCTGGCCCGACGTCCTGCAGACCCTGTCCAAAATCAAGCGCAGCACGTGGGCCCTCGTTGAACCCAATGCCCAGGTTGCTGCCTTCGACGGCCACAGCCTCACCCTCGCATTCACCACGTCCGGACTTGCCGGAGCCTTCGGCCGGGCGGACCATTCGGAGAATCTGCGCCAGGCCATCCACAAGACCGTAGGCATCGACTGCCAGATCACTGCGTCGGCCGGTGGCGGCACGCAGGCGAGCTCTGACCCAAACCCAAAAGTGCCCGCCGGACGGGTGGCACCGGCAACTTCGGCTGACGTCGCTTGGGGGCTGGCGCCGGCACCTGCTCCGACGGGCAGCGATGCAGCACGGCAGCCTGGCCTTGGCGGGCCCGCTGCCGCGAGCCAGCAGCACTCTGTACCGGACGCAAAACATCAGCAAAGTGCACGTACGGGGCAGGGACAAGCTGATGCGGGCCAGGCCCACGACGTCGCACCGGAAGGCGTGGCGGCCCAGGCAGCAGCCGCGGCACTTTCGGCCCCGCCTCCCGGAAGCGGTACCGTGCGGCCCGCATCCGGACAACCCGTTGCGCAGGTCCCGCCCCGCGCAGAGTCCGCCCCGGTCCCGGCGGCCCACGCCGCCGCGGAGGAAGATTACTCATATTCCGACGACGACTGGGGACCGGCCAGGGACGAGGACGCTCCCCCTCTGGACGAAGAACCTCCCATGGACTGGGCCCCGTCCAACCGGGCCCAGCCCTCGGGGGTGCAGGCCGGTTCAGGCCCGTCGGGCACCCCCGTCACCGATTCCGGTGCAAAGGGGCCGTCGCCGGCACGCCCCGGCCCCGTTAACGTCCCGGGCGTCCAGCCTCACGGGCAGCATCATTCTGCCGCTGGCACGGCTGCAGAACCGCAGGATCCTTGGACCCGTGCCGTGGAACAGGCTCCCGGAGTCTGGGTGGTCGGTGAAGAAAGCAACGTGGGAAGGGCAGCCTCCCCTGCGGCGCCGGACGAGGCACCAACCGGGCCGGTGGCCGCACCGCGCTACGAACCCGCCACAGCCCAGGTACCACCTTCAATCCCCGTCACGAGAGCCGGCACCAGCCCGGAGCCGGACTGGGGCCTGGCAGCGTCTGCAGCATCTGCAGGCGCTGGACGGTTTGGAACGGACGAACCGGGCGGGGGCGGTTTCTCACCAGCCATCGCGGAACCGGACATAACGCGGGAGCCAGAGTACGCCATGGCGTCAGCTTCCCCGGCTCCCGCCGCCACTCCAACCCAGGCTGCCCCGGCCAAGGCTCCCCAGTTGTCCCCGGCCGCCGCAGCCGAGGCACGGCAAAGCCTTTACCAGCGCCTCTCCAACAGCCCTGAAGCGGAAGCCGGCCGCGCCAAGGCCCCGGCCCGTGCGGTGACAGCTGCTGCCACGTACGTCCAGGACATCCCCAGCGCCGATGATGAGACCATCGAAGAGTCCGGCGTGTTCGGCCGTGCCGCGGTGGAGCGTATTCTGGGCGGAAAGCTGATTGAGGAGCGCTCCCCCGACGGAAGCCCCATCACACCGCGATATTGACGGTTGCCCGGTCAAACGGGGGACCGCCTTTAAGTCTTTGCCCTGCCCGCAATCCATCCCAAGCTAAGGGGAAAACGTGTACGAAGGTGCTGTCCAGGAGCTGATTGATGAGCTCGGACGCCTTCCGGGGGTGGGCCCCAAATCCGCCCAGCGGCTGGCGTTCCACATCCTCGAAGCCGATCCCCAGGACATGAAGCGCTTGGTTGAGGCGATCACGACCGTCAAGGAACGGGTCAAGTTCTGCACCGCCTGCGGCAACGTCACCGAGCAGGAACTGTGCAACATCTGCCGTGACCCGCGCCGGGATCCGGCGGTGATCTGCGTGGTGGAGGAATCAAAGGATGTCCTGGCAGTGGAGCGCACGCGGTCGTTCCGGGGCCGCTACCACGTGCTGGGCGGCGCCATCAACCCCATTGCGGGCATCGGACCGGAGCAGCTCCGCATCCGCGAGCTCCTGACCCGGCTCAATGACGGCGCTATCCAGGAAGTCATCATCGCTACGGACCCCAACCTTGAGGGCGAGGCCACCGCCACCTACCTGGCCCGTATGCTCAAGACAATCGGCATCACCGTGACCCGGCTGGCCTCCGGGCTGCCTGTGGGCGGCGACCTGGAATACGCGGACGAGGTCACCCTTGGCCGGGCGTTCGAGGGACGCCGGAACGCCCTCATCTGACCTGCCCCTGGCGGACCCTGCCTAGCCGGGCCGGGCCCGGGGAAGCGCCGCAAGAGCCGCAAGCGCGCCCGCGTCAGGTCCGCGGACGCCTGCGCGAACCAGCCGTCCTGCTTCCGGCGGCCAGCAGCACTCCAGCCACTATGGCCTGGCCGGCAATTCCCACCACAGGCAGCGGCATCCTGGCCGAATCCTTGGCCAGCGGTTCCCCGTTCACACAGGGGACCTGGGTGCCGTCCCCCGCTTCCTGCATGGCTGACGGCACCCATCCCAGGACAACCCCGGCCGGATCGGCGTCAGCGCCCAGCGCCAGGAAGACCACCGAGGGGCTGAAGGCGGCCAGCCACATGATGCGCTCGGTATGGTAGACCTCGGCTACGCCGGCCGGGACTTCCGAACACTGGTAGGCCTGGCGTGTCCCGGCGGGTCCCCACTGCACATTCACTGCCACGGTCACCGGTTCCACCACCCGGACCAGGGGCACCAGGGCGGCAGCGCCACCGGCCGAGCCAGCCACCAGGATTCCGGCGAGCGCCAAACCCGCCACCCGGGCCAGTCGCGGTTTCCCTGCCGTAGCCGCCACCCCCACTCCAACAGCGCCGAAAACGGTGCCCTCAACAGCGATGACCCCGGCAGCGGCCGCCGCCACAGTGCCTGGTCCGCCGGCAGCCAGCGACTGCAGCATCAGCACGCAGAACGCCAGGGCAGCCAAAATGAACCCACGGAATGTGGTGGCCAGCAATGCCGGGAGGACCACGCCGCCCACGGCCGGCTCCGTGGCTGCGGCAACGTGTCGTTGGCACTGCATGCCCCAGGCCACCGCAAGACAGGCCGCCACGGACGGCATGAGGGTTGCGGCGAGCGCGTACACCAGCATCGGGGCGTTATACCCGCCACTCCCCTGCCCCAGCGACGCAAACATCACCACGGCGGCGGCGGAAGCTGCCCAGGTTCCTACAACAGCGCTGCCCGCCAGCGCCCAGAACCTGACGGTACGGATGCTGCGGCCAGCGTCAGCCACCGCGAGCTGCATGCCCGGCCGGCCGCCGTGCATCTGTTCCCGGCCGCCGTCGTCGTCATCCTCCCAGCTGGAACTGCCGGAACCGCCGGCGTTCGCGCCTATCGGTTCGTAGAAGGGTTCGGCGACTGGATGCGCAGCAGGCTGGTCGTCGTCGGCCATGGGGAAGCCCGCCTTTCCACGGACAGGCCCCAGCCCGGCTCAGACCGGCAAAGGTGCCGGCTGGTCCTATCGTTGCCCAACACGCCAGGGCTGTCCAGAGCCGGACTATGCGATGCGCACACCCCGGGCCAGCTTGTGCGCAGGTGTCCTGAGCGCCCGCCGGCCGAGCCACATCAGCAGGGCGGACAGCACCAGCTGAAGCCCCAGTCCAAGCGGCCACAGCGGAGTTTTCTGCCCCAGGTACGGCGGCCGTACCATGCCGTTGGCGCAGGGGACGGTGCCGTCCGGGCCGGCCATTGCCTGGCGGGTGCCCTGGCTTATTCCTTCAATGGCCCCGACGGAGGCGAAACCCGTCTGCGCTGTGCGGTCGCGGTATGGGATGGCATCCGCCACCACCACGAAAGGGTTCATGCCGAGCAGCCATGCAACCCGCTCGGTACGGACGGCAGGCTGTTCCCGGAGCGGACCCGAGCAGGTGTACTCCGGCCCGAACGGCCCGGACTCCAGCGGTGCGTACTGGCGGTACAGCGGGTTGTTGGCCATGACGGTGCCCTGGGCCAGGCCCGTGCCGAGCCCGAAGGAAATCAGCGTGCCGAAAACCAGCCCGGCCACCGCCAGGTAAGTCACCAAAATGGAGAACAAGGACCGCCCGGCCAGAGCCGAAATCCCCACGCCTAAGGCGCATACGATGCCCACTTCAACTGCCAGCATCAGCAGTGCAACCGTCACGTGTCCCGGTGTCATTCCCCCGAGAGCCACACCAATGACCAGGAACGGCGCGCTGGCCACGAGGAACGCAAGGGCTGCCAGCCAGGCGGCAAAAAACTTCCCCCACAGTATCTGGCCGGGTTCGAGGAGGGTGACCTGCAGGATCGCCAGGGTGCCGCCTGCCCGGTCCCCGGTGATTGCATTGGCAGACAAGGCGGGCGCCACCAGCAATGCGAACAACAGGACGAATGCCAGCACCACTTCAAAGATCATTGAACCCGGCCCGGCCGGCTCCGGCGGAACATAGCCTCCATACGCCCGCTGGGCAGCCTGCGAGGCGTTCCAGCCGGCCCACGTCAGCAGGGTGACCACACCGGTCAGGACAAACCAGATGGCCAGCAAGATGTACCAGCCGCGCGAACGCAGGCGCTGCTTCAGTTCCAGGACCACCACATTCCTGATTCCCGCAAGATAGGCTGCTGATGCGCCGGTTCCCGAGGTGTCCTGCCTGTTGTCGGTTGCCTGGCTCACTGCCGCTCCCCCTCAAGGTTCATGTAGGTCTCTTCAAGGGCCCCGCTTGCGGGGGCACAGGAAATGATTCCGACGCCGGCCAGCACCAGGTCCCGCAGGAGGCGCTCCGCATCGCCGTCGTTGTTCAGCACCAGGCTCACGCCCGGACGGCGGCCATCCTCGACGCGGAACGCCATTCCCAGGGCGGTAAGCCTTGCGGCCAGTGCTGCCGGGTCCGAGCCGGAGATCGCGTACCGCCGGCCCGCGGCGGCTGCTTCGGCAGTGGACTGCTGGCGGACTGTGCGGCCCCTATTGACGAACACTGCGCCGTCGGCGATCTCGTCGAGTTCACTGAGGACGTGGGAGGACACCACCACGGCCTTGCCCTCCGCCGCCAACTGCCTCAGCATGGTGCGGAGTTCCACCCGCGAGCCCGGGTCCAGGCCAGAGGCTGGCTCATCAAGGAGCAGGACTGAAGGGTCGTGGATCAGTGCCCTGGCGAGGCTCAGCCGCTGCTGCTGCCCGCGGGACAACACCCGTGCCGGCTGGTCCGCGAGATCGTCCAGCCGGACCCTTTCCAGCATGGCGGCCACCCTTTGGCCGAGGCCTCCGGCCGGCAGCCGGTAAAAGCGGGCCATCTGGGTGAGGATCTCCCGGGCGGTCAAAGACTCCCACACGCCCAACGTATCGGGCATCCAGCCCAGGCGCCTTCTGACCTGCGCGCGGTGGCGGAGGGGATCCAGGCCCCCCACGCTGATTGTCCCCTCATCCGGCGCCAGCAGCGATGCCAGCATCAGCAGGAGCGTTGTCTTGCCGGCGCCGTTGGGTCCGATCAGGGCGGTCACCTTCCCTGCCGGAGCATGGAAGTCCATGTGTTCGACGGCGCGCACCGCGCCGAAGCTTCGGCTGACGCCACGCGCCGATATTCCGTCGTCGGACACCGGCACGCCCGAATATCCCGGTACCTCAGAAATCCTTGCCATCGATCTGCACCTGCCCCCACAGTCTTTGCATTCTGACGCTCTGAGCCTACGCCGCCCGCGCCCTCCAGGGGCTGCCTGGCCGGCCGGAAATGGTCACAATTCAACCCCGGGCAGCGGGCGGCGATAAACTGTGGGGAGAAGTCGCGCCGACCAGGCGTTAGGCTGCCTGGCCTCCAAACCCCTACAGATCCAGTGAAGGTACGCGCATGAGTACGCCCACTACCGAAGTGCACAACGCAACGCAGCCGCAGGGGCTGCCCGCCGGCCGTGCGGTGACAAAGCAGCTCATCGTGCAGAAGTTCGGCGGATCCTCCGTGGCGGACGCGGACGGCATCAAGCGGGTTGCCAAACGGGTGGTGGACGCGCAGGCCGCCGGCAACGAGGTGGTTGTTGTGGTCTCTGCCATGGGTGACACCACGGACGAACTCCTGGACCTTGCCGCCCAGGTGACGGACTCGGCACCCGCCCGCGAAATGGACATGCTGCTGTCCGCCGGCGAGCGCATCTCCATGGCGCTGCTGGCCATGGCCATCAATAAACTGGGCGCCTCCGCCCAGTCCTTCACCGGTTCCCAGGCCGGCATGATCACTGACGGCATCCACGGCAAGGCCCGGATCATCGATGTGGATCCCCACCGGATCCGGACGGCGCTGGACAAGGGCAACATCGCCATTGTGGCCGGATTCCAGGGCATGAGCCGTGCCACCAACGAGATCACCACCCTCGGCAGGGGCGGGTCAGACACCACCGCGGTGGCGCTGGCTGCGGCCCTTGAGGCGGATGTGTGCGAGATCTACACGGACGTGGACGGCATCTACACGGCAGATCCCCGCGTAGTTCCCTCCGCCCAGAAGATTGAGCGGATCTCCAGCGAGGAAATGCTGGAGCTCGCAGCGTCCGGCGCCAAGATCCTCCACCTGCGCTGCGTGGAGTATGCCCGCAGGTTCGGCGTGCCCCTGCATGTCCGTTCCTCATTCAGCCAGCACGAAGGCACCTGGGTCATCCCCAGCGCCGAAGACAAGATCACCACACAAGAGGGAGTTGCCTTGGAGCAGCCAATCATCTCCGGCGTTGCGCACGACCGTTCCGAAGCCAAGGTCACTGTTGTTGGCGTTCCGGACATTCCGGGCAAGGCCGCAGCGATCTTCCAGGTCATCGCCGACGCCCACTCGAACATCGACATGATCGTGCAGAACGTTTCCACCCACGGCACGGGCCGGACGGACAT
This sequence comes from Arthrobacter sp. PGP41, assembly GCF_002953935.1. Classification (NCBI taxonomy): domain Bacteria; kingdom Bacillati; phylum Actinomycetota; class Actinomycetes; order Micrococcales; family Micrococcaceae; genus Arthrobacter; species Arthrobacter sp. PGP41. Next base: position 557,377 of record NZ_CP026514.1, on the reverse strand, counting down.
CTCGTTTACGCTCCCCATCGTGGAAGGCGCCGACGCACTGGCGGCCCTCCATGCGGCGCAGGACCAGATCGGCTTCGAGAGCATCGAGTACAACGAGCAGATCGGCAAGTTGTCGCTGATCGGTGCAGGCATGCGCTCGCACCCCGGCGTCTCGGCAACGTTCTTCAAAGCCCTCTCCGACGCCGGTATCAACATCAACATGATCTCCACCTCCGAGATCCGCATCTCCGTTGTGACCCACGCGGACCTCCTGGACGAGGCCGTGCGTGTCATCCACAAGGCCTTTGACCTGGACAGCGAAAACGAAGCAACGGTCTACGGCGGCACCGGCCGGTAGTCCCACCGGCAACCCAAACCCGCCGGATGCGCGGGAAAGCCGGGCGTCTTCCGATACTCGGAGGAAGCCCGGCTTTCCTGCGTTGCAGATGTTATAGATGCCCCAGGCTGGGCTGGCCGGTCAGCTTTCCTTCTCGAGGTCTTCGCGGCGCACAGCGTAGTGATGGCCGGTCGAATCTGTTTCCACGACGAAGTGCGAGAGGTCCTCCTCCGAGGCCTGTTCGAAAGCGTCATGCTTGTGGACCACAGGCGTATCCGGGTCCAGCCGCGTGGCCGGGCCAAAGACGAATCGCAGCCTTTCGGTGAGATTCATGAAACCGCTGAGTACATGTGCCACTGTTTCCACCCCCTTCCCGGACATCGGGGAAAGGGCTCCTGCCGGCAGGAGCCAGTGCCCTTATTTTATGCCTGCAGGCCGGAAAAGGCTCCTGGCCAAGACAGCATTGCCCGGGGTCAGCGGAGGGATTTGTCCTCTGGATTCCGGGGGACCACGTAAGTGCTGCCGTCCGGCCGCGTCACAGTTTCCCACTGCCGGGTCTCCGCCTGCCGCTGGGCCAGCAGCCTGCGGTTTTCATCCGTCATGTCGTGGCCCAGGGATGAGCGGTTCGCGGGGCCGAAGATGGCCCGGAGCCTGCCGGTGGCCCGCATAAAGCGCTGCGACGCGTTTTCCTTGCCTGCTGAGTTGGCCTTACCCATGGAACTGGCTCCTTGCCTGACATGCCTACCGCTAAAAGTGTACGCTAATGATTAGTGCACTAACAATCGGAGGATCCATGGCAGCGGCAACCGGCAGCGAACAGGGGCAGGACGAGGACCTGCTTTTGGAACACCAGTTGTGCTTCGCCCTGACGGTGGCGGCGCGAAGCGTTGTGGGCGCCTACAAGCCGGTGCTGGAGAAGCTGAATCTGACCCACCCGCAGTACCTTGTGATGCTGTGCCTCTGGGAAGCGAGTCCGCGGACTGTCCGGAATATCAGCGAGGCCCTCGCCCAGGAACCGGCCACCATCTCCCCGCTGCTCCGCAGGCTTGAGGCCGCGGGCCTGATCACGCGGCGGCGGGCAGACGGCAACGAGCGCGCCCTCGCCGTCGAGTTGACCCACGAAGGCGCCGCGCTCCGGCAGGAGGCGCTCAACGTTCCCGGGACCATGATGGAACGGCTGGGGCTGAGCAGGGACCAGGTCGGCGAACTCCATGCGGCCATGATGGGCCTCATTGCGGCCACCTCCAACACCAGCCAGATGCAGGACCGGCAGTAGAATAAGGGCATGAAGGGCAGGCGGCGACCCCCAGGCAGGACGCACACGAGCATGATCTCAGCCTTGCTCGTGGCAGCGGCGCTGCTCGCGGCCTGCTCTCCGGGCCAAGGCGGCGGCACCCCGTCCGGCGGACCATCCTCACCTCCCACAGCCTCCGCCACCAGTTCCCCGCAGCCGTCCGGCAGTCCGTCTGCCGACGCCGAGACCTCCGTCCCTGCCCCGGCTCCCGAATCTCCGGCGGCACCCTCAGGACCGGGCAAGGGTAACGCCGAACTTGCCATCATCATCGTTCCCGCCGAGGGCGAACCGGAGATCAGCTACACCCTGGTCTGCGCCGAAGGGGTCCCTGTTGCTGAAAGCGTCCATCCGGCCGCTGATGCTGCGTGCGCTGCGCTGAAGGAAAACGCCGGGCTGGTGAGCCCCTCCGCCCCGGCAACGGACCAGGCCTGCACCCAACAGTACGGCGGCCCGCAAAAAGCCACCGTGACGGGCGTTGTGGACGGCGTGCCGGTAGACGCTGCATTCTCCCGCACCAACGGCTGCGAAATCAGCGCCTGGGAAGCTGCGAAGGATGTCCTGGGTGCCGCCGGTGGAGCTTAAGCTTCTGGCGGCGGATGTATGGCAGCCGCTCGAGGAAGCCCACCACCAGCGCGTCGGCCGCTACGCCGACCCCTACCTTGCCCGCAGGTCCGCCGGCAGGAAGCATCCAGTGGAGGACTTCCTGTTCACCTACTACACCCAGAAACCCGGCCAGCTGCGGCGCTGGCACCCCGGCGCAGGGTACGTCCTGCCGGGCAGGGCAGCGGCCGCGCGGACGGGCTGGAAGCACTACAGGATGCTCGACGACGGCGAGCTTGCCTTCCTGGGGCTGCCGGAAGGAAGCACCGCGGTCACCTTTGACCGCGACGCTTTTCTTGCCGACCGCAGCGAGGCCGTGGCCTTTGCCCGCATCATCCTGCGGGGGACCGCCGCACGCCCGGCCCAGTTCGGCTGCTTTGGCCTGCACGAATGGGCGATGGTCTACCGCCAGGACAAGTTCGACCTGCGCCATGAATACCTCCAGCTGAGGCTGGGGTCGGCCGGCACCGACAAGGTGGTGGAGGACAACAGGATCCGCTGCACGCACTTCGATGCATTCCGCTTTTATACGCCGGACGCCGTGCCGCTGAATGAGTTTGCGCCGAGCCGGAACAGCCAGCGCCACCACGAACAGCCCGGCTGCCTCCACGCCAACATGGACCTGTACAAGTGGGCCTACAAGCTGCTGCCGGCCCTGTCCAGCGAACTGGTGATGGACTGCTTCGAGCTATCCTGGCGGATCCGCGCCATGGACATGCAGGCTTCTCCCTACGACCTGGCGGAGTGGGGCTATCCGGCGATTCCCATCGAGACGCCCCAAGGGAAGGCGGCCTACGTGGAGTACCAGCGCTCCTTCGCCGCCGAGGCCGCAGCACTCCGGGAGCGGCTGGCAATGGAACTGGACGCACTCTCGACCGTCCCGGGCATGACCGAATGATCGATCTCACCGTCAGGCTGAGGGAGGATCCGGCCGCCGTCGAGCAGGTTTTTCGGCTCATAGCCGACGATGGACGTGCCCAGCCCGGAAGCACGCTGCCGGACCCCGAAGCCGCCCTCGCAGCCGTGGAGAAGTTCGGTGAGGATATCTTCTTCCCCAAGCCCGGACCACCGCGCTTGTGCACCCAGCAGTATGGCGGACCGCAGATGGCCGTGGTCACTGGAATCTTCCATGGCCGCCCGGTTAATTCCACTTTCGCGCGCACGGACGGCTGCGAAATCGCACGCTGGAAAGCGATGGCACCGCTGCTGGGCAGCGCCGGCGGAGCATGGGGCAGCACCTAGGACACCCGGCCAGGCGGTTCTCCAGGCAAAAAGCCGGATCCCGGGCGGTTTAGCCGCCCGGGATCCTGCTTTTCCTCCAGGACATCAGGCTGCTAGGACGCGGGTACTGCGTCCGCGAGCGCTACCTGCGGAGCCCCGGCGGGGGCAACCGGCGCGGCTCCCACCTGGACGTTAACCCACGTCCTGATGCCGTTCCCGCCCAGGCTGAGCCGCGAAACGTAGGCACCTTCGGACAGGCCGGTCCAGGAAACCGTGGCAGAGGTGGCGGTGCCATTGGGGGCCACGATCGGATTCGGGTCCACCGTGAGGTTGCCGGCGTCCCCTGCGAAGGTGACCGCCTGCACGGACGCGCTAGCCGCGCCGTTGTCCGGCGTGGAGTAGAGGTTGACCGCAATGTAGTAAGTCCCGGCCCGGGGGGATTCCAGGTTCAGGAATTCGCTGGCAGCGGCGGTCGCCACCTGGGTGGCAGTCAGGCCGCCCGAAGCATTGGGGGCGTACACCACCATGTCCCAGTCGACGTCGTCCGACTGCGCCTGGACGCCCAGGCGGGCGAACGAGGCTCCCTGCGGAACTGCCACCTGAAGCAGCGCGTTGTGGGCGTCGTTCCGGGGCGCGTACGCGCCGGGAGTCTTGGTAATGGCCGTTTGGCTCAGCGGAGCCAGCCCCTCCACCCCTACGTTGATCGGGCTGTCCGAACCGGACACCAGTTCCATCGTGCCGCTCCCGCTGCCGGAAGCGGAGCTGAAGGAGAAGGACGGGGCGATCTGCGCATCAACGGGCCGGATTGCGATGGGAGAGCTCACAGTCCGCGGGCCCTTCCAGGCCAGGGTGCCGGTGCTGAACTTGCCCACCGGAGCGCTGACGTTCCGGATGGTCAGCGTGACCTCGCGGGTCTGGCCGGCCTTGGCGAAGTTCAGTGCGTTCGGCTCCACCTTGACATTGAATCCCGGCATGTTGACTTCCGGACGGTAGATTCCGGGAACCAAGGCAGTGAGCTGTCGCTTGACCTGCACTTCCCCCACCAGGCTGCCGAGTGCGATCGACGGAACGTTCAGGTCGCGGGCCGCAATGGAGCCGGCCTGCGCAGCCCCGGTGTCCACGCCCTGGCCGTTGAGGAAGCCGAGCCAGTCCTTGATGCCTGAGTTGTAGACCAGGCCCGGATCCAGGACCCGGGTGGAGTCGATGTGGCCTGCGCCGCCCTGGAACGGATCCGTATTGGGCGTGCCGTCGGCGTTCACCAGCGGGTAAGCCGTGGTCATCATGGCAGACTTGACCATCGCGGGCGTCCACTTGGGCTGCTTGCCGAGCACCAGGGCGCCGAAGCCGGCGATGTGCGGCGCAGCCATGGAGGTTCCGGACATAAAGCCGAACTGGTCACCGTTGTTGCCGATGGTGGAGACGCCGGCAAGGACGTTCACACCGGGAGCCGCGATGTCCGGCTTCAGCAGGTCGCCGCCGGCGGCAAGGGTAGGTCCGCGGGAGGAGAAACCGGCGATCTGGGGCGCAGGTGCGGGCGGCAGGCCCGTGAGGTCGCCTTTGACCAGGCTGGCTGTGAGTGCGGGGTTCGCCTCCAGCTTCGACTTCAGGTCCAGGCTCTTGGGTGCGTTGACGTGCACTGTGGGCAGCACATGGTTGTCCGCGTCCTCGGAGCTGCTGGTGAGGTTCACCAAAATCATGCCAACGCCGCCCTTGTCCTGGACTTCCTGGCTCTTGGCCGTCCGGTCCACCACGCCGCGGTCGCAGACCACCACCTTGCCCGCAACCTTCGCCGGGTCGAGGGAGCCCGGGGCGCAGAGGTTGGGATTGGTGGCTCCGGCTGCTGCCGCAGCCGAGGCGACGACAACCGGCCTGTCTGCCACCTCGGACTTCATGATCGAAGCTCCGCGGTAGAGCGAGCCGTCCGAGACCTTGACGGTGCCCAGCAGGTCACTGGGGAACGTGGACGCGGCAACCGTGGTCAGCCACGGTGAGGAGTGGTTGACGGTGGACGCTGCGGGCCCGGAGTTGCCGGCTGAAGCGGACACAAAGACGCCTGCAGAGGCGGCATTCAGGAACGCAAGGGCTACGGGATCGGTGGTGGTGTTGTTGTTGCCGGAGATGGAGTAGTTCAGGACATCCACGCCGTCTTTGATTGCGGCCTCCACCGCCTCCACCGAGGCGGAGGAGTAGCAGCCGCCGGTGTTCGGGTTGGTGTCCTCCCAGCAGACTTTGTATACCGAGACCTTCGCGGCGGGGGCAACGCCGGAGCTCCTGCCGAAGTTTGCGCCGTCGATCACCTGCTCCACATTCGCGTCGCCTGCGGCGGTAGTGGCCGTGTGGGTTCCGTGGCTTCCGACGTCGACCGGGGAGATGAGTTCCTCCGGGGCCCGGTTCTGCGGGGCTACGTATTGCAGGAACGAATCGGCGAAGTACCTTGCGCCAACAACCTTGGAGTTGCACAGGGAGCCGTCGAACGCCGCTCCCGTGCCCTGGCCTTTTTGGCATTCGCCCTCGAAGGTGGTGCCGTCAGCTTTGAGCATGGCGATCCGGCCTTCCGCGGTGCGGTAGGGCACGCCCACCTGGGCCGGGCCGCTAAGGGGCTGTACCGGTTCGCCCTGGAGGAACGGGTTGTCCGGTGCGTAGCCCGAGTCGATGACGCCAACCACCATGCCCTTGCCGGCATTCGCTTCGCCGCCGAACTGCTTGGCCCAGACCCCGTCCGGGCCGGTCAGCTTAAGGAAATCCGTGGTGGTGTAGTCGGGAGCGTTCTCCGCGTCGGGTGCAACCACCATGACGCGCTCATCCTTGGAAAGTTCCATGGCCTGGGCGGCTGTCAGCTCGGCAGTGAAGCCGTTCAGCGCGGCCGTGTACTGCTTTCCCGGGGTCACCCCCTGGCTTGCTGCCACCTCCCGCTGCTGCCGGCGCAGGTGTGCGTCATAGGCCCTGTAGCTGGCGCTGCCGGCGTCCAGCTTCCGCCCGTTGTCGGGCTTGGTTGCGCCAAGCCCGGGGGTGCCGCCCTCGTAAGCGGCGGCCGCTGCTTCCGCCAGGACCACGATGTAGCGGCCGTCTTTGAATTCGGCAGGTGCAGTTTCCATGGCAGCGACTGCCTGATCCAGCCCGGCAGGCGCCGCGGTGGCGGGACTGATGGCCATCGAGGTGAGGAGAAGCGGCAAGCCCACGGCAAGCGCCGCTGCCTTCCGGAATCCCCCGCCCCGCATGGGGCTCTTTCCAGTAGATCTCACGAGCAAACCTTTCACGATGTACCGGCCCAGCCACGGTTGGCGGCCCGAAACGACTGACTTTGCGCATGGAATTACAGATCTTGTCATTCCATGAGACCAGTCGACTCAAAGAGTACAGAGTGATAGCTGAATATGACATAGGACACAAAACCAATATTTTCGCCAGTCACATGGGAGCGGGAGACTGCGGCGGAGCACCAAAAAAGGACGCCCCGCAGGACGTCCTTACAAACCCTCAGATGGCAAGCGCTCCCGCTACTGGCGGGGTGTGCGGACCACCTCGCTGATCCACTGCCTGGTCTTCTCATCCACCGGCCCCGCCACCCTGTTCTCCCGGGCGAAACGGTCGGCTTTGATCTTTTGGAACACCATCCTGCCCAGTCCTGCAAACACTGCTGCTGCGACCATGGGCAACAGCACGGATTTCGAATTTTCAGCCATCCAGCAATCCTAGTGACGCAGGACGCGCAACTCCAGAACCCCCGCCCTGGCCCTGTTTCCGCCTTGGCCCCATACCGCCGGCCGCCGCCAGGCAGCCGTTTACAGGGTGGGGCGCTCCGGCCGGTAGAATGGGCTAGCAAGCTCGCGGAGCGCCCGTCCACAAGGTATAAGGAACCGTGCCTGGCACAACCTGTCCCAGACACCCCGGTACGGCGTGAGACGGCACCACTCCGCTGCGCCCTTACCCAAGCTCACGCACAGGAGTTACCGGATGCCCCGGATCGTTGTTGACGTCATGCCCAAGCCCGAGATTCTGGACCCGCAGGGGAAGGCGATCGTCGGCGCTCTCCCCCGCCTGGGCTTCACCAGCTTCAGCTCTGTCCGCCAGGGCAAGCGGTTCGAACTGACCGTCGACGGCGAGGTGACCGAGGAAATCCTGGCCCAGGCACGCGATGCCGCGGAGACCCTCCTGTCCAACCCCGTGATCGAGGACGTCGTCAACGTCGAAGTCGTCGAGGCCTGACATGACTGAACTCCCCCTGATCGGCGAAGCCGTCGCTGCCGCGGCGGAGCCGCGCCTCGCCGGTGCCCGCATCGGCATCGTTACCTTCCCCGGCACCCTCGACGACCGGGACGCCGCCCGCGCCGTGCGCCTTGCCGGCGGCACCGCCGTCGAACTTTGGCACGGTGACAGCCGGCTTGGCGACGTGGACGCCGTGGTCATCCCCGGCGGCTTTTCCTACGGCGACTACCTGCGTGCCGGCGCCATTGCCCGCTTCGCACCGTTGATGTCCAAAATCATCGACGCCGCCAATTCCGATGCCAGGCTGCCTGTCCTTGGCATCTGCAACGGCTTCCAGATCCTCACCGAGTCACACCTGCTGCCCGGCTCGATGATCAAGAACGACCACCTGAAGTTCCTCTGCCGCGACCAGGTGCTGCGCGTCGAGAACAGCAACACGGCCTGGACCCTGGACTACGAAGCCGGCCAGGAAATCACCGTCCCGCTGAAGAACCAGGACGGCCAGTACATCGCGGACGAAAAGACCCTGGACGCCCTTGAGGCGGAGGGCCGCGTCGTCTTCCGCTACGTGGGCTTCAACCCGAACGGCTCCCGCCGGGACATCGCCGGCATTTCCAACGCAGCCGGCAACGTGGTGGGGCTCATGCCGCACCCCGAGCACGCCGTGGAAGTTGGCTTCGGTCCCGAATCCCTCGATGGCATCGGCGGGTCCGACACCGACGGCCTGGGCTTCTTCACCTCCGTCCTGAACAAGATTGTGGGAGGCGACAAGTGACCACGGAAACCACCAAGAAGTTCAACATCGACACCGTTGAACATGCTGCCAAGACCCCGGACACGGAACTGCCCTGGGCGGAACTGGGCCTGAAGCGGAACGAGTTCGACGAGATCGTCAAGGTGCTTGGCCGCCGCCCCACCGGCGCCGAGCTTGCCATGTACTCCGTCATGTGGAGCGAGCACTGCTCCTACAAGTCCTCCAAGAACCACCTGCGCCAGTTCGGCCAGAAGGTCACCGAGGAAATGAAGAAGGACATGCTGGTGGGCATCGGCGAAAACGCCGGTGTGACCAACCTGGGGGACGGCTGGGCCGTGACCTTCAAGATCGAGTCGCACAACTCGCCGTCGTTCGTTGAGCCCTACCAGGGTGCCGCTACCGGCATCGGCGGCATTGTCCGCGACATCATCTCCATGGGCGCCCGCCCCGTTGCCGTGATGGACCCCCTGCGCTTCGGCGCCATCGACCACCCGGACACCGCCCGCGTCATGCACGGCGCGGTTGCCGGCATCGGCGGCTACGGCAACTCGCTGGGCCTGCCGAACATCGGCGGCGAAATGGTGTTTGACTCCGTGTACCAGGGCAACCCGCTGGTCAATGCCCTGGCTGTCGGCGTGATGCGGCACGAGGACATCCGCCTGGCCAACGCCTCCGGCAAGGGCAACAAGGTGGTCCTGTTCGGTGCGCGCACCGGCGGCGACGGCATCGGCGGTGCCTCCGTGCTGGCCTCCGAGTCCTTCGACGACACCAAGCCCTCCAAGCGTCCCGCCGTCCAGGTGGGCGACCCGTTCGCCGAGAAGGTCCTCATCGAGTGCTGCCTTGAACTGTTCAAGGGCTCCCTCGTTGAAGGCATCCAGGACCTCGGCGCGGCCGGCATCTCCTGCGCCACGTCGGAGCTGGCCTCCAACGGCGACGGAGGCATGCAGGTTGAGCTGACCTCCGTCCTGCTCCGCGACCCCACCCTGACCCCCGGCGAGATCCTGATGTCCGAGTCCCAGGAACGGATGATGGCCGTGGTGACCCCGGAGAACGTGGAAGCGTTCGAGGCCGTGATGGACAAGTGGGCCGTGGAGTACTCCTGGCTCGGCGAAGTGACCGATACCGGCCGCCTCATCATCACCTGGGAAGGCGAGGTGATCGTCGACGTCGATCCCCGCACCGTGGCACACGACGGACCGGTCTACGACCGCCCGTACGCACGCCCCGAGTGGCAGGACCGCGTGCAGGCTGACACCTTCACCGGATCTGTCCAGGACACCGGCCGCCCCGCTGCCCCAGCTGAATTGGCAAAGGCCGTCACCGAGCTGGTGGCATCGCCGAACATGTGCTCCAAGTCCTGGATCACCAACCAGTACGACCGCTACGTGGGCGGCAACACGGCCATGGCCTTCCCTGACGACGCCGGCGTGGTACGCGTGGATGAGGAAACCGGCCTGGGCGTGGCCCTGGCCACCGACGCCAACGGCCGCTACACCTACCTCGATCCGTACCATGGCGCCCAGCTGGCGCTGGCCGAGGCCTACCGCAACGTGGCCACCGCGGGTGCCGTGCCCATGGCCGTCAGTGACTGCCTGAACTTCGGCTCCCCCGAGGACCCGGACGTCATGTGGCAGCTCGCCGAGGCCATCCGCGGCCTGTCCGATGCCTGCATGGTGCTGGGCATCCCGGTGACCGGCGGCAACGTCTCCCTGTACAACCAGACGGGCACCACGCCCATCCACCCCTCCCCGGTGGTGGCGGTGCTGGGCAAGCTCGACGACGTTGCGCGCCGCACGCCGTCGGGCTGGCGTGAGGACGGCCAGGCAATTTACCTGCTGGGCACCACTGGTGCCGAGCTGGACGGTTCCGAGTGGGCCAACATGCGCGGCCACCTGGGCGGGCAGCCGCCGAAGGTGGACCTCGAGGCCGAGCGTGCGCTGGGCGAGATCCTGATTAACGCTTCCCGCGACGGCATGATCGACTCCGCGCACGACCTCTCCGAAGGCGGCCTTGCGGCAGCCTTGGTGGAGTCCTCGCTGCGCTACGGCGTGGGTGCCCGGATTGCGCTGCAGGATGTCCTGGACCGCGACGGCGTAGACCTGTTCACGGCCCTCTTCTCCGAGTCCCAGGGCCGCGCTGTTGTGGGCGTCCCGCGTTCGGAGGAAGTCCGGTTCACGGACATGTGCACCGCCCGCGGCTTCGCCCACACGCGCATCGGCGTGGTGGATGCGGCCAGCGGCACCCTGGAGATCAACGGAGTGGAGTCCCTGAACCTGGGCGCCCTCCGTGAAGCCCACGAGGGAACCCTGCCGAAGTACTTCGGCTGACCCCATCGATTGCTCCGTAGCTGCCGTTTTGAACCCTCAGAACGGCAGTTACGGAGCAATCGTTTGTTAACGACCCTTACCCCACCCGGCTTGGACCAGGGCCGTCCGGATTTTGGCGACCGCAGGTTTCGCATCGTTGAACATGTGGCGCTTCGAGATCCTTACCTCGGTCCAGCCCAGGGCTGCGTAGCGCTCGGACCGATCGATGTCCCGCACAATCTGGCCCTCTTCGCCATGGTGTTCGCCCTCGTATTCGATCCCGATCCGGTACTTCCGGTAGGAGAGATCCGGCTCGTGGTGCCTCATGCCGTCCTCCGAGATGATGGGAACGTTCAGCTCGGGTTCAGGCAGCCCGGCCCGTGCTACGGCCAGCCGAAGCAGTGTCTCCTGAGGTGAGTCGGAGCCAACGCGAACCAGCTTGACGGCTTCCTTGGCTTTCCGGAGTCCCCGTTTGCCTTTGTGCCGGTTGATCATCCGCTGAAGATCGCCGATGGAACACAACGGCATGTCCCGGCCCTCGAGCTCCAGCCTGGGCACCCGCACGCAGCTGTCCCCCATCACCACGAGTTCGTCCACCGTCAGCATCTCCGCCATGTCCAGCCAGGTGCGCTCCGGAGTGGTCACGGGAATTCCATCGACCACCGTCACCTCGTCGCTGTAAAGCTTCATTCTGTGCACGATGACATGCGGCCTGTTAAGGTGGGCCGCACCCTCCGGCCTGATGACATGGAACATTTCCGGATTTCCTTTCTGCTGGCGCCGCGGCAGGACCAGGAGCTCCGCCGCAGTGAGGTGCGAGGCGGCACATCGCACATTGACCTCAATGAAGGGCCGCACCCTGGCACTCAAGGGGAGCGCCGCCGGCGTGCGTTCCATGCGGATGCCCCTGCCACGACGGACCAACGACGCGTGACGCCAGCGCCGTGGGGATACTCCTGCGAGCGCCGCATCTGCAAGGGTGAAGGGGCCGGTCCGGAGTTCGTCCGGCAACGGGCGGGGCGTCTTCATCGGTCCATGAGACCAGAATCGGGGAAAGGCCGCAGAAGTTATCCACACCTCTCATCGATTGATCCGTACTTGTCGTTTTCGCGCGTGAAAACGACAAGTACTCAGCAGTCGACGGGGTTAGTCCTCGCTGTGGTGGTCACGCTGCCGGGCACTGAGCAGTTCCAATTCAGGCCGGGCTGCCACAAAGCGTTCGACCGCGTCCAGCACCTCAATGAGGTGGGCGCGGTCGGCTGCCACCAGCCCTGCGCCCACCTGCGAGCGCCGGTACTGGTCGTGATCACCCACCTCGGCAACCGAGACGTCGAAACGCCTCCTGACCTCGGCTAGCAGCGGCCTGATCACGGAGCGTTTTTCCTTCAGGCTCTGGACGTCGCCGAGGAGGATATCGAATTCGATCCAGCCGATCCACATGCCTTCATGCTATCGAGTGCTCCGTAATTGCCGCTTAGGAGTGCCAGAACGGCAGGTACGGAGCAATCGATGGGGTCAGATGGCGAGCTCGCCCATCTGGTCCCAGCCGGCACCGTCGAGCTGGCGGCTGATGATCCGGGGCGTTTCGGCGAGCGCCTGGGGCATGTCCGCCATAGCCTGCTTGAAGTGCGGGCTGTTGACGTGGTCTCCGGCGGCGTCGTCCTTGAAGGCCTCCACCAGGACGAACTCGTTGGGGTCGTCCACGCTGCGGGACCAGTCGAACCAGAGGTTGCCCGGCTCCTCCCTGGTGGCTTGGGTAAAGTCGGAAACCAGGTCGAGCCAGCGCCCGGACCATTCAGGCTTGACCTTGAACTTGACGACAATGAAGATCACGTGGATGTTCCTTCCGCGGCGAGAGTGCGTGCCCCTTCAATGTACCGGGAGGTGACATAGCGTTGCGCCGCACGCGTGACAATGCCGCCGGCCGCGTAGAACCAGTTTGCTGGCCTGCTGAAGGCCCGGATCCGCAAAAACACCTCCCCGCGAGCGCTGATTTCCACCTCGAAGGATTCCTCGCCCCTTGCCGGGTGCCCGGGCAGCGTTCCGTATCCGAATCCTGCTGACTGCGGCATGTCCTCCCCGGCCGCTTCCCGGACCCACACCACCTGGCATGGCGCGTTCAGCCGGAAGGGCCCGGCCCCGAAGCCGCTCACCACCCGCGCCCCGGGCACCGCCACGGGGGAATCGGCGCGGACGCGGAGCCCTGCCCTCCGCTGCAGCTCCCAACTCAGGGTGCCGTCAGCAATCCGTCGGTACACGGCAAGTCCCGTACCCACCCGGACCTCCTTCAGCACGGTGGAGTAGCCCGCAGGTGCCGTGCCCTGCTCCGTGCCGCCGATGCCGGGGTAGTTGAGTGCTCCGGCCGCCCCGCCCTTACTGCCCACGTGCGCCGCCCAGGCGGGTCCAGCCCAGCTGCTCCTGCTGCTTCCTGGTGAGGCCTGCCACCACCAGGTCATAGGAGTCCTCCACCATGTCCCTGATCATGCCTACCGGCAATGCTCCGTCCAGCTTCACACCGTTCCAATGGGCCTTGTTCATGTGCCAGGCTCCGGTGATTTCAGGGTGGGCGGCGCGGAGCTGAACGGCCAGGCCCGGCTCGCACTTGAGGTTCACGTACCCGTCCTTTGTGTTCATTGAGGAGAGCGCGAAAACCTTGCCCCCATTCCGGCCGCCGCCGGCAGCCTCGGCACGGACTTTGAAGACAGCGGTTTCAGGCCCGAACGGATAATCCTCGTACGCGCCGGGGAAGGATAGGCAGATTTTCCTCAGGGCGTCCGGGTCCATGCTGGAAGCCTACAAAGCCATCGCGTCCGGTGCTAGTCTGCGAAGATGTCACACGATCAGGGGGCCATACCTGTTCTTGACCTGGCTACGGCGCGGCAGGCCGACGGGTCATTCCACCCGGACTTTATCGAGCAGCTGCGTTACGCCACCCATAACGTGGGCTTCTTCCAGGTCACCGGCTACGGTGCGGCCAGCGGACAGGCTGAACACCTCCTGGACGTCATCAGGCGCTTCTTCGACTTGCCCCTGGAAGAACGCATGAAGCTGGACAACCGGCTTTCGCCACACTTCCGCGGCTACACCCGGATGGGCACCGAGGTGACCCAGGGAAGGGCTGACGCCCGGGAGCAGATCGACTATTCACCCGAACGGACGCCGGTAGCCGATTATCCGGAGGACCAGCCGTTCTGGCTGCTGCAGGGCCCCAACCTCTGGCCAGACGAGTCCTTTCCCGAACTGCGGCCCGCCGCCATGGAGTGGGCGGAATTGATGTCCCGCGTGGGCATGGAACTGCTCAGGGCCATCGCAGTTTCCCTGCAGCTTCCGGAGGACTACTTCGACGAGCCGTTCCAGGGGTCGCCGGCCTGGATGGGCAAGCTGGTGCACTATGTGGGAGGAGTGGTGGAGGCCGCTGGCGACCAGGGCGTGGGCTCGCATGCCGACTACGGATTCGTGACCCTGCTGCTCCAGGACAGCGTGGGCGGATTGGAGGTCCTGCCGCCCGGAGCCAGCGAATGGGTTCCTGTGGAGCCGATTCCCGAAGCGTTGGTGGTGAACCTTGGCGAGATGCTGGAAGTGGCCACGGAAGGGTATTTGGCGGCCACCATCCATCGCGTTCAGGCCCCTCCACCAGGGGTGGACCGCTATTCTGTTCCATTTTTCTGGTCGCCAAGGCTTGATGCCGTAATCGATCCTGTCCCGCTGCCACCAGAGCTGAAGGCGGCGGCGAGGGGAATCACCGATGATCCGGCCAACCCCCTGCTTTCGTCATTCGGCCTCAACATGCTCAAGGGCAGGATGCGCGCGCACCCGGACGTCACCGAGCGGCACTATCCGGAGTTCTTGAAGCGCTGAAGTCCCTGCGTGTCAGAGGTTGAACTTCCAGGCCTGCTGGGCCGGGCAGCTGTCCATCACGACGTCCAGTCCCGCCGCCTTGGCCCGCTCCGCCGCAGCCTCGTCGATGACGCCCAGCTGCATCCACACCGCTTTTGCTCCCACTGCAATCGCCTGGTCCACTACGGCCCCCACTTTTTGGGAGTTGACAAAGCAGTCGACGACGTCGATGGGCTGCTTTGAAGGCGGAATGTCCAGGAGGCTGCGGTACCCGGTTTTGCCGTGGACGGGGTCCCCGGGGAGGTTGACCGGGATGATTTCCATGCCCAGGCGGTCCCTGATGAACAGCGAGGTATCGAAGGCTGCCCGCCACTCGTTGGTGCTGAGGCCAACGACGGCCCAGCGCCCTTTGGTGCGCATCAGGCGTTCAATGACTGCGGGATCGTTAGTATGGCCCATGCGCCCAGCCTACGCGGAGAACCAGGCGGCACGGCCAGCACCCCGCCAGCCAGGGACCGCTTAGCGGACGAACTTTTCCAGCCACTTGGCCCCCGGCATGACCTTTGCGACCTTGGAATCAGCGTTGCCCTTCACTCCTGCCAGCTCCCCGGCTTCCGCAAGGATGCCGGAAGCCGGGCCAACCCCGTACCCTGATTCTCCTTCGCCTGCATCAGGTGCGTTGCCCGGGCCGGTCCCCTGGTCCGCCCTGTCCGGGGAAGCAGCTTTGGACCCGCCGTTTTGCGCGGCCGCCCCGTCATTCTTCCCCGGCTCCTTCGCCCCGCCCTGTCCGGTAACACCGGAAGGTCCCCCCGCACCGTTCCGGACCTGCCCGGGCGATTGCGGCAAGGAAGCCTGCCTGGATGGCTGCGATTGCAGGGCGAACGGAGAATCCCCGGCAACGGGGGCTTCACTGCCGGCCAGCCCGGCGTCCTGCTGCGGCGGGATGCCGCTACCGTCGTCGTCATTGGCCTGCTGAAGGAACCCTGGGGCGGTGGCCTGGGGCGTGCCGATGGTCCAGGAGGGCGCCCAGTCCTCAAGCATCTGCTGTATCGAGAGGCTGCCGGCCGGGGCGGAACCGGTCGGGCTGGCCGCAACAGTACCCACACCCATGCCCATTCCAGCCACGAGCGCCAAGCCCACGACCGTGGGACGGTGTGAACGGAGCCGGCGGCGCCTGCCGAGCTCGTCGCCCGGGACGTTCCTGGTGTCTTCGCCGCGTTGAGCGGGGACACTTTCCGGTGCCGCATCGACGGGCTCGCCCAGCAACGCTGCCAGCCGTCCCGAAGGAACCGGCACAGGCAGCTCTGCCAGCCGGCCCACGGCGAGGAGTGCGCGGCGAAGTTCCGCGTCCTGTGCCAGGCCTGCATCGAGGAGCATCTCCTCCGCAATGGCGGACAGGTGGTGTGCTTGTGGTGTCACGGCTTCAGGTACTCCTTCACTTCCGCAAGGTCCCGGAGCTTGAGGAGTGCCCGGCGCTGGAGCTGCTTCACGGAGCCCTCACTCTTGCCCATGGCGTCCGCTGCCTGCTCCACGGTGAGTCCGGCCACGAGGCGGAGGGCCAGTACCTCGCGCTGGTCGTGCGGCAAAGAGTCAAGCAGACCAAGGACTTCCTGCGGCGAAATACGCTCAAGGGCCTCTGATTCAGCCGACGAATCTTGCCGCTGGTCCAGTTCCGGCTCAAACGGCAGTTTGGCGGGCATGCGGCTTTGGCGCCGGTGGTCGTCCACCATCCTGGCGTGGGCCACCGAAAAGATGAATGTACGAAGTCCTGCGGCTCCCCCGTGGACAGAGTCAAGGCGCGGCAGGATGGAAAGGAACACTTCCTGCATGGCCGCCTCCGGATCCTCGACACCCCGGGCTGTCAGGTAGCCCAGAACCTGTGATGCATACGTCCGATAGACAAGGCTGAAGCCGGCTGCCCCGACGGGCCCGTCCCGCAGGTCCTCGTCTGTCAGGGCATCACTCACGGACGTAGTGCTTTCAGTCAAAAGGGGGTTCGTTTGAACGGAGAAGCTGTCCGGCCTGTGTAAGGCCGGTTTCCCGGCACAACTTTACCCCCAGGGTAATCACCGTCCGGGACCGCCACGCGCATCCCGCCGGTCCCATGCGGCAGCTGCCCCTGCCCTCGGAAAGTGGAAGAGCCGGTCTGGAACGTGATGGGGGACAAGTTCCAGACCGGCGCTACATATGGGTAATCGCTGCAGGCACGCCAAGGGTTACGCGTGTGGGGAAAAAACTTTGAAGATCCTTTTTCCAGGGAATCAGCGGGCTGCCGCGGCACTCCAGCGTGGCCTGGTTCCCTGCCGCCGAGGCCCTTTGGCGAGGACAAAGGTGTGCACTCCTGCCGGGACGCGCGGGCCATCACAGTCCACCCCGGCGGGCACTGGTACCCGGACCCGCACGTCAGCCGCGGCCTGGCGCACGGCCACGCCGGCGGGGCAGAGATCGGTGACCAGCCCGGTCCCTGCACATTCGCGGACCGCGGCGATGCCGGCCGCGAGGGCATGCTTGTCCTCGTATGGTCCGGAGACAGCCACCACTGCGCCGTCAGGTGCCAAGAGCCGGAACCTGAAATACGCGTCAGAGTCAACGAACGCTTCGAACTTTCCGGCCATGACAATCCTTCCTCGGGTCACACGGTGTACAGACGAGTCTCGCGGGCGCGCCTTCGGCCCCACAAGGCCAACCGCGTTAATCCTGTGTAAATTGATCCACGCCCCGGCGGCCCTGGCAAACGCAAGCGGCGGACCCCCTCGGAAAGGTGGCCCGCCGCCGTCGCAATTCCTGCCCGGTCAGTCGTTGATGAGGTCGTTCACTACGATGGTCTGGTCCCGGTCCGGCCCCACGCCGATTGCGGAGAAGCGCGTGCCGGACAGCTTCTCAAGCGCAAGCACGTAATTGCGTGCGTTTTCCGGCAGGTCTGCCAGGGTACGGGCGGTGGTGATGTCCTCGGTCCAGCCCTCGAAGTACTCGAAGATGGGCTTGGCGTGGTGGAATTCGGTCTGCGTCATGGGCATTTCATCGTGCCTGACGCCGTCCACGTCATAGGCCACGCACACAGGGATCTGCTCGATGCCTGTGAGCACGTCCAGCTTGGTGACGAAGTAGTCCGTGAAGCCGTTGACGCGGGAGGCGTGGCGGGCCAGGACGGCGTCGTACCAACCGCAGCGGCGGGGTCGGCCGGTGTTGACACCGAACTCGCCGCCTGTCTTCTGCAGGTACATGCCCATCTCGTCAAAGAGTTCCGTGGGGAACGGGCCGGCGCCCACGCGGGTGGTGTACGCCTTGATGATGCCTATGGAGCGCGAGATGCGGGTGGGCCCGATGCCCGAACCAACGGAGGCGCCTCCTGCCGTGGGGTTGGAGGAGGTCACGAACGGGTACGTCCCGTGGTCCACGTCCAGGAAGGTCGCCTGGCCGCCTTCCATCAGGACTACCTTGCCCTCGTCCAAAGCCGAGTTCAGGACCAGGGTGCTGTCGATGACCAGCGGGCGGAGCCGTTCGGCGAAGGACAGGAAGTACTCCACGATCTCGTCCACCACCACGCCGCGGCGGTTGTAAACCTTGACCAGGAGCTCGTTCTTCTGGCGCAGCGACCCTTCCACCTTCTGGCGGAGGATGGACTCGTCGAAGACGTCCTGCACGCGGATGCCCAGGCGGGCCACCTTGTCCATGTAGGCCGGGCCAATGCCGCGGCCTGTTGTGCCAATGGCGCGGCTGCCGAGGAAACGTTCCGTGACCTTATCCAGCACCTGGTGGTACGGGGCCACCAGGTGGGCGTTGGCCGAGACGCGGAGCTTGGAGGTGTCCGCACCGCGGGCCTGCAGGCCGTCAATTTCCTGGAAAAGGGCCTCGAGGTTGACCACGCAGCCGTTACCGATAATGGGGACTGCGTTGGGGCTGAGAATGCCTGCCGGCAACAGCTTGAGTTCGTACTTTTCACCGCCTACGACGACGGTGTGCCCGGCGTTGTTGCCGCCGTTTGGCTTGACGACGTAATCAACACGGCCGCCCAGGAGATCGGTGGCCTTGCCTTTTCCTTCGTCGCCCCACTGGGCTCCTACGATCACAATTGCTGGCATGGGATCCTCCCCCATTCGTTCGGGCTGCCCGGGTAGCCACCAAGTGGCGGTCCTGCGCAGCGCCGTTCATGAGAATGCCCCGAACGTACCGGCCTTCGCTGGTCCGCGGGGCGGCGCAACGACGCAAGAGTTCCGGGGCTCTTACCACCCAAGTTTAGCCGATGAGGGACTTTGTCCACTCGTTGGCCGCCGCGGTCCTTCCTGCAGGGTAAAGGGCTCCCGCAGGGAGGACCGCGGCGCACTGTCAGCGCGGGCTGCTACTCGTCGTCGGCTTCCTCTCCCGGGCGGGAGGTCTGGGTGGCGAGGCTGTCCCAGAAGGAGGTGTCGGCGTCGGCAATTGAACCGTCAGCAATGGCAGCGGCGGTGGCGGTCAGCGTGGTCACCGTCTGCTTGATCAGGTAGCCGTTGCTCCGGAGCCCCAGGGCGTAGCCGTCCAGGTAGTGGTCGGACATGCCGCGCATCTCGAACAGGAGCGTTGCGATGCCGTATTCCACTGCGATGCCATTGCGGCTGATGGTTTCGGCGCTGCCGCCCAAGTACTTGCCCAGGTGGCCCCAGCCCGTGGAGTCAACGTTGTGGAACACCACGGCGCCCAGCTGCTTGGACTTTTCCACCACTGCGGGATCGGCGTTGGGGGTGGTGGGGTACAGGATGGAGCCGGACACCAGTTCACCGTCACGCTGGCTGCGGGTGCCCTGGTGGTGCAGGTCGATCATGTAGTCCACGTTGTACTTGCGCATCACGTTGTTGTGGAGCGCCTGGGTCTCGGGTTGGATTTTGGCCACGTGGTCGCGGTTGAGGTCAACCTCCTCCGCGTTGTAGCGGGTCATGTTCCGGCCGCCCTTGGCCAGGTAGTCGTCCAGCGGGAAGTTCACATCGCCCATGGCGCCGTCCGCATTAAGCATGGGCACGATGAGGATATTCACCCCGTCCAGGACATCCTGCGATTTGCCGGTGCCAAGGTGCTTGACGAATTCCAGCGCACCTTCGGTGGTGAGCTGCTCGTTGCCGTGCTGCTGCGTCAGGTAGAGGATGGTGGGCTTGGCCGGGTCTGAAATGTACTTGACCAGGTGGATGTCCCGGCCCTTCACCGTTTGGCCGATGACTTCAAGCTCCATGGCCGACTGGCGGGCGTCCTGGTCCTTGAGGAACGAGACCATCTGGTCATAGGTGGCAAGCTTCGATGTGGTGATCTGGCCGTTGCCGTCATAGTTGGGGCCTTCGCCGACGGCGAGCGCGGGTGCGGGCGCAGCTATTGCTGCAAGGGCCAGGGCCCCCGATACTGCCAGGGTCCTGAAGGTTGCCAGGGTATTTCTCACGGTGCTGTACCTCTTCCGGTGCAATTGGGTGCGACCAGCCCGCCATGTCCCCCATCACGGGCTGTGACAAAAGCCAACCAAGCTGGATTAATCCTGTCAATGGATGTGACTGGATCCTGCAGGCAGTTATTACGTTCTGAAAGATACGCGCCTGAAGCCGTCCCCAGCGGCTCCGGCGACCTGTCCATGCGTTTTGGGTCCGGGCGACCGGCGTTTCGTTTGGCGGGGCTTGCTAAACTGGCAAAGGCCGACCAGGAATCGGCCCACCCCAAATAACCGCCGTTGATGAGCCATGCCGCCGTGCGCCCATTTCCACCGGCGGAAGCACCATCAATCCCCGCAGGAGATCAAGCACTTCATGACAGCCCTGGCACCCGAATCCTTCCATGAGCAACTCCTGAGCCGCCGCTACGAACCCAACGTTGCTGCCGTTAACGAACTGTGCGATTCCCTGCAGGACGCCAAGCCCGGCACTATGGTGCCCTACGTCGATCCCATGCACGATGTGGACGAGTGCCGCATCATCAGCCTGTACTCGAACATCGGGGAGGCAGACAAGTCAGGCTTCATCACACCCGGGGACGACGACGCCGCCACCCGGATGCTGGGTATCCAGTGGAAGCTGGGCCTGCGTCCCGAGTTCGTGATGCCGTGGAATGTCCACCCCTGGCACATCCCCGGCGAGGCAAACGGCAAATTCACCCCGGACCAGATCTCGGCAGGCCTCAAGCCGCTGCTCAAGTTTCTGGCGGTGGTTCCCCGCGCCTCGGTCATCGTTGCCCACGGCACTGAAGCCAACCGCCTGGCCAACCTGCTCCTGAAGACCGAAGTCCCGCTGCTCTGGCGCCGTGGCCTGAAGACGTACAAGGTGCGCTCCCTCAGCGGCCGTGCCTTCGCCGGTTCACCTGCCCGCCAGGAGGAATACCTCGAGGACATGCGGGTCGCCTATGCGGACGCGATGGCGCGGACAGGGCTGCAGAAGTCCCCATCCGCCCCCTAACCTCGCAAGCTCGGCCAGGGAACCCTGGGGACGTGGGCCCATACCACCAGAATCACCGCTTACGACGGCGGGCGGTCACCTTTCGCGAAAAAGGTGACCGCCCGCCGTCGTTCGTTAAACCAACGCGGGGTCACTAAACGCCGTCTCCGAGTCCCGGAAAGGGCGTTAAGTGACCCCGCGTTGCTGTTGCTAGGAAGCTTCGATGGCTGCCTTGGCCGCAGGGTCGGAATCATTGAGGAACTTCTCGATCCGTGCCGGCTCTTCCGCTTCGCCAATCGCAGCCGAGGCGCGGCCGAGCGAGTACAGCGCCCGCAGGAAGCCGCGGTTGGGCTCGTGCTCCCACGGGATCGGACCCACACCGCGCCAGCCGTTGCGGCGCAGCGAGTCCAGGCCGCGGTGGTATCCGACCCGCGAGTAGGCGTAGGAATCGATGGTGCGTCCCTCTGCCCACGCCTCTTCGGCAAGCACGGCCCACAGCAGCGAAGATGTGGGGTGCTTCTCCACGAGGTCCAGTGCTTCCCGGCCCGCTTCCAGCTGCTCGTAAACCTCCGTCTCGGCGGGCAGGAGCGTGGGCTCCGGGCCCATCAGGTTCCTGCGGAACTCGTCGGACATTCCTAGAAGGTCTTTCCGGCGGAACCGAGCTGCTTGGTGGCTTCCACAACGCGGGCCGCCAGTCCTGCTTCGGCGGCTGCGCCCCAGACGCGGGGATCGTAGGTCTTCTTGTTGCCCACTTCGCCGTCGACCTTCAGGACGCCGTCGTAGTTCTTGAACATGTGGTCCGCCACGGGACGCGTGTAGGCGTACTGGGTGTCGGTGTCGATGTTCATCTTGATGGTGCCGTAGGAGACGGCGTCGGCGATTTCCTGGTCCGAGGAGCCGGAACCGCCGTGGAAGACGAGGTCGAACGGGCTGTCCTTGCCGATCCTGGCGCCCACCTGGGCCTGGATGTCCTTGAGGATCTCCGGGCGCAGCTTGACGCCGCCGGGCTTGTAGACGCCGTGGACGTTGCCGAACGTCAGTGCGGTGATGTAGCGGCCGTTCTCGCCGGCGCCCAGCGCCTCGACGGTGGCCAGGGCGTCTTCAACGGTGGTGTAGAGCTTCTCGTTGATCTCGTTCTCAACCCCGTCCTCTTCGCCGCCCACGGTGCCGATCTCCACCTCGAGGATCATCTTGGCGGCAGCGGTGCGCTCCAGCAGTTCACGGGCGATGCGCAGGTTCTCCTGCAGGGTCTCGGCGGAGCCGTCCCACATGTGGGAGTTGAACAGCGGGTTGCGGCCGGCCTTGACCTCAGCCTCGGACGCCGCAAGCAGGGGCAGGACAAAACCGTCCAGCTTGTCCTTCGGGCAGTGGTCGGTGTGCAGCGCGATGTTGACGTTGTAGCTCTTCGCCACTTCGCGGGCGAAGGCCGCGAAGCCCAGCGAACCGGCAACCATGTCCTTGGTGGACGCGCCGGACCAGTACGCTGCGCCGCCGGTGGAGACCTGGACGATGCCGTCGGACTCAGCCTCGGCGAAGCCGCGGAGAGCGGCGTTCAACGTCTGCGAGGACGTCACGTTCACGGCCGGGAATGCGAAGCCGCCCGCCTTTGCGCGGTCGATCATCTCGGAGTAGATCTCTGGGGTTGCAATGGGCATGCTGACTCCTATGCTGAGGTTCGTCTGTGGGCTGGTAACCCTGGAGTACCGCTTACGGCTAGCACCATCCTAGTCATTTCCGCGCGGGCTGTGCTCTGGGTTACGCCCACGGCGCCCGCGATCCCGGCGTCCACTACACGTGCTGGTTGAACACGTGCCGGCGCACCCAGGCGTGCATGGCGATGGCCGCGGCCGACGCTGCGTTGATGGACCGGGTGGAGCCGAACTGCTCGATGGACAGGGTGGCCACGGCAGCCTCATGGACCTCCGGCGTCAGCCCGGGTCCCTCCTGTCCGAACACCAGCACGCAGTCCCTGGGCAGTTCATAGGTCTCCAGCGGCACCGAGTCCGGGAAAATGTCGATCCCGATGATCGCCAGCCCCTCTCCCTGTGCCCAGGCCACGAAGTCCGCCACAGTTGGGTGGTGCCGGACATGCTGGTAGCGGTCGGTGACCATGGCGCCCCGCCGGTTCCACCGCCGTCGTCCGATGATATGCACTTCCTTGGCGAGGAACGCGTTGGCAGTGCGCACCACGGTGCCGATGTTGAGGTCGTGCTGCCAGTTCTCGATGGCGACGTGGAAGTTGTGGCGCCTGGAGTCCAGCTCCGCCACAATCGCCTCGTGCTTCCAGTAGCGGTACTTGTCAAGCACGTTGCGGCGGTCGCCGTCGGCGAGGAGATCGGGGTCCCAGTGGTCGCCTTCGGGCAGTTCACCCTCCCAGGGCCCGACGCCGACCTCCGGCTTTTCAGGGGCAGCCTCCTCAGGTTCGGGCTGCTGGGGGTGGGACGTCATGCCGGGCGTTTGGTTCACCCCTCAACACTAGACTGGACCTTTCGGGCTTTTCATCACAGTCATCACAGGCGGAGGTAGGCATGGCAGACGAGGACAAGGTCAAGGGATCACCGGCGGTATACCGCAGCGGCCAGGAGATTGAATGCTGGCTGACGGACATGGACGGCGTGCTGGTCCATGAGAACCAGCCGATCCCCGGCGCCGCTGAGCTCATCCAGCGCTGGGTGGATACCTCCAAGCGCTTCCTGGTGCTGACCAATAACTCCATCTTCACCCCGCGGGACCTCGCTGCGCGCCTGCGCTCCTCCGGCCTGGAAATCCCCGAAGAGAACATCTGGACCTCCGCCCTGGCCACCGCGCAGTTCCTCAAGGACCAGGTGCGGGGCTCGGATTCCGGAAACCGCGCCTACACCATCGGCGAGGCAGGACTGACGACCGCGCTGCACGAGGCAGGTTTCATCCTCACCGACCAGAACCCTGACTTCGTGGTGCTCGGCGAGACGCGCACATACTCTTTTGAAGCCATCACCATGGCCATCCGCCTGATCCTCGCGGGCGCCCGGTTCATCGCCACCAACCCGGATGCCACCGGCCCCTCCAAAGACGGCCCCATGCCTGCCACCGGAGCAATCGCCGCCCTGATCACCAAGGCCACCGGCCGTGAGCCGTACATCGTGGGCAAGCCGAACCCCATGATGTTCCGCTCGGCGATGAACCAGATCGACGCCCATTCCGAAACCACCGCAATGATCGGGGACCGGATGGACACGGACATCATTGCCGGCATGGAGGCGGGCCTTCACACCGTCCTGGTCCTCAGCGGCATCACCCAAAAGGACGACATCGCAGCGTTTCCCTTCCGGCCGAACCAGGTCCTGAACTCCGTGGCTGACCTGAAGAACCAGATCTAGAACACCGTCACCCGGGAGCCGCCGCGGGGCAGCGGGAAGTGCTCATCCAGCAGTTCCTCCAGGACCGGCCGGTAGACGTTGGGGTTCCAGCCCGGGCTCGCATGCGCCGGCCTGGCGCCCTCGGTTTGAAGGGAGCTCGACACCATGTTCGCCTTGTAGGCTACGGCCCAGGCCTCCGCCGCCGTCTGGTAGCGGACAGTGCGGTCGCCGGGGTTGCCGATGTAGGCCATCTTGGCGCCGCCCAGTTTGTCCGCGAACCTGCTGCCCTCGAAGTGGTAGATGTACGCGGACTCGGACTGGATGAGCACGCTGGACGGGGCGATTGGCGACAGCTGCTCCAGGGTCTGGTCAAGGATTTGGCGCCAGCTCCGTTCGTCCTTGTGGATGACCCGTTCCCCCAGCTCGTAACCGCCGCGGAGGGTGGACGGGAACCGGAACCCGCGCTCATAAAGGAACACCACGCCGTCGAACCAGCTCTGGTCCAGGACGTCATGCTTGCTGTAGGGGCTGGAATCGAGAACGATGAACTGCACCTCCACGCCGTGGATCTCCAGCAGGCGTGCGGCCACTTGGGTGGCCACCATCCCGCCGAAGCTATGGCCGTAGAAGAACAGCTTGGTGAGCTTCTGCGCCCGTACATATTCGATGACCGCAATCACGATCTCGTCAATGTCCAGGCCCTGGTTTGAATACCCGACGGCGGAAAGCCGGGCGCGCTTGTTCAGCGCACCGCGGAGGGAGTTGAGGATCCACTGGGCTTCTTCCCAGCTCGTCTTGTAGCCGGGAAACAGGAACCAACTGGCATCGGGATAATAGACATCGGCGAAGCCGTCATCAACGGGCAGGATCCGATTGATCCGCCGCTGTGACTGCACCTGGCGGGTCAGCAGCATGTCCGCGGCCAGCAGTCCCGACGCGCCGGCTCCCGACAGGAACCCGCGCCGGGAGAACTGCTTGAGGGCAGCACCTTCCGCCAGCAGCCGGGCCCCTTGGACCTCGGGCCGGTCCTGCGGACTTACCTCCCCCTCATACGGCACGCCTCTACCGTA
Source organism: Arthrobacter sp. PGP41 (assembly GCF_002953935.1). Taxonomy (NCBI): domain Bacteria; kingdom Bacillati; phylum Actinomycetota; class Actinomycetes; order Micrococcales; family Micrococcaceae; genus Arthrobacter; species Arthrobacter sp. PGP41. The sequence goes on along the minus strand of NZ_CP026514.1, from coordinate 532,055 downwards.
GGCACACCTGAACTTACCGCCGCAAGAAGGCTGCGGTAACCATTGAGTGACGCCCGGCCAGCGGCAACGCTCAGCTGGCCGCCTGCCCCTCCGAGGCGGGAAGAGGTGCGCCGGCCTCATGCTGGCGCCGCCGCAGCTCGTCTCCGATGTCGTTGTAGCGGCCCAGCAGGTCCGAGCCCGGGAACGCTTTCGGGCTGTCCAGCAGGGCAAAGATGGAGTCGCTCGCGGCCAGCAGTTCCGCGTCCGAATACTCTGCCAGCGACTGGCCGCACAACTCATCGAGGCGGCCGGCGGGCACCAGCGCAAAACCCTCGGCAAGGTCCCCGGCGTCCCCGCAGCCGTCGGTTAGCCCGTCGATGAGTGCAAGCCCAGGTCCATCTAGGTCGTGGCCCGCGGCCCGCTCCCCGGTGCCGCGGGAGAACTCCAGGGAAACGCCGCCGCCATAGATTCCGGGCAGCGTACCGGTGTCGATGGCATTCAGGTCGCTCCGCAGGCCGGCGAGGGCGGTCGACTCCACGAGTACAGCCCCGGAAAGGTCAATACGGACATGGGAGCGGATGCCCATCCGCCTGATCCGCCGGATAATGTGGGCGAGTTCGGGCCTGGAGACCTGGTTGAGGCTTCCCCGGACATCGATTCGGACAACATCGGCGGGAACGTCGAGGTTAACAAAGGCATTTAAGGCGCGGTCCATAGGTACTCCAAAAGAGGTGTCTATGGCCGACGGCTCAACCTCCGTAAGCGTAACCTCCCCCCAAGCCCCTGCACAACCCGCCAGTAACAAGGAAGGGAGCCTACTAAGCGCTCTGGTCCGCCTCGACCTTCCCCGGTTCCTGGAAGTGGGTCCGGGTGCCAACACCGCCCACCGAATCAACCAGGGACTTGGCGATGTCCCTCAGCTTGGTGTTCGTGTTGCTGGACGCCTCTGTCAGGATGGCGACTGCAGCCTCCTGGCTGCACCTGTTCTGAGCCATCACAATGCCGATGGCGATATCGATGATGGTGCGGGATTCCAAGGTGGCCCGGAGGTTTGCCGCGCTGTCGGTGTGGAGCGAGAACCGTACGGCCAGCCGCAGCGCCTGGGAGATCTCCCGGGTGAATTCACGGGCCCTGGCAGTCGCACGCTCATCGAACTTGCGCGGGGCGTCGGAATACAGGTTCAGGGCCGCTTTTGCTTCCCCCTGCAGGTTGAAAGGCAGGGACAGCACGGACCGCAGGCCGTGGGAAGCCACGGCTGTTGCGTAGTCCGGACCCCAGCGGTTCTCCTCGAACAGGTCCGGAACGTGGACCTCGCGCTCCTCCTGGGCAGCAGTGAGGCACGGTCCCTGCGAGAGCGAATACTGGATCTGGTCCACTTCCCGGGCCGAATCGCTGCTCCAGCCGATGGTGGCAGCCTTGCGGTCCCGGAGCAGCGTGATGCCGCAGAGCGCGTCGTCGCCGCCGCCGGCCATCTGGTGCGCGGAAAAGCGGGCAAGCTCGTTGAGGAAGTCCTCGAAGTCGGCACTCTCCAGGATCAGGTTCTGGACCTGATCGGTGGTGCTCAAAGGCTGTTCAGGGGGGAGCATGTGCACGTTCTCCGTACGGGATAGAGGGTTACCGCAAATGATAGAGCAGCCCCACGGCCCGGTCCACACCGCCACCGGCCACCGCGGGCGGCCCAAGGCCGGCCCGCGATGGCGAATGGACCGCGAAGGACTAGGAAAGCCCCAGCTCATCCTTGCCGAAGGCGAACAGGTAAGGCACACCCGTTTCCGCTTCGATCTTTTCCTTGGCGCCCGTATCGCGGTCCACAATGACGGCCACAGCCACTACGTTGCCGCCTGCCTTCCGGACGCCCTCCACGGCGGTCAGGGCCGAGCCGCCGGTAGTGGACGTGTCCTCCAGGACCAGGACTTTCCGTCCTTCAACAGACGGGCCCTCCACCTGGCGGCCCATGCCATAGGACTTCTGCGCCTTGCGGACCACAAATGCGTCGACGGTCCGTCCGGCATCCACTGCCGCGTGCATGACCGCGGTGCCCACCGGGTCCGCGCCCATGGTGAGTCCGCCGGCGCACTCAAAATCGATTCCGGCGTCGTCCGCAAGCGCCAGCATCACCTGGCCCACCAGCTTGGAGGCCTCGTGGTGCAGCGTGATGCGGCGCAGGTCGATGTAGTAGTCAGCCTCGGCTCCGCTGGAGAGGATCACCTTGCCGCGGACCACGGCGAGTTCCTTGATCAGTTCCAGCAGTCGGGCGCGGGCGGCTGCAGTATCCACTGCAGCGTCACTGGGGGAAGTCATGGACTCCAGTTTAGTGGGGGCGGCCCGGTGTGGATGCTTGAGCGTTGTTGACACTGCTGGCTAGGCTGGTGCACATGCGCGAACTCCAGGCCAGCATCATCAGGGAAATGGGCGTACAGCCCCGGATCGATCCTGCCGGGGAGGTGCGCAAGCGCGTCACATTCCTGAAGGACTACCTGAAGGCCACCCATACCAAGGGCTTTGTCCTGGGCATTTCCGGCGGGCTGGACTCTTCCCTGGCGGGAAGGCTGGCCCAGCTCGCAGTCGAAGAGCTTGAGGCTGAAGGGGTGGCAGCCGACTTTGTGGCAGTGCGTCTGCCCTACGGTGTCCAGCATGACGAGGAAGACGCCCGGGCTGCCCTCGACTTCATCAAGCCCAAGACGGAGTGGACGTTTAACATCTCCGCGGCGGTTGACGGTTTCGAGGATGAGTTCGAAAAAACCGTTGGAACGGAAATTTCCGACTTCCACAAGGGCAATACCAAGGCGCGGACCCGCATGATTGCCCAGTACGCCCTGGCGGGAGAACACAATTACCTGGTAATTGGCACGGACCACGGCGCCGAGTCCGTAACGGGCTTCTTCACCAAGTACGGCGACGGCGGGGCGGACATCCTCCCGCTGTTCGGCCTGAACAAGCGGCAGAACCGGGCCCTGCTGGCCGAGCTCGGCGCCCCGGCCCGTGTCTGGGAAAAAGTGCCCACCGCGGACCTGCTGGACGACAAACCGGGCCGCACCGATGAGGACGAGCTGGGCCTGAGCTACGACCAGATCGACGACTACCTCGAAGGCCGGGATGTTCCCGAGTCCGTCGCCGAGTCGATCGAACAGAAGTACCTGCGCACCCGGCACAAGCGCACGGTCCCCGTGACCATTTTTGACACCTGGTGGAAGAGCGAGGGCCCGGAGGAGCCGCGGGCGGGGCTGTAGCGGCTCCCGTGGCATCACCCACGTCAGGGGAAGCATGACGGCGCGCCGACCCGCCGAGGGAGGCGCGCCGTCGTGCTTTGCCCTGCAAAGCAGCAGTGGCTCAGCGGGGCAGGCGGGCCTTCTCGCCGCCCAACTGCTGCGTGATCCGGTGGGCCTCCGCCATCAGCAGGCTGCCCAGTTCTTCCTGCCGGTCCGGCTTGAAGCGTGGCTCGATTCCGGTGAGTGAGAGGGCCCAGGCCGGCCGGCCGGACGGGTCGAACACCGCCGCGCCCATGCCCCAGCTGCCTTCCAGGACCAGCCCGGGATTCACCGAGTAGCCCGCCTGCCGGGTCCGGGCGAGGTTGGCCCGGACCAGTGCCTCCGTGTGTGCGGCGGCGAAATCGCCGGCATGTTGCACCCAGCCGCTGAACAGGTCCTCCTGCTCGGCCTCCGGCAGGAAGGCCATGATTGCCGTGCCCGCGGAGGCCACACCGAGCGGGAACCGCACGCCCTCGTGCAGCACGAAGGACCGGACCGGAAAGCTGCCCTCCTCACGCAGCAGGCACACCGTTTCGGAACCACGCCGTATTGAGAAGAACGCACTCTCGCCGGTGGCTTCGGCAAGCCGGCGAAGGCTCGGCCTGGCGATGTCCTCAAGCGGAAACCGGGCCGACGCCACTGATCCCATCAGGAGGATCTCGGGCCCTAAAACCCAGTTGCCGCTTCCGGCATCGTGGTCCAGCAGCCCCTCGGAAGCAAGGGAGGAGAGAAGCCTGTGGACCGTGGGCCGGGTGAGGCCTGATTCCCGCACCAGTGCGGCCAGGGCCATCCCCTCCGCGCTGCGCCCGACCAGCCGCAGCAATCCGGCGATGCGGCTTACCACCTGGGCTCCCTGCACAGGCAATTGGCTCATGTCACTCTCCTAAGTGTCCATAATATGGATACCGATTACAGTACCGTCCACACTATAAAACAAGCCATTTTGCACGGCTTCTATACTTCTTGACACCCCCTAAAACTCCCCGTACTGTCCCTTTTCAGACCTTTTGTCCACAAAGTGGATGACTTGCCGGACACTCAACGAGGAGACGCCATGACCAAACTCCAGCCAACTGCCGCCGCCGCACTGGAAGGGGGCCTGCGGGACGGCATGACCCTGGCCGTGGGCGGATTCGGCCTCAGCGGAATCCCGGCTGACCTGATCGAGGCGGTCCGCGATTCCGGGGTGAAGGACCTGACGGTGGTCTCGAACAACATGGGGGTGGACGGCAAGGGCCTGGGCATCCTGATCGAGGCGGGCCAGGTCCGCAAGGTCATCGCAAGCTATGTGGGCGAAAACAAGCTCTTTGCCCAGCAGTACCTCGCCGGACGCCTCGAGGTTGAGTTCACGCCGCAGGGAACCCTGGCCGAACGCCTGCGGGCAGGGGGCGCCGGTATCCCTGCCTTCTACACGCGGACCGGAGTGGGAACCCTGGTTGCCGAAGGCAAGCCGCACGAGGTGTTCGACGGCGAAACGTACGTCCAGGAGCGCGCCATCCGGGCCGACGTCGCACTTGTCCACGCCCACACCGCGGACACCGACGGTAATCTCACCTACCGCTACACCGCCCGGAACTTCAACCCGGTGGTTGCCACGGCGGGACACCTCACCATCGCCGAAGCGGAAGTGATCGTGGCGCCCGGGGCGCTCGACCCGAACCATATCGTCACCCCCGGCGTCTTCGTCCAGCAGCTGGTCCAGGCCACGGCACGGGTGAAGGACATCGAGCAGCGGACTGTCCGGCCGCGCGCCGGCGTCGTTTCTGCCTGAGCCCGCCTGACGCGCCGCATCCCACTCAACGGAGAACAAGACCAGTTATGAATTCAGTGCAGCTTCAAGACCAGGACGTCCGCCAGAAGGGCCTTGCCCGGATGGCGGAAAGCCTGGCCGGATGGACCCAGAAGTGGTTCCCGGACGCCTATATTTTTGCCCTGGCCGGGGTGGTCCTCGTGGCCGCCGCAGCGCTTGCCATCGGGGCTCCGCCCAAGGCCGTGGTGGATTCGTTCGGTAACGGATTCTGGGATTTGACGGCCTTCACCCTGCAGATGGCCATGGTGGTGCTGACGGGCTACGTCGTGGCCACGTCGCCGCCCGTTGCCCGGCTGATTGAACGCCTGGCGCAAATTCCCGGGTCGTCCCGCACGGCGGTGAGCTTTGTCGCCGTCATGGCCATGTCCGTGTCGTTCATCAACTGGGGCCTGAGCCTCATCTTCGGCGGACTCCTGGCCCGGGCCATCGCCCGACGCACAGACCTCGCCGTGGACTACCGGGCCCTGGGCGCGGCCGCCTTCATGGGGCTCGGTGCCGTGTGGGCACTCGGGCTCTCTTCCTCGGCGGCGCAGCTGCAGGCAACCAAGGCCTCCCTTCCTCCGGCCCTGCTGGAAATCACCGGCGTCCTCGACTTCGGCACCACCATTTTCACGTGGCAGTCACTGCTGACGCTGGTGATCCTGATGCTCCTGACGACGGTCATTGCCCATTTCTCCGCCCCCACCGGCGGGGCCATCAGGACGGCCGCCGACCTGGGCGTTGACCTGGATGACCAGCCCGAGGCTCCGGCTGAGAAGTCGCGCCCGGGTGAGTGGCTGGAGTACAGCCGGATCCTCCCCGTTATCGCCGGAGTCCTGACGCTGGGCTGGCTGGTTTCCCAGCTGCTCACGCTGCCGCTCCTGACCGTAGTCAGCTCGCTCAACGGGTATCTGCTGGTCTTCCTGATGCTTGGGCTGGTGCTGCACGGCACCCCGCGCAAGTTCCTCCAGGCAGTCACCAAGGCGGTCCCCGCCACCGCAGGCATCCTGGTGCAGTTCCCGCTCTACGCCGCGATGGCCGCCATCCTGACGAAAGCCGCCGGCGCAGGCGGCCTCACCGTTTCCGAGCACCTGGCCCACTTCTTCACCAGCATCGGTGGCAACGGCGCCTTCGCAATCGTCATTGCCATCTACACCGCCTTCCTCGGCATGTTCGTTCCGTCCGGCGGCGGAAAGTGGCTGGTTGAGGCGCCGTATGTGATGCAGTCCGCCACTGACGTGAACATGAACCTCGGCTGGACTGTGCAGATCTACAACATGGCCGAGGCGCTGCCCAACCTCATCAATCCCTTCTTCATGCTGCCCCTCCTGGCCGTGCTGGGGTTGCGTGCCCGGGACCTGGTGGGCTTCACCTTCCAACAGTTCCTGTTCCACCTGCCCGTGGTTCTACTGCTCGCCTGGCTTCTGGGGATGACCTTCGAATACGTTCCGCCGGTGATACCCAAGTAGCCCGGCCACCGGGCCTGCGCGGGCCGCCCAAACAATGACAACTGTGCAGTGAGATGTGAAGGAGAAAACCATGGCTTGGACCAGGGATGAAATGGCTGCCATCGCAGCCGAAGAACTGAACGACGGCGACTACGTCAACCTGGGCATCGGCATCCCCACGCTGGTGGCCAACAACCTGCCCGCAGGCGTGCGGGTTGTGCTGCAGAGCGAAAACGGCCTGCTGGGCATGGGCCCGTTCCCCTACGAGGGCGAGGAGGACGCCGACCTCATCAACGCCGGCAAGCAGACCGTCACCGTACTGCCGGGCGGAAGCATCTTTGACTCAGCCACGTCCTTCGGCATGATCCGTGGCGGCCACGTGAAGGTCGCCATCCTCGGCGCCATGCAGGTTTCCGGCAGCGGCGACCTTGCCAACTGGACGATCCCCGGCAAGATGGTCAAGGGCATGGGCGGGGCCATGGACCTCGTCGCCGGCACACCCCGCGTGGTGGTGCTAACCGAACACAACGCCAAGGACGGCGCCGCCAAGATCGTCACCGAATGCACCCTGCCGCTCACCGGCCTGAGCTGCGTGGACCGGATCATCAGCGACCTCGCAGTGTTTGACCTTGTGAAGAACAAGCAGGCACCAGGAGGCGGTCGGCAGCTCACGCTGACCCGCCTCGCGCCAGGGGTCACCGTGGAGGAGATCCGCGACAGGACGGAAGCGGAGTTCGCTGTCGCGCTGGAAGAAGCAGCCCTGGAAGGAGCCTCAGCATGAGCCTCAAGGAACAGTTCGGCAAGGATGTCCTGCTCACGGGCTGGGGCCACAGCCGCTTCGGCAAGCTGACGGACGAGACCCTGGAATCCCTGATCGTCCAGGTGTCCAGCGAGGCCATCAGCAATGCCGGCATCGAGCCCGGCCAGATCGACGAGATCTACCTCGGGCAGTTCAACTCCGGCATGATGCCGCTGGCGTTCCCGTCGTCGCTGGCGCTGCAGGTCTCCCCCGACCTGGCGAACGTCGCCGCCACGCGCGTGGAGAACGCCTGCGCCTCTGGTTCCGCTGCCTTCCAGCAGGGCACCAAGGCGCTGCTGGCAGGAACGGCGAAGACGGTGCTGGTGATCGGCGCGGAAAAGATGACCCATGCGGGCGCCGAGGTTGTGGGGGCGGGCCTGCTGGGCGCCGATTATGACATGGCCGGCAAGGCGTCCACCACTGGATTCACCGGGCTCTTTGCCGAGGTGGCCAAGCACTACGGGAAGCGGTACGGCGACGCGAACCTGGGCTACGTCCTGGGCAGTATCGCCGCCAAGAACCACCGCAACGGCGTGGACAATCCCTACGCCCAGCTCCGCAAGGACCTCGGCGAGGACTTCTGCCGCACCGTCTCGGACAAGAACCCCATGGTGGCCGATCCCCTGCGCCGCACGGACTGCTCCCCCGTGTCCGACGGCGCCGCCGCCGTCGTGCTGTCAACCTCCCCAACCGGCGGTGCCACTGCGCCCGTGCGGCTCGCAGGCTTCGGCCACGCGAACGATTTCTTCCCCGCGGCCCGCCGTGACCCCGTGGCCTTCGAGGCCACCCGCGCCTCGTGGCAGCGCGCGCTGGCGATGGCCGGCGTCGGGCTGGCGGACCTGGACTTCGCGGAGGTGCACGACTGCTTCACTATCGCAGAACTGCTGATGTACGAGGCCATGGGCTTGACCGAGCCCGGCCAGGGCGCCCGTGCCATCGAGGAAGGCTGGGTGTACAAGGACGGCAAGCTGCCCGTCAACGTCTCTGGCGGCCTCAAGGCGAAGGGCCACCCCGTGGGCGCAACCGGAGTCTCCCAGCACGTCATCGCCGCCATGCAGCTCGCGGGGACCGCGGGTGACATGCAGCTTCCCGCCCCCCGCCGGGCTGCCGTCCAGAACATGGGCGGCGTGGGCATCGCCAACTACGTCAGCGTGCTCGAGGCCTCCTAACAGCAACACGGGGTCACTTTAGGCCCTTGCCGGTCGGATTATCGGGCCGAATCTGACCCCGCGTTGAATTTATTTCCGGATCAGGGCCGCAATCTCCGCGAAGCCCAGGCGTTCCGCGTTCTGGAAGGCGGTCCGGCCCTCGGGATCGCGGATTTCCGGGTCGGCGCCGGCTTCCAGGAGCAGCCGAACCACCTCCTGCTGGCGGGGACCGCCGTTGTTCAGCAGGATGGCCTCCTGCATGGCGGTCCAGCCCAGGTTGTTGACGTGGTTGACAGGCACGCCGGCGTCGATCAGGATCCGGACTGTTTCCACATGGCCGTGCTCGCTGGCCGGGATCAGGGCGGTGCCGCCGTAGCGGTTGGTGCTGTCCACGTCGGCTCCGGCCGCCAGCGTCAACCCGAGCACCTCGTTGAATCCTTCGGCCCCCGCGTACAGGAAGGCCGAGTCCTGGAGGGCGTCCCTGGCGTTGACGTTCCCCCCGCGGCTAATCAGCTCCCTGACCAACGGGACGTTGTTGGCCTTGGCGGCAGCGACGAGGTCCTGGTCGAGTTGCGCCTGTTCCCCGGCGGACAGGGCCGGCGGGGATGACGCCTCGGGCGCCGTAGCAGGAGGCCCCCCTTTCGTGCTTTCAGCGGACGACGGCGGAGCAGCCTGCGGCGGCCGGGCCTCCTTCGGCCCCGCCTGGCACGCCGTCAGGAACAGGGGTAGGGAAAGCACCAGGACAAGCGTCCCGGACCTTAGAACCGGCATCATCCCGCGCGGCCCAGCCTACTGGCCGGCAGCAGCGATGGCATCAGCGCCGGCTGCGGCACAGGCTTCATCCAGGGCACCATCCGGAGCACCGCCGACGCCGATGCCGGCGACCGAAGCACCGTTAACCTTCAGCGGGACGCCGCCGGCCAGGAACAGCGTGCCCGGAAGGTCCGCGATGCTGGGGCCCGTTCCATTGATCCGCTTGGCGAGCTCGCTGGTGGGGGTACCGAACGCTGCCGCCGTATACGCCTTCTCCCGGGCGGCCTCAATGGTGTGTTCTGCCGCATTGTCGCCGCGCAGGAGTGCCTGCACGGTCCCGAAGCGGTCCACCACCGCCACCGTCACGAACGGCAGCTTGTCCGCCTGGCACTTCGCCAGCGCCGCCTGGACAGCCTTGGCCGAGGCGCCCACCGAAATGCGGTTCTGCTGCACCACGTTGTCGGGCACAGGCTGGATGTCGGCGGCGGGGACGGCCGCGTGTGCCGGGCCGGTCCCGGCATTGGCTGCCGCGGCTGCGCCAGCGGTAAGGACGAGTGCGCCGGCGGCTGCGGCGGCAAATGCTTTGTGTGACTTCTTCACGGTGTCTCCTTGGACGGGCAGGATGGGTACGCATCAATCCTTCCGGGGGCAGCCGCACAGGGCATCGGGCCTTCGTCTGCTCCCTGCTCCACCACAAGGCCAGCCGTATCAGCCAAAAGGCTGAGGGACCAGCAAGGGCGGGGGCAATAGCATGGAAGGCAGCGTTGCCTACCACCCAGAACGGGACATCCCATGCCTACCCCAGTCCCCGGCACTGCGCCGGTCACAGCTGCCGCCGGTGGCAGCGGACCTCGCCTGCCTGCAGCCCGCACCGGCTTGGGCAGCATCGACACGGCGGTGCACCTGGGCTTTGCGGTGCTCCTGGTGGCTTCCTTAGTCCGGTACGTCATGCGCCACAGCCCAGCCGACAACCTGCTGGTCCTCGGACTGGCCGCCGTCGCCTGCCTGTTGTACGCCGTCGTGGCCGTGCTGGCCCGGCGCGGGCGTCCCGGGGCTCCATGGATGTTCGCCCTGGTGGCAGTCTGGGCAGTCCTGGTGGTCGCTGCGCCGAGTTTTGCCTGGTGCTCGTTTGCGCTCTTCTTCCTCAGCCGCAGCGCCCTGGCCGGCGCCGCCGCGTACGCCGCGGCTGGTATCACCGCCGCTGCCACCGCTGCCGGCCTGTTCCGGATGAGCGCCGGCACGGACCTGGCCATGCTCCTTGGCCCGCCGGCCGTGGGCGCCATGCTGACGCTCATCTATGACCGGATCCAGCACGATGCCGAGGAGCAGCGCCGCCTGCACGCCGAGGTTTCCGTGGCCCAGGAACAACTGGCAGCCAGCGAGCGGCGCGCGGGCACCATTGCCGAGCGGGAACGGGTCTCCCGGGAGATCCACGACACCGTCACCCAAGGGCTGGCCAGCAGCCTGCTCCTGCTCGAGGCCGCCGGGCGGGCCTGGCCAAGTGACGCGGCGCGGACAGGTCTCCGCGAGGCCACTGTGCTGCTGCGGGGCAATCTGTCCGAAACCCGCAGCCTGGTGCACGAGCTCGCCTCCCCGGGCCTGGACGGCTCTCCGCTGCCTCAGGCCCTCCTCCTCGCAGCCAGGCAATACGTCCCGGCGGCCAGGCTCCTGGTCACCGGGGAACCACGTCCTGTGCCCCCGGAGGTCCGCCATGCGCTGCTGCGGGTAATGCAGAGCGCCGCCTCCAACATCCGGCTGCACGCCTCCGCGGCCGGAGCAGCCGTGACCCTCGGCTTCCTTCCGGAGGCGGTCACCCTGGACATCTACGACGACGGCGCAGGCTTCGACCCGGCGGCGGCAGCCCCGCCGTCGGACGCCGGCGGTTATGGGCTGCGGGCCATGCGGCAACGGGTGGAGCAGCTGGGTGGCGTTTTTTCGGTGCAAAGCGCACCCGGCGAAGGAACCATCGTGGCCGCCCAGTTGCCTTTGCCCTCCGCGGGGCGGGGCACTCCCGGCACTGCGGGGGTGCAGGCATGAGCGCGATCACCGTCCTGCTGGTGGACGACCACCTGGTGGTGAGGAGCGGGCTGCGGGCGCTCCTGGGGACGCAGCCCGACCTGGAGGTCGTCGGAGAGGCGGCATCCGGGGAAGAAGCGGTGGAGCGGGTGCAGGAGCACTCCCCTGCCGTGGTGGTCATGGACCTCGCCATGGGCTCCGGAATGGACGGGATTGAGGCCATCAGGAAGATCCGCCAGCGCAACAGCGGCCAGGCGATCCTCGTCTTCACCACATACGACTCCGACGCGGATATTGTGCGCGCAGTCGATGCCGGCGCCATGGGATACCTCCTGAAGGATGCAGCTCCGGAGGAAATCTTCGCCGCTATCCGCGGCGCGGTGCAGGGCAAGAGCGTCATGAGCCCGCCCGTGGCGTCGCGGCTGTTCCAGCAACTGCGGAATCCGGAGGAAATCCTCACCCCGCGGGAGGCCGAACTGCTGAGCCTCCTCACTGAGGGGCTGAGCAACCGCGAACTCGGCAGGCGCCTTTTTATCTCGGAAGCCACGGTGAAAACGCACCTGGCCCACATCTACGCGAAGCTCGGGGTGGACACCAGGGCGGCCGCAATTGCCACCGCCATCCGGCGCGAAGGGATGCGCTGACCTCGCCAAATGTTGCCCAACCCTTGCAAGCGCGGCTTCCGCCCCGTACGTTGGGGACTGCGGGGGACGTTCTCCGCGCACTTCGGGCCTATTGCCCGGGGAGAGAATCAGAGTCACACGAAGGAATGCAGCCATGGCAACAGGCACAGTTAAATGGTTCAACGCCGAAAAGGGTTTTGGCTTCATTGCCCCCGATGACGGGTCCGCTGACGTTTTCGCCCACTACTCGGCAATCGCCAGCAGCGGATACCGTTCACTCGATGAGAACCAGAAGGTTGAATTCGATGTGACGCAGGGCCCCAAGGGCCCGCAGGCAGAGAACATCCGCCCGCTCTAAGGCTTAGGTGACCTCCGGCTCTGCCGGGGGAACCCCGTACCAGGCAGCGGCCCCTTCAGCATCATGCTGGAGGGGCCGCTGTTTTGCTCCCGGCTCCGTCGCTACTCCCCCGGTTCCGATTGGGTTTTGGGACAATTGGAGGGTGATGGGACAGGACCAGGGCCAGGATCCCTGGGATGAGTTCGACAGGCTGGGACCGGCGGCGCCCGACCGCGTTCCCGGGCGCCCCGGCGGGGAACCCCTCGGCTTCGGTTTCCGTACCGGCGTGCGCAGCGCACGCGTCGCCATCGGATTTGCCGTCTACACCCTCGCGCTGGGGACCATCCTGGCCCTGACCGGATGCATCTTTTTCGCTGCCCGCGGGCAATGGCTTCTCGTGGGACTGATGCTGGCCATCGAGGCAGTCTTCATTTTCGCGTTCAGAAGGCTTGTGGCGCAGGCCCGGAACCGGTCAGCACGTGACCGGCCGCGCGGCCATGGTTTTCCCGAAAAACCTGCTTGACCTTGACGCAGCGTCAACCCCTACGCTCGAAGCATGGATGCAGCGGAAGGTAGGGCCGGCCCGGACTGGGCCATCCAGGACATCGCCAGGATGGCCGGAACCACCAGCCGTACGCTGCGCCATTACGACGACATTGGGCTGCTGAAGCCCAGCCGCGTGGGCAGCAACGGCTACCGGTACTACGATGCCGCCGCCCTCCTGCAGCTGCAGCGGATCCTCCTCCTGCGGGAGCTTGGGCTGGGCCTGCCGGCCATTGCCGAGGTGTTCCGCCGGCAGACAGACGCGGTCGAGGCGCTCACCCACCACCTGGAGTGGCTGGGCCAGGAACAGGACAGGCTTTCGCGGCAGATGGCGTCCGTCCGGCAAACAATCGAAACAATGAAAGGAGGAGGCGAGGTGGCGGCGGAAAAGATGTTCGACGGCTTCGACCACACACAGTACAAGGACGAGGTGGAAGAGCGCTGGGGCAAGGATGCCTACGCAAAGAGCGACGCCTGGTGGCGGGACATGGATGCAGCAAGGAAACAGGAGTGGAAGTCCGCTGCTGAAAGGCTCGGCAGCGACTGGATCGCCGCGGCAGGTTCAGGGGCCGCCCCGGATGGAGCTGAGGCGCAGGACTTGGCCAGGCGGCATGTCGATTGGCTGTCAGCAATTCCCGGGACACCCGCAGCCGAGCAAGGCGGGGACCTCAAGGGGTACGTGACCGGACTGGCGGAAATGTATGTGGCCGATGCCAGGTTCGCCGCCAATTACGGGGGTGATGCGGGGGCGGCGTTTGTTCGTGCCGCACTGCTGGTCTACGCCGACAGGAACCTCTAGTACCCGGCCCCGCCAAACAGGAGGGCCCCGCTAGACGAAGGCCGACTTCCCGGTGACGGCACGCCCCACAATGAGGGAATTGATCTCGTAGCTGCCCTCGTAGGTGTAGAGGATTTCAGCGTCACCGAAGAGCTTGCCCATCTCATAATCGGCGCTGATTCCGTTGCCGCCCAGCAAGGACCGCCCCATGGCCACTGATGCCCGGGCAAGCCTGGTGGTGGTGGCCTTCGCCATGGCAGCCTGCGCCATCTCCAGCTTCCCCTCCTCCTGGACGCGGGCCAGCTGCACCATGAGTGCCAGCGAGGCGGTGGCATTGCCCAGGATGTCCGCGAGCTGTTGCTGGACCAGCTGGAACCGCGCCAGTTCCCGGCCGAACTGCCGGCGGCTCAGCGAGTAGGCCCGCGCAACGTCGAACGCGGCAAGCTGGATTCCGGCGGCCTGCCAGCCCACCCACGCGCGGGAGTCCCGGAGAAGGTCGTTCGCCTTGGCGAAGCCGGTGGCCCCGGGCAGCAGGTTGGCAGCCGGGATGCGGACGTCGCGCAGGGTGATGTCTGCGTTCTGCATGATCCGCAGGCCTATCTTGTTGCAGATCTTGGTGGCTGCATAGCCGGGCCGGTCCGTCTCCACAATGAAGGCCTTGACCTGCTGGTCAGCCATGTCCCGCGCCCACACCAGGGCAAAGTCGGCGATGGTGCCGGCACCGATCCAGCGCTTGGCGCCGTTGAGGATCCACTCATCTCCGTCCAGCCTGGCGGACGTCTCCAGCCCTCCGGAAATGTCGGAACCATGGCCGGGTTCCGTCAGGGCAAAGGCCCCCAGGCTGGTAAAGGCTTCCAGTCCCGGCAGCCAGCGGTGCTTCTGCTCCTGCGATCCCAACTCGTTGAGGGTGCCCACGATCAGTTCGTTGTGGATCCCGGCCAGGGCCGAGAGGGACACATCCGCCCGGGCCATTTCCACGTACATGAGCCCCTTGAAGAGAACCGAACTGCCGTCCACCTGAAGCGCGCCAAGGCCATGCCTGCCCAGCTCCGCCAGCAGGCCGAAGGGGAACTCTTCACGGTTCCAATACTGGATGGACTGTTGGCGCACCCGTGCCTGCAGGAATTCGCGGACACTGAGGTACCGCTCGCGTTCGTGGTGGGGCAGGAGGTCCGCCACGTACATCAGGTCCGCGTCAGGAAAAGGCAGTGCATCGGCGGCACCTTGCGGCTGCACTGGCTGCACTTGCTGCACGGGCATAAGTCCCTTCCGCTCACGTAACCGTTGGATGTCCTAGTATATTCACAAGGCTAGGAAAAGTGAGCCACGTCACCACGAGGAAAGGCATCCATGGCTGCGCCGCTGCCCCGCGATCCCATTGCCGAAGCCCAGCGGAACTGGGAAGAACACGGCTGGGGGGATGTGGCCGCTCCAATGGCGGCCATAACGGCCATCATGCGCACCCAGCAGATCCTGCTGGCCAGGATCGAGTCCATCCTCAAACCCTTCGGCCTCACGTTTGCCCGTTATGAACTCCTGGCGCTGCTGAGTTTTACCAGGAAGGGTTCGCTTCCCATGAACAAGGCGAGCGCCCTGTTGCAGGTCCATCCCACGTCAGTCACCAATGCAGTGGACAGGCTTGAACGCGCCGGCCTGGTGGCCCGCTTCCCGCACCCCACGGACGGCCGGACCACGCTGATCGGACTCACCACCGAGGGACGCACCCTGGCCAAGCGTTCGACGGCGGCCCTCAATGCCGAAGTGTTCAGCGCACCCGGGTTTGATCCCGGCGACGTGGAGCACCTGATCCGGATCCTCCGCGACTTCCGCCGTAACGCCGGCGATTTTGAGGATTGAAGACTGTGCGGGCCCAGGGGAAGTCCGGGTCAGCGGCGGTATTTCTCCCGCTTGAGCCGCCGGACCACGAGGGCGGCCACGGCAATCCCCAGGGCAGCGTAGACCGCGTAGTTCAGGAATTTGGAGTACTGCTCGATGAGCTGGTACTGGGTGCCCAGGAGGTATCCCAGGCCAATCAGTGCTCCGTTCCACAGGCCGCTGCCGGCCAGGGTGAACAGGCTGAAGGTGCCCATGGGCATGCGGGATGCCCCTGCCGGGAGCGAGATCAGGCTGCGGATGCCGGGGAGCAGCCTGCCGAAAAAGATCGATGACCTGCCGTGGCGGCGGAACCAGCCTGCCGCGTGTTCAAAATCCTCCCGGTCCACCAACGGAAGCCTGGACAACCCCCGGATGGAACGCTCCAGGCCCAGCCTGGCGCCAAGCCAGTAGAGGAACAGGGCACCGAGGTAGGCCCCAAGCGTGCTTGCCACGAACACCAGCACCAGGTTCAGGGACCCCTGCTTGGCAAGGTAGCCGGCCAGGGGCAGGATCACCTCACTGGGGATGGGCGGCACCACAGTTTCCGCAAGGGTAAAAGCACCTACGCCCCACTCGCCAAGCTGCTCTATGGCGCGGGCTGCCACACCTACCAGGCCGGTGAGGTTATCTGTCGAGCCGCCCGTGTCCGCCAACGTTGCCCACATACAACTCCCCCATCCGGTTCAAGGTTGCCCTGCCTTGTCTACCTTACGTACCTGTAAACAAGCTGGGACGCATCCTTACCGGTGCCTGAACTCCGGCTGGCGCTTCTCGCTGAATGCCGCCATGCCTTCCTTCTGGTCCTCGGTGGCGAAGAGGGAATGGAACAGCCTGCGCTCGAACAGGACACCCTGGGCCAGCCCGGTCTCGAAGGCGGCGTTTACGGCTTCCTTCGCCACCATGGCCGCGGGCTTGGACTTCGACGCGATCACTTCTGCGGCCTTGAGGGCCTCCTCCACAACATCCTCGGCAGGCACCACCCGGGACACCAGGCCGCAGCGGTCAGCCTCCTCCGCTCCAATGAACCGCCCGGTAAGGATCAGGTCCATTGCCTTGGCCTTGCCCACCGCGCGGGTCAGCCGCTGCGAACCGCCCATGCCCGGCAGGACGCCCAGGTTGATTTCCGGCTGGCCGAACTTGGCGTTGTCCCCGGCGATGATGAGATCGCACATCATGGCCAGCTCGCAGCCGCCGCCCAGTGCGAATCCGGAGACGGCGGCAATGGTGGGAATGCGGAGCCTGGTGAAATCCTCCCAGCCGCGGAACCAGTCGGCTGCATACATATCGATGTAGCCCTGGGCCGCCATCTCCTTGATGTCCGCCCCGGCGGCAAAGGCCTTGCCGGAACCCGTGATGACCACGGCTCCCACGCCCGGATCGGCGTCCATGATCCTCACGGCGGACACGAGTTCCTCCATGGTGGCCTTGTTGAGGGCATTAAGCGCCTGCGGCCGGTTCAGCGTCACAAGGCCTACCCGGCCCCGCTGTTCCACGAGGATGTTCGTGTATTCCGTCATTCCGGGCTCCCGTCGTCCTGCGCTGCTCTGCGTGATGCGCCTGGTGGTGCACCACCTGACGCGTCCTGTGGTGCACTGGTTCTTGAGTTGTCTGGTTCCGCGCCGTCCGGCCCCGCGGACTTGTTGCGGATGTCCGTGATGATGCCCGAGAAGTCCCGGCCGGCGCCCTCCCCCGCGGCAAACGTATCGTAGATTTCTGCTGCGAGCGGGCCCATCCGCGCCGCCACCCCGGTGCTTTTCAGCGCGTTGAGGGCGAGGTTGAGGTCCTTTGCCATGAGGGCTCCGGCAAAACCGGGCTGGTAGTCGCGGTTGGCAGGGCTCGAGGGAACGGGGCCGGGGACCGGGCAGTTGGTGGTGAGCGCCCAGCACTGCCCGGACGCCGCGGACGCCACATCGAACAGCGCCTGGTGACTCAGTCCGAGCTTCTCCCCGAGGACGAAGGCCTCGCTGACGGCGATCATGGAAACACCGAGGATCAGGTTGTTGCAGATTTTGGCAGCCTGGCCCGCGCCGTGCGCCCCGCAGTGCACCGCGCGCTTGCCCATGATCTCCAGCAGCGGACGGACGTATTCGAAGCCCTCGGCCTCCCCGCCAACCATGAACGTCAGGGTGCCGGCTTCCGCGCCCACCACCCCGCCCGAGACCGGAGCGTCAACTGACCGGTGGCCTGCGCCCACAGCGAGGGCTGCTGCTTCGCGGGCCTCATCGACGTTGATGGTGGAGCAGTCCAGGAACATGGTTCCGGGCTTCGCCGCCGCCAGCAGCCCCCGTTGTCCGGCGTTCCCGCGGTAGGCATCCAAGACATGCCGGCCGCCGGGGAACATCGTGAGGACCACATCCGCGCCGGATACCGCTTCCTCCGCGCTCGCCGCAGTGGGGACGCCGGCGGCTTTGGCGGCGTCAAGGGCTGCCGGCACCACGTCGAAGCCGGTCACGGGGTAGCCGGCCCTGACCAGGTTCACGGCCATGGGCCCGCCCATATGGCCGAGGCCCAGGAACGCGACAGTGTACTTTTCAGGCATGGTCAGGCTCCTTTAGCTGCAGGTCCACGCCGTTGAGGTCCAATTCCCTGTTCCCCAGCGGCTCAAAAAAGCGGTCCACCAGGCCCGGTTCCACCTCGGCCAGGGTGGGTGGTTTCCAGCGGGGGTTCCGGTCCTTGTCCACCACCTGCGCCCGGATGCCCTCACGGAAGTCCGGCGCAGACAGGAACCGGAGGCCCACGCGGTATTCCTGGACCAGGGCCTCATCCAGTGTCCGGCCCTTGACCCTGCGCAGGGAGGCCAGCGTGACCTTGACCGACGTGGGCGACTTCGCCTCGATGGTATCGGCCGCGGCAGCGGCTTCAACGCCGCCGTGTGCCCTAAGCCGCCGGACAACCTCCTCGGCGTCGTCCGAGGCGTAGCAGCTGTCGATCCAGTCCCGCTGCCCCGCCAGCACGGAGGGCGGGGCCTCCTCCCGGTAACGCTCGACGGCGGCGTCCGCCGTTTCGTCGTCCAGCGCCGCCACCAGGGCAGGCAGCTTTTCGGACGGGACAAAGTGGCTGGCCAGGCCAAGGAACAGGGCGTCCGCCGCGGTCAGGTGCGCGCCCGTCAGTGCGGCATGGGTTCCGGTTTCCCCGGGGGCGCGGGACAGGAGGAAGGTCCCGCCCACGTCGGGGGCAAAGCCGATGGTTGTTTCGGGCATCCCCGTCCGGGTGCGTTCGGTGACCACCCGGACGGACCCGTGGGCGGAAATTCCAACACCCCCGCCCAGCACCAGCCCGTCCATCAATGCCACGTAGGGCTTGGGATACCGGGCAATGAGGGAATTGACCTGATACTCCGTCTCCCAGAAATGCGCCGTCCTGTCACCGCCCGCCAGCATGTCTTCGTAGATCGCCACAATGTCGCCGCCGGCACAGAGGCCACGGCTGCCGGCGCCCTGCACCAGGACCGTGGCAACGCCGTCGTCGTCCGCCCACAGGGTGAGCTGCTCCAAGAGCGCGCCAACCATCCCCGCCGTGAGCGCATTCACCGCCTTGGGCCGGTTGAGGGTCACCACCCCCAGCCGGCCTCGGCGCTCGAACAGCACCTCCGCGTTGCTGCCTGCAGCTCCAGAGGGGCTCCCCGCGCCGTTCACTGCGTTATTTGCCATGTTGGCAGTCATCAGCTTCCTTCCGGCATCACGAAGCTGGCTCCGTGCCGTATTCCTGAGGGCCACCGCGTGGTCACCGTCTTGGTCTTGGTATAGAAGCGGAACGCGTCCGCGCCGTGTTGATTGAGGTCGCCAAATCCTGACGCCTTCCAGCCGCCGAACGTGTAGTACGCGATGGGCACGGGGATGGGAACGTTGATGCCCACCATGCCCACGTCCACCCGGGTGGCGAAATCCCTGGCGGCGTCACCATCGCGGGTGAAGATCGCCACGCCGTTGCCGAACTCGTTTTCAGTGCACAGCCGCAGGGCTTCGTCGTAATCAGCCGCCCTGACAACGCTGAGGACGGGACCGAAGATCTCATTGCGGTAGATGGCCATGTCCTTGCTGACGTGGTCGAAAAGGGTAGGCCCTATCCAGAAGCCGCCTTCGTGTCCCCGCACGCTGAAGCCCCGGCCGTCGGCCAGGAGCGTGGCGCCCTCATCCACCCCGGCCTTAATGTAGCCCTCGATGCGCTCCTTGGCGGCAGCCGTGACTACCGGGCCAAAGTCCGTTTCCTTGTCCAAACTTGGGCCCACCTTAAGCGCCGCGACCCGTTCCTGGAGCCTGGCCACTAGCCGGTTGGCCGTCTCCTCCCCTACCGGCACGGCCACCGAAACAGCCATGCAGCGCTCTCCGGCTGACCCGTATCCCGCGCCGATGAGGGCGTCGGCCGCCTGGTCCAGGTCCGCATCAGGCATGACCACCATGTGGTTCTTGGCGCCGCCGAAGCACTGCGCCCGCTTTCCGTTAGCCGCAGCCGTGGCGTAGATGTACCGGGCCACCGGGGTGGAGCCCACGAACCCGACGGCCTTGACCTGGTGGTCCTCAAGCAGCGCGTCCACTGCTTCCTTGTCTCCGTTCACCACATTGAACACCCCGTCCGGAACGCCCGCCTCGGTGTACAACTCAGCCAGGCGGAGGGGCACCGAGGGATCGCGTTCGGAGGGTTTCAGGATGAAGGCGTTGCCGGCCGCCAGGGCGGGGCCTGACTTCCACAGCGGAATCATGGCGGGAAAATTGAACGGCGTGATGCCCGCCACCACGCCAAGGGGCTGGCGCAGTGAGTGGATGTCAATCCCCTGGCCCGCGTCGCTGGAGAACTCGCCCTTGAGCAGGTGCGGCGCGCCGGCAGCGAACTCCACCACCTCGAGGCCGCGCTGGATGTCGCCTTTGGAATCGGCGAGGGTCTTCCCATGCTCTGAGGAGAGCAGCCGGGCGAGCCCATCGATGTCCCGGTTGACCAGGTCCACGAACCGCAGCATGATCCTGCCGCGCCGCTGGGGGTTCATGGCCGCCCACTCCACCTGCGCCTTCTCGGCAACGGCTACTGCGTTCTGCACCTCGTCCCGGCCGGCGAGCGGCACCCGGGCCTGGACCTCGCCGGTACACGGATCAAAGACGTCGCCAAATCGGCCTGACAGTCCGGCAGCATGGTGGCCGCCGACAAAATGGGACAGTTCGCGGACCATGGCTGCAGGCTCCTTCGCATGTGATCCAAGTCATTCCTGGTTGCGAATATACTCGGACTTCCTACTAAGTTCCATACGCGCTGCCCTGGCCCTGTGGCACTGTGGCGGACGCCGCCGTCGTGCGGCACATTGATGCCCTGTTCCGCGGAACCGGGCTAACGGCTGGGCGTGTCCGCGCCGTTGTGCCCCGTTTCGGAGCCCGCCCCCGTCCGCATTTCCGGCGCTCAAGGTAGGTTAGGAACTGTGAAGATTGCTACCTGGAACGTGAACTCCCTCCGTGCCCGCGCCGACCGCGTCGAAGCCTGGCTTCAGCGCAGCGACTGCGATGTCCTGGCCATCCAGGAGACGAAGTGCAAGGACGACAACTTCCCGTGGGAACTCTTTGAGCGGATGGGCTACGAGGTTGCCCACTTCGGCGTCAGCCAGTGGAACGGGGTGGCCATCGCTTCCCGCGTGGGGCTGGACGACGTGGAGCGCACCTTCCTGGACCAGCCCTCGTTCGGCAAGGCCGGCAAGGACCCCGTGCAGGAAGCCCGTGCCATGGCTGCCACCTGCGCCGGTATCCGCATCTGGAGCCTCTATGTCCCCAACGGCCGTTCCCTGGACGACGAACACATGCCGTACAAGCTCAAATGGCTGGAGAGCCTGAAGACGCACGCCCAGGAACTGGTCATGCAAAACCCCGAAGCCCAGGTGGCGCTGATGGGCGATTGGAACATCGCCCCGTTCGACGAGGACGTCTGGGACATCGACCTCTTCGTCAACAACCGGTACACCCACGTCAGCCCACCCGAGCGTGCTGCCTTCCATGCCTTCGAGTCGGCAGGCTTCACCGACGTGGCGCGCCCGTACACCCCGGGCCCGGGCGTCTACACGTACTGGGATTACACCCAGCTGCGCTTTCCCAAAAAAGAGGGGATGCGGATCGACTTCGTACTGGCCAGCCCGGCCCTGGCGGCGCGCGTGACCGGCGCTTCGATCGACCGCGAGGAGCGCAAGGGCAAGGGCGCCTCGGACCACGCCCCCGTGCTGGTGGAACTGGCGGACTAATGTCAGCATCCTGGACCCACAATAGGAGGCCGAGATGACCGGAAACCTCTACCGGGGACAGGCCGGCCTGCCTTTCTCGTCCACCCTGCGCGTCTACGAGCCGCTGGAAGCCTTCCCGGAGGAGCAGCGCCAAGCAATCCAGGCGGAGGGGGCGCGCTCGGCCTCCCGCGCCGCCGTCGAAAACGCCGAACTCCTGGCCTCGCTGGGGCGCATCACGCGCTCCGGCGGTGATCCCTTCCCCACGGGACGAACGGACCTGGTCCGTGTCACCACTGCCCCGGCATCATCCGGCGGAACTGCCGGCGAAGCATCCGACGACGGTGCTGACGCGGAGCCGGTGCTGCTGTACTGCCCCAGCCAGCTGGTGCTGCGGGCCGGACTGGCGGCCAACGCCCTGATGGAGGGCATCCACGGTCCGCTGGCCGAACTGCTGATCCCCGAGGAGCAGCGGGACAAGCATCAGGAACGGATAGACCAGGTCAAAGCCCGCGACGGATCCGTCCGGGTGCACACCCGTGCTTCCACCTGGGGGATCCCCTTCAGCTGGTTCTCCCTGTTCATGGAGTCGGACCACAAGGACGTGGTGGAGGCGGGCGGCCGGATCGTCACCGTCCGGGTGTGGGCGCACATTACCGACGCGTTGGAGCGGGCACGCTACGCCGTGGCGAACCTGGCCCTGGCCGCGCCGGACCTGGACATGCTGGACGACCTCGCCCAGCTCACCGAATGGCTCGAACTGTTCCACGTTAATTCGATGGTGGAACTTGATTACGGGGCTGTTGCCGACAAGGTGTACCCGGACGATTCCCCCATGGACATCCGGCTGGGCATTGAGTGCCTCGCCGAGGGGGACATGACCGGCGCCGCGGCAGCCTACCGCCGCCTGGCGTCCCGCTGGATCCCCATCCGCCAGCTGGCCCGCGCTTCCTGACGACGGCCCGCTTAGGCCAGGCGTTCAGGACTGGGGCGGCGCCGTGGTCCTTCGGACAATCAGTTCATGGGACGCCACGGCGGACCGTACGGAGCCGATCTGCCCGTCCAGTTCGTCCAACAGCATCTTGGTGGCCAGCTCTGCCTGCTCGTCGGGCCGCTGGCCGACGGTGGTCAGCCCCATGGCGTCGGCGAAATCGTGGTTATCGATGCCCACCACGGAAAGTTCCTCCGGAACCCGTACGCCAATGCGGGCGGCTTCAAAAATGACGCCCATGGCCATCTCGTCCGAGGCGCAGAAGATGGCAGTCGGCTTTTTCCCCGGCTTGGACCAAAGACGGCGCAGGGCTTCCTGGCCGCTGCGGACCGTGAAGTCACCCCATTCATCCCATTCGGGGCGGGTACGGAGGCCGGCCGCCGTCATGACGTCCTTGAACGCAAGGATACGAACCCGGGGAACATCAAAGTTCAGGTCTGTCTCGTCGTCTCCGTGCAGCAGGGCAATATCCCGGTGGCCCAAGTCGATCAGGTGGCGGACGGCAGCAGATGCCGCGGCATAGTCGTCAATGCCGATATAGGCGCACTCCTCGACATGGCCGCCCACTACCACCAGCGGAATGTCGATCTTCTGCAGATGGTCCAGCTCTTCGTGGGTCAGCGCCATACACAACACCAGCAGGGCGTCGATCTGCTTATAGACCATGGTCTTGCTGAAAAGCCGCTCCCTGTTGCTCCCGTGTCCGCCAAGGTTGAAGAGCGAAAGATTGTAGTTGCGGGCGTGCAGCTCGCGGTCTGCACCCTCGATGGCCTTGGAAAAGAACCAGCGGCTCACGAACGGGGCAAGCACCCCGATGGTCCTGGTGCGTCCGGTGGCCAGGCCGGACGCAGAGGAGGAGGCAACGTAGCCCAGGTTTCCGGCGACCTCCAGGATCTTCTGCCGGGTGGCCGGCGATACCCGGGGCAACCCCCGGACTGCCCGGGAGACGGTGGCAGTGGACACTCCTGCTGCTGCTGCCACATCCTCGATGCTGACACCGCTGTGGCCTCCCCGTTGAGACCTTTCAGTTGTGCGTGCCACGGCGTCCCCTCATGTACTCCCTGCAGGTGTCAGCCCTGCTTGAAGCGATACCACCGTGCCAATCGTATTTTGAACACAGTCGTGCATCGCAGTGTTACCGCGCCGGATAGACTCCGGCAGCGGATCCAGCCGTGCTACCTCCGGCCCGGCAGGCGCCGCCGCAGCCGCACCATTCCGTACAGCGCCAAAAGCGTTGCCAGCAGGCCCAGTGCCCAGCCGAGGGCGGGCTGCGCAGTCACCTCCATCCATACGGTGACCACAAGAAGGACCAGTGCCCAGAAGCCGAGGAACCCGATGATGATGTCGAAATCCTCGCCGGACCTCAGGAGCCGGCGGCTGCCCCCCGCCCCCGGAGTCCGGGAGCGGGAAGCGTCGCGTGTCACTTGACCGCACCAGCCGTCAGGCCGGCAACGATCTTGCGCTGGAAGACAAGCACCAGGATCACCAGAGGAATGGTGACAATGGTGCCCGCGGCCATGATGGCGGTGTAGGGGATCTGGTTGGGCTGCGCGCCGGCGAAGCTGGCGATGGCAACCGTGACAGGCTTCGTTGCCTCATTCGACAACTGGCTGGCGATAAGGAATTCATTCCAGGAGGAGATGAAGGCCAGGATCGCCGTGGTGAAGATGGCCGGGGCCGCCAGCGGCATGATCACTTTCCGGAACGCCTGGCCCTGCGTGCAGCCGTCAACACGGGCTGATTCCTCAAGCTCCCACGGCATCTCGCGGAAGAAGGAGGTCAGGGTGTAGACGGTAAGCGGCAGGACGAAGGAGATATTCGGGATGATCAGGGCCTGGTAGGTGCCCATCCAGCCGATGTTGGTGAACAGCTGGAACAACGGGGTAATCAGGGCAACGCCCGGGAACATGGACGCACCCAGGATGAATCCCAGTACCAGGTACTTGAACCGGAAGTTCAGGCGTGCCAGTGCATAGGCGGCGAAGACGCCGATCACCAGGGAAATCACCGTGACGGTCACGCCAATGAAGATGCTGTTGATGAGCGCCTGGCCGAACTTGTTGCCAAAGGAAGTATCGAAAGCCGTGATGAAGTTGTCCATGGTCACGTGCGTCGGCCAAGGCGTTGTGTCGTAGGTGAAGCCGACCTCGCGGAACGCCGTCACCACCATCCAGTAAGCCGGTGCAAGGCACCAGATCAGGATCACGGCGGCGCTGATGTAAGTACGGGCGCTCGCCCATTTTTCCCGGGTCTGGGCAGCCTTGCGGCCTTTGTCCTGCTGCGCCCGCAATGCCGTGGAGGCAGTGGTGGTTGTCATTTCTTCCCCTTACCGGTGGCTCCGCTTTGTTCCACGACGTTCGCCCCAAGGAACCGGACGAAGATGAATGCGACCAGGAAAATGATGATGAACGTAATGGTGGACAAGGCAGCTGCCGAGTTGAACCCTTGCCTGATCTGGTTGATCACCAGGATGGACAGCGTTGTGGTGTTGTTGGCACCGCCGGTCAGGATGTAGGGAAGGTCGAACATACGCAGGGCGTCCAGGGTACGGAACAGGATGGCCACCATCAGCGCGGGCTTTACCAGCGGAAGCGTGATAAGGCGGAAGCGCTGCCAGGCGCTCGCTCCATCGACCTTTGCAGCCTCATAAACCTCCGCCGGAATCATCTGCAGGCCGGCCAGGATCAGCAGCGCCATGAAGGGCGTGGTTTTCCAGGTGTCTGCGATGATGACTGCCCACTTCGCCGGCCATTCGCTGCCGGTCCACAGAATGGAAACGTTGAACAGCTTGTTGATGATGCCGTTGAAGTCGAACATGAAGAGCCACAGCTGGGCCGTGACGGCGGTGGGGATGGCCCACGGAACGAGGACGGCTGCGCGGACCAGGCCGCGGCCCTTGAACGTCCGCGCCATGATCATGGCCATCCAGAAGCCAAGCACTGTCTCAAAGGCCACGGTGATGACCGTGAAGAGGAAGGTGGTCCCGGTGGCGGTCCAGAACTGGCCGCCTAGGGTGCCCGGCGGGCAAGCGACGGTACCACCGCCCGGGGCGGCACACTGCTGCCCCAGCCAGTTGACGTAGTTTTGGATACCTGCCGGGCCCCCGGCCGTGAACAGGCCGGTGACCGGGTCCAGGCCCGCGTCCTTCTGGAAGGACATCACAATTGCGCTGATGATGGGGTAAACAATGACGATGCCCAGGGCAATGATGGTGGGAGCCAACAGCCAGGAGGCCCATTTGCCTTGGCTGAGGATCGCGTTGTCTTCGCCTACGCCCTTGGGACCGTGGTGTACATCGGGGGCGCCCGACGCCGGCTTTACCGGCGTCGGGCCCAATTCGGTTGCCATAGCTAAACTACGATCCTGCGCCAGCGGACTCGATGGACTTCTGCATGTCAGACAGCGCGTCCTTGGCAGGCTTCTCACCCTTCAGTGCAGCGTAGGCGTTTTCCTGGATCGCCTGCGTGACAGCCGGGTAGAACGGGGTTACCGGACGCGGAACAGCGTTCTCGATGGAGGTCTTCAGCACCGGCAGGTACGGCAGCTTGGCAACCAGTTCCTGGTCTTCATAGAGTGCGCTGAAGACCGGAGCCAGCGAGCCCTGCGTGGCGAAGAACTTCTGCTGCTCTTCCTCGATCAGGAACTTCACGAAGTCCAGGGAAGTGGCCTTGTGGTCCGAGTAGACGCTGATGGCCGCGCTGTGGCCGCCGAGGGAGGAGGCACCGGGGCCGTCCTTGCCCGGCAGGGCAGCCATGCCCAGCACGTCCTTCACCTTGGAGGAACCCTCAGTGGTGGCCAGGTTGTAGACGTAGGGCCAGTTGCGGAGGAAGAGCAGCTTGCCTTCCTGGAAGGCCCGGCGGCTTTCCTCTTCCTGGTAGGTGATGGCCTCGGCCGGGATGTTCCCGTTCTTGAAGGCTTCAACCAGGTTGTTCAGGCCTTTTTCTGCCTCAGGGGTGTTCAGGTTCGGCTTGCCTTGGTCATTAAGGACGGATCCGCCGGCCGAGTTGATGGCCTCGGAGGCGTTGACCGTAAGGCCTTCATACTGCTTGAACTGTCCTGAGTAGCAGCCCATGTTGTTCTGCTTTGCGATGGAGCACATCCCCATCATCTCGTCCCATGTTTTGGGTGCTTCCGGCACGAGGTCCTTGCGGTAGTAGAGAATGCCGCCATCGGAGGACACCGGGGCTGCGTAAAGAGTGCCCTTGTACGAACCGGCTTCTACCGTGGGTTCAAGCATCCCCTTGGTTTCTACGGCCATCTTGTCCTTGAGGGGCTGCAGCCATCCCTTGGCTGCGAACTCGGCGGTCCATACGACGTCAACGCTCGCTACGTCGTAATCGGCGTTCTTGGCCTGGAAGTTCTGCACCAGGTCGTCATGCTGCTGGTCCGCCTGGTCGGTCTGCTCCTTGAACGTGACCTTCTCGTCCGGGTGGGCTGCATTCCACTTGTCGATCAGCGGACGCACCACGTTGCTGTTGTCTTTGCCTTGGACGTACGTAATGGGGCCCCGGCTGTCCAGGTTTTTTTCGGCATCGCCGCCGCCGCCACCACCAGTGGTCCCGCCGCCGCCCCCGCCACCGCATGCGGTCAGGGAAAGGGCCAGGACGCCGGCGGTCGCAGCCGGAAGTAGGAATCTAGGGGTTTTCATGCTTGAGGCTCCTCGCTGAGTGACAAGTAAGTCGGCAGTGCGTTATCTAGGTGAGGTTGATGTGGTGACCATCACACTAGTAAGGTTGCTCGTGGTTATGCAAGCGTTTACATCAAAAAGTTATCTGAGAGGAACCAAATGTCCAACCCGGCCGTTCCTGCCTCCGACGCTTCCCGTGAATGGTGGACTGACGCCGTCGTCTACCAGATCTATCCCCGGTCCTTCGCAGACGGCAACGGCGACGGCATGGGCGACCTGCCCGGGGTCATGGACCGCTTGCCCTATCTGGAACGGCTGGGCGTGGATGCCATCTGGCTCTCCCCGTTCTACAAGTCGCCCCAGGCCGACGGTGGCTATGACGTGGCCGATTACCGCCAGGTTGACCCCCTGTTCGGGTCCCTGGCTGACTTCGATGCGATGTTGCAGGAAGCTCACCGCCGTGGCATGAAGGTCATTGTTGACCTGGTCCCCAACCACACTTCTGACGAACACGCATGGTTCCGGGAGGCCCTTGCGGCGCCGCCGGGGTCCCCTGAACGCGACCGCTACATCTTCCGCCCCGGGAAGGATGGGGTACCCGGATCCGGCGACGGCAACCGGGCACCAAACAACTGGAAATCGATTTTCGGAGGACCGGCCTGGACCCGGATCACGGAAGCGGACGGCTCCCCCGGCGAGTGGTACCTCCACCTGTTCGACACGAAGCAACCGGACCTGAACTGGGACAACCAGGAAGTACAGGAGGAGATGCGCTCCGTACTCCGCTTCTGGCTGGCCCGCGGAGCGGATGGTTTCCGGGTGGACGTTGCCCACGGCATGGTCAAGGAGGCCGGCCTGCCCGACTGGGACGGGGTGGCGGCAATGGTTGAAGGCACCTCGGTTGAGGGCAAAGGGGAGGTGCACAGGGAACCGTCCCTTCCCGGTGACGCGCCCGGCGCACACACCGATGCGGAGGAACCGCACCGCGCCGTCTCCCCCGTTTATCCGCCGTCGCCCTTTTTCGACCAGGACGGCGTGCATGCGATCTACCGTGACTGGCACCGCGTCCTGTCGGAGTACGGCGGCGACCGGATGATGGTGGCCGAAGCCTGGGTGGAACCAGCGGAGCGGCTGGCCCTTTACGTCCGGCCGGACGAAATGCAGCAGGCTTTCAACTTCGACTTCCTGATGGCCGGGTGGGATGCGGAACGGATGTCCGAGGCAATCGACGCGTCCCTGAAGGCCGCCGCAGCCGTGGGGGCACCGTGTACCTGGGTGCTGAGCAACCATGACACCGTCCGCCATTCCACCCGCTTCGGCCTCAAGGATCCCACCACCTTTCCCAAGGGCATCGCGGCGGACGATGAGCAGCCGGACGCCGCCCTGGGACTGGCCCGGGCCCGGGCCGCCACCATGGTGGAGCTGGCGCTGCCGGGTTCCGCCTACCTGTACCAGGGCGAGGAACTGGGGCTCCCTGAGCACACCACGCTTCCGGCAGAAGCCCGTCAGGACCCTACCTTTTTCCGGACGCAGGGGGCAGAAACCGGCCGGGACGGTTGCCGGGTCCCGCTGCCCTGGGCGGCGGAACAACCCGGCTATGGCTTCTCAGGATCCTTCCAGGGCGAAGCGGCTCCGCCCTGGCTTCCGCAGCCCGAAAGCTTCGGTCCGCTTGCTGTCGACCAGCAGGAAATCGAGGAGGGGTCCACCCTGGAACTCTACCGGGCTGCATTGGCGTTCCGGTCCGCCCGGAGCCTGGGCAAGGGTTCCCTTGAATGGGCCGAGGTCCACGCACCGGAAAGCGGGCTGCTGGGATTCCACAACGGAGATGTGCTGGTCCTGTCCAACATGGGCTTTGCCTCCGCGCCTATCCCTGAGGGCTATTCCGTGCAGCTGTCCAGCGGCACGGCGCCTGCCTCGGAATGGGGAGAAATGCATGAGGTGCCCGTGGACTGCGCCGTCTACCTCACCCGGAACTAGGCGTTCAGCGGACGCGCTCGGCCCTGCCGAAGCGCGTCCGCGCCCCGGCGCCGATGTGGATGAGTACAGGAATCTTCCTGCCCACTACAGCGTCAAGGGAATCGAGCAGCTCGGCCACCTCGGCGGCGAGCAGGTGCGGCGCCACGCCCTGCCGGGGCAGGAGCCGCACCTTCAAGGCCGGGGACCCCTTGACGTCATAGGTGACCACAGTGGCACCGGCCAGGTCCGGCCGGCCGGCGAGGGCCTGCTTTAGGGCTTGCTCCGCCACTCCCCCGCTGATCCGGACGTCCCCGGGAACGTCGCCGGGATCGTACTCGGCTGCCAGCAGGTTGGAGCGGCCCTTGCCCTGCTGCGCGATCCAGGCGACCATGAGGCCGATCAGCAGCAACAGGGCCAAGGCCACCACAATCCATAGCCAGCTCTCCGAACGGCCAGGGAACCGGGTGGCGTTGAAGGCGCTGTTGGCTGCGTCCCAAAGGCCCGCGGACCAGGAATGCCACCACGGCCTGACCGCCGGCACCGCTGCCAGCAGCATCAACAGCACTCCTATTGCCAGCAGCTTGAGGCCCAGGACAGCGAGCAGGACCCGGTTGAGGAGGCGCGGCGTGCTGTTCATGCCCCGATCACCCCGGAGGGCGCCACGTTGATGCGGACCCCGGGTGCGGGCTCGAGCCCCATCTCGTTGAGCTCGTCCTGGACAGCGGCGAGCACGTTTTCCTCCCGGACGGGCACGCCGGACGTTGGCCGGACATTCACCACCACCTGCCGCTGGGAGACCACCACCATCACCTGTTCGGGCGTGACGTTGGCGGCCAGCCGGGCACGCCTGGCAAGCGAGGATGCGATGACCTCATCATCCACCACCACAGCCGGCCCGGCCCCGCCGCGTCCGCCGGGCGTAAGAAGGTGCCGGGCGCGCCGTCCGGGCAGTACACCGTTGAGGAAGAAAAGCAGGCCAACCATCGCCAGCACGGCACCGATCGCGCCCAGCAGCAGCGGGGAAATCCCTGCGGGCAGGGCCACGATGCGCTGTGCCGCCGCTTGGGGATCGATGAGCCACGGAGGTTCGCCGATGGCGTGCACGGCCGCTTCCAGGAGGCCGTACGCGGCAAGCACCATGACGACGACGGCGGCGACAGTCGACATTACTGCCCGTGATGAATGGGTTTCCCGCCGCAAAATGCGGTCCATGTCAGGCCCATCCGCCCTGCGGACGCGGGCCTGCGGGCTCGAAGCTTCCGCGCTGCTGCCCTGCCGCCGGGTGCGGCTCACTGGACCCTCCCCGCATGGCTGATCCTGACGCCGCTGATCCTGATATCCACCCGGCTCAGCTGTGCTCCGCTTAGCTCTGCCACGGTAGTAAGGATGTGGGCTTTGGCGCTGACGCCGCGGTCCCAGATGGAGCCTCCGAAAGCCTCCAGCCGGTTGGGGTCGAGGGCTGCCGCCCGCAGTGGCGGTGCGCTGATCGGCGCGACGAGGGACAGTGCCAGCAGGCCGTCGTCGTCAGTCCAGTCCGCCCTGACGTCCTGGGCGTCGACGCCCAGTGCCTGGGCGGCGGCCGCCTTCGCGAGGCTCGTCAGCGCCTGCGTACTGATCCGGTTATGGCCGTTGAGCACCTGCGCCCGCACGGCCGGCGCAGGCGAACTCATGAGGATGAGCGCCGGCCGATGATGGCATCCAGCACGCCGCGCAGGTCCAGTTTGCCCTCCGCGGCACGGCCCAGCAACGCCCCGACCGCCATGAAGAGCAGGGATATAAGGAAGCCCCACAGGCCGAACTGCAGGGACATAAAGGCGACGAACGCGCCCATGGCCATACCGGCTACGGTGAGGTTCACAGCAGTGCCTCCCTTTCGGTGGGGCCGGGCGTTGTTGCCTTTACGGGAGGCGGCACGTAGACGTCAGTGACCTCCACGTTGACCTCGATGACCTGGAGTCCCACCAGTTCCTCCACCGCACGGTAGACGGCGGCCCGGACCTGGTCTGCGAGGGAGTGGAGGGGGGTCCCGTAGCTTGCCACCAGGCTGATGTCCACGGCCACCTGGGTTTCGCCGACTTCCGCATGCACTCCGGCAGCATGGTCCGAACTGCCGACGGCGTCCCGGATGGCGCCCAGTGCGCGTGATGGTCCGGACCCCAGGGAATAGACCCCGGGGACAGCGCGGGCGGCGATCCCCGCCACCTTGGCCACTGCTGTTTCGGAGATCACGGTGCGGCCCAGCGCGGAAGCCGGGACCGGCACGGCGCGGGCCTGGATGGCCGCCTCGGGTTGTGGGTTCTGGTATTCCATCAGGCACTCCCCCTTCTGTTGCTCCCAACCCTATCCCTTGGCCGAGGGTTACGGCAGAAGGCAGGAGCCGCGGGGAGGTCCGCGGACAGGCGGGGCACGTCAGGTCAAGGCTGGAACAGCGGGGCAAGCGTAAAGGGGCAGCCGTTAAGCAGAAAAGCACCAGTTCCGAAGAACTGATGCTTCCCAGTGGTGGCTCCGACCGGCGTCGATCCGGTGACCTTTCGATTTTCAGTCGAACGCTCTACCAACTGAGCTACAGAGCCTAGGTGACTAGTCACCATGAGAGCCGGAATTGCTTCCAACAATCAGAGCGACCCTGACGGGACTTGAACCCGCGACCTCCGCCGTGACAGGGCGGCGCGCTAACCAACTGCGCTACAGGGCCTTGCGTTTCTTGCTTTCGCGGTATCTCTACCGCTTTTTTCAAGGCTTCCAGCCTACCAGACATTTTCTGCCTGCCTGACCAGTTCCTTGCGTACCCCCAACGGGATTCGAACCCGTGCCGCCGCCGTGAAAGGGCGGTGTCCTAGGCCGCTAGACGATGGGGGCCAGAACCCGTTCGGAACAAAATAAAAGGCGTCAAGCGATGCTTTCCGTCTTTGTCCTTTGCGTTTCTCCGAACTGGACTCTAAAACTATAGGGCCTAGGCAGGAATTATCCAAAATCGGCCAAAACACCGCCACAGGGCAGGCTGGACGGGTCAAGATGGACGGATGGATGCCGTAGCAGCGCTCAATGAGATCGCCTTCTGGCTGGAGCGCGGACGCGCTGCCACCTTCAAGGTCCAGGCGTTCCGCAAGGCGGCGGCTGCCATCAGCCCGCTGCCGCCGGAGGAATTGGCTGCCCGTGCACGGAACGGCCGGCTGAAGTCAATGAAGGGCATCGGCGACCGGACGTACCAGGTGATCCGGCAGGCAGTGGAGGGAGAGGTCCCGGATTACCTCGCCGACCTCCGCGAGAAGGGCGTCCAGCCGCTGGCTTCCGGCGGGGCTACCATCCGGGAGGTCCTGAGGGGCGACCTGCACAGCCACAGTGAATGGTCCGACGGCGGCTCCCCCATCGAGCTGATGGTGGCGGCCGCCGGGGTGCTGGGCAGGGAATACCTTGCACTGACGGACCACTCCCCCAACCTCACCATCGCGAACGGGCTCTCGGCGGAACGCCTCCTGCAGCAACTGGATGTGGTGGACGCGATCAACGACGGCACCCACCCCGCGATCGAAGCTGCCCGGGCTGCCAACCCTGTGCGGCTGCTGGCCGGCATCGAGGTGGACATCCTGGAGTCCGGGGACCTGGACCAGGAACCGGAACTGCTGGACCGCCTGGACATTGTGGTGGCCAGTGTCCATTCAAAGCTCCGCTCGGACGGCAGGACCATGACCCGGCGGATGCTCGGCGGCATCCAGGACGCGCACACAAATGTCCTTGGCCACTGCACCGGACGCCTCGTGGAGGGATCCCGGGGTACGCGCCCGCCGTCGGATTTCGATGCCAAGGAGGTGTTCGCCGCCTGCGCCGAACACAACGTGGCAGTGGAGATCAACTCCCGCCCGGAACGGCAGGATCCGCCGGACGCGCTGATC
This sequence comes from Arthrobacter sp. PGP41, assembly GCF_002953935.1. NCBI lineage: Bacteria > Bacillati > Actinomycetota > Actinomycetes > Micrococcales > Micrococcaceae > Arthrobacter > Arthrobacter sp. PGP41. The sequence continues at coordinate 499,065 of NZ_CP026514.1, read as the reverse complement.
CAGCTGGCGCTCGATGCCGGCTGCTTGTTCTCGATCGACAGCGACGCCCATGCACCGGGCCAGCTGGATTTCCTGCAGTACGGGGCGGAGCGTGCCGAACGGAACGGGGTCCCCGCTGACCGCATCATCACCACCTGGCCGGTGGAACGCCTGCTGGAATGGGCGGACGCCCGGTAGCCCCGGCTGAAACCCGGTCCTACTTGGCGGCGTCCGCGAGCTTCTGCCGGAAATCGGCCTTGCTAGTGAGCGTGAGCTTTTCGCCGTCCAGGAAAAAGGTGGGCGTTCCAGTCACGCCCAGCGCCTTGCCGTCCGCAACGTCGGCAAGGATGCGCTCCTCCGTCCTGGGATCGGCGACGGCGGCATCGAAGCGGGAAAGGTCCAGCCCCAACTGCTCGGCAAAGGTGCGGAACAGCGGGGCCTGGGATGCCTGGTTCCCGGCCCACTGGGACTGGGTTTCGAACAGCCTGTCCGCCATCTGCTGGTACTGCCCCTGCTGGCCCGCGGCCTCGGCAGCCAGGGCCGCCTGCCCCGAGTTCGGGTGGGCCGACAAGGGGAAGTGCCGGTGGACGAACGTGATCCTGTCGCCGAACTCCGCCTTGAATTCCTCCACCACCGGATGAATGGAGCCACAGGACGGGCATTCGAAGTCAAGGAACTCCACCAGCTGCGCCTTCTCCACCGCCGGGCTGGTCAACCGGTGGCTGTCTGTCCGGACAAGCTGCTCGGCGCCACCTGACTGGGAGGCAGGATCCGGTGACTTCCCCAGCGTCAGCACCGCGTACCAGGCAACACAACCCGCCACGACCAGCGCGAGGATGATCCAGATGACTTTCCTTGTAAGGCGTGCAGAATCGCGGGGTGCAGCCGGGCTTGAGACCATAAACCGCATCCTAGCCGAGGAGCCTGTTCCCGCGGCTGCACGGAGGCACGCCTTTTGGCAGGAACTTGACCAGACATGGCTGATTTCCGCCAGCCAGCGCCGCCGGCCCGCAGCTAGATTTGCTTCATGCCTTCAACCAGCCCCGCCAGCCGGACCGCCTCCGCACCTCCCCAAGCAGCCGCCACCCGGGTGAAGGCGCTCGGAGTGGCCGCCATGGTGGTGACCGTGGTCCTTTGGGCATCGGCCTTTGTGGGTATCCGGGCGATAGGCCCGCACTTTTCCCCCGGCCCCCTGACGCTCGGCCGGTTGGCGATTGCCGCCGTCGTCCTGGCCCTGCTGGTCCTCCCCCAACTGCTGAAGAGCAGGCTGCTGCCGCGGGGACGGGAATGGTGGCCCATCCTCGCCTACGGAGTGATGTGGTTCGGCGGGTACAACGTGGCGCTGAACGCCGCAGAGCACGTGCTTGACGCCGGCACCAGTGCCTTGCTGATCAATGTCAACCCCATCCTTGTGGCCATCATGGCCGGCGTCTTCCTCAAGGAGGGCTTTCCGCGGTGGCTGATCATCGGGAGCCTGGTTGCCTTCGCCGGGGTGGCGTTGATCGCCTTCGGGTCCGGCCAGGCTTCCACGCCAGGGGAACGCACGACGGCGGACGTGGCAGGGGTGCTGCTATGCCTCCTTGCCGCCGTGCTCGCCGCAGTCAGCGTCATCATCCAGAAGCCGGTGCTGCGGAAGTTTCCCGCCGCGCAGGCCACGTGGTTCGGGATACTTGTGGGCGCGGCGTGCTGCCTGCCCTTTGCCGGCCAGCTCATGGCCGAGGTCCAGGCCGCGCCGCCGCAGGCAACCTGGGGCCTCGCCTACCTTGGCGTCTTTCCAACAGCGATCGCCTTCACCACCTGGGCCTACGCGCTCTCACTGGTGGATGCGGGGAAGCTGGCCGCCACCACGTACCTGGTGCCCGGAACCACCATCCTGATCTCCTGGCTGCTGCTCGGTGAAATTCCCGGCGCCTTGGGCCTGGCTGGCGGACTGGTGTGCCTGGTTGGCGTGGGGCTGACCCGGCGCAGGAGCAAGGCTGCGCGCGGGGCCGGGCCGTCCGCTTCCCGCTAGAATCCAGGTATGCCAGCCAGCCTGCCGCCGGGACTGCCGACCGTTCCTGAAGGCCCCAGCGAGCCCCTTCGCTTCACCATGCCCGAGGACGAGTTCGAGGCCGCCGTCCAGGACGCCCTGGACAGCATCCCGGAAAAACTGGCCGGTGCCATGGACAACGTGGCGGTCTTCATCGAGGACGACTACGTGCCAAAACCCGGAGAGGACCCGGATACGGTCCTGCTGGGGCTTTACGAGGGCGTGCCCCTGACTGAACGTGATTCCTGGTGGGACGCCGGCTCGCTGCCGGACAGGATCACCATCTACCGCGAACCCATCCTGGAAATCTGCTCCTCACGTGAGGACGTCATCCACGAAGTTGCGGTGACAGTGGTGCACGAAATCGCCCACCACTTCGGGATAGATGACCACAGGCTGCACGAGCTCGGCTGGGGCTAGCCTTGTAGGCATGGGACACGACCACAGCCATACCCACGGAATCACCGCGACCGGCCGGCACCGGAAACGGCTGGTGGCCGTCCTGGTGATCACGCTTACCGTGGTCCTGGTCCAGGTGGTGGGCGCCGTCCTTTCCGGATCGTTGTCCCTGCTGGCAGATGCAGGCCATATGCTCTCCGACGCCGCGGGGGTGACCATTGCCCTGCTGGCCGCGTGGATAGCGGGACGGCCTGCCAGCGACCAGAGAACCTATGGCTACCAGCGCGCAGAGGTGCTTGCCGCGCTGGCCAACGCATTGATCCTGGTGGTGATCTCCGTGGTCATCTTCACCGAAGCGGTGCGCCGGATCGGTGCGGCGCCGGAAGTGCAGACCAACATCATGCTGTTCGCCGCCGTCCTTGGCGCGGCAGCGAACGTGGTGTCGCTCCTGATCCTGCGCGGCGCCCACCAGGAGAGCCTCAACGTGCGCGGCGCCTACCTGGAAGTGCTGGGTGACCTGCTGGGTTCCTTCGCCGTCATAGCTGCCGCCGTGGTGATCATGGTGACCGGCTTCCAGGCCGCGGACACCATCGCGTCCGTGGTGATCGCCCTGCTGATCCTGCCGCGGGCCTGGTCGCTGCTCCGCGACGTGGTGGATGTTCTGCTGGAGGCCAGCCCCAAGGGGGTGGAAGTACAAATGATCCGCGAGCACATCCTGTCGGTCGAGGGCGTCACGGACGTGCACGACATCCACATCTGGACCATCACATCCGGTGTTCCGGTCTTTTCCGCGCATGTGGTGGTGGAGGACGGGGTGCTCAACGCCCGCGGCGCGGACCAGCTGCTGGACAAGCTGATCACCTGCCTGGGCTCGCACTTCGACACGGACCACTGCACCTTCCAGCTGGAACCAGCCAGCCATTCCGAACACGAGGCCCATCAGCACGCCTAGCCAGGCCGCGCCGGACTGTCCTGTACAGCCAGGGCGACACGCCGTTCCGCTGGTCCAGCCAAATGACACTGTTGTGTTTTATGTTATTGATGTGGCTCTTGTTGCCAAAGTGCAAGAGGTCACGTAACCTCGGACTGCTGGCGGGCATCAGAGGGGCACTGTTGTGCCTCCACCAGGACCTCCAGCCCTACCGCTTCGAGGTTCCCGCAGATGGTTTCAGACAATTCCTTGCGCAAGTCACTGCGCACTTCCCTTGGCAAGTCCGCTGTGGTGTGTGCCGCCGTCGTGATGATGGGGACTGCCGCAGCGCCCGCAGCCGCCCTGTCCGCGCCGCAACGGCCCTCCTTTTCCGTGCCGGCCTCGCCGGAAGTCCCCTCGGCAGAGGACATCGCCGCCGCCAAATCCAGCGAGGCCGCTGCCGCGGACCAGGTGGCCGCGATCGAACAGATCCTTGGCTCCGCGGCAGAGTCCCGGCAGGCCGCGTTTGCCGCGGCCATGCAGGCCAACAACGCCTACAGCGAAGCCCTGGTGGAGCTGCAGCAGCGCAGCTCCACAGCGGCCGCGGCCTCAGCCAGGGCTGCGACGGCGCACGAGCGGCAGGACAAGACCCGCCGGCAGGTGGGGCAGCTGGCCGGCGACCTCTACCGTAACGGCGGCCTGAACCCCACGCTGGGCACGTTTGCCAGTGGCGGCGGCGAAACCCTTCAGCAGGCAGCCACCCTCCAGGCGCTCTCGGCCGGCCGGAGCCGGGCCTTTGAGGCTGCAGACGCCGCCGCTGAGGCAACACGTTCCCTCACCGCGGCAGCCGGGGAGGCCACCAAGGCCGCGGATGAGGCAGCACGAACTGCCGAAATCCGGAAGTCCCAGGCGGACGAAGCCAACGCAGCCTCCGCCAAGGCCGTAGCGGACGCCAAGGCACAGCGCACCGTCCTGGTGGACCAGCTGGCCCAGCTGCGGAACACCACCGTGGCACTGGAATCGGCCCGGGTGGACGCCCTGGACCGGCAACGGGAAGAGGCCCGGCTGGCGGCGCTGGCGGTTGCGGCCGATAAACCGGCGGCAGCTGCGGCAGCCCGGGAGCAGCGGACCACGGCGGGCGACCGGCCCGCCGCTGCAACACCGGCGGCGCCGGCAGTCCCCGCTCCCGCGGCTCCCCCGCCCGCAGCTGCCCCAGCCCCTGCGCCCGCCCCGCCTCGCTGCGCGTCCCGGACCGGTTCCAGCACCGGCGCCCGCTCCGGCGCCCGCCCCCGCTCCGGCGCCCGCCCCGGCACCGGCACCAGTCCCCGCTCCGGCGCCCGCCCCGCCCTTGGGCGGAGGAACCTATGAGGCAGCCATCTCTGCGGCCCTGGGGAAGGTAGGCGCGCCCTACTACTACCAATGGGGCGGAACCGGCCCCTACGGTTTTGACTGCTCGGGCCTGGTGCAGGCGGCGTTCGCGGCCGCCGGAAAGAACCTTCCGCGCACGGCCGCACAGCAGTACGCCTCCGCCTCCACGCACGTACCCCTCTCCCAGGCACGGCGCGGGGACCTGCTGGTGTGGGGCTCGCCGTCGAACTTCTACCATGTAGCCATTTACCTGGGGAACGGGCAGGTGGTCCACGCGCTGAACCCGCAGGAGGGCATCGGGGTGACCCGGCTCAGCGCCATGGCCGGGATGCAGCTCTACCCTTACGCCGCACGCTACTAGGCGGACGGCTACTAAGCCGGCCGCCTAGTAGGCGCGCAGTTCAGCTCAGGACGTCCTTAGTGACAAACCGGCCGTAGGCGAGCGCGCCGAACACGGCCACGTATCCCGCCTGCAGCAGGGCGTTGCTGGCGAACGAATCCCACAGGACGGGCTGGCGGAGCAGGTCCCCGAAGCCCAGCCAGTAGTGGCTGAACAACCACGGGTGCAGCCATTCGAGCTGTGGCAGTTGATCGAGGACCTGGGACACCACGGAGAGCACTACCGTGGCGGCCATGGCACCCACCGGAACCACGGTGAGGGTGGACAGGAACAGCCCAATCGCGGACAGCCCGGCCAAGGAGACGGCCAGGTATGCGGCGATCAGGAGGACGCGGAGCGCGGCCTCCGGAGGCTGGATGACGTCCCCTGACAGCAGGGTGACCGGCCCCACGGGGAAAAGCGCGGCCCCGATGGCGGCCCCTGCAAGGGCCACCGTGACCGGCGCAGCCACGCAAAAGGCCAGCGCTCCTGCGTACTTCACCAGGAGCAGCCGGACACGGCCCGTCGGCGCAACCAGCAGGTACCTGAGCGTTCCCAGGTTTGCCTCGCCCGCGATGGTGTCCCCCGCCACCACCCCCACCGTGAGCGGCAGGAATAGCGGGACGGACACCAGCATGGCGGTGAACGCCACGAACAGCCCGTTCTGCGTAATGCGGTCCAGGAAGGCCGGCCCCCGCCCGGGAGGAACGGCAGAGGAGACCCGGACGGCCACCGCAATCAGGACCGGGATAGCGGCCAGTGCCAGCAGCAGGGCCCAGGTTCGCCGGCGCCGGAACAATACCGCCATTTCCGAGCCCAAAAGGGACCAGCCGGCTCCGCGCGGGGGCGCCGCTGCCCTGCCGGCGGATGTTTCCAGGTCCTGCTCCGGAACGCTACTGGGCAACATCGAACCCCTCCCCCGTCAAGGCGACAAACCGCTCCTCGAGGCTCTCCCGTTCCACCGCAAAGCCGCGGACCCGGACGCCCGCCTGCACCAGCTCGGCCACCAGCTCCTCCGGGGAAGGGTGTCCCGCCCCGGGGCCGTGGCGGGCAAGGTCGGCGGTCAGCACCTGCCCGTCCGGACGGCCCGGTCCTTCCTCCGGCGCCAGCCCCAGCCGGGCCAGGACAGTGGACGCCTGGCCCGGATCCGGGGTCACTAGGCGGATGCGCGAACTGCCGGACCGGCGCAGGTCCGAAAGGGGACCCTGGGCAACGAGCCTGCCCGCACTCATGACGGCGGCGTGGGTGCAGATTTGTTCCACCTCGGCCAGCAGGTGGCTGGAGACGAAAACGGTGGTTCCGTCTGCTGCCAGGGACCGTACCAGGTTCCGCACTTCCCGCGTGCCCTGAGGGTCCAGGCCGTTGGTGGGCTCATCCAGCACCAGCAGTTCGCGGGGCGACAGCAGGGCGTTGGCGATCCCCAGCCGTTGTTTCATGCCCAGCGAATAGGCATGGACACGCTTGCCGGCGGCGTGGCTGAGCCCTACCCGTTCCAGCGCCGTGCCCACCCTTGCCTTTCGCGTTGCGGGATCGGCGTGCCTGCCCGCGGCATCGAGCCGGTGCAGGTTCGCCGTTCCGGACAGGAACGGGTAGAAGGCCGGCCCCTCAACGAGCGCCCCCACGCGCGGCAGGACATCCTGGAAGCTGCCCGGCATCTCCTTTCCGAGCAGCCTGACCGTCCCGGCGGAAGCAGCCGCGAGGCCCAGCAGCATCCGGATGGTGGTTGTCTTTCCGGAGCCATTGGGCCCCAGGAAGCCAAAGACGGCGCCGGGCGGCACGGCAAGGTCCAGGCTGTCCACGGCCACCTGCCGGCCGAAATGCTTTGTCAGTCCCCGTGTTTCGATGGTCAGGCCGTACGCCCAGGGTCCGCGAAGCCCTGCTGCGCCCGTCACGGGGCCGAGGAGGCGGCTTGCAGCGTGCCCGCCGGGACCATGCCCGCATAGATGCGGCCGTCGTCGGTGAACAGGACGGTGAACAGTGCAGTGGAGAGCACCCGCCCGCCAGGAACAACGACGGCGGCCTGGGCCAGCGCCGGATTCTGCGCCAGCGCCTGGTTAAGGGCTGTTCCGGCTTCGGTTCCTGCCGGAAGTTCCACGACGGTCTCCCAGCCTGACCCTGTCAGGTAGGGCCGGGCCTTGCCTTGGACATCGGCGGCGAGCTGGTCCGGGGTGATGCGCATTCCGGGGTTGCCGGGCAACCCGGAGCTGAGCGGCCAGCGCGTGGGATGTTGGGGCTGCAGTTCCTTTACCGTGCTGCCGGGCGGCGGGACGAAGCTGAAGAGGGAGTCGTCAGGGGCTTCCAGGGACTGGCTGGTGAATCCGGCGCTGAACGCCGGCGCCTCCGCGCCGCGCGCGGTGACCTTCACGGAGAGCGGCATGCCGTTCTCCCCGTCGACGGCGATGGCCACCTTGCCAACAAGTGTTCCCTCCGTTCGGGGCTCAAGGACGAGGTTGTATGCGGGGCGGCCTGCGACGTTGAGGCCAGGGCCGATCGTCACGGCCGTCGAGCTGTCCGCCGCGGCAAGGAACTTCCCTGCCAGTTCCTGGGGTGTTCTCGGGACGGGCATCCCGTCCGGGACGTGATCAGTTGGGGGATCGCCAGGAAGCTGATGCCCGGGGTCCGTCAGCGGCAGGTCGCTGGCGTGGGCCGGCAGTGCCAGGTGCGCTGCAGTGTTGTCCCTGGACGAGTAGAACCAGACGTCACCGCCGCGTCGGATGATGTCCCGTTCCGCGAGCCGGTCCATTACCTGGATGCGTGCTTTGTCCTTGCCGTCCACGAAGATCCGCGCAGTGTGGCTGCCGGTAAGGAGCTCGATCGCCGACGCTGCCCCGCCGGACGAGGCCGGACCGGATGTAGGACCGGTTGCCGGCAACTCCGGCAGCCCCAGGTCCGAGGACTGTTCCACGGTGCCTGAAAAGGTGTGCGCGGTGTGGGAAGCGAGCAGCGCGACCACTTCGGCCGGGGTCTTCTCAGGAAGGGGATCGCCGGCCCGTGCCGGGATGGACCCCACCAGCACCCCAGCTGCGATCACTGCGGGAACGGCCGCTGCAGGTACCCACCGGAGAACGGACCGGTTCATCCCGCGTCCCGCGATTTCGCCGCGTCCCGGTAGCACATCCGGGCCGCTCATTGTCCCGCTGCCTCCGTCGTTGGAGCCCATATTCCAAGGGTACGCCTCGGGAACGCTCCCTACACCTGCCCGGCCCGGCCCGCAGGGGGCTAGTCGGGCACAACGGTTCCAGCTCCGCCGTCGACCGTTATTCTTTGCCCGGTGGCAAGCCGCGAGGTGGCCTCCGGAACCCCCACCACGGCGGGAATGCCGTACTCCCGGGCCACCACGGCACCGTGCGAGTTGGGCCCGCCCATTTCCATCACCAGGCCGCCGGCAGTCAGGAACAAGGGGGTCCATCCGGGATCGGTGGACGGCGCCACCAGGATCTCCCCGGGTTCAAGGCGCGCCCCCACCGGGTCCAGGATTACCCGGGCGGGACCGGTAACCGAGCCCGCTGATGCGGGGCTGCCGGACAGCGTGCCGTTCCCGGCCCCGGCGGCCATTCCGGCGGCCGCAGCATGGAGCAGTTCGGGTTCGGTTCCGTCTGAAAGCAGGATTCTTGGGATCCGCCGCCGGCCAAGTTCGCTGGCGTAGGCGGCGCGCCGTTCCAGGACGAGTTCGCGCAGCTTTCCCGGCTGGCTGGTGGCATTCGCGTCCCCGCTGTCCAGGGCATGCCGGGCTTCCTCGAAGTCGAGGAAGAAGATGTCCTCCGGGTGCTCCAACTGGCCGGTGGATGCCAGCGCAGCTCCCACGTGGGCCACCTGCCTGCGTACTTCGGCGAGGCCCAGGACCAGCTGGTACTTGGGCAGTTCCCGCAGCCCGGCGAAGATCCTGGTGCGGCGCAGTGCGGCAGCAACCAGCAGCGCACGCACCCTGCCGCGGAGCCGGGCCTCGGCAACCAGTCGCTCCACTTCAGCCTCTGCCTCTGCGTTCGCCCTGCTGAACTGCACGTCCGGCGCCATGGCGGGATCAGTGAGGCGAAGGTAGTTGGCAAGGACACCCAGGATGTGCGTGGGGTCATCCGACCACCGGGGCATGCCCACATCGATTTCGGCCACGGCCCGCTGCCCGTAGCGGTCGAGGAATCGTACCAGGCCCGCGTGCAGGACGGCAGGGAGGTTGCCGGCCTTGAACTCCGCCGCCAGTTTGGATGGCTGCCCTTCCGCCAAGGCCGTTCGTGACCCGCGGTCGTCCCTGACTGCTGATGCAAGCCGCCACAGGTCCAGGTCCATCTCGGTGGTCACGTTCCGCGGCAGGCCCCGGAGCACCTTCTCCAGGTCCTTCCAGCGGTCCCGGCCGCCGAGGAGCTTTCCGGCCAGCCACAGCGTGGCGAATCCCAGCGCGGGCAAGGGCAGGATGGCGGGAACCACAGCAAAGATCCGGCTGCCCAGGAGACGCTCCGCATGGTCGAGCCGCTGAACGGGTCCCGCCCCGGCCTCCAGTTCGAGGTCCTCGGCGAATTCCCGGGTGAAGCGGTCCAGCCGGCGCAGCGCCGCCTTGGGCCGGAACAGTCCCCGGAGCACGGTCTCGGGGACGCGGGCCCGGACCGCTGCCGGCAGGACATGGCGCAGGAGTCCGAGCGGGGTCTTGCGGGTCACCGAAAACCGGGGGTCCGCAAAAACCTGTCGCAGCACCATGGCGGATCTGGCTTCCATGACGTCGAAGACCCGTGGAAGGAGCCGCCGCCCCACGCTGCTCCGGACCGGCGTTGTGAGGTCGAAGTAGAGGCGCTGGGCTGCCTCCGCGTACGGTGGTGGACCGCGCCGGGGGTCCGGGACTGCGAACCCGGCGGCTTTGGCCACGGAGGAGCCCGCGAGCCGCAGTGATGCCAGGCCCATGGGAGTGAGGGGGCGGGTGAGGCCCTGGGCGAGGCTGAAGCACAGGTACACTCTCGTCCCTTCGGCTCCGGACTGGCGTTCCGGCACCGGGAACAGCGTGGTGATGGGCCTCGACTGCGTCAGCCAGAGTGCCCCGCCGGTGTCGATGGCCCATTCGGTGTCCTGCGGGGAACCGAAGTGCTTTTCAGCCTGCAAGCCCAGGGCTGCAAGCCCAATGGCCTGTTCGTCTGAAAGGCTGGCGGCGTCTGCTTGGCCTGGCATGTCCCGTACCTCGGTTCCGCCGCCGGGCAGGGGCCGCGCCATGACGCGTTTGTCCCCAATTTTGCGCTCGAGGACCCTGGATTTTTCGGTGTCCACCACGTAGTGGTCCGGATTGACCGCTCCGGAAACCACCGCCTCCCCGAGCCCCGGGGCAGCATCGATGACAGCTTCCCGGCGCCTGCCGGTCAGTGGATTGGCTGTGAACATCACTCCGGCGGCCTGGGCGTCAACCATCCGCTGAACCACGACGGCGAGGGCTACTTCGTGCGGTTTGATCGCCAGCGCGGCCCGGTAGGCCACTGCCCGGTCCGTCCAGAGGGATGCCCAGCAGTCCCGCACGGCCTCAAGGACAGCGCCGATGCCTATGACATTCAGGTAGGTGTCCTGCTGGCCGGCGAAGCTCGCGAACGGAAGGTCCTCTGCCGTGGCGGAGGACCTTACCGCCACCGGAGCCGCTTTGCCCAGCGCCGCGTAGGCCTGCTCAACTGCGGCAACAATCCGCGGCGGAACCGGGGCGGCGCGAACGGACTCCCGTGCCCTGCCGGCCATCCCAGCCAGTTCCGTGTTCCCGCCGGGCGTTCCCGTGCGCAGGGCTGCCTGGAATTTGCCGAGCTCTGCGAGCACGCCGTCCTGCACTGTCCGGGTAGCCTCCCTGTAGGCCGCCGTGGTCAGGCAGAACCCTTCCGGCACCGGCAATCCGGCCCGTATCAGCTCGCCGAGGCTGGCCGCCTTGCCGCCCACCAGCGGAAGCATGCTGCCGCCCACCTGGCTGAGGTCAAGAATCAAGGCAGGGGCGGTGTGCCCGGGCTGTTGGCGGGGGCCCTGCCCGGCCGTTCCTGGCGGGTCGGCAGCCATCGCGAAGCTCCTGGCAGCAGGATCTCGTCAGGATGAACCGAGAACCGGGCCGAACTTGGCACGGTCCGCCAGGCGGCGGTCCTCACGGTCCGGAACCACCATCACGGGGCCCTTGGCATGGTGGAGTATGCCGTCGGACGTTGAGCCCAGGAGCATTCCCGTGAAGCCGCCCCGGCCGCGGGTACCCACAACCACGAGTTCCACATGCCGGCTTTCCTCGACGAGGACGTCAACGGGCGAGCCGTCCTTCAGCTCCGATTCGGCGTGGAGGTTGGGGAAGTGGCTGCGCAGCCACGCCATGCCGGCGTCCAGGGTCAGCTGGATGTCGGCGAAGAGGGCCTTGCGGTCCATGGGGGCCGGCACCCATGCCAGCGAGCCGCTGTACTGCGGGACGGCGCAGACAACGCGCAGCGTGGCGCCCATGCGTTCTGCTTCCTCTGCGGCCTCCAGGACGGCCACCCGTGCCTGCTCCGAGCCGTCAACGCCCACCACCACCACGTTCTCCACGCGCTGGTGCCCGGCTTTGGCCTGCTCGGCTTTGATGCGCCTGTCCTCGGTGGTTTCGCCGAGCCTGTCCGCGCAGATCAGCGGGACCGTCACGGTGGGGCATTTGGCGTGGGCGGGCAGGGCGCTGCTCACCGAGCCGAGGAGCCTGCCCACAAATCCGCCACGTCCGCGGGTGCCAAACACCAGGAGCTCGGCAGTCCGGGACATCTCGAGCAGCACGCCGGAGGCATCGCCGTTCTCCACGGACGCGGTGACATCGATGTCGTAGGTGGATATCTTGTCCAGGGCCTGCTTGACCACCGCCTCGGCGCCTTCGCGGATCACGGAGTCGTCCACGGTTGCATAGCCGCCGTCGAGGCCCGATGCGGCGAAGATCGGCACGGAGTACGCAGTGACGATATGCAGCGGACGGCGCCGGCGCCGGGCCTCGCGCGCGGCCCATACAAGCGCGCACTGGCCGTGGTCCGAACCGTCCACGCCAACCACGATCCCCTCGGGAGCAGCAGTGCTGCCGCCGTCCTGGGGGTCCGGATGCAACTCTGGTGCGCCCATGGGGCCGCCTCCTCGCGATACTGCCTGATGTTGCGCCTATTCTGCCAGAAGCCGGACCATTCCCCGTGCACCCGTACCCCCGCCTGAGCTGGGAAGAAAGGCCTGCTTCCGCTTCCCACTATTCTCCGTCGCCCCTGCCTTAGCAAGCCTGCACAGGCCCGGAAAGTCCGGTTGTCCACAGGCCTTCCGGGGTGTCCGGGAAAGCGCCTTCAACGGGGAGGCAAGTGTTTTCGGCTTGGGCTATCCACCGCCGGAAATGTTCTGTAGTCTTCAGGACATTGTTGGTCCGGGACGCCTACTGCCTCTTTCCGTCAGGGGTGCCCGCCAATGTACTGCGGCCGGACTTTGGGGGTAACGGGACGCGCGCCGGCGAGGACGCCTGCACCTGCCGAAACTTCGAAGGAGGGAACCTGTAGTGTCAAGCATGCCTGGGAATGCCGGGACCGAGCAGACCACCACTGTGATCATTGGCACCGGCCTGTCCGGCCTTGCCGTGGCCGCCGAGCTGTGCCGCCGCGGAGTGGACTCGATAGTGGTGGACGGACTGGACATCCTTGGCGCCGCGCAGCCGGCCAACACAGCTTCCCTTCAACGCTGCGACGCAGCCGATTCCGTCACCCTTCGTGAACGGAACGAGATCCTGCGGCACCTGCGCAACTACGCCGCCAGCCACGCCGTGGACGTGCGGCACACTACCCGCGCCGTCCAGTTGACCATGCTGGCCGGGACTGCGCCGGGAACCGCCGCTCCGCAGTGGGAAGTCCACACGCCTACGGGCATCCTGGTGGCGGACCATATTGTCCTGACCCGGTGCGCCCACAGCCAGTTGCGGCGCATGATCAACGATTTCGGGATCGCCGTGGGCCGCAACCTCACCGCTGCCATGCGGGCAATCGGCATCTACCTGGTGGGCGTGGGCGAGCTCATCACCCCGTCGCCCAAAGAGGTACTGCGCCAGGCCAAGACCGTGGGCCAGGCGATTTCCGCCAAAGTACATCCGGACAGCGTTGCTTTTCCGGGAACCGGAAGCTTCGCGGCCCTGCCCTGCTAGCGTCCGTCAAGGCACCCGCCGGCGCCCGTCAGCCCTCCTCGTCCGGGCCTGCCGTGAGCCTGCGCCGGGCGAGGACGGCAAGGGTGGCCAGCAGCCCCGCCGCGACGGCGGCGAAAATGACGATGCTCCACTGGAACGGCTGCGCCGCGTCAGCCGGGTCCGCGGGTTCGGCGGTGGTTCCGGGCCGGGCGGTCCCCATGGCGGGGGCGCTGCCAACGGCCGGGGCGGTGGCAGGAACCGTACCGGCCGCCGTCGGGCTTGCCGCCTGCGACGTGCCCGGCGCAGCGGAAGCGGCCGCAAAAACAAATGTCCCCTCGATGGGATGCGAGTCCGAACTGACCACGCGCCAGGCAACGGTGTACTGCCCGGCGGGGGCTCCCGCCCTGACCTTCCGGGACGCCACGTTGTCCACGATCTCCACCGCGCCTTCTGCCCACTCGGCGCCGGCGGCGTCCTTGATGGAGATGGAAGCGCCCATCCCAAGCGGGTTCTTGTTGAACGTGACCGAGACCTGTTCCGGGGGCGCCGGGACCGAGGCGCCCTGGGCGGGGCTGGTGGATTCGGCTGCATCATGCGCGGCTGCGGGACCGGCAAGGCCCAGCACGGCGGCGGCGAAAACGAGGAATCCGAGCCCGAGGGCCAGGATCTGGCGGCGGATGGGACGCATGCTGGGGCGGCTCCTTGTGTTGGCTTCCTTACAGACTAGGCGAAATTGCCTGCCGCCCCGCCGCCGTCCCCATAGGATTCAGGTATCCCCACAGACTTCCCCGGAGGACTAATGCTTAAGCAAGGCTCTGCCCTGGACCGGTACTTCATGGTCACCGAACGCGGTTCCAACCTTTCCCGCGAGATCCGCGGCGGGTTCGCCACATTCTTCGCCATGAGCTACATCGTGGTGCTCAACCCCCTGATCCTCTCCGGCCCGGACTCCAGCGGCGCCACGCTGGGGTTCACGGCCGTCGCCGCCGTGACGGCCTTCGTGGCGGGCCTCCTCACCATCCTGATGGGCGCCTGGGCAAAGCACCCCTTCGCGCTGGCCACGGGCCTGGGCGTCAACGCCTTCGTCGCCGTCACCGTTGCCACCAATCCGGGACTGACCTGGCCGGACATGATGGGCCTGGTGGTCCTGTCCGGCGTCACCATGCTCATCCTGGTCCTCACCGGGTTCCGCACTGCCGTCTTCAAGGCAGTACCGGACGGGCTCAAGACGGCCATCGTGGTGGGCATCGGGCTGTTCATCGCGCTGATCGGGCTGGTCAATGCGGGCTTCGTCCGCCGCATCCCCGATGTGGCCGGCACCACCGTGCCCGTTGGACTTGGCTTCGACGGAAAGCTGCTGGGCTGGCCCACGGCAGTGTTCGTGTTCGGCCTGGTCCTGACCATCGCCCTGGTGGTCCGCAAAGTCAAGGGCGCCATCCTGATCGGCATTATCACCTCCACCGTCATCTCCGTGCTCCTGGAGATGACCCTGCACATCGGACCAAGCTTCGACGGCAAGACCTTCAACCCGCAGGGCTGGTCCCTGGTGGCGCCCAAATTCACGGGATGGGCCGCCCCGGACCTGTCGCTGATTGGCAAGGCGAACCCCTTCGGCGCCTTTGAGCAGCTCGGCTTCGTGGCAGCCACGCTGCTGGCGTTCGTGATCCTGCTCAGCATCTTCTTCGACGCCATGGGAACCATGGTGGGCCTGGCCAACGAGGCAGGCACCGTGGACGAACACGGCAACATCCCGGACGTGGACCGCGTCCTCCAGGTGGACGCCCTCGGCGCGATCGTGGGCGGCGGCGCCTCGGTGTCCTCCAACCAGATCTACGTGGAAGCCGGCGCCGGCATTGGCGAAGGCGCGCGGACGGGCATTGCCTCGATCGTTACCGGCCTGCTGTTCCTGGTGGCGATGTTCTTCACCCCGCTGATCAACCTGGTGCCCTTCGAGGCCGTTGCCCCGGCACTGGTGGTGGTGGGCTTCATGATGGTGTCCCAGGTGGGCAAGATCGACTGGCAGGACTGGGGCATTGCGATCCCGGCGTTCCTGACCTTCACGCTGATGCCGTTCACCTACTCCATCGCCAACGGCCTGGGCGCCGGGTTCATCGCCTTTGTGCTGATCCGCACCGTCCAGGGACGCGTCAAGGAGATCCACCCGCTGATGTGGGCGGTGGCCGCTGCTTTCCTGCTGTTCTTCGCCGTCGGCCCCATCGAGGCCGCCCTGGGGATGTAGCGCGGCGGTCTGGACAGGAACCCACACCCCCGCACGGCACTGCGCCGACCTACACGGGCGTGTTGGGGGCCAGCCCCTCATCACCGGACACTGCGCGGGCCTTTTTCTCGCGGAGCCTGTCCAGCCGGTTCATCAGCGGTGAGGTGGTGGCGCCGTGGACCACGATCGACAGCGCCACCACCAGCCCCACGAATGCCCAGAGCCACTCCGCCTGGTCAGCGAACTTCCCTTTGCCCAGCGCATAGGAAAGGTAGTAGAGCGAGCCGATCCCCCGGATCCCGAAAAAGGAGAGCGCAATCCGCTCCCGCGGGCCGGTCTTGCCGCCCAGCAGCCCCACCCAGCCGGCCAGCGGGCGGATCACCAGCAGGAATGCCAGCGCCACCAGCACCTCGGCCCAGCCGATCCCTTCCAGCAGCCCTCGGGCAATCGCACCGCCCAGCAGGACCAGGATCACCACCGTCAGGAGCCGCTCCAGTTGCTCCACGTAGGAGTGCAGCACCCGGTGGTAGCCGTGGGTATGCTCGGCGGCCCGGATGGTCACAGCGCAGACAAAGACCGCGATGAAGCCATAACCCTCCACCATCTCCGTGGCACCGTAGGTCAGGAACGTGGCGGCGAGGGCCACGAAGCCCTCGGAATGGTTGGACAGCCGCAGGCTGTCTGCGCGGGCAGAGAAGAAAATCCGCGCCAGCAACTTCCCGGTCAGGAAGCCCAGCAGCAGCCCGACCGCCAGCCGCCACAGGACGTCCACGCCGAACCATTCCGGGAACCACGCCGACGGGGATGACCCGACGATGCTGATGGCGATCGCCAGGTAGACAAAGGGAAACGCCAGCCCGTCATTGAGGCCTGCTTCCGACGTGAGGCCAAAACGCACCTCGTCCTCTTTGTCGGTGCCGTCGTCGTGGTCCGCCGGTTCACCCACCTGCACCTCGGAGGCGAGGACGGGATCCGTGGGCGCAAGGCTTGAGGCCACCAGCAGTGCTGCACCGAGGCCCAGGCCCAGGAACCACAGCCCCAGCAGCGTGAGCCCAATGATGCAGAGGGGCATGGCGATTCCCAGCAGCCGCCAGGTGGTGGCCCAGCGTTGGCGTCCCACCGGCCGGTCCAGCGCCAGTCCGGCGCCCATCAGCGAGATGATCACGCACACTTCAGAGAGATGAAGGGCAAAGTCGCTGTGCGCCAAGGGGTCCGGATCGGGAAGGGTGGGGATCAGGGCAAAAGCAGCCATACCCGCTCCGAGGAAGACCATCGGCATGGAAAAGGGCATGTTGCGCAGCAGCTTGGGGAGTACTGCGGCCACGAACACTGCGACGCCGGCGGCGGCAAACAGGATGTTGGGGGCTTCAAACATAAAGCTGTTCTCCGGCCTGTTTTTTGCGCCCGTTCGGCGCAGGCAAGGTGGTACGGCCCCCGGGGAGGGACTGATCCACAATAGCCCCTGCTGCCGGCAGGCGCCGATGATCTTCGATTCCAGACAGGTCGACGGCGGCGATGCTGGTTTTCGCTGTCCAGTTACGGTGAGCTTGGGGTATGACCCCTCGGATACCTGCCGTCGATGTCCCGCCCCAGCCTTGGACGGGCAGGTTCGACGGCGACGACGCCAGCCACCGCCGCTGGTGGCAGGCGGTGGTTCCCTACGACGGCGGGGCGCAGGAGGGTGCGGGCGGCGAGGGCGCGGTCCGCACAGCAAAACCCGCTGCCCTGCTTGGCTTCGCCAGCGATGAGGGCGTGCGCCGGAACAAGGGCCGCACCGGCGCGGCGGCCGCGCCGGCCGCCATCCGGCATGCCCTGGGCCCCCTGGCGTTCCACCTCGGCCGGACCGTGGCCGACGCGGGGGATGTTGTGGTGTCCGGCGGCGCCCTTGAAGCCGGCCAGGAACGCGCCGGGAGGGCTGTCGCTGCTTTGCTCGACGCCGGGCAGCTTCCCGCGGTGCTGGGCGGCGGCCATGAAACCGCGTATGCCAGTTACCTTGGGGTCAGCTCCTCCGCGGCGGTGCAGGGCGGGCAGCGGCTCGGGATCCTGAACCTGGACGCCCATTTCGACCTCCGCGACGAGCCAGCGCCCAGCTCGGGGACGCCGTTCCTCCAGATGGCCCGCGCGGAAGCAGCCGCCGGGCGCGACTTCCGGTACGCCGTCGTCGGAATTTCCGAACCCAACAACACGCGCGCCCTCTTCGATACTGCCCGGAAGCTGGGCGTGCAGTACCTGCTGGACGAGGACTGCGGCGCAGAGCGCGTCCGGGAGTTCGTGGCGGGCTTCCTGGCCGGCATCGACGTGCTTTACCTGACCATCGACCTTGACGTGCTGCCTGCAGCGGTGGCGCCGGGCGTGAGTGCACCCGCAGCGTATGGCGTGCCGCTGCCGGTCATCAGCGCAGTGTGCCGGCAGGTGGCGGGGTCGGGGAAGCTGCTGCACCTCGACATCGCCGAGCTGAACCCGGAGTTTGATATCGATGGCAGGACCGCCCGGGTTGCTGCCCGGCTGCTGGACACCCTGCTGCGCTGAACCGGGCCCCGGGGCGGGGCTACCTGCCCTTGAGCACGTAGCGGCGCTCCGGGCGGCCCACGCCGTACTTAAGCCTGACCTCCAGCGTCCCCTCATCGTGCAGGTACTCAAGGTAGCGGCGGGCGCTGACCCGGGAGGTTCCCAGCTGCTCCGCGACCTCGGCCGCGGAAAGATCACCTTCGGCGGCGTTGAGGGTGGCCTCCACGAGCTTGAGCGTTTCGATGCTACAGCCCTTGGGAAGCGGACGCTCGGTGCGGTCCAGTCCGAAGACGCGGTTGACGTCCGACTGCTCGGCCACATCCTTGGCCGAGTCCAGGCCATGGTAGGCGCTCCGGTAGTGCTCCAGGCGCTCCTGGAGGTCCGACTGGGAAAACGGCTTGATGAGGTAGTGCACAATGCCCCCGCGGAGGGCCTTGCGGACGGTCTCCACTTCCCGGGCGGCGCTGATCACCAGCACGTCGAGTTCGGGGGCCACCTCCCGCAGCCGGTGCATGAGCTCCAGCCCGTTGATGTCCGGCAGGTGGATGTCCAGCAGCACCAGGTCCGGCTGCAGCCGCTCCGTTTCGAGCACTGCCCGGGCACCGGTGTGGGCCACGCCCACCACGGCGAAGCCCGGCGTCCGCTGGATGAAGCCGGCGTGGACCTTGGCCACCATAAAGTCGTCATCGACGATCAGCACGTTGATCATGGCTTCATTGCCCCTTTCCTCAGCCGTGCGGTGAAGACTGCTCCGTTGTCATTGGCCACCGTGAGGTCCCCGCCGGAGCGCCGGCAGACCACCCTCGAGAGGGCCAGCCCGAATCCGCGGCCCTCGGCCGGGCCTGCCTCCTTGGTGGAAAACCCCTGGCGGAAGATGTCCTCCACGGACTCGCCCGGAACGCCCGGTCCGGTGTCCCGCACCGTGACGGTGACGTGGTCCCTGCCGTCCTCCACTAGCACCCTGACGGCGGCCTCCGGAAGTCCCGTCACGGCGTCGAACGCGTTGTCCACCAGGTTCCCCACCACCGTGGTGAGATCGCGGGACAGTTCGTCGCTGACCGGGCCCAGGGCGGACGCCGGGTCAAGCTGCAGCGCCACGCCGCGTTCAGTGGCGAGGCTGGACTTGGCAATCAGCAGTGCGGCGAGCGCAGGGTCCTGGATCCGGCTGGTTACCTCGTCGTTCAGCCTGGTCCGGTCCACCGTGGCGCCGTTGACGAACTGCACCACGGAATCGTATTCGCCGATCTGGATCAGGCCGGAGATGACATGCAGCTGGTTGGCAAACTCGTGGGCCTGGGCGCGCAGCGTGTCCGTGGCAGTCCGGGTGGCGCCAAGCTCACGTTCGAGGGAGGACAGCTCCGTCCGGTCCCTGAGGGTAGTGACCGAGCCGATGTCCCGGCCGCGGGACCGGATGGGAACACGGTTGAGCACCACAAGCCGCTCCCCCACCAGGACCAGCTGGTCCGGGTCCGGCTGTTCGCGGGTCAGGACCACCTTGAGCGCCGGGTCCACGGGAAGGGATCCGAGCTTCCTGCCCACGCAGTCCGGCGGCAGTCCGAGGAGCTCCCGCGCACTGTCGTTCGCTACCGTGATGCGCTCATTGGGGTCCAGCGCCACCACGCCTTCCTTCAGCCCGTGCAGCATCGCCTCCCGGTTTTCCACCAGCCCGGTGATCTCGCTGGGCTCCATGCCGAGGGTCTGCCGCTTGACCCGGCGGGAGAGCAGCAGGGATCCCGCCACTCCCAGGACGCTGGCTACGCCGAGGTACGTCAGGAGGTTGGGGACGGCGTCGCCCAGCCTTTCAAGGGTGGACGGGTAGTTGCGGCCAATGGCTGCGATCCCGATCATCTTTCCAGCATCGTCAAGGACTGGAACGTGCGCGGACAGGACGGCGTTGCCGCCTTGGTCCACCACACCGGTCCAGGCGCGCCCTTCCATGACCCTGCTGGCGCCCAGTTCCAGCGGCTCGCCCAGCAGGCCCGGGTCCGACGCCGCAACCACCGTGCGGTCCAGCTTCGCGAGGGTGACGTGGGACGAGCCAGAGACGGTGCGGACCGACTCGGCTACGGCGGGAAGCGCTGAACCGACACGTGGCTCGGCGTCCGGCAGCAGCGCCCGCACCGCAGGATTGTTGCCGAGCGCTTCCGCGGCCGAGAGGGCCCTGCGGCCCTCCGTCCGTTCAAAGGCGGCAGCGGACTGGGCAAGCGAGATGGCCACCACCGCCACCAGCACGGCCAGGACAATCAGCAACTGCAGCACAAGGTACTGCCCGGCGAGGGACATTCCTCTTCGTCGAGTCACTGCGGTGGTTCCTTTTGTTTCTTGATGCCTGTTCCTGGTGCCGTGCCTGTTCCTGGCGCCGTGCCTGTTCCTGGCGCGTGGGCCGGCCCTGCGGCAGTACCGGGAACTATATCCCACCGCCGCCCGGGCTCCGGCAGGAGGCTTCCCCGTGCCGGCCTTGTACGGGTACCTGGTGGGTCGCCGGGCGGGGTGCCCGGTGGGGCGCCGGAAACGTGAACGCAATGAACTTAACTTTCTCTGCGTACACAAGAGTGAGGTCCGTCACGGCGGGCCCTAGCATCGGAAGCACAGATCAGGTCCGCTGATCATCCTGTAGAGAATTGCATTACTGAGAAGAGGAACACCATGCGCCAGATCCGCGCATTGCGAGTCGCCGCCGTCGCTGCCGGCATCGCCCTGATGGCCACCGGCTGCGGTGCCACCGGCAAGAGCTCCACCGGTTCGGAAAGCTCCAGCGCTGCAGCCGGGCCCATCACCGGGCTGCAGATCATGGTCCCCAACACCCCGGGCGGCGGCTACGACACCACCGCACGCGCCGCAGCCAAGGTCCTCGACGACGAGAAGATCTCCACCAACACCGAGGTCTTCAACCTCGCCGGTGCCGGCGGCACGGTGGGCCTTGCCCGCGTTGTCAACGAGAAGGGCAACGGCGACCTCGCCATGCTCATGGGCCTTGGCGTGGTGGGCGCCAGCTACACCAACAAGTCGGAGTCCAAGCTGACCGAGACCACCCCGCTTGCGCGGCTCATCGAAGAGCCCGGGGCCATCATGGTCGGCAAGGATTCCCCGTACAAGACCATCGACGACCTGGTGAAGGCCTGGAAGGCTGACCCGGGCTCCATCTCCGTAGGCGGCGGCTCCTCCCCCGGCGGCCCGGACCACCTGCTGCCCATGCAGCTTGCAGGCGCCGTGGGAATTGACGCCACCAAGGTGAACTTCGTTTCCTACGACGGCGGCGGGGACCTCCTGCCCGCGATCCTGGGCAACAAGCTTGGCTTTGCAGCCTCCGGCGCCGGCGAATACCTGCAGCAGATCCAGTCCGGCGAAGTCCGGGTCCTGGCCACCAGCGGCGAAAAGCGGCTCGAGGGCGTCGACGCCCCGACGCTGAAGGAATCAGGCATCGACCTGGTGTTCACCAACTGGCGCGGCATCGTGGCCCCTCCGGGCATCAGCGACCAGGACAAGGCATCCCTGATCGCCGCCCTTGAAAAGATGCACGCCACCGAGGGCTGGAAGGAAGCACTGAAGACCCACAGCTGGACCGACGCCTTCATCACCGGCGAGAAGTTCGAAACGTTCCTTACCGAGCAGGACAAGCGGGTGGCGGACGTCCTCACCAAGCTTGGGTTGGCGTGAGCCCGCTGACCACAGGCCTTAAGGGCCGCGCCGAGCTGGGAGTCTCCCTCCTGCTCGGCGCGGCCGGCGTCCTTGTCTTCCTGGACGCCAACGGCCTGGTGACCCCGTATTCCCAGTCGGACCCCGTGGGTCCCAAAACAGTCCCGTACATCGTGGCCGGCTTGCTGGTTGCATGCGCGGTCCTGCTGGCCATCAACGTGATGCGGGGCGGCCAGGGCGAGGCGGAAGGCGGCGAGGATGTTGACCTCACCCACCCCGCCGACTGGAAAACCATCCTGCCCCTGGCCGGAGCCTTCATCCTGAACATCCTGCTTATCGACTGGGCCGGGTGGGTCATCTCCGGCACCGTCCTGTTCTGGGGCAGCGTCCTGGCACTGGGCAGCCGGCACTACATCCGCGACGGGCTCATCTCCGTAGCCCTGTCCCTGCTGACCTTCTACGGCTTCTACCTCGGCCTCGGCATCGCCCTGCCCGCCGGACTCCTGGAAGGAATCCTCTGATGGACGTCTGGTCCTCACTGATGGACGGTTTCGCCACCGCCCTCACCCCCATGAATTTCCTCTACGCCGTGATCGGCGTGGTCCTGGGCACCGCCGTCGGCGTCCTCCCAGGGCTCGGCCCGGCCATGACTGTGGCCCTGCTGCTGCCCGTCACCTACGCCCTTGAGCCCACCAGCGCCTTCATCATGTTCGCCGGCATCTACTACGGCGGCATGTACGGCGGCTCCACCACGTCCATCCTGCTCAATACGCCGGGAGAATCGTCGTCCGTAGTGACGGCAATCGAGGGCAACAAAATGGCCAAGGCGGGGCGGGCGGCGCAGGCGCTTGCGACGGCGGCCATCGGCTCGTTCGTTGCCGGCACCATCGGCACCGCACTGCTGGCCGTCTTCGCCCCGATCGTGGTCAAGTTCGCCGTGAGCCTGGGTGCACCCAGCTACTTCGCCATCATGGTCCTGGCCCTGCTGGCCGTCACCGCAGTCCTTGGTTCGTCCCGGCTCCGCGGCTTTGCCTCGCTGGCACTTGGCCTGGCCATCGGCCTGGTGGGCATGGACTCGGTCACCGGCCAGCGCCGCCTGACCTTCGGCCAGCCGCTGCTCGCGGACGGCCTGGACATCGTGGTGGTGGCCGTGGCCATCTTCGCCGTCGGTGAAGCCCTGTGGGTTGCCGCCCACCTGCGCCGCACCCCGCTGCATGTGATTCCGGTGGGCCGGCCCTGGATGGGCAAGAAGGACTGGAGCCGCTCCTGGAAGCCGTGGCTGCGCGGGACCGCCTTCGGCTTCCCGTTCGGCGCCCTCCCCGCCGGCGGCGCCGAGATCCCCACGTTCCTTTCCTACGTCACCGAGAAGCGCCTCAGCAAGCACCCGGAAGAGTTCGGCAAGGGCGCCATCGAGGGCGTCGCCGGGCCGGAAGCGGCCAACAACGCTGCCGCCGCCGGCACCCTGACGCCAATGCTGGCCCTGGGCCTGCCCACCAACGCCACGGCCGCCGTCATGCTGGCAGCCTTCACCTCGTACGGCATCCAGCCGGGCCCGCAGCTGTTTTCCAGCCAGGGACCGCTGGTGTGGGCGCTGATCGCAAGCCTCTTCATCGGCAACCTGCTGCTCCTGCTGATCAACCTGCCGCTGGCACCCCTGTGGGCCAAGCTCCTGCAGCTCCCCCGGCCGTACCTGTACGCGGGCATCCTCTTTTTTGCCACGCTCGGCGCCTACTCGGTGAACCTGCAGGCGTTCGACCTGGTGATCCTGCTGGTGCTCGGCGCCCTCGGGTTCATGATGCGCCGGTTCGGGCTGCCCGTCCTGCCGCTCATCCTCGGCGTCATCCTGGGCCCGCGCATCGAAGGCCAGCTCCGCAAGACCCTGCAGCTCAGCGCAGGCGATCCGGCAGGGCTCTTCAGTGAGCCGATCGCCGTCGTAATTTACATCATTGTGGGGCTCATCCTGCTGTGGCCGCTGCTGTTCAAGCTGGTCCGGCGGAACCGGCCGGCACGCACGGTGGTTCCCGCCAACTCCGGCGCGACCGTGCCGCTGGAAGCGCGCGGAAGCGTAAGTCACGGCAGCCACCGCGCGGACGGAACGGCCGACGGCGGCAGTGACGGCTAAGGCGCCACAGGCACCGGACGCACAACTCACCGACAACCAGCAGAACAAGGAGACACCATGACGATCGTGGTGGGATACGTCCCGACCCCCGAGGGCGAAGCAGCCCTGACCCAGGCCATCACCGAAGCCCGGAAGAGCAACTCGAGGCTGCTGGTCATCAACTCGTCCAAGGGCGATGCCCTGGTGGACAACCGCTACGCCCAGGAGCCGGAGATCCAGAGCATTGAGGACCGGCTGGCCACCCAGGGCATCGACCACGTGATCAAGCAGCCGGTGCGCGGCCATGACGCCGCCGCCGAGGTCCTGGATGCGGCGGAGGAGAACAATGCAGAGCTGATAGTGATCGGGCTGCGCCGGCGGACACCGGTGGGCAAGCTGATCATGGGCAGCGTGTCACAGCGCATCCTCCTCGAAGCGGACTGTCCTGTGCTGGCTGTGAAAGCCGGTTAGATCCACTTAATTACAGCAGGCCCGGTTTAACCTGATGGTTAAACCGGGCCTGCCGCGTGGTCCGTGCGATCAGCGGACGATCTTGAAGTTGAAGGCCGGCGTGCCGAGTGCGCCCCAGAGGCGGAGCCAGACAGGCAGGAGCATTTCCGTGCCCCGCGCGGTCGTAAAGTCGCCGAGGTCGATGACGTCCTGATGGCCGAACTCCGTGAGCAGTTCCGTGACCGTCTGCTTGGCTTCGGCATCATTCCCGGAGACGAAGACCGTGCTGGCCTCGGGAAGGCTGTCCGGGCGGGCCACGAGGTCGGTGTTAAGTGTGTTGAGCGACTTGACCAACGGGCGGCGGGGAAAGCGCGCTGGATCTGCTCGCCGAGGGTATCAGAGTCCTTGGCATACCCGTCCCCCGGGACAAAATCCTCGCAGTCTTTGAGGTACTCGCCGGGGATACTGCCGGACCCTCCTACCGCGGGTGCCCGATGCTGAACACCAACACCGAGTTCCCGGAAGGCCAGCACCCGGCCCACCTCGCGGCCACGGGGCACAAGCAGCAAGTGCGGGACTGGTTCCTCTCCCTGGCCGTCGACGCCCAGGCGCAGGACCCGGATCAGCTCGCCGACGAATTGCTCATTGTCCTCAACGGCGCCTACGCCACGGGCGCTGTCCTCGATGGCGCCGCGTACCGGCCGGCGCGCCCTCGGCATGGCCCGGCTGCTCGTCGACGACGCCTGCCCGCGCCCTTGACCCCGAATGGCGCCCCTGCCGGACAAGCCTCCCATTGGACAGTCATCTGACATATCTCCGGCGTCCGGTAGAATGGGAAGGCCCTTGGGGGACAAGACACAGAAAGTTCAGTAGATGACTACAGCCACCCTGGAACGAATTCCGGCTGCTTCCGACCTTGTGGAAGCACCGGCGAACCGGACCATCGACCTGCAGTTTTCCAGCGCCCGCGAAGTGCACGCTGGCCTGGAAGAAGCAGTCGCAGAATTGATTGAAGTGGCCGCGCAGGAGGCCTCCTGCGGCATCCTGGTCACCAGGCTGCATCCGGGCCGCTACACCGTAGCCTTGGACGAATCGGTACCGTTCGGCGAGACCTACGAGGCCATCGCCGCCTGACCAGCAATCCTGCCGGGGCAAGCCCCGGACAAATCGAAATCCCCGCCCTGCGTCAACAGTAGGCGGGGATTTCTGTTGTTGTGCCTCCTGGGGCTGCTACCCGCGGCGCACCTGCACGCCGTCGGATTTCAGGAAGAGCTGCTTCTCTGACGGACCGGCCGGCACCAGCCACAGAACGTTTCCGCTCTGGGACACCTCCTCCACCTCCCCGGCGGCAACCACATGCGCATGCTTGATGATCTCCACGCGGTCCCCGGCCTTGAGGGTTCTCCAGTCGGAAACAGCGGCGGAATGGGCGTTGCGCCTTGATAGGACTGCCCCACGTGCTTTCATTTGAACTTCTACCCCTTTGTATACGTTCGGCGCCACAGCCTCTTTGATGTGACTTTCACTACACCTTCAGTTCTACTACACTCGGCGCCCCTCGGAGGAACGTGTCGGATGAAATTCCATTAGGTGGACGCCTCGTACGCATACGCTGAAGATTCTTCGGATTCACGAGAGGGTTCCGACGGCGGATTCGGCCGCCCTGCGGACCTCCCCGGAGGCCACGAGCTTGTCCGCGGCCTCCAGCTCGGGTGACAGGAAGCGGTCCGTCCCCGGCCCTTCCACCACGCCGCGCAAAGCGGAGACGACGGCGGCGCCCGCGGGCCCCGGCGTCAAGACCCCACCGGAGAGCCCGGTGCGGATGTCCAGGGCGCGTGCCGACGTCACCAGCTCGATCGCCAGGACCCGGCGCAGGTTCTCCACCGCCTTCCGCAGCTTGCGTGCGGCATGCCAGCCCAACGAGACATGGTCTTCCTGCATGGCGGAACTGGGGATGGAGTCCACGGAGGCGGGGACAGCAAGCCGCTTGTTGTCCGAGACCAGCCCGGCCTGGGTGTACTGGGCAATCATCAGCCCTGAATCCACGCCGGGGTCGGCCGCGAGGAAGGCCGGCAGGCCGTGGGAGCGGGCCGGATCCAGCATCCTGTCCGTCCGGCGTTCCGCTATGGAGCTCAGGTCCGCGACGGCGATGGCCAGGAAGTCCAGGACGTAGGCCACCGGCGCACCGTGGAAGTTGCCGTTGGAGCTGACCGTTCCGTCTGGCAGCACCACCGGGTTGTCGATGGCGGCCGCCAGTTCGCGGGATGCCACCAGCGCTGCGTGGTCCACCGTGTCCCTCACGGCACCGGCAACCTGCGGGGCGCAGCGGAGCGAATAGGCGTCCTGGACCCGGGAGTCGCCAACCTTGTGGGAAGCGACGATGGGCGAGCCGGACAGGACACGCAGCATGTTGTCGGCACTTGCAGCCTGCCCCGGGTGCGGACGAAGCGCGGCATGCAGCTCCGGCAGGAAAACCTGGTCCGTGCCCAGCAATGCCTCAACGCTCATCGCCGCGGTGATGTCCGCCGTCGTCAGCAATTGGCGAAGGTCCGCGATGGCCATGAGGAGCATGCCCAGCATGCCTTCGGTGCCGTTGACCAGGGCCAGGCCTTCCTTTTCGGCGAGGGTGACCGGTTCGATGCCGTGTTCGGCAAGCAGTACGGCGACAGGCTGTTCGCCGCGCCCGCCGTACGTCACGCCGTCGGGCCCTTCCGCCTCGCCCTCGCCCATGAGCACCAGGGCGCAGTGGGACAGCGGTGCGAGGTCGCCCGAACAGCCGAGCGAACCGAACTCGCGGACCAGCGGCGTGATGCCGGCGTTGAGCACATCCACCATGGTCTGCAGGACCACTGGCCGGACGCCGGTGCGGCCGGACGCCAGGGTCTTGGCGCGCAGGAACATGATGCCGCGCACCACTTCGCGTTCCACCACCGGGCCCATGCCGGCGGCGTGGCTGCGGATCAGGCTCTTTTGCAGCTGGGTGCGCAACTCATTGGGGATGTGCCGGTTGGCCAGGGCGCCGAAGCCGGTGGAGATGCCGTACGCCGGGATGTCGCTGGCTGCGAGCTCGTCGATGTGGGCGCGGACTTTTGCCACCGTTTCCAGGGCTTGCGGGGAAATGGTCACCTTCGCGTTGTGGCGCGCGACGGCGAGCACGTCCTCAGGCGTGACCCCGCTGGATCCGAGGGTAACGGTCAGCGGTTCGTGGGTAATGGCGGTCATGATTACTTGCTTTCTTTCATGGGAACTCTTACGCCGCGTTCCCTGGCGATGTCGAGGGCGCGCTCGTAGCCGGCGTCGGCGTGCCGGATGACGCCCATGCCGGGGTCGTTCGTGAGGAGGCGTTCGAGCTTCTGGGCGGCGAGGTCGGTGCCGTCCGCGACGGAGACCTGGCCGGCGTGGATGGAGCGGCCGATGCCTACACCTCCGCCGTGGTGGATCGACACCCAGGTGGCGCCGGAGGCGGTGTTGAGCAGGGCGTTGAGCAGCGGCCAGTCGGCGATCGCGTCGGAGCCGTCCGCCATGGACTCGGTCTCCCGGTAGGGGGAGGCGACGGAGCCGGAGTCCAGGTGGTCGCGGCCGATCACGATGGGTGCCTTGACCTTGCCTTCCTTGACCAGCTGGTTGAACAGCAGCCCGGCCTTGGCGCGGTCGCCGTAGCCGAGCCAGCAGATCCGTGCCGGCAGGCCTTCGAACTCGACGCGCTCCGCGGCGGCGTCGATCCAGCGGTGCAGGTGCTTGTTCTCCGGGAACAGTTCCTTGATGGCCTCGTCCGTGACGCGGATGTCCTCGGGGTCACCGGACAGGGCAACCCAGCGGAACGGGCCGAGTCCCTCGCAGAACAGCGGGCGGATGTAGGCCGGAACGAACCCGGGGAACTCGAAGGCGCGGGTGTAGCCGCCCTTGCGGGCTTCGTCGCGGATGGAGTTGCCGTAGTCGAAGACCTCGGCGCCGGCGTCCTGGAATTCCACCATCGCCTGGACGTGCCGGGCCATTGAGGCCTGGGCCTTCTTGGTGAAGCCCTCCGGATCGGCCTCGGCCTCGCGGTGCCATTCCTGCACGGAGATGCCCTCGGGAAGGTAGGACAACGGATCGTGGGCGGAAGTCTGGTCGGTGACGATGTCCACGGTGAGCTCGCCGGCGTTGTGCCGGCGCAGGATCTCCGGGAACACTTCGGCGGCGTTGCCCACGTAGCCCACGGACCAGCCGCGGCGCTCCTCCTTGGCCTTGAGCACCTTGGCGATGGCGGCGTCGAGGTCGGTTTCCACCTCGTCGAGGTAGCGCTTGCCGGCGCGGCGGCGCAGGCGGGTCTCATCGACGTCGACGATCAGGCACGCGCCCTCATTGAGAGTGACGGCCAGCGGCTGTGCGCCGCCCATGCCGCCGCAGCCGCCGGTCAGGGTCAGGGTCCCGGCAAGGGTGCCGTTCTCATCCCCGGTGAGTTTCCGGGCAACGGCCGCGAAGGTCTCGAACGTGCCCTGCAGGATGCCCTGGGTGCCGATGTAGATCCACGATCCCGCCGTCATCTGCCCGTACATCATCAGACCCTCGGCCTCGAGCCGGCGAAATTCGGGCCAGGTGGCCCAGTCACCCACCAGGTTGGAGTTGGCCAGCAGCACGCGCGGGGCCCACTCGTTGGTGCGGAACACGCCCACGGGCTTGCCTGACTGGACCAGGAGGGTCTCGTCCTTTTCCATGGTTTCCAGGGTGCGGGTGATGGCATCGAAGGCAGCCCAGGAGCGGACGGCGCGGCCGGTGCCGCCGTAGACCACCAGGTCATCGGGGCGTTCGGCCACTTCGGGATCCAGATTGTTCATGAGCATGCGCAGCGGCGCTTCGGTTTGCCAGGACTTGGCGGTGAGCCCGGTGCCGCGGGCTGCTTTGACCGGGCGGGCACCGGTGGTGAAATCGGCGGGTGCCATGGTGGCTCCTTTCGTCTCGTGTCTGTGGTGTGGAAGAAGTTCTGTATCAACTAAAGCCCGTTGCGGAACGGCTTTATAGGGGTTTCGGAAGGGCCATGTCCGGCATTCCAGACCCGTGCCCCCACCGCTCAACTAAGTAGCGCTAAGTGTCGTTTTGGCAGCTCAAAACGACACTTAGCGCTACTTAGTTGGGTTGGGCTGGGTGGCTGGCGTGTGGCTACTTTGCGGGGCGGCCGTGGATCCGGACCGAGAGTTCGTCGGCGACCTTCTGGACGCGCCCGGCCAGCACCGGCCACTGCTCCGCCGGCACTTTGTCCTCGAGGAACGTCACGGCGACTGCCGCCGTCGGCCATCCCAGGTGGTCCGTGACCGCGGCTGCGATGGAGCCGAAGCCGGGCGTGACCTCGCCGTGTTCGGTGGCGTAGCCGCGCTGCCTGACCTGGTCCAGGTGGGAAGACAGTGCCGAGTACTTCATGATGGCGTCTTCCACCTCATGCCTGGCAGTAAAAGCCGCGGCATTGGGGTAGAGCGCACGCACCTGGGACTTGGGCAGCGCCGCAAGGATGGCACGCCCGCTGGCGGTGAGGTGGCTGGGAAGCCGGACGCCGACGTCGGTCACCAGGGAGGGGCGGTTCTTGGCCCTCTCCTCCACGATATAGAGCACATCCCGGCCGTGGAGCACGGCCAGGTGGGAACTCTCGCCGACCGCATCCACCAGGGAGGCAAGCAGCGGACGGCCCAGCCTCGACAAGGGCTCCTGCCTCGAGTAAGCGGAGCTGAGCTCAAAGGCGCTGATGCCCAGCCCGTAGCGTTGCTCCTCATGCAGGTGGAGCACAAACCCGTTCGCCTCCATCACTCCCAGCAGGTGGTAAACACTGGAGCGCGGCAGGCCCAGTGATGAAGCGATTTGCGACGCCGCCATCGGCCCCCGCCGTGAAGCCAGCAGTTTGAGGATGCGCAGCGTGTTCTCTGCGGCGGGGACCTTGGACGTCACCTTTGAGGCCGCCTTTGGCGCTGCTTTCACGTCGCCGCCGGCCTCCCGCCCTGCTTCCGTAGCCAACAACGGATCCTCCTCATTACTTGCCGGAACATCCCGGCGTTATCCGGGATCCCGTACTTAAGCTTGCGCCCTCCTGGTCAATGGCAGTGACACCCCGATACTTCTCCTGTCCGGGATGACAGACAAGGCCATCGAGCCCTGCCGAAGAGACCGGCGGGCGGGAGCCCCTGGATGAAGCCTCTCCGCTGCCGGTGGTTGCCGCGCCCTACAAGGAACCGGCGTTCAGCTCCGAACAACCACCGACGCTCTCTCACTTAATGTCGGTTATGAACCAACGCTCGCTCACTCGCTTGGGGAAAGTGAGAGAGCGTCGGCGTTGCGCTGGGGGATGCGGTCAGGCAGCCACGGCAGCAGCGGCCGCGCGCACGGCCTCGGACAGCGACGTTGCCGGGCGGCCGATCAGCCTGCGCAGGTCCCCGGTGCTGACAAGGAGGTCGCCGCGGGCAATGCCGAGATCGGAATCCGCCAGTATTTCCGCGAATGCGTCCGGCACTCCGAACCCGGCCAGCATTCCGGCGTATTCCGGCGCAGGAAGGTCCTGGTAGGTGATGGCCTTGCCGGTGGCAGCGGTGATTTCGGCTGCAAGGTCCGCCATGCTGAAGGCGTTGTCACCGCCCAGTTCATAGACCTTGCCTGCCTGCTCTTCAGCGACGAGCACAGCAGCAGCGGCATGGGCGTAGTCAGCACGGGACGCTGCGCTGACCCTGCCGTCTCCGGCGCTGCCGGCCAGGCCACCCTGCGCCAGCGTGCCGGGCAGCTGGTCCGTGTAGTTCTCCAGGTACCAGCCGTTACGCAGGAGGACGAAAGGAACACCGGACTCCCGCAGGATGGCTTCAGTGGCCCGGTGCTCAGCCGCCAGCAGCATGGCGGTGGTGTCGGCATTGGCGATGCTGGTGTAGGCCAGCAGCTCAACGCCCTCAGCCTTTGCCGCCTCGATGACTGTGCGGTGCTGCTCCACCCGCTGGCCGACCTCACTGCCGGAGATGAGGAGTACCTTCCGGGCGCCTTTCAGTGCGGCCGCCACTGACTGGGCATCTGCGTAGTCCATGGCTTTGACCCGAACGCCCCTCCCGGCGAAGCCGGCCAGCTTTTCCACGGAGCGGCCCGCAGCCACGATGTCCTCCGCGTGAACGTTGCGCTCCAGCAGGGCTTCGACGGCGTGGCGGCCCAGCTGGCCCGTTGCTCCGGTGATGACGATGCTCATGAAAATTCCTTCCGATGGGGTGTCTGTCATGGTTCACAACCGCACCCATACGGGAATACTTCCCGAAAGAGAGTACGCACTTTGAGGTAAGGTACTGACATGAAAGTTAGTACCGCCCAGGCCGCTGCGCAGGCGGCGCCCCTTCCCGTGGCCCTTGCCGACGGCGTATTCCCGGCGGGGTGCCCCAGCAGGACAGTGCTGGACCACATCACCAGCAAGTGGGGCGTCCTTATCCTGCTCGCCCTGTCCGAGGGTGAGCAGCGGTGGAGCGACCTGCGGCGCCGGGCCGAGGGAATCAGCGAGAAGATGCTGGCCCAGACGCTCAAGACGCTGGAGCGGGACGGCCTGGTCCGCCGGGAGGCGCAGCCGGTCATTCCGCCGCGGGTGGACTACAGCCTCACCGAACGCGGCTACGAATTGAGTGCCCTGCTGGTTCCGCTGGTGGCCTGGGCCTTCGAGAACGCCGACGACATTGTCAACGGCCAACCCTGAAAAAGGGATCCGCAAGCAAGTGTCTGTGCCGTCACGAAATGAGTACTTGTTACTGGTGTGACTGATGTGAATAGCGCCTAGCCTTGGCGTAAGGTGCTCAGCCGGAATGGGAGGGCCGCCCTCTGCTGGGAGCGTTCCGGCAACCTGCACCGCGGGTTAGCGGCCTGTGCCGCTTTCGAGGAGTGGTACGCATGGTCAAAGCCGTCATCCAGGACCCGTCCAGCCTGGGCCGGCCTGTGAGCCTGAGCAAAGTACTGGTGCAGGCATGGAACCGCGTCACAAGGTCCTTCGCCCCACGGTCCCCCTACAAAATCGGTGATGCCGTCGTGGCGGATGACCCCTTCAAAGGGCGCCGCGAGGGATTGGTGGTGTTCCTGCAGGGCACGTCCGTGGGTGTGGACACCGTCCACGGCGTGTTCTTCTACGACCACCGGCAGCTCAAAAAGCTGGACTAGCCCCTTGGGGCCGGTCCAGCTTTTTGGGTGCCGCCCGCAACCTGCTAGCGCGCCGACCAGCCGCCGTCCATGGTGTAGCTGGCGCCGGTCACCATGCCGGCGTGGTCGGACGCCAGCCAGGCAACCAGGGAGGCCACTTCCTCCGGCTCCACGAGGCGCTTGATGGCGGACTCGGTCAGCATGATCTTCGCCAGCACCTCGGCTTCGGGGATGCCGTGGACCTTGGCCTGGTCTGCGATCTGCGACTCCACCAGCGGGGTGCGCACGTAGCCCGGGTTGATGCAGTTGGAGGTGACGCCGTGGGCCCCGCCCTCAAGCGCCGTCACCTTGCTGAGCCCTTCCAGCCCGTGCTTGGCGGAAACGTACGCGCTCTTGAACGGGGACGCCCTGATTCCATGCACCGAAGAAAGGTTGATGATCCGGCCGAAATTGTTGGCATACATGTGCGGCAGCGCCGCCCGGATCAGCAGGAAGGGTGCCTCGAGCATGAGGGTGACAATACGGCGGAAATCGGCCGGCTCGAACTCTTCAATGGGGCTGATGCGCTGGATTCCTGCGTTGTTCACCAGGATGTCGCAGTCCAGGCTGAGGGCCGAAAGGGCATCCACGTCCAGCAGGTCGACGGCCCAGGAGGTGCCCCCCACCTCGTCCGCGAGCGCTGCCGCGGCTTCCTCGTCAACGTCCGCGATCGTTACCTTGGCCCCCCGTGCGGCGAGGGCGCGCACACTGGCAGCGCCGATCCCGCCTGCTCCTCCGGTGACCAGTGCCTTGCGGCCGTTCAGCGTGTCTTCCATTAACCCAGCCTTCCAGTTCAAAGATTGTCAACGAACCGGCCTGCTCCGGTATGACTGGAGCAGGCCGAACCCAAGCAGCTCAGCGTGTGGTGGCTGCTACCGCCAGGCCTTCGCGTTCGGCGTCGGCCCTGTCCACGTCCTCAAGGGCTATGCCCTTGGTTTCCTTGAGGCTCAACACGGCCGCGGTGGTAACGGCGCAGGCCACCACCAGGTAGAGGGCGGTGGGAACCCATGAGCCCGTGTCCTTGAGCCACTGGGTTGCCAGGAGCGGCGCCAGCGAGCCGGCGACGATCGAGGTGACCTGTGAGCCCAGCGACACCCCTGCATAGCGCATCCGGGTGGGAAAGAGCTCGGCCATGATGGCCGGCTGCCCGGCATACATGAACGCGTGCAGGCACAGGCCGATGGTCACGGCGAGGACAATGATGACCGCATTCTTCGTGTCGAACATGGGGAAGGCGAAGAAGGGCCAGGTGGCACCTGCGATGGCGCCGGTGAGGTAGACCGGCTTCCTGCCCCAGCTGTCCACAAGCCGCCCCACCTGAGGGATCACCAGGAAGTGGATGACGTGGGCAATCAGCAGGGCGAACAGGAGCGAGGAAGTGTCGTACTTGTGGACGCTCTTGAGGTAGACGATCGCGAAGCTGACCACCAGGTAGTACATGATGTTCTCCGCGAAGCGCAGCCCCATGGCCTGCAGGATGCCCTTCGGGTACTTGCGGACCACCTCAAAGACGCCGTAGCTGACGGCCTGCTCCTGCTCCACCAGTTCCTTGGCCTTCAGGAAGATGGGCGCCTCGGTGACGTGGGTGCGGATGTAGTAGCCGACGAAGACGATCACGGCTGAGAGCCAGAAGGCCACCCGCCAGCCCCAGCCCAGGAATGCCTCCTGGCTGAGGGTGGAGGACATGATGTACAGCACCAGGGTTGCCAGCAGGTTGCCCACCGGAACGGCAGACTGGGGCCAGCTGGACCAGAAACCCCGGGACTTGTTGGGGCTGTGCTCTGCGACGAGAAGCACGGCGCCACCCCATTCGCCGCCCAGCGCGAAGCCCTGGATGAAGCGGAGGAACACCAGCAGCGCCGGTGCGAGGTACCCGATCTCGGCGAAGCCCGGGAGGCAGCCCATCAGGAAGGTGGACACACCGATGATCACGATGGTGAGCTGCAGGGTGGGCTTGCGGCCCAGCTTGTCGCCGATCTGGCCAAAGACGATGCCGCCGAGCGGCCGTGCGACGAAGCCCACGGCGTACGTGATGAAGGCCTGGATGATGCCGTCCAGCTCGTTGCCGGTTGCAGGGAAGAAGTACTTGCCAAAGACAAGGGTTGCTGCGGTTGCGTAGAGGAAGAACTCGTACCATTCCACGACGGTGCCCACCATGGAGGCTGCGACGATCTTCTTGAGGCCGGCGCCCTTTGGGGCGGACTCGGCCGTTGATGCAGAGCGTTGTCCTACGCTCATATGGTTTCTCCTTAGTGTCCGCGTCGACACGCGCCGTGATCCACAGCACTCGATGGGCTCAGATGAGTATTGCCGCAGAAAGTCTGCGATTCAATGGCCAAACGGGCACCCTTTGTGTGCAGAATTGCAGATATGGAAATCAACCCGGACGACCTGCTGGTCCTGCTGGCCGTCTCACGGTCAGCAAAATTCACGACGGCGGCACAATCCTTGGGATTGAACCACACCACGGTGTCCCGCCGGATAGCCGCGTTGGAGAAGGCGCTGGGCGGAAGGGTGCTGGCACGGGCGGCGGGGGGATGGGAACTGACCGACCTGGGCACCCAGGCGGTACGGGTAGCCGAACAGGTGGAGGCGGCGGTGGGCTCGCTGGGACCTGCCGGCAAGGAACCTGACCCGATTACCGGCGTGGTACGCATGACCGCGACGGACGGGTTCAGCGCCTACATCGCGGCTCCTGCCGTGGCACGGCTGCGGCGGAACCACCCGGGGCTGTGCGTGGAGGTGGTCACCATGACCAGGCGGGCTCTGCAGCAGCGCTCGGGGCTGGACATTGAAGTGGTGGTGGGCGAACCGCAGGTGCACAGGGCCGAAGCGGTGCGGCTGGGCGACTACATGCTGGGGATGTACGCTTCGCGGGCGTACCTGGCCGAGCACGGAACCCCGGCCAGCGTGGCCGAGCTCAACGAGCACCCGCTGGTCTATTTCGTGGATTCGATGCTGCAGGTGGACGACCTGGACGCGCCGCGCCGGCTGGTGCCCGGGATGCGGGACGGCGTGACGTCCACCAACGTCTTTGTCCACGTGGAGGCGACCCGGGCCGGAGCGGGCATCGGCTTCCTGCCCTGCTTCATGGGCGACCTCCACGACGATCTGGTCCGCCTCCTGCCCACCGAAATCGCCGAACTGCTGCCCTACTGGATGGTGCTTCGGCCGGACTCGCTGCGCAGGCCTGCGGTGGCGGCAGTAGTCCAGGCGCTCCGGGAACAGGTGGCCGCGCACCGGGAGAAACTGCTAGGCCGGGGCAAACCCTCCTCCGTTGCTCCGTAGCTGCCGTTTTCAGGCGTGAAAACGGCAGCTACGGAGCAATGGACGGTGCAAGCGGGTCGTGGCGGGCCGGGGCTCCGGCCGCGAAGGCTCGGACCTGCGCATCGTCCCACAGGTGCGCCGGGACAGCACCGCCCAGAAGCCGCCGGGCCAGCTTCGGATCGTCGCCGAACGGTGTATCGCTGCCGGCCATCACCATGTTGCCGTAGCGCCGGCCCTTGAGCATGGCCGGGTCGGCGATGATGACGGTGTGCTCGAAGGAGGCCGCGATGGTGGCGGCATCCTCCCGGGCGTTTTTCAGGTCCGGCGCGTCACCGGAGTTCACCACATACAGCCCGCCGGGAGCCAGGACGCGCTTAATGTGCTGTGTGAATTCCGCAGTGGTCAGGGCGCGCGGGGTCACGGCCCCGGCAAAAACGTCCCGGATGATGAAGTCGCGGGTATCCGCCGTCAAGGTTTCGGTCACTTCCCGGGCCTCCCCCACGCGAAGGCGCAGCAGCGGCGCCTTGGGCAGGTCGAACCAGCCGCGCACGTACTCCGCCAGCTTGCCGTCCAGTTCCACCACCACCTGCCGGGCGTCCGGGTAGACGGCATGGAAGTAGCGGGCCAGCGAGCAGGCACCGCCGCCCAGGTGCAGGCCGCGCAGCTTTGGGGCTTCACGATTCTGCACGCCACCGGAGGAAGCGACCGACGGCGGCCAACGGGACTCGATGAGCGCAGCCATCCAGCGCATGTACTCAAAGTCCAGGAAGAGCGGGTCCGCCAGGTCGATGTGCGAACTCATGACGCCATTGATCTTCAGGAGCCAGCCGGTGGAGTTGTCCTGGTCTGCGATCAGCTCGCAGTCCCCGGTGTCGATGTAGTACACACCCTCCACCGGACCGTTCGGACGGGTCCCCTTCGGCATTTCCACCACGCCCGCCGCAGGACGGCTGCCGCGGCCCCCCGGCTTTCCGCGTTTCGCCATTGCCCGTGCCCCGCTTCAGTCTGCCCAACCAGTTCGAATATCCCACCCTAGTTGGTCTGCACCGCCCCTTCACCTTCGCGGATCCGGTTCACCACGGCAGTGGTAGAGCGCTCTGCCACGTAATCCAGGATGGCCACGCGGCCGCCGTACTCCTCCACGGCCGGGGTTTCGGCCAGCATCTCCGGGGTGTAGTCCCCTCCCTTGGCGTACACCTCGGGCCGCAGCTGCCGGATCAGCGGGGCCGCGGTAGGGGTATCGAAGACGGTCACGTAGTCCACGCAGCTCAAGGCCGCCACCACGGCGGCCCGGTCCGCCACCGCGTTGATGGGCCGTCCCGTGCCCTTGAGCCGCCGCACGGAGCCGTCACTGTTGAGCGCCACCACCAGGATGTCGCCCAGCTGCTTGGCCTGGTTGAGGTACCGGGTGTGGCCGCTGTGCAGTACGTCGAAGCAGCCGTTGGTCAGCACGATCCGCTGGCCCTCGGCCCGGTGCAGTTCCAGCTGCCGTTCCAGTTCATCGGCACCCAGGGCGGTGTCCGCGAACGCCTTCAGGTAGCGGCTGAGCTGTGCCGTGCTGCAGACCGACGTGCCGGGCTGGTGCACCACCACGTCCGCAGCCGACTGGGCCAGGTCCAGGCTCGCCGTCAACGGCAGGCCTGCTGAACGGGCCAGGGTCAGGGCCGCCACAAAAGTGTCGCCGGCTCCCGAGGCCTGCTTCTCAGCCGCCGGACGGGCCCACGTCCGGTGCGTGACGCCGTCGGGCCTTAAGAGGACGGTGCCGTCGCGGTCCAGCGTGACCACCACGGCCCTTGCGCCCGTGGCCTGCAGCAGCGCATCCGCCTGCCTGCCCACCTCGGCCACCCTGTCCTGCCCCTCGGGCAGCCGCGCCTGCAGCATGCGCGCCGTTTCCATCGCGTTGGGCGTCACCAGGTCCGGACGTAGCGGCGCCCAGGGGCGCGGATCGTGCGAATCAACCACCAGCAGGGGGCGCCCTTCGGCATCGCCGCGCCCCCTGCCCGCCAGCGCCTCGTCCAGTCCACGGCGGACAGGGCTGGCCAGGACGCCGGTGCCGTAATCGCAGACCAACACCGAGTCCTGGTGTTCGACGGCGGCCCGCACCGAAGCGGCCAGCTCCGCCAGCGCCTCGGCGGGCACGGATTTGGCCGCGTCGTCGATCCGCAGCATCACCTGTCCGCCGCTGCTGATGCGGATCTTGGTGGTGGTGACCATGTCCGGGTGGTCCAGCAGGTAGGTGACGTCGATCCCCGCCGCCACCAGCTGGTTCCGGAGGTCCACGCCGGCGTCGTCCGTTCCAATGATGCCGGCAACGGACACCCGTGCTCCCAGCGCGGCCAGGTTCATTGCAGTGTTGGCGGCCCCGCCTGGCACTGACTGGCGGGACTGGAGGTCCACCACCGGTGCGGGTGCCTCACGGCAGAGCCGCTCGATGCTGCCGCTCCACCAGCCGTCCAGCATCACGTCACCGATCACCAGGATGGCCGGATTTTCCGCCGCCAGCCGCCCGGGCAGCCACTCGGCGAGTGCCCGCTGCTGCGAAAGGTCCCCGGCTTCCCGCAACGTGTTCACGACCGGTCCTGACGGGGGTCCGCGGCCGGCGGCGCCGCGATGTGCACCACTTTCACCCGGCTGAACTCATCCAGCAGTTCCGGGCCGTAGCCGAAACCGGCGCCGCTGATGCCCCGGGGCTGGGCCGCGCCGCCGGGGGCACCGCCGAACACCTCGTTGATCTTCACCGTGCCCACGGGAAGTGCGGCCACCGCCTGCTGGATGTGGGCGATATTGCCGGACAGGACCGTGGCGGCGAGTCCATACCTGCCGCTGCACGCGAGCCGGAGACCGTCGTCGAACGTTTCCACTACCTGCACCGGGGCAACCGGCCCGAACGTTTCTTCCCTCATGACCTCCATCGCGTCGGTGCATCCGGTCAGCACCGTGGCTGGGTAGAAAGAGCCCGGACCGTCGGGAAGGACGCCGCCCTCCACGGCATGGGCTCCCTGCTGCAGCGCGTCGGCCACGTGGGCGTGGACCGTGTCCCGCATCCGCCCGTCCACCAGCGGGGCCACCGTGCCGTTGCCGTTGCGGAGTGCTGCTTCCGCTTCCAGGGCGGCGCAGAACTGCCTGGCGATGGCCTCGTGGACGTAGATCCGTTCAACCGCCACGCAGATCTGGCCGCTGTTGCTGAAGGCGCCGATTGCCGCCTGCTCTGCCGCCCAGACGGGATCGACGTCGCGGTCAACCAGCAGGGGATCGTTCCCCCCGCTTTCCCGGATGACATGCGCGCCGGTCAGCGCGCCGGCCGTGGCAATGCGGGCACCGGCAGCGCTGGAGCCCACGTGCGCGATGACGTCCACTTCAGCCTGTGCCAGTAGCGCGCCAACGCCGGCTCCACCGGAAATTGTCTGGAAGACACCCGGCGGGAATGCCGGTGCCAGGACCTCCCCGAGGGCTTCGCCGAGCCGCGGGCAGCGTTCGCTGGGTTTGTGGATCACCGTGTTGCCGGTGACCAGCGCGGCGCCGATCAGTCCGCACGCCACCGCCACGGGATCATTCCACGGTGTAAGGAGCGCTGCCACTCCCCGCGGCTCCGCCACCGTGTAATCCGAGGCCAGCGCGTTGCCACGGAGGCTGAGGCCGCGGTGGACCGGGCCGAGTTCTGCATACTGCTCCAGGGTGGAAACTCCGGCAGCAATCCCCGCCAGCGACTCATCCACCGGCCGGCCCGTTTCGCTGGCATTCAATCCAGCCAGTTCCCGGGCGGCAGCGTCGAGCGCCCGGGCGGCTGCCTTGAGCGCGGCCCCCCGCAGGGCCGGGGCAGTGGACGCCCAGTCCGGCGAAGCGCCGCGGGCTGCCTCCACCGTCCGGGCAACGGCGTCCGGTTTGGCCTCGGGCACGGTCCAGAGGACCTCACCGGTGCGCGGGTTGTGGATGGTGATTCCGGCGAGCCCGGCCTGTTGTTGGTCCGTTGTTGTTTCGATGGCAGTGGTAGGCATGGTGTTCCTCCCGTTGTTTCCGGTCTGGTGGTCTGGTGCCTTTAGGGCCAGGAGCCTTCTTCCTCGTGGCAGATCAGCATTTCGCGGACCTCGCAGCCGGCGGGCTGGTTCAGCGCGAACAGAATGGCCTGCGCCGTGTTGGCCGGGTCGTTGAGGCGGGAATCGTCCTGGGGCTTGTACTGCTCGGTGCGGTCATCGAAGAAGCGCGTCTTCATGCCGCCGGGGATCATGGTGGTCACGCCAATCTCTCCACCGGTCTCGGCGGCGAGCGCGTGGCTGAAGCCCACCACGCCGAACTTCGAGGCGCAGTAGGCCGTTGCGTCGGCCACCGCGCGCTTGCCCAGGGTGGAGGCAACGGTCACCACCCGGCCGTGCGTGGCCTTGAGGTAGGGCAGGGCAGCCCGGACGACGGACACCGTGCCCATCAGGTTTACGCCGATCACTTTTTCCCACTCAGTGGCGTCGACGTCGGCGAGCTTGCCGCAGCGGTCGATGCCCGCTGCGGTGACGACGGCTTCCAGACCGCCCAGTGATTCGGCGGCGTCCTTCACGGCGGCCTCCACGGCGGCGCGGTCCGAGACGTCCACTTCGAAGGCCTTCACGCCGGAGACGCTGCTGATGTCCCGGTCCAGCACCACGGGCGTGCCGCCCGCCTTGAGGACGGCGTCGACGACGGCGGCCCCCAGTCCGGAGGCACCTCCCGTTACGAGCACGCGGCCGGGGGTGTTCGGGGCGGGCACGTTCATTTCTGCAGTCATGGTGTTCCTTTCACTGGGAAATACAAAACTTTGGGGGCGGGTGGGCGGCCAGCTGGTCAGCTCACCTTGGCGAGGGCGTCGGCCAGTCCGGTGGTGGAACGGGCCGGGTGGTAGGGGACGGTAAGGCAACGCCCGCCCCATTTCTCCACGAGGCCGGCCTCCGGGAGGCGGGCGCCCTCGTAGTCGCCGCCCTTGACCCAGACGTCGGGGCGAAGGCGTTCCAGGGCCGCTTCCGGGGTGTCTTCATCGAAGATCAGCACGGCGTCCACGCATTCCATGGCCAGCAGCAGCTCTGCCCTGTCCTGCTGGCCGATGATGGGCCGCTCCGGGCCCTTGAGCCGGCGTACAGAATCATCAGAGTTGAGGCAGACGATCAGGCAGTCCCCCAGCTCGCGCGCCGCCGCAAGGGACCTGACATGGCCTGCATGCAGGAGGTCGAAGCAGCCGCCGGTAGCCACTACCTTGCCCCCGTTGTCCCGCACCACCCGGGCCAGCAGGAGCGGTTCGCTGATACGCCGCTTGCCGCCCACGGGGATCGGGGGCCTCAACGGAGCCGCAGTCGAGGCGTCGAAAGCGGCTTCGGCGTCGGAGGCGGCTCCCGCGTCGCGGCCGGAATCGGGGTCCGGCAGGGCGGACACTCCCCCGCTCGCCAGGAAGTCGGCGGCATCATGGACTGCGAGCCTGGCGGCCTCCCCGAGGTCCCTGCCCGCCAGGAGGTGCACGGCCAGGCTGGCCGCGAGCCGGTCGCCCGCACCGCAGGGATCGCCCCCTTCCACCCGGGGCGCCGGAACTGCCTCAGGAGAACTCCCGCCCTCCCGCAGCAGCACCGCGCCGTGTTCGCCCTTGGTCACCAGGACGGCGCGGCTTTGCCAGTGCTCCAGCAGGATCCTGCCGGCCTGGACAGCCGGGTCCTCCGGCTGGTGCTCTGGCGAATGCGCTTCCGACCCGTGGAGGTCCCGGCGGGGGCCGCCGGGCACCGGGGCCTGCCGGCGTTCCCCGGCCAACGCCTGGGCCGCTTTGCCGGCCTCGGCGAGGTTGGGGGTCACCACGGCGACGCCCGGCACGGGATCCGGGCCGGCGGGATGCGGGTCCCAGATAATGGGGATGGTGCCGGCCAGCCGGGCGAGGAGTTCCCGTAGCTGGGGGTTCGCCGCCAGGCCCCTGCCGTAGTCGGCCACGATAATCACGCCGGCCTTCTCGACGGCGCGGAGCATGGCCGGGCTGGCGTCCGGGACGGGGGCCTTCCCGCAGCCCTGGTCGAAACGGACCACGGGATGCGATCCCGCCCGGACCCGGGTCTTGACCGGCGAGGAGCATCCGCTGGGACCGGAAACCAGCCGCATTCCGGTGAGGTGGGATTCCAGCTGCCGGCCGGCGTCGTCATCGCCCAGGACCGTTACCAGCGTCACGGGCCAGCCGTCCTGGGCGAGCATCCGCGCCACCAGGCCGGCGCCGCCGGCACGCCGCTTCATGCCGGAAACGTCCACCACGGGAACAGGCGCATCAGGGCTGAGGCGGGTGGCGTCGCCGGACAGGTCCACGTCCAGCATGACGTCGCCCACCACGACGATCCTCATGGCCGGCCTCCCCGCAGTGACAGGCCCGCATCGGCACCGCTGCGCCGGCCCACTTCCAGGTCGAAGGCGCGGCACATCGCGTGCAGGGCGATGAGGTGCCCTTCCTGGGCGTTGGCGTTGAGGGCGTCAACCATCACGGCTTCATCGCAGGCATCCGCCAAGGGATTGGGGCCGACGCCGGTCAGCGCCCAGGTGGCGATGTTCAGCCGGGCGGCAACCTCCGCCGCGCGCAGCAGGTTGGCGCTCTTGCCGCTGGTGGACAGCAGCATGAGCACGTCGCCGGACCGGCCGTGCGCACGCACCTGCCGCGCGAAGACGTCATCGAAGCCGTAGTCGTTGGCGATCGCCGTTACTGCCGAGGATTCGGCATGCAGCGAGATCGCGGAAAACGGGACGCGTTCGCCGTCGAACCTGCCCACCAGCTCGGCAGTCAGGTGCTGTGCCTCAGCCGCTGAACCGCCGTTCCCGGCTGCGAGCAGCCGCTGCCCGCGCAGCAGGCGCTGGGCCAGCTCCACGCCCCAGGCGGCAAGGCGGCTGGACTGGCTCCGCAGCGAATCCAGCGCCGGCATCACGTTGTCCAGGTGCGTCAAGACGATGTCCGAGCTGACCGGGTCCGCAAAGCCGGATCCGGGCAGGGCTGCGGGCAGGGGCGGCGGGGCGGCTAACATCCGCAGGTCGGTTTCACGAAGGGACCATTCTGCCGTCACAGTGCCGCTCCTTCCATCTGGGCAACGCCGGCGGGAGCCCCCGCCACTGCCAGCTGATAGGCCTTTTCGGTCTCGGCGGCCACCCGGTCCCATGAGTACCTGGTGCGGGCCCGGAGCTTGCCCGCATTTCCGAGCTCCGCCCGCAGCGTGGGGTTATCCAGCAGCATGGCAAGGGCGGACGCGATGGCCTCGGGATCCCGCGGCGGCACGTGCAGCCCGGTCCCGTGGTCCACCACGGTGTCACGGAGGCCGCCCACGGCCGCGGCCACCACCGGGACGCCGCAGGCCATGGCCTCCAGCGGAACGATGCCGAAGGGCTCATACCACGGGGCGCACACCACGGCATCGGCACTGCGGAATATCCCCGGCATGGCCCCCCGCGGCACCTGGCCCTGCAGCCTCACCTGCTCCGAGACCCCCAGTTCGGAGGCAAGGTCCATCAGGCGGCGCACTTCGGGGTCGGCATGGAGCGCCCCGGAATCCCCGCCGCCGCCCACTATCAGGAGCTCGACGTCGTCGAACCCTGCCTCGCGCAGGTACGGCAGCGCCTTGATCACCAAATCCACGCCCTTGCGCGGCACCAGGCGCCCCACCGACAGGATGCGGTGCCGGCGTGCCCGGGCATCCGCGGGTCCCTCAGCAGAGAAAAAGCCCAGGTCCA
The DNA here is from genome assembly GCF_002953935.1 of Arthrobacter sp. PGP41. Classification (NCBI taxonomy): domain Bacteria; kingdom Bacillati; phylum Actinomycetota; class Actinomycetes; order Micrococcales; family Micrococcaceae; genus Arthrobacter; species Arthrobacter sp. PGP41. The sequence continues at coordinate 455,877 of NZ_CP026514.1, read as the reverse complement.
CACCGCAGGGGGCAATGGAGATCTTGGCGGTGCTGATGCCCATGGCCTTGAGCTCAAACACCTCGTCCGAGCAGGTGGCAATGATCCGGTCCGCGGACCGCCCCACACCTGGTTCAAGCCAGCGGCGTTCCTGCGGGCTGGTGTCCTCTGCGCCCTGGTGCCGCCGCTTGACGGTGCCGAGGGCATGGAAGGTCTGGATGACGGGAACGCGGCACCCGTCATCCGGGCGCCTTGCTGCGTCCAGTGCGGCCAGGCCGGACATCCAGAAGTGGCCGTGCACCACATCCGGCGGCCGCTGGCTCCAGTCCCTGGCCACGCCGTCGGCCAGCTCGCCCATGAAGGGCAGCAGTTCGTCCTTGGGGACGTGTCGCGGGGGTCCCGCATCCACATGGACCACCTCAAGGCGGCGGCCCACCCGGACCCTGGCGGGAAGCTCCGTTGCATCCCTGCGCGTGTAGACGGTGACGTGGTGGCCCCGCCTGGCGAGGGCTTCGGACAGTGCCGCGACGTGCACGTTCTGTCCGCCGGCGTCCACTCCGCCCAGCGCCGCCAAGGGACTGGCGTGCTCGGAAATCATCGAGATTCTCATGGGGCCTTCCTCTCCCGCGCCGGAACAAGGATCCGCTCGTCCAGGCGTTCATTGTGGCGGTGGATGGACTGGGTGCCGAGGTCCGCCAGGACCTCATCCCAGCGGTCGTGGAACTTGCCCAGGCCGTAGCGTTCCAGTGCCGCCTCGCGGGCGGCGACGCCCCGCCGTCGTGCTTCCTCCGGATTGGCCACCAGCCGCTGCGCGCAGCGGAGCAGTTCGTCGATGTCGGCGGAGACGGCGCCGGCCTCCGGCGGCACGGCGCGGGGCGCTTCGGTAGTGGCCAGGGCAACCACCGGCATGCCCAGGTGCATGGCCTCCAGGAGGGACAATCCCAGGGAGGTCCAGCGCATCGGGTGGATGTACACCCGGCACCTGGCCAGTTCACGGTGCAGTTCCCGGGTCTTCAGGTCGCCCCGCGGGGTCAGCCGGGACTCTGCGATCCCGGTGGCGGCGGCCAGTCCGGCAGTCTTCATGCCAAAGACCTGCAGCGGCGCCACCGACGCGAAAGCGGGCAACAGGTCCGTTCCGGTAACGCGTCCGCGCCGGATGGGTTCATTCACCACCACCCCCAGTTCGGGCAGTTCCCCCGTGTAGAGCTGTCCGGGGTCCGGGATTCCGTGCTCGATCACCGTTGCAACCGCAGAGCCGTTGTCCCAGGCCAGCCTGTTGAAGTGCGTCACGTGGACCAGCGGGATGCTGCGCTGGTCCGCAAGGGGGTGGCGGGTATTGGGGAAATCGCCTTTGGGGGTGTTGTGCTCCACATACACGGCAGGCAGGTCCGCGCCCGGCCGCCGGCCCAGCAGCCGGGCAACTTCATCGATTTCATCCGGGCGTTGAAGGACGACGGCGTCAACCTCCTCCGCGTCCAGCGCCGCGAGGTCCACCTCCCGCACAGATGCCGGCCAGTCCCTGCCGGCACGGCCAAGCCCCCAGGGCCCACCCCCCGGCAGGACAGGAAGGAGGTACTCATGACGGCCGCGCACAAAGGCGTCCGTCCAGGAACCGTGGACATGCCAGAGCAGGATCTTCATCTGTTACGGGCCTTTCTACGGGTACTGACGTGGGTACTGAAAGAGCTCACTCCGCCCATCAGGCGCTCCACAGCCGCCACCACGTCCTCGGGGGAAACGGAGTCCAGGCAGGGGTGGCCCGGGACCGGGCAGAGGCGGGCGCGGGTCATCCTGCAGGCTGCGTTCTGGTCCCCGAGGAGCTCCAACGGAACCCCGTACGGCGCCCAGCGGATGGCCGGCACCACCGGCGAAAAAAGGCAGGCAACGGGCGTGCCCACGGCGGCCGCGAGGTGCGCCGGACCGGTGTTGCCGGTGACCACCGCCTCCGCCCCCGCCATGACGCCCGCCAGCGTGTGCAGGTCCGTCCGGCCGCCGAGGTCCAGCGCCGAGGGCCCTGCCACCGTTGCGGTCAGCGACGTTTCCCCGGGACCGCCCGTCACCACCACGCGGTGCCCTGCGCCTTGGAGGAGTTCGACGGCGGCCGCGTGATGCAGCGGCGGCCAGGCCCTCGCGGGAACCGCTGCGCCGGGGTGGACCACCACATAAGGCTCCCCGCCCACCAGGTCCCGGACATCCGGCACGGACGCAAGGCGGAGCTTGCCGTCGTCGCTGGCCGGGAGCCTGAACCCGGCGGCCTCGGCGATGCCCAGGGCGCGTTCCGCCTCGGGCTGGTCCTCGGGGAAGTCCTCCCCCGGTTTGAGCCGGACGTCCAGGAGGGATCCCGCGTAGTCGGTGGAAGCCCCGGTGATGCGCTCAACGCCCGCCAGCCGCAGCAAAAGCGCCAGCGGCAGGGGCGACTGATGGAAGGAGGTGAGGATGACGGCTTCGGTAATCCTGGAGTTCCGGACATAGTCGATCAGCCTGTCGGCGTGCGGTCCGGTCATCTTTGGTGCCGGATTCATGATCCACGGGCTGTCCCAGCTGTAGACCTCCGCGGCTCCCGGCAGCACGCCGGCCGCCGCTTCCCCCTGCCTGCCGCACAGCAAGACGACGTGGTTGGGCCTGCTGCCGTCCGGGATCCTGCCGTTGGCCACGGCCCTGACTGCAGGACCAGCCAGCAGGACATCACCCATGCTGTCCAGGCGGGCCACCAGGACGCGCCCCATTACCGCCCCTCCTGCAGCAGGAGCACGGCGCCCGCCAGGTCCTGCGCCACCAGGCGGGCTTCAGCCACTTCCCCGGCAAGGGTCACGGGCGTAGGGACCAGCACTCCCGTGGCGCCGGCTGCCTCCGCGGCGCGGACGTCCGCGCCGATGTCACCGATCAGCGCTGCCTCAGCTTCGCGGATGCCGAGCTTCCGGCATGCGCTGTGGACCATGCCCGGCGCCGGCTTCCGGCAAGGGCAGCCATCCTGCTCGGCGTGGGGACAGACCTCCCACACGTCAAAGGGGCCCAGCAGTTCATCCACCCGTGCATTGACACTGGCAACATCGGCGGCAGTGATCATGCCCCGGGCAATGCCTGACTGGTTGCTGACCACGCCGGTGGCAATGCCCTCGGACCGCAGGGCGTCCAGCACGGCTTTGGCGCCAGGCACTGGCCGGACAAGGTCGGGGTTCCCGTTGTAGGGGACATCGACCACCAGGGTCCCGTCCCGGTCGAAAAGGACAGCCCTGAGCCTGGATGTTTCGGTGCTTCCCATGTCCTCCCTGTTCCCCGCTGCCGCTGCTCCTAAACGGGGCCGGACGGTTTTCTCACCTGTCGGCCGTTACTGGCGCCAAGCCCCTGAGCAGGCAAGATAGCGCTCGGATTGCCTGCTGCCGCTTCTCCCCCCCGTCCCGGGACGGGCTGCTTCGGTGCTCCGGCGGGAGCGGGGCAGCTACTTCTTCCTTGCCCGGGCTGTGCCCCTGGCTGTGCCCCTGCGGGCCGGGTTCCCACCCGGCGTGGCAGGATTGTCCGGCCCGTGGACGGACCGCAAGGACGCTTGGGACGCCGCTGCACTGCCTGCGCCATGGCCTCCGGTTCCGTGGACTGTGTTCCCTCGGACTGCGTCCAGTTCCCGCGGGTGCGAGCTGCCCTCAAGCCTTCGCTGGAGCTCCACCAGGACTTTGGCAAGGCGCCGTGAGACCTGCATCTGGGACATGCCCAGCTGCTTCCCCAGCTGCACCTGGGTCTCCTCGCAGAAGTAACGGCGATAGAGGAGCTCCCGGTCCGCTGTGTCCAGGTCCTGGATCGCGTCGCGCAGGCAGGCGAGCTCCTCCAGGCGCTCCAGCGGTGTTTCGGGGCATGCCAGCACTTCACCGATGGACGGCGCGTCCGAATGCGGGTTGACGGCGTCCAGGGAGTCCGGGTGCATGCTGCTGGAGGCCGAGATTGCCTCCTGCACTGCGGCGGGATCTTCATCGAGCACCCCGGCAAGTTCGGCCACGCTGGGGTTCCGTCCCAGCGACTGGGTCAGCTCCGGCTCTGCCCGGAACATCCGGGAGCGCAAGTCCTGGATGTTCCTGGGCGGCCGGACCACCCACGTGCGGTCGCGAAGGTACCGCTTGAGTTCCCCGGTGATGGTGGGGGCAGCATAGGCGGGGAAGCTCTCGCCCTTTGCCTGGTCGAAGCCACGGGCCGCCTTGACCAGGCCCAGATAGGCCACCTGGTTCAGGTCGGCCCGTTCGCGTCCGCGGGCTTCGAAGCGGGCGGCCAAGGCCTCGGCCAGGTCAAGGTAGCCGAGGACAAGATCGTTTTCGAAGGTCTGGCGCAGCCGTCCCATTTTGGCCCGGGACGGGCTATTTCCCATGAATTCGGGCTGATGTTGGTGGGCGGCCGTAGTATCCGCGGCAAGTGCGGGAAGGTATTCGGGCATTGTCGTTGGTTCCCTCGGGTCGGGGGTCCGAAAGCCTGCGGCAAGACTCAGAAGAAGGAAATCATAAGGTTGCTTATAAAACAATCCCTCCCGGTTATAGGCTCGCCCTGTAACCGGTACCGACCGTCCACGCCAAGGAGTCCCTGCCAATGCACATCGCCATCACCGGAGCCAGCGGAAACGCGGGAACGGCCCTGCTGCGCAAGCTGCAGGCGGAGTTGTCCCAAAAACCGGGAAGCCTGCAGTTGACGGGGATCAGCAGGCGCCGCCCGGACACCAGCCGGGCACCCTATTCAGGGGTGGAGTGGCACACCCTTGACGTGGGCCTGGCGAGCGACCGGCCCCTGCTGGACGCGGCACTGGCAGGAGTGGACGCCGTAGTTCACCTGGCATGGCAGATCCAGCCCAACCGGGACCTTGAGCAGCTGTACCGGACCAACGTCACCGGCACCAGGAACGTCCTTGCGGCAGCCGGGAAGGCCGGCGTGAAACAGGTGGTCTGCGCGTCGTCCGTGGGCGCCTACAGCAAGGCTCCCAAGGATCGCCGGACGGATGAGTCGTGGCCTGCCCGCGGCATGCCGGGTTCACACTACAGCCGGCACAAGGCGGAGCAGGAAGAAGCCCTGGACGCTTTCATGTCGGCGGAGCCGGGCATCTCCGTAGCCAGGCTCCGCCCGGCCCTGATCTTCCAGCGCGACGCCGGAAGCGAGATCGGAAGATATTTCCTGGGGCCGCTCATCCCGAGGCTCCTGCCGGGGAGGCTGCGGGTACCTCTCCTGCCAGTCCCGGAGGACCTCATCTTCCAGGCGGTCCACGCCGACGATGTGGCTGATGCCTACTGGCGCGTCATCGACCAGCGCGCCTCCGGGGCATTCAACGTTGCAGCCGAACCCGTCCTGACACCCCAGGAACTTGCCCGCATCCTGCGGGCCCGACGGATCCTGCCCATCCCCATGGGACTGCTCCACGCCATCGTTGGTGCGGCATGGAGGCTGCGGCTTCAGCCCACGGACTCCGGGTGGATTGAGATGGCAGCCGGAGCCCCGGTCATGGACACCGGCCGGGCACGCCGAATACTTGGCTGGGAGCCCAGGTTCTCGGCCGCCGAGGCAGTCGTCGAAGTGCTGGCGGGCATGGGAACGGGGGAAGGAGTCGCCCCCTCCCCCGTCCTGAAACCAAGGAATGTTCCTTCGCCCGCTGACTAGATGCCGGGGCGTGGATTGTCCCTGTCCCCGTGGGCACCCCCCGCAGGAGCGGGGCCCTCGTTGCGCCGGCCGTTCCGGTCAACGTCGGTGCGGTCCGCGTCGGTGCGCTCAGCGTCGGTGCCGGCTTCTTCTCGTGCAGCCGGTCCCCCGGCAGTGCCGGCCCGGCCGCCTGCGGCACCCTCACTACTGGCCCCCTCGCGGCCGGCGTGGCGGGCAGCTCCACGGTCGGTGTACTCACGGTTTGCATGACCGGCACCGTCGCGGTTGTCATGGCCGCGCCGCTCGCCACCGCCGTTGGGGTCCAAGGTGACGTCGGGGTCGAGTTCGTCGGCTTTGCGTGTCCGTTCGTTCACGTCGTCGCGGAGCGCCTTGGCCTCCGTGGCCTGCTGGTCCGCCTGCTGGCGCAACCGCGCTGCATCCACCTGCGCCTGCTCCGCATCCGCCCTGGCCCGGATCGCCTTCGCTTCCCGCTCGCGGGCATCGAGCTCCTTCGCCTCGGCCTCGCGGCGTATTTCAGCCGCCTTTTCCCGGTGCGCGTCGTCGCGCTTCTGCTGCATCGCCTTGCGGCGCCGCCCGCTTGCCAGCAACAGCAGCACGATCAGCACCACCACAACGATGGCAACCAGCACCCAAATCCATGGAGCTGTTTCCAAGCTACCCACCACTTTCCACATCGATGTACCCGGCAGGCCATCGCCTTTCCGGCTGATTCTTTTGGAACCTAATGCAACTCACTTAGCAAGGGTACTTACCTTTTATTAGTAATCATGCTTATTATTTTACGGCCAGTGTTGCTGGTTCTTGATCAACAACCGGCCTTCTTGGAAAGAGAGAGCGAAGATGACAGAGAACCAATGGCCCGCGGACCCCGACTACACGGCTCCGTCGGCCTCCACAGGAATTCCGGGTGAGCGGTCCGCCGCCACCTTCCCATCCGCCGCCACTCCCGCATATGGCCAGACCCGGGCCGGCGACACCTCCGCGGCGTCCACCAAGGAAGCGGCTAAGGAAGAAGCAGCAGATGTAGCACGCACGGCCAAGGATTCTGCCCAGGGCGTTGCCCAGACGGCGAAGGAGGAAGCCGCGCATGTGGCCTCCGAGGCGAAGTCCAGTGCGCAGGATCTTTTGCACCAGGCAAAGTCGGGCCTGACAAGCCAGGCCGGGACCCAGCAGCAGAAGGCTGCGGAGGGCATCCGCACCATCTCAAGCCAGCTGCGGAGCATGGCCGACGCACCCGACCAGCAGGGCGTCGCCAGTGACCTGGTCCGGCAGGCAGCCGAACGCACCTCTTCCATGGCGTCCTGGCTGGAGAACAGGCAGTCGGGAGACCTGCTCGGCGAAGTAGAGAGGTTCGCCCGGAACCGTCCCGGCACGTTCCTGCTGATCGCCGCCGGCGCTGGTGTCCTGGCAGGACGCCTCACCCGCGGCCTGACCGCAGGGACCGCCGAAAGCTCTTACGGGACAGGCACCACCACAGCCGGCCTTGCCGGCGGCCAGTACCCGGGCGCAGGGAACTCCGGTACCCCTTACGGGGACCAATACACCGGGTCCTATGCTCCGGCAGGCGGCACAGTGCCGCCTCCGCCGGTCCAGCTTCCGGGACCGGCCACCACCACCGCAGGGTACGACGGCGGCGCGCCCGGCAGCAGCTACGGGGAACCAACGCGTCCGGCCAGCGCACTGGACAGCCCGCAGCTGGTTGAAGAACCGTGGTCCGGAAACCGGATTGCCGACGATCCGCTTGGCAACCAAAACCTCGCCGACGATCCTATGGCAGGCGATCCCCTCACGCGGGACCGTTCCAGGGATGGTCAGTCTGGCGGGCTGTGATGAGTAGTTCTCTTCCGGATCCTGCGCCGAGTGCGGCGCATCAGAAGGCTGACAACGCTTCGCTGGGCGAGCTGCTCGGGGACGTGACCCGCGACCTGTCCACCCTGATGCGCCAGGAACTCGAACTCGCCAAGGCAGAAGCCAAGCAGTCAGCCACGAAAGCAGGCAAGGGCGCCGGGATGCTCGGCGGGGCAGGCATGGCAGGGCACTTCGTGCTCGTCTTCCTGTCCCTGGCCCTGATGTTCGCCCTGGGCGCCCTGATGCCCCTGGGCTGGGCCGCCCTGATCGTCGCCGTGATCTGGGGCATCATCGCAGCCGTCCTGGCCTCGATCGGGCGCAAGGAACTCAAACAGATCAAGGGCCTGCCCCAGACAGGCGAGACCCTGTCCGAAATTCCCCCAACCCTAAAACCAGGTGAGGTAAACCGATGAGCGATAACCCGGACGCAATCCGTTCAGACATAGAAGCCACCCGCGCACGCCTGGGCACCAACGTTGACGCCGTGGCCGACAAAGTCACCCCGTCCAACATCGTCCACCGCCAAACCGACAAAGTAAAAGACGCGGTCACCGGCGTGAAGGAGAAAATCATGGGAGCAGCAGACAACACCACCACCCGGGTCCAGGACCGGATGCACTCCGGCGCCGGGCACACCACCGACGCCCTGCACTCCACCGGAGACACCCTGCACGGAGCCAAGGACAACGTGGCCTCCACGCTTTCCGACGCCGGCACCGCGATCTCCCACACCCCGGACCAGATCAAAGCCAAAACCCAGGGCAACCCCCTGGCCGCCGGCCTGATCGCGTTCGGCGCCGGAATGCTCATCTCCTCCCTGATCCCGGCCAGCCAGACGGAACGCGAGGCAGCCCAGCAGCTCAAGACCGCCGCCGAGCCCCTGGCCACCCAGGTCACCGACGCCGCCAAGGACATGGCCCAGGACCTCAAGGAACCCGCCCAGGAAGCCATGGAAAACGTCAAAGCCACCGCCACCGACGCCGCCCAAAACGTCAAAGCCGAAGGCCAACACGCCGCCACCGACGTCAAAGACCGCGCCACCGACGCCGCAGACCACGTCAAAAACACCTAGATTCCACAACACCTAACGGGCCCGCTGCGGCACCCGCAACGGCATTAGGCGCCCCACAAGGCAATAAGCACCACTGAGAGGCCGGCCCCGCCCGTCGCGGAGCCGGCCTCTCAGGTTCAGGCCCAATCGAGAGGACACCCCATGGCCACTCACGACTCTTCCGAAACCAGCACCGCCAAGGCGGGCCAGGCACCGGATCCAAACGACTCCAGGAAGCCGGAAAGCCCCAAGGAACTAGACAAGCCAAACTGGAAATACATCGCCAGGAAGACGCTGCGCGAGTTCACCAAGGACCAGTGCCCTGACCTCGCCGCAGCCCTGACCTATTACGCGGTCTTGTCGCTGTTTCCGGCCATCCTGGCGCTTGTGTCCCTGATAGGGCTCTTTGGCGACCCGCAGAAGACCACCAATGCGCTCCTGCAAATCGTCAGCAGCTTTGTCCCGGCCGAGACTGTTGACACGGTAGGCGGAGTGGTGCAAGACCTGGCAAACGCCCCAGCGGCAGGATTCACCCTGGTCATCGGCCTTGCCACCGCGCTGTGGTCGGCTTCCGGGTACGTGGGCGCTTTCGGCCGGGCAATGAACCGGGTCTACGAGGTGGATGAAGGCAGGCCCTTCATCAAGTTGCGCGGCACAATGCTGGTGGTCACGCTCCTGGCTGTGGTTATTGTTGCTGTCCTGGCCGGCATGCTGGTGCTCAGCGGCCCGGTGGCAGAGGCCGTCGGGGGCTTGATCGGCCTCAGCGGCGTCTTCCTGACCGTGTGGAACATCGCCAAGTGGCCGGTGATGATCGCGCTTATCATCGCCATCATCGCCGTACTGTACTACGCAACTCCCAACGTCAAGCAGCCCAAATTCAAGTGGATGAGCATGGGCTCCGGCATCGCATTGTTCGTCTTCCTGCTGGCCTCGGTCGGTTTCGGGTTCTATGTAGGCAACTTTGGAAACTACAACAAGACCTACGGCGCCCTTGGGGGCGTCATTGTCATGCTCCTGTGGCTGTGGATCCTGAATATGTCCCTGCTGTTCGGTGCGGAGTTCGATGCCGAAATGGAGCGCGGACGGCAGCTGCAGGCCGGCATTGAAGCGGAGGAAACCATTCAGCTGCCGCCGCGGGACACCAAGAAGAGCGAAAAGCTGCAGAAACAGGAAGAGGAAGACGTTAGGCACGGCCGCGAGCTCCGCGAGAAGTACAGCGCCGACAACGGCCAGGACGAAGGCTCCGGCGGGAATGAAGGCGGCGGCAGGAACGATGCCCAGCCCACGGAGCCGCACCGGGAAAGGGTCCGGGACAAAGTCCGGGACCGCGCCGACGGCGGAGACAGCACCAAGGAGAACCAGCGCCAGCCGGGCCCGGCAGGAGCGCCGCCGGAGGGCCGCGCCGGGGGCTAGGCAGGACCTCCAAGATAGGGGAAAATTGGTAGCGAAGGTCCTGTTATCTTCCCGGGTTTGGCAAGGTAGCCCGGGGGCAGGCGGGGCCGGCGGCGAGATGGCCTCTTCTGAGACCGAGGCCAGTCCCCCCAGTCGCCGTCGGCCCCCTCGATCATGTACGAACTCCCTGGCCCGCGGGACGGCCTAACTGGACAAAGTGAGCCGGCTGCCATACCTTCATGATTATTCTGCAAGGCCCTTCTGGGCCCGGCAGAGCCGCTGAAGCAGAAACGGCGGCACCACGGTCGAGCCCGAATGAGCGAACATGCCTGCTACACATTTTGAAGAGTTTATTGCCGAAGCAGTTGTCGCGGACAGGGAACCGGGCCTTGGCCTCGGACGCGATGAGCTGTACGGTCTCTACACCAGTTGGTGCCTGCTCCACAAAGGTCCCCTCCAGCCGCCGGAAGCACTGTGGGCGGCATTGCAGACACACGGAATCAACCCGGACAGCAACAACCTGTCCATGACCGGCCCCGCGGCCGCGGATTACATCGTGGCCAGCGCACCCGACCTGGTCTAGGCATCCCCCGGCTTTGCCGGCAGCAACTGCCTGTCGGTTCCAGCCAGCGACCTGTTGAACAACCCGCCGGCTGGCTAGCATGGGAGCATGGCATGCGCATTGCCGCAGGCCACAAGCCGAAGGGAGAATGCCATGGGTTTGGACGACAAGATTGACAATGCCGCCGAGAAGATGGGCGGCAAAGCCAAGGAAGCAGCCGGCAAGGCAACTGATGACGAAAGCCTCCGGACCGAAGGCCAGATGGACCAGGCGAAAGCCGACCTGAAGCAGGCCGGCGAAAAGGTCAAGGACGCATTCCGAAAGGACTAGCCCTGCCAGGCAAGGGGGCCGCTGCGGAAACGCAGCGGCCCCCTTGCCGTTAAGCCGTTCAGTCCCGCGCTGACCTAATTCTCCGGTGCCAGCGCGATGTCCATGCCAAGCGTGCGCAGATAGGCACCGAACCCCTGCGGGGCCCGCGCCTGCGTCCGGCCCGAGGTCAGCACCCGGACGGTGTCAGTGGCCCTTACGTCAAACCCTTTCTCCCGCAACCGCGCCGCCAGCACACGGTCCTCATGCGCGAGGTGCCGAGGGAACCCGCCGGCCTGAAGGTAGGCCGAGCCGCGGATGCCGAAATTTGCTCCGAACACATGCGGATGGTCTTCCGAGAACGGGTGCATCGACTCCCAGCGGCTAAGCAAGTCCGGTGCGACGCCCGCAGGATCCACTTCCACGGACCCGAGGACCGCATCGGCCCCTGCCGCAGCTAACTCCAGGTGGCCCACGAGCCAGTTGTCCGGAACAACCGAATCGGCATCAGTATTGGCCAGCCATAGCCCGGCGGCGGCCTCAGACCTGCCATCGCTTAGGGCGCCGAGCACCTGCCAGCTCCCGGCACGCCTGCTCCGCCCAACGCTGCGGAAGGCGACCGGCAGGACAGAAAAACAGCTGTTCCGCGCAGTGAAAGCGGATGCTATGGCCGCAGAACCATCAGTGCAGGAGTCAAGGACCACAAGGACCCGCACGCCAATTCGAGGCTGGGCCAGCCGCAGCCTCGATACGGCGGCCTCCACGCCGCTGAGGGCGCCGTCCAGGTGCTCCTCCTCATTGTGAACCGGGATCACCACGGCCACCCTCTCGACCGGCATCAATGGGCAGGAACCGATGCCTTGGGCGCTGTCAGGGTTTCCAGCAGAAAGTCGCGCTCCCGGTATACGCCGGCAGCAGGCCACGCCAACCGGTCACGGGCCAGCGCATGGACCCTTTCGCCGTCGAGCTCCCATCCCGAGATGGGATGCCGCCAGTGGCACAGCAGCAAGGTGCCTCCCGGCACAACGGACTCCCTGATCCTCTCGAGCAGCACATCGAGCTCATAGGCGGCGAAGTAATAGCCAACCTCGGACATCACCACGAGGTCGTAGCTTCCGTCGGGCCACTCTCCGGGAAGCGTCAGTTGCCTGGCGGCTACTCCCGGGAAAGGGGCCAGGCGTTCAACTGCCCGTTCCAAGGCGGCACCGCTGGCATCGACGGCCAGCAGGTTCGTGCACCGTGCCGCGAGATCTGCTGTCAGCGTGCCGATGGAGCAGCCGATCTCCAGCCCGGAGGCATAGTGTTCTTCGGGCAGCGCCGCCACCGTCAGCGCGCGCTTCCGCCGCTCGTACCAGCTGGTGGTGTAGTGCCAGGGGTCCGCCTCCCGGGAGTGGACATGGTCAAAGATGCGCTGCGCCTCCTTGCTCGTACGGGGCGCCTTTCCGGTGGCGGTGGCATCCTGCTGCCCGGCAGGAAACTCCTGCGGGGCAGTCCAGGCGAAAGTTTCAAAGGGCCGGGAGAAATGGCGCAGGAAGGACTCATCCAAGAGGACTTCGTCGCCGGGATGCGGCGAAAGGGGCCGAGTCTGGCTGGTGTGCTCCTGCAAGGTCCGCGCCTTGACGGACTGTTCGCCTGGTTCCAGCGGCAGCCGTACCCAGGACTGCCAGTCGGGGTGCTCGGGCACGGCCCAATGCCAGTACCAAATGGGGTACTCAAGCAGGGCATAGCCGCCGTCTGCGGCAACAGCAGCGGCGGCAGCGCCGAGGGCATCATGGTCTCCATGCCCGTCGGCCCGGTAGGGCGCAACAATGGCGAGCCGGCCTGCGGGGCCGGCGAGCCCCGCAGCGGCCTCAGCGATACAGCGGGTGATGTCTCCTGCGTGCTCCGCCAGGCCGCTGTCCGGCAGGCCATGGTAGCGCCAGCGGTCTTTGAGCCCCAGGCATTCGAGGGCAGCTTCGAACTCTGCCAGGCGGATGGCGGCCAGAACCTCCCGCGAGACGGTTGTGGAGCCGGGATGTGAGGCCTCCCCTGCCGTGAACAACAGCACGTCCACCTCTGCGCCGACAGTTTGCAGCCGTGCCAGCAGGCCTCCCGCTCCGAGCGTCTCGTCGTCCGGGTGGGCGGCCAGGACCAGGAACTTCATGGCGGCCAGCTCCTGCGGACCCAGCGGGAGTTCCGGAAGCACCGCGAGTCCTCCGCCCGCCCAGGCTGACTCGTCAGTCCCCTCATCCGTGTGCAGGAAGGTCACCACGACGCGTCACCCTTCAGGGCCAGGGCGCCCAACTGGGCGTCGTCGCGCATGCCATGGTGCTGGCGGACGTACAGTGCCAGGTCAGCCGTGCGCTTGGCATACTTCTCGTCGAAGGCCAGCGGTGCCGGCCCCCGGTTGCTGCCGACCACCGACAAGACGCGTTCGACGGCGGCTGCGCAGGTTCCGCGCACCCGCAGCGCATCGCTCCACGCCGATGCCTGCCCGGCAGTTCCGTGCCCGGTGGAGCCCTGTTCCCGGCGGTCAATGCGTTCCGCCGTTCCCGCCAAATGCTGCAGGGCGGCGGAAAGGACGCGGTCCAGTTCGCCGAGTGAGGCCAGCGCAATCTGGTCGGGCTCCCGGCCTGATAGAGTCCCGGCACGCAGGGCGTCCCGGTAATCCCGGGCAATGCCCACAGCCCCGCCAAGCCAGCAGGCGGCCACTCCCATGCCGCCCCAGGCAAACCCGGGCCTGCTGAAATACCAGTTGGTTCCCTGCAACGGCTCGGCGGGGACCCTGTCGAACCGCACCGGCCCGCTGGGAATTTCGCGCAAACCCCGTGCCACCCACGCCGGGTCCCCGCAGGTCACGCCAGCGTGGCGCAGGTCCACCGCAAAAGCCGCACGGCCGCCGTCGTCCGTGTGGGCCGTGACCACCGCGTGGTCAAGCAACGGGGCCAGGGAGCACCAGGGCTTGGATCCAGTGAGGAAAACCGAGGAACCCCTGGCTTCCGCCTCGAGCCGGGAGCCTTGACCTTCCGCGGCGAACACACCCCACGTCCCGGAGGCATGGGCAGGATCATGGCCCGCCTGTGCAAGGATGGCCAGGGCATCCAGGTGCGGCTCAAAGACCCGGGCAGCAGCCACGTCAATGGCGGCCACCGTTGCCAGGAGCTCCCAGAGAAGCCCGGTAGTGCCTTCGCCGGGCCGCGGCCATTCCTTCCCGGCCTGGCGGGCCAAGGCAAGCAACGCGGGGGCGTCGCCGACGGCAGCGGAGACGGCCTGGAACAAGGCATCCACGCCGCCAGGCCGTACCCCCTCCGCGGACAGCCGGACCACTGCGTGTGGGCTGACAGGCGCGTTGCCGGCAGGTGGTGGGCTGTGTTTTTCGGAGAGTTCCGGCATCGGGGCGGCGGCGCCTATTTGCCTGCCGGCTCGGTGACGGATGCAGTAGCCGCCATGGTCTCGGCGTTGACCATCCACGCAAGCTGCTCCAGCCGCTCGATGGCCGCGTGGAGCAGGTCCGCGCTGGTGGGATCCTCCTCGTCCACTTCATCATGGACATCCCGCATGGTCTGGACCGTACGCTCCAGCCTGGCCGTGATGAGCTTGACGGTCTCCTTCGTGGAGGTCAGCCCTTCAGGAAATTCGTCCAGCCGGCTGCCGGCTGAGACAGTGCTGCTGCGGCCATCCGGAAGGGCGTGCAGGGCGCGCATGCGTTCAGCGGCCTGGTCGGCGAAGAGCCGGGCAGCGGCAATAATCTCGTCAAGCTGCAGGTGCAGGTCTCGGAAATTCGTGCCCACAACGTTCCAGTGGGCTTGCTTTCCCTGCAGGTGCAGCTCGATGAGGTCGGTAAGCACCGTCTGCAGATTGCCGGCCAGGGTGGGTGACGCTTTCATCAGTTTCCTCCGCTGCTGCTCTCTGTCCGGCCGAACTCCAGCCGAAAATTCATTCTAAGCATACTTAGCAGTTCCGGCGGCGAGCGCGGCAAAAGGAGTACACCCTACCGGATGCGGGCCAGCGCGAATCCGTCCCAGCCTTTCGAGCCCACGGTCTGGATAACAGTGGCATCGAGCCGGGGATGCTCGCCAAGGAGTTTCAGCGCCTCGATGATTCCAGGCGCATTGACCGGGTCCATTCCGGGGTCAAGGATGGCCCCCTCCCACACGGTATTGTCCAGCACCACCGTGGCCCCGGACCGGCCCAGCCGGACGGCCCAGTCCAGGTAGCGGCTGTTGTTCTCCTTGTCCGCATCGATGAAGATGAAGTCGAATGGTTCCCGGGCTTCTTCCTCAAGTGCGGCCAGTGTTTCCAGCGCAGGTCCCAGCCGGATCTCCACTTTTTCCCCCAGGCCGGCGGCGTCGATGTTGGCCCACGCAACCTCTGCATGCTTGGGCAGGAACTCGCAGGTGACCAGGGTACCGCCGTCGGGAAGGCCCCGGCCCATCCAAATGGTACTGAAGCCGGCAAGGGTGCCGATTTCGAGCACGCGGCGGGCCCCGGAGATCTGGACCAGGAGCTTGAGCAGCTTTCCGGCGTTGGGAGCCACTTCGATGGCGGGCATGCCGGCCTCTTCGGCGGAGCGAATGGCCTGCTGCAGGGCGGAATCCGGACGGACGACGACGTCGGACAGGTATTCTTCAGCCGCAATCCACTCTGGCCGGGGCTTGTGCTCGAACATTGCCACAGTCTGGCACGGGCCAGCGTCGGGGTCCAGAGCAAAAGGCCGACGGCGGATGCGGCCGCCGCGGGTCAGGAACCGTCAGCGAGCGCTTCTTCCAGGCGGTCCACTTTTGCCGTCAGCTCACCGGTGTAGCCGGGCCGGATATCGGCCTTGATGACCAGGGACACCCTGCTTCCGTACCGCCCCACCGCCTCGGTGGCCCGCTTCACTACATCGAAAACTTCGTCCCATTCGCCTTCGATGGTCGTGAACATCGAATCCGTTTTGTTGGGAAGCCCCGATTCCCGGACGATCCTGACGGCGGCCGCAACGGCGTCGTGCACTGAAGCATCGGAGGGACGGGAACCTTCGCTGGGCGTGCCGGAGGGGGCAACTGAAAACGCAAGCAACATGGTGCCAGTGTGCCATGCGGCCTTCGGGGCCTGCAGGGGGAACGAGCGGCCTGGAGCGTCACATAACCCACTACCCTCCAGTAACAGTGAACGCCGAAAGCTCCATTGCTAACCTTTTCGCATGAGCCTCGCAGTCGTCCGCAAGCCGCTCCGCGCCGACGCAGCGCGGAACGTGGACAAGATCATCACAGCGGCGCGCCAGTGCTTCCGCGAGTTTGGCCCGGAAGTACCGCTGCAGACCATCGCGGCAACGGCGGGAGTAGGCCCCGCTACCCTCTTCCGGAACTTCGCTGACAAGGAAGAGCTGGTCCTCGCCGCGCTCAACCGGCAGCTGCGCCTGACAGTGGACCCCGTGATCGACGACGCCCTGGCGGATATCGACGCGACCGCCGGACTGCTGCGGGTCCTCGAGGCCCTGATGGCTGCTGCCAGCGCCGATGCCAACCTGCTGGGCGCCGTCGCGGGCCGCCGTGAGCTCCTGACCGGCATTACGGGCTCCCTCATGGAATCAATCAGCGTGTTGCTGGTGCGCGGGCAGGGCCAGGGAAGCCTGCGGAGGGACATCTCCATGACTGACATGTTCCGGCTGCTCGCTATGCTCATTGGCGTGGTGGACACCATGGAGCCCGGGTCCGATGCCTGGCGCCGCCCGCTTGCCCTCATTGAGGACGCCATCCGCACGTCCCGGCCGGCCCGGCCGCTTCCGGCGCATGTACCAGTCCCGCCTTCTCCCCTGGCGGAGCCCCAGCTGGGCTAGCACTCCCCTGAACGGCAAGCCCCATTGTGGGCGTCCCGAGGGTGCCACTAGACTTCAGGAAGGGTTACGCAGCCAGCCCTCTGTGTCTTGATATGGAGTGACCCATGCAGCAATCCGAGTACCTCCCCCGGGCAACGGCCGCACTAAGATGAACAGCTCAAAGCTGAACCTTTACCTCAATGATCCCCGCGGGCCGGAGGAAATCCTCCCCACGATGACCGCGGAAGAACTGGCACACTTGCTGGATGCCCTCTACCAGAACCTGGACACGCCCGAGCCCGAATTTGGGGTGGAAACCTGGTATGAAATGGCTGTCGAAGAATGCAGCCGCCGGGCCGGTTCGCCCGACGGCGAAGCCCACGGAGTGGCCTAGCCTGACGCCTCAGTGATGCCCGCGGTGTTCGTTGGGAACGTGCCCCTTGGCTTCGATCAGGTGCTGCTGCAGCTTTTCCTCCGCGTCCCGGCGGCGGCGGGCCGTATCGCGCAGCTCCCTGGAACCTTCGGAGCCGCTTGGGTCAAGGTAGCCCTGCCGCGGCTTCCCGTGCCGTTCCGGTGCGGGCGCTTCGGAACCTGTCTTAGCGGCGGTCTTCTTCGCGGCCTCCTGGGCAGCGGGGTCCCGGGAAACAGTGTCCCGGGAATCAGTGTCCCGGGAAGCGGCATCCCGGGCTGCGCCGCTTTCAGCACCTCGGCCATGTTCCGGCTGCTCCGGACGTGCCTGATCGTTCATGTCGTCATTCATGTCGGTTCCTCTTTCTGGCCGCCGCAGTGGAGTGCGGCCCCGTTCCAGCCCACCATAGACGGGCTCCAAGGGTCACGGCCTGCTAGTCAGCGGGATCTCCCCTGCCCCGAAGCTCCTGGCGCACCAGTGCCTGCAGGGCCGGAATCTGGGATGCGGGATCCAGGTCAAAGGACTTCCACAGGCTCCGGGAGAGGGACTCCAGGTCCTCGGCCGGAACGTCCGCCAAGCCGGCATAGCGCGTGAAGAAGCGTTTGGCAGGCAGTCCAGCCCGTCGTCGAACGTTTTTATGGTGAGGACGCCCGGCTCTTTCCCCGGCCGCGTGCAGCTGATTTTCCATGGCCGCCATTCATATGAAGATCCCATGGCCAACTGCATAGCCGCTCTCATAGTACAACCGGGAATCGACATCGTGAGTGATCTTCACCACATCGAAACATAAGCACCCATTGGACGCCCGCTCAATTCCAGCCGAGGATCCTCAAGAGCGCAGCCGTGCCCGCTCCGGCCAGCACCACCACCAGGAACGGCGCCCGAAGCGCCAGGGCTATGGCGGCAGCCGCGAGCGCTCCCAGCCTGGCGTCAGCAACCAGCAACTGGCCCGTTGCGAAAGTGTTCACCACCGTGAGGGACGCCAGCAATCCGATCGTCATGGTCCCGGCCACGCGGGACATCCTCGGATCCTCGAGCAGCCGGGCCGGGACAAAGTAGCCCACCAGCTTCCACGCGTAGGCCAGGGCGCAGGCTATCAGAAGCCAGATCCAGAGACTCATTCTGCTGTCCCTTGTCCGGTGTCCTTCGCGCGGGCCCGGCCTTCCTCCGGGCCTGCGAAGGGGCTGCTGCTTGTACCGCCATGCCGGCGGTGCTCCCGGTAGGGGTCAACATCCGGTTCCAGGCCTTCATCGCTGCGGCCGTGGCTGAACCAGCCGATCACGGCAGCCACCACGGCCGCCACGAGGATTGGCACGCCGGCGGGGACAAAGGGAACGGCTGCCACTGTGGCCACGGCGCAGACAACGGCGATTGCAACCGGCTCGCGTCCTTTGAGCCGCGGCCACAGCAGGCCAAGGAAGGCAGCCACCGCTGCGCCGTCCAGCCCCCACTGTTTTGGATCGCCCAGGCCGCTGCCGGCGAGCGCACCGACGGCGGTGAACAGGTTCCATAGCACGTAGATGCCGATCCCGGCCGCCCAGAACCCGCGGCGCTGTTCAGCGGGGTCCGCCTGGCCGGAGCTTGTGGCCGTGGATTCATCGATGGTCAGCTGGGCAGCAACATATTTGCGCCAGCCCGTGGGGTGCAGGAGGGCGTTGAGCTGCATGCCGTAAATCCCGTTGCGCATTCCCAGGAGGGTGGCAGCGCTCATGGCGGCGATGCCGGAACCGCCGCCTGCCACCACACCGATGAAGGCGAACTGCGAGCCGCCGCTAAACAGGAGCAGGCTCAAGGCCATGGTTTGCCAGAAGTTGAGTCCAGATGTGACGGATAGCGCGCCGAAGGAGACGCCGTACAGGCCGGTGGCGATACTGATGGAGATGCCCATCCGCACTGCCGGCGATGCCAGCAGCGTCACAGGCCCGCCCCCACGGCGGGCTTCCGCAGGCTCCAGGCCCACGCAATGAGCGGCGCCTGCAGCGGAAGCCGCACAGTATGCACCTTCCGCTGCGCCCGGGTTCCCTGCGGGCCGTAAGCCCGGCGGAGTGCGTCGACATGCCCCGCGAGGAACGCAGCGAACATCATGGTGGTGCCCGTGGCGGTTGCCTTTCGCGTTCCGGGAACCAGGATTCCGACGGCGGCTGCCAGCTCCAGCAGGCCGCTCACCGCGATCCATTCCTCCCTCGACAGGAGGGCGAAGGGCCGCGGGGCAGCAGCGCCGTCGTCACGGCACAGGTATCCGGGCACCACCTGGCGGTAGAAGCCGGGGTCGCGGAAGTGCTTTACGGCGCTGGCCAGCAGCAGGGCGCTCATGGCTGCAGCGGAGAGGCGTTGGACGGCCCGGCCGGAGCGGGGAAAAGGCATGGTTCAACTCAATCACAGCACCGCCGGATGCACCGAAACTGTGCCGGCGGCGGGAACTACCGTCCCTGCGGCGAGGCCAGCTGCAGCTGGCTGAGGACTCGGGCCGGCACGTTGGTGGTGATCTCCTGGATGCCCAGCCGCGCGCACAGCGCCACGTCCTGTTCCGAATCCACCGTCCATACCCGGAAGCGCCGGCCGGCGGCGAGCCAGCGTTGGACGGACGCCGGATGCCGGCGCACGTACTCGATTCCGGGCCCGGCCATGCCCGCCTCGCCGGTGTCCAGGATCCGCTCGCCTTCGAGCTGGGCGGCCTTCATCAGGTTGGCAATTGCACCGCCGGTGATCACCCCGAAGCCCAGCCCTGCGCGGACTACCCGGATGTCCACATCGTCCACCAGCTGGCAGATGAACCTTGGCTGAACCGAGCGGAGCAACTGCCGTACCGAGTCCGGGCTGAAACTCATGAACGTGACGGACACGTTGTCCAGCGACGAGGTCAGGGGATCCCAGCCCTCGTCCCGCAGCACCTCAAGTACCCGGTCCTCGAGCTTGAGCTGGTACGGGCTGGGGTGCTTGAGTTCGATCGCCAGCTTCACCGGCCGGCCGGCGCCCCGGAGGATCACCAGCAGTTCGGGCAGGGTCATGAGCTGCTCGGACCGCGCCCCGTACATTTCGGGAATACGCACGCCCTTCCACGACGAGAAATCCAGGTGCCTCAGTTCCCGCAGCGTGCGTTCGGCCACGGGGCCGGTTCCGTCCGAGGTGCGGTCCAGGTTGGCGTCGTGCAGGAGGACAACGTGCTGGTCACGTGTGAGGTGGACATCGCACTCCACGCCGTCGGCGCCGTCTGCCAGTGCCTGCAGATAGGCGGCACGGGTGTGTTCGGCGAAGGCGGCGCTGGAACCGCGGTGGGCAAAGACCAAGGGCCGCTGCGGCCCTGATGCGTCACTGGTCATGGAGACACGGTAGCCGACCCGGCGCGGACCGCGGGGCTAGGCTTGGCACATGCAGGTGAACTCTGAGCCAACTACCCGGGAAGCACCCACCGGGACCACGCCTTCCGCCCCGCCCCACGCGAAGGGCCGCCCCAAGGCGCGTGCCGCCGTCGTCCATCACCTCAGCCCGGGCGACGCCGAAAAGGCGGCAGCGCTGCGGAGGATGAAGCTGGTGGCGCTGGGCCTGCTGGTGGTGATGGCGGTGGTTTTTGTCTTCGCTTTCGCGCTGCAGAAGGAGTATCCGTGGCTGCAGTACGTGCGGGCGGCAGCCGAGGGCGGCATGGTGGGCGCGCTGGCTGACTGGTTCGCCGTTACCGCATTGTTCAAGTACCCCATGGGCATCAAGATCCCGCACACAGCCATCATCCCGCGCCGGAAGGACCAGATCGGCGCCTCGCTGGGCGAGTTCGTGGAGACCAACTTCCTCTCCGAGCAGGTGGTCCAGGAGAAGCTGGCCAGCGTCAACATTGCCCGCCGGGCCGGCGAATGGCTGGCCACGCCGGGCGGCGCAGACAGGGTAGCCAAGGAAGGCGCCGCCCTGATCCGGGGTACTTTCAAGGTTTTGAACGACGACGACGTCCAGGCGGTCATCGAGGGAATGGTGCGCAAGCACCTGCTGGCTCCGCCGTGGGGACCTCCCGTGGGAAAGATGGCCGAGCGCATTTTCCACGACGGGCACCATCACAAGCTGGTGGACCTGCTGGTGGACCGGGCCGCCGACTGGGTGGATGACAACCACGATACGGTCACCCACCTGGTGTCCGACCGCTCCCCCACATGGGTGCCGCAGTTCGTAGACGGACTGGTGGGCGACAAGGTCTATGTGGAGATCCTCAAGTTCGTTCGCGCGGTGCAGGCCGACCCGAACCACCAGGTACGGCAGTCGATCGACAAGTACCTGAACGACCTCGCGCAGGACCTGCAGCACGATCCGGCGATGATTGCCCGCGCCGAGGACATCAAGGCCCAGGTTCTCGGCGATCCCGAGGTGCGCGAACTCGCCTCCCGCACCTGGGGCACCGTGAAGAACGCCCTCCTGGGCGCGGTGGATGATCCCGGGAGCGAACTGACCATCAAGTTCAAGGCTGCCGTCCGCGACTTCGGCTCCCGGCTGGTCAGCGAACCCGAGCTCGCCGGGAAAGTGAACACCTGGATCGGCGATGCCGCCGGCTACCTGGTGCGGACGTACCGCTCCGACATCGCCGGAGTGATCACCGATACCGTGGCCCGCTGGGATGCGCAGGAAACCTCGCAAAAGATCGAACTCCAGGTGGGCAAGGACCTGCAGTTCATCCGGATCAACGGCACCGTGGTGGGCTCGCTTGCCGGGTTGGCAATTTTTACGGTGGCGCACCTGATATTTGGGTGAGCAATCGCCCTTTTCCAAGCAACGCGAGGTCACTTAGCGCCCAATAAACGGCCCCGCACGGGCCAAAAGTGACCCCGCGTTGCTCTTCAGGCCTAGGCGAACGGCTCCAGTTCCACGCCGGCTGCCTCCAGCCCCGTCCGGACGGCGGCAGCCATCCCAACGGCTCCCGGAGTGTCACCGTGAATGCACAGGGAATCCGGCCGGACCTGTACAACGCTGCCGTCCAGGGCCACGACTTCCCCCTTGGTCGCAAGGCGCACGGCCCGCTCGACGATCGCGTCGACGTCGTGCAGCACGGCACCTTCCTGTGAGCGCGGCACCAGCGTTCCGTCGGCAAGGTAGGCGCGGTCCACAAACGCCTCGACAAAGACCGGGTGGCCGGCCTCCTTCGCCTGCGTCAGCAGCTCCGACCCGGGCAGCCCAAGGACGGGAAGGCCGGGATCGTAGGCGTTCACGGCGGCCACAACAGCGGAAGCCTGTTCGGCGTCCTGCACCAGCCGGTTGTAGAGCGCTCCGTGCGGCTTCACGTAGTCCACGGACGCCCCCACTGCGTGGGCAACGCCGTCAAGCGCCCCCAACTGGTACAGGACGTCGCCGAACAGCTCATCGAAGCTCATGTCCAGCGAGCGGCGGCCGAAGCCGGCCAAATCCCGGTACCCCACGTGCGCGCCGACCGTGACATCGAGTTCGTAGGCGGCCCGGCAGCTGTCCAGCATGGTGACGGGGTCCCCGGCGTGGAAGCCGCAGGCCACATTGGCGCTGGTGACCAGCTGGAACATGGAGGCGTCGTCCCCCATCTTCCATGAACCGAACGATTCGCCAAGGTCAGCGTTGAGATCCAAAAGTGTTGCCTTCCAGCGTTTTGTTGTCCTGTGCCGCGGCCGCAGCAGTGAGCTCCCCGGGGATGGTGTCCGGCATGGGGCCGAACGCCTCCTTGGCGTTGGCCACCACAGCGCGCCCCATGATGAGGTTACCGGCTCCGCCCACCACAGCACCTATGCCGAACGGCAGGGCCCGGCCGAACAGCGCACTTCCCTGGCGCTTGAGGAGGTTCTTAAGGAAGGCCTTTTGGATCCTGCTCCGGATGCTGCCGAAGCCCGGCACCACCATCGACTTGGAAAGGACGTTGCCCCAGGCCTTGTTGGCGTTCACTTCCCTGCCGGCTGCCTGGCCGCTGAGCGTCCCCAGGAGCGCGGTCCCTTCCTCGCCCAGCATGATGGCCATGACCATGGTGCTGGCCTTCTCGGGGTTGGTGAGCCGGATCCCATGCAGCTCTGCCAGGGACGTCGAGTAGAGGGCTGTTGCTTCCAGGAATCCAACGGTTGCTGCGGCGGAAAGTCCGAGGGACGCGACTGTTCCGACACCGGGCACCACGGCGGTTGCGCCCACCAGCGCACCGCCGCCGGTGACGGCGCGGAGGTAGTCGCGCTCCAGGATGTCAGCCAGCTGCGCGGCCGTGGCCCGGGGGTGCCTCTTCTGCAGCCGGCGGATGTACGCCACCACCAGCGGGCGCTGGATCTCCACCGCCTTGAGGAGCATGTTGTGGACACCGGGTTTGGGCTTGCCGTCGGCATCGAATACCGCGTTGTGGGCGGTTTCCTGCGCGATTCGTACTGCGGGGTTGCTGCGCTTAGCCATGGTCACCTCTGTTTGTCTCGCCGGCGGGCCGATGCCGGAATCGCTAATACTAAGGTTGCTTAACATTAGGCTACCGCCGGTGCCCTTCCCCACCCGGCCGCGGACGGGAGGGCGTGTGGGCTGGCGCCCCGGCATCCGCCCAAAGCCTAGACTTACCCTATGCCCACCCCTAAAGCCCTGCGGCCCTTTGCGCACCGCGAGTACCGGGTGCTCATCGCAGCGTTGGCCATCTCGATTTTTGGTTCCGGCATGTGGGCCGTGGCCATGGTGTACCAGGTGATCCAGTTGGGCGGCGGTCCCCTGGAGCTCTCCCTGGTCGCCGCCGCGGGCAGCGCGGGCCTGGTGGCGTTCGTCCTGGCGGGCGGCATCGCAGCGGACCGGGTCCCCCAGCGGCGACTGATCATCGCCGTGGAGGGTGCCAACCTTGCGGTGATAGCCACCGTCAGCGGGCTGGCCATGGCCGGCCTGCTCCAGCTGTGGCACGTTGCCGCGGGGTCCTTTGTCCTTGGCGTTGGCGCCGCTTTCTTCTTCCCTGCCTACTCTGCCATCCTGCCCCGCATCCTCCCCGCCCAGGACCTGCTGGCTGCAAACGGGATGGAGGGGTCCATGCGGCCCGTGCTCCAGCAGGCTGCGGGTCCTGCCGTGGCGGGCCTGGTGGTGGCTGCCCTGTCGCCGTCGCACGCTGTCACGGCAGTTGCGGCGTGCCACCTGCTGGCCTTCATCGTCCTGAACTTCCTGGGGCAGCATGCACTGAAGGCGCCCGTCAACGGGGCGGAGACGCAGGAACGCGGAGCGGCTGCCGGTGAAGCCGCTGAGACTGCCGGGACATCCTTCTTCCACGACCTGCGCGAGGGAGTCCGCTACACCCTGCGGACACCATGGCTGCTGTGGACCCTCATCTGGGCGTGCATCTCCGTGCTGTTCCTGATCGGGCCCATCGAGGTACTGCTGCCCTTCGTGGTGCGCGACCAGCTGGCCGGCGACTCCCGCATGTTCGGCTTCCTCCTGGCCGTCATGGGAGTTGGCGCAGCGCTTGGCTCGCTGTTCACGGCGTCCTTCCGGCTGCCGCGCCGCTACCTCACGGTGATGATGGTTTCCTGGGGCGCCGGCAGCCTGCCCCTGGCCGCCGTCGGCGTCATGGACAGCTTCTGGGCCATCGCCGCGGCGCTGTTCGTCTTCGGCGCCACCGGCAGCGTGGGAATGGTCATCTGGGGCACCCTGCTCCAGCGGCGCGTCCCGCCGCACCTGCTGGGCCGGGTGTCCAGCCTGGACTTCTTCGTGTCGCTCGCCCTGATGCCGGTGTCCATGGCACTGGCCGGTCCGGCCGCCGAGGTCCTGCCCATCTGGCTGATCTTCCTGGTGGCCGGCGGCGTATGCCCCGTCATGGCAGTGGTTGCCATGGCCGCTGCGCGCATGCCCGACGACGAATTGGCCCACCCCCTGGACCGTTCACCGGAGGCGGAACGCGCGACGGCGGCGGAAGGCTAGGCTCTCCCAGCCGCACCGGACTCAGCTGTTGGCACGCACCACGGGGATACTCGCCGTCGGATGTCCGCTGGGGAACACCGTGGGCTCCGGCTCCGGCAACGGTTCAAGCGCCACCTGGACGGGCTCGGCACCCACCGTGACCAGCTGGCCGCGGACATCCACGGCCAGGGCTTCCCCTTCGCGGACCGTCAGGGTGAGGGTCCCCGCGCGCAGTTCCACCAGCAGCAGGCGCCCCTGGATCTTCAGGTGGAAGGTGAGCCCGTCCCACTCCGACGGCAGCCGCGGGTCGAAGTACGGAACCGGGCCCTGGTCGCGCAACCCGGCAAAACCGCAGACCAGGGAGCTCCACACCCCGCCCGTGGAGGCGATGTGCACGCCGTCGATGGTGTTTCCGTGCGTGTCATCGAGGTCGATGAACAAGGCGTTGGTGAAGTGGTCCAGCGCTTCCTGCGAGTACCCCACCTCGGCGGCCATGATGCCCTGGACGCAGGCCGAAAGCGTTGAATCGCCCGTCGTCAGGGGATCGTAGAAGTCGAAGGCGCGGTGCTTTTCCTCAGGCGTGAAATCCTGCCACTGCAGGAACATTGCCAGGACGGTGTCTGCCTGCTTCAGGACCTGGTGGCGGTAGATCACCAGCGGGTGGAAGTGCAGGAGCAGGGGGTACTTGGACCGGGGCGTGGTCCAGTCCCACGGTTCGAGGTGCATGAAGTCGTTGTCCTGCGAATGCACCTGCATGCGCTCGTCGAACGGCAGCTGCATGCGGTTCGCAGCCGCTTCCCACAGCTGCCGCTCCTCGTTCGTGATGCCCGCATGCTCCAGGGCCGCGGCAGCACGCAGGTTAAAGCGGGCCATTACGTTGGTGTAGAGGTTGTCGTTGACCACGGCGGTGTACTCGTCGGGACCGGTGACGCCGTGGATGTGGAAGAGCCCGTCCTTGCCGAAGAAGCCCAGCGAGATCCACATCCGCGCCGTTTCAATCAGCAGTTCGGCACCCATCCCGTCGCGGAACGCGGTGTCCCCGGTGGCCCAGAAATAACGGTTGGCGGCGAAGGCGATGGCAGCGGCGATGTGGAACTGTGCGGTACCGGCCGCGTAGTATGCGCTGGCTTCCAGCCCGTTGATGGTGCGCCACGGGAACAGGGCGCCGTCAACACTCAGCTCCTTGGCCCGGATCTTGGCCTCGGGAAGCATTCCATGGCGGAATTCGAGGACCTGCCGGGCGCCGCCGGGGTTGGTGTACGTCAGGTACGGCAGGAGGTAGACCTCCTGGTCCCAGAAGTAGTGGCCTTCGTAGCCGGATCCCGTCACGCCCTTGGCGGGGATGCCGGCGACGTCTGCACGCGCCGTCGCCTGGGCGAGCTGGAACAGGTTCCAGCGGATGGCCTGCTGCAGCACGGACTGGCTGTCAACCACAATGTCAGAAGTGGCCCAGTAGTCGCGGTAGTGCGCTTCGCTCTCGGCAAAGACGTCCTGCACCGGACGGAGGCCTTCCTCTGCGGCCGCGGCGGGGTCGAGGGCGGGGTCCTGGATCGCCGGGCCGGCCGCATAGCTGACACTCTTTTCGAGGCGGAACGGCTCGCCCGGGCCGACGGCCAGGACGTAGCGGACGCTGCTGTCATCCTGGTCCACCAGCGTGTCGAACGGCTGGTGCCCGGCGGAGGTCCAGTGGTCCACCGCGACGCCCACGCGCTGCTTGGATTCAGCGGCCTCCCAGGCCAGCCGGAGTGATCCGTCGCCGCCGTCAAGGCGCAGGGGCAGCAGCACGCGTCCGGCGTGGCGGCCCGCCCGGCGGGGATCGTGGACAGAGTGGTCCTCCACCGGCTGGTCCTGGCGGTTGATCACCGAGGAGGTGATGTCCACGGAAACCTCACGGTCCGTCACCACATCCAGGGATATCCCCAGGGCTCCGCGGGAGGCGAAACCCACGGCCCGGCGTTCGGTGGTGGTGACGACGGCGCCGGAGCGGCATTGCCAGGTGACGCGGCATTCGTACACCCCGGTGGAGAAGTCCACGGAGCGCCGGTAGTCCAATACCTCGGACTCGGCCAGGCTGAGGGACTCGCCGTCGATAACCACGGTGAAGTTGTTGGCATCCGGTATGTAGAGGATGCGCTGGCCGGTCCGGGCAAACCCGAAGGCGTTTTCCGCGTGCTTGATGTCCCAGATTTCGTGCAGCCCGTTGATGAAGCTGCCGGGCAGGTCGGAGTCGGCGGCGGCCCAGTGGGCGCCGCGGATCCCCAGGTGTCCGTTGCCCAGGGCAAAAAGGGTTTCCAACGTCCCTTCATTGCCCGGTACGTGGCGTGTCTCCACGAGCTGCCAGGGTGTGCTGGGGAATCTTTCGCGGTCCGCTGAGATCAGGGCCATGGTGTTGGGTCCTTTGGCGTTTGGCCGGGCAACCGGTTTGCTGCCGGCCTGGGGATACTTTTCGGGGGGGGGGGTAATGCGTTCGGGGGTAATGCGTACTGACGTGAGCTGCCGGGGGTAGCAGCGGGCGGCCTCGGGGAAGGCTGCAGTCTCTAAGGCAGAAGTTCCTTGAGGTCGTTGACCACCAGGGTGGCTCCGGCGTCGAGCAGCGCCTGCCGCCCGGCGCCGCGGTCCACACCGATGACCGAGTAGAAGGTTCCGGCCTCGCCGGCCTGGACGCCGGACACTGCGTCCTCCACCACCACGCATTCGCCGGTGGGGAGGCCCAGCAGGCGGGCGGCGTACTCGTAGGTGGCGGGACTGGGCTTGCCGGGCAGGCCTTCGCTTGCCGCGACCACGCCATCCACCACCACCGGGAACCGGGCGCTGAGTCCGGCTGCCTCCAGGACGGCTGGAGCGTTTCGGGAAGAAGAGACGACGGCGACCTTCAGTCCGCGGTCCAGCGCAGCCTCGAGGAAGCGCACCGAGCCGGGGAAGGGCTCCACGCCGGCGCTCACGATGTCGTTGAAAATCCGGTTCTTCCGGTTGCCCAGGCCCTGCACAGTGGTGTTGGCGGGGTCGTCGTCAGTGGGGCCCTCGGGGAGCACAATCCCGCGCGAGGCCAGGAAATCGCGGACGCCGTCGAAGCGCGGCTTGCCGTCGATGTGGTCGAAGTAATCACTCTCGCTGTAGCCGGGAACCTGCGGCCGGTCCGCCAGGTAGTCCTCGAACAGTTCCTGCCATGCCCGCTCATGGACGGTTGCCGTGGGGGTCAGCACACCGTCCAGGTCGAAAAGGATGGCAGAGGCACCAGCCCAGGCGGACACCTCGGCTGTTGCGTTGTCTGCTGCAATGTTTTCAGTCATCAGCGGTGCGTTGTCCTTTCAGGACGGCGGGCAGCCTGGAAGGCTGGATGCTTGGCGTTGGGGAGGCATCGATGCCCGGACGATCTGCGGCCACGGGCGGCGGCGGAGTGTGAAGGGAGCCCGGCGGCCCCGGCATTGCTGATCGGTGTATCCCTACCATCATGGACACGGCACCGGTCGTCGGACAAACCGGCGGCACCTCCAGCAGCGCTGGCCGAATAAAGGGCATGGGACAGTATCCGGCTGCAGTAAACCCTCGGCACCGCGCTGATCTCCTTGTCCGCCCAGTTCAGGGCCGCGATAACGGCCGATGAAGAGTGTAAGCGCTTACAAATTTAGCTGGCAACTGTTTTTTCCAACGGACCTCACGTGAGGCACGTCTCAGCATGGGAGACCGTCAGGCGTCGATCTTTCCGGACCCGTCCGGACGGAGCACATAGTGTCGCAGGAAGGCGCTTACGTCCACCATCTCCGTCTTCGACATCGCATGGCCCATGCCGGGGTAGGTCCTGGCGGTCAGGAGCGTGTTCTGCTGGAGCCATTCCCCGGTATAGGCGATGGCGTCCTCGTTGATGACCAGGTCCGCCTTGTCCCTGCCCCAGAAAAAGGGCGGCTTGGTGTCGAAGGATTCCGTGAGGGACAGCAGCTCATTCCGGAGCACAAAACCGGAAAGTCCCACCACCGCCTCATAGTCCTTGGGGTGGAGGCGCAGCAGAGTGCTCGCCATTGCCATGCCCTGTGAGTAGCCGAGCAGGCTTACGCTGCTGTGCTGGACCTTGACGCTGTTGATCCAGGCCTGGACGGCGCTTGAGGCCTTAATGACATCCGCGAAGTCGTTGGCGAGGAAGTAGTCCAGCAGGAACCAGCCGTAATGGTCGCCGATCGGCATCGGCGCTCGGAGCGCTGCGCACGTGAACTCGGGCGGCAGGTACTCAAAAAGGCGGACCATGCGGGACTCGTCGGTGCCATAACCGTGCATCATCACAAGCAGTGGGGTGCCCGCCCGCTCACCCTCGGGTTTGGACCACACAACTGTTTCCATCAGATCAGCCTAGCCAAGCCAGCGACCCCGGGCGCCCCGGCCGTGCCGGTTGCCGGCAACACCGGGCAAGGCGCACCAGCCCCTTTCTTCTCACATGCCACAGCACAACGAATGGGTTACGCCCCGGCCCACTCCATTGAATACAGCAACGGCTGGCTGTAGCGTGACGCTTAACGGACAGCATGCTTATCAATCGTCCTCGGGCCAAAAAGACGCCCGCCGTGACTAACAAGGAGCAACTCATGAGAATCGGATCCTCCATTTTCCTTATCGCCCTCGGTGCCATCCTCGCCTGGGCGGTTGCTCCAGGCCTCATCCCCTTCGTGGACCAGGTACTCATCGGCTACATCCTGATGGCGGTCGGCGTCATTGGACTCATCGCTTCCCTCATCCTCGCTTCCCCAGGGCGCAGCCGGCGTGTCAGCGAGAGCCGGTCTGTAGTCGATCCGAACACGGGGGAACGCATCACCCGGAACGAGAGCCGCGACAGCGGGCTGTAGCACCACCGGCGTCCGCGCCGCAGCGAAGGACAAGTAGTTGACCCGAAGAGCCGGGCCGGACCATCCCATGGTCCGGCCCGGCTTTTCGCTTCCCGGGCAACGTCACTTTGTTTCATGTTGGTTTCCATTGACAAACCAACACAAGCAAAGATAAAGTCAAATAACTCAACATCATGTGATGCCAGTCACGCAGGAGCGGCATCCGCCGTGAACGATCCACACCATCAGCAGACCTACGCAACGGAGGGTACGTGTTCGCCGAGGAGCGCCAGCAAAAGATTGCCGAGCTTGTTGCCGGCAGCGGCCGGGTCAGCGTGACCCTCCTGGCCGAGCGCTTCCGCATCACCACCGAAACCGTCCGCCGCGACCTTGCCGCCCTCGAGAATGCCGGCACCGTCCGCCGCGTCCACGGCGGGGCCGTTGCGGCGGACCGGTTCAGCACCACCGAGGAAAGCGTGAATGAGCGCGCCATCCAGCGGCCGGACCAGAAAATCCGGATCGCCGAAGCCGCGCTGGCCCTCATTCCGCGCAACTCCGCCGGCAGCGTCCTGATCGACGGCGGCACCACCACGGAAGTCCTGGCGGACATGCTCTCCCGCCGGGCCGCCGTCGAACCTTCCGACCCAACGGGACCACGCGCGGAACTGGTGGCCATCACCCACGCCGTTCCCATCGCGGGCAAACTCTCCAGCGTTCCCGGAATCGCCCTTGAGGTCCTGGGCGGCCGGGTGCGCGGAATCACCCAGGTTGCCGTGGGTCAGGCAACCGTGGAGGCCGCCGGCAAACTGCGGCCGGACATTGCCTTCATCGGCACCAACGGAATCCACGCAAGTTTTGGGCTGAGCACGCCCGATCCCGAGGAAGCCGCCGTCAAGGCAGCTTTCGTCCACTCGGCCCGCCGGATTGTGGTGCTGGCCGATTCCTCCAAGCTGGACACGGAAACCCTGGTCCAGTTCGCCTCCCTGAAAGATCTGGACACCTTGATTACAGACAGCGAGCCCGGCGCGGAACTGGCAGCCGCCCTGGAAGAAGCCGGCGTTGACGTGGTGATCGCATGATCGTCACCTTCACCGCCAACCCAAGCCTTGACCGTACCGTCGCGCTGCCCGGCCCTTTGGTTCGGGGCGAAGTGCAGCGTGCCGTTTCCGTCAGCCAGGAATCGGGCGGCAAGGGCGTCAACGTTTCCCGCGCACTGGTTGCCTCCGGCCTGGACTCCGTTGCCGTCCTGCCCGGCGCGGACAGCGACCCCGTGCTGGCCGGGCTGCGGGAAAGCGCGGTGCCGTTTCTTTCGCTGCCCATCAACGAGCCGCTCCGGACCAATGTGGCGCTCACGGAACCCGGCGGCGTGACCACCAAGATCAATGAGCCCGGTCCGGTCATGGATGCGGACCAGCAGGAAGCCCTGATCAAACTGCTCCTCGAGAGCTCCCGCGGTGCCAGCTGGGTGGTCCTTGCAGGTTCGCTCCCGCCGGGATTTCCTGCCGATTTCTACGCGACGGCGGCCCGCCGGATCCGCGCGGCCGGAAACGGCAGCGCACCGCTCATTGCTGTGGATTCCTCCGGTTCGCCGCTCGCGGCGGCGATGTCCGGAGGCGATGCCGGTGCTGAACCGGCCGGCAACGGTTCCGGGAAACCGGACCTCCTCAAACCCAACGCCGAAGAACTGGCGGAACTGGCTGCTGCAGCCGGCTTCGCCGCGGCCACCGCTGACGAACTGGAAGCGGATCCGGAGGCTGCCGCGGCCGCCGCGGCCGCCGTCGTACGTTCCGGCGTGGGTGCTGTGCTGGCAACTCTCGGATCCAAGGGAGCTGTCCTGGTAACGGCCGACGGCGCGTGGCTGGCCACGCATCCGCCGGTCGCCGCGGTCAGCACGGTGGGCGCGGGCGATTCCGCGCTTGCCGGCTACCTGCTCGCCCACGGCCGGGGCGCCGCCCCGGCCGACTGCCTTCGCCAGGCTGTGGCCCACGGTGCCGCAGCTGCCTCCCTGCCCGGTTCAACGGTTCCGGCAGTACACCAAACCACCCCGGATGCCGTAACCATCACGGCCCTTCGAAAGGATTGACAGTGACCCAGCTCATCACCACGGAACTGGTCGAGCTCGACCAGAACCTGGGCAACACGCCCGAGGCGGTGATCCGGCACCTGGCAAGCAAAGTAGCTGCCGCCGGACGCGCAACAGAAGTTGAAGGCCTCTTCGCTGACGCCTTCGCCCGCGAGCAGAAGACCGCCACCGGCATTCCGGGCGGCATCGCCATCCCGCACTGCCGCTCAGCCGCCGTCACCGAACCAACCCTGGCCATGGCCCGCCTCAATCCCAAGGTGGACTTCGGAGCCAAGGACGGCCCGGCGGACCTGGTCTTCTTCATCGCAGCCCCCGACGGAGCCGACCAGGAACACCTAAAGCTGCTCTCCAAGCTGGCCAGGTCCCTGATCAAAAAGGACTTCACCACGGCCCTGCGCAACGCTTCCTCCCGCGAGGAGATCGTGGAACTGGTGGACGGTGCACTGGCTGACAAGCCCGCAGCCCATGCAGCCGCGGTACCTGCTGCCGCTGTTGCTTCCGGCGCGTCCGCGGGGGCTTCGGCAGGCGCCGCTTCGGCGGGCTCTGCCGCCGCTGCGCCGGGCACGGCGTCGGCTGGATCAGCCCCGGCCGGTCCCAAGCGCCTCGTGGCCGTGACCGCCTGCCCCACCGGCATCGCACACACCTATATGGCAGCTGACTCCCTGGTGGCCGCTGCCCAGGAGGCCGGCGTCGACCTCCAGGTGGAGACCCAGGGTTCCTCCGGCGCCAAGCCGCTGGATCCCGCCGTCATCGCTGCTGCCGACGCCGTCATTTTCGCGGTGGACGTGGACGTCCGCGGCAAGGAGCGCTTCGCCGGCAAGCCGGTCATCAACGCCCCCGTCAAGCGGGGCATCGACGAACCCGCCAAGATGGTCCAGGAGGCGCTGGCCGCAGCCTCCGACCCGAACGCGCGGCGCGTCCCGCACTTCGGTGCCGAGGAACAGGCCGAGCAGGCCGCAGCCGAAAAGGGCGAGCACATCGGCCAGAAGCTGAAGCGGGCCCTTCTCACCGGCGTGAGCTACATGATCCCGTTCGTTGCCGGCGGTGGCCTCCTGATCGCCCTGGGCTTCCTCCTGGGCGGCTACGACATCACCGAAGTCGCGGACAAGGTGGTTGTGGAGAACAACTTCGGCAACCTTCCCGAGGGCGGACTCGCCGCTTACCTGGGCGCAGTCCTGTTCAAGATCGGCGCCCTTTCCATGGGCTTCCTGGTCCCGGCGCTGGCCGGCTACATCGCCTACGCCATTGCCGACAGGCCCGGCATCGCCCCCGGCTTCGTGGCGGGTGCAGTCTCCGGTTTCATGGGGGCCGGCTTCCTCGGCGGCATCGTGGGCGGCCTCCTGGCCGGCTACGTTGCGCACGTGATCGGCACCTGGCAGGTCCCCCGCTGGCTGCGCGGCCTCATGCCGGTGGTCATCATCCCGTTGCTCGCCTCCATCGTGGCGTCCGGGCTCATGTTCCTGGTGCTGGGCGGTCCCATCGCCGGCCTCACCGCCGCCCTTAACGGCTGGCTGTCCGGCATGACCGGCGCTTCCGCCGTGGTCCTGGGCATCATCCTGGGCCTCATGATGTGCTTCGACCTGGGCGGTCCCGTGAACAAGGTGGCCTACGCCTTCGCCGTTGCGGGCCTCAGCGCCGGCAGCGCGGACAACCAGGCACCGTGGCAGATCATGGCAACGGTCATGGCTGCCGGCATGGTGCCCCCGCTGGCCATGGCCCTGGCCACCGTCCTGGACCGGAAGCTCTTCAGCCTGGCCGAGCGGGAAAACG
Source organism: Arthrobacter sp. PGP41 (assembly GCF_002953935.1). Lineage (NCBI taxonomy): Bacteria > Bacillati > Actinomycetota > Actinomycetes > Micrococcales > Micrococcaceae > Arthrobacter > Arthrobacter sp. PGP41. Next base: position 422,432 of record NZ_CP026514.1, on the reverse strand, counting down.
GCAAGGCAGCCTGGCTGCTGGGCGCGTCCTTCATCTCCGAAGGCGCCATCCCGTTCGCCGCAGCCGACCCCCTGCGGGTCATCCCGGCCAGCATGCTGGGCGGCGCGCTCACCGGCGCGCTGAGCATGGCCTTCGGGGTCACCTCGCAGGCACCCCACGGCGGTATCTTCGTCTTCTTCGCGATCGGCAACGTGCTGATGTTCGTCCTCTCGATCATCGCCGGCACCATTGTCAGCGCCCTGGCCGTGATCGGCCTCAAGCGCTGGGCGGCACCCAAGAGCGCTGCTACGGTGGAAACCGTCCCAGCAACCGTCTGATCCCGCCTCACCTACTACCTCTATCCGGCATTCCAACCAGCCGCCGGAAGACAAAGGAGCAACAATGCCAGAACGCACAGCAACCGTCGCCAGCCGCGTGGGCCTGCATGCCCGCCCCGCCGCCATCTTTGCCGAGGCAGCAGGAGAGTACGACCTGGACATCACCATCGCCCGCGAGGGCGAGCCGGCGGACGAGGCCATGGACGCTGCCAGCATCCTGTCCCTCATGAGCCTGGGCGCCTCGCACGGCGACGTGGTTGTGCTGCGCGCCGAAGGTGACGGCGCGGACACCGCACTGGACCACCTGGTCCAGATCCTTGAAACGGACCACGACGCCTAGTAGCTGACAGGCTGCCCTGGCAGCCACGCCGCACGGCCGTCGTCGGGCCTTCCCTCCCAGGGAAACGCCCGACGGCGGCCGCTTGCGTTAAGCCCCCGCCCCCAAGTGGGTAGCCGCATGGTCAGGCATTCTTCTTGGCCTTCTTCGCAGTGAACAGCAGGTACTCCCATTCCATCTGGAACGGGGTGTCGCCATGGGCGTCACCGAAGGAATCAGCCAGTTCCGTCAGCGCCTGGTCCAGGGCTTTGACCTTGTCCCCGTCCTCCCCGATGTATTTGTAGACGGAGATGGTGGGGCCGTAGTGGGACTTGAAATAGCGGACGAAGTCGCCGGGTTGATGGAAGCTCCGCACAGCCAGGGTTTTCTTGCGTGCAGCGACGTCCGTGATCTTGTCCCCGAGCAATTCACGCACGTGGTCCTCGCTCCCCCACAGCGGCGCCGGCTGCGCTCCCGGCGGAGGCGGCGGGGCGAAGGGCTTCATGGTGGCGAACATCTTGCCGATGAACCCCTCCGGGGTCCAGCTCAACAGCCCTATGCTTCCACCCGGTTTGCATACCCTCAGGAGTTCATCAGCCGCCGCCTGGTGGTGCGGGGCAAACATGACGCCGAGGCAGGACATGACCACGTCGAACTCGGCGTCCCCGAAGGGCAGGGCCTCCGCGTCGGCTTCCTTCCAGTCCAGGCTGACTCCCCGGTTCGCGGCCTCACGGCGTCCGGCTTCGAAAAGCTCCGGGGTGAGATCGCTGGCCACCACCTTCGCCCCCATCATGGCCGCGGGAATAGCCGCGTTGCCTGATCCGGCCGCGATATCCAGCACGCTGTGGCGGGACGTGATGCCGCAGGCTTCCACCAGGATGGCACCCAGGTCCAGGAGCATCTCGTCAGCGAGGGCTGGATAATCACCGGATGCCCACATGGCCCGGTGTTTCTGTTTGAGTTCCCGGTCCGCCTTGGCTGCATCCGTTTGATCGTCCATGGTCAGCGCTCCTCACAGGGCCGTTGGAGTGTCAGCACGCTGTGGGCACAGCGGAGGCTGCGATGCGACTCATTGTGGACGCACCGGACCCGGCTGTAAAGAGCACCCCGCTACCGGAACGCAAGCAAGCTTAGTAGTTTCATGTACATGGAATCGGGCACCGGACCAGGCACCGCAGGCGGCGGGCCATCACGCAGGCTTGCGCGCCCGGGTGCCCGTCGCCTTGCTGGTGGACGCCTTGGCGGCAGGTTTCTCGGCGGACCCGGCCGCTGTCGACTTGGCGGCGGCCGATTTTGCCGCCGTGGACTTTGCCGTACTGGATTTGGCTGCGCTGGACTTTGCCGTACTGGATTTGGCTGCGCTGGACTCCGTTGCCGTGGACTTTGCCGCGGCGGACCTCGCCGTGCTGCCGGTCTTTCCACCGCTGGCACTGGCCGTGCCGTTTGCGGCGCTGGCCTTACCCGCTGCGGACCGCTTGCGTGCCGGTTTGGCGGCTCCTTCGTCTTCGCCGGCTTCGCTGCCGGAGTCCCCGCGGGCCTCCCCGCCCGGGCTTCCTGCCGCGGCATCGGTCCCGCCGCCCCGTTTCCGGTCCAGGCTTCGCTTCAGCGCCTCCATCAGGTCGATGACTTCACCCTTGCTGCCCTCGCCGGCCTCGACGCCGAAGGTTTCCTCGGTGTCCAGCGATTCACCCTGCTCCAGCTTGGCCTCAATCAGCTGGCGGAGCTGGACCTGGTACTCGTCCGTGAAGGAGGCGGGATCGAAATCGGCCGCCATGGACTCCACCAGGGCGGCGGACATATCGCGCTCCTGCGAGGAGATCTTGACGGACGCATCAAGGGAAGGGAATTTCGCTTCGCGCACCTCGTCCGGCCACAGGAGGGACTGGAGCACCAGGACATCGTCCTTGATCCGCAAAGCACCCAGCCGGGTCTTCTCCCGCAGCGCGAACTGGACAATGGCCACCCTGTCCGTGTCCTCCAACGCGCTGCGCAGCAGCACGTAGGCCTTGGGAGACTTAGAGTCCGGCTCAAGGTAGTAGCTTTTCTCGAACATCATGGGCTCAAGCTGCTCGGACGGGACGAACTGCACCACTTCGATCTCGTGGCTGTTCTCCGCCGGAATGGCCTTGAGCTCGTCCTTGGACAGGACCACCGTCCGGCCGTCCTCCTCGTAGGCCTTCTCAATGTCCGAATAATCGATGACCTGGCTGCAGACCTCGCACCGGCGCTGGTAGCGGATCCGGCCGCCGTCGGCGTTGTGGACCTGGTGCAGACTGATGTCATGATCCTCAGTGGCGCTGTAGACCTTCACGGGCACGTTGACCAGGCCGAACGCGATGGCACCTTTCCAGATGGCTCTCATTCCTCAAGTGAACATCACGCAACGCCGGAGGTGAAGCCCCATGCCCGCCGCTAAGGAGCGTGTCCGGGTGGCAGGGCGGGAACTGACCCTCACCAACCTGGACAAGATCATCTATCCGGAAACGGGCACCACCAAGGCGGATGTCCTGGCCTACTACGCCGCAGTGGCCCACGTCCTGGTCCCGGCGGCGTACAACAGGCCGGCCACCAGGAAACGGTGGGTGAACGGCGTGGGGACCGCCGATAAGCCCGGCGAGGTGTTCTTCCAAAAGAACCTTGAGGATTCGGCTCCGGGCTGGCTCCCCCGGGCAGCCATCACCCACAAAGACCGCACCATCTACTATCCGATGGTCAACGACCCCGCCACCCTTACCTGGTTCGGACAGATCAACTCCCTGGAAATCCACGTCCCGCAGTGGCAGGTGGACTCCCACGGCAACCAACTGAACCCCGACAGGCTGGTCCTGGATTTGGACCCCGGCGAAGGCGCCGGCCTGGAGGCGTGTGTTGAAGTAGCCCTCCTGGCGCGCACTATCCTCCAGGACGTGGGCCTGGACCCCGTCCCGGTGACCAGCGGCAGCAAGGGCATCCACCTGTACGCCGCCCTGGACCGGAGCCAGACCTCCGACCAGATCTCCGCCTTCGCCCGCGAACTTGCCCGGGCCCTTGAGGCCGACCACCCGGACCTGGCCGTCAGCGACATGAAAAAGACCCTGCGCAAGGGCAAGGTCCTGGTGGACTGGAGCCAGAACAACGCGGCCAAGACGACGATCGTGCCGTACTCGCTGCGTGGCCGCCCCACCCCCATGGTGGCTGCACCCCGGACCTGGGAGGAGATCAGCTCCCCCGGCCTCAGCCACCTGGACTATAAGGCGGTGATCCGGCGGGTGCAGGAAGGCACGGACCCGTTCGCCGCCGTCGATAACGCCGGCAATGACCCCCGGCTGGAGAAGTACCGCTCCATGCGCGATCCCGGGAAGACTCCGGAGCCTTTCACCGGCACGGCGGGCAGCGGAAACACCTTTGTGATCCAGGAACACCACGCCAGCCGCCTGCACTATGACTTCCGCCTTGAGCATGAAGGCGTGCTGGTGTCCTGGGCGCTGCCGAAGGGCGTGCCTGAGTCCGGGGGCAAGAACCACCTGGCAGTGCAGACCGAGGACCATCCCCTGGACTACGGGAGCTTCGAGGGGACTATTCCCAAAGGGGAATACGGCGCCGGCGAGGTGACCATCTGGGACCACGGAACGTATGAGCTGGACAAGTGGATCAACGGCAGGGAAGTCATTGCCACCCTCACCGGTTCCGAAGGAGGAGGGCTGGGCGGGACCAGGAAATTTGCGCTCATCCACACGGGGCGGGGGCAGGGAAAGGATTCCGAGGGCCAGTGGCTTATCCACCTCATGGAGCCCGGGCGGCCTGGCGGACGACGGCGGCACGCACCGCCCCGGGAAGGGCAGGAGGAGCCGCCTGGTACGGAGTCGGCCCACGAGGAACCACACGGGGCGCCGAACCAGGATGAGCCGCGCCATGATGAGCTGCGCCAGGAGGCACTGGATAAAAACGTTGCGGTGCGGCCCGGGGAATACAGGCCGATGATGGCCGCCTCCGGAGATGCAGCGGACCTGGAGGGCAGCAGCTGGCAGTTCGAACTCAAGTGGGACGGGGTCCGCGCCATCCTCGTGGGAGACGAAGATTCGGTACGGATTTTCAGCCGCAACGGCAATGATGTCACCACCACTTACCCTGAACTTGCGGACCGGACCTGCTGGCCGGCCCGGCCGTTCGTCGCCGACGGTGAGATCGTCGCCATCGGCGCGGCAGGAAGGCCCGATTTCGGGCTCCTGCAGGGAAGGATGAAGCTCACCCGGCCCGCCGAGGTCGCACGGGCCCGGACTGCCATTCCCGTGCAGCTGATGCTTTTCGACCTGCTGCACGACGACGGAACGGACCTCCGGAGGCTGCCGCTCGCCAAGCGCCGGCAACGGCTGGAGGCCTTCTTCACCGCATCAGCCTGCCCCGCGGGGCTTTCTCCGGTCCTTGAGGACCGGGTGGACCACATCCTGGAGAGTGCCCGGGAACTGGGCCTCGAAGGGGTGATGGCCAAGCGGACCGACAGCCGCTACGTGAGCGGGCAGCGGACCCGTACCTGGATCAAGCTGAAGGTGGAGCAGACGCAGGAGGTAGTGGTGGGCGGCTGGCGCCCCGGAAAAGGCGGGCGGGAGGACACCGTAGGCTCACTGCTGGTTGGCATCCCGGACGGGACAAAGCTGCAGTACGCAGGGCGGGTGGGCAGCGGCTTCAGCGGGCGGGAACTTGCCGAGCTCCGCCAGACCGTGGACCGGCTGGCCCGGAAGACCTCTCCGTTCCTGGACGTACCGCGCCCGGACGCGGCGGACGCCCACTGGATTGCCCCCGAACTGGTCGGCGAAGTGACCTACAGCGAGTGGACGGGTACCGGGAGGCTGCGGCACCCCGTGTGGCGGGGCTGGCGGCTGGACAAGGACCCGGCGGAGGTTGTGCGTGAAGGCTGAGCCGACGGGCCACTCGCAAAGGCGGGCAGATTGATCCGGGGCACGCACATGGCCTGGCGACACCGGGTTGGGTGTCGCCAGGCCATGTGCGCGTCGCCCGAGAGGATGCGCGTCCTAAAGGCGGTCCGCGCCTAGGACGAGTGCGGCATCTGCGGCCGGCTGGTGCGGTGGATCGCCGTCACTGCGGCTCCCTGCCCCATACGGCCATGGCCCGCATCCCGCTCTTTCGGGTGCCTGCGCTTTCCGTATCCATCCGGCCAAGCCTGCTGGCCGCCCGCCCCACTGGGCGAAAGAGGCGCATCGGCACCGGGCATGTCAGGAGTGTTCATTGCCTCGGCAAGGTGGCTCGCGACCTCCGGATCGATATGGGGTTCGCGCTTTTCGTCAGCCATTTGTTCTTCCTTTCACAGATGAAGTGCTATCGGGAGTGGCCAAGACCGGGCCCCGGCAAAAACTTTCGAAGCGGCCGGCGGTGGCTTTGGCCGCAGGCGTCCCCTACCTGAAAGAAAGTGTTTCCATGGAACAACCTTAGGGACGGACACGGCACCTGTGAACCCCCTCCGCCTGCGCCACCAAAAGTGCCCCTGAACCGCGGCCGGGTGCACGCCCGGCAGGTCCGGCCCGGCGTGGGCCCCGTCACTTTTGGTGCCATATTGGGACTGATTCACGGTGGTGTGGCGCATAGAACGAAAAAGATTGGGTAACGATGCGCCCGTCCCCGCCGCATGCCAGTGATGGCGCGGCGAAAGCCGGGAAAAGAATTCGGGGAAACCTGCCGGATACGGCTGCCAAACGGGTGATCCTACGGCATAAACCACGCAGGCGCTACGGCATTCGCGTAAAATTGAAGGCCTGCCCGGAGCGGGGCAGCTATAAGTCGCAAGCAAATGACCTCCATAGGAGTCGCCCAAATGCCCACAGACCGAAGCACGACCGACTCTTCCGCAGGCGTTAACAGCGCCCCAGGAACCAACCCGGCTACACCCCCCGGCGCCCCGTCGCCGGCTCTTTCCAAAAGCCCGCGCAAGCCTAAGCTGCTCGCGCGCCGGCTCAAAGAGTCGGACGTCAACGTCGTCAACCAGCCCATGCTGAAGAAAGCCCTTGGCGGCACCATCGTGGGTAACACCATGGAATGGTACGACGTCGGCGTGTTCGGCTACCTCATCACCACCATGGGTCCGGTCTTCCTGCCGGAGTCGGACCCCACCACCCAGACGCTGTTCCTGCTGGGCACCTTCGCCGCCACGTTCATTGCCCGCCCCTTGGGCGGCGTGATCTTCGGCTGGATGGGCGACAAGATGGGCCGGCAGAAGATCCTCGCCGCCACGCTGATGCTGATGGCAGCGAGCACGTTCGCCATCGGCCTCCTGCCCGGCTACGCCCAGATCGGGCTGTGGGCCGCAGGCCTGCTGGTGCTGCTGAAGATCGTCCAGGGCTTCTCCACCGGCGGTGAATACGCCGGTGCCACCACCTTCGTCAGCGAATACGCCCCGGACAAGCGCCGCGGGTTCTTCGCCAGCTTCCTGGACCTGGGCAGCTATATGGGCTTCGCCATCGGTGCCGCCCTGGTCTCGGTCCTGCAGCTGACGCTCGGCCAGGCAGCCATGGAGGAGTGGGGCTGGCGTATTCCGTTCCTGGTGGCCGGGCCCCTGGGCCTGATCGCGGTCTACTTCCGGAGCAAGATCGAGGAATCCCCGCAGTTCCAGGCCACCCTGGACGCCCAGGAGGATCTCGCGAAGCATGCGGCGTCATCCGACCAGGCAACGGCGAAGGGCCCGGTGGGCATCGTCAAGGCCTACTGGCGCTCCATCATCGTTGCCATGATCCTGGTGGCCGCCGCGAACACTGCGGGCTACGCCCTCACGTCCTACATGCCCACCTACCTCACAGAGTCCAAGGGTTACGATCCGGTGCACGGCACCCTGCTGACCATCCCCGTGCTGGTGGTCATGAGCCTCTGCATTCCGCTGACCGGAAAGCTGTCGGACCGAATCGGCCGCAGGCCCGTCCTGTGGATCGGAGCAGTCAGCACAGTGGTCCTGGCCGCTCCGGCTTTCCTGTTGATCGGCATCGGCGAGATCTGGTCCACCCTGGCCGGCCTGGCGCTGATCGCATTCCCGGTGACGTTCTACGTCGCCAACCTGGCTTCGGCCCTTCCGGCCCAGTTCCCCACCTCCAGCCGGTATGGAGCGATGGGCATTGCGTACAACTTCTCGGTGGCCATTTTCGGCGGCACCACGCCGTTCATCGTGGCGGCCCTCATCAGCGCCACGGGCAACGACATGATGCCCGCGTATTACCTGATGGGCACCTCGCTGGTGGGGGCAGTAGCCATCTACTTCCTCAAGGAGTCGGCCCAGCGTCCGCTGCCCGGATCCATGCCCAGCGTGGATACCCAGGCCGAGGCACGCGAACTGGTTGCCACGCAGGACGAGAACCCGCTGATCAACCTGGACGAACTCCCGTTCGAGGCCCAGGACATCACCGATGCACGCGTTACCGATCCGCGCGAGGCCGAAAAGGTTCCTGCCGGCGCCTAGTTGCGCTCCGGCGGAACCGGCCCTGCCGGTCCGGGGCACGCCTAGCAGCCCGCGCTCAGAAGGCCCGCCCGCGTGTTTCCTTGGAGGAAGCACGAAGGGCGGGCCTTTGGCGTGCCGGCCAGAATGACGTTCCGAGTCCTGCGGCGGACTTCGAAGGTGATCTGCCCTGCCCCGCGGTGATAGCTTCCAAAAGGCCGTACTGAAACAGCAAGAGGTGATGAGTCATGGAACGCGTCCTCCTGCAGGTGCGCGCGCTCCACCGGCTGGAACCTGCGAACAATGACCATCTGGCGGCGTTCCGCGTAGCCCTCAGCGTCGCGGTCCCCTCACTCCTGCTCCTTGCCATGGGCCGTTCAGACCTCATGATCTACGCCGTCTTTGGTGCACTGACCGGCATGTACGGGCGCTCAGAGCCGCACCAGTTCCGGCTCCGGCACCAGTCCAGGGCCGCCGTCGTCCTGCTGGGCGGTGTGGCGGTGGGCGTGTTCCTGTCCGTCAACCACCTTCATTCCTGGTGGTTGGTGGGGGTGGAGGCTGTCCTCGCCGGCGTCGGATCCATCTTTGCGGACCGCGTGCGGCTCAAGCCCAACGGTCCGTTCTTTGGGATCCTCGCGCTGGGGGCCTGCGCCTCGGTGCCCACCGTGGTTCCGTGGCAGGTGGCCATGCTGATCGCCGCAGGATCCGCCGCGTTCTCCATGCTGGTGGGCTTCGGCGGCTGGATCCGCCGCAGGTCCTGGCAGCGCGGTGCCGTCCGGACCGTTCCGGCCCCGGGCCCCGCCGGGAAGCGGGAGATGCTGGTGCATGCTTCCCGGTATGTCCTGGCCGTGGGTGCGGCCGGCACTGTGGGCGTCCTGACGGGCAGCGGCCATCCGCACTGGGCCATGGCCGCCGCCGCCGTGCCGCTGGCCGGGGCCGATCTTCCCAGCTGCGTCCGGCGGGGCATCCACCGCATCGTGGGGACGTTCGTGGGACTGGGGGTCACCGCCGCCGCCATTCTTCCGGTGCCGTGGTCCCTGGCGGGCCTCTTCCCGGGCCGGCAGGCCGTGGTGCTGGCGCTCCTGGTGATTCTCTTCCAGTTCACCACCGAACTGTTCATGACCCGCCACTACGGCCTGGCCATGGTTTCCTTCACGCCGGTCATTTTGCTGATGACCCAACTCGCAGCCCCCGCCGATCCGGCGGTCCTGATCCAGGAGCGCGGCGTGGAGACCCTGGTGGGGGCTCTGGTGGGAATCGGCGTGGTGGTGGCTGTCCGGCGGGCGGGGTCGCGCTCACCGTCGGCTTTACTCGGGCTTCAGCCCCTGTTTCGGCTTCCGCGGCGGCCCCGCCACTAGCCTCGCAGGCGCCACCCGGGCAACGGCCGCCACTACCTTGTACCGCTTGGAGGGGATGGAGACCGCCTTGCCACGGGCGTTGTCCGCCAGGCCTTCCCGCACCACCCGCCCGGCGTCGAGCCAGGCCCACGACGGCGCCACGGACTTGTCCATGCCCATCCGGTCGTGGAACTCCGTGTGGGTGAAGCCCGGGCACACCGCGGTGACCTTGATGCCCTGTTTGCCGTAGGCCAGGTTGGCCCAGCGGCTGAAACTCACCAGCCAGGCCTTCGCCGCGGAGTAGGTGCCGCGCGGCAGGAACGCGGCGATGCTTGCCACGTTGATGATCCTGCCCTCGCCCCGCTCCAGCATGCCCTTCAGTGCGGCGTGGGTGAGCTCCATGGCGGTTTCCCCGTGCAGCTTGAGGTGTTTCTTCTCTTCCGAGATGTGATTGTCCTCGAAGTTGTGCAGCAGGCCGATCCCGGCGTTGTTGACAAGGATCCCCACCGGCCGCCGCGCATCGGAGAGGCGTTCGACGACGGCGGCCACGCCGTCGTCGTCCGCCAGGTCCGCGGGAAGCACCTCAGCCGTGGTTCCGTAGCGCCGTTCCAGGCCTGCCGCTGCTTCCTCGAGGCGGGCCCGGTTCCGCGCCACCAGCACAAGGTTGCAGCCCTGGGCGGCGAGCTGGCGCGCGAACTCGGACCCCAGCCCCGCACTGGCTCCGGTGATGAGGGCTGTTGTCCCGGACAGTTCCTGCTGGGGGTGCGGCGTGGTCATGCTGAAAGCCTAGCGAGGCGCCGGTCTCCTGTCCCGGCGCCCTGCCCGTGGAATGCCGGGCGCGGTCCTCAGGCGAACCTCGCCAGCGGATTGGCCAGGCGCCCTGCCATTTGGAGCCCGCCGGACGGGTCTGCCAGGTCCAGCATCTGCTGGTTGTTGCGCAGTTGGAGCCGGTTCAGGCAGGACAGCTCGAAGTCGGCGGCAAAGAGGTCATGCCGGGAGAACTGGCCGGCAAGTTCCGGATGCTGCCCCTGGTAGTCCTTGATGGCAGCGGCGGCGATCCGCCAGAAGTCGTCCTGGCCCAGCTTTCCGTCCCCGTCCAGGATGGCGGCGAGGAAACGGAAGATGCAGTCGAAGATGTCCGTGAAGATGGCCAGCACCTTCTGGCCGTCCGGAATCTCCGCCCGGATCCGGGATACGTCATCCGGCAGGTCCAGCCGGTCCCCCATCACCACGATTTCCTCGGCGATGTCCTTCATGACGGCCCTGGCCGGCACGCCGTTGTCCAGCACCAGGATCACGTTCTCGCCGTGCGGCATGAACGCCAGCTCATACCGGAAGAGGCAATGCACCAGCGGAACCAGGTAGGCCTCGAAATAACGCCGCAGCCAGTCCCCCGCGGCCAGTCCTGAGCGCTCGATGAGCGCCGAAACCATCGGCCTGCCGCTCGCGTCAACGTGCAGGAGCGAGGCCATGGTGGCCAGCTGCTGCCCGTCCTGCAGCAGCGGCAGCGGGCTTTCGCGCCACAGGGCGGAGAGCATCTTCCGGTAGGGCGAACCGCCCGGAGCGCCTGCCTCGTAATAGCCGTTGTGGTAGCCGATGGCGGCGACCTCGCCGATCAAGGTGAATCCGCGGCGCTGAAGTGCATCGTCCGCCTCGACCAGGTTCCGCAGCCAGTCGTTGATGGCCGGGGTGGCCTTCATGTATTCCGGCGACAGCCCGCGCATGAAGCCCATGTTCAACACGGACATGGCCGTCTTGACGTAGTGCCGGGCGGGGTCGCTGGTATTGAAGAACGTCCGGATCGACTGCTGCGCCTGGTAGGTGTCCGTCCCGGTGCCCAAGTGGACGATGCGTTGCCGGGCAATCTCCGCCGCGAACGTCACCGCGAGCTTGTTCTCCCACTGCCAGGGATGTACCGGCATGAGGAAGTACTGGTCCGGGTCGAGTCCCTGCAGCTGCAGTTCGGCGGTGAAGGTGCCCAGCAGGGATCCGAGTTCGGCCTGCAGGTGCGCCCCGTAGTCCAGACCTTCCGATGCAGTGAAGACGGCGTGGCTGCGCTGCACGGCGATCCACTCCAGCTGCACCGGCGCACCCGTTTCCGGCGCGAAGGCGTGGTAGTCGCTGATGCCGAAGCCAAGGCGCCCGTTATTGGCAACAAAGCAGGGGTGGCCCTCGGTCATGCTGCGCTCAATGGCCTGGAAGTCGGCGGCCGGGTCCTGGCCCCCGGTGGTTCCGGCAGCGAGTTCAGCCGCTGGCGGCCGGCCGGCCCACTGCTTGTAGGCGTGGCTCGCCAGGGTGCTGCTGACCTCCTCGAGGTAGACGGGGAGCATCTGGAGGTTTATGCCCAGCATCCCGTGGAACTCCGTGATGAACTCCAGCACGTCCAGCGGCGCCTCGGTGCCGCCCCGGACGTGCCGGATGGAGGCGGGATCGATGGACCAGTGGTCCATGTACAGGATCCGGGCGTGGAACTGGTACTCGGAGGCGCCGTCATCGCTGCGGAGGCGGTAGCGGCCGCTCCTGCCCGCCCCGGCCCCTTCAGGATCATCCCCTATCGGTTCCGGCGTGAGGATCCGTTCGTGGGAGAACTCAGCGAGTGCCTTGCGGAGCACGTGCCGGTTGGCGTTGTCCCACCTCTCGCCGGTGAGATGCGGTACGGGGCTGGGATGCGGTGCAGGGCCGGCGGAGGCCTGCCCGGGGGTGGTGGTGGCGGAATCGAGTTCGATAGTCATAGTGGTGCTCCCTGGGTTACGGGCGTAAGGGCGGGCAGAAGGGACATTCGGGCGGCCAGGTAATCGTCGCGGCTGCAGAAACTCAGCAGCGCGTCCTTGTCCGGCAACGCGACCACCCTGGCGGGCTGGAAGCCCAGGCGTTGATTCAGGGCGTGGATCCTGGTGTTCCGGATATCCGGCTCCACCACGATGCGGTCCACGCCCGGCTTGCTGAAGAGGCGTGCCAGGACGGCGTCCATCACGGCGGCGGTGTACCCGCGCACGGGAGCGGCCGACGGCGGGGCCACCAGCAGGTGCATCCCCACGTCCCCGGGATGGACGGGGTACACAGCGGCCAGCGGCGAGGACGCGGGAAGGTACTCCTCCATCAGGAAGGAGGGGACGCCGCCGTCGAGCCCGAGCACCGCGTGGTGGTGGCCGCTGGTTTGGATGTTCCTGTATTCCAGCGCCACGTCCTCCACGCTGGCGGACAGCATGCCCCAGAACGATGCATAGGGCTGGATCACCCAACTGTGGAGGAGCGGCGCGTCGGCTTCGGCGTCGAGGCAGCGGAAGGTGAAAGTCATGCCGGCACCGGTCCAAAATCCAGCGGAGAGCCAACCGCAGCCGGCGCCCCGAACTGCTGGAACGCAATACTGCGCTCCACGGGGTACACCTCGCGGCCGGTGATTTCGCGCAGGATGCAGGAATTGCGGTAGGCGCCCATGCCCAGGTCCGGGGTGGCGAACCCGTGGGTGTGCAGCTCGGCATTCTGGACGAAGATCTCGCCGGGATGGACGCCGGCGCTGTAGTTCCGGTCCACGGCGAACCTGCCCGCGCTGTCCCGGGCGATGCGGTCCCGGATGCCGGCGAGGAAACCTGGTTCCTGGTAGCCGTAGCCTGTGGCGAGCACCACCGCTTCGCTGTCCAGTGTGTAGGACGCGCCCTGCTCCGCATGTTCCAGGTGAAGGGTGTGGGTCCCGGCCTCAGCGTTCCACTGGGCCGCGGTCAGGCTCGAGTGCGTCAGCAGCCGGGTGTCCACCATTCCGGAGATGCTTTTGGTGTAGAGCAGGTCGTAGATGGCGTCGATCAGGTCCGGGTTGATGCCTTTGTAGAGGTTCTTCTGGGCCTTGTTCAGATAATCGCGCTGGTGCTGCGGGAGGGCGTGGAAGTAGTCCACATACTCGGGCGAGGTCATCTCCAGGGTCAGCTTGGTGTATTCGAGCGGGAAGAACCGGCCGGAACGGGTCACCCAGTTCAGCTGGTAGCCGTGGGCGTCCGACTCCTGGAGCAGTTCGTAGTAGATCTCGGCGGCGCTCTGGCCGCTGCCCAGGATGGTGATGCTGCGCTGCTGCTGCAGTTCTGCCTTCCGCGCCAGGTAGTCGGCATTGTGGAGGACCACTCCCCCGGCTCCCGCGAGTGAATCGGCCACTATCCCTGCCGCAGCCCCCGGCACGTACGGGGAGGTGCCGGTGCCCAGCACCAGCCGCCGCGCCAGCAGCACCTCAGGCCCTCCCGGACCGGAGACGGAGAGCCGGTACACGCCGTCGTCGTGCGTTGCATCCAGCACGGCTGTGCCAAAACGGACGCAGGGCAACTGCCCGGCCACCCACTGGCAGTACTGGTTGTACTCGGCCCGCAGCGGGTAGAAGTTTTCCCGGATGTAGAACCGGTAGAGCCTCCCGGTCTGCTTGAGGAAGTTCAGGAATGAGTATGGCGAGGTGGGATCGGCCAGCGTGACGAGGTCAGCCATGAAGGGCACTTGCAGGTGGGCCGGCTCCAGCATCATCCCCGGGTGCCAGTCAAAGGATTCCCTGCGTTCCAGGAAGATGCCGTCCAGCCCTTCCACCGGTTCAGCCAGTGCGGCGAGGCCCAGGTTGAAGGGCCCGACGCCGACCGCGGCAAAGTCGTAGATCCTGCGCGTGCCTGCCTTTTGGGCGGCGGTGGTGCTCATGCGCCCGCCTCGTTGTGCAGCAGCCCGGCGCCCGTGCGGCGCAGGAGGTTGATGATGCCGGAAATATCCTCGAGTGTGGCCTCGGCGTTGAGGAGCGTGAACTTCAGGTAGTGCCGGCCGCCCACCGTGGTTCCGGCGACCACCGCTTCCCCGGACGCGAAGACCGCCGCCCGGATGGCCGGGTTGAGGGCATCTGCCGCGTCCTCGCTGAGCCGGCCGCCGCTGTCCAGGCGGGGCCGATACCGGAAGACCAGGGTGCTGAGCTGGGGCGGGGCGGCGAGTTCGAAGTCGTCTTCGGCGGCGAGGAGCGTGCCCACGCGCGCAGCGAGGTCTATGGCTTCGTCAAACAGGGCGCCAACGGCGTCCGCGCCCATGATCCGCAGGGTGAGCCACAGCTTCAGGGCGTCGAACCGGCGGGTGGTTTGGATGCTCTTGTCCACCTGGTTGGGGATGGCCGCCAGCGCTGCGCTCTGCGGGTTCAGGTAGTCCGCGTAGTAGGTGACGTGGCGCAGCATGGCCCGTTCGCGCACCAGCAGGGCGCTGGAGCTGACCGGCTGGAAGAAGGTCTTGTGGAAGTCCACGGTGACTGAGTCGGCAAGCCCCGTGCCGTCGAGGAGGTGCCGGTAGCGGCCGGAGACAATGAGCCCGCCGCCGTAGGCAGCGTCCACGTGGAACCATGCCCCGTGGTCCCGGGCCAGTGCGGCGAGCTCCGGGAGCGGATCGACAGCGCCGAAGTCCGTGGTGCCCGCGGTGGCCACCACCGCCATCGGAGTCAAACCGGCGTCCCGCGCCTCGGCCATGGCCTGTGCGAGGGCGGCAGGATCCATCCGGTGGTCCGGCGTGCAAGGGACGGTAACGACGGCGTCGAACCCCAGGCCCAGCATTGATGACGACTTCTGGATACTGAAGTGGCTGTCCTCGGACGTGAAGATCCGCAGCGTGTCCAGCAGCGCCGGAAGCCGGAGTCCGCTGCGGGCAGGGTCCTGCCGCAGGCCGGCGACGGCGTGGTTGCGGGCGATCAGAAGGGCCTGCAGGTTGGACTGGCTGCCGCCGGAGGTGAAGATTCCGTCCGCGGCATCACCGAGGTCCAGCCTTTCTGCGGTCCAGTCAATAAGCCGCCGTTCGATCATGGTGGCGCCTGCGCTCTGGTCCCACGTGTCCATGGAGGAGTTCACCGCGGACAGGACGGCCTCGCCCACCAGCGCCGGGATGACCACGGGGCAGTTGAGGTGGGCGGCATACTTGGCGTCGTGGAAGTACACGGCATCGCGCAGGTACACATCCTCGAGTTCCTGGAGGGCGGCGGCCGTGTCCGGCAGCGGTGTTTCGAGGTCCACGGCACCTACGCGGGCCTCCAGTTCGGAAGGTCCGACGCCGGTGAACGGCCGGGCGGTCCGCTCAAGTTTGGTGGCAACAGCCGTTACGCCCTGCAGCACGTGGGCCACGTAGCGCGGCGAGTTGCGTGCGTTGAGGAGGTGGTTGCTGGCCGCCAGCGCGAGTTCAACGCGAGAGCCGAAGTCCTGGCCGCCATGTTCCTGGACGGGGCGCTGATGGTTTGGCTGGTCATGCCCGGGCTGGTCATGGCTTGGCCGGTCCTGGCTCGTCGCTTCTTTGGTGTGGGGCGGATCATCCATATCCAGCTCGTCAAGGCGGGGCATAAGCGGCACTGGTCTTCCTTTGGTCGGCATTCCATCGAACAAAGGCAAGCCTTACTTAGGTAACCCTTTTAATCAAACTTTTGTGATGTATTTGGCGAAGAGGTCCCGAAACGGCCACGCGCGGCCGCTTTTTGACGTCATTGACTGGCGGGCGGCGCCGCCTTGCTGCAAAATATCCGGCTGACCGGAACCGGGCAAGACGCCCTGAGGGGCGACCCTCAATTTGGCAAGGAATTAGTAAGCATGCTTTGCTTATGGGGTAAATGAACCTCCGCAAGCAGTTCGCGGCGGGGCTGCCAACGCCGGCAGCTTCGTGAAAGAAGCCCAAGGATGAACATCATGACCAGCGTTATTGAAGGCCAGCTTACGGTGCCCGGGGAACGTTACGCAGGAGCAGAAACTCCGTTGACCTCCACCCGGCCCGCGGACGTGGGATTGCTGGTCACACTCAATTCGCGGATGCACTGCCGCACTCCGATGGAGCTGGTGGATCCGGAGGCACTCCCCGTTCGGATGCCCGTGTATGTGGACGGGACCACAGCGGCCCCGGTGGGCGTGGGTGCGGTTTCCGAGCACGTGGAGACGTACCGCTGCGCCTGCGGCTTCACCATCGACGTCCCGGTCCTCAGCGGGCACGCACTCGCCAGCTGAGTGCGCGGAAACGCCCCTCGTGCGGAACCCGTGACGGTCCTGGATCGGCGGGTCGCCCTCAGCCGTCCGGCTCAAGTGTTCGGAAGCGGATCAGCTGTCCGGCCAATCCACGCACTGCTCGTACCCCTCATGCTGACGGAGGTAGCCGGCGATGAAGGGGCAATGCGGGATGATCCGCTTTCCTGACGCCACAACATCGTCGAGCGCGAAATGGGCCAGGACGCGTCCGAGTCCCTGCCCCTCGAATTCCTCGCCGGTCTCCGTGTGGGAGAAGTCTATGTGGCCCGGCAAGTCCCGGTAGAAGGACTGGACGGCGAGGACACCACCCACGTGTAGCTCATAACGGTGCTGCGTATCGTTGCGCCGCACAGAAACATCGGGGGCGAACTTATCCTCGCTGGACATCGTGTTCTCGGTCATGGTTCGACACTGGCACTACTTCACTCCGCTGGCAATGCCTCCTCGCGCGCTCTCCTACCCAGCCGAGGTGCGCCCCAGCATCGAAAGGCTCCCGGCCACGTTGCCCATGAACCTGGCCCGCAAGACCATGCGCAATCCGCTCGTCAGCGAGATCGAACTTACCGGCGACGCATTGGAGCTTCCCGGCGAAGGGCTCACCTGATCGCGTACACCGCCGAACCGGGCAGCCAGCCAAGTAGTTTGGCTAGCGGGACATTTCCGTTGCCGTGGGAGCGGATCCGGTCCGCAGCGGGCGCCGCACCCCGTGCAGCAGCACCAGTGCCAGGAGGAAGCAGGCTGCCCCGGCCCCCAGCAGTCCCAGCGTCAGCCCGTTGATTGCGGCCCCTACCGCGGCGGGGGTGAAGACCACCACGACGGCGGCCGCCACCGCCATGGCCGGCGGACGGCGGCCCTGAAGTGCCGCCGTCGGCCGATCCTCCAGGCGGCCGAACGCCGCCACCGCCGGAAGCAGCAGCAGGAGCAACGACAGCAGGACCAGTGGCCTTGCCCACCACCACTCCGCAGTTCCGGCGGCGGGCTTGGGGACGGGGGTGAGGAGGAGCAGGCCTGACATTCCCACCAGCAGGGGAAGGTGCCACAGGTACACGGTCAGCGAGCGTCCGCCGGCCACCCGCAGCAGTGTCCGCATCCATCCGAGGGAGCAGAGCGGCGCCAGCGCAGGCCGGACCAGTTCGATCAGTGCGGCCTGCGAAATGCCCAGGAGGAAGAGGGTCAGGTTCGGCGGGTTGAGGTTGACCAGCATGTTCCCGGAGTACAGGCCCAGGGCAGCGACGAGGCCGAGCAGGAGGTTCGCGGCGAGGATGAGCGCGAGCAGGCCGGACTTGGACAGCCTGGCGAAGCGGCCGTCGGCGGCCAGGAACCCCAGCTGCTGCACCGCACACCAGAGGAACACCAGGTTGGCATATGCGAGCAGGGGCAGCGTTCCGCGGAGGCAGTCCACGGCCACCACCAGGGCAGCAAGGACCCCCATTGCCAGCCAGGGGCTCCGCGCATGGAAGGCTGCCAGGAGCGGAATGGAAAGCTGCGCCGCCAGGTACGCCGCGAGGAACCAGAGCGGCATCCCGGCCCCGGCTGCCATCAGCTCCACCACCTGCGGATGCACGCCGAGCAGCCCGGCCGTCCAGAGCCCAAGGAACATTACCGCCAGCAGGGCAGCGGCGGGCCGCACCATCCGCAGCAGGCGTGCCTGGAGGAACTCAGCGGCGGTGCCGCCCTGGGCCTTGAGCCGCTGCCAGGACTGCAGGCCCGTGGCGCCGCCGGCAACAAAGAACAGCGGCATGACCATGAACACCCAGATCACGGGTTCAAACCAGTCCTGCTCGGCCAGGGTGTTGTGGGTGGTGACCGTTCCGTCCGGATGCAGGACGGGGCTGCCCATCATGGAGTGGCCAACCACCACCAGTGCCAGGCAAATGAACCGGACAAGGTCGAGCACCTCGTCACGGCTGGCTGCCGTACCGGGCTGCTGGGATGTCCCCTGCTCCTGTGCGCCGCCCACGTTCAATCCTTTACGGAAACTGCTCGTTACAGCTCCATTGTGCGCCCGGAAGCAGGCTCAGGTTAAGGGTGAGCTTGAAGAGGACACCAGGATCACAAAAGGAGGAAGGCCAGGATCATGGTTGATCCTGGCCTCCCTGAGGAAAACTCAGCGCGTGAGCGTCGCCAGCGTGGTGGTTGCGAAGTGGCGGGCGGAGCTGTTCCAGTGGCCCAGGAGCGCCTGCAGGTTCTCGCCGTCGGCGCGGTGTCCCGGAAGCTGCTCCTCAAGCGTGGCCAGCACGCCGGTGCGGAGCTCCGTGTTGAAATTGACCTTGCCAACGTTCATGGAGGCCGCCTTCACCAGCTCCCCCGCCGGGATTCCGGAGGCCCCGTGCAGGACCAGCGGAATGTGCGTGCGCACCGCAATGTCCTGCAGCACGTCCCAGCGCAGCTGCGGCTCGCCCTTGTATTTACCGTGGACGTTTCCGACGGCGACAGCCAGCAGTTCGGCGCCGGTCCGGGCCACAAAGTCCTCCACCAGCGCGGAGTCGGTGAGGCCGGCCACGGCGACTCCGGCCTGGTCCGCGCTGAAGGCGCGGTCCTCGTCGCCGGCGAGCCCGCCAAGCTCGGCTTCCAGTACCACGTCCGGCCCCAGCAACGCACGGGTCGCCCGGACCAGCCCAATGTTGTCCTCGTAAGGAAGGGAGGAACCGTCGGCGAGGACGGAATCCGCCCCTGCCGCAACGGCGTCGGCCATCACCCGAAGGTCCGTTGCGTGGTCAAGCTGCACCGCAACCGGGACGGACGCAGCGTCGGCGAGGCCACGGAGTGCACCGATGAGGCGCAGGCCGTTGGAGGTGGCGGCAGTCCTGGGGGCAACCAGCAGGATGACGCCGCGGCCGGATTCCTCCGCCGCCGCCACCACGGCCAGCGCCGTCGTAAAGTCGTAGCAGGTGAAGGCCGGCACGGCGGAACCCTGCTGGAGGGCGGAGGTTACCAGGTGATCGAGTCGTGTGCGCATCAGATGCCCAGGCCTCCCACCGGGATCCAGGCCACGAAGGCCAGGACAAAGCCGGTCAGGAGCAGCGGAGTACCAAGCTCCACTGCGGGTTTGATGGCTGGAGTTTCAGCCGCCCGCGCGATCAGCGGGTACATCAGGTGGTTCATTACGGGGTGTCTCCTTCGACAGGCCGGTCTTCCAGAAGACGGGCCATCAGGCGCTGGTTGTTTCTTAGTCGGGGAACCGCAGGGGTACGACGACGGCGAAAGGGGACCGCCGTCGTCGTGCCTTTCAGGGAAGTGCTGGAGGCAGGTGCCTACGCGGTGCGCTTGGCGGGGGCAACAACCTTGATGACGGCGGAGTCGTCGGCGGCGGCGAGGCCCTGGGCCTGGCCCAGCAGGTAAAGCTGCTCGGCTGCAGCGGCAACGGGCGCTGCCAGGCCGGCGGCACGGGTGGCCTTGCCCACGATGCCCATGTCCTTGACGAAGATGTCCAGGCGGGAGAGGACCTCGGCGCCTTCCTCGTTGTAGGCCTCAAGGATGCGCGGGCCGCGGTTGGAGAGCATGAAGGACCCGGCGGCGCCTGCCTCAAGGGCGGCGAGGGTCTTGGCCTGGTCCAGGCCGAGGGCGTCCGCGAGGGCCATGGCTTCGGCCGCTGCGGCGATGTGCACGCCGCAGAGGAGCTGGTTGACGGTCTTGAGGGCCTGGCCGTCGCCGGGCTTGTCGCCCACCACGGTCAGGGTGGAGGCCAGCAGGTCCAACGCGGGGGCTGCCTTTTCGCGGGCTTCGGGGGAAGCGCCGACGACGATCAGCAGGTCGCCTTCGCCGGCGCGCTTGGGGCCGCCGGACAACGGCGCGTCCACGAGGTCCACGCCGTATTCGGCAAGCTTGGCGACGGTTGCGGGGATGGCTTCAGTGCCCACCGTGCTGCCGAGGATGACGACGGCGCCGGGCTCAAGCACGGAGGCCACGCCGTCCTCGCCGAAGAGGACCTCGTTGAGCTGCTCGCCGTTGCGGACGGCCAGGAGCACGGCGTCGGCGCCCTTGGCGGCTTCGCGGGCCGAGGCGAAGGTGGCAATGCCGGCTTCTTCGGCAAGCTTCAGGCGCGGTTCGGCGATGTCGAAGCCGTGGACTGACAGCCGGGAAGCCAGGCGGGTGGCCATGGGCAGGCCCATGGCGCCGAGGCCCAGGACTGTGACGGTGTAGTTACTGGTCATGGTGTTCTTCCTTGGATTCCTAAAAGGTGTTGCTGAGCTTGCGGGTGACGTCGGCCAGTGACTGGTCGTCGCCCACGTTGCCGGCGAAGACGATGTACGGGATGCCCTTGGCGGGGCCATCCACCGGTTCCCAGAGCGAGACGATGCCGGGAAGCATGGGGCCGCGGACAATGGCGTGCCGGATTTCCAGGCCGTGGGCGGCAACGTCGGAGGAGGTGATGCCGCCCTTGGCGATGACGAACCGCGGCGGGAAGGTCTTCAGGGTCCGGTTGACCACGGCGACGACGGCGGCGGACACGGTGCGTGCGATCCGCAGGCTTTCGGCGGGATCGTCTGTCTTGATGAGCAGGCGGCTGGTGTGGACAATGACGTCCCCGCCGCGGAGGGCCTCGACAACCGCGTCCACCGTCTGATCCAGGTGGCTGGCGGCTTCCGGGCCGAGGAGCTTTTCGACGTCGATCTCCACGATGCGGGCCGCGCTGTGCTGTTCGGTCAGGGCCTTGAGCTGGCGGGTGGTGACGCCAACATGGGAGCCGACGACGATCAGGCCGCCCGCTTCCGACGGGGTGTTTCCGGCGTAGGCTTCCGCACCGCTGAGTGCGCTGCGGATTTCCTGGCCGATCCGGGCACGGCCAAACGGCGGCCCAACGCGGTAAAGGAGCTTCTTGCCGCGCCGTTCGGCTTCTTCCAGGCCGAGGGACAGGGCACGGAGGTCGTTTTCGGTCACGATGTCAGCCACGATGGGGGTGGAATCCGTGGCCCGCTCGAGTGCGTCGGCGATGGCGTTGGCAGAGATGGCAGGGTCCTGGGCTGCCGCGCCGGCGCGGATGATGTTCAGGTCCAGGACGATGACCCTGTCCGCGGCGAAGCGGCCCTTGGACTTCTCCTCGACGTAGTCGGCCATCACGGAGGTGGAAAAGCCGAAGGTGGCGTCCTTGGCGAACTCTGTGTCGGACACCGGGATGAGGGTGCCGGCCGCTTCTCCGGTGCCGCGCATGTAGTGGACGCCGCCAATGGTGACCCGCCCGGCGTCGGGGAAGGCCGGTACCAGCACAACGCCGTCGGTCTTTTCCCCGCTGACGCCTGACACGGTGGCCGCGATGACGTCCGGCTCCAGGGGATAGTGGCCGCGCAGGGTGGAGTCGCTGCGGCTGACGAAGCCAAGGCGCAGTTCTTCCGGGGACCCAGCTGCTGCGAGGGCGTTGCGGACCACTTCTTCATTGCGGGCGGCAGCCTCGGCAGGGTCCAGGCTGCGGGTGTTCGTGAGGACGTAGACAGCGGGCTTCGACTGGCTGAAAGCCCAGATGAAGTCTTCCACCTCCCAGCGGGTGAGCACGGGCAGGTCTGCCACGGACTGCGTTCCGGTGGGGTCGTCGTCGAGCACGACCAGGACACGCGGGGTCTCCGCGTTGGAGGCAGCCAGGGTGCTGGCTACCAGTTCGGCGGGAATCCGGACCTCGGCCGGATACGCGGCCAGGACGTCTGCTTCAAGCGTCACAGTGCACTCCGTTGTGTATGGACCCGATGAATGGATCCTGATGTAAAGGTAGGTGTAAGATGTCAGACATCTTGCATTTGGTTGCTAGTGTGGCACAGGACATAACGGCGCGCAAGTAGACTTGTCAGACATATCCAATGAGGGAATATCGGGGGCAGCATGGCGAGGCAATCACTGGTGGGCCAGGTGGCGGACGAGCTCCTGGACCGCATCATCGCCGGTGAGTTCCCGCCCGGCGCCACCGTTCCCGGAGAACATGAGCTTAGCGCCCGGCATGAGGTCAGCCGGATGACGGTCCGCGAGGCCATGAAAACGCTTCAGGCGCAGCGGATCCTGAGCGTCGAGCGAGGCCGGGGAACGTTCGTAAACCCCCTCAACCGCTGGGCATCGCTGGAGGCCGTGTTGCGCGCCGCTTCCGAGGGCAAGAACGAGGCGGACGCCTCCATCCAGCTCATCGAACTCCGGCGCATGCTGGAAGCCGGCGCATGTGAACTGGCGGCGGGAAGGATCAGCGACGCTGATATCCAAACCCTGTACGGCTATGTGGCAGCCATGCGTGCCGCCCACGAAGTCAACGACGTGGCCGCGTTCGTTGACGCGGATTTGGCCTTCCACGACCTGATCCTGCGTGCCTCGGAGAACGTCTTCGTGGCTGTGCTGTTCGAGCCGCTGCATCGGGTGCTGGAAAAGCGGCGCACTGAAACCTCGGCTGTCCGCGACATCCAGGAGCACGCGATTCATCACCACCAGAACATTGCCGAGGCGCTGGAGTCCCGGGATGCCACCCGTTCGCGGCAGGCCATGGACGCACACATGGAGCAGACCCTGGACGACCTCAGGAATCTGGTGCTCGAGGCGAAGTAGGCAGCCGGCTCAGCCTGACGGCGGTGCGGAACATCCGGATGAGGGCTGGTCAACGCTCCGCGAGTGCTACTAGTCTTCAAGAACCGCCCGCAACCGGGAGCACCGTTGATCACGAGGAGCGAAGTTGGCCAATCACACGTACAGCATTTCTGAAATCGTCGGCACGTCGGACCAGGGAGTGGACGACGCCGTCCGCAACGGGGTTGCCAAGGCCTCCCAGACCCTCCGCAACCTTGACTGGTTCGAGGTCAAGGAAATCCGGGGCCACCTCGAAGAAGGCAAGATCGCCGACTGGCAGGTCACCATCAAGATCGGCTTCCGGCTGGAAGAGCACTAGTTCCCGCAACAACTGACTCGCAGCAGACGTCGCGAAACCGCGTTTTTGACGACGTCTGCTGCGGGTCAGTTGGCGTTTAAGCGGGGCTTAGTTGGCCGAGACGGCACCCGCCGAGCGACGCCGCCAAACGGTTGGAACGCCGTCGAACGCGGGAAAAACGTGCCCTTCGAAGAAGGACAGGACGGTGTGCGGATCGTGGTCCGGGCTCCACAGGCCCGACGCCGGGCAGTGCGAGCCGGTGGCAGTGGAGGGGGCGCCCGCGGCGGCCGCCTGGCGTTCCTTGAGCAGTGCGATGCGTTTCATCATTGAGACCATCCTTGGTGGGGAATCCTTGTTCCTCCAGCCTAGGAAAAGTGCAATCTTTCCCCAATGGGCTCGTGGCCAGAAACACCCGTCCCAACTGGCCAAAAGTACAACGGCTCCGGCCGCCGTCATTCCCTGCGTTCCGCCGTGGCCGGAGCATCGATGCGGCCGGTTTCACGTTCGGCCGCCGGGTGGGGTGCTCCCAGGCTGCCGAGCAGCGCAAGGGCGTCGGCCGACGGCGAACCCGGCCGGGCCGAATACATCCGAAGCGTCTGGTCGGGATCGTCCGGGAGGACGAGGTTTTCAAAGTTCAGCTCCAGGTCCCCGACGGCGGGATGGTGCAGGCGTACGCTTCCCGCGGACCTCGTGGCCACCCGGTGCCCGGCCCACCATTGGCGGAAGTGCTCGCTCTGGACGGCGAGTTCGCCCACCAACTGGTTGGCCTGGGCGTCGTTGGGGTGGCGGCCCACGTCCAGCCTCAACGCCCCGGCTGCTTCCGCCGCCACGGTTTTCCAGTCACGGAAGAGCTCGCGGGCAGACGGATCAAGAATGAGCCAGCGGGTCAGGTTACGTTCAGCGGCCGGCAGGGCGGGGAAATCCGCGAACAGCAGGAAGGCCATCCTGTTGCCGCCGAGGATGTCACTGCGCCGGCCCAGCACCATGGCCGGCACATCGCCCATCGCCTCAAGGAGCTGGCGCAACGCCGGACGGACCGCCTGGGCGGCCGATGTGCTGGACCTTGAGGCCCCGGCACAGTTTTCCAGGAGGTCCATCATGTGCGCATGCTCGCTGCTGTCCAGCCTCAAGGCCCTGGACACTGCCTCCAGGACGGTCCGCGAAGGATGGATGTTCCGGCCCTGCTCCAGCCTGACGTAGTAATCGGTGCTGACCCCTGCCAGCCTGGCGACTTCTTCGCGGCGGAGGCCGGGAACCCTGCGCGCACCGGAGGTGGGTCCCGCACCGGCGTCCTCAGGGCTCAGGCGGGACCGCATGGCTTTGAGGAATTTTCCGAACTCGGCGCTTTGACCCATGCAGACCATTGTGCCCGGCATGGTGGGCCCCGCCTACAACGAAGGTAGGACTGGGAGTCCTAGGAAAAACAGAATCAGGTTCTCCTGCTGACTTCCCGGCCAAAAGTGCATAGGCTCGAAAGCGAGCCAGCGGAAACCGCTTTCTCCCGTCGAGTCAACGGCACCCAACCCCCGCATGTTTCAAGGAGCCCCAATGTCAGAGCTGACACTGAACAACGGCGTCACTGTCCCCCAGCTTGGTTTCGGCGTCTTCCAGGTACCGCCGGAGGACACGCAGCGGACCGTGGAGGACGCCTTCGAGGCCGGATACCGCCACATAGACACGGCCGCCGCCTACCGGAACGAGGCGGGCGTGGGTGCCGCCATCGCGGCCACCGGCATTCCGCGCGAGGACATCTTTGTCACCACCAAGCTCCGGAACGGCGAGCAGGACCGCGCGCAGGAAGCATTCCAGAACAGCCGCAAAGCCCTTGGCCTCGACTACGTTGACCTCTACCTCATCCACTGGCCCGTCCCGTCGCAGGACTTGTACGTCCAGGCCTGGAAGGAGATGGAACGGCTCTACGAGAACAACCAGATCCGCGCCATCGGCGTTTCCAATTTCCTCGCCGAGCACCTGGACAACCTGCTGGAGTCCTCGGAGATCGTCCCGGCCGTGAACCAGATCGAACTGCACCCCAGCTACCAGCAGGCAGACCTTGCGGCCAAGTGCCGGGGCCTTGGCATCGCAGTGGAGGCCTATAGCCCGCTGGGACAGGGCGGTGACCTGAACGGCAATGCGGTGACCGGCATTGCCAACGCCCACAATGCCACCCCGGCGCAGGTGGTGCTCGCCTGGCATCTGGCCGCAGGAAACATCGTGATTCCCAAGTCCAGCCAGGCCGCCCGGATCCGGGAGAACTTCGCCGCCTCCGCCCTCACCCTCTCCGCCGATGAGCTTGCCGCCATCAGCGCCCTTGAGTCCGGTGCCCGCATCGGTTCCGATCCCGCCGTCGCCGCCTTCACGCAGCTGTAGAACCACCAAACCCAAAGGATTCAGCAATGCAGTACACCCACCTGGGCCGCTCCGGCCTGAAAGTCTCCCGCCTTTGCCTCGGCACCATGAATTTCGGTCCGCAGACAGAGGAAGCGGACGCCCACTCCATCATGGATTCGGCCCGCGAGCAGGGCATCAACTTCTTCGACACCGCCAACGTCTACGGCGGCGCCGGCCACCGCGGCTGGACCGAAGAAATCATTGGCCGCTGGTTCGCCAAGGGCGGCGAGCGCCGCGAGCACACCGTCCTGGCCACCAAGCTTTACGGCACCATGACGGACCGCCCTAACGAGTCCAAGCTCTCCGCCCTAAACATCCGCCGCGCCCTCGACGCCAGCCTGAAGCGCCTGCAGACGGACTACATCGACGTCTACCAGTTCCACCACATCGACCGGGACACCCCGTGGGACGAAATCTGGCAGGCCATCGAAGTGGCTGTCCAGCAAGGGAAGATCCTCTACTCGGGCAGCAGCAACTTCGCCGGTTGGCACATTGCCCAGGCCCAGGAGGCGGCCAGGCGGCGCAACTACACCGGCCTGGTGAGCGAGCAGTCCATCTACAACCTGTTCATGCGCCAGGTGGAGCTGGAAGTGATCCCGGCGGCCCAGCAGTACGGGCTGGGGCTCATCCCCTGGTCGCCGCTGCAGGGCGGGCTGCTGGGCGGGGTGCTGAAGAAAGAGCGCGACGGCGTCCGGCGCACCGAGGGCCGTGCAGCCGAAACGCTCAAGAAGCACGAAGACCAGATCCGGCAGTACGAGGATTTCGCCGATGAGCTGGGCCACGAGCCGGGCGACATCGCCCTTTCCTGGCTCCTGCACCAGCCTGCCGTCACGGCACCCATCGTGGGACCGCGCACCCAGGAACAGCTGGACGCCGCCGTCAGGGCATTGGACGTGGCCCTGGACGCCGACACCCTCAAGCGGCTGGACGACATTTTCCCGGGCCACCGTACGGCACCGGAAGACTACGCATGGTGAACCCATCCACCCCTGAAGCCGGTACGGTTGCGCCGAGGAACATCCTCTTCCTCGGCGGCACCGGCGTCATCAGCGCGGCGGCGGCAGAACGCGCCGTCGCGCTGGGGCACCGGCTGACCATCCTCAACCGGGGCCGGTCCACAAGGCCGGTCCCGGAAGGGGCCGAAAGCCTGACCGCGGACGTCCGGGACGCCTCCGCGCTCCGTGACGCGTTGGGGGGACGCGATTTCGATGCCGTCGCGGACTTCATCACATACACCCCCGACCACGCCAAGGCCGCCCTGGACCTGTTTACAGGCCGCACGGGGCAGTACGTGTTCGTCAGCTCCGCCTCTGCGTACCAGAAGCCGCCCACCCGGCTTCCGATCCGCGAGTCCACGCCCCTGAAGAACCCGTTCTGGCAGTATTCGCGGGACAAGATCGCTTGCGAAGAACTGTTTTACGAGGCCTACAGAGAGCAGGATTTCCCGCTCACCGTGGTGCGCCCTTCCCACACGTATGACCGCACCAAGATCGCCATGGTGGGCGGCTGGACGGACATCCACCGGATGCGGGCGGGGCTGCCGGTCATGGTGCACGGGGACGGGACCTCGCTGTGGACCCTGACGCACAGCATGGACTTTGCCAAGGCTTTTGTGGGGCTGCTCGGCCTGCCGCAGGCGGTAGGCGAGAGCTACACCATCACGTCCGACGAGTACCTGCCCTGGAACCAGGTCTACCAGCTGTTCGCCCGTGCAGCCGGTGTGGCGGACCCGGAACTGGTCCACGTTGCCTCGGAAACCATCGCCGCACACAGCCCGGAACTCGGACCTAACCTCCTGGGCGACCGCTCCCACTCGGTGGTTTTCGACAA
Organism: Arthrobacter sp. PGP41; assembly: GCF_002953935.1. Lineage (NCBI taxonomy): Bacteria > Bacillati > Actinomycetota > Actinomycetes > Micrococcales > Micrococcaceae > Arthrobacter > Arthrobacter sp. PGP41. Next base: position 395,006 of record NZ_CP026514.1, on the reverse strand, counting down.
CACCAAGATCAAGTCCCTGGTCCCCGGCTACTGCGCCACCATTCCCTTCTCCGACGGCGCCCGGGAAATCGTGGACTGGTATGACGCGAATCCTGGTCTCCAGCTGGTGGACCGGCAGTTCATGGACCTCAGCGACCGGCTGACCGGCTGGGCCAGGCAGGGCGCCTGACGCAGGCGGGCAGCGCCGCTTTCCAATATTCCCCGGGCGTTCAAAGGCCGGGCAGGCCGATCCGGGAGAGACTGTTGAAATGACACTTGCACCGCTGACCAAGCTCAATGACGGCTACTCCATCCCCCAAGTGGGCCTTGGCACCTGGCCGCTCGACGACGACCAGGCGGCCACCGCCGTCGTGCAGGCCTTGGAAGCCGGATACCGGCACATCGATACCGCAGTGAAATACGGCAACGAGCAGGGCGTGGGCAACGGCATCCGGGCCAGCGGCGTGGACCGTGGCGAGCTGTTCATCACCACCAAGCTGGACGGCCAGTTCCAGGGGAACGACAGGGCGGTGGCAGGGCTGGAGGGGTCACTGAAGCGGCTGGGGCTGGATTACGTGGACTTGCTGCTGATTCACTGGCCCCTGCCCGCGCGGGACGAGTACATCTCCACGTGGAAAACCTTCGAGCGGCTCCAGGCGGAAGGAAAAGTGCGCTCCATCGGCGTCTCCAATTTCAAACCCGCCCACCTGGAACGGCTGATGGCCGACACTGACGTGGTCCCCGCCGTCAACCAGATCCAGCTGACTCCGGCCGTCACGCGCGCGGCCGAGCGGGAATTCCACGCGAAGCACGGAATCGTCACGGAGTCCTACAGCCCGCTGGGGGGCGCCGGAGCCAGCCTGCTCGGCGCTCCCATCCTCTTCCAACTTGCCGAAAAGCACGGAAAAACGCCCGGCCAACTGGTCCTTCGCTGGCATGTTCAAAACGGAATTGTAACGATTCCGAAAACGTCGAATCCGGACCGGATGAGGGAAAACCTGGACATCTTCGACTTCGCCCTGGATCCGCAGGATCTAGCGGAATTATCGGTCCTGGACGAAGGTCCCGGTGCGGGCAACGATTCAGACGTGACGGGGCACTGAAACGGGCCTGAAGTGGACTTTTCCGTGAATCCGGGGTTGGCAAATAGATAATAAGCATGATTACTATTGAGCCAGAAGGATGAAGTGCTTCCGGGATCCGGAGGCCTCCTTTACTTAGGAAGAGGAACGAAAAATGGGATTTCTTGCATTTCTGATTCTCGGACTTATTGCTGGTGCGATCGCTAAGGCGATCCTCCCGGGCCGGCAGGGTGGCGGCTGGATCATCACCCTCGTCCTGGGCGTCGTTGGAGCACTCCTCGGCGGCTGGATTGGCGGAATGATCTTTGGCAGCGGACTGCAGGAGTTCTTCTCCCTGCAGACGTGGCTGCTGGCCATCGGCGGCGCGCTTATCGTGCTGCTGGTTTACGGCATGGTCACCAAGCGTGGCGCTCGCGGCTAACTGCCGCGTAAGCCAGGAAACCGGCCTGGGGACAACATCCCCGGGCCGGTTTTCCTATCTCCCGGCCTCTCTGGCCGGAAGCGAAACCTTCTCAGTGAGCAGGAGTTCATCGTGAAAAACAAACTTCTTTTGGGCATTGGTATTGCCGCAGGCTACGTGCTTGGGTCGAGGTCCGGCAGGGCCGCCTATGACAAGCTCAAGGCACGCGCTGCGGGCATCTGGGACAGTAAACCTGTGCAGGACAAAGTTGCGGTTGCAACGGAGGCCATTAAGGAAAAGGCTCCCGAGGTCGCGGACCAGTTGAGTGAGGCCGCACGCCGGGCAGGTACGGTGATCGGCTCAGCGGTGCATCGTGAAGGCTCCTCCGGTTCCGACGGCACCAAGCAGACAACCTCCGACGCCGGCACGACAGCCGGTGCCCCCGGCACCACGGTTCCAGGTACCTCGGGCACCCCAAGCGGCGACGACCTTGGCGAGGACCACATCCCCGCGCACAGCACCCACCCGGAAACGCTGAACCTCGGCACCTCCGACGAGACCGATTCAAAGGCCTAGTTCCGGCGCGCCGTCCGGCCTGTGACGGCCCCGCGTCCGCTTGACAGCGGGAAAACATCGGGTCTGTGCTACAACTGAATGGCTTTGCTGGCCGTCGCGATCCTTGGGGGACGCGGCGGCCAGCAGCGTCTTAGCCACATTACTGGCCCGCGTGCCCCCTTTCCCGGCCCCGGGACTGTTCGGGTGGCGGACCTCGGCCACGTTTTCCACATAGCAGATCCAGCACGGTTTTTTGTCAGTGGTCTTTGGCAGAGTTGTCCTATGGAGGCCATTGGGGAGCACCTTGAGGAGTTCGGCGGTTTAGCCGCCCTGGCCTCCCATGCCCTTCCACTTAGGCACGGCCACCTGCATGCGGTGCCCGCAGACAGCACCGCGTCTCCCTCCGGTTCCGGGGTGCTCCCGGTCCACGGTGACATGGACATGGACATGGACGAATTGTCGGCAGTCGGGCTGTCCGGACTCGGCGACCTGCTCAACGCCGTCGTGGCAAACAGCGCAGGCCCCTTGCGGAGGGCCAGCTACGTGGAGGTGTCCAGGTTCGCGGGCCAGGTTGAAGACATTGCCCGGACTATTGAGCACCTTCAGCTGCTGTCCGCCGGTGCCGTGGACCGCAAGCGCACGGAGGCGATCGCCGACGCTGCAGCTGAGCGCTCCACCCGCTCCCGTTCGTGGGTCACCGGTTGGGACAACGGCGTCGAAACCCTGTACCAAACCGACGCGGACTGGCCCGCACCAGCCGCCCCGGCTGACTGCCCTGCGGAGAACGGCCCTGCGGAGAGTCCCGCGGGGAACTGCCCTGCGGGGAACTGCCCTGCGGGGACCGGCTCTACGGAGACCCGCGCGGGCAGCGCCAGGCGGATTCTGACCTCGCCGGCCGATGACGGGTGCAGGAACACGGCTGAGTTCCTCCGGCTCCGCCTCCGCATCCCCTTGCGTGAAGCACGCCGCCGCCTCGCCCTGGCCCGCCAGACCTTGCCCGGCACCAGCCTCACAGGTGAACCCCTCCCACCGGCACGGCCACACCTTGCCACCGCCCTCGCCCCTGTACCCGGTCGCGTCTCGGCACAGGGCAAGTCCTCCCCGCCGGTGGTGTCCTCCTACGCCGGCACCATTATTGCCACCGCACTGGACCGGCTTGAGCGCTTAATTACACCCGACGCCCTGGACCTGATCGAGAAGGACCTCACCAGCGCCGCAATTACCGCCGACCCCGACTTCCTCGCCAGGCTTGTCCAACGCTGGACTGAGGCCATCGACGCTGACGGAGCCGAACCCAGCGAAGAAGCCCTCCGCCACGCCCAAGGCGCCTTCCTCCGCAAGCCGCGCCACGGTCTGCACCACTTAGAAATCTTCGCCACCACTGAACAATACGAATACCTCCTTACCGCCATGAATGCCGCCACCAACCCCCGCACCACAGCCGGCATTGCCTCCGGGATTGCGCACAACCCGGGTACCGTGGCTATAGACAGTGTGGGCCTGGAGGGAAACGGCGCCGGCCAGGACGCCGTCTGGAGCGACACCCGCGGGGACACCGGCCCGGACCTGGAACGGCGCACCAGGCCCCAGCTACAACCCGACGGCATCATCGGCACCGTCAAAGCAGGACTCACCACCGACACCCTGCCAACCACCGGCGGCAACCGGCCCCAAATCATCGCCACCATCAACTACAAAGACCTCCTCCCCCACCTCCCCGCCAGCCCGGCTGGCCCGGCTGGCCCAGGAACAGGCCCGGAAACCGGAGGGGGAACAGACGCAGAGGCCGCTGGAGGATCACGCCGCCTACAGGGCTGGGAAAACTCGTCAGGAACCCGAAATTTGTCGGGGACGGGCAGCGGGTCAAGCAAGGGCCAGTTGTCAGGGACGGGGAACTTCGCCTTCACTGGCCCCGTCGCCGCCCAAGCCCTGCGCAAGATTGCCTGCGACGCCGAGATCATCCCCGCCCTCATGGGCACCGACGGGGAGGTCCTGGACCTCGGCCGGAGAACCCGCCTTTTCACCGCGGCCCAACGCCTCGCCCTTATCGCCCGCGACCAAGGCTGCACCTTCCCCGGCTGCACCATCCCCGCGCCGTGGTGCGAAGCCCACCACATCACCTACTGGTCACGCGGCGGACCCACCAATCTGGACAATGGCGCACTCCTTTGCGCACACCACCATCACCTCATACACAAAGAGCAATGGACCATCGCCACCCGCCATGGCACCCCCTGGTTCACACCCCCGCCCCACATCGACCCCCAACAAAAACCCCAACAAAACCAGTACTTCAAACCACCCCCGCCGCCGGCAGTACCCCCGGAGTGAGGGACCCAAAGACGCAGTCGGGGGAATAAGGGATTCAAGGGTGCGCGGAGTGGACAGGAGAGTTAGGAACAGCCGTGGCCTGGGCACTGCCAACGACAGCTGCGCCAATAACCACCGTGCCGTCGAGTTCGTCTGAGCGGACTGTCCGAACGGCAAGTCCTGCCGCGGCCACAACGGATGCAGTTCCCTCAGCCTGCTGCTCACTGGTCTCAATGAGCAGATGCCCTTCGGAGGAAAGCCAGTCCCGGGCCCCGGCGGCCACGCGCCGATGAAAATGGAGCCCGTCCGCGCCTCCGTCGAGAGCTATCCGTGATTCATAGTGACGGGCTTCCGGCGGCATGGTCCTTATCGCATCCGTGGGGACATAGGGAGCATTCACGGCCAGGACGCGCACCCGGCCCTGGAGCCCGGGCGGAAGCGCCGCGAACAGGTCCCCTTCGTACACACGTCCGCCCACCGGCCCCACGTTGCGGCGCGCGCACTTCGCGGCCTCAGGGTCAACGTCGGCCGCATGCAGTTCGGCGCCCGGGACCCGTCGGGCAATTGCAGCCCCAACTGCCCCCGATCCGCAGCACAAGTCAACAACAATGCGGGGTGCGGGAAACCGGCCGCACTGCAGCAGTCCCACTGCCTCGTCAACCAACAGTTGGGTCCGGCGCCGGGGTACAAAAACCCCCGGCTCGAGAGCGATGCGGTTTCCGTCGAAGCCGGCCCAGCCAAGAATGTACTCCAGGGGCTCGCCGGATGTGCGCCGGCCAACCCAGTCAGCGAGTGCTGCAGGGCCGGGCGCCTCCCTGATGAGCAGCCCCGCCTCATCTTCGGCGAAAACACATCCGGCGGCCCGCAACGCGGAAACTATGGCGGCAAACGTGTGGGGCGCGGAGGTCCCGGAAACTGGCAAGGGCACACCTTTCTGTGGGCCGGGTGTTTCTACAAGCCGAGCCGGCCTGGGCCGGATGGAGTCCAATGCTAATCCCCAATTGCACCGCACGGCAGCGCTTGTCGGCAGGATGGACCTATGACCCCGCCTGCCCGGAACGACCTCATTTGGACCGGTACCTACACCGCCGATGGAGGCGGCCGTGCCGATGGCATCGGTGCCCTCGCTGCGCGCAGGGACGGAAGCCTCGAATGGCTGGGGACGGCGGTGAAGGCGGACTCGCCGTCGTTCCTTGCCGTTCATCCCGCCTTGCCCGTGGTGTACGCGGCGGCCGAGCACCGCGGGGCGGTCCGGGCTTTCCGCCGCACCGGGGACTTTGGACTGGAGCCGCTCGGCGATCCACAACCAGCCGGACAGGCAGCTTGCCATGTGGGAGTGGACCCCCTGGGCCGCTTCCTTACGTCCGCCTGCTGGGGCGACGGCCAGGTCCTGCTCTATGGATTGGATGACGACGGCGGGATGACAGGCTGCTTCCCGGCGGCACCATCGGTGGATCCGCACGCCAGCCTCAACCCGGATGAACCTCGGCAAAGCAGGGCCCATGCCAGCCTGATGCTGGCGGACGGACGCGTCATGACAACGGACCTTGGCCACGACACCCTCCGGGTCTGGAACTACGTGCCGGGCACCGGCCTGGTGGCCGACCATGAGGTTGCCCTCCCGTTCGGCAGCGGTCCCCGCCACGTGGTGCAGCACCATAGCGGCAATGTGTTCGTGGTGTCCGAGTACTCCGTTGAAGTGTTCGTCGTGAGGCCTGAAGCGGGGACATTCGAGCTGATCTTCCGTGGTCCGGCCACCTCCGGCGGCTGGGCTCCGGGCGACTCCGCCGCGGAGATCTGCCTTGGCCAGGGCGGCCGTTTCGCATATGTGGGTGTCCGCGGCTCCAATATCATCAGTGCACTCAAGGTTGGATCCGGCGGGACGGAGCTGATGCCGGTGCAGGACACGCCCACCGGCGGAAACTGGCCGCGCCACCACCTGGTCAGGGGAACGTGGCTGCACGTAGCCCACGAGCGGTCTGACAACGTGGCAACACTCGCCCTGGACGACGTGACCGGCATTCCTACCGGGATAATCAACGACGTGCAGGTCCGGTCGCCGACTGCCCTGGTCCCCGCCTTGGCGCCGCCCGGCTGAACATTCAAAGGGCGGCCGGCGGGAAACGCTGAAGCCAAGCGGAACCGCGGACGCCATTGGCAAAACACTGGAGTTATTCAGTGCAAGCGCTTACAGTTGTGCCGTGGCTCACAAGGAAGCTTGCTTACCCGTGAGCCCTCACAGCAGTCGCCGGCTGTTTCCCGCCGGCAAGCCTGAACAGCAGCGCCGCTCCCAGGAAGGTCTCAGCCTTGATATTCCGCACCCGTCCCAGCGCGCCCCCACGCGCCCGAAAGTCTCCAGGATCCACCAAACCCCCGGCCGCGCCGGCCCGGGCTGTTGCCGCCGGACTGCTGGCAGCCGCCGTCGCCGCCTCCGCGGCAGTCCTTCCCGCCCAGGCTGCACCTGGCCCCAAAGACCCTGGGTCGGCGTCGGCCCTTCACTCACTCCGCGCCCCCGTAACGGATGAGAACTTCTACTTTGTGATGGCGGACCGCTTCAGCAACGGAAGCAGGGCAAATGACCAGGGCGGCCTGGGCAGCGATCCCATGGTGTCCGGCTTCGACCCTACGAACAAGGGGTTCTACAACGGCGGAGACCTTGCGGGCCTCCTGGACAAGATCGACTACATCCAGGGCCTCGGCACCACCTCCATCTGGCTCACCCCCAGCTTCAAGAACAAAGCGGTGCAGAAAGAGGACGGATCGGCCGGATACCACGGCTACTGGATCACCGACTTTACCCAGATCGATCCGCACCTGGGCACGAATGCCGAGCTCAAAGCCCTCATTGATGAGGCCCACAGCCGCGGCATGAAGGTGTATTTCGATATCATCACCAACCACACGGCTGATGTCATCAGCTACAAGGACGGCGCTCGCCAGGGATACGTCTCCAAAGATGAAGTGCCCTACAAGAGCGCGGATGGCGTGGCGTTCGACGACCGGGATTACGCCGGCTCGGACAGCTTCCCGCAACTCGACCCGCTGGAATCCTTCCCCTACATCCCCGAACTGACAGCCGAAGAGCAGGACCTGAAGGTCCCCGCCTGGCTGAACGACCCCACGCTGTACCACAACCGCGGCGACACAACCTTCGCGGGTGAGGACGCCTACTACGGCGACTTCTTCGGCCTGGATGACCTCTTCACCGAACACCCCAAAGTGGTCAGCGGCATGAAGGACATCTACAAGGCCTGGATCGGGGACTTCGGCGTGGACGGCTTCCGGATCGACACCATGAAGCACGTCAACAACGAGTTCTGGCAGGAATTCGGCCCGGACGTCCTCAACTACGCCAAGGAGCAGGGCAAGGACGAGTTCTTTATGTTCGGCGAGGTCTTCGACACCACCAAGAGCTTCACCTCCCAGTTCACCACCCGCAACCAGATGCAGGCTGTCCTGGACTTCCCGTTCCAGGAGGCCGCGCGGAGCTTCGCCTCCAAGGGCCAGGACACCCGCGCCCTGGAGACCTTCTTCGCGGGCGATGACTGGTACACGGATGCGGATTCGAACGTGTACCAGCTGCCCACCTTCCTGGGAAACCACGACATGGGCCGCATCGGCAGCTTCATCGCCGCGGACAACCCCGGAGCAACGGACGACGAAAAGGTGGCCCGCGACCGGCTGGCCCACGAACTGATGTACTTCTCCCGCGGCAACCCCGTGATCTATTACGGGGACGAGCAGGGCTTCACCGGCCCCGGCGGTGACCAGGACGCACGCCAGACCCTCTTCCCCAGCAAAGTGGAGGCATACCTCGACGACGACCTGCTGGGCACCGACGCCACGCACGCCGAGGACAACTTCAACCCCGGGCACCCGCTGTACAGCAAGATCAGCGAGCTCGCCGCACTCACCAAGGAGCACCCGGCCCTGCGCGACGGCGCCCACCAGCACCGCTATGCCTCCGACGGACCCGGCATCTACGCCTTCTCCCGCACGGATGCGGCGGACCAGCGCGAGTACGTGGTGGCGCTGAATAACAGCGAACAGGCACAGACCGCAGAGGTGCCCGCCTACATTGCCAAGCGCACCTACACGCGGATGTACGGCGAAGGCGCAGACGAGGCGAAGACTTCCGCGGACGGCAGGCTGACCGTCACCGTCCCGCCGCTTTCCGCCGTGGTGTACCAGTCCTCCGGCAGGATCCCGCACTCCAAGGAAGCACCCGCCGTCGTCCTCCAGGACCCGGCACCCGCGCAGGGTGACAACGGGCGCCTCAAGGTGACGGCCGACGTCGGCGGTTCCTCGTTCTATGAGGTCACCTTCGAAGCCAGGGCGGCAGGCGGGGACTGGACGCCCATCGGCACTGATGACACTGCCCCGTACCAGGTCTTCCACGACGTGGCGGCCTTCGACGCCGGCACAGCGATGGAGTACCGCGCCACCGTACTGGACAACGGCGGGCACACCGCCACTTCAGAGTCCCGCACGGCAAACGTTCCCGCGCCCGTCATCACGCTGCAGAAGCCGGTGGAAGGCAGCAACGTGAAAGGCTCGGTGGAGCTCAGCGCCACGGTCGATCCCGAGAAGGCCAGCCACGTGGTTACCTTCGAACGCAGCGTGGCCGGCGGCGAGTGGACCACGGTTGCCACCGACGGGTCCTCACCCGTTTACTCGGCCACGGACGACATCTCGAGGCTTGAGGACGGCACCAAGGTGGCATACCGGGCCACAATGACCGGCCCCGGTTTCAGCGTGGCCAGCGAGGCCAGGACCGTCACGGTGGGAGATGCCCCGCAGCCCGGCTCAGTGACCGTGGTTGGATCCCTGAACACGGCCATGGGCTGCGCGGCGCCCTGGGAGCCCACCTGTTCCCAGGCAAAGATGACACTGGACCCGGCCGACAAGATCTGGCGGCTCACGGTGGACCTGCCCGCCGGCCAGTACGAGTACAAGGCCGCGCTGAACGGCGGCTGGGCGGAGAACTACGGCGCCGGCGGCAAGCTCAACGGGCCGAACATCGCCCTGGACCATCCGGGCGGCCCCGTGACGTTCCGCTATGACAACAGCACGCACGTGATCACGGCCGTGTACGCCTCCCAGCAGCCCGGCGCCGTTGCGGCTGCGGGGAGCATGAACAGCGAGCTGGGCTGCATCAAGGACTGGGATCCGGCCTGCGACCAGGCGCAGCTGGTGCTGGACCCGGCAGGACTCGTCTGGAAGCTGGCAGTGCCGAACCTGCCCGCGGGCACGTACGAGTTCAAGGCCGCCCTGGACCGGTCCTGGAACGTCAGCTACGGCGCGGGAGGGAGTTCCCCGGGCGGCAACATCGCATACAAGCACGACGGCGGCCCGGTCACCTTCCGCTACGACCACTTCAGCCACCTGATTACGGCTAGCTAGCGGAGCCGTTCCGCCAGGGCAGAAATCGCGGGGTCACTTCCCGTCCAATCCAGAGCTTTGGATGGGCGGGAAGTGACCCTCCCCACCCGCGCCCTAGCCTCGCAAGCTCGGCCAGGGAACCCTGCGGGTGTGGGCCCACGTGGCGTTTAGCTGCGCAGCGCACCGTCCACCGCTGCGAGCAGCGAGTTGAACCGCGCGTTGGCGGGAAGGTCGTCAAGGAATACCGGCTTGCCGTCAGGCCCGCCCAGCGGAACCTGCCAGTTGGGGTACAGGGCCTCGGTGGTGCCGGGCTGGTTCTGGACGCGGCGCTCCCCCACGGCGTCCACGAGGGCAACGCCCAGCAGGATCGACGGCGTCTGGGTGAGCAGGAGATGCAGTGCCTCGATGGTCTGTTCCTCGGTTTCCGCCAGGGAGCCCGTGCCACCCGGCAGGTAGCCACGCTCCCGTACCAGGGCCAGCATCTTCTCCAGTGAGGCGTGGTGCTCGGCCCGCTCCTCCGCCTCGGACCGCTCCAGGAGGCCCAGCCCGCTGCGGAGCGCCACGTGGTCACCGGCCAGGTAGCCGGCCGTGGGCGGAAGGTCGTGGGTGTTGACGCTGGAAAGTGCCTGCGTCCGGTACTTTTCCGGCGCAAGGGGGGAATCGCCGTCGTACTCAAACCAAAGGATGGACGTTCCCAGGATGCCGCGGGCGGCAAGGTAGTCACGCACCCACGGTTCGAAGGTGCCCAGGTCCTCGCCGATTACCACGGCGCCGGCGCGCTGGGCCTCCAGGGCGAGGATGCCGATCAGCGCCTCATGGTCGTAGCGGACGTAGGCGCCGTCACCGGGGGCGTTTCCCACCGGGATCCACCAGAGCCGGAAAAGGCCAAGGATGTGGTCCACGCGGATGCCGCCGGCGTGCCGCAGAACGGTGGCCAGCATGTTCCGGAACGGAATGTAGCCGGCTTCGGCCAGGCGGGCGGGATGCCACGGCGGCTGCCCCCAGTCCTGGCCCTGCTGGTTGTACATGTCCGGCGGTGCGCCCACGCTTGTGCCGGGAGCCAGCACGTGGCGGAGCGTCCAGGCATCGGCGCTGCTGTGGTCCACGCCGACGGCGAGGTCGTGCACCACGCCCAGGCGCATTCCGGAACGCAGGGCCGCCTTCTGGGCCTCCTCGAGCTGCTCATCGCAGATCCACTGCAGCCAGCGGTGGAATCCGATCCTGTCCGCAAGCTTTTCGCGCAGTGCTTCAGCCTGCGGTGTGCCCAGGGAAGTGGCCGGATCCGTCCACAGGGGATCGTCCGGCGCGACGTCTTCGCGGATGGCGGACCAGAGCGCGAAATCGTCCAGCCCGGTCCCGGAGATCCGGCAGAACTCGTCAAATGCGGCCTGCCGGGCCGGGGACCGGCGGGCGTGGTAGAGCATTTCCAGGGCCTGGAGTTTGGCGGCATAGACGGCGTCCCGGTCCAGCCGGCCGGCCTCCTTGTTGAGCCCGGCGACTTCCTCCCGAAGCTTTTCAACCGCGGCCCGCCTGCGCGGCTTCAGGTAGGCCAGCTCGGGAATGGCTTCGATGCGGATGTAGAGCGGGTTGAAGAACCGGCGCGTGGACGGCGAATACGGGGACGCTTGCACCGGCGGCACCGGTTCGGCCGCATGGAGCGGGTTGACCAGCACGTAGTCGGCCCCCCGCTCACCGCTGATGGCAGCAAGGTCAGCCAGGTCGGCGAAGTCGCCAATGCCCCAGGACCGTTTGGAGCGCACGGAATAGAGCTGCGTGGCAAGCCCCCAGCCGCGGCGTTGTTCGAGGGGCGTGGCGGTTGTCAGCTGGCGCGGCGTCACTACCAGGGTGGCCGTGGCGGTGGCGCCGCCGGACTCGGCGGTCAGGGTGTGCCAGCCAAGCGGCAGGTCCTGCGGGAGGGCGAACGTGGCACGGCCGGTGGACACGCCGTCCACATCCACAGGCTGTTCCCAAACGTCCTGCTGGACAGCGTCCACGGTGCCTGCACCGTCCTCGAGGGCAATGCCCAGCCGGACAGCGGCACCGTCGGGCACATGGACCGGGACCAGCGCCGGCTCGCCATGCTGGATGACGACGGCGGGAGGCAGCATCCGCCGCCACGGCGCCAGTTCCGCTTCCGCCAGCGCGGCCTCAATCGCCGGGTTGGTGTCCGCCTTCACGCCCAGGGCAGCCAGGACCTTGATCAGGGTACTTTCGGCCACAGTGTGCGGAAGCCCGACCCAGCCCTGGAAGGAAGTGCCCACACCATGGGCGTCCGCGAGCTTCTGGAGCAGGTGGGGGTCGACGGCCCCGCCGGCAGCAGCTTCCCCCGCAGCAGGCAGGGGGCCCGGAGGATCAGTTGGCATCCCTGGAGGATATGAGTGCTGCTGGTCTGAAGCCGTCATGCGTGTCCGCCTCGTCTGGTGTGATGTGGCCCGAACTTACAGTGCTGCCTGTTGCTGCCTGTTGTACCGGGGCGCCTGCACCCCCGCGCACAACCGTTGGTTCAGATTATTGCAGGGCGGCGCCCAGACGAAACCGGCGGGACACGCAGTGGAAATCGAAGTCCCCACCGGAACCACCGCCAGGGTGGAGCTGCCCGGGCAGGCGCCTCCACAGTGGCTGCCCCTTGCAGGCTGTATACGTTGAGAGCTCGCGGGGCTACGGATCAAAGTGTGTGCTGACCGGGCCCGAGCTCACCCGGCTCAGGACTTCCGCCGCAAGGTCCCTCAGCTTCTGGTTCCGGTGGCTGGACGCCTTGGTGAGCAGGGCCATGGCTTCTTCCTGCGAACAACGGTTCTGGGCCATGATCACACCGCATGCCAAGTCAATGGTGGTGCGGTTCTGCAGGGCGGCGGAAAGGTCGTCAGCCAAGTTCCGCGCGTCCGCGATCTGCAGGGCCAGCTGGAGCGCCCGCCGGGCCTGGTCAGCAAAGCCCTGTGCCTTGCTGATGACGGCGCTGGTGAAGACGCCGGGTTCCGAGGAGAAGAAGTTCAGGGCAGCCGCCTGGCTGTCATCGAGGGCGAGAGGTACGCCCAGCACGCTCCGGCAGCCGCTGGTAGCCAAAATCTTTTGGAACTCCGGCCAGCGGGTATCTGTTTCCACGTCAGCCAGGACAACAGGCCGCATGGTTTGCAGCGATGCCAGGCACGGGCCGTCACCAAGAACCTGCTCCAGCCTGTCCAGTTCCCTGGCCCGGTCACTGCTGCCCGCCACCGTGATGCTGCGCTTACGCCGCCGCAGTGTCACACCGCATTCTACCAGCGAACCCACCGACTCACTCAGGGCGGATGCTGCCAGTCCGGACAGCTCCGTGAGGAAGTCGTTCACATTAGGGCTGCCAATGATCAGGTCGTGCAACCTAATGAATTGTTCGTCATCGCGGGTAGTGCCCATCCCTCAATATAGGCGAAGCCACGGGGAAAACGCCCGCCACAATTCGTCACGCCGGCGCTCCTGCGTTACTCCGTGCGAAGAAAAGCGAAGGACTAAGGCATACACCTGCCGCCTCCTGGTGAAGCTGTGTAGCCTCATGACGATCGAAGGCATCAGTGGCAACGCAACGGGAGGAACCGGGGATGAGCCTCAGCGAACTGCGGGTATTCGGGCGGTCGGGAGCCCCGGTCAGCCCGCTCACTTTGGGCACCATGAATTTTGGCGAGGGCAACGGCGGCCCGCACGGCGCCCCCACCGGCGCCGATGAGGGCATCCGGATCATCCAGGCGGCGCTGGACGCCGGGATCACGGCCGTCGACACCGCCGATGTCTACTCGCAGGGCGAGTCGGAACAGGTGGTGGGCCGGGCGCTGCGCGGACGGCGCGACGACGTCTTCCTCGCCACCAAGTTCCATGGGCAGATGAGCGCCAACCCCGCCCACTCCGGAAACTCCCGCCGCTGGATCACCCAGGCAGTGGAGGGCAGCCTCCGCCGGCTCCAGACAGACCGGATCGACCTCTACCAGGCACACCGGCCGGACTACAACACCGATGTCCTGGAAACCATCACCACCCTCAACGACCTCATCCGCCAGGGCAAGATCCTCTACTACGGCACGTCCGTCTTCACCCCGGCCCAGCTTGTGGAGGCACAGTGGCTGGCCACCACCAACCACCTCATCCCGCCGCTGGGAAACCAGGTGCCGTACTCCATGCTGGTGCGCGGCAACGAGCGCGACGTCTTCCCTATCGCCCAGCAGTACGGGCTTGGTGTCCTGGCCTACGGGCCGCTCGCCGGCGGCTGGCTGTCCGGCGACTTCACGCTCGAGGCAAGCAAGGCGCCCACCCGGGTGCATTCGCTTCCGGGCCGGTACGACATCTCCGGCCCCTCCAGCGAACGGAAGCTCCACGCCGCGGACGCCCTGGCCCGCCTGGCGGACAAGCTGGAGCTTTCGCTGGTGGACCTTGCCATCGGCTTCGCCCTCAGCCACCCCGCCATCAGCAGCGTCATCATCGGGCCCCGCAGCGAGGAACACCTGCAGGCGTACCTGCGGGCAGCGGACGTCCAGCTCAGCGAATCAGTTCTGGATGCCATCGACGACGTGGTGCCGCCCGGAACCAACTTCGTGGAGCGGGACGCCGGCGCAATCGTCCCGTCCATTGAGTTCGCGGAACTACGACGGCGGTAGCGGCCCCGCCGCCGGACCAGCGGCCGGCCTCCGGGGCGTCAGGATGAAGAGGCTGAAAATCACGACGGCGGCGCCAAGCCAACCATGGAGGGGCAGGCGTTCACCCACCACCAGCACTGCCAGGACCGCCGCCACCACCGTTTCCAGCAGGGAGATGCCGGTGGCAGTGCTGGCCCGGATCCTGGCCAGGCCCCAGCCGAACAGGACATAGCCGGCAAACATCGGAACCAGTGCCATGTAGGCCCCCACCGAGAAATTGGTCCAGGATTCCAGCAGGGGCGCACCGGTGACCGCGAGCACGGGCATCAGCAGGAGCCCACCGAGGCCAAAGACAGTTCCCATGGCAGCCCGCGAGGACAGGCCGCCGCCGATAAGGCGGTGGGCTGCCCAGGAATACACGGCATACGTGGCACCGGCCACCAGGCCCAGGGCTATTCCCGCCAATGGCGTCCATGACCCGCCGGGGGAACCGGAGCCGGCGGCCTGCCCGTGCCCCTGCCCGGCGAAGGACAACAGTGCTGCGCCCGTGACACCCAGGAAAGCTCCGGCCAGCCACCTCCGGGTGAGCGGCTTTCCGTCCGCGAAACGCTCAATGAGGGCGGCCGCCACCGGCGCCGAGCCAATGGAAACCACAGTTCCCACTGCTACCCCCGAAAGACGCATCGAGCTGTAGAAGGCGAGGGGATAGACGGCCACCGCCGCTGCACCCAAGGACACCAGGCGCCAGCGGTCCAGCAGGCCCGGCCACTGCCCGGCGATGGCACCGACGGCGTAAAGGGCCTGGAGCAGCCCGCCGATTCCCATGGCCACCGCCCCAACGGCCAACGGACTCAGCGACGGGGCGAAGGTGGCAGCCGTGCCCGTGGTTCCCCACAGCACGGATGCGGCCGCAACGCACAAAGCGCCCCAGAGCGTCACCTTGAAATTTCCGGCGCCCGGGTTCACAGCCCCTCCAACAGCCGGGCAGCGATGGTCCGGCCGTCCTTCAGTCGTTGGTCATCCCCCTCCAGCCCTGCCCTTGCCATGGCACCCTCAAGCAGGAAAGCCAGGTGCCGGGCCAGTCCGGCGGTGCGCTCATCCTGCCCCGGCAGGAGTTCGGCGACGTGCCCGGCCAGCAGTTCCTCAACCTCCTCCTTGTGCTCCCGGACCGCCACCCGCCCGGCCGCCCCCGCGGGAAGTTCCGCTGCCGCATTGAGCAGCCCGCATCCCCTGAACCCGTCCTGGTAGGCGAAATTCGCATGGTCCATGTACGCGTCAAAGACGGCCAGTACCCGTTCCTGCGGAGTCTTCGCGGTTTCCAGCCGCCGGCGGTACATGCCAAGCCATTCATCGTGCCGGGCTTCCAGGTAGGCCGCCACCAGCTCCGCTTTCGAGGAGAAATTGTTATAAAGGCTCTTCTTGGCCACGCCGGCTTCAGCGGTGATGGCATCGATGCCGGTGGACCCCACACCGCGGGCGTAAAAGAGCCGGGCCGCAGCGTCAAGCAGCAGCACCCGGGCCGGATGCCTGGTCGATCCGGCGCGAACTGGCTTCGCGGCTGCTGGTCCGCCCGAAGCGGCAACGGGAGCGCCGGATCTGGTGGTTCGCGGGAGGGACAAAGCGACTCCTTGGGTCAAAAGTAGTTAGATCAGTCTACCTATTTAACCATCGGGAATAACCCGGCCCGCCTTCATGTTGTTG
Organism: Arthrobacter sp. PGP41; assembly: GCF_002953935.1. Taxonomy (NCBI): domain Bacteria; kingdom Bacillati; phylum Actinomycetota; class Actinomycetes; order Micrococcales; family Micrococcaceae; genus Arthrobacter; species Arthrobacter sp. PGP41. The sequence continues at coordinate 378,996 of NZ_CP026514.1, read as the reverse complement.
CTCTGTTCAGAACAAACTGCTTCCAGCCGACAGGAGAACACATCGATGTCAGTTGACTATGACGCTCCACGGGTGACGCCCGAGGAAGAGCCTAACGCCGGCTTCGAGGAGCTGAAGACCGAGAAGTCGGGCCGACGGGAGGCTATAGCCGACGTAGACGAGGCGGAGCTCGCGGACAGTTTCGAGCTGCCCGGGGCGGACCTCTCAAACGAGGAGCTCCAGATCCATGTGGTGCCGGTCCAGGCCGATGAATTCACCTGCATGTCCTGCTTCCTGGTCCATCACCGCAGCCAGCTCGCCAGGGAGAAGGACGGCAAGAAGTACTGCCGGGAGTGCGAGTCCTAGAGGGGCGGTTTGTCCGGTGGAGGCCGGCGCTGCACTGCCTCCACCCCGGCCGGCTGGAAAGAAGGCCAGCGGGCTGACACGCGGTAATAACCGGCCTCCGGCAGCGCGTGAGGCCTACCAGTCGTGGACCGTTCCGTCGATGAGGCGGTTGTAGGGCAGGTAGGCCTGCTGGTACGGGAACGCCGCCGCCGCTTCTTCATTGAATTCGACGCCGATGCCGGGCTTGTCCCCGGGGTGGAGGTAGCCGTCCACGAACGTCATGGACTGCCCGAACACCTCGTTGGTCTTGTCCGAATGCTGCATGTACTCCTGGATCCCGTAATTGTGGATCGCCAGGCCCACATGCAGCTGCGCCGCGAACCCCACCGGGGAAATGTCCGTAGGACCATGGAAGCCGGACTTGATCTGGTACTGCGCGGCGAAATCCATCACCTTCTTCAACGGGGAGATCCCCCCAAAATGCGTGGACGCGGCCCGGACGTAATCGATCAGCTGTTCCTTGATGATCGTCTGGTAGTCATACACGGTGTTGAAAATCTCACCGATCGCCAGCGGCGTGGTGGTGTGCTGCCGGACCAGGCGCAGCGCCTCCTGGTTCTCCGCCGGAGTGCAGTCCTCCAACCAGAACAAATCATAAGGCTCCAGCGCCTTGCCCAGCTTCGCCGCCTGAATCGGCGTCATCCTGTGATGCCCGTCATGCAGCAACGGGATCTCCGGACCGAACTCATTCCGGACCGCCTCAAACACGGTAGGCAGGTGCCGCAGATACGCCCGGGTATCCCAATCCTCCTCCACCGGGAACGCACCCCGCCCGGCCGGCTCGTAGTCATACCGCTCCCCCGAAGCCTGCGCCTGCGCGGCGACCCCGTACACGGCCTTGATCCCCGGCACCGCGGTCTGGATCCGGATCGACTTATACCCCAGCTCCAGATGCTCCCGCACCGAATCAAACAACGACGGCAAATCCGCGCCCGACGCGTGCCCGTACGCCCGCAAACCGTTCCGCGACGCACCCCCGAGCAATTGGTACACCGGCATCCCCGCCAGCTTGCCCTTAATATCCCACAACGCCATATCCACCGCCGCGATCGCCGCCATCGTCACCGGCCCCCGCCGCCAATACGCCGACCGATACAGAAACTGCCACGTATCCTCGATCCGGTGCGGATCCTTCCCGATCAGCAACTGCGCAACGTGTTCTTTGAGATAGGCGGCGACGGCGAGCTCACGCCCGTTCAGCGTCGCATCACCAATACCGGTCACACCATCCTCCGTAGTAATCCGAAGCGTCACGAAATTACGGGAGGGACTGGTCACAAACACATCAGCAGCAATGATTTTCACAAAAGATCCAGGCTTTCTTAATCGATAAAGCGGCGGGTTAAGCGGGCAGGGGTGGACCGCGAAGGGGTCAACGTTGCGTGGCTCCGCTGGGAGTGGTTCCCAGCAGGGCGAGCTCCGCACGGCCGGGAAGGCCTTCCCAGTCGCCCGCAGTGCTGACGGCGAAGGCTCCGGTGAGCACGCCGCGCTGCAGGCGGCCGGCCACGTCGGCGCCGTCAAGCAGGGCGGACAGGTAGCCGGCGGTGAAGGCGTCGCCGGCTCCCACCGTGTCGATGCTGGTCACCGGGACGGCCGGGGCGTCCCACCGGCCCTCCGGGGTGTGGACGCTGGCGCCGGCCGCGCCCCGCTTGACCACAACTTCGCGGACTCCTAGCCCAAGGATTTCGGCAACCATCGCCGATTCACCGGTCCCTGGTGCACTGTCCGGTGCGGCGGCAACCAGGCCAAGTTCGTCGTCGGAAGCGATCAGGATGCCGGCGTGCCGCACCAGCGGTGCCAGCACTTTCCGCGCCTCTTCCCGGGACCAGAGCTTGCTGCGGTAGTTGACGTCGAAGGACACCACTGCACCGGCGCCGGCGGCTTGTTCGGCAGCATATTCCACTGCCTTCCGTGACTCCAGGCTGAGGGCGGCCGTGATGCCGGTCAGGTGGAGGATGCGGGCGCCCGTGCTGAGGGCCTGTTCCACGTCCTCCGGGCACAGCGTTGACCCTGCCGAGCCGGAGCGGTAGTAGAAGGCGCGGGTCACGTCGGCCGTGCGTTGTTCAAGGAACATCACCCCGGTCCGTCGGGCAGCGACCTCGCGGTGCTCCAGCCGGACCCCCTCGGCACGGAGCTGGCGGAGGATGAACTCGCCGTGCGGATCGGCACCCACCACGCCGGCCCAGGTGACGCTGTGCCCGAGCCGTGCAAGGCCGACGGCCACGTTCGACTCGGCGCCGGCAACGTGCATGGTCAGGGCGCCGCCGGCGGACAGCGGCCCGGCGGAGCGCAGGGAGACCATGGACTCGCCGAAGGTCAGGAGGTCCACGGAAGGCCGTTCGACGGCGGCAGTCACCGCAGGCCCTCGGCGGCCCGGCCGTTGTACTCCGCGGCAAGGGCAACAAAGCGGCGCGCGCGTCCGCGCATCGGCGCAAGGTCGCCCCCGGATCCGGCATCGCCGAACAGCGGCCCTCCCAGCCCGACCGCGATGGCCCCGGCTCCCCAGTACCCGGCGGCTTCCCCGAGCCCGACGCCGCCCACTGCGATGAACGGGATGTCCGGGAACGGATCGCGCAGCGCCTTGAGGTAACCGGGCCCGCCGATGGAGGCGGGAAAAAGCTTGACTGCCGTGGCGCCGCGGTTCATCGCCTCGAATGCCTCGCTCGGAGTGAGGGCCCCGGCCAGGACGGCGATCCCCCGCCCGGCCGCCGCCTCAATGGAGGGGGCGAGTGACGGGGTGACCACAAACTGGCCGCCCGCCGACTCGACGTTTTCCGCGTCCTGCTTTGTCAGCACGGTCCCGGCGCCCACGAAGCACCCGGCGGGTGCAGCGGCGCGAACCTGGCTGATCGCGGTGAGCGCTCCCGGCGTCGTCAGGGCGATTTCAACGTACTTGAAGCCTTCCTCCATCGCAGCGAGGGCCGCCCTCCCCGTGGCCGCGCCGTCCGTGCCGCGCACGATCGCCACCAGCCTGGCCTGGCGCACCCCGGCCAGCAGGGCCTCGGGGGTCAGGGTGTTTTCCATGCCGGGATTCTCCTTTTGAGGGGTGTCCGTGTCCGTGCCCGCAGTCCGGGCCGTCACCATTCTGCGAACGCGCCGTCCGGCTGCCGCCAGACCGGGCCCCGCCAGGCGTGTCCGCGCTTGTCCGCGGCCCGGACCACGGCTTCGTCGATCTCAATGCCCAGGCCGGGTCCGGTGAGCCGCTCGATGTGGCCGTCCACAAACTTCAGTGGCGTTTTGTCCACCACGTAGTCCAGGACCTCGGCACCCTTGTTGTAGTGGATGCCGATGCTCTGTTCCTGGATCAGGAAGTTGGGTGTCGCGAAGCCCACCTGGAGGCATGCGGCGAGTGCCAGCGGGCCCAACGGGCAGTGCGGCGCCAGCTGGACTTCATAGACCTCGGCAAGCGAGGCGATCTTGCGGACCTCCGTGATGCCGCCCGCGTGGGAGAGGTCCGGCTGGGCCACGGCGATGCCGGCCTGCAGCGCCGGCAGGAATTCCTGCCGGCTGTAGAGCCGCTCGCCCGAGGAGACCGGCGTGGTAGTGGACGACGTGAACTCGCGCAGCAGGTGCGTGTTCTCGGGGACCACGGGCTCTTCGAGGAAGAAAGGCCGGTACGGTTCCAGCAGCGGCGCCACGCGGCGGGCGTTGGCGAGGCTGAAGCGGCCGTGGAAGTCCACTGCAACGTCCCGGTGCTCACCCAGGACTTCGCGGGCGGCGGCCACCCGGCGGACAACGCCGTCTAGCTCGGCCACCGAGGCGATCGGGCTCATCCGGCCGCTGGCATTCATCTTCACCGCGGTGAGGCCCACCTCCAGCTGGGCACTGATCTGGTCGGCCACCTCGTTGGGTTCGTCGCCGCCCACCCACCCGTACATTCGGATGCGGTCCCGGACGTGGCCGCCCAGCAGCTGGTGCACGGGGGTGTTGAAGTGCTTGCCGGCGATATCCCAGAGCGCCTGGTCCAGGCCCGAGACGGCGCTGGCGAGGATGGGGCCGCCGCGGTAGAAGGACCCTTTGGTCATCACCTGCCAGTGGTCCTCGATCCGCAGTGCGTCGTTGCCGATCAGGAGTTCGGCGAGCTGCTCGACGGCGGTGCGCACCGTCTCGCTGCGGCCTTCGCATGTTGCCTCTCCCCAGCCGACAATTCCGCTGTCCGTCTCGATCCGGACGAAGAGCCAGCGCGGCGCGACGAGGAAGGTTTCAATCCTGCTGATGAACGTCATCTGTTCCCTAGCCCTTGGTCGCGCCGGCGGTGAGGCCGGAAACGATGTACTTCTGCGTGAAGAGCGCAATGATCATGATCGGGATGGTGACCACGGTGGCAGCAGCCATCAGCCCGCCCCAGTCGATGCTGGCGTAGGACACAAAGTCGAAGATGGCCACGGGCAGCGTCTTGGTGCTGGAGCCGGAGAGCACCAGTGCGAACATGAAGTTGTTCCAGGAAAAGATGAACGAGAGGATCCCGGCCGTGGCGATCCCCGCGACGGACAGCGGCAGCGTGATGAGGCGGAACGCGCCGATCGGGGTGAGGCCGTCCACCTGGGCGGACTCCTCCAGCTCCAACGGCAGTGAATCGAAGTAGCTCATCATGATGTAGACGATCAGCGGCAGGGCAACGAACATGTGGCTGAGGATAAGCACCTCGAAACGGCCCACCATCCGCAGGTTGGAGAACACGTAGTACCAGGGCACCAGCAGTGACACGCCGGGAATCACGCGGGCCATCAGGACCACGAGGGCGGAGCGGTGCATCGTGAAGCGGCTCATCGCGTATGCGGCAGGCACTCCGAGCACAATGGACAGTGCGGTGGAAACGAAGGCCACCCAGAAGCTGTTGAAAATGAAGACGAAGTAGTTGTTCCGCTGCAGGACGTTGGCGTAGTTCTCGCCGGTGGGCGTGAAAAACAGGGCCTTGCCGGTGTCATAGATGTCCACGTTGGTCTTGAGGGAGGCAAGGAACATCCAGAACAGCGGGGCGAGGAGGAACACCACCACGGCAATGAGGGCTGCAACCCGGAAGACCTTGTAGAGCCTGACGGACAGGGGCTTCCGGCGGCGGTGAAGCACCTGGGGCTTTCCGGCTGTTTGGGTTGGGGTCAGGACGGTCATTTGCTTACCGCTTTCTTGCGCATGGTCAGCAGCCACATGGAGCCGATGATGATCATGAAGAACAGGATCAAGACGGCGGAGGACAGCCCGTACTGGTTGTAGTCGAAGCTCAGTCCGTAGGCATAGACGTTCAGGGTTTCCACTTCGTTGAAGGAGCCGCCGCCTTTGCCCTTGGTGGCGTACAGGATGTCGAAGGTCTTCAGGGCGTCGATGCCGCGGAGCAGGATGGCAACGATCACGGTGGGCATCATGAGGGGCAGCGTGATGTAGAAGAAGCGCTGGAAGGCGTTCGCGCCATCCACCCGGGCAGCCTCGTCAGGTTCATCGGAGAGGGACGTCAGCCCGGCCAGGAGGATCAGCACCACCATGGGGGTCCACTGCCAGACGTCCATGAAGATGGTTGTGCCCAGGGCCGTGTCCTGGCCGGAAAGCCAGGGCTGCGGCGGAATGCCGACCATTCCCAGCAACTGGTTGGCGAAGCCGATGTTGGGATCGAAGATCAGCCGCCACATCATGCCGACGGCAACCGGGGTGGCCACCAGCGGAAGCAGGATGGCCACGCGGACCCACTTTTCACCGCGGAAGGGACGCCATAGGAGCAGAGCGATGCCCATGCCGAGCACAACCTCGCAGACCAGCGCGACACCCGTGAAGGTCAGCGTGCGGCCCACTGCAGGCCAGAAGCGTTCGGTGTCAGTGAGGACAGTGAGGTAGTTCTGAAGGCCGATGAACTCCGTGGCGGCGCGCACCGAGCCCTGCGAATCGGTGAGGCTCAGGTACAGGGTCCACACCAGCGGGAAGACAATCAGAACGCCGACGAAGATCATCGCGGGGGCCGCAAAGAGCCATTTGCGGTGCCGGTTGGACCAGGCGGAGATGTTCCCCCCAAGGCTGGGAGGGCGGCCGGCGCTGCGGGCGGGAGCGCTGCGGGGAGCGTTCGTTACGGACATGGTTCACCTAAGGAGTTGGGGGGGAGCGGTCCGCGGCGGGACGGCGACAGGGTCTGCCGTCCCGCCGGGCTGTGGCGCACGCAGGCGCCTGCTGCGTTACTTCTTTTCGCCGTCCAGGAACTTCTGGAAGGCTTCGTGGGCTGAGTCAGCCGCGGCGGCGGGGTCGGCGCCGGTGATGCTGGCTACGATGGGCTCGCCCACGATTTCCCTGGCCTTGCCCACGGTGACAACCTGGGGACGGTCGTGGCCAACACCGTTTTTCGCGCTGACGGCGATGGCTTCGGCGAGGTCCTTGGGGTAGGTGGAGGTTCCCTCGGCGTTGGACCAGACGGAAGTCCTGGGTCCGGGGACACCGGCCTTCTGCGCGGCCAGGGTGCGTTCCTTGCCCGTGGCCCACTGGATGAATTTCCACGCGTTGTCCTGGTTGCTGGACGCCTCGTTGACGGCAAGGCCCCAGGACGGGATGTTGTAGGGCTTGGACCCTGCAGGACCTGCGGGCAGTGGCGCGAACCCGACCTTGTCCGCAACCTTGGACTTGGCCGGGTCAGTGGCGTTCTTGTAGAGCGAGTCCGCCTCAGTGTAGAAGGCGGCCTTGCCCTGGGTGAAGATTGCCATCGCCTCGGGCCAGCTCATGTCGGTGCTGACATTGGCGGGGCCGTAGTTCCTGATCAGGCCGCCGTAGTACCCGTAGGCCTTCTTCGCTGCATCCGAGTTGACTGCAGACTTTCCGCTGGCGTCCGTAAAGTCGCCACCGAAGCTGTAAAGGAAGCTGGAGAACTGGGTGACGGCCGCGGACTTGCCGGTGCGGGCCACGAAGCCGGCAATGTCGGGGTTGGACGCCTTGATGGCCTTGGCTGCCGCTTCGAGCTCCTCCATCGTCTTGGGAACCTGGAGGCCGGCGGCCTGCAGCAGATCCTTGCGGTAGTAGAGGACCTCGCGCTCGGTGATGATCGGAACGCCGACGACCTTGCCGTCGGCGGTGGTGGCCTTGACCGGGCCTTCCTGGTAGTCCTTCCAGTCCCAACCGGAATCGGAGGACACCTTTTCGGTCAGGTCGGCAAGGTAGCCGTTCTTGGCGAATGCCTTGCCTTCCTGGAGCGGGCGGTACATCATCACGTCGATCTCATCGCTGCCCGCGTTGAGCTTGACGTTGTACTGGTCCGAGAGCTGGTCTTCGCCGAGCTGGGTAAGTTCCACCTTGAGCCCGCTGGACTTCTCAAAGTCGGGAATGGCTGCCTTGATGCCTTCGGTCCAGACGTGGTTGGCCAGCGTCACCCGCACCGTGCCTGATTCCTTGGCGTCCGTGCTGCCGCCGCCCCCGCTGCAGGCGGTCAGCCCCAGCGAAAGTGCTGCGGCGACTGCCGCGTACTTCACGATTGAACGTCGCTTCATTACGACTCCCTTTGCTTTCTGAGGACTGACATCACTGTCCAGCCGCCCTACAAATGCATCTTTACATCTGCCTTGGAAGCGATCATATGGAAATAAGGCAGACTTAGACAACCCCTTGCCAGTGAGCCGTATGATTTATTTATGAAAACCCCAAAGGCGGAGTCTCCTACCGACCTGCATGCCGCGCTGGTCGAAAGCCTGGGGCTCGGCATTGCCGATGGGCGCTGGGCCCCGCATTCCGTCCTGCGGCTTGATGAGCTGGAGGGGCAGCACAACGTATCCCGGTCCGTGGTCCGTGAAGCGGCCAGGGTGCTGTCATCAAAGGGCATGCTGGAATCCCGGCGGCGGTTTGGGACAGTTGTGCAGCCTGAGGAGTGCTGGAATCTCTACGATCCGCAAGTGATCCGCTGGCGCCTTGCTTCCGCCCGCCGGCTGGAGCAGTTGCAGTCCCTTAATGAACTTCGCGGAGCCATCGAGCCGCAGGCTGCACGCCTCGCCGCCGAACGGGCCTCCTGGGATGCCGGCAGCGAGCTCGTCTCCCTCGCGGCCAGGCTGTGGGCCGCCGGCCAGCGCGGAGACCAGGAGGAATTCCTCCGGCTGGACGTGGAGTTCCATGCCGCAATACTCAAAGCTTCCGGCAATGCAATGTTTTCCCAGCTGCAAAACCTTGTGGCAGAGGTCCTCACGGGCCGGACAGAGCATGGCCTGATGCCCCACCTGCCGCACCACGAGGCCCTGCAGCTGCATGTGGATCTGGCCAGCGCGATCCAGCGCGGCGAGGCGGGCGCAGCGCACGCGGCGATGAGCAGGATTGTGGAGCAGTCCACCGAAGAAATGGGCCAGATTTGGTCAAGCAACCAGGGCGGAGCGGGCAACGCTCCGTTGGGCCCCCCGGCGGACATCGCCCACTCCTAAAGGACCCCCGCAAGGCAAGCGCGCTTCGGGCGCTTCACGCCGAGGCTCACCGCCCCTTGGCCGAAGCCAGCCCATTTCACAAGGAATTCCAGCGCAGGCAATGCTTCGGGCATGCCCGCGGCGAGGTTCAGGTGCCCGTGGACCGGATCCGTCATCGTCCACGACCTCCACGCCGGCTTCGCGCGCTTCCACACTAGCCAACCTTTCCAGCCGTAAAGACGCCCCAGAACCCAGGAGGGCCTAAACGAGGTTCTCCACCAGCGAGACATCCCGCACCGCACCCTTGTCTGCAGACAGAGCCATGGCGGCGTAGGCGCGCAGGGCCGGGGACACCAGGCGGTCCCGGTTCTTGGCCTTGTAACCGCCATTGGCTTCCAGTTTCTCGCGACGCTCGGCAAGGACCTCGTCGGAGACCTCCAGCTGCATTGAGCGCTGAGAGATGTTGATGCTGATGATGTCGCCGTTCTCCACCAGGGCGATAGTGCCGCCGGAGGCGGCCTCCGGGGAGATGTGGCCGATCGAGAGGCCGGAGGTGCCGCCGGAGAAGCGGCCGTCCGTAATCAGGGCGCACTTCTTGCCCAGGCCGCGGCCCTTGAGGAACGACGTCGGGTAGAGCATTTCCTGCATGCCCGGACCGCCACGGGGGCCTTCGTAGCGGATGACCACTACGTCGCCTTCCTTGACGGTCTTGTTCAGGATCTTTTCCACGGCCTCGTCCTGGGACTCGCACACCACGGCCGGGCCGGAGAAGGTCCAGATCGACTCGTCCACGCCGGCGGTCTTCACCACGGCGCCGTCGATGGCCACGTTGCCGCGGAGCACGGCCAGCCCGCCGTCCTTGGAGTACGCGTGTTCCACGGAGCGGATGCAGCCTTCCGCGACGTCGGTGTCCAGGGAGGTCCACTCGTTCGACTGGGAGAACGCGGTGGAGGAGCGGACGCCGCCGGGAGCCGCGTGCCACAGGGCCTTCGCTTCTTCGGTTGCCTTGCCGCCGCGGATGTCCCAGTCGTCCAGCCAGCCGTCCAGGTCGGCGGAGTGCACGGAGTGGACGTCCTTGTGCAGCAGGCCGCCGCGGTTCAGCTCGCCCAGCAGGGCAGGGATGCCGCCGGCGCGGTGCACATCCTCCATGTAGTAGGTCTTGTCCTTGGCGACGTTCGGGGCCACCTTTGCCAAACAGGGCACCTTGCGGGACTTGGCATCCATCTCCGCCAGTCCATAATCCACGCCTGCCTCCTGGGCCGCGGCCAGCAGGTGCAGGATGGTGTTGGTGGAACCGCCCATGGAAATATCCAGCGCCATGGCGTTGTCGAATGCCTTGGCGGTGGCGATGGAGCGCGGCAGCACGGAGTCGTCGTCGCCGTCGTAATAGCGCTTCACCAGCTCGACGACGGTGCTGCCGGCCTTCTCATACAGCGCCTTGCGCGCGGTGTGGGTGGCCAGCACGGAGCCGTTGCCCGGCAGGGACAGGCCGATGGCCTCGGTGAGGCAGTTCATGGAGTTGGCGGTGAACATGCCGGAGCAGGAACCGCAGGTAGGGCAGGCGTTCTCTTCGATGAGGTTGATGTCTTCATCGGAGATGGACTCGTCCACGGCGTCGGCGATCGCGTTCACCAGGTCCAGGGAGCGCACGGAGCCGTCGGTCAGGGTCACGCGGCCGGCCTCCATGGGTCCGCCGGAAACGAAGACAACGGGGATGTTCAGGCGCAGCGCCGCCATGAGCATGCCCGGGGTGATCTTGTCGCAGTTGGAGATGCAGACCAGGGCGTCGGCGCAGTGGGCGTTGACCATGTACTCCACGGAGTCGGCGATCAGGTCGCGCGATGGCAGCGAGTAGAGCATGCCGCTGTGGCCCATCGCGATGCCGTCGTCCACGGCAATGGTGTTGAACTCGCGCGGCACGGCGCCGGCGGCGAGGATCGCGTCGGAGACGATCCGGCCCACGGGGGCGAGGTGGGTGTGGCCTGGGACGAATTCGGTGAAGGAGTTGGCCACGGCGATGATCGGCTTGCCGATGTCCGTGTTAGCGACGCCGGAGGCGCGCAGCAGTGCGCGGGCGCCGGCCATGTTGCGGCCGTGGGTGACAGTACGTGAACGAAGAGGAGGCATGCTACCGATCCTGCCGTTCCGGGCGCGCGGGCGGAAGACAGTGTTGATACTAGTAGCAGGAGTACCAGAGTACTAGTGTTGGATGTCGTGAAAGAGGCAGGCGAAAAGCGCAAGGAACTCGGTCTTTTCCTGCGGGCACGTCGCGACCAGGCACTGCGGTCGGAGTACGGCCTGCCGCCCGTGGCCCGCCGGCGGGAACGGGGGCTGCGGCGGGAGGAAGTGGCCTTCCTTTCCGGCGTGAGCGTCACTTGGTACACGTGGCTCGAGCAGGGCCGCGAGATCAGGCCCTCGCGGGAAGTCCTGGAATCCGTGGCCCGGACCCTCCACCTCTCGGAGACCGGCCGCTCCTACGTCCTGTCCCTCGCGGGCTATTCCGCGCCGGTGTCCGCAGGCCCGGCGGCTGCCGACGCTCCAGCCCACATCCAGCGGCTCCTCGACGCCCTGGGCCCGAACCCGGCCTTTGCGCTCGCCCCGGACTGGAGCGTCACGGGCTGGAACAGGGCCTACGCCGCGCTGTACCCCAACATCGCCAACGTGGCCGCCCCGGAACGGAACCTGCTGTGGCTGGTTTTCACCGACCCGTATGTCCGTGAACTGCTCCCCGACTGGGACGTCACCAGCAGGCGGTTCCTTGCCGAATTCCGGGCAGAAGCCGGGCAGCGGCTCGGCGATCCGGACGTGGCCTACCAGGTGGAGCGGCTCAAGGACACGAGTCCGGAATTCAAGGAGGGCTGGGACCGGTACGACATCCTGGGCTTCGAATCCCGCGAGCGGCTGTTCCACCACCCGTCGGTGGGCGTCCTCAGGCTGGAACACCACCAGGTCTCGCCCTCGGACCGGCCCGACCTCCATCTTGTGGTCTACACTCCGGCGCCGGAAAGCGACGCCGCTGAGCAGATCCAGCGGCTCCTGGCCGTGGGCAGCTAGTACGACGCCGGCCTCCACTCCCCCAGGTACCGTCGCCTCGAGGTGGAACGCGCCGTCGTCGTGCTTCCATTCCACACGGACGGTTCCAGGAATCCCACCGCATTTGCCGGGCTTAGGAAAAAGAGTCACCGCCCCGCCCATCCGGCAGCGCCGCCGCTCCGAACCCCCACTGGGGACAAAAGTCTTTCCAGGAAAGGACGGAACGGTGGACGCAGCGGACCAGCAGGCCCTGACCGGCGCAGTGATACGGGAGCACGGCCTGGACATGGGGCAGTTGTGGCTGGAACACCTGGCCATCGGCGGCGACGCTTCCGAGGAGGAAATCCGGGACTACAGCGCTGGGCTGGCAACCCTTCCTCCAAAGGACCGGGACACTTTGGCCCAGGCCGTCAATGAGCATTGTGCTGCAGCGGGACTGCTGTCCCGGGCGCCGTTCAGTGACTCCCTGCTGGCCCTGGCACGCAGCGACTCGCAGGAACCCTACTCGTCGAAGTAGGTCGAGATTCCGGAACTGCCGGGGATTGACGCAACCACGGTTGCGGCAACGTCCTTGAGCTTCATGTTCCGTGTGTTGGATGCCTGCAGCAGCACGCTGAACGCCTGGTGCTGGCTGCAATGGCTTTGGGCCATGATGGCGCCTGTGGCCAGGTCGATCACGGTCCGCGATTTCATGGCCTCGCTCATGCTGTCCCTGGTGTCCTGCAACTTGCCGATCCGCAGGGCCAGCCGCAGGCTTTTTGAAACCTGGCCGGAGAAGGCCCGGGCAGCGGCAATGTCTTCGCTGCTGAATGCCTGCAGCTGCCCGCAGTACAGGCTGAGTGCCCCACGGATGTCTTCGCCCAGCGCGAGCGGAACGCTCACTGCGGAGGACAGTCCCTCCCTGGAAAGGGCACTCGCATACGCGGGCCACCGCTTTTCCTGGCTCACATCGGCGACCAGGACCGTGTCCGAGGTGCGCATGGCGGTGACGCCTGGACCGTCGCCGTCCTTGTCCTGGAACTGGTCGAGGATGCGGATGCAGGGATCGCTGCCGGCGATGGCCGTGGCCTTCTTGTGCCTTTCGACGGCGACTCCGCAGAAAATTTCCCGGCCAGGGCTGCTGAACCGTCCCGCGGCATAGCTGGCCAGGTCCTGAAGGAACTGGTCAACATCGGGGCTGTCCAGCACCAGGTCCTGAAGATGCAGCGCGACGTCAGTGAAAACCTCGTCATTCGCGGCTTCGGCGTGAGCCACTGCTTCCCCCTCCCGAACAGCACAAAGGCCATGTAGTCCATTAAAGAACGCCTTGGCCGCTCACTGCCGAACGGTAATCCCAGCCTACCCGCGGGATAGTCATAATGTGTCCACCATGACAGACGCATGCCCGCGCACCGGGAATGTCACAGTGTTTGGTGAGTCTGCGAAGGCCGCCGGCTGACGGCGTAACGGTGTAACGGTGTAAGCCTAGGCGGCGGCCAAGGCGTTGAGCGTGTCCCGTATCCCGTTCAGCGCCGGGTCCCGCAGGGACATAAAGGCAGGCTTCAGGAGCGGCTGGACGATTTTGGCAGGCCCTTTGATGCTGAACTCCGCGGTGTATTTCACTACAGACCCCTGGGCGGCGGGACTCACGTCAATGGAGTCGAAGGCCGTGACGGATTTGTTCTCGCCACGGAGCTTGATGTGGTTCTCCGTCAGCTCGATGACCTCGTACTCCAGTGACTGGCGCTTGCCACGGAATTCGGACTCGGCGTGGTACCGGTGCCCCACCGCAACCGGGCCGGGCGTCAGTTTTTCCATCACCGGAGTGTTGGGGTCCCACTCACTGGTGTTCTCGAACGCGCTCAGGAAGGCAAAGGCCTTCTCAGCGGACAGTTTGGTTTCCACACTTCCGGTGACTGTGATCATCACCCCAGTGTAGGAAACAGGCAACCGGGAAGCCCAGCCCTCCGGTGCCCACGCACGGGAACGGCAGCAGCGCACCGGACGGAACCCGCCGGGGCGCTGCTGCCGTGAATCACGGTTGTGCGGTCAGCTGACCTGCAGGCCGCCGTTGATGTCGTAGGTCGCTGCGGTGATGTAGCCAGCGTCCTTCCCGAGCAGGAAGGAAATGAGGGCGGCCACTTCCTCGCGGGTACCCACCCTTCCCATCATGATGCCCTCGGACATCTGGGCCTTGCGTTCCTCGGTGAGGGTGCCGCCCATGATGTCTGTGTCGATGGGACCCGGTGCGATCGCATTGACGGTAACGCCGAACTCCCCCACTTCACGGGCAAGGGCCCTGGTGAAGCCGATGATTCCGGCCTTGGAGGCGCTGTAGGCCACCTTGGAGTAGGTGCCGCCGCCGCGCTGGGCGGAAATCGAGGAAATGCTCACGATGCGTCCAAGCTTGCGCTCAATCATTCCCTTGAGGACTCGTTGGGACACGATAAACGTTCCGCGCATGTTGATCGCGAATACCTTGTCCCACTCCTCCACGCTGGTTTCCATGAAGGTTGTGGGCGAGCTGATGCCGGCAAGGTTGGCGAGGGCAACGATCGGCGGCAGCGAGTCTTCGATTTCGCTAATGGCCCGGTCCACGGAGGCCGCGTCGGAAACATCCGCGCCGACTCCAATGGCCTTCACTGCACGGTTGGATCCGATCTCCGCAGCCGCGTCTTTGGCATCTTCGGCGTTGATGTCGAGGATCGCGATGGACCAGCCCTCGCTGGCCATCAGGTCCGCCGTGGCCCGGCCGATGCCGCGGGCAGAGGCAGCCCCGGTCAGTACGACGGTTCGTTCAGCGGGAAATGGGGTGGTTGTCACAGGTGTATCTTTCGTCAGGGTTCGGGGTCAGGAGACTTTGGCTGCGTTGACTTCTGCCGCAGCGGCAACTGCGGGGTCCAGGGCGGCGTCGCCCTCAGGCCGCTTCCGGGCGTAGAAGTACGTGGCCACTGCCGTGACGCACAGGCAGAAGGACAGGAAGAGCAGGCCGCTCTGGTTGTTGCCGGTGGCGTCCTTGAGCAGGCCCACGGCGTACGGGGCCACAAAGCCGCCGAGGTTGCCAAGGGAGTTCACCAGCGCCAGTCCGGAGGCAGCAGCTGCTCCGGTGAGCGCGGCGGACGGCATGGACAGGAACGGTGCAATAGCGCCGTAGATGCCCATCGCCGCAGCGGTCAGGGCGATGAGGGCAAGGATGGGGTTGACCGGGAGCAGGTAGCCCGCGGCCAGCAGGCCCATGCCGGCCAGCACCATGCTGACGGAGGAGTGCCAGGCGCGCTTGCCCGTGCGGTCCGCCCGCCGGCTCCAGAAGTACACAAAGACTGCGGCAATGGAGTAGGGAATGAGGACAATGAAGCCCACCTCGGTGGTGGAGAACTTGCCAAGGGCGGCCACGATGGTGGGCATCCAGAGGCCGAGGCCGTAGATGCCGCAGACCAGGCCGAAGTACAGGGCCGAGTAGGTCAGCGTGCGCTTGTCCTTGAGGCCGGCCAGGAAGTTGTGGCTGCCGACCTTGGATTTGGCGGCAAGCTCGGCGTCCATGGTGGTGGCGAGCCATTCGCGTTCTTCAGTGTTGAGCCATTTGGCGTCACGGGGACGGTCGGTCATCAGCATCGGGGTCAGCAGGCCAAGCAGAATGGCGGGGATGCCCTCGATGATGTAGAGCCACTGCCAGCCGTGGAGTCCCATGATGCCGTCCATCTGCAGCAGCAGGCCGGAGACCGGGGCGCCGAGTGCGTTGGAAATGGGCTGGGCCAGGATGAAGATTCCCAGGACGGTGACGCGCTGGGCGGCGGGGAACCACAGGGTCAGGTAGAAGAGGATCGCGGGGAAGAACCCGGCCTCGGCTGCACCCAGCAGGAAGCGGATGATGTAGTAGGTGCTTTCGCCGTTGACCAGCGCCATGGCGGTGGCAAAGATGCCCCACGTGATAAGGATCCTGGCCAGCCACTTGCGGGCGCCGAAGCGGTACATTCCAGCATTGCTGGGAACTTCCAGCAGTGCGTAGCCGAGGAAGAAGATGCCGGCGCCAAGGCCGTAGGCAGCGGCGGTGAGGCCGATGTCCTCGCTCATGGTGAGTTTGGCGAAACCTACGTTATTGCGGTCAAGGTAGGCAATGAAGTAAAGCAGGACAATCAGCGGCATGACGCGGCGGCGGACCTTGCGGAGCGTGCGCTCGCCGAGTTCGCCCAGTCCTGCGGACGGCATGGAGAGTGAAGTCATCGTCGACCTTCTATCTGGCGGACGCGGCGCGTTGGGGGCGGCGCGTCCGAGGGAAATGGGGATATTCCTTCTGCTGCCCATTGGGTCTGATGTCTGACATCTGACGAAGCAACATGAGAAAGATCATAGAAGGGTGATCCGGATTACGTCAAGCCGAGTGGAAAGGGGCGCCGCCCACCGGGGATGGCGCATCGCCGGGGCGGGGGCGCCAGCGACCTAGCCCTGCGGTTCGGGGTGCTGGACGTAGCGCTCGTAATCGCGGTACGTCTGCTCCATATGGTCATCCATGACCCGGCGGGAAAGTTCGGCGTCACCACTGACGATGCTCTCCATGACCTTCTGGTGGTACTCAATCGCATGAAGCTGGATCTCGGGCACGGCCGAGGTCTCGCGCCGGGTCATGTAGAGCAGTTGTCCCAACTGCGCGAAGAGGGCCCGCACGAAGGGATTCCCGGAGGCCCTGAGCACAGCATCGTGGAACGCGATATCGGCTTCGACGAAGCGGTCCAGGTCCCCGGCCTCCTGGAAGCGCTTCATATCCGCGATGCACTGCGCCATTTGCCGGGCATGCTCGGGAGTATGGCGCTTGGCCGCCAGGGACGCCGCACCTGTTTCCACCATGCGCCGCATTTCGATCAGCCCCACCGACACCTGGTCCGCGCCGTTTCCATGCGAGGCGGCCTTGAAGATCGCGTCCAGCCCGGTCCAGTTGTCCGACGGGTTCACGAAGGTTCCGCGCCCCGCCTTGACGTAAAGGATGTTCTGCGCCCTCAGCGCCTTGAGGGCCTCGCGGACCGTGAGCCTGCTGACGTCGTAGGCCTTTGCTATGTCCCCTTCGGGAGGGATGGCATCGTGCGGTTTCAGCTTGCCCGCCAGGATGTCGTCAAGCAGGCCGTCGACGAGATCGTCAACGAGTGTCCTGCGGCCCATCCTGGCTCCTGCCTTTGGCGTTGCCCGCTGGTGCGGGCCCTCTAAACTTTACTGTCGATTGCCGCCCTGATCACCATCGTGGCCTGTTTCCTGCAGCAGGGCAGGGCTTAGCAGGCCTCGAAGTCCGTGAGGACCTTGACCTTTCCCGCAGACGCGGAGGCCGGATCGAAGGTGTAACCGATCCACTCTTTGGCCAGCCGGCGGGCGAGTTCGATGCCCACCACGCGCTGGCCCATGGTGAGGACCTGGCAGTCGTTGGACAGGATGGAGCGTTCCACGGAGAAGGAATCGTGGGCGGCGGTGGCCCTGATTCCTTCCACCTTGTTCGCCGCGATGGCCACGCCGATTCCGGTGCCGCAGAAGAGGATGGCCCGGTCCGCGACGCCATCCCTGATCATTTCGCCCGCCGCGATTCCCACGTACGGATACGGCCTGGTGAAGTCATTCGGAGCATCGGACCGGTTGACGCCAATGTCGATCACTTCACTGACCCTGGGATCCTGCCGGAGGTCCTCAAGGACCTTGTCCTTGTAGTCGACTCCCGCTTCGTCCGCGCCTACAACAAGTCTCAGTCCCATGGTTCGTCCTTCAGTATTCATTGCCGTGCTCCCACAGATTCGCTGGATACGGCGGCGGTGAGGTGCGGGCCCATGACGGTGAAGATCATGGCCAGCGAGGTTGCTCCGGGATCCGGTGCACCCAGGCTCTTTTCCGCCAAAGGGCGGGCGCGGCCCTTGAGCGGCAGCAGGCCGGCTGTCGCCTCGGCGGCCGCCGTCGCGGCGCGGGCCGCGTCCTCCCACGCCCGGCCCGGTTCCACGCCTGCTGCCACCAGCCCGGCGAAGGAAGAGGCGAACGGCAGCAACGCGTCCACCATGGTCTTGTCGCCTGCCTCCGCCTTCCCCAGCTGCACGATCCGGTCCGCGAATGCCCTGACCGCCGCTGCCAGCTGCCCGGGTTCCGGCGCTGAACTGTTTCCCAGGGATTCGCCAAAAGCCCGCAATCCGGCTCCCCACAGGACGCCGGACGTTCCGCCCGCCTTGTCGGCCCAGGCATCACCGGCGGCTGCCAGCACATCGCCCGCTCCGGCGCCCTGCCCGAGGGCAGCGGATGCAGCCGCGGCAGCGGCGTCGATCCCGCGCACCATGCCGCGCCCGTGGTCACCGTCTCCGGCAATGGCGTCCATCCTGCCGAGCCGCTCCTCTGCGTCGTGCAGGAGGGACTGCGTGGCTTCCAGCGCGGCAAAGCCCGCGGCGGCAAACTGCCGGGAGGCGTCGGTGGCAACAAACGGGGCAGAAGCCGCATCGTCGTCGGACGTTCCTCCGGCCGCCACGGTGCCGGCCTCCCGGACCGCGTTGCCACGGCGGTAGGCGGGTGTTTCCGCCGGGGCAAGCCACAGCGGTTCCAGTTCCTCGTCCAGCCAGGTGACAGTGAGCGATACCCCGGCCATGTCGAGGCTGGTGACGAGTTCCCCGACTTCGGGCATCACCAGGGTGTACCCTGCGGCGCGGAGCAGCGGCGCCACGGTGCCCCAGAGAACGAAGAGCTCCTCGTGCTTGGTGGAGCCGAGCCCGTTGAGGATGACCGCCATCCGTTCGCCGGCGCCGGGCGGCGTTTCAGCGAGCACGCGTGCCACCAGTTCACGGCCAAGCTCCTTTGCGGACGGCAGCGCGGTGTCGAACAGTCCCGGCTCGCCGTGTATGCCCAGGCCCAGCCCCATCTGCCCGTCGGGCAGGGAGAACAGCGGCGATTCCGCGCCCGGGAAGGTGCAGCCGGAGAACGCGCTGCCGATGGTGCGGGTCCGGTCATTGGCCTTGCGGCCCAGGCGTGCCACTTCGGCGAGGTCCGCGCCGGCCTCGGCTGCGGCCCCCATCACCTTGAAGACGGTAAAGTCACCGGCGATGCCGCGGCGCTTGGCGGATTCCGACGGCGGTGCGCTGGCGATGTCGTCAGTCACCAGGACGTTCTCCACGGCAATGCCCTCTGCAGCCAGGCGCTCGCTGGCCATGCCGAAGTTCATGACGTCGCCGGCATAGTTACCGTAGGTAAACACAACGCCTGCGCCGGACTCAGCCGCCTTCGCCACGGCGTACGCCTGCTGCGCCGAAGGGGACGTGAAGATGTTGCCCACCACTGCGCCGTCTGCAAATCCCGGTCCGATGATGCCGGCGAAGGCCGGGTAGTGTCCCGACCCGCCGCCCGCGAGGACGGCAACCTTGGGCTGCGGGGGCCGGAAGCGCCGCACGGCACCGCCGGGGACCTGGCGCACCAGGTCCCCGTGGACGTCGCAGAACCCCGCCAGGGCCTCCTCGGCAAACTCCGAGGGATCGTTGAAGATTTTTGTCATGATGTGCTCTCTGCCGTGGGTTCCTGGGCGGGACTAAGGGTTCGCTGGGTGGCTACGGCTCCCTAGTGGATGTGGCTGCCGCCGTTGATGTCGATGGTGGTGCCGGTGAGGTAGGCCGAGTCCTCGGAGGAAAGGAACGTGATCACCGCGGCAACTTCCTCAGTGGTGGCGTTCCGGCCCAGCGGGATGCCGGCATTGATGGCGGCCTCCTGCTCCTCGGTGCTGCCCACGCGGATGTTGGTGTCCACGGCGCCGGGGGTGATGGCGTTGACGGTCACACCGGTGGTGCCGAGCTCGCGGGCCAGTGCCTTGGTGAAGCCCAGGATGGCGGCCTTCGCGGCGGAGTAGGGAACCTTGCCGAACACGCCGCCGCCCCGCTGGGCGGAGACCGAGGACATGTTCACGATGCGTCCCCAGCCGTTGCTGATCATGTCCGGCAGGAATGCCTTGGTGACCAGGTACGTGCCGGTGGCGTTGACATCCATGACCTTGTGCCAGAGCTCAAGGGTGGTTTCCAGGAACGGGACAGGCGAAGTGATGCCGGCGATGTTGGCCAGCGCGCCTACCGGCGGAAGGTTGCCGGAAGCGACCTCGGCGGCGACGGCGGCCTGGGCTGCGGTGACGGACGCTTCGTAGGCGACGTCGATCTCGTGGCCGAAGGCGGGGACGTTGAATTCATTGCCGATTTCGGCGGCGACCTTGGCGGACTTCTCGCCATCGAGGTCCAGGATCACCACCGCCCAGCCCTGGCGTGCGTAGCGGCGGGCGGTGGTGATGCCGATGCCCCGGTCCGAGGTTGCCCCGGTGAGTACGGCGGTGCGCTGGATGGTGGTCATGATGCTCCCTTGAATCGTTTGGATTGTTGAAGTGGGTGTCGATGGTCAGATGAGGTCAGTGATGAAGCTCGCGGCTTTGGCTGCCGCTGCGGGGCGTTCGTCGTGGGTGACGTCCCTGGTTTCGAGTTCCAGCGAGAAGTGCCCCCCGTAGCCGTCCGCCGCAAGGCGGCGCAGCCCTGCGGCAAAATCGGCGTTGCCGTTGCCGATGCTGAGGTTGATGTTGCCCGGCACGGCATCCCGGAGATGGACGTGGGAAATACTGCCCTTGCGCCGTTCGAGGTACTCCAGCGGGTCTTCGCCGGCGGCGACGATATGGCTGAAGTCCATGACAATTCCGACGCCGGTGCCCGCCAGCCGCTGTGCCAGCACTTCCGCGCGTTCGAGGTTCCAGCAGAAGCGCAGGAAATGCAGGGACTCTGTCCAGAGTTCGACGCCGAACTCCGCCGCGCGCTGACCCGCGTGGGTGAGCTGGGCGGCAATAAGGTCCAGGTCCTCCCCAAGGCTCCGGACAGGTTCGTGGCTGAGGGCACCGCACGGGAGGACGAGCGCCTTCGCGCCGGTATTCCGCGTGAGGGTCAGCAGCGCCTCCAAGTGCCGCTCGCGGGCTGCCTGCTGTCCGGCGTCGAGTACGGCATTGAGGTCACCGATATCCCCGTTGACGGAACGGACCCGCAGCCCGGAGGCGGCAACCTCGGCTGTTACCGCCTCAACGGCAGGTGCGTCCAGGTTGTACGGGACGTGATCGCATACGCCGGGGAGGGCGCCGAGATCGATCTCTTCAAAGCCCAGGCCGCTGATGGTCCGCAGGGCGGCCGGCAGGTCCTGGTGCCTGAAGCTGATGGATGAGCAGCCGAGCCGGGAGTTGAACATCGTCGTTGATCCTCTGGATGAGCGGGGGGTGATGTGAATCACTGTAGGCCTTTCATTGTTAACAGTCAACTTCCAACATTGACTGTTGACAGTCGGCATGAGGCACGTCACACTGGGGATATCATTTGTTAACAGTCGACAGCGGCCGAACCCCCTCGGACCGCTTTTCGAAAGGGAAACACCATGAGCAACGAAGCTCTAAAAATGCGTGGACACGTTCACGGCACCAAGGATGCTAAGCGCGTCGCCATCGGCTCCGGAGTGGGCGCCGTCATTGAAACCTACGACTTCATCGGATTCGGCACCGCTGCGGCCCTTTATTTCGGAACAGCCTTCTTCCCCACAGGCGATCCCGTAACAGGAACGCTCGCAGCATTCGCCACCCTCGGCGTCGGCTTCGCCGCCCGCCCCATCGGCGGCATCATCGGCGGCCACCTCGGTGACAAGGTGGGCCGCAAGCCCGTCCTGGTTGCCTCCCTGATCCTGATGGGTGTGGCCACGTTCCTTATCGGCCTGCTGCCCACCTACGAACAGGTTGGCCTGCTGGCTCCCGCGCTGCTGGTGTTTGTCCGCATCGTGCAGGGCCTCGCCTTCGGCGCGGAATGGGGCGGCGCCATCCTCATGAGCTACGAACATGCGCCCTGGAAGTCCAAGGGCAAGTACACGGGCATTGTGCAGGCAGGCTTCCCCGTGGGCCTCCTCCTGGCCAACCTCGTCTTCCTGGTCAGCGTTAACCTCGGCGGTGAACTGGCGTGGCGTGTTCCGTTCCTCGCAAGCATCGTGCTGGTGGCCGTCGGCCTGATCATCCGCTCCAAGGTGCCGGAGTCCCCCGTCTTCGACGAGGTCAAGGAGAGCGGCTCCATTGTGAAGTCGCCCATCACCGAGGTCATCAGGACCGACTGGCGGAGCATTGTCCGCGGCATCGGCCTGCGCATCGCCGAGACTGCAGGCTACGCGGTGTCCGTCACGTACATGATTTCCTACCTGCACACCCAGCAGCTCGCAAACAAGACCGAAACCCTCGTGGCCCTCTGCATCGCCTCGTTCATCGGCATTTTCGCCACCATGGCATGGGCCCGCCTCACGGACCGCATCGGCCGCCGGCCCCTGTACATCTGGTCCACAGCCTTCGCTGCCCTGTTCGGCATTCCCATGTTCCTGATGGTGAACACCGGACTGTTCATCTTCGTCATTGCCACGATCGTTATCTCCTACGCCGTCTGCCAGAACTCGCTTGCCGGCGCCCAGGGCCCGTGGTTCCCGGAACTGTTCCAGGCCAAGACCCGCTCCTCCGGAGCGTCCCTGGCTTACCAGATCTCAGCCATGGTCTCCGGCTTCACGCCCTTCGTCACCACCCTGCTGTTCGTAGCCCTCGGCTGGATGGGCCCGGCGCTCCTCTTCAGCTTCTACGCAGCCATCGGCCTCTGGGCCGCCCTCGTCACCAGGGAGACCTGGGGCAAGCGCGAACGCCAGCTGGCTGATGAGGCCAGCAAAAGCACCCCGCATCCGGTAACTGTCTAATGACCATCACCCACGAATCGAACACGGAGTCGGCAATGCCCGCAGGAATCGTCCAGGACCGGTTGGCGCAGGTCAGCGCCGCGGCCTACCGCATCCGCCACCATGCCCTGAACATGGGCGAGGTCCAGGGCCAGGGCTATGTCGGCCAGGCCCTGGGAGCCGCGGACATGCTGGCCGCGGTCTACGGAGACCAGCTCCGCTTCCGGGCGGAGGATCCGCACTGGGAGGCCAGGGACAGGTTCCTGCTTTCCACCGGGCACTACGCAATTGGCCACTACGCCGCCCTCGCCGAGGCCGGGATCGTCCCGGTCGAAGAGCTGGAAACCTACGGTTCGGATGATTCGCGGCTGCCGATGTCCGGGATGTCCACCTACACGCCGGGAATGGAAATCTCGGGCGGCTCCCTGGGGCACGGCCTCACCATTGCCGTGGGCATGGCCCTGGGCCTGCGCTACCAGGGCTCCAGCGCCCGCGTCTTCAATTTCCTCTCCGACGGTGAACTGGACGAGGGCTCCACCTGGGAGGCTGCCATGGGTGCGCACCACCACCAGCTGGGCAACCTCACCGCGATGGTGGACATCAACGCCCTGCAGGCGGACGGCAAGACGGACACAGTGCTCCGCACCGAGCCGGTGACCGAGAAATGGGAGTCCTTCGGCTGGTACACGCAGCGGGTGGACGGGAACGACGTCGGCGCGCTGCTGGCGGCGTTCGACAATGCAGCGGCCCAGGCCGCCGCCGTCGGACGTCCCTCGGTGATCCTGTGCGACACGAAGGTGGGCCGCGGAGTGCCGCTGCTGGAGGAGCGCGAGAAGGCACACTTCATGCGTATCGACGAACACGAATGGCAAATCTGCCGCGAGCAGCTCACCGCCGGATACGAAGGAAAGGCTTCAGCATGAGCACCACCACCGAGGCCCCCGACACCGCAACAGCGGCGAAGCCGAAGCTGAAGACCTCGGCGATGATCGCCTCCTTCGCCGACCCCGGCCAGAAAACCAGCTCCGCCCCGTTCGGGCACGCGCTGGTCAAGGCCGCCCAGGAAAATGACAAGATCGTTGGCCTGACGGCGGACCTGGGCAAGTACACGGACATGCACATCTTCGCCAAAGCCTTCCCGGAACGGTTCTTCCAGATGGGCATGGCCGAGCAGCTGCTCCTCGGTGCCGCCGCCGGCCTGGCCGAAACCGGGCTCGTGCCGTTCGCGTCCACGTACTCGGTGTTCGCTGCCCGCCGCGCCTATGACTTCCTGTGCCTGGACGCGGCCGAGCCGAACCTGAACGTCAACATCGTGGGCGGCCTGCCCGGCCTGACCACCGGGTACGGCCCCAGCCACCAGGCCACCGAGGACATGGCGATCTTCCGCGGCATGCCCAACCTGACCATCGTGGACCCGTGCGACTCGGTGGACATCGAGCAGGCGGTCCCCCAACTGGCTGCCAGCGACGGGCCCACGTACCTGCGCCTGCTGCGCGGCAACGTGCCCACCGTGCTGGACGAGTACGGCTACACGTTCGAACTCGGCAAGGCCAAGGTGCTGCGCGGCGGCAACGACGTCGTCTTCATCTCCTCCGGGCTGATGACCATGCGGGCCCTGCAGGCAGCAAAGGCCCTGGCGGCACACAACGTGGACGTCGCCGTCGTGCACACCCCCACCATCAAGCCGTTCGACGCCGAAACCGTCCTCGCCGAGATCAACACCGACCGGCTCGCCGTCACCCTCGAGAACCACTCAGTGGTGGGCGGCCTGTTCGAAACCGTCGCCTCCGCGGTGGTCACAGCAGGGCTCGGCAAGCGCGTGGTGCCCGTGGCACTACCGGACCAGTTCCTGGACGCCGGCGCACTGCCCACCCTGCACGACCGCTACGGCCTGGCCGTGGACCGCATCGTGGCAAAGGTCCTCGCCGAACTCGGCTAGCATCCGCCCCGCACCGCAGAAAGCACGGCACCGGACCCGGCCGGCGCCGTGCTTTCTGCCGTACTATCGAAACTACTACCGACTGTAAACAGTCGACTTACAACATTGAGGACAGAGGCCATGGCCGGACTGACCGCCCCGCTGCTGGGACTGCAAAAAAAGAGCCTGCGCGAACAGGCACTCTCGGCCCTGCGCGCCGCAATCACCAGCGGAGAACTTGAACCGGGCCGCCACCTGGTGGAAACCGAACTCTCCGAGATGCTGCAGATCAGCCGGGGAACCCTGCGCGAAGCCCTGCGCCAGCTGGAACAGGAAGGCCTGGTCTCTGCCGGGCCCCGTGGCAGGCTCTCCGTCCGGCACCTGGACGAAAAAGAAATCCGCGACATCTACACCGTTCGCGCCGCCCTGGAAGCACTGGCCGCCCGCACGCTCTGTGAACTGCCGGACCGCCAAAACGTCATCTCATCCCTCCGCTCGGCCATCGACGCGATGAAGGCAGCCGAGGAGGAAGGCCTGCAGCAGCGCGTCGAATCCGACCTGGAATTCCACCGTACGCTGTGCCGGCTCACGGGCAACGAGACACTCCTGCACACCTGGGAAGCGCTGGAAGGGTCCATCAGGATGTCCATCATGTTCGCCGGGCTCGAAAAGGGCGTTAAGAACATGAGCGTGGACCGCCACCACGATATTGTGGCGGCCATCGAAACCGGCGACGCCTCGCTGGCCCGGAAAACCATCCGGGAACATATGGACACTGCCGCGGCCAATCTTGTGGCCTAGCCATTTCTTGGTAGTTTCGTAGTTCGCCCGAATAGTCTCGGCACCCCCGGGTACTGGGACTATGGGAAGGGTGTCAGGCGGCGCGCCTTGGGACCGCGGAATCAACGTGTAGAAAGAGGACTGTATGCGGGAACCGATGGCCAGCGACGGTGTTTATGAAGCGGAGACCGTTGCGGGTGATGACCAGGAAGCTACTTCGGCAACTGTTGAACCCTCGGTGGAGCCGGACGTCAATTTCGACGAGCAGTTCTATCCTGCCCGGCCCAAGGCGCTGCGCCCCACCGCCCGCCGCCGCCAATACTTTGCCACCAGGCCCTCCTTCGAATTCGATGGACGCAATACGGCCTACGTCGAATGGCTGCGGAACCAGGCGATGCTGGGCGACGCCAATACGCTGGCCCGGCAGCTCTCAGGGCAAGCCAGCATGTGGCAGAACTCCTACGCCCATCCGAATCCCCGGGCCGCCGTTGAACGCGCACCCGTATGGTTCACCGCATATCCCCTGTCCTTCATCACCAGGTCCAGCCAGTCCTTCCTCTCGGCCCTCGGCGATCCGGCCATGTGGGAAGCCTTCAGCCAAATAGGTATCCGCGCCATCCACACCGGCCCGGTCAAACTGGCGGGCGGCATCAGCGGCTGGTCCCAGACACCCAGCGTGGACGGCCACTTCGACAGGATCAGCATGGCGATTGATCCCGTGTTCGGCACTGAGGATGAATTCCGCCGGATGTGCGAGGTTGCTGCCGACCATGGCGGGACCATCATCGACGACATCGTTCCGGGGCACACCGGCAAGGGAGCGGACTTCCGCCTCGCCGAAATGAACTTCCGGGACTACCCGGGGATCTACCACATGGTGGATATCCCGGAGGAGGACTGGCACCTGCTGCCGGACGTCCCCGAAGGGCAGGACTCGGTAAACCTGAGCCCGGACGCCGAGCAGGCTTTGCAGAAGGCCGGGTACATCATCGGCCGGCTGCAGCGGGTCATCTTCTATGAGCCCGGCGTCAAGGAAACGAACTGGAGCGCAACCCGGCCGATCGTTGACACCACCGGGAAGACGCGCCGCTGGGTTTACCTGCACTACTTCAAGGCAGGACAGCCGTCCATCAACTGGCTGGACCCCACGTTCGCCGGGATGCGCCTGGTGGTGGGCGATGCGCTGCATTCCCTGGTTGACCTGGGCACCGGTGCGCTCAGGCTGGACGCCAACGGATTCCTCGGTGTGGAAAAGAGTGCCGAGGAGCAGCCGGGCTGGTCCGAGGGGCATCCGCTGTCCGAGGCGGCCAACCAGCTCATCGGCTCCATGATCCGGAAGGTGGGCGGGTTCTCCTTCCAGGAGCTGAACCTGACCATCGACGACATCAAGGCGACCTCCGAAGCAGGCCCCGACCTTTCGTACGACTTCATCACCAGGCCGGCCTACCACTACGCGCTTGTCACCGCGGACACAGAGCTCTTGCGGCTCACACTGCGCCTGTCAATGGAAATCGGCGTG
Organism: Arthrobacter sp. PGP41; assembly: GCF_002953935.1. Classification (NCBI taxonomy): domain Bacteria; kingdom Bacillati; phylum Actinomycetota; class Actinomycetes; order Micrococcales; family Micrococcaceae; genus Arthrobacter; species Arthrobacter sp. PGP41. The sequence continues at coordinate 352,334 of NZ_CP026514.1, read as the reverse complement.
GACCAGGCTTCGCTGGTGCATGCGCTGCAGAACCATGATGAGCTGACCTACGAGCTGATGCATTTTGCTGCCGGACACCGGGACGAGATGTTCGAGCTCAACGGGCAGGAGCTCACCGGGGCGCAGCTTGCCGAGCAGGTGCAGCAGACCATGCGCGAGCGGCTCACCGGCGAGAACGCACCCTACAACGCGGTGTTCACTACGAACGGCATCGCCTGCACATCGGTCAGCTTCATCATGGCCGCGCTGGGAATCCGGGACCCCGATGCCATCACTTCCGAAGAGGAAGCGCAGGTCCTGGATGTGCACATCCTCCTCTCGATGTTCAACGCCCTCCAGCCGGGGGTCTTCGCCCTTTCCGGCTGGGACCTGGCCGGCATCACCGCGCTGGACCGGAAGAGCGTCGAGGAACTCACCGCCCAGGGCGACACCCGCTGGATCAACCGCGGGGCCCACGACATCATGGGCACCAGCCCGGACGCGGAAGTGTCCTCCTCCGGCATGCCCCGGGCGCGCAGCCTTTACGGCCCGCTCCCCGAGCAGCTCAAGAACCCGGACTCCTACGCCAGCAGGCTCCAGCGGATCCTGGCTGTGCGCGAAGAAAGCGGCATAGCCACAGGGGCCCTGCTCGATGTTCCGGACGTTTCCAACCGCGGGCTGCTGGTGATGGTCATCCGGCTGGAGAGCGGGGCCCTGGGGGTCACCGTGCTGAACTTCTCGGACCAGGACATTGCCGGCAGCATCCAGTCCAGCCACCTGGTGCCGGGGGCCGCCGTCCACGACCTCTTCAGCGGCGACGCTGTTGGCCAGGTGGATGACCTGCACAGTTTCTTCCTCGAACTGCCCGCCTTCCACGGAACCGTCCTGCAGCTGACAGAAGAAGCCCCTGAGCAGGACGAAGATGCACAGCCCGGAGAGGACCTACCGTAGCGGACTGGTCTACGCCGTTCGGGAATCCTCCTGAGTTCCGCGCCGTTAACTGAATGTGCGGAAAGTTCCGCTCATTCGAACGAGGGATTGAATGACCGCGAAGTTTGTATCAGTGGAAGACGACGCCGGGAAGGTCACCCGGTACGTCCGGCACGCCAACGGCGGCGGGCTTGTTGGGCCCGGCGCCGTTGTGGCCGAGAGCGCCCGGATTGGCGCCATGACGTACGTGGAGAGCGGCGCCCGGATCGGCCCGGGGTGCAGGATCGGGCACGGCAGCTGGATTGACCGCGACGCGACGGTGGGCGAGCGGACGGTGATCGGCGACGGAGTGCGGATTGGCCGCGGCGCCGTGGTGGGTAACCGGGTCCACATCGGGAGCCATTCCCGGATCGGCTCAAGCGTGACGATTGAGCACGGCGCCCACCTGGAAGCGGACGCAACAGTGCCCGACGGCGGACAGGTCCTTTCCGGGCCCTATGGAAAACGTTCCCGGCCCGTTCCCGGTAAGAACCGGACGCATGCCAAGGGCAGGGGCCGGGTAGCCGCCTGAGCCGCATTGCTGCACGGGCCGCCGCGCCGGCACGTGCAGCAAGCTAAGGGGCAGGCCGGCCGTGCGTCTTACTATCCTGCGTCCGTGCCTTCAAGGCTGCTGCTGCCCAGACGGTCACCAGCAGCGCCACCAACAGCAGGCCGGCGTCGCCCAGGTCAACGGATCCCAGCCACGCCGTCAAGGGGTCCTCCAGCGCGAAGGCTGTGTCGGCGAAGCCGCCCAGGGTGATGACCGCGATAAACAGGGCGGAGACAGCCGAGATTCCGGTGACGAGCGCGTTAAAGCCGAGTTTCCGCTGCGGATCGTCGAGGGCCGAGCGGTACATCCGCATCATGGCCATCCCGTTGAGGGAGTCGCACAGGGTCATGGCGGCCGCGAAAGCGAGGGGCAGCGCCAGCAAGGCGAACGCGGGCACCCCGGCCAGCGAGGCCGCGGTGGTGATCATCAACAGTCCGACGGTGGTGGCGGTGTCGAAGCCCAGCCCGAACAGGAAGCCGATCACATAGATGTTCCGCGGCCGCCGCACCCTGGCCAGCGGCCGGGCAAGGAGGCGGGCAACCAGTCCCTGCGGCGCGAGGTCCTGCGGATTGATCGCGGCCCCGGTCCGTGCCCGGCGGTAGGCGCGGGCCGAGCGGGCAAACGCTGAACCGTTGAACAGGCCCATGGCCAGCAGGAACAGTCCGGACATGCCGCTGCCCACCAGCCCGAGCACCAGGTTGCCGGCGGACCCTTCCTGCATCAACTCCCCCACCACGGCGGCGCCCGCGATCACCAGCACGCCGGCCAGCGTCACCACGGAGCTGTGGCCGAGGCTGAACGCGAAGCCGACACTCACCGGGTCCTGCCGCTGCGCCACGAATTTGCGGGTGGAGTTGTCGATGGCCGCGAGGTGGTCCCAGTCGTAGCTGTGCTTCACGCCGGAGAGGTAGGCGGTCAGGACCAGCCCCCAGGTGAGTGCCTGCGCCCCGGTTCCGCCTGCTTTGCCTGCGTTCCCGGCGAGCAGGAGCACGACGGCGGCTGCATGCAGCGCGGCCACGGCACCGAACATCCACAGCAGGCGGGTCCGCAGCGGCAGCGCTTCCCGGTCCCGGTACAGCGTGGTGATGTTGCCGAGGGCAGTCATCAGTGTTTCCTCAGGTTCAGTGGTCCCTGCCCGTGCCACCGCTCCCGGAGGAGCGCGGTGCAGGACCCAAGGAGGCGGTTCAGTTCCCCGGTACTGTTCGACAACGCACGGAGGACCAGGCCCGTGGTTCCGGCGATTGTGCGGGTGAGGGAGATGCCGGTCAGGGCATTGTCCGACGTGACGCCGTGCAGCTCATCTGCGAGCGCCTGGTCCACGCGCGGGTCCACCACGATCAGCGAGCCCAGGTGGCTGAAGCCTTCCATGAAGCCAAGCCCTGTGACATCCCCCGACGGCGGCCGGATGAGCAGGTTGTCCAGCGCCAGCAGCTGGGTGGCGCCTTCCGTCCTGACGTGGATCTCGTTCCGCAGCCGCACTTCCTCGAACCGGAAGGCAGCACCGTCCGGAGACCAGCCCGGGGTCACCACCTCGGCCATGGCAAGGCTCGACGACGGCCGAACAGTAATGTGCGTCCGCTGCCGGTAGCTGGCCTCCCGGTAGGCAATGAGCTGGTCCGGCACCAGCTCCAGCCGGGCCCCCTCCCCCAGCCGGACAGCCATCCGCTGCTCGGCGAAGGACCCGGGTGTCCGGTAAACCTTGGTGGCGGACTGCGTGGTGAGCAGCAGGTCAGCGCCCTCACAGACCTCGACATCAAGCACGAAGAGGTCCGCCCCGAGATAGGCCCCGCCAGGATTCACGACGACATAGCAAACCTGTCCCGAGTCATCCAGGTAGTGCGGCCGCACCACCCGCAGGGCACCCTGATGGAACTGGCGGGAGGCAACGGACCTGCCGCCCCGGAAACTCACGCCAAGCTCAAGCCGGCCCATCGGTGACCGGGCCGCCGTCGTGCTCATTGCGCCAGGTCAAGCATCAGGACGTCATGGCGTATCCAATCGATGACTTTGTCCAGCCCTTCGTCGGTCTTGAGGTTGGTGAAGCAGAACGGCTTGGCTCCGCGGAACTCTTTGGAATCCCGTTCCATGACAGCGAGGTCCGCCCCGACGTGGGGAGCGAGGTCGGTTTTGTTGATGATGAAGAGATCGGACTTGATCATGCCCTGGCCGGCTTTGCGGGGGATCTTTTCGCCCTGGGCCACATCGATGATGTAAATGGAGAAGTCGACGAGTTCCGGGCTGAAGGTGGCCGAGAGGTTGTCTCCGCCGGATTCGACGAAGATGACCTGCAGGTCCGGATGCCGCGCTTTGAGTTCCCCGATGGCGGCGGTGTTCATGGAAGTGTCTTCGCGGATGGCGGTATGCGGGCAGCCGCCGGTTTCGACGCCGATGATCCGGTCCGCGGGCAGGATGCCGTTGGCGGCGAGGATTTTGGCGTCTTCTATGGTGTAGATGTCATTGGTGATGGCGGCCATGGAGACCTCCCCGCTCATGTGCCGGGTGAGCCGCTCCACAAGCTGGGTCTTGCCCGCCCCCACGGGCCCGCCGATGCCGATTTTGATGGGTTCAGCCATGATGTCCTCCTTTGAATTCAAAAGCACTGTTAGCTCATGAACATCCGGGCACGTTGGCGTTCGTGCCGCATTTGCGAAATTTCCAGTCCGGGGCTTACGGCCCCGAAGTCGTCCGGCGTCAGGTGCTGGATGCGTTCGACGGCGGCAGCAACGTCGTCGGCCGCCTGGCGAAGCAGCCGCTGGCCTGCATTCTGGCCCAGCGGGATGGCGCGGACGGCGTTTTGCGCCAGGGACGTGACCGTGGCGAACAGGTAGGCGGCGAGCGCCTCCTGGAGCGGCACCCCGAGTGATCGGGCGACGACGGCGAACGCCAGCGGCTGGTGCCCGGCGGCCCGGCCGGTGGCCACCAGGTCCCGGAACAGTTCCAGCTCCGCCGAGGGAAAGACCTCCGCCCCGATTTCCAGCAACCGGGTCCCCATCTTGACGGAAGCCTCCCGAACCTGCCGCGGCAAAAGAGAGGCGGAAAGCAGGGCATCGAGCTCAAGAACATCAACCCCCTCATAGAGGAACCGGACAGCCAGCCCGTCGGAATAGGTCAACTGCTGCCCGATGAAAGCACCGAGCCACACCCGGAAGGACCCCTCATCAAAAACGACCCCAGCGTCGACGTAAGTCTCAAACCCAAGAGAGTGCGCAAAAGCCCCTGTAGGAAGCGCAGAGTCAGTAAGCTGCTGCAGCGCCAGCTGATACTTAGTGACTGTGCTCAGCATGGCGGAAAGGCACAGGCATGACGCGGTCCTGGCGGGAGTAGGGCACGGCATTGTGGCGGAGGTAGTCCTCGACGGTGTGGTCGTAGGCGCACACCATGACGTCAGCCCCGTACTCCGAGGCAGCGTCGAAGAACTGTGCCTGCAGGTGCCGGTTGCCCAGGGAATGGGCTACGACACCCATTTCGTAGACGGAGCGCGGCGCGATCACCAGGACGTCGGTGGGCAGGACGGACACCACGATCATGTTGGTTTCAGCGACGTGCAGGATGTCGCCGTCGCGCAGGTCGCCGGAGCCGGCCGGCAGCCGGATGCCTATCTCCTTTCCGTGGTCCGTGGTGGCGCGCTGGATGCGTTTGACCAGCTGGGCACTGGGGAGGACCACTTTTTCCTGGTGCAGGCCCGCGTAGGTGTGCGGGTCCGGCAGTTCGTGCAGGTTGCCGAGGACTTTGTCGATGATCACTTGGTTCTCCGAGGGCTTGGAAGAAATCAGAAGAGGAAGTAGCGCTGGGCCATGGGCAGCACGTCGGCCGGATCGCAGGTGACGTCCTCTCCGTCGACCGTCACCTGGTAGGTTTCCGGGTCCACCTGGATGTCAGGTGTGGCGTCGTTGTATTTGAGGTCGGCCTTCGTGAGGGTGCGGATGCCGGAGACGGGCCGGACGACCTTCTCCAGCCCGAGTTCCCCGGGGACGCCGGCGTCGATGGCTGCCTTGGACAGGAAGGTGATGGAGCACTGCTGCACCGCCTTCCCGAAGGCTCCGAACATGGGCCGCATGGTGCGCGGCTGCGGGGTGGGGATGGAGGCGTTGGCGTCCCCCATCAGCGCGTAGGCGATCTGGCCGCCCTTGAGGACCAGTTCGGGCTTGACGCCGAAGAAGGCCGGGTCCCACAGCACCAGGTCGGCGAACTTGCCCACCTCCACCGAGCCTACGGAGTCCGCGATCCCCTGGGCGATGGCGGGGTTGATCGTGTACTTGGCCACGTAGCGCTTGAGGCGGAAGTTGTCGCTGCCCGCGCTGCCGTGTGTGCCGGCAGCGCTGTCCCCGCGGGGGTCTTCCAGGACACCTCGCTGCTTCTTCATCTTGTCCGCCACCTGCCACGTGCGGGTGATCACCTCGCCAATGCGCCCCATCGCCTGGGAGTCCGACGACGTGATGGAGAAGACGCCGAGGTCCTGCAGTACGTCCTCGGCCGCGATGGTCTCGGCACGGATCCGGGAATCGGCGAAGGCCACGTCCTCGGGAATGTCCGGGTTGAGGTGGTGGCACACCATCAGCATGTCCAGGTGCTCTTCGATGGTGTTGCGCGTGTAGGGAAGGGTGGGGTTGGTGGAGGCCGGCAGGACGTTGGGCATCCCGGCAATCCTGATGATGTCCGGCGCGTGCCCGCCGCCGGCTCCCTCGGTATGGAAGGTGTGGATGACGCGCCCGTTGATGGCGCGGATGGTGTCCTCCACGAAGCCGCACTCATTGAGCGTGTCCGTGTGGATTGCCACCTGGACGTCGTACTCGTCGGCCACAGTCAGGGAAGTGTCGATCGAGGAGGTGGTGGACCCCCAGTCCTCGTGGACCTTCAGTCCGATGGCACCGGCGCGGATCTGCTCGGCCAGGGGTTCGACGGCGGACGCGTGGCCCTTGCCGAACAGGCCGATGTTCATGGGGAACCCCTCGGCCGCCTGCAGCATCCGCTGGATGTGCCACTTCCCGGGCGTCACGGTGGTGGCCTTGGTGCCCTCGGCGGGACCGGTGCCGCCGCCGATCATGGTGGTCACGCCGCTGGCCAGCGCCGTCGGGATCTGGTCCGGGGAGATGAAATGGATGTGGGTGTCAACGCCGCCGGCGGTGAGGATCTTGCGTTCGCCGGCGATGATTTCGGTGCTGGCGCCGATGGTGATGGTGACGCCGTCGGTGATCTGCGGGTTACCGGCCTTGCCGATCTTGAAGATGTGCCCGTCCTTGAGGGCGACGTCGGCCTTGTAGATGCCGGTGTAGTCCAGGATGACGGCGTTGGTGATCACGGTGTCGGGCACCCCGCCGCCGGAACCAACGCCGCCGGAACCGACACTGTCGCGGACCGCCTGGCCGTTCTGGCCCATGCCGTCCCGTATCACCTTGCCCCCGCCGAACACCACCTCTTCGCCATAGACGGTGAGGTCGTCCTCGATCTCGAGGAACAGCTCGGTGTCCGCCAGGCGGATGGCGTCGCCCGTCGTCGGACCGTACAGGTCCGCATACTGCCGGCGGGGAATCTCGAAACTCACTTGGCACCCTCCGTCGAGTGTTCCTTGGCACGGCCGGACAGCGGCCCGTTGACGGCGTTGCTGAGCCCGTACACCTCGCGGGTGCCGGCCAGTTCAATCAGCCGAACGCTCCGGGAGTCCCCTGGTTCAAAACGCGCAGCCGTCCCGGCGGGGATGTCCAGGCGGCGCCCGTAGGCGGCTTCCCGGTCGAAGGCCAGCGCGGCGTTGGCCTCGGCAAAGTGGAAGTGCGAGCCCACCTGCACGGGCCGGTCGCCGGTGTTGGTCACGGCGACCTCGATCGCCGTCCGCCCGGCGTTTGCCGTCACCGGCTCCGGCCGGAGGACGTACTCTCCTGGGATCATGGCCTGCCCCTTCAGCGGATGGGATTGTGGACGGTGACGAGCTTGGTGCCGTCGGGGAAGGTGGCCTCGATCTGCACATCATGGATCAGTTCGGGCACGCCTTCCATGACGTCTTCGCGCCTGAGCAAGGTGGTGCCGTAGCTCATGAGGTCAGCGACGGTGCGGCCGTCCCGGGCGCCCTCGATCAGTTCGTAGCTGATGATGGCCACGGCTTCCGGGTAATTGAGTTTGAGCCCGCGGGCCTGGCGGCGGCGCGCGAGGTCCGCGGCCACCACGATCAGAAGCTTTTCCTGCTCACGTGGCATCAAATGCATGAGGGTCCCTTCGGCAGCCAGCGGACGGCGTGGGACCCACAGTAGGTGGCGGACGTTTCGGCTACGTTTCGGCTTTGTTATGGGCGGCTCTCCGGTCCAGGCGAGGCTCCGACGGCGGGAGGCTCACCTGGTGAGCCTGGCCAGGATCTCCTCGATGGACTGGACTGGCTGGCGGTAGCTGGTGGAGAGGATGCGCAGCATGTCCGCGGCGTCCTGGCTGTCCTCGGATGCCATCGCGTCCTTGGCGTAGGTGACCCGGATGTTGTGCGCGAACGCGTCTGCGCCGGTCTGGGCGATGCAGTTGTGGGTGGAGACTCCGGCGAGGACCACCTCATCCGCGCCCCAGTTGCGCAGCCGGGACAGGAGGTTGGTGCCCACGAAGGCACTGTCCCGGGTTTTGTTCAGCTGCGGCAGGCCGTCGAGGGCGAGCCCCGGCACTGCCTGGGCCTGCTCGGTGCCGCGGAATACGAAGCCCTGGTCGTCGTCGAGCATGTTCAGCGTCCAGGTTGACTTGTCCCGCTCGTGCTCCGTCCCCACCATCAGGGCCTTGTGGCCGTTCGCTTTGAAGGCCTCCAGCAGCCTGTTGCAGGACGCCACCAGCTGTTCCTGCTGCGCTGCAAGTTCGGGCGCCTCGAAGTACGCGTTCTGCATGTCGATGACAAGAAGTGCAATCATGTCCGGAAACGTACCCCGTGCCTTGCCGTCGAAACCTCGGCAGGTACAACCCCTACGGGGCCGACTCGCGCACTTTCAACTGGAAGCCGGCCTCGACCTGCACACCCTGTTCCTCCATGGCCAGCCCCTCGATCCGGTCGATGAGCAGGCCGATGGAGCGTTCCGCAATTTCCTCCATGCCGGGCGAGACGGTGGTCAGCGAGGGTGCGGCGAACCGGGCCTCGTCGATGTCGTCGAAGCCCGCCACGGCAACCTCCTGCGGAATCCGCACGCCGCGGATCAGCAGCTCGTGCATGGCTCCCAGGGCGAGGACATCGTTCAGGCCGAAGACGGCGTCGAACTCCACGCCGCTGTCCAGGAGCCCGGCCACGGCCGCCGCTCCGCCGTCCCGCCGCCACTCGCAGGGCGCTATCAGTGCCGGATCAAACGGGATTCCTGCATGGTCCAGCGCCGTTCGGTAGCCGCTGAGCCGCAGCCCGGCGCTGCCCGCCGACTCCCCTGGGTAGGCACCAACCACGGCAATCCGGCGGCGGCCGCCGGCCAGCAGGTGGGTGGTCAGGGCGGCAGCCGCTTCCCCGTTCTTCATGGTGACCAGGTCGAACCGGGGATCCAAAATGTGTTCGCCCAGCAGGACCAGGGGCTTCTTGCCGAGGCGGGCGGCGATGCTGTCCGCGTCAACCATCAGGGGGGTGAACAGCAGCCCGTCGGTGAGCTGGCGGAACGGCCCCTGCAGGGCGTTCAGTTCCGCTTCACCCACCGCGTCCGACTGTTCCACCAGGACCCGGTATCCGCGCCGGGACGCCGCCTTCATCAGCCTTGACGCCAGTTCCGCATAGTAGGGGGCCGAAAGGTCGGAGAGGACCAGCCCCAGCATCCTGGTTTTGCCGGACCGGAGGCTGCGGGCGGTCAGGTTGGCCTCATAGCCCAGCTCCGCGATGGCGTCCAGGACCCGCTGCCTGGTGGCGGGCCGGATGAACTCGTAGTCATTGAGCACGTTGGAAACGGTCTTGAGCGACACTCCCGCCACCCTCGCAACGTCGTTCATGGTGACCGCCATCATGGCTCCTTCGTGTGGTTCAGCCGGTTCCTGCCATACATCGTTGCAGAAGATGGCGTGGGTGCCGCAACCAACGCTGCCAGGGGCCAGTGCCGCCGTCGGGCCAAGGGCTAGTGCCGCCGTCGGCCAGGGCAGGGGCGAACGGCCGCGAGGGGAACGGCCGGTCAGGCCTTTGCTGCCTTGGCGGCCGCCTTCGCAGCCTGCTTGCTGGCCCGCACCTTGGCGAGGGACTCCGGGTCCACGATGTCGGCCACGGAGAGGTACGAGCCCTCCTCGCCGTAGTGCCCGGCAGCTTCCCGCCAGCCCTGCGCCTGCAGCCCGCACTGCTTGCCGAGCAGCGCCAGGAAGATTTTGGCTTTCTGCTCCCCGAAGCCGGGCAGCGCCTTCAGCCGGCGAAGCACCTCCGCGCCGTCCGGGTTGCCCCTGGTCCAAATGGCGGTGGCGTCCCCGTCCCACTCGTCTTGCACCGTTTCGGCGAGGGCCTGCACGCGTGCGGCCATTGAGCCGGGGAAGCGGTGCACGGCGGGCCGTTCCTTGAACATCTCCACGAAGGCCTGCGGCTCCTGCGCGGCGATGGCCTCGGGTTTCATTGACCCGATCCTGGTCCTGATCTTCTCCGGTCCCGCGAACGCGGACTCCATTGTGACCTGCTGGTCCAGCAGCATGCCGGTCAGCAGTGCGAAGGCGTCCTCGCTCAGCAATTTGTCCGCGGCGGGATCCCCCGTGATGTGCAATTCCATGCGGTCCATCCTCCCATCCCCGGGCCGCCGCCGTCATGCCGTCCCCGCCCCGGCCCGGCAGGAGTTTGGCTGGCGGCTACTGCCCCACCGCCAGCCGGATCATGGACCAGGACACTGCCGGGAGCTCGGCTGTGAGGCGGCCGCCGTCGGCCTTCACCGTGACGTTTTCGGCCGGCAGGACTGATGTTGAGTCGTCAGCGGTTGCCTGCCAGTACGGGTCCTTGTTCGTGTAGGTGAGCGCCTCCACCACGCGCACGCTGCCCAGCCCGGACAAAGCGGCGTCCAAACCGATCACGTCCGTGGCCGAGCGGTTGACGGCAAAGACAACCGCCTCGCCTTTTTCGGCGTCATGGGTTGCGACGGCGGACACTGCGGCAAAGTCGGCCGTCTTGCCGCCGCTGACCCGCGGGGACTCGACGGCGAGCTGCAGCACGGTTCCGGAAGCGTGGCGGGAGGTGAGCGCGAACGGGTGGAACGTGGTCTGCTTCCAGGCGCGGCCGCCCGGCTCGGTCATGATCGGGGCGATCACATTGACCAGCTGGGCCAGGCTGGCCGAGTGGACGCGGTCCGTGTTCCTGAGCAGGGTGACCAGGAGATCGCCAACGACGACGGCATCCGCCACCGTGTAGGTGTCCTCAAGCAGGACGGGGGCCACGGGCCAATCCTTGCCGGTGGGCACCTTGGACTCGTCGCGGGTCATGTGCCAGACGTTCCACTCGTCGAAGGAGATGTTCACCTGCTTGGCGGACTTCTTTACGGACTTCACGTGGTCGATGTGGCTGACGATGTCCTGGATAAACGCCTCCATCCGGTGCCCGGCGGAAAGGTGTTCCTGCAGGTCGCCGAAGTCTTCAAAGTATTGGTGGGCGGAGATGAGGTCCACCAGCTCGTAGGTTTCGGAAAGGACCACGCGCTCCCACTCCCCGAAAGTGGGCATGGCGGGTCCGGAGCTGCCGCATGCCACAAGCTCCAGGTCCGGTTCGATCATGCGCATGCCGCGGGCGGTGTCCGCTGCCAGGCGCCCGTACTCCAGCGCGTTTTTGTGCCCGATCTGCCAGGGCCCGTCCATTTCATTGCCAAGGCACCACATCCTGATGCCATAGCCGTCCTCCGCACCGTTGGCCCGGCGCTGGTCCGAGAAGGTGGTGCCGCCGTCGATGTTGCAGTACTCCAGCAGGTCAAGCGCCTCCTGCGTGCCGCGGGTGCCCAGGTTCACGGCCATCATGGGCTCGACGCCGGCCTTGGCGGACCACTTGGCGAACTCGTCCACCCCCACCAGGTTGGGGTCGGTGGAGTGCCAGGCCAGGTCCAGCCGGACGGGCCGCTGGTCCGCCGGGCCCACGCCGTCCTCCCAGCGGTATCCGGAGACGAAGTTGCCGCCGGGATAGCGGACCGTGGACACCCCCAGTTCCCGGGTCAGCTCGAGCACGTCCCGGCGGAACCCGTCCTCGTCGGCGTTGCGGTGTTCCGGCTCGAAAATGCCGGTGTACACACAACGGCCAAGGTGCTCAACAAAGGCACCGAAAGTACGCCGGCGGACCGGACCCACCACGAAGGCTGGATCCATGGTGATTTTGGCTGCGGCAGGTTCTGTGGCGGTCATTAAAACGTCCTTGTCTCATCATTTTTACAACGTTATAGAAATCATTGTTCGTGCTGCGGCGGCAGGAGTCAAGCACTGCCTGGTCATGGAGGCGGCCATCCAAGTAGTACCTAATCTCAAAGTCGGGTACCTCTTACGCGTTCGCCGGGACCTGCGGCCCAACTACTTTTTTCTCAGAGACAAGACGTGTTCAGGCTTGTAGGACTTGGCTCACTAGGGGGTGTGAGACGGCAATGCACGCACAGCAGGTAAGCGCGGGTTTCCCGGTCCATCGGACGCGGGTATTAAGCGGGGCCGGCGACGAGGAGGCCTTTGAGACCAAGGCCTCTCCCCCAGCCGTCGCCGGCCCTCTTCGTTCCCGGCAGGGCGTCGACCAGCGGCAGGCACCGGCCCGGCCCGCCGGAAGGCCGGCTGAGTCCGGCAGCCCGGACGGGCTGGTGCTTGATCTGGTGACCGGCACCCACAGCCTGCATGATTCCCTCGACCTTCTGGCGGCCGCGACCGTCCGGACAGTGGTGCGGGCCACGGGGCTCCGGATAGAGTGCGGGGTCCTGGTGCACCAGCCCAAGAGGAATCCAGCCGCTACCGGCACGTCGGACGACGTGGTCCATCTTTTGGAGTGGGAGCGGGAAGCCAAGGAGGGCCCGGTCAACGAGGTCCTTTCAGGCGGCCATCCCGTGGCGGTGCTCCAGCGGAACGGGGACTTCCGGTGGCCGCGGTATTCCACCCAGCTGCAGCTGGCAGGGTTCGGCAGCGCAATGGGGGTACGGCTCCGGGTGGCAACCGACTATGCGGAAAGCGGGGCTGCGGACGGAACCGCTTACGGGGGCATAGGCGCGGCCTTGGCATTCTTCGCCCAGGACGCCAAGGCCTTCCCGCTGCAGGTCATCGCCGAAGCCCGCACCTTCGCCGGGCTTGCCGCGCAAAGCCTCGGAATGGCCATCAGCCTCCACTCGGCGAGGTCAATGGCCACCGACCTGCGCTCGGCGCTGGACAGCCGGACATCAATCAATGTCGCCTGCGGAGTGATCATGGCGCAGAACCGGTGCTCCTACCACGAGGCATTTGCCATCCTCGCCAAGGCGTCCAGCCACCGGAACATCAAGGTACGCCTGGTGGCGGAGGACATCCTCGAGCGGTTGCCCGAGGGTCCGCCCCGTGCCCACTTCGGCCACTAGCCAGGCCGGCAGCCCAAGGACCCGCTAGATGCCGCCGGCCAGCTTGTAGTAGGCGGCGTTCCAGTTCAGGTCCTTCTTGAACTGGCGAATGGTGGTTCCCTCGTCGATGGTAAGCAGCTCGGTCTTTGCGATTTCGGCAAAGTCCTCGAACACGTCCATGCCTACCTGGGTGGAGAGCACTGTGTGGTGCGCGGCGCCGGCGGTGAGCCAGGCGGCGGCGGAGGTGGCGAAGTCCGGCTTGGGCTGCCACAGGGCGCGGGCCACGGGCAGGTTGGGCAGCGGCTGGTCCAGGGGCACAACCTCGACGGCGTTGGCCACCAGGCGGAACCTGTCCCGCATGTCCGAAAGGGCGACGACGACGCCCGCGGAGGCATCGGCGTCGAACACCAGGCGCACGGGGTCTTCCTTGCCGCCGATGCCCAGGGGGTGGATCTCCAGCCTGGGCTTGCCGGCGGTCAGCGAGGGGCAGACCTCCAGCATGTGCGCGCCCAGGATTTTTTCTGCGCCGGGTTCCAGGTGGTAGGTGTAGTCCTCCATGAGCGAGGCGCCGCCGGGCAGGCCCGCGCCCATCACTTTCGCGGCCCGGACCAGGATGGCTGTCTTCCAGTCGCCCTCGGCGCCGAAGCCGTACCCGGCGGCCATGAGCCGCTGCACCGCCAGCCCGGGGAGCTGGCGGAGGGAGCCGAGGTCCTCGAAGGACGTGGTGAACGCCGCTGAGCCGTTGGCTTCCAGGAAGCTGCGCAGGCCCAGTTCGATCCGGGCGCCGTACCGCAGGGAATCGTGCCGCGGTGCGCCTGCGCGGAGCTCCGGCACCACGTCGTAAAGGTCCCCATATTCGGCCACGAGGGCATCGACGTCGGACTCCGCCGCGCCGTGCACGGCCTCGGCCAGCTCGTTGACGGACCAGGTGTTAACCGCGACGCCGAAGCGCAGCTCCGCCTCAGTCTTGTCGCCTTCGGTGACGGCGACGTTGCGCATGTTGTCGCCGAAGCGGGTCAGCCTGAGCGTGCGGACGGCTGCCCAGCCGGCGGCGGCGCGCTGCCAGGACCCCACCTGCCGGGCCACTTCCGGGTTGGACACGTGCCCGACGACGGTCTTCCGGGCGATGCCCAGGCGGGACTGGATGTAGCCGAACTCGCGGTCTCCGTGCGCGGCCTGGTTCAGGTTCATGAAGTCGAAATCGATATCCGCCCAGGGCAGGTCCCGGTTTGCCTGGGTATGCAGGTGCAGCAACGGCTTGCGGAGGAGGTCCAGGCCCTGGATCCACATCTTGGCCGGGCTGAACGTGTGCATCCAGGCCGTGACGCCGATGACGGAATCGTCCGAGTTGGCCTCCAGCGCGGTGCGGCGGATGGCGTCCGGGTCCGTCAGGACCGGTTTCCAGACGATCCGCACCGGAACTACGGAGGAAGCGTTGAGCTGGTTGGCGATTTCCTGCGACTGCGCGGCCACCTGCTTGAGGACGTCCTCGCCGTAGAGGTGCTGGCTGCCGGTGAGGAACCAGACCTCAAAGCCGTCAAGGGAGGTGTTTGCTGCGGTGCTCATGGGTTCTCCTGAAATACGTGTGGGGGCCATCGTGTGGCCGCTGGCTGTTACTGGCCGTAAACGTTCTGGTAGCGGGCGTAGAGGGAGTCGATGGAGCCCTGGTCGATAGCGATCGGCTCGCCCAGCTGCCGGGCGATGTGGACGGTGCGGGCCACTTCCTCGCACATCACGGCGGCCTTCACGGCGGAGCGGGCGTCCTTGCCGATGGCGAAGGGGCCATGGTTCTGCATCAAAACGGCCGGGGAGTTGGAGTTCTTGAGCGTCTCCACGATGCCGTGGCCGATCGAATCGTCGCCGATCAGCGCGAACGGCCCCACCGGGATGGACCCGCCGAATTCATCGCTCATCATGGTGAGCACGCAGGGGATGGCCTCGCCGCGGGCCGCCCACGCGGTGGCGTAGGTGGAGTGCGTGTGCACCACCCCGCCCACTTCGGGCATGTGGCGGTAGACGTACGCGTGGGCAGCAGTGTCCGACGACGGCGAGAGCGGCGGATTGACCCACGCGCCTGTTGCATCGCCATCCACGGGTGCGCCGTAGAGGTCGGTGACCACCATCTGGTCCGGGGTGAGGTCCTGGTAGGAGACGCCGGAGGGCTTGATGACCATCAGCTCGTGGCCGGGGACGCGGGCCGAGACGTTGCCCGCAGTCCATACCACCAGTTCGTACCGGGTCAGCTCGGCGTGCAGGGCACAGACTTCTTCCCTGACGCGGGCGATGGTTTCCAGGATTCCGGTTCCCGCCGCCTTCCCGGCGCTCACGCGGAAACCCCTGCCGTGGCGCGGACAGCGGGTCCTGCCGTGGTGCCGGGAAGCACTGCTCCGGCAGCCCTGCGCTGGATGGCCTTGAGCCGGTGCATCACGTCGTTTGCGCCGCGGCCGAAGTAGTCGTGCAGGGTCTTGTATTCCTGGAACAGTTCCTCGTAAGCAGCCACGTTTTCCGGAATTGGGGTGTACACCTCGCCTGGTTCGGAGCCCATGGCAGCTGCCGCTTCCCGGATGTCCGGGTAGGCGCCGGCGGCCACGGCCGCGTGGATGGCCGATCCCAGTGCCGGGCCCTGGGCGGACCCGATGGTGGAAAGCTGCAGGCCGGTGGCGTCCGCATAGATCTGCATGAGGAGCGGGTTCTTGAGCAGGCCGCCGGCCACGATGAACTCCTTCACGGGGACGCCGGCGTCGCGGAAAGCGTCCACGATGGTGCGGGTGCCGAAGGCGGTGGCTTCCAGCAGTGCGCGGTAGGTGTCCTCCGGGCGCGTGGCCAGGGTCTGGCCCACCACGATGCCGGAGAGCTCGTGGTCCACGAGGACCGAGCGGTTGCCCGAGTGCCAGTCCAGGGCGATCAGTCCGTGCTCGCCGATGGCCTGCCGAGAAGCCAGTTCAGTGAGGTATTCGTGGATTCCCAGGCCCGCCGCTTCGGCCGCCCGGTGGTATTCCGGCGGCACGCCGTACTTGGTGAACCAGCCGAAGATGTCCCCAACGCCGGACTGGCCGGCCTCGTAGCCCCAGAGTCCGTCCACGATGCCGCCGTCCACCACCCCGCACATCCCGGGCACTTCACGTAGTTCGGCCCCGTTCATGACGTGGCAGGTGGAGGTGCCCATGATGGCCACCAGCTGGCCGGGATCAACTGCCTTCGCCGCCGGGGCGGTAACGTGGGCGTCAACGTTGCCCACGGCCACGGCGATGCCCTCCGGCAGGCCGGTCCAGGAAGCGGCTTCGGCAGTCAGGTACCCGGCGGATTCACCCAGCCGGCCGATGGTGTGTTCGAGCTTGGTGTTGACAAAGTCCTTGAACGCCGGGTTCAGCGCGGCCAGGAAATCCCGTGACGGGTAGCGCCCGTCCTGGTAAATGCCCTTGTAGCCGGCGGTGCACGCGTTGCGGACGTACCGGCCGCACAGCTGCCAGACGATCCAGTCGGCTGCCTCAACCCAGTGGTCCATTGCCGCGTAGGCTTCCGGATCTTCTTCAAGGAGCTGCAGGCCCTTGGCAAACTCCCATTCGGAGGAAATGAGCCCGCCGTAGCGGGACAGCCAGTCTTCGCCGCGCTCGGCTGCCAGCCGGTTGATGCGGTCCGCCTGTGGCTGCGCCGCGTGGTGGCGCCAGAGCTTGACGTAGGCGTGCGGACGGTTTTCAAACCCTGGCACCTCGTTCAGCGGTGTACCGTCCGCTGTAGCCGGCACCATGGTGCAGGCGGTGAAGTCCGTGGCAATTCCGACGACGGCGGCCGGGTCAATCCCCGCCTCGGCAAGGGCTGCGGGAACAGCTTTGCGCAGGACCTCCCGGTAGTCGTTGGGCACCTGGAGGGCCCATTCGCCGGGAAGCCGCACGGTTCTTCCGTCCGCGCCGCGGCCCGTCACATCCTCCGGGAGGCGATCCGTCACCACGGCATGCGGATAGTCATACACACCGCTGCCGAGTTCCTTGCCGTCGCGAACCCGCACCACTACTGCGCGGCCCGAGAGCGTTCCGTAGTCTACGCCGACAACAAATGTGTCCGGGGCACCCACTGCGTCCATAAGAAGCTTCCTCCATAGCTGCCGCAGTTTCGCGGCCTGAGCACAATTGTGAGCGCTAACAAGAACGAAGTCAACAGCGTAGACCCTGCGAAACGGGGTAAGGGCAGGAAGATTGCAAAAGGAACTATGGGAGGGGCGCCATGGAGGGTGCACAAACGGCGCCGGAGATGGCGGGGTCAGTCGGTGCCGCCCGGGGCAGCTCCCCTGCGTGGCTCTCCGGCCCGCTCTCTGCCGGGCTGGGACTGTCCGCCCACCTGGCGGCCGGCGGACAGGCGCCCGGGCTCCTCATCGTTACCGCTCTGGCTGCCCTGCTGGGCATGGCCGGGTCGATGGCCGCCTCGATTGCCCGCGGCCGCCGGCCGCCCGGGTGGGCTGTGCTGCTCGCCGCAGGGCTGGTGCAGCAGCTGCTGCACGTGGCCTTCGAAGCGTTCTCAACGGCCAGCGGCTTTTCCCTTCCCGGCCATCATGGCGGGGCGCCAACCCCGCAGGTGCCGGCCCCCGCAGCACCTGCCGCGGAAGGAGCCGCCGCCACCCACTCCCCGCACCTGATGCTGCACCTCCACGTGGCAGCCGCACTGGTGGCCACGGTTTTGGCCACCACAGGGACCACCTTGCTGTCCGCGGCGCAGCGGAGAGGCCGCTCAGGTATTGAGCGTGCCCCTGGCGATGCTAACGCTTGAATGGGCCGGGTTGCCGTCCACGGGTTCGTCAGAGACGTCAACAATGGGGTACTCCGAGAGTTCCAGGCCGGCAGGCAGTTGGAAGGTCCCCGATTCGGAATTCAGCACGCCCAGGCTCACCAGCCGTGAGAGGTCGGGGGCGATCAGCCAGACTTCCTGGTAGCCCTTCGCCTCGTCCTTGCTGAGCTGTATCTCCAAGGCACGGGAGCCGTCCGCCGCCTCCACCACCTTTGCCGAACCGGCGGCGGAGAACTGGGCAAGTGGCGCCAGGTCCGCCTCCGCAAGCGGCCGGGGCGCCTGGTTGAGCGACCACACAGCACCTGCGGTGACCAGGACTGCCGCTGCGGCAGCGGCCATCCAGGTTCCCGGGCGCTGCCACCAGGCTGTGGTTCGGCGCTCGGCGGGGCGGGTTCCAGCCCTGTCCTGCAGGGAAACAGGCTCCGCCGCAGACTGCCCGCGGGCTGTCTCCTCACGGCCGGCAACTGCTTGACGTTCGGCAGGAGCCGGGCGTTCCGCCGCCGCCGGCCCGGCGCTGGCCAGCGGATCCTCCTGCACGGACTCGGACAGGCCCAGTTCCCGATGGATCCCGGCCCACACGTGGGGGCCGGGGCGCTCCAGGCTGCCGGCGTCCGGCGTCGTCTTTACCGCCTCCACAGCCCGGCGAAGGGCAGCGAAGTCTGCGGCGCACTCAGGGCAGACCCGCAGGTGTTCCCGGCTGCCGCCGTCGTCCCAGTCGTCGTACAGGGCAAGGAGGCTCAACTCTTCCGGATCAAGGTGCGGCATGGTTTACCTCCAATCTGTTCCTCAGGTGGGACAAGCTGCGGCGGATGTGGCTTTTGACGGTACCAAGGGGCAGGCCAAGTTTCCTCGAAATCTGCTCATGGGTCAGGTCATCGTAGAAGGCAAGCTTCATGATGGAGCCCTGGGGTTCGCCGAGCCTGTCCAGTTCCCCGTCCAGGAGAATCCTGTCAGCCAGGAGTTCTGCATCTTCAAGGCCGCTCCCGGCTTCATCCGCCAGGCCGGCTCCCGCCACCGCGAGGGCCTTCCGCGTTTCCCGGGCCGAGGCGGACAGGGTGTCCGAGATGACGTTCCGGGTAATGCCCACGATCCAGGCGGGAAGCCTGGCAACCTGTGGATTGAAGGTGCTCCGGGAGCGCCATACGCGGATGAAGACCTCCTGGGTGACATCGTCCGCCGCCGAGCGGTCCGGCAGGGAACGCACTGCAAGGGTGTGCACCAGCGGCGCGAATTCACGGTAGGCAGCGGCCAGGGCGCGTTCGTCTCCGGCCAGGAAGGAGGATGTGAGCTCATCTTCCCAACCCCGCGAAGCCTGGTCGGGAGTTGCCAAACGTGGCTCCTTCGCGGCGTCGGTGGCGAGATTCAAGGCAGCATCACCGTTCACTCAAGGACCGCGGTGACAATCACATTGTCGCTGTAGTCCATTCGTTCGTCCAGCCATTCGCCGCCGCAGGTGACCACCTTGAGTTCATGCGGACCCGTGCGCCGGAACACGGAATCTCCGTCAAATTTGTCCTTGGCCATCAACTCCACCGTGACCACCCGGTAGTTCAGGGCAGGGGCACCTTGGCGCCCCACCTGCACCAGGGTTCCTGGGGCCACCGTCTTCAGCTGCGAGAACGGTGCGTTGTCCGATTTCGTGTCGATGTGCCCGGCAATGACGGCAGTACCGGCCGCGGATCCCGGGGGCGGGCCGAACCGGTACCAGCCCGCCCGGTCGAAGGCGTCCGGGATTTCCATCGCCCCGCCGTTCGCAACTCCCACCGGCACCAGGGGCATGTCGATGGAAGTCCCTGCCACGGTGAACCAGGCCGGGTAAGGCTCCGCTGCCGCTGATTCCGGAATGGCGGGCCGCACAGGAAGGTCCGGAACCGGCGCAGCCCCGGCGGCCGCCGGGGTTTCCGGCTGGGCCGGCCCCGGCGCAGCTGCCTGGCTGGCGGCCGGCGGGGAGGATGGGGCGGGCTTGGAGGAGCCCGCTGCGCAGCCGGCAAGCAGCAGTGCGGCCGCGAACAGGATCCCGGCCGCAGAAAAAACAGAAGGACGACGGCGGCACTCGCCTGCCGTCGTCGTGGCTGTCTTTATCTGTCCGGCGTTGGCCTGCGCAACGTTTGCGTGGCCGGCGTTTGCCCTGCCACCGTGCTGTCTCGGGTCCATCTTTCCGGCCTTTCTCATGTCCGCGCCCGGGCGGGAACCTGCAGCTGATGGAACAAGCAACTGATGGGACAAGGGGGCGGCCGCCCGGCTTCCACCGGGCGGCCGCCAGTGGGGATTTACCCTGCCCGGCGGGCGGCAACGGTACGGGCTACGCCTAGGCCGCCGAGGAGCAGGGCCAGCGCTGCGGCGCCGAAACCAACCGTGAGTGCCGCCGGGTCAGTCGACGCAGCATCGCCGGAGCCGTCACGGGCTCCCGGCACCGAGGCGGGAGCGGAGTGCAGGCCCTCGATGGTCTGCACGGCCAGCTGGAGGTTCTTGTCCGCCAGGCTGCCCCAGGCGTACACGATGGTGTGCGAACCCTCGGCGATCGTGACGTCGGCCGGACCGATGACCGGTGCCGTGGTTCCGGCGGCAGCGACTGCAGCCGAAACGGTGCCGGGGTCAAGCGTGAGGGTCTGTTCGTTCGGGTTGGCGAGGTTGGACACTACCGCGGCGCCGCCGGCGAGGACGTCCACGGCGGGAGCTGCGGCGGTGTGCCGGACGGTCAGCTTGCCCTTGCCGGCCTCGATCCGGGAAACGTTGTTGGTGAAGAGGTTGGCGGTGGGGTTGCCTGCTGCGTCGAGGTTGGCGACGGCGGTGTAGTTGCCGTTGGCGGCCAGCGTGACACTGACCGGGCCTATGACGGCCGCGGACGCGTCGGCGGCATCCGAGGCGGTTATGGCGAGTTCGTAGGCCCCTGGCGGCAGTGCCAGCGGGCCGGCCAGGCTGCCGGGGGTGAAGTCGTCCAGGGTCCGGTCCCCGTTGACCCAGACATCCACGGTCAAGCCCGGTACGCCGTGGAGGACGGACAACTGTGCATCCCCCTCCGCAGCGTGGGCAGGGCCGGCGAGAGCTATGGCTGCCGCGATTGCCGCCGCACCGGCGCCTGCTGTAAAAATCCTGTTGCGCATGTCCTTCTCCTTGATCGGCCCGCCGTACGGGCGTTTTTGCTTACACCCCTACTACCGGCGCAGCATCAAGGTTGGATGCACTTGCATGGAAATTTGTTCAGGATTTTTTGGCCGCGGGCGGGGCTGTGCTCGCCCGGAGGACCAGTTCCGGCGTGACCACAGTGGAGCTGACGCCGGCGCCGGCTTCGATCTCCTTGAGCATGATGTCCATGCAGCGCCGGCCCAGCTCCTCGAAGTCCTGCCGCACCGTGGTGAGCGGCGGGGTGAAGTACCCCGATTCCGGCTGGTCGTCGAACCCCACCACGGAGACGTCGTCGGGCACCCGGACCCCCGCTTCCGCGAAGGCGCGCAGTACGCCCAGGGCCATCTGGTCGTTGCCCACGAAGAGCGCCGTCGCGGTCCGCCCGGCCGCGAGCTGCCGGCCGGCCTCGTATCCGCTGCCGGCGCTCCAGTCGCCCTGCACCAGGAGGTCGTCGGCCAGATCGGCAGCCCTGAGTGCCTCGCGCCAGCCTTCGGCGCGCTCGGAACCGTCCGTCCAGTCCTGCGGCCCGGCAATGTGGCCGATCCGGCGGTGGCCCCGGCTGATCAGGTGCTCGACGGCGAGCTGGGCGCCGCGGCGCTGGTCCACCATGGCGCCGCTGACGCTGCTGCTGCCGAGGGATCCCACCGCCACCACCGGCACGGTCAGCCGCATTTCTTCCAGGGCCAGCAGGGTGTCGGCGTGCGGCACCAGCACCGCGATTCCGTCGACGGCCTGGTCCATGAAGTGGTTGACGGCGGCGGAAATGGCATCCCTGCCGACCTCGCGGAGGGCTGCGATGCTGACAAAATAGCCGGCGTTCCGGGCGGCCTGTTCAACTCCGAGGAGCGTGTTGGCCGGACCGTACTGGGACAGTTCATTGGCCAGGACGCCGATGGTCTGCGATCGCCGGGTCACCAGGCTACGGGCGGCGGTATTCCGGCGGTACCCCAGCTCGGCGATTGCGGCCTCCACCTTCGCTCGCGTCGCTCTGCTGACATTGGGATGGTTGTTGACCACCCGGGAGACCGTCTGGTGGGAGACCCCGGCCCTGTCCGCCACGTCTTCAAGGCGCGGCATCCGCCCCTTGCTGCTTTTTGCCATGTGCCTATTCTGCCTGCGCGGAGAGGATTGCAGCTTCCGGCACGACTGACAAACACCCCGAGCGGGTACAAACAGGACAGATGATCCCACCCCGCCCGAGCCAAGCTTGGCACCGAGGCCGCTGAGGCCGTGGGCGACTAGGCAGGCAGTCCTGGGCTTGTTCGCGAATCCGCGCCCTCAGGGTTAGGAACCGCGAAGAAGCTTGGGAACGCCGGGATGTCACTTTCAGAAGCAGACTGCACTGAATGTCCAAAGTCCTCTGCACTAAGCCTTGATCCACCGATCCGCCCGGGTGAATCCGGATGCGTCGGGCGCGGCGGCGATCCTGGCCGGATGTGGGTGGGTTTGCGGCGGATCGTTCCGGTACGGGCCTTGCCGAAGGGCCCGGCAGCGGGGATCCCGGCGGCGCAGGCGGAGGTTGTAGGCCATGACGCGGCAACGAACCAAGCCGTTTTAACGGCACAAACGCTTGAGGGCATATGTGCCAGCGCGCTGTCCTTCAGGTCGGCATTGACCTGCTCGATATTATGCAGACGTCTGCACATCGATTATCTTGATGTCCGGGTTATGCCGATGGTTCCGTGAAATTGCTGGTCAGCGTCGTGTTGATGGCGAATACTTCGGCATAAAGAGAGAGGGCGCTGCTTGGTCTTAACTTCGCGCCGATTCCCGCGTCGAGTGACCGGCAGCCGGCCGGGTCAGCCCTGCGGGCCGGTGCCGGCCGCGATGTGCTGGGCGAGGTACGCCTCGACGCCGACGCGTTCGATCGCGTCGAGCTGCCCCTCAAACCAGTCGGCGTGCTTCTCCTCGTCGCGGACCATGTCCTCGAAAACCGCGGCGGTGCCATGGTCACCGAGCTCGCGGCACTCCTTCGCCGAGGCGTTGAACTGCGTAACGGCCGCCTTCTCGCTGACGAGCGCGAGGGAGAGCATCTCTTGCGCCGTCTCGCCGACGGTGATGGCTCCCAGCTTCTGCACGTTGGGATGGCCGTCGAACATGAGGATCCGGTTGATCAGGTCGTCGGCGTCGCGCATCTCGTCGATGGACAGTTCATAGAAGACCTTGCCGAGTGCGCTGAGGCCCCAGTTGTCGAGCATCCGGGCGTGGAGGAAGTAGGTGTTCGTGACGGTGAGCTCCAAGGTGAGCGCGTCGTTGAGGAGCTCTGTGATCCGTGGGCTAGCTGGCTGCACCGTCGACCTCCAGGAATGCTTGTTCTTGCTCTCGATACTGGCACACCAGTGCCTTCACCGTAAAGATGCAGGAACCGCAGTCCTGGGCGGCCCCGGTGCTGCGGCAGACGGCCCCGACCGAGCCGGCGCAGTCAGCGAGGGCAGCCTGGATGTCACGGTCGCTGACTACCTTGCAGTGACAGACGATCATGGCGCCCTCCTTCCTCGGAGTTCAAGGTTAGGGAAGCCTTACCTATTTGTCCATTCGGGGATGCGGCACGCGCTCGGCGGGGCAGCCGTCGATCTCTCTGCGAGGCCATCTCCGCACGTCCTGCGCCGTGCACGCTGGGGACGAAGACGTCAACAGACCGCCGGAGGACACCATTCCGGCGACGCGGCTTTGCCCCATAAACGCGACTGCAGTAGGGATGGGACCCAGGGACGCCTGAAATTGCCATGGTGTACGCCCAGGAAGGCACCATTCGGGGCCGTCACCGTGGTGAACTGGCCCAACTCGGCCCCACCGGCTACGGGTAGGCCATATCCGCCCGGCTTGTCCCGGTTACTTGCGTCGGCCCCATTAACGAAGCGTCAGATGCGTGTTTTCAAGGAGCCGCTTTCAAACTATGATCACAGGATAGCGGTTGCTTAGGTAAGGCTTACCTTGCTTCCGCGGTAGACTGTAGCAGGAGTCTTTGAGCTACATGAACAAGCGCATGACGTAATGGAAGTGCCTGTTTGAAGACACTCGACGCGGATCTTGTCCCCGCCGTGCAGACGACTCTCGCGGGGCGGACACCCTGCTGGGAGCTGCTCAATTTCAGGTTCAGACTGCAGGAACTGCAGAAGTGGGCGGCCGGCGCCTTGCGTAGCCGTCCGCCGGGCTGCGGTCGCTGGGCGGTAGCGGTGTGCCACGGCATAAGAAGGAACAGTGTCTGAGACAGAGATCAGCCCGAGAACTGCAGCAAACTCCGCCCCGATGCCCCTTGAGGATGTGGAGGAAGCCCTCAAGGAGGTCTTTGACCCGGAGCTGGGAGCCAATGTCGTCGATCTCGGGCTCCTTTACAGTCTTGAGTATGGGGAGGGCAGCGCAGTGGTGATCACAATGACGTTGACCTCGGCGGCCTGCCCTTTGGCCGAGGTCATCGAGGAGCAGGTTGGCAGAGCGATGAACGGCGTTGTCCAGGAATGGCGTTTAAACTGGGTCTGGATGCCGCCCTGGGGACCGGATCGAATCACCGAAGAAGGCCGAGAACAGATGCGTACCTTTGGCTTACAACTCTAGGATCCCGGTGCAAGCTCCCGGGGTTTGACGGCGGAATTTTTCAGGCTGGACGGCACCAACGGGAGCTGGTCTGCTTCTCCTTGGTGGTTTCCCGTGGTTGGTTGATCCATGCGGGGACAGTCGAGCGACGCCCTACAGAAGGCCGGGTGCGACAAGGTCTACAAAGACACGATCAGCGGCGCCAAGCCCTAATGCCCCCGCCTCAACCAGGCGCTGGACAATCTGCGCGAACGTGACACGCTGTGGGTGTGCAGGCTGGACCGCCCGGGCCGGAGCGTGAAAGACCTCCCTCCCAGGTCAGGGATTGTCGTCCCTTGGCCCGATCCATGCCTTGTGGTTGGTGACGTGGCGATCGGTCTTGGATCGGCTCCGACCGCGGCGTGGTGGTACCTGGGCAAACGCCACAGAAGGTTTATCCGTTGGTGCGAGCGAAAGGTTTTCCAGGGCGAGTGAGGCCTCGATGACCTTAAGCATTCCTTCCCCAAGACCCATGATCTCTGTCATGAGGTCCTCTTTTGACCGGGCGATCAATTGTCCCACCGAGCGCACTCCGTTCCGAAGCAGAGCATTTGTTGCTCTTGAGGGGAGGGCGAGTTCAGTGACAGGGCGAAACCGGGCGAGCTCCCGTTCCCGGGGTGAGGCGTTCACAGGCTTTCCCCGGCCGTGATCCCGAAGCCAGTACATTTTGTCCAAACCAGGCGGCACCCAAGGTGATGAATGGCTGCAGATCCATATGAAACGGCCATGACGTCCAAGGCGGCAGTTTCGGACATAACGTTCTCCCTTTCCCTAAGCGCGCGGCGGCAATCGGGTCATCGATCCGCACCACGTCGCAGGAGCTCCACCCGAAGTGTGACGGGCATAACTCTGAATGCGTGCATAATCTTATTTGAATATTCGGGCGCCGATTGACTTCCGGCGGACCTTCCGTGCCAGGACGGCACGAGGACCTTGTGGGCGGTTTTCCAAGCCCCCTGCTGCACGGGACTGTTGACATCCGATTGCCGGAAGACGGTCATGCGGATCAACGCCAAGGTCCGGTGCGGCCTGAAAGTCACCCAAATCAATTTCACGACATTCAACGTGGCCAACAGCCCAGGTGTCCCTACGGTAAAACACTCATCTGCCGGAATTGATCTCCACTTCTGAGGATGCCTGAACGAGCCTGGGCGCGTTCCGATTCCGGACATTCAGTGCGAACGACTTCTGATAATGACACCGGCCCCTGATGCTCGAATCCTGCATGAAGTCAAGGAAAAACCCCCGGTTCCCTGCTGGTGCAAGGAACCGGGGGTTTCCACTCTTCGCTAGAAGAGTGGGCCCTGTGGGGCTCGAACCCACGACCCACGGATTAAAAGTCCGATGCTCTACCAACTGAGCTAAAGGCCCCCGCCGGATGGTGCAACGCCGTAAGCGCTGGCCAACTCGGCCCAATCCATTTCTGGACGTTAATACTCTAACCCATGGTTCCGGCGCGTTCGCACGAAGCTGCCCGTCCGCCGTCGGCCGCGGAATCCTGCGACCGCCAACAGCAACGGATGCTCGATTTCCGCCTTGGCACAGGAGTAGCGTGGGGGCATGAGTGAGCAAGCAGGATCCAGTCCTTACGGCGGCGCGAACCGGCACCATAAGCCCAAGCCCTTCGCTCCCATCGACTTCGAGCCCTTTACCGGGGGCGCGGATCCCGCGCGGGTGTCTGAGGCGGCCCACCTCGCGGCCCAGGCCTTGGTCCGCCACGGCCGCGACAGTGACGATCCCGTGGTCACTGAGCGCCTGGTGAAGCTCGCCGACGAGCAGGGGCTGGAGGCCATCGCGGAAATGTGGGCCGAAAGTCCGGCGCGTTCACTGCCCGGCGCGTTATGGCGCCTCTACGCCCTGCGTGCCGCCACGGTCCAGGACCCCGAGCGCATTTCCGTGTACTTCCGGGCCGGCAAGGACACAGCCCAGGTGTCCAACGTGGTGGCCGGAGCGGCCGAACCGCCGGGCGCCGATGAGATGCGGGCCATGGCGGATGCCATCCTCTCCGGCGCGTTCGACGGCGAGTTCGACGTCGCGCTGGAACGTTCCGCAGCCTTTTGCCGGGTTGTGGCACTCGGCCAGGCGACCATCGCCGACGGTGCCGAGCACGGCAACGAAGCACACGCCAGCAAACTCACCCGGAACTCGCACCAGCTTGTGAAAACCGCTGAGGACCTGGAGCATGCGGCGAATGCGTGGCGGCTGGGCGAACTCGACTGAAACCGGCCCGCCTGCCCCGCCGTTGCCCAATCTGTCAAGATTGACTTGCGCCAGGCAAAGTAGAAAACTGAAATCGGTGCCGAGCCGCGAAACCCCCGGGCTTCAACAATTAGCCGCCTAGAGCGGCCTACCGCCGAGAGGCGTATCCGGTTCGGCACCATTTTTCTGCCACTTTTCCTCCCGTCTTTCCGGACATTCCGGGCCTGTTTCCAGGCGCCAAGTTACGGGCCGGTAGAGTTGGCTCAGTTGCGCGCCGGGGTCAAGTCACACGGCAGCAACACCCCGCCCGTACTTTTCCCCGGAGACCGGTAAACACGTGAAGCTGCGCCTTTTCCCCCAGGAGCCCGCCGGGCTGGACCTCCTTTCCCAGTTGGCCCAGCAGATTGTGCTGGCAGCCGCCACCCTGGCTGAAATTCTTGGCGTCCCTGCAGCTGAACACGACAAGCTGGTAGAGGACATGCACAACCACGAGGCGAAGTCCGCGGAGCTGCACTTCGCCCTCCTGACGCATATGCGGTCCAGTTTCGTGAATCCCCTACCCCGCGAGGACATGTACGCGCTCTCCCGCTACCTCAACGAGGCGATGGAGAAGATGGACGCGGCTGCGGAGCTGGTGGCCCTCTACAAGCTGGAGCGGCTGCCCAAGCGGGCCGCAGACCAGCTGGAGATCATCAGCCGGCAGGCTGAACTGACCGTGGATGCCATGCGCCGGCTCAACAACCTCGATGACCTCGAGGATTACTGGATCGAAATCCTCCGCCTCACCAAGCGCGCCGAACGCACCCACCGCGTATGGGTGGCGGACATGATCGCGGACATGAAGTGGGCGCAGTATTCCCGTAACCGGGACATCGCCAACCAGCTGGTGGAAGTCACCAAGGACATGCGGCGGATCGCCACCCAGGTAGGCAGCCTCATCGTCAAGGAATCCTGAGGTGACAGCGGTCATCTTCGGCATGGTGGTCCTGCTGTCTGCGGCGTTCGCCTTCCTCAACGGCTTCCGTGACGCGTCCACCTCGGTCGCGCTTGCGGTCCGCACAAGGGCACTCACCCCCAGCGTCGCAGTGCTGCTGGCAGCCTTCTTCAACTTCGTTGGCGCCCTCCTGAGCGCCGGCCTGGCTGTGGCCATCAGCCGGGCATGGATCAGCCTTCCTCCGGGGCCGCAGGGCCTCAGCATCCTGGTGGCCGGGCTGGCCAGCGCGTGCGCATGGGGAATTTTGCTGTGGTGGCGCGGCATCCCCGCCTCATCCACCCATGCCCTGGTGGGCGGACTTGCCGGCGCCGGACTGGCCAGCCTGGCGGTGGGCGGCACCGGCGTCGGAGGGGTGGACCAGTCCCTGCTCTTCCAGGTAGTACTTCCGCTGGTGCTGTCCCCGCTCGTCGCGTACAGCGGCGCCTTCATGCTGGTGTATCCGGCCACCTGGGCCGCCCGCTACTCCCAGCCCAATGTGGTCAACCACCGCTTCCGCCGGAGCCAGGCAGTGGCGGCCGGGGCCGTGGCTTTCGGACACGGCCTGCAGGACGGGCAGCGGGTGAGCGCCGTGCTGCTGCTGGCGCTGTTGGCGGCCGGGTATGCCGACGGCGGCTCGTTGCCCCTGTGGGTGATGCTGCTGACAGCGGTGATGATCGCCGCCGGGACCATGTTCGGCGGCTGGCGGATCTCGCACACAATCGGGTACAGAATTACCCGGGTGGATCCGCTGCGCGGGTCTGTGGCCCAGACTTTCAGCGCCGTAATGCTTTTTGTGGGTGCCATTGGGCTCCATTGGCCGTTGTCCACCACACACACTGTGACTTCGGCGGTCCTCGGGGCGGGAGAGAACCAGCATTTTTCCGTGACTAACCGGAAGCTGGTGATCCGGATCGTGGGGCTCTGGGTCCTCACCCCCGCCGCCACGGCTGCACTGGCATTCGTGCTGGCTTTGGCGCTCACCCCGGTGGCTGGCTGAACCTGGTACGTCCCGGCGTCATGCGGGTTTTAGGTTCCCCTGTACACGCTGATCACGGTGACGTAGATTCGAGAGTAAGTCTCCGGAATCCCGTGCTCACGATTTCCGGGGCCGGACATCCGCCGCCGGGTGCAGGGCCGCGGACTGGGCCGCTGCAGCATATCGGCGGCATGGATGCACCTCGCGGAAATGATCAGGCATCATGTCTACTTCGAATCCCCGGCGTTCCCTGCCCCAGCCGCGGCAGCTGCGCTGCGAAACCTGCGGGACCGAACATCGATTAACCATCCACGCCATCAGGGCGATGGGGGCAGCCAACGGGGACCTGGTCACCGTTGCCTACACCTGCAACGACTGCCGGCTGTTCCAGGAACACCTCGCTTATGCACGGGATGTGGCGGCGGCGCTGCACCAGGTGCGCTGGATGGCGCAGGTCATCCTGTTCGGCGATGAGTACATCCACTGCGGGTTTCCCATGGAAGAAGCCGAGTTCGAGGTCGAACGGCTCTGCTACCGCAGCAGCAACAACGGAGGTGCCCTGAACATGGTCTCGCTGCCCACGCGGGTCCTGCGCTGCCGGTGCGGTTTCCAGCTTGAAGTTCCGGAGTAGGCTAAATCCCTGCCGGCCAGGCGGACGGGGCGTCCAGCAGGGCCGCTTCCAGTTCCTGGGACGTCATGTTCGCCGCCTGGAGGAGCGCGCCGTGGTCCACTCCGGAGCTGGCTGCCTCTTGGACAGCTTCCCTAAGGGATTCGTGGGCGGCATCGAGTTCCCACTGGACGCTCTCCAGGTAGGAGCTGGTGCGCCAGACCGCGGAGAGGTGCTCCCCGCCTGCTGCTTCTCTCCTGACGGCCATCCCTGCCGGATCTTCCCGTCCGGGATTTCCGGAAACTTTGAAGTGATGGCCCACAAGGCCATGCCCCGTCTGTGTCAAGAAAGCTCCTAAGCCTGCAATTTACTAGTTAGACAAGTATCTAGCTGAGCTTACTAAATGGCGGGGCCTTGGACAACACGCGTTCTGAAGCCGCCCCGGCAGGAGAAAGCAGAAACCCGGGCAGGATGGATTCCCGCCCGGGCTTCTTGTTGCGCCTTGTTTATGCCGGCGGGTTATCCGAAGCGGCCGGAGACGTAGTCCTCCGTGGCCTTCTGGGTGGGGTTGCTGAAGATGGTGTGCGTGTCTCCGACCTCGATCAGCTTGCCGGGTTTTCCGGTGCCTGCAATGTTGAAGAAAGCGGTCCGGTCCGAGACGCGGGCTGCCTGCTGCATGTTGTGCGTCACGATCACCACCGTGTACTGGTCCTTGAGCTCATTGATGAGGTCCTCGATGGCCAAGGTGGAGATGGGGTCCAGCGCCGAACACGGCTCGTCCATGAGGATCACCTGCGGCTCCACGGCGATGGCACGGGCGATGCACAGGCGCTGCTGCTGCCCGCCGGAAAGGCCCGAGCCCGGCTTCTCCAGGCGGTCCTTAACCTCGTTCCACAGGTTTGCGCCCTTCAGCGAGCGCTCCACCAGGACGTCGGCCTCGCCCTTGGAGATCTTCTTGTTGTTCAGCTTCACGCCTGCCAGCACATTGTCCCGGATGGACATGGTGGGGAACGGGTTGGGCCGCTGGAACACCATGCCGATCTGCGAGCGGACAGTCACGGGGTCAACGCCCGGGCCGTACAGGTTGTCGCCGTCGAGCAGGACCTCGCCCTCCACGCGCGCGCCGGGAAGGACCTCGTGCATGCGGTTCAGGGTTCGCAGGAAGGTGGACTTTCCGCAGCCCGAGGGTCCGATGAACGCGGTGACGGACTTGGCCTCGATGTTGATGGTGACGTCCTCCACGGCGAGGAAATCGCCGTAGTACACGTTCAGGTCCTTGACGTCGATGCGCTTAGACATGGTGTTCCTTCACTAACTGGGTATGAATTGAAGTCTAGGTTCCGGCGGGAAGGACCGGAAGGGACGGTGGCCTGAAAACAGTCAGCGGCCCGTCTTGGGGGCGAAGACCCGGGCGATCAGCCGGGCGCCGAGGTTGAGGACCATCACCAGGATGATCAGCACCAGGGCCGCCCCCCAGGCGCGCTGGGAGGACGGGTCCGGGTTGGCCGGCGATGTGGGGTTCAGGATCTGGGTGTAGATGAACGTGGGCAGCGAAGCCATCCAGCCGCTGAACACGTTGGAGTTGATGCTGGTGGCGAACCCCGCGGTAACCAGGATGGGTGCCGTCTCACCGATGACGCGGGCGATCGCCAGGGTGACGCCCGAGGCAATACCGGAGATCGCCGTCGGGATGACAACCTTGACGATGGTCCGCCACTTGCGCACGCCCAGGGCGTACGCGGCTTCACGCAGTTCGTTCGGAACGATCTTCAGCATCTCCTCGCTGGAACGCACCACCACGGGGATCATGAGCACGGAAAGCGCGACGGCGGCAACGGCGCCGGTTTTGGTGCCGGGGCCCACAACGGCGAAGAAGAAGGCCGCCGCAAAGAGGCCCGCCACGATGGACGGAATGCCGGTCATGACGTCAACGAAGAACGTGATGGCGCGGGCCAGCCGGCCGTCGTTGCCGTACTCCACCAAATAGATGGCAGTCAGCAGGCCCACCGGCACCGAAATGACCGTGGCCAGGATGGTGATCTGGATGGTGCCGATCAGCGCGTGGTAGATACCGCCCAGGACCGGGGCGCCTTCCTCCACTGCCCGGTTGTCGTAGACACCGGTGACCCCGTTCATGGACCTTGTCAGGAATCCC
Source organism: Arthrobacter sp. PGP41 (assembly GCF_002953935.1). Lineage (NCBI taxonomy): Bacteria > Bacillati > Actinomycetota > Actinomycetes > Micrococcales > Micrococcaceae > Arthrobacter > Arthrobacter sp. PGP41. Next base: position 321,019 of record NZ_CP026514.1, on the reverse strand, counting down.
GGGTTGAGGAGTCCGGGAACACCGTTGACCAGGACAGTCCAGATCACTGAAATGAGCGGCAGAAGGGCGATGAGGAAGGACCCCACCACCAGGCAGGTGGCCAGCTTGTCCTTTGCCTTGCGGGAGCCTTCCACGGCTGCACTCCAGGACACCAGCCCGATGGCAAACAGCAACGCCGAGACGATGCCCCAGCCGACGGGGTTGAAGCCCACCAAGGCCATGATGGCAGCACCCAGGATCAGCGCAGCGGCAAGGACGACGTATGGCGCATACTTGGGCAACTGGCCTTTGGTAAGTGCCGAACGCTTGCTGCGCACAGGGGTAAGCGTGGAGGTCATTTAGTTGGCTCCCGAGAATTCTTTGTGCCGGGTGATGATCCAGCGCGCGATCATGTTCACGGCCAGGGTGATGACGAAGAGGACCAGGCCGGCAGCGATGAGGGTGCTGACCTTGAGGCCGCTGGCCTCCGGAAAGTTCAGGGCGATTTCCGCGGCGATGGTCTGGTTGCCGGACTGGATCAGGCTGGCGGTGAGTGCGCCGGAGGACAGCACCAGGGCAACGGCCATGGTCTCGCCGAGTGCACGGCCCAGGCCCAGCATGACGGCGCTGATGATGCCCGGCCGGGCAAACGGCAGGACGGACATCTTGATCATTTCCCAACGCGTGGCGCCCAGGGCGAGCGCAGCTTCCTCATGCAGCTTGGGGGTCTGGAGGAAGATCTCGCGGGACAGGGAGGTGATGATAGGGAGGACCATCACAGACAGGACGATGCCGGCGGTCAGGATGGTCTTTCCTGTTGCGGAAGCCGGACCCTGGAAGATCGGCAGCCAGCCCATGTTGGCGGCCAGCCAGTTGTAGGCGGGCGAGATTTCCCTCGCCAGGAAGGCCGCGCCCCAGGCGCCGTAGATGACGGACGGGATGGCGGCCAGCAGGTCCACCACGTAGCCCAGGCCGGAAGCGAGTCCGCGGGGGGCGAAGTGCGAGATGAACAGTGCGACGCCGATGGCGATGGGTGTGGCAATGACCAAGGCGATGACCGCAGCGATGAGCGTGCCGATCACGATAGGCCAGATGTAGGCGAAGAAGCCGGCGCCGCCCTGGATTTTGTCGGCCGGGGCGGTCAGCGCGGGGATTGCCTGGACAACCAGGAAGAGTGCGACGCCGAAGAGGACGGCAAGAATGAGGCAGCCAGCGGCCAGCGCGGCGCCCGAGAAGATTTTGTCCCCGGCGCGCCCGGCGCTCTGGGTACTTGTCAGGGGGGTGGCGGTCATTCGACGGCCCTTCGGTCGGTAGCTGATTCAGGAAAGATGCGTTGCCCAATGCCAAGTTCCCCGCACTGCCTTTCGGCAGGCGGGGAACCCGGTTTCAGAGCGGCTTATTAGGACTTGACCTTGATGGAGTCGATAGCCGCTGCTGCCTTCTCTGCAAGGGTAGAGGAAAGCGGGGCCGACTTGGCGGAATCCGCGGCGGCCTGCTGGCCTTCCTCGGACACTACGTAGTTTTCGAAGGCCTTGACCAGGTCAACGGTTTCCTGCTTGTCGTAGGTGCTGCAGACCACGTGGTAGGAAACCAGCACCACCGGGTAGGCACCCGATGCGGTGGTCTTGCGGTCCAGCTTGATGGCGACGTCATTGGTTGAACGGCCTTCAACGGCCTTGCCTGCCTCGACGGCCTTGGCTGCGGCGTCGGAGGAGATCTTGACGAACTCGTTGCCCACCTTGATGGAGGCGGTGCCGAGCTTGCCGCCCACAGCTGAGTCGTCAGCGTAGGTCACGGCGCCGGGGGTGTCGGTGACGGTCTTGACTACACCGGAGGTGCCCTTGGCGTTTTCGCCCTGCAGGGTGGCAGGCCACACGCCGGAGGACTTGTCCGTCCAGACCTCGGGTGCTGCGGAGGCCAGGTAGTCGGTGAAGTTGGTGGTGGTGCCGGAGTCATCCGAACGGTTTACCGGGGTGACCTTGAGGTCCGGCAGGTTGACGCCCTCGTTCAGGGCGGCGATGGCGGGATCGTTCCACTTGGCGATTTCGCCGCGGAAAATCTTGGCAACCGTGGTTGCGTCCAGCTTCAGGTCCGTGATTCCGGGGAGGTTGAAGGCCACGGCGATCGGGGAGATGTAGACCGGGATGTTGATGGCGCCGTCGGGACCGCATACAGCCTTGGAGGCCTCGAGCTCTTCGTCCTTGAGGTAGGCATCCGAACCGGCGAACTGGGCCGAGCCGTCAATGATGGCCTTGCGGCCCGCACCGGAGCCGTCCGGGGAGTACTGCACGGTGGCGCCCTGGTTTGCGGAGGCGAAGCCTGCCTTCCACGCGTCCATGGCTGCGCCTGTGGAGGATGCGCCGATGCCGGTCAGGGTGCCGGTGACCTTGGGGCCTGCAGAAGTCTGGTTGCCGGTGGGCGAGGTGTTCGTGGCGTTGTCTGAACCGCAGGAGGTAAGCGCGAGAGCGCCGGCTGCGATAACAGCGATAGCCGCGTGGCGGCCGAAGCGGAGTGCCTTCACTAGATGTACCCCTTCCAGGGTTTTTTCAGTTGCGGTCAGGGACGGAGAACCCTGCTGCGCGATGCGTACTTTTTGTACCTTCATCGAAGTTAGGGTCCGCAGGTAACGGGATGGGCTGCCCAAGGTTAACGGAGGATTAACGGCGGCGGGATATTCGTTTACAAATGCCCGGTCACCATTGCGCAGATCACATGTTCCACCGTAAGGCGCTGCGCACCGGAAATAAAACGGGGCGGGCAGCAAATACACTGGACGGCATGGCTCCCGCAGCAGGACTCTCAGCAGGCAGGCGGTTCCTGCGCGGGCGCTTCCGCACAGGCCTGATCCGCAGCCGGAACTCCCTGCTCCCTGCGGTCCAGATGACCGTGTGCGCCGTGGGAGCCTACGCTTTCGCGGAGTATGTGCTGGGACATTCCGGCCCCCTGTTCGCGGCCACGTCCTCCCTTATTGCCCTCGGTTTCTCCCGGGAGCCGCGGTTGCGGCGGGTGGTGGAGGTTGGCCTGGGCTGCACCATCGGCATTGCGGTGGGCGACCTGCTCCTTCACTGGCTGGGCCCCGGGATCTGGCAGGCCGCCGTCGTCCTTCTTTTCTCCATCCTGCTGGCCCGCTTCCTGGACAGCGGCAATATCTTCACCACCCAGCTGGGGCTGCAGTCGCTGCTGGTTGTCCTGCTCCCCGCACCGGCCGGCGGGCCGTTCACGCGGAGCATCGACGCCGTGGTGGGCGGGCTGTTCGCCCTGCTGGTAACCATCCTCGTCCCCAAGGATCCGCGCCGCGAACCCCGCAAGGACGTGAAGAAACTCCTCCACGAGCTTGCCGAGGTGCTGCGCGAGTGCGCAAACGCCCTGGACAACAGCGATTCCACCCAGGCCTGGCACGCCCTGATCCGGGGAAGGAACTGCCAGCCGCTGGTGGACGCCATGCGCCAGTCGCTGCGCACCTCCGGAGAGGTGGCCAGGCTGGCGCCCGCCTACCGAAGGCACCGGGAGGAACTGGACCAGCTGCAACAGTCGCTGGACTTCATCGACCTGGCGCTCCGGAACAGCCGCGTCTTCGCGCGGCGGCTGACCAGCGCCATCAACCATGCGGCGCTTTCGGATGAAGCCACGGAGAACATCGCGGAGGTCCTGCAGGAAACCGCTGCCGCCATTGAGGAGCTTTCGCTCGGCTTGGCGGAAACGCACGACGGCGTCCGCCGCGCCCACATGCGCACCGCCCGCGGGGACCTCAGCGAGATCGCCCTGCGCCTGCACCCCAAGCTCCTGGAAGTGCAGCGGCTGGAGGGCGAAACGGTGGTGATGCTGTACCGGCCGCTGATGGTGGACCTGCTGGAGGCCACGGGCATGGACGCGCGCGAGGCCCGGGACGTGCTGCCCGCGCTGTAGCGCCCCGGTGGCCCTATTTGGCCGGGGGACGGGCCTGCAATGCTGCGTCCTGCAGCCGCAGGTCGTCGGCCATCCGGGCGACGTGCAGGGTCAGGTAGGTCACCTCGTCCTCAGTCAGCGGCTCGCCGAGCCGCAGTTCCAGGACGGCCTGCAGCTTGAGGGCGGTGCCGAAGGCATCGGGGTAGGCCTGCCGGATGGCAGAGCCCAGCCCCGTTGCCCCTTCGGCCAGTTGCCGGCCGGTGTGGGCGCGGACGAAAAAGTAGCGCAGATGGGTGATGAAGCGGGCAGCGTTGACGGTTTCCCGGTCAAAGGCCCGCCCATAGGCCTGCTCCAGGACCTCAAAGAGCTGCGCGAAGACGCCGGTCATCTGATACGTGTAGGACAGGTCCCCGCTGGCAAAGCCCGCGTTCACCAAGTGCAGTGCCACTGCCACTGCCTCGTCGCCGGGCAACGGGTCCTCCAGCCGGGCGTTCACGAAATCCACGATCTGCTGCGCCATCCGCAGCTCGTCCGGATAAAGGTGGGCCACTTCGGCCCGCAGCGGGTACTCGATGTTCAGGCCCTGCCGCAGCCGCTTGATGGCGAAGCTCAGGTGGTCCGCAAGCGCCACCACGGTGGTGGAGTTCAGCGGCCCGTCCATCCCGCCGCGGGCGATTTCCAGTGCCTGGTCGGCTAGGGCCAGGTGTTCGGGCGGGATGGCCGCCACCAGTGAACCAAAGTTGTCCGCGTTGCGGCCATCCTCCGGGACGAACACCCGCACCACCTTGGCTTCGTCCACCTTCCGGCCGGGTTTGGCCTGGAAACCGAGGCCCCGGCCGGTGAGGATGACCTCTCCCCCATTGGCGGCGCGGGCGAGGACGACGTTGTTGTTGAAAACGCGCAAGACTTCCACGTCGTCCTCCTTTCGTCGTTGAGCGGTTACTTCTTCAGGCTGGCGCCATTGGTGGCAATGACTTCCTTGTACCAACCGTAGGACTTCTTGGGGTAGCGCTCCATGGAGCCGGTACCGTCGTCATTCCTGTCCACGTAGATGAAACCGTACCGCTTGCTCATCTGCGCGGTGGAGGCACTCACCAGGTCGATGCATCCCCAGGAGGTGTAGCCCATCAGCCGGACCCCGTCTTCAACCGCCTCGCGGGCCTGCACCAGGTGGTCGTTGAGGTAGCCGATGCGGTAATCGTCAAGGACGGTCTGTGCACCGTTCACCTCGACCAGCTGGTCCTTGGCGCCCACGCCGTTCTCCACGATGAAGAGCGGCTTCTGCCAGCGGTCCCAGTAGTCGTTGAGGGCAACCCGCAGGCCCTGCGGATCGATCTGCCAACCCCACTCGGAAGCCGTGAGCGTGGGGTTGGGGACGCCGCCCATGATGTTGCCGGGGCCCTTGGTCTTCCTGGCCGGGTCGGCGGTCTCGCAGATGCTCATGTAGTAGCTGAAGGAGACAAAATCCACCGTGTTCTTCAGGTCCTCGCGGTCCTGGGCCGTGATGGCCAGCTCGATCCCGTTGTCGCGGAAGTACCGCAGCAGGTAGCCGGGGTACTCGCCACGGCAGTGGATGTCGCCGAACGCGTAGCTGTCCTGCGCGGTGTGCATGGCGGCCACGACGTCGGAGGGGTCCGGGGTCAGCGGGTAGGTGGGCAGCGCAATGATCATGCAGCCCACCTGCGCACCCGGCATCAGCTGGTGCGCCAGCCTGGTTGCCCGGGCGGACGCCACCAGCTCATGGTGGATCGCCTGGTAGAGGTCCTGCTTGGTGAGCTGTTCCTTGGGCGTGGGGATGCCGCCGGAAAGGAACGGCTCGTGGATCACGGAGTTGATCTCGTTGAACGTGAGCCAGTACTTCACCCGGCCGCCGAAGTGCTCGAACAGGGCGCGGCAGTAACGTTCGTAGAAGCCGATCAGTTCGCGGTTGGTCCAGCCGTTGTACTTCCGGGCCAGGTGGAGCGGGGTCTCGTAGTGGCTGATGGTCACCAGCGGCTCGATGCCGTGCTTTTCGAGTTCGTCCAGGATCCGGGAGTAGTAGGCCAGGCCCTCTGAGTTGGGGGTTTCCTCGTCACCGAGCGGAAAGATCCGGCTCCACGCGACGGAAAAGCGGAACACCTTGAATCCCATGTCGGCGAAGAGGGCGATGTCCTCCTCGTAGCGGTGGTAGAAGTCGATTGCCACCTGCTTGAGGTTCTCCGGCGTCGGACCCTCCGTGGGTGTCTCGGTGATGCCCTTGGGCATCACGTCCTGGATGGACAGGCCTTTTCCGCCTTCGTCATAGGCGCCTTCGATCTGGTTGGCGGCGGTGGCGCCGCCCCAAAGGAAGCCGTCGGGGAAAGTGGTGGTCACAAAAATCATTCCTTCATCGGTAGGACTGCAAAGTGGGGCCAGGATCCGGGCGTCAGGCCTGGACGGTGATGGCGGTGTCGCCCTGGGCGAACGTCCCGCCGGTCACCGGTTCAACGCTGCCGAGCTGGGCAGTGTTGGTAACCATCACCAGCGTGGTGGTGTCGTAGCCGGCCTCCCTGACGACGTCGAGGTCGACGACGGCGAGCAGGTCACCGGCGCGGACCTGCTGGCCGCGGGTGACGGCGGAATCAAAACCGCGGCCCTGCAGCTGGACGGTATCGATGCCGATGTGGACCAGGACCTCGACGCCGTCCTCCGATTTGATGCCGAAGGCGTGGCCGGTCTTCATGGCCGCTTTGATGGAGCCCGAAATGGGTGCGCAGATGCGGCCGTCGGCCGGGATGATGCCCAGGCCCTTGCCCATGGCACCGGACGCAAACACCTTGTCCTGGACGTCGGCCAAAGCCACGGCCTGCCCGGCGACTGGTGCCAGGACGTTCACAGTGCCGGCGGAGGCGGCCGCGGTGCCGGCGGGCGCAGAAGCAGGGACGGGCGCAGCTGCCGCCTCCGTCTCCGCAGGGGTTTCCGGAACGGACGTGCCGGCGTCGGACGCTGCTTCCTCACGCGGCACGAAGAAGAAGGTCAGGCTGAAGGCGATGGCGACGGCGATGCCGGTGCCCAGCAGCTGCAGTGCGAAGTTGCCCACCTGGCTGAAGGCTGGCAGTCCGAGGAGGGAGGGGAACACGAACGCCGAAGCGCCGCTGCCGCCGGCGGCTGCTATGGCGCCGCCCGCCACGCCGCCGGCAATGCCGAAGTAGAAGGGCTTCTTCAGGGGCAGGTTGACGCCGTAGATGGCGGGTTCGGTGATGCCGGCGAGGAAGCCGGACAGTGCCGCGGGTCCGGCAACGGTGCGGCGGGCCTTGTTGCGGGTCCGGAACATAACGGCGAGCGTCGCGGCAGCCTGGCCCAGCACTGCGGCGAGCAGCGGACCGAGAAGCAGTGAGTAGCCCTGGGTGGCGATTTCATTCAGCATGCCCGGAACCAGGCCCCAGTGCAGGCCGAACAGGACGAAGACCTGCCAGAAGCCGCCCATGACGGCGCCCGCGAGCCACGGCGCAAAGGTGAAGGCCGCGTTGATCCCGGCGGACAGGCCCTGCGCGGCGAACGTGGTGACGGGACCGACAGTGAGAAGGACCAGCGGCACCATGACCAGGAGCGTCAGCAGCGGCGTGGTGAAGTTCCGGATGGCGGACGGCAGCACGCGCGTCAGGAAACGCTCCGCATAGCCTTGGAGCCAGACCGCCACGATGATCGGCAGGACCGAGCTGGTGTAATTCATCATCACCATGGGGATGCCGGCGAAGTTGACCGGTTCCGGCTGGGCCGCAAGCGCCACGATGCTCGGGTAGACCAGCGCCCCGGCGATGGCCATGGAGGTGAACTGGTTGGTCTTGAACCGCTTCGCGGCGGTGACCGCCAGGAAGATCGGCAGGAAGTAGAAAAGCGCATCCGCGGTTGCTGCCAGGATCACGTTGGTCTGCGAGGCGGGATCCAGCCATCCGAACTGGGTGGCCATGCTCAGGAACGCCTTGAGCAGGCCGGCTGCAGCTAGCGGCCAGATGACCGGCGAGAAGATGGAGGAAATCAGGTCGATGAAGCGGTTGAAGAGGTTGCCGTGCTGGACGGGTTCATCGCTGCCCGCGTCGTCACCGGTGAGCTTGGTGATCTTGCCCAGTTCGGCATAGACCGTGGGGACGTTGTTGCCGATGACCACCTGGAACTGGCCGCCGGCCTTCATCACGGTGATGACGCCGGGCAGCTTCTCGATGGCCGCCTGGTCCGCCTGGGAATCGTCCCGCAGCTTGAGCCGGAGCCTGGTTGCGCAGTGGGTGGCGCTGGTGATGTTCTTTTCACCGCCCACCCCCTGCAGGATATCTCCGGCCAGCGACCGGTAGTCCACAGTTGCCATGTCAGACCTCTCTGTCTATTTTTGGGCACAAAAAAAGACCCGAGACGCACGTAGTGTGCTTCTCAGGTCTTGCCCCGTTTCCGAGTAACAATCCTGTAGGCGAAATTGCCTTCGGGGATCGACTATACAGGCGGCAGCGGATTCGGGGCAAGTGCTTTCCCGGCTGGAGTTGGTGGCCCTGCCGCAGGGCGGCGGCCTGGAATGTCGGAGCCCGCCGCTAGGGTTGGACGCATGGCTACGAAGACTTCCCGGGCATCCAAGGCGCCCCCCTACAAGTGCGCCGAGTGCGGCTGGACCACGGTCAAATGGGTTGGCCGCTGCGGCGAGTGCCAGGCGTGGGGCACCGTTGAGGAAACCGGCACCGCCGTGGCGCGTACGACGGCGGCCACAACAGTCCTTGAGCCCGCCCGCCGGATTGCCGAGGTGGACGCCACCACGGCCGCGTTCCTGCCCACGGGCGTTGATGAACTGGACCGGGTGCTGGGCGGAGGCCTGGTTCCGGGCGCCGTCATCCTGCTGGCCGGGGAGCCCGGCGTCGGAAAGTCCACGCTGCTGCTGGACGTGGCCGCCAAGTTCGCCCGGACGGCCCAGGACGTGCTGTACGTGACCGGGGAGGAATCCGCGGCGCAGGTGAAGCTCCGCGCGGAGCGGATCGACGCCGTGGCTGAATCGCTCTATCTCTCCGCGGAAACGGACCTGGGCCAGGCGCTGGGGCAGGTGGAGAAGATCGAGCCGCGGCTCCTGATCGTGGACTCGGTGCAGACCCTCAGCAGCGCCGATGTTGACGGCAGCGCCGGAGGCGTGTCCCAGGTCCGGGAGGTTGCCGCGTCCATCATTGCCGCGGCCAAGCGCCGGAACATGACAACCCTGCTGGTGGGACATGTGACCAAGGACGGCTCCATCGCCGGGCCGCGGCTGCTGGAGCACCTGGTGGATGTGGTGTGCCAGTTCGAGGGCGAACGCCATTCCCGGCTGCGTATGCTGCGCGCGGTCAAGAACCGTTACGGGCCCACCGACGACGTCGGCTGCTTCGACCTGAACGAGAACGGCATTGAAGGCCTCGCCGACCCCAGCGGGCTTTTTGTCAGCCGCACCAAGGACCCGGTTTCCGGAACCTGCATCACCGTGACCATGGAAGGCCGGCGGCCCCTGCTGGCCGAGGTTCAGTCACTGCTCGCGGAAAGTCCCAACTCGCAGCCCCGCCGGGCCACCAGCGGGCTGGACAGTTCGCGGGTTTCCATGCTGCTCGCCGTGCTGCAGCAGCGCGCGGGAACACTCCTGCACAAGGACGACTCCTACGTGGCCACGGTGGGCGGGGTGAAGCTCAGCGAACCTGCCACGGACCTTGCCATTGCCCTGGCCGTGGCCTCGGCCAAGGCCCGCAAACCGCTGCCCATCCGGCTCATTGCCTTTGGAGAAGTGGGCCTGGCCGGCGAGGTCCGTCCGGTTCCGGGCATCAACCAGCGCATCCAGGAGGCCCACCGCCTCGGGTTTACGCACGCCGTGGTCCCCGCGAGCCATGCGGGGCCCGGCCCCATACCGGCCGGTTTTTCAGTGCGCGAAGTTGAACACCTGACCGAGGCCCTGAGCCTGCTGATCGGGTAACTAGCCGTGCTGCGGCAAGGAATCGGGGTCGTCCCGGTGAACATTGAAAAGCCACCCGGACACGTCGCTGCGCAGCACCAGCAGCGGCCCGCCCGTGGCAGTGACATTTCCGGTGGGTACGTAGTAGCCGCGGCCGGAGCCCGGCCCGCCAGCTGCCCGGTCCAGGGCATCCACCAGGTGCCGCGGCAAGTGGCCCTGCGGACCAAGGCTGCGAAGCTCTTCAAGTTCTTCCGGCGTAAGCCGACCCAAAACCTCAGCGATACTGGCCATGACGGGTCCCTTCGAGCAGAGTGCCTGAAGGAATAACCTAAACCAGGGCCGTGAACTGCAGGTTAACGTTGGACGGCATCTTCTGTTCGTTATGGAACATCCATCCCCGGGAGGACAAATGCCCGTTACGAGTGCAGGCATCCTGCTGTACAGGCAGGCGGCACCGGGCCTGCTGGAGGTGTGGATTGCCCACATGGGCGGCCCGTTCTGGGCCCGCAAGGACGCGCAGGCCTGGTCCGTCCCCAAGGGTGAATACTCCGCAGGCGAGGACCCGCTGGACGCGGCCCTGCGCGAGTTCGCAGAGGAGATGGGAACTCCCGCGCCCGCTGCGGACTACCGGCTACTCGGCGAGTTCAAACAGCCCTCGGGCAAACTCATCACCGTATTTGCAGCCGAGCATGACTTCCAACCGGAAGGGATCGTCAGCAACACCTTTCCGCTGGAGTGGCCCAAAGGTTCAGGCCGCATCCAGCAATACCCGGAAATCGACGATGCCCGCTGGTTCCCGGAAGTTGAAGCCAGGCTCAAGCTGGTGAAGGGCCAACTGCCGGTCCTTGAGGCCCTGGTGAAGCTCGTCCGCGCGCAGGCCTAAGGCTTGCCCTGCCTCTTCCGATGGCTGCGCTTCGGACACCCGCTACTGGTCTCTGCACCTGCGAGCGCCAGGGTGCGTATTGCGCCGGACAAGTCCGTTTTGCAGGGCCTAAGCGCCAGTGATCACCAGGGCAACGCTGTGCCCGCCGAAACCGAAGGCGTCCACCAGCCCGGCCGGAGGAGTTCCGGGCTGGAGCTGGCGGACTTCTTCGGTGACCACGTTTAGGTCCACCTCGGGGTCCTGCGCCTCAACGTTCAGTGTCCCGGGCAGCATCCCGGTGCGCAGGGCTTCCACCACCACGACGGCGGCCAGCGCCCCCGCGCCGCCGAGCAGGTGCCCGGTGTGCCCCTTGGTGGACGTCACCGGGATCGCGCCGCCGAAGATGGCGTTGATGGCCTGGCCCTCGAGCCTGTCCCCGACGGGCGTGGACGTGGCATGCGCGTGGACGAAGCCGATGTCCCCGGCGGTCATGCCGGCGGACTCAAGCGCCTTCTGCATCACCCGCCGCTGCATGGCAGGATCGGCCGCCACGATGTCATTCGCGTCGGACGTGACCGCTCCCCCGGCCACTGCCCCCAGCACCACTGCGCCGCGTGCGCGCGCGTGCTCTTCGCTCTCCAGCACCACCACGCCGGCGCCCTCCGCGAGCACAAACCCGTCCCGGCCGCCGTCGAACGGGCGCGATGCCCGCTGCGGGTCGTCGTTGCGGGTGGACAGTGCGCGGATCTGGGAGAAGCCGGTGACCACAAGGTCGTTGACCGAGGCGTCAACGCCGCCGGCAATAACGACGTCGGCAGCGCCTGAGCGGATCATCTCGGCTGCCTGGACAATCGCCTCAGCCCCGGAGGCACACGCGCTGACCGGCGTCCGGGCGCCGCCCCTGGCGCCGAGGTCGATGGACACCCAGGCGGCCGGGCCGTTGACCATAAGCCGGGTGAGGGTGTGCGGCGAAACCTTGCGCGGGCCCGACGCCGCCAGCGTCCGGTCCTGCTCCAGGGTGGAGCCAAGCCCGCCGTACGCCGAGCCGATCACCACGGCGAAGCGCTCGGGATCAACCTCCGGTGCGCCCGCCTGTTTCCAGGCCTCGCGCGCCGCGATGAGCGCCAGCTGCCCGCAGCGGTCCATGCGCTTCATTTCGCGGGTGCTGAGGTGCGCGGAAAGATCAGCGGTGACCTGTCCTGCCATCTTCACCGGCAGCTGTTCGGCCCACGCATCCTCAAGCGGCGCGATCCCGGATTTTCCGGCCACAAGGCCGGCCCAGGTTTCGGGCACGGACGAGCCGACCGGGTTGATGGTGCCGACGCCGGTGACCAGCGCGCGGGGCTGTTTTGCACCGGCTTGAACTGCGTTCATGGTTCGCTACTTTGCTGGGTTGTGCGTGCCGATGGGCACGAGGGTGAGGTCCGGGTGGTTCTTTTCAATGCGGCGGAGCGCCCAGACGTCGTTGAACAGGGCCAGGTATTCGCCGTCGGACCGCAAAAGCACCTCGGCGCCCGGGACGTTGGCCAGGGCAGGCATGGCGTCCGCCGTCGAAATTCGAGCCAGGGAGTAGGGCAGGCGTTCCAGGCGCATGGGCGCGCTGAAGTCGTGCGCCATGCGGTCCTCCACCACTTCGAACTGCATGGGGCCGACGGCGGCAAGCACCGGAGCCTGGTCGCCGCGGACGTCGGAACGGAGCACCTGGATGACGCCCTCGTGTTCGAGCTGCTCGATGCCGCGGCGGAACTGCTTGAACTTGCTGGGGTCCTTGGAGCGCGCCACCTGGAAATGCTCGGGGGCGAACAGCGGGATGGCCGGGTATTCCACCGGGCCCTCGAGGAACAGGCTGTCCCCCACCCGCAGGGATGAAGCGTTGACAAGGCCGACGACGTCCCCGGGGTATGCCTCGTCGATCACTTCACGTTCGCGGCCGAACACCTGCTGGGCGTACTTGGTGGCGAAGGACTTGCCGGTGCGGGTCTGGGTGACCACCATGCCGCGCTCGAAGACGCCGGAGCAGACGCGGATGAAGGCTACGTGGTCCCGGTGGGCCTTGTTCATGCCGGCCTGGACCTTGAAGACGAAGCCGGAGAACGGGGACTCGACCGGCCTGGGATTGCCCTCGATGTCCGGGCGGGGGGCTGCCGGCGGGGCGAAGTCCACCAGCGCGTCCAGCAGTTCCTTGACGCCGAAGTTCAGCGCGGCGGAGCTGAACAGGATGGGGGTTGCCTTGCCGGCGTGGAAGCTTTCGACGTCGAACTCCAGATTCGATTCGATGACCAGGCCGGCCTCGTCCACGGCGTTGGACCAGTTGCTGCCCTGGCTTTCCGCAGCTTCCTCAGGAGTGAAGTACTCGGTGATGGCGATCTGCGCGCCGGCGTTGTTGCGCTGGAACCGGGCGAACCGGTCATTGCGGAGGTCCCAGACGCCGCGGAAGTCGCCGGAGATGCCGACTGCCCACGTGAGCGGCATGGGCTGCAGGCCGGTGCGCTCGGTGATTTCGTCCATCAGGGCCAGCGCGTCCAGGCCGGGCCGGTCCCATTTGTTGATGACGGTGATGATGGGCAGGTTCCGCTGCTTGCAGACTTCGAACAGCTTCATGGTCTGGGTTTCCAGGCCCTTCGCGGCATCCACGAGCATGACGGCGCAGTCGACGGCGGCCAGCACGCGGTAGGTGTCCTCGGAGAAGTCCGCGTGGCCCGGGGTATCCAGGAGGTTGATGACGGTGTCCCGGTAGGAGAACTGCAGCGCCGCGGAGCTGATGGAGATGCCGCGGTCCTTCTCCATCTGCATCCAGTCGGAGACGGTTTCCTTGCGGTTGGCCTTGCCGCTGGAGGCACCGGCGGTGCCGATCACCTTCGCGTGCAGGGCCAGCGCTTCGGTGAGCGTGGACTTGCCGGCGTCGGGGTGCGAAATGACAGCGAAGGTCCGGCGACGGCCCGCCTCTTTGTGGATACCGGAGATCCGGGCGGGGGTCAGGACATCTTGGGACACGGTGCTACTTTCGCTGCGGTGGGACTGCCCGGGCGCTGCCTCGCGGGGCACTGAGGCGGTGGGGCCGGGGAAACGGGGCTGGCAAACAGCCAAGTTCCAGTTTATCGCAGGGCGGCAAACCGGCGGCGGCGGCGCTTAACGCCCGCGAAACGGCACGTTCAAGGCCGCGAAATGACGCCCGGCTAGCGTGACCGCATGAACACCAACGACAACCCGGCGCACGGATGCCCCCTGCGCCGCATGGCAAGGATCTGAGCGGCTGTGCAGGGTCTCTCCTTTTCCGGCAACCTGTTCTTCGATCCCCTGGCCACCGGCTTGGCCCCTGCCCGGATGCAGGATCCGGATTCGCGCGGGAACGCAGTGCAGCGCCCCCGCCGCGGAACCCAGAGTCCGGCCGAGCAGAAGGCCCTCCGGGCGGCGTCCCTTTCGAAGGTCAGCAAGGACCTGGAGCGGATGCTGCGGGAACGGATGAGCTGACCATCGTTAGGGACTACGTGGAGATAGCTGAAGCAACCGGCCAGGACGCCGGCCGCCAAAGTACCCGCTCAAGCACCCGCCGCCGAACGCTTTCCAAGCCGTTGCGCGGCACCCCCTAATGGGGCACTTTGGGGCTTGGCTGTGCGGAAGAGGGTGTTCCTTACCCCTATCATTGAGCTTGCGGGAAACAGAGCACTTTCTGGTCCTGCCGGCAACCTGCTGAAGCCGGCATTCTTGCGGGCGGCGGCCTGCACCTTTGAAGGGAACACCTATGGCGCGGAGCCCCGAAGAATCACTCAGGGCCACCCTGGGCAGAGTGGCGCCCGGCACTCCCCTTCGCGACGGCCTTGAGCGGATCCTGCGGGGACGGACCGGCGCGCTCATCGTCCTGGGCTCGGACCGGACCATCGACTCCATCTGCTCCGGCGGCTTCGATATCGGCATTGATTTCTCCCCTACACGGCTCCGCGAACTCGCAAAAATGGACGGCGCCATCATTTGCGACAAGGACGCCGGCAACATCCTGCGCGCCGCCGTCCAGCTGGTCCCGGATTCCAGCATCGAGACCCAGGAGTCCGGCACCCGGCACCGCACAGCCGAACGAGTAGCCATCCAGACCGGCGTGCCCGTCATCTCCGTCAGCCAGTCCATGCAGATCATCGCCCTCTACGTCAACGGCCTGCGCCATGTCCTCGAGGGCTCGGAGAAAGTCCTGGCACGCGCCAACCAGGCACTGGCCACCCTGGAGCGCTACCGCTCGCGCCTGGACCAGGTCACCAGCTCGCTCTCCGCCCTGGAAATCGAAGCCATGGTCACCGTGCGGGACGTGGCCGTCACCCTGCAGCGCCAGGAAATGGTCCGCCGAATCTCCGAGGAAATCGCCCAGTACGTGCTGGAGCTCGGCGAGGACGGCAGGCTCCTGTCCCTTCAGCTGGATGAACTCACGGTGGGCCGCGGCCCCGGCAGCGACGTGATCATCCGCGACTACGGTTCCCCGGACGCCACCCCCGAAGACATCGAAAAAGCCGTCAGCGCCCTGGTCAACCTCGGCCCCACGGAATTGATCGACCTCGGAAAGATTTCCGGAATCGTGGGGTTTGCGGGCGGCGAAGCCAACCTCGATGCCGTTGTGCAGCCCCGCGGCTACCGGCTGCTGTCAGGGCTGAAGGCAGTTCCCAAGGCTGTTGCGGACCGCCTTGTTGACCACTTCGGCGGGCTGCAGTTCCTGATGGCGGCCACGATTGATGACCTGATGACGGTGGACGGCATCGGCGACCAGCGCGCCCGCACCGTCCGTGAAGGCCTCAGCCGGATGGCGGAAGCAAGCCTGCTGGACCGCTTCCTCTAACAACCGCCATCGAGTGCTCCGCAGTTGTCGTTTTGGAGGCTCAAAAGGACAACTGCGGAGCACTCGATGCTAAAGCAGCTGGAAAACGGCTTTGGGGCTGGCCTTGGAGCCGAGTTTCGCCGTGAAGATGTAGTACGCCCCGCCGCCGCCCGGTTTGGCTTCGACAGGCTGGCAGCCCTCCACGCTCCGGTTGCGCGACCACGGGAAATTGGCGGTCTCGCTGGCACCGGGCGCGATCACCTTCAGCAGGTCCTCGCTCTTTGCCTGGCAGTCGCGGGAGGAAAAAATCCGGTCCGCGCCGCTGGTCACGAGGAACTCCATCTGCGATGTGCCGATGTTCACCTCACACGGCATGGTGCCGCCGTTGGTCACCTTAAGCGTGAGCATCGGATTCTGCTCCGGCCCGTAGGCCGCCTTGTCCGTGGAGGCTGAAACCGTCACCAGGTTCGGGTTGCATGTTGGACTGGCCGATGGCGTTGGCGTCGCGGCAGGTTCCGTGGCGGAGGGGGAAGGTGACTCCCCGGCGGCAGGACCGGCGGATGCCGTGGCTCCGGCTGCGGAGTCGGTGGAGGAAGCCTGCTCCGACCTGCCGCTGAATGCACCGGCAACCGCGAATCCAGTCACCAGCGCGATGACCAACAGCAGCGCCCCGCCCACAAACAGCCGACGGCGGCGGTAAACCGCCGCGCTTGGCCTGCGGACGGCAGTGGACCCGGATGCCGGTGCCCCGCCGCGTGTTGATGAATTGCCTTGCCTGCCCATACTTCTAGGCTAGGGAACTGCACCGCTTCTGCTAACCACCACGCCGCCGCGCCGCCAACGTTCTGGTCACATCCTGTTTTCGGCCTGCCCGAACACATCCATTACAGTGTTGGCATCGACACTGCATCCCCCACTGCCGCCTTTTCCGCCGCCTCCGGCCGCCCCGCCGGAGGCGTGGCAGAACTCAACACGCTGCACGATCGCATCAACGGCTGGTTCGCCGAAACCGCCCGTGATCTGCCGTGGCGTGAGCCCGGCTGCTCCCCCTGGGGAATCCTGGTCAGCGAGATCATGCTGCAGCAGACGCCCGTGGTGCGGGTGCTGCCTGTCTGGCAAGAGTGGTTGGGCCGCTGGCCCACCCCGGCAGGCCTCGCCGGAGAACCTGCCGGGGAAGCCGTCCGCTCCTGGGGCCGGCTCGGGTATCCCCGCCGCGCGCTTCGGCTGCATGCGGCGGCAACGGCCATAACGCAGGACCATAACGGCAAGGTCCCGGACACCTACACGGACCTGCTGGCCCTTCCCGGTGTGGGCAGCTACACCGCTGCCGCTGTTGCTGCCTTCGCGTACGGGCGGAGGGAAACCGTGGTGGACACCAACATTCGGCGGGTGCATGCCCGGCTGGTCTCCGGCACAGCCCTCCCGGCCCCGGCCCTCACGGCGGCGGAGATGCGCCTTGCTGCTTCGCTCCTGCCGGCCGCGGACTATTCTTCAGTCCGGTGGAACGCGGCCGTCATGGAACTGGGGGCGCTCGTGTGCACGGCGCGGACCCCCAAATGCGCCGCCTGCCCGGTCAACGATCTCTGTGCCTGGCGGGCGGCAGGTGAGCCGCCGCCGTCGTACGTCCCCAAGGGCCAGGCCTGGCACGGGACGGACCGCCAGGTCCGGGGCGCCGTGGTGGCTGTGCTGCGGCTGGCGGAGGCTCCGGTGCCTGCGGAGATGTTTTATCGGGAACCCGCCGACCTGGGTTTCGCACCGGCGGGGATGGGCGTCCCGCTCGCGGCCCTGCACAGGCTTAATTCCGCTCCGGAGCAGCTGGAGCGGGCGCTGGCAGGGTTGCTCGCGGACGGACTGGCGGAGATGCACGACGGCGGCTACCGGCTTCCTGCCTAAGCGCACCACTTTCCGGGGCTCGGCGAACGGCGGCCGTTCAGGGACTCGCCGCGCCATGGTCTCCTTTTGGCAGTCAGCGCCGCCCCGGAAATAACAATGCGGGCATCAGTTGGCCCCGGCGCGGGGCAGCGCAGCCGCCCGCGCCTACGCTGAAAGTATGCGCAAGCATGGGCTGCTCTTGGCACTGTTGACGACCGCGGGACTCGCCACGGCTTGCGGGCCGGGCCCCGGCGCCGCCCCGTGCCCTGCCATCGCCCAGGCCACTGCCGTTTCGGTAACCGTGCCGGCAAGCTACGCCCCGCAGGTTGCAGCCCTCCACTTGAAGGCCTGCCAGGACGGCACCTGCAAGGAGGATAACGTGGAGCTCCGGCCCGGAAGCGCGTCGATCGACCAAGGCTGCACCAATGGCGTCTGCTCGGCCACGGCTTCCCCCGACGGCACGAAACTTGCCACGCTGTTCCTGGGCGCCCTGACCGAATCGCCGATGACGGTGACCGCTGCCGGAACGGGCCCGGACGGTGTTGCGCTGCCGGTGCATACGCTGGAATTCCGCCCGCGGGGTGAGTATCCGTTTGGGGAGCAGTGCGGCCGGTTCATTACGGCGTCACTGGTGCTGGATGCCGAAGGGCTGCACCAGAGCGACTGACTCCCGGACGGCTGATCCTTCGAAAGGGCCCTGGTGAGAACGGCCCTTAGAACAGTGCCGGCTGGCCGAAGGCGTTGCCGCCAGCCGCCGCGGGTGCCGGCTCCTGGGCAGGAGTGCCGGGCCGCCACTCAAACCCCAGCTCGGCCAGCAGTTCCTCGACGGATGTCTGCCCGTCCAGTACTTCGATATCCGCGGAACTGTCTTCGAGCTGGGGCATTTCCATGGCATCGAGCATATTGCCAGGACCGGCCGTGACCCTCTGGAACACACCGCCACGCGCTGATTTGGACCAGGCCGGCTTTCAGCTGCAGCCAGTGTCAGGGTTCCCCGAACCCGGCCTGCACCAGCCCGCCAACATAGTTCACGGCCCGCTCCGCGTCGGCGCCCCACGCTTCGACATGCAGCACGGACCCCTTCCCCGCGGCGAGCGTCATCAGTCCCGTCATGGATGCCCCGTCCACCCCGTTGACGGTCACCTCGGCGTCCAGCGCGGACAGGCCGCCGGCGATCTTCGCCGCCGGGCGCGCGTGCATCCCCGCAAGGTTGACCAGCTCAAAGTCCCCGGTGAAGTCCGGGCCCCCTCCGGTGCCTCGTCCTTCCTCAACGCTGCTGCGGGGAGGTTCTTCCTGGTGACGGAACCGACTGCCCGCGGCTTCGGCCGCCCGCCTGACTGCCTGCATGTCCGCACCGCCCTGGGCCGCCACGGCTGCTGCCACGAGCCCCTCCACGAGCGGCGCATCGGCCAGCACCACGTCTTCGGCGTTTTCCGCGAACTCCAGCGCGGACTCGGCCGTCATCACCGCGGACCCCAGGTCGGTGAGGATCACGGTGCCCCCGTTGCCCGCTTTGTCCAGCGCGGCAAGGACCTTTTCAAGGCTGGTGCCGATCCTGCCGTCAGAGGTGCCCCCGGCGGTAAAGACCACGACGTCGGGTGCCATCTGGGCGGCAAGCTCGGCAGCGCCGTCGGCAATCTTTCCGCTGTGGGAGACCACCACGAGGCTCACGGTCACGCAGCTGCCCCCACGGCTGCACGGAGAATCAGCGCTGAGGAGGCGGCGCCGGGATCGCGGTGACCGGCGCTGCGCTCCCCGAGGTAACTCGCGCGGCCTTTGCGCGCCACCATGGGATCGGTGGCGACGGCCCCGGCCTCGGCGGCCTCGGCTGCTGCAACCAGGACCGACAGGACATCCGAACCGCCGTTCGTCACAGCCTTCTGTGCTGCCTCGGCCGCCGGAGTCCACGCATCCACCATTGTCTTGTCCCCGGACTCGGCCTTCCCGCGCGCCACAATGCCGTCGCGGGCGGCGGTCAGGGCGTCTGCCCAGGCCGCCGGAGCGATTTCCGCGGAGTCCCCCAGGGACGTGGCCGCACGGAGGAAGGCCGTGCCGTACAGAGGGCCGGCAGCCCCGCCGACCTTGGACATCAGGGTCATGGCGGTCAGTTTCAAGGCAGCCCCGGGTGTCTCCGGGGGCGCCTCCGCCAGCTTCGACAGGACGGCCTGGAAACCCCGGTCCATGTTTTCCCCGTGGTCCGAATCGCCGATGGCGCGGTCGAGTTCAATCAGGTAGACCCGGTTTTCTGCCAGTGCCTGCGCGGAGAGCGTCAGCCACTTCACCGCCCAGGTGACGTCCAGTGCCACTGCTACACACCCCAGCGCAGCGCTGCCGTGTGCACCGGCGCGTCCCACAAATCCGTGAGCTCGTCATCCAGCCGCAGGACTGAGATGGAGCAGCCCTGCATTTCCAGGGACGTAATGTAGTCGCCCACCAGCGAACGCTCCACGGTGGCGCCGCGCTCGGCCAGGACCTGCGCAGCACGCCGGTAAACGATATACAGCTCACTCAGAGGCGTGCCGCCCATGCCGTTGACGAACAGCAGGACTCTATCCCCCTGCGTGATTCCCAAGTCCGCCAGTACGGGTTCCAGCAGCCGGTCTGTAATGCCGTCCGCGTTCTCCATGGGGATGCGGTGGCGTCCGGGCTCCCCATGGATGCCGATGCCGATTTCAATCTCGTCCTCGGTGAGGTCAAAGCTGGGCGAGCCTGCGTGCGGGACGGTACAGGCGGACAGGGCAACGCCCATGGTGCGGACATTGGCGTTGACCCGTTCGCCGACGGCGGCCACAGCCGCCAGGTCATCGCCCCTTTCGGCGGCGGCACCGGCAATCTTCTCCACCAGCACCGTCCCGCCCACACCGCGGCGGCCTGCAGTGTACAGGGAGTCCTCGACGGCGACGTCGTCATTCACCAGGACCGTGCGGACGCTGACGCCCTCGGCTTCCGCCAGTTCGGCTGCCGTCTCAAAGTTCAGGACGTCGCCGGTGTAGTTCTTCACGATATGCACGACGCCGGCCCCCGAGTTGACCGCGAGGGTCGCCGGAAGGATCTGGTCCGGCGTCGGCGAGGTGAACACCGCCCCCGGCACGGCGGCGTCGAGCATTCCCGGTCCCACAAAGCCGGCGTGCAGCGGCTCGTGCCCGCTGCCGCCTCCGGAGACCAGTCCCACCTTGCCGTTCACGGGCGCGTCTTTGCGCGTGATGAACGTTGGATCTGAGCTGACGGTAACCAAGTCGGCGTGGGCCAAACCAAAGCCCCGCACGGATTCATCCACTACGGCCCGAGGATCGTTAATGAGTTTTTTCATGGCGGCGCTCCTGGTTCTGCTTCCTGGAGAATGTCACCTTGACCCTACTACCGGCAGGCCGGACAACGGTAGGGACGCCGCCCGGCAATCAACTCCGGTGGCGGAGGCAGAAAAGGGACAGCCCCCAAATGACTGTCCCTTCCCTGTAGGCCCCCCATCCCGGCCGCAGCCAGTTTATCCATCAAATCGAAGAAAGGGAATCCTGGCAGGTCAGGTCAGCCGGCAGTCACAGCACTTTGATCATGCGTGTGTTGCCCAAGGTATTGGGCTTCACCCGTGCGAGGTCCAGGAACTCGGCAACACCTTCGTCATGCGAACGGAGGAGCTCCGAATACACCACCGGGTCAACCGCGGACTGGTCGGCCATGACGTCGAACCCGTGGCGTTTGAAAAAGTCCACCTCGAACGTCAGGCAGAAAACGCGGGAGACGCCAAGGGCCCGGGCTTCATCGAGGAGGCTCTCCACCAGCACGTGCCCCACGCCTTTGCCGCGCCAGTCCTGGGAAGCAGCGAGGGTACGAACTTCGGCAAGATCTTCCCACATGACGTGCAGCGCCCCGCAGCCAATGACTTCGCCGTCGCTGGATTCAGCGATCCGGAACTCCTGCAGGCTTTCGTAGTAGGCCACCGTCTCCTTGGCCATGAGGATCCGCTGCTCCGCCAGCGGCGCCACCAGCTTCTTGATGGCGGGGACGTCACCAGTGCGGGCAGGACGAATATGGAAGGAGTCAGTCACAGGGCAATCCTAGTTCGCACAGCCGACGGCGCCCCACCGCGCACTCCTTCTGCTGGCATGTCCTCGCTGTCCACGGGACAGGGTCCCGGCTTTTATCCGCGCCAGTACAAATGCCGTGCTGCCAAGCACCCGGTACATTTGGCCACGCGGCCGGGAAACGCCCACCGGACTGCTTCCCACAGGGATTGCGGGACTCCGCAGCTGTGCTTGCCGTCATTCGTGGCACTCCCGGTGAGCGTCATCCGCGCCGGGGCCGGGAGCTGGTGCCGGTTTTTCTCTTGACGGGCCGCTTTTCTTTTCGATGATGAGGGCAATGTCCGTAAAGGCTTTTGCAGGCCCCGCCCGCCCCTTTCCGGAGCGGGCGGGAAAATGCCTGAAAAAGGTTTTGCCTATACCTGCCGGAGAAGCTAGAGCCCGAGCTCGGGGGGCAGTGGCACGTCCTGGTCAAGGACATTCCTGGCCAGGAATGACTCCACAACCTGGTACCAGACCTTTGCATGCTGTGGCTGGAGCACCCAGTGGTTCTCGTCCGGGAAGTACAGGAACCGGTGCGGCGTCTGCCCGTCCTGGTCCGCGGCGAGCTTTGACTTGGACAGAAGCTCGTACCAAAGCCGCAGCCCCTCGCCAATGGGCACCCGGTAGTCCTTGTCCCCGTGGATCACCAGCATGGGCGTGCCGATGTTTTCAACGTGAAGGTGCGGCGAGTTGTCCAGCGCCATCTCTTCTGTCATTTCCTTCAGCCAGTACTGCGAGGCGTCCGTGGTGGGGCCGAACTGGTCCAGGGCCCACAGGCTGGCGTGCGTCACGATTGCCCTGAACCGATCCGTCTGCCCTGCAACCCAGTTGGCCATGTAGCCGCCGAAGGAACCTCCCATGGCGGCGGTGCGGCCGGCGTCGACGTAGGGCCGCTGGACCGCGGCGTCCGTGACCGCCATCAGGTCCGCGAACGGCGCCTTGCCCCAGGCTCCCCACCCGCGTTGGATGTGGGCCTGGCCGTACCCGGTGGAGAGCGCAGGGTCCGGCAGGAGGACCGCGTAGCCCTTGGCAGTCATCAGCCACGGGTTCCACCGCCAGGTCCAGGCGTTCCAGGACCCGAGCGGTCCGCCGTGGATCCACAGGAGCATAGGCGCCGGAGACTCCGCGGACGCGCCCTCCGGCAGCGCCAGGTAGGCCGGGACGCGGGACCCGTCCGCCGCCGTCGCAGCGATGCGTTCCAGCCTGCCGGGGCGGACCGGCCGCTCCGCGGGGGCGGGCAGCCGCGTGGCCTCCCCCGTCCGCAGGTCCAGGCGGACCGCTTCAGGCGGGAACTCGTAGGAGCTCCGCAGGGCGTAGGCGCTGCGTCCGTCCGGCGAAACCACGACGTCGGAGTATGCCGCAGCGTCCTGGGTCACCCGGGTGACACTGACTTCAGCCGCGGCGGCGGGGACGCTGATCCGGAAAACCGGCGACGCGCCGTCGTCGTCCGCGGTGACCAGGAGGGCGGACCCGTCCGGAAGCCAGGCAGCCGGCTTAGGCCAACGGTCCCAGTCGTGAGCCAACGGCACCAGCCCGCCGGGGGCCTCTCCGCCTTCCCCCGTTACCTCCAGAAGGTGGAGCTTGACCTGCGGGGCTTCCTGCGGGGTGGTGTCGCTTTCGCTGACCACCGCCAGGATGCTGCCGTCGGGGCTGACGGGGCCCGGGAAAAAGCTCATGCCTTCCTCGTCCAGCAGCACCTTGGTGCTGCCGGAGGCCACGTCCACGGCCACCAGGATGGACCTGCTGTCAGCCTTGGCCAGCGGCTTGGTGTAGCTCGTGTAGATGGTCTTGCCATCGGGGCTGACCACGGTTTCCGCTTCCCGCAGCCTGGGTCCGGCATCCGGCGTGAGGTTCCGCAGGACCAGCGGCGCGGTGGCATCCACGGTTGCCGGCTTGCCGCCGTCCTTTTCTTCGCCGCGTTCAACAGCGAAGATCCGCGGCTGGCCCGGTCCCAGGTCAGCGTCCCAGTACCGGACCGGATATTCGCTGTGCAGGATGGCGGATACCTTGCGGTCCTTCCGTGATTTTCGGCGCTCGGCGTCCTCCTCTTCGTCGGCGGAACCGGCCAGCACCTCCGCGGTAACGAAGGCGGCATCGGCGTTCCTGGCCGTCAGCACGCCGCCCACTCCGCCGGCCCGGTTCAACACCACGCGGGCTTCACCGCCGTCCGCGGGCAGGAGCCAGAGCGCGTTGACGGGCTCCTCCTCGGGGCTGTCCGGATCCGGCCGCGCGGAAGTGAAGTAGACGTCCCCGCTGGCGGCGAACGCCGCCCCCGCCTCGCCCTTGGCGCTGCGGGTGATCCGGCGGGCATGCTTTTGCCCCGCGGGATCCAACTCCCACAGGGCGGTACCGAATTCGGTGCCCTTGCCGTTAAGGGTGGCCACGGTGGTGACCAGCCGACGTCCGTCGGGGCTCAGCGCCAGACCACTAACCCGCGGGATCGACAGGTAATGGTCCAAATCATGAAAAGGGGTCAAAGGTCGCTCATCCGGGATCGCCGGTTCCAAGTTAGCCATGCCCCCGATTCAACCGGACCGTGTCCTACATCACAAACCGCTACCTACCCACGGAACGACGCCGGCGCTCAAGTTCAAAGGGGAGGCAGGGCGCCCGGGTCCGCTCCGGCGACGACCATCAGACATTTCCCGGCGCCTGCTCGTTCCTCGCTTTGACGGCGCCTACATAAATGCCTGATGTCCGTCGCCTCGTGCATAGGCGCGCCTCACGCGAAGCGGAGGGGCCGGGGTCATTTGTGTAGCTTGCGTCAAAGCGACGGAGGAGCAGCAAGCGGCAAATGACTCCGGTGCCGCAGCGACTTAGCCACGGGTGACCGCCGGATGCCAACACTTTGACGGGACCGAGGGCAAAGCGAAAGCCCCGCCGCTCCTTGCGGAGTGGCGGGGCTTTGGCTGTCGAGACTAGACGCTCGGGGCGATTTCCGGGATGCGCGGCTTGGCGTTTCCGGCGAACGTGAACTTCGCGTCGTCGCCATCGCCTTCCACATCCACAACGACGATGTCGCCGGCGTGGATCTCGCCGAACAGGATCTTCTCGGAGAGCTGGTCCTCGATCTCGCGCTGGATGGTGCGGCGCAGCGGCCGGGCACCCATGGCGGGGTCGTAGCCTCGGGTTGCGAGGAGCACCTTGGCCGCGGGCGTGAGCTCGATGCCCATGTCCTTGTCCTTGAGGCGCTTCTCCAGCCGGGAGACGAAGAGGTCCACGATCTCGATGATCTCGTCCTGGGTGAGCTGCGGGAACACCACAACGTCATCCACACGGTTCAGGAACTCGGGACGGAAGTGCTGCTTGAGCTCCTCGGTGACACGGGCACGCATGCGGTTGTAGCCGGTCTGCGTGTCAGTGCCGGACTGGAAGCCGGTAGCGACGCTCTTGGAGATGTCACGGGTGCCGAGGTTCGTGGTCATGATGATCACGGTGTTCTTGAAGTCCACCACGCGGCCCTGGGAGTCGGTCAGCCGGCCGTCTTCCAGGATCTGCAGCAGCGAGTTGAAGAGGTCCGCGTGGGCCTTTTCAACTTCGTCGAACAGCACCACGGAGAACGGACGGCGCCGGACCTTCTCGGTCAGCTGGCCGCCTTCCTCGTAGCCCACGTAGCCCGGAGGGGCACCGAACAGCCGGGAAACGGTGTGCTTCTCGGAGTACTCGGACATGTCCAGCGTGATGAGGGCATCCTCTTCACCGAACAGGAACTCGGCGAGTGCCTTGGCGAGCTCGGTCTTGCCGACGCCGGTGGGGCCGGCGAAGATGAACGAGCCGCCGGGACGCTTGGGGTCCTTGAGCCCTGCACGGGTGCGGCGGATGGCCTGGGACAGGGCCTTGATGGCCTCGTTCTGGCCCACCACGCGCTTGTGCAGTTCGTCTTCCATCTTCAGCAGTCGCGAGGACTCTTCCTCGGTCAGCTTGAAGACGGGGATGCCCGTGGAGTTCGCCAGCACCTCGGCGATGAGATCCTCATCCACCTCGGAGATGTCGTCCATGCCCCCGGACTTCCAGTGGCGCTCCTTCTCCGAGCGCTCGGAAATCATCTTCTGTTCCTTGTCGCGGAGGGCGGCTGCGCCTTCGAAGTCCTGCGCGTCAATCGCGGACTCCTTTTCCATCTTCAGCTTGGCGATGCGCTCGTCCATGGCCTTGAGCTCCGGCGGAGCGGTCATGCGGCGGATGCGCAGCCGGGCACCGGCTTCGTCGATCAGGTCGATCGCCTTGTCCGGCAGGAAGCGGTCCGAAATGTAGCGCTCAGCGAGGCTGGCTGCTGAGGCCAGGGCACCGTCGGTGATGGTGACGCGGTGGTGTGCCTCGTAGCGGTCGCGCAGGCCCTTGAGGATCTCGATGGCGTGCGCCACGGAGGGTTCCTTGACCTGGATCGGCTGGAAGCGGCGCTCAAGAGCGGCATCCTTTTCGATGTGCTTGCGGTACTCATCCAGCGTGGTTGCACCGATGGTCTGCAGTTCGCCGCGGGCCAGCATCGGCTTCAGGATCGAGGCAGCATCGATGGCCCCTTCAGCGGCGCCCGCACCCACCAGGGTGTGGATCTCGTCAATGAAGAGGATGATGTCGCCGCGGGTACGGATCTCCTTGAGGACCTTCTTCAGGCGCTCTTCGAAGTCACCGCGATAACGCGAGCCTGCCACCAGGGAACCGAGGTCCAGCGTGTAGAGCTGCTTGTCCTTGATGGTCTCAGGGACATCGCCGCGGACAATCGCCTGGGCGAGGCCCTCGACGACGGCCGTCTTGCCGACGCCCGGCTCACCAATCAGGACCGGGTTGTTCTTGGTGCGGCGGGAGAGGACCTGCATGACGCGTTCCATCTCCTGCTCGCGTCCGATGACGGGGTCCAGCTTGTTCTCGCGCGCAGCCTGGGTGAGGTTGCGGCCGAACTGGTCCAGGACCACAGACCCTGCGGGCGTTCCCTCGGGCTGCCCGGAGCCGACGCCTGCGCCGGTGGTCTCCTTGCCCTGGTAGCCCGACAGGAGCTGGATGACCTGCTGGCGGACCCGGTTCAGGTCGGCGCCGAGCTTGACCAGCACCTGGGCTGCAACACCCTCCCCCTCGCGGATGAGGCCCAGCAGGATGTGCTCCGTGCCGATGTAGTTGTGGCCCAGCTGGAGGGCTTCGCGCAGCGAGAGCTCCAGCACCTTCTTGGCACGGGGCGTGAAGGGGATGTGGCCGGAGGGCGCCTGCTGGCCCTGACCGATGATCTCCTGCACCTGCTCGCGAACGCCGTCGAGCGAAATGCTCAAGGACTCAAGAGCTTTGGCGGCAACACCCTCACCCTCATGGATAAGACCCAAGAGGATGTGTTCGGTACCGATGTAATTGTGGTTCAGCATGCGTGCCTCTTCTTGGGCAAGCACAACTACGCGACGGGCACGGTCCGTAAATCGCTCAAACATTTCGCCACACTCCTAGCTACGACGTACTTTGATGCTACGTGGCTGGCCCCTGGTTGTGGAGCGTGTTCGCCACAGGGGAAACATGGTGCGGATCCGCAGGGAGTGTTCGGGGTGCGGCTACCGTATTGCCCGGAGCAGGCTTCCTACTTCCGGAAGTGGAACAGCGCCGTATGAACCGTGCCGTCATTGAGCCTGAGCTCCAACTGGCGGCAGGAACCGGCCCATGCCTTCTCGGTCTTCCAGACGAAAGTGTACGAATCGCTGGCCGCGTTGTAGCTCAGCAGGCTGGTTCCGGCGGCAACAGTCTGCTCGATATCGTCCGGCGCGGTGCCGCCCGGACACGCGATCGCAGACGACGACGGCGCTCCGCCGGCCAGGATGTCCAGCCCCCGGTTACCGCCCACGCCGAACTTGAGGGGCACCGAAGCCCCGGCGGTCATTGCATTCAGGACAGCGCCGGTGTCCACCGGCTGCAGGAATCCGGTGAACGGCCAATGCGGCTGGCCGACGGCAAAAGGTGAGAAGGAATGCGTCACACCGCAGACCCTTCCCGTACTGCTGCTCACCGTGATGTCCTCCCACGCTCCATCCACGTAGTGGTACAGGTGCTGCCCCGCCGCCTGTGCCTGGGTCATGCCGGCGGTGTCGAAGGTGATGCAGACTTCCACGCCGAGTGCGGCGTCGAAGACCGCACTGGTTTCGATGTCGTAGTACAGAGGCGGGTCGGTAAGGGATGAGAAGCTGCCGGCAGGCGGGGCAGCTTCAGAACCGAGACGGGTGACGGTGGTGTTTCCCGCCGTCGTTACTTGTCCGAACTCCAGCGTGGCGGGGGCTTGGCCGGTATTGTCCACGGGCGCGGCGACGACGTCATTTCCTACCGCAGTGAGGCCGGGGTCCACCGGCCCGATGGAGTTGCTGGCCAGGGCCGTGTAGGTGCAGCCGATACCTGCAATGTCGAGCCGCGCAGACACAGATTTCCCCCCGGCGTCGAGGGGAACAACGAAGGTGGGGCCGTATGCATCTTCCACCAGGTCGGTGCCGAGGAACCAGGTGTACCGCTGGAGGCAGGGCTCCCCGAAGGGTCCCGCCTCAACGAAATCCGGAGCGGCGGTGAGGGTTGCCCCCAGGGCCGGCTGGCCGGACAGAGTCAGGACGCGCGCCGCATCAACAGGCACTGACGGCGGGAAAACTGCATAGGCCAGATTGAAGTGGTTGCCGCCGGTAAGGGTGATAACCTCCGCCTCAGCACGGTGCGGCGTCTCCGGCCACCAGCGCTCAGTGATTCCCCCTTCGGGACTTTCCTTGACGAACCGCACTTTGTACGTGCCCGGCGCCACGCCCTCAAAGGTGTAGTAGCCGTTGGCGTCGGTACGCAGCGCCTCGCCAACCAGGCTGGTTTCCGGTGCAGCTGCCGCATCATGCAACTCGACGCCGATGCCGCTGAGCAGTGACCCTGCCTCCCCTCCGGAGCTGCTGGCGACAGCCCCGGAAACGGAGGACGCGGCCGAATGGAGAACCGTCCACCCCGCATGGGTCCAGCTGGAATTGGCAGGGGTGAGGGAGTCCACAACAATCACGTCCGCCGTGGCGAAGGTCCTGCTGTCCTGGTACGTGATCAATTCGGAGATGGAGAATTCTCCGGCCCCTGCGGTGGACGTGTACCAACCTTCCAGGAATCCCGGCGCGGTGGCCCGGATCTTATAGCGGCCATCCGGCAGGTGGAAAGGAACGGTACCGAAGATATGTTCCGCCTTGTTTGTGGCCAGCGGTGCGGAGCCATCGCCGTCTGCCGCAAAAACGTCGTAGGTAATTTCAGTCAGCGGTTCAGTTCCGGAATCGACCATGGCGACCAATTCGGTGGAGTGCGGCACCGCACCCACCGAAACGGAGGCGTGGTCCGAAAACGCCACCGGACCGAGCGGCACCGCCAGGAGCACCACAAGGGCGCCGACGACAGCCGCAAACCGACGGGGCGTAAGTTTTCCAGACATCATTGTCCTCCACCGCACAGAAGTTGAAACGGCCGGATAAAGCCGGCATCCCAGACCGGTAGCCCAGCGCGTTCCCCGCCCATCAATACCCGCAATCGAATCGGCAAGTAGGTCAACGATACGCGCACCACCCCGGACTTCCAAGCATTTCTCCAGCTGCCCGCTGCTGGTTTAAGTTGAAAACCCTGCCGCCGCCGGATGGCGAAGGCAGGGTTTTATGCGGAATGGGATGCGAAGCTAGGAGTGGGCCTTTTGGTAGGCTTCCTGGATTTCGGCCTGAATTCGGCCGCGGCTGTTAACCGTGTAGCCGTTTTCGCGGGCCCATTGCCTTATTTGAGCGGAGTCGTGGCTGCGTCCCCCCGATGCCGCCTTGGCACGGGGCGGGCGGCCACCGGAAGTCTTCCGTGCGGCTGCAACGAAGCGTTCCAGCGTAGAACGGAGTTCAGCGGCGTTTGCTGCTGAAAGATCAATCTCGTAGTTCGCCCCGTCAAGGCCAAACTTCACATTCTCGTCTGCGGATCCCCCATCCAGATCATCA
Organism: Arthrobacter sp. PGP41; assembly: GCF_002953935.1. Classification (NCBI taxonomy): domain Bacteria; kingdom Bacillati; phylum Actinomycetota; class Actinomycetes; order Micrococcales; family Micrococcaceae; genus Arthrobacter; species Arthrobacter sp. PGP41. Next base: position 291,717 of record NZ_CP026514.1, on the reverse strand, counting down.
ACGAGGATGATGTTTACTTTCTGTGCCATTCAAGACTTCCTTTTGGAAAGGGTTCGGTTTTCAGAAAAGCAGGATGTTTTCCTTTAAAGTATGACTCTCATTATGGCAACGCGTCAAAACGCCAAATGGTTCCGGGGGATATCGGGAAAAGGCCGGGGTTTATCAATTCGATTTCGGGTCCGTCCGGTCCCCGGTTGATGCCGCCTTGGCTTCAGCCTCGGCCTGGGCCCGCGCTTCCGCCTGGCGCTCTGCTTTGTCCGCATTGAAAATCGACTTCATGGCAAACCAAAAAAGCAGGCCCACCACAAGGGAAGGAAGAAGGACAGCTACGTATTCCACGGTCAGTGGCCTTCCGGCTTGAGCAGCGGGAAGAGAATCGTTTCGCGGATTCCGGCTCCCGTGAACAGCATGACCAGCCGGTCGATCCCCAGTCCGATTCCGCCCATCGGAGGAGCACCGTACTCAAGGGCACGCAGGAAGTCCTCGTCCAGCTGCATGGCTTCGTCGTCGCCGGCGGCCGCGTGGCGTGACTGCTCGGTCAGGCGTTCGCGCTGGATAACGGGGTCGATCAGCTCGGAGAAGGCCGTGCCGCGCTCCATTCCGCCGATGATGAGGTCCCAGGCCTCGATCAGGCGGCCGTCCTCGCGGTGCGGACGGGCCAACGGCTGGGCGGAGGGCGGGTAGTCGTAGACGAAGGTGGGGTTCAGCAGCGTGGGCTCCACGATCTCGCCGAACAACTCAACAGCCAGCTTCTCGGCGTCCCACTTCGGATCCACCTTGACCTCGTGCTTTGCGGCGATGTCGCGGAGCACCTCCAGCGGGGTGTCCGGCGTGACTTCCCGGCCAACGGCGTCGGAAAGCCCCGGGTACACGGCAAGCCAGGCCCAGTCGCCGTCGAGGTTAATCTCACCTGCCTCCGTCTGGAGGACGCGCCCGGCACCCACGGCGTCGGCGGCGTCGAGGATGATCTCCTTGATGCGCTCGGCCATCACGAACTGGTCAGCCCACGCCTCGTAGCACTCAAGGGTGGTGAACTCGGGGCTGTGGGTGGAGTCCACGCCCTCGTTGCGGAACACGCGACCCATGTCGTAGACACGGTCGATCCCGCCCACCACGGCGCGCTTGAGGTAGAGCTCGGTGGCGATGCGCAGGGTCATCTTCTGGTCGAAGGCGTTCATGTGGGTCTCGAACGGACGTGCCAGCGCGCCGCCGTGGACCAGGTTCAGGATGGGGGTCTCCACCTCCACGTAGCTGTGGCGGAAGAGTGTCTCGCGGATGGAACGGGTGATGGCGGCGCGGGTGTAGACCATTTCGCGGGCTTCGTCGCGGACCATCAGGTCAACGTAGCGCTGGCGGACGCGGGTCTCTTCGTTCAGTTCCGCATGCAGCACCGGCAGCGGGCGGAGCGCCTTGGAGGCCATGGACCAGGACTCTGCCATGACGGACAGTTCGCCGCGGCGTGAGGAGATGACCTCACCCTTGATGAAGACGTGGTCGCCCAGGTCAACCAGGGCCTTCCAGTCGGCGAGCGCCTCTTCGCCCACGTTGGCGAGGCTCAGCATGGCCTGGAGCCGGGTTCCCTTGCCGTCGGTGCCGCCCTCCTGGAGGGTGGCGAAGCACAGCTTGCCGGTGTTGCGGATGAACACCACGCGGCCCGTGACCCCCACGGTGTCCCCCGTGGTGTCGTCCGCCTCAAGGTGGGCGTACTTCTCGCGGATCTCGGCGAGGGAGTGCGTCCGTTCCACGCCCACCGGGTACGCCTCGGTGCCGCGCTCGATCAGTTTGGCGCGCTTCTCCATGCGGATCCGCATCTGCTCGCTGGCGTCGAGGGGCTCTGGGGCGTTCTTGGGCGCGGGGGTGTTTTGGGAAGTCACAATCCCCAAGTTTACCGGGAGTTGGACAGACCGGCTTCGCGGCTGCCCGGCAGGCGCCTGCCTAGGATGGGGTGGTGAAAGAACAGGTACTTCCAACGCCCGACGGCGGCCGGCTGGCTTTGTACAGCTACGGCACCGAAGATGCGCCGGGAGAACGCCGGGTGCTGCTGATCGGCGGAGCCTTCCTCACCGCGCTGATTTACCGGCCATTTTCCGTGGCCCTGGCGAAGGGACTCGGCGAGGGATGGGCCGTTGACGTGTATGACCGCCGCGGGCGCGGAAGCTCATCGGAACAGCCAGCGGACTACTCCATGGCCACCGAGATCGCGGATGTGCGGACGGTCCTGGACGCCAGCGGCGCCCGGAACATCCTGGGCCACAGCCTGGGCGGATCCGTGGCCCTCAACGCGGTCCAGGAGTTCACCGGAACCGCGTACGTGCCGGACAAGCTTGCGGTGTACGACGCCGCAGTGAACATCGACGGCAGCATCGACACCGGCTGGCTCGACGGGTTCGAGGACGCCGTGAACAACGGCAAGGTGGGGCATGCCCTGGCCCACATGAAGAAGGCCACCAAACCGGGTTCGGCGATGGCCAGGATCCCCGAGCCCGTCCTTGCCGGGCTGATGGCCGTGCTGTCGCGGACCAAGGTGAACCGGATGTTCCAGGAAGTCATGCCCAGCGGGGTGGGCGAGCTCCGGGCCGCCTACAAGGAAGCGGACCATGCCAGGGACTTCAGCGTGCTTCCTGCCAATACCCACTTCATGGCGGGCGGCAAGAGTCCCGGCTATTACAAGGCAACGGCAGAGCGGCTGCACGCTGCGGTCCCCGGCAGCACCTACGAGCTCTCCCCCAAGTGCTTCCACGGTTCCATCCCGGCCGCCGTGGACGAACTGGTCGCCGACATTTCCAAGTACTTCAAGGGCTAGGCTCCGCGGCTGGACCCTGCCAGCGCGGCGTCCCCGAGGTCCTGCCCCGCGGTCTTGGGCCGGGGCACGCGGTCCTTGGCAGCCAGCCAGTCGCCGTAGTGCGTGATGTCCTCCCCCTGTGTGGCGGCCACCGCATCGCAGGCGAACCCCACGGCGCGGGAAGCGTCGGCCAGTTGGATTGATCCGAGCAGCATGGGTTCTGGCAGGGCAGCCAGGAACGCGCCCATCCCGGCTTGGGACACGAGCCACCGTTCACCCACAAGCTCGGCTCCGCCGTCCTCCGCGCGGTACACCCCGGGCTTCGGCGGTTCTGTGTCCAGGGACACCATCCGGTAGCGGGCCGCAGTGCGGACGGGGCCGTCCCAGGCGGCGCCGAGCTCCTCCAGCTGCCGGGCCAGGGGCTGCCCCTTCCGGTGCGCGCCGACCACCACCAGCGGCACGGCGGCTGCGCCTGCAGCCACCGGCCAGGGAACGGACGACGACGGGTGGGCAGCTTCGCCGGCAGCCGCCGGCGCCGCGCCCGGCGCGTGAAGGGCACGAGCGAAGAGGGCAGGCGCTTCGGGGGTCACCTCAAGGAGCCGGGCGATGTCGGCGGCAACGGCGTCGTCGAACGTCCGTGCCACCACGGTCAGCCCGAACTGCGCGCCGTCCACGGCGCCAGCCGGCACCGCAACAGCGCTGAGGTCAAACAGGTTGCAGAAGTTCGTGTAAGTCCCCATCAGCGAGTTCACTCCCACCGGGTCCGCGGCCACATCGGCAAGGGTGGGGTGGAAGGGGGTGGTGGGGATCAGCAGGGCGTCAAACCCTTCCAGCCGCGCCATCGCCTGCTGCTTCAGTGCTTCCAGTTTGGCGGAGTCAGCCACGTACCGGTGGGCGGGCACACTGCCTGCTGCCCGGATGATGCGCTCCACCGTGGGATCGATGCCCGCCTGGCTGTGCGCGCCGCCGTCGTACTTTTCCAGGAAACCGCCGACGGCGGCGTGGCGCTCCGCCACCAGCCCGCCGTCGTACAGCAGCCGGGCGGCCTTGAGGAAGGCATCGAATTCGATCGCTTCCGCCTCAACGCCCAACCCCTTGAGCCGGTCCACATTGCGGTGGAATTCGGCTGCCCAGGCCTCCGGGAGCGCCGGGAGCGTTGCGGGATAGGCCACCCGCGGCTTTTCCGGGGCCGCCAGCCGGATGTCTGCCGGCCAGGCGCGGGAACCTCCAGCCATCACCCCCATGGCGAGCTCCGCCGTCGACAGGCGGCGGGCGAAAATGGTGACGGCGTCCCAGGACCGGCACGCGGGCACCACACCGGCGGTGGACACAACGTCCAGCGTTGGCTTGATGCCTACGATCCCCTGCAGCCCTGCGGGCACACGGCCCGAGCCGGCGGTGTCCGTTCCGATGGCGATGTCCGCCAGGCCAAGGGCCACAGCGACTGCCGAGCCGGAGCTTGAGCCGCCGGAGATATAGTCCGGACGGCGGGAATCCCGGACCGCCCCGTGCGGGCTGCGGGTGCCCACCAGGCCGGTGGCGAACTGGTCCAGGTTGGTGGCGCCCAGCACCAGGGCTCCGCCGGCACGGAGGCGGGCCACCGCTTCGGCGTCCTTCTCCGGCAGGTAGGCGAAGCCGGGGCACGCCGCCGTCGTGGGGATTCCCGCGACGTCAACGTTGTTCTTGACGGCGAGCAGGAGCCCGGCCAGCGGCAGGTGGGCTCCACCCGACACAGCCGTGTCGATGGCGGCGGCCTCCGCCAGCAGGTCATCCGCAGTGCGCAGGCTGATCCAGATTTCCGGACGATCCACTGCTTCCAAGGCGGCCAGCGCCGCCTTGACCCGCGTGGCGGCCTTACCGGTGGTTACGGTGCTCATACTGTTGCCTCTTCCAGTTCCTGTGCTTCCGGTTCCCGTGCTTCGATAACGGACACGGACTCCGCGCCCACGCTGCCGAGCACCACCACTGCCTCTCCCGCAACCACCTGCGAACCGGCGGCCGGCAGGACCTGCAGCACCACGCCGTCGCAGGGAGCTTCCAGGACGGTCTCCATCTTCATCGCCTCCAGCGAGACCAGAGCCTGGCCCTGCACCACCCTGTCACCTTCCGACACGTCAACCTTCCATACGCTCGCGGCGAACGGAGCGGCCACGAGGGACCCGCCGTCCGGAACGGTCACCTCATCTGCCACCGGTGAGATGACAGTGGCAAGGGCATCGGCACGGTCGAACTCGCCGGCGTCGGCCCATGCCTGGCGTTCCACGGCGAACGCGGCGCCCTGCTTTTCCCGGAATGCCGCGATGGATTCACGGTTTTCCTCAAGAAACACTTCGTGCTCGGCCAGCGAGAAGGTACCGTCCTCGATTTCCACGCCGCGTCCCCGTCCGGCGGCCATGTCCGCGCGAAGGCCCAGGAGTTCCTCCGGGCTGACGGGGTACCAGGAGATCCGGTCGAAGAAACGGAGCAGCCAGGGAGACCCGGACTCGAACGGGGCGGAATCCGCGTAGCGCGACCATACCTGGGTGGTGCGGCCAACGAACTGGTAGCCGCCGGGCCCTTCCATGCCATAGATGCACATGTAGGCGCCGCCGATGCCCACTGCGTTCTCCGGGGTCCAGGTGCGCGCGGGGTTGTACTTGGTGGTGACCAGGCGGTGGCGCGGGTCCAGCGGGGTGGCCACCGGGGCGCCGAGGTACACATCACCCAGTCCGAGGACCAGGTATTCGGCGTTGAAGACGGTGTCGAACACGTCATTGACCGAGTCCAGCCCGTTGATCCGCCGGATGAATTCGATGTTCCAGGGGCACCAGGGGGCGTCGTCGCGGACGCCCGCCATGTAGCGTTCGATTGCCTCGCGGGTGGCTGGGTCGTCCCAGGACAGCGGCAGCCGGACGGTGCGGCTGGGGACCACCAGCTCGGAACTCGCCGGCAGTGCCGCCTCGATCTCCCGGACCAGGCCCAGCAGGCGCTTGGTGGACAGGACCGAGGGATCCACCTTGACCTGCAGGGAGCGGATGCCCGGGGTGAGGTCCACTATGCCCGGCACGCGGAGCTGTTCGAGGTGCTGGTGCAGGGCATGCACCCGGGCGCGGAGGCCGAGGTCCAGGACCATCTCGCCGTATTCGACGAGCAGGTTGTCGTCGCCGGAGCGGCGGTAGGTGACCGCGGGCCGGCCGGGACCTTCCGGCACCCGGCCCAGTACGCCGTCGTCGCCATCCCCGCGCGGGGTGCCGACGGCGGGGGCGGAGGCCGCTGCGGCGGTCACCTTCGCCATGTCCCCGGACCAGCCGGCGTCGCCAGGCAGGACCAGCTGCCGGCCGGGTCCCAGGTCCTTGGCCGACGGCGCCTGGCTGACACGGACGGGAACGAACCGGACCTTGTCCCCCGGCCGGAGCTGGCCGAGCTTCCAGCGGTCGGCGGTCACCACGGTCACCGGGCAGACAAACCCGCCCAGGCTGGGGCCGTCCGGGCCCAGGAGGATGGGGGTGTCGCCGGTGAAGTCCAGGGCACCCACCGAGTATGCGGTGTCGTGGATGTTGGACGGGTGCAGTCCGGCCTCGCCGCCGTCGGTCCGGGCCCAGCGCGGCTTGGGGCCGGTCAGGCGGACGCCGGTGCGGGCGGAGTTGAAGTGGACCTCGTACTCGGAGGCATACAGCTCTTCGATGTCTTCGCGCTGGAAGAACTCCGGGGCACCGTGCGGGCCCTCCGTCACGGCGAGCTCCCAGGTGGAAGTGAGTGCCGGGCGGCTATCCAGCGGGACTGCCGCCGAGGAAACTTCCTTACCTGCAGTGCCTGCGGCGGGGGCAAGGGCGCGGAGCACGTCACCGGCGCGCAGGACCCGTCCGGCGTGCCCGCCGAACTGGCCCAGCGTGAAGGTGGAGGCGCTGCCCAGGTACTGCGGAATGTCCAGGCCGCCCTGGAACAGGATGTAGCCGCGCAGGCCGTTGCCGCCGGCCGTGCCGACGTCGAGCGTTCCTCCGGCCGGAACCGTCACGGGCGCCCAGGCCGGCACCTCTGTCCCGTCCACCGTCACCGTTACCTCCGCGCCGGTGACGCAGACAGTGGTGGCGTGCGTGAAGGCCAGGCTGGGGCCGGACATGGTGAATTCCAGGCCGGGCGCACCTTCCGTGTTGCCCAGGGCGGTGTTGCCGAGCCGGAAGGACAGATCGTCCATGGGCCCGCTCGGCGGGACGCCGATCTGCCACAGTCCGGTCCGGCCGGGCCAGTCCTGCACGCTGGTCTGCAGGCCGGGGCGGCTCACGGTAATGCGCGGTTCGGGGTCGCCCACGTTGTCCAGGGTGCTGGTGGAGTGCTGGACGCTGCGGACCACGTCCAGGGCGGTGGCGGCGCGGAGCATCCCGAGGTTGGTCTCGATGCCGTCGATCCGGGTGCCGGCGAGCGCGGCGGCCAGCCTGTCGAAGGCTTCGGTGCGGTTCGCGCCCGAGGTGATGATCTTGCCCAGGAGCGGATCGTAGTTGGTGGAGACTTCAGTTCCGGTTTCGGCCCAGGCGTCCACCCGGACGATCTCCGTGGCGGGGTAGGCGGTGTTGGTCACGGTGCCGGCGCTGGGCTGGAAGCCGCGGGCGGGGTCCTCGGCGTAAACACGGGCTTCCACCGCGTGGCCTGTTACGGGCAGGCTGTCCGGGACGTCGGCGAGGACGGTTTCCGCCTCGCCGCCGCCCTGGGCCAGGCGGAGCATCCACTCCACCAGGTCTACACCGGCGACGGCCTCGGTGACCGGGTGCTCCACCTGCAGCCGGGCGTTGACCTCGAGGAATGACGCCTCGCGGCGGGCCGAATCGTAGACGAATTCCACGGTGCCGGCCGAGCGGTAGTTGAGGGAGGCGCACAGGGCGCGGGAGCTGCGGTGGAGTTCTTCCCGCAGTTCCTCCGGGAGGTCCGGCGCGGGGGCCTCCTCGAGGACCTTCTGATGGCGGCGCTGCAGGGAGCAGTCGCGGTCGCCAAGACTGACCACCCTGCCCTTGCCGTCGCCGAAGATCTGCACCTCGACGTGCCGGGCGTTCTCCACGTACCGCTCGGCGAAAACCCCTGCGGTGCCGAAGCTGGCACCGGCCAGGCGGGCCACGCGGGGGAAGCTGTCCACGAGCTCGGCCTCGTTGCGGCAGACCGTCATGCCGATCCCGCCGCCACCGCCGGTGGCCTTGAGCATCAGCGGGAAGCCGATCGCGGTACTGGCCGCAACGGCGTCGTCGACGTCCTCAAGCAGCCCTGAACCGGCGATCATCGGCACCCCGGCTGCCCGGGCGGCGTCGCGTGCTGTGTGCTTGGTGCCGAAGATGCGCAGCTGCTCGGGTGTGGGCCCCACGAACACCAGCCCGGCTGCTTCCACGGCCTCGGCGAAGGCGGCGTCCTCGGAGAGGAAGCCGTAGCCGGGGTGGATGGCGCCGGCGCCGGTTGCCTTTGCCGCCGCCAGGATTGCGTGCACCCGCAGGTAGGACTCCTTGGCCGGAGCGGGTCCCAGGAGCACCGCTTCGTCTGCCAGGCGGACGTGCTTGGCGCCCCGGTCCGCTTCGGAGAATACGGCGACCGTCCGGAGCCCCAGCTTCTTCGCAGATTCGATGATGCGGCAGGCGATCTCGCCGCGGTTGGCGACCAGGAGGGTGTCGAATGTGTTCAGCGTGTCAAAGGAGTTCACAGTGCAGCCTCCGGCCGGGTGACGATCATGCGGACGGGGGTGGGGTTGAAGCCGTTGCACGGGTTGTTGACCTGCGGGCAGTTGGAAACCAGTACCAGGGTATCCACCTCGGCCCGCAGTGCCACGCGCTTTCCGGGCGCGGACAGCCCGTCAACGATGCCCAGGGCACCGTCCGGGTCCACGGGCACGTTCATGAACCAGTTGATGTTGGACACCAGGTCCCCCTTCCCGAGGCCCCAGCGTGAGCCCTCAATCAGGAAGTTCTCCACGCACGCGTGCTGTTCACGGGTGTGCTGGCCGTAGCGGAGGGTGTTGGACTCCTGGGAGCAGGCGCCGCCGATGGTGTCGTGAACGCCCACCTCGTCCGCAACGACTGTCATCAGGGGCGCGCCTGTTTCCGCCCTCAGGACGGAACCCGTGGTCAGGACAATCGACTGCTGATGCGCAATGGTGACGGCGGCGGAGTACCGCACGGAGGTGTCGCCTGCTGCGTACAGGAGGCAGTCCACGGCCTGGTTGCCTTCAAGGTCCACAATGGTCAGCACATCGCCGGCGGAAACGACGGCGGACCAGGGGCCGCGCGCCTCGACCAGCTCGTCGAGGACCACGTCGCCGGAAACCAGGGCAATGTCGCGGGCGCCTGCTGCGGGAGAGGCGTAGGTGGCGGTGTTCATCGGGAGTTCCTCGCGGTCAGATCGTGTTCGGTGTTGCGCAGGGCCTGCAGGTGTTCGGGAGCCAGCGGCCCGGTGAGTGCGCCGGATTCCAGTGCCGCCAGGTCCTGCGGCGCGTACCAGGCCACGATGTCCACGGCAGTGCCGGTGAAGTCAGGGCGCGGGTCCAGCGGGTGGGCGGTGTTGGCCAGTACCAGCACGGTGTCCAGCTGGAGCAGGAGTTCGACGGCGGCACCCGGCCCGGCGCTCCCGGTGAAGGTGATGCTGCCGGCGGGGTCCACGGTGATGCCCTTGAAAAGGGTCAGCGAGGGCGCCACATCACGCGGGCCAAGGCCGCTCTTGAGCGCTCCAAGGGTGAGCAGCTCGCGGGCGGCAGGGGACGCACTGTGGGCGGTGCCCGCACCGTACCGTGCCGTGTTTCCCTCCAAGGTGGTGGCGCCCGTCAAGGCATCGTGGCGGGAGGAGGCATCGGCGACGATCGTGGCCATCAGGCGGCCGGCGTCGGAAAGCAGCGGGTGGCCTGTTGAGGGGTAGGCCTGCCAGGGCACCTTGACGGTGTCCGCGATGTTGAGCCGTTCGTGCAGGGCTCCGGCGCGGTAGAGGAGGGCGTGCACGCAGGCGTCGCCGGAGGTGTCCGTGAGCCTGATCCTGGTGCCCCGGGCCAAGGTCATGGTGGTGTAGCGCCCGAAGGCGAGGGATTCGGCCCAGGTGGGCTGGGCGGCGGCGTCCCCGGTGAGGCCGGCGGTCAGGCGGTCGGGGGCGGAGGCGGCGGGCACAAACCGCATCGTGTCAACGGTCCTGCCGTGCTGCTCCCGGGCGTGGGCGCGGGCACCTGCCGTGGTGGCGGTGCCGGCCGGTGCCGGGCTTGCGGTTACTTGTGTCATGTCTATCCCGTGTTGTTCTGGAGCGCGGTTCGTTGCGCGTGGTTGTTTCCGGAGCTGTTGCTCCGCAAGCCGGGGTGAAGCTCCGGCCTCTCAGTCCTTCGAAGCCAGGTTCCGGCGTCGGACCCACATCCCCAGGAGCAGAACGACGGCGACCATCAGCGGCGCCGAGTAAAGGAGGAGTCCGTTTTCGCCGGAGGGGTCGTAGACCTCCGGACGCGGCCAGGCAAGGTTGACCACCATGACGGCCCCGTAGAGGACCGCGAGGATGTTCACCGGAAGCCCCCAGCGGCCCAGCGAGAACAGTCCTTCAGGCAGCGCCTGCCCCACCCGGTTCCAGTCGCCGCGGAGCCTGTTGAGGAGCTGCGGCACGGTGACCAGGAGGTAGGCGATGTAGACCATGACGATGCAGACGCTGCAGAGGGTGGTGAACAGGGCGGCGTTGCCAACGTTGATGGCAAGGACGCCGACGGCCAGCGCGCCGATGGCGATCGACGGCCACATGGGCGTACCCCGGGTGGGGTGGACTGTCGACAGCAGGGCGGACGCGGGCAGCTTGCCGTCGCGCGCCATGGAGAACACCAGCCGGGAACCGGCGGTCTGGATGGCCAGGGTGCAGACGAAGATGGCGATGGCCACGTCCACCAGCAGGACCTTGCCCCAGAACGTGCCCAGGACGGCGGTGAGGACGTAGGGCAGGCCCTCGGTGGCGAGGCGGCCGTCGTCGAGGCTCGGCGCGGCCATCAGGGCCGTGATGATCATGAGCGCCCCGCCGATGCCCGAGATGAGCAGCGCGGAAAGAATGGTGCGCGGAGCTGTCCGGCGCGGGTCCTTGGTTTCTTCCGAGAGTTCGCCGGCGGAGTTGAAGCCCACCATCACGTAGGCGGCCATCAGTCCGGAGACCAGGAAGGCTCCCACGGCGCCGAGGTCGGACGTCTGGAGCACCGTGGTGTCCGCAACCACATCCGGTCCGCGCTGGGCTGCGCTGATCAGGGCGAGGATGACGGCCACGACGCCGACGATCTCGCAGGTGACACCCACCGAATTCACATGGGCCATCAGCTTGACGCCGAGCGAGTTGAGGATGGTGGTGGCCACCAGGAGCACTGCTCCGAGGATCACTGCATTGGCGGCTCCGCTGACGGTGTTGAGCGCGGGGTCACCGCCTACTATCTGGAAGCCGTCCCAGAGCTGGGGCAGCACCACCTGCAGGGCGATCGCGGCGGCTGCGGCTGTGACCACCTGGGCAATGGCCATGAACCAGCCGGCGAACCAGCCCACGCCCTCTCCCCCGACGCGGCGGGCCCACTGGTACACAGCTCCGGACAGCGGGTAGCGGGCGGCGAGTTCCGCGAAGTTGAGGGCAACGAGGAGCTGGCCCACCAGTACCACCGGCCAGGTCCAGAAGAAGGCCGGCCCCGCGAAGGAGTAGCCGAAGGCGAACAGCTGGAAGATGGTGGTCAGGATCGAGACGAAGGAAAAGCCGGCAGCAAAGGAAGCGTAGCGGCCGAGTTTCCGGTGGAGGGTGGGTTCGTAGCCAAGGGACGTCAGATCCGCGTCGTCCGCGTGGACGGCGGGAGCAATGGTTGAGGTCATCGGATTCTCCAGGGGCTGGAATGGCGGGGGCCGCCGGTTCTGCAGCACTCGGCCGAAAGCTGCGGAATACCGGTCAATTGATAGTTTTCCAGCGCGATGTCCCCAGCTAGTTTCGCCTCGGTAAAAGGCTCAAAGACATCTTGTTTCCACGGCATTTCCGGCTCCTCACCCCGGCCCCGGAGACGAAGGCGTGCCCGCCCGGGTGCAAGAATGATGCGGTGACTTCAGCCGGACCAGGACGCCCCCGCAGCCAACAGCCCTCCAGGCCCGGGGCGACTGCCCGGGAGGAAATCCTGGATGCGGCGGCCGAGCTTTTCACGACGCACGGCTTCGCCAACACCTCCACCCGGTCCATCGCCGACGCCGTGGGGATCAGGCAGTCCTCGCTGTACCACCACTTCAAAACCAAGGACGACCTCCTCGAGGACCTGCTGGAGGGCACCGTGCTCGGCGGGCTGACATTTGCCCGCGCGGTGGCCGCCCTGCCCCACGGCGAGGGGACTCCGGGAGGCCGGCTTCACGCCGTCGCACTTTATGACGGCACGCAACTGTGCAGCTCCCGCTGGAACCTTGGAATCCTGTACCACCTGCCCGAAGCCCGCGGCGGCCGGTTCGCGCGGTTCCTGGCGGACCGGCAGGAACTGCGGAACCTGTACGGGGAACTGGGCGCCGCCGTGTCCCCGGCGGGTCCCGCCGCAGCTTCGGGGAACCCGGGCGACCTGGCGTTCCGCCTCGTCGAATCCCTGGTCAACCTGCGGGCAGACGGACTGGCAACATCGGAATCTCCGCTGCAGGCGGCTGACGCCGGGCTCATCCTCTGCGGACTCGCCGAAGAACTGCCGGCCATCCGGGAACAGAGCACGGCGCTCATCGCACGCCTGGGCTGACCATCCCGAGCCCGGCCACGGCCAAAATGTCTCCGGGGGTGCAGCGCGCGTGATGGTTGCCTTCAGGTTGCTCAGCTAGGCTCGGAACATGACGCGTGAGAACATCAGGACCCCCGACGGCGGCACGCTGGAGCTCTTCTCCACAGGCACGGAACTCGCTTCCGCCGGTTCGGGCGTTGTTATTGTCCCGCCTTCCATGGTGACCGCCGCGGACTACACGAAGTTTGCGCAGAAGCTCAGCGCCGCGCTGGGCCGTCCGGTCCACACGTTCAACCGCCGCGGCCGCGGTTCGTCATCCCCCCAGCCGGAGGATTACACCCTGGACGTGGACATCCGCGACCTGGACACGGTCATGAAGCACACCTCGAGCACGGACGTGTTCGGCCACAGCTTCGGCGGGGCCGTTGCCCTGCACGCGGCGCGGACCCTGCCGGTGGAGCGGCTGGCCGTGTATGATCCCGCAGTCTCCGTGAACCACAGCGTCAAGGCCGACTGGACGGCGGAATACGAGCGGGCAGTTGCCGCCGGCGACGATGACCGCGCCCTCGCCGTCCTGAAGCGCGGACTTGAAGCAGGCGGCTCCTTTTCGTCCCGCATGCCGCTCTCGATGCTGACCCTCGCCAACAAGCTCACCGCGGGCACCAGCGAGGGAAAGCAGCAGCGCGAGCTGATGCGCACGGGCGTCCGGGAAATCAAGGCAATCATCGCGGCGGACATGCCGGCCGAGCCGTTCCTGGAACTGCCGCTGGAAACCCTGATCGTGGTGGGCGAAAAGAGCCCGGCGTACTTCGGCGTGGCCTGCGGCCAGATCCACGACGTCCTCTCCGGCTCCAGCTACACGATCCTCCCGGGCCTGGGCCACGACGGCGTCATCAAAGCCCCGGACAGGCTCATCAAGGAGCTGGCGGACTTTTTCGCCGGCTAGCCCAAGTAGGTAGCGCCAAGTGTCGTTTTGAGCGGTCAAAACGACACTTGGCGCTACTCAGTTGGGCAGGCCGGGGGCCGGTTAGTGGGCCGCGTGACCCGGCCCGGCACCTTCGGTCTTGCGCATCATGGCGGAAAGTACGACGGCGGCAAAGGCTATGACGGTTGCCGTAAGGAACGCGGCGCTCATCCCCGCCACGAGGCCGGACGCTGCCGAAACCACCGCGAAGATCGACACCAGCAGGGCCGTGCCGGCTGCGCCCGCAACCTGCTGCGTCGTGCTCATGATCGCGGACCCGTGCGAGTAGAGGTGCGGCGGCAGCGGGTTCAAACCGGTGGTGAACGCCGGAGTGAACAGCAGCGCCAGCCCGAAACTCAGCCCCACGTGCAAGGTGACGATCCACGCAACGGACGTGCCGGCGTCGAGCATTGAGAACTGCCAGAGGGACACAACCATCAGGATGGAACCCGTGACGGTCAGCGGCAGGGGCCCTACCTTGTCGAACAGCCGGCCGATGACCGGGCCGAGCAAGCCCATCGCCAGGCCGCCGGGAAGCAGCGCGAGTCCCGTTTCAAGGGAGCCGAGGCCGCGGATTTCCTGCAGGTAGAGCGGCAGCAGGATCACGCCGCCGAACAGCGCCATCATGGCCACCACCATCAGCAGGACGGACACCGTGAACATGCGGAAGTTGAAGGCGCGCAGGTCAAGCAACGGGGCTTCGGCTTTCTGCAGCCGCACCTGGCGCAGGATGAAGACGGCGAGGCTGGCGACGCCGATCACCAGCGCGGCGATGGCGGGCGCGCCCGGACCGGCCTGGCCGCCGTGGCCGCCGCCGATCTGGCTGAGCCCGTAGACCAGCCCGCCGAACGCGGGGACGGTCAGGAGGACCGAGAGGAAGTCGAGCCTGGTCTTCTCCGTCTCCCCCACGTTGGTCAGGTACTTCGCGCCGATGGCGAGCGCCACGAGGGCCACCGGGAGGACGAACACGAACATAAAACGCCAGGTGAAATGCTCAAGGATCAGCCCGGACACCGTGGGGCCCATGGCCGGAGCCACGGAAATGGCGATGCTGACGTTGCCCATGACGGCCCCGCGCTTGGCGAGCGGAACCAGGGTGAGGATGGTGGTCATCAGCAGCGGCAGCATGATGGCGGTGCCGCCCGCCTGGACGATACGCGCCAGCAGGAGGATCTCAAACCCGGGAGCCGCCGCGGCGAGCGCGGTACCGCCGGCAAAGAGCCCCATGGCGAGCATGAAGACGGCGCGTGTGGAGAGGCTTTGCAGGATGAACCCGGTGGTGGGGATGACAACGGCCATGGTGAGCATGAAGCCGGTGGAGAGCCACTGGACGGTGGGCGCATCCACCCGGAGGTCCACCATGAGCCGCTGCAGGGCCACGTTCATGATGGTTTCGTTGAGGATCACCACGAAGGTGGCCACCAGCAGCGTGCTGATGATGGTCACGGACTCCCGGGACATTTTCTCCGGTGCGGCGGGCTTGGATCCTGCGGCCTGGACGGACTGGCCCTTGGCGTTTGGAGAGAGTTCGGTAGACATGGGTGTTCCCCCAGGGAGTGTATGGATGATGCGCGGACATGGCCGCTGCAAGTGCCAACACTCTACCGGGTGGAGTAATTCCTCCACACCGGAACTTTCTCTAAAGCCTGAGGGAACTGCCGGGGTTGGGTGCGGAACTAGGCGGTCTGGCCGGCGTGCCGGCCTTCCGCGATTTCCTCCACCAGCTTGGCGTTGAAGGCGGGGAGGTCGTCCGGTTTGCGGCTGGTCACCAGGCCCTGGTCCACCACCACTTCCTCGTCGGTCCAGTTGGCGCCCGCGTTCTTCAGGTCGGTCTGGAGCGTGTGGTACGAGGTGACGTTCCGTCCGCGCAGCACGCCGGCTTCAATGAGGAGCCAGGGCCCGTGGCAAATGGATGCCACCGGCTTGTGCTGTTCAAAGAAGCTGCGCGTGAACGCCTGGGCGTCCTTGTCCACGCGGAGGTGGTCGGCGTTGACGACGCCGCCGGGAAGGACCAGCGCGTCGAAGTCACCGGCGTTGGCCTCGGCAACGGTGAGGTCGACGTCGAACGTGTCGCCCTTCTCCGTGCCTTTGTAACCCTGCAGCTTGCCGCTCTTCGGGGCCACGAGCGTGGGCTGGCCGCCGGCGTCCTTGACTGCCTGCCACGGGCTGGTGAGTTCAACCTGCTCGACGCCGTCCGTCAGCAGGAATGCCACCTTCTTGCCTGCGATGCTCTGTTCTGACATTGTTCCTCCTCGACTGAGGCGGGTCCGGCGCCTTGCGGGCACCGGACCGCGCCCCGGAAGCTATTGCCTGACGTTTCCAGCCTAGGAAGTGGAAAAGTCATAAGCAAGCTGAGCATTTCCTCCGCGGCACAGCGGCCTTAAGCGGACGGATCACAGCTCCACATGGCAAAGGCCGGCCCTGCGCTGGGCAGGGTGACCACTCCACTTGCCTCTGCGTGAACGTCCGGGGTCCCTGCGAGGCCGCGAAGGCGGGTTCCGACGACCCGGGCGGGAATCCTGATGGCGGCATGGTCGGCCCGGGAGGCGTGGATCAGCACCGTTTCGTTGGCTGATTCACGAAGGAAGGCAAAAGCATCATCTCCAATTGCGAGCCACCGCAGTCCGCCCTGTCGAAGGGCTTCCGACTGGTTCCGCGTTTGGAAAAGAGCACGGGTGGTGGCCAGCCTCTCATGGTCCCATTCATCCGGATTGTCCCAGGGGAAGGGGCGGCGGCCATCTTCACCGTTCACGCCTTCCTGTCCGATCTCATCACCCGCCCACAGCATGGGGATCCCTGGCATAGTGGCCAACAGTCCAAATGCCACCGTGACCAACCGCGGGTCCCCGAGCAGGGTGCTTACCCGGAAGGTGTCGTGGGACCCGACAAGGTTGAGGGCGTGCGCGGCCGCGCGCCAGGGTACGGCCGCAGCGAAGTCCCGCATTGAGCCAACCACGTCTTTTCCGGAGAGCCGGGGGATGGACACGAAGGGCCCTGGCTCCAGCGGTACGGCGGCTGGCGGCTTCAGCCATTGCCATACCGGGCGCGTGAATCCGGCGTAATTCATCACGCCATGCCAGCCATCCACCTGCAGGTCCTGCGATGCGTCGTGGTTATGTTCGGCCAGCAGCAGCGCCTCCGGATCCGCTTCAGCCATGGTCCGGCGCAGCGTTGTGGAAACCATGTGGTTGAGGTCGGTGGTGCCGTGCCGCCCCGTCATGTTGGCGACGTCGATGCGCCAGCCGTCGAATCCGTGCGGTCCCAGCCAGCGGGCCACCACGGAATCCTTGCCCTCGTACAGGCGCCGGCGCAATTCCGGATCGCTGTGGTTGAACTTCGGCAGCGATTTATGCCCGAACCAGCACACGTACTCATCAGGGTGGTCGGTGAAGAGGAAGAATCCCGCTTCGACGCTTTGCGGATCCTCAACCGCTGTCCTGAACCATTCGTGGGCGTCCCCGCAGTGGTTGGTCGTCAGGTCGCCAAGCAGGCGCATGCCGCGGTCATGCAAGGCCCCGGAGAGGCGGCGCAGAGCTGCATCTCCGCCAAGCAACGGATCCACCTGGTCGAAACTGGATGCGTCGTACCGGTGGTTTGAACGGGCGGGAAATATCGGTGTCAGATACACGGTGTCGGCCCCCAAGGAGGCAATGTGTTCCAGGCGGGTGGTGATTCCGTCGAGGTCTCCGCCGAAGTATTGATACGGAGTTTCGGGTCCCCGCCCGATCACCTTGTTTTCCCAGTCCTCGGGGATGGCCCAGTCCGGTGCCGGCCGGTCGACTGATTTTGCAAACCGGTCCGGGAAGATCTGGTAGAGGACGGCACTGTTTGCCCAGGCGGGAGGCGGGGAGTAGGCAGTGATGCGGAAGTCGCAGGCGTCCGTCACGTCGCGGGTGTGCAGGCCGGTCCCGTTGAACCACTGGTACCCGCTCGGGGATCCATCCAGCAGCCAGCGGTAGTTCACCACCGGGTTCTCCAGAAGGAAACCAGCCTTCAGCCAGAACTCGTCCGCGTTTTGACGATCGATGCTCGTCTCAAGCAGCGCCTGTTCGCCATCGATGCATACGCGCAGCAGTGCCTTCGTTACGCCGCTGGCGCGGGGAACCCGAAGGAACACCGTGACTGCGTCCCCCAGTTCAGGAGTGGGGTTGGAAACGTACATTGCGGAACCGTCATGATGCGGCTGGTCCCACAGCTGCATGGCGCTCATCCCTTGACCGCCCCGGCGGTGAGTCCTCCGGTGATGAACTTTTGCAGGAACTGGAAAAGCAGGACCACGGGCAGGCTGGTGAGGAGGGCTCCGGCGGCGAACACGCCGAGGTTCCCGGACCGGTCAGCGTCGATGGTGGCGTACAGTCCGACAGCCAGGGTCTTGACGTCGTTATCGGTGAGGAAGATCGATGCCAGGACAAATTCGCCCAGCACGCCGATGAAGGACAGCAGGCCGGTGACTGCCAGGATCGGGGTTATCAGGGGGAAGATGACGCGGAAGAACACGGTGGCGTGGCCGGCTCCATCCATGATTGCTGCCTCGTCCAGCTCCTTCGGCACCGAGTCGAAGAATCCCTTGATGAGCCACACCTGCGAGAGCGCGCCACCCATGAGCAGGAGTCCGTAGCCCAGGAGCGTGTTGAGGCCCAACTGGGGAATTATCTCGCCGATGGCAGTGAACATGAGGTACAGCGCCACTACGGCGAGGAACTGGGGGAACATCTGGATGAGGAGAAGGCTGAGCAAGCCTATTCGCCGGCCGCTGAAGCGGAAGCGCGAAAAGGCGTATGCTGCCAGGGCGCTGCACAGAATCTGGCCAAGGGTGACGGCAGTACTGATGATCAGCGTGTTGGCAAACCAGCGGAGGTAGGGCCGGTTGGGGTCGGTGAAGAGCGCTTCGAAATGCACGAAGCTCACTTCACGAGGAATCAGGCTGGTGGACGCCACCGTGCCCAGCGGGTTCAGTGCCGCCGAGACAATGAACAGCACGGGGAACAGGGCTACTGACACCGCGGCGATTGCCACAAGGTGACGCCATCCGACTTCTGTGAACCATCGGTTTCGCTGGTGCTTGCGTCGGGACTCCGGGATCTTTTCCGGTTCCTGCAGGGGTACCTCAGCAAGACGTGTGTGGGCAGACGACATCAGTTCACCTCTTCCAGGGTGCGCGTGAAACGGAACTGAATTGCGGCGATGATGCCGGTGATGACGAACAGCAGCACTGACACGGTTGCAGCAAAACCAAGCTGTGCGCCCTGCCCTCCGAAGGCCAGGCGGTAGGTGTAGCTGATCAGGATGTCAGTTGCTCCCGCCGTCGGATTGGCGGGATCGAAGGGCCCGCCTTCCGTCAGCAGGTAGATGGCGTTGAAGTTGTTGAAATTGAAGGCGAAGGTCGATACCAGCAAGGGGGCGACAGTGACCAGGAGCAGCGGGAACGTGATTTTCCGGAAGCCCAGGAATCCGCTGGCGCCGTCGATGCGCGATGCTTCCTTCAGGTCTGCGGGGATGGCCTGGAGGGCTCCGGTGCAAACCAGGAACATGTAGGGGAATCCCATCCAGAAATTGGTCAGCAGGATGGCTGCCTTGGCCAGGAAGGGGTCGCCGAGCCAGTTCAGGTCCAGGCCCAAGGCGTTGTTGATCAGGCCAAAGTCTTTGTTCCAGAAGCTGGACCAGACCAGCAGGGCGATAAATCCCGGGATGGCATAGGGAAGGATGAGGATGGCCCGGTAGAAGCGCTGGCCCTTGATCCGCGGATCGTTGAGTGCGGCAGCGAGGCCCAGCCCAAGCAGGAACGTTCCCGCTACCGAAACTGTTGCGAAGATGAAGGTCCATGCAAATATCTGCAGGAAATCGGCGCTGATTCTCGTGTCCGTGAAGATGCGCTGATAGTTGGCAAACCCCACATCTGCCAGCCAGGACTGGTCGGACAGCCGCTTCCCCTCTGCGTCGACGAAGTACTCCTTGTCGCCCTGCAGCACAGGTGCGTAGTCCACGCCGGTCACTGTGTTTGAGATGACGTCGCGGGCTTCGTCGTATTTGAGCGGTGAGGCGCCCTCGAACGCCTGCCGGATGCCAAGTTGCCGGATGGCGCCACGGTCCGTCGGCACAGCAAGATCCTTCAGCGCGTCGCTGGCGGTGTTGACCTCTTGGGGCGTCAGGAGCTGGTAGCCCTCGGCTTTGGTGACGAACCCGCCGCTGACGGTAACGTCAGCCGGTTCAAGCTCCTGCAGCCCATCCCCGGGGGTGCCAAGGAAGACTGATCCGCTTTTGGGCTCCACGAGCAGAAAAGCGAACGGTCCGGTGGCGGGATTCCCTTCAGTTGCCACGGAGAGGTTGTAGCGCGGCGAGTCAGGGCTCTGGACGACGGAAGAACCGATTATTTGCGAGACGGTTTCTTCCTTTGACGTCCTGGTTCCGTCACCGAAGTTGGTTGTGGACATCTGGAACGTCATCACGATGGGGTACACCAGGAAGACCACCAGCAGGAGGGTGCCGGGCACAAGG
This sequence comes from Arthrobacter sp. PGP41, assembly GCF_002953935.1. Lineage (NCBI taxonomy): Bacteria > Bacillati > Actinomycetota > Actinomycetes > Micrococcales > Micrococcaceae > Arthrobacter > Arthrobacter sp. PGP41. The sequence continues at coordinate 271,806 of NZ_CP026514.1, read as the reverse complement.
TACTTGGCAGGCACACCGCGGCCGGTGATGTATGTCAGCAGCAGGATGCCGGCGATGCCCCAGACTGCCGCGAGGAAACCCCACCTTCCCGTGGCGATAAGGGCCGGGGTAAGTGCCGCGGCTGAACCGGCCACGGTACCCAGTGCAAGGATTTTGGCAAAGAGGGACACCGGTTTGGTCGTGATGTCACGGCGGGTGCCGGGATCGTTTGCGGCAGCCGACGAGGGATGCTGCAGGCGCGTGAGTGTTTTGATCATGGGGGTTCTCCTGGAGGTCAATCCGGGCAGCAGGGCCCAGGGGGCCGAAGACTTATGCAACGGCCCCTGGGCCGGTTTGCTACTTGCCGATTGCAGCAGCGATGGTTTCCCGCACGGAGCGCATCGTGCTTTCCGGGTCAGCGCCGCCCACGAGGGCCGCAAAAGCCTGGCCGAGGGGGGCGAAGACGGCAGCCATTTCAGGAATGGCCGGCATGGGCCGGGCGGACTCCGCTGCGGAGGCAAACGTCTCTATGGCGGGGTTTTGGCCTGCGATCTTGTCCCGGACCGTGGTCATGGTCGGCGGCAGCTTTGCGCCTTCGAACATCTGCGTCATGCCCTCTTCGGTGTTCATCGCGTTCTCCACGAACTCATGGGCGAAGGCTTCGTTCTTTCCTTTCGAAGCAACGTAGAAGCCCTGAACGCCGGCGAAGGGCTGGGCAGCGGCCTGTCCCTCGAAACCGGGAATGGGTGTCACCTCGAAGGGGATTCCCGCCTTTTCAACCTGGTTCAGGGCCCAAGGACCGGCAACAAGGTACGGCGCCTTGCGGTCAGCGAACAAAGAGATCGAATTGTCAACGCTGATGGAGCGTTTCAGGATGCCGCTGCCCGCTTCCCCAAGGGCGTGAATCTTCTTGGCTGCAGCGACCGAGCCTTCAGCGCCCACGCCCAGGTCCGCGGGATCGGGGTCACCCTGTGGTGTCGAACCGAAGAGGTAACCGCCCATGGATGTGTACAGCGGCTGCATGTGGTAGGCATCGCCGCTGTTCCCTTGCGGCAGGCTGAAAGGAACTTCCGCCTTCTTGGCGGCCACAGCCTCCTGTCCCTTGGCGAAGGCATCCTCCAAGGTCAGCGGCGCCTCAGGGACGATGTCTGTGTTGCGGAAAAGGCCGAGGGTTTCGATTCCATACGGCAGTGCGTACACCGACTCGTTATAGGTCACAGCCTTCACTGCCGTCTCGGCGTAGCCCTTGAGCTGGTCCGGGGCAATCTGCAGCGGATCAATGGAGCCGTTCTGGACGAGATTGCCGATCATGTCGTGCGCGCCGGTGAAAACATCGGGGCCATTGCCTGCAGCATTTGCTGTCACAAGGGCGGTCTGGAACTCGCCTGAGATGACCTGGACGGCCACGCTGATGCCGTTGTCAGCCGCGAAATCCTCGGCGAATGCGCGGATCGAATCGGCCTTCAGGTTGTCCGTCCAGATCACCAGGTCGGCATCCGCCCGCTCGGGGGCGGCGGTGGACCCCGCCGCGGCCGGTGCTGACGAGGCTGCCTGCTTTGGTTCGGCACCGTTTCCGCACCCCGTAAGCAGCAGCACCGCGGTAGCGGTAACTGCGAGAGCACCCTGAATCCTACTCATGTTTCTCCTTTGAAAGCGTGCCGTTTCTCCGCGGAAGGGAGCCGGCTGGTGATTTGCGTCACCCAACTGTAAGCGCTTCCATTTTTGATTGTCCAGCCCCTTAGGAAAATGGCGTCACATGCACCGCCATTCACACGGTAGGCGGCTAAAGACCCGCCCTTGTCGCGGAAAGCATCGGTATCAATTTCTTGGAAGCCTTTCCATTTTTGGTGCAACTGCGGCTACGATGTCACGATGACGAACACACTTTCCCCTGCAGAGCCTGACGTCTCCGCCGCCCGCCTGGTGCCCGTCCACCCGGCAGACGAAGGCTCGGAGTGGTGGCGGTCCTCGGTGATTTACCAGATCTATCCGCGCTCGTTCCGGGACCTGAACGGCGATGGGCAAGGCGATCTTCCGGGCATCACAGCCGAGCTTCACCAGTTGGCTGAACTCGACGTCGACGCCGTCTGGCTGTCGCCCTTCTATGTCTCGCCGCAGCGCGACGGCGGGTACGACGTTGCCGATTACTGCGACGTAGACCCCGTGTTCGGCACCCTCGACGATTTTGACGCCCTTGTTGCCCGGGCAGATTCCCTGGGTATCCGGGTCATCATCGACCTCGTCCCGAACCACGGCTCCTCGGACCACGCGCTCTTCCAGGCAGCGCTCCAGGCCGGCCCGGGAAGCCCCGAACGTGACATGTTCATCTTCCGGGACGGGCTCGGGGATGCCGGTGAACTGCCGCCCAACAACTGGCAGTCCCACTTCGGCGGACCGGCCTGGACCCGCGTCACGGAGCCGTCCGGCGAGCCGGGACAGTGGTACGTGCACCTCTTCGATTCCTCCCAGCCGGACTTCAACTGGGACAACCCGGCGGTACAGGCCGAATTTGAGCGCATCCTGCGCTTCTGGCTCAGCCGCGGCGTCGCCGGTTTCCGGGTGGACGTGGCCCACGCCCTGGTCAAGGCGGAGGGTCTGCCGGACTGGCATGGGCGGCCCGACGGCGTCAGCACCGATGACTTCCCGGGCCATCTGGCGCCGATGTTCGGCCAGCCGGAAATCCACGACATCTACCGCCGGTGGCGCGAGGTCCTTGCCGAGTTCGACGGCGAGCGCATCCTCTGTGCCGAGGCAAGCATTGATCCCCTGTCCCGGCTGACCAACTGGGTCCTGCCGGACCAGATGCACCAGGCCTTCAACTTCGCGTACCTGGGCACCCCGTGGGATCCCGCCAGGTTGCGTGCAGTGATTGAAAGCTCACTGCGGATGTTCGATTCCGTGGGTGCGCCCACCACATGGGTGCTTTCAAACCATGACGTCGTCCGGCATGCCACGCGCTTCGGCATCATCGACCCGCCGGCCCGCCCCGGTGACGGCCTGGGCGCGGAAGACGTCCAGCCCGACGCTGAGCTTGGGCTGCGCCGTGCGGTGGCGGCCTCGATGCTTATGCTCGCGCTGCCTGGCGGCGTGTACCTTTACCAGGGTGAGGAACTGGGCCTGCCGGACCACACCACTATGGACCACACTTTCCGCCAGGACCCTTCATTTCGGCGGACCGCGGGGGAACGCATCGGCCGCGACGGCTGCCGGGTACCCCTGCCATGGGAGGCGGCCGCGCCGGCTTTCGGCTTCAACAGCACGGGCGAGTCGTGGCTGCCGCAACCCCGGGCCTGGGCAGCGCTGTCCAGGGATGTGCAGCGGCAGGACGCTTCCTCCGCGCTGTCGCTGTACACCCGCGCACTGGGGCTTCGCCGTGCCCTCAAGCTGGGTGCCGGATCTTTGGCCTGGCTTGACGGTTTCACTTCGCCTGGCTGCATCTCGTTTGCCAACAATGGCGTCCTGGTGATGATGAACATGGGCGAAGAGCCGGTTGAGCTGCCCCGCCTGGAGATCCTCCTTAGCACGGATGGGGACGCTGCTGACCAGCGTAAGCTGGGTCCTGCGCAGTGCATCTGGCTGCGCATGGCGCCAAGCGGAACAGCAGAGGGTCAGTGGCAGGAATCAGGGACGTAGCGCGTCTGGCGGGGGTTTCGCAGGCGACGGCGTCGCGTGCGTTGAGCGGCAAGGGCAGTGTTTCCAGCCGGGCCAGGCAGGCCGTGACCGAGGCAGCCAGTGAGCTTGGCTTCGTTATGTCCTACCATGCCTCGAGCCTGGCGAGCGGTCGCAGCCACAACATTGGAGTGGTGCTGCCCTTCGTCAACCGGTGGTACTTCGCCACGCTGTTGGAAGGCGCCAATTCCGCCCTGATGGATGCCGGTTACGACCTCACCCTCTACGACTTCCAGGGCGACCGATACCGGGAATCGGTGCTGGGGGATTTCCTGCTGCGCAAACGGCTTGACGGCGTCTTGGCAGTCTCGCTGCAGCTCAACGCCCACGAGACCGAACAGATCCTCGCTGCCGGAATCCCGGTGGTGGGCGTAGGTGGCCCGCTCCCGGAGATTCCCACCCTCCGGATCGACGATGTGGAGGGTGGGCCGCCGCGCAACCAACCACCTGATCAGCCTGGGACACACCCGGGTGGCCCACCTCGGCGGCGAGCATGAGTATGGGCGGCATTTCGAGATCTCCAGCGGACGGCACGCCGGCTACGAACAAGCAATGGAGGCAGCCGGCCTGCCGGTTCGCGAGGCGTGGTCCCTGATCTCCGATTACTCGGCGAACGATGCGTACAGCCAGACAAAGCATCTGCTGGCGGATGCCGGTGAACGGCCTACCGCGATCTTCTGCGCCTCCGACGAAATGGCCTTCGGCGCGATGCTGGCCGCCCGCGACCTCGGGCTCCGGATCCCCGACGATCTTTCCGTCATTGGTGTGGACGGCCACGAGATGGGCGAAATCCTGGGCCTGACCACCATCGACCAGTTTCCCCGGGACCAGGGAATGCGGGCGGTGGAGCGCCTGCTGGCATTGGTGCAGGATGACGCGGAGGCCGCAGGGCCGGCCGATGAGCTGATGCAGACCAAACTGGTGGTGCGGTCCAGCACTTCCGCTCCCCGGAAGCCCGAGCGCGGCTTCTAGCCCCGGTGGTGCTGGATCAGCCAGCCCGCCATCTGCTGTGCGCGTTTGGCGGCCTGCATGTCGCCCTCGGTGGCCGAGATGATCGAGCCCTTCATGAGGATGTGCCAGGACCGGGCAAACTCCTCCGGCCGCTGGAGCCCCGCCTCTTCGGCCAGGGCCTGCACGTGCCCGCGGATCTTCGCCAGGTAGTCGATGCTTGCCTGCCCCAGCGGATGGGCCGGGCCCATCTCGAGCAGGATGTTGATGAAGGAGCAGGCTTCAAAGTCCTCCCGGAGGAACCAGTCGCCAAACACATCGAAGATGGCCAGCAGCTGATCGGCTGGCGTGCTTCCCCGGCGGCGGGCCTCCGACACGATGGCGCCCACTGTCCATTGCCTGTCCCGCTGTTCCAGGAAGGCCAGGACCAGCGAGTCCTTGGAGGGGAAGTGCCGGTAGAAGGTCGCCTTGGCAACCCCGGACCGTTCAATCAGCTCATTGACGCCAACATCCCGCACGCCCCGCTGGGAAAAAAGCTCATAGGCCACGGCCATGATCCGGTCCACGGAATGTGCATGGCCCTCAGGTGACACCACCGGTGCTGACACCGGGGACGGAGGGACTTCTGCCTCTGGACTCATAGGACCCTAAGTCTACTCCGGAGGGGAGACAGACCGGTCTTTCCCGTTGTAATGTTTTTCCAACATGCTTTTGACGCCGCGGAGGCCCTGACCGGCCCCCTCGGATTGGTGCAAGGAGGCCCCTATGTCAGCAGAGCGGATGTTCCCAGCCGTGCCCTCGGATCCGGAGCCATGGATGGCCAGTGATACGCCGGCCGAGATCCGGCAGTTTGCCATCGAGTCCCTCCGGTGGCAGGCCCAGGAAGTCATCGACGAAGTGCTCTGCGGCAAGTCACCCGGCGAGGAGCTGGCACGGGCCCGGCTCCGCCGCTGCGTAGCACGGCATCCAGGCGAGCCGGAGCAGGCACTGCTGGAACAGCTCATGTACCGCGGCCACCTGCCACTCTGAAATTCAGCCACGATTCCGGGGGGGCAGGCACGATCAGGACCGGCCCCGGCTAAAGCGTGAGGCTGCGGTCCACGATCCGGCCTGCCGCCTCATGGAGTCCTTCGTTGTGTGCGCGGGCATGGTTCCGGAGCAGCCTGAAGGCCTCTTTCATGTCCACTCCGGCGGTGTGTGCGATAACTCCCTTGGCCTGTTCAATCAGCACGCGGCTGTTCAGGGCCCGCTGCAGCTGTTCATTGACCAGGGCCGCCTCCCTGATGGTGCGTTCCTGCACGAGGCTAATGGTGGCTACGTCGGCCAGTGCTTGCCCAATGGCGGAATCCTCCGCAGTCAGGGAACCCGGAGTGGATCCGAAGAGCCCCATGGCGCCGATGGTCCGGCCGTGAAGACGCATTGGGACGGCGTGCACGGAGCGGAAGCCTTGGGACAGCGCCGCCGCCTTGAAGTCCGGCCACCGGTCAAGGGTCCGAATGTCGTCTACTGCTGCCGGGTTGCCGGTTATGTAGCATTCGACGCAGGGCCCTTCCCCGGCCCGCAGCTGGAGCACTTCCACCAGTTGGCTTTCCTCGCTGGTGGAAGCCAGGACCTGGAGCTCCCCGCTGGGATCAGCCAAAACCAGGCCCGCCGCCGCGACGTCGAGGAGCCCCACGGATTCCTCAACCAGGGTGTGGAGCAGGTCGAGGACGTCGTAGTCCGCAACCAAGGTGTCCGTGAGCTTCACGAACGCCCCACTGACGCGCTCGGCGCGGGTAGTCGTTGCCATGGCGTTATTTTACTTCAGTGACCTGCTCTCCGGGCTGCGGCCGCCGCCCGGGCTGAAGCTAAGCCGGCCGTCGAGGACTGCCTGGGCAGTCTCCCGCAATGTAAGGTCGTGGGCGAAGGCGTGGGCGCGAAGCAGCAGCAGCGCATCCGTGGCCGTGGTGCCGGACTGGGCGAGCACCATGCCCGTTGCCTGGTGGATTTCACGGCGCGGCATGAGGGCCGGATCGAGGGCAGGGTCCGTGTCCGGCGAGCTGATCGTCAGGATCTGTCGCAGGAGATGCCAAGAGGTCTGGCCGGCAAGCGTAGCCGCCGTTGCCTGGTGGGATCTGCTCAGCGTTCCCGGTACAGAGTGATACAGCTCCACGACGCCCAGGTCCGCAGCACCGATGGTCAGCGGGAAGACAAACAGGGCAGCGGCTTCCGTGCCGTTGATCGCTTGATGGAACATTGGCCACTCCGGGTGCGGAACCCCCTGCGCGTCAGGGACCAGTACGGGCAACCGGCTCCGGACTGCCCTCCAGCGCGGCCCCTCGCCCAGGCTGAACTGAAGTTCATCAAGCCGGGCAGCCAAAGCGTCGGTGGCACAGACCAGGGTTTCAGCTGTCGCGCCGCCAAAAAGGGATACGGCGGCGCCGGTGACGGGCAGTTTCTCCAGGTAGGGGCCACACAGGTCCTCTTCACCCGCCAGCCCGGGTGCAACATCCATGGTGGGCCCCTGTTTCCTGATTCATTCCGCTGTCGCCGAGTTGGCTGCTGGCTGGACCGGAACGGCGGTGTAGTCACCTAAGGATACCCACCGTTGGCGGTCAGTTCACCCGCGAAATCACGGCAGCGTTTCGCCGCCCTTCGGATTCACCAGGCTGGATGTCTTCAGCAGATGGGCGAGCAGCGCCAGCTCCGGGTGCCGCGGATAAGCGGCCACGCATTGACGGAGCCGGAGCTTTATTTCCACCAGCCCGGGCGACGGGTCCTCGAGGATGGACGAGATGATGTCCAGCGACTGCGCTGCAATGGGACTTGCGTCAGGTGCCGTGGGATACCGGGTCCGGTCCACGGGCCCGCGGATAGGGGTAGAGAGACTTTTGCCCACTTTATCTGGTCCTCCTGGATAGCCGTGATGGGCCGGTGCCAGGGTCCGGGGCAACAATTTGAGCATATCGGATCAGTTGCCGGCCCAACAGGCCTCCGCTCCCCTGTCAACACCCCCATTAATGCCGCCTCAACACCGGCGAGGGCAGCGGGCGCCGGCCGCAGCACCCGGTCAGGAACTTAGCGGCGCGTTGTCGATCAGCCGGACCGGCCCCACCCTGGCCGCGATGAGCGCCAAGGCCTCCCCCCGGAACGGGGTCTCCCGGCAGTTCTCGGCCAGCGGCTCCAGGGTGCCAGGGTCAACCACGTCGAAGTAGTCCAAAGCCACCAGCGGCTGCGACTCCACCATCGCCTGCGCGGACTCCAGGTCCAGCGGCTGCCGGGCATGGGCCCGTTCCTCAAGCAGGCGAAGAGCCCTGGAAAGCACCAGCGCCGCCTCCCGTTCTTCATCGGACAGGAAGCGGTTGCGGCTGGACAGCGCCAGTCCGTCAACGGCGCGCACCGTGGGCACCCCCACAATCTCCACCGGGAAATCAAGGTCAGCCACCATGCGCCTGACCAGCGCCAGCTGTTGGGCGTCCTTCTGGCCGAAGTAGGCACGGTAGGCAGGGAGGCCGGCACCAGTCGCACCGGGGTCAGGGAGCCCTGCGGCAGGCATCCCGTAGTGAAGCAGCTTGGCCACCACGGTCAGGGCGCCGTCGAAATGCCCCGGCCGGGATGTGCCCTCCCATTTCTCCCCGAGCCGGCCGGAGGTGACGCGCACCAGCGGCTCGCCGCCAGGGTAGACCTCATCCACCGACGGCGCAAAAACCAGGTCCACGCCCTCGGCTTCCAGCAGCGCAAGGTCGGCGTCCAAGGTGCGGGGGTAGCGGTCCAGGTCCGCGGCGTCCCCGAACTGCAGCGGGTTGACGAAGATGGTGGCCACCACCACGTCATTCTGTTCGACGGCGGTACGCGCCAGGGCGGCATGGCCCTGGTGCAGCGCACCCATCGTGGGGACCAGCCCCTGCGAGGTTCCCTGTTTGGAGGCCAGGAGCCGGGCACCCTCAGCATGCAGGCCAGCCACCGTGGTGACGAGCTTAATGGGCATCTTCAGTCCTCCTTCGGTTCAAGGGCCTGGCGCAGGCCCTCCAGCTGGTCGGCTTTCAGCAGCCCCCGCCCTTCGGCGCGCAGGGCCGTGGCCCGCGCCATCGCAAGGTAGGCCTCGAGCACATCGCCGTGGCCGCCGTCGTCGAACTCCCGCAGCGCTGCAGCGTGCGCGGCGACGGTTCCCACGTCGCCGCGGGCCACCGGCCCGGTCAGGGCGGATTCGCCCGACGCCAGGGCGTTCTCCAGTGTTGCCCGCAGCAGCGGGCCGAGCATCCGTTCCGGCAGCTCCACGCCCACGTCCCGCAGCAGCTCTGATGCCTGGGCAACGAGGGTCACAAGGTGGTTGGAACCGTGCGCCAGGGCTGCGTGGTACAGCGTCCGGTCCGCCTCGGCGATGGCCACCGGTTCCGCGCCCATCTCCACCACCAGCGCCTGGGCGATGGGGAGCATGGCGGCATCTGCCGTCACGCCGAACGTGCAGTCCAGCAGCCGGGTCAGGTCCAGGCTCATCCCCGTGAACGTCATGGCCGGGTGCAGGGCGAGCGGGACAGCGCCGGCAGCGCGCACCGGGTGCAGGACCCCCACGCCGAACCGGCCCGACGTGTGGGCAACCAGCTGGCCCGGCTGCCAGGCGCCGAGCTTTGCCAGCCCTTCCACCAGACCCGGCAGGGCGTCGTCCGGCACGGCCAGGAGCACCAGTTCCGCGCGCTCCACAATTTCCTGGACCTCCAGGACAGGCACGCCGGGAAGCAGCGCCTCGGCCCGCTCGCGGCTCGCCTCGGATACAGCTGAGACCCCGACGACGGCGTGTTCGGCAGCGCGCAGGGCGGCACCGAGCACCGCCCCCACTTTGCCGGCACCAATGATTCCGACGCCGAGGCGTCCGGGCTTAGCCATGCTGCCCGCCTTCCTGTTGTTGGGGCGTCCTGGTTTCGGCCGGCTCCACCGGCGGCCCGGGCTCCCCCGCCGGGGCATCCGGGACTACCTGCCGGAGCCACTGTTCCGTAGTCTGCCGCTTCCTGGCCAGCCGGGCGCGTGCGGACTGTTCGTCGAACAGTGCCAGCGCCTGGGCGGTGCCGGCCTGGGTGAGCCGGGGCGCAACCGGCCCTGGCGTGGTGTGCAGTACCAGGTCTGCCACGCCGAACCGGCGCGCCAGCGGACCCTGGTGCAGGGCCATGGACTGGGTGCGCTGATGCGGAACCACCACCAGCTGGCGCCACCAGCGGCCGGAGCGGAGGAGCAGGGCGGTGTCCGTGGCCGTGAACCCGTTCCGCCGCCAGCCCAAGGGGGCAAGCCAGCGTGCTTTGCGCGGACTGGTGACGAAGCCGCCGTTTGAATCCAGGCCGGTGAGGCCCGCACCGAAAACTGCAGCGGGGTCCGCGGTGCCGGGGTCCGGCAGCACCAGCGCCAGCATGGCCATCACGTCCCCCAGCCTGCCCACGGGCAGCAACGTGGTCCGGGCCGAGCCCTCGCCGGCGCTCTCCACAATGCCGTAACCGGCCACGTTGACCTGCATCCGGTACCAGCCGAGTGGCCGCCACAACGGCGGCTGGGTGATTTTCAACGCCTGGATGCGTCCCGGCGGCAATGTCTGCGCCTGGGTGTCCAGCAGGCCGTAGCGCAGGCGGATGCCGTCCGGCGAGATCGCGGCGCTGAAGTTGTAGCCCTTGTTGAACAGTCCCCAGTAGCTTGCCGCGAGGCCCACGGCGGCCGGAATCAGGTAAAAGTAGAACCCCTGGTGTTCGGTGATGGCCGCGAGCACCACGGAAACAATGCCGCCAAGCACCACGAAGAAGCTTTGCTCGCTGAGCAGCAGGGAACCGACAAGGCGCGACGGCGGCACCGCAAGTACCTGATATTCCGGCGCCTCGGGTGCGGGCTCACCGGGGCGGTCCGGGCCTGTGGTGACACCGGCGGCCCGGGCCAGGATGGTGGCACGGAGCTGCCGGGCGTCGTCGATCTTCAGGTAGGCGAGCCGCACCGCTGACTCTCCGGCGTCCGCCACCTCGAACTTGAGCTCTGCCAGGCCGAAGATCCTGGCCAGCAGCGGCTGCACGATGTCGATTGCCTGGACCCGGTCCAGCCTTGCCTGGCGCTGCTGCCGGAACAGGAAGCCGGTATTCACCCGCACGTAGCCGCCCGACACCTGGTACTTGGTGAAGTACCAGGTGAGGACGAACCCCAGCACCGAGGCCAGCAGTACTGCGCCGCCGCCCACCAGCAGCAAGGGGGCACGGCCGGCGAAGTCCCCGTCAACAACGGGCCGGCCCTGCAGCGCGCGTTCAAAGACGTCACGGCCGAGGACGAAGCCGATGGCGGCCAGGGCAACCCAGCCGCGGACAAACGGCGACGCCGGGTGCACGCGCAGCCATTCGCCGTCGGGCGCGGTGTCCGGCAGCGGTTCAAGGGCGCCGTTGCCGGGCGCAGTGGCCGGGGCGCCGGGCCACTGCGGGGGTCCCTCTGCCGTCACAGTCCTGCCAGCCTGGCTTCCCCGCGCGCCGCCAGCTGTTCGCGGAGCCGGGCGCCTTCGGCGGCGGGCAGGCCGGGGATCCGGGCGTTGGTGCCCGGCGCTGCGGTGTGCAGCTTAAGCGTGCACAGCCCGAGGGCGCGCTCCACCGGGCCCACTCCGATGTCCACGTACTGCATCCGGCCGTAGGGGACGGCCATGGTGCGCTGGAAGAAGATGCCGGTCCGGATCAGGAGGTCATCGTCCCGCTCCGCATAGCCGATGGCGCGGACCTGCCGCGGGATGAGCGCCAGCCGCCAGAGGGCCGCCACCAGCATGGCAGCCGGCACGGTGGCGGCAACCCACAGCGGCGGCCACGCCCACGCACCCGCGAGGACGAGGACCAGCGGCAGGGAGAGAACCAGCACGGCAGCCAGGTTTCCCAGGGCCCACTGCACCACCCGCACGGTGACATATTTGGGGGACACCCGCTGCCAGGTGATGCCGGGAGGATCAATCGCCCCGGTATGCATACTCGCCTTCCCCGGACGCCTCGCCAACGGCACGGCCGGGCTTCCCGTCGAGGCCTTTGGTCTCGCCGTCCTCCGGCGGGATCCTGCAGAACCGTTCCACGAGCAGGCCCACCACGATCATCACCAGTCCCCCGCCGGCCATGGCAAGCGCGAGCCAGGTGATGCCCTGGTCGCTGCGCAGGCTCCAGATGCGCAACTGGTCCAGGAAGATGCCCACATGCCAGCCCAGCAGCACCGTCCCGGCGTAGGCGCAGGCCTGGGCAAGTACCAGGGTGCGCGCGGCGAGGAGCGGATCCAGCACCGGCCGTTTCCTGGCGGCACCGCCCTTGCCGCCGTTTTTAGCGTTGTTGGCGCTGATGCTGTTGCGCCACCTAAGGACCCTGATTCCGAGGATCAGTGTGATGGCCACGATCACGCCCATGGTTGCCAGTGCCGTGGGCGGCAGGACCGGGGTGGACATGCTGTACCGGCTGGTCACCACGGTGGCGGACCAGCCCGCCACGGCCAGGATGAAGCCGATGAGCAGTAGGCGCAGCGGGTTGATGGGCTTCATCGTTCCTCCACCGCCCCTGCCGTGGGCATGCCGTTGAAGTCCCCGAAGCCGTCAAAGGGGGCGAGGTCGTCGAAGTCCCCTGCCTTGGCGGCCAGGGCGCTGACCCGCTCTCCGTCCAGGACGGCGCCGGGTTCAATAAGGGACCACGGATAAAGGACGAATGCCCGGCTGGCCGCGAGGGGATGCGGCAGGGTCAGGGTGGGGTCGTCGCTGCGGACGTCGCCGTAGGTGATGATGTCGACGTCGAGCGTCCGCGGCCCCCAGCGCACCTCCCGCACGCGGTGGTGCTTGTTTTCCACCGCTTGGCAGTGTTCCAGCAATTGCCGCGGAGTGAGGCTGGTTTCAACCGTGATGACCATGTTCAGGAAGTCGGGCTGCCCGGCCGGTCCGCCTACGGCCTTCGTCTGCACCACCGGCGATACCGCCAGCAGCCGTACTTCCGGCGGGTCTACGAGGTCCGCGACGGCCTCGGACAGGGTGTCATTGCGCTCGCCCAAATTGCTGCCGAGCGCAAGGACCGCCTTGGTATAACCGCTGTTCATGGCCCCTCCCCCTGGGTTTGCCTCTCCACGCCGTTCCGGGCCTTACCGTGCCTGGCGCGGTGGACACTGACGGACACATCGCCGAAGGGAACCTCGATGGGCGCCTGCGGTTTGTGCACGGTGATGTCCACGGCCTGAAGCTGGAATCCAGCCAGCAGGCCCTCCGCGATCCGCACTGCCAGCGCCTCGATCAGGTTCAGCGGCTCGCCGGCGATCCACTCGGTAATACGCTGCGCCACCTCGCCGTAGTGCGCGGTGTCCCGGACGTCGTCCGACTCGGCCGCCTTGGCGAAGTCCAGGTACAACACTGCGTCCACAACAAAAGGCTGGCCCTCACGGCGCTCAAAATCAAACACGCCGTGATGGCCGACGGCGGTCACGCCGCTCAGCGTAATCCTGTCCATGGGTGCGCTTAGCTGTCAGCGCGGGGTGCGGCCATACGCGCGGCGACCTTGACGGCGTCAAGGCTGGGGCCGACGTCGTGCACGCGGACGGCCCAGGCGCCGCGGTAGGCGCTGATGGCAGTGATGGCGGCGGTGGCCCCGTCACGTTCCTCCGGGGCCGCGGACTTGCCGGCCACGGTGAGCAGTGTGCCCAGGAACCGCTTGCGGGAAGCCCCGACGAGGATCCGGTGTCCCAGGCTTTCCAACTGGTCCAGGTTCTGCAGGAGCTCCCAGTTCTGGGCGTCGTTCTTTGCAAAGCCCAAGCCCGGATCGATGATGATCTGTTCCTGGCTGACGCCTGCGGCGTACAGCTTGTCGCGAACTCCGGCGAGCTCTGCTGCCACGTCCGCCGCCACGTTCTTGTATTCGGCCAGCGAGTTCATGGTGCGGGCGTCGCCGCGGCGGTGCGTAAGGATGTAAGGCGCTTTGGAGGAGGCCGCGAGTTCGGCCATTTCCGGTTCCATGGTGAGCCCGGAGACGTCGTTGATGATGGCGGCGCCGGCCTTAAGGGCGGCAGCGGCGGTGGCGGCATGGGTGGTGTCGATGCTGACCAGGGCGCCGGCCTTCACCAGCGCCTCGATGACGGGAACCACGCGCCGCTGTTCTTCCTCCGGGCTGACGTCCTCGGCGCCGGGGCGGGTGGATTCGCCCCCGACGTCAATGATGTCCGCTCCCGCGTAGAACATCCGGAGCCCCGCCGCGATGGCGGTGTCCGCCGTGGGGTGGTTGCCGCCGTCGCTGAAGGAATCCGGGGTGACGTTCAGGATGCCCATCACCAGGGTGCGCCCGGTGGGCAGGTCTTCGAACCGGGCTGCCGGGCGCGGCTTGCGCAGGACGGGCAGTGGCGAGGTTGCGGGGCCGGTTCCCGGCGCTGCAGCTAGTGAATCCATGGTCTGTTGATTACCTTCCGAGGATGAGGCTCATGGCTTCGGCACGGGTGGCCGGGTCATGAAGCTGCCCGCGGACCGCACTGGTGACGGTCTTCGCTCCGGGCTTGCGGATACCGCGCATTGACATGCACATGTGTTCGCATTCAACGACTACGATGGCGCCACGCGGCTTGAGGTGGCGGACCATCGCTTCCACGATCTCAGTGGTGAGGCGCTCCTGCACCTGCGGGCGGCGGGCGTAGATGTCCACGAGCCGGGCGAGCTTGCTGAGCCCTGTCACCTTGCCTTCATGGGACGGGATGTAGCCCACGTGGGCCACGCCGTGGAACGGCACCAGGTGATGCTCGCACGTGGAATAGAAGGGGATGTCCTTGACCAGGACCAGTTCCTCATGGTCCAGGTCAAAGGTGGTGGACAAAACGTCCGCGGGATCGTGGTGCAGCCCGGCGAACACCTCGGCGTAGGCCTTGGCCACCCGTTTGGGGGTGTCTATGAGGCCGCCGCGGTCCGGATCCTCTCCGATAGCCAGGAGGATCTCACGGACGGCTGCCTCGATCCGGGGCCGGTCCACTTTGTGGTGCTTTGAGTGGTGGGCGCCGCCCTCCGCCGGGTAGCCGGCGGAGGCGGAAACGTCGTCGTCGTCGAAGTGGGTCACGTAAGAAAGCTTAGCCGCGAAGGGCGTCGGGCCCCGCGTCCGTTACCCCGCCCTGGAACGGGGCGTCCTCGGGGACACCCTGCGGGTGCGGCGGCTGCGCGTCCAACGGCTCATCCAGGCGCGCCTTCTTGGCCTCTTCCTGGGCCTCCCGCTCCGCCCTTTCCTGGCGGGACTCCACGGGGCCCGCCATCTGGACCGGGCGGCTCTCCTTGGACAGCCACACCTCGCGGAAGTCGCGCTTGCGGATGTCCCTGAAGATGTCGGCGATCTCGGCCTGGTTCAGCGTTTCGCGTTCCAGCAGTTCCAGGGCCAGCCGGTCCAGGACGTCCCGGTTCTCGGTAAGGATGGCGTAGGCCTCGTCATGGGCCTGGTCTATGAGGCGGCGCACTTCCTCGTCCACCACGTAGGCGATCTGGTCCGAGTAGTTGCGCTCGTGCCCGGCGTCGCGGCCCAGGAACGGCTCGCCGCCGCCCTGGCCAAGCCGGACAGCGCCAACCCGCTCGCTCATGCCGTATTCGGTGACCATCTTGCGGGCGGTGCCGGTGGCTTTCTCGATGTCGTTGGAAGCTCCGGTGGACGGGTCGTGGAACACGATCTCCTCGGCCACGCGGCCGCCCATGGCGTAGGCCATCTGGTCAAGCAGTTCGTTGCGGGTCACGGAGTACTTGTCGTTGTCCGGCACCACCATGGTGTAGCCCAGGGCGCGGCCACGGGGAAGGATGGTGATCTTGGTGACCGGGGCGGAGTTCCGCAGTGCGGCTGCGACGAGGGCGTGCCCGCCTTCGTGGTAGGCGGTGATCTTCCGTTCGTGCTCCTTCATGACGCGGCTGCGCTTCTGCGGTCCGGCCATGACGCGGTCAATGGCTTCATCCAGCGCGCGGTCGTCGATGAGGTTCGCGTTGGAGCGGGCGGTGAGGAGGGCGGCTTCGTTCAGGACGTTGGCGAGGTCCGCGCCGGTGTAGCCGGGAGTCTTTTTCGCCACGGCCTTGAGGTCCACTCCCGGTGCCATCGGCTTGCCTTTGGCATGTACCTGCAGGATCTGGTCGCGGCCGATCATGTCCGGTGCGTCCACGCCGATCTGGCGGTCGAAGCGTCCCGGGCGCAGCAGTGCGGGGTCCAGCACGTCGGGCCGGTTGGTGGCGGCGATGAGGATGACGTTGGTCTTGACGTCGAAGCCGTCCATCTCCACCAGCAGCTGGTTGAGGGTCTGCTCGCGTTCGTCGTTGCCGCCGCCGATGCCGGCGCCACGGTGACGGCCCACGGCGTCGATCTCGTCAACGAAGATGATGGCCGGGGAGTTGGCTTTGGCCTGCTCGAAGAGGTCGCGGACGCGGGAGGCGCCTACGCCGACGAACATTTCCACGAAGTCGGAGCCGGAGATGGAGAAGAAGGGGACGCCGGCCTCACCCGCGACTGCGCGAGCCAGGAGGGTCTTGCCGGTACCGGGAGGGCCGTACAGCAGCACGCCCTTGGGAATCTTGGCGCCAACGGCCTGGAACTTGGCGGGCTCCTGCAGGAATTCCTTGATTTCCTGGAGTTCCTCAACTGCCTCGTCGGATCCTGCGACGTCGGCGAACGTCACCTGCGGCATGTCCTTGCTGACCATCTTGGCCTTGGACTTGCCGAACTGCATGATCTTGGAGCCGCCGCCCTGCATGCGGGTCATGAGGAACCAGAACAGGGCGCCCAGGAGGATGACGGGAATCAGGAGGGAGAGCAGGCCGGAGAACCAGTTGCTCTCGATGGGCTGGTCCGTGTAGCCCTGGGCAGGCTTGGCGTCCGTTACCGCCTTGACCACGTCCAGCGCACGGGCGTCCACGAAGAAGAACTGGACGCTCTTGCCCTTGTCCTGCCCGTCAAGCTGCAGGTTGTCCTTCAAAGTCAGGTCCACGCGGTTTTCGCCGTCGAAGATCTTGGCCTGCTCCACTTGGTTTCCGGAGAGCAGTTCCAGGCCCTTGTCGGTGTCGATCCGTGCGGCACCGCCGGGGGCTAGCGTTGCAAAGGCCACCAGGAGCAGACCGACCACAACGACGATCCAGATGCCCGGGCCTTTGAAGAAGTTCTTAGCTTTCATCTGTTCGGGGGCAGGCCCCGTCCCTTCTGGTAGTGCTGCACGGCGAGTAGTCTGCGCGCGTGATGGTGCTGCGTCAGCTTCTAGCTATACACCGTCCGGAGTAGATCACGCATGATGGACGGCAAAAGTTCCCTGTGGGCGTAGCGGCGCCAGGACAGCGGAGGACCTGTTCCAAGGGGCGGGGTTTTGTAGGTCAAGGCCGGCGGCGGCGCAGGCGACGGGTTCGGGCTGGGCGGCCTACTCGTAGACGTGCGGGGCCAGGGTACCCACGAAGTCCAGGTTGCGGTACTTCTCCGCGTAGTCCAGGCCGTAGCCCACCACGAACTCGTTGGGGATGTCGTAGCCGACGTACTTGACGTCGATCTCGACCTTGGCGGCCGTGGGCTTGCGGAAGGCGGTGCAGATCTCCACGGACGCGGTGCCGCGGGATTCCAGGTTGGTCTTGAGCCAGGACAGGGTGAGGCCGGAATCGATGATGTCCTCGACGATCAGCACGTCCTTGCCCATCAGGTCCGTGTCCAGGTCCTTCAGGATCCGGACCACCCCGGAGGACTGGGTGCCCGAGCCGTAGGAGGACACAGCCATCCAGTCCATGGAGATGTGGCTGTGCAGTGCCCGGGCCAGGTCCGCCATGACCATCACCGCACCCTTGAGCACGCCCACGATGAGGATTTCGCGGCCCTCATAGTCCTTGTCGATCTGCTCAGCCAGCTCCGTGATGCGCTGCTGGATCTGTTCCTTGGTGTAGAGAACGTGCTTGAGGTCTGCCTGGACGTCGTTTGAATCCACCAATGGCTCCTGTGTAGATGCGGGGTGCGACTATTTTGCGGGCGGTTTTTGAGGCCGGAATACTAGCTTCCCACAGCGGGCCGCTTCGCGGGGAACGGGGTTATCGGATGCAGCCGGCCCGTCAACGGCTCCGGCCGCTTCCAGCTGTGCCAGGGACAGGCGGTAGGCGCCCACCCCGCCGGGCAGCTCAACCGGTCCGGCGGAGCCCTTTCGCCTCAGCAGCGCCTCCGCCGCCAAAAGGCGCTGGTAGCCGGGCTGCTGCCCGCCGACGTCGGCCGCCGCCTTGGCGATGACGCGGTACCTGATGGCCGGGGCCAGGGCGCGCAACGCCTCCTCCGGGAGGCTCACTTCGGCGCCGTTCCGTTCAACGAGCGCTGCGAACGTGGTTTCCGCCACGTCTTCAAGGTAGTCGGCGTCCAGCTGGAGGATTGAAGCGGTCCGGGCAAGGGATTCGGCCACGCCCGGGCCCAGTTTTTCTTCCAGGTGCGGGAGCACCTCCACCCGGGTACGGGAACGCGCGAAGGCCGGGTCCGAATTGGTGGGATCATGCCAGGGCTGCAGCTGCTCCACCTCGCAGATCTCTTCCGTATCCGCCCGCCGGAGCCCCAGGAACGGCCTCAGCAGGAGGCCCCGCTCCGGCCTCATGCCGGCAAGGGAGCGTGTGCCGGAGCCGCGGGCAAGGCCAAGGAGCACCTGTTCAGCCTGGTCGTCCAGGGTGTGGCCCAGCAGGATGGCTCCGGCGCCCTGACCGGCGGCGGCGGCTTCGAGCGCTTGGTGCCTGGCTTCCCGGGCCGCTGCCTCAGGACCCATGCCGGCCGTTGCCACGCTCACGGCACGGATCTCCACGGGGGCAAGCCCCAGGTCCCGCAGTGCCCGCGCGGTTTCCGCGGCCACGCCGGCGGACCCTTCCTGCAGCTGGTGGTCCACCACCACCGCTCCCACCGTGACCGGGTGGCCGTCCACGTGCCCGCGCCGGGCAAAGTAGGCGGCGACGGCGGCCAGCGCCAGGGAGTCGGGTCCGCCGCTGCAGGCTACCAGGACATGCCGCGGGTAACCCGCCTGCGCCAAGGCGTCCTGGACCGCTTTCCGCGCTTTGCCGACGACGGGCGCCAGCCTTCCGGGCCGTCGTCGTCCGCTTGGACGTCCGGGCAAATCAGTGCCCGGCAATCAGAGTCCCATCCGCTCAAGCCACAGCTTGGCGTCGTGGATCTCCGGTTCGGTGGGCAGGTGGTCTGCGGACTCCCACACCTTGTTGAAGCCTTCCATGCCGGCCACGTCCACCACCGCACGCACAAACCTGGCGCCGTCCGAGTATTGGCGCATTTTGGCGTCCAGGCCAAGGAGGCTGCGGATGAACTTTTCGATCACGCCGCGGTCCTTGCCGCGGTCGTTGAACCGCTGCCGGATGGTCTTCACGGACGGGATGATGCTCGCGTCCACGGCATCCATCACCACGTTCGCGTGGCCTTCGAGCAGGCTCATCACGGCGGTGAGGTGCGAGATGGCCGCCTTTTCCTCCGGGTCCTGGAGTAGGTCCAGGATGGCACCGCGGCCGGGGGTGTTGCCGGAGGCGGTGCGGTCCTTCAGCGAGCGTGCGGCGGCGGTGGCCCGCTCCATCAGGGAGTCGACGTTGCCAAGCAGGTGCACGCTGAGTTCGTCGATCTGCTCCAGCATGTGGCGCCGCAGCCAGGGGGCCGCGGCAAACTGCACGCGGTGGGTCTGCTCGTGCAGGCACACCCAGAGGCGGAAATCCTCAGGGGCGACGTTGAGTTCGCGCTCCACGGCCACGATGTTGGGGGCAACAAGGAGGAGCCTTCCGCCGGGAGGGGCGGTGGACCCCTCCGCGAGCGCGGCGAAGGGATCGTACTGTCCCAGGACCTTGCTGGCCAGGAATGCCAGGACGGCGCCGAGCTGGCTTCCGGTGATGGCCCCGCTGACGCTGGCGGCGCCGGGGCTCAGCGTGCCGCGCCGGTTTTCCAGCATCTTCTCCATGGCGGGCTTGAGCATCACGGCGAAGCTCTGGGTGTTGGCTTTGGCCCATGACGCCCGGTCCACCACCAGCACGGAGGAGTCCCGGAGGTCGCGCGCCGCCTCCAGCCCGGTGATCTGGTGGACGTGTTCAACGGACACATCCGCCAAGCGGCGCAGGCTGTCCACGGCCTCACCCATGGCGGCCTCGCTGAGCACGGGCCCGGCCGGGGCCAGGCGTGCGGCGGTGGAGGCGGCGAGGTCCCAGTTGATCAGGGACTGTGCCGTGGCGGACAACGTCTGGGCTGACGACTCGCGTGCAGTGGGCTCCATGGTTCCCATCAGAACACAGCATGCTGTGGATAGTCCTTAAGTTCGCTGACCGGCGAACCCCTCGGAGGCATCCGGGCCGGCCGCTCCTATTTCCGGCCTCCCGAAGTCTTCGTGGTGATCTCGGCCTGGGCAGTTTGGGCGTAGACCTCCTTACTGACTTCATAGCCGTGCCGGTCGAGCTCGAGCGCCTGCTTGTTGATGTCCGCCAGTTGGCCGTCCGTGAGGTTTTCAATTTTGTCGAGGTCCAGGGTTTCCTGGTTTACCCCGCTCTCAGCCGTCACTTTAACCAGCCCGGTTCCTGCTGAATAGTACTTGCGCTGGTGGCCGATATGCGGTTCCAGCGGATTGTGCTCATCGATCACCAACACGTCTCCGTAGCAGCCTGTGGGCACGCAAAGCGCGATGTCTTCTTCGAAAACACTCCCGCAATCGAGGAAACCCACGGAAGCGGCGTGAGCCTGGACATATGCCGGCGTACGGGTCCGGGGCGCAGCCTGCATCGCAATTCCGGCCTGGCTACCGGAGATGCCGTGGATGAACGTATTGGGCGCCCCGATGAACTTGTCCTCTTCAAACTCCTCGGGATACTCGCCGAACAGCCAAACCGTTCCGGCGTTGTCCTGCGCGAAGAAGGCAAGTTCCGATTCCACCAGCGTCCCGTCCTGGTAATCACGGTCCCACAACACCTGGGTTTTCACGCCGTCAATGACCTTGGTCAGGCCGGTTACGGTGTGCGTGACAATCCGCTCAGTTGTTCCATCTTCACTTTCGACCGTGCCGGTGGTGGTGTACTTCATGCCGGGTTTCAGCGGAAACCACTTGTTATCAATGACGGGAGACTCCGGAAAGGCGGCCTTGTCGAACTTGATGGCAGACCCTGGCCCGCACAGCTCCGGCGCCGGCGGCACGGCTGCGGGCGCCAGCGTGGGCGGCCCCTGCGGCGCGCCGGAAGGCGAAACCGGCGCCGAAGTGCCGGTGGAATTGGGCGTCGCCCGTCCGGCCTTGGGGTCTGCGCACGACACTATGGCCTCCATCCCCAGAAGCAGCGTGACGGCGGAACCGAGCATTGAGAATCGTTTAAATGAGTGGGACATGATGGTGCCCTTTGTTTGTCAGGCTTTACTACTGTCAGAAGCTGCCTTGGCGCTCCGTTGCGGAGCTCACCGGGAGGCAGCGCGTCGCAAACAGCGTCGGGCCGGGGGCGATCCGGGTGACTGCCCGCACCAGAACGCGGCGATCCGCCAAATTGCAGCATCCAGGACAGGGTGGTCCGTGGCGTGATCTGGCAGGCACAGGCGGGGGCTGCCACGTGGTTCGACGGGATACCGACACCTGCCCCACCCCCTTGACAGCCCGGGGCGGCGGTTCGCTGCCCTGCCCCAATGTGAGGTCGAGTGTAGGATGCGCCGCAGTCCAGCGTCACGGGTAGCCCCTACTTGTTTTTTTCGGCCCGCCGCACTTGGTACTTCAACGGCAGCCGCAGCCTGCGAGTGCGGTGGCCGCGCGGTCCAGCGCCTCTTTGTTCCCCGCAGCCCCGGGCGTCAGCCCGTTGCCGATGAAGGAAAAGACCAGGAGCCTGCCATCGGCGTCAACCACATAGCCGCTCAGTGCGAGCACCGTGTTCAGCGTGCCGGTCTTGGCCCGCACCAGGCCAGCACCGCCGGCGGTGGCGTCACCGCCGTAGCGCGTGTCGAGCGTTCCGGTGAGGCCGGCCACCGGGAATCCGTCCAGCGCCGCCCGCAGCCTGGTGTCCGTGCCCGACGTAATGGCCCGCACCACCTCGGCAAACTGCCGGGCCGAGACCTGGTTACCCATGGCCAGTCCACAGACGTCCACCAGTTTCATGGCATCCGTGGCGAGGCCGGCTGCAGAGAGCTGCGCCCGGACTGCTGCCGTGGCACCGTCGTTGCTGCCGGGCAGGCCGTCCGCCAGTGCCGTGAGCCGGCCCAATGCTTCCGCCAGGTAGTTGTCCGAGTCCTGCAGCATCACTTCCACCTGCTCGGCCACGGTGGCGGACTGCACTTCCGCCAGCACGCGCGGTTCACTGGAGCCCTCCCCGGGAGCGGCCGTTGCCGCCGTGCGTGCTGCCGCCGCGCCTGCTCCCGCCGGCTGGGGTGAGCGTTCGACGCCGGCTGCCACAGTGAGTCCCGCGTCGGCGCCTGCCGTTCGCAGCCGGGCGGCAAACTCCTCGGCTGCAGTCATGGCGGAGTCCTGCGGGCGCGGACCGGTGGTGACGGCGGGATCGTAACGGGCTGAGTTCAGGGCCAGGGGGAACAAGGGCGCCACCTCGCCGGCCGCCACATCCCCGCTGTCCCAGGCAGGGTTCAGCGCGGGTCCGGAGAAAAGGGAGTCGTCCACCAGGACCTTGAGCTCCCCGGACGCGCCGTCCGCCTTCAGCGCCTCCACCGTGCCGGCAGCCAGGGTTGCCAGGCCGGCGTGGCCGATCGTCCGTTCGGGGTTCGACTCGCCCGGCCCCACGAGAACGTCGCCGCCGCCCACCAGCACCACCTGTCCAGGCGCCGCGCCGGCAACAACTGTTGTGCTGAAGCGGTGCCCGGGCCCCAGGGACCGCAGGGCGGCGACCGCAGTGAGCAGTTTCATGTTGGACGCCGGAACGCGGCCTTCCGATCCACCGCGGTCAAACAGGACCTGGCCGGTCAACGCATCCTGGACCAGCGCTGTAAACGTTCCGCCGCCGTCGGCCTTTAACAGCGGATCCAGCCGCGCCGTGACTGCCGGCTGGGCCGGGACGGCAGCCGAAGCATCGAGGGTGGGCAGGCCCTGCCGGGCCGAGAGCGTGGCGGGCGCCTGCTGCCACCCGGGCGCAGCAGGGGCGGGGGCAGGGGCCTCGGGACCCAGGAAGCCGGGAGCCACCAGCAGGGCCGCCGGGACGGCAAGGGCAACCAGGAGCGCCGACAGCAGGACCAGGGGCCAGGCGCGCCGCAGCCCGGTGATGGCCCCCAGCGCTGCCTGCCGGACACGGCCGTGCTGCTGGTCCGTGCCTATTGTTTTGGTCATGCCGGTGCCGGTCCTCAAGTCCTGAAATTTCCCCACAAGTTCCTGATTCCAGGGCCTCTCGCTATATCCTCAATAATAGTCGGCGGCACCGACAGTGCTTTTTGTTGCCCGTCAGAAGTGCCGCGAACCCCCTGCAATTGCCGAGGAGCATTCCATGAAGCATGACGTGACCATCGAGATCCCCAAGGGATCACGCGTCAAGTACGAAGTTGACCACGAGACCGGCCGCGTCCGCCTGGACCGCGTCCTCTTCACCTCCATGCAGTACCCCACGCACTACGGATACTTCGAGAACACCCTCGGCGAGGATGGCGACCCGTTGGATGCGCTGGTGCTGCTGCAGGACTTCGACCTGCACCCGGGCGTCATCGTCGAGTCCCGCCCCATCGGCGTCTTCAACATGACGGACGACGGCGGCGGAGACGCGAAGATCCTCTGCGTGCCGGTGGACGCCCGCTTCGACCACATCCAGGAGGTCAGCGACGTCAACGACTTCCTGATCAAGGAGATCGAGCACTTCTTCACCCGCTACAAGGACCTGGAGCCGGGCAAGTGGGTCAAGGCCGAGGGCTGGGGCGACCGCGCTGCCGCCGAGGCCGAGCTGGAAGCGTCCATCAAGCGTTACGTGCCCACCGCGCACTGATGTCCTAAAGCAACGCGGGGTCACTCCGCGCCCAATTCTTCGCCAGAATTGGGCCGGAAGTGACCCCGCGTTGTGGTTTAAGGTGAATTGGTGAGCTCAGCGCCAGTCTTCAACCCGCCGTGCGGGCCCGTCACCGGCTGGCGGGACGGGGACGTCGTCCGCGCAACCGGGATCCCTTACGCCACCGCCGGACGGTTCCAGCCTCCCGCCCCCGCGCCTGGCTGGACCGACCCGTTTGCCGCCACCTCCCCCGCGCCCGCCTGCCCGCAGGGGCCGGTGCCGTTCCTCGATGACGTCCTGGGCACCCGCTACGGGGAACTGCCGGGGAGCGAGGACTGCCAGAACCTCTCCATCACCATGCCCGCCGGCTTGGCCCCCGGCGAGCAGCTCCCCGTGATGGTCTGGATCCACGGCGGCTCCTACACCACCGGTTCGGGCGACCTCGCCATCTTCGACCCCGCGGCGCTGGTGTCCGAGAACCGGGTGGTGGTGGTCTCAGTGACGTACCGCCTGGGGCTGTTCGGCTTCCTTGGGACCCGCACCGGCCGGCCGGGGAACCTGGGCCTCCTGGACCAGCTCGAGGCATTCCGCTGGGTCCAGCGGAACATTGCCGCATTCGGCGGCGACCCCGGCCGGGTGACCGCCTTCGGACAGTCCGCCGGAGGTGACGCGATCGCGCACCTCATGGCCACAGCCGAAGCACCGTCCCTCTTCCAGCGGGCCATCATCCAAAGCGCCCCGCTGGGAATCTCACGCGGCAGGGCAAAAATGAACCATGCCATGGGCATCGTTGCCGAGGCTGTGGACGAGGATACCCCCGCCATGGACGTCGTCGAACGAGAAGACCACGTGGCCCAGGTAGCCCGGAAATTCGGCATGCTGGCCGCCATGCCGTTCGGAACCCAGTATGGCCATGCACCGCTGCCGGAGGAACCCGATATTGAAGCCGCCTGGAACCGCACCGCGTCCGGCATCGAGGTGCTGATCGGGCATACGTCCGAGGAAGCGCGGCTATTCCTGCCCCGCAGCCCAAACCTCAGCCGGCTGGCGCGCGTCCCGCTGGTGGGGCCCGCGGCCGTCCGCGCCATTGACTGGGTGGTCACCGAAACCGTCTATGGACGGGCGGCACGGAGGTTCGCGCGGCGCCACGCCCGGGCTGGAGGGAAGGCCCACCGCTACGTCCTGGGCTGGCACGCCCCGGGAAACATCTTTGGCGCTGCCCACACTGTTGACCTCCCGCTGCTTTTCGGCAACCGGAACACGTGGGACGGCGTGGGCCTGATTGCCGGCGCCGACTGGGAAGAGGTTAGCGCGGCCGGACGCGAACTGCGGGCGCTCTGGGCACGGTTTGCCCGCGGCGATGACCTCGGCAAACACGGCACCATCCCGGGAACGCTGCACTACCGTGCAGCGTGAGGGACCCATGCGGGCTTTAGGCGTCGACCTGGCCGCCGTCGGCCTTACCGCGTTCCCTGACGGCGCGCACGCCGCAGCCGCCCGCGACGAGGGGTGGATCCACCTGCCCTCTTGCGGGCTGGCGGAACTCGTCAGCTGGCGGGATCCGCGCCGCCAAGGGTCCAGTTGCGGATCTCCTCCGGGTCCTCCCCGTGCAGCCGGGTGTGTTCCCTGGCCCTCATCCGCCGGTCCTGGAGGTGCTGCCGGAGGAGTGAGTGCCTCTCGGCCAGCCCGGGCACTCGGTCGATCGCGTCGATGGCCAGTTGGAAGCGGTCGATCCCATTCAGCATGGCCATGTCGAACGGCGTAGTGGTGGTCCCCTCTTCCTTGTAGCCGCGCACGTGCAGCCCATCCTGGTTGGAGCGGCGGTAGGCAAGCCGGTGGATCAGCGCCGGGTAGCCGTGGTAGGCGAAGATGATGGGCTTGTCCGCCGTGAAAATCCCGTCGAAATCCCTTGCCGGAAGCCCGTGCGGGTGCTCGCTCACGTCCTGCAGCCGCATCAGGTCCACCACGTTGACCACCCGGATCTTCAGGCCCGGCGCGCCTTCCCGGAGCAGTTCGGCTGCCGCCACAGTCTCCACCGTGGGCACGTCACCCGCGCAGGCCATGACGACGTCGGGCTGCTCGCCGGGAACCTCGGAACCCGCGAACTCCCAGATCCCCAGCCCCCGGCGGCAGTGGTTGGCGGCATCGGCCGGGCCCAGCCAGGTGGGCGAGGGCTGCTTTCCGCTGACCACAATATTCACGTAATCGGTGGAGGCCAGGCAGTGGCCCATCACGCACAGCAGTGTGTTGGCGTCCGCCGGGAGGTACACCCGGATGACCTCCGCCTTCTTGTTCACGGCGTGGTCAATAAAGCCCGGGTCCTGGTGCGAGAAGCCGTTGTGGTCCTGCTGCCACACGTGTGAGGACAGCAGGTAGTTCAGCGATGCCACCGGCTGGCGCCACGGCAGCTGCCGGTGCACCTTCAGCCATTTGGCATGCTGGTTGAACATGGAGTCGACGATGTGGATGAAGGCCTCATAGCAGCTGAAGACGCCGTGGCGTCCGGTCAGGAGGTACCCTTCCAGCCAGCCCTGGCACAGGTGTTCGCTGAGCACCTCCATCACCCTGCCGGACCGCGCAAGGTGCTCGTCGGCGTCGTCAATCCTGTACTGCCATACCTTGTCCGTGACCTCGTAGACGTCCTGCAGCCGGTTGGAGGCGGTCTCGTCCGGGCCAAAGAGCCGGAACGTTTCCATATTCTGCGAGATGACATCCCGCATCCACGAGCCCAGCGTGATCATCGGGCTGACCCGCTCGGTCCCCGGCTTCGGGACCTCGACGGCGTAGTCCCGGTAGGCAGGCAGCCTTAGCGCCTTCCGCAGTAGTCCGCCATTGGCGTGCGGCGTTGCACTCATCCGGAATGCGCCCGTGGGCGCGGCCTCGGCGACCTCGGGCCGGAGCCTGCCGTCGCCGTCGAACAGTTCCGCCGGGCGGTAGGACTGCAGCCACTCTTCCAGCTGCTTCAGGTGCTCTCCGTTGGTGCGGACTTCGGAGAGCGGAACCTGGTGGCTGCGCCACGTCCCCTCAACCTGCAGCCCGTCCACCACGCGGGGCCCGGTCCAGCCTTTCGGCGAGCGCAGCACGATCATGGGCCAGCGGGCCGCCCCAGTCTGCGCCCCGCCAGTTGTATCCGCGTCCGCCTGGGGCCCACGCCGGCTGTCCTGGATGGCGCGGATCCCGGCCATGCAGCGTTCCAGTGCATCCGCGAAGTCGCGGTGCGCCTGCTCCGTGTTCTCCGGGTCTTTCACGGTCACGAAGTAGGGCTCATGCCCGTAACCGCGCAGCAACTGCTCCAGCTGCTCTTCGGGCATCCGAGCCAGGATGGTGGGGTTGGCGATCTTGTACCCGTTCAGGTGCAGGATGGGCAGCACCGCGCCGTCAGTGGCCGGGTCCAGGAAGTTGTGCGAGTGCCAGCTGGCGGCCAGGGGGCCGGTCTCCGCTTCGCCGTCGCCAATCACGACGGCGGTGACCAACTGGGGATTGTCCAGGACCGAGCCGTACGCGTGGGCGAGGGAATACCCGAGTTCGCCGCCCTCGCTGATGGATCCGGGGCTTTCCGGCGCCGCGTGGCTGGGGATGCCGCCGGGGTACGAGAATTGGCGGAACAGCTCGGCCATCCCGTCGCCGTCGTTGCCCACGTGGCCGTGGACCTCGGAGTAGGTGCCTTCCAGCCAGGCATTGGCGACGACGGCGGGGCCGCCATGGCCGGGACCTGCCACAAAGAGCATCTCGGCCCAGTCGCGGCGGATGATGCGGTTCAGGTGGGCGTAGATGAAGTTCAGCCCGGGGGTGGTTCCCCAGTGGCCCAGGAGCCGGGATTTGGTGTGTTCGGCCTTCAGCTCTTCGCGCAGCAGCGGGTTGGAGCGGAGGTAGATCTGTCCCACCGACAGGTAGTTCGCGGCGCGCCACCAGCGGTCCACAAGTTCAAGCTCGTCCTGCCCCATGCTGCCGGCCATAACCATCCTCACGTCGCGTTCGCCCACCCTTTCGATCCGTCAGGTGCGGCCGTTCCCCCATCGCACCAGATGGGCCGGCCGGAGGCAACCCCGCTTGCCTTGCCGCGGCTACCTGCGGGTAGTCTTTGGATTCAGATGTTCACGCTGACAATCAACCAGACCGATAGCCGGCGCGATGGCGACCGGGTACCGCAGCTGCTCAAGGACCTGCGGCATATTCCCGCACGCCTTGATTTCGACCGGTCCGTCGAGGACGAGGTCCAGGGCATTGTGGACTGCCCGCACCAGGCAGTGGAGGCGGCCCTGATCGCACTCCGGGACGGCTCCTGGTACGTGGGGATCGGCGTCGGGCCCGTCAACGAACCGCTGCCCAACCAGATCAAGGACGCTTCCGGCCACGGACTCGTGTATGCACGGCGCGCCGTGGACCGGCTGCGGAGCAGCAAGGACCGGGTTCCGGTTGCAGTGGAGGGACCCTTGGCTGACGTGGCCCACGACGCCGAGGCGGTGCTGCGCCTGCTGGGGCATATCGTGCGCGACCGCTCCGGCGCCGAGTGGCGGGTGCTCGACCTGCTGACGCCCGGCGTGCGGGGCCAGCAAAAGGCTGTGGCCCAGGAACTCGGAATCACCACGCAGGCGGTCAGCAAGGCGGTGGCCCGGGCGCAGTGGAACGAGGAGCACGCGGCCCGGCCTGCGGCGGCCCGGCTGCTGGGGTTGATCCTCGAAGTCCGGTAGGGGCTGCGGCCCCGCTCAGGCCTGGGCTGCCGCCATCACCGGCTCGCCGTTGAAGTACTCGAGCTGCCAGCCGTCGATTGCATGGTGGTGCGCCAGGTTCAGCACAGCGTTGTCGATGCTGGCCAAAGCGGTCCCGACGGCCCGGCTGAGGCTCACCCGGAGCAGCGTGCCGTGCGCGACGACGAGGAGGCGGCGGCCGCGGTACTCCTCCGCGAGAGCCTCCAGGGCGGCCAGTCCACGGTCAGCTGCCTCGTCCTCGCTTTCGGCGCCACGGAAACCGCCGGGGATGCGGAGTGCGTCCAGTTCCGGGCCCGCCTGCATTCCCTCCGCCGGTCCGAAGCTCCGCTCCGTGAGCTCCGGCAGGCGGCGGACCTCGCCCAGCCCGAGTCCGTGGGCTATCACATCTGCGGTTTCGGCAGCGCGGCTCAGTGGCGAGGACACAATGGCGTCCCATTCGTACGCGGACAAAACCCCAACGGCGTCACGCGCCTGGGCCCGGCCGACGTCGTTCAGCGGAATGTCCGTGGCGCCCTGCAGCCGGCGCTGCGCATTCCAGTCGGTCTGGCCATGGCGGATGAGGGCGAAGGTCGTGAGGGTCATGCTTTCCATTCTGCCTTGTACTGCGTCAGAGCAGGCTGCGCAGCACGTGGGCCGCGCCGTCGTCGAACACTGAGTGGGTGACCTCGTCGGCGACGGCGATGACTTCCGCCGGCGCCTGGCCCATGGCCACCCCGCGTCCTGCCCAGGTGAGCATCTCGATGTCGTTACGGCCGTCGCCGATGGCTACCGTGAGGTGACGTTCGATGCCGAGCCTGCCGCGGAGGTTTTCCAGCGCGCTGGCTTTGGTCACGCCGGCGGCGGCGATGTCCAGCCATGCGGTCCAGCCCACGGAGTAGGTGACGCCGGCGAGGCCCACGTGCTCAATGGCCTCATTGAACTCTTCCGGCGTGTTTTCGGTGCTGAAGACCACCACGCGCACTGCCGTGGCTTCAAGCATGGTGTGGAAATCCACGCCGATGGCCTCGACGCCGAAACTCGGGTCCTGGAAGCGCTCGGTGGACAGGAAGTTGCCGTCCGCATCTTCCAGCGCGTACTTGGCAGAGGGAAGCCGCTCGCGGAGTGCCCGGAGTGCGGGTGCGGGGTCGAACGTGGCCTTATGGATGACCTCGTAGCCGCTGTCCAGTGCTGGATGGAGCCGTAGCGTCACGCCGCCGTTGCAGCAGACGGCATAGCCGCGCTCAATCCCGATTTTCTCGATAATGGGCAGGGTGGCGTTGAGCGAACGTCCCGTGGCGATCATTACCTCGTGTCCGGCTGCCACTACGGCCTGCGCCGATTCACGCACACCCGGGGACATGTGGCCGTCGTGGTCCACCAGCGTGCCGTCCACGTCCAGGGCGACCATGAGCTTGCGGCCGTTGTTGTTGTCGTTATCTCGCCGGTCATCGTTGCCGGCGACTGAGGTTTCAGTCAGCGTTGTCATTCCAATAGTGAACCAGACGCCCCCAAACGCCGCTAGGACTCGCGCCACAGAGTTATTGAACAGTTGGTTAATACCCACAGGTTGTCCCCGGTGTGAGTGTTAACCTCCGTGTTCTGAGGTGTGCACCCTCCCACGGACAAAGCACCCGCGCACGCCCCGGTGCAGGGACCGTTTCCCGGTGCAGCTCGGGTGCCGCCGTTGTCCACATGGGGCGGAACCGTACTGCCCTTCCCTCGGTGGTGCGGCGACCATGGAGGCATGCAGCTGATTGATGCCGCCGCATTGCACCGCAGTACCGGAGACTCGCGCTCGCTCCGCAGGCGGTATGCCCGCGGCGAACTGGTCCGTGTCCGCAAGGGAGTGTACGCGGCAAAGGACGAGTGGATCTCACTGCCACCATGGGAAAGGTACCGGCAGACAATCCTTGCCGTGAACCTTGAACTGCCTTCGTCAAAGTTCTGCCTCAACACAGCTGCTGTCCTGTGGAACCTGGAGATGCTCGCTGTCCCCAACCATGTCCACCTTGCAGGTGCATCACGGGGCCATAGGGGCCGGAGCCTCCCCACTACGTCCGCTGCTCGAATGCCATCCGGATTGTGCGGACTTGAGGGACTCACCTCCTATGGTGTCGCCCGGCATGCTTCCCGGGGACCAACCATCGCGTTCGGAGGGCTACAGATAACGCCATTGCCCGAGACGGTGGTGGCGGTCATCGCAAGAGAGAACTTTGCGGCCGGAACAGTGCTGGCCGATCATGCTATCGGCATGCGTCGTACTTCAGGCCCCCGGGTGAGCAAGGACGAGTTGCTGGGGCACGCCGCGCGCCTGGAGTCGGGCGCACGCCGGCGATGGGTCACCCAGGTGCTCAATTTCGCCGTTGCCAACTCCGGATCAGCAGGCGAATCACTCAGCCGGGCACAGATGCACCTCCTGGGTTTCCCCGCGCCCCTGTTGCAGGCAAACTTCCGCGCGGGAGGCCACTTCATTGCCCGGACCGACTTCTTCTGGCCGCAGTTCAAACTTATTGGCGAGTTCGACGGCGACGCGAAGTACCTGCGCGATGAGTACTTGGGCGACCAGACGTCCCGCCAAGCCGTCCTGGCCGAAAAGAAGCGCGAAGACAAACTCCGTGCGGCCGGATTCAGTGTGGTGCGCTGGGACTGGGCGACTGCTTCGGATGCAGCCAGGCTGGGCGCTGTGCTGCGGAATGCGGGGCTGCCTAACAGCGGCACCAGGGCAAAAAGAACCCTCTGACGGACTTTGCACCCGGGAATGCCCTGGTGCAAAGTCCGTCAGAGGGTGCGATGCCCCGGGAAGCAGGCGAAGCTAGAGGACCGGGAGGACCTCAAGGCCGCCCAGGTACTTCTGCAGGGCCTTGGGCACGTTGACCGAGCCGTCGGCGTTCTGGTGGTGCTCCAGCAGCGCCACGATCCAGCGGGTGGTGGCCAGCGTCCCGTTCAGGGTGGCCACGGCCCGGGTGCCCTTCGCTACGCCCTCGGCGTTCACCGCGCGTTCGCGGATGTTCAGCCGGCGGGCTTGGAAGGTGGTGCAGTTGGACGTCGAGGTCAGCTCGCGGTACGCGCCCTGGGTGGGAACCCACGCTTCGCAGTCGAACTTCCGGGCCGCGGACATGCCGAGGTCGCCGGCCGCGGTATCAATCACCCGGTACGGCAGCTCGCACTTGGCCAGCATCTCCTCTTCCCATGCCAACAGCCGCTGGTGCTCGGCGGCGGCATCTTCAACAGTGGTGTAGATGAACATCTCCACCTTGTTGAACTGGTGAACGCGGATGATGCCGCGGGTGTCCTTGCCGTGCGAACCTGCTTCGCGGCGGTAGCAGGAGCTCTGGCCGGCGTAGCGGATGGGGCCGGCGGCAAAGTCCAGGATCTCGTCCGCGTGGTACCCGGCCAGGGCAACCTCGGAGGTGCCCACCAGGTAAAGGTCGTCTTCGGCGAGACGATAGATCTCGGCGTCGTGCTTTACGTCAAAGCCGGTGCCCTGCATGGTCTCCGGGCGCACCAAAGTGGGCGTGATCATGGGGACGAAACCGGCCTCGATGGCCTGGTCCATGGCCATCTGCAGCAGAGCCATCTCCAGCCGGGCGCCCACGCCGCGGAGGAAGTAGAAGCGCGCGCCGGAAACCTTGGCGCCGCGCTCCATGTCGATCGCGCCGATCAGCTCGCCGATTTCCAGGTGGTCCTTCGGCTCGAAGTCCGGGAATTCGCGCGGCGTGCCGACGGTCTTGAGCACCGCGTAGTCGTCCTCGCCGCCCTCGGGAACGCCGTCCTCAACCAGGTTTGGGATGGTGCGCAGCAGTTCTTCCTGCTTCGTCTGGGCGGCATCGGCCTCGGCGGAGGCGGCCTTGACCGAGTTGGCCAGCTCTTTGACCTCGGCCAGCAGCGCCTTCTTTTCGTCGCCCTTGGCCTGTGCCACCTTCTTGCCGAAAGCGTTCTGCTCGGCACGGAGGTTCTCGAAGCGGATCAGCGCCGCGCGGCGGGCGGCGTCCGCGGAGATGATCGCGTCCACCACGGATTCATCCGCACGGCGGGCACGCTGGCTGGCACGGTATTTATCCGGGTTTTCGCTGAGGTCTTTTACGTCGATCACCACACAAGGGTATCCAATCCCGCGGAAGACGGCGGGCGGCAGCGGGCGTGCCGGACCGGAAGGCTTCGCCGGGCTACTGTTGAACCACCATGAGCGACTGGATCCTGTACCTGCTGATTGGGGTGGCCCTCGCCTTTGCCATCTCAAGCTGGTGGGGCGTGCGCAAGCTCAAGGCCCTGCATATCCGCAGTACCGTGGGTACCGACGCGCACGAACCCGGACTGGCCCGGCAGCGCGTGGCTGTCATCCTCAACCCCATCAAGGCACGCTCGGAAGAAGCCAGGGCCACCATCCAGCGCGGCTGCCTCGCGGCAGGCTGGGAGAACCCCGTCTTTTTCGAGACGACGGCGGAGGATCCCGGCTATTCGCAGGTGCGGGCGGCCCTGGCGTATAGGCCCGACGTCGTCCTGGTGGGCGGCGGCGACGGTACGGTACGTGTGGTGGCTGAGTCCCTCGTACGCACCGATGTGGCCATGGGCCTCATCCCGCTGGGTACCGGCAACCTGCTTGCCCGGAACGTTGACTTGGACGTCAATGACCTTCATGCCAGCGTCAATACTGCGCTTTTCGGACGGCAACGGTACATCGACACCGCGCGGATGGATATTGAAAACTCACTCACCGAGGAATCATCCGCACATTCGTTCCTGGTGATCGCGGGCATCGGCATGGATGCCGAGATCCTGGCCGATACCAATGCCGGCCTGAAAAAGGCAGTCGGCTGGCTCGCTTATACCGAGGCCGGCATGCGGCACCTGCCGGGACGCCGGAAGAAGGTTTCGATTTCCTTGGACGGCAGCCCGGGGCAGGTCCGTAACATCCGCAGCGTGCTGTTCGCCAACTGCGGCCTGATCCCCGGCGGCATCGACTTCATACCCCAGGCCATGATCGACGACGGCATGCTGGACGTCGTCGTGATGAGCCCCCGCAGCGCCTTCGGATGGCTGCTGATGTACGTCAAGATCATGTTCAAGCACAGCGGGAAGCTGCCCGACATGACCGTTTACCGCTCCAGGAAAGTGGTCATAAAGTGTCCGGAACCGATGCCCATCCAGCTGGACGGCGACACCGCCGGCGAGGCCACCAGGCTCACCGTCCAGGTTGAGCCGCGGTCTCTTTTGGTCAGGGTCAAAGGGGAGGCTTAGCGGTCAGTTGCGGCTGCGCTTGTTCTCCTCGGCAGCTTTTGCGGCGGCGTGGGCCTCGGACTGCTCGCGGATCATGGCTTGCTCTTCTTCAAAGCGGAGGCGGTCGGCACGATCGGCCTCGTCGCCGTCCCAGTCCTGGTTGTCGGCAGTGGGCCGGGGGTTGACGATCATCCCCTGGCCATCGTTTTCGGTGCTGCTGGTAGTCATGACGCGATCCCTTCGCTAGGGGCCCTCCCCCATGTGGATCAAGCAAGCATACGCATTGTCCACAGCGCGCGAAAGTACTTCAGGGGGCATTTGCGTACGCTTTGGGCGAAGCGGCGTAACCGTTTTCGGCGCCCTGCTATGCAGGCCGGAGAATGTCTTCCACCCACGCCCGCGCTGCGCGAAACGCCTGGTCAGCGGTGTGCGGCTCCACCACGGTGCGTTGCATGTCCGCGCGGGGATATGACCCGAGGAAGCGCGTGGCGGGGCTGATGCGGTGGAGCCCCGCCAGGGCGTCCGCCACCCGCTCATCACCAACGTGCCCGTCGGCGTCGATGCTGAAAAAGTAGTCCCCAAGATACTGCCCTGTAGGCCGGGACTCGATGCGGCTGAGGTTCACGCCGCGGCTGGCAAACTGGTCCAGAATCTCCATCAGGGCTCCTGGGCGGTCCTCCGGAAGCGGCACCACCACTGTGGTCTTGTCCGCTCCCGTGCGCGAGGGCAGCGGGCCGGGGCGGCTGACCAGGATAAAGCGCGTCACGGCTTCCGGATTGTCACCGATGTCCTCCGCCAGGACACTCAGGCCGGGCTGTTCCTGCGCTACCAGCGGAGCACAGATGGCAGCGTCATATTGGCAGGCCTCATCAAGGAGCCCCATGGCCGACGCAGCGGTGGATGAGCCGGGTACGTATTCCGCAGCCGGGATGTTCTGGTCCATCCACAGCCGGCACTGCGCCCAGGCATGGCCGTGCGTTGACACCCGGCGCACGTCATCCAGCCGGACCCCGGGCCTGCCCGCCAGCACGAAACTGATGGGCACCAGGACCTCGCGGATTATCCGCAGTTCCTTGCCGCCGGCGATTGCGTCGAGTGTGGCGGTAACGCCGCCCTCCACCGAGTTCTCTATTGGCACCATGGCGGCATGCGCCGAACCTTCGCGCACTGCGTCCAGGGCAGCATTGACGTTCGACGACGGCACGCGGGTAGCCTGCGAGGCATCCGGCACCTGCATGAGGGCAGCCTCGGTGAAGGTACCCTCGGGCCCGAGGAAGGCATAGGTCACGGAGGACGCGGACATAAGTGTTCCTCGCCTACAGCACCATGGGTTTCAGCCCGTTGTCCGAGACGAGGGGCTTGCCAGCTTCCAGCCACATGTCCATGCCGCCGGAAACGTTGATGGCGGTGTAGCCCTGTCCCGTTAGCCATTGCGCCGCACGATAGGACCGGCCGCCGGTGCGGCAGATGACGTAGACGTCCTCGTCGGGATCGAGTTCCTCCAGGCGCCCCGGAAGCTGGTCCATGGGAATGTGGAGGGCGCCCTCTGCATGGCCGGCCACCCATTCGTAATCCTCACGGACGTCCAGGATGACAGCGTCATCGGGGATGTCGTTGACGGGGACGTTATCGAAATCGCTCATGGTGATTCCTGCCTTCGCGGATCGGGGGTCGCTTTAAGCGTAGTGCTTTACCTCCCGGAGGGCTTGCGTGCAGCCGAGTTACCCTTTTGTGTGAACGCAAGGAGGAAAATTGCTTCCTGAACACCATGTCCTGGCCGCCGCCGGAGGCCGTGGCCGCGGGGCCGGCGGCCGTGGTGCCGTGGCCGCGAGCTCCCGTGGCTGAACTCCATGAACTGTCCGCGGTGGCGCTCCGGAACCAGCTGCGGCAGGGAAAGGTGTCAGCGGCGGAGGTGGCAGCCCATTTCCTGCAGCGGATAGACCGGCAGAACGTCCCGCTGGGTGCTTTCATCACGGTGACGGCGGACCAGGCGATGGAGCGGGCGCACTCCGCCGACTCCCGGCGGGCCCGGACTCCGGCCGGGGAGTTGCCCCTGCTGCACGGCATGCCTGTGGCTTATAAGGACCTGACCGACGTGGAAGGCGTGCCAACCACGCATGGCAGCGCGGCACTGGACCACAAGCCGGCCCTTTGCGACGCACCACTGGTGGCCCTGCTCAGGAAAGCGGGGGCTGTTTCGCTGGGCAAGACCCAGGTGCCCGAGTTCGGGCTGACTGCCTACAGCGAAAACCGGATCGCGCCGCCGTCGCGCAATCCCCATGCCCTGAGCCGGAGCTCGGGGGGATCCTCCGGCGGAAGCGCTGCTGCTGTGGCTGCCGGGCTGCTTCCTTTCGCTCCAGGGACAGACGGCGGCGGATCTGTCCGGATTCCCGCTGCTGCCTGCGGGCTGGTGGGCCTCAAGCCCGGCCGCGGCCTGGTCCCGGCCGGGGAAAGCCTGGGGGATCCCGCCCGGCTGGTGGTGGCCGGACCTATCGCACGGACCTCAGCCGATGCGGCGCTTATGATGGACGCCCTGGTGCCCGCTGGGCCCCCCTCCGCAATGTCCACGCCCGCTGCCCACAGGCGTGGCATGCCCGGGATTGTTCCCGACAATGACGGCGGCTACCTCACCGCGGTGAAGCAAGAACCCCCGAAGCTCCGAATCGGGATTACGCTGGACAGCCCGTGGTCCGGGACGTTTCCTTTCAGCCCCGAGCAGGAAGCGCTGGATGCCCTCAATGCGGGCATCGGCCTGCTTGAACATGCCGGGCATGCCCTCGGTGAGGCTTCCATCCGCTATGACAACCGCTACCCGGATGCCTTCACCACGGCATGGACTGCGGCAGTGGGGACGGCCAGGATCAGCCCGCACCGTGAGGCGCTGCTGGCTCCCCTGACCCGCACCTTCCGGCGCCGGGCACATCAGCGCAGCCCGGCGAAACTCGCTGAGTCCCTGGCCTTCCTGCGGCAGTTCCAGCACGATACGGTGGCGCAGTACGCGCGGTGGGACCTGATGCTGACGCCGGCGCTCGCGCAGACACCGCGTCCGGTGGGCTGGTTCACCGGCATGCACGGCGGCGACCGGTGGCCTGCAGCCCCCTGGCCGGGAGACGCCGACGGCGACTACCGCAAGCAGTGCGAATACGCGCCATGGTCCTCGATGGTCAATGTCTGTGGCCTGCCGGCCATCACCCTTCCTGTCCACTGGACCGGAGGAGCGCCCGGCCAGGGATTGCCGATGGGCATCCAACTGGTGGGGCCGGCTGGTTCAGAGGCCCTCCTGCTGCAGGTGGCCAATCAGTTGGGATACTAAGGGCCTTCTGGAGGGCTTGTTGGCCAGGATCTAACACCCGCTTAATGCTCCCGTAACCGGGTGGGGCCAGACTGACAGGGTCCGCGCAGCTTTCGCTTCCCCTATCTGGCTATCACTCAACGAGGAGTTGCCGACCATGAATGCTGAACACTCCCGCGCCGCTGCCAACGAAACACTCCACGAAGCGAACCCGGCCAGGCCGGACCTGAACAACGCCAATATCAGGGAAGACCTGGCCGAGAGGGGCCGCTGCGGCATGGTCCACCTGCCCACTGGACGGACCTGCCTCCTTCCCTTCCGGCACCATGGCCCGTGCGAGTTCCACCGCCCGCAGGAAGCCGAGGACGTAATCACGGGCGAATAACCATCCTTCCGGCACGACCGCACGTGATGCCGCAACGAGGGCTCTGCGCAAAAGGTGTCGACTCTCCGCGGAAACGGGAGGACGATTAAAGGGCAGTCACTGTGAGGAGGTCTGTGATGTGCTATTCATCCAGCAAGGACTTCGGGTGGGGCGATAGGAAGGAAACCCGCCGCCGGCCTGAAGCCAAGCAGGACACCCCGGAAACCCCGGCAGAAATGCCGGAGAAGACAGTCAAGGCGCAGGACTTCACGTTCTGGGCTTTCCCGGCCTGGTGGAAGACACCAAAGCCCGGCACCACCTCTGCCCAACGGCGTAGGGAGAGGGTCTGACGCCGGCGCGCAAAGTCCGTTGGCAAAATCAACGGAAGGGTCTTCGCTGAAGGCCCTTCCGCTCTGTCCGGAGGCGGCTTTCAGGCGCCGTGTCCGTGCGCGGGCTTCAGGTGAGCTGACGACGGCGGAGCGCGAGCCTGGGCGCCGGGACTTAGCGGCCTTGGCGTTGTGCGTGCCGAAGCCAGCCCGCTAAGGTGGCATTGTAAGCATGCTTAGCATTTTGGAAGGGGACGCGAATGAGTACTGGACAGTACACGCCGGGGAATGAGGGGCCGCCGGAGCCGAGCAGTAAAGGTATGACGCCGGCGGACCGGACCCGTACTTCGGCTGTGCCGGATGTGCGGCCGGCCAGCGACTCGCCCGCCACCCCCGGTCCGACAACTACCCCCGGCCCGACACCACAGACCCCGGATCAGCCCCGGGTGACGCGCGCAGGGGTGGTGTGGGCTGCCGTGGTGGCAGCCCTGGTGATCCTGATCCTGCTGATCATTTTCATCCTGCAGAACCAGGAGCAGGTGGTGGTCCGCTACTTGGGGCTGGAAGGAATGGTCCCCCTGGGCATGGCCCTGTTCATCGCCAGCGTGACCGGCGGCGTCCTCGTTGCAATGGCGGGCGGCGCCCGCATCCTCCAGCTGCGCAGGAACGCCCACCGCGACAGGGTCCAACAGCGCAGGTAGCGCGCGTAGGGGCCAGGTCACCCCGCGCCCAGGCTCCGGTACTTCGCGGACCGCGCGGCAACGAGATCTGGAACGGGAAGGCCAGCGAGTGAACCCAGCTCATACTCGATGGCCTTTGCCATGCGCTGGCAGAATTCGCGCGGCTCCAGGGAGGCGTCGTCCCGCTCATCTACAATGTGGTCCACCAGGCCGTTGGCGTACAGCGATGCGACGTTCACGCCCTGCGCCTGGGCCATCGCGGGGGCATGCGCAGTTGTGCGGTGCACGATGGCGCTGGCACCCTCGGGAGGCAGTGGCGAGAGCCAGCTGTGATGCGCCGCAATGGTCCGGTCCGCCGGCAGCAGCGCCAGCGCCCCTCCCCCGGCGCCCTGGCCGAGCAGCACGGAGACCGACGGAGCGGCCAGGCCAATCAGTTCGTGCAGCGAGCGCGCAATCTCACCCGCCAGCCCGCCTTCCTCCGCATCCTGCGAGAGGGCCGCACCCGCCGTGTCGATGACCGTGAGCAGCGGCAGACGCAGCTCCTCGGCGAGCTTCATGCCGCGGCGCGCCTCCCGCAGGGATCCGGGCCCCATGCCGGCAGCGTCCTTGCGGAGCGGCCGGGCGTGGCCCAGGACGATGCAGGACTGGCCGCCGAAGCGGGCCAGGGCCAGCAGCAGCCCCGGGTCCTTCTCCCCCTGGCCCGTTCCGTTCAGGGGCAAGGCGTCCGCCGCCCCGTATTTCAGGAGCTGCCGCAGGTCAGGACGCCGGGGACGCCGGGAGATGCCGATCGATGTCCACGCGTCCACGGGAGCGGGCCGGACACCGATCGTTGCGGGCTTCGCCGGAACGCCTGCCCGCTTCGCGCACAGAATGTCCAAGGCCCTGGCCACCAGGTCGGCGAGGTGGGCCGGCTCCACCACGCCGTCGATCAGTCCCTTGCTGAACAGGTTCTCCGCTGTCTGCACGTTCTCCGGGAAGGCTTCGCCGTGCAGGGCCTCGTAAACCCGGGGGCCGAGGAATCCCAGGAGGGCGCCGGGCTCTGCCACGTTGATGTGACCGAGGGATCCCCACGAGGCCATGACGCCGCCGGTGGTGGGGTGCCGCAGGTAGACCAGGTAGGGAAGGCCGGCCTGGCGGTGCGCCCGCACAGCCCCGGTGATTTTCACCATGGACAGGAAGGCCAGCGTCCCTTCCTGCATCCGGGTGCCCCCGGACGCAGGGCCGGCCAGCAGCGGCAGCCCCTCAGCCGTGGCCCGCTCGACGGCGCCCACGATCCGCTGGGCCGCCGCGTGTCCGATCGATCCCGCCAGGAAGGAAAACTCACTGACGATCACCGCCACCCGGCGCCCCCGGATGAGCCCGGCGCCCGTGATCACGGACTCGTCCGTGCCGCTCCGTTCCCTTGCTTTGGCGAGGTCGCGGAAGTACTCCCCGGTCAGCGGCGGCTCCTGTACCGGCGTATCCCAGGAGACGAAGGAGCCCCGGTCCACCACGTTGTCCAGCAGTTCGGCGGCGCGTAGGTGCCGCACCTTTTCCGTCGTCGCCATGCTATTTCGCCCCGGCGGCTACGGCACCCAGGCCCAGCCACTCGCGGATGGCCTGCCCGTCCTCGTCCAGCAAGGGCGGCGCGTCGTGTTCGGTGACAGTGGTTTCCGCAGCGTCACCGGCGGCGAAGAACCTCAGCGGCGGCCCGGGCAGGCTGACCTTGCCGAGCAGCGGGTGGTCGACGTCCACTAGCAGGCCCTGGGACGCAACCTGCTCCCACGCGTACACCTCGTCAAGCGAGCGCACCTTGCCTGCCGGGATCCCGGCGTCGTCCAGCTTCTGCAGAAGCTCCACTGCCCCGTAGCCGGCAAAGACGCGTTCGACGGCGGCAATCACGCCGGCGCGGTTCCGCACCCTTTCGGCGTTGCTGGCAAAGCCGGGCGCCGCCGGATCCAGGCCGAAGGCCGCGGCAAATGAGGACCACAGTTTTTCGCTGCCGACGCTGATCTGCACGATGCCGTCCCCGCAGGCAAAGAGGCCGTAGGGGGCGATGGACGGATGGTGGTTGCCCTGCGCCTGCGGAACTTCCCCTGCCACGGTGGTGCGGGTGCCTTGGAAGGCGTGCACCCCGATCAGTGATGCCAGCAGCGAAGTCCGCACCACCTGGCCGCGGCCGGTCCCGTCCCGCTCAACCAGCGCAGCGAGCACTCCGAATGCCCCGTTCATGCCGGCGAGGAGGTCCGCGATGGGGACGCCGACGCGCTGGGGATCGTTCGGTCCGGAGCCCGTCAGGGACATCAGCCCCGCTTCGCCCTGGAGGATCTGGTCATAGCCGCTGCGCCGCGATTCCGGCCCGTCATGGCCGAAGCCGGTGATGGAGAGGACCACCAGGCGCGGGTTGAGTTCGTGCATGGCAACCGTGGAGAAGCCCAACCTGTCCATCACGCCGGGACGGAAGTTCTCGATCACCACGTCGGCGCGTTCCAGTAGCCCCCTCAGCACCGA
The DNA here is from genome assembly GCF_002953935.1 of Arthrobacter sp. PGP41. Lineage (NCBI taxonomy): Bacteria > Bacillati > Actinomycetota > Actinomycetes > Micrococcales > Micrococcaceae > Arthrobacter > Arthrobacter sp. PGP41. The sequence continues at coordinate 231,300 of NZ_CP026514.1, read as the reverse complement.
CTGGCCATCTCCGCTCTTCAGGTCCAGGCTGATGGATTCCTTGTTGCGGTTGCAGGACATGAAGTAGGTGGATTGGGGGTCCTCGGCGGGGCCCACGAAAGGCGGGCCCCATCCGCGGGTGTCGTCCCCGGTGCCGGGGTTCTCCACTTTGATGACGCGGGCGCCCAGGTCGGCCAGCATCATGCCGGCATGCGGTCCGGCCAGGGCCCGGCTCAGGTCCACCACGAGGTGGCCCGACAAGGGTCCTTGCGTGCTGTCGGTTCTACTCATGCGCTGGTTCCTTTTCTGAATGGCTACGGGAATGCAGGTGCGGCGGTTACGTGGCTAGAGCCATCCGGGGACCACCAGGGCGAGCCAGGCAAGGACCGGCCCGGCGACGATCACGATGCCGCTGTAGCCCAGGATCTGCTTGTAGAACCGGTCCTTGTCGACGCTCTCCGGAGCATTGGCCAGGACCAGCGCACCGTTGGTGGAGAAGGGTGAGACGTCCACGATGGTGGAGGCAACCGCCAGGGCGCAGATCACGCCGACCGCTCCGATTTCGCCGGTGGACAGGAACGGCACCGCGAGCGGGATGAGGGCCGCGAGGATGGCAGTGGACGAAGCGAAGGCGGAGACCACGGCACCGATGAAGCAAATGAGCAGGGCTGCCAGCAGCGGCATGCCCAGGCCGGCCACGCCGTTGGAGACGAACTCGATGGTTCCGGCTTCCTCCAGCACTCCGACGAACGTCAGCATGCCGCAGATCAGCAGCACGGTGGACCAGCTGATCTTGTTGATGGCGCCCTTCTGGGCAGCGGGCGAGACGAGTGCCACCACGATGGCAATGGTGATGGAGACAAATCCGACGTCCATCTTGAAGCCGAGGGCGATGACGGCCAGGGCAATGAGGCCGGCGATGGTCACCAGCTGCGGGACGCGCTCTGAGCGCTCCTTGGTGGCTGCCACGCCGTCGCCTGCCGGATCCCGGGGGCCGTACATGCCCGAGCCGAAGCCCTTGAAGGGGACGTCGCCGGCCTTGGCCCCGACGCTGACCGCCATCCGCGCTTCGGCAGCCTGCTCCACGAAGTGGCCCACCTTGGAGGACAGCAATGCGCGGCCGCCAAGGACCACAAAGAGCACCAGTGCGATGACCAGGTTGAAAAGGAGGCTGGACAGGAACAAAGCGGTGGGGCTGAAGTCCAGGTCGGTTTTGGCGAGGATGCCGTTCACCGTGACGCCATACACGGCGATGGGGGAGAACCCGCCTGCCTGCGCTCCGTGGATCACCATCATGCCCATCAGCAGGGGATTGATCTTGTACTTCCCGGCGAAGCTGAGGGCGATCGGGGCGATGATTGCGACGGCGGCCGGAGACAGCGCGCCGACGGCCGTGATGACGGCGGTGATGGCGAACATGACCCAGGGAATCAGGGCTACGCGGTTACCCACCAGCCGCACGGCGCCCCGCACCAGGAGGTCGATGGTGCCGTTGTTCTGGGCGATGGCGAAGAGGTACGTGACGCCGACGATGGTCAGGAACAGGCCGCCGGGGAAGTTGGCCAGGATGTCGGTGGTGGACATTCCCAGCACAACGGTACCCAGCAGGAAGGCGCCCACGAACGCAAGGGCGCCCATGTTCAGGGGCAGGACGGTGGCGAGCAGGAACATCGCCGCAAGAATGATGATGGACAGAACAGGAGCGGACATCGTTGGTCCTCCGTTGGAATGAAAAGTGTGATGTGAGTTACTGGCTCACTGGACTAGCCTCTTAGACAGTGAGTCTATCTGTCAATAGCCGGGCCCTGTATTCTGGAGGAACCGACGACGTAGCGAGGGCTTTGTGGAGAAGGCATCACGGCTGGGACTGGAGCGAGTTACACGCCCCCGGCTTTATGAACAGCTGGTGGAGCAGATCCTGACGTACATCGAATCTGCCCAACTGAAGCCCGGGGACCTGCTGCCCGCGGAACGTGACCTTGCCGAGCGCCTTGGCGTTTCCCGCGCCACGCTCGCCCAGGCCCTCGTGGCCCTCGAGGTGCTCGGGGTCATTGACGTGCAGCACGGGACCGGAGCCGTCCTGGCCCGCCGGCCGAGCATTGCCTCGGTGATCAAGGGCTTGCGTGAGCACCGCAGCAGGCTGCCGGAGATCGTGGAGGCGCGCAGCACCCTAGAAGTGAAGCTTGCCGCCCTCGCCGCTGCCAGGCGTACAGATGAAGACCTGGCTGCCATCGACGAGGCCCTTGAGGTCATGGCGAAGGAGATCAGCGACGGCGACCGCGGAACCCGCGGCGATGAGCTCTTTCATGAGGCCATTACGGCGGCAGCGCATTCCCCGGTGCTGGCGCAGCTCATGGCCTTCATCGCCGAAATGATTCTGGAGACCAGGATGGAATCCCTCGGCCAGCCGGGCCGGCCGGAGCAGTCCCTCGCCTCCCACCGCAAGATCGCCGATGCCGTCAGCGCGCAGGACGCCGAAGGAGCCGCCGAAGCCATGCTTGCCCACATCGAGCTGGTCTCGGACGTGGAGTTGCTCCGTTGACGCGAGGGTAACGGGCGCGTATTGACCCCGCCAGGCGGCGGTTTTAAACTCTGGACATCGCATGCCGCTTTCGGCGCAAATTCGCCGGCAGTTCCTCATCACAGGCGCCTGACGCCTTCCATATCTTCCTTATCCCCAAGGGCATAGCCCCTTAAGCGGAAGAGCACCAACGATGTCCACAGTCCATGAGAACACTAGGGAACTGGCGATACAGCAGGCACTGCACGAGTTGCGCGGAAAGCTGTCCGGATCCTTGATCGAGCCCCGTGACCCCCTGTACGAGGAAGCCCGGCGGGTATGGAACGGCATGGTCGATCTCCGGCCACGAGCCGTCGTCCGGGCCGGGGCCCTGCCGGATATTGACGCCGTTCTGGACGCCGTGCGGCGCACGGGGTTGGCGTTGGCCGTCCGCGGCGGCGGCCACAATGTTGCGGGGCACGGCACTGTTGACGGCGGACTGGTCCTGGATCTGGGCCAGCTCAAGCGCGTCCAGGTCTACGCCGGCAGCAAGCTGGTGACCGTTGAACCCGGAGCCACCCTTGCCGACGTCGACCGCGAAACTGCCGTCCACAATCTTGCCGTCCCGCTGGGAGTGATTAGCGGAACAGGCGTGGCAGGACTAACGCTCGGCGGGGGCGTGGGCTGGCTGACGCGGTCAAGCGGCCTGAGCCTGGACAACCTGGAATGCGTGGACATCGTCACCGCCACCGGAGAACACCTGCACGCCGCCGCCCACGAGAACCCGGAGCTGTTCTGGGGCCTGCGCGGCGGCGGCGGAAACTTTGGCGTGGTGACGTCCTTTACCTTCCATGCCCGCGCGCTGCCGCCGGCCCCGCTGGGCGGGAACCTGTTCTACCGGCGGGAACACTGGCGCGCGGCCCTGCTTGCCTTTGCCGATTGGACCCGTGGCCTGCCCGATGAAATGAACCCGATCGTCTCGTTCCTGATCTTCCCTGCGGAATTCGGAATGGGCAGTGACCCGTGGATGATCATCGGGTTTGCGTGGGTCGCGGAGGACCACGAGGCCGGGCTCGCCCTTGTCGACCGGCTCCGGGCCGGCGCTCCGCCCGACGAAGAGGAAGTTGGCCCCACCTCCTGGCTGGACTGGCAAAGCGCCATGGACAGCGTCTTTCCCAAAGGCTCGCGCGGTTACTGGAAGAACGTCTCCTTTTCCCGCCTCGATGAGGAGTCGGTGGATGTCCTGCTTGGTTTCGCCTCCGAGCTTGCGTGGGAAGGCACCGGCATTGATGTCCACCACATGGAAGGGGCGTTCGGACGGGTACCTGACCATGCAACGGCGTTCCCGAACCGGTCTGCCCGGTATTGGCTGAATGTCTATGGGTTCTGGCGCGATCCTTCCGAGGACGAGCGGCTGACCGCATTCGCCCGCAAAGCCTACGGGCTCATGCAGCCCTTCGCCGAGCACGGGGAGTACGTCAATTTCCTGGGCGCGGAAATCGGGCTGAAGGAGCCGGACGCTGCCCGGGCGGCGTACGGCCCGGAGAAGTTCCAGCGCCTCGTTGCCCTCAAGGACCGGTACGACCCCCACAACATCTTCCGCCTTAACCACAACATCCCGCCGACACAGGCTCCGCGAGGCTGAACGCCGGGCTTAACACACAACTTAAACGCACGACGGCGGTCCGGGCGCCGGAGCGCCGGACCGTCTCAGCGGCTGGCTGAGGCGGGTTAGCCTGTCCAGGACGTGGGTTCAGTACGTGTAGCCCGAACCGCTGGTGGTGCTGGCTATGGTGAGCCCGATGATGGCCAGAAGCCAGAGCGCGCCGTAGCCCAGCAAACACAGGTAGCCCAGGACCAGGCCGGCGATGGACATGCCCCTGCCCGCCGGTTCCCGCTTCAGCGCCATGTGTCCGGTGATGATCGCGGCGACCTGCGGCAGCAGGATCCAGCCCATGATGACCGACGCGATGCCACACACCATGCTGGCAATGCTCAGTGTTTTCGGCTCTGCCTGCATGCCGTAGTACGCCGGCTGGCCATAGGGGCCGGCTGGCTGACCGTAGGGGCCCGGCTGCTGGCCATAGGGGCCGGCTGGCTGACCGTACGGAGTGCGGTACTGGCCCGGCTCGCCGAAGGCGTTCTGCCCGGAACCGCCCTGCCCGTAGCCGCCCTGCCCATACTGCGGCTGCGACGTTGTGCCGCTGCCTGAGGGCGCAGCGAAACGGGGCGGCTCAAAGCCCGGCGGCGCGGGGGACTCGGGCTGCCCGGATTCGGGACGCTGGCTGGGCTGGTCGGACATGGTTCTTCCCCCTTGGATTTTGTTCCAGCCTACCCCCGGCGGGTCGGGGCATCTATTGTCCCCAGTAGGGCAGAACGTACACCGCAAAAATCACAAAAGCGGCAAGAAGGGCAAGCCGTCCTGCGCCCGCGGCACCATGCTGGCGCGCCGCCGAGCCGGCACCGTACCGAGCCGAATTGCGCCGAACCCGGTTGTGCCTCCGGACCGGGCTAAGCTCCGCGGGCGCGGTCCGGGAGGGGTCCCCGGAGACCACCGGACGGGATGGGGAGTCCATCCTTCGGACAACGCCTGCAGGACCTGCCGGGACGCTTTCTGCGGTTCCGCCGGGCGGGACCGGGGGTACGGGCCGCACGCTCCGCAGCGCCGTGATGCCGGGTTCCTGTTCGTGGGTCAGCTCCTGGCCGAGATGCTTGTACAGACCCGCCACGGCCTGCTGGTCCAGGACCGGGGGCAGGGCTTCTATTGCACCCACGATGCGTCCGGTTCCGGCCACTGCAACATCCGAATTCGTTACGCCAAGGAGGTCCGGCTGGGCAGCCATGCAGATCAACGGACGCACCAGCCTCCGGTGCATCGGCGCAACCACGGACGTCACGGCTGCGCACTGGGCCAGGGCCCCCTCCACCGCCTGGGTCCGGGCGTAGCGCCCCTGCCACAGCACTCCCGAGGCAACACGGACCTCCCCTGTCCAGTTCTTGGAATTCACCACAACCACGCCGCCGGGCCCCACCAGGACATGGTCCAGGCTTGCCTTCGGTCGGCCGGGCCAGTGGACGTCATTCAGCAGATACCAGCCCCGCGGCACCAGCTCGCCCAGCTTCTCGGCCACTGCCGTCGCGCCCTCGGCGCCTGCGTCCCACGGCTTCGTGGAGCGTTCGGCTTCGTCGAGCCGGCGCTTGAGCCTGGCCACCCTTTCCGCGGCCAGCCTGGACTGCTCGGCTGCCCCGTCTCCTGCCCCCATGGCGTCCCTGCTTCCCTGCTGGAAGGACGACGGCGGCCGCCCGCCGTCGTGCCTTGCTTACGTACGTTTTGCCGGATTTTTCGAAGGTAACAGGGCGCGCAGGCGGCGGTATATAAGTACTTTTCGGGGCAGTACTCAGTTTGACTACTCGTTTGATGACGTCATTTCGTCACAGGCCGGACACACGGCCCGCATTCCGGCCGGGTCGTTTTGACTACAGCTCCTGTCTGGCATGCTGGTGCCATGGCTAGCCGCGCGGGCACACTTGCCCAACCCCAGGACCTTGTTGACATCACTGCGCTCCTCGACGCGTATTACGACATCACCCCGGATCTGGCTGATCCGGGCCAGCGCGTTGTGTTCGGCACGTCCGGGCACCGCGGATCCAGCCTCAAGGCGTCCTTCAACGAGAAGCACATCGTTGCCATCACCCAGGCGATCGTGGAATACCGGGCCGGGCAGGGCATCACCGGCCCCCTGTTCCTGGCCAAGGACACGCACGCCCTGAGTGAACCTGCACAGAACTCTGCGCTTGAGGTGCTGGCAGCCAACGGCGTCCAGGTCCTCGTGGACGCCCGGCACGGCTACACCCCCACCCCGGCACTGAGCCACGCGATCCTCACCTACAACCGGAACGCGGGCGCCGGCGCCCCGCAGGCTGACGGCATCGTGGTGACGCCCAGCCACAATCCGCCCGCAGACGGCGGCTTCAAGTACAACCCTCCGCATGGCGGCCCCGCGGACTCCGACGCCACCGGATGGATTGCCAACCGTGCCAACGAGCTGCTCGAGAACGACCTGCGCGGGGTGAAGCGGATTCCGGTCGCCGATGCACTGGCCGCTGACACCACCGGCAAGTTCGACTTCCTCAGCAGCTACGTTGACGACCTCCCGTCCGTGCTCAACCTGGATGCCATCCGCGCGGCCGGAGTCAAGATCGGCGCTGACCCCATGGGCGGGGCCTCCGTTGACTACTGGGGCGAGATCGGCGAGCGCCACCAGCTGAACCTCACCGTCGTAAACCCCACGGTGGACCCGCAGTGGGCGTTCATGACCCTGGACTGGGACGAAAAGATCCGGATGGACTGCTCCTCGCCGTCCGCGATGGCGTCGCTGATCAAGCGGATGGCTGCCGGTGCGGACGGGACGGCAGCCTACGACGTCGCCACCGGCAACGATGCGGACGCGGACCGGCACGGCATCGTCACTCCTTTTGTCGATGGAGTGGGCGGGCTGATGAACCCGAACCACTACCTCGCCGTCGCCATCGACTACCTGTACCGGAACCGCAGCGGCTGGAACCCGGCATCGGTGGTGGGCAAGACCCTTGTCTCGTCCTCCATCATCGACCGCGTGGCAGAAAGCCTGGGCCGGAAGCTCGTTGAGGTTCCGGTGGGCTTCAAGTGGTTCGTGCCCGGCCTCCTGTCCGGCGAAGGCGCGTTCGGCGGCGAGGAATCCGCCGGCGCCTCCTTCAACAAGAAGGACGGCAGCGTCTGGACCACGGACAAGGACGGCATCCTGCTGGCCCTGCTCGCCTCGGAGATCACCGCCGTCACGGGCAAGTCGCCCTCCCAGCTGTACAAGGGCCTGACGGACCAGTTCGGCGCGCCCGTCTATGCCCGCATTGACGCAGCAGCCACGCGGGAGCAGAAGTCGGCACTCGGCAAGCTGTCGTCGTCGGACGTCACCGCCACGTCCCTGGCCGGGGAACCCATCCTGGCCAAGCTGACCGAGGCCCCCGGCAATGGCGCGCCCATTGGCGGGCTGAAGGTGGTCACGGAGAACGCCTGGTTTGCCGCCCGCCCCTCGGGCACCGAGGACGTCTACAAGATCTACGCCGAGTCCTTCAAGGGCGAGGAACACCTCAAGCAGGTCCAGGCGGAAGCCAAGGCCTTGGTGGACAGCGTTATCTCCTAGGCGGCTCGTCCGTTTCCGGCAGGGTCCACAGGCGCAGGATGCGCCGGACGGTGCGGTCACCGTCCGGCGCCATGTCCACCAGTGCAATACGGTTGAGCACTACGGCGTCGCCCGGGTTCAGCCGCTTGCCGCCGTGGTGCGAGACATGGGGCCGGTAGCCTGCCATCGTGTGGGCCGGCGTCAGGATTGTGCCCCCCAGGCGGCCCGCTGCAGCCACCAGCTGCTCGTGCAGGAATTGCAGCTCCGGCTGGGGTTTGATGAGGTTCACGGGCACGGAGCCGTTCCGGCCGAAGCCTGCATCCTCACCCACGGTCAGTCCGGCGCCCAGGGCGTCCATCGCCGGGCCTTCTGCAAGGCCGGCGACGCGCTCGGCTACGTCAGCACTGTCCGGGCCTCCGGCGTCGAACCTCACCAGGGTAATGTGCAGCGGCCATTCGCTGCGGGGGAAGACCAGCCCGTCCGCCACCGGCTCGACGAAGGCCACCAGGACGAGGTTCCGCATCGGCATAGCCCCAGTCTGCCACCACCCCCTGCCGACGCTCTCTCACTTAACGCGGCTTAACCGCCAACGCTCTCTCACTTAACGCGGCTTAACCGCCAACGCTCTCTCAGGGGTGAGAGAGCGTCGGCCAAAAAGGTGCATTAAGTGAGAGAGCGTCCCGGGGGTTGGGGGTTAGACGGTGCGGACGACGTCCTCGTAGGCGAACTTGGGCTTGGCTTCGCCCCACGCGTCCTCGGCAGGCTGGCCGATGTTGACCACCAGGAAGCTCTTCTGGTCCCCGGCCGGGAAGAACGCTGCGTCGATCGCGCCAAAGTCGGCGCCCGTCATGGGTCCGGCGGCGAACCCGAGGGAGCGGACAGCCAGGATGAAGTAGCCGGCCTGCAGGTGGGCGTTGTTGTTGCCAGTGGCGGCGGCGAGTTCCGGGTTGGCGTCATACATGGCCTTGGGGGCGTTGTAGCCGGGGAGGAAGGCGTCCCATTGCCCCGCCCAGTCGGTGTCGTAGCTGAGGATTGCCACCAGCGGGGCGGAAGCCGTCTTGGCGCGGTTGCCCGGCATCAGGGCCTCCACCAGCTTGGCGCGGGCCTCATCAGAACGGACGTAGGTCACGCGCAGCGGCTGGGAGTTGAAAGCGGTGGGGCCGAACTTGGTCAGCTCGTAGATTGCCTGCGCCTGCTCCTCGGTCACCTCTCCGGTGAAGGAGTTGGCGGTGCGGGCCTGGGCGAAAATGGCGTCGACAGCGGCCGAATCGATAACCGCTTCTTCGTGGGCAATGGTCATGGGCTTACCTTTCGCTGCGCCTCCCCGCTTACCGGGGCGGCCTTGTTGCCTTCCATACTTGCAACTTCAACCAGCCCCTCCCTCTTCCCGTGACGGCAGGTGACGTCCACCACAGCAGGCCGCAAGGCGACGCTGGCGGTATCCTTGTCCCAGTTAATCTCCGCCCTCCGCGGCACCCTCCGAAAGCCCCCGAAAGGCCTCCGCCCATGAGCATGCTCGGAATCAAATGGAAGCTGCACGGCACCGGAAAGTCGATTAAGCCCGGCCACGTGGTGGCCCCGGATGAGCGGCTGGTCTGGCCGCTCACCGTCGGCGTAGGCATGCAGCATGTGGTGGCCATGTTCGGCGCCACGTTCCTGGTGCCCATCATCACAGGCATGCCGCCTGCCACCACCCTGTTTTTCTCCGGCATCGGCACGCTGCTTTTCCTGGTGATCACCAAGGGCCGGGTTCCCAGCTACCTGGGCTCAAGCTTCGCCTTCATCGCGCCCATCATGGCGTCCCAGCAGCAGTTCGGCGTCCCCGGGGCGCTGGGCGGCGTGGTGCTGACCGGGGCCGCCCTGGCCCTGGTGGGCGCCATTGTGCAGAAGTTCGGCGCAGGCTGGATCAACCGGCTGATGCCGCCCATCGTCACGGGCGCAATCGTGGCGCTGATCGGCCTCAACCTTGCCCCCGCTGCGAAGAACAACTTTGACGCCGCGCCCGTCACCGCCGTCGTCACGCTGGCCACCATCATCCTGGTCAGCGTCCTGTTCCGCGGAATCCTCGGCCGCCTGAGCATCCTGGTAGGCGTAGTAGTGGGCTACCTCGTGGCCATGCTGCGCGGCGAGGTGAGCTACGACAAGATGGACGCCGCAGCGTGGATCGGCCTCCCGCAGTTCCAGACCCCTGAGTTCCATGTGGGCGTCCTGGGCCTCTTCGTGCCGGTGGTGCTGGTGCTCGTGGCGGAGAACATCGGCCACGTGAAGTCGGTGGCCGCCATGACAGGGCAGGACCTCGACGACGTGTCCGGCCGCGCGCTGATGGCCGACGGCGCCGCCACCGTCCTGGCAGGCTTCGGCGGCGGCTCCGGCACCACCACCTACGCCGAGAACATCGGCGTCATGGCCGCCACCAAGGTGTATTCGACGGCGGCCTACTGGGTTGCCGGCATCTTCGCCATCCTGCTGAGCTTCTCGCCGAAATTCGGCGAACTGATTGCCACCGTCCCGCCGGGCGTCCTGGGCGGAGCGGCCACCATGCTCTACGGGATGATCGGCATCCTGGGCGTGAAGATCTGGGTCCAGAACAAGGTCAATTTCTCCAACCCGGTCAACCTGACCACCGCCGCCGTGGCCCTGATCATCGGCATCGCGGATTACACCTGGACCATCGGTGACCTCAAGTTCACGGGCATCGCCCTGGGCTCGGCAGCAGCCCTGGTGATCTACCACGGCATGAAGGCCATAGCGAAGGCCAGGGGTACGGTGGCCGAGCCCGAGACGGAACAGGCCGGCCTGCCGCCCGCCGTGAAGGCAGCCGTCAACGCCGCCGCCAAGCGGACGCCCAAGAAGCGCTAGGCCTTCTTCACGGGAAGGGGCCCGGCCTTCAGGGACAGGAGCTCGGCGGGCAGGCCTGCCGGATGGCCGGCAGGGAAACGCCCGTGCCCGAACACCGGTCCTGGCTGGGGCCGTTTGGGAGCCAACGGGACCGCCGCTGGGTGCCTGACCTGGCGGATCGCCCAGGGAACAAGGTATTCACGTGCCCAGGCCAGGTCCTCGGCCCGGGCTTCCTTCCAGCTGCGGGGCGGGAGCGCCTTGGGCCGCAACGGTTCAAGGCTGTGGGGAACGGCCAGGGCCTCCAGCACCCCTATGGCTATGGTGTGGTGGCCCAGCGGAGAGAAATGCAGGCGGTCAGGATCCCACATGCCTGGTTTCGTGAGGTCGCGCAGGCACCACAGGTCCACCATGACGGCGTTGTGCCGGGCGGCCACTATGTGCAGGTTCTCGTTGAAGATGGCCACCTTGCCGCGTATCTGGCCGAAGACCGGGGTGGCGCCCCAATCGGGACCGGCGAAAAGGACCACGGTGGCCCCGGAGCGGGCGAGTTGCTCCACCCCGGCGTCGATCTTCTCGGCCAGCTTGTCCGGGTCGCTGCGGCGGAACACAATGTCGTTTCCACCTGCGGAGAGCGTCACCAGGTCAGGTTTCGCGGCCAATGCCGGGCCCACCTGCTGATCCAGGATCTCCCGCAGCCGCTGGCCCCGGATCGCGAGGTTGGCGTAGGCAAAACCCGGCTGGCCAACGCTGAGTTCCTCGGCCACGCGGTCGGCCCAGCCCCGCAGCCCGCCCTGGTTCTCCGGCTCGGGATCCCCCACCCCCTCGGTGAACGAGTCGCCGAGCGCCACAAAGCGGTGCCAGGGATGCTGTACGGCTCCCGACGCCGGCTCCTCGTGCTTCTGCGCGGTCATGCCGTCCTCCCTTCCGCGGGATGAGGTGTGTCCTCACCCCGTCCGGCCTGCCGGCCATGGGGTGCTTCCGCCTGCTGGTCCAGCTCGGCAGGAGGCAGCAGGCGGAAGTCCGCTACGCCGTCGGGCGTTCCCTGCCTCAGCCCCGTGGGCTCCCTGCCGGAATCCCCGGCCCTGGGGCTCTCCCGGGCGGAGCCGGGTGCAACAACGCTAAGGGCGGCATCGCGCAGGTCAAGTTCATGGTGCAGGGCCTGTGTCTGCAGGAATCGAAGGGCCCCCTCGCGGCTTAGCCCGTACTCATCCATGAGGCTGCGCACCGCCAGGTCCACCAGGACCAGGGAACTTTGCACGACGGCGATCCCCGCCGTCGCCTCGGCGCGCTCGGCCACCCGCACCACTACGCGCAGCGCCCGCGCCACCTGACGGGCGTAGTTCCTGCTGCGGAGGAGGTCGTCACTTGTGAACGTGTGGGGAAAGGCCGCGTACAGGTTGATGGCGGCGCTTGTTGCGCCCTCGGACGCGATGGGCATGGCGAGGAGCGACTGCACCCCGTGGCCGGCGGCCGCATTCGAGTACCCTGGCCAGCGCCGGTCCCGGCTGACATCGGACAACAGCACGAACTCCCCGCTGCGGATGGCCTCCATGACCGGACCGTCGGCGAATGAGCACTGTTCCAGGTCAGCCTCGCGCGCCTTTTCCGTTCCTGCGGCGACGGTGCGGGCCTGGCCCAGGCGGAAAAGGGTTGCTGCCCAGCTGATGCCGCGCTGTTCACCCTTGATGTCCGCCATGAAGTCACGGGTGACGTCCCAGAGGTAGGTTTCGACGTCCTTACTGTCAAATACCTGTTCCGGGGGTACTGGAAAGGGTCCCCAGCCGAGCTGTCCTGTGGGTTCAGCGGCCATGATCCACGCCTTGGTTGAAGCGCTCCGGCCTACTGCAAAACCTGTCTTCTAAGAATACTCCCCCGCCCGGTTGAAAGGGGGTGCATGCGTAGTCAGCCTGCCTGCTCCTCCCCCAGCACGACGTCGTACGCCTCCACCTGCCTCTCGGTCACCGTGGTGGGCGACTCCAGATGGACAGCCCCGGAGGGCAGGATGCCGGCACCTCCAAACCGCTCCAACGCTCCGGGTTCCAGCCACACGTCGTCGTCAAGGAAGAGGCACTTTTCGGCAGTGGAGTGATCCAGCAGGAACTGGCGGTGTTCTGCCAGGCCACGGCACGGCAGGTGGCGGAGGAGGGTGAGGGACCGGCCCTGAGCCTGGAGTACGCGCACCATGGCTGCAGCGGCAGGATGCTCCCAGCCCGGGCTGCCGGTTGATTGGTCACTGATGACGACGGCGAACGCGGGCTCGGCCTGCGCGGCAAGGCCCGCAAGGGTTACGGCAAGTTCCGCCGGACGGTTGCATGTGGGCAGCAGGACGTCCACTTCCACGCCAGCCTGCCCGTCAACGCGCCGTGCCCACTGTTCTGATGATCTCCTGCTCACAGCCCACCTCCTGGCCTGCACCCGGCATGAATTGGCGATTGGGGTCCGCTCTGTCCTGTACCCACATCATGCGGATCTATGCCCGGCACGCGGGAGGCCTCCGCCCTGCGGTTCCCGGGGAACCACGGGGCGGAGGCCTCCATTCAAACGAACTTTCCCAAGGCTCCGGGCAGCCGCCGCGGACGGCCTCGGAACGTGCTATCCGGCGCTGAACTCCTCGCCGTCGTCGTCTTTCGGCGACTTTTCCCGGGGCAGGTCATTGCCGCTGCCGTCCGGAATTCCGGCAGCTTCCTGCCCCGGTTCGGACGAGACCGGAGCGGACCCCTGGGAGTCATCGTTGGACTCGTCGATCTCAGCGGCGCTGGAGGGAAGGTCCATGTCGTGGGGTACCGGATCCCCGCCGGCATCCGCCTGGGGCTCGTTGGTTTCGGCGTCGCCTGAAGCGGCCTGGGCCCCGCCCATTTCCTGCTCGGCCGTGGGCGTGCCGTAGCCGCCCGGGTCCGTTTCGGGCTGCGCGTGCTGGTTTTCCTGCGTCATGGTTTCCTCCTGTTGTCTGTTCGGATGAAGTGGTCTGATGAAGCTGGCTTACTGGTCACGTACGCCGTGGGGCCCTAGCCTAGAGCCCCTTGCCCCCGGTTACCGGCAGGACTGCCCCCGAAATGTAGGAGCCGTCCTCGGAGGCCAGCAGTACATACGCCGCGGCAAGCTCGGCCGGTTGGCCGGCCCGCTCCAACGGGGTGTCCTGGCCGAATTTCGGGAGCTTCTCCGGCCACTCCGTTGCCGGGATCAAGGGGGTCCAGATGGGGCCGGGAGCCACGGCGTTAACGCGGATGCCCTTGGGACCGAGTTCCTGCGCGAGCGCCTTGGTGAACGCCACCTGGGCGGCCTTGGTCATGGCGTAGTCAATGAGGCCCGGCGACGGGTTGAAGGCCTGGATCGATGCCGTGGTGATGATGGACGCCCCCGGCTTGAGGTGCGGGACGGCTGCCCGCGCGGTCCAGAGGAGCGAGTACAGGTTGGTCTTGAAGACGCGGTCGAACTCCTCGGTGGGCAGGGATTCCAGGCTCTCGCGGTTCTTCTGGTAGGCCGCATTGAGCACCACCACGTCCAGCCGCCCGAACCCGGACACGGTCTCCTCTGCAATGCGCGTACTGAATTCCTCTTCCCGGCCGTCTCCGGCAAACAGGAGGACCCGCTGCCCGGCTTTGCGGATCCAGTCCGCGGTGTCCTGCGCGTCTTCCTCCTCTTCGGGCAGGTAGGAGATGGCCACATCAGCGCCTTCACGGGCAAAGGCGATGGCCGCGGCCTTGCCGATTCCGGAATCACCGCCCGTGATGAGGGCCGCCTTGCCCTGGAGCTTCCCGTGTCCCTCGTAGCTCAGTTCGCCGTGGTCAGGCTTGGGTTCCATCGGCGCCGTGAGGCCGGGCTGCTTCTGTTCCTGCTCCGGGAACGGGCCTGAGTGGTAGCCGCCGCGGGGATCCTTTGGCTGGTCTGTCTGCTTGCCTGTGTCGCTCATAGTCCGCCTGCTTACTGTGTCGGTTTTCGAAGAGCCCCGCTATGCACCGGTCCTTCGAAGCTATCCCGGCCGGAGGAGCAAAGTCCACCGTTCGGTGCGAATATAATCAGTAAACTTACCAAATGCCGGGACGGGTGCAACGCCGGCCTTGTTTCTGGATACGGGAAGAGTAGAAAGAGAACAAGGAGGCTAGCAGGGGAAGGAGAGGCAATGTCAGGGGTGGAGGATTACACAGGCCCATCGGGCCGGAACGAGACCCGCGAGGAACAACTGGACCGCAACTGGGCAGAACTGCTGCAGGAGTTGCGGGTGTTGCAGATGGGCGTGCAGATCCTTGCCGCCTTCCTGCTGACCCTCCCCTTCCAGCAGCGGTTTGCGGATCTCGACGATTTCCAGGTCACCCTTTACCTGGGCAACGTGGTGATCGCGGCGCTGACCACAGCACTCATTCTCCTGCCGGTGAGCGTGCACCGCCGGCTGTTCCGGAAGCGGCTCAAGGAGACGCTCGTGTCCAGCGGGGATTCGATCGCCAAGATCACCCTTGCCGGAATCGCGCTCCTGAGCGCAGGTACGGCTGCGCTGGTCTTCGATGTGGCCGCCGGCCGCTCGGCCGGCCTTACAGCCGGCGGGGCGTTGATGGCAGTAATGGTGGTCCTGCTGGTCTACATCCCCATCCACCTGAACAGGCGCGCCACCGAAGACACGGCGCCTCATGGCTTGAAGGAAGGCTGACAATGAGCACCAAATGGATGAGGGAACACGGGCTGTTGCTGGCGAATGCCGGCCTCTTCCTCGTCTTCTTCAGCGGCATGATCCTGACTGGGGCGGCGAACTACAGCCAGGAGCAGCAGGCGCACGGGGAAGCCGCAGTCTCAGTATTCGAATTCCTGGCTACGGGCGAATTCGTCGAGGCCACCTTTGAGAACTGGGAATCGGAGTTCCTGCAAATGGCCATGTACGTGGTCCTGACTGTTTTCCTGTTCCAGAAGGGCTCTTCCGAATCCAAGCCCGTGGGCAAGGATTCGCCCCAGGATGAGGACCCGCGCCAGGCGGCCATCAAGAAGGCCACCCCCTGGCCGGTGAAGCGCGGCGGCGCAGTCCTCAAGATTTATGAGCACTCGCTGTCCATCCTCCTGTTCCTGCTGTTCCTGGCCTCGTTCACCGCGCACGCCCTGGGCGGCGCCGCGGCCTACAACGAGGAACAGCAAAGCCACGGGGAGGCCGGCATCAGCGTGCTTCAATACGTAGGCACCAGCCGTTTTTGGTTTGAGTCCTTCCAGAACTGGCAGAGCGAGTTCCTGGCCGTCGCCGTCCTGGTAGGCGCATCCGTCTACCTGCGGGAAAAGGGATCACCCGAGTCTAAACCCGTTGCCGAGCCGCATTACGAGACCGGCACCTAAGCCAGGCAGCACCGAAAGGAACCCGCCGGCGAACCATCATGGGAACCGCCCCTGCTGGTTGCGCCGGCACCGCACAACACCATCGTTTCGCCCTTAGGCGCCTTCGAGTACCTGGCTGGTTGCCCAGGCCAGGTACTTGGCGGCGTTTCCGATCGCGTCCTGCGGGCTGGGCGCCACGTCCAGCAGCTGCGCGGCAGCCACCACACCGTGTTCGGCGAGTTCTTCAGGCGTGACCAGGATCCTGCCGGCCACTACGATCACGGGAATCCCGCGCTCCCGGGCTGCATCCGCGAGCGCAATGGGTGCTTTTCCGGTCAGGGACTGCGAGTCCATGGATCCTTCGCCGGTGATGACCAGGTCCGCCTCACGTAGCTGTCCGGCCAGCCCGGTGAGCCCGGCAACCAGCGAGAAGCCGCCTTCGAGCGCGGCGTCGGTGAAGGCAAGGAACGACGCCGGGAAGCCGCCGGCGGCGCCCGCCCCGGGGACGTTAACGTCCCGGCCCGTGGCTTCGCGCAGGACGGAGGCCCAGTTGCGGAGGCCGGCGTCGAGGAGTTCCGCGGTGTCCGCGTCCGCGCCTTTCTGCGGTGAGAAGACGTGCGCGGCACCTTCGGGACCATAAAGGGGGTTGCGCACGTCGACGGCGATGCGGAAGGTTGTGGCGGCAAGCCGGGGGTCCAGCCCGCTCGTGTCCAGCGCGGCGACGTCCGCGAGTGAACCGCCGCCCAGGGGCACCACGTTCCCTGCGGAGTCCAGCGGCTTCAGGCCCAGGGCACGCAATGCCCCGCTGCCGCCATCGGTCATGGCCGAGCCGCCGAGGCCCAGCACGATCTCGTTGGCACCGGCATCCAGGGCTGCCGCGATGAGCTGCCCGCACCCGTAGCTGTGAGCCCGGAGGGCATTGGCCGGGGTGGGATCCATCTCCGCAAGGCCGGAGGCCTTGGCCGTTTCAATGACGGCGGTGACCCTGCCGTCGTCGGCCTTGCTGATGGCCCACGCGGCGCCGATTGGCGCAAGGATGGGGCCCACGACGGCGTTGAGGCGCTCTTCATAGCCCGCCGCCACCGCCGCCTCCAAGGTTCCCTCGCCCCCGTCGGCAATGGGGAACTGCGTGGCGACGGCCTCCGGGTAGACCCGCAAAGCACCTTCGGCGATGGCAGCAGCCGCCTCGGCCGCGGTCAGGGAACCCTTGAACTTATCCGGAGCAATAAGAATGCGCATGCGTTCCATCATGCCAGCAGGCAACAGGAAAGGGCTTGCCAGGCCCGAAATGCGGACCGGAGCCCGGCCAGCACTCCGGCCTAGCCCTCGCGCCACTCGTGGCTGGTGATGTGCGAGCCGGCCTGCGGCCCCATCTGCAGCATTCCGCCGTCGACCGCCCACGATGCCCCGTTGACGTAGCTGGACCCGGCAGAAGCGAGGAAGGCGATGACGGCGGCAATTTCCCGGGCGTCACCGGGCCTGCCCAGGGGCACGCCGGGCCGGTCCTTGGCGGTGGGGTCCTCGTTTTCCTGCCCTGTCATGGGAGTGGCGATCTCGCCAGGCGCCACGCTGTTGGCCGTGATGCCGTGTTCGGCAAGCTCGAGCGCCAGCGTCTTCATCAGGCCGCCCAGGCCGTGCTTGGACGCGTCATAGGCGGACGAACCTACCCGCGGCTGGAATTCATGCACGCTGGTGACGGCAATCAGGCGTCCGCCCTTGCCGGCCTGCACCATTCGGCGGACGGCGGCCTGCAGGCAAACAAAAGCCCCGTTGAGGTTGGTGTCCAGTGTTCGCATCCACGTGCCGACGTCAAGGTCCAGGAATTTGGTGCCGTCGCCGGTCCCGGCATTATTGACGAAGACGTCCACACCGCCCAGCTCGTCCGCCAGTTCGTCGATGACAGCCCCGGCATCGCGAAGCTCAGTTGTGTCCAGCCGGCGCACCACCGCCCTGCGCCCCAGCCGGCGCACTTCCTCTGCAGTGTCCTCGGCGCCGGCTTTGTCTGAGTGCCAGGTGACACCCACGTCCATGCCCGCCCTGGCAAGGGCGACGGCGGTGGCCTTGCCAATGCCGGAGTCCGAGCCGGTAACGATGGCGGTGCTTGGGGCAAATCCTGCGGTGTCCTGCATGGTGGCAGCCTTTCGTTGGGTCAAGCCGGGCGGCGGAGTTCCGGCGCCGAGGGATATTCGCCGTCCTGTAAAGTTTCAGGTTCTTCCGGCACGGCCATCAGGGGGACCGCAAAGGTCACCACCGGACGGCCGTCCGGATCGTCGGCGGACCTGATGGTCAGGCTCCTGGTTCCGGCGGGCACCGTTGGGGTGAACACCTGGAGGTTTCGCGACCCCAGGGTGGCGGAATCCCGGAACGAGTACTTCGTGCCGAAGTGGTCCTGGAGGATGATGCGTGGCTCCGGAGCGCCGTCGGAGGCCAGTTGGATGTTGACCACCAATCCCGCGGACCAGATTTCGACGGACAGGACGGTGAACTCCGTGGAGCGGGTGACATGCTGCCCATAGGTGGGGGGCAGAAGCATCCCGCGGAGGGAACCGGAGGGAATGAGTTCGCGCATGGTCTTTCCTGTATGTTTTGCGTCCGCCGTCGGCGAAGCGGCGCCGGTATCAAGGGCCGGTGCCGGGCTGGCGGTGTAACGCTACGCTGCTCAGGCATTTTCGGGGCCGGATTCTCCAGCCGGAAAAGTGTGACTGCTGGCCGTCGCTGCGCTGTTCCTGGTAGATGACGTTGAGCCCCGGGAGCGGAAGGTCGCAAACGCTTCCTCCCGGCTGGTGTGGCGGAGCCTCTGTTCACCGTCGAGGTCAATCCGAAGTACTCCCCGGGTGGCCACCGTCACCGGCGCCTTCTCCGTTGCCGGAACGCCTTCGCGCTCTTCGGCCCACTGCCGGATCACTTCGCGGTGCAGGGTGGCCGGGCTGCGGCCCCCGCGCTCCGTTCGTCCTGCGTTGAGGTGGCCTCCTGCGAATACTGAAGGGATTTAGGTCTCCGGGCCCCGGCCTTTCTAAGCGTACTTACCATTCAGCATCCCGATCAGCCTGCGTGTCAAGGGCTTGGCGGCGGCGTCATGCATCTTCGGACGCAAGCCGTCCCGGACGGGCGGACATCCTCCGGGCGGGAGCGGCTGAGCCCTGGCTATTGCCTCGGGCGCAGCACGGCGAAGTACCCCGGGACCCGGCTTTTCCCGCCGACGCCCGTCATTGGATGTGTTTCGATGTCCACTTCCCCGTCTTCGAGGAGCTCCCACTTCTCCGGCGGAAGTACCCGCGAGCGCTCTTCGGGACCGAAATGGCCGGGCATCGGCAGCCCGCGGATGGCACGCTCGAGAGGGGCCGGGATGCCCCGGAGTGTTGCACCGAGGTGGGAAACGTACTCAACAGGAGTGCCCTGGAAGTTCGTTTCGGCGAGGAACACGGTGCCCCGGCTTCCGGTCAGGAGCCGCAGGTTTTCCACCAGCGCCGCCTGATCTGCCTGATCCAGCACGTGGAGCACTCCCCGGATGAAGACGTTTGCGTCCGTGCTGCCGGCCAATCCCGTGCCCGCGCCGGGCTCAGTCATGTCCCGGGCCGCATAGCGTACGGTGCCGGCAGGCGTGGATGCCTGGGCGCCGGCGTGGGCTATGGCCTGCCCCGAAACGTCCACGCCGATGACCTCGGGGAAGACTCCGGCCAACGCGCGGGTGAACCTGCCGTGGCCGCAGCCCACGTCCACCACGGGCAGGTCCGGGTCCAGGTGGCGGAGCAGCACGTCCTTGTAGCCGAGGAATTCATTGTCAGTCCCGGAATCCCAGAGAACTTCGCCTCCGGCTCCGGCGCCCCTGATGCCGGCCCAGTACGTGTCCCATGCCAGCGGCCGGTCCTTGGGGGCCGAGCGGGACAGCCGGATGAGCTTAGGGACCATCAAATACTTCTGCAGGGTGGACCGCAGTGACTTTGCCGGGAAGGACTTCGAGGGGGAGGGCACGGATCAAATATAGGGGGCCGGACAACCCGCAGCGCGATCTGCCGCCCGAGTGGGGGCTGCATGACCCCTTGCCGGCTATTTTCGTGGCCAGCGATAGTGGTAAAAGTGCTCCTTTTCTTTCCCATGGAGCCGCCCGCCCGGCGTGACCATACAATGTACTCAACTGGGAGGGAAGGGGACACTGTGGCGGCTGACACGCCGAGTGACTTGCGCGCGCCGCGCACCGCCGTCGTGGCAGACCCCGACGACGCGCGCCTCGCGTCATATGCCAAGGCGTTGCGGGATGCCGGCTACTCGGTCCTGTGCGCAGGGGATGCTGACGAACTTGCCGCTTCCCTGGAGGAGAGCCGCCCTTCCGTCGTCGTGGTTGATACGTCGCTGTCCGCCATCAAGGCAGACGCGCCAGTCCTTGTGGTGGTGGACCTCGACGATCCGGCAGAGCTCGCGGCCATGAAGCCGTCCGGCATCCACGACTGCATCGCCAAGCCACCCGCCCCCCGGGAACTGGCCTACCGCGCCACTGCCCTGATCGACATGGTGGCCCGCCGCAATGCCGCCCGCCAGGAAACCGAGGCGCTGCGCGAACAGCTTCGGCAGGTCTCTGCCGCTGTCCGGGCCACGAACGACCCGGAGGAGATCGCGAACCACGTGGTGGCCGGGTTTGGCCGGACATTCAGGGCCGACCACGTCTGGCTGACTACTTTCGAGGACAGCCGGGTTCCCCGCATCAACGCCGCCTGGAGCAGGCCCGGGCTGGCGCCGCTCCGCGAGCAGGCCCTGCCGGACGAGGAGGACGCCCGCCGGGCAGCGGACCTGCTGTGGGCCGGCGCCGAGACCTCGTCTTCACCCGGGACGGAGGAACCGGCGGCCGGCGAGGCCGTTTCGCCGGGCATCGGCGACGCCGTCTCCTCCTTGGCAGTGCCCATGGGCGAGGGAAGCTCTTCGCTGGGCATTATTTGGATTGCGATGATCGACCAGCCGCGGACCTGGTCCGGGACCGAGCTAGGGCTCATCCAACACGTGGCGGGCAACGCGGCGCACGGATTGATCCAGAGCCACCTGATCAGCAGCCAGCAGCAGGTGGTGAAGCAACTGCAGCAGCTGGACAAGGCCAAAACAGACTTCCTTGCCACCGTCAACCATGAGCTGCGGACGCCACTGACCTCCATCATGGCGTACCTGGACATGATCCAGGAGAGCACCGAGCAGCCTGTCTCGCCCGAAGTCCACCAGATGCTGGACATCGTGGTCCGGAACACGGAGCGGCTGAGGACCCTGATTGAGGACATGCTGAGCGTCTCCCGCAACGGCCTTGATGACAGCCTGATGCACCTCACCCCAGTGCGGCTGGGACAGACCCTGGATCTCGTGGCAGCGGCGCTTCGGCCACTGGCTACGCTGCAAAACGTCACCATCGCCGTGGAGCAGGTTCCGGAGGACCCGGAGATCCTTGCCGACGAAGTACAGCTGCAGCAGGTGTTCACCAACCTGGTCTCCAACGCCATCAAGTTCACCCCCAGCGGAGGGCGCATCCAGGTGGGGAGCGAGTCGCATGCCGCAGCTGACGGTACCCGGTGGGCCACCGTCAGTGTTGCGGACACCGGCATCGGCATTTCGAGCGACGAGATAGACCACGTCTTCACCCGCTTCTACCGGGCATCAAATGCCATGTCCGGGGCCATCCCCGGGACGGGACTGGGGCTGGCCATCACCAAGGACATCGTGTCCCGCCACGGCGGCAGGATCGACGTTTCCTCGATCCTGGGCGCAGGCACCACGGTCACGGTCAGCCTCCCCCTTGACGCTGAACGCAGCCAGGAAAACTGAGCGGGATGCAGGACTTTGATGTTTGCGGATAACGATCCGCGGCTCTCCCGGCTCCTGGAAGGCATCGTGCGGCTGGCGTCCGGAGACCTTACCTCCCGGATCGAGATTTCGCCGGCGCGTGATGAGCTCGATGCCATCATTATGGGCACCAACCTGCTGGCGGAGGACCTGCAGATCATCTACGAGGAGCTTGAGCAGCGGGTGCAGGTCCGGACCCAGCTCCTGCATGAGGCACATCTCGAGATGCAGAAGATGGCCATGCAGGACCCGCTCACGGGCCTGGCAAACCGCTCCGCCCTGATCGACGCTTTGAACGCAGCCCTTGAGGCCGACACCGAATCGGGCGAAAGCCCTGTCCTCCTCATGATGGACCTGAACGCCTTCAAGACCATCAACGACAGCCTGGGCCATTCCGCCGGTGACCACGTCCTGATCACCGTGGGGGAACGAATCCGCGGCGCCGTGCGCGAATCCGACGTCGTTGCCCGCCTCGGCGGCGACGAGTTCGCCATCGTCCTGCCCTCGGCCACCCCCGACCAGGCCGGCTTCGTGGGCCACCGCATCCTGGCAGCCGTAGGTGAGCCCATCGAGCTGCCGGGACGGAGCGTCCGTTGCGGTGCCAGCATCGGGCTCAGCGCCGGCGAGGCGGGCAAGACGCCGGAGGACATGCTGATGGAGGCCGACGTCGCCATGTACGCGTCCAAGGCGGAAGGCCAGAACAAGCTGCACCGCTTTGAGCCGGGACTACTGCTGGTCCGCAGGCTCCGCAGCCAGCTTGTGGAGGATTTGCGTGCCGCGATCAGCAGCGACGGCCTGACGCTCAACTACCAACCGGTGGTGGAGCTGGGTACAGGCCGGGTCGAGGGCGTGGAGGCCCTGGTCCGCTGGAACCACCCGACCCGCGGCTTGATCATGCCGGATGAGTTCATTCCGCTGGCGGAAGAAGCCGGGCTGATCTCAGAGCTGGGGCTGTGGGTGCTCCGGGCGGCAGTGCGCCAGCTCCGCGACTGGGTCAAGGCCTCCGTGGTGGACAGCCGGTTCTCCGTCCGCATCAATATCTCCGCTACAGACCTGCAGAGCCTGCAGTTCATCGAGGATGTCAGGAGTGTCCTGAAGGAAACCGGCGTTCAGCCCGACCAGGTGGTGCTGGAGCTGACGGAAGTTGCAATCGTCAAAGGCAACGATCTTGACCGGTACTCGCTGGGCGGGCTCCGGGGCTTGGGCGTGGGGATCGAGATCGACGATTTCGGCACCGGCTACTCGTCCATCAGCTACCTCCGCCGGCTTCCCGTGGACCGGGTCAAGGTGGACCGGTCGCTGATCGCCGGGCTGGGAACCGATCCCACCCAGCCTGCCCTGATTGCGGCGGTCCTGCAGCTGGTCCGGGCATGCGGGCTGGAAGCGGTGTGGGAAGGCGTGGAAACAGCTGAGCAGGCTGAGCTCCTTCGCGGCCTGGGTTGCCTCAGTGCCCAGGGTTATTTCTTCAGCAGGCCGGTCCCGCCGGAACAAATTCCCGAATTACTGGCGAAACAGCCGGAGCGCGCAAAGCGGCAAGGCTGAAACTACTGCGCATTTGTTTCCTGCGATATACGATCATGATGCGGTGTGTGGGTTTTCGTCGCCGCGAAAATCAGTGTTGGACAGGGCACCGGACTTTAAAGGCGTTTACAAATTGAACAACAAAGGGCCATTGGGTCATTACTTCGTCAACTGGGGGCGTAGCTAATGTCGGTTCGAATACAGGCATGGGGAATTATCGCTGCTGTGCTGGCGGACACGGATCCGGCCGGAGCGGCCGTCCGGCAGCGCCTTAGCACCCGCTTGGATGAAAATCCCGGCGTGCCCGAGCGCGCGCTCCTCGAATACCTCCTTGAAACCCGGCGTAGTGACGCCAATACGCCGGGAACGCTGGAGACTGCCGGGCAGATGCGCCTCGCCCCCGCCGTCCCGCCGAAAGTGGCGGAGCAAATCGACGCGATCCGCAGTATGTCACGCATCAGCGCCCTGCTTGAGAGCCAGATGCTCATGACAGCCTTCCAGCCCATCTACGGACTGGAAGAGAAGATCGTGGTGGGAGTCGAGGCGTTGTCCAGGTTCGTCAGCGACGACGGCGCGGCCGCAGAACTGTGGTTCGCCGAGGCAGCCGCTGTGGGTCTGGGAGCGAACCTCGAGTTCTCGGCACTGGGATCTGCGGCGGCCGCAGCGAAGATGCTTCCCGAGAACCTGTTTGTGTCTCTCAACATCTCCCCCGATTCCTGCCTTGACCCCAGGCTGCCGGAACTGTTCGAGCACATCGAGCTTCCCGTCAGCCGCGTGGTGCTCGAATTGACGGAAACCGTCAAGGATGAGGAATACCCGCAGTTCATCGCCGCCATTAACCCCCTGCGCGACCAAGGCCTGCGGATCGCAGTGGATGACACCCATTCCGGGGCTGGAGCGCTGAGCCGCATGGTGCACCTTCGCCCCGACTTCCTGAAGGTGGGCCGGAACGTCATCGGCGACGTTGACAAGGACGGCCTCCAGCGCGCCCTGGCCGCATGCCTGGTGGATTTTGCGGAGCAGATCGGAACGTCCCTCGTGGCTGAAGGCATCGAGACCGTGGGGGAGCTCAAGGTCCTCACCGAACTGGGAATCACTGCCGGGCAGGGCTATCTCCTCGGCAGGCCTTCCGTCCGGCCCAAGGACTGGGCCAGCTGGAACAGCCGGCTGGACCTGGACGGGATCAGCCGCCACCTGGGGGAACCCGGGCACGCCGCCGGCACGCCGCACACAAACGAACCGCACTGACGCAGGCTTGTGGTCCGGCAGGCGCCGCCCGGCCGCTCAGGCCGGGGCAGCCCGGCGGATCCTCATCCAGCGGCGCTATTCGCTGTGGCCCTGGTCGCGGCTCATCTGGCCCTCAGCCGGCGGCGTCTCGCCGGGAGGCACTCCCCCGCCCGGCTCCAGGCCGGTGACGTTGCCTTCGGCAGGGTCCGGATTCGGCGACCCGGCCGAGTCCCCGTTCCCCTGCCGACCGGCCCCGGGCTGGGTGCTGCCGGCTCCCGCCTGGCCAGCCTCCTCATGGCCCGGCTGGTCCTTGCCCGGCTGGTCAGGGTTCGCGGGATCATTTTCCGGATGGTAGCTGCTCATGGTGCATGCGTCCTTCCTGCCCGGCCGGGGTTCCTTGCCCCGGCTCTGGACTAATTGTAAGCATGCTGATAATTCTGGAAGGGTAATGCTCCGGGCATCCGCTGGGTTGCCCGGCACGCAAGGTCGGAAGGAGCAGCCACATGGGTATCGGCGACAGCATCGGCAAGGCGGCAGAAAACGCCATGGAAGATCTGGCAGGGACATCAAAGTCCACGGAGAAAGCACATGATCCTGATCCCACGGATCCCAACGATGACGTGGAATTGCACTCCTCCTTGAGCGAGGGCTCCAACGCGATGGAAGCGGAGAAGGAAAAGGCTCCGGGACTCAAGACCGGCGCAGCCCCCGGGCCGGTATCGGAGAATCCCTTCGGCGGGGACGCGGAAACGGATGAAGCGAACGACGACGAAGGGCTGGCGGGCGATGCGACCGCACCAGTGGGCGGATCCCCCGCCTCCCAACGCGGCGTCCCAGGCTCCGGGGGGCTCCCCGAGTCCAATCCTGACGAGTTGCGGGCGGATCCTTCCGAAGGCGACCAGGACCCGTCCACCAGCACGGGCCGGGGGTAGGCGCCGGGGGTTGGTAACCTCAGCCGCCCGGCCACTTCCCGCGTTCCATCAGGACCTCGCGGAGCAGGTCCGCGCGGTCGGTCACCAGCCCGTCCACGCCCATGTCAAGGAGCCGGCGCATCTCACCGGGATCGTTGACCGTCCAGACATGGACCACCAGGCCCAGGGCGTGGGCGCGGCGGACAAAGCCCGGCGTCACCACTTCCACCCTGCCGTAACGCACCGGAACCTGCAGGGCATGGACCCCGCGCAGGTTCCGGCGCATGCCCCACCTAAAGACCGGTCCGGGAAGCAGCGGGCCAAGCACGGTGAACAAGCCCACTGAAACCACTCCGGCGGATGCTGCCACCGGCTGGCTCAGCAGCTTCAGCACCGCCCGCCGCCGCCGGTCCGAGAAGCTGGTCAGCAGCACCCGGTGATGCACTTGGTGTTCTTCAATTCCGGCGGCGACGCTGCGCACGGAATTCCAGTCCTTGACGTCCACGTTCAGCTTTACGTCAGGCAACTCAACGAGCAGTTCGTCGAACCGCGGGATGGGCTCGCGTCCGCCGATCCGCACCTCGGCCATCCTGTGGGCGGGAAGCTCGGACACCTTCCCGCTGCCGTCCGTCACCCGGTCCAGCGTCTCATCGTGGAAGAGGAACACCACGCCGTCAGCTGTGGTGTGGACATCGGTCTCGAGGTACCGGTAGCCGAGGTCGACGGCGGCGCGGAACGCGGCCATCGAGTTCTCCAGACCTTCGCGTGAGAATCCACGGTGCGCCATCGCGATGGGCAGCGGCGACCCGTCGGCGTCAGCGTGTACGAAGAAGGGGAGGGCCACAATGCGAGCGTACCCCGGCCGACGCCGGCCCGGCGGCGCGCGCGTGGGGCCGATCAGGGGCGCACGCGGCAGGGTCAGCCCTCCTGAAGGACTATGTCCACGCCGTCGCTGCAGTGCAGCAGCGTCCGGCCGCGCCCGCCGTCGAAATCGATCCATACCGCCGCATGGTCGGCGGTGACTGCATCCACCACGCCGCTGGCTTCAAAACCCGGGGCCAGGAGGACGCGGACGGGGTCGCCCTGCCGCAGCTTCTTCCAATGCGGAGCAGGCGCGGCCTCGCGGAGCGGCGCCTCAGTATTTCCAAGCTTCGCTTTTCTTCCCATTGCTTCCCCCTGTGCCAGATCGGAGAGGTTGGGCTCTCCGCCACCTACGTTAAGGAGCAAAGATGAACGCGAGGTGAGCGCCAGCTGTGTAAACGGCGCGGCAGGCGTCGCCGGCGGGAATCAGGACAGGTGGACACCCAGCGAGGCGAGCCGTGCTTCCAGGACCTGGGCCACGCCGTCGTCGTCAAAATGCGGGGCCTGCTGCCCTGCCGCGCGGATTGCTTCAGGGTGGCCGCTGGCCATGGCGTAGCCCTGGCCTGCCCAGCGGAGCATCTCGATGTCATTGGGCATGTCTCCGAATGCCACCACGTCCGCGGCGCCGATTCCCAGGCTGGCCGCGTATTCGGCCAGGGTGACAGCCTTGTTGACCCCGGGAACCGCGAGCTCGAGCATGGACACGCCCGGCGATGAGTGCGTGGCGGACGCGAGGTGTTCGACGGCGGGAGCCACCTCCGCGAGGAAGTCATCTGCGGTGCCCTCGCGGACAATGGCCAGGAACTTCACCACGGCGTCGTCCGCTGCCAGCGTTTGGGCAAGCGGCGCCGGGGTGAATTCGGAGAGCAGCTCGCTGGAGCCGTTTTCGATGAAGCCGGGCTCCAGATGGAACCCGGTCAGCGTTTCGGCGGCGAACAGGGCGGCGGGGCGCAGCCGCTTGATGACGCGGCGCACCTCCAGCACGGCATCGATGGTCAAGGTGCGGGCAGAGACCAGCTTGTCCGCCTCAAGGTCCCAGACCACGGCGCCGTTGGAGCAGATGACGGTTCCCGTGTGGCCGAGCCGGTCCTGCAGCGGGTGCAGCCAGCGCGGCGGACGGCCGGTGACAAAAACGAGTTCGACGCCGGCGTCCCGGCAAGCGTGGAAGGCGCGGACGGTACGGTCGCTGATTTTTCCGTCGTGGCCGAGGATCGTTCCGTCAATGTCGCTTGCTACCAACCGCATCCTGCCAGTCTACGTGGCGGCCTTGGGGGTTGGCGCCGTCGTAGGCGGGCCTGCCGGAAACTGACGACAGCCAGGCCCAGGCCCAGGAGCCCCGGGCCTGCCCGCTTTTTGGTTACTTGAAACTGCAAGCTTTATTGTCTGCCCTGCCGCTGGCCGGGGATGTGCCCGGAGGCTTCGCGGGGCCTGCCGCCCAGGCGTGCAGTGACCTTGGCGGCCGCGGCCGCACACGATTCCCCCAAGGCCTGAAGCCGCTCCGCGGAAACCCTGAACCGCGGCGCGGGAATGAGGACGGCAGCCACCACCTCACCGCGGTGGTCGTATACGGGGGCCGCCAGTCCCACTTCATCGATGGAGGTTTCCCCGTAGTTGACGGCCCAGCCTCGACGGAGGTCGTCCTTCAGCCGGACCAGGTAGGCATCCAGGCTGGATTCGTCCAGGCCGGGGTAACTGATCGTCCCGCTGCTGAGCAGGGAGCGGACCCTTTCCTCCGGTTCCTGGGCGAGGAAGACCTGAACCGAGGAACTGAGGGCGTCGCTGTACCGGGCTCCCAGCGGGGTGGTGTGCTTGATCTGGTGGTGGCTGGCGATCTGCTCCACGCAAATGGATTCGTCACCGCTCCACACCATGAGCGCGCTGGTTTCGCCGGTTTGCTCGGACAGCTCCCGGAGAACCGGGTAGGCGACGCGGCGCTCCTCAAGTTCGGCGAGGAGCGGCCCGGCGACGGCAATCAAGCCCAGGCCCAGCCGGAAGCGGCGCGTCTCCGGGTCCCGCTCCACCAGGTGCTCCTGTTCAAAGGTGGCCAGGATCCTGGAGACGGTGCTTTTGTGAAGCCCCACGCGGTTGGCAATTTCGGTGACGCCGAGCAGCGGCTCGTCCGCCGAGAAGGTCCGAAGGACGGCGATGGCGTTGACGATGACGGACGCGCCCTTGCTGTCGCCGTTGCCTGTGGTCTCGGGTTCTGTTGCACTCATGGTGGTACCCATCATTCCCTAAGGGAGGCCGGAAGCGGCGCCACGCGGATGGCGCCGCTTCCGGGGTTTCGTTCCTGGAAGGCTAGGCACCGACGATGTTGTACTCGGGGCCGAACGGGAACTTGGTGATGTTCTCCGCGCCATCCTCACCTACCACCAGGATGTCGTGTTCGCGGTAGCCGCCGGCGCCCGGCTGGCCGTCCAGGACGGTGATCATCGGTTCCATGGAGACCACCATGCCCGGCTCCAGGACGGTGTCGATGTCCTCGCGGAGTTCCAGCCCGGCTTCCCGGCCGTAGTAGTGGCTGAGGACGCCGAAGGAGTGTCCGTAGCCGAAAGTGCGGTTGGCCAGGAGTCCGTACCCGACGTAGATCTCGTTGAGTTCGGCGGCGATGTCCTTGCAGACCGCGCCGGGTTTGATCAGTTCGAGGCCGCGCTTGTGGACTTCCACGTTGATGTTCCACAGTTCCAGGGACCGGGCGTCCGGCTCGCCGTAGAACAGTGTGCGCTCCAGGGCGGTGTAGTAGCCGGAAGTCATGGGGAAGCAGTTCAGGGACAGGATGTCGTGTTCCTGGATCTTGCGGGTGGTGGCCCAGTTGTGGGCGCCGTCGGTGTTGATGCCGGACTGGAACCAGACCCAGGTATCGCGGATTTCGGAGTCGGGGAAGGTCCGGGCGATCTCGTGGACCATGGCCTCGGTGCCGATCAGCGCGACCTCGTACTCGGTGATCCCCGCGGTGATGGCGTTGCGGATGGCTTCGCCGCCCAGGTCACCGATCCGGGCACCGTGCTTGATGACTTCGATTTCCTCGGCGGACTTGATCATGCGCTGGCGCATGGCGGCCTGGGCTACGTCCACCAGGGCTGCGGACGGGAAGGCTGCCTGGATCTTGTTGCGGTTGTCCAGCGGGAGCGAATCATCCTCGACGCCGAGGCGGCGGGGGTTGATGCCGCGGCTCCGCAGGACTTCCTGGATGGCGAAGATGTAGTTGTCCCGGCGCCAGTCCGTGTAGACGATGTTGTCGCCGTAGCTGCGGCGCCAAGGCATGCCGGCGTCGATATTGGCGGTAACGGTGACGGTGTCATCCTTGGTGACCACCATGCCGTAGGAACGGCCGAAGGTGGTGAACAGGAAGTCCGAGTAGTACTTGATGGAGTGGTAGCTGGTGAGGACGACGGCGTCCAGTTCCTTCTCCGCCATGATCCGCCGGAGCCCTGCGAGCCGGCGTTCGAACTCGGCGTCGGAGAACGTGAGGCTGACCTTCTCGCCGTTCTTGAGGATCTTGGTGCGCTCGAGTTCGGCGACGGTGGTGGCGTTCTCGGTGGTGATGGTCATCGTGGCGATGCCTTTCTCTGGTGCATTTTCGATGTGCAGGTGGTTCGGTAGGGACGGAAGCTATTCATGCCGCAGGGGCTCTTTGCAGGTTTCCCTGGAGAGTGCCACGGCGATGAGGGAAACGACGGCGGCAGCGACGAGGTACCAGGCCGGCGCCAGGTCGTTTGCGGTTGCGGCGATGAGGAGCGTCGCCATGAACGGGGCGGTGCCGCCGAAGAGGGCGTTGGAGAGGTTGAAGCTGACGGCAAAGCCGCTGTAGCGAACCCGGGTGGGGAACATTTCCGCCAGGAAGCTGGGGAGCGTTCCGTCATTGAGGGTGAGCATGGCGCCCAGCAGGATCTGGACCAGGACGATCACCAGGAAGTTGCCGGTCCCGAGCAGTGCGAACGCGGGAACGGTCAGGACGATGAAGGCGACTGATGCGGTGATCAGCACCTTCTTGCGCCCGTACCGGTCCGAGAGCATGCCGGTGAGGAAGATGAAGCCGATGTACGTGACCAGCGCGATGGTTGTGGCAAGGAATGATTCGGTTTCGCCAAGGCCCAGTTCCGAGGACAGGTAGGTGGGCATGTAGCTGAGGATCACGTAGAAGCCGACGGCGTTGAGCAGTACGGCCCCGACGGCCTGGAGCAGTTGCCGCCAGTGGTTGCGGAAGAGGCTGGAAACGGGCGCCTTGGCGGCGTGGTCGTGGGCCTCCAGATCGCGGAACACCGGAGTGTCCTCGAGCTTTGTCCGGATGTACCGGCCGATCAGGCCCATCGGGGCGGCCAGGAGGAACGGCAGCCGCCAGCCCCAGCTCTGCATCGCGTCGGCAGCGAGCAGCGTGGTCAGCAGGCCGGCGATCAGTGAACCGAGGAGCAGGCCGGCTGCGGTGCTGGCGGGAACGACCGCGGCGTACAGGCCCCGCTTGTTGGCGGGGGCGTACTCCACCAGGAAGGCCGATGCTCCCGCGTACTCGCCCGAGGCAGAGAAGCCCTGGATCACCCTGATGACCAGGAGCAGGATGGGCGCCCAGATGCCGATGGTGCCGTATCCCGGAATCAGCGCGATGCAGAAAGTTGCGCCGGACATTATCAGGATCGACAGCGAGAGGGCTGTCCGCCGGCCAACTTTGTCGCCGATGTGGCCCCAGACGAACCCGCCGAGCGGGCGCACCAGGAATGAAATGGCAAACAGGGCGAAGGTCAGCAGAAGCCCGGTCTGGGGGTCGGATTCCGGGAAGAAGACTGTTGCGATGGTGACGGCCAAGTAACCGTAAACGGCGTAGTCGAACCATTCAACGAAGTTGCCGATGAAGCTGGCCGCAATGACGCGGCGGCGTGTTTCCTTGCTGACGGCATTGTCAGCAGGCCTGGGGTTGAGGGAAGGGTTTCCATTCGACTCCGGGCCAGCATCCCGCTCACGGGCGGGGGAAGAAGTTTCGTTACTCATGTATCCACCAAAGTGTTTGTGGTTGCATTCAGCGCAACGCTGTTGCACCAGAATAGGCGTGACGGCCACCACAGTCAAGGGTTTTCAGCACGTGCGATATCTCTGTTCTTCTGGCTGAGGCGTTACAATACGAAAAGCTTGGGTCCTGAGGGTCCATGACGGTGCGTTGCTCGCAATGCAATAGGGTTGCAGTACGTGCCCGCGCTGCCCCTGCGGGCGTGGGCAGCGCGGCGCAGCCAAGTGCTCTGTTGACACTTTTCAGGCCCAATGACATATTTCGAATAGGCGCTATACGCATCATGTTGTGTAATACGCAATTGATTTAGGGATATGCCAGAAGGATTAGGCGGGCAGCAAACCATCCTTTTGGGGGTCGCACCCACCCCTTTGGGTAGCCGCCCGGAGGAGCCGCAGCTCCTAGAATTGATAGTCGGGCCGGGACGTTCGTCCGGCCCAACGAAAGGAACACGGGAAACATGGTTCACAAAGTCAAGGCCGTCATAGCCAAGGAAAAGAACGCTCCGGTGTCAGTGGAGACCATCCTGGTTCCGGATCCGGGCCCGGGTGAGGCGCTCGTCGATATCCTGACCTGCGGCGTCTGCCACACGGACCTGCACTACAAGCAGGGCGGCATCAACGATGACTTCCCCTTCCTCCTGGGCCATGAGGCCACGGGTGTTGTGTCCGCCGTGGGTGACGGTGTCACATCCATCGCCCCCGGTGACCGGGTGATCCTGAACTGGCGCGCCGTGTGCGGTGAATGCCGTGCCTGTGCCAAGGGCCAGCCGCAGTATTGCTTCAACACCGCCAACGCCACCCAAAAAATGACGCTCGAGGACGGCACCGAACTCTCCCCTGCCCTGGGCATCGGCGCCTTCGCCGAGAAGACCCTCGTTGCCGCTGGACAATGCACCAAAGTGGACCCCGAGGTTGATGCTGCCGCCGTTGGGCTGCTGGGGTGCGGCGTGATGGCAGGCATCGGCGCCGCCATCAACACCGGCGAGGTAAAGCGGGGCGAGTCCGTAGCGGTGATCGGCTGCGGCGGCGTGGGCATCGCCGCGATCGCCGGCGCCAAGCTGGCCGGCGCTACCACGATCATCGCTGTGGACATTGACGCGAACAAGGTGGACATGGCCAAGTCGCTGGGCGCCACGCACGGGATTGATTCCAGCAAGGAGGATCCCATCGAGGCCATCCGCGCCCTCACGGGAGGCAACGGAGCCGATGTGGTGATTGACGCCGTCGGCCGTCCCGAAACCTACAAGCAGGCGTTCTACGCCCGCGACCTCGCCGGCCGCGTGGTGCTGGTGGGCGTCCCGACGCCGGCCATGCAGCTGGAACTGCCGCTGCTGGACGTCTTTGGCCGGGGCGGATCGCTGAAGTCCTCGTGGTACGGCGACTGCCTGCCCTCCCGCGACTTCCCGATGCTCGTCTCCCACTACAAGCAGGGCAACCTGGACCTGGATGCCTTCGTCTCCGAGCGCATCAGCATCGACCAGGTAGAGGAAGCCTTCGAGAAAATGCACGAAGGCAAAGTGCTCCGCTCCGTCGTCGAACTGCCGGTGGCGGGTTCCTGATGGGCGTCCGGATCGAGAACCTGGTCACCTCGGGCACGTTTTCGCTCGACGGCGGCACCTGGGACGTGGACAACAACGTCTGGATCGTGGGCAACGACGAAGAATGCGTGATCATCGATTCCCCGCACGATGCGTCCGCGATCATCAACCAGGTCCGGGGCCGCAAGGTCCTTGCCATCCTGCAGACCCATGCCCACAACGACCACATCGGCGCCGCCCGCGAGGTCGCTGACGCCGTCGGCGCCCCGATCTACCTCAACCCCCAGGACCTTGTCCTTTGGGAACAGGTCTACCCGGACACGAAGCCGGACCGGGAACTGAACGACGGCGACCTCTTCGAGGTGGGCGGGGCGGCCCTGCGGGCGATCCACACCCCCGGGCACTCCCCCGGCTCCACCTGCTTCTACCTGGAGAGCGAAGGGACCGTCTTCACCGGCGACACGCTGTTCAACGGCGGCCCCGGCGCCACCGGGCGCTCCTACAGCGACTACCCCACCATCCTGGCCTCCATCCGCGAACGGCTGCTCACCCTCCCGCCGGAGACAGTGGTCCGCACCGGCCACGGCGACAACACCACCATTGCCGCAGAGCAGGACACCCTGGGCGGGATCGCGCAGTAACCGTCGAAATCGGCTAAGGTGCCAACTGGCGCGCCTGGAATGCCGGCGCGCCTTCATGACGCCCAGGCAACACAGAACAAACACCAAGAATGCCGGTAAGGAAGTTGGGACAATGAAGTTCGGGAAACAGCCCGCCCCCGTCGCGGACATCAATGAGGACAACCTCGAGGTCCACAAACCCAAGGCAGAGGCAGCGGGCGTCAAGGCCGTGATGGTGGCACTGGAGCGCGCCGTGGCCCAGGCCGGGGTGGCGCGTACGGCCCATTCGCTGCTGCGGCTGAACCAGCGCGGCGGCTTCGACTGCCCCGGCTGTGCGTGGCCGGAATCGGACAAGAAGCGCAAGGCGGCCGAGTTCTGCGAGAACGGCGCCAAGGCCGTGGCCGAGGAGAACACCCTCCGCACCGTGGGTGCCGAATTCTGGGCAAAGCACTCCATCGCCGAGCTCTCTACCAAGACCGAGTACTGGTTGGGCAACCAGGGCCGGCTGAGTGAGCCGATGGTGATCCGGGCCGGCGAGACCCACTACTCGCCGATCTCGTGGGCCGAGGCATTCGAGCTGATCGGAGAACACGTCCGGGCTTCAACTCCGGACCGCTGCGTCTTCTACACCTCCGGGCGCACCGCGAACGAGACCGCGTTCATGTACCAGCTCTACGCACGGGCCATCGGCACGAACAACCTGCCGGACTGCTCCAACATGTGCCACGAGTCCTCGGGTTCGGCCCTGAATCCCACGATCGGCATCGGCAAGGGCACCGTCTCGCTGGATGACATCCATGATTCCGAGCTGATCTTCGTCGTGGGGCAGAACCCCGGAACCAACCATCCCCGTATGCTGTCCGCGCTTAAGGAATGCAAGGACAAGGGCGGCAAGGTAGTGGCGGTCAACCCGCTGCCCGAGGCCGGCCTGTTCAACTTCAAGGACCCGCAGACCGTCTCCGGCGTGGTGGGCGGCGGCACGCCCCTGGCCGATGAGTACCTGCAGATCAAGGTGGGCGGGGACCTCGCCCTCTTCCAGGCGCTCGGCCACCTGCTGCTGGCCGAGGAAGAGCGCAACCCGGGGACCGTCGTCGACCGTTCCTTCGTGGAGGCGCAGACGGACGGGTTCGATGCCTACCGCCAGGCCCGCCGGGAGCTGGACTGGGCGGAGACCGAGAAGGCCACCGGCCTCTCCCGCGAACAGATCGAAACCGTGGCCGGGATGCTCATCAAGTCCAAGGCCACCATCTTCTGCTGGGCCCTGGGCGTCACGCAGCAGCCGCATTCGGTGGACACCATCAAGGAAATGGTCAACGTCCTGCTCCTGCAGGGCAACTTCGGCAAGCCCGGCGCCGGCGCCTGCCCCGTCCGCGGGCACTCCAACGTCCAGGGCGACAGGACCATGGGCATCTGGGAAAAACCCAAGGAATGGCTCCTCGAGGCGTTGGATACGGAGTTCGGGATCACTTCCCCGCGGCACCACGGCTACGACGCCGTCGAAGCCATGGAAGCCTTCGAACGCGACGAGGTGGACGTGTTTGTGTCCATGGGCGGGAACTTTTCGCTGGCCTGCTCCGACACGGAAACGCTGGAAGCCGGGATGCAGCGGATCGGACTGACGGTGCACATTTCCACCAAGCCCAACCGCTCCCACATCGTCCACGGCCGCACGTCTCTGATCCTGCCCACGCTGGGCCGGACGGACAAGGACGACAAACACCCGAACGGCGCCCAGTTCCTGTCCGTGGAGGACTCCATGTCCGTGGTCCACTCCACCCAGGGCAGGCTGAAGCCTGTCTCCGAGCACCTGCTCTCCGAACCGGTCATCGTGGCCCGCATGGCCGAAGCCACTTTCGGCCCGGACCATTCCGTGGACTGGAAGGCCATGGCCGAGGACTACGACGTGATCCGCGACCACATTGCCCGCGTCCTGCCCGGCTTCGAGGATTTCAACGCCCGGGTCCGCACCAAGAACGGGTTCGTGCTGCCCAACCCGCCGCGCGACACCCGTTCCTTCAAGACCGACATTGGCCGCGGCCGGTTCACGGTCAGCCCGCTGGAGTACCTCACCCCGCCGGACGGGCACCTGGTGCTGCAGACCATCCGCAGCCACGACCAGTACAACACCACCTACTACGGCCTGGACGACCGCTACCGCGGCATCTCCGGCGGCCGCCGCGTCATCCTCATCCACCCCGAAGACCTGGCCGAGCTCGGCTTCGAGGACCGGGACCTGGTGGACGTGGTCAGCACCTTCCGCGGCCACGACCGGAAAGCGGACAAGTTCCGGCTGGTGGCCTACCCCACAGCCAAGGGCTGCGCCGCCGCGTACTTCCCCGAGGCCAACGCCCTGGTCCACAAGGAAAACGTGGCCCGCGTCTCCAATACCCCCGGCTTCAAAGCCATGTTCGTCCGCTTTGAACCGCACCGTGCCGAAGACGCCGCCCAGGTTTCTTCAGAGGAACTGGAGCCGGCCGCAGCGCTGTAGTCGCGCGGCCGCCTCTACAGGCATTACGACGACGGCGACATTCGGCACGTGCCGGGTGTCGCCGTCGCCATTTCTTTGGTTAGTGCCTACACCGGGTTGGTGCCGTCAGGCTCGGCCTCGGGATCCAGGTCCTTGCCGTAGCCGCCGGCCGATGCCAGCCCGGCCACCTGCTGCCCGGCGTTGGTCTGCCCGGGCGTAAAGCCGCTGGAACCTTGAGGTTCTTCCGCAGCGTCGGGCGCGACATCCTTCCGCAGGTGCTCGTCGGAAGGAACGTTCTTGGAAATCTCTTCATCAGCCATCCCAACAGCCAAGCACTGGCAGGAAGCAACGGCAAGGGCAGGGCGGCGCAGGTGCAAGGCGGCGCAGGTGCCGCGCAGTGCCGCGCAGCGCAGCGCAGTTGCAGCGCAGCGCAGCGGCAAATGAGCGCATGACACCCCGGGGCACGGGGGGGGTGAGCCCCGCTTGGTCCGGCTTTCAGAACTCAGGCAGGATCCGTGTCCGTTCAGGCGGGCGGGGCGTGCAGGAACCGTTCCAGGGCTTCTTCTCCCGGGGACAGCCCGATGTAGGCATAGTCCGGCGGCCCGCCGGTCACGGCTTCTGATTCGCTAGTCACGGACCCTGATTGTTGGGGCCAGTGGGGTGGTTCCCAGTCTTGGTGTTCGCTTTTGTAGTGCCGGCCGGTGGGTGAGGTCCAGCCGGGTGGTTCGTCCTTGGTGGCGGGGGTGGGTTTCCAGCCGCTGGTGTGCCGGAGTTTGTGGTGTTTCGGGCAGGGCTGTCCGAGGTTCGATACCCCGGTGGTGCCGCCGTTGTGCCAGGCGAGGAGGTGGTCGGCCTCGTTGTCCATGGAGTGGTTGCTGCAGCCGGGGAAGGGGCATTTGCCGTCCCGCAGCCTGAGCCAGTTCCGCATCGCCTTGCTCACCCGGTAGCTGGTACGGCCGATTTCCAGCGGCGCCCCGTCCCGCGGGTCCACCAGCACCCGGTAGAAGGAGTTCGCACCGCCGGCGACGAGATCCCGGGCCATGGACGCCGGGATGGGCCCGTACCCGTCCAGCATGGCCGGTTCTCCGGTGAGGCCCAGCAGGGAGAACACGGGCACGGTGACCAGGACCTCGGCCCGGGGCGAGGCAGTCCCGCTGCCTCCGCTGGCGAGGAGCCACTTGGCATAGAGATCAGTGCGGAGCTGGGTCAGGGTGCGGGCCTCGTCCGGTCCCTGCATCCCCCGGGAGATGGCGGTGAGCCGGTTCCAGATCGCGGTGGCCTGGTGGGCGGGCAGGTAGGCGGCGAGCCAGGCCATGCCGTCCTGGTCGGGCCGGTATTCGACCCGCCGGTCAGCCATACCCCTGGCGTGGCGTTTTTCGATGGAGTCGGCGTGGTGGCGTTCCCGCCAGGTCCGGGCTTTGGCCCGGAACCGGTAGGCGGGCATCTCGCCGATCGGGGCGGCCGTGGCTGGTCTTGGTGTGTCCGGGTCCAGGAAGTGGGCTTCCAGGGCGGCGGCGCCTGCGGGGTCAAGGGTGGCGGCCTCGTCCACCATGACTGTGGCGTGCTGCCAGGAGACCGTCCCGTTGTGAAGGGCTGCAAACGTGCGGGGCAGGGAGGTGGCCAGGGCGTGGGACCGGGCCAGCAGGGCGCCCGCCGCCCGGTCACCGATGGCCATGACAGAGCTGATCTCCGCGGCGATAGCCATTTCGAGCGCCTGGGCGGGCATGTCCGAAGGAGCGGCCGCCCGTGCAGTATTGGCGTATGTCCCTGCAGCGTTGGCCACCAATCCAGCGATTCGGGCCTGGACGCCGGCGGCCCCGGCAAGGATGTCCAAGCAGCCATCGGCCAGCCCGGCCAAGGGATCAGCAGCCGAGAACAGCTCGGAACCGCACCCACCCGCCTCCGCATTGAGCACGGCAAGAGCGGCAGTGATGTCCTCAAACGCCTTCACCACCGCCGCTTTCGCCATATACCCATCATGGTGGGAGGGTGTGACATTTTTGCGGGGAAGGAGCGGGCACGCGGAAAACCGGGAGCTGCCAGTCTGGCAGCCCCCGGTTGAGACCTCAATCCAGGTTCCGAACTAGCCGCGGAGGCGCTCCATGCCCGGGTCGAAGAGCGGCTCGGGGGTGACGGTGGCAGCGATGCGCTTCCCGAAGTACTCAATCTCCACCGAATCACCGACGGACACCGAGGCGGGCAGCCAGGCGTAGGCGATCGGCTTGTGGACGGAGTAGCCGTAGGCGGCGCTCGTCACGTACCCGGCAGCAGAACCGGCCACGTACACCGGTTCCTTGCCCAGCACGATGGACGTGCCGTCGTCGACCGTCAGGCAGCGCAGCGCACGCGTGCCCGGCTGCTCCTTGCGTGCCGCAAGGGCGTCACAACCCACGAAGCCGGTCTTGTCCTTGGCCACCGAGAAGCCCAGCCCGGACTCGTACGGGTGGTGCTCGGACGTCATGTCCGTGCCCCACAGCCGGTAGCCCTTCTCGAGCCGCATGCTGTTGAACGCGCCGCGGCCGGCGGCGATGATGCCGTGCTCCTGGCCCGCCTCGAATAGCAGGTCCCAGAGCTTCAGCCCGTACTCGGCAGTCGTGTAGAGCTCCCAGCCGAGCTCACCCACGTAGGAGAGGCGCATGGCGGTGACCGGGATGCCGCCCACGGAGATTTCCTTGGTCCGGAAGTACTTCAGGCCGTCGTTGGTGAGGTCGTCCGAGCTGACCTTGCCGATCACTTCGCGTGCCAGCGGGCCCCACAGCCCGATGCAGCAGGTGCTGCCGGTGATGTCGGAGACATGCACCCACTGGCTTGGGTCGGCAGCGGACTGCTTCCGGGCCTCCACCCGGAGGTAGTCGAAGTCCACGTTGCTGTTGACACCCAGCTGGAAGTCCTCCTCCGCCAGCCGTGCGACCGTCACGTCACTGCGGATGCCGCCGTCGTGCTCCAGCAGCAGGCAGTAGGTCACGGCACCCGGCTTCTTGGCAATGTTGCCCGTGCTGAGCCGGTGCAGCAGCGCCTGCGCGCCCGGGCCCACCACGGACAGCCGCTTCAGCGGCGTCATGTCGAAAAGTGCGACGGCGGTACGCGTCTTCCACGCCTCGGCGGCGGAGATGGGGGAAGAGAACATAGCGGACCAGGGGTCGCGCTCCGGCGCCTGCCACTCGGCCGGCAGCTCCTCAAGCAGGCCGCGGTTGGCCTCGAACCAGTGCGGCCGCTCCCAGCCGGCGGACTCCAGGAAGAACGCTCCCAGTTCCTTCTGGCGGACGTTGAACGGGCTCACGCGCAGGTCCCTTGGAGATTCCTTGGGCTGGAGCGGGTGCAGGATGTCGTAGATCTCTACAAAGTTCTGCTGGGATGTCTCGCTGACGTATGCATCGGAGGTCTGCACCTTCTCGAAGCGGGTGAGCTCGCAGCCGTGCAGGTCCGTCTGGGGGTGGCCGTCCACCAGCAGCTCCGCCATCGCCTTGGCCACACCTGCGGAGTGCGTCACCCACACAGCCTCGGCCACGAAGAAGCCGGAAAGCTCAGGCGCCTCACCCATGAGCGGGCCGCCGTCCGGAGTGAAGGAGAAGATGCCGTTGAAGCCGTCCTGGATCGAGGAGCTGCGCAGTGCCGGCAGCAGGTCCTGGCTGTCCTCCCACGCGGGCAGGAAGTCTTCCAGGGTGAACTCCAGGCGGGAGGGCATGCGGTGGTCCGACATCTCCTCTGCGGAGACCTTCGGCAGGGCGGACATGTCCACCGGCATGGGGCGGTGGGCGTAGCTGCCGATGCCGATGCGGTCGCCCCATTCGCGGTAGTACAGGTCCTTGTCCTGGTAGCGCAGGATTGGCTTGCTGGCACCCTTGGGGAGCTCGTTGACGCCCTCGAGTTCGGGCAGCGGCTCGCTGATGGCGTACTGGTGGGCCAGCGGCAGCAGCGGGACTTCCAGCCCCACCATCTTTCCGAGTTCACGGCCCCAGAAACCTGCGCAGGACACCACGATGTCCGCCGGGATCAATCCGTTGCCGGTCTCGACCCCGGTCACCTTGCCGCCCTCCTGGGCGATGCCGGTCACCGTAGTGGAGCCGAGGAAGTTCACGCCACGCTCGCTGCAGCGCTCGATCAGCAGCTGCACCGCACGGGCGGCCAGGGCCAGGCCGTCGGTGGGGATGAGCAGGCCGCCCAGGACTTCGCGGCCGCCGGTGAGCTTGCCGGTGTTCAGGAGGGGGTAGATCTTTTCGCATTCGTCGGCGTCGACAATCCGGCTTTCGACGCCCCAGGAAGTCATGACGCCCATCTTGCGTTTGAGGTCGGCCAGGCGCTCGGGGGTGGTTGCCAGTTCCAGGCCGCCCACCTGATTGAAGCAGGACTGGCCGTCTTTGCTCAGGGCCAGCAGCTTGTTCACCGTGTAGGTGGCGAATTCGGTCATGGTCCGTGACGGGTTGTTCTGGAACACCAGGCCCGGAGCGTGAGACGTGGAGCCGCCGGCAAGTTCCAGCGGGCCCTGTTCCACCACCGTGATGTTGGTCCAGCCGCGGGTGGCGAGTTCGTCGGCAAGGTTGGTTCCGACAATGCCGGCGCCGATAATGACAACGCGTGGTGATGCGCTCATAAGTAGTTCTCCTGTTTAACTTGCGGGCGTTGGCGTTAGCGGAAGACGACGGTGCGGGTGTTGTTGAGCAGGACCCGGTGCTGGCAGTGCCATTTGACGGCCCGGGCCAGCGCCTGTGTTTCGGCGTCACGGCCCACGGTCACCAGGGCGTCCGCGTCGAGGCTGTGGTCCACCCGGAACACCTCCTGCTCGATGATGGGTCCCTCATCCAGGTCTGCCGTCACGTAGTGGGCGGTGGCCCCGACGAGCTTCACTCCGCGGTCATAGGCCTGGTGGTACGGCTTGGCGCCCTTGAAGCCGGGGAGGAAGGAATGGTGGATGTTAATGGCGCGGCCACGGAGGCTCTCGCACAGATCGTTGGACAGGACCTGCATGTAGCGGGCCAGGACCACCAGGTCCGCGTTGTACTCGGCCACCAGTTCCAGGAGCCGGGCCTCGGCTTCGGGCTTGGTGGCCGACGTCACCGGGACGTGGATGAAGGGCAGCCCGGCGGCTTCCGCCATAGGACGCAGGTCCTCATGGTTGGAAACCACGACGGCGATCTCCGCACCAAGGCTCCCGGCCTGCCACCGGAAGATGAGGTCGTTAAGGCAGTGGCCGAACTTCGAGACCATCACCAGCAGCCGCTGCGGCCGTCCGTCGTTGATGGTGAAGTCCATGGCGAACTCCCCGGCGATGGGCGCAAAGGCCGAGCTGAGGCTTTCCACGTCCTGGTGGTTGAGCCCGTTCTCCTGGTGGATGTCGGAGCCAAGAGTGAAGGCCGTGCGGAGGTAGAGCTTGCCGCTGACGTGGTCGTCGAACTGCTGGTGCTCCACGATGTCGAAGCCGCGGTCCGCCAGGAAGGCCGTGACTGCCCGGACGATGCCGGGCTGCTCCGGGCAGGACAGGGTAAGGACGAACTGGGCCTGGCGCGTGGTGGGGCCCGCCGTTGCAGCGGCGGCTGCGGCGGTACTGCCGGCGGGGGCGCCAGCAGTGGCGCTGACTGACGGGATGTTCTCGATAACGATGGTCATGGTGTGCTCCTAAAGTGTGGGTGCCGGTTTAATGGCGTCGACGGGTTCGCCGGCGGCGGTGCCGGCTTTCGGGGAATCGCTGCTGGTTGCATCACTGCCCGGACTGTCTCC
Organism: Arthrobacter sp. PGP41; assembly: GCF_002953935.1. Lineage (NCBI taxonomy): Bacteria > Bacillati > Actinomycetota > Actinomycetes > Micrococcales > Micrococcaceae > Arthrobacter > Arthrobacter sp. PGP41. Next base: position 189,857 of record NZ_CP026514.1, on the reverse strand, counting down.
CCGGCAGGTGCCGTCCGGGCAGCGTTCGCCGCATTCATGCTTGGTGACGAGGTCGAACTGGACGCCGCCATGTTGGTCTACCCCGGTACGGATGGCGCGCTCCACTACGGAGTCGGCCAACCGCCGCCGCAGGGACAGCGGGTCCCGCCGCAGGTCCTTGACCAGGGCGAAACAGAGCAGCAGCATGACCAGCACGAACGGCAGGGCGGCCACGATGGTGATGCGTTGCAGGCCGGATAGCGCCTCCGAAGGCTCATCACCGCCGGCCAGCATCATCACGGCGGCTACTGCGCCTGTGAGCAGCCCCCAGAAGATGACCAGTCCGCGCTTCGGGTCGGAGGACCCGTTGGAGCTCAGGCACGCCATGACGATCGACGCCGAGTCGGCACCGGTGATGAAGAAGATGGCCACCAGGACCATGGCGAGGACAATAACGGCCGCGGTCAGCCAGGCAGGCATGGACATGTTCCGGACCAGGTCGAACAGGGCTCCGTCGAAGTCGATGGAGGGTGTTCCGCTGGCCATGGACACCAGGCCCGGGGTGCCCGCTTTGTCCGCCTCTTCCTGGACCTTGAAGGCCGAGCCGCCAAAGATCCCGAACCAGATGACGCTCACGATGCTGGGAACCAGCAGGACGCCGGTGACGAACTGCCGGATGGTGCGGCCGCGGCTGATCCTGGCGATGAACATGCCCACGAACGGCGTCCAGGAAACCCACCAGGCCCAGTAGAAGATGGTCCAGCCGGACATCCAGGTGCGCAGCGCCTCGTCCCCCACTGCTTCGGTCCGCGAGGACATTTCGGCCAGGTCCCTGGCGTAGTCGCCCACTGCGGCTGGAATGAGGTTGAGGATGAACAGGGTGGGCCCGGCCACGAAGACGATCAGCGCCAGGATCACGGCGAGGACCATGTTGATGTTGGACAGCCACTGGATGCCGCGGCTGATGCCGGACACTGCCGAGGCGACGAAGCAGGCGGTCAGGATGGCAACGATGGCCACCAGGACAGGTGTGCCGATCTCGCCGATCCACCCGTTGGACGTCAGTCCGCTGCCGATCTGGAGTGCGCCGAGGCCCAGGGAAGCGGCCGTGCCGAACAGCGTGGCAAAGATCGCCAGGATGTTGATGAACTTGCCCACCGGGCCTTCCACCGTCCTGATGCCGAACAGCGACGTGAACGCTGCCGAGATCAGCTGCCGGCGGCCCAGGCGGTATGTGCCGTAGGCCATGGCGATGCCAACGACCGCATACATCGCCCACGGGTGCAGCGTCCAGTGGAAGATGGAGGTGGCCATGGCCGTCTGGATGGCTGCGGGGGTCCGTCCGTCCACGGTGCCGGGCGGCGGCGAAATGTAGTGGTAGAGCGGCTCGGCAACACCGTAGAACATCAGGCCGATGCCCATTCCGGCCGCGAACATCATGGCGATCCATGAAACGGTGCGGAACTCGGGCTTTTCGCCGTCCTTGCCGAGGGGGATGTTGCCCCACTTGCCCAGGGCCAGCCAGAGGACGAAAACAACGAACAGCGAGGCCAGGACCATAAAGAGCCAGCCGGTGTACTCCATGACCCAGTCCAGGGCGAGTGTTGAGGTGGCGGCCAGGCTGTCCCGGCCCAGGAAGCCCCAGGCCACAAAGGCAAGGGCGAGGACACCAGTGATGCCGAAAGTAGCCTTGTCGAGGGTAAGCCTACGGTTCCGCCGTTCTGCCACAGCCTGTTCGGCCTTGGTCTGGCGGAGTTCCTGCATGATTTGTTCGGTGTCCTCCGCGTCGTGGGAGTCGTGGGAGGAAGGAGCGTGCTCCGGTGCAGGAACGAGTGTGGGCTCCTCCAGCTCAAGGGGGGGTTGGGCATCCGGGCGGATGTCGCTGTTCAAAGCCATGTCAAGTCCTTTGGTTTGAATTCATGGGATGGCGTTGTACTCCGGCGTCCCCGGGCCGGACGGAAGGTTGAACTTCCTGGCATTCGGTAATCAGAGTCAGCTTTCTTTGACTGGCGGTTGTTCCGTAAAGATCAACACGTCTCGTAATAAGCAACAGCGTGGCCTGTATCACAGTCGCGTGTCAAGGTTTTTGTGAAGTCTTAAGCCCTATTTCAGGGGTTCCGGCTGCGCCTTGACAGCCGGCCGGAACAGGGGCTAGGCATCGATCACCAGGTCCGTCTGGGCCACGGAGCAGCAGGGCAGGAACTTGCCTGCAGAGATTTCCCGCGCCCGGATCCCGCCCTGATGGTTCATCTCGACCTCCCCTGACAGCTTGACGACCTTGCAGGAGCCGCACATGCCTTCCTTGCAGTTCGCGCCGATCCTGACGCCCGCGCGCTGGGCCACTTCGAGGATGCGCTCGGTGGGGTCGATCCGCACATTGATGCCGGTACGCATGAAGGACATGGTGAGGCTGCCCGTTCCCACCGTGTCGAAGCTCGAGGCATCAGGGGAACCGGCTTCCGGCTCCCCTCCCGGGCTGTCGGCGGAGGGGTCGGAGCCGGGCGTGTCCGGGTGGGCGATTTCCAGCGGCAGGCCGGAGGCCTGCAGTGTCCCGCCAGCGTCGTAGCCAGGCTCGTAGAGCCCGAATGCGGCGGGCTGGCTTTCAAAGTAGTCCTCGGCGGATTCGGCGATTTCCTCGGCGATTTCCTCCGCCACGTCGGCTGCAAGCGCCACCTCCGCCTGGTATTCAAGGAGCGTCTGGCGGTCTCCCGAGAAGAACTCCATGTAAATGGAAGTGTCGTCGACACCGACCTTCTTGAGGAGCTCCGTGGCCGTGTTCAGGTAACCCTCGGGACCACATGCGTACACCTGGCGGCCGTTGGCGTCGGGAGCCACCTCCTCGAGCATGGCCGCCGTCAGCCTTCCACTCAGCCCTCCCCACCCCTCCGGCACGCTGCGGTCGCCCAGGGAGTAGTAGACCTGGACCCGCGAGTCCACGGAGGCGATGTAGGCCAATTCCCGGTGGAAGGCGAAGCCTCCGGCATCCGAGCCGTGGTAGAGGACCACAACATCGGCGTGTCCGGGCAGGGAGTGGATGGTCCGCACCATGGACATGATGGGAGTGATGCCTGCCCCTGCAGCAAGCAAGAGATACCGTGCCCGCCGGTCGGCGTCGGGCAGGTGGAATGCTCCCACCGGTCCCAGCATCTCAAGAACGGTGCCGGGTTTGACGTTCTCGTGCACCCAGGGCGAAACCAGTCCCGTGGGGTCGCACTTGACGGTAATGCTGAAGGTCCACGGCTCGGTGGGCGAGCTGGACAGCGAGTAGCTGCGGTCCACCGGTTCCTGGTCCTCGCCATTCACGGGAAATGCGACGTTCACGTACTGGCCGGCACGGAACGCCAGGGGCGCACCGTCGCATCGGCGGAACACGAAGGTCATCATGGCGCCGGCCTCGGGAACGGTCTCGACGCATTCGGCCATGAACTCCTGCGGATGCCATGGACCCAGTGCACGGGCTGCCCGGGCGGGTGTCTCAGTGCTTCCCATCACCCTGTTCCACGGCATCTCAAGACCGCGGATACGCTGTGGTTCCTGGATTGCCGTTTCAGTGAGGAGTTCAATCACGCCAAGTGCTCCTGCACGCGCTGCACGTACCAGTTGATGAATGCCTCGACCTGGTATTCGCTCTTCATGTAGGGCCCGGGCTCGTAGGCGGGACTGCCGGCTCCCTGCTGGCACAGCTCCACGAACGCCTTGTCCTGCAGGTTCGTCTGCTTCCAGGTGTAGGTGAGCTTCTCCAGGTCGTAGTCGACGCCTTCCACGGCGTCGTCAGCCACCAGCCAGGTGGTGCGTACCAGGCTCTGGTGTTCGTTGATGGGGAAGACGCCGAACGTGATGACGTGGTCTCCGAGGAAATGGAACCAGCTGTTGGGCTGCAGGTGCATCGAGCAGCGGCCAAGGCGGAAGTCGGGCAAGTCACCCAGCAGCTTCTTGGAAAGCCTGCGCCCGTCCGCGGAGAACGATTCCCCCTCTCCATCGAGTGATTCCCGTGAGATGCGGATTCCCGCGATGCGCGTGTCAAGCTGCTCCACCACCTCGTAGGGAAGGCCGTAGCGGCGGCAACGCTCCTCAAGGGAGGACTGGGCCTCCTTGTTCCGGTCCCACACTTCCTCAAGGTGGGTCGGGATCAGCCCCTCCGTGAGGCCCCAGGTGGGGAAGAGGGAGCAGGCGAGCTCAGGGTGGCCGTCACAGTGGTAGCACTCGCGGTTGTTCTCCATGACGAGCTTCCAGTTGCCCTCTTCGATGATGTTCTGCTGGTAGGCAATTTTCGTCTTCGAGAGATCGTGGGGCGCCAGGTAGGGCTCGAAAATCTTTGCGGTTTCGTCAAAGTCCGCCGGCGGTTCGTCCGCAATGCAGACGAAGATAAGTCCGGCGACCTCGCGGCCGTGGGCGCGCTTGAGGGCAAAGCAGTTCTTGTCGAACTTCGTCTCCCCCGGGGACGAGGCATGGATCAAGTTGCCCTCCGGGGAGTAGGTCCAGGAGTGGTAGCCGCATACCAGGTTTCCGGTGGAGCCGGCAGCTTCGGTCAGAACGCGGGCGCCGCGGTGGCGGCATACGTTGTGCAGCACGTTCACGCCGCCGTCGTCGTTGCGCAGCACAATCAGGGAGTAAGGCCCGTAGTCGACCGTGACGTAGTCGCCCGGTTCCGGCAGTTCGGCGGTGCTGGCAGCAAAGATCCAGTGCTGGCCGAAAATAGCCTCCATGTCGATGGCGAAGATTGAGCGATCGGTGTAGAAGGGTGCATCGAGGGAGTAGCCGGTGCGCCGGAACTCGAACAACGCGGTAATTTCTGCCAGCTGCTCGGCAGGCAATGATGCAGCGAGTTTTCCGCGTGAATTGAGGGGCACGTTCACTGGAGCGGTCATGGGTTTCCTCCCGGGAGGCATGGGTAGTGGGTGTTGCGTGTTGACCACGGGTGCGCGGGTGCTAACGGCATGGTCGGAGAACTTGTAATGATGAGATTAGGGACACATCAACTGCAACAAAAGCGCAAGATTTTGAAGATAACCATGCAGAATTGATGCATGATAGATCCGAGGCTCACCACACTCCGTGTGTTCGCCCGCTGCGGCACAATCGGCGCGACCGCGGAGCTCACGGGCTATTCTCCGTCTGCCGTCTCCGCGCAATTGCGGGAGCTCCAGCGCGTGCTTGGAATGCAGCTGCTGACGAAAGACGGCCGGGGGGTCCGGCTTACCGCCACGGGACGCTTCCTCGTGGCGGGATCGGATCCCCTCATTGCCCAGTGGGAGAGCCTGCGCGCCGCAGCCATGGAGGCCGGCGACCAGGTGCAGACCCACTTTGGCCTCGGCGGATTCTCCTCTGCAGCCGCCCAGTTGCTCGCGCCTTTGGCCGCCACCCTGCGCTCGACACGCCCCCTGCTGGAGGTGCAGGTTCTTGAGGCTGATCCGGCCCGCTGCTTCGACTTGTTGGTTGCGGAACGAATCGACCTTGCAGTCATTGTCGCCATGCAGTCCGACAGTTATGGTGAGGACGATCCGCGCTTTGAGCAGAGAGTCCTGCTCGACGATCCACTGGACGTGATCATTCCCGGTGACCATCCGCTGGCATCACGCCAAAGCGCGACGCTTGAAGAGCTGGCATCGGAACCTTGGATCACGGAGGCCGCCGGTTCCACCTACCATTCCCTCTTCACCGCGGCGTTCACGGCGCTCGGGGTGACACCGCGGATTGCCCATGAGGCCGTTGAATGGGAAACCCACATCGCGTTCGTGGGTGCGGGGCTGGGCGTCGGCCTGCTGCCCCGGCTGGCGCCTTTGCATGGTGCCGAAAACGTGGTTCGGCTGCGCATCACCGGTCAGGCGAAACCCACGCGCCGCATTGTCGCCGCGGTGCGCAGGGGCAGCATCGCCTCACCCTTGATCCAGGAGTCGCTCGGCATCCTGCAGGTCAACGCCAATCGGATCCTCACCGCCCGGCCCGAAGAGAACCTCTGAGCGCTGCGAAAGCGCAGCCGCGGGTTGGCCTCCCACGGTTCCGCGTATGTTCCTCGATTAACCCGCGATCGTCGCCAGGACTGCCCCGGCACCCACTACGCCGCCCGCTTCCGCCCGGATCTCCGTGACGGTGCCGCCGCGGTGGGCGGCAACCTGGGTTTCCATCTTCATGGCTTCAAGGACGACGACGGGGTCCCCCGCCGCCACTTCGGCGCCCGGCTCCACGAGCCACTTCACCACCGTTCCCGCCATGTCCGCCCGCAGCTCACCGGGGTCCACAGCGGGAGCCGCGGCGCCGCCGTCGTGCTCCCCCTTCCAAGTGTGCCCGGCCATCGAAACGCCTGCCGGCAGGCCCGCGCCGGAACGTGCCCAGCCGTCCAGCAGGGCCGCGGGAAGACCGACGGCGAGGCGCCGGCCGTCGACATCGACGGTGATGGTGCGCCTGGAACCGTCCGGAGCGGTTGTGCTGAACTCCGGATCCGCCGGGATGGATCCCGCGAAGTCCGTTTCGATCCACCGGGTGTGGATGCGGAGCCCGGTTTCCGAGGTGAAGTCCGGCGCCTGGACCACGGCGCGGTGGAACGGCAGGACGGTTGCGACGCCGGTAACCTCCATCTCCGCCAGGGCGCGGCGGGCCCGGCGGAGCGCCTGCTGACGGTCGGCGCCGGTGACGACCAGCTTGGCCAGCAGCGAATCGAACTGCGGCGCAACAATGGAGCCGGCGCGGACTCCGGAGTCCAGCCGGATGCCCGGGCCCGTAGGGCCACTGAACGTGGTGATGGTTCCAGGGGAGGGCAGGAACCCCCGCCCCACGTCCTCGGCGTTGAGCCGGAATTCGAACGAGTGCCCGCGGGGTTCGGGATCGGCTGCGAGGCGCAGCGGCTCACCGGCAGCGATCCGCAGCTGCTCCTGGACCAGGTCCACCCCGGTGGTCTCCTCGGTGATGGGGTGTTCCACCTGCAGGCGCGTGTTCACCTCGAGGAACGCCACCGTGCCGTCGGCGGCCACCAGGAACTCCACCGTCCCCGCCCCCGTATAGCCGGCTTCGCGGCAGACTGCCTTGGCGGCGGCGTAAATCTGGCGCGTCTGCTGTTCTGTGAGGAAGGGCGCCGGGGCCTCCTCCACCAGCTTCTGGTGCCGGCGCTGGAGGGAGCAGTCGCGCGTTCCCACCACCACCACGTTGCCGTGCCGGTCCGCCAGGACCTGCGCTTCCACATGCCGGGGCCGGTCCAGGTACCGCTCCACGAAGCACTCGCCGCGGCCGAAGGCCACCACCGCTTCGCGGACCGCCGAGTCGAAGGCTTCCCCGATCTGGTCCATTTCACGGACCACTTTGAGCCCGCGTCCGCCGCCGCCGAAGGCTGCCTTGATGGCGATGGGCAGGCCGTGTTCTTCTGCGAAGGCCCGTGCCTCACCAGCCGAGGCCACCGGTCCGTCGCTGCCGGCCACCAAAGGCGCACCTGCCCGGACGGCGATTTCGCGGGCGGTGATCTTGTTGCCGAGCAGCCGGATGGCCTGCGGTGCCGGCCCGATCCAGGTCAGGCCGGAGTCCAGGACGGCCTGGGCAAAGTCGGCGTTCTCGGACAGGAACCCGTATCCCGGGTGCACGGCGTCCGCTCCGGACTCCCTGGCGACAGCCAGCAGCTTGGGGATATCCAGGTAGGTTTCCGACGGCGCGTTGCCGCCGAGGCTGTAGGCCTCCGTGGCGGCGCCGACGTGCAGGGCGTCGGCGTCCACGTCCGCGTACACGGCGACGGACTCCAGGCCGGCGTCCTCGCAGGCGCGGGCGATGCGGACGGCGATTTCTCCGCGGTTGGCAATCAGGATCTTGCGCATGTGCTGCTCACTTTTTCAGGGAAACGTTGAGGGAAGTGCTGGACGGTTCAAGGGGCCGGGCGTATCCGGGGGCCCGGCGGAACCTGATGCGGCCGCCGATGGGCACCTGGGCGGCGATGTCCAGCTGGTGGTCCACCACCACGCCAATCACGGGGTAGCCTCCCGTAATGGGGTGGTCCGCCAGGAACAGTACGGGCTCCCCTTCCGGCGGGACCTGGATGGCTCCGGACACGGTCCCCTCGCTGGCCAGTTCCCCGTCCCGGCTCCGTTTGAGCGGCTGACCGTCCAGGCGCATGCCCACCCGGTTGGAGCGCGGAGTCACCGTCCAGTCCTGGGTGCAGAGCGATTCCAGCGCGTCATCATCAAACCAGTCATCCCGCGGACCGGGAACGATATCCAGGACCGTCACTCCCGTGTCCGGGAAGTCGGGCTGCACCTCAGGATTGCCCACCACGTTGGAGGACGTGGCGGCTCCGGCGGCAAGCAGTTGCTCCGGGGCCAGCGGCGCAGGCCCGATCCCGGACATCGTGTCCGTGGACCGGCTGCCGAGCACGGCTTCGGCGTCCGCGCCGCCCCGGATGGCAAGGTAGGTGCGGAAGCCCCGTTCGGGTGCGCCGATGGTCAGGATTTCGCCATCCAGCAGGGCAAATGCCGTGGCCATGGGCACCTCGCGTACGCGCTCCGGCCGGCCGGCGTCGTCCGCATTTTCAGCATCGGAACCGGCGGGAACGTCCGACGGCGTGGCAACAGTCAGTGCCGAGGGCGCCCCGGTGACCGCAAGCACCTGGTCTCCCACGGCCTGCACGCGCAGGCCGCCGGCAACGGTTTCGACCACGGCGGCAGCCGGCTCGTTGCCCACGATGCGGTTGGCGCGGCGCAGGGAGGAACGGTCCAGGGCACCGGCAGCCGAGACGCCGAGGCCGCCGTAGCCGGGCCGGCCAAGGTCCTGGACCAGGCTTTGGAGCCCCGGTGACAGGATCCGCAGTCCGGAGCGGACGGCCTGCTCCCGGGTGGCCGGCACTTCCGGATCCGCTGCACCAGCCTGCGGGCCGGAAAGCTCCACCAGTTCCCGCACCGCCCGGAACTGCACCCGGTCTCCGGGGGCAGCCAAAGCGGGCTGTTCGCGGGCCAGGTCCCACATTCGGGCGGCGGTGCGGCCAATCAGCTGCCATCCGCCCGGGGACTGCCGGGGGTAGACGGCGGAATAGTTGCCGGCAAGGGCTACGGATCCGGCGGGGACCGCAGTCCGCGGGGAGCTGCGGCGCGGGACTTCCAGCAGCTGGTTCTCCCCCACCATGTATCCAAAGCCGGGGGCGAAGCCCCCGAAGGCCACGGTCCAGACCTGCCCCGTGTGGGCTGCCACGACTCCCTCAACGCCGAGGCCGGTGATCCGTCCCACGTCGGCGAGGTCCTCGCCGTCGTACACGGCCTCGATGACCACCAGCTTGCCCTCCGCCTGCGCTCGGACCGCCAGGTCCAGCTCCAGCAGCCGGGCCGGCATCCGCCGTGCGGCCCGGGGCGAATCCGCCGTGACCATCACGGTTTCGGCGGCCGCGAGGACCTCCACCTGGCCGGGCAGCGGGTGCTCCAGCAGGAGCGCCTGCAGCGCCAGCACGTCATGGAGCCCCGAGAGTTCGGCGAGCACCGCCGTCGTACCCACCGGCTTGACGGACAGCACACGGCCGGCGAGGACGCGCGCGGTGGTGGGGTTGGTGACTGTTTCCATGGCAATCCGCGCCGGTCAGGCGTGGCTCTCCTGCGCGTGGCCGTTGTGGAGCAGGCGGAGGTCGGCTTCCGGCTGCGGGTCGCGGCCCAGGCGCATGCCCACAATGGTGATGATGGCCGTCAGCAGGATGTACCCGGCGATCAGGTGCCAGCCGCCGGCTGCTGCGCCGTACAGGGCGGTGAAGATCAGCGGGGCCACTGCGCCGCCGATGACACCGGCCAGGGTGTAGGCCAGCGAGCTGCCGGCGTAACGCAGGCGGGCCGGGAACTGCTCGGTGATGAAGGCGGCCTGCGGGCCGTACATGAAGGCGTGCAGGGCCAGGCCGATCACCACGCCGATGGTCAGCATCACTACGGATTTGCCCTGGATCATCAGGAAGAACAACGGAATGTAGGCGGCAGTAGCCGCGGCAGCTACGCCGTACACCCATCGGCGGTTGAGGCGGTCGGTGAGGGCGCCGGCGGCCGGGATCAGGACGAGCTGGAAGGCGGATCCGATGAGGATGGCCGCCAGGACGTTGCCCGTGGTCATGCCCAGTTCCTTGGTGGCGTACACGGCCACGAACACGGTGAACAGCGCGTAGAGGACATCAGGGCAGAGGCGCGAGAGGGCTGCGGAAACCAGGGCCCGGGGTTCGGTGGTGAAAACCTCCTTGATGGGGGCCTTGGGGCGGTCGCCTTTGGCCTGGATGGCCTTGAAGACAGGGGTTTCCTCCAGCTTGAGGCGGATCACGAGGCCGAAGACCACCAGGATGGCCGAGGCGAGGAAGGCTACGCGCCAGCCCCAGGAGAGGAAGGCTTCGGTGCTGAGCGTGGCCGCCAGGACAGCCAGGGCGCCGTTGGCCATCAGGTTGCCGGCCGGCGGGCCGATCTGCGCAGCCGAGGACCAGAAGCCCCGCTTGTTGGGATCGCCGAATTCGCTGGACAGCAGTACCGCACCGCCCCATTCACCGCCAACGCCGATGCCCTGGGCCAGGCGCAGGAGCACCAGGATGGTGGGGGCTGCGACGCCGATGACCGAGTAGTCAGGCAGGGCACCGATGAGGACGGTGGCGACGCCGATCAGTACCAGGGTGAACACGAGGACGTACTTGCGGCCGATCTTGTCGCCGAGGCGGCCGAAGATCACGCCGCCGATGGGACGGGCCAGGTACCCCACCGCGAAAGCCGAGAAGGACAGCAGCAGCCCAACGAACTCGTCATTTGAGGGGAAGAAGATCTTGGGGAACACCAGCGCCGAGGCGACGGAGTAGATGGCAAAGTCGTAGTACTCGAGCGAGGTGCCGGTGAGGCTGGCGATGTAGGCCTTGAGCGCGCCGGCCGGCGGCTTCCTTGCCGCGGTCCTTGCTGCCTTGTTAGTGCTGGTCATGTCTTTCCTCCGGGGGTGAGGGGGTGGTGCGGAGGCCGGTGAACGGCCGGGAACGGGTTTAGAGGAACGAACCGATGCTGACACCGGCGTCCTTGAGAGCGGACTTCACTGCAGCGGCCATGGCTACGGCCCCGGGCGAGTCACCGTGCACGCAGATGCTTTCCGCGCGGATCTTCAGGATGGAACCGTCGATTGTCCTGACGGACCCCTCGGTGGCCATCCGTAATACATGCTCCGCCACTTCGGCGGGGTCGGATAGGACCGCTTCCGGCTGGGACCGGGAGACGAGCGTTCCGTCCGGGTTGTACGCGCGGTCAGCGAACGCCTCGGGAACCGCCCGCAGGCCCGCTTCCCCTGCAAGCCGCAGGACTTCGGAACCGGGAAGGCCCATGATCGGCAGGCCCGGGTCAACCGATTTCACGGCGTCGACGACGGCCCGGGCCTGGGCGGTGTGGTGGATGATCGCGTTGTAAAGGCCGCCGTGCGGCTTAACGTAACGCACCTGGGCTCCCTCGGCGGCGGCCAGCGCCTGTAGCGCACCGATCTGGTACACCACGTCATTGGCCAGTTCATTGGGCTGGATGTCCAGGAAGCGGCGGCCGAAACCGGCGAGGTCCCGGTAGCCGACGTGCGCACCGATGGCTACGCCGGCGGCAACCGCTTCGCGGCAGGTGCGGCGGATCACGCTGGGATCGCCGGCGTGGAATCCGCAGGCCACGTTTGCGCTGGTGACGGAACGGAACATGGCGGCATCGTCACCGAGCGTCCAGTGTCCGAACGACTCGCCAACGTCGCTGTTCAGGTCGATGCTTGCCACTTGTGATCTCCATCTCATTGAGCGGTCCCTACTAGGATGCACTAAATCTACAGATTGTTCAACAATCCTTCGATTCCACGATGTGACGATCGTGTAAATTCTGAAGTATGCCCGCTCAAGAGACCACACTCCGCTCCGCAGGCCGCCTCCGGGTGGCCGTCCCCTCCGTGGCTGAACGGGTGGCTGACGAACTCCGCCTGCAACTGGCGGAGGGGGCCCTGCTTCCCGGGGCGCGCCTCACCGAATCCACCATCGCGGAGGACCTGGGCGTTTCCCGCAACACGGTGCGGGAGGCCTTCGCGGAACTGGCCAGCGAGCGGCTGGTGGTCCGGCACCCCAACCGGGGCGTTTTTGTGGCCAGCCTTGAGGCTGCGGACGTCCATGACGTCTACACGGTCCGCCGCGCCATCGAGGTCAGCGCCCTGCGGGCGGGCGGGAGTCCGGAAGACGTCGCCGCCGTCCGGGCCGCCGTCGAGGAAGGAAAACGCGCCGCCGCGGCTGGAGACAATGAAGCCCTGGGCACCGCGAACCAGCATTTTCACGGCGCCATTGTTGCCATGGCCAGGAGTCCGCGGCTAAACAGCATCATGAGCCAGGTCCTGGCGGAGATGCGGCTGTTCTTCCATAAAGCCACGGTGGACGCGCAGTTCTACCAGCACTATTTGGCTGACAACGAGGCCATCTGCGCGGCGCTGGAGTCCGGCGAACTGGACCGCGCCGCGGATCTCCTGCTGGCGTACCTGGACCGCTCCGAGGACAACCTCAGCAACGTGCACGGGGACAACCCGGAGTGAATTAGGCCGCCGCAGCGGCGCCAATCACCGGCGCCCGGTGTAACCCATCCTGGCGCTGACCTGGAGCCCGCCCTGCTTTAGCGCCTCGATAAGCCCCGGGGCCGTTTCCGGATCAAAGCGGAATGCCGGCCCGGAAATGCTGATGGCCCCGATCACGGCACCCAGGTGGTTGTAGACCGGAACGGCAACCGCAGTCAGCCCGATCTCGAACTCCTCCCGCACCACGCCGTAGCCCTCGCGGGCGACGTCGATCAGCTGGGTTTCGAGTTCCTTCCGGTTGGTGATGGTCCGGGGCGTCCGCGCCGGGAGTCCCGTCTCCTTCAGGATGCGGTCCCGGTCTTCCGCCGGCAAGGCGGCCAGCAGGACCTTCCCGCTGGAGGTGGCATGCAGCGGCGTCAGGTTGCCCACCCAGTCATATGTGGCCAGGGTGGACGGGCCCATGGCCTGGTCCACGTTGACGGCGAAGTTGGAGCGAAGGACCGCGAGGTTCACCGTTTCCTTGAATTCCTCCGCCAGGGCCTCAAGGACCGGCCGGGCCTCCCGGACCAGGCTGAGCCGCCCCGGAATGGAGCTGGCCAGCCGCAGGATGCCGAAGCCCAGCTGGTACTTTCCGCGGTCGCTGTTCTGGTGGACCATTTCGCGGCTCACCAGCGAACCGAGCAGCCGGGAGACGGTGGACTTGTGGATGCCCATCTCCTCGGCGATGTCGCTCACGCCGGCATGGCCGTCCCGCGCCAGGATCTCCAGGACGGCGAGGGCGCGGTCAACGGACTGGACGCCGCCGTGCTGGCCCGCCTCAGCATCGACGTCGGGTTCGCGATCTTTGTTCGAAGCCATGACTAATACTCTCAAGTAGCCTGCGCAGCGTGAAATCACCGCACCGGGACCCGCCGGGCGAGGACTGGCGCACGGGCATCCAGCGAACTGGAGGTCAGCGCAGGCCGTTGCTGTGCGCGAGCGCCATGGCTTCGGTGCGGGAGGAGGCGCCGATCTTCCGGTAGAGGTTGCGGAGGTGGAACTTCACGGTGTTTTCGCTGATGTGGAGCTTCGCGGCGATGCCCCGGTTCCGCTGGCCGGCCGCCAGGAGCTGGAGGACCTCCAGCTCCCGCTCCCCCAGGTTCCAGCCCGCAATGTCGGCCGGCGGGCGGCTGGGTGGGTCGAGCGGGAGGGTGACGGCCACATCGGCGCCCCAGCCCGGCATGACATCCACGCCCATGCTGCCGTTGAGGGCCTCCACTCGCTGGACGAGGCGTGCCACGGCGGGGGCGGTGGCGGAAAGTTCGCCGGGACCGTCGTCGCGCACATTGACCAGGAGGTTCACGCCGTCGCAATCCCACTGAGTGCGGATCCGGCGCACTCCCTGCTGGTCCACCATGGCCAGCACCAGGCCGCGGACGATCGCCCTGGCGGCGTGCGCCACCTCGCCGGGAAGTGCCCGGCCGTTAACCGGCGGCTCGACGAACTGTACGTCGATGCCGCTGAAGTTCATCAGCGGGCGCAGGTCCTCGCGCAGGCGCTGGAACGCGGACGCAACGGGCTCCTCCACCAGGTCCGTGGTGCGGTCGCTGAGCGTACGGAGCCCCACCAGGGCCTTGGCCGCGACGTCGGTTGCCGCCGTCCTGGCGGCGCCGTCAGCCAGCGCAGGCGATCTCAGCGCGGCGAGCAGTGTTTCCAGGGTGGTGGAATGCCGGTCCACCAGCTCGGCGGTCACCCGCAGGCGCTCTGCCGAGGCCGCGCGGGACTCAATGAGGTACGACGGCGGCGCATCAGCCACCTTCTCGCGGATCCGCTCGGCTGCCAGCGCCCAGAGGTAGTGGAGGACCCATTGCGGGTCCGGACCGGCCCCGGCTGGCGGGATTGGCCGGGGGTCGGAGAGGACCAGCAGCGCGTTGCTGGGTGAGGAGACCGCGAGGACCGGGCGCAGTTCGCCGCCGAACACGGCCTCACCGTGCCAGGCGGCGCCGTCCGCCCCGGACCCGTCAGCGGTGAGCGGGGTACGGATGGCGTCCAGTTCCGCGGTGGACACGCGGCTGATGACGGCCTCGGCGCCGGCCTTCTTCTGCGGCCGGCCGGTGCAGTCTTCCGTGAAAATCACCAGGGCACTCGATTCCCAGTAGGGGCCGAGGGCCGCCCGCAGCCGGTGGGCGGTATCCATCAGGGGAGCCGTGGCCAGGGCGGCGACTGCTTCGAGAAGGTCAGTGTTGTTCGCGCGTTCCACCTGCCCAGTGTACTGGCCGGACGCAGGAGACCTACCTCTTTGGGTAGCCACGACCGCCCATTCATGGCGTTGGGCCCACCCAACGGACGGGCGAGCATTGAAGGGTCACAACGTCCAAGGAGGTACGAGCATGAGCACCACCGCACCAGCAGGCCCTGCAGCCCTGGCTGGTCCAGCCCTGACCGGCACAGCCCGGGCCTTTGACCACAACCGGGCCCTGGTCCTGGACGAGGTCAGCAGCGTCTTCCAGCACGTGGACGCCGCAGAGATCGCAGCCCTGGTGACCGAGCTTCGGCTGGCCGGCAGGATCTTCGTCACCGGCGCCGGACGCAGCGGCCTGGTCCTGAAAATGGCGGCGATGCGGCTGATGCACCTCGGCCTGACGGTGCATGTGGTGGGCGAAACCACGGCACCGGCCATTCGCGCCGGGGACCTGCTGCTCGCAGCTTCAGGCTCCGGCACCACCGCCGGCGTGGTGACAGCGGCGGAAACCGCCGTCGCCCAAGGCGCCCGCGTGGCCGCTTACACCACCAGCACTGGTTCCCCGCTCGCGGCCGCTGCCGCCGCAGTCGTCCTCATCCCGGCTGCACAGAAGACGGACCACGGCTCGGCGGTGACCCGGCAGTACTCCGGGAGCCTCTTCGAGCAGGTGCTTTTTGCCACCACCGAGGCGGTGTTCCAAAGCCTGTGGGACGAGGACGCCGCCGCCCCGGAGGACCTCTGGCAGCGCCACGCGAACCTCGAGTAAGCCCGCGTCCCCCAACAAATCCGATTCCCACCGAAAGAGATAGAACATGAAACTGCAAGTAGCCATGGATGTCCTTACCGTCGAAGCCGCACTGGACCTGGCCGGCAAAGTCGCCGAGTACGTGGACATCATCGAACTGGGCACGCCGCTGGTGAAGAACGCCGGGCTGTCCGCCGTCACGGCCGTCAAGACCGCCCACCCGGACAAGATCGTGTTCGCGGACATGAAGACGATGGATGCCGGCGAACTCGAAGCCGAAATCGCCTTCAACGCGGGCGCAGACCTGGTGTCCGTCCTGGGCAGCGCCGACGATTCCACCATCGCCGGGGCCGTCAAGGCTGCCAAGGCCCACAACAAGGGCATCGTGGTGGACCTGATCGGCGTTGCGGACAAGGTGGCCCGCGCCCGGGAAGCCCGTGCCCTGGGGGCAAAGTTCATCGAGTTCCATGCCGGCCTGGATGAGCAGGCCAAGCCCGGCTACAACCTGGACGTGCTGCTGAACGCCGGCGAAGAGGCCCGCGTGCCGTTCTCCGTCGCCGGCGGCGTGAACCTGTCCACCATCGAAGCCGTACAGCGCGCAGGCGCCGACGTGGCCGTCGTCGGCGGCTCCATCTACGGCGCCGACGATCCCGCCGTCGCTGCCAAGGAACTGCGGGCCGCGATCATCTAGCAGCTCCGCCAGCTGCGGCCGGCGGGTGAGCCGGCCGCACTCACGACGGCGGCCCCCACTGACGCGTGGGGGCCGCCGCTTCGCGTGGCCGGCTACTGGAAGGACCGGATGGTGATGCCTGAGAAGGTGGCCGGGCCGCCGTCCGTGTAGAAGGAGATCCCGTTATCTCCCTCCGCAAAGTGCACCTGCTGGGAGATCACGGTGTGACCGGCGTTGACGAACACCTCAACGCTCTGGGTGTCCACGAAGATGCGCAGGTGCACTGACCGCGCGGCAGCGTCGATGGGCGCTGCCGCACGAGTGTACGGCACCAGCGAGAAGCCGCCCAGGTCCGACGGCCCGCGGTCCACATAGAGCTCGTTGCCGTACTTTCCGATGTTTGTATGGCGGGCGCCGTCAGCGGAGCGGCCCACGGAGATCCCCACGTTCGTGGCTGCCTCCCAGGAAATATCGAGTTCCAGCTCGTAGGCGCGGCCGCACCAAGGCATTACGGTGCTGCCGTTGACCGTGCGGTCCGGGAATGTGGTGGTGGAGCCGGCGTAATTCGCGAGCGCCCCGACCGGGCTGCTGAGCAGGCTGTACCAGCCGCCGCCTTGGCGTTCGAGGCGCAGTTCGCGGACGATCGAGTTCTGCCCGTTGTACCCGTCGGACGCATCCGTGGGAACGTCGCGGGCGGCGTACTTCCAGTTGTTCATCCAGCCGATGGCGTACCGCCGGGTTGCCGGCGCCTCTGCAGCCGGCCAGGTCACCGCGCCGTACCAGTCCCAGCCCCAGTCCAGCCATTGGGGATTGCTGACGTCGTCGGCGAGGAACTGCTCCCCATCCCAGGTTCCGGTCCAGTAGGCGTAGGTCATGGGCAGCCCGACACTGTAGGCATCCATACTGGCGCCCAGCACCCAGTGGCGGGTGCCATCGTCGGCTGTCATCTCGAAGAGGTCAGGACACTCTATGCCGCCCAGCGCGGGATTGGGGAAGTCGAAGTTGCGCTTCAGCTGCCAGTTACGCAGGTTCGGGGAAGTGTAGAACGCTGCGTACCGCGCGCGCCCGATCACGCACACCCACTCGTTGCGCACCGCATCCCAGTGGATCTTCGGGTCCCGGAACCATTCGGCATTGTCGATTTCCGCCTGCGTGGTGGCCGCCCTTCCGTCCGTGTTCACGATGACCGGGTCCGGCAGCGCAGTGAACGTGTAGCCGCCGTCGGTCGACCAGTAGAGGTACTGCTCCTGGTACTTGCGGATGCCGCCGGTGGGCTGGGTGGCAAGGACTACGATGGACCCCGCGCCGAAGCCCGCCGTGTTGGCGGTGTCCACCACTGCCGATCCGGACCACACGGGGAAGTCCGGCTGCAGCGGCAGCGCGTCGCCGTGATGGCTAAAGGCCACCCCGTCGATTGTGGTTGCGTGATCCCAGCAGCCTTGGCCGTTGTTCTGCGTGGAGTGCAGGTAGTAGAGGTGGTACTTACCGCCCAGGAACACCGGGCGCTGCGGATCGCACAGCCAACCGGAGGGCGGTGTCATGTGATAGGCCGCCCGCAGTGAGCGCTTGGCCCAGGCCGGAGCGGCAGGGATAGTGCCGCCCATAAGCAGGGCGAGTGCTCCTGCTCCGGTGCCCTGCAGGACATGTCGTCGGGATAAGGCAGATGTCATCGTTGACTTCCTCTCAGGGGGCGGCTGCTCCGCCGGGCGCTCGGAGTGATGGAACCTTCGGTGGTTCGCTGATCGGATCACCGGTTGCTTAAGCGCTTTAGCAGAAGAAGATACCCAACGGCAAACGGTGCGGTCAAGCGTTTCAGCAAAATTGCTGCCGTCATAAACGGGCCGGGAAAGAGTGCCGGGATTATTTTTGCTAAAACGCTTGATCGCTAATTAAAACCACGCTAGCTTCATGTGATCAAACGCTTTAGCAGAATGGACATCAACGCCGATGAGCTACCCAGTCTTCTTCCAGCCCGCCGATGCCTGGGTTGGAGACCTTATCCCTTTCCAGAAGGACGGGGAGTTCTGGCTCTTCTACCTCTCCGAGGTCCGCGCCGACCCGAAGCCCGGAACGGCCTGGAACCTGGTAACCACCAAGGACCTCACCCAGTTCCAGGACCACGGGGTGGCCCTCCCCCACGGGACCACAGACGACCTTGACTTCAACTGCTACACAGGCAGCGTCATTGCTGACGACTCAGGCGTCCACCACCTGTTCTACACGGGACAGAACCCGGGCAACCTCGGAAAAGACGGCCTGCCCCTGCAGCTGGTCATGCACGCCACCAGCACGGACGGCATGAACACGTGGGTCAAGCACCCGGAGCTTACGTTCGGTGCGCCGGACGGTTTTGAGTCCGCGGACTGGCGGGACCCCTTCGTCTTCCGTGACGAGGCGGCCGGCCTGTGGCGGATGCTCCTGGCGGCCCGGCACTCCGACGGCCCCGAACGCCGCCGGGGGGTCATCGCCCAGTGCGTCTCCGCAGACCTGATGACGTGGGAGCACACGGACCCCTTCTGGGATCCCCGCAGGTACATCACGCATGAATGCCCTGACGTGTTCGAATGGGGCGGCTGGTGGTACATGGTCTACTCCGAGTTTTCCGAAACGTTCACCACCCGGTACCGGATGGCCAAGAGCCCCACGGGGCCGTGGACAGTTCCTTGCCTGGACAGCATCGACGGGCGTGCGTTCTACGCGTCCAAGACGGCGGAGCGGGACGGCCGTCGGTTCTTCTTCGGCTGGATTGCCAGCAAGGAAGGCAATTGCGACGACGGCGCCTGGCAGTGGGCGGGCACCATGTCCGTCCTGGAGGCACGGCAGAACCCCGACGGGACCCTGGCGTTCGGCCTCGTGGACGAGCTTGTGGACAGCTTTTGGGACGGGGTCCCGCTCGAGCTGGCGAGCCTGCTGCCCATCAGCCTGGACGTGCCGGACTCCTACAGCGCCGCCGTGGCAGCAAACGATCTGCCCACGCAGTTCTATGCCAAGGCGGTGCTGGACATCCAGCCGGGCACCACGGAATGCGGGATCCTGCTGCGCTCCAGCCCGGACGGCGACCACTCCTACGTCCTCCGCCTCGAACCGAAGCGTGGACGCCTGGTGTTCGACCGGTGGCCCCGGACCGTCACCGGCGAGGCGCAGTGGCATGTTTCCGGCGACGTTCCCTACGCCATCGAACTGGAACGCCCCTGCCACCTCCCGCCCGGCAGCCACACGCTGGAAGTGGTGGTCGACGGCGACCTGTGCGTCGCCGTCGTGGACCGCCAGGTGGCCCTCAGCGCCCGGATCTACGACCTCCCCGCGGGCGGGATCGGCGTGTTCGCCGGCGAAGGATCCGTCACCGTCACAGATTTCGAAGTACGCAAGCGCACCGACAACTGAATACCCCCCCCCCGCAACCCCCATCCTCCGTTCCAATCAAGGGAGATTGACCAATGAAGAACCTGTTCCGCGCTGCCGCCGCAGCCGTTACCGCCCTGGCGCTGACCGCCTGTGGCGGCGCAAGCTCCACCGATCCGTCCAACGTCAGCCCCACCGGTGAGGTCAAGCCGCGCGAGATCTCGTGGCTGCTCTCCCGGCCCGCCGACGGCGCGGTCATCAACATCATGAAAAAGCTGGCCGACGACTACGCCAAGGACCACCCGGGCTTTGAGCTCAACCTGATCACCACCCCGGACCGTCCCTCCTACATCCAGAAACTCGAGACCCTGGCGGCAGCCAACAAGCTGCCCGAACTGTTCGACACCGACGCCACACCCTTCGCCCAGGAGTTGGCCAAGCAGGGCAAGATGGTGGACGCCGAAAAGCTGCTGAAGTCGCTCAACGTCTACGACGACTACCGTCCGGGCGCGCTGGACTACCAGCGCTTCGACGACGGCTCCCTGTACATGATCCCGTTCCAGTTCGAGCTGGAATTCATCTGGTACAACAAGGCACTGCTGCAGAAGGCCGACGTCGCAGTACCCACCTCGCTCGACGACATCCCGGCCATGTGCACTGCCCTGCGCAGCGCCGGCATCACCCCCATCGCCATCGACGGCCAGGACCAGTGGCCGCTGGAACGCTACGTCGCCTACCAGCCCTTCCGGGAAGCCGGCCCGGACTTCGTCCAGAAGCTGAAGAAGGGCGAGGCGAAGTTCAGCGATCCCGCCGGCCAGAAGACTGTGAACTGGATGGCGGAACTGGGCAAGGCCAAGTGCTTCCAGGACGGCTTCTCCGCCCAGGGCTACTCCGACGCGCAAAACCAGTTCACTTCCGGACAGGCCGCCATGTACAACATCGGCACGTGGGAACTGCCCAGCCTGGCCACGGAGAAGCTGGATCCTGCGGTCCGCAACGACATCGACTTCTTTACCCTGCCCACCACGGCCAACTCCGTGACGGCGGCCAACGAATTCGTGTCCCCGTCCGGCATCGGCATGGCGGTGAACGCCAAAACCTACGATCCCCTGGTGAGCGACTTCCTGAAGTTCGCCCTGGAAAAGTACCCGGCCGAATATGCCGCCACCGGCGCACTGTCCCCCACCACCGACGTCGAAACCGTTGTCCCGGCCAACGCCACGCCGCTGTACCGGAAGGCACTGGACCAGGCCAAGGAACTTGGTTCCAAGCAGGCCATGCCGTGGGACACGCAGCTGGACCCGACCACCAACGGCCGGCTGCAGCAGGAGCTGGTCCTGCTGGTGCAGGGCAACATCACGCCTGAGCAGTTCACCGAAACCATGGACAAGACCATCGCGCAGAACGCCCCCAAGTTCTTCAAGTAAGCACTGCTTCCTCACGAAACCAACGCGGCGGGGGAACTCAGAGGTCCCCCGCCGCAAGGCCCCGAAAGGCCCCGCCATGCAATCCAACAGGATGCTGCCCAACAGGTCACGGACCTCGGTCCTGGTCTTCCTGCTTCCACCGCTGCTCCTCTACGGCGCAGCAGTCCTCTTCCCCATCGTCCAGTCCCTGTTCCTCAGCTTCTTCTCCTGGAACGGCATCAGCGACATGGAATTCGTGGGGCTGGACAACTATGTCCGGATGTTCGCAGCCGACGATATCTTTTGGCGGGCGTTCCTGAACGCCCTTGTGTACCTGGCCATCTGCCTGGTACTGCAGCTCGGCGGCGCCCTGGTGGTGGCCAGCCTCCTCACGTCGCTCCGCCGCGGACGCGAGCTGGTCAAAACCCTCTACCTGCTACCGGCCGTTATCTCCACGGTGGCCATCGCCTTCCTCTTCGTGCGGATCTACTCCCTGGAGCCCGTGGGCCTGCTCAACCAGCTGTTCCACTGGCTTGGTCTTGGCAGCCTGGAACGGCCCTGGCTCTCGGACGTCAACACGGTCCTTGCGGCGGTGTCAGCACCGGAGGGCTGGCGTTTCACCGGGCTGTACATGCTCATCATCTACGCCGCCCTGCTCGCAGTGCCCAAGGAGCTTGAGGAGGCCGCCGTCCTGGATGGCGCGTCCCGGTGGACGCTGTTCACCAAGATCCGCTTCCCGTACATCCGCCCGGTGTGGATCACCACCACCATCATGGCCACTACCTACGGGCTGCGCGGCTTCGACATCCCATACCTGATGACCAACGGCGGTCCGGGGCAGTCCTCGGAACTGCTCACCACCTACATGTACAAGACGGCGTTCACCAGCACGGACTTCGGCTACGCCAGCACCATCTCCGTGTTCATCGTGGTTGAGTGCCTCGTGGCCGTCGGCCTCATCCTGTTCCTGCTGAAGCGGAAGGCAGACTCATGATCACCCAGGCAGCCCCTCCCACCCCGCCCGCCGCCGTCGTACCTGTCCGGCCGTCCGGAAAGCGCCGCCGGCGCAGGCCCGACCTGTTCCGGACGCTGTCCCGCGTGCTGGTCATGCTCATCGTGATCATGCAGGTCTACCCGCTGGCGTGGCTCTTCCTGACCAGCCTCCGCACGGAACAGGACTTCGCCACCGGTGATCCCTTTGCCCTGCCCGGCTCCCTGACCTGGGAGAACTATGCCCGGGCGTTCGAAACGGGCGACCTGGGGCGGAACATCCTGAACAGCTTCATCGTCACCATGGGGGCGAACATCCTGATTGTCCTGCTGGGCATGATGGCCGCCTACGCCATCCAGGTCCTCGGTTTCCGGCTCAGCAAACTGGTCCGCGGACTGTTCCTGATCGGCATCATCGTCCCGGTCCAGATCGCCCTGGTCCCCCTGTTCATCGACTATTCGGCCGTGAACCTGCTGGACACCTACCAGTCGATGATCATTCCGCTGGCCGGTTTCTCGCTGCCCATGTCCATCTACCTTTTCTGCTCGTTCTACGAGTACATCCCCAAGGAAACGTATGAGGCAGCCTCCCTGGACGGCGCCGGCCCGTACCGGATCTTCGGGCTGATCACCATGCCGCTGTCCCTGAACACGGTGGTCACGGTGGTCCTGGTCAACAGCATCTTCATCTGGAACGACTTCATCTTCGCCAACACGTTCGTCTTGTCCGAGGACCTGAAGACCATTCCGCTGGGCCTGCAAAACTACATCGGCGCCATGGGCAAGGTGGACTGGACGGCAACCTTCGCCGCAGTGTGCGTGACCATCACCCCGCTGCTGCTGGTGTTCCTGGTGCTCAACAAGGCCATGATCCAGGGACTTGAAAGCGGGGCGACGAAGGGATGACGGCAACAGCGGGTGGATATACTCCTCAAGGAGGGCAGATGAGTTCAATGGAGAATGGGGCGGACATGCCTGCCCCGGCAGCCTCCGCGGCAGCAAAAACCCCGGAGCGCGCGCACCCGGTCACCCTTCGCGACGTGGCGGAAGCGGCCGGAGTTTCCACGGCCACGGTGTCCCTGGTGGTCAACAAGAAGAAGGCCGCCCGGATTGCCGACGATACCCGCCGGCGGGTGCAGGACGCCATCCGGACGCTGGGCTACCGCCCCAATGCGATGGCCAAAACGCTGGTCAGCGGCACGTCCCGGTTCATCGGACTGGTGGCTGACGGAGTTGCCACCACGCCCTTCGCCGGCCAGATCATCCACGGCGCACAGGACGAGGCCTGGAAGCACGGATACGCCCTCCTCATCGCCAACACCGAAGGCAACAGCGAACTGGAGCAGGACGCAATCCAGATGATGCTCGAATACAAGGTCCGCGGCATCCTCTACTCCACCTGGTTCCACCGCCAGACGGACATTCCGACGCCGCTCCGGGAAGCCGACTTCGTCCTGGTCAACTGCTTCTCCAAGGAGCCCGGCACCCGGGCCGTGGTGCCCGACGAGGTGCAGGGCGGCCGCTCGGCCACCGAAATCCTGCTGGGGCACGGCCACCGGAAGATCGCCTTCATCAATGCCACCATCCCCGCCCCGGCCAAGGACGGGCGGCTCCAGGGGTACCGCGAAGCACTGGAGAAGGCAGGTGTTCCGTTTGACCCGGAGCTGGTGCTGGAGGCCTATCCGGACCAGGAAGGCGGCTACGGGGCCACTCCGGAACTCCTCAGGCGCGGCGTGACTGCGGTGTACTGCTACAACGACCGGATGGCAATGGGCCTCTACGACGGCCTGCGCGAGCACGGCCTGTCCATTCCTGAGGACATGGCTGTGGTGGGGTTCGACAACCAGGAAGTCATTGCCGCCCATCTGCGCCCCCCGCTCTCCACCGTCTCACTCCCCCACTATGAACTCGGTGCGGCGGGTGTCCGGATGCTGCTGGGGCCGGACAACGCACCCGCGACTGCGGCAGACGGGGTGGCGAAAATCCACTGCCCCGCCGTGGAACGGGCCTCCGTCCGGGCCCAGGCGCACGCCTGAACCAGAGCTGCTACAGCCCCGGACGGCGTCCGCCTTTCCTTAGCTTGATGCCGGGAAGAGGACGTGGAGAGCGGCAATTACCGTAGCGGCGTCCTGGGGATTAGCGGGATCGAAGCTGGTGAGTTGCCCGAACCGGGCAAGGCGGTTCAGCACAGTGTTTCGGTGGCAGTACAGCTCCCCGGCAGTTTCTGACACCGATCCGGTACGGAGGTACGCCTGGACCGTCTCGATCAGCCGGTCACGTTCATGCGTGGAGATCGTAGCAAGCGGGCCCAGCACGGTGTCCGCCAGGACGGTCCCGTATTCTCCCAGCCGGGTCATGGCAACATGCCCCCATGCCTCACGCACCGTCCGCTGACCTGGGCGCTGCGGCGTCACCACCGGTAGCGATTCCAGGGCGATCCGAAGCATCCGGGGCACGTCGGCCAAGGAGCGGGCGGGAGGCGCCACAAAGCAGTCCAGCCGGGACAACCACGGGCGGGTGCCCTCCGGCTCCCGTCCGGCCCGGGCGGGAACGTCCTCAAGAATGAGGATCAGTGCGCCGTCGCGCTCGTGGAGGAAGTGTTCAGCACCGGCACGAAGCGCCTCCGCACGGAATGCCTTCTGGGCGTATTCGGCGGCAACGGCAACGATGAAGTTGCTCTCCGGCGCCACGCCGAGCGCGCGGGCAGCCTGTCCCAGCACCTGCGGATCCTTACCGTCCGAATTGAGCAGCCGCGACAGGAGGAACGCGCGCTGCGTCTCTTTTTCCTGCGCCATGCTGGCGAGCTCATCGAGGTAGCCTGCGTGCACCCGGATGGTGTGGAACTCCACCGCTTCCCAGACGCGCACTGCATCCTTGGTCAACTCCGGCAGGGACGACGGTGGAACCTTCTCCAGCATTGCCGTCCAGAGCACCCGGAAGTCCATGCGCACTGCGCGCAGCAGGGATTCCAAGGGCAGGCCCTGCTGCGCGCGGCGGTGTCCCAGTGCGTCGGACATACCCGCGAGCCGGTCGGGTATTGGAAGGCTTCCCACCAGCCGCAGCAATAGCTCTATCGAGGCTACGGCTGTCTCTTCCAGATCCTGGGCAGTCACCGCAGAGGCTGCATAATCGTCAATCTTCTGCACCTCGAGAAGGTACTCGTGCGCGATCCGGTCGATGTCGGCGAGGCAGTCGGACACCAGGTCAGACACCACCGAGCGGCTGGCGGCTCCAGCAGACGCCGGGGTCCTGTCCGCGGACGCTGTATTGGGCATATGCCCATTCTAGGACCGGACTGCACTGTGTTCGTCCATTGTTTCCCCACGTGATCCATCCCACCATTGAAGGAGGTGTTCTGTAAGTTCGCGCCCGTATCCGGAAAGGACCGCCGTCGAGGCCCATGCTCGATCTGAAACTTGTCAAGGCCCGCATCTTCACGATGGACGATGCCCGTTCAACAGCCCACGCCATGGGAGTGCTCCACGGACGGATCATCGGGTTTGACGACGACGTCCTGGACCTCCCGGCTCGGCGGACGCTTGACTGCGGCGGAGCCGTCGTCGTCCCCGGCTTTGGTGATTCGCACAACCATATGGCGTGGTTTGGGCAGTCCCTCGCCGAACTCGATCTGTCCGGCTGCCGGACCCTCGAGGAACTGTACGACGCAGTCTCCCGCTTCGCGCGCGGTCTCCCTGAAGACGCGTGGGTGGTGGGATCGGGTTATGACGACACCGTCCTGGGGGGTCATCCGCACCGGAGCGGCCTGGACCGGTCCGCTCCCGGCCGTGCCGTATGGCTCAAGCACCGCTCAGGGCACATGTGCGCCGTAAACTCCGAGGTGCTTGATCGCACGGGCGTTCTGGACGGCTCGGCGACTGTTCCCGAGGGCGGCACGGTGGTGGAGGATTCCGGGGGGCCTACCGGATTGCTTGAGGAGCAGGCCCAGAAACTGGTCACTGCGCTTGTTGTGCCTTACCCGGTCACGGACCTCGCGGACGCGATTGGCGCAGCAAGCGAGGTTTACGCTTCCGAAGGCCTGACGCATGTTGTGGAGGCCGGCATCGGGTCGGGCTGGATCGGCCGTAGCGCTGTTGAACTCGCTGCCTATGTTGAAGCACGACGCCGGGGCCTGCTGAAAACCCGGGTCCAGATGATGGCCGTCAGCGATGCCCTGCACCCGCTCCAGTCCAATGCCACGGACGGGATTAGCTTCGGCTTGGACCTCGGCATCACGTCGGGCTTTGGGGACGACCACATCCGGCTGGGCGCCATGAAAATATTCATCGACGGTTCCCTGATCGGCCGCACTGCAGCAGTAAGCGAGCCGTTTTGCGACCATGATCACGGCAGCGGCAGCTTCCAGCTCTCCCCCGGGGAACTGGCCCAGCGCATTATCGACGCACACTGCTCCGGCTGGAACGTCGCAGCGCACGCAATCGGGGATTCGGCAGTCGACGTCGCGCTGGACGCTTTTGAGGCCGCGCACCGGAAGCTGGCTCGGCCCGACGCGCGGCACCGCATCGAGCACGCCGGCATGGTCCGTCCGGACCAGCTTCCCCGGTTCGCAGCGCTGGGCGTCACACCCGTTCCGCAGCCGCACTTCCTGTATGAGGTGGGCGAGACCATGGTGGACGCGGTGGGCGAGGAGCGGACGCCGTGGCTGTACCGCCACAAGTCCTTCCTGGACTCCGGCGTACGCGTTCCCGGCAGCTCGGACAGGCCGGTAGCGGCCGGGGCGCCGCTGCTGGGCATGCAATCCATGGTGACGCGCGCCAGTTCCGGCGGCGCAACGCTGAGCCCACAGGAACGGGTCGACGCCGGGACCGCCCTGCGCGCCTACACGGTCGACACCGCGTGGATGGCAGGCGAGGAAGACCGCCGGGGAACGCTGGAACCGGGAAAGTTCGCCGATCTCGTGTTCCTTTCCGCCCACCCCGCAGACGTACCGCCCCACGAGATCGGCCAGATCAGCGTGCTGGCGACCCTGCTCGACGGCGCCTGCGTTTTCGGGCACGGCTACATCGAGAAACTCCAAAGCACCGCATCGTCCCACCCCACTCCCACATTGAGAGGCACCTAGCATGCAACCACATGACGCCACCCAGGAAGAAGAAGCAGCCGTACCAGTTGTCAGCGGAGCCGACGCCGGCAAAATCGCCCGCGCGGCCTTCGTAGGCACTGCGCTCGAATGGTACGACTACTTCCTCTTCGGCACCGCTGCAGCCATCGTTTTCAACCGGCTGTTTTTCACATCGCTGGATCCGACGGCTGCAACGTTGGCAGCCTTCGCCACATTCGGTGTCGGTTTCGCTGCCCGTCCGCTCGGCGCCGTTCTCTTCGGCTACATCGGTGACCGCGTCGGGAGGCGTCCGGCGCTGCTGATCACCATCGTCGCGATTGGCGTGGCTACGGGCCTTATCGGGGTGCTGCCTGATTTCGGCACCATCGGCCTCGCCGCACCCATCATGCTGGCCATCCTGCGCCTGGTGCAGGGCCTCGCAGTGGGCGGTGAGTGGGGCGGCGCCATGACCATCGCCGTCGAACACGCCCCCATTGAGAAGCGTGGACGGTATGCCGCCCTGGTGCAGGTCGGTTCGCCCGTGGGCACGCTGATGTCCTCCGGCGCCTTCGCACTGGTACTGCTCATGCCCTCCGAGGTCTTCGATTCCTGGGGCTGGCGCCTGCCGTTCCTGGCGGCATTCCCGCTGCTGCTGGTCGCACTGTACATCCGGCTGAAGGTTGAGGAATCACCGATCTTCCGTGAACTGGTCAAGCTGGAGGAACGCGCCAAGATTCCGGCAGTCGATGTCTTCCGTCAGGCGTGGGGCCGGCTGATCGTTGCTATCGCCGCCGCTTTCCTCGGCGTCGGCGGTTTCTACATCATGACTACCTTCGTCATCAGCTACGGCACCGCAACCCTCGGCCTGGACCGTGGACTCATGGTCAACGCCACCCTGGTCGCCGCCGTCGTGCAGATCGGCGTCATCCTGGTCATCGGCCGCATCAGTGAGAAGGTCGGCCCGGGACGGATGACCTTCATCGGCGGCCTCGTGACCGCTGCCGCAGCGTTCCCGCTCTTCTGGATGATCGACTCCCGCAATCCGTTCGCCATCGTCCTCGCCGTCACTCTCGGCATCGCTCTGCTTTCCGTGGCCTACTCGGTCACAGGAGCCCTGCTGACCGAGATGTTCCCGCCCCAGCTGCGTTACAGCGGCGTCGCGCTGGGTTACAACCTGGCCGGTGCCCTGAGCGGGTTCCTGCCGCTGATCGCCGTCGCCCTGCTCGGTGTTTCCGGTGGAGCGTCCTGGACCGCTTCCCTGCTGCTGATCGTCGTGTCGCTGATTACCGCAGCCGGTGGATTCTTCGGCGAGCGCCTCCGCGTCAAGGACAAAGCGATCGTACGGTAATGAGCCCCATGCTGAACCCGGAAACCGCGCGCCGTATTACCGACGCCGTGGATGCAGCTTTTGACCGCCAGCTTGAATTCACCGCGGAACTGGTCAGGCATCCCTCGCTGAGGACAGCCGAGGCCGGGGCGCAGGACCTGATGTTCGCAGAGTTTGAGGCCCGCGGACTTGCCATGGACCGCTGGACGCTCGACGGCGAAGCCCTCGCTTCGCATGTGGGTTACGGTCCCAGCACGGTCGCCTTCGAGGACCTGACCAACGTGGTGGGCACCTACACTCCCCCGGAGGAAAAGGGCCGTTCGCTCATCCTGAACGGGCACGTCGATGTGGTTCCCACCGGGCCTGAGCAGGTGTGGGAACGCAGCCCCTGGAATGCCGTGGTGAAGGACGGCTGGATGTACGGCCGCGGGGCCGGTGATATGAAGGCCGGGCTCGCTGCCAACCTGTTCGCCTTCGACGCCGTCCGGGCCGCCGGCTTCGCCCCGGCCTCGACCATCCACTTCCAGTCAGTTGTGGAGGAGGAGTGCACAGGCAACGGGTCGCTGGCTGCGCTGCAGCGCGGCTACACCGCGGATGCTGTCATCATCCCCGAGCCGGAAGAGAACATGCTGGTCCGGGCAAACGTGGGGGTGATCTGGTTCCGGGTCCGTGTTTCCGGCAGGCCTACCCATGTACGGGAGATGGCGTCAGGCTTCAACGCCATCGACGCCGCCTACACCGTCATGGGTGCGTTGCGGGAGCTCGAAGCCAAGTGGAACGCAGATAAGGGCAGCCACCCGCACTTCGAGGACACCGACCATCCGATCAACGTCAACATCGGCATGATTTCCGGCGGCGACTGGCCTTCAAGCGTGCCGGCCTGGTGTGAGTTCGATGTCCGGGCAGCCCTGTATCCGGGGGTCCCGGCCGTGGATGCGTGGAATGAGATCCTGGAGTGCCTGCAGACGGCCGGGGCGGGCGCATCTGTCTCGGCCGAACGGACGGGCTTCTTCTCCGAGGGCTACGTCCTGGAGGAGGGATCGGAAGCGGAAGCGGCGCTGGCCACGGCGCACGAGGCTGTCTTCGGTTCGGCGTTGCAGAGCTTCACGACGCCCGGTTACCTGGACGGCCGGGTTTTCACCCTTTACGCGGGGATCCCGGCGCTGGTCTACGGGCCCGTCTCAGAGGCGATTCACGGGTTCGATGAGCGTGTGAACATCGAGTCCGTCCGCCAGGTGACCAAGACCATCGCCTTGTTCATCGCCGACTGGTGTGGTGTCACCGAGGCACCATGATCCTTACGGTACGCAGAAGGCGCCCGGCCATTGGCCGGGCGCCTTCTGCGTGTTGTGGTGCCTACCGGGGGTCGAGTTCCCCGAGGCAGAGGCTGCGGACAACGTCGGTGAGCACGTGCAGGCCGCTGATGATGTCCTGGTCCGTGGTGTACTCGTGCTCGTTGTGGGAGATGCCCTTCACCGACGGGACGAACAGCATCACCGTGGGAACGATGTCCTTCAGGTTGGTGGAGTCGTGTCCGGCCAGCGTCTTGACCCGCGAATAGGCCAATCCGCGGTTTGCAGCGGTCTTTTCGGCCAGTGCCACTCCTTCCGGCTGGTAAGGGGTAACCGGCCAGCAGTGGGATCCCGTCTTGCTGATCTCCACCCGGGCAGCCCGCTCGATCTGGCCGATGCGGTCGTGGAGCATCTGGTCGGCGTCGGCGAGGAGTTCCTCGTCGGCCGACCTCAGGTCAAGGAGCAAGGAAACCAGCGAGGGGACGACGACGGGCGAGTTGGGATAGACGTCAAGCTGGCCTACCGAGGTGTGGACGGCCCCGCCTGGAAAGTGGTCTGCGATTTCCCTCGCGGCGACCACGAGCATCGACGCGCCCAGGAGGGCGTCGCGCCGGTCAGCGATGACCGTTGAGCCGGTGTGCGCCTGCTCGCCGCGGACCTCAAACTGGTACTTGTTGGCCGCCCAGTTGGAATCGACGACGCCGACGGTGACGCCGTCGCGTTCCATGCTGCGGCCCTGCTGGATGTGGATTTCGGCGGCATAGGCTGCGTTCGGCCCTGTGCCCTCGCCCAGCGATGCGGTTGCTTCCAAGGCCTGGCGAACGGTTGTGCCGCCATGGTCCGCCGTCGCCAGGGCTTCCTCGGGTGTCATCTTTCCCGTGTAGACGGAACTGCCCATCATGGACGGCTTGAAGCGGGCACCTTCCTCGTTGAACCAGTTCACGACGGCCAGGTTGTACCGGGGAATTGTCCCTGCGGCACGCCATTCGGCAGCGAGGCTGAATGCTGCATGGGCGGCGGCGAGCACGCCGTAGGCACCGTCATACCGTCCCGCCGTCGGCTGCGAATCAAGGTGGGAGCCAACCAGCACGTATGGCGCACCGGGGTTCACGTCCAGCAGGCCGAACTGGTTTCCGACCTGGTCGAAGGATACGTTGAACCCCTTGTCGCGAAGGATGGCGGACAGCCAGGCCCGTTGTTTCCCGTCTGCCGGCGAACCCGCCTGCCGCTCCACACCCCCGCCGGGAGTGGCACCAAAGGCGCTGAGTGTGGCGAAGTCCTGGAGGAACACGGCGTCAGCTCCCGTGAACTTCGTGGGATCGGGTTCGGGCACGGCTCCGTTGCTCATGACTGCTTGTCCTTCACGCTTGGATTAATGATGTACACAATCGTCTCAGGACGGGGTGCCGGAGGCACTGGGACCGGACAACCATTTCAGCCCGGGGCATTGTGAATCTGCACATCGGGCAAGGAACCAATGGCGGTAGCGCGGCTTGGGCTACAGCACCTTGCGGATGGTTTCCTCGAAGCTGGTGACGTGGTGCAGGGCCAGCTCGCCTGCCTTATCGGCGTCGCCGGCGGCCACCGCCTTGAGCAGGTCCACATGCTCGGTGATGTGGCCGGTTACCGAGGGCACCTTGTCCAGGACCACGCACCAGATTCGGGTGGCCAGGTTGTCGTAGCGGATCAGGGTGTCTTCCAAATGGGGGTTGGCGGCGGCCTTGTAGATCAGCCGGTGCACCATGAGGTCGTAGCGCATCAGGTCGCGGGACTCCCCCGGACTAGGCTCAAGCCCGGCAATGGCATCAGCCACCTGCAGCAGTTCCCGCCGCATACTTTCGCTCGCCCGGTCCGCCGCGCGGCGGGCAGCGAGGGGCTCCAGCAACTCCCGGATTTCGGAGACGTCGGCGAGCTCCGTGAAGTCGACGTTGGTGGCGAAAGTCCCCCGGCGCGGATACGAGATCACCAGGTGGTCCACCTCAAGGCGCTTGATTGCCTCTCGCACGGGAGTGCGGCTGAAGCCGAGCTCCGCAGCCAGCTGCCCGTCATTGATGGGCTCCCCGGGCCGGATCTCCAGCATGATCAACTTGTCCCGCAGCTGCCGGTACGCTGCCTCGGCCTGGGACGGAGCTTCCTCCTCCGCAGGGGTCAGGGCAAGAAGTGCATTCAAGGCGCCGCTCCAATCTTTGATACCCGCCGGATCCCCAAACGGTAGCTAAAAGCCGTTTTCCGTGCAGCTATTGACTCTGCTGTGATTCCAATCATACCATTGTTCCCACACTGATATATCAGTCATTGAACAAGTGGTATTTCAAAGGAGCACCCGTGGTTGAGCAGTTGAACGAGCGACTTTCCGCAGTCGATCCAGAGGTCCAGCAGGCCATTGCCCAGGAGCTGGTGCGCCAGCAGTCCACGCTGGAAATGATTGCCTCGGAGAATTTCGCCCCGTCCGCCGTCATGGAGGCGCAGGGCTCCGTCCTCACCAACAAGTACGCGGAGGGCTACCCGGGCAAGCGCTACTACGGCGGCTGCGAGCACGTTGATGTGGTGGAGCAGCTTGCCATCGACCGCGTGAAGGCACTGTTCGGTGCCGAGTTCGCCAACGTCCAGCCGCACTCCGGCGCGCAGGCCAACGCAGCCGCCATGTTCGCCCTGCTGAACCCGGGCGACACCATCATGGGCCTGGACCTGGCCCACGGCGGCCACCTCACCCACGGCATGCGCATCAACTTCTCCGGCAAGCTCTACAACGTAGTCCCCTACCACGTGCGCGAATCCGACCTCCGGATCGATATGGCCGAGGTGGAAGCCCTGGCCCTTGAGCACCGCCCGCGGCTCATCGTGGCCGGCTGGTCCGCCTACTCCCGCCAGCTGGACTTCGCAGAGTTCCGCCGCATCGCGGACCTGGTGGACGCGTACCTCATGGTGGACATGGCACATTTCGCCGGACTCGTGGCCGCGGGCCTGCACCCGAACCCGGTCCCCTACGCCGACGTCGTCACGACCACCACCCACAAGACCCTCGGCGGACCGCGCGGCGGCGTCATCCTCGCCAAGGAGCAGTACGCCAAGAAGATCAACAGCGCCGTCTTCCCCGGCCAGCAGGGCGGCCCGCTGGAGCACGTGATCGCCGCCAAGGCCGTGGCCTTCAAGCTCGCCGGCAGCCCCGAATTCAAGGAACGCCAGGAACGCGTCCTGCAGGGCTCCAAGCTCCTGGCCGAACGGCTCCTCCGCGACGACGTCGCCGCGGCCGGAATCTCCGTGGTCAACGGCGGCACCGACGTGCACCTGGTCCTGGTGGACCTCCGCAACTCCGAGCTGGACGGCCAGCAGGCCGAGGACGCCCTGCACCGCATCGGCATCACGGTGAACCGCAACGCCGTCCCCTTCGACCCCCGCCCGCCGATGGTCTCCTCCGGACTGCGGATCGGCACTCCGGCCCTGGCCACCCGCGGCTTCGGCGCCGAGGAATTCACGGAGGTAGCCGACGTTATTGCGACGGCGCTCATCGCCGCTGCGGGCAACGCCGCCTCCGGGACCACGTCCCTGGGCGACAACACCGCCGTCGAACTCCGCGCCCGCGTCACCGCCCTGGCGGAGAAGTTCCCCCTCTACCCCCACCTCAGCAACGGCACTGAAGTTGCCGCCCTTGAAGCAGACCTGATTGGAGCAGCCCAGTGAGCGCAGACCTCCTCCCCGAGCACCCGGATTTCCTCTGGCGCAACCCGGAGCCCAAGTCCTCCTACGACGCCGTGATTGTGGGCGGCGGCGGGCACGGCCTGGCCACCGCGTACTTCCTGGCCAAGAACCACGGAATGACCAACATCGCCGTCCTGGAAAAGGGCTGGCTGGCCGGCGGCAACATGGCCCGGAACACCACCATCATCCGGTCCAACTACCTCTGGGACGAGAGCGCCGCCATCTACGAGCACGCGCTCAAGCTCTGGGAAGTCCTGCCCGAGGAGCTGGAATACGACTTCCTCTTCAGCCAGCGCGGCGTCATGAACCTGGCCCACACGCTGGGCGACGTCCGTGAAAGCATACGGCGCGTGGGCGCCAACAAGCTCAACGGCGTGGACGCCGAGTGGCTGGACCCCAAGCAGGTCAAGGAACTCTGCCCGATCCTGAACATCAATGACAACATCCGCTACCCCGTCATGGGCGCCACCTACCAGCCCCGCGCCGGCATCGCCAAGCACGACCACGTGGCCTGGGCGTTCGCCCGCAAGTGCGACGAAATGGGCGTGGACATCATCCAGAACTGCGAAGTCACCGGCTTCGTCAAGGACGGCAACCGCGTAGTGGGCGTCAAGACCAACCGCGGCACCATCAACACCGAAAAGGTGGGCCTCGCCGCCGCCGGACACAGCTCGGTCCTGGCCGAAATGGCCGGCTTCCGGCTCCCCATCCAGTCCCACCCGCTGCAGGCGCTGGTCTCCGAACTGCACGAGCCGGTCCACCCCACGGTGGTCATGTCCAACCACGTGCACGTCTACGTGTCCCAGGCCCACAAGGGCGAACTGGTGATGGGCGCCGGCGTTGACTCCTACAACGGCTACGGCCAGCGCGGCTCCTTCCACGTGATCGAGCACCAGATGGCCGCCGCCGTCGAGCTCTTCCCCATCTTCGCCCGGGCCCACGTGCTCCGGACCTGGGGCGGGATCGTGGACACCACGCTGGACGCCTCCCCCATCGTGGGCAATACGCCGGTGGAAAACATGTTCGTGAACTGCGGCTGGGGCACCGGCGGCTTCAAGGCCACCCCCGCGGCCGGGCTTACCTTCGCGCACAACATCGCCACGGGCTCTCCGCACAAGCTGAACAAGCCGTTTGCGCTGGAACGCTTCGAAACCGGCGCGCTGATCGACGAACACGGCGCCGCCGCCGTGGCCCACTAGCCGCCAGCGAACACTGCACTTTAGAAAGAAGACGCACATGCTGCTCATCTCCTGCCCCAACTGCGGCTCCCGTGACGAGACCGAGTTCCACTACGGCGGCCAGGCCCACGTGCCGTACCCGGAAAACCCGAACGAGCTGAACGACCGCGAATGGGCCGAGTACCTGTTCTACCGGGATAACACCAAGGGCGCCTTCGCCGAACGCTGGCTGCACAGCACCGGCTGCCGCCAGTGGTTCAACATGCTCCGCGATACCGTCACGTACGAGATCCAGGCGATCTACCCGATGGGCACGCCCCGGCCGGATGCCGCCGGTCAGTTGACCGCCGAAACGGGCACCGCCAGCCTGGCCCCGGACAGCACAACCACCGGGACCGCGGCACCCAGCATTTCAGGGACAAGCATGTCCGGCACCAGCACAACCTCCGCCAGCACCACCGCCCCGGAAGGAGCAACCAAGTGACTTCCCAGAACGCCCGCCTCGCCGCCGGCGGACGCATCGACCGCACCATCTCCTGGCGTTTCACCGTGGACGGCGAGGAGTTCACCGGCCACCCCGGCGATACCCTCGCCTCGGCCCTGATCGCCAACGGCCGCATCAACGCCGGCAACTCCCTCTACGAGGACCGGCCCCGCGGCATCATGTCCGCCGGCGTGGAGGAATCCAACGCGATGGTGAAGATCGCCGCGCGTTTCCCCGGCGACGTGGCCGAATCCATGCTTCCCGCCACTACCGTCACCCTGGTGGACGGCCTGAAGGCGGAACTCCTCAGCGGGCTGGGCAAGCTCGACCCGGCCGAGGACCGCGCCGAGTACGACAAGAAGTACGTCCACACCGACGTCCTGGTGGTCGGCGGCGGCCCTGCCGGCCTGGCCGCGGCCCGTGAAGCGGTCCGTTCCGGCGCCCGCGTGATGCTCCTGGACGACCAGCCCGAGCTGGGCGGATCCCTCCTCTCCGGATCAACGGCACCCGAACTGGCTGAGACCATCGAGGGCAAGCCCGCCCTGGAGTGGGTGGCGGACGTCGAAGCCGAGCTCGTCTCCGGTGCCGAGTCCACCGTCCTGAACCGCACCACGGCCTTCGGCGCCTACGACGCCAACTACGTGATCGCCGTGCAGAACCGCACGGACCACCTGTCCTCCCCCGCCGCCCCCGGGGTCTCCCGGCAGCGTATTTGGCACATCCGTGCCAACCAGGTGGTGCTGGCCCCCGGCGCCCACGAGCGCCCGCTGGTGTTCGAGAACAACGACCGGCCCGGCATCATGCTCGCCTCCGCAGTCCGCAGCTACCTCAACCGCTATGCAGTGGCCGCCGGCCGGCGCGTGGTCATCAGCACCACGAATGACAGCGCCTACGCCCTGGCCGCGGACCTCCGCGCCGCCGGCGTGAAGCTCGCCGCCGTGGTGGACGCCCGTCCGCAGCTCACCGCGGTGGCCGCTGCCGCCGTCGAAGCCGGCACGCGGGTGCTGATCGGCAGTGCCGTGGCCAACACGTCTTCGCAGTCGGCAGACGGCCGCGTGGACGGCGTCACCGTCCGCAGCATTAACGCCGACGGCGAGCTCACCTCGGGCGTCGAACAGATCGCCTGCGATCTCCTGGCTGTTTCCGGCGGCTGGAGCCCGCTGGTGCACCTGCACTCCCAGCGGCAGGGCAAGCTGCGCTGGGACGACGAACTGGCCGCCTTTGTGCCGAGCACCGTGGTTCCCAACCAGCAGACCATCGGCTCGGGCCGCGGGAGCTTCGCCTTGGAGGATTGCCTCGCCGAGGGCGTCTCCGCCGGCGCTTCCGCAGCCATCGCTGCCGGGTTCGCGTCCGCCGTCGTTCCTCTCGTCCTGGCGGAGCCGAAGGCCTCCGCCCCCACCCGCCAGCTGTGGCTCGTCCCCGGCGAGACCGGGACCCCGGATGACTGGCACCAGCACTACGTCGACTTCCAGCGCGACCAGTCCGTGGCTGACGTGCTGCGTTCCACCGGAGCCGGCATGCGGTCCGTGGAGCACATCAAGCGCTACACCTCCATCAGCACCGCCAACGACCAGGGCAAGACCTCCGGCGTCAACGCGATCGGCGTCATTGCCGCCGCCCTCCGGACCGCCGGTGAAGCATCCCGCGGCATCGGCGACATCGGCACCACCACCTACCGCGCACCGTTCACCCCGGTGGCGTTCGCGGCACTGGCCGGACGCCAGCGGGGCGAGCTGTTCGATCCCGCCCGCAAGACCTCAATCCACCCTTGGCACGTGGCCAAGGGTGCCCTGTTCGAGGACGTCGGGCAGTGGAAGCGGCCCTGGTACTACCCGCAGGACGGGGAGGACATGGACACGGCCGTGCTGCGCGAGTGCGCTGCCGTCCGCGACTCCGTGGGCTTCATGGACGCCACCACCCTGGGCAAGATCGAAATCCGGGGCAAGGACGCCGGCGAGTTCCTGAACCGGATCTACACCAACGCCTTCAAGAAGCTCGCCCCGGGTTCCGCCCGCTACGGCGTGATGTGCATGGCGGACGGCATGATCTTCGACGACGGCGTGACCCTGCGCCTGGACGAGGAGACCTACTTCATGACCACCACCACCGGCGGCGCCGCCAAGGTGCTGGACTGGCTGGAGGAATGGCTGCAGACCGAGTGGCCGGAACTGGACGTGCACTGCACCTCGGTGACCGAACAGTGGAGCACCATTGCCGTCGTCGGACCCAAATCCCGCGCAGTCCTCGCGAAGGTGGCGCCGGGACTGGCCGCCAACGGCGGACTGGAGGCCGAAGCCTTCCCGTTCATGACCTTCCGCGAAACCACCCTGGCCTCCGGCGTCCGCGCCCGGGTCTGCCGGATCTCCTTCTCCGGCGAACTGGCCTACGAAATCAACGTGCCGTCCTGGTACGGGCTGAACACCTGGGAAGCCGTGGCCGCCGCCGGGGCCGAGTTCAACATCACCCCCTACGGCACCGAGACCATGCACGTGCTCCGCGCCGAGAAGGGCTACCCGATCGTCGGGCAGGACACGGACGGCACCGTCACCCCGCAGGACGCGGGCATGGAATGGATCGTCTCCAAGGCCAAGGACTTCATCGGCAAGCGCTCCTACGCCCGGGCCGACGGCCAGCGCGAGGACCGCAAGCACCTGGTCAGCGTGCTGCCGGTGGACGGGACGCTGCGGCTGCCCGAAGGCACCCAGCTCGTTGAGAAGGGCCGTTCCACCAACCCGGCCTACGGGCCGGTCCCGATGGAAGGCTTCGTCACCTCCAGCTACCACAGCGCGGCACTCGGCAGGTCCTTCGGCCTGGCCCTGATCAAGAACGGCCGCAACCGCATCGGCGAAACCCTCGTGGCTGCTGCCGGCGACCAGCTGGTGGACGTCGTCGTCGCCGAAACCGTACTTTTTGACCCCGAAGGGACCCGCAAAGATGGCTGAAACAGCAGCACCCGCAACCTCCTACCAGAAGAACCTCTCACTCCGCGTCAGCCCTGCCGCCCGGCTCCGGGCAGACTTTGAAACCGGGTCCGTCCCCGGCGTGGTGGAGATCAGCGAAGTGGCATTCCTGACCATGGTGGGCCTCCGGGCCAACCGGGACAGCGACGCCGGACAGCGCATCGCCTCCGTCACCGGCGGCCTGCCCGAAAAGTGCGGCAGCGTGGCCGGCGCCGGTGAGACGTCCGTGCTGTGGCTCGGCCCGGAAGAGTTCCTGGTGGTGGCTCCGAGGGAAGCGCACGAATCCCTTGGCGGCGACCTGATCCAGGCGCTCCGGGAAGCGCTCGGCGATGGCGCTGGCCAGGTGGTGGACCTCTCCGCAAACCGCACCACGTTCGAGCTCACCGGGCCGCGGGCCCGCGCCGTCCTGGAAAAGGGCTGCTCGCTGGACCTGCACCCGCGCGTCCTGAAGGCCGGAACAGCCCTCTCGACGGAGGTCGGCAACATCCCCGTGGTCCTGTGGAAGACCGGCGACGAGAGCTACCGGATTTTCCCCCGCGCCTCGTTCGCCGATTTCCTGGGCCGCTGGCTCCTGGACGCCATGCGCGAATACGCCTCGCCTGAGGTCCCCTAAATGGCACTCAGCGTCCTGGACCTGTTCACCGTTGGCATCGGGCCGTCGTCGTCACACACGGTAGGCCCGATGCGGGCGGCGAAGCTGTTCGCCGACGGACTCAAGGGCGACGGACTCCTGAGCTCCACCCGGCGCGTGCAGGCCGAACTGTTCGGTTCGCTGGGCGCCACCGGGCGGGGCCACGGTTCGGACAAGGCCGTGGTCCTGGGCTTCAAGGGCCTGGACCCCGAAACCGTGGATACGTCGACAGCGGATGACCAGGTGGCTGCGGCCGCCCTCGACGCCGAACTGTGGTTGGGCGGCGACCACCGGGTGGACTTCAACTGGGACGAGGACGTGGTCCTCCACCGGCGGAAGTCCCTCCCGGCCCACCCCAACGGCATGACCTTCCGCGCCCTGGACCACACCGGGGCTGTCCTGAGCGAACGGAGCTTCTATTCGATTGGCGGCGGCTTCGTGGTGGACGGGGACGCCGACGCCGGCGACCGCGTGGTGGCTGACGCCACGGTCCTTCCATATCCCTTCACGACGGCGGACGAGCTGCTGGAGATCTGCAGCCGTGAAGGCATGTCCATCTCGGACGTGATGCTCGCCAATGAGCTGACCTGGCGGACGGAAGCGGAACTGAGGGAAGAACTGCTGAAGCTCTGGGCCGTCATGCGCGAATGCGTGGACAACGGCTGCGCCGCGGAAGGAATCCTGCCGGGCGGCCTCAACGTACGCCGCCGCGCGCCGTCGTTGTTCCAGACCCTGACGGCGGACACCGGCGTGACCGATCCGCTCCGGGCGATGGAGTGGGTGAACCTGTTCGCCCTCGCCGTGAACGAGGAGAACGCCGCAGGCGGCCGGATCGTCACCGCGCCCACCAACGGCGCGGCCGGCATCGTCCCGGCGGTGCTGCACTACTACGTGAAGTTCGTGCCCGGCGCCAACGACGACGGCGTGGTCCGCTTCCTGCTGGCCGCGGCCGCCGTCGGAATCCTGTTCAAGATCAACGCCTCCATCTCCGGTGCCGAGGTGGGCTGCCAGGGCGAGGTGGGTTCCGCCTGCTCCATGGCCGCCGCCGGGCTCTGCGAGGTCCTGGGCGGCACGCCCGCCCAGGTGGAGAACGCCGCCGAGGTGGGCATTGAACACAACCTGGGCCTGACGTGCGACCCCGTGGGCGGGCTGGTGCAGATCCCCTGCATCGAGCGCAACGCCATCGCCAGCGTCAAGGCCATCAACGCCGCCCGCCTTGCCCTGCACGGCGACGGCAGCCACAAGGTTTCCCTCGACAAGGCCATCAAAACGATGCGCGAGACGGGTGCCGACATGAAAACCAAGTACAAGGAAACGTCCCGAGGGGGCCTTGCCGTGAATGTGATCGAGTGCTGAGCCATGACTGCCATTGAGACTGAAACTTCCCTTTCCACGCCGGTGACCACAGTGGAGCATGTCCTCACGCTGGACTGCAGCGAGTCGCCGGGCATCGTCCACGCCGTGTCCGGCTTCCTCCTGGAGCACGGCTGCGACATCATCGACAACCAGCAGTTCGGCGAGCGTTCCGAAGGGCACTTCTTCATGCGGGTGCATTTTGCGTCCGACGGCGATGCCTCCACCGCGGACACGCTGCGGACCGCGTTTGGTCCCGTTGCGGAGCGCTTTGGGATGCGCTGGCGGCTGGAGCCGCACGGTTCCAAGCGGCGGGTGCTGATCATGGTGTCCAAGTTCGGGCACTGCCTCAACGACCTCCTGTTCCGGGCGCGGATCGGCGAACTGCCGGTGGACGTGGTGGCGGTGGTGTCCAACCACACCGACCACCAGGCTTTGGTGGAGTGGCACGGGATCCCGTTCTTCCACGTGCCCGTCACGCCCGACAGCAAGCCTGCGGCCGAGGCGCGCCTGCTGGAGCTCGTGGACGAGTTCGACGTGGAGCTCGTGGTGCTGGCCCGCTACATGCAGGTGCTCAGCGACAACCTCACCCGCAAACTCGACGGCAAGGCCATCAACATCCACCACTCGTTCCTGCCCAGCTTCAAGGGCGCCAAGCCATACCACCAGGCGTACGCGCGCGGTGTGAAGACCGTTGGTGCGACGGCCCACTACGTCAACAGTGAGCTGGATGAGGGCCCGATCATCTCGCAGCAGACCGTGGAGGTGGACCACACCTACGGGCCCGAGGACCTGGTGGCCGCCGGCCGCGACACCGAGTGCAAGGCCCTGTCCAACGCCGTGCGGTGGCACTGCGAGGGCCGGGTGATCCTGCAGGGCAACCGCACCGTGGTGCTGCGGTAGCCGCTGACCCGCCCTCCCCACCCGACGCTCTCTCACTTAACGCGGGTTTTCGGGCGACCCTCTCTCACCTGATGTGCGTTTTCGGGTGACCCTCTCTCACTTGATGTGGGTTTTCGGGCGACCCTCTCTCACCTTGGGGGATCATTGCCGTAGCTGTTCTGGGAGCCCCCTCCCCGGCCGGGAATCGAGTACTACAGTGGATGCATGGCTGCCAGCCGCAATCCGCTCGACGACCTGCGCGAAACCATCGGCCGTCTGGCCGATCAGCTCAAGCTGCCTGGTTCGGAACGCGTCGACGACCTGGTCGGCGATCTCATGGCTGCGAGGCCCGGGCCGGCCCGGCCGCTGTCCGAGGTGCAGGCCGAGCTCGACGCGCTGGTCGGGCTGGAGACAGTGAAGGAACAGGTGCGGGCGCTCGTCGCACTGCTCCAGGTCCAGGCCCGCCGTAAGGCGCACGGCCTGCCGGAGGTGGCCACGTCACAGCATCTGGTGTTCCTCGGAAACCCGGGCACGGGCAAGACCACCGTCGCGCGGCTCCTGGCCGAGATGTACCGCGCGGTCGGTCTGCTGCAGAAAGGACACCTGGTCGAGGTAGACCGTTCAGGCCTGGTGGGGCAGTACGTCGGCACGACCGCCATCAAAACGGACCGGGTGATCCGGCGTGCGCTGGACGGCGTCCTGTTTATCGACGAGGCCTACGCACTGGCCCCGGAGGACGGCCGGATGGACTTCGGCCCCGAGGCGATAGAGGTCCTGCTCAAGCGGATGGAGGACCACCGCCACCGCCTGGTCGTGATCGTGGCCGGGTACCCGCGGCTGATGGAGTCCTTCTTGCTCTCGAACCCCGGACTGCGCTCCAGGTTCGCCCGCGAGATCACGTTCCCCGATTACTCCGTTGACGCCCTACAGACGATCTTCCACCGGATGCTGGCCCAGCACGAGTACAGGCTGGAGCCGGGTGCGGACCAGATGCTGCGCCGCATCTTCACCGGGCTCCACGCGGGCGAGGACTCCGGTAATGCACGGTTCGCCCGCACGCTGTTCGAGCAGGCACTCAACCGTCAGGCGCTGAGACTGTCGCGCGACGAGGAACAAAGTCTCGACGCGCTCGATCGTGAGGCCGTCATGACGCTCACCGCGGACGACATCGTTGAGGCCGCGCTGGCCTTGGGCGAGGAGCCGGAACCGGAACCGAGGCCCGAACCGGAACAGCCACGCTGGTGGCGCTGGCTGGCCTGACCGCATCTACGGCGGCTGTCAGGCGAACCCGGACGCCTGAGGGTGATCAAGCCAGCTATTCCGGAGCGCCCGCTTAATCCTCTGTACTGCGCGCTGAAATTCGTCCGCAAGATCGTCCTTATCGAAGACCAGGACGGTCCAGCCGGCGGATTCGAAGGCCTTGTCCCGCCTCCTGTCGCTGAGGATCTGTGCCTCACCGAGGTGATGTCCGCCGTCGTACTGGATCGCAAGGCGGCGATGACGGTAGCCCAGATCGGCCGACGGCGACCGCGCGTCTCCCGCGCGCAACGGCACCTGGAGTCCGGGCTCCGGCAGCCCGGCGTCGGCAATGGCCAAGCGAAGCAACGTTTCCGGCGCGGAGTCTGCACCCACCCGGATCAGATCCAGCGCTTCACGGGCGCGGACGACGCCTTGCAAATTCGGGTGGCGGCCCACCAGCATCCGAAGGCCCGCGATGGTGTCATAGGGCTCCGTCCTCCCCTAGAAATCCACCCGCGGGACGCGGACCAGTTGGTCACCCATGCTGACCAGGTCATGGAGCGGCAGCACGCGTGCCAAGTCGAGCCAGGTGCGGGACCGCGTGCTCAGGCGGATGCCGTCGACAAGTTCGATCTCGTCTTCACGTGCCAGCACGGTATGGCCGAACACGCCCTTCCGGCGGACTGATGGCAGCGAACGCGGCTTGCTGAGATGCAGTTCCGTGGAATCAGCAAGCCACGGAGGCAGTACCTGGCAGCGAAGCCGGGCGGCGGTCACATGGGAGATCCAGGCTCCCGGCGACGCAGCCGACAACGCCCTGGCCGCGCCTTCCAAATCAAAGTCCCAGTCCACAGGGCGGTAGAGGCCGCGGCCCACGTTAATCACATCCTTGCGCCGGAGCCGGTTTACGGTGACGCCGGAAGCCCGGGCAGCGCCGAAGGTGAAGGGAGCCGTTGCCAACGGCAGGGGCAGGACTTGCTTTCGCATGCTGGCATTGTGCCCCGATACGGCAGGACGCTGCAGAAGTTATCCACAGGCCTGCCGTCGCGGCGCGGGAGGTGAGAGAGGGATGCCCCGAAACCGACATTAAGTGAGAGAGCGTTGTCAAAAAACCGACATCACGCTTCCCCAACACCGGGGCGAGGTTCACGCCGTCGGCCGTCCGCGAGTCGTGGCCGGTGGCTGCCGCCGGCTGAACCCGCACAGAACGGAATCCGAGGAACGATACCCAAAGGGCGCTGACGTGGGACGACTAAGTGATGGTTGACTCTCCTCCCCGCCAGGCCGAAGCTTTGGGAATGACAAACGAACCCGAAGTGCGGGCCCTCATGGCTGTTGTCGATCGGCTGGCGGAGCGCTTCCCCGAGGAACCGCGCTCCGTCATTGAAAACGTGGTCGCCGAAGAACACCGCGTCCTCGATGACGGCCCTATCCGGGACTACGTGCCGGTCCTGGTGGAACGGGCTGCAAGGCTCCGTTTGACCCAGCATTAGCGGACATCGCTCTTAAGCTTTGTCCGGGCCAGGGACTACACTGAACTGATCGAACATATATTCGAATTAGGGTGTGTTGTGGGCGTAATTGTCGGTCCCCGCGTGATAGATGCGGGCGTCTCATTATTCTCGGTGCTGATCTCGCCCGTGCCGGTGGCCGCGGGCTTTCCGTCACCGGCACAGGACTACTTCGATGGCCGGATCGATCTCAATGCCCACCTGATCAAGGACATCACCAGCACCTACGTTGTCAGGGTGACCGGCGACTCGATGGAAGGCGCGGGGATCAGCGACGGGGATGAGCTGATCGTGAACCGGGCACTGGAACCCAAGGATGGATCCGTCGTCGTCGCCGTCCTGGACGGCGAGCTGACCGTCAAGCGCCTGCGCCTCACCGGGACCGGGGTGGTGCTGCAGGCCGAGAACCCGAGGTACCCGGATATCCGGGTCCAGGCGCTGTCCGAACTGACCATCTGGGGCGTTGCAACCAGGTGCCTGCACCATGTCTAGGCCGGGCCTCATGCGGCAGATGCCGCAGATCGCCCATGTGGACGTGAACTGCTTCTACGCCTCCGCCGAGCGCGCGTTCGATCCCTCGCTGGAGGGCAAGCCGCTGGTGGTCCTGTCCAACAACGACGGCTGCGCGGTGACCCGTTCCCCCGAAGCCAAAGCCTTAGGCATTGCCGTGGGAGAGCCCTGGTTCAAGCTCGCACCCCGCGCCAAGGAATGGGGCTTGGTGGCCAGGTCCAGCAACTATGAGCTCTATGGCGACATCAGCGCCCGGGTGATGGAACTGCTGGCCAGGTATTCCGCGTGGCTTGAGGTCTACAGCATCGACGAAGCCTTCCTCGGAGTGAAGGGCAGCCCGGAGCAGCTGCTGGCGCTGGGCAGGACCATGAAGGATATAGTCCGCCGGAACGTTGGCGTGCCGGTGTGTGTCGGGATTGCGCCCACCAAAACGCTGGCCAAGCTGTCCAATAAGTGGGCCAAGAACAATCCCGTGTTTGCGGGGGTCTGCCACTGGGACAGCGTCCCGGCGCCCCTGCGGGAGGAACTGCTGAGGCGCCTGCCCGTGGAGGAGATCTGGGGCATCGCCGGGCGCCTGACCAGGCGCCTGAACGCCATCGGCATCCACTCCATCCTGGACCTCAGCCGGGCCCACCCTGTTGCCATCCGGGATAAGTTCTCCGTTGTGGTGATGCGCACCGTCCTGGAACTGAACGGCACGCCCTGCATCCCCATGGAAGAGGAACGCATCGGCCGGGACCAGCTGATCTTTTCCCGCTCCTTCTCCGCTCCGGTCACCACCGCGGCCGGGCTGCGGCAGGTCCTCAGCGTCTACGGCCAGCATGCGAGCGCCCGGCTCGCGAATCACG
The DNA here is from genome assembly GCF_002953935.1 of Arthrobacter sp. PGP41. Classification (NCBI taxonomy): domain Bacteria; kingdom Bacillati; phylum Actinomycetota; class Actinomycetes; order Micrococcales; family Micrococcaceae; genus Arthrobacter; species Arthrobacter sp. PGP41. The sequence goes on along the minus strand of NZ_CP026514.1, from coordinate 145,051 downwards.
GGCTGCAGGCCAAAGTCCTCACCGCATCCGCTGGCACGTCCCCCTTCAGCGGGCACGAACAGGCCCACCCGTCGGTGTGCGTCGTACTGCCGATGCCCACGGCGGATCCGCTCCTGCTCACCAAGGCGGCGCACGCCCTGCTGCCCACCATCCGGGACGGCCTCAAGTACGTCAAAGTGGGGCTTATGCTCACGGACCTGCGCCCCTCCGGCAACCAGTCCCCGCTGGAACTGTTCGAGAACCCGCACGAGGAACGCCACATCGGCACCCTGCTTGAAGACGTCAGCAACCGTTTTGGCCGGGCCTCCATCGGGTTGGGGCACGCCGGCATCAGGTCCGGCCTGGACTGGACCATGAAGCGCACCATGCGGTCGCCCCGGTACACGACGCATTGGGACGAGCTCCCCCTCGTCAGGGCTGCGTAGACGCTCCTGCCGGGGCCGCCCCAAAGACGCCCCGCGACGTTTCTTGACGCCCCGCTACGCCCTGTTGAGCGTTCGCGACCTTCCGTGAACGCCCGCTACGGGAATGATTGTGGGGCTGCCGGGCGCTCCGTAATCTCGTCTCAGCATCCGCCCCCAGCAAAGGAAATTCCCATGTCAGACCCTTCGAACAAGAGCCCCAGGAACCAGCCCGCCTCCACGCGCATCGTGGCCGGACAGTCCGCCGCTCCCAAGCGCTCCCTCGGCAGGAAGATCGGCATCGGCGCTGCACTGCTCGCCCTGTTGGGCGGAGGCGCCGCCATCGCGGCGGCGGTGAACAGCGGCGGCACTCCCGCTGCCGTGCAGGAAACCGCACCCGCCGGGAACCCCGCCGCCGAATTGAAGCTTGGCTACTTCGGCAACGTCACCCACGCGCCCGCCCTGGTGGGCGTCAGCCAGGGCTACATCGCCGGCGAACTGGGCGACACCAAGCTCAGCACCCAGGTATTCAACGCCGGGCCGGCAGCCATTGAGGCACTTAATGCCGGCGCCATCGACGCCACCTACATCGGCCCCAATCCGGCCATCAACTCGTTCGTCAAGAGCGGCGGCGAGTCGATCAACATCATCGCCGGCGCTGCAGCCGGCGGTGCCCAGCTGGTGGTCAAGTCGGACATCAACTCCGTCGCCGACCTCAAGGGCAAGACCCTCGCCTCCCCGCAGCTCGGTGGCACGCAGGACGTCGCCCTCCGCGCCTGGCTGGCTTCGCAGGGCTACAAGACCAACGTTGACGGCAGCGGCGACGTTGCCATCAACCCCACGGAGAACGCCCAGACCCTGAAGCTGTTCCAGGACGGAAAGCTCGACGGCGCGTGGCTGCCCGAGCCCTGGGCCTCCCGCCTGGTGCTGACCGCCGGCGCCAAGGTGCTGGTGGACGAAAAGGACCTGTGGGACGGCGCGCTGTCCGGCAAGCCGGGCGAGTTCCCCACCACCATCCTGATCGTGAACCAGAAGTTCGCCGCGGACCACCCGGACACAGTGAAGGCCCTCCTGAAAGGGCACGTGAAGTCGGTCGAGTGGCTGAACGGAGCAGCCGACGGCGAGAAGGCCAGCGTCATCAACGCCGCCCTCAAGGAAGCCGCGGGCGCCGAGCTGAAACCCGACGTCATCGACCGGTCCCTGAAGAACATCGTGTTCACCGTGGACCCGCTGGCCGGAACCTACCAGAAGCTCCTGGCCGACGGCGTGACCGCCGGAACCACTAAGCAGGCGGACATCAACGGCATCTTCGACCTGCGGGCGCTCAACGGCGTCGCCGGCGATAAGACCTCGGCCGCGGGGCTCGGCAAGGAATAGGTCCCCAGCCAACACGCTCTCTCACTTAATGCGCCATCCTGGCCGCACGCTCTCTCACTTTTCTTTAGAAAGGGAGAGAGCGTTGGCGGTTTAGGCGCATTAAATGAGAGAGCGCTGGCCATTTAAGCGCGTTAAGTGAGAGAGCGTCGCATCGGAGCAGCCGAACTAGCCTGGCTACCCCTCAGCAGGCGCCCCGTTCAACTCAGCCCGCGTGGGCGGGTTCGCGCCCGGCCGGGACACCGTAACAGCCGCCGCCTTCGCCGCATGGGCCAGGAGTCCCTCCAGTCCCTCCGCCGGGAGTTCGCGCAGGTCCTTCCGGTTCTGGGCTCCGTCCAGGCCGCGGTCCACCAGGCCGGAGAGCAGCGCCGCCATGAACGAGTCACCGGCGCCCACGGTATCCGCCACCTCAACCTTGGGAGCCTCCACCTGGGCTTCGCCCGCCCGGCACACACCCCACGGCCCGTCTGCTCCGCGCGTGACCACCACCAGCGCCGGCCCTTCCTCCCCGCCCAGGGACAGCCAGCGGCGCGCGGCGTCCAGCACGTCAAGGTCCGGGTAGAGCCAGGCGAGGTCCTCATCGGACGCCTTCACAACGTCCGCCAGGGACACGAACTTCTCCGCGTGGCGGCGCGCGTAATCCACATCGGTGATGATGCTGGGCCGGCAGTTGGGGTCGAAGCTGATGGTGGCGTGCGGGTGGGCGAATTCGACGGCGGCAAGCACCTCGGTGGCGCCCGGCGCCAGCATCGTGGCAATGGACCCCGTGTGCAGCAGGGTGGTTCCCTGCAGCATGAACGCGAGCCGGTCGGCGATGCCGGGAAGCTGCCAGGTGAGGTCGAACGTGTAGGTGGCGGCGCCGTCGTCGTCAATCAGCGCGGTGGCCACGCTGGTGGGCAGGTCGTCCGGCCCCATGGGAAGCATCACGGAACTGGCGCGCAGGTGCGCCGCGACGGAATCACCATAGGCGTCCCGGCCGTACCGGCCGATGAACTGCACCGGGTGGTCGAGGCGGGCCAGGCCCACTGCGACATTCAGGGGACTGCCGCCCACGTGGGCTTCGATTCCGGAGGCGCGCTGGACAACGTCGACGAGGCCTTCGCCTATAACTGTGAGCATGCTCATACTCTGCCAGAGGAGAGGCTAACCGGCACGTTGCTAAGCACGATGACGCTTAGCCCAGTGCAGCCGCTCCCCGTGCCAGCCGGGTGATCTCCGCCCAGTATTCGCCCTCAACCGCGGCCCGCGGTGTGAGCCAGCTGCCGCCCACGCAGGTGACGTTGGGCAGGGACAGATACCCGGGGGCGGATTCCAGGCTCACCCCGCCGGTGGGGCAGAACTGCACCTCCGGGATCGGCGCGCCGATGGCCGCGAGGTATTTCGGTCCGCCCGCCGGGCCGGCCGGGAAGAACTTCATGGCGCTGAGTCCGCGCTCCAGGACGGCCATCACTTCGCCGACCGTGGCCACGCCGGGCAGCACCGGCACGCCAAGCTGCAGCATGTGGTCCAGCAGGGAACGCGTCACTCCCGGGCTGACCAGGAACTGCGCACCTGCGGCCACGGCGGCATCGGCCTGGGCCGGGGTAAGGATGGTTCCGGCACCCAGCAGGATCTCCGGCACTTCAGCGGCGATGCGCTTCATCGACTCAAGGGCGCTGCCGGTCCGCAGCGTGAGCTCGATGATCCGGACCCCGCCGTCGGCCAGTGCCCGCGCCACCGGAACGGCGTGCTGCGGGTCGGCGATGGTGACCACCGGGATGACCGGTGAAACGTGCAGGACGCTGGTTGCGTCAGCCATGGATGATCTCTTTTCTCAGGCCGTCCAGCCCGTCGATGTCGATGGTGCGGTACCAGTGCGTCAGCAGGTCCGCGAAGGTGGTGTTGGCTGCGAGCGCCGGATCGAAGATGCTCCGCATGCCCAGCAGCGCAGGGACAACGGCTTCCGCCGTGCGTCCGGCCGGCAGGGCCGCCTGGAGTTCCGCGGCGAGGGGATCGTTCAGCTCCGACGCCGGGGTCGAGGCCACGTGGTGCATCCACGCAGCGACGGCAAGCGCAGCCCAGCGCGGTTCGCGGCCGGTTTCAAGGTTTGTGTTCACGGTGGTCAGCAGCCGCAAGCCGATCTTTTGCGACCCGTCACTGCCCACTTTGGCCGTTGTGTGGCCCAGCGCCGGGTTGGCGAACCGTTCAAGCACCTGGCCGCAGTATTCGTCGCCGTCCAGGCCGGCTGGAAGGCTGATGGTGGGGAGCGCGTCATCAGCCATCATCAGGCGGCAGGCAGTCCGGAAGGCGTCCTCCCCCACGGCGCCGCTGATGGTCGCCTTGCCCGTTGCCAGGCCCAGGTATGCAAGCATCGAGTGGCTCGCATTCAGCAGCCGCAGCTTGGCTGCCTCCCAGGCCGCGACGTCCTCACTGAACAGCGCGCCGGCGCGCTCCCAGGCGGGGCGCTCCGCCGCGAATTTGTCCTCGATCACCCACTGCATAAAGGGTTCAGCCACCACGGCGGCCTCGTCCCGGAGTCCCAGGTCACGTTCGACGGCGGCCAGGTCACCTTCCGTGGTGGCGGGCACCATCCGGTCCACCATCGTGTTGGGGAACGTGACGTTTTGCCCCAGCCAGGCGAGCAGCGGCGCGGACTCCGCGTCCGGAAGGGCCCCGGCAAATGCCCGCACCAGGTTGCCGGTCAGCTCACCGTTGCCGGGGAGGTTGTCGCAGGAGACGACGGTCAGCGGACCGCCCCCGGAACGGGCGCGCTTCTGGATGCCACGGGCTATCTGTCCGACGGCGGTGAGCGGCGGCCTGCCGGCGAGGTCCGCCGCAACCTGCTCGTCGGCGGTGTTGAGCGAGCCGGTGTGCGGGTCGATGCGGTAGCCCTTTTCGGTGACCGTCAGCGTCACTACCTTGGTGGTTTCGGCTGCGATCCGGTCCACCACTGCATCCGGCCGGTCCTTCCCGGAAATGGCCTCCACGATGCTTGAGACCACGCGCAGCGGAGCGGCGCCAGTGCCCCGTTCCGCCACGGAGAACAGCCCGTCCTGCGGTGCCAGCTGGCGTGCCACGGTGTCCGAGCGCTGGGTCACCCCGATGATTCCCCAGTCCGCTGAGCCGGTGGCGAGCATGGCGTCCTCGGTGAACACTGCGGTGTGGGCGCGGGCGAAAGCGCCGAGGCCCAGGTGGACGATGCCGGGGCTGATGGGAGAGCCTGCCAGGGGTGCGCGGTGCTTGCCGTGCGCGGGGAGGGCCGCGGCATTCAGGCGTGTGATGGCGCTGCTCCTTCGCGGGCAAGGCGGGCGGGAGATCCCGCTGCGTGGGCCCGGGTCTGTTCCAGCGTGGGGATGAACCCGGTGCCTCCCTTGCCGCCAACCACCAGCGATGCCGCGGCGGCGCCGCAACGGGCGGCCTCGGCGAAGCCGTCCCCGAGGATCATCCGTGCGGTCAGGGTGCCTACGAAAGCGTCTCCGGCGCCGGTCTGGTCCACCACGGCGGGGGCCGGAATGGAGTCGATCCAGGCGGTTTCGGCTGCGCCGTCCCGGCCCTCACCGTCAAGCTGGATTCCGTCCGCGCCGCAGGTGACCGCGACGTTCCGGGCACCAAGGCCGCGCAGCCGCGCGGCGGCCTCGGTCGGGGTGGAGGTGCCCAGGAGGGCGCCCGTCTCGCCGGGGAAGGAGGGGGTGACCAGGAACGCACGGGGCGCGAGCTGCAGCAGGGCCGCCGTCGCATCCTCCACGGACGTGAGCCGGGGGCGGAAGTTGGGATCGAAGACAAAGCGTTGGGCCACGGAGGCGGCCTTGACGACGGCGGCGCGCGCCGTCGTCGAAATGGCGCAGGCGATGCCGCCGGCCACCACGGCGCCCGCGGCCGAAAAGACTGCGGGGTCCACGTCGTCCGGCCCCAGCGTGGACCCGACGCTGCCGCTGCGTGCGTAGGAAAACTCCCGCTGCCCGTCCGGGTCGCAGTGCACCAGGTACACGCCCTGCTGTCCCGGCCGGAACCTGAGCAGCTCCGGGGAAACGCCGAGTTCCACGATCCGGGCGGCGATGGCGCGGCCAAGGTCGTCGTCGGTCAGGACCGCGAGCAGGCCCACGCGGGCGCCGGCCGCCGCGGCCGACGCCGCAACGTTAAGCGCGTCACCCGAGATGCCAAGCTGCGCCGGCACGCCGTGGCCGAAGGCCTGGTCGGTGGCCACCTCGACGAGGATCTCGCCCATCACCAGTACGTCGAACTGTTGCTGCACTGCCTCACTCACCAGTCATGCACCGATCCATCGAGCCGCCGGTTGACGGGCAGGTATTTGGGGTCGAACGGAAACCGGGCGGCGGCTTCCTCGTTGAACTCTACGCCGATGCCGGGCGCGTCCCCTGGATGCATGTAGCCGTCACTGAAGGTGTAGGACGTGCTGAACACCTCGTTGGCGGGCTCCCGGTGGCCCATGTATTCCTGGATGCCGAAGTTGGGGATGCTCATGTCCACGTGGAGGGCAGCGGCGAAGGAGGCGGGCGAGAGGTCGCCCGCGCCGTGCGAGCCCGAGCGCACGCCGTAGAGGTCTGCGAGGGAGAAGATCCGGCGCAGGTGGGTGATGCCGCCGGCGTGTGAAACCGAGGTGCGGATGTAGTCGATCAGCCGTTCGGTGATCAGCTGCTGGCAGTCCCAGATGGAGTTGAGGACCTCACCCACGGCGACGGGCGTGGTGGTGTGCTGGCGGATCAGGCGGAACGCCGACTGGTCTTCGGCCGGCGTCGGGTCCTCGATCCAGAACGGCCGGTACTGCTCCAGCGAGGCGCCTAAACGGCCCGCCTCGATCGGGGACAGCCGGTGGTGGACGTCGTGCAGGACGTGCACGCCGTAACCGAACTCTTCGCGCACATGGGCCATCATCTTCGGCGCGAAGTCCAGGTACGCCGTCGTCTCCCACATGTCTTCCTGGGGCACGTTGCCGCTGGCAGGCTCGTAAAGCTTGCCGTCCACGGGGGCGATGCCATAGGTCTTCTCCAGCCCGGGTACAGCGGCCTGGGCGCGGATTGCCTTGTAGCCGAGGTCCAGGTGGTGCTGGAAGTCGGCGCTGAGGTCCTCGAGGCTGGACCCGCTGGCGTGCCCGTATACCATAACGCCCTCGCGGGCCGCACCGCCGAGGAGTTCGTAGACCGGCATGCCGGCGGCCTTGCCCTTGATGTCCCACAGCGCGACGTCGATGGCGGCGATCGCGGTCATGGTCACCGGTCCGCGGCGCCAGTAGGCGCCCTTGTAGAAGTACTGCCAGGCGTCCTCGATCCGGCGCGCATCGCGGCCGATCAGCAGCGGGCACAGGTGCTCTGACAGGTAGGACGCCACAGCCAGCTCGCGCCCGTTAAGGGTGGCGTCGCCGATGCCGGTGATACCGTCCTCGGTTTCGATAACGAGCGTGACGTAATTTCGTCCGGGCGACGAAACCACTACCCGTGCGTCGGTGATCTTCACTGGTTGGTCCTTCAGGTGTGTTGAGCGGAAATGTAGGTCGCAGTAAGTGTCGTTTTGAGCCCTCAAAACGACACTTACTGCTACTTAGTTGGGTCAGGCCGTAGGCGGGGTGAGGTTGAGCATGACCTTGCTGCTGCCGGAGGTCGGATCGCCGAAGACCCGCATGGCCTCGGCTGCCTGGTCGATGCCGAACTTATGGGTGATGACCGGGGATACGTCCAGGCCACCGGCCATGGCGCGGAGCGCATCGGTGATTTCATCCACAAAGCGGTAGGAGCCGACCCAGGTGATCTCCCGGGTGACCAGGTCCCCCAGGGCAGCCGGGGCCGGGGCACCCGGAAGGTTCCCCACCTGGACCAGGGTCCCGCCACGGGCCGTGGCGCGGAGGACTCCGCCCAGCACGGCGGGGATGCCGGACGCCTCGAAGACGAGCTCCATGTCCGCCGGCAGGCTTCCGCCGGTGGAGACGTTGCGGACCTCGTCGGCGCCCATGGCCGCGGCGATCTTCAGGGCAGCATCGCTGATGTCGGCGGCAATGACGGTCCTGGCTCCCGCGTACTTGGCGGCTGCCACCACCAGGGAGCCGATAGGCCCGGCGCCGTTGACCAGGACGTCCCGGCCGGTGAGGTCACCGGCGCGGCTGACCGCATGCATGGCGACGGCGAGCGGTTCGGCCAGTGCCCCGCGGAGCGTGTCCACGCCGTCGGGCAGCACCCGGATCTGGGACGCCTTGGCGAGCTTGCGTTCGCTGAAGCCGCCGTCCGTGTGCGGATCGAAGGCTGCGGATCCGAAGTACCGGATCTGCGGGTAGAGGTTGGTGCGGCCGGTGAGGCGTTCCGGCATGGTGCCGTCCCCCACGAGTTCCGCGGGGTGGACGGTGACCGGCTGGCCAACTTCCAGGTTGACGACGCCGGCACCGAGCTGGGCGATGCGTCCGGCAACCTCGTGGCCGAGGACCAGCGGCGACTTCAGTGCCGCGGTCCCCGAGGCACCGTGGCGCCAGTACGAAAGGTCGGATCCGCAGATGCCGCCCCATTCGACGTCGAGCACTACTTCCCCGGGGCCGGCAACGGGTTCCGGCCGCTCGTCGATGCGGAGATCATTGACGCCGTGGACGACAACGGCTTTCATACGGCGTCTTCCAGGCGGACCATGTCGCGACCACGGACCTCGGGTCCAACAAAGGCCGAGATGAGGGTGATCAGCGAGTAGGCGATGACCATCGCGGCCAGCGGCCACCAGTGGCCGGTGATGGCGGTGAGGGTTGCTGCCAGCAGGGGGCCGATGGCGGTGGCGAGGATGCCGCCGATTTCCTTGGCCAGGGCGAGCTGGGTGAAGCGGGTGCGGGCTCCGAAGAATTCGGCCATGGTGACGCTTTCCATGGCGAAGAGGCTGAGCACGCCCAGGTTTAGGCCGATGACCATGGCGACCGTGATGAGGACGGTGTTGCCGCTGGTGACCATCAGCATCATGGGAATGGCGAACAGGGCGGTGAGGGAGCTCAGGGCGAGATAGAGCGGCCGGCGGCCGAAGCGGTCACCGAGCATGCCCATGACCGGGATGGTCAGGAAGCCCAGGATGGAGCCGAACATGATGGCGGTGGTGCCCACGCTCTTATCGACGAGGAGGACGGTGGCGAGGTAGCCCACCAGGAAGGTCTGGACCAGCCCGGAGTTTCCTGCCTGGCCGAAGCGCAGGCCCAGGGCGATCAGGAACGCCTTGCCCTTGCGCTGGTGCAGCGCAGCCTCGATGGTGCTGGTCCTGGCCAGTTCCTCGGCAGCGGCGATTTCGCGCTTGGACAGCGCAACGCCGTCGACGACGTCTGCCCGCTCCTCGAAGACGGGGCTTTCCTTGACGTGGTGGCGGACCCACACGGCGAAGATCATCAGGACGAAGCTGAACAGGAACGGGATGCGCCAGCCCCAGCTGAGCAGGTCCGCTTCGGACAGCGTGGACACGAGGATGGCCCAGATAGCGGAGGCGGCGAGGGTTCCGGAGTTGGTGCCCAGGCAGACGAGGGAGGCGATGAGGCCGCGGCGGCGGGCCGGGGCGAACTCTGCGAGCATCACGGTTGCGCCCGCGATCTCAGCACCGGCACCGAAGCCCTGGGCCAGGCGCAGTGCCACCAGGAGGATGGGGGCCCAGATGCCGATCATCGCGTAGGTGGGGAGGACACCGATCAGCGTTGTGGAGGCGCCCATCAGGGCGATGGTGATGAAGAGGACTTTTTTGCGGCCGATCCTGTCACCCATGCGGCCGAAGTAGACGGCGCCTGCCAGGCGGGCAACATAGCCCACGCCGTAGGTGGCCATGGCGGCGATGAGGCCGATGACGGGGCTGACATCGGGGAAGAAAAGCTTGTTGAACACGATGGCGGCTGCCAGCGAGTACAGCTGGAAGTCCATGAACTCCATGGCCGTCCCCAGCCAGCCGGAGACGGCGACTTTGGCCAGTTCGCGGGTGGGTTTGGCTTCCGGCTTGGTCGTGGGCGGCGCGATGCTCTCAGTCATCTGATGCTCCTTTGCAGGCGATGAAAAACGAAGGGGAGAGTGAACGGAAGAAGCTGGGGCGGAGGATCGCAAATATGATCGGCAGGACCCCGTCACCACTACCATACAAGCACTACCATTCTAGTGTGTCAACCAATTACACTGGAGTCATGGCAACCGAAAAGAGATCCTCAGCACCGCGGCTCTCCGTGCGGGACCAGACGCTCGAGACAATCCGCCGCCGCATCATCTCCCTTCAGTTGCCGCCCGGTGAGCCGCTCTCCGAGAATGAACTGGCGCAGGAACTGGGCGTCAGCCGGACGCCGGTCCGCGAGAGCTTGATCCTGCTCCGCGAAGAGGGGCTGGTGCAGGTCTTCCCGCAGATCGGTTCCTTTGTTTCACTGGTGGATTTGGGGCGGGTCTCGGAGGCCCAGTTCGTCCGCGAGGCCATTGAGTGCGCCTCCCTCCGCGACCTTGCAGTGGACAGCTCCGGCCTTGCGGGCCTCCGGGACATCCTGAAAGCCCAGTCCCGGGCTGACGCCGACGGCGATGTGGAGGAATTCTTCCGGCTCGACGAGGACTTCCACCGGGAGCTCCTGCGGTTGGCGGGGCATGAATCGGCCTGGGCGGCCGTCAATTCGGCCAAGGCGCATCTGGACCGCGCCCGCCGCCTGAGCCTGCTGGACACCCGCCCGGTGTCCACGCTGATTGAGCAGCACACGGCCGTGGTGGACGCCTTGGAAGCCAACAACCTCGCGGATGCCGACAGCTCCCTCCGACTCCACCTCCGCGGCGTTTTCGAGGATGTGCAGCGCATCCAGGAATCCACCCCCGAGCTCTTTTCCGACGGCGCCGTAGCACGCCCCACCAGGCGGAGCGTCGCGCGGCTGGGTTAGCACCGCCTGCCGGCAGCGCGCTGTTTCAGCCGAGCAGCTCCCCCACCAGCTCCCGGCACTTCGCGTACGCCTCCGTTGTGGGATTGATCAGCGCGAAGTGGTCCCCCGGCACCATGACCAGCTGCGCGGGGACCGGTCCGGACCTGGCCGCCTCCACATAGGACACTGACATGCCCGGCGGCACGTCGGCGTCGTCCGTTGCATGCACGGCGTAGACGGGGACGCTGAGCGGCAGCGCGGCCATCGGGTCCGCGTACCTGTGCCGGCCGGGAAAGTCCGACGACGGCCCGCCCAGCAGGTTGGCCACCGCACCATCGCTGAGGTTCAGATCCTCCGCTGCCGCGAGGTTGAGCACGCCGGACTGGCTGACCACACCGGTGAGGCGGACGCCGTCGCGGCTGCCACGGGCCTCGCGGTGCTCGGCCTCCAGCCCCAGCCGGCCCAGGCGGTCCCGGCCCGCCGCCCACACTGCGAGATGGCCGCCGGCGGAATGGCCCAGGGCCACCACGTTGGCCAAGTCCAGGGCGTGGGGCCCTGCGAGCTCCTGCAGTTTGTCGATGCCCGCAAGGATGTCCGAGAAAGTGTGCGGCCAGCCCCCGCCGTTGCCCGCCCGGCGGTACTCGAGGTTCCAGGCGGCAAACCCGTGCCCGGCAAGGTCCCCGGCCAGCGGCTCCCCCAGGCCGGCACCGTACTTCGACCGCCAGTAGCCGCCGTGGATCACCACCACCACGCCGCGGCGGGCGGCGGCTCTTGGCTGCCCGGGAAGGAACAGCTCGCCCCACTGGCTGGGGTCATCGCCGTAGTAATACCTATGCCGCGTTGCCATCTGCCGAGCGTACCGCGCAGTGCATTGCCGGGCCTCAGCACAGGCCGTTGCCGGGCGGACAGCACAGTGCCATTCTGGGTGGACCTTACCCCGCGCCACCGACCGAAAGGATGGGAAAATGCCGCTCTATCTGTCAAGGTTCAGCTACACGCCGGAGACCTGGGGCCGGTTGATCAACAACCCGGAGGACCGGCGGAAAGCCGCGCAGGCGTACATCGAATCGGTGGGCGGAAAGCTCCATGGGTTCTGGTACGCCTTCGGCAGCCACGATGGCTACAACCTCTGGGAGGCGCCGGACAACGTGTCCATGGCGGCGGTGGCACTGGCCATCAGCGGGGGCGGGGCCCTGAGTTCGTTCCAAACCACGGTGCTGATGAGCGTCGAAGAGACCATGGAGGCCCTGCAGAAGGCGGCCGAGATCAAATACCAGCCTCCGGGCGCCTGAGAACCCCACCGGGCACGCCTCCCCTTCATCGAGTGCTCCGTACCGGCCCTTTTGGGACGTGAAAACGGCAGGTACGGAGCACTCGATGGAATCGCAAGCCGGCACCAGGCAACATAATGATGGCGCGAAGGCGGTGCGCGGATCACGACCGGGCCTCCGCCGTAAGCTGGAACCATGCCGAGTCATTGGGACAGCCTGGACGCGAGCCTCCGCGAATCCGTGGAGCAGAACGTGGAGATCTATGAGCGGGTCCGCCCTGCCCTGAAGCTGGTCACCCGCGACGTCCTGCTGACCCTTCGGGACATGCTGAAGGACTCCGAGGTCACGCCCCTGTTCGTCACGGGCCGCACCAAGACCGTGGAATCGTTCAAGGAGAAGATCTCCCGGATCGAGGAACCCTTGGAGCCTGGCGCGCCCCCTGCCCTCAAGTTCCCGGACCCGTTCCGGACCCTGAATGACATGGTGGGCATCCGCGTGATCACCAAACTGCCCGCAGAGAATGCCCTGGTGGCCAACATCATCAAACACCAGCGGCAGCTCTTCGACTGCCGCGGGGACCGGGAAAAGGACATCGGCTCCATTGAATCGGGCACCTACGGATACTCCAGCCGGCACCTGATCCTGCGCACCATCCAGAACGAGGCCGTCAAGGAGTACCAGTCGGTCTTCAACCCGGATGCCGTGCCCAACGGCAGCTACTTCTTCGAATGCCAGATCCGGACCATTTTCGCCCACGCGTGGAGCGAGATCGAGCATGACATCCGGTTCAAGGCCGAGGACCCGCGGGCCTGGACACCCCACTTCGACCGGCAGTTCACCGCCACCGCAGCCATGCTGGAAACAGTGGAAACCGCGTTCGCCGACCTGCACGAGCGCTACGAGGAAGTCCGCAGTTTCTGGGACGCCGACGGCGAAGGTGCTGCTCCGCTGACACCCAACCGGATCCGCGACGTCTGGCGCACCCTGCTCCCCCACGTTGACCGCAAGGTGGACGACGACTGGGGCTGGGCCGCCGAACTCCTCGCAGCCCACGGCCTGAACCAGACCATGCAGCTGGCCGGGCTCCTCAGCGCCAACCGCATCACCGAGGTCCGCAAAGCCTTGGACCACCGCTATTCCCCCGGGCCCGACCGGCTGCTCGACGACCTGCTGCTGTGGCAGTACGGCACCAGGCACATCGACCTCACCGCAGAAGCGGCCGACGCCGTACCGCACCCCCGGCGGGACAGCCTGCTGCGGCGGTTGAGGCAGATCGAGCGCTACAGGCTGACGAAAAAGTAGGGCGCGGCGCGCGCCGGGGCTTGGCGCCGGGCACCCCGCAGCTCAGGCCGCGGGCGGCGCCGTGGAATCGCGGACTATCAGATGCGTGGCCAGCTCAACGCGGTGCGAATCCAGGACTTCCCCCCGTGCCTGGCGCAGCACAGACCGAAGCGCTGCCCGCCCCATCTCCTCCAGCGGCTGGGCTACGGAGCTCAACGACGGCACGGACTCCTCGCCCTGGTTTGTACCGTCAAAACCGATAAGGCTTAGCTCGTCGGGAACCCGGATACCGAGCCGGCCTGCTTCGCCGAGAATGCCTAGGGCGATGGTGTCGCTGCCGGCAAAGATCGCCGTCGGAAGCTTGTCCAGCTCGATCAGCGCCTTCAGGCCTTTGACGCCGCTCTCCCGGCGGAAACTGCCGCCGGAATGGATGTACTGCGGGTCCACCGGCACGCCGTGCGCCATGAGCGCGGCCATGTAGCCGTGCAGCCGCGCCTGGTTGCATTCGGCCTTCTCTATGCCGCCGATGTACGCGATGCGGCGGTGCCCCAGCTCCAGCAGGTGCTCCGTGGCCGCCTTGCCGCCTGCCCAGTTGGTGGCACCTATGCTGACCACGTCAGCGGAGGGCGGGTTCAGCGGATCAATCACGACGACGGGAATCTGACGGCGCCGGAAAGGGTGCAGTTGCGTCTCGCTGAAGGCTGACGTCACCACGATCATTCCGGCCCTGCCCTCGTCCATCATGCGCTGTGCGCGGCGCTCGGGGCTGCGCCGGCCCTGGCTCGCCGGACCGGTGACGCTGACGAGAATCTCGACATCGGCATCGGCCGCGGATTGCAGCACGCCGTTGAGCACCTGGATGGTGTACGCGGAATCGAGGACATCGATGACCACCTCAACCACCGTGCCGGTCTCCCCGGCGGCACGGCGCTGCAGCGGGGACTGATACCCGGCCTGCTCCAGGACGGCAAGCACGCGGGCCCGGGTTTCCGGCGACACATCCTCGCGGCCGTTAACAACCTTGGATACCGTAGGCGCAGAAACACCGGCCTGCCGGGCCACGGTGGCGAGCGTTGGCCTCGTCCGCTCAGCGATCTTCGGTGCCATAGGTTTGCAGCCTTTCGAAAAGTTTCGGTGAATACAGTCTCTAGAATCGCGCTCGCCTGGTCAAGGAACTCCCGAAGTAGGCATAAAGAACTTTCATACGCCTCTTGACTCCCATGATCGTGGCCTTTAGTTTAGAGCGTGACCTAAATCACCGATTCGAAATATTTCGAAACTTGTACCGTTCACGAACCCTCAACCTTTGCAACGAAGCAATTTCAGATGGAGAAGCAATGAAGCAATCCCAGACCTCCCGCCGCTCTTTCCTCGCGCTTGCTGCCCTTACTCCCTTTGCCGCCATGACTGCCACCGCGTGCGGGACGTCGGGACCGGGTACCTCAAGTGCCGCGGCTGGCGGCGCCAGCATGTGGTACCTGTCCGGTGAGCCGAACCAGACCACCATGCAGAAGGCCGTGGACACCTTCAGTTCGGCAAACCCGGACGACAAGATCGCCGTTACATACTTCCAGAACGACGCTTACAAGACGAAGATCAAAACTGCCATCGGCGCCGGCCAGGCCCCCACCATCATCTATGGCTGGGGCGGCGGCACCCTGAAGACGTATGCCGAGGCCAACCAGGTAGAGGACCTGACCGGCTGGCTCAATGACAATCCGGATCTGAAGAAGAAGTTCTTCCCCGCCTCATTCGGCGCAGCCACCGTCAACGGGAAGATCTACGCCGTGCCCAACCAGTACGTCGCCCCGATCGTCCTGTTCTATAACAAGGAACTGTTCGAGAAGGCCGGCGTCCAGCCGCCAAAGACCTGGGACGACGTCATGTCTCTGGTCAAGACTTTCAACGACATGGGCGTGGCTCCCTTCTCACTCGGTGGACAGTCGCGTTGGACCTCTATGATGTGGCTTGAATACCTGCTTGACCGCATCGGGGGCGCCGAAGTATTCACCGCCATCTTCGAAGGCAAGCCCAATGCCTGGATGGATCCGGCAGTGATCGAGACCGGCACCAAGATCCAGGAGCTCGTCTCCGCCGACGGATTCATCAAGGGCTTCTCCTCCATCGCCGCAGACTCCAACGCCGACCAGGCACTCCTCTTCACAGGCAAGGCAGCCATGATGCTGCATGGTTCCTGGACCTACGGCGCCATGAAGAAGGGCGGCCAGAACTTCGTCCAGAACGGGAAACTGGGCTTCGTCCAGTTCCCGACCGTTGCCGGCGGCAAGGGCGACCCAAAGAACGGCGTGGGAAACCCGGCCGCGTACATGTCGATCTCCTCTAAGGCCACAGATAAGGAAAAGGAGACGGCGAAGAAGTTCCTCAAAGACGGGATCCTGACCGAGACGGTCATCGATACCTACATCAATTCCGGCTCCGTCCCGATCGTCAACGGCATCGAAGACAAACTCAACACATCCTCAGACAAGGACTTCCTGAACTTCGTCTACGATCTGGCCAAGAACGCCCCGAACTTCCAGCAGTCCTGGGACCAGGCCCTAAGCCCCACCGCCGCCGAAACCCTGCTGAACAACATCGACCAGCTGTTCCTGAAGTCCATCACCCCGCAGCAGTTCGCTGAGAACATGAATGGCACCCTCGGGAAATGAGTAACACCGTCTCCACAGCCCCTAGGACTGGGGCCGGCGCCAGAACCGTTGCTGGGCAAGGCGGACAGCGGAATGCGGCCCTCGCGTGGCTGACAGTTCCTGCTCTGTTCTTCTTCCTGGTCTTCGCCGTCGTCCCGCTGGCCGGCGTCCTCATCCTGAGCTTCGCCAGCTGGGACGGCATCGGTGCCATCGGGTCAGCAGGGCTCGGCAACTGGTTCTCCGTGCTCGCGGACCCCGGGCTGTACAACGCCCTGGGACTGACCTTCCTGATCATGATCGCCTCCTGGCTGGTCCAGACGCCCATCAGCCTCCTGTTGGGGGTCTTCACCGCGGGAAGCCAGCGCTACCGGGCCGCCCTGGCCGTGCTGTACTTCTTGCCGCTGCTGCTGTCATCGGCAGCAGTCGCCATCGCCTTCAAGGCCCTGCTGGATCCGAACTTCGGCCTGGCCACCGGGTTGGGGCTGCCCTTCCTGGCGCAGGACTGGCTGGGTGTCCCCCACCTGGCCCTGGGGCTGGTCATCTTTGTGATCGCCTGGCAATTCGTGCCGTTCCACACCCTCATCTACCAGGGTGGAGTACGGCAGATTCCCAAGTCGCTCTATGAAGCGGCCGAGATCGACGGGGCAGGAACCATCAAGCAGTTCTTCCACATCACCCTCCCCCAGTTGAAGTACACCATCATCACGTCGTCAACCCTGATGGTCGTGGGGTCCCTGACGTACTTCGACCTGATCTTCGTCCTCACCGGCGGCGGCCCGGGCAACTCCACACGGATCCTGGCCCTGGACATGTACCTGCGGGGCTTCCGGGCCAACCTTATGGGCCCGGCCAGCGTCATCGCCGTCATTCTCGTACTCATCGGCCTTGCACTCGCCTTGTTCCTCCAGCGCCTTGGAGGCAAGGACAAGCAGGGCAGCCAATTGGAAGGTATGTAGGGTGAGCACCGTCCTGAAAAGCACCACTGAGGAAGTTCCCGCCGGCTCCCGGGTCACCTCCACCGCGCCAAAGCGGGGGCTGGGATCCCGGATGAGAAGGCTGAACGTCCCGGCAGGCCTCGGCGGCTGGATCTGGCTGGCCATCATCATCATTCCGGTCTACTACGTGGTCATCACCAGCCTGAAGACCCAGGAAGGGTACTTCGGCCAGAATCCTCTTGCACTTCCCACATCACCGACCCTGGAAAACTACCAGCTGGTCCTCGAGGCGGATTTCGCGAAGTACTTCATGAACAGCACCCTCGTCACGCTGGGTGCTGTCATTCCGACGGTACTGGTCTCCTTTATGGCCGCGTTCGCGATTGTCCGGGGCAAGGGCCGGTTCCTCAAGCTGGTCAACGGTGTGTTCCTGATGGGACTGGCGATCCCGCTGCAGGCAACGATCATCCCCATCTACCTGATGATCATCCGGCTGAACCTTTACGACAGCCTGCTGGCGCTCATGCTTCCCTCCATAGCCTTTGCCATCCCGCTGACCGTACTGATCCTGTCCAACTTCATCCGCGACGTCCCGAACGAACTGTTCGAGTCGATGCGGCTGGATGGCTGCAGTGAATGGCAGACCATGTGGCGGCTTGCCCTGCCGCTGACCCGCCCCGCGATTGTGACCGTCGCGATCTACAACGGCCTGCACGTCTGGAATGGATTCCTGCTTCCGCTGGTCCTCACCCAGAGCCCG
This sequence comes from Arthrobacter sp. PGP41, assembly GCF_002953935.1. Lineage (NCBI taxonomy): Bacteria > Bacillati > Actinomycetota > Actinomycetes > Micrococcales > Micrococcaceae > Arthrobacter > Arthrobacter sp. PGP41. Next base: position 127,566 of record NZ_CP026514.1, on the reverse strand, counting down.
GGACTGCGCGTCCTTCCCCTGGCGTTGTGGACCTTCCAGGGCGAATACAGCGTCAACATCCCGGCTGTGCTTGCCTCGGTGGTGCTCAGCACGCTGCCAATCCTGGTGCTCTATGTAGTGGGCCGCCGGCAGCTGCTCAGCGGCCTGACCGCCGGCTTCAGCAAATAGAAAGGACTTCCGATGACACAACCAAAGCCCCTGCGTGTTGGCATGGTGGGTTACGCCTTCATGGGCGCAGCCCACTCGCACGCCTGGCGCACCGCCCCCCGGTTTTTCGACCTGCCGTTGCAGCCCCAACTCACCGCCGTGGCCGGCAGGAACGCAGACGCCGCCAGGGCAGCCGCGGACAAGCTGGGCTGGGACTCCGTGGAGACGGACTGGCGCCGCCTGATCGAGCGCGACGACATCGACCTGATCGACATCTGCACCCCCGGCGACACCCACGCCGAGATCGCCATCGCAGCCCTTGAGGCCGGAAAGCACGTGCTGTGCGAGAAGCCGCTGGCGAACTCCGTGGAGGAAGCCGAGCGGATGGCCCTCGCGGCGGAGACCGCTGCCAAGCAGGGAGTCATGTCCATGTGCGGCTTCAGCTACCGCCGCACCCCCGCGCTGGCGCTGGCCAAACGGTTCGTGGAGCAGGGCAGGCTGGGCGAGATCCGCCACGTCCGGGCCCAGTACCTACAGGACTGGCTCTCCGACGCCAATGCGCCCATGACCTGGCGACTGGACAAGAGCAAGTCCGGGTCAGGGTCCCTCGGCGACATCGGGGCGCACAGCATTGACGCCGCCCAGTGGGTGACCGGCCAGAGCATCACCGGCGTCTCGGCGCTGCTCGAAACGTTTGTCCCGGAACGCCCGCTGGCCGGCGACCTCGTGGGCCTGGGCGGCCACGGCGACCTCAGTGGTGACGCGCCCCGTGGGAAGGTCACCGTGGACGATGCCGCCATTTTCAGCGCAAAGTTCGACGGCGGCGCTTCCGCGGGTGCGATCGGCGTCTTTGAAGCCACGCGGTACGCGCTGGGACGCAAGAACGCCATGCGTTTGGAACTGAACGGCACCAAAGGCTCCCTCGCCTTCGATTTCGAGGACATGAACGTGCTGTCCTTCTACGACGCCGCCGAATCCCCGGACGCCGGCTTCCGGAAAATCTTCGTCACCGAACCCGAGCACCCGTACGTCGGCAACTGGTGGCCCACCGGCCACGGACTGGGCTACGAGCACGGCTTCACCCACCAGGTGGTGGACCTGGTCACCGCGATCGGTGAAGGCCGCCAGCCCGAACCGTCCTTTGCCGATGCCCTGCAGGTTCAGCGGGTCCTCGCGGCGGTGGAGTCCAGCGCCGCGAACTCCAGCCAGTGGCAGAAGGTCTAGGAACGTGAACACAGGAGAAGGAACACCATGACACGACCAATCACGCTTTTTACCGGCCAGTGGGCCGACCTGCCCTTTGAAGAAGTGGCGCGGCTTGCCGGCGAGTGGGGCTTTGACGGGCTGGAAATCGCCTGCTGGGGAGACCACTTGGACCCCCGCAGGGCTGCGGAGGACGACAACTACCTCCAGGGCCGGCTGGACATCCTTGAGAAGAACCACCTTAGGGTCTTCGCCATCGCCAACCACCTCACCGGCCAGGCCGTCTGCGATGACCCCATCGACGAACGGCACCAGGGGATCCTGTCCGCTGAAATCTGGGGCGACGGAGATCCTGAAGGGGTCCGCCGCAGGGCCGCAGAATCCATGAAGGACACAGCACGGGCAGCCGCGCGCCTGGGCGTCAAGACCGTGACTGGGTTCACCGGCTCCTCCATTTGGAAGGCCGTGGCCATGTTCCCGCCCGCCTCCCAGGCAATGATCGACGCCGGCTACCAGGACTTCGCTGACCGGTGGAACCCCATCCTGGATGTCTTCGACGAGGTGGGGGTCCGTTTCGCGCTGGAGGTCCACCCGTCCGAAATTGCCTACGACTACTGGACCGCCCAGCGCACCCTGGAGGCAATCGGGCACCGCAAGAGCTTTGGGCTTAACTTCGATCCGTCCCACTTCATCTGGCAGGACCTGGACCCGGTGATGTTCCTGCAGGACTTCGCGGAACACATCCTCCACGTCCACGTCAAGGAATCGGTCCGCCAGCTCGATGGCCGCAACGGGCGCCTGGGCTCCCACCTGGCCTGGGCTGATCCCCGGCGGGGCTGGGACTTCGTCACCGCAGGGCACGGGGACGTCCAGTGGAACCGGATCTTCCGGACCCTTAACGCCATCGGCTATGACGGCCCCACCAGCATCGAGTGGGAGGACGCCGGGATGGACCGGCTCGTCGGCGCACCGCAGGCGCTGGCCATGGTCAAGGAACTCGCCCGGATCGCGCCTCCTGCAGCCGCTTTCGACGCCGCCTTCGCCAGCCGCTGACCCATTTTTCCCCGGCCCTCCGGTGCCGGCAGCCAAACAAAAGGAAACCCCGACATGACAGAACGCAAGAACGCCCTGGTGGTCCGCGGCGGCTGGGATGGCCACCAGCCGTACGAGGCCACGGAACTCTTCATCCCCTACCTCAAGGACAACGGCTACGACGTCCGCGTCGAGGAATCCCCCAAGGTCTATGCCGACGCCGAATACATGGCAGGGGTGGACCTGATCATGCAGTGCATGACCATGACCACCATCGAAAAGGACGAGTTCGCCGGGCTGCGGACCGCCGTCGAAAACGGCACCGGCCTGGCCGGCTGGCACGGCGGCATCGCCGATTCATACCGCAACAACTCTGACTACCTGCACCTGATCGGCGGCCAGTTCGCCTGCCATCCCGGCAAGCACCCGGACGAGTGCGTCGGCGAGCAGTCGGACAACTACGTCCCCTACACGGTCAACATGCTCCCGGCCGCCGCGGAACACCCGATCACCATGGGCATCTCCGATTTCGACCTGGTCACCGAGCAGTACTGGGTGCTCTCCGACGACTACATCGACGTCCTGGCCACCACCACCCAGAAGGTCCGGGAGTGGGACCCCTGGAACCGCGAAGTCACGTCACCGGCCATCTGGACCCGCCAGTGGGGCAAAGGCCGCATCTTTGTCGCCACCCCCGGCCACCGGGTCGAAATCCTCCAGGACGCCAACGTCCGCACCATCATCGAAAGGGGCCTGCTGTGGGCAAGCCGTTGAAAGTCGGAATCATTGGCTGCGGAGCCATCATCGCGCAGTACCTCACCAACTTCCGCAAACTCGGACAGATCGACCTGGTGGCCGTGGCGGACCTGGACCCCGCACGCGCCCAGGCCGTGGCGGAGGAGTACGAGGGTGTCCGCGCCATGTCCGTGGACGAACTCCTCGCCGCGGACGACGTCGAACTTGTGCTGAACCTGACCATCCCCGCCGCCCACGCCGAGGTGGCGCTGAAGGCCATTGCCGCCGGCAAGAGCGTGTACGGCGAGAAGCCCCTCGCCGCCACCACTGCCGAGGCACGCCAGGTGCTGGACGCGGCACGCGAGGCGGGCGTCGCCGTCGGCTGCGCGCCGGACACGGTACTGGGGACCGGCATCCAGACCGCGCGCAAGGCAATCGACGACGGCTTGATCGGCGCACCCATCTCGGCGAGCGCCACGATGGTCACCCCGGGGCATGAGCGCTGGCACCCCAACCCGGACTTCTACTACCAGCCCGGCGGCGGCCCGCTCCTGGACATGGGCCCGTACTACGTGACCGCCCTCGTTACCCTGCTGGGCCCCGTCGTCTCGGTCATCGGCGCCGCCAGCCACACACGGAACGAACGAACCATCGGCTCCGGACCCCGCCAGGGCGAGAAGGTCCCCGTTGACATCGATTCCCACGTCACCGGCGTCCTGGTCCACGCCTCCGGTGCGCTCTCCACCCTGTTCATGAGCTTCGACGCCGTGAAGTCCAAGTCGCCCAACATCGAGATCCACGGGGAGCTGGGGTCCCTGGTGGTGCCGGACCCGAACCACTTCGACGGCGACGTCCAGCTGTTTTCGCTCGGGGCAGAGGACTGGGAGACCCTTCCGGTGTCCGCCGGCTACGTCGATTCCGGCAGAGGCTTCGGCATCGCAGACCTGGCTTCCACCCCTGAGGGCGCTGAGCCCCGGGCGGGCGGGGCCATGGCCTACCACGCCCTGGACGTCATGGAATCCGTGCTCGAGTCAGCGCACAGCGGCACGGCAGTACGCATCAACAGCACCGTTGAGCGGCCGGCGAGCGTGGAACTGGCCGGCCTGGCCAATGACGTGGACGCACTCCAGGCCCAGGAAGCTGCTTCCTAGGCCTTTCCGTTGTTCATCCGGCGAGTGCCGTGCCGTCAGCGAAGGGGGCGGCGCCCGTCGTCGTCGCCGTGGACGGAACCAGTAAGTACTTCAACAACAGCGAGCTGGCCGGTGGTGTCCGGGACGCCCGGGAATTGGACCTGCGGAGCGTCTTCGGGCATCACCGGCGGCTGGCCCGCCTGCCGCATGCGGACAAGCGCGACGGCGGAAATGAGGAACCAGGCCACGTTCGTCACCACGGAAGGCCAGGCCCCGTGGACCGTGCCGTTCATGATGAAGGCAACGGCGCCAAAAAGATTGGCAGTCTGGAAGCCTTTGCCGGCCTTCATCCAGCCCATGGAAACGGCAAGATAGGCACTGAGGATAGCAACCGCACCGGCCCAGCCGGCGATTTCCCACAGCAGTTCCATGGAGACCTCTCAAGGGTGGCGCCCGGCAGGCAGAGGCCGGGCAAGATTGTTGACGGGGTTTTCGGGGTGTCTTTTGCCGGAGGCCACTGCTGGCTGGATCAGGCTGCCGGACAAACCGTTTACTCGAGCCCGCAAGCGGGCGAGGACCTCATTTGTTGGTCGGCGGGATAATCATACTCTGCAGGGGAGCCTGCTCTTTGTCGCCCGCAGCCCGGGCTTTCGCCCTCTGGACAACTCCCCAGCTCCGTAGCACCATCTGAAAGGTGACCACCAGCCCCGTCTCCGATGCCCGCCTGCGCGAACTCAGGGACCTCCGCCGCGTCAAGGACCGGATCGACCGGGAGTACGCGCAGCCGCTGGACGTCGAATCCCTGGCACGCGGAGTCCACATGTCGGCCGGGCACCTGAGCCGGCAATTCAAGCTCGCCTACCAGGAAAGCCCCTACAGCTACCTGATGACCCGGCGCATCGAACGGGCCATGGCGCTCCTTCGCCGTGGCGACCTTTCCGTCACGGAGGCATGCTTCGCCGTCGGCTGTTCCTCACTGGGGACGTTCAGCACCCGCTTCACGGAACTCGTCGGGATGCCGCCCAGCGTGTACAAACAGGAGGCGGCGATGACGACGGCGGGCATCCCTGCGTGCGTGGCGAAACAGGTCACCAGACCGGTCAGGAATCGAGAAGCAACCGCGCCGGAGCCGCAACTAGCATGGCTGCCATGAACAACATCAGCATTTCCTCAAGCTTCCTTCCGCACACCGATCCGGACGCCTCACTGGCGTTCTACCGCGATGCCCTGGGCTTCGAAGTCCGCAACGACGTTGGGCGCGGCACCATGCGCTGGATCACCGTGGGCCCCGCGGGCCAGCCGGACGTGTCCATCGTCCTGCACCCGCCGGCCGTTGACCCCGGCATCACTGACGACGAGCGGCGCACCATCGCGGAGATGATGGCCAAGGGCACCTACGCCACCGTCATCCTTTCCGCACCGGACGTGGACGAAGCCTTCGCAAAAGTGGAGGCAAGCGGGGCCGACGTCGTCCAGGAGCCGGTGGACCAGCCGTACGGAATCCGCGACTGCGCGTTCCGCGACCCGGCAGGAAACACCGTCCGCATCAACCAGCAGCCGTAAGTCGCAGCAAGCCTAGGGAGACGCATGAGTACGGACACCGGGACCCATACTGAAACAAACGGCGTGCACATCGCTGACACCCACGGCCTCATCCGCGTGCAGGGCGCGCGGGAAAACAACCTCAAGGACATCAGCGTCGAGCTGCCCAAGCGCCGGCTGACCGTATTCACCGGCGTCTCCGGCTCCGGCAAAAGCTCCCTGGTGTTCGCCACCATCGCCGCAGAGTCCCAGCGCCTGATCAACGAAACCTACAGCGCTTTCGTCCAGGGCTTCATGCCTTCGCTGGCCCGCCCCGAGGTGGACTTCCTGGAAGGGCTCACGACGGCCATCATCGTGGACCAGGAGCGGATGGGCGCCAACCCGCGCTCCACCGTGGGGACGGCCACCGACGCCCATGCAATGCTCCGCATCCTCTTCAGCAGGCTCGGCTCGCCGTACGTGGGCCCGCCCACCGCCTATTCCTTCAACGTGCCCACGCGCAAGGCCAGCGGCGTGATGTCCACGGAGAAGGGCGGCCGGGTGGAAAGGGCCGTGGTCCAGCAGGCCGTCTACCTCGGCGGCATGTGCCCGCGGTGCGAGGGGATGGGCAACGTCAGCGACATTGACCGGACAGCGCTGTACGACGACGAAAAGTCCCTGAGCGAGGGCGCCCTGCTTGTTCCGGGCTACTCCATGGACGGCTGGTACGGGCGCCTGTTCGAGGGCATGGCGCTGCCCATGGACAAACCGATTTCCAAGTTCACCAAGAAGCAGCTGGACACGATGCTCTACGCGGAGCCCACCAAGATCAAGGTGGAGGGCGTCAACCTGACCTTCGAGGGGATCATCCCCAAGATCCAGAAGTCCATGCTGTCCAAGGATCCGGAGGCGATGCAGCCGCACGTGCGCCGGTTCGTGGAACGCGCGGTGACGTTCCAGACCTGCCCGGAGTGCAAGGGGACCCGGCTGACCCATCAGGCGCTGTCCTCAAAAATCAACGGAAAGAACATTGCCGAGCTGTGCCAGATGCAGATCAGCGACCTCGCCGGGTGGATCCGGGACCTGAGGGACCCCTCCGTGGCTCCCCTGCTCAAGGGCCTCCAGCACCTGCTCGACTCCTTTTCCGACATCGGCCTGGGCTACCTCAGCCTGGACCGGCCCGCCGGCACCCTCTCCGGCGGCGAGGCCCAGCGCACCAAGATGATCCGGCACCTCGGGTCCTCGCTCACCGACGTCACCTACGTCTTCGACGAGCCGTCCATCGGGCTCCACCCCCACGACATCCAACGGATGAACCAGCTCCTGCTGCAGCTGCGGGACAAAGGCAACACCGTCCTGGTGGTGGAGCACAAACCGGAAATGATCACCATCGCGGACCACGCCGTCGACCTCGGTCCGGGGGCCGGCACCAAAGGCGGCGAGGTCTGCTTCGAGGGCACGGTGGATGGTCTGCGGGCCAGCGACACCATCACCGGGCGCCACCTCGGGTACCGCGCCTCCCTGAAGGAGACGGTCCGGACGGCGTCCGGGGCCCTGGAGGTCCGCGGCGCGTCAACCCACAACCTCCAGAACGTCGACGTCGACATCCCCCTGGGCGTCCTCACGGTGGTCACCGGGGTGGCCGGCTCGGGCAAGAGTTCGCTGATCCACGGCTCGGTGGCCAGGCGCGGGGGCGTGGTGGTGATCGACCAGGGCGCCATCCGCGGCTCCCGCCGCAGCAATCCTGCCACCTACACCGGCCTGCTGGAGCCCATCCGCAAGACGTTCGCCAAGGTCAACGGAGTCAAGCCGGCACTGTTCAGCTCCAACTCCGAGGGCGCCTGCCCCACCTGCAACGGCGCCGGCGTCATCTTCACCGAGCTGGGCGTCATGGCCACGGTGGAGTCACCGTGCGAGGACTGCGAGGGCCGCCGTTTCCAGGCCGCGGTGTTGGAGTACAAGGTGGGCGGCCGGAACATTGCCGACGTGCTGGCCATGTCCGTGACGGAAGCTGCCGCCTTCTTCGCGGAGGGCGAGGCCAAAACGCCGGCGGCCCGGACCATCCTGGACCGGCTCGACGACGTGGGGCTGGGCTACCTCAGCCTCGGCCAGCCGCTAACCACGCTCTCCGGCGGCGAGCGCCAGCGGCTCAAGCTCGCCACGCAGATGGCGGAGAAGGGCGACGTCTACGTGCTGGACGAGCCCACCACCGGCCTGCACCTTGCCGACGTCGAGAACCTGCTGGGCCTCCTGGACCGGCTGGTTGACTCCGGCAAGTCCGTGATCGTGATCGAGCACCACCAGGCCGTGATGGCGCACGCGGACTGGATCATCGACCTGGGTCCGGGAGCAGGGCACGACGGCGGCCGGATCGTTTTCGAGGGCACGCCGGCTGGGCTGGTGGCTGATGCCTCGACGCTCACCGGCAAGCACCTGGCCGCGTATGTGAGTTCTTAGGCTGGAATGGGCGAAACCTATAGCTACGACGTCGAGATCCTGCACCTGCTGGTGTCGCCGGGGCACGCCTACTTCGGGCGGGCACGGGACGGTGCCGCCAATGTCCCCACCGCCGACGCGGCGAGCGCGGAGGTTGTGGCGGGCAAGGGCATCGTGGGTGACCGCTTCTTCGGCAAGGCCGCACACATGGACGCCGCGGTGACTTTGTTCGCCGTCGAGGCCCTCGAAGCAATGGCGGCAGAACTCGGCGCCGGGCCGTTCGATCCTCTGGCCACCCGGCGGAACGTTATCCTCCGGGGAGCGCACCTGGCCCCGCTGCTGGGGCAGGATTTTGTGCTGGAATCGCGCGGGTCCCGGGTCCAGCTCCATGGCGGGCGCCCGGCGCATCCCTGCGCCTGGATGAACGAGGTGCTGGCTCCGGGGGGCCATGCCGCCATGCGCGGCAGGGGCGGGGTCCGCTGCCGCGCTGTATCGGGTGGCGTCCTGCACCGGGGCCCGGCGGTCCTGGTCAGCCCTGTTCCGCTGGATCCCGGGCAGGCGGGCGTTCCCTCCCTGCTGCGGCCCGGCCGGCTGCCGTAGCTCCACTTCCGACGGCGTCACATACAGCACGCTTTTGGCCCACCTTCGGCCGCGGGCCCCCGGAAATCCGCGCCGCCGCCGTCGGCCGTTCCCCAAAAGCGTGTTTTGCGTGACGCCTTGAGAGCTGGCCAGCGCAAGCACACCTGATTGCACAACGGGTGCTGGCAGGGCCACCCTATTCCGACGGCAAGCTCTACCTCACGGCCCTGGCGTCCGCCGTCGGCCGATTGTGGCCGGACGTCCGCAGCAATGCCGTCGGATCCGGGCTGGGTGCCCACCAGGATGGGCGGCGCCGGGTCCCCGGACGATCTCCGGCTCGGCCACCTGACGCAGGAGTGGCTGGCCACCAGCCACGACCCGGAGGCCCTCACCAGCGGCGGGCGGCTGGCCTGACCCAACAAGCCCGCCCCGGCATCACATCACCGCAATGGCGTTGGCAGGTGAACCTGTTCCCCCGATGATGTTCAGCGGCTTGATGCTGATGAAGGCGTCCCACTGGCCGGCAGCCCGCATGTGCCGGGCCAGCGGACCCAGCCGCCACAGTTCCCCCAGCGGCATGCCCAGCTTGGCGAGCAGCTGCTGGTGCATCATGCCGTGGTCGTTCGGTGCTGAATCGCGGTAAGGACTGGACGGCAGGGCGGGCAGGCATTCGAGGGCAAAGTTGTCCGCCGCCAGGAGCGCGAGCCGCTGGTCCCAGGCCCACGCGACGAATTCCCTCGACTGGGCAACGCCCGTGGCCCGCCTGCTGTCCCGCATGCGCTGCTTCTCCTCCGGCTGCAGGCCAAGGAACCATTCGCACCAGCCCGTATGCAGCATGAGGATGTCGCCCTGCCGGAGGCTCACGGCCTGGGCGTCCAGTACCCCCTCGATCAAGTCCAGTCCCAAGGGTTCACCGGCGGCGTGGTCGATCGGAGCGGCCTTCCCCTCACGGTACCCGGCCAGGTCCACCAGCACTCCCCTCCCCACAATGGGACTGTCCGCCCATTCCTGGATGCCGAGGTCCGGCGTGCCCTCGCTGATGCGGTCATCGGGCGTGCCGTTGTAGAAGCCGGCGTCGTCCGCCCGGCGGTGGCGCAGCCCGTCGATCTGGCTGGATCCCTGCAGGTAGTACCCGTCAAGATAATCGTCGCGGTGGGCCGGGTGCGAGGAGTAGATGGTGTGCCGGGGGGCGCTGCGCTTAAGGGACATGCCCGGGTCGAAGGCATCGGCCGGATAGTCCAGGCCAAAGGCAGTTCCGGTCCGGATGCAGTCCCGCGCGTCCCGCACCGTTTGGGGAGTGATGAACGACGGCGTCCCCCGGGTTGGGTCCGGAAACAGGCCCCAGGAGGTCCCGGCCAATGCGCCCTCCCGGCGGAGGAGTCCGGCGAACGTCGGGTAGCTTCCGCCTTTGGCGGCCGGACTCACCGTGCCCCCGCTTCCTGCGGCTGATCCTGGTCCTGGCGGCGTTTGTAGCTGAGCAGGAACCCGGCGACGGCACAGATGGAGGCGGCGATGCAGATGGGCGCCTTGATGGTGCCGTTGAGCAGTGTGAGCCACTCTCCCTGGCCGGCCGCCAGAGCGATGGCCTGCCCGGCCACGAACACGACCCCGCCGGCCAGCAGCGCTGCCAGGGTCAGGACGAAGAGGACTTCGATGGCCCTTCGGATGGTGTGCATGTGTCTGTTTCCTTTAGATGGGCAGGATGCCGAGGATGATCAGGACGCCGATGCCCAGCAGCGGCAGGGCGTAGTGGGTCAGCAGCCGGAGGAACGTAGTGATCGGGTCCACGTCCGCGATGCCGCATGCCACGTACAGCGGGGCCCTCCCGGCGGGACCGCCGCCTCGCAGGAGGAGAAGACCAGGACGGCGACGGCTGCCGTGGTGGCCGGGACACCGGCTGCCACCAGCGCGGCGACGCCCACGGTGCCGACGGCAGCCATGGTGGCCGTTGCGGACAGGGGCGCTGCCACCGCGATGACAATCAGGCCGATCAGGATGGCCAGGAGCCACAGCGGGAGGTTCATCCCGTTGAGCAGTTCGGTCATCTGCTTGGGCAGGCCGGTGGCGGCGAGGGCATTGGCGCCGGCGAACGCGAACACCACGGTGACGCCCACGATGCCGAAGCGCGGCGCGGAGTTCTCCAGCAGCGTCCACCACCCCCGGCCGTCGGCGGGCAGCTTCTTCCGGCCCAGCAGCAGGCCTGTGATGATCAGGACCACCGGGATCCAGATGATGACGCTGACGGCCTTGGTGACATCACTCCCGGTCCAGTCCGAGAGCCCCGCGGCGATGGCCCCGGACGTGATGAGCAGCGGGATGGCCACCATAACAAACAGCAGCAGTGTGGCCCAGCCGCGGCCGAACGCGGCCGGGACCGGCAGCCGGTGCGCGGCGTCCAGCGGTGCCATGCCGCTCTTGCGGACCAGCAGCCAAGTGACGATCAGCCGGTGCAGGAAGCACCACAGCCCGCCGAACAGCAACGGGAGGATCAGCGCGTTGATGTCCAGAAGGGGCCCCACCGTGGTGGAACCGACCAGCACGAACATCGAGGCACTGAACGGAAACGTGATGCCCATTCCAGCGTTCCCTGCAACAAGCGTGGCCGCGGAGGGCTTGTCCAGTTTGGATTTTTCCATCCACGGGATGGTCACCGACCCCACGGTGGCGGCAATGGCGGCCTGGTTGTGCACCACGCTGCCCAGTCCGGCCGAGGCCACCGTGGAGACCCAGGCCGGACCGCCCTTGACCCCGCCGATCAGGGAATTCAGCAGGTCGATCAGCCGGTCCAGCACGCCGGTTTTGTCCAGCATGTAGCCCATGAAAACGAAGGCCATGGTGGCGTAGACAATCTCGTCTGTAATGGCCGAGTACAGCGCATCCCAGCCGATCCGCGCCGCGGCCGCCCCCGTGAACGGCAGCACCGCCAGGAAGCCGAGGATCATGGCCTCCCCCACGCTGCGCTTGAGCACGGTTGTCCACAGCAGGATGACGGCAAGGTAGGCGCCGAGTGCCCAGATGCCGGTCATGCTGCTGCTCCTGACGGCGGGACGCCGGTGATGTGGTGGGTCACTTAAGATCTGTTCCTGATTCTGCCCGACTCTGCGCTCAGCGCAAGGCCGGCGCCGGTTCCCGGGCGATGCGGCCAAGGGCGGCGGCTGAGGCGGCGGTCATCTCGGCCGGCACTCCAAGGTCGCCAAGGTAGCTGGCCGTGTCCTGCATTTCCTTTGAGCGCCGGAGGGCGTGCTTTGCAGTTCCGGTGAGGAACCGGTCGATGACGGCCTGCCCGTCACCGGCAAGCTGGCTTGCGATCTGGGCCCGGATCCACTCTTCGAGGCCCGCTGCCCGGCCGGCGGCCACGGCCTCCACCACCACCGAGGCCAGCCCCTTCATCAGGACGCTCCGGAGGAGCTTGTGGGCCATGGCGGCGCCGGGTTCACCTGCGGCGATTTCGACGTCGACCCCCAGCGGGGAGAGGAGGTCCGCCACCGCCCGGGCTCCGGGTCCGCTGACCATCAGGGGCGTCTTCTCCCCCAGCGCGGAGACCGGCCCGAGGATGGCGACGTCGGCGAAGTCGGCTTTGCTTGGCAGCCGTCCGAGTTCCTGCATGACTCCGGGCGAGGAGGAGGTGAAGTCCGCGTAGCAGCTGCCTTCTTCGAGGACCGGAAGGCACTCCCCGGCGACGCCGCGCGCGGCGGCTGCTCCCGTCATCACCAGGACGAGGTCCGCTCCTGCGCAGGCTTCGGCTGCAGTGGCTGCGCGGGTGACACCTGCAGGGGTGGTGGGTGCTACGGGGTCAAATCCGGTGACTTTGTGGCCGGCGGCGTGGAGCGCCGCGGCATAGGTGGCCCCGGCTTCGCCGAGGCCAATAACGGTTACCGCTGTCATGGTTTTCCTGTCTTTCTTGCTTAACCGCGGGCGGCGACGATGGCCTGGCGGCGGTTGGTTTCATCGGCGAACACTGCTTCGGCGGCCTCGGCGACGGCGGCTGCCTGCTCCCTGGGGATGACCACCACGCCGTCGGAGTCACCGATGACCACGTCGCCGGGCAGGACGGGGACGCCGCCGAAGGCGAGCGGCGTCCCCAAGCGGAAGGGACCGTTCTTGTAGGGGCCGGCGGGGGAAGTAGCCCGGGCGAAGACGGGCATGCCAATCTCACCCAGCGCCTCGGCGTCGCGCGCTGCTCCGTCCAGCGCGAAACCCGCAATGCCAAGGTTAATGGCACGTTCACCGATGAGCTCGCCCAGCAGCGCGCGCGAGGAGTCACCGCCGCCGGCCACCACAATGACATCGCCGGGCCGGGCCAGTTCCAGGGCCTTGTGGATGCCCTGGTTGTCTCCGGGGCGCGTCCATACGGTGAAGGCCGGCCCGGCCAGCCGGGCTCCCGGCCAGACGGCCTGGATGGCGGAGTCCGCGACACCCAGGCGGTCCACGGCATCGCCGATGTTGGCCGCTGGCAGCTTGGCGAGGCGTTCCACTACGTCCCTGTCGGGGCGGGGGAAGTCAGCGTCGATGGCGTCAATTGCTGGGGTTGTCATGATGGGTTTCTTCCGTCCGGTGGTTGCGGGAGGGTCAGTCGGTCTTCTGGACCAGGGGGAGGGCCTTCTTGAAGTCCTCTTCCTGCCCGGCCCAGAACTGCTTGTAGTCGTTGCCGGAGAGGTAGCTGGTCTGCAGGCCGAGGTCGTTCATCTTCTGCACCACGGACGGGTCTTCGACGGCCGTCTTGATGGCGGCTTCCAGCTTCTCGGCCACCTCTGCGGGCAGCCCGTCCGGTGCGGAGTAGCCGCGTGCGGTGCCCGCTTCAACCTCGTAGCCGGATTCCTTGAACGTGGGAACATCCGGCAGCGACGGGGACCGTTCGGTCGTCATGACGCCCAGGACGCGGGCCTTGCCCTGCTTGGTCAGGTCCGTCACGTCGCTGACGTTGGCCACGAGGATGTCAACATGCTTGCCGAGGAACGCCGTGGTTGCCTGCGAGGCACCCTCCGAGAAGTGGACCGGCGCGAACTCGGCGCCGGTGGTTTCCTGGATCTGGGCCAGGGCGAAGTGTTCGCCGGTCTGCAGGCCGGTGGTGCTCGCCGTCATGGACTTGGGGTTCGCCTTGGCGGCGTCCAGCAGATCCTTCAGCGTCTGGTACGGGCTGTCCGGCTGGACCGCGATGACGGCGGGGTCAATGACCTGCCGGCCCAGCGGCTGGAAGCTGTCGCGGGTGTACTTGGCGCCGCGGGCGGGATCCAGGGGTGATACGACGACGGACGGGGAGCCGGTGGCGCCGATGGTGTAGCCGTCCGGAGCGGCGCTGGTCAGCTGCGTGTAGCCGATCTGCCCGCCGGCGCCGGGCTTGTTGATGACCTCGACGTTGGTGCCGAGTTCCTTTTCCAGGATGGGCTGGATGAGCCGGGCAGCGGTGTCCACGGCGCCGCCCGAGGAGAAGGCGACCACGAGGTCAATCGTCTTGCCCTTCTTCGGAAAGTCGCCGCCGGGGGCGTTGGTGGCTCCGGCGTTGGCGCCGCAGCCGGTGAGGGCAATAAGGGATGCTGCCGCGAGGGCTGCGGCGATACGGGAACGGGTTTTCATGGTTCTTCTCCTTTGAAGCGGATGTGGGGGTAGTACGGAAAGGGTCTAGGTTTCGGGGTCTTCGTTGAGCGCCTTCGGCTTGCGGAGCTTTAGCAGCGGGCTGAAGACGATCAGCAGGCCCAGGCCGATCAGGACTGCTGAAATAGGACGGCTGGTGAAGATGCTGAAGTCACCCTGCGAAATTTCCAGGGATTCGCGCAGGGAGCGTTCCATCAGCGGGCCGAGGACCAGGGTCAGCACCATGGGTGCCAGCGGGATGTCCAGGTGCCGGAGGGCAAGGCCCAGGAGGCCGAAGCCGATCATCACGAAGACATCGAAGACGCTGAAGTTGATGGTGTAGGCGCCGATCACCATAAAGAGCAGGATCAGTGCAGTCAGGATCGACGACGGGACCCGCAGGATGGAGGTCCAAAGACCCACCAGCGGAACGTTGAGGACCAGCAGGAGGAGGTTGCCGATGAAAAGGCTGGCGATGATGGCCCAAGCAATCTCGGAGTGCTCGGTGAACAGGGTGGGACCAGGGGTGAGGCCCTGCTGGAGGAAGGCACCCATCAGGACGGCGATGGTGGGGGACGCCGGAATGCCGAGGGTGAACAGCGGGATCAGGGCGGCGCTGGCATGGGAGTTGTTGGCCGTTTCGGGACCGGCAACACCTTCGATGGCGCCCTTGCCGAGCTCGTGGCGGTGGCGGGAGAACTTCTTTTCCGCGCCGTAGGCCAGCAGGGACGACACGGAGCCGGTCATCCCAGGGATGAGGCCCAGGCCGAAGCCGATCCCGGTGCCGCGGGCCATGGCCGGTGCGCTCCGGCGCCACTCCTTGCCGGTGGGAAGCAGCGATCGGAAGTTCGGGGCGTGCACCGTGGGTGTTGCCGTTTCCTTGCGGTAGGACAGGAGTTCGGAGAGGCCGAAGACGCCCACGATCACGGCAACAAAGCTGACACCGTCCAGCAGCCGGTCCATGCCGAAGGTGAACCGGGGGGCACCGGCGACGGGGTCGATGCCCACCATGGCGATCAGCAGGCCCAGGGCGCCCGAGATCACCGCCTTGACCATCGATTTGCCGGCGAGCGCAACAAGCAGGGATATGCCCACCACCATCAGCGCGAAGAATTCCGGCGGCCCCACGAGCAGGCCCAGTTCCCCGAGCGGCTTGGCTGCCGCCACCAGCCCGATGGTGGCTACGGTTCCGCCCACAAAGGATCCGACGGCGGCGATGGTCAGGGCGGCTCCGGCCTTGCCGATCTTGGTCATTGCGTAGCCGTCAATGGTGGTGATGGCGGAGGCGGCTTCGCCGGGAGTGTTCAGCAGCACGCTGGTGATGGTTCCCCCGTATGCGGTGCCGTAGAAGATGGCACACAGCATGATGATGGCGCCGGTGGCATCCAGGTTGAGGGTGAGCGGGATGAGCAGTGCGACGCCGGCGACCGGACCGATTCCGGGCAGGACTCCGATGATGGTGCCAAGGAGGCAGCCCAGGAAGGCGAAGAGCAGGTTCTGCCATGTCATGGCGGAGGCAAAACCGCCCATAAGTTCGTTGAAGATATCCATGCCTAGAGTCCGATCGTGTTCAGCAGGGGGAAGGCCGAGACGGGCAATGACACGTTCAGTCCGTAGTTGAAGGCATAGAACGCACCCACGCTGCCGGCGAGCGCCGTGACCAGGGAGGAGACCCAGCCTCGGCAGCCGCGCAGCTTCAGGTGGTACAGGAGGAAGAGGAACATGCTGAGCTGGAAGCCGAGCAGGTCCATGACGGCCGCAAGGACCACCAGGCTCAGGACGACGGCGGCCACAAGTCCGCGGTCAACGCCTGCTGCCGTTTCGCTGGGACGGCGGAGTTCCTGGAGCAGCCACACCGCGGCCATGGCGGCGAGGACCGCGCCCATCGCGAAGGGGAACAGGCCAGGGCCTGGTCCCAGGGAAGTCCAGAGGCCGAGGCCGAGCGAGCTGACTAGGACGTAGACGCCGACGGCGGCGAAAGCGCCGATCCCCACGAGCACGGAGGGAGCCACCCGGCCGGTGCTCGTTGGTTTGGTCATCACTGACTCCGTTGTCATTGGTTCCTTCTTACTGTGCGTCGTTTTCACACTGCGTCATTACGTTCCACAGAATGAAACTATATTGCGTACAGAGAAATAGTGACAGCAGACACACACGCTGTCAAGCGCAAGAAACTTACATAGAATGAAAGGATGGCTACGACGACACCCACGCCCGCGGGCAGCCCGGCAGACGAGGGCCCCAAGGCCTCGAACATGCGTTCCCTCTCCCGCGCCATGGAGGTCTTCGCGGAACTGCAGCGCGCCGAGCGCCCCCAGCGGCTGAGCGACCTGGCCAGGAACTGCGGCATGAGCCTGCCCACCACGCTCCGGATCCTGCGGGTGCTGCAGGATTTCGGCATGGTGAGCCAGACAGACAAGTCCTACCGGATCGGGCCGGCCGTGCTACCGGCGGCAAAGAGCTTCCTTGAGAACGATCCCTTGGCCGTTGCGGGACGTCCGGTCCTGCAACAGCTGGCAACGCAGACCGGTATGTCCGTGTCTCTCCATACCCGGCTCGGGAACGAGCGGATCCTGGTAGCGCGGGTTCAAGGCGAGGCGCCCATGCAGTACGACCTTCCCTTGGGTAAACGCCTGCCACTAACCCGCGGCGCAGCAGGGAAAATCCTGATTGCAGATGCCTCTGACGCAGAGCTCGAACAGGTCGTGGCGGCCGCGATCGCCGCTGGCCATGAGGAGCCGGGATTCACGGTTGAGGAGCTGCGGTCACGGCTGCCCGGGCCAGGCCTGGACTACGCGTACTCCGCGAACGAGCGCGTCGTGGGAGTGCTCTCCGTCGGGGTTGCCTTGACCAACAGGGCAGGCCGCGCCAACGAGGCCATGGCGCTGAACTGCCCGGCAGAGGCGACGACCGAAGAGAAAATCAAGGCCAATGTCCCGGAGCTGCGACGCGCCGCCCGCAGGCTGTCGGAACTGCTCGAGGGCTCTGTCCACTAGGGGACCTGCACACAATCTTCCCTCCGAAGCGTGCGGAACTTCGGGAGAACCCTGGTGGCACAATCGGTGAACATCCGGCAAAATCCGCCGTATGCGCCGCACGGGGCGTTGATACTGGAGTACATGCCTTTTGTTACCCGCCAGTACGGACAATCGCCCACTCGACGCCAGGTCCTCCGCGCAGGCGGCCTTGCCGCCGCCGTCGCCGGAGTGGCGCCCCTCGTCTCGAGCCCCGCCCAGGCGGCTGATCCGCTGTTCGCGCATGGGGTTGCCTCCGGCGATCCGCACCCGGACAGCGTGGTGCTCTGGACCCGGGTGACCCCCAGCCCGGAAGCCACACCTGGCTCCGGACTCGGCCCGGCCGCAACGGTGAATTGGGAAGTGGCGGCAGATCCCGCCTTCAGCAGGATCGCCTCAAAGGGCTCGGTGAAGACCGGGCCGGAGCGTGACCACACCGTGAAGGTGGTCGCCGGCCGCCTGCAGCCAGGCACACCGTACTGGTACCGGTTCACGATGGGCCGCGGGGTGTCCGCCGTCGGCCGGACCAAGACGGCACCGGCGGCCGGAGCCCAGGTGGAGCAGCTCCGCTTCGGCGTCGTCTCCTGCGCCAACTACCAGGCCGGCTACTTCAGCTCCTACCGCCATCTCGCCCAGCGAGGGGACCTCGACGCCGTGCTCCACCTCGGTGATTACCTCTACGAGTACGCGCCCGGGGAATACCAGGCGAGGGACGTCGTCGTCCGCCCGCACGAGCCCGCCGTCGAAATGACCACGCTCGCGCATTATCGGCGCCGGCACGCCCAATACAAGACTGACGCCGACCTGCAGGCCCTGCATTCGGCTGCACCCTTCATCGTCACCTGGGACGACCATGAAGCTGCCAACGATGCCTGGAGCGGTGGCGCGGAGAACCACACCGAAGGCGCAGAAGGGCTCTGGGCCGAACGCCGCGCGGCCGCAAACCAGGCCTATGCGGAGTGGATGCCCGTGCGCTACCAGCCCGGAGGTCCGCTGTACCGCCGCCTTGATTTCGGTGCCCTGGCCAGCCTCTCCATGCTGGACCTTCGTTCCTACCGGAGCCAGCAGGCCGCCAACGGGCTCGACCCCGCGGTGGACAGCCCGGACCGGACCATCACGGGAGCTGCGCAGATGGACTGGCTGCTGGGCAACCTTACATCCGGCGGGCCGCAGTGGAAGCTGGTGGGCAACCCGGTGATGATTGCGCCCGTCCGGGTTCCCTCCACGCTCAGCCTGGCCGAACTGGCGGGGGTCCAGAAGCTCATGGGCGGCACCACCGTCGATGGCGTCCCCTACAACGTGGACCAGTGGGACGGCTACGAGGCGGACCGGAGCCGGGTGGTCCGGCACCTGCGGGACCAGGCAATCAAGGACACTGTTTTCCTCACCGGCGACATCCACTCCGGGTGGGCCTGCGACCTCCCCGCCGACCCCCTGACATACCCCACCACCGGCGATTCGGTGGCGGCGGAACTGGTCTGCACGTCGGTGACCAGCGACAACCTCGACGACATACTGAACGCCCCACCCCGCAGCTCCTCCCTGGCGGTGGAGGCGGCCATCAGGACGGCCAATCCCCACGTGAAGTACCTCGACTTCGACTCGCACGGCTACTCCGTCCTGGACGTCACTCCTGCGGGAGTCCGGATGGACTGGTACGTCCTTGCCGACCGGACTGCGCAGGCCTCGGCGGCCACGCTGTCCACCTCCTTCAGGGTCGGTGCCGGCACCGGCAAAGTCGTCGCGGCAACCGGCGGCGCGCTGTGAACCCGGACCGCCGCCAGTTCCTGCGCCTGGCCGGCGCCGGAAGCGCCGCCGTCGTCCTTTCAGCGGCGCCCGGCACCGCATGGGCCGGCCCGGCGACGAATCCCGGCACCGCCCGGATGCGCACCTATGTCCTTGTGGTGGACGGCTGCCGGCCGGACGAGATCACCCCTGAGCTGACCCCGCGGCTCGCCGCGCTGCGGGCGGCGGGCACCAACTTCCCTGCCGCCAGGTCGCTGCCGGTGATGGAGACGATCCCGAACCACGTCATGATGATGACCGGCGTCCGGCCGGACAGGTCCGGAGTCCCCGCCAACTCGGTTTACGATCCCGCCGAAGGGGCAGCCAGGGACATGGACCGCGAAACCGACCTCCGCTTTCCCACGCTGCTTGAACGCCTGCGCGACTCCGGCTTCACCACCGCCTCCGTCCTGAGCAAGGAGTACCTCTACGGAATCTTCGGCACACGGGCAAGCTACCGCTGGGAGCCCTCTCCCCTGCTGCCCGTGACAGGACACGCTCCGGACGCCGCGACCATGGACGCGCTGCTGGCCATCGTCAGCGGCCCCGACCCGGACTTCACGTTCACCAACCTCGGCGATGTTGACCGGATGGGGCACTCGGACCTGACCGGGACCACGCTCCAGGCAGCACGGAATACAGCCCTCGCCGGCACCGACCTGCAGGTGGGCCGGCTGGTGGACCACCTGGTTGATACGGGCAAGTGGGAGTCCAGCGTCCTGGTGGTGCTTGCGGACCACTCCATGGACTGGTCACTGCCCACCAACGTGGTTTCGGTGGACCTGATCCTCCAGGCCCGGCCGGAACTCCGGTCCTCCGTCACCGTGGCCCAGAACGGCGGTGCGGACCTGCTGTACTGGACCGGACCGGCCGAGCAGAAGGCAGCCGGCCTCCAGGCAGTGCGTTCCCTGGTCCAGTCCCATCCCGGCGTGCTGTCGGTGCACTCTCCCGCCGAGCTGCGGCTGGGGGCAGAGGCCGGCGACCTGGTGGCCTTCTGCCGCGCCGGCTGGCGGTTCTCGGACCCCTACATTGTCTCGAACCCCATCCCCGGCAACCACGGGCATCCCGCCACCGAACCCATCCCGTTCTTCATCTCCGGCGGCAGCCCCCGGGTGCTCCGCGGCCGGACGTCCTCTGATCCTGCGCGGACGGTGGACGTGGCTCCGACCGTCGGCGCCCTTTACGGGCTCAAGGCACCGTCCGGCGGCTACGACGGCGTTGCCAGGACGGCGGCGTTCAGCAGCTGAGGTGGCGGGAGGACCGCAGCCAGACCGGAGAAAGAGCTCGCAGCGGCCGAGTTCCGGGATCATACTGGTGGCATGAGCGACCGTACCGATTTTTTGGACTGGGTGAGGACCCAGCTGCACGATGCGGAACTTGCTATCCACAACGGTGATGCCGCCCCGCGCAGGGCACTCTGGTCCCGCAACGAACCCGTGAGTGTTTTGGGCGCATGGCGCAACGCCTTCGGGCAGCAGGAACTGGACGACTTGTTCACGGGCCTTGCCAGGCAGTTCTCCAACTGCACCGCGTACAGGTTCGAGTTGCTGGCGTACGACGTTGTGGGCGACATGGCATATACGGCCGGACTGGAACACACTTCAGCCTCAGTCGACGGCGCACCGCGCAGCTACGTGCTCCGGGCAACGCAAATCTACCGCCGCGAGGACGGGGCATGGAAGGTCGCCCACCGGCACGGCGACACAGTAACCGGCTGAGGTCTTGGCCCGGGCGGCCATTCCTCGGCCGTTGCAATCGCGGCCGCATGGGAGGAATCTGGGGCTTATCCTCGGTTTTGAGCATTGGAGTGGTCCTCATGCCTGAACGTCACATCACGGTGCAACGTCGCATGGTTGCATCCACGGGTTCCGTGTGGGCCCTGTTTGCAGACTTCCCCAATCTCGCGAGCCATTGGAACGGCGTCAGGACCACCAGAGCCATTGACGGCAAGACCAGCGGCGTGGGTGCCCGGCGCCGCGTCGGCCTGAAGCCGGTGGGCAGCATGGATGAAACCGTCACCGTGTGGGAGGAGGGCCGCAGGATGGATACACGGAATCAACCAAGCGCATTGGTGCCGTTCAAGCAGGCCGAGTCCACGCTGACGCTCGAGCCCGATGGCGGCGGGACGTTGGCCACCTTCGACTACCGGTACGTACCCCGCGGTGGCCCCGTTGGCCGGTTCACCGGGCCGTTGATCGACAAGATGCTGACGGCGACCTTTACCGGCATGCTGGCCGCCGCGGAGCAGGCTGCCCTCGCGAGGGGCAGCGGGCGCCCGCCTGCATAGTCTGCGTAACGAGGCTAAGGTCTTGGCCCGGGCGGCTAGGTACACCGCGGTGGCGGCGATAAGGACCGTCAGCAGTCCCTGCGCCCAAGGCCGCGAGGGCCTGGTACGGGGAGCTGCGGGTCAAATGGCCCGAGGAAAACAGATGTCCCCGGTGCTCCATGACCTGGCGCTCACACGAACGCGGGCGTTCAATGGCCGCCGGTGTGCCCTCCGGTGTGTTCCACGGTGGGCACCGGTCCGGGGGTGATGTCATTCCCGGTGCCGCTGATCGCGGGACCTATGACAAACGCGGACAGGGAAAACATGGCGGCGAAAACCAGCAGTCCCAGCACCGGTGCGATCCAGCTGCCAAACCGTCTGTAAAGCCGGACCAGCAGAGGAACCGATGCCAGAAGCCCCAGGGCGCCGAAAAGTGCCGTGCCGCCAGACCCTGCCGCCAGGGCAGTCCCGGCGAGCAGGCCGATGTGGTGCAGAACGTGCGGCAACAGCCCCATGATCAGACCGACGGCGCCGACCACAGTGTGCCATAGCGCCTGGATCCTGCCCCGGATGCCCGGTCCGGCGGGAACCGCTCCGCCCCGCGCCACCGCTCCCCGGTGCATGTGGTGGGAGGAATGGTCAGCGGTCACGGGCTGTCCTGCTCACCGAACCACTCCATCGCCGCCCCATGAGCCATACCTTTCAGGAGGTGCCGCCATTGTTGCCCCCAGTGTGATGCCCGCCTTTGGTGCACCGCAAGGGCCTGAACGCCCTCCCAACCCCAGGTCCGCTGACCATGGTGAAACGGAACCCGCCCCAGGCTCGTTGTACCGGACAGTGCCCTGCCGCTGGGCCGATAGTCTTGAGCACGCAACGGTGACCGCGAAGGAGGACCCATGCACCTGCATCCTGGAACCGGCAGGCCCCTGGCCGCGTTCACCGCCGCTGCTCTCCTGCTTACCCTCTCCGCCTGCATTCCAAGCGCCACATCCGGTAGTCCGGGCGCCGGCTCTGCCCCGGCAACCCCCACCTCCGGGCTGCCCAGCTCACACGTCCACGGACTGAGCGTGAACCGCAAGACGAACCAGGTGCTGCTTGCCACCCATGAAGGCCTGTTTGACGTCACCAAACCACCGGGCACCAAAATTGGCGCCACCAACGACCTGATGGGCTTTACCGCAGCGGCTGGCCAAGGTGTCTTCTACGCATCCGGACATCCCGGCCCCGGCTCCGATCTGCCCAACCCCATGGGCCTGATCAGGTCCGTCGATGGCGGCAAGACATGGGAACAGCTCTCCCGTCAGGGCGAATCTGATTTCCACGCCCTCGCCGCCACCACGTCCGGCATCGTCGCCTACGATGGGACGCTTCAAACAAGCCCGGACGGAAAAACCTGGACCCCGGCAAGGGCGGGCTTCGTTCCGGCCGTCCTGGCAGGCGCCCCGACGGGCGACACTGTTCTCGCCACCACCCGCGAAGGGCTCCAGCGCTCCACCGACGGCGGGAAAACCTGGGAACTAAACGCCACAGCCCCCGTTGTCCAGTTCGTCGCCTTCGCCAGCGCCACGGAGGTAGTCGGCGTCGAACCCGGCGGGACCGTGCATTACTCCGCCGACGCCGGAAGAACCTGGACCCGTACCGGCCAAATCGAGGGCCAGGTCCAGGCAATGACAGCTGTAACAGGCGCTGATGGCAAGCCATGGATCTGGGCCGCGAGCGCCGAAAAGCTCGTCGTGTCCACCGACGGCGGAGCCACCTTCCGGTCCGCGGATTCCTCCTGAGCGGCCAGGCTCTGCTGGCTTCGTTGCCTTGAGGAAGGGGAAGCCCCATCAGCTACGCTGAAGGGGCACGCCGGGCAACAATCCAGACCGTGTGCGAAGCCTCCGGACGGGACGGTCTTTTGTCCCTATCTGCCCCGCGCAGCCGCCCATTCATGGCCACGGAAAGCATGAAGGGGCGAACATGGCCCCGTCATGCCGCCTTTTCCAGCCGACCGGCACGGGACTCCACTCCTTCAAAGTAGCTGCCCTTGAAGAAGAGGAGCGGCTCGGCGCCTTCCCGCGCCCCCAGGGCGCGGACAGCACCCACCACAATGGTGTGATCGCCGCCGTCGTACTCCTCCTGCAGTTCGCAATCCACCCAGGCCAGTGCCTGGTCCAGTAAAGGATTGCCCAGGGGTGACGCTGAGTAGTCGACGCCGGCGAATTTGTCGGTGCCGGAACGGGCGAACCGGGCTGCCAGGTGCCGATGTTCCGCGGGCAGGATGTTCACGGTGAAGCGGCCCGCGTCGCGCAACCGCGGCCAGGTGCTGGAGCTGCGGGCAGGGCTGAAGGTGACAAGGGCCGGGTCCAGGGAGAGCGAGGAAAAGGACTGGCAGGTAAAGCCCGCGGGACCGTTGTCCGCGACGGCGGTGATGACGGTCAGTCCGGAGGCGAAGTGGCCCAGGACGTGGCGCAGGCGCTGCGGGGCGAGGTCAAAGTGTTCCGTCATTGTTCTTTCCTTTCGGGGCCGGTGGTTCAAACCAACCACCCGTAAGCGTGCTGTTCAATCGAGGGTGAAACGCGCTGACTCCCTGGGCAATACGGGGTCACGGCCCGAAGCATGGCGTAACGAAAGGGGGGTCAAGGGCTTGGCACCGAAGCCCGTGGCACAGCTGGTCCGAACCACCTGCCCAGCGCCTCCCTGAGACCGGCGTCGCTTCCGCCGCCCACCCATGCCACATGCTCCTGCCCGCCGTCGCACCCCACAACGTGGTCCCCCCGCAGCGTCCTGCCGTCCTTGAGGTGGAGGCCGACGCCGGTGCCATCCTGCGCGAGGCCAGTCACCTCGCATCCGCGGTAGAACGTGACGGCCAGCTCCGCCACCCAGCCGGTGAGGATGCGTTCGAGTGGTTCTGCCACAGGCCCAGCCTGTAGGGATTGCGGGTGGGAAAGTGGCTGACATGAAGCCCGCCGGCCCGCGCTCCGGCGAAGTGCTGGTTGGGGCGCCGCCCCACAATGGCCACATCAACCTGCGCCAGCGCCAACTCCGCTGCCAGCATTAACCCCGGCGTGCCGCCGCCCGCAATCAATCAGTCCCGGGCGCACCCGTTTAGGGGACCCATATGGGTCTAGTGTTGGGCGGGTCGGCATTTGCCGCGAATAGCCCTCAGGGAGGGTGCATGAACTCCAGACAGTCCAGCTCCGAGCAATTTATGCAGTATTTGGAAAGCGTTGGGGGCTCGGAGGCGGACGTCGCCGGAGCGTCGTACGTGGTCAGCGACGGGGACACCGTGGAGAGCGTGGTTTCAGCGCTGCGGATGGAACAACAGCAGCACGGCAGCACGGCCAGGGACCCGTCCGTCCTCCATGCCTTGGCGCAGGTGATGGTCAGCAGGCGCGACGAGCGGGATCCCGGCCATCATGCCGGCGCCTCCCAGCCCGGGGAGTACCAGCTGGACATCCATCTCAGCGCGGGCAGCAACACCCGGGAAAGCATCCCGGAAAAGGACATTGCGAAGGCCCAGGCCTGGGCGCGGAAACGGATCGAAGCCCAAGGTGCCGAGTTCGGAGCCATCTACTTTCCGGCGGGCGGAAGCGGCGTACCAGGCACGGGAGCCTTGGTGTCCAGTTACGACCGTTCCGTGGGCTGGTACCGCTAACTGGACGCGCCGTGCTGATGTCCGTAAGCAGCCAGGAGGGCATCAAGCTGGGCGGACTGATGCGCCTGGAAGATCTTGTCCGCGGTCACGTTCGTGCTGGCCAGCGGCGGTATGTCCAGGCTGGCGTTGCAGCCCCGGCAACGGATCTCGTCCGTCCACGCCCAGCTGTATGCCGCGTGGCTTTCCCGCACCCTCTGCATCGCTGAGGTAATTGCTTCCGTCTTGGCCGCAAAGTGCGCTGCGTCCTCATTGCTGAGGCTTGTACCAATCTCGATGTCGATGCTCATCGTGCCTCTTCTCCGTTGTCCCGGATGGTGCTGTCGACAGTAACGGGCCATGCGTCGGGACGGAACGATTAGAAGGTCACGGTTGGCTAACCCTTCTGATGCACAGCTGTGCATCAGAAGGGTTGGGAGAGGGGAGTGGGGTCCGGAAAACGCGGCACCGGGGAAAGCTGGGCGCCGGCAACGCGGACGGCCGCCTGGCTTACCAGGCCTGGTGTTCGCGGGTGAGGCCGAAGGGGACTGCCTCGCTGAGGGCCACGGTGAACTTGTCGACGCCGAGGCGCGTGACCAGGATGCCGTGGCGCTTCCCGGCGAGGGCATGGGCCTTGGCCGCCGTAACGGCGGCGTCGAGCTCAGCGTCCATGCTGTGGCGGTCGGCGACGGTCAGGGTGAGGGGGAAGTTCATGGGCCTAGCCTTTGTAGGTTGAGGGAAAGGGGGCGGGCAGACACCTGCGCTCCCCAAGGCTGCAGACGAAGTGGGGGCACCGTTGTGCCCCGCTCCATGCTTCCCTAACGTTCAACAGCCAGCAACTTTAGATAAAAGCCGCAGGTCAGCGCGGGATACCGCTTTCCTTGTGACGGCAACAGTTATCGGGCGCCAAGCGCGTGAATTAGAGTTGGACAGGAGTGGGCGCTGTTTCCGGACGGCTCCCATGCCCCTGAACCACCGCCAGGCGGCAGTACCCAAGCAACCAGCGCAGCACCATTCGCGCGCCACAATCTGACAAGGATTCCGCCATTTCAACCGACGCTTTCTTCGGCAGACTCACCCGGATCCGCAACGTCATCCTTCCCGCGCCCGCCCGGGCGCGCCTGAATACCGGGCGCGGACTGCTGGGCGGGTTCATCGTGGTGCACCTGGTCTTCCTGGTCTTCGCCGCCTCGGTGTCCCTTCGAGGCGAGGCCTTCAGCGACACTTTCATTTACCGCGACTGGGCCATGGCAGGGTTCAACGACGCCAACCTGACCGGCGGCCCCAGTCCGTGGGTCTACCCCATCCTGGCGCTGATCCCCATTGCCATCGCGGGCGTCGCCGGTCCCGGACCGTTCTTTTTCCTGTGGGTGCTGATGACCACGCTGCTCAACGGCTGGGCCCTGCTGAAGCTCACCAGCCGCGGCCGCGACCGCAACGCGATCCCCGCCGCCTGGTGGTGGCTGGTCTTCACGTTCCTGATGGGCTGGCTCGGCTTCGCCCGCGTGGATGGGCTCACCGCCCCGCTGGTCCTCGTCGCCCTCGCTTACGGCGTGGGCCGGCCGTTCATCGCCTCCGTCCTCCTGGCCATCGGCACCTGGGTGAAGGTCTGGCCGGCAGCGGTCATGCTGGCCCTGTTCGCCGTCGTCCGGAACCGGATGCTGGTGGTCCTGGCAGGAATTACGACGACGGCGGGCGTGGTTGCGCTGGCCGCTGCGGTGGGCAGCGTTCCCAAGCTTTTGAACTTCCTCACCCAGCAGGGTGACCGCGGCATGCAGCTTGAGGCCACCTTCACCACGCCCTGGCTCTGGCTGTCCGTCCTGGATGTGGGCGGTTCCCGCATGTACATGAACACGGACATCAACTCCATGCAGGTGGACGGCCCCGGCACGGCGCTGATGTCAGTGCTGATGCAGCCCCTCCTGGTGCTGGCGGCACTGCTGGTGGCCGGCCTGACGTTCTGGGCGCTCCATAACGGGAAAATCAGCGGCGGCGTGGACCGCACCGAGCTGCTCCTGGCCGGCGCCCTTACGCTGGCCACCGCGTTCGTTGTCTTCAACAAGGTGGGCTCCCCGCAGTTCATGGTGTGGCTCGCCCCGGCCGTCGCCGTCGGACTTGCCCACAGCTGGCGGGAATGGCGCGTTCCGGCCACCATGCTGATCGTTATCGCCGTGGCCACGTACTTCATCTATCCGCTCTTCTACGACGCCCTGAGCCACAACAACCCGTGGATGGCGCTGGTGCTGACCATCCGCAACGTCCTGCTGGTGGTCCTGTTCCTGTGGAGCGTCCGCCGCCTCTACCTGCTGGGCAAGAAGACGCCCGCAGCGGCTCCCGTACTGAAGGAGTCCTGAAATTTCCACGAAGTTCTTTGACCGGCTGGTGACCGTCCGCACCAAAGTGCTCCCCGCCAAGGTAGTGGACTGGTTCGCCCGCCCGTCCTCCGTGTGGTGGGGCTTCGCCGTCGTGCATCTCTACTTCCTGGGCTGGATGGCGTCCTTCTTCCTGCATGGCGACACCTTCAGCGACACTGAGCAGTACCGCCAGTGGGCAATGGACGGCTACAACCCGCAGGACCTGGACGGGAAGATCAGCCCCTGGGTCTACCCGGTGCTGGCGCAGCTCCCCATCTTCCTCGCCAATATCGCGGGACCGGACCTGTACCTCCTGGCCTGGTTCCTGATCATCACGGCCCTTAACGCCGTCGGGCTGGCCTTCCTCACCCGCGGACCGCGGAAGGTGAGCGGCATTGCGCCCGCCTGGTGGTGGCTGTTCTTCACCGTCTTCATGGGCTACCTCAGCTTCGCGCGGGTGGAAGGCATCACCGCGCCGATCGTGCTGATCGCGCTGCTGTACGCGGCCCAGCGGCCGGTGGTGGCCGGCATCCTGCTCAGCATCGCCACCTGGATCAAGGTGTGGCCCGCGGCTGTGCTGGTACCCATCGTGATAGCCAGCCGGAAGCGGATCCATGTGGTCCTCTCAGGCGCTGCCGTGACCGCCGTCGTTGCGCTGGGAACGTGGATTTCCGGCGGCCTGCCGCACATCATGGACTTCCTCCTGAACCAGGGCGAGCGCGGCATGCAGCTTGAAGCCACCTTCTCCACCCCGTGGGTGTGGCTGAGCGTGTTCAACATTGCCGGTTCCAGGATGGCGGACAACACCGCCATCAATTCCACCGAGGTCTACGGCCCGGGTGCCGGAACAGCTGCTTTCCTGATGCAACCGCTGCTGATCCTGGCCGCGGTGGTGGCCGCCGTCCTGCTGGTGCGGGCCCTGAACCGCGGCGCCGAACGGGAGGAGCTGTTCCTTGAGGGTTCGCTCATGATGGTTACGGCGTTCATAGTGTTCAACAAGGTGGGTTCACCGCAGTTCATCATCTGGCTGGCACCGGTGATCATTGCCGGGCTTGCCCACGACTGGAACCGGTGGAAGGTCCCCGCAGCGCTGCTCATGGGCATCGCCATGACCACGTTCGTGATCTATCCCCTGTTCTACACCCCGCTGATCCACGCCCATCCGGTGATGGCGGCGATCCTCACCACACGCAATGTGCTCTTGGTGGTGCTGCTGTGGTGGTCGGTGAAACGGACTGCCGAGTTGGGGCGTAAATCCCCTGCCGCGGTGCCTGCAGGCGCCTAGTTCCGGGCCTGGCTTCCCGGCAGCAGGTAGCGCGCAAACCATTCCCGCGCGAGGTTTGCGGCCTGGGTGAGCGTTCCGGGCTCCTCGAACAGGTGGGTTGCCCCCGGGACCACCTCCAGCCGGACCGGCGCCCGCATCCGGTCCATTGCCTGGCGGTTCAGGGCCAGGACCTGGGTGTCGGCGCCCCCTACCACCAGCAGGGTGGGTGCGCGCACCGCCGACAGCCGCGGTCCGGCGAGGTCCGGGCGGCCGCCCCGGGAAACGACGGCGTCCACTTCCGTGTCAGGGCCGGCTGCCGCCCACAAGGCGGCACCGGCGCCGGTGCTGGCGCCAAAATATCCCACCCTGCATCTTGCGGTGTCACTCCTGCCGCTCAGCCAGCGGGTTGCCGCGCCCAGCCGCTCAGCCAGCAAGGCGATGTCGAAGACATTCGCGCGGTCCACTTCCTCTGCCGGGGTGAGCAGGTCCAGCAGCAGTGTGCCCAGGCCCGCACCCTGCAGGACTGAGGCAACGTAGCGGTTGCGGGGGCTGTGCCGGCTGCTCCCGCTGCCGTGGGCGAAGACCACCACCGCACTGCACGGTTCCGGAACGTGCAGATCGCCGTGGAGCGCAACCCCGTCCACTGCGATCTGCACATCCTGGTCGATGCCCGCAGCCCCCGCCCCGGCAAGGCGTTCCCGCAGCGCGGCGGCATCGAGCAGCTGCACCACTTCCTCGTCGGTGGTGGGCGAGAAGTCGCGGTAGTAGTACCCCACGGCCTGGAAGTTCCGGGCGCTGATCAGGGAATAGACCTGGTCCGGCTCGGACAGTGATGCCATCGCATCCGCCGGGGCCACTGGAACTGCCAGGATCACCTTTGCTGCGCCCAGGTGGCGTGCAACCTGGCAGGCAACACGCGCCGTGGACCCCGTTGCGATGCCGTCATCCACAATGATGGCGGTGCGCCCTGCGAGGTCCTTCCGGGGCCTCCCCTGGCGGTAGCGTTCCAGCCTGGATTCCAGCCGCACGCGCTCGCGCCGCTCAACGGCCTCGATATCATCCTCCGTTACTCCGGCGAGCGAGATGACGCGCTGGTTGAGGACCCGCGCATCGCCTTCACCAATGGCTCCCATTGCTACTTCCGGCTGGAACGGGAGGCCGAGTTTCCGGACCACGATGACGTCCAGCGGAGCATTCAGGGCCTTCGCAACTTCCGCCGCCACCGGAACCCCTCCGCGGGGCAGCCCCAGGACCAGGACGTCTTCCGCGCGGAAACGTTCCAACACGAGCCCCAGCTTCCGGCCGGCGTCAACCCTGCCCAGGAATTCATACATCAGGCACCCCTCCGCATGAGACCAGTCATCTGCCAGACATCCGCTCCGGCGGGCCCTCCCCTCCGGGAGCGAGGACAGTTGTGGTCCCGGTGCGTTTCCAGTAGATACCTGCGCGGAGCACAGCCAATAGTGCCGAAAGGCCCGGCCAAGCGGAAGACGCGGCTGCGGCACGGCCTTGAGCTCGATTCACCCGGCTTCCGGCGCCGCGCCGAAACGGTAGATGCCGCAACGGGCATAAATATTTTGGAAAGCGACTATACGCAGGTGGCAACGGTGGGAGGTCAGATAGCGTACATCGCCGGTCACGGCTGATGCCGGGCAGCCCCGCGTCTCGCCTCAACCACGGCCCCAGCCCTGTTCCACCCGCGTTTTACCAGGTCAAGCGGCCTGGCCTCTATGAGTAGCCGCCGTGTATGCAAATCGAGGAATAGAAGGTAGAACGTGAAGGCAAGGGCCGTGACGAACGCCAGCGAGGATGCGTCGATGGGAAGCTCCACGAAGGACCATACGGAGAGCTGGTCCTGCGCGCCGAACACCACGAAGAACGTTACGCCCACGTACAGCGACCTGATCTGCCAGTCGTCCCGGATGCCGGTAACGGCCAGGAAGGGCAGGAACCAGAGGATGTACCAGGGCTGGATGATGGGCGAAAGCATCACGACGGCGGTAAACGCCAGCGCCATCCGGCGCACCGCGCGGGAGTAGTCACCGCGGAACATCAGGACCAGGACCAGCGCGATCGCCGCCCATTTCATTCCCGTCCGCAGGAGGGTGGCGAACGTGCCGCCGGGGAGCCCCAGCACGTTGCCCAGGAACTCCACCTGCTGGCCCAGGAAGCCCGATGGCGAGTAGCCGGTATAGCCCGGAGTGGGGTCCATGATGGCCCACACCCACCCCATCCCCAGGTTGTACGGGATGCCACTGAGGGCCAGCACGCCGAAGCTGATGCCTGCCGTCGCGGCCCACAGCAGGAACTTGCGGGGCCAGGAAGCGGACGGGCCCGCCCACATCAGGCCAACAAAGGGAAGCAGGAGGACAGTGATCGGCTTGATTCCGATCGAGGCCGTCACCAGCAGCACGCCGAGCACGTAGCGTCGGGTGGCCGCGAGGTAGACGCCTGCGACGGCGAGGCCCACCATGAGGGCGTCATTGTGCGCGCTGGCAATGAAACTGATCAGGAACAGCGGGTTGGCCACGGAGATCCACAGTGCGCGCGCCCCGTTGATGCCGTGCAGTTCCGCCAGCCTGGGCACGTAGATGACGCAGAGCAGGACTCCGACGCCGGCGAGGAGGCGGAACAGGAGGACCGACACGTCCGGTTGCGCACCGGTCAGCCCCACCACCCCGCGCGCCAGCCAGAGGAAGTACGGGCCGTAGGGGGTCCTGGCTTCCGCCCAGGCAGGATCGGCGCCCAGCGAGAACCAGTTACTGAGGGTGGAAATGCCCACTTGGTAAGGGTTCTGGCCCTCCATCACCAGCCTGCCCTGGCCAGTGTAGGCATAGACGTCGCGGGAAAATACGGGAACGCAGAAAAGCAGCGGCAGGGACCAGGCGGAGATGGCGATGACGACGGACCGCAGCGACGACTTGCCCCAGTCCGCCAAGCGCTGGCCCAGCCGGAGCCAGGACCGAATCAGCACCATGGCGCCCACCGTTAGGAGCACGGTGGACACTGTCACTCCCCAGCCCTCCGTGCGAAGGGCGATTACCACCGGCTGGCGGATCATGGGTGAGCCGTTGGCGATCCACCCTGTCCCGATGGAACCGATGAACATCATCAGGGCCCCGACGAAGCCCTCGATGGTAGCTAGGTAGGCGCGGCCCGTGGCCGGGCCGGAGGCTTTGGCCGGCGCTGCCGGCTGCGTCTCCGAAGTCCCGAGGTGTGACCCGCCTGCCGTCATGTGTGTCTGGTCCCTTACTTGGTTACGGCGCTGGTTGGACCAGCAATAAGGCCGCCCTGCAACGCCGCTATTTTATCAGCCGGGCTTACGGCTGCCCTTCGAGGCTAGAGCATCCGATCGCTGCGCGCCGTCTGGTTCCGGCCGAGCGACTTTGCCCGGTAGAGGGCGGCGTCCGCGGAGGCGATGAGGCGGTCCACGTCCGTTGTGGCGCCGTCGTACGTGGAAATTCCGTAACTGGCTGTGGGCATCTCCATCCCGTCCACGGTGCTTGCCGCGGCCAGGCGCCGGCTGATCGCCGCAGCAATATTTTCTGCCCGTTCAGCGCTGGCTCCGGGGATAAGGATGACAAATTCCTCCCCGCCGTAGCGTCCCACCAGGTCAGTGGTCCGCACCGTGGCGGTGCAGGCGTCCGCGAAGGTCTGGAGGGCCGCGTCCCCGGCAGCATGGCCAAAGGTGTCGTTGACCGCCTTGAAGTGGTCCAGGTCTGCCAGGACCAGGGCGCCGGTGCCCCTGGTTATGGACAGGTCAGCCAACTGTTCTGCCGCCAGGTTCAGGAATGCCTTGCGGTTGAGGAGCCCGGTCAGGTCATCGCGGGAGGCCACCATGCGGAGCGCCCTGGTCTGCTGTTCGTTGCTGAGGGCCGCCATGCTGAAGGAGACCACCACCAGGAGGACCATGGTCACGAGCGTGGTGACCGCAGAGCCAAAAACCGTAACGAAGATGGGGCCGTCCTGCCCCTCAAGGACGAACGCCGCCCAGCGCAGCAGGTAGAACACGGAGAGCCCGCCTGCCGCCGCTGCCATGGGGATCCTCACGCGCGAGTATCCCGGTTCCAACCGCCAGAGTTCGCGCGACGCCAAGCCTACGGTAAGGCTCATGGCTGCCAGGAACACGGGGCCCCCGGACCAGGTGTTGGTGGCCGGGCTGTCCAGGACCGAGGCCACCAGGGTCACCAGGGGGATGCCGGCAAACGCCCACTTTGGCGGCGGCACGGTCCGGAGCGATCGGGCGCCAGACCAGACGGCCACTCCGCCGAGCACTAGGAGCACGTTGCCCATGGGGTTGGCCCAGACCTGGTGGGCTGTCCCGTCCAGGAGGAAACAGCTGGATCCTGACAGGAAGAACAAGAGCGCCAGGCACCACCAGCCGCTGTAGGGCGAGCGCGTGGTCCGGTAGGCGGAAAAGTAGAAGAGCAGCATCAGCACCAGCGCCATCAGGCCAAAGGCGGACCGGAGGGTTACGGTATCCAGAGCCATGTTGCCGAAGTCCCCCCGCTGCCGAATACCGTGCCGACCCCAAGTATCGCACCGGTCCGGGAGGTTGTCAGGATGGGACGATGGGCTGGTGCAGGGACTACTCTTGGGGGACCGCCAGCAGGACTATTCCGGAAGGCAACCCCCATGCTCCTTCTTTTTGGTTTCAAGACAGTGCTCAAGGCCTTGCCCGGGAAACCGGCCACGTGCCAGTACTGCCGGGCGTTCGCCCACCACCACCTTGAGGAGCGGGCTACCAAGTTCACGCTCTTCTTCATTCCGGTGTTCACCACGTCGCGTTCCTACCAGATCACGTGCACCAATTGCGGGTACGTCTCAAGCATTTCCGCGCGGCAGCGGCGGGCACTGGAACTGCAGCGCTAGGCAACGGAACCGCCCGGAACAAAAAGCAGAAAACCATGGACGGTTGTGCCCGCCGTGGCTACAACGGGCAGGATCCTCAGCGTCCTGCCGCGCAGTTCGGAACTGAGCGGCAGGCGCGCGTTCAAAGCCTCCTCCGAGGCACAGGCCCTGGCCGCCAACATGGACACTGTTGGCGTGGTGGTCCCGGTCGACCGGCCCCTGACGCACAATCGGTTGGAACGCACCCTTGTGGCGGCGTGGGACCCGGGGGCCACTCTCCTATCACCAAGGCGGACCTCGCGGACGTGGCGGACGACGTCGTCGGAAAGTCATCCTGCAGGCTGCAGGAGTGGACGTGGTCACCACCTCCCGGGAACTGGTGCCGCTCGCGGACTACCTGAAGCTGCAGCGGGAACTTGCCGTCCTGGCCGGACGGAGGCGGCGGTGATAGTGCCGGATGGACGCTGCTTTGCGGGATCACGAACTCCGGAAGAAACATTTGACTTGGATAGCCAGACCGATTACGCGCGCGCAACTTCAGATGCAAGCGCTTACATGATCAGCGGGAAACTGGCATTTGGGTGCCTGGAAACATACTTGCACCTGGTTCCCACCTCTCCCTACGGTGGGTGCGGCCCGGAGCCCACAAAGTCTCCTGGCCTTTGAACCGGCGGTCCTACGCCGGTTCGCCCCCGAACAACGGCGTCCCTGATGACGCCTGCGGAATCGGGGCCGCCGGAGTATCGGGAAATGAGGGCAGATGCCCGTCTTCCACGAACAGTTACAACTCCGCGAGAAGAGCAATAATGCACAAGCACCCCCAAACCCCCCGGATGCCGCGGTGGCGGTCCGCCGCCGCGGCACTGGCAACAGCCGTGGCTGCCTCGGCCTTCCTTGCCGTACCGTCGGCGCAGGCCAACGAGCCTGCCGATCCGCCGGCCGCAGAGCAGATGCCGGCGCCGACCCCCGGTTTCCCGCTCCCCACGGAACACACCCAGGAAGCCTTCGACCCGGCGTCGGACTTCACCTCCAAGTGGACCCGCGCCGATGCCAGCCAGATCATGGCGCAGAGCGACACCACGGTGGCTCCCGGACAGAACTCGATGAGCCCGGACGTCACCATGCCGGAAATCCCCGCGGATTTCCCCACCATGAATGAGGACGTCTGGGTCTGGGACACCTGGTCCCTGACCGACGAGAATGCCAACCAGATCAGCTACAAGGGCTACGACGTCATCTTCTCGCTCGTAGCTGACCGCCACGCCGGCTACAACTTCGACCAGCGCCACTGGAACGCCCGCATCGGCTTCTTCTTCCGCAAGACCAATGCGGACCCGGCCAAGGACAAGTGGAACTACGGCGGACACCTCTTCGTGGACGGTTCCTCCATCGGCAACACCGAGTGGTCCGGCTCCACCCGCCTGATGCAGGGCAACCACGTGAACGTGTTCTACACGGCCACCACTTTCCACGATGTGGCCGAGCGCAACGCGGGCGGCGGCGGCATCGCCCCGGACGCGGCCATCGCCAAGGCCCTCGGCAACATCCACGCCAACGAGGAACGCGTCTGGTTCGACGGCTTCGAGCACACCAAGCTGCTGGAGCCGGACGGCAAGATGTACCAGACCAAGGAGCAGAACCCGGGCTTCGCGTTCCGCGACCCGTTCACCTTCGCCGACCCGGCGCACCCCGGCAAGACGTTCATGGTCTTCGAAGGCAACACGGGCGGCAACCGCGGCGAGTACCAGTGCACCGAGGAAGACCTCGGCTACCGTGAGGGTGATGCCAACGCAGAATCCCTCGACGAGGTGAACAGCAGCGGCGCCTTCTACCAGACCGGCAATGTGGGCCTCGCCGTGGCGGACAACAAGGACCTGACCAAGTGGTCCTTCTTGCCTCCGATCCTCTCCGCGAACTGCGTCAACGACCAGACTGAACGTCCCCAGATCTTCATCCAGAACGAGGACGGCAAGAACAAGTACTACCTGTACACGATCAGCCACCAGTTCACGTACGCGGCCGGAATGCGCGGCCCCGACGGCGTCTACGGCTTCGTGGGCGACGGCGTGCGCTCCGACTACCAGCCCGTCAACAACTCCGGCCTGGCACTCGGTTCGCCCACCGACCTGAACCTGCCGGCCAACAACCCGAGCGGCACCATCTCCGGCCAGCAGAACGGCCGGCAGTTCCAGGCCTACTCGCACTACGTGCAGCCCAATGGACTCGTGCAGTCGTTCATCGACAACGTCAATGGCGTCCGCGGCGGCTCCCTGTCCCCGACCGTGAAGATCAACTTCAAGAACGGCGTCACGCAGGTTGACCGCAGCTTCGGCGAGAACGGGCTGGGCCCGTTCGGCTACCTGCCCACCAACGTCCGTGTCGGCGGCGAGGGACACTACAAGTAACCACCCTCGAGGCCACCTCGACAACATCCTGCCTGCAGGCAGCGCATGCGCAGGTTCGCTGCCTGTGCGCAAGCTGACACCAATGCGGAGCGGGGCGCCATCAACCCAGGCGTCCCGCTCCGTTGCCGTGGCGCACCCGTGCGCAGACGAGCAGTCCCAACCGAAATGGTCACCATGCTGGAAAAACCCGATCTCCGCACTGCCACCAGCCGGCGCATTGCCTGGACAGCAGCAGCCCTCGCAATCCTGGCCGCCCTTCTCACCACCGTTGTTCCGATCGAGGGATCGAACGCCAAAGTCCGGGCAGAAGAGGCGCTTCAGAACGTTGCGGCGGCCCAGTCCGCATCCAAGGATTCAGCGGGCGCTTATGCCTCCTATTGGCTGGCCGGCGGTGACCACAGCCTCTCTGCAGCCCATCCGGTCAAAGCGGAAGGGGTAGCGGACCTCAGGAGCATCAGTTGCGCCGACGGCTGGGTGGCGGCAGCCAGGGTTGACGGCGAAATCTACGTACGCTCAAACCTCGAGGAAGACGCTGTGCCGGCCGGAGCCGGGGAAATCCGCCGGCCGGGCTGCGTCACCGATGAAGCCCTCCGGCAGATGCTCTCCGACGTTGGCCTGCAGGAACAGCCAACCAGGCCAGGGCCAATCACTGACCGGCCGCAAAACTCATCGAAGTACCGCCCGGACTACCACATCACGCCCGAACGCAACTGGATGAATGACCCGCAACGGCCCTTTTTCCTCAATGGGCTCTGGCATTACTACTACCTGTACAACTCCGACTATCCGGACGGCAACGGAACCGAGTGGTACCACCTCACCAGTGAAGACCTGTTGACCTGGAAGGACGAAGGGGTGGCCATTGAGAAGTACAAAAACGGGCTGGGGGACATTGAAACCGGCAGCGCGGTGGTGGACTACGAAAACACTGCCGGTTTTGGGCACGGCGCGGTCATCTCAGTCCTGACGCAGCAGGACCAGGGTGTCCAGCGCCAGTCCCTGTTCTATTCAACCGACGGCGGATTCACCTTCACCCCGTACGGGGGCAATCCCGTGATGGACAACCCCGGCGCAGAGCACTGGCGGGACCCGAAAATCGTCTGGGACGGGGAACGCAGGCAGTGGCTCATGGTCCTTGCCGAGGGTCACAAGATCGGCATGTATACCTCCTCCAACCTGAAGGATTGGCGCTACGTTTCAGGTTTCGAACGGACCGGCCTGGGGACACTGGAGTGCCCCGACCTGTTCCAGCTGGACCTGGACGGCGATCCCGGCAAGAGAACCTGGGTCCTCGCGGCAAGCGCCAACGGAACAGAAGAGGGAAGAACCACTGGTGTCGCCTATTGGACCGGAAACTGGGACGGAACCCGCTTCACGCCCCGGGACGGGGACCATCAGTGGCTGGACGCCGGGTCCGACTTCTACGCAGCCGTGACCTGGGACGACCCCCGGCTCACCGAGGGCCAGAAAAAGCAGTCCCGGCAGGCAATCGGGTGGATGAACAACTGGGACTACGCCCGGAAACTCCCCACCGGGGACTGGCACGGCGGAATGGACACCCTCATTCGGGACATCCGCCTCAAAACCGTCCAGGACCGCCCAACCCTTGTCTCCACTCCTGCAAAATCGTTGAGCCGGCTTGGGGGCCAGACCCTGGATCTCAAAGGGTCCACACCCGACGGCACGAGGGCCCTTCCGTCCTCCCAGGGAGGGGCGTACCGGCTGGACGTGACGCTTGAACGGCCCGGACCCCACGACGGGCCTGAGGCGCGGATTCGCATGGAAAGCGAAGGCTCTCCATTCGCCACCATCGGTTACAACTTCCAGGACGGAACCGTGTTCCTGGACCGGCAACAGCCCACGGATACCGACCTGGGCCCGATCTTCACCCAGCGGCGGACTGCAGCAGCCCCAGCGAAGGGCGGCGTGGTGAAGCTTACTGTCTTCGTTGACCACTCTTCCGTCGAAGTATTCCCCGACGAGGGCGGGCAAACACTGACGTCGCTCGTCCTCCCCCGCTCGGAGCAGCACGCCATCACAATGGCCATGGACAAGGGGCCGCTCCCCCTCAAAACCCTGGACTACACGCCGCTGTCCCCGGCCCGCTGATATCCCGCTGCACAAGCGCTCCTGACGCTACCAAGGCCTGCCGCAACAAGTTAGGGTTCCAGCATGGACATCATCCTGGTACCCGGTTTCTGGTTGGATGCCTCCTCGTGGCAGGAGGTGGTCCCGGCGCTCGAGGCCGCGGGACACCGGCCGCATCCGCTCACGTTGCCCGGCCTTGAATCCGTTGACGCGGACCGGGCGGGCATCAGCCTGCAGGACCACATCGACTTTGTGGTTGCCGCCATTGACGCGCTCGAGGGCAAAGTGGTCCTGGTGGGCCACTCCGGGGGCGGCGCCGTCATCCACGGCGCGCTGGACGCGCGCCCGGAGCGGGTGGAACGCGCCATCTACGTGGACAGCGGCCCGTTGGGTGAAGGGGACGTGATCAACAACGAATTGAAGGCCGACGGCGACGACATTCCGCTGCCGCCGTGGGAAGGCTTCGACAATGCCGACCTCGTTGACCTGGACGACGGGCTGCGGCAAGCATTCCGCGCACGTGCCATCCCGCAACCCAAGGGAGTGGCCTACAGCAAGCAGCACCTGCACGATACCCGCCGCTATGACGTCCCGGCCACGGTAATTGCGTGCCAATTCCCCTCCTCGCTGCTCCGCGAATGGATCGACGCCGGCCACCCCTTTGTTGCCGAGCTGGCGCGGGTCCGCGATGTGGAGTTCGTGGACCTTCCCACCGGGCACTGGCCCCAGTTCACCAAGCCGGCGGAACTGGCACGGGCGATCCTCGCGGCAGTTGACCGGAAGGGCCAGCCCGCCGAGTAAGGGCTGCACCTCCGCGTACCAACCACCCAGAAGGTTTTTCCCAACCCCTTGCGCGGAAGCATCGCCGTCTCCATAATAAATGAATGCCATTCATTTACTCGCCTTCCGGGGCTGCCGCTCCTGCACCGACGCCGGACGCAGCTCCCGCCCGCATGCCCGCCGAATGGGAAACCCACCAGCGCACCTGGATGGCCTTTCCGCCGCCCAACGAAACTTTCGGCCCAGCCGGGAGCCCTACCCTGGACCGCGCGCGTGCGGCCTGGTCACGCGTTGCGCGCACCATCAGCCGCTATGAACCGGTGACCGTGCTGGCGGATCCCCGTGACGCGACGACCGCCAGGGAGTGGCTCGGCGAGGGGATTACTGTCCTTGGCGTTCCGCTCGATGACGCCTGGCTGCGCGACAGCGGGCCCACCTTCACGCGCCGTCCGGACGGTACCGTGGCCGCCGTCGACTGGGTGTTCAATGGCTGGGGCGCCCAGCAGTGGGCTCAATGGGGCGAGGACCAGAACGTGGGCCGCATTCTCGCGGCGCACGCAGGGGTGCCGGTCCATCCGAGTTCCCTGGTCAACGAGGGCGGCGGCTTCCACGTGGACGGCGAGGGGACAGTCCTGCTCACCGAAACGGTGCAGCTGGATCCGCAGCGAAATCCGGGCGCCACCAAGGCATCGGTGGAAGCCGCGATCCACGCCGCACTGGGAACCACCAAGGCCATCTGGCTGCCCCGCGGGCTCACCCGCGACTACGGTGAATTCGGCACCCGCGGGCACGTGGACATCGTGGCTGCCTTCGCCGGCCCGGGCACTGTCCTGCTGCACCGCCAGGACAATCCGGACCACCCTGACTATGAGGTCTGCCAGGACCTCCATGCCGTCCTGGCAGGGCAGGCCGACGCCCAGGGCCGGCCGCTGCGCATCATCGACGTGCCCGCCCCTGCCGCCCTTGAAGACGACGAGGGGTTCGTGGACTGGTCCTACATCAACCATTACGTGGCCAACAACGTAGTAGTCCTCTGCAGCTTCGGTGACCCGAACGACGCCGTTGCCGCCGCAATCCTCGAACGCGCCTATCCGGGCCGCACCGTAGAACTGGTGGACGCGCGGGACATCTTCGCCTTTGGCGGCGGCATCCATTGCATCACCCAGCAGCAGCCGGTGCCGGCCGGGCGACAGGACGCCGCAGCGTGAGCCCGTTCAACGTGGTGGAAGCAGGTATCAGGCAGCTCCGCGAAGCACTGGAAGCGGGGCGGGTCTCCAGCGAGGAACTGGTCCGCGAGTACCTGCAGCGGATCGAGGCATACGACAGGTCCGGCATCCGCCTGAACTCGGTGGTGGTCCTGAACCCCGGGGCCGTGGCGGAGGCAAGGGCCTCCGACGAACGGCGCGCGAGGAACTCCACCCTCGGCCCCCTGGACGGCATTCCCTACACCGCCAAGGACAGTTACCAGGTGGCGGGACTGACGGTGGCTGCCGGCTCCCCGGCCTTCAAGGACCTCGTGGCCCGGCGTGATGCCTTCACCATCGAGCGGCTGCGGTCCGGCGGGGCGGTCCTGATCGGCCTCACCAACATGCCGCCCATGGCCAACGGCGGGATGCAGCGCGGGGTGTACGGCCGGGCGGAAAGCCCCTATAACGCGGACTACCTGACCGCGGCGTTTGCCTCCGGATCCTCGAACGGCTCCGGAACCGCCACGGCTGCCAGCTTCGCCGCCTTCGGCCTCGCAGAGGAAACCTGGTCCTCGGGGCGGGCGCCGGCGTCGAACAACGCTCTCTGCGCCTACACCCCCTCACGCGGCGTGATCTCGGTCCGCGGCAACTGGCCGCTGGTTCCCACCATGGACGTGGTGGTCCCGCATGCCCGCACCATGGATGACCTCCTGGAAGTGCTGGACGTGGTGGTGGCTGACGATACCGAAACCCGCGGCGATTTCTGGCGGATGCAGCCCTGGGTTGAGGTGCCGAAAGCGTCCGCGGTGCGCCCAGCCTCCTACCTGGATCTGGCCATCCCGGGCCCTGCGGCTGCGGCAAACGTCCTGGCCGGCAAGCGCCTGGGCGTGCCGCGGATGTACATCAACGCCGATGCGAAGGCCGGGACGGCTCCCGCCCCGGGGATTGGCGGGCCCACCGGGCAGCGCATCCAGACCAGGGCTTCCATCATGGATCTGTGGGATGCCGCCCGCCGCGCGCTGGAGGCAGCCGGGGCGGAAGTCGTGGAGGTGGATTTCCCGGTGGTATCCAACTATGAAGGGGACCGGCCAGGCGCATCCACCATTGCCACGAGGGGCCTGGTGTCCCCCGAATACCTCCGGAGGGAAATCGTGGACCTCTCGGCCTGGGCCTGGCACGACTTCCTGGATGCCAACGGGGACCCAAACCTCTCCCGGCTGTCCGACGTCGACGGCGCCAGCATCTTCCCCGCGCCGGACGGTTCGCTGCCGGACCGGTACCACGGGTTTGGGGACGACATCAGCGACTACCCGGGGTGGATACGGGACAACGGAGTGCCAGTGCTGTCCGGGATACCCCACCTGGCCGAGGGGCTGCGCGGCCTGGAGGAGACACGCCGGGTTGACCTGGAGGAGTGGATGGACTGCCTGGACCTTGATGCGGTGGTGTTCCCGGCCGCCGCTGATGTTGGCCCTGCCGACGCCGACCGCAACGAGCACTCGGCAGAGCTGGCCTGGCGCAATGGCGTCTGGGTGTCCAACGGCAACCTGGTCCCCCGGCATCTGGGCATTCCCACGGTGACGGTCCCGATGGGTCTGGCTGCGGACATCGCCATGCCGGTGGGGCTGACCTTTGCCGGCAGGGCCTACAGCGACACGGGACTGTTGCACCTTGCGGCCGCTTTCGAAGCCACCGGCAGCAGGCGGGTTCCGCCGCCCCGCACCAGTTCCAAACCCGGCGGGAAGGGAACGGACGTGCCTTGACAGCCCGATTGTTAGCGCTGACAGTGGAGAAAGCCAATTTCACCTCCGACCGGAAAGCCGACTTAATGAAGAACTGGGCAGGAAACCTCGAGTACGCCTCAGCGGAGGTCCGGCAGCCGTCGTCAGTGGAAGAACTTGCCGGCATCGTGGCCGGGGCCCGCCGGGTCAAAGCCTTGGGATCCCGCCACTCGTTCAACCGGGTGGGCGACACCGACGGCGTCCACGTGCTCCTGGACGGCCTGCCCCGGACGATCGACCTGGATCCGGAGCGCCGGACCGTCCGCGTCAGTGCAGGGGTCAGCTACGGAACGCTGTGCCGCTCGCTCGAACAGTCCGGCGTAGCCATCCACAACCTGGCATCCCTTCCGCACATCTCCGTGGCTGGTGCAGTCCAGACGGGAACGCATGGATCCGGCGTGGACAACCAGTCCTTGGCCGGCGCCGTCGAATCCATCCACCTGGTCCGGCCCTCCGGTGAACAGGTGACGCTTTCCCGCGCGGACGGCGATGAATTCCTGGCCAGCGTGGTGGGTCTCGGCGCCCTGGGCATCATCACCGGACTGGAACTCAGCGTCCGGCCGAGCTTCCGGATGCGCCAGCGCGTTTTGGAGAACCTGCCGTGGCACCAGGCACTGGGCAGCTTCCGCGAGATCGTCTCCAGCGCCTACAGCGTCAGTCTTTTCACGGACTATGCCGGGGATTCCATCAGCCAGGTGTGGCTCAAGGCACTGGATTCGGAGCGGCCGCTGGGTGAGCTGTTCGGTGCCTCGGCCGCCCGCACCGCCAGGCACCCGCTGCCGGACATGTCCGCCGAAAACTGCACGCTCCAGATGGACCAGCCGGGCCGGTGGCTGGACCGCCTGCCCCATTTCCGCCATGAGTTCACACCCAGCAACGGCGAGGAGCTCCAAAGCGAGTTCATCCTGCCCCTGGAGCACGCCCCGGCCGCCATCGAGGAGGTGCGGGGCCTTGCGGACAAGCTCGCGCCACTGCTGTTTGTTTCCGAGATCCGCACCGGTGCCGCCGATGAATTTTGGCTTAGCCCCTTCTACCGGCAGCAGAGCGTGGCCCTCCACTTCACGTGGAAGCCGCTGCAGCCTGAGGTGGAGGCGGTCCTTCCGGAACTCGAGGATGCCCTGCGGCCCTTCGGGGCCCGCCCGCACTGGGGCAAGCTGTTCTCCCCGGCCGGCCATGATTGGGAGGCGCTCTACCCGCGTTTCGCCGACTTCCGTTCCCTGGCATCGGCCCACGATCCTGACGGGAAGTTCCGGAACGGGTTGCTGGACAGCATCCTCGGCGTTCCGGCGGCCAGCGCGCGCTGATCATCAGGCGCGCTTCGGCAGGGGGTCCTGCCGGGGAGCCCTGTTCCCCGGACGCGTTTGCACGGGGCCGATAGGCTGGGTTGATGAAACACCGCCTTGCCGCCCTGTCCGCCGTTCCCCTGTTCCTGCTCCTCGCCGGCTGTGGTGCCGCTGAGGAGGCTGCCGGCAATGCTGCCAGCGACGCCGCTTCGAAGGTGGCTGCCGCAGGCGCCGCGGAAGTGAAACGGCAGATCTGCGCCGTAGTGCAGGACGGCCTGGTCAGCGTGGAAGACAAGCAGGTGCTGGCCGGCCTGGTCTCCGCCGCCCGCACGGCCGGAGTCCCCGCAGAGATTACGACGCCGTTGGGCCAGATCGCCGCGGCTGGAGACGAAGTGCCGGGCGAATCCGTCCAGGCACTCAAGGACGCCTGCTCGGCTTAGCTATACACCTATCTGCCCAGCCGGCCAGACACCAGCACCCGGCGTCGGTCGGCTGCCGCGGCTCAAAGGCGGGGCTGGTCCACGCCGCGGAGGCCGGTGCCGCGGCCGCCCTTGGGCCGCCTTACCGGGCGGTGTTCAGGCGCGGCAAACGGGACTACGTCATGCTCCCGCTCCGCAGGCAAGGCGCTCACAAACTTAGCCAATTCCTCACTGAGGACCTTCCAGTCAATGCTGGGATCATCCGGATACGCGCTGATTTCGGCCCTGCGGGCAGCCTCAAGGGCCGCTACGCCTGATTCTGTTAATTCGACCTTGAACTGCCTGCGGTCGGTGGACTGGCGGGTCCTGGTGATATGCCCGGCTCCTTCCAGCCGGATCAGTACGCGTCCCAAAGTCTGGCTCTGGACGCGAATGGACTCTGCGAGCCGCTCCTGGTTAAGGGGCCCGGCCGCGAGGCCTTCCAGCGCTATGACGGCGGCCCGCGTCAGGCCCAAGTGGGCCAGGGCATCGTCCTGCCGCCTTTGCACCAGCCGGGCTGCCACCGAAATGAGGCGGTAGCTGCTCCGGGCATCTGGATCAAGATTGCTGGTCATCGGGCCGTGGCCTTCCTGTGGGTGGCGAAATGCAGGGTGTGATCACCTCTTTTGCGTCGCTACAGTCTCTACAATAAGCATGCTTAGCATCATATTCGCAAGTAGGCTTACTATCGGTGAGCCAAAGTCCGCGCCCGGCGGCCGCTTATTGGGCCGCCCCCTTGCGTTCCAAAAGGGAAGTGTGCTTAGTATCTAATTAGTAACCATGCTTACTACTAGCCAGCACTGCTGGTTCTTGATCGCCAGCTGACCCTTCATGAAAGAGAGCCCGATGACAGAGAACCAATGGCCCCAGACATCCACCCCTGCTACCACCGATCCTTTCGGTGCACCGGACTCAGGCGCTGACGAACGCTATGGCACGTCCCCCGCTGCCGGTTCCGCCGGGGGCTCCAAGAGCCAGGCGGCAAAGGAAGAAGCTTCGCAGGTTGCCGGCCAGGCCACCTCCGCAGCCCAGGGGGTT
The DNA here is from genome assembly GCF_002953935.1 of Arthrobacter sp. PGP41. Lineage (NCBI taxonomy): Bacteria > Bacillati > Actinomycetota > Actinomycetes > Micrococcales > Micrococcaceae > Arthrobacter > Arthrobacter sp. PGP41. The sequence continues at coordinate 83,042 of NZ_CP026514.1, read as the reverse complement.
GCCCAGGCCGCCAAGGAGGAAGCCGCACATGTGGCCTCTGAGGCGAAGTCCAATGCGCAGGATCTTTTGCACCAGGCAAAGTCGGGCCTGACAAGCCAGGCCGGGACCCAGCAGCAGAAGGCTGCGGAGGGCATCCGCACCATCTCAAGCCAGCTGCAGAGCATGGCCGACGCACCCGACCAGCAGGGCGTCGCCAGTGACCTGATCCGGCAGGCAGCCAGCTCCACCGAAACGGTCGCCTCATGGCTTGAGAACAAGCAGCCGGGAGACCTGCTCGGCGAAGTCCAGAGGTTTGCCCGGAACCGTCCCGGCACGTTCCTGCTGATCGCGGCCGGCGCCGGCGTCCTGGCCGGACGGCTCACGCGTGGCCTCACCGCGGGGGCACCGGAGGCACAGGGTGCAGTCCAGGGCGTGTCCTCGCAGCGGTCGGTGCAGCCCCAGCCGGTTGCGCCCCTTCATCCGGAGACCGTCTATGCCGCTGGCACTGACGACCTCTTCGACGAGCCGGTAGTCGGCACGAGGGCACCTGTGTCCACCTCAACCCTCCCCGGGGGAACTGCAGACGACACCCCCCTGCGGTACGAGGATGACCCCTACCGCGATGAAGATGGCAGCTACCACGCCGCGGACGGCACTTATCGGTCAACGGAAGGACGCCAGCTGTGAGTAGTTCTATTCCGGATCCTGCGCCGAGTGCGGCGCATCAGAAGGCTGACAACGCTTCGCTGGGCGAGCTGCTCGGGGACGTGACCCGCGACCTGTCCACCCTGATGCGCCAGGAACTCGAACTCGCCAAGGCAGAAGCCAAGCAGTCAGCCACGAAAGCAGGCAAGGGCGCCGGGATGCTCGGCGGGGCAGGCATGGCAGGGCACTTCGTGCTCGTCTTCCTGTCCCTGGCCCTGATGTTCGCCCTGGGCGCCCTGATGCCCCTGGGCTGGGCCGCCCTGATCGTCGCCGTGATCTGGGGCATCATCGCAGCCGTCCTGGCCTCGATCGGGCGCAAGGAACTCAAACAGATCAAGGGCCTGCCCCAGACAGGCGAGACCCTGTCCGAAATTCCCCCAACCCTAAAACCAGGTGAGGTAAACCGATGAGCGATAACCCGGACGCAATCCGTTCAGACATAGAAGCCACCCGCGCACGCCTGGGCACCAACGTTGACGCCGTGGCCGACAAAGTCACCCCGTCCAACATCGTCCACCGCCAAACCGACAAAGTAAAAGACGCGGTCACCGGCGTGAAGGAGAAAATCATGGGAGCAGCAGACAACACCACCACCCGGGTCCAGGACCGGATGCACTCCGGCGCCGGGCACACCACCGACGCCCTGCACTCCACCGGAGACACCCTGCACGGAGCCAAGGACAACGTGGCCTCCACGCTTTCCGACGCCGGCACCGCGATCTCCCACACCCCGGACCAGATCAAAGCCAAAACCCAGGGCAACCCCCTGGCCGCCGGCCTGATCGCGTTCGGCGCCGGAATGCTCATCTCCTCCCTGATCCCGGCCAGCCAGACGGAACGCGAGGCAGCCCAGCAGCTCAAGACCGCCGCCGAGCCCCTGGCCACCCAGGTCACCGACGCCGCCAAGGACATGGCCCAGGACCTCAAGGAACCCGCCCAGGAAGCCATGGAAAACGTCAAAGCCACCGCCACCGACGCCGCCCAAAACGTCAAAGCCGAAGGCCAACACGCCGCCACCGACGTCAAAGACCGCGCCACCGACGCCGCAGACCACGTCAAAAACACCTAGATTCCACAACACCTAGGAACCCTTAGGTCAACGAAGGCCGGCTCCGCCTCGGAGCTGGCCTTCGCGGCGTTAAGAACTGATCCCTTCCGGCTAGCGCTTGCCCTTCTTCCGGGAGCCCTTGCCGCGTCCCTTGTCCGGGTTCGGGGCGTACCGCTGGGCAACCTTGGGCGCTTTTTTGGCTCCGGTGCCGCGCCGGTCCGGCTTGGGATCCTTCTTCACCTTGGCCGGCTGCGCCGAGGGCTGGCGGGAGCTCTGCGCCGTCCTGCCGCGCACGATCCCAATGAACTCCTCGATCACTTCGTCCGTGGAATCCGCGGGCCACACCAAAGCGATCTCCGTGCCCGGGGCGCCCGTCAGGCGCCGTGCCACGGTGTCCTTAACGTTGAAATGCCGGGCGACGGACATCGGCAGGATCACCAGGCCGGCACCTGAGGCCACCACCTGCAGGGCAGCCTCGGGCCCTCCCATTTCCGCGACGTCCAGGAAGGTTTCTTCGCCAAGGTCCGCCAGGGCCACCTCTTCAAAGACCGAAATTTCGTGGCCCTTGGGCGCTACCACCACAGGCTGTTCCTCGTAGAGCGGAATGACGTTCAGGCCCTCGCGCTCCACCGGAAGCCGGGCAAAGCTGAGCTCGGCGGAACCGTTGCGCAGCACCTCAACCTGCGCGCCGTCGTCGGCCATAAAGGACTCCAGCGGGACATCAAGCACGCGCTCTTCCCAGCGGCGGATCCACTTACCGGGCGTCACGCCGGCCACGTAGGCGAACCGGAGCACGCGGGGTGCCTCCTGCTCCGGGGATTCGTCGGGGGCAGGGCTTTGGGGGATGTTCTCGGAGGGCACGTCTTCACAGTACCGTCCGCCCGGATACCCTTGAAGCATGACCTCTGCAAACTCCCAGTCCATGAAGCCGGCCACCGTTGCCAAGAAACTTGGCATCTATCTGCCCGCAACACCGCAGGAGTTCCAGGATTCAACCATCACGCGCGCCGAGTTCGCCGAGCTCCAGGCCAACCCGCCGGAGTGGCTCGCCGAGTTGCGCCGCAACGGCCCGCACCCGCGCCCGGTGGTGGCGCAGAAGTTGAACGTTTCCATCAGCGGGCTGGCGCGTGGCGGCGTTGAGGAAGCGCTGACGACGGCGGAAATCACCGCGCTGCTCCAGGCTCCGCCGCAGTGGCTGGTTACCGAGCGCGCCACGCACGCCGCCGTCCGGGCCGAGGCCCAGCGTGTCAAGGAAGAGGCGGCCAAGAAGGAAGCCAAGAAGGCGCGCGCGTAGCCGCTTAGCCCTCGAAACCTAGGCTTGTTCGCGGATCCTGACCTTGAAGGTCCGGATCCGCGGACAAGCCTCTGTTATGTCAGGGCAGGTCTGTGTCGCGGCTCCTCAGCCAGGTCGTTTCAGTCCTGGTGCAGCTGGACGAAGTTCCCGCAGCCGTCGTCGAACACGGCGCTGATCCCGGAAGGATCTTCCGTGGGGCCGCTCTTGAAGCTGACCCCGGCTGCCAGCAGGCGCTCGTACTCAGCCTTCACATCCGGGACGCCGAACACTATGGCGGGGAGCCCGGCGTCGTGCACCGCGTTCATGTACGTGGAGCCGATGGGGTTGTCGCTGGGCTCCAGCAGCAGCCCGACAGATCCGTTGTCCGCGCCGGGGTCCTTGATGATGTACAGGTTGTACTCCGGCATGGCCATCAGCGTCTCAAAGCCCAGGGTTCCTGTGTAGAAATCGTGGGCGGCGGCCGGGTCCTTGACGTGGATGCTGCACATTTTGAGTCTCATGGTCCCAAGGTACGGTGCCTTGTCCCCGGGCAGAAGGGCATGCACCGAACCCGGAGTCCCGGCCATTGACCGGGCGGCCGGAAAACGTTGCAATGGAAGGACCACCCGGGCTGTTTGTCCGGGCCTTCAATGCCGGAGGTGCAAGGTGTCAGACATGGCCGAAGCCGCAGTGCAGGGCCTGCTGCAGGGGGCAGGTGCGGTGGTTTTGTGCGGCATGGTGCTGGTGGCCAGCGTTGCGGCCACGGTCTTTGTCATCCGGCGCCGCTCCCTCCTCGCACGGGAGGACACGGCAGAACGGCAGGACCAGCTCTTCTGGGATCTGTTCCTGGGCTCATCCGTGGCTGTTCCCGCCTTGCTGATCCCGGCGTTCATATCCCCGTGGGCGGGACTGTTCCTTGGCGGCGCGGGGGTGGCGGCCGGAGTGGCTGCGTACGTGGGCAGCCCGCGGTACCTGGCGTGGCGCAGCGGCCGCCGGGAATCCCTGCAGCAGGTAGCGGCGCACCGGGAAGCGCAGGCGCGCCACGACGAACTGATCGCGCGATGGCGCCGATATGAGCTGGATCCGGCCTGCATGATCGATTACCCGGCTTTGACGGACGTCCGGACACCGGAAACTTCCGCCCTCATCAAGGCCATGCGGCAGGCTGAGGCGCTGCGTGCGGTCCCCCACCAGGGGTATCCCGACGCCGTCACCAGCCTCGGTGCAACGCTCGCCGCTGCCGAGAGGGCAGCAGGCATTCCGGCCGAGCAGGCGTAGGCCCGGACGTTACCCGTTGTGTCGCTGCCATGGAACGCAGTAAGCAGCGGCGATAGCATCCGAAGATGGATCCTCAGGAATTACCAACCCGTGACCAGTTCGGCCGGCTGCTGGAAGACCGCGGGGTCTGGCGGCAGGCCACGACGCTCGCGGCCGCCGGCGAGCTGACCGCCCGGTGGCTGGAAGGGGCAAGCCAGTACCAGCCGGGCACGTTTGCGCCCGGCTTCGACGACGAAACCCGGCCGCTTGCCGCTGCCCTCGCCGAGCTGAACCGAAACGGGATGTTCACCAAGGAGTCCCAGCCCGGCATCAGAACCGAATCGGCTGCGCAGCGGCAGTACGTGACAGGGTTCTGCTCCGCCGCCGCGGCCACTGCCCTGCTGGCCCTGTCCACGCGCACGGAACTGGTGACGGTGGCCCATGCTCCCGGTGAGGCCAGCAGCGCAGCGATACCGGTGACCCTGGCCGGGACAGAAGTGACCACGGTCCTCGGGTCAAGCGAAAATCCGGTGAAGGAGGAGCAGGTCCAGGACTGGGCGGACGAAACCAACGATGCCCTGGCCCTGCTGCTGTCCGACTCCTGGTACGTGGAGGTCTTCGATCCCGCCTGGGGACGGAACGATCTCCTGCTGCCGGAGGTCCTCGCAGCGTTGCAAAGGGTGGAGCTGGACTAAAGCTCCACCGTGCCGCTCTCGCCGACGCTCATCCGGCTGTTGGTGACCTTGGACTTCACCCACTGGAACACCGTGGCGGCCGTTCCGCCGGGGCTCGTCCAGTATTCGGCGGAGTCGGAATCGACCCGGAGCAGGCACACCTCGGGGGTGTCCGGTCCGTCGGGGGACGCTCCCCACCGCCAGCCTATTGATAGGCATGCCTATATTTCAGCCGGCCTGCTCCGGGATGCCACGGGCTATTCCTTCACCGCTCCGGCGCTGCTGTTCATGATCCGCTTCTGGAAGATGAAAAACACAATCGCCACAGGCACGGTCATCAACAGGGCGGCAGCCAGTTTGAGCGGATACTGGGTTCCCTGGCTCAGCTGCCCGGATGCGAGCTGTGCCACGCCTTTGGTCAGGGTGGTCAGCTCCGGGCTTTGGGTGGAAACGATGAAGTGGTTCAGCTCGTTCCAGGAACCCTGGAAGCTCAGGATCACGATGGTCATCAGGGCGGGCATGGACATGGGCAGCACAATCGACCAAAACGTCCGGAAGACTCCCGCGCCGTCGATCCGGGCCTGTTCCTCGATGGACGCCGGAACGGACTCAAAGAAGTTCTTCATGATGAACACCCCCGCGGCGTCCGCCAGGAGGGGCAGGACCATGCCTGAATAGGAGTCATACATGCCCAACTGGTTGAGCACCAGGAACTTGGGGATCAGCAGGACCACCCCCGGCACCGCCATGACGCCCACCAGGATGGCGAACACGGTGGCGCGCCCCCGGAACTGCAGCCGGGCAAGGGCATAGCCGGCCAGGGAGTCGAAGAACACCCGGCCGGCGGTGACCAGGACGGTGACGATCAGCGAGTTCACGGTCCACGACGGGAAGTCGGAATTGGCGAACAGTGCGGTGTATGCGGCCCCGGACCAGGTGGAGGGCAGCAGGCCAAGCGGGTTTGCCGCAGCCTCCGGCTCGGTCTTGAAGCTGGTGGCCAGCTGTACCAGGAACGGAAAGGAGTAGGCCAAGGCCAGGGCCGTGAGCAGCCCGTAGGCCAGCCAGCCTCCAGTGAAGCGGCGGCGGGCACCAGCGGCCGGTACCGGCGTCGTGTGTAAGTCCGGCCTGGGCCGGGTCTGGATGGTCATCGTGCACTGTCCTTATCCCGCAGCAGCCAGCGCTGGACCATCGCGAAGACAACGATGATGCCAAAGAGAATGAAGCTGATGGCCGCGCCCTGGCCCCACTGTTGGTTGTTGAAGGCGGAGTTGAAGCTGAGGTACGCGGGGGTGAGTGTCGTTTTGGACGGGCCGCCCTGGGTTCCCACATAGATCTGGTCGAAAACCTGCCAGCATCCAATCAGGCCCAGAGTAAGGACCGTGAACAGCGTGGGCTTGAGCATGGGCAGGGTGACGAACCAGAACCGCTGCCAGCCGGACGCTCCGTCCACCAGTGCCGCTTCCTGGACTTCAGATCCAAGCCCCTGCAGCGCCGCAATGAACAGCAGCATGAAGGTTCCGGACGTGGTGAAAACCGCCATGAGGATGAAGGCCGACATCGCGACGGACGGCCCGGACAGCCACTCCCACCAGCCGACGCCCAGGAACTGGCCGCCGGTGGCGGCGGGCCCCGCAATACCGACGGCGGAGAGCAGCAGGTGCAGCACCCCGCGTGGATCCTGGAACCAGTTGGGCCCCTGGACGCCCACGAAGCTGAGCACCTTGTTGACCACGCCCGTTGCACTGAAGAGGAACAGCCACAGCACCGTGATGGCCACCGAACTGGTAACGGAAGGGAAGTAGAAGGCCGTCCGGAACAGTCCGCGGCCCCGCAGCACCTCCCTGTTGACCAGCACGGCCAGGAACAGGCTCATGGCCGTCTGCAGGGGTACCACCAGCAGGACGTAATAGGCGTTGTTCCGCAGTGCCGTTCCGAAATCCTTTTCCGCCAGCCCGCCGCCGGCAACGATTGCCTGGTAGTTCTCGGTTCCCACGAACCCCACCCCCGGGCCGAAGGGGCTGCCCCGCCCGGTCCAGTCCGAGACGCTGACCCAGGCGGCCATCACCACGGGAACCAGGAGGAACAGTCCAAGGATCAGCACGACGGGCGCCACAAAGATCCAGCCGGCCAGCGCCTGCCTGCCGTGGATTCCTGCTGCTCGCGCTGCCACCGCTACTTTGCCCCCTCAAGGACCGGTTCCAGTGAATCCTGGGTGGAATCGAGGATGGCCTTGGGCTCCTTGTCTTTCAGCTGCTCCAGCTGGGCGTTGAAATCCGCCAGGACGTCAGCCGCGCCCTGCTGCAAGGGGGTCGTCTGGGCGTAATCTGCACCTGCCATGAAGGGTGCCAGGGCCGGGAAGGCTGCGGTCCACTCCTCACGGGCGGACTTGATGGACGGCATCACGCCGAAGGCCGCTGAGAAGGCCAGCTGGCTTTCCTTGCTGGTCAGCTGCTCCACCAGCTTCCGGGCGGCGTCCTTGTTCTTGCTGTCCGCCGCGATGCCCCAGCAGTTGGTGAAGGTCAGGGTCCCCTTGCCGCCCGGCCCCTCCGGCAGTTCGGCCACCTGGTAGTTGATGGCAGGGTAGTCCTTGTCCAGGGCACCCTGGATCCAGTTGCCCTCGATCACCATGGCGGCCTGGCCCTTGCCGAAGGCCTCGCCGCCCCAGCCTGCGCCAAGCTCGGAGCTGAACTTGGCCACGCCGTCGTTCATCATCTTCTTGACGAAGCCCAACGCCTCAACATTCTCTCCGCTGTTGGCACTGGCCTTGCCATCCTTCGCCAGGCCGCCTCCGGCCTGCGCGAAGAAGGCTCCCACGCGCTGGTACTCGGGGCCGAATGCCAGGCCCACGGTGCCGTCCCGGGTCAGCTTGGCGGCTGCGGCCTCGAGCTGCTCCCAGGTCCGGGGAACATCGGCTTCGGTTAGCCCTGCCTGGCTCCACAGGTCCCGGTTGATGACCAGCCCCAGCGTGGAGAAGTCCTTGGGTGCGCAGTAGAGCTTCCCGTCATAGGTGAAGGCTTCGGTCAGGGCTGGATAGAAGTCATCCTTATTGGCCAGCGCATCTCCATACGGCTCGAGTGAGCCGTTGCCCGCGTAGTTGGCCAGCTGGTCGGCCGAGACATAGAAGACATCGGCTGGCTTGCCGGAGGCGAAGCCCTGGCTCAGCTGTTGCGGCAGGTCCGAGGCGACGTTGACGGTGGCTTCCGTTCCGGCGCCGGCGGACCAGTCAGCCACAGCCGTTTTCACTGCGGTGGATTCCGCTTCCCCCGAGGACGCGATGAGAACGTTCAGCGGGCCGCCGGCGCCAGGGGTTTCCGAGCCGCCCGCGCCACCGCCGCTGAAACCGGAGCCGCAGCCAACCAGGGCGAGGGTGGCGAGGGCAGTGACGGCGCCGGCCAGCACGCGGGATGCTTTCTGTTTTTGGGCAGGGTGTAGTGCAGTCATCATTGTCTGATCCTTAGTTGGGGTTTGTTGTGGCTGTAAAAGCTAGTGGCTGAACGGCTGGAGGTCCCGAAGCTCAAGCCTGGGACGCAGCAGCACGTGCTGCGGTTCCGCCGTCGGGCTGTTCAAATGGCCGAGCAGGAGCCGCATGACCTCGCCGGCCGCGGATTCCACGGGCTGTGACACGCTGGAAAGGCCGACGGCGGCCGCCACCGGGGTGTTGTCGAAGCCGACGACGGCTGAGGCCAGGCCGGGCTGGTCGGACTGCCGCAGGTACGCGCTGGCGCCGAGGGCGAGGCTGTCACTGGCGCAGACGAAGGCGGTGGCTCCCTTGGCCAGCAGGTAGGCCGCGCCCGAGGAGCCGCTGGCAGCGGTGTCTTCGCCGGAGTAGTTGAGCGGTGCAGGGTCTTCCGTCCCGAAATGTTCCGCCATCGCCTCCTGCCACCCGGCCCGCCGGTCCCCGCCGACACCGGAACCGTCCGGCCAGCCGATGTAGCCGACCTTCCGGTGCCCTGCCGCGATGAGGTGTTCGGTGGCTTCGCGTGTCCCGATACGGCCGTCGACGTCCACCCACGAATGGCTGGCTTCGCGCACGTCGCTCCCCGCGTTCCAGGGCCGGCCGAAGGCTACGAACGGAATCCCGCGTTGAACGAGCCAGGCGGCCCGCTGATCGTCATGGTGGGTTGCCGTGAGGATGAAGCCGTCAAGGTCAGCCTCCGTGACCAGCTCCTCGTACCGGCTGATTTCCTCCTCGTCCGAGTCCGCGCAGTAGAGCGTCACGCGGTATCCGTGGCCGTGTGCAGCCTCCGTAAGCCCGTACAGGAAATCCGTGAGTACCGTCCCGCTGATTCCGTTGCCGGCCGGCTGCAGCCGCATGCCGATGTTCCGTGACACATGGTTGCGCAACTGCCGGGCGGCCGCGTTGGGCCGATAGCCGCTTTCTTCGATTGCCCTGGCCACCCGGATGCGAGTCTCTTCCTTGACCCGGTGTGGCGCGTTCAAAACATTGGAGATCGTTTGCCGGGATACTCCGAGCTGCTCGGCGAGGTCCACAATAGTCACCCGTGACGCCATCGCCCGTCTCCTTTGGTTCGATCCCCGGCTTGCTCGCCCTTATGGGGAAGCCCTGCCGGGGATGTTGCAATCCCTGCTGATGTCATAAACAATATGAACGTTCAAATCCCCTGTCAATCCTTTGAGCGCGCCTGCCGGTAAAAAGTTTTGAACGATCAAATAATCAGGCCGCTCCTCATGCCCCAGGAGTTTCCACGTGACCCATCAGCCTTTTATGCATGACTTGTCCGGAGTCTTTGCCGCACCCGTGCAGGCCTGGTCCGAACCGGACGGCCAGATCAGGGGTGCCGAAGCCCAGGGCATCTACTGCTCTGACGAGCGGGTTGTTTCCGTCGCGGTGCTTTCCGTGGACGGCGTGGAACCCCGGTGGGTTTCAACCCAGACGCACGGGGCGGACAGCGTGAGCTACCTGAGCTTCATCCGAACGGACCCCGCCGTTGCGGACCCGCTCGTGTCCCTGCGCCGGACGCGTGCGGCGGATGGATCCGGGGTCAGCGAATCGTTTGAGATCGTCTCCGCCCAGGACAGCCCGGCCACGTTTGCCGTGGAACTCCGTATGACCGCTGACAACACTCCCCTGGAACGGATCAAGCAGGGGCAGTCCTCGGCACACCCGCCACAGGTCCGTCCGGAAGGATGGCAGTGGCGGGATGATCACACCAACCTGCAGCTCTCTTTCACCGGATCGCCAACTCTCAGCGCCGGCGGAGCCGTCGTGACCGCAACCTGGCTGGTGACGGTGCCCGCCGGCGGCAGCACAGGGTTTTCCTGGCGCCTGACTGCGCGTGATTCCGCTGCCCCCATGATGGCGCCACGCACTCAGGGACTGGCAATTCCTGTGCAGTCCGCGGCGGGGGCGGACGCGCCCCGGGAACACGGCACAGCGGACATCGCCCGGTTGCTGCACCATGCCCTCAGCGACATCAACGGCCTGCGGATGGCTGACCGGAACTCCCCGGATGACACTTTCCTGGCTGCGGGCGCGCCCTGGTTCTTCACGATGTTCGGCCGTGACTCCCTGATTGCGGCCCGGATGCTGCTCCCCATCGACACGACCCTTGCGGCCGGCACCCTTCGGGCATTGGCCAAGCGCCAGGGTGTCCAGGAGGATACGGCCACCGCGGAGCAGCCGGGCAAAATCCTCCATGAGGTCCGGCGCGTCACCAACACCGTCACTTTGGACGGGAAAGTTTCCCTCCCGCCGGTCTATTACGGGACGATCGATGCCACCCCGCTGTGGATCATGCTGCTGCACGAGGCGTGGCAGGCAGGCATGCCGGACGACGAGGTGCGTGACCTGATGCCGCACCTGGCGCGCGCGCTTGGCTGGCTCCGGGACCACGCCGACCCGGACGGCGACGGCTTCCTGGAATACCTGGATACATCGGGCCACGGACTGGCCAACCAGGGCTGGAAGGACAGTGGCGACTCCATCCGCTGGCACAACGGCAGCCTGGCGGAGGGCTCCATCGCACTGTGTGAAGTGCAGGGGTACGCATACGCGGCTGCCCTCGCCGGCGCCGACCTGCTGGAGGCCTTCGGGGAAGGGGAGGCCATTGCCGAGGCGGCGGAATGGCGCGCATATGCGGCGGAAATGAGCGAGCGCTTTCGGGCCACGTTCTGGTGCGAAGACGAAACCGGGCGGTATCCGGCGATCGCCCTGGATGCCGCGAAGAACCCCGTGGATGGCGTGGCAAGCAACATGGGGCACCTCCTCGGCACCGGAATCCTGAATGCCGAGGAAACGGAAACCGTAGTCCGGCGGCTGATGGACCCCGCCATGTACTCCGGCTACGGCATCCGGACCATCTCCACCACCAACGCCGCCTACTGGCCCACCAGGTACCATGCGGGATCGGTATGGACGCACGACAGCGCCATGATCCTGGGCGGCCTGCTCTCCGACGGGTACGTGAACGAAGCACGGCGGCTCGCCGGCGGTCTACTCAGGGCGGCACAGGGGTTCAACTGGCGCCTTCCGGAGTTGTTTGCCGGCCACGGCGCCGCGGACACGTGGCCCCCGGTTCCGTACCCTGCCTCCTGCCGTCCCCAGGCCTGGGCTGCGGCTTCAGCCGTCCCGGTGGCCCAGGCGCTGGGATACCTGGATTCGAAGGCATCCGGCAGCACCCTCCCAGGCATACCGCTGGAACCAGCCACTGCGTGAGGGGCGCCCGGACTCAGGCGGGAACGGCCAAGCGGGCTGCCTTGCAGATGCTGGCAGCAGTCCGCTGGCCCATCCGGATGGCACCATCGACGTGCTGGTACCCTTCGGCGGCAAGGTCGGAGGAGGACCAGTAGATAGGCCCGACTGGGGCATGCTGGTCCTTGCCGTAGCGGTGGAGTCCGCCGAGGTCGTAGCTGGACGCGTAGGCGCCGCGGGTCCATTCCTCAGAGCCCCAGTCGGACTCGTAGTAGACCTCGGGCTCGAGCGCTTCGGCGCCGAGGAAGCCGGCGATGGACTCCAGAATGGCGCGCTTGCGTTCGTCGGCACCCAACTCGAAGACGGCGTCGGCCTTTTCATCGGAGACGAAGCCCACCAGGGTGCCCCTGGTATCGCCGAAGTTGGTGTTGTCGTAGACCTCCTGCACCAGGGAGCCGGCGCCGAAGCAGGTGCCGGACAGACCGGAGCTGCGCCAGAACGGGCGACTGTAGACGGCGTGCACCTTGATCACCAGGCCCAGCGACTGGTGCTGGTGCATCTGGTGCTGGCGGCGTGGCAGCGGCGGGTTGAACGAGACGCGGGAGTAGAGGTTGGGCGGCACAGCCATGATCACGAACCGGGCCTTGACGGTGGCACGGTCCGATTCGACGGTGACGCGGTGGCCGCCGTCGGGGTCCGGCTCCCAGTTGATGGTACGCACCGGGGAATTAAGGACGACGTCGTCCCCCAGGTCCCGCGCGAGCAGCAGGGAGACCTGCTGCATGCCGCCCACAACACGCCGGTCCAGGATGAAGTCCTCGTCGGTGAGATGGGTGAAGGACCCCGCCGAGGCGGCCATCAGCACGGCCTGCAGGGCGGAGAACGCGTGCGCGGGCTTGGTGAGCATGCCGCCGGCAATGAAGAGGCCGATGTTGTTGCAGGCCTCTTCATTGCCGGAGTGCCGGCGGAGCCAATGGTGGAAGGAGACGGTGTCCAGTTCCCGAGCCCTGGGGTGGGCCCAGGGCTCGGCCGGGCCGATCTCGGCGGCGAGGCTGTCCAGCAGGTTGATGAGTTTGTTCATCTCGGCTTCGGTATCCGGGCCTACGGGGAAGGTGTCGCCTGCGTAGCGGACGGGGATGCCGTCCTTGCCGATATACATCGAATCGCCCTCGCGGTAGCGGGGATAGGTCTGGAGGCCGAGTTCCTGGAGGAGGTCGAGGAGCACGGTCTGGTCCGGCGAGACCCACTGGCCGCCGATTTCCAGCATGGCGCCGTCCACGGTGTCGGTCCAGGTGCGGCCGCCCACGCGGTCGCGTGCCTCCAGTACGGCGACGCTCAGGCCGGCCTTCTTCAGTTCACGGGCTGCGGTGAGTCCCGAGGGTCCGGCTCCGACGACCACGACGTCGCGGTTCAGGTTCAGCATGGTGTCCTCTCTTGGGTTCCTTTGCCGGGAACCAATAAATGAATGACGTTCATTTATGAGAACTATAGCTGTTTGGCGCCGGGACCGGAAGTGCCGGATGGAATAATGCTGGAGACCACCAACGAAAGGCCAGTGATGCCGGCAGGACCAGCTGTACAGGGACGCTCCGCGAAGAATCCCGGAACCCCCGCTGGAGCTGCGGGGGCCAAGAGGCGCGCGGGACGACCGTCCGCCGCACTGCTGGACAAGGCGGGGATCACGGCGGCTGCGCTGGAGCTCATCAACCGCAAGGGCTATGACGGGCTCACGATGGCGGGCCTGGCCAAGGAACTGGACGTGGCGCCGTCGGCCCTTTACAACCACGTCACCTCGAAACGGGACGTCCTGCTCCTGGTGGAGGACCACTTGACCTCACTGGTGGATGTGTCCGATTTTGGCTCGGCTCCTTGGGAAGAGGCGGTACGGAGCTGGGCGTGGAGCTACCGGAACGTCTTCGCCCGGCATACGCCGCTCATTCCGGTCATTGCCGTGCTTCCGGTGACGGACGCGCCGCAGACGCTGGCGATGTACGAGACCGTGAGCAAGGGATTCCTCGACGCCGGCTTTCCACAGGATCGGGTGGTGTCCTCGATCGTGGCGCTGGAGTCCTTTATCTTCGGCTCTGCGTACGACGTGACAGCGCCGGCGGACATCTTCGATTCGGGCACGATGGCTGGCTCGACGCCTCATTTCACCGCCGCCGTGCGGAGTGCCGCGAATGGCGGCGGGTCCCCGGCCGATGCGGCCTTCAGCCTGGGGCTGGAGGCGCTGATTTCCGGGCTGGGGGCCCTGCGGGGGTAGGAGCTGCGGTGAGGCTGAGCAGTCAGCCATGTGGAAAGTATCCGGCCGCAACCACTCGATCTTGAGCTCCCGTCCGATCTTTTCCCCGTCCGCCAGTGGCCGCACCACTCTCTCGAACAGATGGAGACCAACGGCCCAGTTGTCCCACAGTGCGTCGCTCACGAGGACGCCCATTGTCGATCTCAGCGCCCGGACGGCGGCGGCAATCAAGATCGCTGTAACAACCTCGCCCTAAGGCAGGTTCCCGGCCTTACAAGACTCAGCCGTCCTTGGATATCCGAGCTTCTTGGCGCTCCCACAGATGGAATGTTTCGAATGATTCGCCGGCAGCCTTAGGGCCGTTTAACCGGATGCCCTCCTCGCCAGGGATGATGGTCAGTCCTTGGCCGTTCGGACCGCGATAGTTACGGCCTGATTCGGCCACGATCATGCGCGTAGGTGCCTGCCTCCGGCCTCGCCCCCAGATCAGGGAAGTAGTGTGTATAACCAGGTGCTCGCTGCTCACGTCGTACTGCGCAAAACGGCCTACGTGGTGAACTTTTAATCGACTTCTATGGCGAACTCTCCGCCTCAAACGAGGCGTCGGCCACCTCTCTTCGGGATGGCTCCAAATGGGGTTCTCGAACCACGTTCCCGGCGCATGAGGACCGATAATGGAGATTCCGTCAACGGCGCGGGAGTCGGCCTACGAGTAATTCTCCACCTGCATTGGAGGCTGCATTTCTTCGAGGACCCGCGCGTGGCCGGCAACCGCGGCACGAAGGCCACCGAGGGTTGGGCCATTTTTGCATGAGGCACACAGCGAGGGCCTCTGGCCGTCGAAGCATAAAGCAATATGTCGGGTGAGTTGCGGCCCTGGCTGATCCGCCCGGAGGCTACTTACGGTTGTAACGCGGCTAGGTGATCCGGGAAACTATTGGCCGCCGGTCACAGCCCCGGCCAACGTCGATAACCTGGACCACGTACCCCTGGCCGGGGTTTGGTTTCCTGCTGCTTTGACTTGAAATAGCGACCCTCGGTTCCGTCTGACATCAGAAGGGCGCTTTGAAGGGAATGACCGTTCTGTTTTTGAAACCCATGGCGCGTCAATGACCGCTACGCTGGCACCCCAGGTGATATACCAAAGCATGAGTCGAGTTGTTGATTGAAGAAGGTGCACCGAGAGAGCTAGTGTTTCGGCAAGTGGCAGGTACAACTAGATGGATGGGGACAAAGTGACACCTAGAATTTTGGAAACGCCAATGCTTCTTGACGGCACGATGTTTGTCGATGATGAAGACCCATCAGAAGTTGAGTTCTTCGACAGTCTCACCAAGGGATCCGGTCCACGGCTTGCCTTTTGCAGTATTGAGGACGCTGGCGATGCCTTCACCTCCCCGACGGTGATCACGTCTACAGATGTGATCGTGGGGCATGTGGCCATCCAGAGTTACTTCAAGCGTTGAAGGACGCGGAAAATCCTGCGCCGCTAGTTCTAGTTTGCTCAGCGACAGGAACGGGTCTAAGTGAAACAGCAGCCACGCTGAGTGGCCACCCCGAATTGGCTGTGTGTGACCTTGAGGAGCATCTCAAGGGTCTCTATCGTTCTGAAACCCGAAGAAGCGATGCTTCGATGCTAGACGTCTGCTCAAACAACAGTAGGCAGACCGTCTTGGATTACTGGGATCGGGCTTTCGGCTCCGCTTCCCACGAACTTGAATCATCTGCCGCCCCTGCAACAGTCTTGGCCGGTCACCTGACACTTTTTTCCGGGCGACGGCTCGAGATTTACACCCCGCCATTCGAAGCACGCCTCAGAAGACTGGTGGAGCGACCAGCAGTGGGGAAGGACTCGACTGATTCCGATGGCACCCGGCGGCTGCAGCTTAGGCGAGTCATAGTTCTGATTGATGACATCTATGACATGTACGCACGTCTGCAGAAGGCGGATGGCCTCTATCAGCGCGACAGGGCTATCGAGGACTACACGCCGCACGCTTGGAAGTTAGCTACAGGTGGACTATTGCCGGTCGGCTTCACTGCCGAGCAAACGAGATCGGTGATTCTCGACATGGATGTCAAGAATCTACTCCGATTGATAGCTTGGCGACGCTCAGAAATGGTGGCGGCGGAGGGGATTGCCAAGGCATTTGACGTTCCCCTGACAGTCTTGTCCGTTAAGCATGAAGTGGACAGTCTCGTAGCGCTGTGCCGATGGCCGGACATCAAGTCGGCCTACATCTCGCACAAGATCACAGAACCCCGCGGGGAAAACCTCAAATCGGACGGTCATAACGAATACGACCGCTGGGGACAATTTGCATTTGACGTAAACCGCCTATCCGGAGGTTTACGCCGCACCTTCGACGCTCGCGTCGCCGCAACCCAGCGCGATTCTGTTGGCGTTGTCGCGATCCAACCAACGGCAATCGATGAACTTAGATTCAGACGCAGCTCCGATGGTGACAACCTAGAACGCTATTCAGCTCAACTCGCCGATCGATGGCCCGTCCCAAAACGTGCTCTGTATTCTCGCCCGAACGAGGACGCTCCACATTTCACTGACGCCCTCAGCAATGGAACCGAGCTCACGTCTCGGGACCGGGGCGTGATAGGACTTTTGCAGGCAACTATCTACGATGAAATCGCATTCAGAGACCACCTCCTGGTGAGCTGCAACCAGGCCCTTCTAGTTTTTCGACCTACCGCGCTTGGCCCCCGCATTTCAGGGGGAGTCCGGCAGGAGATCAGTCATTGGACGCAGGGTTCTCCTCGCCCGGCGGCCGTCATCCACACCGTACCGGAGCTAATGCTCTTTGTTGACGAGATGCTGGACTCGCGCCGTCTATCAGAACGATTCCGCAGGAACTTCAGACAACATCTTGATATCCAACTCAGCGGAGATGAGTTGCCTGAAGATGTTAAAGAGTGGATATGGGAGAACTGCGTACTCGCGTCGGCGATACCATCTAGCATTCCTGGAGCGTCAACGACCGACCACCTTAGTCGTGAAGTGTTGTCCCGAATAGATGCACACTTCGAAGCAGCGTGCCAAAGCGCTATCGTGTCTTCTCTTTCAAACCAATTTGGTGTTGTTGATAAGGGCAGCGGCATGGTCGCGCACTTTCTCGCCCGCGATCCGGGTGAGGCACTCTCCCACGAGTTCCTAATGGGGGTATCACAATTCCTAGAATCTGAAGGAGAAAAACTCGACGAGGCCGTCGGAACGGCAAACGCAAAGCTGCTTGCCACGACTCAGAGCCACTTTGATCTCCACTGCTCGGCGGATCTAGCGCGATTGCTCATCGGCACATCCTGACCCTGGCGTCGTGCCTTGGCTCACTAATACCCGTGCATGCCAGTGGATTTGGCGAGAGACCGATTCCAGCCACGGCTGACCTGTCCGGATGGCCGGTCAGCGGCTGCCATTTTCCTGACTGGATGCGGCATTCTCTCGCCGCGACGCCCTGAGCGGCCCGGAATCCGTATGGGCTATGAGACCTCTCACAACTCTGTGATGCCGTCAGGCCGCCAAAACCGACGGAGTCTCAATGATGTGGAGCACTCATTACGGATCGGGGGAGCGAGCCTATTGATTCATCTGATGAGATACGCAGAGTTCTGCTTTACATGCTCTTTATTATCGGCGTTTCGTCAGGGGGATTGGCAGCAACTGCAAGAACTGCCGGCCGCGGTCAATTTGAACGTTCTGCGGCTTCGTACCCAAGGGAGGCGTGCAAGAACGTAAATTCACGCTGTTGGGCTTTCGAAAACACTGGCGAGTGTGTGGGCTACGGGGACGGGGCCTTGGAACCCATCCGCTGGCCAGGCATCACCTAACGAAAGGCCCCGCAACATGGGGGACGCCGCGGGGCCTTCCTGGTCGCTTCACAATTTGGGGGATGTGCGAAACAACCGAGAAGCAAAACTACTGGCAAGTATAAGCTTCAGCAACTTGCATTTTCGCACGAGCGGCCTGCAACGGTGCAGACAAAAATCACCAGTGCGGAGGTCGCGAGGCTCGCCAACGTACCAGGGAGCTACCCCAACGGCTCCTACTTGAAGCCGTGGATAACCTGAATTGACTCCAGCGCCCTGGACGGCACGAAGTCGCCACCAGTTCCGGCCACGTGATCACCAAGTCGTGGTTTGCCCGGGCGGTGGCAGGGTGACGGAATATCCGTTATCGGCCTTTAAAGGTAGGGCGGGGAAGCAGCTCAAAAAGGCAAAACTAGGCGTGCATTAGAGCAGATGGGATCAGCGGAACTTCGCCCACTCCTATCCCTGAAGCATTCCTGCTCCTGGCCTCGGAAGGGTTGCTGCGCTTAGCCGTACTTTCCTAGCGGGCCCTTCGTGGTTGTGCATTTATCTGATCTGTCGACGTATTTCGTCCAGGGTGTCAAAGGTCCGTGCGGTCTCGTCCATGGTGTGGGACGGATGTTCCCTTTCTCCATTCAAAATCGCGGCAGTGACCTCGCGGAGCATTGGGACGTACCCGTTGCCCTCCCGCTTCGTCTCATAAGTCTCGGTTGTCTCGCCCTTTTCGATGCTGAAACGGTGGACTTGGAACTGCGACGCGAACCAGAAGCCCGTGTCTATGGTGATCCAGCCCCGGGTTCCCGATAGTGATGCGGACTGGTCCAGGAAGTTGATCATGGAGCTGGAGCCTTGGGCAAAGCATCCGTCGCGATAGTTGAGCGTGAAGTTCTCACTCACGTCAATTCCGTTTTCCCGCGTGATGCCCGCCGCGGTGATGCTCGAGGGCTGGCCCAGGAACATGTGGCTGAGGGTCACGGGATAGATGCCCTGGTCCAGTAAGGCGCTGCCGCCAGGCCTCCAGCGGCTTGAGTCGTCTTCCGGGAATGGGGCGCCGAAGGAGGATCTGATACTGCGGATCTCCCCGATCGCTCCGCTTTCGATGACCTTCTTCAAGCGGAGGTACAGAGGGTTGAACTTCATCCACATCGCCTCCATCAAAAAAACGTCGAATTTCGAGGCGATGGAGGCAAGTTCCCTCACCTCACCAGCATTCAAGCCAATCGGTTTCTCGCAGAGGACGTGGCGGCCTCGGGTGAGCGCCTCACGCGCGTACTCGAAGTGCGTGACTTGGGGCGTCCCGATGTATACAGCGTCGATGTCGGCAGCAAGCATGCTTTGGTAGTCATCAAAGCAAGTCGGGATGCTGAAAGTTCGTGCGAATTTTTCGGCGGACGATGCCTGGCGGCTGGATACGGCGACGATGTCCGCATTGTCCACGAGAGTGAGGTCGGCGGTGATCTGCTGGGATATCCCTCCCGTACCGGCGATGCCCCATCGCAGCTTCTTTGGGGACGGCAGAGAGGGTGTCGTGCTAGATGCGTTAGGTCTCAAGCCCGTGCTCATTCCAGCGCCGGCAGCAGCCGGGGCGGGGTTCCCGTGGCGCTTATGTCGTTGCCCCCGTAGCCGTCGGAAACGCTTTCACTTTGGTGCATAGCTTTCCCTCCTTCTACATGCACCCTCGCGTCTTAAGTGGACTTGGAAAGCTCGAGCAGCTTGATCCTGGAAGCGCTGATCATGTCATTCTTCAAAATCTGAAGCCGCTCGTCGCCGTTCAAGAGGCGGCCGTCCCGCCAGCCGTCCTGGGTCAACCGCAGCTCACGCACGGAATCAACTTCGAGCTCTGAGTCCTCTTTATAGAAATCGAACAGCGCGCCCTGCCCCACCACAAGGAACTCCAATGGTCCCGTTTCAAGGATGAGCCCGAAGGGACGGCCATCCCCGGGAGTGTGCCCGTGGGCCGCGCCCTCGGTCTCACCCGGGAGCTCTGCAGGCGGCGGCAAAACTACACCGGCGTCAAGGAGCATGGACCTGTAGAGCTTTGCTGAATTTCGGACGGTAATAGAGATGCCACCGAGCGTCGTCGAGACAAGATCTTCGTCTTGTTCCAAAGCGAATCCGAAGATCCGTTCATCTCGCTGGGCGTCAACAATCTGGCCGGCAAGTGCCAGGATTGCCCGACAGGCTAGGCCGTACTGGTTCACCTGACGGCCATCTTCAAGGCCAAAGACCTGATAGCCCAGAGCACCGAAGCGCCCGACAGCAAGAAAGGCGTCCCCGGCTCGGAACCGGGCTTCGGGAATGAACAAGGGATTTTCGGACGACGCGTACTGGGCCATGACTTCGGCTGAGTTCGGAACGTAAATATCCGGGGCGAGGAAATCGATGGCTGGCGCTGCCGTCCGCCATACCGGAATCATCTTCGCGGTCGGCCCGCCGCTTGGGTAGTTTCCGGGAAGTTCCTGCCCGTGTTGCGGCCCGAGCCAGGCATTGGCGAAAGCGGGAAGCTCCAGAATTTCCTTTCCAGCGGCAGCGAGTCCACCGACGTAGGTCGCGAAGGCCCAAGCCATGAAAGTTTTCGTCAGCAACGGGGTTGCCGTCACCAAAATGGTGAGCCCAACTTGCCTCCGAAGCGATGACTGGTTGCAGGACTGTTGCCACTGTCGGATCGAACACGTCGGCATTGTTCGCCAGGGCCTTGCGAAGTGGCACCGGAACCGGCGATTCCCAGGCTGCCTGGGCTGCTGCCGATCGGTCCCTGCCAGCTCCGAGAAGCCCGACCTCGTTTTCGACTTGGACCATGATCACTGTGTGCTGCTGGTCGACTTCGGCAAGATGTGCCATGAATCGGCAGTAGGCCGTTCTATCGGCGTTGAAGAGCTGGTCGGAGAACACGGAAAGTGTCGGTCGAGGCATAGAGCCCTTGTATGAGAAGGGTGTTTCCATGGGCTCCGGTCCGCGGTCCGCGCGAGGGAAGCGTGTCCTGTCGGCCCGAACCCAGGTGGGTGCGTAAGTGGATGACGCGTTCTTGAAGGCCCCGAACCAGATGAGGGTCAGTCTCAGGCCGGCTGCACGGGCATCTTCGAGAATCCCATCGACAACGGAGAAGTCGAAGGTCCCTTCCTGAGGCTCCACCTGGTCCCAGGCCACTGTGGCAATCACAGTATTTGCCCCTGATCCGGAAATCTTTTCCCACACTTCGGCCATGTATTGGCGATCGGAGGAACTGGAGTTGTGTAGCTCCCCGCCCATACAGAGGAATGGTTTTCCGTCAACGATCAGTCGCGTGTGGGCGTCGTGGTGCTCAAGTCGTGGCGCGGTGTTCATGTTCAACTTTCGGAAACTGGAAGGACTGCTTGGGCTTGAAAACGATCAGTCGCCCAGAACGCGGTATTGGAAGTTTTCAAAATGCACGTGACCGGTGCCGGTTGCGAATAATGCCGGGCGGAGGCTCAGGAGGTCGGCGGCCGTATTCGCGTTGTAGCCCGAGGCCTCAATCCGCATTCCATGCCGAGTCCAATTCTCACCGTCCACGCTGTAGAAGAACGTGACGATGTGGCGGTCATTTACGATGCGCAGGTGAATGGACTTAGCAGGAGGAGCAGGTTCTTTCCAGTGGCTGGTAATACCACCGGTGTAGGTGGTCATTGCTACGCCGTCGTAGCCCACACCCAGGTAGAGACGCCGGTTGAAGAACAGAAGCAGGCCGCCTTGCGTGTCCTCTGCGGAAGCGGTCATCCTGACAGATACTTCGTATGCGTGGTCTCCCGCCAGTGCTGTGAGAGGGGACGAATCTGCGGGGCTGGAGCCTTTGCCCTGAAGGATGAGTGTTTCCTTATCCAGCCGTATCCGATCCGCTTCACCGGCGCCGGGGCTGTAGAAGGACCAGCGGGCATCCAGCCGGGATCCAGAAAAGTCGTCCGAGCGGCGGATTCCATGTTCCTGCCCCGGGAGGTCAAGTGGCTTGAGTAAAGGTTTCGAGAGGTCGCCACCGAGCGCGCGCGGCCAGCCGGTACTTGTCCATTCCACGGGTTCCAGCAGGACCTGCCGTCCGAGCGTCCGGTACCCGTTTTCGTAGCCGTGGTACATCATCCACCAGTCCGCAGCCGGGCCCTCCACCAGGGTGGCATGCCCGCGGGACCACCAGCTTTCCTGGGCGTTTTGGGTTCTTACGATGGGGTTTGTCGGCGCGTCCTCCCACGGTCCGTGGATGGATTTTGAGCGGGCTACCGTGACCATGTGGCCGGTGGGAGGACCTGCTGTCCCTCCTACCGCACTGATCAAGTAAAAGTATTCACCGTGTCTAAATAATTTGGGCCCTTCGAGGGCGTAGGCCTCAGTGACCCAGTCCTCCGGGTATTTCCATCCTGAGTAAACCCGTTCCAGGGGACCGTCGGTGGCCAGGCCGTCATCGGTTAGCCGGATTCTCCTGATGCCGTTGGTGAAGAGGTAGCGCTTGCCGTCCTCTCCGACTACATGTCCGGGGTCGATTGCACCAGTAATCCCAAGGTCTACGGGCTTGCTCCAAGGGCCAGAGATATCGTCGGCGTAGATGACGAAAATTCTGCTTTGGTTTCCGAACTCGGGCGCCCACCCCGCCGGAATGAAGGGAATGTAAATGAAGTACCTGTCCCCGTGTTTGACGAGGTCGGGGGCAAAAACAATCGCGATGGGATCGGGCAGTGCGGGGCCAATCGGCTCCCAGTTGACGAGGTCTTTGGAACGCCACAGCATCAGGCCTGGTGAGGCGTCAAACGATGAGTAGGTCATGTAGAAGTCGTCACCGTCCTTGAGGACAGTGGGGTCGGGGTGGTCGCCTGCGAAAATGGGGTTGAGGTAGGTTCCGTTTCCGCGGTCCGCCTTCCGTTGCCCCTCATGGCCGTTGCCCCATTGCCCGGGATGCAGCCGGGTCGTTTCAATCGCGGTCATGATTTCACGCCGCCGGTGAATCCTTGGATGAACTGCTTCTGTGCGAAGAGGAAGAAGGCAAGGATGGGGATCATCGAGATGATGATGGCAGCGAAGATGACGTTCCACTGGGACACGCTCTCACCCACAAAGTTGTAGATCACCACCGGCAGCGTGACCGCATCGGAGCCGTTGAGGAAGATCAGGCCTGTGAAGAAGTCATTCCACACGATAAGGCCGGTAAAGATGGCCACGGTGCCGGTCGCCGGGGACAGGAGCGGAAAGATGATTTTCCGGAATACCGTGAAGCGCGAGGCCCCATCGATCTGGGCTGCTTCCTCATAGTCTTTGGCGATCCCGTTGGTGAAACCCATGTAGAGGAAGATCGAAATGGGAAGCAAAGCACCTGCGTACATGATGATCGTGCCGGTGTGTGTGCCCACGAGGCCGACATTACGCATTCCCACATAGATTGGGATGATTGCCGCCTGCGCCGGAAGGACCATGGTCACCAGGATCAGCCCCATGGCCACCTTGCTCAGCTTTCCCGTCCGGCGGCTCAGTGTGTACGCCGAGATCGAGCCAATTGCCACCAGGATGAGTACGCTTCCCGCTGTGATGATGATGCTGTTGAGCATGCCGTCCATCAGTGTGGCCTGGCGGCCGCCGCGAATGGCCTGCCCGAAGGCTTCAAACGTGGGGTTGGTGACGAGCTGCATCGCCGATGTGGTGAGGGCGTCGTTGCCGTTCTTGAAGGCGAGATTGATCAGGAAATAGAACGGCAGCAGGAAAATCAGGGCAACCAGGATCAGCAGTGCCTCGCGGAGGAGGGTCTTTTTCGTATAACGGAACATGGCTGGCTAACCTTTGGAGTTCGTGCGAAGGAGGAGGCGCTGGGCCACCGTAAGGATGATGATGATCACGGACATGACCAGGGCCAGGGCGGCGCCAAAGCCGAAGCGGCCCATAACGAACGTCTCCTTATAGATGGTGACGGCGAGGGTCTCGGAGGCACCGTAAGGGCCGCCGCCGGTCAAAGCCTGGATCTGGTCGAAGACCCGAAGGCCATTTATAAGCATGAGCGTCATCGCAATAACCACCGACGGCATGATGGCCGGCAGGATCACGTAGTTAAAGCGCTGCCACCATGTAGCGCCGTCCAGCGCCGCAGCTTCCTCCAGTTCGGGAGAAACGGTAGCCAGACCGGCCAAATACATGACCATCACCAGGCCGACGCTCTGCCACACCATGACGATGATGATGGCGGGAAGGACAGTGGCCGGATCCCCCAGCCAGGTCCGCTGCATCGACTCAAGGCCAACCGAAGCCAAGAACTCGTTGAGCGGTCCGTCCTGTTCGAAGATGAACTTCCAGATATAGGACGTCGCCAGCGAACTCAAGACCACCGGCGCGAAAATCAGCGTGCGGATGACGTTGCGGGACTTGACTGTCCGGTTCAGCCCCAGCGCCAGCATCAAACCCAGCACGTTGGTCAGAATCACGAACGAGATACCGATGATGAAGGTATTAATAAGGGCCGTCGTTGTAGGGCCGCCCTCGGCTATCGCAGCGAAGTTATCCCAGCCGACAAACTGCCACTTTCCAATGCCTTTCCAGTTAGTGAAGGCGAAGAAAGCACCGATGGCGCTCGGGGCGTAGTGGATGAGCACCAGGGCCAGGAGTGCGGGCGTGAACCACCACCACGTAGCGAAGCGGCGCTCCGAACGCTGAAGATCCTTGTTGCCGTTCGGTTTGGTGGAGCGGGGCTGGCGCCCGGTGACCCGGGCGCCCTCCGTATTCTGCTCAAGTTGTGCGGTCATGGGGATGTTTTTCCAATCAGGTTGCGTCGCCGTTGGCTAGGCGCCGCGGTCGTACTGCTCATCCATCGTCTTCAGGACCTGGTCCGGAGTGGCCTGGCCTGTGAGGAGTCCCTGGACGCCAGTGCCCAGCGAGTCATAGACGCCGCTGTTCGGCCACAGGTAGTTGGGCTGAGTGACAATCTTCTTGTCAGGCTCGGAAAAGTACGGTTCAAGGGTGGGGAACTGCGACGGGACAGTGCCGGTGACAGCTGCAGTGATCGACACGTTGCCGTTGGCCTTGGCCAGTGCGTCCTGGTTGGCGGGCTGTGCCAGGAATTCGAGGAACTTCAAGGTGGTTCCCTTGTGTTTCCCTGCTTCATTGATGGCCAGGGCGTTGCCGGGGCTGGCAATCAGCCGGCTGTCTTCGGACTTTTCACCTGGGATTACACTGACGTCGAAAGAACCGTCTTTGACCTGGGCGCGGAGGGCGGCCACGGCACCGGCTGGCGCGAACACGGCAGCCACCTTGCCCTGTGCGACGGACGGGAACAGCTGGTCAAAGCCGGCTCCTGCCGCTCCATCCTGGTAGCAGCCGGCGTCCTTGAATTCGACAATCTGCTCGAGCACTTTCTTCCAATCGGAGTCGGCGAAAGTTGATTCCTTCTTCTCGCGTTTGGCGTCCCACTGGGGGTCCTTTGCGTAGACGATGCCGGCAGCGATCTCCATGGCATGGACACCAAGATTGGGGCCTGAGGTCCCCGCTACGGCGAACAAGGACTTCCCGGCCGCACGCGCGGTCTTGCACTGCTCCACAACTTCGTCCAGTGTGGTTGCCTGCTCAAGGCCGAGTTCCTTCATCACCCCGGTGTTCTGCAGCTGGGTAAGGGGTCCAAGGTCTGCCGGGACGGCGAAGAGCTTGTCGTCGTCGTAGTAGAGGTTCTTTGCCGATTCCGGAATGGCGTCCGCCGCCCACTTCTGGTCTGTCAGCTCGTGGATGTAGCCGGCTTCCGCGAGTGAGGCGAACGACTGGTTGTTGCCACGCCCTGCCGTGACGTAGAACAGGTCAGGGGCGTTGCCGGCTTGAAGCTGGGTGCGCATGGTCTGGCCGTGCTGGTCTGCCGGTGACTCCACGAGCTTGACCGTGACATTGGGGTTCTCTGCCTTGAAGGCATCGATCAAGGCCAGGTAAGGGTTATTTCCACCGGTATAGGCAGGAGTTGCCAGGGTGATTTCCACCGGACCGGTTTCCTCGACAATTGGTTCGCTGGCTGACTCGCCGCCGCCGCAGGCGCTCAACGCCAGTGCTGTTACGGACGCCAGCGCCGCGGCGGAGAGGAACCTCCGGCGCTGGCTTGTTGCTTTGTTCATGGTGTGGCCTTTCATGACGTCGTTGTCCTGTCGCCATAGCGATCAGTGGATTCGAGCCTCGTGTCGGGATGTGTTCCCTGGATCACAAGCTGGCTCCTGTCATTCACGGTAGGTGAGGTCATGGCGGCCATGGAAATAGTTATCGTCTATGCTCACCATCTTCTCTCTGCATGGTTGCTTTCCCCACAGGCTTCGCAGCACCTCCTAAAGTGAACTTAGTTTTGTCGGCTCCTGCCACCTCCCTGACCTAAGGACGACCCCGTGTTCGATGACGCCGCACCCGCCCCTTCTCCGACAGGTACCGACCTGTTTGCGGGTTTTGTAGATCCGCCCATGTCGGCCAGGCCACGGGCGTGGTGGCATTGGATGGACGGCAACGTTGATCAAGCAGGCATTGAGAAAGACCTGGAATGGCTCGCCGCATCCGGGGCAGGCGGCGTCCAAGCGTTCACCGGATCGATGGGGATCCCCCTGTACACCCCGGAGCGGGCAACATTCCGCTCCCCGGCATGGCAGTCGGCCATAGGATGCGCCGCTGCCACGGCGGACAGGCTTGGCCTCGAGCTGGCGATTGCAACATCTGCCGGTTGGAGCGCTACCGGCGGACCCTGGGTGCGTCCGGCAGCCGGCATGAAGAAACTCGTGTGGAGCGCCGCCGAAGTGACTGCCGGTCAGGCGGCGCCCGTCACCATTGCGCCCCCGCCGTCGTTATCGGGCCCCTACCAGGACGTGCCCTTCGCCGCGGTCCGAAAGGACCCGATCGGAGTGCCGGACCACTACGACGACGTCGCTGTGCTGGCGTTCCCGCGCCGGAACAGTCACCTTCCCCTTGCCCCGGCACGAACTACCGCGAGCGGATCCATGACACGGGAACGTGCCCTTGAATCGCTTGCCGACGGCCGCTTCTGGCCCGCCCTCGAAGTCGTCCCGGTGGAACACGCCGGTCACGGGGCAGCCGGGTGGGTCATGGCCGAATTCGACGAGCCCACACCGGTAGCCTCGGTGCGCGCTGGACTGCCGGCACAGCGCGGGTTCGGCGTACCGCCAGCTCCCCTGGCACGGCTGGAGGCCAGCAATGACGGCATCAAATTCAGCCCTGTCGCCGACCTCCCGGCGTCGCCCTCGCCGGTTCGCTCGGCCAGCTTTCCCACCGTCACCGCCAAGCTGTTCCGGTTGGTCCTTGAGAGCGGGGCCTCGCCTACCATCCCGGTAGCGCCCGGCCTCAAGCCCCTCGCGTTCGCAACACCCTGTGGGGCTGCGTCGACGTTCAGGGTTTCCGCGTTGCAGCTCTTCGAAGGAGCCCGCATCTCCCGTGCAGAGGAAAAGGCCGGCTACGCCCCCGTCCCCGACTACTACGCCCTCGACGGCGGACCGAGCCCCACCTCCGACGCCATCACGCCGGAGGATGTCATTGATGTCACCAGCCACCTCCTCGCGGATGGAACATTGGACTGGAAACCCGAGAAGGGTGAGTGGACAATTCTCAGGTTCGGGTACTCCCTGACCGGGCACCTCAATGCCCCGGCTCCCGTCGATGCCACCGGGCTGGAGGTGGACAAGCTCGACGCCGGTCTGGTCACCGAGTACTTTGAGCACTACCTCGGCTTCTTCGAAGATGCCCTCGGAAGCGAATCTGTCGGTACCAAAGGAGTATCGGCCCTGCTCAGCGACAGCATCGAGTCTGGCCTGCAAAACTGGACTGGCGCCATGCGACGGGAGTTCCGGGAACGCCGGGGCTATGACCTGCTGCCATGGCTCCCCGCCGTCACTGGCATCCTCGTAGGGACTGCGCAGCAGAGCGACGCAGTCCTCTGGGACCTCCGGAGGACTATCTCCGAACTCCTTGCTGAGAACCACTACGGGACCATCGCCCGCATCGCCCGTGAGCGGGGCATGGCCTACTACGCCGAGGCGCTCGAGGACCACCGGCCGCAACTGGGCGATGACCTGGAAATGCGATCCCACGCCGACGTTCCCATGGGCGCCATGTGGTGCTTCGAACCCGAATCCGGGCCCCAGCCCACGTACGTGGCAGACCTCCGTGGCGCCGCCTCGGTTGCCCATGTCTACGGCAAAGCGGCCACCGGCGCAGAGTCTATGAGTGCCTTCGGGAAGCCGTTCACCTATACACCCCGAAAACTCAAGCCGATCGTGGACATGGAATTCGTGCTGGGCGTCAACCTCATCAACATCCACACGTCCCCTCACCAGCCGGATGCCGTTCCCAAACCTGGCATCACGCTGTCGCCGTACCTCGGACAGTCGTTCTCCCGGAACGAGACCTGGGCTCACGCGGCGAGGCCATGGCTCGACTACATGGCCCGCTGCAGCCACCTCCTGCAGCAGGGAACATACGCTGCCGATGTTGCATATTTCTACGGCGAAGAGGCTCCGGTGACCGGCGTGTTCGGAGATGTGCCGCCGGAAGTTCCCGAGGGCCACGGCTTTGATTTTATTAACCTGGACGGTTTGCTCAACCACGTCACAGTTACTCCCGATGGTGGTCTGCTCACTACGGGCGGCACCCGCTACCGGTTGCTGTACCTCGGCGGAACCAGCCACCGCATGACGCTGACTGCCGTACGGCGCATCACCGAACTCCTTGACGCCGGGGCGACCGTTGCGGGGTGGCGTCCAGAAAGCACACCCAGCCGCGGCGACGACGCTGACGTATGGACCGCTGCCGTTGAGAAACTCTGGGCTGGGCGTGCGGGCCTGGTGGATCTCGCCGGGGTACCGGCATCTGATGGTGTGGCTACGGCACTTGCCACGCTGGGAGTGGACCCGGACTGGACCATGCTGGCTTCCGAAGACTCGAACTTGCCTGTCATCCACCGCCATCTTGATGGCGCGGACCTGTATTTCGTCAGCAATCAGCGCGAACGGCGCGAGAAGGTCAGGGCGACCTTCAGGGACGGGGCAGCCGCCGCGGAACTGTGGGACCCGGTCGAGGTCTCGCGCTCAGCTGTTGAGCTGCAGGTCGACACCGGCAGGACCGCCGTCGACCTTCAACTGGAACCCTTCGGATCAGTCTTCATTCTCCTGCGCCATGCTGGCACCGGGAATGCTGGTGGCACGGCACCGCTTGGAAGCGGCTTGCATCGGCCTGCCGGTCTCGAGGTTCCCTTGGACGGACCGTGGGAGGTCACATTCGACGGCGAGGGCCAGTCGCCGTCGGGATTCACGTTGACCGCCCCTGCACCTTGGAGCGGGCGGGGGTCGAATGACCACGCACCGGACGTGAAGTACTTCTCTGGGACGGCCACATACCGGCACACGTTTACCGCCGAACCTGCACTGCGCGAGGGCGACAAGAGCGTGGTTTTGGACTTGGGAGATGTCAGGGACCTTGCCGAGGTCCGGTTGAATGGCCGGGACGTTCGCACGTTATGGACGTATCCGTTCCGTGTGGATGTTACTGACAGCATCAGCACCGGGGCGAACGTCCTGGAGATCGCCGTGACCAATTCGTGGTGGAACAGACTGGCCGGCGATGCCGCGGAAGGTGACCTTTCACGACCGGGTGCCGCTATCTTCGAGGCGACCGCCGAGGTGCGCCCCGCTGGCCTTTACGGACCGGTACGGCTCGTTGCGGTGGGCGGATAGGGCGGACCAAGTGTTGACCGCTTACCTGT
Source organism: Arthrobacter sp. PGP41 (assembly GCF_002953935.1). Classification (NCBI taxonomy): domain Bacteria; kingdom Bacillati; phylum Actinomycetota; class Actinomycetes; order Micrococcales; family Micrococcaceae; genus Arthrobacter; species Arthrobacter sp. PGP41. Next base: position 53,686 of record NZ_CP026514.1, on the reverse strand, counting down.
GGGACAGCAGGTAAGCGGAGACCATGGCGGAAAGGTTCCGGAGCATGTCGTCCCAGTTGTCCTGCTCTATGCGTGCGGATGAATGGCCAAGCCCCAGGTGCCGGGCGAGGACGTCATAGGAGAAGGTAAAGGCCCAGTATCGCTGCGCGTCAGGGAGCTCGGGAACGACCGGTTTGAGCCGCCGAAGGGCGTCGTCGAACAGCGCCTCCAGCTTCCTGTGCGCGTCCGCGCCGCGCTGTGCAATGGACTTATCCTCCACCGCGTGGAACATCAGCGCCCTCAGGACAGCCGCTTCCGTTTCCAACACACTTGCCAGGCGGACAATCAGGTCGGTGATGAGCGCCCTTGGATCTGCTGTCACGTGCGTGTCTGCGACTGACCCGCCGGGGGCTACGCCGGAAGGGTCCCCATCCGGCCCGTCACTAGCGGCGAAGAGTCTGGCCGCATGGGCTCCCATGCGGTCCATGACTCTTTCATGGACCGCATGGACGAGCTCGCCCTTGCCCTTGAATCTGGAGTAGATGGTACCCGTGGTCACACCGGCCCTGGTAGCCACGTCCACCAGGCTGAAGTCGCCAGCCCCGCGCTCGGCAAGGACATCTTCGGCAGCAGCGAGGAGCTTCAGTTCCGATTTCCGGCTGCGCTCCTGCTGTGGAACTTTCCTGACCGTTCCTGCCGCCTCCATGGGACTCCCTACTTCGTGGTTTAGCTCAACAGCTCCGCAGGCGTCTGCCACTCGGCCGGCGGCTTCCAGTCACCCAACGGCGGCGTCGGAACCGGCTCACCGGCGTCATTACGTGACGGCTGCGTGGGATCGCAGAACTCGCGGAACTCCTTGATCTTCCCATCCGCCAACCTGAAAGCCATGATGTAGTGGTTCGCGGCATTGACCGGCTCATGACCGTCGATCCGGATCACTCCCCTGCCGTCGCACTCTGCCCAAAAGCGGTCGTCGTACTGGGTGTCGAAGATCTCAACACCGCTCCAGGTCCAGTCCGTGAAAATCTGGCGATTCCGCGTGAAGTTGTAGCTGATCTCCCGGATGCCCTCCATGTCGATTGGATGACCCATGGAAGTCCACGGCAGCTCCTTCCTGCCATCAGCTGCGAAGAGCGCAGCGCGCTCCAGACCGGACGTAACGAAGAACCGTTCCACGGTCCGCCGATTCACTTCTTTGCGGGTGGGGTCGGACATAATTGCTCCTCCTTGAGCATTGTAGGTAAATCATAACCGTAATTATGATTATTGTTAGGGTAAGCGTGGAGGGAGCCCACGTCAAGTCTCCGGAGTTGACTTACGGTTCATGCCTTCATGCATCCGCTGCTCCGGCCGCAAATGCAGGCAAGGAGTGCAAAGATCGGCAGGAATGCATTTGAGTAGATGATGGTGACGCCGGGTTCGAGTCCGTCGGGCAGCTGCGGGGTCAGTAGTCCTTGTCTGGTTGCCTGCAGCAGGTGCGCTTAGGAATCGTGTGTGTTTGATGCGGTCGAGCGGTTCATGTCAGGCGCAGCACTGCCCCGGCGCAGCCTTCCATGCCCCCACCGACGTAGACCTCAAAATCGCCGCGTTCCACGACGTAGTTCCCCTCGTTGTCCCAAAACCCGAGATCCTTCCAACCCAATTCGAAGCTCAGCAGTTCCGTGTCACCGGCTCCTAAGGTTGTCCGGGTGAATGCACGGAGCCTCCGCACGGGCTGGGCCAGCGAAGCCACCCGGTCGCGGATGAAAAGGAGTGTAACTTCGTCCCCTGCCCGCTCTCCTGTGTTGCTTAATGGGATAACGAGACGGAAGACCTGCCCCTCCCGCAACACATCGAGCGCCAATTCTTTAGTCTCGACCTGAAGCTGTCCGTAGCTGAAGGACGTGTAACTCAGTCCATGGCCGAAGGCGAATTGCGGACCCAGCGGAAGGTCCCGGTACTTGGACGTATATCGGTCGTCCGTGTTGCCGGGGCCCTTGAGCGCAACGTCGACGTCGGCTTCCTCGAGGCGGGCAGAGGACGTCGCCGGCCGCCCCGTGTTTTCGTGGTCATAGTAGATAGGCACCTGGCTCGATGACCGCGGGAAAGTCATTGGAAGCCTCCCACCGGGATTTACGACGCCGTTCAAGGCACGGGCGACAGCGGCCGGGCCTTCCAGTCCAAGATGCCAGGCTTCCAGCACGGATGGAGCCCAATCTATCCAGTCATTGGTCACCAGCGGCCGGCCGTTGAACATGACCACCGCGAAAGGGGTACCAGTTTCCGCGATTGCCCGAATCAGTTCTTCCTGGCCGCCGGGTAGTCTGAGGTCGCTGCGTGAGCTGGCTTCCCCCGTCAGGGACGAGGGTTCTCCTACGGCAACAAGCACCACGTCATGGTCCGCCGCCGCTTCGACCGCTTCAGTAAGGAGCGCCTGGTCTTCGTGGAAAAATTTGCTGCCCTCCTTTACGGTCAGCGTCCAGTCAGGACACTGGCGGCGAATGGCATCCGCGAGGGTGCCGGCAGGTTCGGCGAAGGACTGCACCCATGCTCCAAGATGGTCGTTACTCTCCGCGTAGGGCCCGACGAGCAGTACCCGGAGCTCGGAGCGTTCAAGGGGAAGGACGTCGTTGTCGTTCTTCAGGAGGACGAGAGCCTTTTCGGCAGCTTCGCGGGCAGCCAGCCGGCTTTCCTCAGTCGGCGCTGTGATTTCCAGCGCAGGATCGCGATACGGATCATCAAAAAGCCCCAACGCATGTTTCAGCCGCAAGACCCTGCGTACGGCGTCATCCACCCGTTCAGCGGCAAGATCGTCACCGGAGAACAGCGTCCCGCCGTCAGCGCTGACCACAGTGCCGCCCATCTCGACGTCCAGACCGGCGGTGAAGGCCTGCAGGAGTGCGTCACAAAGGTCAGCAGCCACCCCGTGATCTATTAAGTTGGTCACCCCGTCGGCATCACCGACCACAACGCCCTCAAATCCCCACTCCTCCTTAAGCAGTTCCGTGAGAAGACCCCTATTGGCGTGGGCCGGCCGGCCGGACACGGTATTGAAGGCCGCCATGAATGTCGCGGCGCCGGCTTCGACGGCGGCCCGGAAGGGTTCAAGGTAGACATTCCGAAGGCGTTGAATGGACAGATCAACGGTGTTGTAGTCACGGCCTCCTTCAGCCTGGCCATAGCCCACGAAATGTTTCGCGCAGGCCAGGATCGAGTCCGCATGCGCGAGGGATTCCCCCTGGTACCCACGGATTTTGGCAGCACCAAAAATGCTGTTGACGTTGCTATCCTCACCGAAGCCTTCCACCACGCGGCCCCACCTCGGGTCCCGTGATACGTCGACCATCGGGGAAAACGTCCAGTTCACGCCGCCTGACGCGGCTTCTCTCGCTGAAATGCGGGCATCGGCCTCAGCCACGGCCGGGTCAAAGCTCGCAGCCTGCGCCAGAGGAACCGGGAAGGTGGTCCGCTGGCCGTGCACCACGTCCAGCCCGACGAGCAGCGGAATCCCGTGTGGCGTCTCCTCACGGGCCGTGCGTTGAAGTTCGTTGGTGGCCCCTGCGCTGCGAGGCCAGAATATGGCTCCCGTACCGCCCCTGACCAGTTCCTTGGCGTCCTCCAGGTGCGGGCGGAAGGCGATCTGGAGTTGGGCGAGCTTTTGCTCCCATGTCATGGCAGAGAGGAGCTCTTCAATGAACTCTCCGACTCTTTCACTCCGCGGCTCATGGGCATCAGTTCGGGCGGCCATTCATAACTCCTCGTTGGGTCGTTCGACCGGGGCATGCCGTTATACCGAGAGGTAGCAGCACGGACCCGCTCCTTGCGTTCAACCTAGGCCAGGCCAAAGAAGGCGCGGAAATAGATTTCTTCTATGCCCACCATCTCGTCACTGCATGACTGCATTGGCCCCCAGCGCGCGACGACGCCTGGGGTAAGACCAGTGTCGCTCCCCCTGCCCTAGGGACCACGTTTTAGCCAGACGATCCGCCGTGCACGGGCCTGTGCATCTGAAGAGCTACCGGAAGTAGAGAACGGACAAACTGTTTCAGAACCGTCCGTTACTTGCCGGGTTGCGCTTCCGAAAGACGTTGCTCGGGCATGAAGATGGACAACAGCACTCCGACACCGAAGATGCAGGCAAGCAACGTGAAGATGGGCAGGAACGCTCCCGCGTAGATTTCTGCCACGCCCGACTGCAGCGTGTCGGAAAGTTGTTGGGCCGCATGGGGATCGGTGATGGTCGACGCCGGAACGCCTAGGTTGTTGTTGACCGAGGCGTGCGCCAGTGAAGTCGCGAATATTCCACCGAAAACAGCCGTTCCTACCGTGACGCCGAGTTCGCGCAGGTAACCCAGCGAAGCGGTTACTCCACCTACCACCGAATGTGGCATGGCATTTTGGGCAGCAACAACGGTGAGTTGCATAAAGCTGCCGACTGCCAGTCCTAACAGGGCGATCAGGATGGCCACCACGGGCAGGGGCGTTCCGGGTTGAAGGAAGCGAAGGCAGATTGCTACGGCGGCGGCCAGGGCAGAGCCGGCCAGGGGAAAGACCTTGTACCTCCCGGTCCGGGTGACGATCCAACCGCTCAGGTTAGTGGACACCATCATGCCCAGCACCAGGGGCAGCAGGATCATCCCCGCCACGGAAGCCGATGTCGAATAGGCCATTTGCACGTAGCTCGGCAGATAAGCTACAACGCTGAAGAGCCCGGCTCCGATGACCAGACCCAGCCCAGCAGCGTTAACTACCGGCCAGCTTCGGAACATGCGCATCGGGACCAGGGCATTCCGCGAGCGGATCTCCACCCCTACAAACAGGACACCGAACACGGCCGCTGCCACGCCGAGGCCCAGCACGACTTCCCCCGGGACATCCGGTTCAGTGGAGAACGCGACTGCGCCCACCAGGGAGCAGGTGAATAGAACCATTGAGATGATGCCGGGCCAGTCCACCCCTCCGTTTCCACGGACTGTATGGAGTTTGCGCAGCGAAAATGCCATTGCAAGTGCGAGGATGCCCACTGGCAGGTTGATCCAAAAGATCCAGCGCCAGCCGACGGTATCCGTGATGGCACCACCCACCAGCGGGCTGATGACCGTTGCGATGCCGAACACCGAGCCCAGCGGGCCGAGGTACTTCGGCCGTTGCCGGGGTGGAACGAGGTCGGCGATGATCGCGGCGGGCAGCACCGCCATCCCGGCGCCGCCCAAGCCCTGGATGCCGCGGTACAGCGAGAGCTGGAACATGTCCTGTGCAAACCCACACAGTACGGATGCTCCAAGGAAGATCGCCAAGGCGATCATCATCAGGGCAGGCCTGCCGAATCGGTCACCGAGCCGCCCGTAAATGGGCATGGCCACAGCCATGGCAAGGGCATAGGAAGTGATGACCCAGGCCATGTGGCGGGCACCGTCCAACTCGCCAACCACCGTTGGCAAAGCTGTTGCCACGATGGTGTGATCAAGTGCCCCCAGTAGAACGATGATAAGGAGGGCAACGTAAACCCGCCCGATACGGATTCCGGCGGCGGGTTTCCCGTCCTGCACCTGCGGTGCCGACGGGGTAGCGACTAATGGAGAATCCGTAAATTCAGCCGCTGGATCAGTGGTCTTCGACAAGTTTGAACGGCGCACCGCAACCTCGTTCTGGGAAAGCCAGCAGACTGGCTCGACGCCGGCCAGGTGCGCGTCCGGGGGAGTCTTCACCCCGACCGACGGGCCCTTAGAGGCCCCAGCATCCCCTCGAACCTATCACCCGGGACTGCCCCTTGAGGGCAAACGCTGGCATCCGAATTGTCGATAGCCCGCATACCTCGGAACTATTTCCGCAGCCACCCAACGGGCGCGTTTACTGGATGGAAACTCGACGAAGAGGAGAGCTTCCGATGGCACAGACCATTCCTGCTTCCACGGCTGATTCCCAAGAAACCAGCCCGGACAATCCGGCCTGGTTCCGCTATGTCCTGGGCCAGTACCCTACTGGTGTCACACTCATCACAGCAGCACGCGGTGATGAACCCGTGGGTATGGTGGTAGGCACTTTCAGCTCGGTGTCCCTTGACCCGCCCCTCGTGGCCTTCATGCCTGATGTTCGCTCTACCAGTTGGCCCAAGATTCAGGAGGCCGGCTCCTTCTGCGCCAACGTCCTGACCGCCGGACAGCAGGACGTATGCCGGGCGTTTTCCCGCAAGGCCGAGGACCGCTTCAGCGCCAACAGCTGGGGCGACACTCCCTCCGGCAGCCCCAGGCTTGATGGAGCAGCTGCCTGGATCGACTGTGATATCGAGAACGTCATCCGCGCAGGTGACCACGACATCGTTATCGGCCGTGTGAAGGCCCTTGGCGTCGGGGAATCGAAGAATCTTCCGCTGCTCTTCCTTCGCGGCGGATATGGCTCCTTCAGTATCCCGTCGATAGTTTCCCCCGCAACAGCCCTTACCCGGCACGTCAAAGCCGCGGACGCCGCGCGTCCCCAAATCGAGGCCCTGGCCGAAGAGCTCAAGCTTGAGGTCCTGGTGAGCGGCATTGTTGATGACTCAGTAGTAGTCCTCACGGCGGCCGGTGTGGACAGCTCCCCTGGCGGCTCACCCTCACGGGTAGGCGTGTCCTTCAGCCTGGCAGCGCCCCTCGCGCCGCTGCACGTCGCCTGGGCCGGTGACACCGCGGAATCCCGCTGGATCGCCAACGCCCGCAACGTCATCGGCCACGTTGACCCCGAAGTCGCCCACGCTGAACTGCAGCATGTCCGTGAGACCGGCTATGCCGTCTCCGCCGGAGCGGCCACCGCGGCCGAGTTTGAACGAATGGTTGTGGTCCCCAGCGATACCGCCGCCCCGGACCTGAGTGGTGTCCTCCCCAAGCTGCTGGAACGCACTGCATCAACCGGGCCCGCCTCGATCGATGACCCGGCAGGAGTGACCTCGCTCCATGCCCCGGTTTTCGACTCGACGGGACAGGTGGCGGTGACCCTGACCCTGAACGGCTTTTCCGGTACGGAATCTTCTGCGAGGCTCGCTGAGTGCCGGGATCGCCTACTGACGGCTGCCCGCTCCATTAGTGAAGTAATTGGAGGCCAGCCTCCCCAGTAGCCCGCCGGGCGCTTGCGCTCATTGACCGCAGCTGTGACGTGACCCATAATTAGTATCAGTATTCTAATTCGGGTTCCGTCATTCAGCGGTTACCGCCCTCAACGTGGAGAAGAACATGGTCAATCTGCTGACAGCCGACCTGAACCTGCTCGTATCGCTCGACGCTCTGCTTGCGGAGCGAAATGTCACCCGGGCAGGCGCGCGGATCGGCATCAGTCAACCGGCGATGAGTTCTTCCCTACAGAGATTGCGCAGGCAGTTCGGCGACGAGTTGCTGACGCGGGTTGGCTCCGCCTATGAGCTGACGCCGCTGGCGCAGGTGCTTAAGGAGGACGTCTCCGAGATCCTGCGCCTTGTGGAACGCACCTTCGACGCCCAAGCGGTCTTTGATCCGGCATCCTCCACCAGGAGTTTCCGGGTCATCACCTCCGACTACTGCCTTACGGCGTTATCCGGAAAGCTGATGGCGATGTTGCAGGAGGAAGCTCCCGGTGTGCAGATCCACTTTGACGCAGTCACGCCATTGGCGGTGGACCGCATCAAGGAGACCCTGCAGAATGCGGACCTGATGCTGATACCCAAGGGACACTTTTCCGGGTTTCCCCACACGGAGCTGTTTACGGATAACTGGGTGTGCGTCACTGGCGCAGATTCACCGGAGCGCAGCTTGACCATTGAGGAAATGAGGGATGCGCGCTGGGCGCGACTTTTCGGGGCAGAGGTTGATTCCACCCTTGCCGATCGCCGGGTCTACGATCTGCAACTGGGAGAAAAGACAGACGTCATCGTTGATACCTTCCTGATGCTTCCCTTTGCCGTAGCGGGCACCGACCGGCTTGCGTTGGTCCAGGAGCGCCTGGCCCGCCTGCTGGCAGCAGTGGCCGGGGTCCGGATCATGCAACTGCCTATCAGCCTTCCCACTCTTGTCGAGTGCGCCTGGTGGCACCCGGCCAAATCCGGGGACCCGGGACACCAGTGGTTCCGGCGCCTCGTGGTCAAAGCTGCCGCCCAACTCGAACCCCTACCGCCCAGCGATTCCACGTCACCAAGCCCAGACGACTCTGCCGCAGCGGCCCAACCTGCCGCCCAGGCAATGCCTTAACAACCCGTACATCACTCACCAGGAGTTTCCATGCACTTTTCACTGTTCCTCACTTCCCGTTCCCGTGGCCCTGAAGAGGACCGCCCGGTCATGCAGGCAATGATTGAGCACGCCGTCGACGCCGAGCAAAAGGGTTTTGACGCCGTCTTCCTGCCGGACCACCACTTCACCGGGTACGCTCCCCCGGCCAGCGACCCTTTCGTCTTCTCCGCCTACCTGGCCGGCAAACTGGAGCGCATGCATTTCGGGTTCTCCGTGCAGACCCTTGCCCTGCACCACCCGGTCCGCTTCGCTGAACGGCTTGCCCTCCTGGACCAGCTGACTGACGGCAAGCTGCTGGTAGGGGTTGGCAGCGGCACCACACCCGAAGAAATGATCGGCTTCGGCGTCAACTTCCAGGACAGCTCGCGCCTCGCCAACGAAAACCTCGAGATCGCCGAAAAGCTGTGGGCAAAGAAGCCGGGTGATGAACCCGTCACGTTCGACAATGGCCACTACCGCGGGTCCGTCGTTTCCCGGATCGTTCCGGCCCCGTACACCAAGCCCGAACCCCGCGTCATGTCCGTTGCGGCTCGGCCGTCCAGCGTGGAGCGCGCCGCCAAGAAGGCGCAGCCTGCGTTCATCCTCGCATTCACGCCCCCGGTTATTGACAGCGGCAACGCCTACGAGGAGGTCAAGAAGAACTTCACCAACTACCGCAACGCCCTGGAGTCGGCCGGCCACTCAGAGGAGGCCGTTAAGGCAGCTCTTGAGTGGACCACCCATTCCTACCAGCATGTGCATATCGCCGAAACTGACGAGCAGGCGGCCGCCGAAATGGACATCATTCTTGAGCAGTACCAGGAGGCAGTGGAACGCGAGCACGCAGCCAACAAAGCCGCCGAGGCTATCAGCGGAGTGAACCTTCGCCCGGCTCCGGACGCCCGCACTGAAGGTTACAAGGGCACCTGGTGCCTGTACGGCAGCCCGGAAACAGTCGCCGCCGAACTTCAAAAGTACGCTGACCTCGGCATTGGCAACGTCCTGATGGCCCTCATGGGCGGCCCCCTCACCCAAGAGCGCCGCCGCTTCACAGAGCAGTCCATGCGCCTCTTCTCCGAGCGGGTCCAGCCGCTGCTCCAGTCCTCGGAAGCCGCCGCCGGCGCCGAAAAGGTCGCTGCCCCGTGACAGTTGGACCCGTGGCAGGCGCTAACGCAGCAGTGACGGATCCGGACCTCACAGGCTCCGAACTCACGGGCGGCCTCAACGGCTGGAGCACCACAGCGAGCCCTGAGGCCGGCGTCGAAGAAATAGTGTTGCTGGACGGCCCCTTGGGCATCGTCAGCAAAACGATGGATGAACGCGACACCTCCCTCATCATGCCCTCCGGAACCGCCCTGGGTGCCACGTGGAACCCGGGGCTGGTTTCCGACGTCGGCCAGCTGCTTGGCCAGCAGGGCCTCGAACGCGGGGTGAATGTCGTCCTAGGGCCCAACTTGAACCTGCCGCGTACTCCGCTCTCGGGCAGGGCCTTTGAGATGTTCTCTGAGGACCCGTTCCTGACCGGTGTGCTGGGCTCGGCCTGGGTGCAAGGGGTTCAGTCCCAAGGCCTGGGATCCTGTACCAAGCACGTGGTGGCCAATGATACGGAGACCGAGCGGCGCCGGATGAACTCATGCGTTGAACCTGTAGTCCTGCGTGAAACCTACCTCCGGCCCTTCGAGACTGCGGTACGCACTGCGAACCCCTGGATGCTGATGTTGGCATACAACCGTGTTAACGGCACTCACTGCTCCCAGCACGCCGGGCTGATAAGCATCCTCAAGAATGACTGGCAGTACGACGGCGTTGTCGTTTCGGACTGGTTCGGTGTCGATGACACCGCTGCCACTGCCAACGCAGGGCTGGACCTGGAGATGCCAGGCCCGGCGAGGTTCCTCGGTTCCCGTTTCGCGGCTGCCGTGACCGCAGGCGACGTTCCCGGGGGGCGGCTGCGTGACGCCGTCGAACGCATCACCCGGCTGGCCGACCGGACGGGGCGACGGACCGGCGGCACTGCTCCCGAACCTGCCCGGTTACGGAGCCCGGAAGAGCAACGCGAGCTCCTCCGCACCGCTGCGACCGAGTCATTCGTGCTGCTGGAGAACAGAGACAACATCCTGCCTCTGGACCCAGCCCGGATCCGGACCCTGGCCGTAGTGGGGCCGAACGCCGCCAAACCCTGCTTTCAGGGCGGAACCTTCGCCACGGTGCGGCCAGAGGGTGAGCTCGTCACTCCCTTGGACGCCATCCGTGAGGCAATGGGGCCGGACGTTGAGGTCCTCCACGAGGCCGGGACGGTACCGTCGTCGGCCCTGCCCCTGTCGGAACTGGGCAGTACCGCGCCGGACGGAACGCCGGGGGTGTTGCTGGAAATCCTTGCACCTGCCGGGGAAGATGCGGTCCTGTACAGCGAGGTCCGGAAGGCGTCGTCGTTCGTATGGTTCGGACCGGTGCCCGGCCTGGGTGCCGGCGTCCCTGGCCGGGCGCGCATCACGACGCGGCTGAAACTGGACTCTGCAGCGCACTGGTCTCTGGGAACCGGGGGTACGGGCACCAGCTCGCTCTGGGTGGACGGCAAACAGGTGCTGGAGGTGCCACCTCCCGCACCGGATGACGTGATGGGCGTCGTCGCCCGGGCCGAGACACAACGAATCACCCTCGAACTGCCGGCCGGTGAGGTGGAGGTTGTGGTGGAGATGGCGTTCGAACCCGGCAGGGTCCAGGCCATCACCGCTGTGGCGGTCCCTGAACGGGCCACCAATCCACTGAAGGACGCGGTTAGGCTTGCTGCCCGCGCGGACGCCGTCATTGTGGTGGTCGGGGACGAGCAGGGCTCGTCCCGCGAAAGCGCAGACCGTACGACGGCGGGTTTGGACCCTGACTGCGACCGCCTGGTTGAAGCGGTGGCGGCGGTCAATGCGGAAACCGTGGTGGTGGTCAACGCGTCCCGTGCTGTTTTGCTGCCGTGGGCGGACAGGGTCAAGGCGTTGCTGATGGCGTGGTTCCCGGGACAGGAGTTCGGGCACGGCCTCGCGTCGGTGCTCACGGGCCACACCGCCCCGTCCGGCAGGCTCCCGGTATCCTTCCCGGAAAGGAACGAGGACATCCCCGGGTGGGGAACCGGGCTGGACGCCGACCTTGATCTGGACTACGCAGCCAGTGAACCTATGGGCTACCGGCATTTCGAAGCGTCCGGCCGGACAGCCCGCTATCCCTTCGGCTACGGTCTCGGCTATACGGGGTTCAGACTGGTGGACGCTGTAGCGGCATCAGCAGGACTGCGTGCCGGTGATGCGGCGGCCGGCGTGGGAGGCGTTTCGGTCCACGTGACTCTCCGGAATACAGGTGAATCGGCCGGGCGCGACGTTGTCCAGGTTTATGGAAAGGCGGTGGGAGAAACCGGCTACCGTCTCATGGGATTCAGTGCGGTCGATGTCGCCGCGGGAGAGAGGGCTGAAGCAAGAATCGCGGTGGACCCGCACGGCTTCCGGCGCTGGGATCAGACGAAATCCCGTTGGCTGATTCCATCTGGCGAATGGGAGCTCCGGGTGGCACGAAACGCCGCAGGTGAAGGAATCCTCTGTAGGATCACGTTGTGACGCTTCCGGACACGAAGTCCCGCGAACCTAAGCAAGCCAGGAGCCGCCAGTCGTTTGAAAAAACGATTGAAGCGGCCCTGGCGCTGCTTCAGCAGCGGGGCAACGACGACTTCACGCTGGCCGATGTCAGCGCTCGTTCCGGCGTGTCAATCGGTTCCATCTACGCGCGGTTCCAAGGCAAGGATGAACTCATCCGGGTCGCCCACGGCCGAAAAATGGATGACATTGACGCCGTCTCCAACCATCTTTTCGAAGCCCTGCCGGCCCGTCCAGATGCGGGACTGGAATCCGTTGCGCAGGAAGCCGTAGACCGGACGATCGAAGTACTTCGGCGATACGCGGACATCCTTCGACCGTTTATGTTGCGGGCAACCCAGGACGAAACGATTTCCAAGCGCGGCGCAGCTTCGCATGCTGCCCTCGCAAAAAACTTCTCAGAAGTCCTGCACAAGTGGCCGGAAGGCTTCCTTCACGAAGCGGACATCGACTGGAGCTTCAACGTCGTCTACAGCGTCGTGGCCCGCCGGCTGGGCCTCGGGAGCACCGTCGAAGGCAGCGGAAACCTCGAATGGCGGGAAATCGCGGAAAAGCTCGCCGGCATGGTGGCGTCCTACCTTTTGGCAGGACAGCGAGATTCCGTCCGCCCGTAATTTCCTGCGGGCATAACTTCGGACGATACCGGCTATCCAAAAGTCCGTCTTCCGGGCGTAGCGCGCTCTCGGCATAGTGGAAACCACCGACATTGATGATGTAAAAGGAGTTCCCGTGCACGTGCGAGTCAGCCCAGGATCCGTTGCGCTGGATGAACCGGATGATTGCACCACCTTCAAAGTGTTGCTGTCGGAGGAAGCCAAGGACAGCCTGCCTAACCTGCTTGAGTCCACGGCGGCCGGCAAGCTGGACGACCCGGATGTAATGGTCTCTGTGGACTGGATCAAGAGCGAATGTGCCGGCCGGATCGGGATGGGCTGGAACTACCGCTTCGCCAACATGCTGGTTTACGCCGCCGGAAAAGGCTGGCTGAGCGACGACGGAAGCCACGTCAGAGCCCACGTCGAGACCTCCTGAACCAGCTGAAGAACAGAAAGAGGCCTCGGTGCGCATTTTGCACCGAGGCCTCGGCGTTGCTCCAACCCGGTCCAAGGCTCCTAGGGATCGGGAACACCAGCACTTCAAAGGGACTGCCTGACCATCCCGTAAGGGACTGCAGGATGTGCGCGCACGATGTAGCGGTCCATGCCAATACGCGAGATCAGGATTCCAGTGCGGTGCTCGTCAGCGGCCCGGGAGACAACGGCGATGGCGTTCCCAAGGGCGCCGGGCAGGTCAGCTCCTTCAGCGTCTGTCACCTCCAACATGCCGGGAAACCGGGGACCGTCCCTGACGTCCTCATGTTCACGTCGTGCCTCCGCAGGGAGGTAGATGTTTGTAAGGGGATGCAAGGCTTCCTTCCAGCTTCTCTGGTGTGCGGAGTTGGCCTGATACGAGTGCACGACGCAACCATGCATGCGGATCTCATCGGCTTCTATCAGGTCACGGCTCGAGGCGTGCAATCAAACTAGCTAGCGGGCGATGATGAGCGGAAATAGGAATCTTCAATGCCCGGCATCTTCAGTCGCTATGGCCGGTACCGCCTTGAAGAAATCAGCGCTGCGCGCGAGGCGACCTGGTTGTGGTTTCACTATTTGCAACGTGAATGGTGGGCATAGCGAAACTGCGCTTCCCCCGATACATGAGCTCCTTCACAGTGGTTACAGGACCTGCACCAAACCGATAGCAGCCAACAACTCTGAAGGACTTCAACGTGGAAACTCCCCTCTCGCATCTTGCCCACCTCGAGATCACTACCCCGGACGTCGAAACGTCGGCACGGTTCTACGAGGAAAAGTTCGGCATGCGCATCATCGACCGCGGGGACGACAACGTCTACCTGCGCTGCTGGGGCGACTACTACCGCTACAGCCTGGTCATCACCGAAGGACCCGAGGCGTCCCTGGGCCGGATGGCCTGGCGCACCAACTCCCAGGCAGCCCTTGAAGCGGCTGCCCAGCGGATCGAAGCGACCGGCGTCCAGGGCACCTGGTCCCCCGGCGGCCACGGCTACGGCAAGGCCTACGAATTCACCGGCCCCTACGGCCACCCCATGCGCCTCTTCTACGACGTGGAAAAGTTCGTCGCTGAACCCGAATTCGCATCCACCTACCCGGACCGGCCGGAGCGCCGCAGCAGCCACGCCGCCGCACCGCGCTTCCTGGACCACGTCACCGTGGCCTGCTCGGATGTCCGCGGCTTCGCCAAGTGGTACAACGAGGCCCTCGGCTTCCGCGTCATGGCCTTCGTCGACCTGGACGAGGCACCTATCACGGTGTTCTCCGTGCTGACCACCAACGAAAAGTCCCACGACCTCGGCGTGGTCCTGGACACTTCCAGCCGGGCCGGCCGCGTCAACCACATCGCCTTCTGGGTGGACGCCACCGAAGACCTGCTCCGCACCGCCGATGTCATGATGGAAAACGGCACCCCAATGGAATACGGCCCCTCCATCCATGGCGTGGGCGAACAGAACTTCCTCTACTTCCGCGACCCCTCAGGTCTTCGCGTGGAGCTCAACTCCGGCGGCTACCGCAACTACGTCCCGGACTGGGACGCCAACACCTGGAAGCCGTCCCTCGGTTCCAACAACTTCTACAAGAACGGCGCCATGCCGCTCTCCATGACCGAATCCTTCCCGCCGGCCGAGGGCTTCACGGCCACCGAAGAAGGTGCTTCCCCCGAAATGAAGGAAGCCCTCCTGAACCCCTACGCCAAGCAGGGCCGGGGCTAAGACGCCATGGCCGAAGCAACTTATGCGCTGATCCGGTTCCAGGAAGCCGGTGACGGCAAGGCCCGCGCGGGCCTGCTCGTCGGTGGCCGGGTCCTGCCGCTGGACGGGGACATCAACTCCCTGATCGAGCACTGGGAAACCACCGAAGCCCAGCTGGACAGCCTCGCCGCCTCCGCCCGCGACGACAGCGGCCTGGCGCTGGCCGACGTCGAAGTCCTCGCCCCGGTGGAACCGGCCCAGGTCCTGCAGACCGGTGCGAACTACCGCAAGCACGTCATCGACCTCGCCGCAGCCCACCGCGAACCCGGCGAGGATGAGGAGGAAGTGCGCGCCAGAACAGCCGCCATGATGGACAAGCGGGCAGGCCAGGGCACGCCGTACTTTTTCATCGGGCTCCCGGCGGCGATCGCATCCGCCACGGACAACCTCACCCTCCCGGCCTATAGCAAGTCCCACGACTGGGAACTGGAGTTGGCGGCAGTCATTGGCAGGACGGCATTCCGGGTCACCCCTGAGGAAGCCCTGGACTACGTGTTCGGTTACACGATGGTCAATGACATCACCACCCGTGAGTACGTCTTCCGCAAGGACATGCCCGCAATCGGATCGGACTGGTACCGCGCCAAGAACGCCCCCGGCTTCCTGCCCACCGGACCGTTGCTGGTGCCCGCCAAGTTCTTCGGCGACCCCCAGGACGTCCAGGTGACCCTGAAGCTCAACGGCAAAGCCATGCAGGACGAGTCCACTTCGGACATGATCTTCGGGGTGGCCAAGCTCGTCAGCGAAGCCTCCCAGATCATGCCGCTGCGACCGGGCGACCTGGTCCTCACGGGAAGCCCGGCCGGCAACGGCCAGCACTGGGGCCGGCTGCTTCAGGACGGCGACGTCATGGAAGGCACCATCACCGGCCTTGGCACCCAGCTGATCCACTGCAAGGACGAAACCGCAACTGAAGGCAGCCAGCCGTGACCACGCAGGACACAGCATCAACCACCGTCACCGGGGAATCAACCGATTCCCCGGTGATCCGGCGTGACGACCCGCTCGGCAGCATCCGCGCCATGGCCGCGGCCCACAACAACTGGGGCCGCTGGGGCCAGGACGACGTCCTGGGAACCCTGAACTTCATCGACGCCGGCAAGCGCATCGAAGCCGCAGCCCTGGTGAAGACGGGCGAGGCCTTCTCACTGTCCCAGCCGTTCGACACCAACGGCCCCCAGAAGGGCTGGCGCCGCCGGACCAACCCGGTCCACACCATGACGGACACCGGGGTGGACGCCGAACGCGGCAACCAGGGTTTCCCGCACGGCTTCGGCGGTGCGGACGATGTGATCGCCATGCCATTGCAGTGCTCCACGCAGTGGGACGGCCTGGGCCACATCTTCGACCAGCGCAAGGCCTGGAACGGCAGGGCCGCCGGTGACGTGGTCACCTCCGAAGGCGACCTGGTGACCGGCATCGAAACGGCCGCCGCAAAGATCGTCACCCGCGGCGTCCTGCTCGACGTCGGCCGGGCGCTCGGCCCGGACCTTGGACGGAACGACGGCGAACTGCCCGACGGTTTCGCCATCACCCCCGAACACCTCCAGCGGACCATTGACCTGCAGGGGCCCAGCTCGAAGGTGGGCCGGGGCGACATCGTGGTGATCCGCACCGGGCAGCACACCAGGGTCCGCCGCGACGGCTGGGGCGACTACGCCGGCGGCTCAGCCCCCGGGCTGTCCTTCACCACCGGGCCCTGGCTGCACCGCACGGAAATAGCCGGGATAGCCACCGATACGTGGGGCTTCGAGGTCCGGCCCAACGAGTTCGACGCCGCCTTCCAGCCCCTCCACCAGATCGCCATCCCCAACCTCGGACTGTTCCTGGGCGAAATGTGGGACCCGGACGGACTGGCACAAGCCTGCGCAGCGGACGGCAGGTACGACTTCCTGCTCATCGCAGCCCCGCTCCCCATCACCGGGGCAGTCGGATCACCCGTCAACCCGATAGCACTTCGGTAGTGGAGTCAACGATGCCAGCAGTTAAGGAACCCGCATGAGCACCCGCCCCGCAGAATTCCCCACGGTGGACGTCCACGCCCATATCCTGCTTCCGGCCCTTCAACAGCTGGTGGCGGAGGCTGATCCCGAGGGCTTCGGCGCCCAGCAGGCCCTGGAAGTGCGGCGCAACGGACCCGAATCGATGGCAGCTTCGGGCCGGATGATCAAGGAGCGCTGGCCGCAGCTGACCGACTTGGACCGCCGGCTCGCGGACATGGACGCCCAAGGTGTGGACGTGCAGCTGGTTTCTCCGTCACCGTCGCACTTCTACTACTTCGCAGGCGAAGAACTGGCACTGCAGGTAGCGAAGTCCGCAAACCAGGCCGTGCGGGAATTCGTTGACCGCGCCCCGGAGCGGCTCCACGGCCTGGGCCTGGTCCCGCTCCAGCACCCCGCCTTGATGGTGGAGGCCCTGGAGCACGCGGTGCTCGAGTGCGGCCTGCTCGGGGTGGAAATCGGGTCGTTCGCTGCCACTCCAGCCGACGCGGAACGCAGCACTGTTGAGCTGTCCGACCCCCGGCTGGAACCGTTCTGGAGCCGGGCCGAGGAGCTGGGTGCCCTGGTGTTCCTGCACCCGTTCGGATGCTCCCTGGATGAGCGGCTGGACCGTTTCTATCTCGCCAACACCGTCTCCCAGCCTGCGGAAAACGCTGTGGCAGTGTCACACCTGATTTTCAGCGGGGTACTGGACCGGCACCCGGACCTGAAGGTCCTGGCTGCGCACGGCGGTGGCTACCTTCCCACCACCCTGGGCCGTTCCGATCGCGCCTGGAAGGTCCGGACGGAGGCGCACGGCTGCGCGCAGCCGCCGTCCTCCTACCTGAAAAAGCTGTACTTCGACTCGCTGGTCCACAGCGCCGCTGAACTGCGGGCGCTCATCGCCGCGGCGGGCCCGGAGCAGGTGCTGCTCGGCTCGGACTATCCGTTCGACATGGGATCCGACCTGCCCGTGGACGAGGTTGTCGAGGCACGCCTTCCCGCAGAGGACGAGGCCCGTGTACTGGCCGGCAACGCTGCCGCCCTTGGCATCACGCCCGCTTCAGTCCCCGCCGCCCGCCCAGCCTAAGGAAGATTCATATGGTCAAGATTGCCCGCTGGAATGACGGCGACTGGATCCAGTCCGGCTTTGTGGACGGCGCGAACTGCTACGCCCTGCCCGCCGGCCAGGACGTCCAGACGCTCCTGGACGCCGGTCTCGAAGAAGCGCTGAACATTGCACGGCAGGTTCTGACTTCAGGCGTTGCCTCTTCGCTGGCGGACGTGCAGTTGATGGCCCCGCTGGTGCCCGCCACCATCCGGGACTTCGTGGCGTTCGAGGAACACGTGGAAGGCGTCCGGAAGAGCATCGACGGCGTGGCCGGTGTGGTGCCCGAATGGTACGAGGCGCCCACCTTCTACTTCACGAACCCGCACACCGTGACAGGAACGGGCGAGGTGATTGGTATTCCGGCGGGCTGCGAGGACCTGGACTTTGAAACCGAAGTGGCGGCCGTCGTCGGGCATGTTCCCGGCAGCGACGGCCGCAACCTAACCGCAGCGGAGGCGCACCAGCACATCTTCGGCTACACAATCCTCAACGACTGGTCTGCCAGGGACCTGCAGCGCCGCGAGATGAAAGTCAGCCTAGGCCCCTGCAAGGGCAAGGACTTCGCCAACACACTAGGCCCATGGATCGTCACCGCGGACGAGTTTGAGGACCGCCACGACGCCGAAGGGTTCCTGCCCATCTCCATGGCCGTCGAGGTTAATGGCCAGCGCATCGGGCAGGACATGCTTTCCAACATGGGTTGGCCGTTCGCCGAACTGGTGGCCTACGCGTCGCAGGACTCCGTGGTGCGGCCCGGCGACGTGCTGGGCTCCGGCACATGCGGCAGCGGCTGCCTGGCTGAACTTTGGGGTCGGAACGGATCAAAGACTCCCCCGCCCCTGAAGACCGGCGATGTGGTCCGCATGACAGTGGAAGGAATAGGCGCCATCGAGAACGCGGTGGGCGCACGACGCGAGGCCGTAACCCGTGTGGCCGCCCGTACCCGTCCAAGGACGGGCGAAGAATCGCCGGCCCACCTATAGGTGCCAACGCGGCCTTCAAAGGGCGTGTACCCAGGACCGCCAAAAACTCTTGTAAGCGCGGCGCCAGTCGTCCTGTTGAGGCACACGCCGCGTAACACACTCAGGCGCCGCGACTGCGGGGCCCCGCAACGAAGCGAGACGAACCATGGCAACACGTAAAACCATCACTACCCAAGTGGCCATCATGGGATCCGGACCCGCCGGTCTCATGCTCTCCCACCTACTGGCCAAATCGGGCATCGACTCCACCGTGATCGAAGTCCGCAGCCACAAAGACATCTCCGAAACGGTGCGCGCAGGCATCCTCGAACACGGCACGGTCAACATGCTCGTGGACAGCGGAGTTTCGGACCGTGTCCTCCGTGACGGCGACCGCCACGACGGCATCGAACTGCGCTTCAACGGGGAAAGCCACCGCGTGGACTTCAAGGACCTCGTGGGGGAGTCTGTCTGGCTGTATCCCCAGACGGACGTCTTCCTGGACCTCGCCGCCCGCAGGAAGGCCGACGGTGGCGACGTCCGCTACGGCGTCACGGACACCAGCGTGCATGACCTGGAAGGAAAGCCGAAGGTCTGGTTCACCGACGCCGGGGGCGCGGAGTTCGAGATCCAGGCCGACTTCGTGGTGGGTGCGGACGGCTCCCGCAGCCACTGCCGGTTCCAGATCCCCGAGGCGCACCGCAAGTGGTACTTCCACGAATACCCGTTTGCCTGGTTCGGCATCCTTGCCGAAGCCCCGCGCAGTTCCGATGAACTGATCTACGCCAACTCCGCCAACGGCTTCGCCCTGATCAGCCAGCGCACCGAGACCGTCCAGCGGATGTACTTCCAGTGCGACCCGAAGGAGAACGTGGCCGACTGGGATGACGACCGGATCTGGGCCGAGTTCCGCAGCCGGGTAAACGGCAACGGTTTCGAACTCAAGGAAGGCCCGGTCATCGAAAAGATGGTGCTGCCGTTCCGCAGCTTCGTCCACACCCCCATGCGCCACGGCAACCTCTTCCTGGCAGGCGACGCAGCGCACACCGTTCCGCCCACCGGTGCCAAGGGCCTGAACCTCGCGATCCATGACGTCAAGGTGCTCTTCGAAGGATTCGACAGCCACTACAACTCCGGGTCCGGCCGACTGCTGGAGACGTACAGCGACCGCGCCCTGGAACGGGTATGGAAGGCCCAGCAGTTCTCTTACTGGATGACCACCATGCTGCACACCCCCACCGACGCAGACGATTTTTCCCGCGCCCGCCAGCTCGGGGAACTCAGCTCCGTGGTCTCCTCCCGGCATGGACTAGCCTACCTGGCAGAGGCCTACACCGGCTGGCCGGGCGCCTTGTAAAGCTGTCTCTACCCAAGAACCGGGGCCGAAATGGGACATGCTGCCGACGTAAGCGCTCCGCCGCAGCACATGCGAGCAGTCAAGAGATGATGCGCCGCATGAAACCCATCGTCACCCGCCCGACTACTAAGCCGAGACTCGAAGCAGCAGCGGTAAAAACTTCATTGCAATTGGCTGCCGGCATCGACGACGTTGGTGCCTCGCCTTGGCTTGGACTTCACTACAAGCACGAGTTTCTGCTGCACTACAAGCACGAATCGCTAGAACTGGCAGTCAGCATGCCAGACAGGCCGAATTATGCATGATGCTGCGACCCCCGAGAAGCTCAGAGCATAAAGCCTGGCGCCAGTTTTAGCTGGACTTGGTGTTTAGAGCGTACGCGCGAGCGGGCAGGCGAACGGTTCGCTTTCCAGGAAGAGCAACTACCCTTCGCATACAGGTTGGTTCACAGGCGATCGTTTATAGCGCCAAACACTGGAGCCCGAAGCCTGCCGGAAAGTGGGCGAGGTTGAATACGGCCCCCTGGTAGCCGGAATTGATAGGTCCGAAGACCGGGCTCATCACGGGCCCGCATGTCGTTCAGAGAAAGCACACCCCAACCTGACGTCAGGCGACCAGTCAACCGACGTCAGAAAAGAGCTGGCTCGCCCCTTCCTGACAGGGCTATCAAAGAGTCGTAAATTTCATCCTGGCACCATTTGGGCTCAGGAGGCATCGACGGGACGGGGACACCCTAGTTGTCCTCAGGTCTTCACCGGCGAAAACGCCCCTCCGTGGCCACCCTGATGCTTTAGGTCACGGGCCCTCGTCGAATTCGATGCTGCAGAGATGGATCGGCGCGCCGCAGCAGCCGCCGCTGCGAAGTCCGTCCTGGCCCGAGTGATACGGAATCAGCAGAAAAACGGTTTATGCGGTATCCCCAACGGACTGAGCAGCCCATGCAGGCAGTACTTGTAATACAAGTTACGCGCTTATATTATAAGTGGGCGGGCGAAGGAGCCCGGCGCCGCCCAAAGGAGAATCCATGAGTTCCGTCGACCTGATCCGGCACGTCAAACTGTCCACCGCCCGCCTGCCCCTCGCTGTCCCCATCAGCGATGCCAAGGTCTTCACGGGCAGGCAGAAGCCCATGACCGAGGTGGTCTTCCTCTTCGCGGAAATTACCACGGAGATGGGGCACACCGGCGTCGGATTCAGCTACTCCAAGCGGGCCGGCGGGCCGGCGCAGTACGCACACGCCAAGGAAGTGGCCGAGGGCGCCATCGGCGAGGACCCCAACGACATTGCGAAGATCTACACCAAGCTGCTGTGGGCCGGAGCGTCAGTGGGCCGCTCGGGCGTCGCCACCCAGGCACTGGCCGCGATCGACATCGCCCTCTACGACCTCAAAGCCAAACGCGCTGGCCTGCCGCTGGCCAAGTTCCTCGGCTCACACCGTGACTCCGTCCAGACCTACAACACCTCGGGTGGCTTCCTCAACGCCACCCTCGAGGAAGTCAAGGCACGCGCCACCCAGTCCATCGAAGAAGGCATCGGCGGCATCAAGATCAAAGTGGGCCTCCCGGACAGCAAGGAGGACCTGCGCCGCGTCGCGGGCATCCGCGAGCACGTCGGCTGGGACGTCCCGCTGATGGTGGACGCCAACCAGCAGTGGGACCGGGCCACCGCCCTGCGGATGGGACGCCAGCTCGAGGACTTCAACCTCATCTGGATCGAAGAACCCCTGGACGCCTACGACTTCGAGGGCCACGCCCACCTGGCAAACGTCCTGGACACCCCCATCGCCACCGGTGAAATGCTGGCGTCTGTGGCCGAACACAAGGGCCTCATCAACGCCAACGGCTGCGACATCATCCAGCCGGATGCTCCCCGCGTCGGCGGCATCACCCAGTTCCTCCGCCTGGCAGCACTCGCAGACGAGCGCGGACTGGGCCTGGCACCGCATTTCGCCATGGAAATCCACCTCCACCTGGCCGCGGCCTACCCCCGCGAGCCCTGGGTGGAACACTTCGACTGGCTGGACCCGCTGTTCAATGAGCGGCTCGAAACCAAGGACGGCCGGATGATTGTCCCGGACCGCCCCGGCCTGGGCGTCACCCTCAGCGACCAGGCACGTACCTGGTCCACCGAGTCCGCGGAGTTCGGCGCGTAACCTTGAAGCCATGACCCGGAACCTCACCGCGGACCTCGCCGCTGACCTTCGCAACCGCATCGTCGACGGCGTCATCCAGCCGGGTGAAAAGCTCCCCAGCGAGAACACCCTCATCAACGACTACGGCGTCAGCCGGACCGTTGTCCGCGCTGCGCTGACCCGGCTCCAAGCAGAGGGACTTGTTGAGACCGAACGCGGGCGGGGCAGCTTCGCCCTCATCCCGCCGTCGGACGGGCCCCAGGCAGCACCCGGGGCCCGTCCCGTGGCCACCATGGAGGACCGGCTCCACCTGCTGGAGTTCCGCATGGGCGTGGAAACCGAGGCCGCAGCGCTGGCCGCACGTAACCACACCGAGCGGCAACTGCGCGCCGTCACCGCGGCCCTCGAAGAGTTCACCGCCAGCGCGGGGCATCCCGCCCACGCCATGAAGTCGGACTTCGAGTTCCACCGCGCCGTTGCCGCCGCCTCCGGCAACCCCTACTACTCCGACTGCCTGGCGGCCCTGGGCCAAACGATGATCGCGATGCCGCGCACCCGCCTCATGACCGGCGTCGAGCACTACGCCCGCGACCACTTCGACCAGGTGGTCCAGGAACACCGCTCCATCTCGGAGGCCATCGCGGACGGTGACGAGGCTGCCGCAGCGGCTGCCATGCGCAGCCACCTGGCCAACTCACGACGCCGGTTCAAGGCTTCCGCGCGGCCGTAACGTGGCGTGCGCCCCGGCAACTCGCCGGAACCTAAGGTTGTTCGCGGATCCGAACCTTCAAGGCCCGGATTAGCGAACAAGCCCAAGTTCGTGGCGTGGAGTTAACGCAAAAGAGCCCCGGCCTCTCGACCGGAGCTCTTTACATTTGCGTGCGCGAGGGGGGATTTGAACCCCCACACCCTTTCGGATACTGGCACCTGAAGCCAGCGCGTCTGCCGTTCCGCCACTCGCGCGCAACTTCTTTCACCCGGCGCCGGCCGGTTTCCCGGATCCGTTACCTTGTAAAAGCAGCGAGATCAAGCATAACGGAAGGTGGATGGAAAACACCAATTGGCCTCCGTCCGCCCACGCAAGGCCAGGCAACAGACCGAACTTTTGGATGTGCCCAGGCGTTGCTGATTAAGGTCATTCATAGCCCTGACCAGTAGTATCTGATGTAGGAGTGGCTGCTGCAGGCAGGCACACCGCCGACTTGCGAGCTGCACTGCGGGTGAAGTTCCGGAACGAAAACTGCCCCGCGGCTGAGGGGAAAGGAGAAGAACCATGGGTCTGCTGGACAAGGTTGAACGCGGCATTGAAAAGGCTGTCCGGGGCGTCTTCTCCACCGGCTCTCGCGCCCAGGTCGAACCCGTGGAGATCGCCAGCAGGCTGCGCCGCGAAGTGGACCACAAGGCCCTGACTGTGGCGGCCGGCCGGACACTCGCCCCAAACGTTTTCGACGTGCAGCTCAACGATGACGACTTCAAACGGGCCCAGGAATGGGGCACCCCGCTGGCCGAAGAACTCTGCGACGTTGTCATCAACCACGTCCGCAGCCAGGGCTACACCCTTCAGGGCTCAGTACGGATTTCCTTCCGCCGGGACGCCGAGCTGCGTGCCGGCGACTTCGAGATCCTCTCCTCAACCGAGAAATCGAAGGGCGCATCCGCAGGCCAGCCACAACGCCCCAACGTGCCGGTGGCCCCCAGCCGGCAGCCGGCACGGCTTCAGCCCGTACTGGATATCGACGGCCAGCGTTACTCCCTGAACGCTCCATCCATCGTCCTTGGCAGGTCGTCCGAAGCCGACATCCATGTCGAAGACACAGGCGTTTCCCGCCGCCACCTGGAAATCCGCACGGCCAACGGGGTGACCAGCGCTGTGGACATGGGTTCCACCAATGGCAGCTACGTCAACGGACAGAAGGTATCGGGGAGCACCGAACTCACTGACGGCTCCACCATCACTATGGGACGGACAAAAATCATCTTCCGCCTTTTGCCTGCCAGCACTGGTGGCCGCCCATGAGCGATCTCACTATCACCGTCCTGCGGTTCGGCTTCCTCCTGCTCCTCTGGGTGCTGATCTTCAGCATCGTTTCAGCGATGCGGCGGGACCTCATGGTGGGCCGGAAGGCAGCCGCCGGCGCCCCCACCCAACGCCAGGTCCGCAGGAACCCGGAGCTTGCTGAAGCCCCTCCGCAACCGGCGAAGCAGCAGGCGCACCAACTGGTCGTCGTCGAAGGACCGCTGAAGGGAACCACTCTTCCGCTGGCCGCCAGCCCCATCCTCCTGGGCCGCGCCCAGGAGGCCACCCTGGTCCTGGAGGACGACTACGCCTCCGGCCGCCACGCCAGGCTGTTCCCCCAAGGCAGCCGCTGGTTCATCGAGGACCTGGGGTCCACGAACGGAACCTACCTGGCGGACCAGCAACTTACCCGTGCCCTGCCGGTTGAGCCAGGGGTACCCGTGAGAATCGGCAAGACGGTCATCGAATTGAGGCCATAGCCGTGGCCGTCACGCAAACCCCCGCCAACGGGCCCCGGTCCGCGCAGCGACCCCTCATCATGCGCTACGCCGCACGCTCCGACGTCGGCCGGATCCGTTCAAAGAACGACGACTCCGCCTACGTGGGACGGCACCTCGCCGTCGTCGCGGACGGCATGGGCGGCCACGCGGGCGGCGACGTAGCCTCCGCCGCCACCGTCCTGGACATGATCCACCTGGACCGCGGCGATTACGACGGCGACGCCGGCACCGTCCTCGCCGACGAAATCCAGACGGCCAATTCCCTGCTTTCCGAACTCGTGCACCAGAACCCCAAGCTGGCCGGGATGGGCACCACCGTCACTGCGCTCCTGCTGGCCGGGGGCAAGCTCTACTTCGCACATATCGGCGATTCCCGCGCCTACCTCCTGCGCGACGGCGAATTCAAGCAAGTCAGCGTGGACCACACCTTTGTCCAGCGCCTCATCGACGAAGGCCGGCTGCGGCCTGAGGAGGCCGAAAGCCACCCGCACAAAAACGTCCTGATGCGCGTCCTGGGCGATGTTGACGCCAGCCCGGAACTCGATCTCGACACCCTGGATGTCCGCCCCGGCGACCGCTGGCTGCTCTGCTCCGACGGGCTCAACTACGTTGCCGGCCACGCCGTGGAACGTACCGTCCGGGAGACCAAAGACCTCCGCGAATGCGTGGAAACCCTCGTGGACCTGACCCTCGAAGCCGGCTCCCCGGACAACGTCACAGTGGTCATGGTGGAAATCGTTGAGGAAACGCCCGACGACGTCAGCACAGCTGCCGTTGAAGTCGTCCCTTCCACAGCCATCGCCGCAGCCCCTGCCGCAGGAGTCGAACCGTCACCAGAGGCCGCCGCGGGGCCGAAGGCCCCGGCTGAGGGCACCAAAGCTCCCGGCAAGAACACGTCCGGCACCGAAAGCCCTGGCAAGGGCGCCGGCGCGGGCAATGAACCAGCGGCCAGCGCCAGTCCGGCCGCCGCCGGACCTTCCAAGGACGGCCATGGCACCCGGTCAGTGGAACCGGGCTCCACCGACCCGCACTTGGGCGAGCACCTGTCCGCTGAGGTCCTGCGGGATGAACTCGCCTCGCGCCCCCACGAACTCGTGGGTGCAGCTGCAGCGGCCGCAGAATCCGGATCCATTCCCACTATCGCCGGACGCACCGTGGCGCGGAGGGCAGCCACCCTCCTCACCCACCGGGCAGAACAGCCCGGCACCGAGGCTGATGACAGCCTCGTGCCGCTTAAACCGCGGCGCTGGATTACCTGGGCGATCGCCGCATCCGTGCTGGTGGTCCTGACCGCGGGCCTCTGGCTGGGGTATGCCTGGACCCAGACCCGCTACTACGTCGGCGAGTACGACTCCCGCGTCGCCATCTTCAACGGCGTCTCCCAGCGCCTCGGCCCCATTGGACTCTCCAGCCTAGAAACCGTTACAGAAATCCGGATGGATTCCCTGCCCCAGTTCTCGCAGCAGCGGGTGCGCCAGACCGTGCCTGCCAATGACCTCTACGATGCCCAGCGCATCGTGAAGAACCTCGAACTCACCGGGACCACCTCCCCAGAGGAAGGGTGTCCAACAGCTTCCGCGTCGCCCGGAGCATCCGAGGCGGCGCCAGCCCCCACGGACCCGGCCGCTCCTGCACCGGCCCCGGAGGCCACCGCCACTCCGGCAAGCCCGTCCCCCAGCCCCACCGTCACCTGCAAGGCCGTCCCATGAGCCAGCTCAGCACCATTCCCAAGCCACGGCGGAACGTCGAACTCGCACTGCTCCTGCTGGCCCTGGCCGTGGGCATCGGCGCCAACATGCTGGTGGGCGTCGACCAGGAAAAGGCCTTTGATTCGGATTTCTGGTTCCAGTCCAGCCTCCTCGCCGTTGCCTCCCTGGTTTTCCATGGGGTCCTGCGCTTCCGCGCCAAGTATGCCGATCCGGTAATACTTCCGCTGGTGGTGGCCCTTAACGGACTCGGGCTGGCCATGATCCACCGCCTCGACGCGCCCGGTGATGACACGGGCAACAACCAGCTGCGGTGGACCCTCATTGCAATGGCGGTTGCGATCGCCGTCATCTGGCTCCTCAAGGACCACCGCGTCCTCCGCAGGTTCACCTTCATCTCCCTGGCGGCCAGCGCCGTCCTCCTTCTCCTGCCGCTGATCCCCGGCATCAGCGCGGGCGAGATCCTGGGCGCCCGCGTCTGGATCCGGCTCGGTCCCATGACGTTCCAGCCCGGCGAGGTCGCCAAGATCACCCTCGCCATATTCTTTGCTGGTTACCTTTCGTCCAACCGCGACCTGATCCTGCTGGCCGGCCGGAAAGTCGGTCCGCTGCAGTTCCCGCGGTTCAAGGACATGGGACCCATGATCACGGCCTGGCTGGTCAGCATCGGCGTGCTCATCTTCCAGCGGGACCTTGGTTCATCCGTGCTCTTCTTCGGCCTGTTCATCGTGATGATCTACGTGGCCACAAGCCGCATCAGCTGGGTAGTAATAGGCCTGGCTCTCATCTTTGGCGGCGGCTTCATTGCCGCCCAGGTCTTCTCCCACGTTGCGCTCCGCATCGACGGCTGGCTCAACGCCTTCACCCCGGAGGTCTACGACCGCTCACCGGGCGGAAGCGGCCAGATTGTCCAAGGCCTCTTTGGCATGGCCAACGGCGGACTGGTGGGAACCGGACTGGGGCAGGGCCGCCCGGACCTGGTCCCGTTCGCCAACAGCGACATGATCATCGCATCCCTTGGCGAGGAACTCGGCCTGGTGGGCCTGTTCGCCGTCGTCCTGATGTACCTGCTGCTGTTCACGCGGGGGTTCAGGGCCGCGCTGGGCACCCGGGACGCGTTCGGAAAGCTCCTTGCCTGCGGTCTCTCTTTCGCCGTGGCGCTGCAATGCTTCGTGGTGATCGGCGGGGTCACGCGGCTCATCCCCCTGACCGGCCTGACAACGCCGTTCCTGGCGGCCGGCGGTTCGTCGCTGCTTGCCAACTGGATCATTGTGGGCCTGCTCCTGATGATTTCCCATACAGCCCGCGGTCCGGTGGACACCACACCGCTGCGGCCGGGCGAGGCGGCAGATTCGATGGGCATTGATACTCCTACTGAGGCGGTGAAGCACTCGTGAACCAGGCAATACGGCATTCATGGGTGGCGGCCGTCGCCATGTTCGCCCTCATCTTCGGCGCCATCAGCTACGTCCAGGTTGTGGGCGCCGATGAGCTCAAGGCCAACCCGTGGAACCAGCGTGCCATCCTGCAGAACTACTGCAACGACCGCGGTGCCATCATCGTGGGGGGCACTCCGGTAGCAGAATCGGTCGAAGGCACGTCCGAGACCTGCAAGTTCCAGCGGACCTACCCGCAGCCGGAACTTTACGCGGGAATCACGGGATACTTCTCGCAGAATTTCGGTGCCACCGGCCTGGAACAGGCCATGGGTGAGGTACTAACGGGCAGCTCCGACCAGCTGTTCCTGGACCGCGTGGGCCAGCTCTTCCTGGGGAACCAGCCCAAGGGCGCGTCGGTGGAGCTCACCATTGACCCCGAAATCCAGCGGCTGGCGTACAGCCTGATCCCGGACGGGCAGCGCGGGTCCATCGTGGTCACCAATCCCAAAACCGGGGCCATCCTTGCCATGGTCTCCAAGCCCTCCTACGATCCCAACCTGATCGCCATCCAGGACCCGAACGCCGAGACCGCCAACATCAACGAGCTGCTCAAGGTCCCGGGCATCAACCTGAACCAGAACGTCAGCGGGCCCACCGGGGAACTGCTGGCGCCGGGATCCGTCTACAAGCTGGTGGACACCGCCGCGGCGCTTGCATCAGGAAAGTACAACAAGGACAGCGTGCTCCCCAACCCGGCGGAAATGCCGTTCGAGGGAATCCAGTACAAACTTCCCAACTACGCTGGCGGCAACTGCTACACCCGGGACACTGCGGGCTTCGCTTTCGCACTGCAGCAGTCCTGCAACACCCCGTTCGCCAGCATTGCACTGGACCTGGGCCGGGACGCCATCGCAGAGCAGGCGAAAAAGTTCGGTTTCGGTGAGGACATGGGTGACCAGCTCAAGCTCGGGTATGCCCGGGGCAACGGCTTCCCGAATGACCTGGACGCACCCGGGCTGGCCCAGTCCGCCATTGGCCAGAAGGATGTCCGTGCCACACCGCTGCAGGTTGCGTTGATGACCGCGGCGATTGCCAACGACGGCGTCCAGATGAGGCCCACCCTGGTCAAGACCCTCCGCTCTCCGGACCTGCGGGTCATTGACGAACCCCAGCCCCAGCAGCTGCGGACCTCCACCACCCCGGATATTGCAAACCAGATCACCGAGTGGATGGTCAGTGCCGTCGGTGAGGGCATCGCCAACAGGGCAGCCGTTCCCGGCGTCCAGGTGGCCGGCAAGACGGGAACTGCGGAATTGGGGAACGGCACCAACAACTCCTGGTTTACCGGTTTTGCCCCCGCAAACAACCCGCAGGTGGGTGTCACGATCGTCATGGAAGGCGTGGACATCACCACGGGAGCCCAGCTAACCAGTCCGAACGCGAAGAGAATTTTTGAGGCGGTGTTGAATAAGTGAGGCCTACAACCGGAATCACCCTCGGCGGCAGATTCCAGCTGACCACGCGGATCGCGATCGGCGGCATGGGCGAAGTCTGGAAAGCGAAAGACCTCGTCCTGGGCCGCATCGTCGCCATCAAGGTGCTTAAGGAGGAGTACACCGGCGATCCCGGGTTCCTCCAGCGTTTCCGCGCCGAGGCCCGCCACACCGCGCTCCTGAACCACGTGGGCATCGCCAACGTCTTCGACTACGGCGAGGAGGAGGGTTCCGCCTACCTGGTCATGGAACTGGTCCCCGGCCAGCCCCTGAGCAACATCATTGAGCACGAGCAGGTCCTGTCCCCGGACCGCACTCTGTCCATCATTGCGCAGACCGCGCGGGCGCTGTCCGTTGCCCACGCACAGGGCCTGGTACACCGTGACGTGAAGCCCGGCAACCTCCTGATCACCCCTGACGGACGGGTCAAGGTCACCGACTTCGGCATCGCCCGCCTGGCTGACCAGGTTCCCCTCACCCAGACCGGCCAGGTGATGGGCACCGCCCAGTACCTTGCTCCGGAGCAGGCCACCGGCCAGACTGCCACCGGTTCCTCGGACATCTATGCGCTCGGCGTCATCGGCTACGAGTGCCTGACCGGCCACCGTCCCTTCTCCGGCGAGTCCCAGATCGCCATCGCCCTGGCCCAGGTCAACGATGCCCCGCCGCCGCTGCCGGAATCCCTTCCCACCCCGGTGCGCGCCCTCCTGATGTCCATGCTGGCCAAGGATCCAAAGAACCGGCCGGAGAACGCCATCAAGCTGGCAGAGGCGGCCGAGGCCATCCGGAACGGCGATATCAGCGCCGCCCGGGCCGCTGTTCCCGGCATGCTCCTTTTTGACGCTGACAACACCGGCCCCATCACCGCTCCCGTGGACACCGCCACTGCGCCCACGGGCGTCATTGGTGCCCAGCGCGACAGTTCGCCCACTCCCACTTCCGCTTTGCCGGTGCTGGGTGCGGGCGCAGCCGCGGGGGCTGCCGCCGCATCAGCGGCGGAGCCCGACGCTCCCCAGGGCGCACTCGCCCGGGCCAATGCCCTGGCCGCCGAGCGCAAGTGGGTCCCGGAAGAAACAACGTACGACGACGAGCCCGCCGATGAGCCGCAGCGGAAGGGCCGCAGTCCCTGGACCTGGCCGTTGATTGCCCTGATCCTGCTGCTCCTGTTCGCGTTGGTGGGTTTCTTCCTTAGCCAGCGGGGCATCCTCTTTCCCGTGAACGACCCCACCTCCGGGGCAACAACAAGCAGCCCGCAGAGCACCACCGCCAGCCCCACCAGGACCACGCAGTCGCCCACGCCCACGGCCACCCGCACGCCCACACCCACCCAGGAAACGGTCAATGTCATCCCGGCCGCCTACCTCGGGCAGGACTACCGCAAGGTGCAGGCGGAGCTTGCCGGGCTCGGGCTGGCCGTCACCGTGATTCCGCAGGAGAGTACCGCGGATGGCCCGGGCAAGGTCATAGAATTGAATCCCACGGGCCTGGTGCCCCAGGGCTCGCCCATTACGGTGGTCTATGCCGTAGCGCCGCCGGCACCCACCACGTCTGCTCCCGCACCGGCCCCGTCAGCCACCACGTCTGCGGTGGCGGCGCCCACCGTGGCATCGCCCCTGCCCGCCTGCACCGCCGGCCAACTGCCCGGTGCCCCGCCAACCTGCAAGCCGTAACCGCCAGGACAGCCAGTGAACGAGTCAGCGCGCACACCGTTGCACCGCGAGGACAGCCTCCCGGTGGATAACCGCCGTGTCCTCAGCGGCCGGTACGAACTGGGCGGCCTGATCGGCCGCGGAGGCATGGCGGACGTCTACCGGGGAGTGGACACCCGGTTGGGGCGGACCGTGGCCGTAAAACTGCTTCGGCCGGACATGGCTCGTGATCCGCAGTTCCAGGCCAGGTTCAAGCGTGAAGCCCAGGCGGTCGCCTCCCTCAACCATTCCTCCATTGTTGCCATTTACGACACCGGTGAACACCTGGTCCACGATGGCTCGGAGGACAACGTCCGGGTGCCGTATATCGTGATGGAGTTCGTGGAGGGCAAGACCATCCGCGACCTGATCCGTGCGCATGACGTCACCATTGACCAGGCAATCGACTATTGCCTGGGCGTCCTCGGAGCCCTCGAATACAGCCACAAGGCCGGTATCGTGCACCGGGACATCAAGCCGGCCAACGTCATGTACTGCGAAAACACCAACTCGGTGAAGGTGATGGACTTCGGCATCGCCCGCGCCATCGCCGACTCTTCAGCCACCATGACGCAGACACAGGCCGTGGTGGGTACCGCGCAGTACCTCTCTCCCGAGCAGGCCCGCGGTGAAACAGTTGACGCCCGCAGTGACCTGTATTCCGCTGCCTGCCTCTTGTACGAAATGCTCACGTCCAGGCCGCCGTTCGTCGGTGACAGCCCAGTGTCCGTGGCTTACCAGCATGTCCGGGAGATTCCCGAGCCTCCCAGCAGCCTCAACCCCGATGTGAATCCTGCCCTGGACAGTGTGCTGGCGAAGGCGCTGCAAAAGAACCGGGATGACCGGTTCCAGGATGCTGCGGCATTCCGGCGTGCCCTGCGCGCTGCACGGTCCGGCGTGCCGGTCCCGGCGGTCCCGGCCTCCGAAGCGCCCACGGACCCCAATGACCACGTCCCGTCGCCGGCCACCGAGGCCTTCCAGGCCACGGGGGCAGGCTTCCTCGACGACGCACCTACCGGCCGGCTGCCGGCGGCTATCCCCGCCTCTGCCGAGGACCACGAAACCATGGTTCCCTTGGTGGCCGGCGTCGATGACTATCGGTCAGCTGATGCGTTGCCGCTGGGCCTGACTCCGGAACGTGAGCGGAGCCCGCGGCAGAAGTCACGCCGTCGTGCGTGGATTGGCACGCTGGTGGTCTTCACGCTCCTCGTCCTGGCAGGCGGCGCGCTCTGGCTCTACAGCATTATCAACCGCCCTGCTCCGGCAGCGCCCAAGATCACGGTGCCGGCAGTGGCCGCCATGACAGAATCGGCGGCGCTGCAGGAACTGTATAACGCGGAACTCCGGCCCCGGATTGTCCGGTCGCAGCACGACACCGTTGCCAAGGGTACGGCGATCGGCACCGATCCCGCGTCCGGCGCCTCGCTGGACCCCGGCGCCGAGGTGATCCTCAACATTTCAGAGGGCCCCAGCGCCGTCATGATCCCTGAGAGCCTTCCAGGCAAAACAGAGGCGGCAGCCAGGGATATCCTGCGTCAAAGCGGACTGGTAGGGGCCCCTTCCACCACCACGGCAAACAGCGCCACCGTGCCTGCCGGAATTGTGATCACCACAAGCCCCGCCCCCGGCCAGAAGGTGGGCGTCGGGACCAGCGTTGAACTGGTGGTGTCCACCGGCAAGGTCGCTGTCCCTGAACTCCGTGGTCGCACCCGCGAAGAGGCAGAGGCGGCGTTGAAGGAACTGAGCCTGGTGCTCAACGTCGTTGAGGCCGAGAATGCCCAGGTTGAGCCGGGCAGGGTGACGGATCAAAGCGAGCCCGTGAACGCGGCCGTGGAACAGGGCAAGACCGTCACCATCGTGGTGGCCAAAGCCCCGCCGCCCCCGCCTAGCCCCACACCCACGCCTACTCCGAGCCCGACCTCCACCAAAAAGGGCTAAGCCCGGCACCGCGCTGGTTCAGTGCTGGTTCAGTGCTGGATAAGCGGGCTCAGTTTGGCTGCGCGGGCAGCCGCGCCCTTCATTCCCAGGGACTCAAGCCAGTTGCCCAGCATCTGGTAGCCGCCCTCAGTGAGTACGGACTCCGGGTGGAACTGCACGCCGCACAGGGGTGCCGTCCGGTGCTGGAGGCCCATCACCACACCCGTTGCTGTCTCAGCCGTGATCTCCAGGACGTCAGGGATGGATTCCCGCACGGCTGCCAGCGAGTGGTACCGCGTGGCGGTGACGGGGGAGGGGAGTCCGGCAAACACGCTGGTGCCAATGTGCTGCACCAGGGATGTTTTGCCGTGCATGAGTTCGGGGGCGTGTGTCACCTTGCCGCCGAAGGCCTCGGCAAGCGCCTGGTGGCCCAGGCAGACGCCGAACATGGGCACGCTGTTCTCGCCGCACCACTTGATCAGCTCTATGCAGACTCCGGCTTCGGCAGGGTTTCCGGGGCCGGGTGAGATCAGTACGCCATCACGGGTGCTGGCCAGTTCGATGGCCTCCGCCAAGGTGACGTCGTCATTGCGGACAACGGTGGTTTCGGCGCCGAGTTCCTGGAGGTAGCCCACCAGGGTGTAGACAAAGCTGTCGTAGTTATCCACCACGAGGATCTTGGTTGTGGTCATGGCTGGCTTGCTGAACCAATCGTTGAGTCGGTGAACTGGGTGTAGTGGGACATCCAGGGGAAAAGGAACTGAACCATCAATACCAGTGCGGCGGCAATGAGCACCAATGAGGTGACAATCCGCAGCCAGAGCGGCCCGGGTAGGTGGCGGAAAATCCAGCCGTACATGTTCAGCCCTTTCCGATCGCCAAAGCCACCTGGTCCGCGATTTCCGCGGGCGGACCAGCAGAAGCAGGGCGCCAACTATCCAGCAGCGCGTAGGCGATGATACGTTCTTCAGCGCCGAAGCGCGGGTTGCAGCTTGTCATGGTCAGGTATCTTTCGGTGGGGGTGACCCCAGGACGCGTCGGCACCGGTTCCAGGACGTCGGTGCGCGACGGCATGACGATCTGGTTGTTCCGGAAGACGTAAACGTAATAACCGTCTTTCGTCTGGACGTAGATCTTGTCCCCGGGAACCAGCGTGTGGATGTTGTCCAGGACGGCGCCATGCGTCTGGCGGTGCCCCGCTACGGCGAAGTTGCCCACCGCGCCGGGCATGGCCGTGTTCCCGTAATGTCCCAGGCCCAGGGTGTCGAGCACATCGCTGGTGGTTCCCTGGACGATCGGGCGCGTGTAGTTCGCCCCGAACCGGGGAATGTACATGATGCCGATCGTGCTCGCATGGGCCGGCGCGGCGGCCACTGCGGGCTCGCCGAAGTTTTCTCCAGCGGCAGGAGGATCTGCGGCGGCCGGCGCGGAAGGGGCGGCGGCGGCAATGTCCTGCGCGAATTCCTTGATCACTTCGCTCTGCCTGGCGTCTGATTCCACGTTGGTCCACCACAGCTGCCAGGCCACAAACAGCAGGAGGATGATGCCGGCGGTGATGAGCAGTTCACCAACAACCTGGACCGTCCCGCGCAGTATGACGACGCCGGCAGGCGGCACAGCAGCTTGCCTCGCCTTCTCCTGCAATACCACGCGTTCTCCTCCGGGCAGTTCAGACGGGCACCGGCGGCCCCTGAACTACGGCTAGAATTGGCTGCTAGTAAGAATCCAAATTTGACCAAGATCGCGCAGACCGCTGGCAATTTCCTTCTTGCAGGATACCAAGGCCGGAACACCGATCTTGCCTCAGCCCGCCAAGGAGAGCCAGTGCCCGAGTCAAAGCCGCGCAAGAAGACCGCCAGCACCCCGCAGCAGGCAGCTTCCCAGGCGTACAAGCCCAACCCGGTTTGGTTCAAGCCCGTTATGTTCGGCCTGATGATCATCGGCCTCTTCTGGATCATCACGTTCTACATCAGCGAGGGCCGCTTTCCCGTGCAGGCCTGGGAATCGTGGAACATCGTGGCCGGGTTCGGCATCGCCATCGTAGGCTTCCTCATGACCACCCGCTGGCGCTCCTAGACCCTTCCTGGACGGGGTCCACTCCCGGACGGCCGGGACGGCAGGTAATCCCTAAAGGAGAAAAGCGTGACTCCTGACGCTGCTGGTGTCCTCGTGGGTGATGACGGCCTGGCCCGCCCCGCTTGGGCATCTACGGACCCGCTTATGCGGGACTACTACGACACCGAGTGGGGCCTGCCGGTCAGGGACGAACAAGGACTCTACGAACGCATCTGCCTGGAGGGCTTCCAGGCAGGACTTTCCTGGGCCACCATCCTGCGCAAACGCCCCGCGTTCCGTGCTGCCTTCGCCGGTTTCAACCCTGATGCGGTTGCGCAGTTCACCGACGGCGACGTTGCGCGGCTCATGCAGGACGCAGGCATCGTCCGGAACCGGTTGAAAATCTGCGCCGCCATCACTAACGCCCAAGCCACCCTCGCACTGCGCCGGGACGGCGGGCTGGTGGACTTCGTGTGGCAGTTCCAGCCCGTTTCCACTCCGCACCCCGCGGTCCATGCGGACATCCCCACGCAGTCGGCTGAATCCATTGCGCTCTCCAAGGCCCTGAGGAAGAAGGGGTTCTCCTTCGTCGGTCCCACCACCATGTTCGCCCTGATGGAAGCGATCGGAATGGTGGACACCCACCTGGTGGGAAGCCACCGGCGAGGGTCCTCCGGAATCTGGCCCGCTCCGTCCCGCTGAGCGCCCTGTTTATCCCCAGCTGTTGGGAAAGTTATCCACAATGGGGATAACCGACGGCCTCACCCGCCGCCTGTGGGCGCGGCCGCCTTCCACAGGGCTCCCACGGCCAATCCGGCACCGGACATGCGGTTGTTAACAGTGTGGAATACCTGTGGATAATCCCGAGGATGGGCAGGCAGCGCCTACCGCTCACGCCGAACCGGATGGTGGCTGGTGATGGAAATCCGGTTGAATGCGTTCATCGTGATGGCCAGCCAGCTCACCACGGAGAACTCTTCCTCAGTGAGGCGCTCCCGGGCGTAGGCTTCTTCATGCTCCTGTGGACTGTGGCCCGGCAGTTCCGTGATGCTCTCGGCCAGCGCCAGGGCAGCACGTTCCTTCTCCGTGAAAAGTGCTGTGTCGCGCCATGCAGGCAGTACCGCCAGCCTCTGCGGTGTCTCGCCCGCCTCGACCGCTTCCCTGACATGGAGGTCCAGGCAGAAGGCGCAGCCGTTCAGCTGCGAAATCCGCACATTAAGCAGTTCCACGGTCCGGACCTCGATACCGGCCTCCTGGGCCGCCTCCTTGACCTTGAGCCCCAGTCCGTTCAGCGCCCGCCACAACGCAGGATGCTGCTTGTCCAAGAAGACGTGCTTGGTAACGGCGGTCATGGATTCTCCTGTCGGCAGCGGGCTTGGGCGCAATAGGTAGGCACCTGAAGCTTATCCACTTACCAACATCGGGATACCCACAAGTTATCCACAGCTGTGGAAACAGGCTGGGGCCAGTGGCGCGATCGGCGGCCCGCACGTTGCGATGCAGCGGGACAAACAGCGCCTAACTACACAGCTGTTCTTTACTAACAGTGTGCATAACCATGTTGATAGGACGCCCTGGCCCCGGGTAAAGCCAGAAACGCCGGCGGCTTTTCAGGGGTTTATCCACAGGACCGGTTTTCGGGGGCCGGTTGTCCACTTAAGCACACCCCTATCCCCAATAGTTATCCACAGATGTGGAGAAGGGCGGGCACGATCCGGCGAATTCCCTGCCACTGCGCGGTAGCGGCACTGCCGAACGATGAACTACAGGCATGTAAGTTACCAACAATGTGGATAAGTGCTGTGGATAAAGCGGAATCCCCGGGGTCCTTTCGGACGCCGGGGATTCTGGTCAGTTCGGTTTCGCAGCAGTGGCAACAGGCTAGACGGAAATCCTCACCCAGCTGACGGCTATCAACAGGGCCAGAACGGCCACCAGTCCCGCGGCCTGGAGGAGGCCCTGCCGGGGGCCGCGGGGAGTGTAGGCGAGGACTGCCGCACACAGCACGCCCGTGATGAGTCCGCCCAAGTGGGCCTGCCAGGCAATCTGGGGAATCAGGAATCCGATGACTCCATTGATCGCAATGAGGACCCACAGCTGCCGGGTGTCTCCACCGCGGTGGCGCTGGACCAGCAGCATGGCGCCGAACAGGCCGAAGATGGCACCGGAAGCACCCACTACTCCCACCAGCCCCTGTCCGGGCACCAGGACCGGGTTCAGGAGCAGGTAGCCGACGGAGCCTCCCACGGCCGACAACAGATACAGGGCCAGGAAGCGCATGCGGCCCAGGAGCGGCTCCAAGGCCTGGCCGAAGATCCACAGCGTGTACATGTTCAACAGGATGTGCAGCAGTGAATCGGGAGAATGCAGGAAGGCTGCGGTCAGCATGCGCCACGGCTCGAACGCCCCGTACTGGGGGGTGGCAAAGACATTGTTGTAGGCGAACTGTTCGTAGACCGCCTGGCCCGGGACGACCCACTGCAGCACGTACACCACAGCGCACACGGCGATGATTCCGAGCGTCACCAAAGGCTTGCCGGCAGCTGCGGCGCCGCCATAGACCGTCCGCACCTCCGGCGTCGAACGTTTTGTTTCATTGACGCAGTCAATGCATTGGAATCCGACGGCGGCCGCCCGCTGGCAGTCAGGGCAGGCGGGGCGCCCGCAACGCTGGCAGCGCACATAGGAGGGCCGGTCCGGGTGCCGCGGGCATACCGGAACCTGCGCGGACGGCTCGGCCGACGGAATTCCGTAACTCATGGTTCGGTGTTACAGCTGTTCGATGTCGATGCTGTTGATGGTGACGTCCTCCACGGGACGGTCACCCATGCCGGTGCGGACGCCTTCGATAGCGTCAACAACCTTCTTGGATTCCTCGTCAGCCACTTCGCCGAAGATGGTGTGCTTACCCTGGAGCCAGTCCGTGGGAATGGTCGTGATGAAGAACTGGGAACCGTTGGTGCCCTTGCCCATCTGGATGCCGGCGTTGGCCATGGCCAGCTTGTAGGGCTGGTTGAAGCTGAGCTCGGGGTGGATTTCGTCGTCAAAGCGGTAGCCCGGTCCGCCCGTTCCTCGGCCCAGCGGATCGCCGGCCTGGATCATGAAGTCCTTGATGATGCGGTGGAAGATGGTCCCGTTGTACAGCGGGGTGCCGGTCTTGTCCTCGCCCGTCTCCGGGTGGGTCCACGCCTGCTCGCCGGTGGCAAGGCCTACGAAGTTCTTGACGGTCTTGGGCGCGTGGTTGCCGAAGAGGTTCACGGCGATGTCGCCGAGGCTCGTGTGGATGGTTGCTTTTGCAGTTGCGATGGCAGTCATAGCCCCCATTCTTCCACGGCCCATGCGGGCCGTTGCGGCTGCGGCGGCAGTTCCGCGCTGGGTGAAATCCGCCGAAAATCCGCGGTGGGAATAGCCGGTGAACACCAAGCAACGTAGGCTAACCACAGAACCGTCACCTAATCGGGAGGTAGTTGTGAAGAAGTCGGACCGTATTGCCCGTGACCTTGAGCTGCAAGTCGCCAGCGCCGTAGAGAACGCCAGGGATTGGGCAGCCCCCCGTGTGGAAGCAGCTGTTGACCGTCTCCAGCACGGCCTGGACACCGCATCCCCAAAGATCCAGGAAGGCCTGAAGTACGCTGCCCACAATCTGGCGGACGGCGTAGCCACTGTGACCCCCCGTATCCAGGACGGCCTTGCGCAGCTCGCGCCCAAGATCAACGACGCCGTGGAAGGCGCCTCACCCCGCCTGCATGATGCCCTGGACAAGGCCACGCCGGTGATCCTCAACGCCCGCGACCGGGTTGTTGTTGAATACCTGCCGCGTCTGTCAGACCAGATCGGCCACGCCTCGGAGGCCGTGCACCGCACCCTGGAGAGCACTCCCGCCCACGTTGATGCCGTCGCGCAGAAGCTTGGGGACGTGGGAATCATCCATGCCCTCCAGGAGCAGGCACAGGCCACCGGCACCCAGCTCAAGGCAGCCGCAACGGAGGCTGGCCGCACCGTAGGCATCCAGCTTGCCGAGCCGGAGAAGCCGAAGAAGCGCGGCTGGCTTGTCTTCGGCGTCATCGCGGCGGCCGTTGCGGCCGCAGTCGCTGCCTGGAAGGCGTCCAAGCCGGTCGAGGATCCGTGGAAGACCCCGTCCCCGGTGACACCCACGCCTGCACCGGTTCCGGCCACCACAGTGAACGAGGTCCAGGAAAAGGCGGCCGACACCGCCGAACCTTTGGCAACACCGGTTTCCTCCCCGGCCGAAGCCACGGCGGACAAGGCCGAGGACGCCGGGGAAAAGGCAAAGCACGTGGCGGAAGATGCTTCGGAAAGCGCTCCGGCTCCGGCCACCGATGCCAAGACTGCCACCAAGAACATCGCGTCCAACATCAGCAACGGGAACAAAGGCACTACCCAGTCCTGATGAGCAATCCGCTGTGTCGTCCGGCCAAGGCCGGAGAGCTCAGCCGAGAAGGGCTCCGCCGCAGGCGGGGCCCTTCTCCTGTCTCCCGTGGTTTCCGCCATCCTGGAGCGGCTGCGGTTGGATGCTAGATTTGAAGTGATGCCAGCCCAACAACCCTCTGGGGATGCCTTGAACGACGCCGCAAACCTGCCCCGCGTATCCATAGTCATCCCGGCCTACAACGAGGAGAGCGTTATCAGGCAGTGCCTGATAGCTGCCATCTACCAATCCGTCCCCGCCCACGAGATCGTGGTGGTGGACAACCTGTCCAAGGACCGGACCGCTGACATTGTGCGCCAAATGCAGCTCGAATACCCGGAAAGTCCGCTGATCCTGTTGAGCCAGGACCAGGAGCAAGGCCTTATCCCCACCCGGAACTTCGGGCTGGACCACGCAACAGGGGACGTCCTGGGCCGGATCGACGCCGACTCGGTAGTGGAGCCGGACTGGGTGGAGCAGGTGCAAAGGGCATTCCAGGACCAGTCGGTCCAGGCGGCCACGGGTCCGGTGGTCTATTACGACATGCCGATGCGCCGGTTTGGGCTCAAAGCCGATGACAAGATGCGCCAGCTGATGCTCAAGCTGGCCAAACACCAGTACCACTTCCTGTTCGGCTCCAACATGGCCCTCCGATCCTCAGCTTGGGACGCCATCCGGGCAGAGACCTGCCGTGATGAAAAGGACGAGATGCACGAGGACATCGATCTGTCCCTGCACCTCGCCGAACACGACCTGAAAATCCAGTACTGGCCACAGATGGTCTCCGGCATGTCCGCCCGGCGGCTGGAGGACTCACCGCGGGACTACCGCTATTACGTCACGCGGTTCGACCGTACCTACAAAGCCCACAACGTCAAGAAGATGGCGCTGAAGGCTCCCATGGTGGTGTTCTTTTCGGTGTACTTCCCCGCAAAGCTCCTCCGGGCCATCCACACGGTCAACACAGCCCAGCCTGTGCGCCGCGGCGGCCAGTAGGCTCCCGGGCAAAGCGTCCTCAGTCCGTTCCCAACTCTGCAAGCGGCCGGTCCGATGGCGGTTCTTCCTGCCCGTTCCGCGCTGGCCTTCCCCGGCGCCATGGCCTGCCTGACCTTTGGCCCAGCACGACGACGGCGACTCCTGCCAAAATCAGGCCCAGTCCGGCATAGGTTCCGGCCGGGAGCGTCTCCTCCAGGAAAACCGCGGCAAGCAGTGCAGCCCCCGGAATTTCCAGAAGGATAATCATGGAGACCACCAGCGGGCTCATGGAGGCCAGGAGGTGGTTGAACGCTGTGTGGCCCACAAGCTGCGCGCAGACTGTAATCGCCAGGATCCCCAGCCAGCCCGCCGCTTCAAAGCCCGCCAGCGGTTGCCCGGCCAGCAGAGCCATGACGGCCACGAAGGCTGCACACATCCCGTAGCACAGGGTGGTGTACGTACCCGTCGTCATACTTTGCCGGGCCTTTCCGCCTGCCAGCGTGTAAAGGCCGGCCAGCGCGCCGCCGGCCACGGCCAGGAGGTCGCCCAGCAGGGCCTGGGGGGACGAGCCCATGTCAAACCCGGTAATGGCAACAACACCGCCAAAAGCGACGCCCAGCCCGGCCAGCACCTGCCACCGGTGGCGGGTCCCGCGGAAGAGTTGGAAGACCGCGATCCACGCCGACTGCAGGCACACCAGCGCCGTAGCAGCCGCGACAGAGGTGAGCTGCAACGAGGTGATGAAGCAGGCAAAGTGGAATGCCAGGGCGACGGCGGCCAGCAGGCACCAGCGAAACTCACGCCTGGTGATCCTGCCGAATTGCCGGGGCTCCCGCACCAGCGTGGGAGAGGCCATCAC
The DNA here is from genome assembly GCF_002953935.1 of Arthrobacter sp. PGP41. Lineage (NCBI taxonomy): Bacteria > Bacillati > Actinomycetota > Actinomycetes > Micrococcales > Micrococcaceae > Arthrobacter > Arthrobacter sp. PGP41. The sequence goes on along the minus strand of NZ_CP026514.1, from coordinate 12,495 downwards.
GGCTGCGCCGATCGCGTTGCGCCAGAAGGCAATGGCGAGGGCACTCACAGTGGTGGCGCCCAGGGTGGCAGCAATCAGCGGACCAGATGACGCGACCCCCAGGACGCCGAGGGCTGCAATAAAGAAGTTCACTGACCAACCCTAATGCGCGGTTCCATTTGCTGTTTGAGCTCATGCCGGCGGACAAAGCAAAAGTCCCGGCCGGCGTTTCCGCTGACCGGGACTTTCCTATGGTGGAGGCACGGGGACTCGAACCCCGAACCCCCTGCTTGCAAAGCAGGTGCGCTACCAATTGCGCCATGCCCCCATAAGAAGCAACCCGTCAATCATACCCTAGAACCAGGAGCCGCTTGACCAGCTCCAGTCCGGGCCCGGCGCTAGTCCACCGAGTCGGTTGACTTGCTCCAGGCATCTTTCCGGGCTTCGGATTCCTGTGCTTTCCGGTAGAGCAGGACGCCTGCGATCGCTGCTGCCAGTACAAGCAACTTCTTCACATGCTCCCCGTTCCGGCCGGGCTGCGGGTTACGCGAACCAGACCTGCTTGAACCTGCACAGGTTCCGTGGGCGTACCAGGACTTGAACCTGGGACCTCTTCGTTATCAGCGAAGCGCTCTAACCGCCTGAGCTATACGCCCCGATGCCTCATCGGGCCGAGACATGACTTTACAGCACATCCCGGCCCGATCTCAAATCGGGCATTTTCGCCGGTATCCGGCCGGCGAAAGCGGGGACCCTAGTCGTCCGTAAGGGTGACGCCGATGCCGCCCACAAGGGTGGCAGAGATGTTGTAGAGCACTGCCGAGAGCATGGAGAGAGCGGTCAGCAGGACCACGTTCACCACCGCGATGATGGTGGCGAAGGATGCCACCTGTCCGAGCGAAGCCACCTTCTTCAGCTCAAAGCCGCCGCCCTCGGAGCCGGCCAGGGTGCCCAGCAGGCTGTCCACCTGGTCGAAGATACCGGTGAGGTCGAGAACGGTCCACAGCACAATGGCGGCCACCACCGTGACAATTCCCAGTGCGACGGACAGCAGGAACGCCATCTTCAGGACGGACCACGGGTCCACCTTGCTGATCAGCAGCCGGGCACGCCGAACCTTGGCTTTCGGAGCAGGCTTGACCAGGCCCGGGGTGCCCTGCCCGGGAACGCCCGACGGCGGGCGCTGGCCGGGTGCCGGGCGCTGGCCGGGCTGTCCCACAGGACGCTGTGCAGGCGGTCCGGCAGGCCGGTCGCCCTGGGCCGGCCGCTGGCCTGGGACCACCGGGCGCTGCCCCTGGGCGGAGGCTGGTGCGGCAGGGCGCTGTTGGGGACGAACGGGGGCGTTGACCCGGGGAGCGGCTGAGGGCCGGCTGCCGTCGGGAACGGTATTGTTCGACTTGGGAAATGAGTCGGGATTACTCACTCGTTACCTCCGTTTGGTCTTCGTTCGGCTCAGCGTTGCCCGAGGCGTCCTCTGACTCAACGGCCGGTGATTCTTCTGCCAATGCTGGGCTGGCTGATTCCTCGAGGGATCCGCCGTCTTCAGCCAACGTTACGTCATCCTCCGGTGATTCCTCGCCCTCAAGGCCGCGTTCGCTGTTGCGTGCCACCTCGATAATCCGGTCGTTTTTGTCCGGCTTGGCAAAGATCACGCCCATGGTGTCACGGCCCTTGGCGGGGACGCCGGCAACGGAGGACCGAACCACTTTGCCGCCCTCCATCACCACCAGCACCTCGTCCTCTTCCTGGACGATCAGCGCGCCCACGAGGTCGCCGCGTTCTTCCGCGAGCTTGGCTACCTTGATGCCCAGCCCGCCGCGTCCCTGAAGCCGGTATTCCTCTACCGCTGTCCGCTTGGCATACCCGCCCTCGGTCACGATGAAGACGTAGGAGCCGTCGGTCACCACGTTGGCAGCCAGCAGTTCATCCTCCTCGCGGAACTTCATTCCGGTGACTCCGGAGGTTGCCCGGCCCATGGGCCGGAGGGCATCCTCGGTGGCGGTGAAGCGGATGGACTGGCCCTTGCGGGACACCAGCAAGAGGTCGTCAGTTTCCGAAACCAGCTGTGCGGACACCAACTCGTCGCCGTCGCGCAGGTTGATGGCAATCACGCCGGCAGAACGGTTGGTGTCGTAATCCTCAAGCCGGGTCTTCTTGACCAGCCCGCGTTTGGTGGCCAGGACCAAATACGGCGCCTGCTGGTAGTCCTTCAGGTCCAGGACCTGGGCGATGTGTTCGTCCGGCTGGAACGCCATGAGGTTGGCCACGTGCTGGCCCTTGGCGTCGCGGCCCGCTTCCATCAGCTCATAGGCCTTGGCCCGGTACACGCGGCCCAGGTTGGTGAAGAACAGCAGCCAGTGGTGGGTGGTGGTGACGAAGAAGTGCTCAACGACGTCGTCCCCGCGGAGCTGGGCACCCTTGATCCCCTTGCCGCCGCGCTGCTGCGAACGGTAGTTGTCGCTGCGGGTTCGCTTGACGTAGCCACCGCGCGTAATGGTGACCACCATCTCCTCTTCGGGAATCAGGTCTTCCATGGACATGTCGCCGTCGAAGCCCATGAGGATCCGGGTACGGCGGTCGTCCCCGTGCTTGTCCACGATTTCGCCGAGCTCGGTGCTGATGATCTCGCGCTGGCGCTGCTCCGAACCAAGGATTTCGTTGTACTCGGCGATCAGCGCTTCAAGTTCCGCGTGCCGGTCCTGGATCTTCTGGCGCTCCAGGGCGGCGAGGCGGCGCAGCTGCATGTCCAGGATGGCTCTGGCCTGCAGTTCGTCGATGTCCAGCAGTTCCATCAGTCCGTCACGTGCCGCTTCGGTGGTGTTGGAAGCGCGGATGAGGGCAATTACCTCGTCCAGCATGTCCAGTGCTTTCAGCAGCGCCCGCAGGATGTGGGCTTCTTCCTCCGCCTTGCGCAGCCGGTACCGCGTGCGGCGGGCAATGACATCCATCTGGTGGGTCACCCAGTGCCGGATGAAGGCGTCCAGGCTCAGGGTCCGGGGCACGCCGTCAACAATCGCAAGCATATTCGCCGAAAAATTGGTCTGCAGATCGGTGTGCTTGTAAAGGTTGTTCAGCACCACCTTGGCCACGGCATCGCGTTTCAGCACGATGACCAGCCGCTGGCCGGTGCGGCCGGAAGTCTCATCGCGGAGGTCCGCAATGCCCTGGATCTTGCCGTCCTTGACCAGTTCGGCGATCTTGATGGCCAGGTTGTCCGGATTTGCCTGGTACGGCAGCTCGGTGACCACCAGGCAGGTGCGTCCCTGCAGCTCTTCGACGTTTACCACCGCACGCATGGTGACGGAGCCGCGGCCGGTCCGGTAGGCATCCTCGATGCCCTTGTGGCCCAGGATGGTGGCTCCGGTGGGGAAATCGGGACCCTTGACCCGCAGCAGGAGTTCTTCCAGCAGTTCTTCGCGGCTGGCGCCGGGGTTGGCCAGGTACCACTGCACGCCGTCCGCCACCTCGCGGAGGTTGTGCGGCGGAATGTTGGTGGCCATGCCGACGGCGATGCCGGAGGATCCGTTCACCAGCAGGTTGGGGAACCTGGCGGGGAGGATGGTGGGTTCCTGGTTCTTGCCGTCGTAGTTGTCCTGGAAATCGACGGTTTCCTCGTCGATGTCCCGGACCATTTCCATGGCAAGCGGAGCCATCTTCGTTTCGGTGTACCGGGGTGCCGCCGCGCCATCATTGCCCGGGGAGCCGAAGTTGCCCTGGCCGAGGGCCAGGGGGTAGCGCATGGTCCAGTCCTGGATGAGGCGGACCAAAGCGTCGTAGATCGCCGTGTCGCCGTGCGGGTGGTACTGGCCCATGACCTCGCCCACCACACGGGCACACTTGTTGAAGGAACGGTCCGGGCGGTAACCGCCGTCGAACATCGCATAAAGGACCCGCCGGTGGACCGGCTTCAGGCCGTCCCGGACGTCCGGAAGGGCACGGCCCACAATGACAGCCATTGCGTAGTCCAGGTAGGACCGCTGCATTTCTGTCTGGAGGTCCACCTGCTCCACGCGGTCGATCAGCACGTCGCCTTCAAGAACGGTGTCCGGAGTGCCGGCGTCGGACGCCGGGTTCTCGGGTGTTTCGTCGCTCATTAATTATTTTCCGTTTCAGGTATATGTGAGATTCCGAATATTAGGACGGCGAGCTTCCTAGATATCGAGGAACCTGACGTCCTTGGCGTTCTGCTGAATGAAGTTGCGGCGTGATTCAACGTCCTCGCCCATTAGGATCGAGAAGATCTGGTCCGCCGCGAGGGCGTCGTCCATCGTCACCTGCAGCAGGGTGCGGTGGTCCGGATCCATGGTGGTGTCCCACAGTTCGGTGTAGTCCATTTCGCCGAGGCCCTTGTAGCGCTGAATGCCGTTGTCCTTGGGAATCCGGCGTCCGGCCGCCTGGCCGGCCACGAGTTTCGCGTCGCGTTCGCGGTCGCTGTAAACGTAATCGTGGGCTGCGTTGGACCACTTGATGCGGTACAGCGGCGGCTGGGCGAGGTAGACATAGCCGTTCTCAATGAGGGGACGCATGTAGCGGAACAGCAGGGTCATCAGCAGGGTGGTGATGTGCTGTCCGTCCACGTCGGCATCCGCCATCAGGACGATCTTGTGGTACCGGAGCTTGGAGAGGTCGAAATCCTCGCCGATACCGGTCCCGAAGGCGGTGATCATGGACTGGACTTCGGCGTTGCCCAACGCTTTGTCCAGGCGCGCGCGCTCCACGTTCAGGATCTTTCCGCGCAGGGGCAGGATGGCCTGGGTCTCCGGATTGCGGCCGCGTTTGGCAGAGCCGCCGGCGGAGTCACCCTCCACGATGTAGACCTCGCACTTCTCCGGATTCTTCGAGGAGCAGTCGGAGAGCTTGCCCGGCATGCCGAAGGATTCCAGCGGGCTCTTCCGGCGGGCGTTGTCCCGTGCCTTGCGCGCGGCCATTCGGGCCTGCGCTGCGGAGATCGCCTTCCGAATGACGTCCCGGGCGGGTCCGGGGTTGCGCTCCAGCCAGTCACCCAGTCCGTCGGTGACCACGCGCTGCACGAAGCCCTTGACCTCGGAGTTGCCGAGTTTGGTCTTGGTCTGGCCCTCGAACTGGGGCTCGGCAAGCTTGACGGAAATGACGGCGGTGAGGCCTTCGCGGATGTCGTCACCGGTGAGGTTGTCGTCTTTTTCCTTGATGATTCCCTTCTCACGCGCGTAGCGGTTGATCAGGGACGTCATGGCAGCGCGGAAGCCTTCTTCGTGGGTTCCGCCCTCATGGGTGTTGATGGTGTTGGCGTACGTGTGCACGCTCTCGGAGTAGGCGTTGGTCCACTGCATCGCCATCTCGAGGGCTATCTTGCGCTCTTTGTCCTCAGTTTCGAAGGCGATGACGTCCTCATGGACCACATCCACCTTCTTGCCGGAGTTCAGGTGCTTGACGTAGTCCAGCAGGCCTTCGTCGTACTGGTACACCACGGTGCGGTGCTCTGCGCTGACTTCGCCCTCGGTAACCACGGCGTCCAGGTCCAGGTCGGCGTCGGCATCCGCCTCAGCAGCGGTGCGCTCGTCCGTCAGCGTGATGCGAAGCCCCTTGTTGAGGAAGGCCATCTGTTGGAAGCGGGCACGCAGCGTCTCAAAGTCGAAGTCGGTGCTTTCGAAGATCGCAGGATCCGGGTAGAAGGTCTGGGTGGTACCCGTAAGGTCCGTTTCCTCACCCTTGACCAGGCTGCCCTGCGGCTTGCCGCCGTCCGCAAAGGACATCCGCCAGACATGGCCTTGGCGCCGCACTTCAGTGTCCACGCGGCTTGAAAGCGCGTTGACCACGGAGATGCCGACACCGTGGAGGCCGCCGGAAACCGCATAACCGCCGCCGCCGAATTTTCCGCCGGCGTGCAGGATGGTCATGACCACTTCAACCGTGGGCTTGTGCTCCGTGGGGTGCATGTCGACGGGAATGCCGCGGCCGTCGTCCACAACTTTCACGCCGCCGTCGGCCTGCAGGACAACCTCAATGTGGGTGCAGTAGCCGGCAAGGGCCTCATCCACCGAGTTGTCAACAACTTCGTAAACAAGGTGGTGGAGCCCGCGGGGTCCGGTTGAACCGATGTACATGCCCGGGCGTTTCCGTACCGCTTCCAGGCCTTCAAGGACAGTGATGTCGCTGGCACCGTATTCACGCGGCGTCGCCGATGCAGCCGGGGTGTCAGGCGTACGGGCATCCTCGACTGCGGGTTCAGCTGCCAGAATATCTGTATTGTCGTTAGCCACAGGCGCTGTCGACTCCTCTGTTCTCGATGATGGCCGGCCGAGTCCCCTCCTGGATCAGGAAAGTCATCCGCCAACAGGCACAAACTTATAGCGCCGGTGGCCTGCTGATGGTGGGGATCCGCACTCCGCGTGCTGTGAGCGCGCGAAAACGGACTCAGTCAACGTTTCACCCGCGCCCAGTTATCTACACAGATTCTACCGCGCGCCAGCCCATTTCCCCGCATTCCGGGGCCGTCGGTGGGCAGTGGTGTGCCCATGCGAGGGCGTTGGCCGCGCCTAGGGCGCGTTGGAGGTACGGCCTCCGGGTGCCTATACGCCCGGCATCCCTTACAGGCCTCTACACGCCGTTGGGCGGATTATCAAGAGGACGGTGCCGGGCACTACCCGTAAGTGTCCCGGGGGCCCCGGCCGTTTACCGAGCGGCCACCCTTGCGCCAGCTCGGAGCCGCAGGGCCAAGCACCTGGATGCTGGTCACCACCCCGTCGCCCAATTCCACCCGGAACTTTTCCAGGAGGCTGGTGCTAAGGAGCCGCAGCTGGGTGGCCCAGGCAGTTGAGTCGCAGCGGACGTGCAGGGTGGTGTCGGTGAAACTTTCCGGGATGCAGTGGGCCGAGATTTCAGGCCCGACCAGGGTTGCCCATTCAGCCATCACGGACCCCACCGCCACCGGGGAGGTCCATCCTCGTTCCGCCACCAGGCGCCCCACCACCTTGCCCAGGCCAAGGGGGTCGCGGCCCGTCGCGTGGAACTGGCTGAAGCCGCGGGTGTCGCGGGTGCCCTTTTTCGCCTTGGGGGTGCCCGGGCGGTGCGCTGCCCTGCGGATTTCGCCCCGCGCTGCGGCGGCCTCGCGCATCCGGTTCAGGGCAACCTGCGGGGCATCGATGTTGTCGGGATCGCGGCCGGGCTGGAGCCCGCCGCCCTTCTCATTGTCCCTGCTCATCAATACCTCCCGGGATGACTTTCACCCGCCGTCCGGACAGCTCTTCCGGGATGTCGGCGTCGACGGCGGCGGTCACCAGGACCTGCTCCGCGCCGGAGACTATTGCGGCCAGTTTACGCCGCCGCTGGACGTCCAGCTCGGCAAAAACGTCGTCGAGGATCAGGATGGGAGCCGACCCTCCGGTACGGGCGTCGTCCAGCATCACGTAGTAGGAGGCGAGCCGCAGCGAGAGGCACATGGACCATGTTTCCCCATGCGAGGCATAACCCTTGGCCGGCGCCTGGCCGAGGATGAGTTCCAGCTCGTCGCGGTGCGGTCCCACGAGCGAAATGCCCCGTTCGAGTTCCTTACGGCGGGATTCGGCGAAGGCGCGGACGTACCGCTCCGCCAACTGGTCCACGGAGAACTGGCGCAGGTCCTCCACGTCCGCCGAAGTACCTCCAGCCGCGCTGCCCGCAGCGGGAGGCAGCGCTGCGCCGTCGTCGTCCACCTGGTCCTGGAGGGTGGAGCGGTAGACGGCATCTGCCGGTTTTGACCCGTCGGTCAGGTCAGCATACGCCCGCGCCAGGTGCGGGCGGATCCGCTCCACCAGTTCAAGCCTTGCGTGGAGGAGTTCCGCGCCGGCCTTCGCCATGTGCTGGTCCCACACATCCAGCGTTGCCTCATGGGCGGGAGTGAATTTGCCTGCGCGGGCAGACTTCAGCAACGCATTGCGCTGCTTCAACACGCGGTCGTAATCGCTCCGCGTTGCGGCATGATGCGGAATGAGGCTCGCGAGCAACTCGTCCAGGAAACGGCGCCGGTTAGAAGGATCCCCCTTGACCAAGGCCAGGTCCTCCGGAGCGAAGAGGACCGTCTGGCAGATGCCGAGCAAGTCACGGGCGCGAACCGGATTACTGCGGTTGATTCGGCCGCGGTTTGCCCGCCCTGCGTTGATCTCAAGTTCCAGGACCGTAGTCTGTCCGCCCCGGACCAGGCGAGCCCTCACCAAAGCCCGGTCCGTTCCAAACCGCAAGAGGGGTGCATCCGAGCTGACACGGTGGGAGCTGAGGGTAGCCAGGTAGCCGATGGCCTCCATCAGGTTGGTCTTGCCGATGCCGTTGTATCCAACCAGGACAGTGACGCCCGGACCCAGGGCAAGGTCAACCTGGGCGTAACTGCGGAAGTCAGTCAGGGAGAGGTGTTCGAGGTACACGCGGATTTCGGCAATTCTGGGAACCTCGCGGGTTCCCGGGTGGATGCTACTTGGCTGGACGGGTGGCGTGCCCGCCGAACTGGTGGCGCAGGGCGGACACCATTTTCATGGCCGGGGAGCTGTCCTCGCGAGATTCGAAGCGGGCGAACAGTGCCGCGGTGATGGCCGGGGCAGGAATTGCGTTGGCAATGGCCTCTTCCACCGTCCATCTGCCCTCACCCGAATCCTCGACGTAGTCGTCGATGTTCTGCAGCCCCGGATCCTCATCCAGCGCCTTGACCAGCAGGTCCAGCAGCCAGGACCGGACCACAGTGCCTTTTTGCCAGGCGCGGAAGGTGCCGGGGAGGTCGTTGATGATGTCCTTGGAAGCCAGCAACTGGTATCCCTCGGCATACGCCTGCATCAGGCCGTATTCGATCCCGTTGTGGACCATCTTGGCGTAGTGGCCTGCGCCGATCCCGCCCACATGCACAAAGCTGTCTTCGCGTTCGCCCTCCGGGCGCAGGGCATCAAACACTGGAAGTGCGCGTTCAATATCCGCAGCATCTCCGCCCGCCATCAGGCCGTAGCCGTTCTGCAGCCCCCAGACTCCGCCGGACACGCCGCAGTCTGCGAAGCGGATGCCCTTGGCCCCGAGAAGTTCGCCATGCTTTTGGTCCTCGGTGAAGCGGGAATTGCCGCCGTCGATCACCAGGTCGCCTTGGTCCAGCTTTTCGCCGAGCTCGGTGATGACGGCGTCCGTGATTGCGCCGGCGGGAACCATGACCCAGATCAGCCGCGGAACCGGGACTGCGGCAAGAAGCTCATCAAGGGTCGCGACGTCGGTGATGTCCGGGTTCCGGTCGAAACCGGTGACCTCCACGCCGCCCTTGCGCAGCCGTTCGCGCATGTTGAATCCCATTTTGCCAAGGCCGATCAGTCCAATGTGCATTCTGGAACTCGTTTCTGCGCTAGAGGTGTGGCTGCGGGACCGTGTTCCCAACTAGGTAGCGCTAAGTGTCGTTTTGAACCTCCAAAACGACACTTAGCGCTACCTAGTTGGAGGGTGCTAGTTGGGGAGGCGGACGGGCATCACGAGGTAGCGGTAATCATCCTGGTCCTCGCCGTCGGCGTCCGCCTGGGCTGTGATCATGGCCGGTTTGGGCGCAGTGGTGAACGAGAACCGGACGAACTTGGTCTCGATCACGCTGAGGCCTTCCACCAGGTAGTGGGGGTTGAAGGCCACCGTGATGTCGTCACCGGAAAGCTGGGCCTCGAGTTCCTCGGATGCCTGGGCGTCCTCTCCGGTGCCGGCGTCCAGGTTCAGGAGCCCCTGGGTGAACGCGAGACGGACGGGGGTGTTACGTTCAGCCACCAGGGAGACGCGGCGTACCGCTTCAACAAGCTCCTGGGTCTGCACTGTCGCGTGGATGGGAGTCGAGTCCGGGAACAGCGAGCGGATCTTGGGGTAGTCCCCGTCCACCAGCAACGAGGTGGTGGTTCGTCCGCCGCTCTCGAAACCGATAAGCCTGCTGTCGTCGTCGGCGAGTGCAAGGTTGATGTCCCCGCTGTTACCGAGGGTCTTGGCGACTTCGTTCAGGGTTTTTGCCTTGACAAGGGCGCTGGTGGAGATGCCCGGGGTGACCGGCTTCCACGGCACTTCGCGCATGGCAAGGCGGTATCGGTCAGTGGCGAGCAGCGTGATGAGGTCGTCCTCGATCTCCATCCGCACACCGGTGAGGATGGGGAGGGTGTCATCCTTGCTGGCGGCAATGATGACCTGTGACACCGCTTGGGCGAAGGAATCACCGGGGACAGTTCCGCTGATTGCCGGGAGCGCAGGAAGCGGGGGGTACTCGGCCTCGGGCATTGTGGCGAGGTGGAAGCTGCTTCGACGGCAGGTCAGGGTGACCTTGTTGCCGTCCGTTTCGACGTCCACCGGTGCCGAAGGGAGGCTGCGGCAGATGTCCGCCAGGAGCCGGCCGGATACCAGGATGGTGCCTTCGTCCCTGACGTCAGCTGCGATTTCCAGGCGGGCAGAGGTCTCGTAGTCAAAGCTGGAGAGGCTGACCGTGCCGGCTTCAGCCTTCAACAGCAGGCCGGACAGGACTGGCACAGGCGGCCGCGGAGACAACGACCGGGCTGTCCAGGTGACGGCTTCTGCCAGGACGTCCCGATCGACTCTGAACTTCACGGAAGGGTGCCGCCTTTCATTGCTGCTGCCATAAGACCTGGAACTACCCGCAGGCAGTTCCTAAAAGTGGGGTGCCCCACCACCTGAACCTGCATGGTCCGTGCTGCAGGAACCACACGAAAACCCAAGGATGGGAGCGCTGCTGACAGCTTAGCCGGAAGATCGGGGATTAACCCATCCCCGATGCTCTCCGCTGCCCGAAGGGCCGCCCGGCCCGGTGTGGTCTGGACGAGCGCGGAGGTCTTGTTGTTTGAGGGATTTCAATTTCTTGGGATTAGTAGTGTTAATAACTGCTGTGGAAACTGTGGATAACCTTCCCCTGCCGCGGGATTCAGGGGTTAAGCCCTGTTCATCCAGTGTGGGTGGCGCAGGTTTTAAACAGGGTGTGGATGGGGACAAGATTTTTCGCGATTTCTCGAATCCACAGGCGCCTTAAGGGTTTTAAGCCCATTAACCGCGGTTGTCCCCTTAAGTATCCACAGGCTTATCCACATGCACCTGTTAATAAGGTATGGGTGCGCCGGCTAGGAGTCGCGCTGCTGCTGCTTGATCCGGTTGGTCAGCTCTGTCACCTGGTTGTAGATCACACGCCGTTCCGCCATCAGCTCGCGGATCTTCCGGTCGGCGTGGATCACGGTGGTGTGGTCGCGGCCGCCAAGTTCCTGGCCGATCTTGGGCAGCGACATATCGGTGAGCTCGCGGCACAGGTACATGGCAATCTGGCGTGCTGTCACCAGGGTCCGGGTCCTCGACTTGCTGCACAGCTCTTCCATGCTCAGCTTGAAGTACTCGGCGGTCTGCTGGAGGATCTGGCTGGACGTGATCTCCTGGGCGCCGTCGTCGGTAATGAGGTCCTTGAGGACCATTTCCGCAAGTGCCACGTCCACAGGCTGGCGGTTGAGGCTTGCAAAGGCAGTGACCCGGATCAGGGCACCTTCAAGTTCGCGGATGTTGCTGGAGATCTTGGACGCGATGTACTCCAGCGCGTCATCCGGAGCAGAAAGCCCTTCGCTCAGGGCCTTCTTGCGGAGGATGGCGATGCGGGTTTCGAGTTCGGGCGGCTGGATGTCCGTGAGGAGGCCCCACTCAAAGCGGGACTTCATGCGGTCCTCGAATCCTGCCAGCAGCTTGGGCGGCTGGTCCGAGGTGATGACCACCTGCTTGTTGTTGTTGTGCAGGGAATTGAACGTGTGGAAGAACTCCTCCAGCGTCCGGTCCTTGCCCGCGAGGAACTGGATGTCATCGATGAGCAGTACGTCCACGTTGCGGTACGTGGTCTTGAAGCTGGCGCCTTCATCGTCACGGATGGAGTTGATGAAGTCGTTGGTGAACTCTTCGGAGTTGACGTAGCGGACGCGGATGCCGCTGTAGAGCCGGCGGGCGTAGTGGCCGATGGCGTGCAGCAGGTGCGTCTTGCCCAGCCCGGAATCACCGTAGATGAACAGCGGGTTGTAGGCCTTCGCCGGTGCTTCAGCGACGGCGACGGCCGCTGCGTGCGCGAAGCGGTTGGAGGAGCCGATGACGAACGTGTCGAAGACGTACTTAGGGTTCAGGCGGCCGAACTCGTGGGAAGTGCTGGGCAGCATGGGCTGCGGCTTCTGCTCGATGAGCTGGTCCGGGGAGAAGGACGGCTCGACGACGACGGGCTCGGGTTCTTTGTGGATAGGCACCAGGTCCGTGTCCACGTCGATCGCGCACCGGATGTCCTCGGAGAAAACGTTGTGCAGTGCGTCATCCAGGGCGTCCTTGACCTGGGTCTGGAGCACTTCGCGGGTGAGTTCGTTGGGAACTGCCACCAGGAGGGTGGACCCGATCAGGCCCTGCGCCTGGGCGAGGATGACAAAGCCGCGCTGCCGCGGTGAAACGCGGTGGTCCTGTTCCAGCAGGCTGACAACGCGCCGCCAGGAACTTCCGACAGTATTGGCGTGGTTGGCTTCGTCTACTGTCATCAATCGGTTCCCTCAAAAC